>NZ_CP092644.1:4800000-7919716 GCF_025643355.1 Streptomyces sp. SCSIO ZS0520 | reverse complement strand
TTGGGCGAGGGCTTGGGTGATTCCTCGTCGGGCGGTGTTGGTGGAGGGGGTGTTGCGGCTGGGGTGGACGCGGTTGGTCAGGAGGATGGCGAAGGAGCGGGAGGCGGGGTCGATGACCAGGGAGGTTCCGGTGTAGCCGGTGTGGCCGAGTGTTTGGGGTCCGGACAGGCCGCCCATGTACCAGATCTGGTTGAGTTCGAAGCCGAGGCCGTGGGAGTCGTCCGGGAAGGCCTGGTTGAAGTTCTCCTCCATCAGCTTCACTCCGTGTTCGCTGAGGAGGCGGTGGCCTTTGTAGGTGCCGCCGTTGAGGAGGGTTTGGGCCAGTACGGCGAGGTCGTCGACGGTGGAGAAGACTCCGGCGTGGCCGGCGATGCCGTTCAGGGACCAGGAGTTTTCGTCGTGTACCGAGCCGCGGACCATGCCGCGTGCCGGAGTGGTCTGGTATTCGGTGGCGGCGATTCTGGGGAGTTTGGATTTCGGGGGGTTGTAGCCGGTGTCGGTCATGTGGAGCGGTTTGGTGATGTTTTCGCGGACGAGTTCGTCCAGTGATTTTCCGGTGATTTTTTCCAGGACCAGTTGCATGGTGAGCATGTTCAGGTCCGAGTACAGGTAGGTGGTGCCGTGGGGGTTGATGGGTTTGGTGTCGAGGATGGCTTGCTTGCGGGAGGGGATGTCGGGATAGCCCTGCCAGAGCGAGGGCACCGGGTCGGCGTCGAATCCCGAGGTGTGGGTGAGCAGTTCCTTGATGGTGATGTCGCTTTTGCCGTTGGCGGCGAATTCGGGCAGGTAGTGGGCGACGGGTGTGTCCAGGTCGAGGGTGCCTGTTTCGAGTTGTTGTACGGCTATCAGTGAGGTGAAGAGTTTGGAGATTGAGGCGAGGTCGTAGATGGTGTCGGTGCGGGCCGGCACTTTCTGGTCGTCGGGGAGTTCGTGGGTGGCGTCGGCGTATTTGACGGCGTGGCCGGTGGTGCTGCGCTCGACGACGGTGCCGTTGTGTGCCATCAGGGTGGTGGCACCGGGGAATAGGTAGTTCTCGCCGCTGGCCGGGTTGGTCCAGGTGGCGAGTGAGCGTTGGAATGCCTTGATGGGGCCGGTGTCGAGTCCTGCGTGTACGGGGGTTCCGGGGCGTAGCACGGTATTTGCTGGGGCGAATCCGTGGTAGGGGCGGTCGAATCGGGCTCTGGTGTTGTGGTGTGGGGTTGTTGGGCCGGTGGTGGTCTTGTGGGAGGGGGTGAGGGGGGCGTCGGTGGCGCTGGCGGGGAGGGCGACGGCGGTGAGCAGTGCGACTGCTGCGGTGGTGGCGGGTATGCGCATGGGGGCCTTCAGGGGTGAGTTGGGGTACCGGCAGGGTGCGTTGGGGGTTGGGAGAGCGGCTCGGGTTTCAAGTGGGCCTGGAGCGCAGGGTGTTCACGCGCTGGGTGCCTGTGGTGGAGGAGGCGGCGGCTCGGTTGAGGCTCGGGGTCGCGAGGGTGCTCAGGCCGGCTTCTTGGGTGAAGGCTGTCGTCGCGGCGAGCGAGGGGTCGCGCCTCTCCACCACTTGTCAGGCTCATGCCACCGACACTATCCCTCGCTGGCTCTTGGCGTACCGACCGGAGCCGAACCCGCGAACGCCCCAGCCCGTGCCGCGAGTTCCACGGTGAGGGAAGCTTTGGTTCTTCCGCAAGAGACTGGCGAGACCCTCTGCGGGCCCTCTCCCGTCGGGGCACGCAGTGACTCCGTCCCGCGCGGCTTCGTACGAGGAGGGGGCATTGCCGGGGGGCTGGCTCTCACGCATCTGAGGTCTCGAACCGCACCATCCCCTTCGCGTGCAGGCGGGTGCGGCCGACAGCCCGATCACCTACTACGGCCCCGATGGCCAGGCGGTCGCAGGTATCTCGGTCGAGACCGACCATGTGGTGGTCGATGGCTACACCGTGGACGAGCCTTCCGCGCTCGGCGTCGAGAGGGAGGGAGAGGGCATCACGCTCCAGAACGTCTGGATCTCCCACCCGGTCGTCGGCGGCGACGGTGACGGGATGCGGTTCTTCGGCACCGATCTGAGGATCCTCGGCAACACGGTCACGGGCACCGGCAACGACAGCGGTCACGCCGACTGCATGCAGACCTTCGCCAGCGACACGCCCGCCAGCCACGACGTCCTGATCCAGGGCAACCGGTGCGAGGACATCGACAACATGGGGCTGATGGCCGAGGGTCCCAACGAGGGCTGCGATCCCTGGTCAAGGCCTCGGACGACGGCGCGGGAGGTCGCGGCCCTGTATGGGGCCGGGCTCGGCTCGCGCCGTCGCTGCTTCCCCGTCTCTGGGGGGTTCCGGCCTCGGCGGTGATGTCCGCCTGCTGCGCCTACGGCATCGGCGGCCGGACGCCCGCCAGCCGTGTCACCGACCTCCCCGAGCAGCACGCCTGGAGCCCTCTCGGCTCCGGTCTGCTCGGCGGCGTTCTCGCCGCGGAGGACGTGGCGGCACGGGGTTCAGCGTCGCCGCGCCGCGCCGCAGCCCGGTTCGGTGATCGAGTACGTCATAGTCGGCGGGTGTCCGCTGCCAATCTGACGGTGTATCAGGCCGTCCTGCCGGAGGGGGCGGGGTGTGGCGGCCGGGGTCTCCCTCGCTGATTTTGCGGTCGCCGGTGGTGTCCCCGTGCCCGTAGTCCTCGCGCGAAACATGGAAATCGGCAGGAGGAAAGGCCGGGTGCGGGGGAACTTGTGTCGCGTCGCGGGAGGGGAAGTTCTGCGCGGTGGAATATAAACACCGGTTCGGGTTCTGTGTTCGTCTCATGATCCAGAGGAAGAATCGGCTCGGGGTGCCGACCAATTTCTTGCGTCAAGGTGACACTTTTGGCCTCGGCGCTTGAGAATGTTTATCTCTGAAATCCGGGAGGGTGTCGTCCGGAGGGGCCTGATAATAATGCAGGCCATCACCGGTCGGCGCTGCAGAAAATCTTGGGCGATTAAAACGGAACACTTGCTTTCAATTCCGCTTCCGCTACTCGTTGCACAGTCGGGGGGCCTCCGGCTCGCCGATGCGTGCACAGAGAGTGAGGGTCTCCCCTTGACCCGTGGCCCGAATCGCGCTTTCCGTGACCAGCTCGTTACCCGCAGAGTTGCCTGGCCGCCGCTCCCCCGTTCACCTCCGTGACAACGAAGGGGTCCTCCATGCGCATGGAAAGCCGACATTTACCTGTTTTTCCCATCAGTTCAGCGCAGCGGGCAGAGACGGGACGGTGCTGATGAGCGCTGTGCAGGTCGATTCGCGTGGTCCGGTGCGGATCCTGCGCACGCAGGACTCGGGCTCGCACCGCGGCTTCCAGTTCTGGGGCGAGCTGGTGGCCGAGGCGTGCGGGCCGCTGCGGGTCTACCGCACGGAGCCGGGCAGCTTCCAGGGCGCCATCGCCACCGGTGTCTTCGGAAACGTGCAGCTCGCGGAGGTGCGGGCCAGTCCTCATGCCGTCGAGCGCACCGAGCTGCTGGCGAACCAGGCCGCCACCGCCTCGCTCCACCTGACCTGTGTGCTGGACGGTGAGGTGCAGGTCAGCCAGGACGAGCAGAGCGCCACGGCCCGTACGGGCAACCTCTTCTGCTACGACAGCTCCCGCCCCTACACCCTGCGTATGCAGCGGCCGATCCACATGGTGAGCGTGAAGTTCGACCACCGCCTGGTCGATCTGCGGGCGGGGTTCAAGCATCCGCTGCGGGCGGCCACCTGGTGCGGGGCGAAGGGGGCCAGCGTGCTCCTGGCCGGGCTGCTGCGCAGTGCGACGCTGCACATGGCCGAGCTCGACCGGGCGGTGGCGGACCGGCTGGGCGACAGTGTCGCCTGCCTGGTCAGCGCCGTGTGCTCGGAAGTGCTGGGGGGCGGCGGCCAGGACCCGGCCGTCGCGCGCCAGGCCCTGCTGCACCGGGTGAAGACCTTCGCCCGAGCCCGTCTGGGCGAGCGTGAGCTGAGCCCGCGGTACCTGGCCAGGAGCCACAACATCTCCCTGCGCTACCTGCAGTTGCTCTTCCAGGAGGAGGGCACGAGTCCGGCCCTGTGGATCCGCGGCGAGCGGCTGCGGCGCTGCAAGGAGGACCTGTCGGATCCGCGGACGGCGCATCTGACGGTGGCCGACATCGCGGGGCGCTGGGGGCTGGACAGCGCCTCGCACTTCAGCAAGCTGTTCCGGCAGCGCTACGGGGTGACGCCTCGCGAGTGGCGGCGGGGCCAGTCGCAGCCGGGCTCCGCATAGCGCCCGTCGTCCCCCAATTGTGCACACTCCGTCACCGTTCGGGCTGCTGTCCGCGGCCGGCGGTTCCGGGTAGGCGGCTCGTGTGCGCAAAATCGCTATTTCGTATGCGCGTCCGCATCAGAGAACGCGGCGGGAAACCGGGAAAATAGCTCCTGATTTCGAGGATGCGGGATCAGCCTCCCGACGGTTCGCCCCTTCTCAGAATCGGGCCTCTCCGGTCCCCCATCGGAAAGAAACCAGATTGTGTCCGCATCGTTGAACGGGGTTTTCGTATGCCGATTCCCGTGAGAATTGGAATAGTCGGAGGCGGGGCCTCCGCAGTGTGCATGCTCGATGCACTGAGTCAGCGGGACGAAGTTCCCGGGGCCGTCACGGTGTTCGACCCTTCTCCGCATCTGTGGCGGGGGCGGGCCTACCAGCCCGACGCGGCGACCTTGAGGGTGAACGCGCCGCCGGAGGACATGACCGTCCGCGACGGCGACCCGGAGCACTTCACGGACTGGCTGAAGGCGCGCCGGGTGGTGCTGGGCACCGGCCTGGACCACCTGGACCCCCTGTCCCGGATCGTCTTCCCGCCGCGGGCGCTGTACGGGGACTACCTCGAGCAGTGCGCCCGCAGTGCGCTGAGCCGGCTCGCGGCGCGCGGGGCCCGTATCGCGCTGGTGCGTGAGGCGGTGGTCGGCCTGGCCCGGCAGGACGGGGCGCTGCTGGCCCGTACCGGCGACGGCGGTCTGCATGTCCTGGACCAGGCCGTGCTGTGCGTGGGGACCGGCAAGCCCGCGGACCCGCACCGGTTGGAGGGCAGTCCCGGTTTCATCGCCGACCCGTACCCGGTGGTGCAGCAGCTGGCCGGTATCGGCCGCTCGGACCGGGTCGTGGTGGTGGGCAGCGGGCTGACGGCCGTGGACGTCGCGCTGACCCTGGCCGCCGCCGGGCACACCGGGGGGATCGCGCTGGCCTCCCGGCACGGGATTCTGCCGAGCGTGCGCCAGCGTCCCGTCGAGTACGACCTGCGCCACTTCAGCGCGGCGCACTTCAGGGCGATGGCCGCGCGCGGCGAGCGGCTCACCCTGGCGGACGCCGTGGCCCTGATGCACACCGAGCTGTCGGCCGCCGGTTGCGATGCCGGGGCGGTCTCGCGGGAGATCTCCTCGTGCGGACAGGAGGATCCGCTGGTGCGGCTGCGTCGGCAGACCGCGCTGGTGGACAGCGACGACATCGGGCTGCGGATCCTGCAGCGGGCGGTGCCGGACGCGGGTCCGGACGTGTGGCCGCTGCTGCCCGAGTTCGAGAAGTCGCAGGTGCTGGCGCGCCATTACCGCACGGTGATGAGCATGTGCTGCCCCATGCCCGCCTCCAGTGCGGCGACGCTGCTGCGGCAGGCCGATCGCGGGCTGTTCGAGGTGGTCCGGGGGGTGGAGAAGATCATGCCGCGTTCCTCGGGGGGCTTCGAGGTGCACAGCGAGGAGGGGCTGCGGGAGGCCGATGTCGTGGTCAACGCGGTCAGTCCGCCGGTGCACCGCATCCCGCGGGGTGCCGCGGCGCTCGTCCGTTCGCTGGAGGAGCAGGGGCTGGGTCTGCTGCATCCGCGCGGCGGGGTCCGGGTGGCGCGGGCCACCAGCGGGCTGCTGCGGGAGGGTGAGGTCGACCGGCAGGTCTACGCGTTGGGGGATCTGGCCTCGGGTTCGCTCTTCTTCACCTTCGGTGTCCCTTCTCTGGTGGACCGTGCGGTCGACATCGCCGAGGCCGTCCACCGGCAGGCCGCGCGCAGCGCCTTCGGGTCCGCGGACCCGGTGGTGGTGGCGTGAGCGCCGGCCCCGGCGGCGTGCGGCCGCCGGGGCCGCTTCGATCTCCGGCCCCGGGCGGGGCCGGCCGTCCCACACCCACCCCTTTCACCCCCCCCTTTTCTTGAGGAGAGATGGCGTGAGCGATACCGCGACAACCGACCGGGCCAGTTATCTGGCGGACACCCACACCGGGCTGCCGCTGCCCACGGAGCCCGTCTTCGCTTCGGTGGAGGAGGACCGCAGGCACCGCAAGCAGCGTCTGACGGCCGCGCTTCGCCTGTTCGGCAAGTACGGCTACGGGGAGGGGATCTCGGGGCACATCTCGGTGCGCGACCCCGAGCACGAGGACCGGTTCTGGGTGAATCCCTTCGGTGTCTCCTTCAGCCGGGTCAAGGTGCGTGATCTGATCCTGGTGGACTCCCGGGGCCGGGTGGTCGAGGGGCGTCACCGGGTCAATCCCAGCGCCTTCGTGATCCACTCCGCCGTCCACCGCCTCCACCCCGGGGCGACCGCCGCGGCGCACGGCCACACCCCCTACTCCCGTGCGCTCGGGGCGCTGGGCAGGCTGCTGGAGCCGCTGGACCAGGAGTCCGCGGCCTTCTACCAGGACCAGGTCTTCTACGGCGACTACGAAGGCCCCTCCATCAGCCTGGAGCAGGGGCAGGACATCGCCCGGCGCATGGACGGCAAGCGGGCGATCCTGCTGCGCCATCACGGGCTGATCACCGCGGGCGGCACGGTCGACGAGGCGGTGCACTGGTTCTTCACCTACGAGGCCGCGGCCCAGGTGCAGTTGCTCGCGGCGGTCGGCGAGGCCGAGCCGATGAACCACGAGCAGGCCCTGGCGGCCCGTGACGGGTTCGGGGACCGGCAGTTGGGCTGGTTCAGCTTCCAGCTGCTCTGGGACGAGATCGTCCATGAGCAGCCCGACTTCCTGGAGGAGTAGCGCGACCGGCGCCATGTGAAGAGGCTGCTCCCTCAAGGTTCTTGAGGGAGCAGCCTCTTGATGTGCGGGGTGCGCCGGGTGCGGTGGCGCGGGGGGTGGGTCAGGAGGCGGTGGCCTGTTCGGCGGGCTGTCCGTCGGGGGTGGTGCCGGGTGTGGTGGGGGGTGTGGTGCCGGTGCGCAGGCGGGCGGCGCCGGCGGCGATGGCCACCGCGAGGGCGGAGGCGGCGGCGATGGCGACGATGACCCAGGTGCCGTGGTGGTAGCCGGTCAGGGCCCTGGCGGGTTCGGAGGAGGCGTCCGCGTCGCCCATGCGGACGGTGACCACGGCCAGGACGACGGCGGCGCCGACCTGGTAGCCGGTCTGCAGGATGCCCGCGGCGAGGCCTTGTTCGGATTCGTCGACGCCGGTGGTGGCCTGCACGTTGGCCGCGGTGAAGGCGAAGGGGAAGCCGATGCCGATGAGCAGCATGCTGGGCAGGATCATCGTCCAGTACGAGGAGCCTTCGCCTAGGCGGAGGAAGAGCAGGAAGGCGACGGCGTAGGCGAGCATGCCGCCGAAGACGGGCCAGCGCAGTCCGGTGCGGCCGAGCCAGTTTCCGGCGCGGGGTGCGAAGGTGAAGATCATGAGGCCGATCGGCAGGAAGGCGACGGCCATCTCCATGGGTGACCAGCCGCGGTAGGACTGGAGGTAGAGGCTGCCGACGAACTGGTAGCTCATGTAGGTGCCGAGGATGGCGGCGGCGATGAGGCTGGCTCCCACCAGGGACTTGTTGCGCAGCAGGCCCAGGCGCAGCAGGGGCTGGGGGGCGCGGGCCTCGATGAGGGCGAAGGCGGCGAGGAGCAGGGCGGCGGCGGCGAAGACGCCGAGGGTGGGTGCGGAGAGCCAGCCTTCGGAGGGTGCTTGGACGATGCCGTAGACCAGCAGGAGCATGGCGGCGGTGACGGTGACGGCGCCGGCGCTGTCGTAGTGGCGTTTGGTGCCGTCGTGGGGCTGGTCCTTGGGGACGAGGAGGAGGGCGCCGATCAGGGCGGCGATCGCGACGGGGACGGAGAGCATGAAGGTCCAGCGCCAGCTGGCCTGGGTGAGGGCTCCGCCGACGACGACGCCGATGGAGTAGCCGACGGCGCCGCAGGCGGTGTAGATGCCGATGGCGCGGTTGCGCTGGGGGCCTTCGGGGAAGTTGCCGACGACGATGGACAGGGCGGAGGGTGCGGTCAGTGCGGCGCCGATGCCCATCACCAGTCTGCTGATGATGACCATGAGTCCGTCGGTGGCCAGGCCGCCGGCGAGGGAGCCGGCTGCGAGGACGGTGAGGCCGACGAGGAAGACGCGGCGTTTGCCGAGGAGGTCGGACATCCGGCCGCCCAGCAGCAGGAATCCGCCGAAGCCGAGGACGTAGGCACTGACCACCCATTGGGCGGCGGAGGTGCTCATGTCGAACTCGTCCTTGATCTGGGGTGTGGCGATTCCGACCATGATGTTGTCGAGTGCGTCCAGGGAGAACGCGCCGCACACCACCAGCAGCATCGCCCATTCCCGCAGTCCCCATCGCACGGGGGCGGGGGGTCCGCCCTTGGCGGGTGAGGCGCCGTCCTGGGGGACGTCGTCCGCGATAGCCATGAGCAAGTGTTCCTTCCGGGTCGGGGCGCCGTGCGGCAGTGGCCCGCACAGCGGGAGGGCAGGAGCGCGGGCCGACGGTAGAGTTGAGGGCAGGACGAATGGGTCGCCCCTCGGCCTTTGCGGGCAGAGTGGGGCGACACGCCTTCTGTAGTAGCCTCTACATAAGAAGTTATCGACCGGCTGACGCGCCGTCAAGGAGGTCATGTGGCCCGCACCGGACGTCCCCGCGGCTTCGATCGCGACGCGGCCCTCCACACGGCCATGCTGGTCTTCTGGGAGCGCGGTTACGAGACCACGTCGACCAACGACCTCAGTGCCGCTATGGGGGTCAACCCGCCGAGTCTGTATGCCGCGTTCACGAACAAGGAGCACCTCTTCCGCGAGGCCGTCGGGCTCTACGAGCGCACCGAGGCCCAGGCCTCGCAGCAGTTGCTGGAGGCGGCCCCCACCGCGCGGGAGGCGATCGCGGCGTTCCTGCACGAGAGCGTCGACCGGTTCACGTCCGAGGGCAAGCCCCGCGGCTGCATGATCGTGCTCGCGGCGACCAACTGCACCGCCGACCACGAGTCGGTGCGCGACTTCGCGATGCGGTGCCGTGCCCGCACCAAGACCACCCTCAAGGCGCGTCTGGACACCGCGGCCGGGGCCGGGGAGTTGGCCGAGGGCGCGGACACGGACCGTATCGCCGCTTTCTACACCGCCTTCCTCAACGGGCTGTCGCTGCAGGCGCGCGACGGCATGCCGCGCGCGCAGCTGCACGATCTGGTGGACATGGCGATGACCCTGTGGCAGGCCGCGCCCGCCGGCCTCTTTCCGGCCGGGTGAGGCGCGGGCTAGCCCGTCAGGCGGAGGTGACCCGGGCCAGCCAGGACTGCGCGGCCTCGGGGGACTTGATGGCCTGCCACATCGCCGCCGGGTCGTCGAAGTTGGCGACGAAGGCGTCGGCGACCCGCTGGTCGGCGGTGGCGGTGGTGAACAGGGCGCCCAACTGCTCCACCGGCGGGCCGATGTTGAGGTTGGACCAGGCCACGACCGGCTCGGCCGCCTGCCACAGCCGCTGCGCGGCGCGCTCGGCGAACGCGGTGTCGTAGGGGCCGCCGGCGGCGATGAGCCCGGCCAGTTCGAAGGCGCAGGCCGAGCCGAGGTTGGCGCCCTGCCCGGTCAGCGGGTCGTTGACGACCCAGGCGTCCCCGAGGGCCAGTGCGAGGCGGCCCGAGGGGAGGGTGGTCCAGGAGCGGCGGACCGTGGGGGTGATGCCGCCCTGGATGACATCGCCGGGGCGGGCGATGGCGAACTCGCCCTCGCTGATGCGCTCGCGCAGCTGCGGCGCGTGCTCGGCGACCAGGGACAGCAGGGTCTTGACGAAGCCGGCCGGGTCCGCGGCGTGGTCGTGGGCGGCGAGTTGTTCCAGGGGGCCGCCGGGCAGGGCCTCGACGACCATGCCGTGCACGGGCCCGTCGGCGGTCAGGATGCGGGTGGAGAAGATCTCCCCCGCCTCGCCGGCCTGGAAGTGGATCCAGCCCGGGTCGGTGGGGGCGATGCCGTGGAAGAGGCCGGCGGTCAGCACGCGCTGGGGCCGGGTGTAGGGGGAGCGGGCGGCGTCGCGGGGGAACAGGCCGGTGGAGGCGGTGCGGCCGCTGGCGACGACGACCAGGTCGTGGTCGTGGGAGATGCGGTCGATCCCGGCGGCGTCGGGGGTCATGATCCGCAGGCGGCCGCCGCGCTGGAGGTAGTCGGCGATCAGGCGGGGCAGGTACAGGCGCAGGTCGATGCCGCTGGCGGGGGCGTCGAGGCGGCCGAAGAAGTGGATGCCGGGTTCGCCGGGCGCCACGAAGTTCACCCCGTGGGTGTGGTGGTCGGCGGTGTCCCAGTGCGCGACGCCCAGTTCCTGTTCGCGGCGGCGGGTGGCGCCGAAGCGCACGGGAAGGCTCAGCGGGCGCCCCGCGGCGATCTCCTCGGCGCTGCGTTCGGCGTAGAGGGTCGTGCCCACTCCCGCCTGCTGCAGCCGCAGGGCCAGGTGCAGGCCCGAGATGCCTGCGCCGACGATGGCGATGTCGTGCATGGTGCTCCTTCGCGGGTTCGGATGTGCGCAAGGGCGGTGGTGGGGCGCCGTGGGCGCCGGGCCTCACCCGAACTGGGGGATGACGTGTTCGGCGAACAGCCGCAGTGACCTGCGGGCCTTCTCGGCGGGCAGGCCGGGGGCCCGGCCGAAGAAGATGACGCGTTCGACGTCGCCCAGCGGCTTGACGCGCTCGCGCAGCTGCTCGGCGATGTGGTCGGGCGGCCCGACGAGGAAGAGTTCGCGCGGCAGGTCGTCGGCGGAGGGCAGCCCGGGCAGGCCGAACCACTCCTGGAACTTGTTCAGCAGGTACCAGTAGTGCTCCTTGACCTCCTGCCAGCCCTCCTCGGCGTCCTCGCACACGTAGACGCCGGGGGTCACGATGGCGGTCACGCCGAACCGGGCGGGGTCGTGGCCGTGTGCGGCCAGGGTGGTGCGGTAGAGGTCGAGGATCTGCGGGTCGGTGCCCAGGTCGGGCAGGAACCGCAGTCCGTGGCGGCCCGCGCGCAGCGCGGCGGCCCTGCTACCGCCGCCGATCCACACGGGCGGCGCCTGCTCGGGCACCGGGGTGACGAGGACGTCGTCGACGCGGAAGTGCTCGCCCTCGAAGGAGAAGGGCTCTCCCCTCCAGGCGCGGCGCAGGATCTCCACGGTCTCCTCGGTGCGGGCGCCGCGCTGGGCGCGCTCGACGCCCAGGGCCTCGAACTCCTTGTCCCGGTAGCCGGGTGCCAGGCCCAGTTCGAGCCGGCCGCCGGACAGCAGGTCGGCGACCGCCGCGTCCTCGGCCAGCCGCAGCGGGTGCGTCAGGCTCGCCAGGAGCATGGCGGTCCCCAGGCGGATACGGCTGGTGCGGGCGGCGATCGCGGTGAGCGCGGGCAGCAGGGAGGGCAGGTAGCCGTCGTCGGTCAGATGGTGTTCGGACAGCCACACGGATTCGAAGCCCAGCTCCTCGGCGCCGGTGGCCATCGCGAGGGTCTCCTCGTACACGGCCCGCCACGGCTGCCGCCAGCGCGGGGGGTTGCGGAAGTCGAGCCAGATGCCGAATTTCACTGCTCCTCCTGGGAGTTCGACTGCGGGGTGCGGATATGCGGCCGCGCGGGCGGGGGGTTCATGCTTCGGACAGGGCCAGCAGGGCGCCGTTGACGCGGACCACCGGGGGCCGCCGGCGCCGGCCGCCGGTGGCGAGGACCTCGCCGATGACGACGGTGTGGTCGCCGGTGTCGTGGTGGTCGTGCAGGGTGCACTCCAGCCATCCCGGGGCGTCCAGGACCAGCGCCCCGGTCAGGGGGCCGGGCGAGGCGGTGCAGGTCGACAGGGCGCGGGCGCGGTCCTGCCGGTCGCCGTCCAGGGCCTCGGCGAGGTCGACGCCGGCCACGTCCAGGATCGACACCGCCCATACGCCGGTGGCGAGCAGGGTGGGGAGGATGTCGCTGTCGCGGCGCAGCGCCAGGGACACCAGCGGGGGTTGCAGGGACACGGAGACGAAGGAGCTGACGGCGACGGCGTCATCACGCCGGCCGCCTTCCTGTTCTTCTTCGAAGGTGGTCACGACGCAGATGCCGGTGGCGAAGGTACGCATCGTCGCGCTCAGGTCGAGGGACACCTCAGGCCTTTCGTTCGCGGTGCCCGCGCTCGCGGGCCGTGACGAGCCGGGCGGTCAGTACCGACCGGCGGAGCTTGCCGGTGGCCGTGCGGGGCAGCTCGTGCTCCGCCAGCGCCTCGGCGTGGACGTGCGCGGCGCCGAAGCGCAGCCCGACCTGCTCGCGCACCGCCGCCTCGGCTCGGCGCGGCGGCACTCCGGGGCGGGGGCAGAAGAAGACCGCCACCGATCCGTCGCCGGGGCCGTCGGCTCCCGCGCAGGCGACGGTGAACGACGGCCGCACCCAGGGCAGTTCCTCGACGGCCTCCTCGATCTCGTGGCCGTGGAAGCAGGCGCCGTTCACCTCGATGAGGCCGTCGGCGCGGCCGGTCACGGTCAGCTCGCCGCCCGCGACGAAGGCCAGGTCGTCGGTGACCAGCCAGCCGTCCCCGCTCCGGGGCACGGGCAGCAAACCGCCGCCCTGGACGTAGGTGTCGGCCACCGGCGCCCCCCGGACCTGGAGGCGGCCCACCGTGCCCGCCGCAAGCGGGCGCTCGTCCTCGTCGACGACCCGCACGGACACCCCCGGATGCGGCACGCCCACCGGCACATGGCGGCGCGGCGGCCCCTCACCGCAGGTGAACACGCTGTCGACGACGCCGGAGGCGGTCTCCGGCATGCCCCAGCCGGGATGCACGCAGGCGGGCGGCAGACCGTGCGGGGCGAGGGCCGCCAAGAAGCGGCGGGCGGTGCGGTCCTTGACCGCCTGGCCGCCGTTCATGAGATAGCGCAGACGGCTCAGATCCCACGAGCGGCCCGCCCCCTGCTGCTCCAGGGCCTCGACGACCAGCGAGAAGGCGTGGTTGGGCGCCCAGGTGGTGTCGATGCGCTCGGCCTCGGCCACGTCCAGCCAGCGCAGCGGGTCGGCGCGTACCCAGGCGGTGTCGGCGTGCACCTGGTGGCAGCCCAGGAACACATCCCGTACGTGGAACATGACGATGCCGCTGATGTGGTGCAGCGGCATCCAGTTCAGGCTCCGGGTGGCGCCGTCGAGGCCGCGGGCCAGGGCGGTGGCGTGCGCGCGGCTGAGGACCTGGCGGTGGGTCAGCGCGACGGCCTTGGGCCGGCCCCCGCTGCCCGAGGTCAGGGAGAGCAGCGCGAGCCGGTCCGCGGACACGGTCACCGGCCGCGCCCGCCCGGGCAGGAGGGTCACCGGGCCGAGCCGGTGCAACGACGGCGGCGGTTCGTGGACGGTGTCGCCCAGCAGCCACCCCCGCCCCACCGCGTCGGCGGCCTCCACAAGGGCGGCCCGGCCGCCGTCGTGAGGCACCGGCAGGGGGACCATGCCGCCCAGCACGCACGCCCAGAACGCGGTGAGCAGGTCGGCACTGCGCCCGGTTTGCAGGACGACGCGGGCGCCGGGGGGCACTCCGGCGGCGTCCAGCGCGGCCAGCGCCCGCAAGGCGTCCTCGTGGAGCTCGGCGTAGGAGCGGGCGGCAGGCCTGCCCTCGGCGTCCAGGAGGACCATGCCGTGCGGGGTGCGGGCGGCGCGTCGCAGCGCCTGGGGCAGGGTGTCGACGGGCAGGGCGCCCAGCGCGGGGCCGTGAAGGACCGCGAGACCCTCCGACCCCGCACCCGCGCGCTCTCCTGCGGGATCGGTGCCGTTCACGCCACGATCCCCAGGCTGAACGGGTTGTGGGGGGTGCCGCCGAGCAGGAAGGCGCCCGCGGACTGCAGGATCTGGTCCTGGGCGATCACATGCTGGCGCATCGTGGTCAGATCGCGCAGCCAGCGGTCCAGGGGCGAGGGGCGGTAGACGGCCGTGGTCGCCATCAGGTCGTACAGGCGGGTGACCACCGAGCGTGCCACCCGAAAGGAGTTGACCCGCGCCAGGACGGTGTCCACCCGCTCATCGGGACTCAGCTCGGCGCCCGCCTGGAGCAGGCGGGCCTGGCGGCGCAGACTGCCGTAGACGGAATGCCGGGCCGCGCCCAGCTCCATCTCGCACTCCGCGACGGCCATCTGCACCCGGTAGGTCTCCGGCCAGGGCGTACCGGTCGTACGGTCGATACGGCCGGCGGCCCTCTCGCGTACGTGGTCCAGGGCGGCCCGGGCCACACCCAGCGGCACACCGGGCATGTTCCGCAAGATCGCCTCCGGTGTCGCATGGGGACCCTTGACACGGGGGGCGCCCAGGCTGAACGAATGCTCCTCGGGCACGAACAGGTCCTGGGCCCGGTAGTCGTTGCTGCCGCTGCCGGCGAGGCCGGTGGTGTGCCAGGTGTCGAGGACCTCGAACTCGCCGCGGCGCGCGATCATGATGCGCCAGTTGCCCGGGGCTCCCGGCGGGCCGGGCTCGGGCTCCCCGTCGCGGTGGACCAGGCAGCCCGCCACCACCCAGTCGGCGTGCGTGATGCCGCTGCCGAACTGCCAGCGCCCGGTGACCCGGTAGCCGCCGGGCACCCGCTCGGCCCGGCCCAGCGGCAGGATCAGCCCGGCGGTGACCGTGTCCGGATCGCTCAGCTCCTGGCGGGCCACGGACTCGGGCAGGAACTGCGCGTACAGCGGGGTGTCCATGCCGATCATGGCGCACCAGGCGGCGGAGGCGTCCCCGCGGGCGAGGATCTCCACCACCTGCGTCTGCTGGACGGAGTCGAGGCCGGGGCCGCCCCGCTCGGCCGGTACGCCCATGCGGAAGATGCCCGCCGCGCGCATCTGGTCGACCACCGCGGTGGGCAGGCGGCGGGCCTGTTCGATGTCGTCGGAGGCGGCGCGCAGGACCGCGACGAGGTCCTCGGCTCTGCGCAGGAGTCCGTCCGCCGTGGTCGGCGGGGCGGCGGTGTGGTGGGCAAGGGTGGTGTCTGAGGTGACCATCGGCAAGTTCCCGTCCTGCTCGTGTGCGGTGGCGGTCTGGGGGGGGTGTCCTCCCCGTCCTGTGTGGGGTCCGCGGTGTTCGGCGCGTGCTCGCCGGGGTCCCCCCCCTGCTCGAAGAGCTCGGGGAAGCGCCGGGCGGGGCTCTCGTAGCGGAAGCTGCTCGGGCCTTTGTCCGGTGGGCGAGAGGGCGTGCCGGGCGCCGCGGGCGCCGTGCGGGACGGTGACGGCGCCCCCTAGCGGTAACGCCCCGGCGCGAGGGCGCCGTTGGGGTCGAGTACGGCCTTCAGTCGCCGGGTCAGGGCGACGGCTCCCGGATCGCAGGCGGTGGCATCGCGCCGGTCGGCGTGGTCGATGTCCAGCCGGTAGGGCGGGAACCCGGCCTCGGCGAAGGAACGGTGGAGGAGGTCCAGTGCGCGGTGGGCACGGGCGGCGGCCTCGCCGTGGCGGGGGAACTTCATCGCCACCACGCAGTCGATGAGGTCGCCGCTGAGCAGATGCAGCGTCGCGGACAGGCGCACCCCGGTGGCGTCGACCACGTCTTTGAGCAGCCCGCTCGCCTTGGCGACGGCCTTGCCGCTGAAGGGGATCAGCGGCAGGAAGAACGCGAAGCCCGCCTCGGAGTCGACCTTGTCCGCGCTCACCCCCATCTTGGTACGAAAGACGGTGTCCGCCAGGTCGGGATCCCCGGCGTAGCCGCGCTCCACGAGCCGGGCCACCTCGTGGTGGGCAGCGGCCGCGTCGGTGGCGTCGCTGTCGCAGACCGCGGTGAACACCTGGGCGCGGTGCGCCTCCGCCGTCAGGATCTTCGTGAGCGCCTCCACCGACTCGGCGGTGCCGTCGACGGGCAGATGCACCAGGTACTCGCCTTCGGCGCCGCCGTAGGCGCGGCCGGCCGCCGCGTCGAAGATCCGCGGGACGCCCCGGGTCAGCCCCTGGGCGACCAGGCGGCGTACGGCGTCGGTCGCCTCGGCGAGGACCGCGGGCGGAAAGCTCAAACGGACCACCCGCAGCGCCTCGGGCCGGGCGGGCAGCCGGATCGCGGCGGCGGTGACCACCGCGAGGTTCGACTGCACGAACAGCGGCAGCGTCGAGGGGCCCAGACCGTGCGGATACACCGGCGCCGTGCGGTCGCCGGAGGGCCACCAGCCCACCCTGACGCACTCCCCGCCGGGCAGCACCACCTCCAGGCCCACCAGGTCCTCGGTGCGCTGGCCGCGCAGGGCGACTCCGCGGTCGAGCGCGTTGCCCACGATGCTGGTGGCGGCGGCCGAGACGGTGACATTGGCCATCCGCGGCGTGTGCGCCAACAGCCGGGACAGATGCCCCTGGGTGACCCCGGGCTCCACGACGGCCCAGCCCGCGTCCACGTCCAGCTCCCGCACCTGGTCGAGATCGCCCAGATCCAGGACCACCACATCGTCCTGTGCCGGTTCCCGGGAACCCAGGCCCCAGTTGCGGCCGGTGCTGATCACATGGAGGCTGCCGGACTCGGTGCTGCGCGAGAAGAGCTCCACCAGAGCCGGCACCTGCTCGGCGGTGGCCGGCCGCAGCACGGCGGCCACCCGCCGGGAGCGGAAAAGACTCGCGTTGGGCCCCAGCAGCAGGCCCGGGTCCTGCGCGTCGGCGGCAAGGCGCACCCGCTGCGGGCCCAGAAGGCGGCGCGC
Source organism: Streptomyces sp. SCSIO ZS0520 (assembly GCF_025643355.1). Lineage (NCBI taxonomy): Bacteria > Bacillati > Actinomycetota > Actinomycetes > Kitasatosporales > Streptomycetaceae > Streptomyces > Streptomyces sp. SCSIO ZS0520. Next base: position 7,902,965 of record NZ_CP092644.1, on the reverse strand, counting down.
CGCCTCCAACGCCTCGCCCTGCGCGGCGGATCCGGGCGGGACGAGTGCGTCAAGGCCGCCGGCGGCAGCGGACAGCTCGGGCATGGAGGGCCTCCCTGAACAGGCGGTGGGGCGGACGTGAGGGGACGTCACGAAGCGGTGGTGGTCTGCGGGCCGCGCGCGGCGCCGGCGGAGGTCATGGAGCCGTGCAGGAAGACCAGCGGGTCCTGCCGGGCGCGTACCCCGGTGGCAAGGACGGTGCCGACCACCATCAGGTGGTCGCCGACGGTGAAGGAGTCGGCGAGCGCGCACTCCATCCAGCCCGGGCCCTCGAAGAGCAGGGCCCCGGTGTGCTCCCCCGGCGCCGCGGGCAGGGCGGTGAGGACCTCCTGCCTGCTGGGCCGCGGGCGGGCGAGCAGCTGGGCGGTGTCCTGCCCGCCCGCGGCCAGGATGGACAGCCCCCAGCGGCGCGATGCCAGCAGATCGTCCAGGAAGACCGATCCGTGGCGCAGGAACAGCGCCACCAGCGGAGGCGCGAAGGACACCGGGATCAGCGAGTTGACGGTGATGGCGTCATGGCGCCGCCCGCCGGGCGCCCCCGGATCGGGCGCCCAGGTGCTCACCACACCGACGCCGGTGGCGAAGTGCCGCATCACCGTACGCAGATCGAGTTCCACGGCTCCTCCTCTGGCATCGGGCAGCCGGCACCACGCGGTGCGGGCTGCCCCTCGGCTCTCGGTGAAAAGCACGCTAGGAGAGCGGGCCCGGGCGCAGTGCCGTCCCCGCGCACGCGCACTGTCGCGTTTGCGTACGCACGAGATGCGCGGATCCGGTACACGCGGTGCGCGCCTGGGCGATACCGGCCGACCGTTTGCGGCCACACTGCGCTGGTCCTGACAACCGCCCGCTCACACCAGGTGAGCAGGGCACGGAGGAAGGGGGGACCCCTGTGATCCGTACTGCGGCAGTGGTGGGAACCGGACTCATCGGCACCTCGGTAGGCCTCGCGCTGAGCCGCCGCGGGGTGCGGGTGCATGTGATGGACGCCGACGAATCGGCGGCCCGGGTCGCCGCCGCACGCGGGGCCGGCATCTGCGGCCGCCCCCAGGAGCCGGTCGACCTGGCCGTCCTGGCCGTACCGCCGGCCCGTATCGCCCAGGTCCTCGCGGAACAGCAGCACCAAGGACTGGCGCAGGCCTACACGGACGTGGCGAGCGTGAAGTCCGCCACGGCACAGGCCGTCGCGCGCAGTGCACCGCACCGGCCCAGTTACGTGGGAGGGCACCCCATGGCCGGCAGCCAGTGCTCGGGGCCGCTGGCCGCCAGCGCCGATCTGTTCGAGGGGCGGGCATGGGTGCTCACCCCGGGCACCGAGACCTCACGCGCCGCGCTCAACAGGGTCCTGGCCACCGTGTCGTTGTGCGGGGCCGTCCCGGTGGTGATGGAACCGCGGGCCCACGACCGGGCGGTGGCCCTGGTCTCGCACGCACCCCACCTGGTGGCCGTCCTGATGGCGGCCCGGCTCACGGGCGCGCCCCGCGAGTCGCTCGCGCTGGCCGGGCAGGGACTGCGGGACGTCATCCGGATCGCCGGCGGCGACCGGGCCCTGTGGACCGACATCGTCGCCTCGAACGCACCGGCCATCGCGGAGGTCCTCGGCGAACTGGCGAAGGACCTGGAGGCGCTCGCCCGCGCCCTGCAGGAACTGGAGGTCCACGGCCCCGGCACCGACGACGCCCGCGAGGCGATCGGCGCACTGCTCTCCCAGGGCCGCACCGGCTGGGAGTCCGTACACGAACCCGAGAACACCTCGGGGCAGGTGACACTGTCGATCCCCCTCGCGGACCGGCTGGGGGAAGTGGACCGGCTGGTCAGCGCCGCCCGGGAATCCGGCATCGGCACGGATTCCATCCGCCTGCGCTGGTCGCAGACCTCCTCCCGCCTGTCCGCCCGCCTGGCCACCGCCCCGCTCGCCGCCCCGCACGTACGCAGACGCCTCACCGACAGCGGCTGGCAGGTCTCCGTGGAACCCGCCACACCCTGACCGACGGACACCCCCGGCCCCGGCCGTGCAGGGACGGGCCGTGTCGTTTCGGGAAGGCGCGGGACGCCGTCGGCCGTCTCGCGGCGACGGCGTCCCGCAACGCCTCAGAGCGGGCTGCCCTCCCGCACCTCACGCTCCCCGTCCCCGTCCGCGGGGGCGGGGGCGGTCGGCAGGGCGTAGGCATCCGCGATCAACTCATAGGAACGCACACGGAATTCGGGGGTGTGCGAGTTCATCGCCAGCATCAACTCGTCCGCGCCGGTGCGCTTTTGCAGGGCGTCCAGACCCGCCGTGACCTCGTCCGCCGTCCCGTACAGCGCGTTGTCGAGCCAGTCGCCGAGGACCGCCTTCTCCTGCTCGGTGAAATCGTGCGCAGCCGCGACCTCCGGGGCCGGAACCAGCCCCGGACGGCCGCTGCGCAGCCGCACCGTCGCCAGCGCCCCGGTCAGGGCCTGCCGGTACGCCTCCTCGGTGCTGCGACCGGCGAAGGCGAAGACACCCAGGACGACATACGGCTCCGCCAGAGCCGGTGAGGGACGGAAGTGGCGGCGGTACTCCTCCAGCGCGGGAAGAGTGTTGCGGGCGGCGAAGTGATGCGCGAAGGCGAACGGCAGCCCCAACTGCCCGGCGAGACGGGCGGAGAACCCCGACGAACCCAGCAGCCACACCTGCGGCTGCCCCACAACCCCCTGCACGGGACCGGGCACCGCGTGGATGCCCCCGTAAGGGTGCCGCTCGGGGAAGTCGTCGCGCAGGAAGTGCAGCAGTTCGCCCACCTCGGCCGGGAAGTCCTCGGCGCCGCCCTGCCCGCCGCGGCCCCGGCGCAGGGCCGCCGCGGTGGCCCCGTCGGTACCGGGGGCCCGTCCCAGGCCCAGGTCGATACGTCCGGGCGCGAGCGCCTCCAGGGTGCCGAACTGCTCGGCGACCACCAGCGGGGCGTGGTTGGGCAGCATCACGCCGCCCGAGCCCAGCCGCAGTCTGCTCGTGTGGGCCGCCAGATGCGCGAGGATCACGGAAGGGCTGCTGCTGGAGATGCCCGGCATGGAGTGGTGCTCGGCCACCCAGTAACGTAAGAATCCCCGCGTATCGGCCAGTTCGGCCAGGCGCCGGGAGGCCTCCAGGGCGTCCCGGGCCGTGTATCCCTCCCCCACGCTGACCAGGTCGAGAAGGGACAGCGGTACGGGCGCCCTTCCGTGGGCCTCGCCTCGGACGGGATCGATGATCGGCTCAGTCATGCCCTCGCCAGCGGCGGCGGCCCGCACGGTTATTCCGCCGCTCCCCGCCCCGGTGGCCGGATGTGAGAGGTGCGGCGGCCTGCCGGTCCCGGGCCTCTTCGCGGTTTGCCCTGCAAGAGGGCACGGGAAGGGCTCCCGCCCGGCAGCGGACCGCTCGGGCGGGGGCGGCGCGGCGGGGGTGAAGTTGGCCGAGGAGCACGGCACTTGCGGGATACAGGCGCCCGCGACGAAGGGCGGGAAGAGGCGCTGCGCGGACCGGCCGCCCTGCGGGGGACGGCCGCCCCGCCCGCGCCGGACTCCCCCGCGGAAGCGGACTCTCTCGCGGGAGCGGGATCCCCCACGGCGGGGACCCGGCGCGGGGCCCGGGCGCGGGGGCTTGGGCGCAGGGCTTGGGGTGCCGCGGGTGTCAGGTGCCGTGGACGATCTCGTGTTGCCAGCTGTCCTCGGGCTGGGTGTGCAGGCGCCAGTAGTGCTCGGCGATGTCGTCCGGGTCGCAGGCGGTGCCGGGGGCGACCCGGCCGGGCACGGTCACCGAGGCGACGTGGACACCCGCGGGCCCGTAGTGGGCGTCCAGGAGTTCCACCAGGGTGCGTACGCCGTATTTGCCGAGGGTGAGGCTGAAGTAGGCGGGGTCGGGGCGGGGCATGCCGCCGGTGATCAGCAGCGAGCCGTGTCCGCGGGCGGCCATGCCCGGCGCCACGTGCGCGGCGGTGCTCAACGCGCCGACCACGTTGACGGCCCAGGCGTCCAGCTGATGCCGCGAACCGTACTCGCCGGGGACGTCGGGGCGGATCAGGGCGGCGTTGTAGACGACCGCGTCGGGCGGGCCGAGTTCGCTCTCGGCCCGGTCCAGGGCGGAGCGCAGCGCGTCCTCGTCGGTGCTGTCGGCGGTCAGCGCCAGCACCTTGCGGCCCGCCCGGCCGATGTCCGCCGCCACCTGCCGCACCGTCTCCTCGCGGCGGGCGATCACCGCGACGGACAGCCCCTCACGCGCGAACCGTTCGGCCACGGACCTGCCGATCCCCGGCCCTGCTCCTACCACCACCGCTGCCGGCACCGGCAACTCCCTTGCTGATTGCGACGCTTACCTGCCGGAGCGTATCGGCCCGGCCCCGCCCGCCGTCCGCTGCGGCCCGCCGCGGCGCGGGGAACCATACGAAGGAGGGACACCGCACAGCAGGCGGGCCGGCAAAGCAAGGGACGGTGGAGCAGGGGACGGTGGAGCAGGGGCGTGCGGTCCGGCGGCCCGCCCCGCGCAGGAGTAAGGAGTGGGGCGGGTAGGGGTCAGGTGCGGCCGATGTCGCGCAGGGGCATGCCGCCGCCGGCCAGGACCACCTTGGTGAAGGCGGTGGCCAGTTCGGTGAGCCGGGCGGTCCTGGCGGGGCCGAGGTGCCGGTAGGGGGCGGCGTCCAGGCGGTCGGTGTCCGCCTCGAGGGCGCGGCGCAGTTCGGTACCCCGGTCGGTGAGGTCGCCGTCGGCTCCCAGCAGCCCCTTTTCGCACAGGCGGGCGCGGGCGTCGGCCCACTCCTGGACGGACCAGCCGCGGGTGCGCTGCAGGAAGGCGGGGCGCCAGCTGGTGCCGGTCGCGGTGTGGGTGACCAGGGCTTCGAGGCCGTCGAGTTCGGCCGACATCAGGGCGCTGATGTGGCCGGCTCCCCGGTGTTCGCGCAGCAGGGTGGTGGCGTGCCACAGGGCCAGGTGCGCGGGGGCGGGGGTGGGCAGGTCGGCGTTGGCGGTGGCCAGCGGGCGGCCCGGGTGCGCGCAGGCCTCGGCGGCGGCGAGGGCCAGTTCGGCGGCTTCGGCCATCTCCGCGGAGCGCACGGCCTGCGGGCCCAGGAGGCGGGTGAGGCAGGCGTCCACGATGTCCAGCCGGGTGCGCAGGATGCGCTCGGGGGACGCGGCCCGCCAGGCCTGGGGCAGCAGGCGGGCGACGAGTGCGGGGTGGAAGGTGTAGAAGGCGGCGCTGACCACGCCCGGGGTGCAGGGGCCCAGGGGTGCAGCCCGGCCGGCGAGGTAGGCCATGGGGCCGGGGGCCAGGCCCAGTCGGGCGTAGTGCGCGTCGTGTTCGGGGGCGAAGTAGTAGGCGGCGTGGACGGGGTGGTGGGCGTTGTAGCAGCGCCGGGCCTCGCGTGGGGTGACGGTCGTCATGGTGGTGGCGGGCCTTGGTCGAGGAGAGGGGCGGGGAGGGTCAGGCCTGCTGCTGTTCCTTGACCGCGCGGGCGAGGGCTTCGATGACCTCGCGCAGGTCGCCGAGGGTGGACTCGTCGGTGACCTGGCCGTCGCGGATCTTGACGGTGGCCAGCGCGATGGGCAGCGACTCGGGCAGGACGCGCGCGCCCATGACCTCCAGGGTCTCCTTGACCCAGGCCTGGGCGCGGTCGCCGCCGGTCATGGAGGGGGAGGCGGTGACCACGGCGGTGGGTTTGTCGACGAGTTCGCCGCCGCCGACGACCCATTCGAGGGCGTTCTTGAGGACGCCGGAGGTGCCGTGGGCGTATTCGGGGCTGGAGATGAGGACGGCGTCGGCGGCCGCCAGGCGGGCGCGGAAGTCGAGGACCTCGGCGGGGGGCTGGACGCTTTCGACGTCCTGGTTGAAGTAGGGCAGCAGCCCGAGGCGGTCGTAGACCTCCAGGGCGGTCCCGGGCGGGCACAGCCGCTGGGCGGTGCGCACCACCGCGGTGTTGAGGGAGGCCTTTCGCAGGCTGCCGGAGAACGCGAGGAATTTCATGCGGGTGGTTCCTGCCTTGGGGTGCGGGCGGGGTGTGCGGGGGCGGGTGGTCAACTTGGTGATGCTACGTCAGCAGGCGTGCTGCCAGCGGGAGTTGGGCGGGCGGCGGTGACGGCCTCGGTGATGCGGCGGGCCAGTGAGCGGTGGTGGCGGCGGAGGTAGAAGTGGCCGCCGCTGTACATGTGCGGGCCGTGCAGGCGCCGGGTGTGCCGGGCCCAGGCGGCCAGGCGGGCGCGGGGGACGAGGGTGTCCTCGGTGCCGCCGAAGGCGGACAGGGCAACGGGCAGCGGCGCGGTCTCGGGGGCGGTGTGCCAGGTGTCGACGAGGGCGAAGTCGCTGCGGAAGACGGGCGCGAACGTCTGCCAGAGCCAGGGGTCGTCGAGGACTTCGTCGGGGGTGGCGCCCAGGGTGCGCAGCCAGTCGCGCAGTTGGGGGTCGGTGAACTCGTGGCGGCCCGGGGTGCGTGGGCTGCGGGGGGTGGGGGCGCCGCAGGAGGACAGTCCGGTCCACAGGGGCGGGCGGCGGCCCTCCCGCACGAGGCGGCGGGTGAGTTCGTAGGCGATCAGGGCGCCCATGCTGTGGCCGAACAGGGCGTAGGGCCGGTCGGTCCAGGCGGTGAGCTGGGTGTGGAAGAAGTCGACGAGGCGGGCGCCGCTGTCCAGGGGCGGCTCGCCCAGGAGGCTGCCGCGGCCGGGGGCGTCCAGGAGGCACAGTTCCCAGTCGGCGGGGAAGTGCGCCTCCCAGCCCCGGTACAGCAGGTGGGAGCCGCCGGCGTGGTGGAAGCAGAAGAGGCGGACGGCGGCGCCGGGGTTGGGGCGCGGGAGGGTGAGGGCGCCGTGGGTCAGGGGCCGCCGGACCACCCCCACCCCCGCGCCCGCGCCCGAGCCCGCCCCGGGTGCGGCGGCGGGGGCGGGTGTGGGGTGGTGGGGTGCGGTCATCGGGTGCCCCCGTGCGGCGGGTGCCCGGCCGGGGGGCGGCCGGGTGTGCCGGGGGTGGCCGCGTGCACGGGGTGCTGCACGGTCGGGCTCCCTCCTTCTCGGCGCGTACGAGGGGTCAGTTGGCGGGGTCGGGGGCCTGGGCGCTTTCGTGGAGGTCGCGGCGGCGGATCCCGACGAAGGCGATGGCGGCGCCGACGGCGGCGAACAGGGCGCACAGCACCATGACGTCGGACAGGGAGTCGACGAAGGCGGTGCGGGCGGCCTCGGTGACCGCTTCCAGGCGCCCGGGGGCGACCGTGTCGCCGAGGGCGGAGGTGCCGCCGGTGGCGACGGACCGGCCGACCTCGTGGGCGCCGGCGCCCAGCGCCCCGCCCGCGTCGGTGGCGGTGAAGGCGTCGACGGCCTTGTGGTGGAAGAGGGCGCCGAAGGCGGCGACCCCGACGGCGACACCGACCTGCTGAAAGGTCTCCCCCATGCCCGAGGCCATACCGGCCTTCTCCGGGCGGACCACACCGATGGTGACCGCGGCGCGCGGCGGGTTGAACAGGCCCATGCCGACACCGGTGACGATCATGCTCGGGAGCATCGCGGTCCAGGAGCTGTCCGCGTCGACCAGGACCATCAGGCCCATGCCGAGGGCGATCAGGCCGATGGACAGGCCGATGAGCAGGCCCGGTGAGACCTTGGCGAGGAGGCCGCCGGTGATCGCGGAGACGACGAAGAGAGTGATCATCATCGGCATGAAGCGCAGTCCGGTGTCCCAGGGCGAGTAGCCCAGGACGTTTTGCACGTAGGAGATCTGCAGGAACACCGCGGCCAGGCTGGTCGCGTTCGACAGCAGGGTGGCGCAGCAGACGGCGGTGAAGGTGGGGTTGCGCAGCAGCGTCAGGTCGAACATGGCCCGCTCCCCCAGGCGCTTTTCGACCAGGACGAACGCGGCCAGCAGGATGAGGCCCGCGGCGAAGGCGGCCAGGATCGGGGCGCTGGTCCAGCCGTCGGCCTCACCGCGCAGAAAGCCCAGGACGATCAGGGCGAGACCGAGGCCGAAGGCGGTCATGCCCGCCCAGTCGACGCGGTGCGCGGAGGGCTCGCGGGACTCCCGCAGGCGCAGCAGCCCGGCGACCAGGGCGAGGACACCGATGGGCACGTTGACCAGGAAGATCCAGCGCCAGCTGAGGCTGTCGGTGAGCAGACCGCCGACCAGGGGGCCCAGCGCCAGGGCCAGACCCGCGATGGCGCCGAAGAGGCCGAAGGCCTTGCCGCGGTCGGCGCCGCGGAACTCGTGGCCGATCAGCGCCGGCCCCACGGAGAACAGCAGCGCCGCGCCGGCGCCCTGGACACCGCGGGCGATGTTGAGGGTCAGGACGTCCTGGGCCAGGCCCGCGGCCAGCGAGGAGAGCGTGAACAGGACGAGACCGGCCAGGAAGACGCGCTTGCGGCCCAGCCGGTCCGCCAGCGAACCGCCGGTCAAAAGGAAGGCGGCCAGGGTGAGGGTGTAGGAGTCGATGACCCACTGGAGACCGGCGAAGCCGGCGTCCAGGGAGGTGCGCAGGTCCTGCAGGGCGACGTTGACGACGGTGACGTCCAGCATGAGCATGAACATCGCCACGCAGGCCAGGGCCAGGGTCCAGGGGCGGGCGGTGCCTGCCGCCTTGTCGGGGGCCAGGTCCGTCGGGGTCGACGCGACGGTGGCTTCGGCCGGCATCTTGCTCTCCTTAGGGGGTGTGGGTCGGGTGGGGACGGGGCGGCTCACGAGGTGGGCTGCCAGGTGCGGGTACGGGGCCGGTAGCGGCCGCGGACGGCGCCGGTGATGCCGGTGACGCGCAGCAGGGCGCGCCCCTCGGGGTCCAGGAGGGCGCAGTTCTCCTCGCCGGTGCCCTCCTCGTACCAGTGGCGCAGCGCCAGTCCGCCGGGCCAGCGCCGGGCGAGTTCGAGGTCGTTGGCGGGGGTGTGCAGGTCGATGGCGGCCAGCGCGGTGGGGACGATGACGGGCAGGTCGCCGCCGGGGCGGCGGCCGTCGAGTACGCAGGTGCGCAGCAGGCAGTCCAGGGCGGTGCTGGGCAGGACGAACTCCTCGAAGGGGCGCTCGTGTTGCGTGAAGGCGGGCAGGAAGTGGGCCGATCCGCCGTCGCTCTGGAGCCGCGGCGCGCGCAGGGAGGCGAAGACGCCGCTCAACGCGACCGGGCTGCCGGGCAGTTCGTAGGTGTTGGGGGCCTCGGTGCCGGGTCCGGCCGGCGGGCACCAGGGGCCCGGGGTGAGGGTGCGGGCCAGGTGGATCGTCATCCGGGTGTGCTCACGCTCCGGGACCGGCCCGGCGGCGGGGGTGAGGACGCGTACGTGGACGGTGTCGCCGTCGCGGGTGGCCCGGGCGGTCAGGGTGCGCGGCCAGCGGTGGTGGGCGGCGCGGATGAAGTGGGACAGGACCACGTCGGTGATGCGGGCGGGGCGCAGGCCAGGGGCGAGGGCGAGGGCGGCCTCGGCGGCTATTTCGAGGATGAAGGTGCCGGGGATCGTGGGGCGGCCGTCGACGAGGTGGTCCCGGAGGTAGGGGTGCGCGTCGAGGCGGACCTCGAAGGTCCAACTGCCGGAAGCGGCATCGGGCCGGTGGGGCGGTCCGCTGAGGAAGGCACCCGAGGGGAGGGCCGGTCGGCGGCGCGGTTCGGGGGCGCGGGCGGCGAGGGTGCGGCACAGGGTACGGAAGTGGGGGGCGCCGCGTTCGAGGGTGTTCCAGTCGGCCTCGCCGAGCCAGGTGGTGGCCAGCCCGTGGCTGCCGCGGCCGCGTAGTTCGGTGCGGAAGAAGGCGCGGCCCTGGGCGTCGGTCAGCTGGCCGATCTCGCCCTGGCGGGCGAGGAAGGCGCCGCCGGGGGTGGTGGCCGCGGCCATCCCGGACTCGGTCCACAGGCCGGAGGCGAGGGCGACCTCGTCGTCGCGGCGCCTGTGGCGGGCGTGGGCGGCGGCCAGCAGGAGGAATTCGTTGGCGGCGCCGTAGTCGGCCTCGCCGCGCAGCCCGGTGAACGCGGACACGGAGCTGATGCTGCACCACAGGGCGGGGCGGTGGCCGTCGAGGGCGGCCTTGAGGTGGGCGTAGCCGCGGACCTTGATGTCGCGCACGGTGCGCAGGTCGGCGAGTTTCTTGCGGGCAAGGCTCGCCGAGCGTGCCAAGCCCGCGCCGTGCACGACGATGTCGATACGGCCCTCGGCCTGAAGGATCTGCCCGACCGTCGTGTGCACGGCCGCCTCGTCCAGGACATCGCACTGGCGGTAGTGGACCCGGCCCACTCCGCACAGGCGCTCCAGCTCGGCGAGGGTACGGGCGCGTTCACGGCGCTGTTCGAGCTGGTCGTAGCGCCGGCTGAGCAGGGCGGGACTCTCACCGGGGTGACGGGCCATCAGTTCCCGCAGGACCTGCGGGCGCGGCGGCAGTTCGCCCTCGGCGTCCTGCGGATCGGGGTGCGGGCCGGTGCCCAGCAGCCACACGGCGTGGGGGGCGCGGTGGGTGAGCAGCTCGTGGACGAGATGGGCGGTCAGCCCGCGCGCTCCGCCGGTGGCCAGCAGGACCGGATCGTCGGGCAGGTCGAGCGACTCGCCGGGGGCGGGCTCCTCGACGGGCAGCAGGACGTACTCCAGGCGCACTCCCCCGCTGTGGTGGGCGACGGGCAGCTGGCGGCGGGCGGCGGACTCCTCGGCGAGCAGGGCGAGAGCGGCCGAGGTGTCGGTGGTGTCGGTGAGCAGGGCGTAGACGAGGCAGCCGGGAAGTTCCTGGGCGAGGCTGCGGACCAGGCCGCTGAACAGGCCCGCCCGCGGCGCGGGCAGATGCCCCGTCAGGGCGCCCAGGGCGAGGACGGCGTAGCTGCCGCCGTCCTCCAGCCGCCCGGCGCGGGCCTGGGCGGCGGTGAAGGCGAGGTCGTGCAGGTCCAGTACGTGCGCGGGAACCTGCTCGGGTGCACCGGCCGGGGGTGCGAGGACGACACGGATGTCCGCGGGCCCGGATACGGGGCGGGCGGCCAGCAGGCCGGTCAGTTCCTCGGGGGCCAGGCGGGCGACGGGCAGCGGCAGAACACGGTCGCCGCCGGCGGGCGCGGGGGTCGAGCGGGGGGTGGCGATCAGCCCCTCGGCGGGCAGCTCGACACCTTCGAGGACGCGGGGGTCGTCGGTGAGCAGCACCACACCCGGGGGCAGCGCGGGACGGGGCGGGCGTACGGGGGTGGCCGGCAGGGGGCGCAGGGTGAGGGTGTGGCGGGCGAGGTGCCCGTGCAGCGGGTTGTCCTCGTCGGGGGCCGCAGTCGCGGCCGGGGTCGGGGTTGCTTCCGGGCCCGTGCCCGTGCGGGTGTCCGGGTGGGTTTCTGTGCCCGTGGTCGCGGGCGCGTCCGTAGCCGGGCCCGGGTGGGTGGTCGCGTCCGGGCCCGTGAACGTGTCCGTACTCGTGAACGGGTCCGGGTCCGTGCTCGTGTGGGTGTTGGTGGTGGTGCGGGGGTCCGGGGCGGTGGACGTGGGGGCGCCGGTGGGGGTGGGGGTGAGCAGGAGGGTGGGGGTGTGGGGGTCTTCCTGGGGGTGCAGGACGGTGGGGGCGGGGGTGTGCAGGGCGTGCAGGAGGGCGAGGGCGCTCTCGGCGCCGCGGTGGTCACGGGCCGGAGCGGGTGCAGCGGCGGGCCGGGGGGTCGTCTCGGCGGGGGCGAGGGCGAGTTCGGCGAGGATGTCCATGCCGTGGGCGCGGGCGAGGCTGCGCCGGGTGAGGGTGAAGCCGACGGCCGCCTCGGCGACGGGTGCGCCGCCGTCCCCCGGTGCGGGGTCGGTGGTGGCGTTGACGCCGAGGACCAGGGCGAGGTCGAGTTCGCCGTCGCGCAGGTAGCGAAGAGCGGTGGCCAGCGCGGAGGTGGTGGAGTCGCGCCCGGCGTCCAGGGTCATGTTGGGGCCGTGCAGGTCCAGGCGCTGGACCACGCGGGCGGCGATGATGTTGGGCATCAGGCCGGGATAGACGTCCTCGTTGATGGGCCGGCTGGTGGCCTCGACCGCGCCGGTGAGGACCTCGGCGGGGATCCCGGCCGGTCCGGTGACCTTGCGGGTGAGCTCGTGCAGGCTGTAGCGCAGGGCGTGGTCGCGGGCCGAGCGGGTGGGCCCGCTGTGGCCGACCAGGACACCGGTGCGGGCGGCCAGGGCGGGGTCCTTGGTCCAGGGCGAGGCCAGGCGGTCGGCGCAGCGCAGGGCCATGAGCTGGCTGCGGTCCATCGCGGCGATCGCGGACGGCGCGAGGCGGGCTTCGAGGGGTTCGGGCAGCGGGTAGTCCTCGCCGAAGGACAGCGGCCAGGCGGGAGTGGTGCCGGGCCGCCAGTCGCCCAGCAGGGCGGGGCCGGGGTCGCCGGGCAGATGGGTGGCCCAGGCGGTCACCACCACAGGATCGGCAGCATCGACGGCACCGGCGGCACCGGCGGGATCGGCGAGGTCGGTGGGATCGGTGGGCGCGATGGGGTCGGCGGGGTCGGTGGGCGCGGGCGGGTGGTCGCTGAGCAGGAGGTGGCCGTTGGTGCCGCCGAAGCCCATGGCGGAGACGCCGACGGTGCGGCGGCGCTCTCCGGCCGGCCAGGGCAGATCGGTGGTGGGGACCTCGACGGCGCCGCCGAGGTCCTCGGGCAGGCGGCTGAACTGCCGCTGGGCGGGGATCCTCTCGTGGCGCAGGGCGAGCAGGGCATGGATCGCCGAGACCGCTCCGGCCGCCCAACCGCAGTGGCCGACCAGTGACTTGTTGGACGTCATGGTCCAGGTCTTGCCGGACCCCGCGCTGCGGGTGAGCGCGGTCATCTCGGTACGGTCGCCCGCCGGGGTTCCGGTGGAGTGGGCGACGATCCAGTCCACGTCCTCGGCGCTCAGGCGGGCGGCGGCCCGGGCGCGGTGCAGGGCCAGTTGCTGCCCGGCGGCGTTGGGGGCGTAGATGGCCTTGCCGCGGCCGTCGGAGGAACCGCCGAAACCGGCGATGTAGCCGTGCACGGTGTCGCCGTCGGCGCGGGCACGGGCACGGGTCTTCAGGACGAGGGTGGCGGCGCTGTCGCTGAACAGGACACCGTCCGCGTCACGGTCCAGGGCGCGCACCCGTCCGGAGCGGGACAGTCCGCGCAGCTTGGAGAAGAGCACCAGATTCTGCGCGCTCAACGCGAAGGCGCCGCCGCACAGGGCGATGTCCGCCTCGCCCGCGCGCAGGGCCCGTACGCCGAGGTCGATGGTGTAGAGGGAGGAGGAGCAGGCGGTGTCGACGACGACGATCTCGGTGGTGGGCGGCAGATCGTGGGCGGCGGCGCGGGCGATGCGGTGGGGCAGGACGTCGGCGGCGGGGCCCCGGCCCAGGGGGTAGTGGGTGTCCAGGGTGTCGGGGACGGGGTGTCCGGCGCCGGTGAGGTGGGCGCGGACACTGGAGGTGATCAGGCTCTGTTCGAGGTGCTGGCTGCCGTCGGGGGTCAGGCCCAGGGCGAGCAGGTGGCGGTCGCCGGGGCGGGTGGTGACGTGTTCGGTGGCGGCGAGCAGCGAGTGGCGCAGCCACAGGGCGGTGTACTCCTCGCTGTCGAAGGCACCGGAGGCGATCTCGGCCCTCAGGCGGGGGTGGGGGGTGAAGCCGGTCATGAAGCCGGAGACGCGGGAGTAGGTCTTGTCCGGCGCGGCGGCATCGGGCGAGAACAGGGCGTCGATGTCCAGGCGCTCGCCCGGTTCGCCGAAGACGGGCTCCCCCTCGGTCAGCAGGGTCCAGAACTCTTCGGGGGTGCTGGCTCCGGGGACGGCGAGTCCCATACCGACGACGACGATCGCCTCGTCGTCCAGGGCGGCTTGGGAGCCCTCGGCGTTCTCGCGGACCCCGCGGACCCCGCGGACCTCGCGGTCCGGGTGGTCCTCGCGGTCCTGGGAGTGCTGGGGGTGCTGGGAGACGGGGGCGGGCGTACGGGCCGGGGCCGGGGCCATAGCGGGTTCGCGGGCGGAGGCGGAGGCGGGGGCGGGTGTGGCGAGGGTGAGGAGGTGGCCGTCGAGGGCGGCGGCGGTGTCGCCGAGGAGGAAGGCGGTGAGCTGGGCGAGGGCGCGGGGCGTTGCGGCGGCTTCGGGCCCCGAACCGCCGCCGGTGGTGTCGGGGGCGGCGCCGGTGGTGTCGGGGGTGAGGACGGCGTGCAGGCGGGTGCCGGTGGCCCGGGCGGTGGGGGCCAGGCGGTGCAGTTCTGCCTCGGCCGGTGCCCGGGTGGCGGGGCCGCACCACAGGACGAGGACGGCGCCCCGGGGTGCCGTGGCCAAGAACCGGTCGTGGACGCCGCGCAGTTCGCTCGCCGCGGTTTCGGCGGTGAGGGTGGTGATCAGGGCGTGCGGGGCGGCCTGGGCCAGCAACCGGCGTACGGCGTCGGGGTGTTGGGGGCCGCTGGTCAGCAGGCGGGTGCTGGCGGCGAGGTGGCTGCCCGCGGCGGCGGCCGGGGGGTGGGCGGTGCCGGTGAGCAGGGTGGTGCGGCCGGTGAGGGTCATGCTGGTGGTGGCTCCCGTGTGGTGGGTCAGCGCGCGGTCTGGGCCGCGGTGACGAGGGCGGCGAGGTCGGCGAGGGTGGACTGGGCCACGAACCGGCCATCGCGCGCCGACTCCCCCAGACCGAAATGCGCCGCCACCTTCCCCAGCATCTCCGCCCGCTTCAGCGAATCCACCCCCAGGTCGGCCTCCAGGTCCGCCTCACCGGTGACGACTTCGACGGGGTAGCCGAGGGCTCCGGCGTACAGCTCCCGCAGCTCTTCGAGGACCGAACCGGTCACCGGGGCGGCGGGAGCGAGGGAGGCGGGCGCCGTGGTGGTGGGGGTGGTTTCGATGAGGGCGGCGAGGTCGGCGAGGGTGGACTGGGCCACGAACCGGCCATCGCGCGCCGACTCCCCCAGACCGAAATGCGCCGCCACCTTCCCCAGCATCTCCGCCCGCTTCAGCGAATCCACCCCCAGGTCGGCCTCCAGGTCCGCCTCACCGGTGACCACCTCCACCGGGTAGCCCAGGGCCCCGGCGTACAGCTCCCGCAGCTCTTCGAGGACGGAGCCGGTCGCGGCTGTCGGGGTGGCAACGGGTGCCGGTGCGGGGGTGGTTGAGGGAGCGGGTACCGAGGCGGGGGTGGATGTGGGTGCGGGTGTGGGGTGGGGGCCGGGGGTGGTCTGGGGGATGGTGCGGCGTACGAGGCCGGTGAGGCCGGCCTTGCCGCATTCGGTGAAGTGTTCGGCGCCGTCGGCGTGCAGGGTGCGCAGGGTGTCGAGGAAGTGGACGGGGGCGGTCAGCTGCCGGGCGAGGAGGGCTTTGAGGTCGTCGGTGTCGTTGAGGTAGGTGCCGGCGACCGGGGAGTGGACGCGCAGGCGCAGGGGGTGTTGGGGCAGGTCGGTGAGGGCGGCGGTGAAGTGCTGGGCCGCGCTGTGGAGCAGGGGGTTGTGGAAGGGGTAGGGGGCGTTGAGGCGGGTGGTGCGGATGTCGAGGGCGGCGGCGGCGCGGGCGAGGGTGTCCAGGGCGGGGGCGGGGCCGGAGACGACGCTTTGGCGGGGGGCGTTGACGACGGCCAGGGCGAGGGTGTGTTCGGCCAGGGCGCCCAGCAGGTGGGTGGTGCGGGTGGTGTTGAGTTCGAGGGCGAGCAGGCCGCCGTCGGTGGGGCAGTGGGCGGCCAGGGCCTGGGCGCGCAGGGCGGTGAGGCGGGCGCCGTCGGCGAGGGTGAAGGCGCCGGCGACGGTGAGGGCGGCGATCTCGCCCATGCTGTGGCCGACCACGACGTCGGGGGTGCCGTGCTGTTCCTGGGCGAGGTGGTAGCCGCCGACTCCGGCGGCGAAGACGGCCAGTTGCAGGGCGAAGGGGTCCTGGCGGGTGAGGTCGGCCGCGGTGGGGGCGTCGGCGCGGGTGAGCAGGGTGCTGACGGGGTGCCGGCCGAAGGCGGCGGCGGTGCGGTCGACGGTGTCCAGGATCTCCTTGATCCGGGGGTGGCGCGGGAAGGTGTCGGCGAACAGTGCGGGGGTGTATCCCCCTTGTCCCGGCAGGAGGAAGACGGAGTTGACCGGCATAGGGGTGTCCTTGGTGTGAGTACGGGCTCGGCGGGCGCGCGGGTTACCAGGTGACGGGCAGTGCGCGTACTCCGTAGAGCACCATGTCGTGGCGGAAGGGCAGCTCTTCGAGGGGGGCGGCCGGCTGGAGGGTGGGGAACTTCTCGAAGAGTCCGGCGAAGACGGTGCTCAACTCGACGCGGGCCAGGGTCAGTCCGATGCATTTGTGGAAGCCGTGGCCGAAGGCGACGTGGGACTGCGGGTCCGGGCGGTGGATGTCGAAGGTGTCGGGCTCGGTGAAGACGGCGGCGTCGCGGTTGGCGGCGTTGATCATCACCAGGAGG
Organism: Streptomyces sp. SCSIO ZS0520; assembly: GCF_025643355.1. Taxonomy (NCBI): domain Bacteria; kingdom Bacillati; phylum Actinomycetota; class Actinomycetes; order Kitasatosporales; family Streptomycetaceae; genus Streptomyces; species Streptomyces sp. SCSIO ZS0520. Next base: position 7,886,686 of record NZ_CP092644.1, on the reverse strand, counting down.
CCGTCGCCCTTGCTGATCCGTGTGCCGGCCAGGGTGAGGTCCTCGGTGGCGGCCCGGGGCAGGCCCGCGTGGTTGATGGACAGGTAGCGCAGCAGTTCCTCGACGGCCTGCGGATACAGGGCCGGGTCGGCGCGCAGGGCGGCGAGCTGTTCGGGGTGTTCGAGGAGGGTGGCGGTGCCCAGGCCGATCATCTGGGCCATGGTGTCGTAGCCGGAGAGCATCAACAGGGCCGCCAGGCCCACGAATTCGTCGTGGGAGAGCTTGCCGGCCTCTTCCTGGGCGACGAGGCGGCCGAGCATGTCGTCGGTGGGCTGCTGTTCGCGGGCGGTGACGACCTTGTCGAAGTAGGCCATGAGTTCGCGGGCGGCGCCCTCGGCCTGGGCGGGGGTGCTGCTGCGGTCCAGGATGGTGTCGGTGAGGGTGACGAAGATGTGGTGGTCCTCGTAGGGGACGTCCAGGAGTTCGCACATGACGGTGGCGGCCATCGGGAAGGCGAGGTCGCGGACCAGGTCGGCGGTGGTGCCGCGGGCGGCCATGGCCGCAAGGAGGTCGTCGAGGATGGCCTTCATGCGGGGCCGTTTGGCTTCCATCTGGGTGATCAGGAATTCGCGGGTGACCAGGCGCCGCAGGCGGGTGTGGTCGGGGGCGTCCTGGTTGAGGAAGAAGCCGGGCGGGATGGGGGTGTCGCCGGAGATGTAGGAGGGGTATCCGGGGGTCTTGGGGTCGGAGCTGAAGCGCAGGTCGGTCAGGACGGTGCGGGCGTCCTCGTGGCGGGTGACGAGCCAGACGTGTTCGCCGCGCGGGGTGCGGACCTGGAACACCGGTTGTTCGGCGGCCAGTTCGCGGTAGGCGGGGGGCGGGTCGAGGGGGTGGGTGCGCGGCAGCGGGAAAACCGGGGCCGGGGTGGTGGTCATGGTGGGTGTCTCCACGGTGGTGGGCCGCAGGTGGCGGGCGGCGGCCTCGTCGGGTGAGGGCAGGAAGCCGGTGGCGACGAAGTGGTCGAGGTAGAGGTCGAACAGTTCACGGTCGACGGGGTGGGGGCGGATGCCGGTGCCCTCGAGGGCGGCGTCGAGGTGGGTGGTGGTGAAGGCGGGCCTGCTGCCCTGGTAGCCGACTTCCTCGGCGGGCTGGTCGGTGCCGAACAGGGGGAGGTAGCGGGCCAGTTCGTTGTCCTCGCCGCGTTCGACGGCGGCGGCCAGTTCCCGGTACCAGCTGCGGTAGTCCAGGCGGCGCAGCCGGTAGCCGTAGGCGGTGATGAGTTCGAAGATGTCGTTCATGGCGGTGGGGCGGGCGCTGGGCAGGTTGAAGACGGCGTGTTCGCTTCGGGCGCTCAGCGCGATGTGGGATACGGCGGCGGCGCAGTGGTCGACGGGGACCAGGTCGAGGAGCAGGTCGAGGTCGAGGTAGGCGCCGAGCTGGATGCAGCCCTTGATGAGGTGGTTGATGAAGGTGTCGGGTGAGCAGGCGCCGCTCTTCTGGGAGCCGGTGACGGCGCCGAGGCGGTGGACGTGGGTGGGGATGCCGCGCTCGCGGGCCTGGAGCATGAGGGTGTCGGCGACCCATTTGGACTGGCGGTAGCCGCCGACGACGTGCGCGCTCTCGGTGAGCGCCTCCTCGTGCCAGGTCCGCTCACCGGGGTGGCCGGGGTAGACGCCGATGGTGGACACGAAGTGGACGGCCTTGATACGGGTGCGGCAGGCCAGGCGCAGGACTTCCAGGGCGCCGAAGACGTTGACGGGTTTGAGCTGGGGGTAGGGCACGATCCAGCTGGAGACGGCCGCGTTGTGGATGACGAGTTCGGTGTCGGCGGCCAGGCGCAGGTAGGTGTCCTTGGTCAGGCCGAGGTAGGGGCGGCCGGTGTCGCCGGGGACGGCGGCGACGCGGTCCATGTCGGTGTCGGTGAGCAGCCCGTATTCGGCGAGGTTGGCGCGGACGCGGTCGGTGGCCTGGCGGGGGGTCTGGGCGCGGACCAGGACGTGGACGGTGGCGGTGGCGGGGGTGCGGTCCAGGAGTTCACGCAGCAGGAACGCGCCGGTGTAGCCGGTGCCGCCGGTCAGCAGGATGTGGTGGAAGGGGCCTTGGGTGGCGGGCAGGGCCTCTGGGTGGGGGGTGATGTCGGGGGGCAGGACGGCGTCGGCGCGCATGGCCTCGGCGTCGATGCCGCGGGGGTTGCCGGCGCCGGTGACGGCGGGGTCGGCCTGGGAGCCGATCATGCGGGCGAGCCGGGCGACGGTGGGGTCTTCGAACATGCGCCGCAGGTCGAGGCGGATGTCGTAGCTCTCGCGGATCTGGGCGGCCATCTGCAGCACGGTCAGGGAGTCGCCGCCGAGGTCGAAGAAGCTGGTCTCGACGCCGACTTGGGGCAGGCCGAGCAGGTCCTGCCAGATCCGGGCGAGGTGTTTTTCCACGGGGGTGCGGGGGGCGAGGTAGGCGCGTTCGGGGCTGGTGTCGGCGCTCAGTGCCGGCAGGGCCGCGCGGTCGACTTTGCCGTTGGGCAGGTGGGGCAGGTCGGGCAGGACCATGAAGTGGGCGGGGACCATCGCCTCGGGCAGGTGGGTGCGGGCGAAGGCGCGCAGGGAGGAGCGCAGGCCCGCCGCCCAGGCGGAGGTGAGCGGGTCGTTGGCCAGGGGGCGGTGGGTGCTCATGCCTGGTCCTTTTCGTCTGCGGGGCCACGGTGATCCGCCCGGTCTGCCGGGGCTGTCCGATCCGCCGGGGCTGCCGGGGCTGCCGGGGCGGACTGCTCTGCCGGGGCTGCCGGGTGGGCGGGGTCTGCGGGGCGGGTGGACTGGTCTGCCGGGGCTGCCGGGTCTGCCGGGTGGGCGGGGGTGGCGGGGGTGAAGTGGGCGTCGAAGGTGTCGAGGTGGCCGTGGTCGGGCACCAGGGTGCGCACCGTCATCGCGTACTGGGCGGCGAGGGTGTGCAGGTCCTCGGGGTTCAGGCCGGCCTCGTGTTCGCGTTCCCACAGCAGGCGGTCCAGGTCCCAGGCGGTGGCGGCCTCGTCGAGTTCGGCCAGGGCGCCGGCGGCCGCCGTCAGCGGGGCCAGGCGGCTGTTGGGGATGCCGCGCACGAGCAGGGGGCCGGAGGCCGCGGCCAGGCGGGTGCGCAGGACCTCGAGGTCGCGCTCGCAGTCCTGCCAGGTCGTCTGCCGGGCCGGGGCGGCCGGGGGGCGGGGGCCGGTCAGGAGGGTGACGTCGTAGCGGAAGAGGGAGAGTTCGTTGTGGTAGGTGCCGCGTTTGAGTTCGATGCGGACCTCGGTGATCTCGCCGAGTTCTTCGGCGAGGTGGTGGAAGAAGGCCGGGGACAGGCACAGTTCCCGCTCCTCCCCCAGGTGCCAGGCGATCTGGGCGCGTAGTTCCCCGGCGCTCTGCAGCGGGGTGGCGCGGTGGAGCTGGACGGCGGTGTGGAAGGCGGGAAGCATCTCCACGGAGCGGACATCGCCGAGGAAGACGGCGCCGCCGGGGGCCAGGGCCCGCAGGGCGTCGGTGAGGACGGTGCGCAGGTAGTCGGTGGAGGGGAAGTACTGGGCGACCGAGTTGATGACGACGGTGTCCAGGCTGTGCGGGGCGAGCGTGGCCAGGTATTCGGGGCCCGAGCGGTGCAGGGTGACGTGCTCGGGCAGGGGGTGGCCCAGGCTCGCGGCGGCGGCGGTGAGCGCGGTGGGTGACAGGTCGACGCCGTGGTAGGCCGCGACCTCGCCGGCCAGGGAGCGCAGGACCAGTCCCTGGCCGACGCCGATGTCGGCCAGCGCGGTGGGCTTCAGGGCGCGGATCGCCTCGACGGTGTGGGCGAGCCACTGGCGCATCTCGGGCAGCGGGATGGCCTCGCCGGTGTAGCTGGAGAGCCAGCCCGCGAACGCCGCCCCCTCACCCCCCTCACCGTCGCCGCCGCCGTCGCTGTCGTTGTCGCTGTCGCTGTCGCTGTCGCCGTTGTGGTGGGGGGTGGTGTAGGCGCTTTCCCACACCTCGCCCCAGTGCTGGACGTGGGCGTCCTGGACGGCGGTGTCGGTGCGGGAGCCGGCGGGTGAGACGTAGGCGACGAGTTCGGTGCCGTGGGCGGCTTCGACGGCGGTGACGGCGACGGCGTCCAGGCCGGGGTGGCGGGACAGGACGCTTTCGACCTCGTCGGGCTCCACCCGGTGGCCGAGGATCTTGACCTGGCGGTCGACGCGGCCGAGGAATTCCAGGCTGCCGTCCGGGCGGCGGCTGACGCGGTCGCCGGTGCGGTAGAAGCGACGCCGTGTGCCGGGGGCGGTGACGAAGCGTTCGGCGGTCAGTTCGGGGCGGTGCAGGTAGCCGGCGGCCACGCCGTCGCCGCCGATCCACAGCTCGCCGCTGACGCCGACGGGCAGTTGGCGGCCGCGTTCGTCGACGACGCGGGCCTCGGTGTTGGCGAGGGGCCGGCCGATGGGGACGGTGGCGGTGTCACGGGCGGCGTCCAGGGCGTGGACGGTGGACCAGATGGTGGTCTCGGTGGGCCCGTACATGTTGAACAGGCGGGTGGCGGGCAGCGCGTCGGTCAGGCGCCGGGCCAGGCCGGGCGGGAAGGCTTCGCCGCCGACGAGGAGGGCGCGCAGGCCGGCCAGCGCGCTCAAGGCGGCGGGTTCGGCGGCGATGGCGGCCAGCAGGGAGGGGGTGCCCTGCAGGAGGGTGATGTCGTGGCGGGCGCACAGTTCGGTGAGGCTGTGGGCGCTGTCGGCGCTCTCCTCGGCGTGCTGGTCGCGCAGCACGTCGACCCAGGTGAGGCTCTCCAGGACGGCGTCGGTCTCCAGGCCGAAGTCGACGAGGCAGGCGATCTCGTCGACGCCCGCGGCGGACAGGTCGCGTACGAGGTCGGCGCAGGTGTCCGGGGAGCCGAAGAGGCCGGAGGTCTCGAAGTAGCGGTCGATGGCCAGGTCGATGACGGCGTCGATCTGCTCCTCGGCGCCCATCTCGGGCAGGTCCTTGCCGGTGGCGGTGAACAGGGTGCGCCACAGTTCGGTGGAGCTGCGCAGGTAGGCGCGGAAGGGGTCGCGGGCTCGGCGGCGGGCGTCTTCGGTGTCGTCGGACAGGAAGGTGTGGACCATGACGGTGACCTGGCCGGGCCCCTGGTGGCCGGCTTCGGCGCGGGCCGTGCGGTAGGTGTCGATCTTCTCGGCGAGTTCGGCGGTGGACTGCCCGAACAGGTGGGTGAGCAGGTTGGCCCCGGAGGCGCCGGCCTTGCGGAAGGTGGCCAGGGTGCCCACCGAGGTGAGCCAGATCGGCGGCTCGGCCTGGACGGGGGCGGGGAAGAGGGTGACCTCGACGTCCTGGCCGCTGCCGCCGGTGCGGGTGATGCTCTGGCCGCGCCACAGGCGGCGGAACTCCTCCAGCTGGGCGCTCATGATGTCTTTGCGGTCGGCGAAGTTGGCGGGGCGCAGGACGAAGTCGTTGGAGTTCCAGCCCGCGGCGAAGGCCAGTCCGGTGCGGCCGCCGGAGAGGTTGTCGACCAGGGACCATTCCTCGGCGATGCGGAGGGTGTCGTGCAGGGGGGCCACCACGCTGCCGCAGCGCAGGGCGATGCGTTCGGTGGCGGTGGCCAGGGCGGCGGAGAGCACCGAGGGGTTGGGGTAGAGGCCGCCGAAGGCGTGGAAGTGGCGTTCGGGCGTCCACACGGCCTCGAAGCCGTGCCGGTCGGCGAAGCGTGCCGCCTCCAGCACCAGCCGGTAGCCGTCCTGGGTGGAGGCGCCGGCGGAGGCGGCGAAGAAGAACAGGCTGAAGGCGGTCGGCCGCTGGGGGGTGTCGCTGCGGGGGGTGAGGTTGGCGGTGAGGCGTTCACCGGCGATGACGACTTTGGCGCCGTGGGTGAGCGGCCACAGCAGTTCGGTCACGGAGATGTCGAAGGAGACGCTGGTGACCGCGAGGACGGTGTCGTGCGGGGTGCAGCCGATGCGCTGGTCCATGCCGGCGAAGAAGTTGAGGGCGTTGCGGTGGCGCAGGGCGGTGCCCTTGGGGGTGCCGGTGGAGCCGGAGGTGTAGATGACGTAGGCGGTGTCCTCGCCGGTGACCGGGGTGTCGGGTGCGGTGGCGGGATGGGTGTGCAGGAGGTCGGCGTCGCGGGTGAGGTCGATGACGTGCGCGGCGGTGAGGGTGTCGGGGGTGCCGGGGCCTTTGAGGAGGCAGGCGATACGGGCGTCGGTGGCGATGTGCTCCAGGCGGCCGGTGGGGAAGGAGGGGTCCAGGGGGACGTAGGCGGCGCCGGTCTTGAGGACCGCGAGCAGGGCGGTGACCAGATCGGGGCCGCGGCGCAGGCTGACGCCGACCAGGTCGCCGGGGCCGATGCGGTGGGCGCGCAGGTGGTGGGCGAGGCGGTTGGCGCGCGCGTCGAGTTCGCCGTAGGTGAGCTGGGTGTGGCGGTGGACCAGCGCGATCGCCTCGGGGCGGGTGCGGGCCTGGTGGGCGAACTGCTCGTGGACGGTGGTGCGGTGGTCGTAGGCGAGGGCGGTGTCGTTGAAGCGGGCCAGCCGGGCGTGTTCGGCCTCGTCCATCAGGTCGGCTTCCACGAGCGGGAGTTCGCTGTGTTCGGCGACGGCGGTAAGGGCGCGCTGGTAGTAGCCGGGCAGGCGGGTGCACAGGTCTTCGGGCAGGGCGGCGAGGTCGCAGTCGAGCCAGAGGGTCAGGGTGCTGTCGTCGGGGTCGATGAGGAAGTTCGCGGCCAGGGGGTAGTTCGTCTCGGCGATCCCGGCCGTGACCGTCATGGGAACCCGCTCACCACGGTCGCCCGCGGCGTGGAAGTCCATGAAGTTGACGTAGCTGTCCAGGCGGAGGCTTTCGCCGGTGTCCTGCTGCATCTGGGCGAAGGGGTAGCGGCGGTGGGGGGCCGAGGCGCGTTCGTGGGCGAAGACCAGGCGGGCGGTCTCGGCGAGCGTGGCCCGGGAGAGGTCCAGGCGCAGCGGCAGGGTGTTGAGGAAGACACCGATGGTCTCGTCGCCGCCGGCCTCCTCCAGGCGGGCGTTGGCGACGACACCGGTCAGGACCTCGTCGTCGCCGCTCGCCAGACGCAGGACGGCCAGATGGGCGGCGGTCAGGAGGGCCTTGAGGGGCAGGCCCTCCCGGCGCGCCAGAACGGTCAGGGCGCGGGCGGTGTGCGGGGCCACGGGGATGTCGTAGCGGCGGTGGAGGGCCGACCCCGAACCGGCACCGGTGCCGGAACCGGTGCTGGTATCGGTGCTGGTATCGGTGCCGGTGCCGGTGCCGGTGCCGGTCTCGGTATCGGTGCCGGTGCTGGTGCTGGTGCCGGTATCGGTATCGGTATCGGTGCTGGTGCCGGTGGTGCTGGTGCCGGTTTCGGTGCCGGTGGCGGGGGTGGGGAGGTGGGTGGGTTCGGCGCCGTGCAGAAGGTCGGCCCAGTAGGCGCGGGAGGTGTCGTCGGCCAGGGCGCGGCGTTCGGCGGCGACGAAGTCCCGGTAGGTGGAGGGCACTTCGGGCAGGGCGAGAGGGGTGCCGGTCAGGCGGGCGGCGTAGTGGGCGGTGATCTCCTCGAGCATGCGCATGTCGCTCCAGCCGTCGAGGACGACGTGGTGCTCGATCACGGACAGCTCGAAGGAGGTGGGGGTGCAGGGGTGGGCGGTGAACTTCAGCAGGGGGGCGTGCGCGGTGTCGAAGCGGGTGAACTTGGCGCGTTCGACCCAGGCGCGCAGGGCGCCGCGGCGGTCGCTCTCGCTCAGGTCGGTGAGGTCTTCGCCCCGTTCGACGGGGACGCGGACCTGGTGGTGGACCAGCTGCAAGGGCTCGCTGTAGCGGGCGAGGTCGAAGGAGCAGCGCAGTGAGGGGTGGCGGCGCACGGTGTCGGCGACGGCGGCGGTCAGGGCGTCGAGGTCCAGGGGGCGGCTGATACGGACGCTGGTGACCACGCGGTAGACGGAGGAGTCCTCGGCCAGGGCGGCGTGGTAGAGCATGCCGGTCTGCATGGCGCTGAGGGGGTAGGCGTCGTCGAGGCCGTCGGGCAGCAGGGCCCGGTCGGCGTCGGTGAGCAGCGCGAACGGCGCACCGGGACCCGCGGTGGCGGGGGGTTCCAGGGGGCGCAGGTGTGTGGCGAGTTCGCGGATGGAGGGGCCCTGCAGGAGGTCGGCGACGGTGAAGGTGTGGCCGCCTCGTTCGGTTTCGGCGCGGACGCGGATGGCGTGCATGGAGTCGCCGCCGAGGGCGAAGAAGGAGGCGTCGACGTCGGCCTGTGCGATGCCCAGGACGGTGCACCAGGCCCGGTGCAGGAGGTGTTCGGCCTCGGTGGCGGGCGCCGTCACCACGCCGGAGTCGGTGGCGGTGGCGGCGGTGGTGGGGGTGGGGAGGGCGGCGCGGTCGAGTTTGCCGTTGGGCAGCAGCGGCAGGGCGTCCAGGGTGACGAAGTGCGCCGGTGTCATGTGGGCGGGCAGGGTGCGCCGCAGCAGGGCCAGGAGTTCGCCGGTATCGGGGGCGGGCCCGTCGGGGACCAGGTGGGCGATCAACTGGCGCCGGCCGTCTGCTTCTTGGGGTGCGCTGACCACGGCCTGGGTGATGCGGGGGTGCTCGAGGAGGGCGGATTCGATCTCGCCGGGTTCGATGCGCAGGCCGTTGACCTTGACCTGGTCGTCCAGGCGGCCGCGGTAGAGGAGGACGCCGTCCGTGCGGCGCAGAACCGCATCGCCGGTCTTGTAGAGGGTGCCGGGGCCGAACGGGTCGGGCAGGAAACTCGCCGCGGTCAGGTCGGGGCGGTGCAGGTAGCCGGAGGCGACCTGGACGCCGCCGATGTGGAGTTCGCCGACCGTGCCGGGGGGCAGGGGCCGCCCCTCGGGGTCCAGGACGTACAGGCTGGTGTTGGCCACCGGGCGGCCGATGGGCACCGGGCCCGCGGCGTCGGCGGGGCTCACGTGCCAGTGGGTGACGTCGATGGACGCCTCGGTGGGCCCGTAGAGGTTGTACAGGTCGGGGCCGCGGGTGCCGGGGCTGTGGTGGCGTTCGAAGAAGCGGTGGACGGTCTCGGGGCGCAGCGCCTCGCCGCTGCACACCACGCGGCGCAGGGTGGGCAGGGGGGCGGCGGCGGGTTCGGTGAGGAAGAGGTCGAGCATGGACGGCACGAAGTGGACGGTGGTGACGCCGTGGTCGTCGATGGTGCGGGCCAGGGCGCGCGGGTCGCGGTGGGCGCCGGGCGCGGCCAGGTGCAGGACGGCGCCGTTCAGCAGCGGCCAGAAGAACTCCCATACCGACACATCGAAGGTGAAGGGGGTTTTCTGCAGGACCTTGTCGTCGGGGGTGAGCCGGTAGGCGTCCTGCATCCACAGCAGCCGGTTGACGACGCCGCGGTGCGGGACGGCGACGGCCTTGGGGCGGCCGGTGGAGCCGGAGGTGTACAGGACGTAGGCGGTGTCCTCTGGTCCCACCACAGCGGCTGCGGCTGCGGTGGTGTCGGGGGTGGTGGTGTCGGGTGCGGGGCCGGTGGGTGGGAGGTCGGTGGGTGGGGGGTCGGTGGGTGGGGTGAGGGTGGGCGGCAGGGTGTCCACGTTCAGGGTGGGGAGGGTGGTGGCAGGGAGGCGGTCGGTGAGGGTGGTGCGGGTCACAAGGTGCCGGGCGCCGGAGTCGGTGAGCTGGAACTCCAGGCGGGCGCGGGGCAGTTCGGGATCCAGCGGCAGGTAGGCGGCACCGGTTTCGAGGACCGCGAGGAGGCTGACGACCAGTTCCGGGGAGCGTTCGTCGCAGACGGCGACGATGTCGCCCCGCCGCACGCCGCGGGCGCGCAGTTCGGCGGCGAGTGCCTGGGTGCGTTGGGTCAGTTCGCGGTAGGTCAGGCGGGTGCCGGCGCTCTCGACGGCGAGGGCGTCGGGGGTGCGGGCGGCCTGGGCGCGGACCAGGTCGTGCACAGGCCGCTCGAGGTCCCAGTCGCGCCGGTGGGCGCGGGCCTCGGCGGCGAGGGCGGTGCGTTCGGCTCCGGTCAGGAGGTCGAGGTCGCCGAGGGGGCACTGGAGGTCGGTGTCGGTGTCGGCGAGGCGGTCGAGGAAGGCGGTCAGGCGTGCCCGGTGGGCGTCCAGGACGCCCGCGTCGTGCAGGGCCGGGTGGGCGTCGAGGGTGAGGCGCAGGTGGGAGCCGTCGCTGCCGCCGAAGAAGGTGAGGGCCAGATCGCGTACCGGGCCGACGGACAGCTGGTGGACGGTGCCGGTGAGGGTGTCGAAGGTGAGGGCGTTGTCGAAGCCGATGACGTTGACGACGACGCCGGGGGCGGACTCCACCGCGTGGGTGCGGCGCAGTTCGCGGGCCAGTTCCTCACCGCGCAGACGCTGATGGGCCAGAAGTTCACCGACGCGTTCGGCGACCTGCTCCACGAGGGAGGCGAAGCTCTGCCCGGTGCTCACGCTCAGCCGCAGCGGCAGCACGTTGGCGAGCATGGCGGGGGTGGTCAGGGCGGCGCGGGTGGTGCGCGCCCGTACCGGCATACCCAGGACGAGGTCGTCGTGGGGGCTGAGGCGGCGCAGGTAGGCGGCAGTCGCGGCGAGGGCGATGACGGACCAGTGGGTGCCGAAGGCGGCGGCCCGGTCGCCGAGGCCCCGCAGCGCGGCCGGTGCGCCGTAGCGGGCGGCGGGGCCGGTGGTGCCGGCGTGGGGATCGCCCAGGCTCAGGCGGTCGGGCCAGTCCTTGCTCTGCCGGCGCCAGTAGGCCAGGTCGCTGTCGTAGGCGTCGGAGCGGCGGTAGGTGTCCTCCTCGTCGAGGAGGTCGGCCAGACTCGCGGCGATCGCCTCGGTGGCCTCGGTGCCCTGGCAGCGTGCGGTGTACAGGTGGGCGATACGGCGCCAGTACAGCATCTGGCCGTAGCCGTCGAGGACGATGTGGTGGTAGCGCAGGTGGAACAGGGCGTGGTCGGGGGCGAGCCGCAGCAGGGTGTGGGTGAGCAGCGGGCCCTTCAGCAGGTCGACGGGGGTGGCCAGGTCGGCGCGGACCCAGTCCTCGGCGGCGGCGCGCGGGTCGTCCTCACCGCTGAAGTCCCGTGTCTCCAGGGGGGCTTGGGCGTCGTCGGCGACCTGCTGCCAGGGGGTGTCCTCGGCGTCGGTGGAAAACCGTACGCGCAACGCCTGGCTCTCGGTGTGGGCCTGGCGGACGGCCGCGGCGAGGTGGTGCTCGTCGAGCGGGCCGCGCAGTTCGATGTAGCCGCCGCAGTTGTGCTGGTTCTGCTCGGGGTCGAGGTGGTGCGCGATCCATACGTCTTTCTGCGCCGCCGACAGTGGGAAAAGCCCGACAGGGTGGTCCACGAGATTTCTCCGTCTCATGCATGGCAGGAAGCGCACACCGGATTACGGCAGCGGAATATGCGGCACGTCAAAGGACGGGACGGCACGGGCGGTCGAACCCGTGCACACCCGGCTGAATCAAAAGGAAACCGGCGGCCGCGACATACGCGTTCCCTGCCGGAAAAGGTCTCTCCCCCGCTCCCCCGTCTTCGTGCAGACAGTGCACCACTACCGCCGCCCCGTCCCGAGGCGGACACCGGCAGGGCATTACCCGGCCGAGGCAATTACCCTGCCCTGTCTCCTACTTCACCGCGTCTGTCACTTCACGGCATCTCTTACTTCACCGCGTCTGTCACTTCGCGGTGTCTCTTACTTCAGCAACCCGCGCCGGTGACGTCAAACCCCATCGGGAGAACCGTGCGGGCGGGTGCGGGATTTCCCTGCCGCGGGAAGGCCCCGCGGGAAGGTGTTGCGGGAATCCCCGCGGGAATCCCGCCGCCCGGTCAGGGGTGGGACACCGCGGCCCGAGGGATGGTGTCCGTGCACGTCAGCGCCGTGCGGCGGCCTCCGGGCGGCTTCCGGGCGGCTTCCGGGTGACTGTGGCGGCTCCTGCTGCGGGTGGGCGGTCGCACGGTGTGCGGAACACCGTAGAGGAATTGCCCATTCCGAAAGTGTGGTTGATGAGTGGCATGCTGGGCCGCTCACCGAAACCGTTGCCCGCCAGGCGGATTTGTCCGGTCCGCGCCGAAGCCGCGGCCACTACCGGCTACCCGTGCGCAAGCGGCCCGGTATCGAGAGGGAGTTCCCCGTGATGACGGTGCGTGTACCGCTCTCGTGCGGGATCCACGCGCCTGCGGTGCGGCTTCGTGCCGCACAGGCCGAGATCGATGTGCATAGCGCCCCCGTTTCGCATCTGCATCAAGGCGGTCAGCTTATGACCACCGGCCTTTCTCCGGCAACCAGTTCGCGTACGGGCTTTCCCTATTCGGGCCGCGAGGGTACGGGGATCGCACCGAGCCGACAGGAAGTGACTTTGGGTAATCGAATGGGAGGGGGTGGGGTGGGGAGTTGAGCGGGAATGCCGGGGCGCGCCGGGGAGGTGACCGGAGAGCGCCGGGGAGGTGACCGGGGCGCTGGGTAGTTGTCCGGGGGCGCCGGGGTGTTGCCGGGCCGGGGTGGCGGGAGTCGACCGGGGCCCGGGTGCCCGGAGGCCCGGGGGTGTCCCGGGGTGTGCTGGGGGCCCGGGGGTGCCGGGGGCCCGGGAGGCTGGAGCCCGGACGTGCCGGGGATGGCCCCGAGGGGTGCTGGGGGTCTGGCTTATGGGTCGGTTGTGGGGGTGGGGGGGTGGTCGTCGCCGAGGGGGTAGGTGTCTTTGACCTTCACCTCGCTCAGGGCGCGGCCCTCGGTGAAGACGCGGCGCCAGTCGCCGGCGACGTGGAGTTCGTCGGTGCCCATCGCGCGGATCACGAGCAGTCCCGACTCGTGGGCTCTGAAGGCCTTGAGCCACAGGTTGGCGAAGGCCTGGGAGCGGATCAGGTGCATCCAGTCCGGCCGGTACAGCTCGCGGTTGTAGTGCGAGGTGCCCATGGTGGCGACGAACTTGGCGTACATGGCCTTGACGTATTCCAGGGTCACCGTGTCGTCGGCGGCCAGGGCGCGGTCGCGGGCGTCTTTGAGGGTGAGGCGGAACTTCTCCAGGAGGCCCTCGCTGGCGCCGGAGGTGAAGGACTCGTGGATCACGGGTGCCTCGCACAGTGAGTGGCGGGGGCCGGACAGGCGCAGCAGCAGGCGCAGGGTGGGTTCGGTGACCCACAGGGGGCCGGGTTCGTCGCGTTGTCCCAGGGGGTGGGGCAGGACGTCGTCGTGGTGCCAGTCGGGCGGGGTGATCAGGTGGACGCCGGCGCGGCGCCGGTCGTGGGCGGGGCCGGTGTGGTGTTCGAGGCGGCCGAGGGGGAGGTGGGTCTTCAGGGCGGACAGGTAGGCGCCGTTGAGGTCGAGGGCGGACACCTCGTGGCGGCCCGGCGGGAGCCAGGGGCGGGTCCATTTGGGGCGGGCCTCCCAGATCAGGTCGGCGCCGCGGGCCTTTTGCGGGCGCAGGATCTCGGGCAGCGGGGGGTGGGCGATCACGTCGTAGCGGCCGCCGATACGGCAGTGGTCGAGCAGGGCCATCGCGTCCGGGATCGCCTTCTTGACCAGAGCCGCGGTGGCGGCCTCCGGATCACCGCCGTGCTGCAGCAGCGCCGTACGGACCGCGTCGGCGACCAGATCCGGCACCTGCCCCGGCCCCTCGGCACGCCGCCCACGCGCCACCAGCGGCTGCGCACCACGAACGGGACGCGGCGAACGACCGGGGGCGGGGGCGGGCGCGGGCGATTCGGGCGCGGGTGGTGCGGGGGTGGCGGAGGGTGCGGGGGTGGTGCATTCCTCGGGGGTGAGGTGCTGGGGGAAGCCCTCGACCTGGTGGCGGGCCGGTCCCCCGCACAGCACGCAGGGCCGCGCCGTACCCAACTCGCCCTCGCCACCGCCGGGTTGGGCGGGGCCGGGGTGGGCGAGTTCGGATTCGGGTTGGGCGGGGTCGGGTTGGGTGGGGGTGTCGTGGAGGGGGGTGGTGGGGGTGAGTGCGGCGAGTCTGTCGCGGGCGGCGTCGAGGAAGTAGGCGTACTTCTCGCGGGTGCTGCCTTCGGGGTCGCGGCCCTGTTCCCAGGCGCGGACGGTGGCCGCGCTCACGCCCAGGGTGCGGGCGAGTTCGGTCTTGGACAGGTTCAGGGCCTCGCGCAGGGCCGCGCGCCTAGCGGGGGGCGGCAGCGGCGCCTTGGGTCCGGAGCGGGCCAGGAGCGCGTCGATCGCGCCGAACTCGCCGTCGGGGCGGGCGTTCACGCGGCGAAGCCGATGTTCGTCACGTACTCGTAGCTGCCCCACTGGGAGCCGAGGTCGCTGAGGTACTCGCCGACCCAGTGCTCGTCGAGGGCGGCCGTGTCGCCGTCCGCCCAGGCGCCGACGAGGTTCTCCCAGCGGCGCACGTTCATCGTCCGGTATTCGAGGACGCGCTGGTGGGGGCGTACGACCTGGGACTGGTCGAGGGGGTGGATCTCCACCCGGGTGCCGCGCCCGCCCCGGTTGAGGCGGGCCAGCAGATGCCGGGCCACGTTGCGGCGGCGGACCTGCCGGTAGGCGTCCTCGACACGCCGCAGGTTCCGCGGGGAGGGGCTGCGTGTGCCGTCCTGCCAGGCCTTGAGGGTGCGGTCGGTGACGGTGAGCCCGGCCGCGCGGGCCGCGCGGCGGGCACGGGGGCTCCTGGTGAGGTAGTTCAGGCGGGCGAGCAGACCGCGGCGGGTGGTCACCGGGGAGGTGATCCCCCCGGCGAGCCGGTCGAGCTGGCGGGCGATCGCCTCGCCGCCCTTGATACCGCGGGCACCGAACTTCCCGAACTCCAGGCTGCGTTCAGGCATCGGCCGCCCCCCGGACACGGTGCCGGTCGGCGAGCGCGCGCAGAGCGAACCCGTACCAGCGGATGTTCTCCCGCTCGAAGGCCAGCCCCCGCGCCAGCGTCAGATACGGGCCGAGCCGGCGTTCACCCGCGAGGTACTCCTCCTCCGTACGCCCGTCCAGGAGACGGGCACGCGAGCGCTCGTAGTCCTGCAGCTTGCCCCTCGCCGCCGCGAGCCTGGCCTGGAGATGGCTGCGGACACCCGCCGTGTCACCGAGGTCCACCGCCTCGACCTGGACCAGCAGCTCATCACGGATCGCAGTGGGCCTGGGCGCGCGGGCGGTGAACTCCCGCAGCGCCGCGCGACCGGCGTCGGTGAGGGAGAACAGGCGCTTGTTGGGACGCCGCTGCTGCTCGACGAGACGGGCCCGGACCAGCCCCTGGGCATCCAGCCGCTCGAGTTCACGGTAGAGCTGCTGAGGCGTGGCACTCCAGAAGTTCGCCACCGCGGCGTCAAAGGACTTGGCCAGGTCGTAACCGGAGAACTCGCCGTCGGCGAGCGCGGCGAGGATCGCGTTGCGCAGGGCCATACACCCGACCCTACCCCCGCACCCCACACCCCCCGGCGCCCCACCACAACCACACCCCCGGACAGGACGACCACACCCCCGAGCAGGGACGACCCCACCCCCGGGCAGAGCCCCGACCACACCCCGGATGGGGCGCTCACACGCCCGGGGCGGACGGCCACCTCCCCAGGCGGGGGACGAGCGCACCGCCGGGCAGGACGGCCTCCGGCAGGGCGGCCGCGCACCCGGCGGGGCCGACTGCGCCGCCGGGCAAGGCGGCCTCCGGGGGGCGGCCGCACACCCGGGCGGGGCAACCGCGTCCTCCGGCGGGGCCAACCGCCCCGGGGCGGGATGACCGCGTGCCCCGGCAGGGCCGACCGCACCTCCGGGCAGGACGACCGCACCCCCGGGCAGGACGACCGCGTCCTCGGGCGGACAGCCCCGGCAGGGACGACCGCGCACCCCGAGGCACGCCGACCTCCGGCAGGACGACCACACCTCCAGGCAGGCCAACCGCACACCCGGTGAGGCAACCGAGCCGTTGGGCAGGGCGATCACCCCCTCGGGCAGCCCCCCCCCGGCAGAACAACCGCACTGCCGAGCAGACGGCCACGCCAATTGCACCGTCAGGCAGGGCTCCCGGCAGGACGACCGCGCCTCGGTGGGGCAACCGCCCCCTCGGCGGGGCAACTGCGTCCCGAGCGGGACGACCGCACCCCGGGCAGGACACCCTCCGGCAGGACAGCCGCATACCAGGGCAGGGCAGCCACACCTCCGGGCAGGGCACCCCCGGGCGGGGCGACCGCACCCCGGGCAGGACGACCGCACTTCCCGACAGGCCAACCACACCCCGGGCGGGCCAACCGCACCGCCGACCGCACCGCCGGGCAGAACGCCCCCCGGTGGGACGACCGCACCCCCGGGCGGGCCAACCGCACCGCCGACCGCACCGCCGACCGCACCGCCGGGCAGAACGCCCCCCGGTGGGACGACCGCACCCCCGGGCGGGCCAACCGCACCGCCGACCGCACCGCCGACCGCACCGCCGGGCAGAACGCCCCCCGGTGGGACGACCGCACCCCCGGGCGGGCCAACCGCACCGCCAACCGGACCGCCGACCGCACCGCCGGGCAGGACGACCCCGGTGGGACGACCGCACCCTCGGGCGGGCCTCGCGTCCCCCGGCGGGGCGACCGCTCCTCCGGTCCGGGCCGGACGACCCCCCGCCGGCGGGGGGGAATCGCATTGCCGGGGTGGGGCAACCAGGCCGGGGGTGCGTGCGTCTTGGAAAGGGAAGGGGCACCGGCATCGGGGCCCGCGAGGCGACGTGCCCGAAAGGTGAGCGGCGCTCAATTCCGGCCACCACCCCGGTCAACGCCTCCCACATACACCGACAGTGTTATGCCGAGGAATTCCCGGCAAATCTCCGCTGTTATCGCCGATAACGCATGCAAGAAACGCATCGATAAACAAAACGGGCAAACAAGTGCCCGGAATGCGGGAGTCCGGAAATCTCTGGCGATAGTCGTGCGGCATCGGCCCCGCGCGAGAACGCGCATTGCACACGGTTTCCCTCTTGGGGGTTTCGTGTATGCTGGCCCTCATTGGCGAGAGGCCTGGTGAGCGGGGGTGACGTGGCCTCGGCAGCACTTTTGTGACTTTCGATACGGGTGCACAGGCGCAGCCCGGCCGCAACTCCTCCGGGGCGACGGCCGGGCGCTTTTTATGCAAAATTATCGGCCAGTTAATTATGTTTTTACCGGCGGCTCTGGTGGCACCGGCCGGGGGGCGTATAGCTTACCCGGGAAGCATGAGCCTTCGCGGACATTTTCCCGCGTCGTATTTCGGGGGGTGCGGACAGCAGTGTTTTCATTTGCCGGGGCCAAACAATTCGATGCGCACTTCGAAAAACTGAGGAGGGTGTTCTCCCGCACGCTGCAGGGCGAGGTGGGCGTCGTCCTCGTCGAAGGGGCCGTCGGCTGCGGCAAGACCCACGCCCTGGACGCCGTCACCGCGCACACCGCCAAAGCGGGCGCGCTGGTCCTCAAGGCCTACGGCTCCTGCGCCGACCGCACCGCACTGGGCACAC
Organism: Streptomyces sp. SCSIO ZS0520; assembly: GCF_025643355.1. NCBI lineage: Bacteria > Bacillati > Actinomycetota > Actinomycetes > Kitasatosporales > Streptomycetaceae > Streptomyces > Streptomyces sp. SCSIO ZS0520. Next base: position 7,869,395 of record NZ_CP092644.1, on the reverse strand, counting down.
TGCGCCAGCTGATCGACTCACCCCGCCTGCCCAAAGCCAGCGCCGAACGACTGCGCCGCGCCCTGGGCCCCGACCCCGCCGACACCCTGCCTCCCGCACCGGGACACGGCGAGAACAACCCCCCGGCCGCCTGCGCCCACCTGCCCGGCGCCCGCGAGTTCCGCGCGGCACTGATCGAACTCGCCGCCCGCGAACCAGTCGTCATCTGCATCGACGAACTCCACTCCGTGGACGCGGTCTCCCTGCAATACCTGCTCTACCTCGCCGGCAGCGCCCCCACCGCCAAACTCCTGCTGGTCTTCGCCCAGGCCACCGACACCGACCACAAAGACGCCGTCTTCACCACCGAACTCCTACGCCGGCCCAACTTCCAACGCCTGCGCGTCGAACGCCTGACAGCCGAGGAAACCGCCCGCGGCCTGACCACCCGCCTCGGCCTGCCCTCCCCCTTACACCTGTCATGCACCTGGCACGACATCAGCGGCGGCAACCCCCTCCTGCTCCGCGCACTCATCGACGACTACCGCACCACCCCCACCCCAAGCACCGCCACAAGCCGTGCCACAGACACCACCACCAGCACCACCACGGACACCACCACCAGCAGCACTGCGGGAAGCACTGCGGGCAGCACCACCACCGGCGGCACCGCGGGCAGTGGTGCGGGCGGCGCTGCGGGCAGTGGTGCTCGCGGCCGGAGCAGCGCCGCGGCAGGCAGAAGCGGCGCCGCGGGAAGCCGGGGCAGCGGCGCGGGAGGCCGGGTCGAGCCGGTGGTCGGCGACATGTTCCTGCAAGCCGTCCTCACCTGCATCTACCGCAGCGGCCGCACCGTCTCCCAGATCGCCGCCGGCATCTCCGTCCTGGGCACCGGCACCTCCCCCGAACTCCTGGCCCGCCTCCTCAAAACCGGACCCGCCGCCACCACCCGCGCCCTCACCGCACTCGAAACCGCCGGACTCCTGAAAAACCTCGCCTTCCGCCACCCCGCCGTCCAAGCAACCGTCCTGGAGAACATGGACGACGACCAACGCCTGGACCTCAACCGACGCGCCGCCACCCTGCTCCACCAAAACGGCGCCTCCACCCTCAGCGTCGCCCGCCACCTCCTGGCCGCCCAAGACGCCGAACAACCCTGGGCCATCCCCCTCCTACGAGACGCCGCCCAACAAGCCCTCGCCGAAGACGAAGCCAAACTCGCCGTCGCCTGCCTCGAACTCGCCTGCACCGCCAGCAACGACCCCGAAGAACAAGCCGGACTACGCCTGGGCATCGCCGGAATCATGTGGCGCCTCAACCCCTCCGCCTCCGAACGCCTCCTCGAAGAACCCCTCGCCGCCCTCCGCTCCGGAACCCTCCCCCCCACCCACATCGCCAGACTCGGCGAACTCCTCCTCGCCCACGGCCGCATCGAAGAAGCCCGCAGCGCACTGGGCCACATCCACCCCACCACCCCCCACACCAACACCTCAGTCCTCTCCCAATTCCGCATGACCACCCGCTGGGCCCAACACACACCCCACCCACAACCACCCACACCCCACACCACCCCACCCAGCACCCACAGCAGCACACCCGATGCGCACGAAGCCTGGCCGGAGGCAAACACCTCACCCGGCATGCACGAGACCTCACCGGGCACCCCCACCGCCGCACCGGGCATGAGCAGCACCCCACCGGGCATGCACGAAACCTGGCCGGACACGAACACCTCGCCGGGTGTGCACGGAGCCCCGCCGGGCAACTCCACTCCCCCACCCGGCACGAACAGCAGCACACCAGGAACGCACGACGCCCCGCAGAACACGAACAGCGGCACACCGGGTACACACGAGACCCCTCACGGCGAGCGCACCACCTCGCACGGCGGGCGCACGACCTCGCCGGGCATGCACGGGACCTCGCACGGCGGGCACGGGAACTCGCCGGACACGAACACCTCACCGAACGGGCGCAAAGCCCCATCGCCAGGCACGCACGGAACCCCGCAGAGCGGGCACGGGACCGCGCGGAGCACGAACACCTCGCCCGGCACGAGCAGCACACCGGGCCGACACGGGACCCCGCGGGGCACAAACACCCCTCAGGGCATGCACGGGACCCCACCCGGCACGAGCAGCACACCGGGCATGCACGGGACCTCACCCGGCACGAGCGGCACACCGGGCGGGCGCGGGACCTCGCCGGGCGCGAACACCTCACCGGGCGGGCGCGGAGCCCCGTCGCCGGGTGGGCGGACGCGGGCAAAGAAGGGCTCCCTGTCCTCGATCACCGCGGTCTTCAGCGGCTTCTTCGGCACCGGACAACAAGAGGAATCCCCCCTCGCCGCCGCGGAGAAAGTCCTCGAGGTCTCCCCCCTGACCGACGCGACCTTCGAACCCCTCGTCACAGCCGTCAACACCCTCCTGTTCGCCGGCCGCCCCGACAAAGCCGCCCCCTGGTGCGACGCCCTCATCGACGAATCCCGCCGCCGCCGCGCCCCCGGCTGGCGCGCCGTCTTCGCCTCCCTCCGCGCGGAGACCGCCCTGCGCCTGGGCAACCTCACCGAATCCGCCTCCTACGCCCGCACCGCACTGGAAGCCGTACCCGGCCGCGACGGCAGCGTCTTCATCGGCGGCCCCCTCGCCCACCAGATCCTCGCCTACACCGCCATGGGCAAATACGACACCGCCGCCCGCCACCTCAGCCACCCCGTCCCCGACGCCCTCTTCCGCAGCGTCTACGCCCTCGCCTACACCCGCGCCCGCGGCCGCTACTACCTCGCCACCGGCCGCACCAACGCCGCCCTCGGCGAACTCCTCATGACCGGCAAACTCGCCCAACGCTGGGACATGGACGAACCCGCCCTCCTCCCCTGGCGCACCGACGCCGCCGAAGCCTGGCTCCACCTCGGCGAACACGACAAAGCCACCACCCTCCTCACCGAACAACTCACCAAAAACAACACCGACGCCCGCGTCAAAGGCACCACCCTCCGCCTCCTCGCCCACACCAACACCCCCGACAAAAAAACCCGCCTCCTCACCCAAGCCATCGAAGAACTCCAACGCTCAGGCGACCGCCTCGAACTCGCCCGCGCCCTCAACGACCTCGCCCACACCCCCCACACCGACCCCACCCGCGCCACCACCCTCACCCTCCGCGCCTGGCCACATCGCCAAGAATGCGGCGGCCGAAGAACTTCGCCACCAACATCCACGCACCCCCACACCAGCTAAATATCCAGTGTTCAGCAAACAACAAGTCAACCACGATGCGAGTCAGAAGAAATGGAACAGAAACAAATGGGACCGAAAACCACCGAACCATTTCTGCAAAAACCAATGAACCGCCCACCACCCACCACCCGGCGGACCCACCACACCGCGTCACCCACCCAACCAGGACTACAAAACCCACCCCACCCCCCCACCGGCATGCCCTGCTGCGGCACCCGACCCACCATCACCCCCCCCAACACCCCACCCACCCCACCAACCCCCCACCCCCACCACCAAACTCAGCGAATCCGAAACCCGCGTCGCCACCCTCGCCACCCACGGCCACACCAACCGCGAAATAGCCGCCACCCTCTACATCACCATCAGCACCGTCGAACAACACCTCACCCGCATCTACCGCAAACTCCACATCCAAAACCGCCACCAACTCCCCACCGCACTCCACCCCCACACCAACAAAACCGCATAAACGGCACAAACAAACATCACAGGGGTAAGCAATAGGGGCCACCCCTGCACCGCAAACCCCCTGCGATCCCCCCTATCGCGGTGGCGGATCCGGGATTCGGGCCGGATACGTTGCTAGCTTCTCGCCGCATGAAGGGCATAGTCCTCGCGGGAGGCAGTGGCACACGCCTGCATCCTTTGACGCATGCGGTCTCCAAGCAGATACTCCCCGTCTACAACAAACCCATGATCTACTATCCGCTGTCGGCGCTCATGCTCGGCGGCATCCGGGAAATCCTGATCATCTCCTCCCCGGACCATGTGGGACTCTTCCGTTCCCTCCTCGGTGACGGCAGCCATCTCGGCCTGTCGATCGAGTACGCCGAGCAGGCGGAGGCGAACGGTATCGCCGAGGCATTCCTCATCGGCGCCGAATTCACCGGGAACGACCCGGTGGCGCTCGTGCTGGGCGACAACATCTTCCACGGTCCCGGCTTCTCCAAGATGCTGCACGACGAGGCGAGCCGGGTCGACGGCTGCGTGCTCTTCGGCTATCCGGTCAAGGATCCCGAGCGGTACGGCGTCGGCGAGATGGACGCCGACGGCAGACTCGTCTCCCTGGAGGAGAAACCGAGCGCCCCCAAATCTAATCTGGCGATCACCGGCCTCTACCTGTACGACAACGAGGTCATCGACATCGCCAAGAACGTGCGGCCCTCGGCCCGCGGTGAACTGGAGATCACCGACGTCAACCGGGTCTATCTGGAACGCAAGAAGGCCAAACTCATCAGCCTCGGCCGGGGTTTCGCCTGGCTCGACACCGGCACCCACGATTCCCTGCTCCAGGCGGGCCAGTACGTACAGGTCCTCGAACAGCGCCAGGGAGTGCGGATCGCCTGCCTGGAGGAGATCGCCTTCCGTATGGGCTATATCGACGCGGAAGCCTGCCTCCGACTCGGCGAGCAACTCGGCAAGACCGACTACGGGCAGTACCTGATGGACATCGCGATCAAGAGCCACTAGCAGGCACGAATTCACCAGAAGGATGGTCCAGTGCGCATAGTTGTGACCGGCGGCGCGGGCTTCATCGGCTCCCACTTCGTCCGGCAGACACTGACAGGTGCCTACCCGGCCTGGGCGGATGCCGAGGTCATCGTGGTCGACAAGCTCACCTACGCGGGCCACTTGGACAATCTCGCCGAGGTCGCCGACAGCGGGCGGCTGACGTTCGTGCACGGCGACATCTGCGACCGCCCCCTGATGGAAGACCTGCTGCGTGGCACCGCGCTCGTGGTCCATTTCGCCGCGGAATCACATGTGGACCGGTCCATCTCGGGGTCCGAGGAATTCGTCACGACCAATGTGCTCGGCACCCACACCCTCCTGAGCGCGGCCACGGGCGCCGGGGTGGAAAAATTCGTGCATGTCTCCACGGACGAGGTCTACGGATCCATCGACAGCGGATCGTGGACCGAGGACTGCCCGCTGGAGCCCAACTCCCCCTATTCCGCGTCCAAAGCCTCCTCCGACCTGCTCGCCCGCGCCTTCCACCGCACCCACGGCCTGCCGGTCTGCATCACCCGCTGCTCCAACAACTACGGGCCCTACCAGCACCCCGAGAAAGTCATTCCGCTTTTCCTCACGCATCTCATGGACGGCCGCCGCGTCCCCCTCTACGGAGACGGCGGGAACATGCGCGACTGGCTGCATGTGGACGACCACTGCCGCGGTATCGCGCTGGTCGCCGAGAAAGGCATGCCCGGCGAGGTGTACAACATCGGCGGCGGCACCGAGCTGACCAACCGGGAACTCACCCGGCAGCTGCTCGGCATCTCCGGAGCGGACTGGTCGATGGTCGAGCAGGTCACCGACCGGAAAGGGCACGACCGCCGCTACTCGGTGGACATCACGAAAATCTCCGGCGAACTCGGCTACCGGCCCGCCGTCCCCTTCGCCCAAGGCCTGGCCGAGACCGCGAAGTGGTATCGCGAGCACCGCGGTTGGTGGGAGCCGCTCAAGAAGGGCTGACGCTCTTCCCTACCCTGCCTGAACACCCCCGGACACCACCCCTAACCAGCGGATAGGGGTGCCTCCGGTTAGGGGTGGTTCACGCCGCCGGGCGCTGGTTACCGTCGGCCTCTCAATCATCAATCATGGTCAGCCCCTTTCGCTTCGTTCTCGCCACCTTTTCGAGAAGAGTCTGAGGTCGTGATGTCGGATAAATCCGTGATGCGTGATGAGCACATCGCCGTCATCGGGATGGCTTGCCGCGTCCCGGGCGCGTCGACTCCGGACGAGTTCTGGCAGTTGTTGCGCGAAGGCGTCAGCGCTATTACGGAGATACCCGCCGACCGGCACGCGGCAGAACTCGAAGACGCCGGTATTCGATTCGGCGGATTCCTCGACGCGGTCGACGAGTTCGACCCCGAGTTCTTCGGGATTTCCCCGCGCGAGGCGCTCGCCATGGACCCCCAGCAGCGCCTGGCCCTGGAACTGTGCTGGGAGGCGCTGGAGAGCACGGGCACCGACCCCGCCGCCCTGCGCGAGAGCCGCACCGGTGTGTTCATCGGCGCGATCGCGGACGACTACGCGGCACTCGCCCGCCGGGAGCGCACCAGCGTCACCCAGCACACCCTGACCGGCCTCAACCGCGGCATCATCGCCAACCGCCTCTCCTACGCGCTCGGTCTGCGCGGCCCCAGCGTCGCGGTGGACACCGGGCAGTCCTCCTCCCTCACCGCGGTCCACCTGGCCTGCGAGAGCCTGCGGCGCGGCGAGAGCGAGACCGCGGTGGCCGGCGGCGTCCAGCTCAACCTGGCCCCCGACAGCTTCCTGGCCGCCTCCGCCTTCGGCGCCCTGTCCCCCGACGGCCGCTGCTTCACCTTCGACGCCCGCGCCAACGGCTACGTCCGCGGCGAGGGCGGCGGCCTCGTCGTCCTCAAGCGCCTGGCGGACGCCGAACGCGACGGGGACCCGGTGCTGTGCGTCATCCGCGGCTCGCAGACCAACAACGACGGAGGCGGCGACAGCCTCACCACCCCCGCCCGCCAGGGCCAGGAGTCCATGCTCCGCGCCGCCTGCGCCCAGGCCGGCATCGCCCCCGGCGCCGTCCAGTACGTGGAACTGCACGGCACCGGCACCCGGGCCGGCGACCCCGTGGAGGCCCGCGCGCTCGGCGAGGTCCTGGGCGCGGGCCGCCCGGCCGAGACCCCGCTGCGGGTGGGCTCGGTCAAGACCAACGTGGGCCATCTGGAAGGCGCCGCCGGAATCACCGGCCTCATCAAGACGGTGCTCAGCCTGGTGCACCGCGCGCTGCCCCCGAGCCTCAACCACGAGAGCCCGCACCCCGCCATCCCGCTCGACGAGCTCGGTCTGCGCGTCCAGACCGCCCACGAGGACTGGACCCCGCCCACCGGACTGCCGCGCCTCGCGGGCGTCAGCTCCTTCGGCATGGGCGGCACCAATGTGCACGTCGTCCTGGAGGAAGCCCCCCGCGGCGAAACCGCCGAGGCCGCCCCCGAGCGCCCCGTACCGCCCCGGCAGGTGGCCTGGCCGCTGGCCGGCCGCAGCGAAGCTGCCCTGCGCGCCCAGGCCGCCCGGTTGCACACCCACCTCCTGAGCCGCCCAGAGCTGCACCCCCTGGACGTCGGCTACTCGCTGGCCACCAGCCGTACCGCCTTCGCCCACCGCGCCGTCCTCACCGGCAGCGACCGGGACACCCTCCTCGCGGACCTGCACCACCTCGCCTCCGGCACCGCACCAGGCGCCACCGCCCTGGACGGCCGCACCGCCTTCCTCTTCACCGGGCAGGGCGCCCAACGCCTGGGCATGGGACGGGAGTTGTACGAGACGTTCCCGGCGTTCGCCGCGGCGTTCGACGCGGTGTGCGCGGAACTCGACCAGCACCTGGACATCCCCGTACGCGACGTCGTCTTCGGACAGGACGCCGACGCGCTCGACCGCACCGTGTCGACGCAGAGCGCGCTGTTCGCGCTCGAAGTGGCCCTCTTCCGGCTGATCGACTGCTTCGGTGTGGCACCGGACTTCGTCATGGGCCACTCCATCGGGGAGATCTCCGCCGCGCACATCGCCGGAGTGCTCTCCCTCGAAGACGCCGCCGCCCTGACCGCCGCTCGCGGTCGCCTGATGCAGGCACTGCCCGAGGGCGGCGCCATGGTGTCCCTGCAACTGCCCGAGGCCGACCTCCTACCCCATCTGGACGGCTACGAAGACCGCGTGAGCATCGCCGCGATCAACGGCCCCATGGCGACGGTGATTTCGGGCGACGAGGCGAGCGTCCTCGAGATCGCCGAGGCAACCGGCGCCAAGACCAAGCGACTTCGCGTCTCCCACGCCTTCCACTCACCCCTCATGGAGCCCATGCTCGCCGAATTCGGCGCCGTGGCCTCCTCGCTCACCTACCGCACACCCCGTATCCCGGTCGTCTCCAACGTCACCGGGGGCCTCGCCGACGACGAGATCGCCACCCCCGACTACTGGGTACGCCACGTCCGCCAGGCCGTCCGATTCGCCGACGGCGTCGCGGAGTTGGCCGCCCGCGAGGTGACCCGCTTCGTGGAAGTGGGCCCCGGCGGCGTCCTGACCGCGATGGCCCGCGAAGGCCTCCCCCGCACCGCGACCGACACCGGCGCCGACACGGGTGCGGGTGCGGGTGCGGCGTTCGTACCGCTGCTGCGCAAGGACCGGCCGGAGGCCGAGGCCCTGTTCGCCGCGCTCGGGCAACTCCACGCCCACGGCGGCGACTTGGACTGGCACAAGCTCTACCAGGGGCGCGGTGCACAGCGCGTCGAGCTGCCCACGTACGCCTTCCAGCGCAAGCGGTACTGGCTGGACAGCCCGCTGCCCGGCGCGGCGGAGGAAGCGGCGCCGGTGTCCTGGCGGGACCGCTACCTCGCGCTGGGCGAGGAAGCGGAGCGGGAGCGGGCGGCGCTGGAGCTGGTGCGGGCGCAGACCGCGAGGGTGCTGGGCCACGGCGGACCGGAGGCGGTGCCCACCGAGCAGGTCTTCAAGGACCTCGGTTTCGACTCGCTGATGTCGGTGGAGCTGTGCGATCTGCTCAGCACCGCGACCGGCAGCAGGCTGGCCGGGGCGGTCCTCTTCGACCACCCCACGCCCGCCGCGCTGGCCCGGCATGTGCAGCAGGTCGTCACCGGCACCCGCGGCGCGAGGACCGCGCGCCCGGTGGTGCGGCGGTCCGCCTCCGCCAAGGAGCCGATCGCGATCGTCGCGATGAGCTGCCGCCTGCCCGGCGGGGTGCGCAGCCCGGAGGAGCTGTGGCGGCTGGTCAGCGAGGGCGAGGACGCCATCGCCGCCTTCCCCACCGGCCGCGGCTGGGACCTGGAGGGCCTCTACGACCCGGATCCGGGCCGCCACGGCACCAGTTACGTCCGCGAGGGCGGCTTCCTGTACGAGGCGGACCGCTTCGACGCGGCCTTCTTCGGGATCAGCCCCCGCGAGGCGCAGGCGATGGACCCGCAGCAGCGGCTGCTCCTGGAGACGGCGTGGGAGGCCTTCGAGCGGGCCGGGATCGACCCGGCGGTGCTCAAGGGCAGCGAGGCCGGGGTGTTCGTCGGCGCGATGCCGCAGGACTACGGCCCGCGGATGGACGAGGCGGCGGAGGGCCAGGAGGGCTATCTGCTCACCGGCGGGACGACGAGTGTCGCCTCGGGCCGTATCGCGTACACCTTCGGTCTTCAGGGTCCGGCCGTCACGGTGGACACGGCGTGCTCCTCCTCGCTGGTGGCCCTGCACCTGGCCTGCCAGTCGCTGCGGCAGGGCGAGTGCTCGATGGCGCTGGCCGGCGGTGCGACGGTGATGTCGTCCCCGGGCATCTTCGTGGAGCTGAGCCGGCAGAAGGCGCTCTCGCCCGACGGGCGGTGCAAGGCGTTCTCCTCCGACGCCGACGGCACCGGCTGGGGCGAGGGCGTGGGCATGGTGCTCCTGGAGCGGCTCTCGGACGCCCGGCGCAACGGGCACCAGGTCCTCGCGCTGGTACGGGGCAGCGCCACCAACCAGGACGGCGCGAGCAACGGCCTGACCGCGCCGAGCGGACCGGCCCAGCAGCGGGTCATCCGGCAGGCGCTCGCCGACGCGGGCCTGTCGGGCGAGGAGGTCGACGCCGTCGAGGCGCACGGCACCGGCACCTCGCTGGGCGACCCGATCGAGGCGGGGGCGCTGCTCGCCACCTACGGGCAGGACCACTCGCCGCAGCGTCCGCTGTGGCTGGGTTCGCTGAAGTCGAACGTCGGCCACCCGCAGGCGGCCGCGGGCGTGGCCGGGGTCATCAAGATGGTGATGGCGCTGCGGCACGGGGTGCTGCCGAGAACCCTGCACGTACGGGAGCCCTCGCCGCATGTGGACTGGTCCTCGGGCGCCGTGGCACTGCTGACCGAGGCCCAGGCGTGGCCGGAGGCGGGCAGGCCGCGGCGCGCGGGTGTCTCCTCCTTCGGCATCAGCGGCACCAACGCGCACGCCATCCTGGAGCAGGCGCCCCTGGAGCCGCAGGAGTCACCGGAGCCGAAGCCCGAACCGCAGGCACCGGAGCAGGAGCAGGCGGAGGCCGCGGAGGCGGGCGCGTTCGTGCTGCCGTGGGTGCTGTCCGGCCGTACCGAACAGGCGCTGCGCGAGCGTGCCGAGCAGCTTCTGACTCACCTCTCGGCCTCGCCCGGAACGGACCCGGCGGATTCGGACCCGGCCGACGCGGAGTCGGCCGACGCGGAGTCGGCCCACGCAGACCTGGCGGATGTGGCCTTCTCGCTGGCCACCGGGCGGGCGGCGTTCGACCACCGGGCCGCGCTCGTCGGCCGGGACCGCGAGGAGATGCTGGCCGGTCTTGCGGCGCTGGCGCAGGGCGGCAGTGCGCCGCAGCTGGCCCAGGGCGCGGGCGGCGGCGGCCGGGGAGCGGTGTTCGTCTTCCCCGGTCAGGGCTCGCAGTGGATCGGCATGGCCTCGGCGCTGTGGGATTCCTCGCCGGTGTTCGCGGCGCAGCTGGAGGCGTGCCTGGAGGCCCTGGAGCCGTTCCTGGACTGGTCGTTGCGGGATGTGCTGCGCGGGGAGGAGGGCGCGCCCTCGCTGTCGCGGATCGATGTGGTGCAGCCCGCGCTGTTCACGGTGATGGTGTCGCTGGCGGCGCTGTGGCGGGCGCACGGCGTCGAACCGGTCGCGGTGGTGGGCCATTCGCAGGGCGAGATCGCCGCCGCGTACGTGGCCGGGGGTCTGTCACTTCAGGATGCCGCGCGGGTGGTGGCCCGGCGCAGCCAGGCCTGGTACGAGCTGAGCGGCAAGGGCGGCATGCTGTCGGTCCTCGACTCCGCGGAGGCGGTCGCCGAGCGGCTGGAGCCGTGGAGCGAGCGGCTGGGCATCGCGGCGGTGAACAGTCCCGGTGCCGTGACGGTGTCCGGGGACCCCGAGGCGCTGGACGCCTTCATGGCCGAACTGTCGGCCGACGGGGTCAAGTCGCGGCGGATCCCGGGGGTGGACACCGCCGGGCACTCCCCGCAGGTGGACGCGCTGCGGGAGCGGCTGCTGCGCGAGGTGGCGGGGGTGGCGCCGGTCGCCTCCCGGATCGCGTACTACTCGACGGTGACCGGCGGGGCGCTGGAGACGACGGCGCTGACGGCGGAGTACTGGTACCGCAATATGCGGGAGCCGGTGGACTTCGAGCGGACCTGCCGGGCTCTGCTGGCCGACGGGCACACCGCCTTCGTCGAGTGCAGTCCGCATCCGATGCTGGCGCTGCCGCTGCAGCAGACCATCGAGGCGGTGGGTGCGGACGCGGTGGTGGTGGGCACCCTGCGCCGCGAGGAGGGCGGCCGGGAGCGTTTCGCGGGTGCCTTCGCCGAGGCCTACGCGCAGGGTGTGCCGCCCGAGTGGGGTGCGGTGTTCGCCGGGCGCGGCGCGCGGCGGATCGCGCTGCCGACGTACCCCTTCCAGCGGCAGCGCTACTGGCTGGACAAGCCGGTGGCCGCGGGTGAGGTGGCGGCGGCCGGTCTCGACGCGGCGGGGCATCCGCTGCTCGGCGCGGTGGTGGCGCTGGCGGGCGGGCAGGAGTATCTGCTCACCGGGCGGCTGCTCGCGCAGGGGCAGCCCTGGCTGGCCGAGGGCGCCGAGTCCGGGACGGCCGTGGTGCCCGGCAGCGTGTTCGCCGAGCTGGCCGTGCAGGCGGGTGACCGCTGCGGCTGCCCGCGTATCGACGAACTCTCCTTGTCCGCACCGCTGTTGCTGCCCGCGCGGGGAGCCGTGCTGCTCCAGGTGCGGGTGGGTGCGCCCGACGAGCAGGGGCGGCGGGACGTGAGCGTGCACGCCCGGGCGCAGGGCGCGGACGCCGACGAGCCGTGGACGGCGCACGCCACCGCGGTGCTCACCACCGACGGCGGCGCCCACGTCGACGCCGCTGGTGGGGAGTTCGGCGACGGATCTGCCGTGTGGCCTCCGGCGGGTGCGGTGCCGGTGGCCGGTGCGGTCGGCGCCTGGCGGCTTGGCCAGGAGGTGTTCGCCGAAGTCGCCCTGAACGAGGCGGAGTCGGCCGAGGCGGCGGCCTACGCGCTGCACCCGGTTCTGCTGGAATCGGTGCTGGCCGGGCTGGAACTCCCGGATGTGCCGGGCGGGTTGCGGCTGGCCTCCCAGTGGCGGGGGCTGGTGCTGCACGCGGGCGGGGCTTCGGCGCTGCGGGTGCGGCTGAGCCCGGTGGGCGCGGGCGCCTTCGCGCTCGCCGCCCAGGACGCCGAGGGCCGTGCGGTGGTCACCGCCGAGTCGGTGACCCTGCGGGCGCTCGACGAGGGCGAGTTGGCGGGCAACTCGGGGCGGCATCCCTCACTGTTCCGGCTCGGATGGCCCGTACTGCGCGCCGAGGGCGGCCAAGAGGCGCGCCTTGCCGTTCTCGGTGAGGACACGCTCGCCCTGGGCGCGGCAACCGGGGCGCAGGTCTTCGAGGAGTCGGAGCAGGCGCCGCAGGCGGTGCTGGTTCCGCTCACCGCCGGCGGGGACCAGGTGGCCGAGGCGGCGCACGAGGCCGCCCACCGGGCGCTCGCGCTGATCCAGCGGTGGATCGCCGAGGAGCAACTCGCCGACACCCGGCTGGTGTTCGTCACCCGCGGCGCGCTCGCGGCGGTCGAGGGCGAAGAGGTTCCGGACGTGGCGCACGCCGCGGTCTGGGGTCTGGTGCGCTCCGCCCAGTCCGAGCATCCGGGCCGCTTCGTCCTGGTCGACCTCGACGGGCATCCGGGCTCCGCGCCTGCCCTGCGAGCCGCCCTGACCTCGGGCGAGGAGCAGTGCGCGATACGCGCGGGCGAGATCCGGGTCCCCCGGCTGGCCCGCACCGCAGCGAACGCCGAGGCCGCCGAGGCGGCGGGTCGTGCGCTGGACCCGGAGGGCACCGTACTGATCACCGGTGCCACCGGCACGCTGGGCGGCCTGCTGGCCCGGCATCTGGTCACCGTGCACGGTGTACGGCGGCTGCTGCTGATCAGCAGGCGCGGCCCGGCCGCCGAGGGCATGGACGAACTGCGCACGGAACTCGGCGCCTCGGGCGCCACGGTCACGGTCGCCGCCTGCGACGCGGCCGACCGGGAGGCACTCGCCCGGCTGCTTGCGGAGATCCCCGCCGCGCACCCGCTGACCGGTGTCTTCCACGCGGCCGGTGTCCTCGACGACGGCGTCGTCGACGCGCTCACCCCCGAACGCCTCGACGCGGTGCTGCGGCCCAAGGCCGACGCCGCGCAGAACCTGCACGAGCTGACGGCGGAGGCGGACCTCGCCGCGTTCGTGCTGTACTCCTCCGTCGTCGCGACGATCGGCAACGCCGGACAGGCCAACTACGCGGCCGCCAACGCCTTCCTGGACGCGCTGGCCCAGCACCGCCGGGCGCGCGGACTGAGCGGGCAGTCGCTGGCCTGGGGCCTGTGGGAGCAGGCCAGCGGCATGAGCGGGCATCTGGCCGAGGCCGATGTGCAGCGCATGGCACGCTCGGGTGTCCGCCCGCTGCCCAGCACACTGGGCATGGAACTCTTCGACGCCGCACGCACCGCCGGGGACGCCACCCTGGTACCGGTCCTCCTCGACCTCACGGAGCTGCGCAGGCGCGCCGCGGGGGGCGAGACACCTCCGGCCTGGCTGCGCGGCCTGGTGCACACACCGCCGCGCCGCCTGGTGCGGGCCCGGACGGGCCAGGAGCAGGACACCTCCTTCGGCGCGACCCTGGCGGCACTGGCACCGGCCATGCGGGAGTCGTTCCTGCTGGATCTGGTACGGGAACACGCCGCGGCCGTCCTGGGACTGGCCTCGCCGGAGGACATCGCGGCCGGGCGCGCCTTCCGCGAGGTGGGCTTCGACTCGCTGACCGCGGTCGAGCTGCGCAACCGGCTCAACGCGGCCACCGGGCTGCGGCTGCCGGCCACCCTGCTCTTCGACTACCCGACGCCCGCCGTCCTCGTCGGCCATCTGCGCACCGAGGCGCTGGGCGAGGAGGCGGCCGCCGTCGAGGTGAGCGCTCCGGTGCGGGGCGCCGACGCGGACGATCCGATCGCCATCGTGGCGATGAGCTGCCGCCTGCCCGGCGGCGCCCGCAGCCCCGAGGAGCTGTGGGAGCTGGTGGCGGAGGGCCGCGATGTCATCTCCGGCTTCCCGGGCGACCGCGGCTGGGACGTCGAGGAGCTGTACGACCCCAACCCCGGTACGCCGGGCCGCAGTTACGCCAAGGAGGGGGGCTTCCTCTACGACGCCTACGACTTCGACGCGGACTTCTTCGGCATATCGCCCCGCGAGGCCCTGGCGATGGACCCCCAGCAGCGGCTGCTCCTGGAGACGAGCTGGGAGGCGCTGGAGCGCGCGGGCATCGACCCGCACTCCACCCGGGGCACCGCGGCCGGGGTGTTCATCGGCAGCACCGGGCAGGACTACGCCTCCCAACTGCGGGAGATCCCCGAGGAGATGGAGGGCTACCTGCTGACCGGCAAGGCGGCCAGCGTGGTCTCCGGACGCATCGCCTACTCACTCGGCTGGGAGGGCCCGGCGCTCACCCTCGACACCGCCTGCTCCTCCTCCCTGGTGGCCATCCACCAGGCCGCACAGGCGCTGCGGCAGGGCGAGTGCACCCTCGCGCTCGCGGGCGGCACGACGATGATGTCCACGCCCAGCCTGTTCGTGGAGTTCAGCCGCCAGCGCGGACTGGCCCCGGACGGCCGCTCCAAGGCCTTCTCCTCCGACACCGACGGCACCAGCTGGGGCGAGGGCGTCAGCATGGTCCTCCTGGAGCGCCTGTCGGACGCGCGGCGCAACGGTCACGAAGTCCTCGCCCTGGTACGGGGATCGGCCGTCAACCAGGACGGTGCCAGCAACGGCCTCACCGCGCCCAACGGACCGTCCCAGCAGCGCGTCATCCGCCAGGCCCTCGCCCACGCCGGGCTGAGCGCCGACGAGGTGGACGCGGTGGAGGCGCACGGCACCGGCACCCGCCTCGGCGACCCCATCGAGGCCCAGGCGATCCTGGCGACCTACGGGCAGGGCCGGGAGAGCGAACGGCCGCTGTGGCTCGGCGCGTTGAAATCCAACATCGGGCACACCCAGGGCGCGGCGGGCGGTGCCGGCATCATCAAGATGGTCATGGCGATGCGGCACGGTCTGCTGCCGCGCACCCTGCACGTCAAGGCGCCCACCCCGCACGTGGACTGGTCGGCGGGCGAGGTCGAGCTGCTGACCGAGGCCCGTCCGTGGCCGCGCTCGGAACGCGTACGCCGCGCCGGGGTCTCCGCCTTCGGCATCAGCGGCACCAACGCCCACCTGATCCTCGAAGAGGCGCCCCCCGCCGAACCGGTCGAGGAGATCACCCCGGAGGAAGCCACCACCGAGGGCAGTTCCCTCAACCACGCTTCGTGGCCGCTCACTTGGCCGCTCTCCGGTCACACCGCCGCGGCCCTGCGCGCCCAGGCGGCCCGCCTGCACACCCACCTCCAGAACCGTCCCGAACTGCACCCCCTGGACATCGGCTACTCGCTGGCCACCAGCCGCGCCGCCCTCGACCACCGCGCCGTCCTCGTCGGCACCGACCGCGAGCAACTCCTCGCGGAACTGGGGCAACTCGCCACCGGAATGACCCCCGGCACCACCACTCAGGAGGGCCGCACCGCTTTCCTGTTCACCGGGCAGGGCGCTCAACGACTGGGCATGGGCAGCGAGTTGTACGAGACGTTCCCCGTCTTCGCCGCGGCGTTCGACGCGGTGTGCGCGGAACTCGACCGCCACCTGGACACCCCCGTACGCGACGTCGTCTTCGGACAGGACGCCGACGCGCTGGATCGCACGGTGTCCACGCAGAGCGGCCTCTTCGCCCTCGAAGTAGCCCTGTACCGGCTCCTCGAATCGTGGGGCGTGGCACCGGACTTCGTCATGGGCCACTCCATCGGAGAGATCGCCGCCGCACACATCGCCGGAGTGCTCTCCCTCGAAGACGCCGCCACACTCACCGCCGCTCGCGGCCGCCTGATGCAGGCACTGCCCGAAGGCGGCGCCATGGTGTCCCTCCAACTACCCGAAGCCGACCTCCTGCCCCATCTGGACGGCTACGAAGACCGGGTGAGCATCGCCGCCATCAACGGCCCGGCCTCGACAGTGATTTCAGGCGACGAAGCGAGCGTCCTTCAGATCGCCGAAGCAACAGGCGCCAAGACCAAGCGACTTCGCGTCTCCCACGCCTTCCACTCACCGCTGATGGAGCCCATGCTCGCGGAGTTCGGCAAGCTCGCGGCCACCCTCACCTACCACACCCCCCACCTCCCCGTCGTCTCCAACGTCACCGGCACCCTCGCCGACGACGACATCGCCACCCCCGACTACTGGGTACGCCACGTCCGCCAAGCCGTCCGATTCGCCGACGGGGTCCGCTATCTGCACGGTCAGGACGTCGCACGCTTCGTGGAGGTCGGCCCCGCGGGCGTCCTGGCCGCGATGGCCCGCGAAAGCCTCCCCGACACCGGGACCGGCAACGGCACGGGCGCGGGCGCAGGTACGGGCACGGGTGCGGGTGCGGGTGCGGCGTTCGTACCGCTGCTGCGCAAGGACCGGCCCGAGGCCGAGGCCCTGTTCGCCGCGCTCGGGCAACTCCACGCCCACGGCGGCGACTTGGACTGGCACAAGCTCTACCAAGGGCGCGGTGCACAGCGCGTCGAGCTGCCCACGTACGCCTTCCAGCGCAAGCGGTACTGGTTCGCCGCGCCCGAGGAGACCGGCTCCGAGGCGGCTGCCGGGGCCGGGTCCGTGGAGGCGCGGTTCTGGGACGCGGTGGAGCGGGAGGATCTGGCCGAGCTGACGGCCGCCCTGCGAGTCGATGAGCGCACCCGGCTGGGTGAGCTGGTGCCCGCGCTGTCCTCCTGGCGCCGCGGCCAGAGCGACCGGGCGGTGCTGGACTCCTGGCGCTACCGGGTGAGTTGGTACCCGGTGGCCGACAGCGGGCAGCCCTCACTCTCGGGCGGTTGGCTGGTGGCCGTACCCGCCGCGCAGGCCGCGAGCGGGCCGGTGGAGTGGGTACTGAGCGGGCTCCGGGAGCGGGGCGCGCGGGTGGTGCCCTTCCCGGTGGCAGGGCAGGAACCGGTGGAGCTGGCCGGGCGGCTGCGGGAGGCCGCCGCCGAGGGCAGGTTCGCGGGAGTGCTCTCGCTGCTTGCCCTGGACGAGACCCCGTACCCGGAGCATCCGAGTCTGTCGGCCGGTCTGGTGGGCAATCTCGCGCTGGTGCAGGCGCTCGGTGAGGCGGGGATCGCCGCGCCGCTGTGGCTGGCCACCCGGGGAGCGGTGTCGGTGGGCCCCTCGGATCCGCTGAACGGCTGGACGCAGGCGGCCACTTGGGGCATGGGCCGGGTCGTGGCGCTGGAGCATCCGCAGCGCTGGGGCGGCCTGGTTGACCTGGGCGCGCATCTGGACGCGCGGGCCGCCGACCGCTTGTGCGCGATCCTGTCAGGACTTGAGGGGCCGAGCGGGGTGGAGGACCAACTCGCCCTGCGCGACGGCGGGGTGCTGGTGCGGCGGCTGGTGAAGGCGCCGGTGCGGGATACGGGCGAGAAGGGCTTCACGCCGCACGGCACGGTGCTGATCACCGGCGGTACCGGCGGTCTGGGTGCGCAGGTGGCGCGCCGTCTGGCCCGCGGCGGTGCCGGGCACCTGGTGCTGACCAGCCGCCGCGGCGAGGCGGCGCCCGGTGCCGCGGAACTGCGCGAGGAGCTGCTCGCGCTGGGTGCGGACCGGGTGACGGTCGCGGCCTGCGACATGGCCGAGCGGTCCGAGGTCGCGGCGCTGATCGAGCAGGTCACGGCCGACGGCGAGGCGGTGCGGGCGGTCTTCCACGCCGCCGGGGTAGTGGAGTTCGCGCAGCTCGCGCAGAGCGCACCGGCCGACTTCGCGCGGATGGCCGACGGCAAGGTGCGCGGCGCCGGGTATCTGGACGAACTCCTCGACCCGGAGCGCCTCGAGGCCTTCGTGCTGTTCTCCTCGATCGCCGCGACCTGGGGCAGCGGCGGGCAGAGCGCCTATGCCGCCGCCAACGCGCAGCTGGACGCCCTTGCCGAGCACCGCCGCGCCCGCGGGCTTCCGGCCACCTCGGTGGCCTGGGGGCCCTGGGCGGACGAGGGGATGATCGAGCAGGGCGAGGTGGCCGAGCATCTGAGCCGCCGCGGGCTGCCCGCGATGGAACCCCGCCTGGCGGTGGCCGCGCTGACCGAGGCCCTGGAGGGCCAGGAGACCTCGCTGGTGGTGGCGGATGTGCGCTGGGAGCGGTTCGTGCCCGGCTTCACCTCGGCGCGGTCCCGGCCGCTGCTCGGGGAGCTGGCGGAGGTGCGCGCCGTGCTGGCCGCGCCGGCCGCCGGGGAGAGCGAGTGGGCCGAGGAGGAGGCGCACGGCTTCCTCGAGGGCCTGGCCGGGCTGCCCGCCCAGGAGGTGGAGCGGGCGCTGCGGGATCTGGTGCACGCCCAGACCGCGGCGGTGCTCGGGCACAGTTCGCCGGAGGTGGTCGCCACCGGGCGCGCCTTCAAGGAGCTGGGCATCGACTCGCTGACCTCCGTGGAGCTGCGCAACCGGCTCGGCGCGCTGACCGGCCTGGAGCTGCCGGCCACGCTCGTCTTCGACTATCCCGCGCCCGCGCCGCTGGCGGGATATCTGCGCGAGGAACTGCTGCGCGGCCGCCCGGACGAGGCGCTCAGCGTCTTCGAGGACCTGGACAAGTGGGAGTCGGCGCTGCCGGAGCTGCTGGCCGACGAGGCGGTACGCGACCGGCTGGCCGGGCGGCTGCACGCGCTGGTGGCCAAGCTGGGCGCGCCGCCGGAGCAGGGTGCCGGCTCCGTGGACTCCTCTCTCATATCCGCAACCGCCGACGAGGTCTTCGACTTCATCGACAACGAATTCGGGGCTTCCTGATGGCCAGTGAGAACGAGGAGAAACTCCTCACCTACCTCAAGCGCGTCTCCTCCGACCTCAAGGAGGCCCGGGGCCGCCTGGAGGAGGCGGAGGCCAAGGAGCGCGAGCCCATCGCGATCGTGTCGATGGCCTGCCGCTTCCCCGGCCAGGTGCGCTCCCCCGAGGACCTGTGGGAGCTGGTGGCGGGCGGCCGCGACGCCGTCTCCGCCTTCCCCGCGGGCCGCGGCTGGGACCTGGAGTCCCTCTACGATCCCGACCCCGGCCGCTCGGGCACCTGCAACACCCGCGAGGGCGGCTTCGTCCACGACGCGGACCGCTTCGACCCGGCGTTCTTCGGGATCTCCCCGCGCGAGGCGGCGGGCATGGACCCCCAGCAGCGGCTGCTCCTGGAGGTGTCCTGGGAGGCCGTGGAGCGGGCGGGCATCGACCCGCTGAGCCTCAAGGGCAGCAGGTCCGGGGTGTTCGTGGGGCTCGCCTCCTTCCAGTACGGCGGCGATCCGCAGTACGCGGACAAGAGCGTCGAAGGCCATCTGCTCATCGGCAATGTCACGAGCGTGGCCTCCGGCCGGATCTCGTACACCCTGGGTCTCGAGGGACCGGCGATCACCCTGGACACGGCGTGCTCGTCCTCGCTGGTGACGATGCATCTGGCGGCGCAGTCGCTGCGCCGGGGCGAGTGCTCGCTCGCGCTGGCGGGCGGGGCGGCCATCATGTCCACGCCGGGTGTCTTCGTGGAGTTCAGCCATCAGCGCGGGCTGTCCGCGGACGGCCGCTGCAAGTCCTTCGGCGCGGGCGCGGACGGCACCGGCTGGGGCGAGGGCGCCGGCATGGTGCTCCTGGAGCGCCTCTCGGACGCCCGCCGCAACGGGCACCGGGTCCTCGCGGTGCTGCGCGGCAGCGCGATCAACCAGGACGGTGCGAGCAACGGCCTCTCGGCGCCCAACGGGCCCGCCCAGCGCCGCGTCATCGAGGCCGCGCTGTCGGAGGCCGGGCTCACGGTGGCCGAGGTCGACGCGGTCGAGGCACACGGCACCGGCACCTCCCTCGGCGACCCGATCGAGGCGAACGCCCTGCTCGCCACCTACGGCAAGGACCGCGGCGACGGCGACCCGCTGTGGCTGGGCTCGCTCAAGTCGAACATCGGGCACACCCAGGCCGCCGCCGGAGTCGGCGGCGTCATCAAGACCGTCATGGCCCTCCAGCACGGGATCCTGCCCAGGACATTGCACTCCGAGGAGCCTTCCCCGGCGGTGAACTGGGCTTCCGGCGCAGTGGAGTTGCTGACCGAGGCCCGCCCCTGGCCGCAGCACGAGCGGCCGCGCCGGGCCGGGGTCTCGGCCTTCGGGGTGAGCGGCACCAACGCCCACATCATCCTCGAACAGGCCCCGCCGCACGAGGAGTTGCCCGAGAGCGGGCAGCAGGACGCGCCGGAGACCGGGCAGCCGGGTGTGCTGGGCGGTGCGGTCGTCCCGGTGATGTTCTCCGGACGCAGCGAGGCGGCACTGCGCGCTCAGGCGCGGCAGTTGCTCACCCGGGTGGACGAGGACCCGGAGCTGTCCCCGGCCGCCCTGGGCCGGGCGCTGGCCACCGGGCGTTCGGCCTTCGAGTACCGGGCCGTGGTGGTGGGCGAGGACCGCTCCCGCCTGCTCAGCGGCCTCAAGGCCCTCGCCGCGGGCGGCTTGGCGCCGCACACGGAACGGGGCACGGGCGTGACGGTGCCCGAGGTCCGCCCGGTGTTCGTCTTCCCGGGGCAGGGCTCGCAGTGGGCGGGCATGGCCGTCGAACTCCTCGACTCCTCCCCCGTGTTCGCCACCCGCCTCGCCGAATGCGAGTCCGCACTCGCGGAGTTCGTGGACTGGTCCCTGACCGACGTCCTGCGCGAAACCGAAGGCGCACCCTCACTGGAACGGGTGGACGTCGTCCAACCCGCCCTGTGGGCCATCATGATCTCGCTTGCCGAGGTATGGCGGGCCTGCGGTGTCACCCCCGCCGCCGTCGTCGGACACTCCCAGGGCGAGATCGCCGCAGCCGTCGTCGCCGGAGCCCTCTCCCTCCAGGACGGCGCACGCGTCGTCGCCCTGCGCTCCCAGGCCATCGGCCGCCAACTCGCCGGACGCGGCGGCATGATGTCCGTCTCCCAACCCGCAGACCAAGTACGCGAACGCCTCACCGCCTGGGACGGAACCCTATCCCTCGCCGCCGTCAACGGACCCGCCTCCACAGTCGTCTCCGGCGAACCCGACGCCCTACGAGAACTCCAAGAAGCCTGCGAAGCCGACGGCATCCGCGCCAAAATCATCCCCGTCGACTACGCCTCCCACTCCGCCCACGTCGAAGAACTGCGCGAGGAACTGCTGACCGTTCTCGCGCCGATCAGGCCGCGCAGTGCCCGGGTCGCCTTCCACTCGACCGTGACCGGGCGGCTGTTGGACACCGCGGGGCTGGACGCCGCGTACTGGACGCGCAATCTGCGCGAGACGGTGCGCCTGGAGGAGGCCACCCGGGGGCTGCTCGCGGGCGGGCACCGGCTGTTCGTGGAGGTGAGTCCGCATCCGGTGCTGACGGCGGCGATCGAGGCGACGGTCGAGTCGGCCGAGAGCCAGGCCGGTGTCCTCGGCACGCTGCGGCGTACGGAGGGCGGACCGCAGCGGATGCTGCTGGCGCTGGCGCAGGCCTATGTGCAGGGCGCGGAGGTCGACTGGCCGGCGCTGTTCGCCGGGCCGCGGGGTCCGCAGGTGGACCTGCCCACCTACCCGTTCCAGCGGGAGCGCTATTGGGTGCAGCCGCAGCACACCCCCTCCGGCAGTGCGCCGGAGGCGGACTTCTGGGCGGCCGTCGAGAACGCGGACCTCGAGGCGCTGACCTCGGCTCTGGGCACCGATCCCGAGGCGCCGCTCAGCGCGGTCGTTCCGCTGCTGTCCGCGTGGCGGGCGCGCCGCAACGACCAGGCGGCGCAGGACTCCTGGCGCTACCGGATCGGCTGGCAGCCCGTGGCGGGCGCCGACTCCCCCGCGCTGAGCGGCACTTGGCTGCTCGCGGTTCCCGACGCACCGGCCGGAGATCTCGTCGAGGAGGTCGCCGGGTGGCTGAGCGGGGCCGGGGCCACGGTGGTGACCGTACCGGTGGGTGACGAGGAGCGCGGTGCGCTGGCCGCCCGGCTGACCGAGGCCCTGGGCGGCGGCGCGCCGGGCGGGGTGCTGTCGCTGCTGGCCCTGGACGAGGCCCCGCACCCCGCGCACCCCGAGGTGTCGGCCGCGGTGGCCGCCACGCTGGCCCTGGTGCAGGCGCTCACCGCCGCGGGGATCGAGGCGCCGCTGTGGTGCCTGACCCGGGGCGCGGTCTCCACCGGCGGCGCCGACCATCTGGCCGCACCCGGTCAGGCCCTGCTGTGGGGTCTGGGCGCGGTGGTGGCCCTCGAACACCCGCAGCGCTGGGGCGGGTTGGTGGACCTGCCCGCACAACGGGACGCGTACGCGGGCGAGTTGCTGGTGGCCGCGCTGGGGCAGGACGGTGAGGACCAGCTCGCCGTACGTCCCTCGGGGCTGCTGGCCCGGCGGCTGCGGCGGGCGGGTGCGGACGCGGCGACCGAGGGCTGGCGCCCGCGGGGCACCGTCCTGGTCACCGGCGGTACCGGCGGCGTCGGCGCGCAGATCGCCCGCTGGCTCGCCCGCAACGGCGCCGCCCACCTGGTGCTGGCCGGGCGCCGCGGGCCGGAAGCCCCCGGCGCGGAAGCCCTCGAAGCCGAACTGGCCGAGCTGGGCGCGAAGGTGACGATCGCCGCCTGCGACGTCGCCGACCGCGAAGCCCTGGAGGCGCTGTTCGACTCCCTCGCCGAGGACGACGGCTCGTCCGCCGAGGGCGGGTCGGCGCTGACCGCGGTGGTGCACGCGGCGGGCGCGCTGGAGGACGCCACCGTGGACGCGCTCACCGTGGAGCAGACGGCCAGGGTGCTGCGGCCCAAGGTGGCCGGTGCGCGGAACCTGGACGACCTCACCCGCGAGCGGGGCCTTCAGCTCGACGCCTTCGTCGTGCTGTCCTCGATCGCCGGGACCCTGGGCGCGGCCGGGCAGGCCAACTACGCGGCCGCCAACGCCTTTGTGGACGCCCTGGCCCGCCGCCGGCGCGGCGACGGGCTGCCCGGTGTCTCGATCGCCTGGAGTGCCTGGGCGGACGGCGGCATGCTCGGCGCGGACGTGGCCGAGCAGTTGCGGCGCCGCGGAGTGCGCCTGCTCGACGGCGAGCAGGCCACCGGGATCCTGGGCCGCTCGGTCTCCGCGGGCGACGGCTTCCTGGTCGTCGCGGACCTGGACTGGGAACGCTTCGCGCCCTCCCTTTCGGCCACCCGGCCGCTGCCGCTGCTCGCCGAGATCGCCCCCGGCGATCCGGCCCAGGCATCGGGTGCGGAGGCGGAGGAGGCGGGCGGCGGTGCGCTGCGGGCCCGGCTCGCCGCGCTGGACCCGGCCGACCAGGACAGCGCGATGGCCCAGCTGGTCGCCGAGCAGGCCGCCGCCGCGCTCGGCTACGCGGACGCCGGTGCCATCGAAGCGGGCCGCGCCTTCAAGGAGTTGGGCTTCGACTCGCTGACCGCCGTCGATCTGCGCAACCGGCTCGGCGCGGCCACCGGGCTGCGGCTGCCGGTGACCCTCGTCTTCGACTACCCCACCGCGGACGATCTCGCCCAGCTGCTGCGCGAGGAACTGCTGCCCCGTACCGGCTCCTTGCCGACCGGTGCCGCGGACCTGCCCGGCATCCGCTCCGTCCTTCCCCAGCTGGAGCGGGCCGACCTCGAAGAGGCCACCGACGAGGAGATGTTCGCGCTGCTCGACGACGTGTTCACGCTGCTGGACGAGGACTTGGCCGCCTCGTGACCCCGTACGTCTCCCGCTTCGGCCGCCGTCCCCGCGTTGTGGCCCTCCCCAGGAGCTGACACCCCCATGGACAACGAGAAGAAACTGCGTGACTACCTCAAGCAGGCCACCGCTCACCTGCGCGCCGCCCACCGGCGGATCGAGGAGCTGAAGAGCCCCGAGCCCATCGCCGTGGTGGCGATGAACTGCCGCTACGCGGGCGGTATCCGCTCGCCCGAGGACCTGTGGGATGCGGTCACCGAAGGCCGGGACGGCATGTCCGACTTCCCGACCGACCGCGGCTGGGACCTGGCGAACCTCTTCGACCCGGACCCCGACCGCGAGGGCCGCACCTATGCCCGCCAGGGCGGATTCCTCGACGAGGTGGACCAGTTCGACCCCGCGTTCTTCGGGATCTCGCCGCGCGAGGCGCTCAGCATGGACCCGCAGCAGCGGCTGCTGCTCGAAGTGGTCTGGGAGACCCTGGAGCGGGCCGGTATCGACCCGGGCACCCTGCGCGGCAGCGACACCGGTGTCTTCATGGGCGCCACCGACTTCGACTACGCCCGCGGCCTGACCGAACTGCCCGAGGGCCTCGAAGGGCAGATGTCGCTGGGCGCCTCCGGTGCCATCCTCTCCGGCCGCGTCTCCTACACCCTGGGCCTGGAAGGGCCCGCGGTCACCGTCGACACCATGTGCTCCTCCTCGCTGGTGGCCCTGCACCAGGCCTGCCAGTCGCTGCGCCAGGGCGACTGCTCGCTGGCGCTGACCGGCGGCACCACGGTGATGTCCACCCCCAGCGGCTTCATCGAGTTCAGCCGCCAGCGTGCCCTGTCCGTCTCCTCCCGCTGCCAGGCCTTCGCCGCGGGCGCCGACGGCACCGCCTGGGGCGAGGGCATCGGCGTCCTGCTCCTGGAACGCCTCTCCGACGCCCACCGCAACGGCCACCAGGTCCTGGCGGTGATCCGGGGCTCGGCCATCAACCAGGACGGCGCCTCCAACGGGCTCACCGCACCCAACGGCCGCGCCCAGCAGCGCGTGATCCGCCAGGCCCTCGCCCACGCCCGCCTGACCCCCGCCGACGTGGACGCGGTCGAGGCGCACGGCACCGGCACCTCGCTCGGCGACCCGATCGAGGCGAACGCCCTGCTCGCCACCTACGGCAAGGACCGCGGCGACGGCGACCCGCTGTGGCTCGGTTCGCTGAAGTCGAACATCGGGCACACCGCGGCCGCCGCCGGGGTCGGCGGGGTGATCAAGATGGTGCAGGCGATCCGGCACGGCGTACTGCCCCGGACCCTGCACGTCGAGGAGCCGTCGCCCCGGATCGACTGGGACGCGGGCGCGGTGCGACTGCTCACCGAGGCCCGGCCCTGGCCCGAGACCGGCCGGGTGCGCCGGGCCGCCGTCTCCGCCTTCGGCGCCAGCGGCACCAACGCCCATGCCCTGATCGAACAGGCCCCGCCCGCGCCCGACCAGGCGCCCGCCCCTGCCCAGGGGCCCGCCCCGCTGGGCGAGCGGACGCTGCCGTGGGTGCTCTCCGCGAAGAGCGAGCCGGCCCTGCGCGCCCAGGCCGAACGCCTCCTGGCCCACCTCGGCGCCCAACCGGGCCTCTCCCCCGCCGAGATCGGCCACTCCCTGATCCACACCCGGGCCCGCTTCCCGCACCGCGCCGTGGTCGTCGGCACCGGTACCGAGGACTTCCGCCGGACCCTGGCCGGGTTCGTACGCGGCGAGCCGGTCGGCGCCCTCGCCCAGGGCAGCGCCCGGCCCGCCGGGAAGCCCGTGTTCGTCTTCCCCGGGCAGGGCTCCCAGTGGGCGGGCATGGCCGTCGAACTCCTCGACTCCTCCCCCGTGTTCGCCACCCGCCTCGCCGAATGCGAGTCCGCACTCGCGGAGTTCGTGGACTGGTCACTGACCGACGTCCTGCGCGAAACCGAAGGCGCACCCTCACTGGAACGGGTGGACGTCGTCCAACCCGCCCTGTGGGCCATCATGATCTCCCTCGCCGAAGTATGGCGGGCCTGCGGTGTCACCCCCGCCGCCGTCGTGGGGCACTCCCAGGGCGAGATCGCCGCAGCCGTCGTCGCCGGAGCCCTCTCCCTCCAGGACGGCGCACGCGTGGTGGCCCTGCGCTCCCAGGCCATCGGCCGCCAACTCGCCGGACGCGGCGGCATGATGTCCGTCTCCCAACCCGCAGACCAAGTACGCGAACGCCTCACCGCCTGGGACGGACGCCTCTCCCTCGCGGCGGTGAACGGACCCGCCTCCACGGTCGTCTCCGGCGATCCCGACGCGCTGAAGGAACTCCTCGCCCAGTGCGAGAGCGACGGTGTCCGGGCGAAGATCATCCCGGTCGACTACGCCTCCCACTCCGCCCACGTCGAAGAGCTACGCGCGGAGCTCCTCGACGTCCTCGCCCCGATCAAGCCGCGGGCCTCCGAGGTCCCGTTCTGCTCGACCCTCACCGGTGAGCTGCTGGACACCACCGCGCTGGACGCGGGCTACTGGTACCGCAATCTGCGCGAGACCGTCGAACTCCAGGCCGCCGTCGCCACCTTGGCCGGTTCCGGGTTCGGCACCTTCATCGAGGCGAGCCCCCACCCGGTGCTCACCCTGCCGGTGCAGGAGACCGCCCCGGATGCCGTGGTCGTCGGCTCCCTGCGGCGCGGAGAGGGCGGACCGGCCCGCTTCGTGACGTCGCTCGGCGAGGCCTTCACGCAGGGCGCCGCCGTCGACTGGGCCGCGCTCTTCGCCCAGACGGGCGCCCGGCCGGTCGACCTCCCCACCTACGCCTTCCAGCGCCAGCGCTACTGGCTGGAGAGCCCCGCCCGCGGTGCGGAGACGGTCGCGGCCGATCCCGAGGACGCCGCGTTCTGGGAGGCCGTCGAACGCGAGGACACCACCCACCTGGCAGGCCAACTCGACCTCGACAGCGAGGCGTTGACCCACGTCCTGCCCTCCCTCGCCGCCTGGCGGCGGGGCCGCCGCGAACGCGCCGTACTGGACTCCTGGCGCTACCACGTCACCTGGGACCGTACGGCGGACCCGGCCTCCGCCACGCTGGACGGGACCTGGCTGCTCGCCGTCCCCGAGGGCGAGGCCGCACGCGAGACGGCCGCCGCGATACGGGAGGCGCTGGAGGCGAACGGGGCCGCCACCGTGCTCGTCGAGGTCCCCGACGGACTCGCCGAGCGGGGTGAGCTCGCCGCGCGGCTCGCCGAGGCGGCCGGGCAGACACCCGCCGGGGTGCTGTCGCTGCTCGGCCTCGCGGACGCACCGCACCCCGTGCACGCGGGCCTCTCCCAGGGCCTGGCCGCCACGCTCGCGCTGGTGCAGGCGCTCGGGGACCGCGGCATCGACGCGCCGCTGTGGCTGCTCACCCAGGGCGCGATCGCCACCCAGGCGGCCGAGCCCCTGCTCAGCCCCGCGCAGGCGGCGGTCTGGGGTCTCGGCCGGGTCGCCGCGCTGGAACACCCGCAGCGCTGGGGCGGCATGATCGACCTGCCCGGCGGCACCGTCGACGGGCGCGTCACCACCCGGCTGTGCGGGGTGCTCGCCGGATACGGCGAGGAGGACCAACTCGCCCTCCGTTCCTCGGGAGTCTTCGCCCGCCGCCTGGTGCGCGCCACCGCGCCCGCCCCGACGGGCGCCTCCTGGACACCGCGCGGCACGGTCCTGCTGACCGGCGGCACCGGCGGCGTCGGCGCGCAGATCGCCCGCTGGCTCGCCCGCAACGGCGCCACCCACCTGGTGCTCACCAGCCGCCGCGGCCCGCAGGCGCCCGGCGCCGACACGCTCCGTGCCGAACTGGCCGAGCTGGGCGCGAAGGTGACGATCGCCGCCTGCGACGTCGCCGACCGCGAAGCCCTCGCCGCGCTGGTGGCCGAGGTCGAGGCCGAGGGCCCGCCGATCCGTACCGTCATGCACATCGCGGGCGCGGGCGTGCTGGTGCCGCTGGCCGACACCGACCTGGCCGAGTTCGCGGACACCGCCGAGGCGAAGGTCGCGGGCGCCGCCCACCTGGACGCCCTCTTCGACAAGGACACCCTCGACTCCTTCGTGCTGTTCTCCTCGATCTCCGCGGTCTGGGGAAGCGGCGAGCACGGCGCCTACGCGGCGGCCAACGCCTACCTCGACGCGCTCGCCGAGCAGCGGCGCTCCCGCGGGCTGGCCGGCACCTCGGTGGTGTGGGGCATCTGGAGCCCGGAGGAGGGCGGTATGGCCGCCAACCTCGCCGAGGAGCAACTGCGCGGGCGGGGCATCCCGTTCATGGCGCCGAAGACGGCCATCGACGCCTTCCAGGAGGTCCTGGACCGCGACGAGCGCGTGGTCGTGGTCGCGGACGTGGACTGGGAGCGCTTCGTGCCCGTGTTCACCTCGGCCCGCCCCAGCCCGCTGCTCGGCCGCGTCCCCGAGGTCGCCCGGATCCTGGCCGCCGCCGAGACGCCCGACGACGGCGGCGCGGAGTCCTCCTCGCTGCGCACGCGCCTTGCCGGTATGAGCGCCGGGGACCGGCAGGCGGCCCTGCTGTCGCTGGTGCGCGCCCAGATCGCCGCCGTGCTCGGCTACACCGGGCCCGAGGCCGTCGAAGTGACCCGCGCCTTCAGGGAGTTGGGCTTCGACTCGCTCAGCGCGGTCGATCTGCGCAACCGGCTCGGCACGGCCACCGGGCTGCGGCTGCCGGTCACCGTCGTCTTCGACTACCCCAGCGCCGCCGAGCTGGCCGGCCACCTCGGCGGCGAACTCTTCCCCGAGGACGAGGCCTTCACCGACGCCGACCCCGAGGAGGCCGAGGTCAGGAAGGCGCTGACGGTCATCCCGCTGCCCCGGCTGCGGGAGTCCGGGCTCTTGGACGACCTCCTGCGCCTGGCCCGCGCCGACATCGGGGCGGGCGAGGACGGCACGCAGGACACCGAGTCGATCGACGAGCTCGACGTCGACGACCTGGTGCGCATGGCCTACGACAAGAACGACCTCTGACGGACGCGAGTGCGGAGCTGACCACCATGGCAAACCCCACCGACAAGATCGTTGGCGCGCTGCGCGAGTCCCTCAAGGAGACCGAGCGGCTGCGCCGCGCGAACCAGCAGCTGACCGCCGCGGCCCGGGAGCCCATCGCCATTGTCGCGATGAGCTGCCGCTACCCGGGCGGCGTACGCGACGCCGAGGGCCTGTGGGACCTGCTCGTCGAGGGCCGCGACGCGATCTCCGGCTTCCCCCACAACCGCGACTGGGACCTGGAGGGCCTCTACGACCCGGACCCGGACCGGCAGGGCACCGTCTACGCCACCGAGGGCGGATTCCTGCACGACGCCGACCAGTTCGACCCCGCGTTCTTCGGGATCTCCCCGCGCGAGGCCACCGTCATGGACCCCCAGCAGCGCCTGCTCCTGGAGACCAGCTGGGAGGCCTTCGAGCGCGGCGGCATCGACCCGGCCGCGCTGCGCGGCACCAAGACGGGCGTCTTCGTCGGCGCCGCCTACCAGGGCTACGTACCCGACTGGCCGCACATGCCCGAGGGCCTGGAAGGCCATCTGGTCACCGGGATCTCCGCGAGCATCATGTCCGGCCGCATCTCCTACACCCTGGGCCTGGAGGGCCCCGCGGTCACGATCGACACCGCCTGCTCCTCCTCGCTCGTGGCCCTGCACCTGGCCTGCCAGTCGCTGCGCCAGGGCGACTGCTCGCTGGCGCTGGCCGGTGGCGCCGCGGTGATGGGCGCGCCGATGGGCCTGATCGGCTTCGCCCGGCAGCGCGGTCTGGCCTGGGACGGGCGCTGCAAGGCCTTCGCGGAGGGCGCCGACGGCATGGGCCTGGGCGAGGGCGTGGGCATGCTGCTCCTGGAGCGCCTCTCGGACGCCCGGCGCAACGGCCACCAGGTCCTGGCGGTGGTACGCGGCTCGGCCGTCAACCAGGACGGTGCGTCCAACGGGCTGACCGCCCCCAACGGCCGCTCCCAGCAGCGGGTCATCCGCCAGGCCCTGGCCAACGCCGGGCTCACCGCCGACCAGGTCGACGCCGTCGAGGCGCACGGCACCGGCACCCCGCTGGGCGACCCGATCGAGGCGGGGGCGCTGCTCGCCACCTACGGCAAGGACCGGCCCGAGGAGCGGCCCGTCCTGGTCGGCTCGCTGAAGTCGAACATCGGGCACCCCCAGGCCGCCGGCGGCATCGGCGGGGTCATCAAGATGGTCCAGGCGCTGCGGCACGACCTGCTGCCCAAGACCCTGCACGCGGACCGGCGTTCCTCGCGGATCGACTGGGGCTCGGGCGCGGTGGAACTGCTGACCGAGGCCCGCGCGTGGCCGCGCGGTGAGCAGCCCCGGCGGGCGGGCATCTCGGCCTTCGGCGCGAGCGGCACCAATGTGCACACCCTCATCGAAGAGGCCCCCGAAACGGCCGCGCCCGCGCCGGACGGCGCCGAGGGCGGGGAGGCCGCGTCCGCTCCGCTGGGCGGGGGCCTGCTGCCGTGGGTGCTCTCCGCGAAGAGCGAGGCGGCGCTGCGCGCCCAGGCCCGGCAGCTGCTCACCCACGCCGGTACCCACCCCGAGCTGTCCCCGGCCGAGATCGGCTACTCCCTGGCCGCCACCCGCAGCCGCTTCTCGCACCGGGCCGTCGTCGCCGGAGCGGACCGCGAGGAACTGCTCACCGCCTTGCGGGAGTTGGCCTCGCACGACTCCCCCTCCGCGGCGGTGGTACGCGGGAACGGCACCCTCGCGGCCGACCCGCGCCCGGTGTTCGTCTTCCCCGGGCAGGGCTCGCAGTGGGCGGGCATGGCCGTCGAACTCCTCGACTCCTCCCCCGTGTTCGCCGCCCGCCTCGCCGAATGCGAGTCCGCACTCGCGGAGTTCGTGGACTGGTCGCTGACGGGAGTGCTGCGCGAAGCCGAAGGTGAGCCGTCGCTGGAACGGGTGGACGTGGTCCAGCCCGCCCTGTGGGCCATCATGATCTCGCTTGCCGAGGTATGGCGGGCCTGCGGTGTCACCCCCGCCGCCGTCGTCGGACACTCCCAGGGCGAGATCGCCGCAGCCGTCGTCGCCGGAGCCCTCTCCCTCCAGGACGGCGCACGCGTCGTCGCCCTGCGCTCCCAGGCCATCGGCCGCCAACTCGCCGGACGCGGCGGCATGATGTCCGTCTCCCAACCCGCAGACCAAGTACGCGAACGCCTCACCGCCTGGGACGGAACCCTATCCCTCGCCGCCGTCAACGGACCCGCCTCCACAGTCGTCTCCGGCGAACCCGACGCCCTACGAGAACTCCAAGAAGCCTGCGAAGCCGACGGCATCCGCGCCAAAATCATCCCCGTCGACTACGCCTCCCACTCCGCCCACGTCGAAGAACTGCGGGCCGAACTCCTCGACGTCCTCGCCCCGATCCGGGCGCAGAGCGCCGAGATCCCGTTCTGCTCCACGGTGACCGGTGAGCTGGTGGACACCGCCTCGCTGGACGCGGGCTACTGGTACCGCAACCTGCGCGAGACCGTCGAACTCGACACGGCCATAGGCGCGTTGAGCGAGGCCGGGTTCGCCCTCTTCGTCGAGGCGAGCCCCCACCCGGTGCTGACGATGCCGGTGCAGGAAGCAGCCCCCGAGGCCGTGGTCGTCGGCTCCCTGCGGCGCGGGGAAGGCGGACCGGCGCGCTTTGCCGCCTCGCTCGGTGAGGCCTTCGCACGCGGCGCCGAGGTCGACTGGACCGCGTTGTTCGCCGGAACGGACGCCCGGCCGGTCGACCTGCCCACCTACGCCTTCCAGCGCCAGCGCTACTGGCTGGAGGGCCAGGCCGCCGCCCCCACCGCGGCCGACCCCGAGGACGCCGCGTTCTGGGAGGCCGTCGAACGCGAGGACACCACCCAGCTGGCAGGCCAACTCGACCTCGACAGCGAGGCGTTGACCCACGTCCTGCCCTCCCTCGCCGCCTGGCGGCGGGGCCGCCGCGAACGCGCCGTACTGGACTCCTGGCGCTACCACGTCACCTGGGCACCGCTGGACGACACCCTCGCCTCCCCCCATACGGGAGTCCTCCAGGGCGGCGACTGGCTGCTCGTGGCCCCCGCCTCGGCGGGGGCGGAGGGCGAGCAGATCGCCGCGGCGCTGCGCGTGCACGGCGCCCGCGTACGGCTGTGGGAACTGACCCGGGAGGAGGCCGGGCGCGAGGAACTGGCCGCCCGGCTGGGGCAGTTGACGGCCGAGGGCGCGCCCACCGGGGTGCTCTCGCTGCTCGCGCTGGACGAGGAGCCGTGGACGGCCGGTGAGGCGCAGCCCGCCGGGTTCGCCCAGCATCTGGCGCTGCTCCAGGCGCTCGGTGACGCGGGAGCCGATCTGCCGCTGTGGTGCGCCACCCGCGGCGCGGTGGCCACCGGCCGGGCCGAGACGGTGGCCCGCCCGCTCCAGGCCCTCAACTGGGGACTGGGCCGGATCGCCGCGGTGGAGTACCCGCAGCGCGGGGGCGGCCTGATCGACCTGCCCGAAATCCTCGACGAGCGGGCCGCGGCCCGGCTGTGCGGGGTGCTCGCCGGGCAGGCGGCGGGCGAGGACCAGCTCGCGCTGCGCGCCTCGGGCGTGCAGGGGCGCAGGCTGGTGCGCGCCACGGCAGCCCTCGCCGCCGAGGGCTGGCAGCCGCGGGGCACGGTCCTGGTGACCGGCGGCACCGGCGGGCTGGGAGCGCATGTGGCGCGCTGGCTGGCCCGCAGCGGCGCCGCCCGCCTGGTGCTCACCAGCCGCCGCGGCGAACAGGCGCCCGGGGCGGCCGAGTTGGCCGAGGAACTGCGCGCGGCGGGCACCGAGGTGCTGCTCGCGGCCTGCGACGTGTCCGACCGGGCGGCGCTGGCCGCGCTGCTCGACCGTATCGACGAGGAGGGTCCCGCGCTGGACGCCGTGGTGCACACCGCGGGCGTCCTGGACGACGGTGTCCTCGACACGCTCACCCCGGCGAGGGCCCAGGGCGTGCTGCGCCCGAAGGTGGACGCGGCGCTGCACCTCGACGAGCTGACCCGGACGCGTGAGCTCTCGGCGTTCGTGCTCTTCTCCTCCTTCGCGGGCACCCTCGGCGGCCCCGGGCAGGGCAGCTACGCCGCCGCCAACGCCTTCCTGGACGCCCTCGCCCAGCAGCGGCGCGCCCAGGGCCTGCCCGCCACCTCGGTGGCCTGGGGCGCCTGGTCGGGCGGTGGCCTGGTGGACGAGCAGGTCAAGGCGCGGCTGCGGGCCACCGGGATGCCCGCGATGGCTCCCGACTCGGCCGTCGCCGCCCTCCAGCAGGCCCTCGACGCGGGGGACGCCTATGTGGCGGTGGCGGACATCGAGTGGGACCGGCTGATCGCCGCCACCCCCGCGCTCGGCTCCGCCCCCGTCCTCGCCGCGCTCCCCGAGGCGCAGCCCGCCCCGAACACCACGGCCACCGGCGCCGGTACGGAGGGGGCGACCCCGCTGGCCGAGCGGCTGGCCGGACTCTCCCGCACCCAGGCCGAGGAGGCGCTGACCCAGCTGGCCGCCACCGAGGTCGCCGCGGCCCTCGGCTACGCCGATCCGAGCGAAGTGGAGGCCGGACGCGCCTTCCGTGAGCTGGGCTTCGACTCCCTCACCGCGGTCGATCTGCGCAACCGGCTCAGCACCGCCACCGGACTGCGGCTGCCGGTCACCCTGGTCTTCGACTACCCGACCGTCAGCGCGCTGGCCCGCTTCCTCCTCGACGAGAGCGGCGCCGCCCCCGAAGCCGCCGCGACCACCGCTGTCGCCGCGGGCAGCAGCCCCGGCGCTCCTGCTGCCGGGGACGATCCGATCGCGATCGTGGCGATGAGCTGCCGCCTGCCGGGCGGGGTGAGCAGCCCCGAGGACCTGTGGCAGCTGCTCACCGAGGGCCGGGACGCCATCGGCGCGTTCCCGGCGGACCGCGGCTGGGACATCGAGGGCCGCTACCACCCCGACGCCGAGGTGCCGGGCACCTTCTACGCCACCGGCGGCGGCTTCCTGTACGAGGCGGGCGCCTTCGACCCCGAGTTCTTCGGGATCTCCCCGCGCGAGGCCCTGGCCATCGACCCGCAGCAGCGCCTGCTCCTGGAGACCACCTGGGAGGCCTTCGAGCGCGCCGGGATCGACCCGGCCACGGTCCGCGGCAGCCAGGCCGGTGTCTTCATCGGCGCCAGCTACAACGACTACGGCTCCCGCTTCCAGCGGGCACCGGAGGAGTTCGAGGGCTATCTGGCCACCGGCAGCGCCAGCAGTGTCGCCTCCGGCCGCATCTCCTACACCTTCGGTCTCGAAGGCCCCGCCGTCACCATCGACACCGCCTGCTCCTCCTCCCTGGTGGCCCTGCACCAGGCGGCGCAGGCGCTGCGGCAGGGCGAGTGCAGCCTCGCACTGGCGGGCGGGGTGGTGGTGATGTCGACCCTGGACACCTTCATCGAGTTCAGCCGCCAGCGCGCGATGGCCCCGGACGGCCGCTGCAAGGCCTTCTCCGCCGATGCCGACGGCGCGGGCTGGGCCGAGGGCGTCGGCATGCTCCTGCTGGAGCGTCTGTCGGACGCGCGGCGCAACGGGCATGAAGTCCTCGCTCTGGTACGGGGATCGGCCGTCAACCAGGACGGCGCCAGCAACGGCCTCACCGCACCCAACGGCCCCTCGCAGCAGCGCGTCATCCGCCAGGCCCTCGCCCACGCCGGGCTGGCCGCCGACGAGGTGGACGCGGTGGAGGCGCACGGCACCGGCACCTCGCTGGGCGACCCCATCGAGGCCCAGGCGCTGATGGCCACCTACGGCCAGGGCCGCGCGGCCGACCGGCCGCTGTGGCTGGGCGCGCTGAAGTCCAACATCGGCCACACCCAGGCCGCCTCCGGAGTGGCCGGAGTCATCAAGACGGTGCTCGCGCTGCGCAACGGCGTCCTCCCGCGGACCCTGCACGCCGAGGAGCGCTCACCCAACGTGGACTGGTCGGCCGGTGCGGTCGAACTGCTCACCGAGTCGCGCGCCTGGCCCGCCACCGGGCGCCCGCGCCGCGCCGGGGTGTCCGCCTTCGGCGTCAGCGGCACCAACGTCCACGTCGTCCTCGAACAGGGCCCCGCCCACGACCCCGACGACCTCGCCCATGACCCCGCCGAGAGCCCGGTCGAGAGCCCGGTCGAGGGCCTCGCCGACGACCCGGCCGGAGAGTTGGCCGGGGTGGAGGCGGCCTCGGTGGCCGGAGACCTCACGGTCTGGCCGCTGGCCGCCCGCACCGAGGACGCCCTGCGCGCCCAGGCCGCCCAGTTGCACACCCACCTCCAGAACCGCCCCGAACTGCAACCCCTGGACGTCGGCTACTCGCTGGCCACCGGCCGCGCCTCCTTCGCCCACCGCGCCGTGCTCGTCGGCACCGACCGGGAGAAACTCCTCGCGGACCTGGCGCACCTCGCCTCCGGCACCCGCCCGGACACCGTGGCCGGCTCCGGCCGCACCGCCTTCCTGTTCACCGGGCAGGGTGCCCAACGCCTGGGCATGGGCAGCGAGTTGTACGAGACGTTCCCCGTCTTCGCCGCGGCGTTCGACGCGGTGTGCGCGGAACTCGACCGCCATCTGGACGTCCCCGTACGGGATGTCGTCTTCGGGCAAGACGCCGAGGCACTCGACCGCACGGTGTCGACCCAGAGCGGCCTCTTCGCCCTCGAAGTGGCCCTGTACCGGCTCCTCGAATCGTGGGGCGTGGCACCGGACTTCGTCATGGGCCACTCCATCGGGGAGATCGCCGCCGCACACATCGCCGGGGTGTTCTCCCTCGAAGACGCCGCCACCCTGACCGCCGCTCGCGGCCGCCTGATGCAGGCACTGCCCCAAGGCGGCGCCATGGTGTCCCTCCAACTACCCGAAGCCGACCTCCTGCCCCATCTGGAGGGCTTCGAGGACCGGGTGAGCATCGCCGCCA
Source organism: Streptomyces sp. SCSIO ZS0520 (assembly GCF_025643355.1). NCBI lineage: Bacteria > Bacillati > Actinomycetota > Actinomycetes > Kitasatosporales > Streptomycetaceae > Streptomyces > Streptomyces sp. SCSIO ZS0520. Next base: position 7,833,577 of record NZ_CP092644.1, on the reverse strand, counting down.
TCAACGGCCCGGCCTCGACAGTGATTTCAGGCGACGAAGCGAGCGTCCTTCAGATCGCCGAAGCAACAGGCGCGAAAACCAAGCGACTTCGCGTCTCCCACGCCTTCCACTCCCCCCTCATGGAGCCCATGCTCGCCGAATTCGGCAAGCTCGCGGCCACCCTCACCTACCACACCCCCCACCTCCCCGTCGTCTCCAACGTCACCGGCACCCTCGCCGACGACGACATCGCCACCCCCGACTACTGGGTACGCCACGTCCGCCAAGCCGTCCGATTCGCCGACGGCATCGAGGAGTTGGCGACCCGTCAGGTCACCCGCTTCGTGGAGGTGGGTCCCGGCGGTGTCCTGGCCGCGATGGGGCAGGACTGCCTGCAGGAGGGTGCGTTCTGGCCGCTGCTGCGCAAGGACCGGCCCGAGGCCCAGGCGCTGTTCGCCGGGATCGGTCAACTCCACGCCCACGGCGGGCGGTTGGACTGGCACCGGGTCTTCGCGGGGCGTGGTGCACGGCGGGTGGAGCTGCCCACGTACGCCTTCCAGCGGAAGCGGTACTGGCTGGACGCGCCGATGGAGTTCACCGATGTGACCTCGGCCGGTCTGGGCGCGGCCGGGCATCCGCTGCTGGGGGCCGCGGTCGAACTGGCCGGCAGTGAGCAGCTGGTGTTCACCGGGGTGCTCTCGGTGCGGACCCAGCCGTGGCTGGCCGACCACGCGGTCTCGGGGTCGGTCCTCTTCCCCGGCACCGCCTTTGTCGAGCTGGCGCTGCAGGCCGGATACCAGGCCGGTTGCGCGCAGGTCGAGGAGCTGACCTTGCAGGCCCCGCTGATCCTCGCCGAAAACGGCGCCGCCACCGTGCAGATGGTGGTGGAGGCGCCCGACGAGAGCGGGCGGCGTTCGCTGGGCCTGTACTCCCGGCCGAAGGACGCGGGCGGTGAGGTGCCCTGGCTGCAGCATGCCAGCGGAGTGCTGGCCGTGGACGAGGCCGAGGCCCCCTACGAGCTGGGGGGTGCCTGGCCGCCGCCGGGGGCCGAGCCGGTCGACGTCGCGGATCTGTACGAGCGGTTCGCGGCGAACGGCTTCGGCTACGGGCCGGCCTTCCAGGGCCTTCGGGCCGCCTGGCTGCAGGGCGAGGACGTCTATGCGGAGATCCGGCTGCCCCAGGAGCAGCAGCAGTCGGCCACGGACTACGGTCTGCACCCCGCCCTGCTGGACGCCGCACTGCACACCATCGCGCTCGGTCCGACTCTGCAGGCGGACGAGGGGCGGCTGCCGTTCTCCTTCACGGGCGTGTCGCTGCACGCCGCCGGGGCGGGCGAGCTGCGGGTGCGGCTGAGCCCGAAGGGCACCGACACGGTGGCGCTGACGGTGGCCGACGCCATCGGGCGGCCGGTGGCGAGCGTGGCGTCCCTGGTGCTGCGCAAGCGCCCCGAGCGCCTCGGCGAGAACACGGGCGGCGGTGAGGCGCTCTACCGGCTCGACTGGACCCCGGTCACCGAACTCCCCTCCGCGGACACCGAGTTCGGGAACGACGGCTGGGCGGTGCTGGGCGACGACGATTTCAAGCTGGAGGGGCTGGACGAGTTCGGGGTGCGCCGTCACCCGGATCTGGCGGCACTGCCCGACGAGCTGCCGGGCACGCTCCTGGTCCCGCTGGCTCCGCTGCCGGGTCCCACCGCCGAGGCGGTACGGGCGGCCTGCGAGCGGGCACTGGCGCTGGTGCGGGCCCACCTGGCCGAGGAGCGCTTCGCGCAGATGCGGCTGGTGTTCCTCACCCGGGGCGCGGTGGCCACCGATCCCGACGCGGAGGTGGCGGACCTGGCGCATGCCGCGATGTGGGGGCTGGTGCGCTCCGCGCAGACCGAGAACCCCGGCCGCTTCGTCCTCGTCGACCTGGACGAGCACCCGGACTCGGCGGTGGCGCTGCCCGCGGCCCTCGCCCTGGACGAACCCCAACTGGCCCTGCGCGAAGGCTCCGTACGGGCCGCCCGACTGGCCACGCTACGGCCCGAGGAGAGCCCGGAAGCCGTCTGGGATCCGGAGGGGACCGTGCTGGTCACCGGGGCCACCGGGACGATCGGCGGGGTCATCGCCCGGCATCTGGCCGCCGAGCGGGGGGTGCGGCATCTGCTCCTCGCGAGCAGGCGCGGGCCCGACGCCGAGGGCGCGGACGAACTCCTCGCGGAGCTGGCCGCCGCGGGCGCGGATGCCCGCCTGGTGGCCTGCGACGCGGCCGACCGCGGCGCGCTGGCCGAGCTGCTGGCGACGGTGGACGCGGCGCATCCGCTGACCGCCGTCGTGCACACCGCGGGGGTCCTGGACGACGGTGTCGTCTCCTCGCTCACCCCCGAGCGCCTGGAGCGGGTGCTGCGGCCCAAGGTGGACGCGGCACTGAACCTGCACGAGCTGACCCGGGAGTCGGGCCGTACCGCGCTGGTGCTGTTCTCCTCCATCGCGGGCACCTTCGGCGGCATGGGGCAGGCCAACTACGCGGCCGCCAACGCCTTCCTGGACGCCTTCGCCCAGCACTGCCGCGCCCAGGGCCTGCCGGTGCAGTCGCAGGCCTGGGGGCTGTGGGCCGAGCGCAGCGAGATGACCGGCAAGCTGGACGGCACGGATCTGAAGCGGCTGGCCCGCGGCGGCATCCTGCCCTTCTCCTCCGCGGACGGGGCGCGGCTGTTCGACACCGCCGGTGCCCTGGACGAGGCGGTGGTGCTGCCGATGCGGCTGGACACGGCCGCGTTCGCCGCGGGTCCGGTGCCGGCGCTGCTGCGCGGCCTGGTCAAGGCGCGCCCCGTACGCCGCCGGGCGAGTGCCGGGGCGGACGCCGGAGGAACGGGTCGTGCCGGGGGGCTCAAGGAGCATCTGGCGGGGCTGGCGGAGGCGGAGCGGGGCATCTTCCTGCTCGATCTGGTACGCACCACCGTCGCCGGTGTGCTGGGCTTCGAGAGCGCGGCCGCGGTGGAGGCCGAACGGGGCCTGCTGGACCTGGGCTTCGACTCGCTGACCGCGGTGGAGCTGCGCAACCAGCTCGGCCGCGGCACCGGGCTGCGGCTGCCGGTGACGCTGCTGTTCGACTATCCGACCTCCCGGGCGATCGCCGAGCACCTGCAGGCCGAGATCGCGCCCGCCCCCTTCTCCGGGGCGCAGGCCTCCTTCGCCGAACTGGACGCGCTGGAGGGCCACTTGGCCGAGGTGGCCGCCGACGAAGAGGCGCGCACCCGGCTCGCCGCCCGGTTGCAGGACCTGCTCGCCCAGCTCGGCGAGGTCCCGCAGGACGCGCTCGGCAGCCGTATCGACGCCGCGTCCGACGAGGAAGTCTTCGACTTCATCGAGAACGAACTCGGCCTGTCCTGACCCCTGCCCGCAAGCAAGAGATTTCTGACGTGAACGGCGGTAAACGGTGAGCGAGGCAAAGCTCCGCGACTACCTCAAGCGGGTGACCACGGATCTGGCGCGTACGCGCCAGCGCCTGAAGGACAGCGAGGACCGGGCCCAGGAGCCCATCGCCGTCATCGGCATGGCCTGCCGCTACCCGGGCGGGGTCGCCTCGCCCGAGGACCTGTGGGAGCTGGTGGCGGGCGGCCACGACGCCGTCTCGATGTTCCCCGGCGACCGGGGCTGGGACCTGGACGCGCTCTACGACCCGGACCCGGACACCCCGGGCACCAGCTACGCCCGCGAGGGCGGATTCCTCGACGAGGCCGCCCACTTCGACCCGGCGTTCTTCGGGATCTCCCCGCGCGAGGCCCTGGCCATGGACCCCCAGCAGCGCCTGCTCCTGGAGACCGGCTGGGAGGCCTTCGAGCGGGCCGGGATCGATCCGGCGCGGCTGCGCGGCAGCCGTACCGGGGTCTTCGCGGGCGTGATGTACCAGGACTACGCCACCCGGCTGCGGCAGGCGCCGGAGGATGTCGAGGGCTATGTCGGCAGCGGCGGTTCGGGCTCCATCGCCTCCGGCCGGATCGCCTACACCTTCGGCCTGGAGGGGCCGGCGGTCACCGTGGACACGGCCTGCTCCTCCTCGCTGGTCGCGCTGCATCTGGCGGCGCAGGCACTGCGGCGGGGCGAGTGCTCGCTCGCGCTGGTGGGCGGGTCGATGGTGATGTCGACGCCGGTGGCCTTCGTGGACTTCAGCCGCCAGCGCGGGCTGGCCGCCGACGGCCGCTGCAAGGCCTTCTCGGCGGCCGCGGACGGCACCGGCTGGGGCGAGGGCGTGGGCATGCTCCTGGTGGAGCGGCTGTCCGAGGCCCGCCGCAACGGGCACGAGGTCCTCGCGGTGCTGCGCGGCAGCGCCACCAACCAGGACGGCGCCAGCAGCGGACTGACCGCGCCCAACGGGCCCGCCCAGCAGCGGGTGATCCAGCAGGCGCTGGCCGACGCGGGCCTGGGCCCGGCCGAGGTCGACGCGGTCGAGGCGCACGGCACCGGCACCTCGCTCGGCGACCCGATCGAGGCCGGGGCGCTCCTCGCCACCTACGGCAAGGACCGCGACGGCGGCGATCCGCTGTGGCTGGGCTCGCTGAAGTCGAACATCGGGCACACCCAGGCGGCCGCCGGGGTCGGCGGCGTCATCAAGACCGTCATGGCCCTGCGCCACGGGATCCTGCCCAAGACGCTGCACGCCGAGGAGCCCTCGCCGAGCGTGGACTGGGCCTCGGGCGCGGTGGAGCTGCTCACCGAGGCCCGCCCCTGGCCGGTGGTGGAGGGCAGACCGCGCCGGGCCGCGGTCTCCGCCTTCGGCTTCAGCGGCACCAACGCCCACGTCATCCTGGAACAGGCACCCGCCGAGGAGGCGGCTGCCGACACGGCCGCACCCGAAGGGGCCGCGGGGGGAGTCGGCGAAGCGGCGGCCGCCCTGCCGCAGGACGGCACCCCCGCCACCGCGGTGGTGCCCTGGCTGCTGTCGGCGCGCTCCCCCGAGGCGCTGCGGGCGCAGGCGCTGCGGCTGGCCGAGCGGGTGGAGGCGACGCCCGAGGCGAGTGCGGCCGACATCGGGTACTCGCTGGCGCTGACCCGTTCCGCGCTCGGCCACCGGGTGGCCGTGGCCGGCGCCGGGCGGGACGAACTCCTGGGCCGGTTGCGGCAGATCGCCGCCGGCCAGGCGGAGGGCGCGGTGGCCGACGCGGGCCGCACCGCGTTCCTCTTCGCCGGGCAGGGCGCCCAACGCCTGGGCATGGGACGGGAGTTGTACGAGGCGTTCCCGGTGTTCGCGGCCGCCTTCGACGAGGTGTGCGCCGCGCTGGACACGCACCTTGCGGGGCATGTGCCGCTGCCGCTGCGCGAGGTGGTCTTCGGCGGCGACAAGGAGCTCCTCGACCGTACGGTGTACACGCAGACCGCGCTGTTCGCGCTGGAGGTGTCGCTGTTCCGGCTGGTGGAGTCCTTCGGGCTGGTCCCGGACTTCGTGGTCGGCCATTCGGTGGGCGAGCTGGCGGCCGCGCAGGTCGCCGGGGTGTTCTCCCTGGAGGACGGCTGCGCGCTGGCCGCCGCCCGGGCCCGGCTGATGCAGCAGGTCGCCCAGGGCGGGGCGATGGTCTCGCTGACCGCCTCCGAGGAGGAGGTGCTGGCCCATCTCCGGGGCCGCGAGGACGAGGTGAGCCTCGGCGCGGTCAACGGGCCCGAGGCCACGGTGATCTCCGGCGCCGAGGAAGCGGTCCTGGAGGTGGCCGCCGCGGTCGGCGCCAAGAGCAAGCGGCTCAGCGTCCAGGTCGCGGCCCACTCCCCGCTCCTGGAGCCGGTCCTTGCCGAGTTCGCCCGGATCGCGGGCCGGGTGCGCTACCAGGCGCCGCGTCTGCCCGTGGTCTCCAATGTCACCGGGGAGACGGCCGGGGCGGAGCTGGCCGATGCCGCGTACTGGGTGGCGCACATGCGCCAGGCGGTGCGGTTCGCCGACGGCATCGCTCATCTGGAGCGGCAGGGCGTGACCCGGTTCGTGGAGATCGGGCCCTCGGGGGTGCTGTCCGCCATGGGCCAGTCCTGCCTGGCCGATGCGGGGGCGGGCGTGTTCGTACCGCTGCTGCGCGCCGACCGGCCCGAGCCCGAGGCCCTGCTGAGCGGTCTGGGCCGGGCCTGGGCGCACGGTGCCACCGTGGACTGGGGCGGCTTCTTCACCGGCCGCGGGCGGCGGGTGGACCTGCCGACCTACGCCTTCCAGCGCGAGCGCTACTGGCTGGACTCCCCGGCGGGCGCCGGTGATCTGGCCGCGGCGGGCCTGGGCGAGGCCGCCCACCCGCTCCTCGGGGCCGCGGTCGAACTGCCGGGCTCCGACGCGCTGGTGCTGACCGGGCGCCTGTCGCTGGGCGCGCAGCCGTGGCTGGCCGGGCACGCGGTGGCGAACACCGTGCTGCTGCCGGGGACCGCCTTCCTCGAACTGGCCGTCCAGGCCGCCGAGCACGTCGGCTGCGCCCAGGTCGAGGAACTGACCCTGGGCGCCCCGCTGATCCTCGCGCCCCGCGGCGCGCTGACGCTGCGGGTGCGGGCGGGCGAGGCGGACGCGGACGGCCGCCGGGAACTGCACATCCACTCCCGCCCGCAGGACGCGGGCCTGGGCGAGCCGTGGACCGCGCACGCCACCGGCATCCTCTCCCCCACCGCCACCGGCGGCGGGGAGAAGCTGACGAGCTGGCCCCCGGCGGACGCGGAGGAGATCGACGTCAGCGAGGTGTACGCGCGCTTCGCCGCGGGCGGCTTCGCCTACGGCGAGGCCTTCCAGGGCCTCCACACCGCCTGGCGGCGCGGCGAGGAGGTGTACGCCGAGATCCGGCTGCCCGCCTCCCAGCGCTCGGCGGCCGGTGCGTACGGACTGCACCCGGCGCTGCTCGACGCCTGCCTGCACACCATCGCGCTGGCGCCCGCGCTGCAGAGCGAGCAGAGCCGGCTGCCGTTCTCCTTCACCGGAGTGTCCCTGCACGCCACCGGCGCCCAGGACCTGCGGATACGGCTCACCCCGACCGGCGAGGACTCGGTCGCCCTGGACCTCGCCGACACCACCGGCGCGCCGGTGGCCACCGTCGAGGGGCTGCTGCTGCGCGCGATGAGCGGCGAGCAGCTGGGCGGCGCCCGCGCCGCCGCCAGCCAGGCCCTGTTCCGCCTCGACTGGCCGAGCCGGAGCACCGAAGCCCCCGCCGTGACCCGGGCCGCCATGATCGGCGAGGACGCTCTGGAGCTGACCGAGGACCTCTTCGCGGCGGGCGTCCACCTGGAGTCCTACGCGGACCTCGACGCCCTGGGCGCGGCGGCCGAGTCCGGCACCTCGGTGCCCGCCCACACCCTGCTGACCTGCCCGCCCGCCACCGGCGAACTGCCGGGCGCCGTCCGGCAGTCGCTCGACGGCGCCCTGGCGGCGGCGCAGAGCTGGCTCGCCGACGAGCGCTTCGCCGCCTCCCGGCTGGTCTTCGTCACCCGCGGCGCCGCCGCCACCGGCCCGGGCGAGGACATCGGTGATCTGGCGCAGGCCGCGCTGTGGGGGCTGATCCGCTCCGCGCAGTCCGAGAGCCCCGACCGCTTCGTCCTGGTGGACCTGGACGAGGACGAGGCCTCGCTCCGCGCCCTGCCCGCAGCCCTGGCCACGGGCGAACCCCAACTCGCCCTGCGCGCCGGGCAGTTGCACACCCCGCGCCTGGCGCGCGCCCAGGCGGACGCGGAACAGCAGCCGGCCCGCGCCCTCGACGCAGAGGGCACCGTCCTGGTCACCGGCGCCACCGGCGGGCTGGGCACCCTGCTCGCCCGGCACCTGGTCACCGCGCACGGGGTGCGCCATCTGCTGCTGGCGAGCCGCCGCGGACCGCGGGCAGAGGGCGCCGAGCAGCTGCGGGAGGAACTGACCGCGCTGGGCGCGCATGTGACGCTGACCGCCTGCGATGTCGCCGACCGGCAGGCGCTGGAGGCGCTGATCGCCGCGGTGCCCGCCGCGCACCCGCTGACCGGTGTCTTCCACACCGCGGGCGTCCTGGACGACAAGACCCTCACCTCGCTCACCCCCGAGCAGGTGGACACCGTCCTGCGCCCCAAGGCGGACGCGGCGTGGAACCTGCACGAGGCCACCGCGCACCTGGACCTGGCGGCCTTCGTGCTCTACTCCTCGGCCGCCGGTGTCCTCGGCGGCGCCGGGCAGGGCAACTACGCGGCGGCCAACGCCTTCCTGGACGCCCTCGCCCAGCACCGCAGGGTCCGGCAGCTGCCCGCCCACTCCCTGGCCTGGGGCCTGTGGGCGCAGCCCGGCTCCATGACCGGCGCCACCCCCGCCACCGGCACCAGCCGCTCCGGGATCGCCCCGCTCAGCGCCGAGCAGGGCATGGAACTCCTCGACACCAGCCTGGCCCTGGGCACCGCCCACCTGGTGCCGATGCGCCTGGACATGGCCGCCCTGCGGGCCGGGGCCTCGGCCGGTTCGGTGCCGCTGCTGCTGCGCCACCTGGTGCGCACCCCGGCCACCCGGCGCACCACCGCCGCCGCGGCCGGTTCCGGCGCGGGCGGATCGGAGCTGCTCTCCCGCCTCGCGGGTCTGGACGAGGACGAACAGACCGCGCTCCTGGTGGAGTTGGTGCGTACCCAGGTCGCCGTCGTCCTCGGCCACCCGGACGCCTCCGCGATCGGCGCCACGCACGACTTCGTCGACTCCGGCTTCGACTCGCTCACCGCGGTCGAACTGCGCAACCGGCTCGCCGCCGCCACCGGACTGCGGCTGCCCGCCACCCTCGTCTTCGACCACCAGAGCCCCACCGAGCTGGCCCAGCGGCTGCGCACCGACCTCGCCGCGGCGCGCACCAGCGCACCCGCCGGGGACACCACCGGCGCGGTGGCGGCGCCGGCGGGTGGGGAGTCGACGACGCTGAGCGCCCTGTACACGCAGGCCTTCGCCACCGGGAAGTGGAAGGAGATCTTCGACCTGCTGCACGCCACCGCCGCGCTGCGCGACCGGTTCGCCTCCCCCGCGGAACTGCCCCAACTGCCCAAGCCGGTACGGCTGAGCAAGGGCCCGGCCCGCGAGCACCTGTTCTGCTTCTCCTCCTGCCTGGCCGTCGCGGGCATCCACCAGTACGCCCGCTTCGCGGCCTCGCTGCGCGGGCGCCGGGATGTCTCCGCGCTCGCCCTGCCCGGCTTCGGCCGCGGCGAGCCCCTGCCCGAGACCGCCGCGGCCGTGGTCGCCGCCCAGGCCGAGGCCGTCGCCGAAGCCGCCGACGGGGCGCCCATCGTGCTGCTCGGGTCCTCGGCGGGCGGCTGGTTCGCCCAGGCCGCCGCGGGCCATCTGGAGCGCATGGGCCACACGCCCGCGGCCGTCGTCCTGGTCGACACCTACGTCCCCAAGAGCAGCATCCTCAACCAGTTCGGCCTGTCCCTGATGGACGGCATGACCGAACGCGAGGGCGTCTTCGTGACCATGGACGACGACCGGCTGTCCGCCATGGGCTGGTACCTGAACCTCTTCGGCACCTGGGAGCCGGACCCCATCGCCACGCCCACCCTGCTGGTCCGCGCCACCGAGCCGCTGTCCACGGGCTCCCTGCAACTGGCCGACCTGCCGGACTGGCGCTCCTTCTGGGAACTGCCCCACGAGACCGTCGACGTCCGCGGCAACCACTTCACGATGATGGAGGACTTCTCCAGCCCCACCGCCCAGGCGATCGAGGACTGGCTGGACAGCCTCCCGCACCGCACCTGACCGCCTCCTCCGCACAGCACGGTGAACCCCCCACGGAACGCGAGAAACGAGAACCACCATGGCCCTGCCCGCCGCCGACGAAAGCCTGTGGCTGCGCCGCTTCCATCCCCGACCGAACGCCGCCGTACGCCTGGTCTGCCTGCCCCACGCGGGCGGCGCCGCGAGCTCCTACGCGCCGCTGTCCGCGCTGCTGCCCCCGAGCATCCAGGCGCTGGCGGTGCAGTACCCCGGCCGTCAGGACCGGCGCCACGACACCCCCCTGGAGAGCGTCCACGAACTGGCGCGGGCGGTGTTCGAGGCGCTGCGCCCCAGCGCCGACCAGGGGCCGCTGGCCCTGTTCGGCCACAGCATGGGCGCCAGTGTCGGCTTCGAGGTCGCCCGCCTGATGGAAGACGAACTCGGTGTCGTCCCGGCGGTGCTGTTCGCCTCCGGCCGCCCCGCCCCTTCCCTGCACCGCAGCCTGGGCATCCACCGCATGGACGACGCCGGGATCATCGCCGAACTCCAAGCCGTCAGCGGCACCGACGACCGGGTCCTGGACAACGCCGAGCTCCTGCGGCTGACCCTGCCCTCGCTGCGCAGCGACTACAAGGCCGCCGAGACCTACCGCTACCGGCCCGGCCCGAAGCTGGGCTGCGACATCGTCGGTCTGACCGGCGACGGCGACAACCGGGTCTCCATCGAGGAGGTCGCCGCCTGGAAGGAGCACACCGCCGGCTCCTTCACCCTCCAGGTCTTTCCCGGCGGCCACTTCTACCTCCAGGAGCAGAAGGCCGCCGTCGCCGGCGTGCTCACCGACACCCTGCGCGCCGCCACCCGCACCGGCGGCCACCCCCTCCACTAGAGCCCCACCCCCCGCGCCCCGACCCACCCGCACCCACCGGCGTCCGCCCGCATCCAGCGGGAGGCGCCGGGACCGGCCCAGACCCACGAAGGAAGAACCCACCCATGCGCATCCTCTTTTCCACGGTGTCCGAGAAGTCGCACCTGTACACCATGGTTCCGCTGGCCTGGGCGCTGGCCGCCGCCGGCCACGAGGTCCACGTCGCCAGCAACCCCGCGCTGACCGAAGCGATCAAGAGCACCGGCCTGACCGCGGTGTCCGTCGGCACCGACCACAACCTGCACGACATGCTGCGCGAGAACCGCGACTCGCTGGAGAACCCCCTCTCCGACTGGTCCGCGCCCTCCCTGGACACGCACTCCTGGGAGCAGGTGCTGATGAAGTTCAAGGTCAGCGTGATGTTCGCGTACCAGACCTACAACGACTGCATGGTCCACGAACTCATCGACTACGCCCGCTCCTGGCAGCCGGACCTCGTCATCTGGGACCCGGTCACCTACGCGGGCCCCGTCGCCGCCACCGTCTCGGGCGCCGCCCACGCCCGGCTGCTGTGGTGTATCGACATCTACTCCACGATGCGCGAGGTCTTCCTGGCCCGGCTCGCCGAACAGCCCGAGGCGCGCCGCGAGGACCCGCTGGCCGACTGGCTCGGCGGCATCCTGAAGCGCTACGGCAAGGAGTTCGACGAGTCCGTCGTCACCGGCCAGTGGACCATCGACCAGATCCCCACCAGCCTCCAACTCCCGCTCGCCGTCGACCGGCTGCCGGTGCGCTACCTGCCCTACAACGGCCCCAGCGACATCCCCGCCTGGCTGCACCAGAAGCCCGAGCGGCCCCGGGTCGTACTCACCTCCGGCGTCTCGGCCCGCGCCGCCCTCGGCGGCACCTTCATGCCGCTGACCGACATGATCACCGCGCTGGGCGAACTCGACGTCGACGTGGTCGCCGCCGTACCGGCCGAGGAGATCGAGACCCTCGCCTCGATACCCGACAACACCCGCCTGGTCGACTTCGTCCCCCTGCACGCCCTGCTGCCGGGCGCCGACTTGCTCATCCACCACGGCGGCTTCGGCTCCTACGGCACCGCCCTGGCCAACGCCGTACCGCAGTTCATCCCCACCATCCGCTACGCCGACTGGTGGAACAAGGCCACCAGCATCCAGGACGCCGGTGCGGGCCTCGCCGTACACGCCTCCGAGTTGACCGCCGACATCCTCAAGGACAGCGTGCAGCGCCTGATCGAGGACGCCTCGTTCAAGAAGTCCGCCGAGCGCCTGCGCGAGGAGAACCAGCAGACGCCCACCCCGCACCAGCTGGTCGCCGAACTGGAAGCCCGCACCGCGGAGCACCACGCGTGAAGATCCGCGAGCTGGCGGTGCCCGGCGCCTACGAGTTCACTCCGCCGGTGCACCGCGACGAACGCGGCGCCTTCGTCGCCCACTACACCGCGTCGAGCTTCACCGAGGCCCTCGGGCACCCCCTGCACCTGGGCCAGAACCACCACAGCGTCTCCCGCCGCGGAACCGTGCGCGGCATCCACTACGCCGACGTACCGCCCGGCCAGGCCAAACTGGTGACCTGCGTCAGCGGTGAACTCCTCGACATGATCATCGACCTGCGCGTGGGCTCACCCACCTTCGGCCACGTCGACAGCGTCCACCTCGACGCCGTCGACTACCGGGCGGTCTACCTCTCCGAGGGCCTGGGCCACGCCTTCATCGCCCTGCGCGACGACACGGTCGCCGCCTATCTCAACTCCGTCCAGTACAACCCCGCCCGCGAGCACGAGATCGACCCCTTCGACCCCGAACTCGCCCTGCCCTGGCCCCCCGACATGACCTACCTGGTCTCGGAACGGGACCGCACCGCACCCACCCTGCGACAAGCCCGCGAGGCCGGACGGCTCCCCACCTGGGAAGCCTGCCGGGCACTCCGCACAGCCCGGATCCAGCAGCCCGGGACCGGTGAACCCGGCTCCGGCTGAACCGGGTCGGTCCACCGACCGGTTGATGCCCCGTCGACCGGTCGGTGGAGGGCCCCTACTCCCCCGGAGCAGCCGATGAGGCGATCCGCGGCGGGGCAGCCCGCCCCTACGGTCTTCAGGGGTGAGCCGGCGACAAGGAAAGGACAGCCGCCGATGGCGCTGATCGAGGTCAAGAACCTGCGCAAGGAGTACCCCCAGCACGTGGCCGTGGCCGACGTGTCCTTCTCGGTGGAGGAGGGAGAGATCTTCGGGATCCTGGGCCCCAACGGCGCGGGCAAGACCACCGCCGTCGAGTGCGTGGAAGGCATGCGCAAACGCGACGGCGGCGACATCTCCGTCATGGGCCTGGACCCGCTGAAGGACCTCGCCGAACTGCGCCAGGTCATCGGCATCCAGCTCCAGCAGAGCGAACTCCCGGCGAAGATGAAGGTCTGGGAGGCGCTGGAGCTCTACAGCACCTTCTACCGCGACCCCGTCGACTGGCGTGAACTCCTCCACGAATGGGGCCTCGCGGAGAAGGCGGACGCCGCCTACGGCTCCCTGTCGGGCGGACAGCAGCAGCGGCTGTCCATCGCCCTCGCCCTGGTCGGCAAGCCGAAGATCGCCGTCTTCGACGAGCTGACCACCGCCCTGGACCCGCACGCCCGCCGCGAGACCTGGAAACTCATCGAGAAGGTCCGCGCCCAGGACGTCACCGTGCTCCTGGTCACGCACTTCATGGAGGAGGCCGAACGCCTCTGCGACCGGCTCGCCCTCATCGAGTCCGGCCGCGTCGTCGCCCTGGACACCCCCGCGGGCCTCATCTCCCGCGTCGACGAGAAGCAGATCATCCGCTTCAAGCCCTCCGTCGACTTCGAGGACAGCCTGCTCACCTCGCTGCCGGAAGTCGACAGCATCACCCGCTCCCACTCCCAGGTGACCGTGACCGGCAAGGGCAACGTCGTCTACGCGGTGATCTCCGTGCTGGCCCGCAACCACATCGTCGCCGGCGAACTGCGCCTGGAACAGGCGAGCCTCGACGACGCCTTCGTCGCCCTGACCGGCACCCACCCCGCCACCTGACCCGCCGTCGGATCCACCGGATCCACCCCGCCGCGTACCCCCCTTTCGAGGAGACCTGGTTCCATGTCCGGGCGCACCAAACTCACCTACGTCGAGACCAAGCTGTTCCTGCGGGATCCGACCGCGGTGTTCTTCGTGATCGCGCTGCCGATCATGCTGCTGACGATCTTCCACTTCGTCACCGAGAAGTCGCAGGACGACGCCGCGACCAAGGAGTCGATGGAGGCCTTCGTCCCGGCGATGGCGATATCGCTGTGCCTGACGATGCTGGCGCTGAACCTGCTGCCCACCACCCTCGCCACCTACCGGGAGAAGGGCATCCTGCGGCGGATGGCCGCCAGCCCCGTCCACCCGGCGAACCTGCTGCTGGCCCAGCTCGTCATCAACCTGGCGACCGCCACCCTCTCCGCGGTCCTGGTCCTCGTCGTGGGCCGGGCCGCCTTCGACACCCAGGCCCCCGAGGGCGTCGGCGCGTTCGTCGTCAGCTTCGCCCTGGGCACCTGGGCCCTGTTCGCGATCGGGCTGGTCATCGCCGCCGTGGCACCCGGCAGCAAGGCGGCCACCGCTATCGGCCTGTCCCTGCTCTTCCCCAGCCTCTTCTTCGGCGGCGCCTTCGTGCCCAAGGAGGACATGCCCGCCACCCTGTCGACGATCGGCGACTACACTCCGCTGGGCGCCGCGCTCCAGGCGCTGCGGGACTCCTGGGAGGGCCAGTGGCCGCAGACACTGCACCTGAGCGTGCTGGCCGTCCTCGCGGTAGTGGGCACGGCTGCGGCGGCCAAGCTCTTCCGCTGGGAATGAGCACCGCCGCCGTCGAGGAGAACCGGCGCTGGGAGACCCACTCCGACATCCTCTTCGACGCCCTGCCCTACCTCCTGTTGCTGCTGCCCACCGCCTGGAGCCTCACCCACGACCACAGCGGCGGTGGGCAGCAGCCCGTCCTGCTCGCCCTGGTGGCGGCCGCGGCCTGCTGGAGCGCCCTCACCTACACTCTGCCGACCCGCCGCCTCAGCCGCCGCCGCTACGGCACCGCCCCCGCCGCCGCCTACCTCGCCGGACTCCTCGCCCTGGCCGCCGCGCTCATGGCCCACGACCGGGTGTTCATGCTCTTCGCCGCCACCGGCTTCCTCCAGGCCCTGGTACTCCTGCCGACCTGCTGGGCCTTCGCCTGCGTGGCCGCCACCTCCTTCGTCGTCAACACCGTCCCCGCGGGCCTGCCCGAACCCACCCCGACCGCGCTGATCCCCTATGCGGGCACCATCGCCTTCCAGACCGTCCTCGTCGGCTGGATCAACCTGCTCTCCAGCAGACTCGGCCAGCAGCACAGAGACCGGCGGCACACCGTCGCCGAACTGCGCACCGCGCTCACCGAGAACGCCGGCCTCTACGCCCAACTCATCACCCAGGCCCGCGAAGCAGGCATCCACGACGAACGGCGCCGCATGGCCGGGGAGATCCACGACACCCTCGCCCAGGGACTCGCCGGGATCATCCGCCAGCTCGAAGCCGCCGAGCACACCGAGACCGACGACGAGGACCGACGACACCACATCCGCACCGCGAAGACCCTCGCCCGCGAGAGCCTGCGCGAAGCCCGCCGCTCCGCCCAGGCGCTGCGCCCCGAACAACTCGAATCGACCACCCTCCCCGAAGCCCTGGGAACCCTCGCCCGCACCTGGGCCCACGGCAAGGAGCTCCAGCTCAGCTTCGAGACCACCGGCACCACCGCCCCCCTGCACCCCGAACTCGAGGCCACGCTCTACCGCGTCACCCAGGAAGCCCTCACCAACACCGCCAAACACGCCCGCGCCACACAGATCACCCTGACCCTCAGCTACATGGACGACCTCGTGGTCCTCGACATCCTCGACAACGGCACCGGCTTCCCTCCCCCGCACGCGGCCGTCCCGGACGGCACCACCGCGGCGGGCGGCACGAACGGAGCGAACGGCACGGCCGGCGCGGGCAGTTCGGACGCGGCGGACGCGGCGGGAGGTACGAGCGATACGTCCGGCGCGGTCCAGGCGGAGGGCGCGGCCGGTGCGGGGCACGGCCTCGGGCTGATCGCGATGCGGCGCCGGCTGAGCCGGGTCGCCGGGACCCTCACCATCGAAAGCGCCCCCGGCGAGGGCACCGCCCTGAGCGCCGCCGTCCCCGCCATCCCCCCGGGAGCCGGCACATGAGCACACCCCACCCCGCGCGGACCCAGCCGATCCGTATCCTCATCGCCGACGACCATCCCGTGGTCCGCGACGGACTCCGCGCGCTCCTGGAACGCGAAAGCGACTTCACCGTCACCGCGGAGGCCCGCGACGGAGCCGAGGCCCTCGACCTCTACCGCCGAGGCGGCGCCGATGTCGTCCTGATGGACCTGCGCATGCCCCGCATGGGCGGCGTCGAAGCCATCGAGCACCTCCTGCGCCAGGACCCCGACGCCCGCATCCTGGTCCTCACCACGTACGACACCGACGGCGACGTCATGGGCGCCCTGGCCGCCGGAGCAACCGGCTACCTCCTCAAGGACACCCCCCGCGAGGAACTGACCCGCGCCGTCCGAACCGCCGCCGCGGGCCAGTCCGTCCTCTCCCCGGCCATCACCACCCGAGTCCTGCAAACCGTACGCAAACCGAGCGCGGGCCCCCTCAGCGAACGCGAACTCCAAGTCCTGCGCCTCATTGCCGACGGCGCCACCAATCGGGAAGCCGCCGCCGCATTGTTCATCAGCCAGGCAACCGTGAAGACGCACCTGATCCACGTCTACGAGAAACTCGGCGTGAAGGACAGGGCGGCGGCCGTCAGCGAAGCGCACAAACGGCATCTGTTCCCGTGAAACCCCCACCCCTGGAGAACACAGAAGAACAGCAGGTCAAGGCGGCCTAGGGGGGACCTTTAGGGGGGTCGAGGCTAGGGGTTGTTCCCCTTCACAAAGCGCCAATAGCGTTGCTCATATGGCCCCTTCGCACTATCGGCGTGCTGTTGTCATCGGCGGCACCGGATTCCTCGGACGCCATATCTGTACGGCCCTGGCCGCACAGGGACATGACGTACTGGCAATAGCCAGAAAAGCCGCGGACCCGATTCCCCGCACCGCGTTCACCGCACTCGACATCCTCAGCGCCGACGACACCGAGATCTCCGCCGCCCTCAGCGGAGCGGAACTCGTGATCAACGCCGCGGGCGACGCCTGGCAGGGGGACGAGGCCGCCATGGCCGCCTCCCACCAGCCCCTGGTCCAGCGGCTCGTGGACGCCCTCGCCGCCCACGCCCGCCGCCCCCGGCTGATCCATCTGGGCAGCGTCCACGAGTACGGGCCCCTCACCCCGCCCCACCCCGTCACCGAGGACCACACCCCGGCCCCCGGCACCGTCTACGCCCGCACCAAACTCGCCGCCAGTACGCACATCCTGGACGCCACCGAAGCCGGCCGCATCGACGGCTGCGTCCTCCGCGTCACCAACGTCTGCGGTCCCGGCCTCCCCCCGGGCAGCTTCCTGGGCCACCTCACCCGGCAACTGCGCCACACCCAGCAGACCGGGCAGCCCCTCAGCCTCACCCTCGCCGACGACCAGCGCGACTACATCGACGTACGGGACGTCGCCACCGCCGTCCTCCACGCCGCCACCGCACCCGTCACCGGCCGCATCATCAACATCGGGCAGGGCCACCCCACCCCGATCCGCGAACTCGCCCACCAGCTCATCGCGCTCTCCGGCCTGCCCCCGCACCTCATCCACACCCGGACCGCCCCGCTCACCAGCAACGGCAGCGGATGGACCAGCGTCGACACCGGCCTCGCCACCCGCCTCCTCGACTGGACCCCCCGCATCCCCTTGGACCAATCCCTCCACGACCAGTGGGCCACCCCCACCGAACCCACCGCGGAGGCCGGATCCGCCGCTCCGGCCACGCCCACGAAGCCCGCCGGGCCCGCCAGTCCAGGCGAGCCGGTTTCCTCCTCGGACGAAGGACACTGATGCGCTACACCTATCTCGGCCGTACCGCGCTCAAGGTCAGCCAGGTCTGCCTGGGCACCTTGAACCTCGGTGTCAGAGCCGGCGAGGACGAAAGCCGCACCCTCCTGGACACCGCCCTCGACCACGGCATCAACTTCCTGGACACCGCCAACCAGTACGGCTGGCAGAAGCACAAGGGCTACACCGAGGAACTCCTCGGCACCTGGTTCGCCCAAGGAGGCGGCCGCCGCGAGAAGGTCGTCCTCGCCACCAAGGCCGGTAATCCCATGGACGACTGGCCCAATGAATCAGGCCTCTCCGCCCGCCACCTGATCGCCTCCTGCGAAGCCTCCCTGCGACGGCTGGGCACCGACTGGATCGACGTCTACCAGATGCACCACGTCGACCGGCACGCCCCCTGGGACGAGATCTGGCAGGCCATGGACGTCCTGGTCCAGCAGGGCAAGATCCGCTACGTCGGCTCCTCCAACTTCGCCGGCTGGCACCTCGCCGAAGCCCAGGAAACCGCCCACCGCCGCCACACCCTCGGCCTCGTCAGCGAGCAGAGCATCTACAACCTCATCACCCGGCACATCGAGCTCGAAGTCATCCCCGCCGCCCAGCGCTACGGCATCGCCGTCATCGCCTGGTCCCCCCTGCACGGCGGACTCCTCAGCGGCGCCCTGCGCAAACTCGCCGACAACACCGCCCAGAAGACCGCCCAGGGCCGCGCCGCCCAGGCCCTCACCATCCACCACGACACCATCGCGGCCTACGAGAAGCTGTGCACCAGCCTGGGCACCGACCCCGCCGAGGTCGCCCTCGCCTGGGTCGCCTCCCGCCCCGGCATCACCGCACCCGCGATCGGCCCCCGTACCGTCGCCCAGCTCGAAAGCGCCCTCAGCGCCCTCGAACTCACCCTCAGCCCCGACACCCTCGGCGAACTCGACCGCCTCTTTCCTCCGATCGGCAACGGCGGCCCCGGACCGGAGGCATGGGCATGGTGACCAGCACCCTCCACCGGCGCCTGACCCGCTCAGCCGCCGCCCTCGACAGTCCCCAGACCCAACTGACCGAATTCCACCGGTGGTTCAACGACCGCGTGGATGCCGACAAAAGCCGCATCGACATCATCGAATTCGCCCGGCTGAACGGCTGGCACTTTCACCCCGAAACCGGAAACCTCACCCACGAGAGCGGCCGCTTCTTCACCGTCGAGGGTCTCAGCACCGATATGCCCGGAGCTCCCGTGGAGCACTGGGAGCAGCCCATCCTGCACCAACCCGAGATCGGCATCCTCGGCATCCTCGTCAAGGATTTCGCCGGTATCCCCCATTTCCTCATGCAGGCGAAAATGGAGCCCGGCAACCACGGTCCCCTCCAGATCTCACCGACCGTCCAGGCCACCCGCTCCAACTACACCCGCGTGCACCGGGGAAAGCCCGTCCCCTATCTCGAATACTTCCAGCACCCGCACCGCCATCGCATCCTCGCGGACACCCGCCAGTCCGAACAGGGCACCTGGTTCCTGCGCAAACGCAATCGCAACATGCTCATCGAGGTCTCGCCCGACACGGACATCCCGCTCCTCGACGGATACCGCTGGCTCACCCTCGGTCAGATCCACCAGCTCCTCACCCACGACAACCTCATCAACATGGACTCCCGCAGCGTCCTGGCCCTCCTCCCCCAGCCACCCGCCAATCACCGCGGAGACCCGTACCTGGACGAAGCCGACCACGAAGCCCTGCACACGATCGGCGGCGACCACAGGCGGAGGACCGACGCCCGCAGCAGACAGGACAGCGTCCACCCCGACCCCGACATCCACAGCTGGATCACCACCCAGCGCACCGAACGCACCGTCACCACCCGGCGCATTCCTCTGAAGAACCTCCCCCACTGGCACCGGACCCCGCACCGCATCACCCACGAGACCGGCCGCTACTTCAATGTCATGGCCGTCCACGTCACCACCCACAACCGCGAGATCGCCCAGTGGACCCAGCCGATGATCGAACCCCATGGTCCCGGCGTCGCCGCTTTCCTCCTCGCCCATCACAACGACACCCCGCACGTCCTCGTCCAGGCCCGCGCCGAACCCGGCTACACCGACACCGTCGAACTCGCCCCCACCATCCAGTACACCCCCCGCAACTACGCCCATCTCCCCGCCCACCACCAGCCCCCGCACCTCGACCACCTCGCGCCCTGCTCACCCCACCGGCCCCTCTACGACACCCTTCTCTCCGAAGAGGGCGGTCGCTTCTACCACGCCGACAACCGCTACCTCATCACCGAGACCACGCTCAGCGCCGACCACGAGACCCCCGACCACCGCTGGATCTCCCTGCCCCAACTCCAGCAACTCGCGCACCACAGCCACTACCTCAACATCGAAACCCGCACCCTCCTCACCTGCCTCCAGACCCTCCACCACCCCGCGGGCGGCTAGCGGCAGGCGCCGCGAAGGTGCGGTCGGTGCGGAACGGGCCCCGCCGCAGGGTCAGTTCAGAGCACCGGCGACATTGGGGTCCTGTTCGAGGAAGGCCAGGAGTTCGGTCGGGAGCTTGTCGCGGTTCTTGACGTCGAGTTTGCGGTAGATGCGGGTCAGGTGCTGTTCGACGGTGCTGACGGTGACGAACAGCCGCCGGGAGATCTCCCGGTTGCTCAGCCCTTGGACGGCGAGGGCCGCCACCCGGCGTTCGGCCCGGGTCAGATGCGCCCGCAGGCTGATCAACCGCACGTTCCCCGCGTCCGTCGCCGCGGGTGCGGCCGGTTCCTGGGGCCTGCGCTGCGGGGGCAAGGGGGCGGGAGACTCGGCGGAGGGCCGGTGCTGAGGTCGGGCCGGGGCCCGCCCCAGCGCCAGCGCCTCCATCTGCCGGGGGCGCAGCCCGGGATCACCCAGCGGCTGCGGAGTGGTCCAGTTGCCGGAGGGGGGCGGCACTACGCCCGGGGCACTCGGCTGGCCTTCGCGGGACCCGGCGGTCCCGGCCTCGGCGAGGAGCCGCTCCACCCGCTCGTGGGTGGCGGCGTCGAGCGGCTCGTGCAAGCGCAGGTGCTCGTGGACCAGGGCGGCGGCCTCCTGCCGCCGGCCGAGCGCGAGCTGCACCCGCGCCATCTCCAGCCGCCAGGGCAGGAAGCCGGGGAGGTCCAGGTTCCAGGCGGTCATCAGACCGGCGCAGTGGTGCAGATCGTCGAGAGCGGCTTCGAGGCGTCCGGTGGCCACGTGATAGCGGGCCCGGGCCATGAGGTAGGGCAGGTAGAGCGGGGTGTCGAACAGGCCCGGCGGGACGGGATAGGCCAGCAGCAGAGCGGCCTCGTCGTACTGCTCGCACTCCACGGCGCAGCCCACCAGGGTCGCGAGGAGGAAGCCGCCGGCCACGCCCCAGGCCTGGAGGGATATCTCCCGTACGGCCCGGCGGGCGTACTCGTCGGCGCGCGTCACCTCTCCCAGCCGCAGGGCCGCCTCGGCGTGGAGGGCGTGCAGGATGCTGGTCCACGTCGGTGAGCGCTGCGGTGCGAGCTGGCCGCTGTTCAGGAGCTCTCCCGTCCAGTGCAGGACCCGTTCGGGGCGCCCGGCGCACAGCAGCACCGTCAGCGGGATCAGCGTCAGGGCGCCCGCCGAGGCGTCCGCGCTGTGGCGCTGCAGGAGGTTCTCCGCCGCGGCGAGGGTCTCCTCCCCCGCGCCGGAGCCGAGCACCGTGCTCAGCAGATGGAAGGCCTCCAACTCCGGGGATCCGGCGGCCTCCTGGTCCAGGGGCACCTGGAGGGCGGGGGCCAGCGCGTCGGAGCAGCCGGGGCGGACCAGCGCGGAGAGCAGGGACATGAAGCGCAGCTGCGCCGCGGCGGTCGGGTCCGGTGCCGGATGGGCGGCGGCGCGGCAGAGCACCTCGCAGACGTCGTCGGCCTGCCCGTGCCAGAGCAGGTACGGAACGGCGGGCAGCGCCTTCCACGCGGCGCCGTCCCCGGCCCGGGCGAGGGAGAGCTGGGCGTCCAGGGAGGCCTTGGCGGCCAGCGGGTTCATCTGCCAGCGGGCCTGGACCAGGAGCTGTTCGATCTTCTCGCGCTTGGCGCAGTCGTTCTCGCAGCGGCGGGCCAGCTTCAGAAAGGCCTCGGCCTTGTCGGGCATTCCCTTGGCCGTCGCGTGCCGGGCGGCCTCCTGCAGCACGGCCGAACTCCAGCCGCGTTCCGTGGAGTCGCCCTGGACGAGGTGCTCGGCGACGACGGAGGGCCCGTTGCCGTGGTCGTAGAGGACGGACGCGACGCAGCGGTGCAGTTGCCTGCGTTCGTCGAAAGAGAGTCCGGCCAGGACGGCCCGCGCAATCGTGCTGTGCCGCAGCTGATGGGCTTCGGGTGCGGGGCATTCCGCGAGGCCGGCCCCCTGCAGCAGGGTGAGCGCCTGGACGACGAATTCCGGTGCCGTGTCGAGGAGTTCCGCCAGAATCGCCGGGTCCACCGGCCGGGCCAGTACGGCGAGGGCCTGCGCGACCCGGCGGACCCCGGGCTCCTGGCGGTACAGCGAGCGCAGCACCGCGTGGTCGAAGATGTCCACGCCCTGCGGGATCGCCGAGCCGTCCGACTCGGCGAGCAGGGACCGGTAGTGCTGGAGGGAGGCACCGGCGAGCAGCGGGTTGCCGCCGGTCGCCGCGAGGATCCGGCCCGCGGTCCTGACCGCGTCGTCGGGTCCGAACTCCTCGGTCACCATCCTGGTCAGCGCGCCCACGCCCAGCGGGTCCAGCGACAGCCAGGTGAAGTTCGACTGGCTCAGCAGCTCGGCGCGGAAGCCCGGGTTGGGCATCTGCAGCGTCGGCGACTCGGTGAGTACGACCATGATCCGGGCGTTGCGGAGTCTGCGCACCGCGTAGAGAAGGCAGTCCAGTGAGGGGCGGTCCGCATACTGCACATCGTCGACGACAAGGACGAGCGGCCCGAGTTCGGTGAATTCGAGAAGGGCACCCAGAACACTGGATGAATCACGCGGTTCGGCACCCTGGAAAAGCTGGCTGACAAGCCCGAAATCTAAGTCGGACTCCCCCGGCGAACCCGTCGCCTGGATGACGGTGCCGACCTGGTCCTTAATACCTTCGGTGAATTCCTCAAGCAGCACGGTTTTCCCGCTACCCACCGCCCCCGAAAGAAGAACAATACTCGCCTGAGCCTCCGATGTGGAGATATCGAATGCCCGGTTGAGTGCTGTCATCTGTCGTTCGCGCTGCATCAGAATCATGCCCGATGACCCTCCTACCCCGTCAGACGCCATACATATGACACGTCTTGCGAAACAAAGGAGGTTGACAGGCGTATACACAGACGTCCGCGCATGCGTGCGGATGCATCACAGAGATCCCACACCATGCGACACATGAGACCAAAAGCCACATATGACCGAAAGTGCTCTTGCTGGTCGTTCCCCCGTTATTTCATGTCGTCCCGGTCCCGGAGCGACGTTGCGCACGCTACCACTACGCGGCACCGACATGTCCGGTTTTCCCGTGGGACGTTGCCGAGTCTGCCATGCCACACCCCTTCCTGCCAGCGCAAGAAGGATCCACCGCGCCCCTATCAAACTGAGGGGTTGCTGCCAAATGATAGTGGACTACAATTTGCCCGCCTCACCCGGGGACCGTGACGTGGAGCACAAAACCTTTCGGCCCCCGGCGACGGCCGGGGGCAGACCGTACGCCGGGAGCCAAAAGGGGAGCTTTGTTCAGAGTTCGCTGTCGATGAATTGGAAGAGGTCCTCGGTGGACGCCGAACCGAGGCGTTCTTCTACAGTCGCGTCGTCCGCAGCGCCACCGCCATTCATACCGGCGAGTAGTGCGTGCAAGCGCGCTGGAATCCTGCTCTCTGCAATGTATTCCTTGGGGATCATGGTCAGCATCGCCTCGATCCTGTCCAATTCGGACAAGACCCGATCAGCGCCTTCCGGAACGCCCTGTGCCGTTTCCCCGGATGTCCCGGATTCGGTCTTCCCGACGATGTACCGGGCCAGCGCAGCGGGCGAGGGATGGTCGAAGATCACCGTGGCGGGCAGGCGAATTCCGGTGACACCGGCCAGCCGGTTGCGCAGTTCCACCGCGGTCAGGGAATCGAGGCCCTGGTCGAGGAACCCGCGGCCGCTCTCGATGCTTCCCGGGGAATCCAGCATCAAGATCACCGCCATATGGCGCCGCACGAGTTCCAGTACGTGCTGCTGACGTTCGGTCTCGCCGAGCCGGGCCAGTTCCTCACTCAGGGCCGGGCCCTGCTGCCGCGCCACCGCCTCCGGCCGTACCGTCGCGAGCCGCGACCACAGCGGATCCGCGGGGAGCGCGTTGAGCTGCAGCAGCGAGGCCAGCTGCATCGGGTGCGGCAGCCGATCGGAGGCGTCGAAGAGCGCCAGCGCCTGCGCGTTGCTCATCGGGGCGATCGCGCTGCGCGCCATCCGCGCCCGGTCCTGCTCCCCGAGGTGCGCCGTCATTCCCCCGGCCTCGGCCCACAGTCCCCAGGCGAGGCTCGTACCGGGCAGTCCCTGCGCCTGGCGATGAGCGGCCAGCGCGTCCAGATACGCGTTCGCGGCGCTGTAGTTGGCCTGCCCCGCACTGCCCAGCACGCCCGCAGCCGAGGAGTACATGACGAAGGCGGCGAGGTTGTGGTGGCGGGTGAGGGTGTGGAGGTGGTGGGCGGTGTCGATTTTGTTGGCGAGGACGGGGTGGAGTTGTTGGGGGGTGAGGGTGGTGAGGGTGGCGTCGTCGAGGGTTCCTGCGGTGTGGATGACGGCGGTGAGGGGGTGGTGGGTGGGGATGTTGGTGAGGAGGTTGTGGAGTTGGTGGGGGTTGGTGGTGTCGCAGGCGGTGAGGGTGATGGTGGTGGCGCCTGCGTTGAGGAGTTGTTGGCGTAGTTGGGTGGCGTGGGGGTGGTGGGGGGTCCGCGGCGGCTGGTGAGGTGGAGGTGTTTGATGCCGTGGTTTTGGATGAGGTGGGTGGCGAGGTGGCGGGCGAGGGGTGCCGGTGCCGCCGGTGATGAGGGTGGTGCCGTGTGGGGGTTGAGGGGGGTGGGGAGGGTGAGAGGGTGTTTTTGCCGGTGTGGCGGCCTTGGCTCATGTGGCGGAGGGCGTGGCGGAGGTTGGCGAGGGGCCAGGTGTGGTTGGGGAGGTGGGTGAGGGTGTGGTGGGTGAGGAGGGGGTGGTGAGGTGGGTGAGTATGTGGCCGGTGCGGGTGGGTCCGGCGTCTTTGAGGTCGAGGCTTGGTAGGTGGGTGGGGTGTGGGGGGTGGGGGCGGGTGGCGTGGCCGGGTTCTCGGATGTCGGTTTTGCCCATTTCGAGGTAGCGGCCGCCGGGGGCGAGGAGGTCGAGGCTGGCGTCGACGGGTTCGCCGGCGAGGGAGCCGAGGATGATGTCGAGTCCTCGGCCGTTTGTGTGGGTGAGGTATTGGTCGCGGAAGTCGAGGGTGCGGGAGTGGGCGATGTGGTCGTGGTCGATGCCCATGGCGGTGAGGGTGGGCCATTTGGTGGGGCTGGCGGTGGTGTAGACCTCGGCGCCGAAGTGGCGGGCGAGTTGGATGGCGGCCATGCCGACGCCGCCGGTCGCGGCGTGGATGAGGACTTTGTCACCGGGTTTGATCCCGGCCAGATCGTGCAGGGCGTAGTACGCCGTCAAGAACACCGTCGGCGTGCCGGCCGCATCCTCGTACGACCAGTCGTCCGGCATCGCGACGATCGTGCGCTGGTCTGAGATGGTCAGCGGCGCGAAGGCCGCCGGGAAGGTGCCGAACACCCGGTCCCCTACGGCGAATTGCTCTACTCCGGGCCCGGTCTCGACCACGATGCCCGCACCCTCGGTGCCCAGTCCCTCGTTCGACGGGGCCAGCCCCAGGGCCACCGCGACGTCGTAGAAGTTGAGGCCCGCGGCCCGCAGTTGGATACGGACCTCGCCCTGCTCCAGGGGCCGGGTCGCCCGCGGGTTGGGCGCCTTGCCCACGTTGTCCAGCGAGCCGCCGCCGAGCGCGTCCAGACGCCAGTCGGTCCCCGCACCGAACCCGCTCACCCCCGGAATCCGGCCGTCGTCCGAGGGACGGACGATCCGCGGGGCCAGAAGTCGCCCGTCTCGGTGGGCGAGTTGGGGTTCGGTGGTGGTGAGGGCGTGGGTGAGGAGGGTGGCGAGTTCGGTGGGGGGTGGGGGTTGGTGGGGGTCGGTGTCGAGGAGGAGGAAGCGGTCGGGGTGTTCGGCCTGTGCGGTGCGGATCATGCCCCAGACGGTGGCGGCGGCGAGGTCGGTGGGTGCGGTGTGGTCGGTGGTGACGGCGCCGGTGGTGTGGAGGATGAGGGTGGTGTTTTCGAGGCGTTCGTCGGTGAGCCAGGTCTGGAGGTGGGTGAGGAGTTGTTCGGCGTGGTGGTGTGTGTTGCGGCGTGGGCGGTGTCGGCGCCGGCCTCCCCATCCCCGTCTTCCTCTTCTTCCTTGTGGGTGGTGAGGGTGAGGAGGGTGTGGGTGGGGGGTGGGGTGTGGTCGAGGGTGTGTTGGAGGTCGGTGAGGGTGGGGTGGTGGGGGGTGTGGGGGAGTGGGGGTGTGGTGGTGCCGAGGGTTGTGAGGCGGATGGGGGTTGTGGGGGCTGGGTGGTTGTGGTGGTGGTGGGGTCCAGTGGAGGGGTGTAGAGGCCGTCGGGGGTGGGGGTGGTGGTGAGGTGGGTGGTGTCGAGGGGGCGGGTGTGGAGGGTGGTGATGTGGGTGACGGGTGTGCCGGTGGGGTCGGTGGCGGTGAGGGTGAGGGTGTGGTCTTCGGTGATGCGGAGTTGGACGTGCAGGGTGGTGGCGCCGGTGGCGTGCAGGGAGACACCACTCCACGAGAACGGCAACCACACGCCTTCCTGCGGGAAACCCGGGTGGAACCGCAGCGCGTGCAGCGCCGCGTCCAGGAGCGCCGGGTGCAGCCCGAACCGCCCTGCCTGCTCGGCCGCCTCCTCGGGCAGGGAGACCTCGGCGTAGACGGTCTCCTTGTCGTGCGGGTCGTGCCAGACCTTGGTCAGCCCCCGGAAGGACGGCCCGTAGGAGTAGCCGCGCTCGGCCAGGGCGCCGTAGACATCGTCGAGCGGCTCGGCGGTCGCCCCGGCGGGCGGCCAGGAAGCCAGGGCCATGAAGTCCGGCCCGGCGGCGGCCACGGGGGCATGGCTGAGGGTGGCTTGGGCGTGGCGGGTCCAGATGCCGCCCAGGCCGGTATGCGGCCGGGAGTAGACCGTGACCGCACGCCGCCCGTCCTCGTCGGGGGCGTCGACCACGGCCTGGAGCTCGACCGCACCCTCGGCAGGCAGCACCAGGGGGCTCTGCAGGACGAGTTCCTCGATGTGCCCGCACCCCACCTGGTCACCCGCGCGGATCACCAGATCCACGAACCCTGTGCCCGGCAGCAGCACCGTCCCCGACACCGCATGATCAGCAAGCCACGGATGCGTGAACAGCGAGACCCGGCCTGAGAGGACCACGGACTGCCCGTCGGCGACCTCGACAGCCGCGGCGACCAGACCATGTGCGACCGATGTCAGGCCGACTCCGGCCAGGTCGCCTCCGCTGGTGGTGCCGCGTTCCAGCCAGAACCGACTCCGGTCGAAGGCATACGTCGGCAACTCCACCCCCGCCCCCGACGACGAACCCGGCAGCACGGCGTGCCAGTTGACCTCCACGCCGTGGGTCCAGGCCTGTGCGAGAGCGGACAGGAAGGTGTCCGCCTCGGGCCGGTCGTGACGGGCGAACGGGGCGATCAAAGACGCGGGCTGATCCTGGCCTTGGTCTTGGTCTTGGTCTTGGCAGTCATGCGCCATCGCCGTCAAAACACCCCGCGGCCCGACCTCAAGCAGGATGCGGATCTGCGCCTGGGCGAGCGCGTTCACGCCGTCGTGGAAGCGGACCGTCCCGCGAACCTGACGCGCCCAATACGCAGGCGAGGTCAACTCCTCGACGGTGGCCAGCTTTCCGGTCACGTTGGAGATGACCGCGATGGTGGGCGGGTGGAAGGTGAGGGTGGAGGCGGTCTTCTCGAACTCCGCCAGCATCGGATCCATGTACGCGGAGTGGAACGCATGCGAGACCCGCAGCCGACGCGTCTTGCGCCCCTGCTCCCGCCAGTAGACGGCCACCGCCTCCACAGCGTCCGCGTCACCTGAAACGACAGTGGAGGCGGGCCCGTTGAGAGCGGCTATGCTCACCCGCTCCCCACCGGTCACCTTCGCCAGCGAAGCTTCGACTTCCTTCGCCCCGGCCTGCAGGGAGGTCATGACACCGCCCTGGGCAAGCTCCTGCATGAGACGGGCCCGCGCTCCGACGAGCGTGCACGCGTCCGCGAGCGACAGCACCCCGGCCACATGCGCGGCAGCCAGCTCCCCGATCGAGTGCCCCATCAGGCAGTCCGGACTCACCCCAGCGGCCTCCACCATGCGGTAGAGAGCGACCTCGAAGGCGAACAACGCCGTCTGGGTGTAGAGGGTCTGGTCGAGGAGTTCGGCCTCAGGGGTGCCTTCGGCGGCGAACATCACCTCGCGCAGCGAGCGCCCGATCTCCGTATCGAGGTGGGTGCAGATCTCGTCCAGCGCGGCACGGAAGACCGGCGAGGCCTCGTACAACTCCCGTCCCATGCCGGGGCGTTGAGCACCCTGACCCGAGAAGAGGAAAGCCGTCTTGATTCGGCCCTCGACCATGCCGGTGAGGGCGCCGGGCGCCTCGCCCTGGGCAGTGAACTCACCCAGCGTGTCGACAAGTTGCTCGCGCCCGGTGCCAAGTACCGCCAGCCGGTGACGCAGTTGAGCCCGCCCCGTCAGCGCATGGGCGATCTCGGCCACGCCCGCCTCGGCACCCGTACCGTTCACGAACTCGGCCAACTGCCGGGCCTGGCTGCGCAGTCCATCCCCACTGCCGCCGCTGACCAGCCACGGCACAAGCCCGCCCACCAGCACCGGAAGAGCCGACTCCCCCGCTTCCTGGCCCACGCCCGTACCGCCGGAATTCTCCGACTCCTCCTGGGGTGCCTCCTCGACGATGAGGTGGGCGTTGGTGCCACTCACGCCGAACGAGGAGATTCCCGCCCGACGCGGCTGCTCACCCCGCGGCCACGGGGACGGCTCGGTCAGCAGCGCGAGCGCGCCCGCCTCCCAGTCCACGAACGGCGACGGCTCGGCGATGTGCAGCGAACGCGGCAACTCCTGGCGCTCCAGAGCCATCAGCATCTTGATGACCCCGCCGACACCCGAAGCCGCCTGCGCATGCCCGATGTTCGACTTCAACGACCCCAACCGCACGGGCCGTTCGGCAGGACGGTTCTGCCCGTACGTCGCGAGCAGCGCCTGCGCCTCGATCGGATCCCCGAGCCTGGTCCCCGTACCGTGTGCCTCCACCGCGTCCACATCGGCCACACCCAGACCCGCATTCGCCAACGCAGCCCGGATCACCCGCTGTTGGGAAGGCCCGTTGGGCGCGGTCAGGCCGCTGCTCGCACCGTCCTGATTCGTCGCCGAACCCCGCAGCACACCCACCACACGGTGACCCAGACGACGCGCATCCGACAGCCGCTCCAGAGCGAGCAGACCGATGCCCTCTCCGGCGCTGAAGCCGTCCGCCGAGATGTCGAAGGCCTTGCACTTGCCGTCGGGGGCGAGGCCGCGCTGGCGGGAGAACTCGATGAACGCGGACGGGCCCGCGAGCACGGTGATGCCTCCGGCGAGGGCGAGGGTGCACTCCCCCTGGCGGAGCGCCTGCATGGCCAGATGGAGGGCGACCAGGGAGGAGGAGCAGGCGGTGTCGACCGAGACGGCGGGGCCCTCGAAACCGAAGGAGTAGGAGACGCGGCCGGAGAGGACGCTGGCGAGGTTGCCCATCAGGGCGTGGCCCTCGACGGTCTCGGGGACGTTGTCGAGGTCGGGGATGTAGCCGGAGGTGGAGGCGCCGACGAAGACGCCGGTGCGGCTGCCCTGGAGGTCGTGGGGGTTGAGGCGGGCGCGTTCCAGGACCTCCCAGGCGGTCTCCAGGAGGATCCGCTGCTGCGGGTCC
Organism: Streptomyces sp. SCSIO ZS0520; assembly: GCF_025643355.1. Taxonomy (NCBI): domain Bacteria; kingdom Bacillati; phylum Actinomycetota; class Actinomycetes; order Kitasatosporales; family Streptomycetaceae; genus Streptomyces; species Streptomyces sp. SCSIO ZS0520. The sequence continues at coordinate 7,804,065 of NZ_CP092644.1, read as the reverse complement.
ATCGCCAGCGCCTCGCGCGGGGAGATCCCGAAGAACTCCGCGTCGAAGTCCGCCACTTCGTCCAGGAACCCGCCCCGGCGGGCGTACGACTTGCCCGGCTGCTCGGGGTCGGGGTCGTAGAGGTCCTCGGGCCAGCCGCGGTCGCCCGGGATCTCGCAGGTCGCGTCGGTCCCCTCGGCGAGCAGCCGCCACAGGTCCTCGGGGGAGCGGACGCCGCCGGGGTAGCGGCAGGCCATGCCGACCACCGCGATGGGTTCGCGGGAGGCCTCGGTCAGGCGGTGGTTCTCGCGCTGGAGCCGCTCGGTCTCCTTGAGGGAGGAGCGCAGTGCGTCAACGATCTCTTGGTTCGACGTAGTCATCCTGGAAACTCCACTCGTGCCAACAGGTCCTCGTAGGGCGGGTTCAGGACCCGTTGTCCGTGCTGCCGTCCGGGGCGGCCCTGCGGGCCATGCGGACGAGGTCTTCGATCGCCATCGCGTCGATCCGGCTGGGTTCGGCGGGCGGCGGGGTGGCGCCGGGGCCGCTGTCGGCGCCGGCGGGGGTGTCGTCCGGGGCGTCGGCGGCTTGGCCGGGGCCCGCGGGGATCAGGCTGAGCAGGTGGTCGGCGAGGGCGCCGGAGGTCGGGTAGTCGAAGACCGCGATGGGCGAGAAGCGCAGCCCGGTCTGCTTGGCGATGCGGTTGCGCAGTTCGATGGCGGTGACGGAGTCGATGCCCAGTTCCTTGAAGGCGCCGTCGGGGTCGATGTGCGCGGCGCCCGAGTAGCCGAGGACGGTGGCCAGTTCGGTGCAGACGATGTCGAGCAGGTGTGCGGGGCGGCGGGCCTCGGGCAGGGCGAGGAGCTGGGCCGGGCCGGTGTCCTCGGCGGGTGCGGCGGCCGGGGCCGGGGCGGGGACGAGGTCCTGGACCAGGGGGTGCGGGCGGGTGGCGTTGAAGCGTTCCGCGAAGCGGTCCCAGTCCACGTTGGCGATGGCGATGGCGGTGTCGTCGTGGTCGAGGGCCTGCTGCAGCGCCATCACGCCGAGGTGGGGCGTCATCAGGTCCATGCCGCCGCGGCTGAGCCAGTCGACGAAGCTCGGGTCCTCGGCCATGCCCTTGCCCGCCCAGGCTCCCCAGGCCACGGAGGTGGCGGGCAGCCCCTGGGCGCGGCGGTGCTCGGCGAAGGCGTCGAGGTAGGCGTTGCCCGCGGCGTACGCGCCCTGGCCGACGTTGGGCAGCAGGTTGCCGTACGAGGAGTAGAGGACGAAGGCGGAGAGGTCGAGGTCGGCGGTGAGTTCGTGGAGGTGGTGCACGGCCTGGGTCTTGGGCAGCAGGACGCGGGCGAGCCGGGAGGGGGTGAGCTGGGTGACGGGGCCGTCGTCGACGACTCCGGCGGTGTGCACGACGGCGGTCAGGGGCCGTTCGGCGGGGATGGCGTCGAGGGTGCGGCGCAGGGCGTCCCGGTCGGCGGTGTCGCAGGCGGTCACCGTGACGGAGGCGGCGCCGAGCCCGAGCAGTTCCTCCCGCAACTCGGCGGCGCCCGGGGCCTGTTCGCCCTGGCGGGACAGGAGCAGGACGTGTCCGCCGCGGCGGGAGAGGTGGCGGGCGACGTGGCTGCCGAGGGCGCCGGTGCCGCCGGTGATCAGGGTGGTGCCGGACGGCTGCCAGGGGCGGGCGGGGGTGGTGTCGGCCAGGGGGGCGCGGACGAGCCTGCGGCCGAGGAGGGTTCCGGCGCGCAGGGCGATCTGGTCCTCGTCGCCGATGCCCGCGAGGGCGCCGCACAGGAGTTTGCGCGCGGTGGTGTCCAGTCGGGGCGGCAGGTCGAGGAGCCCGGCGAAGCGGTGCGGGTTCTCCAGTCCGGCGACGCGGTTGAGTCCCCACAGGTGGGCCTGGAGGGGGTTGCCGAGTTGTTCGCCGGGGGCGGCGGCGACGGCACCGGAGGTGGCCGACCAGAGGCGGGCCTCGCAGCCTGCCTCCTCCATGGCCTGGAGGAGGCGGACGGTGGCCAGGAGTCCGGCCGGGACCACGGGCTGGTCCGGGCTGGGGCTCTCGTCGAGGCCGAGCAGCGAGAGAACGCCGCTGAGCGGGGTGCCGTCCTGGGTGAGGGCGTCGAGGAGGTCGTTCTGGTCGGTGTCGGCGGCGGCGACGGGCAGCAGCCGGGCGGTGGCCCCGTGGGTGCGCAGGGCTTCGAGGCAGGCGGTGACGTGCGGGTGGTCGCCCAGTCCGGCAGGGGCGGCGAGCAGCCAGGTGCCGGTCAGGCGGGGTTCCTCGGGAGGGGTGAGGGGGGTCCAGGAGACGCGGTAGCGCCAGGAGTTGACGACCGTGTTCTCGCGGTGCCGCTGCCACCACCGGGAGAGCTGGGGCAGTACGGATTCCAGCGGATTGCCCTGGGCCGCGTCGAGGCCGAGCAGGGCGGCGAGTTCCTGGCTGTCCTCGCGTTCCACGATCCGCCAGAACCGCTTCTCCTCGCGTGCCGTGGCGGTTTCGGTCTCCTCGGCGGCGGGCGCGGGTGACGGGAGCGGGGTGCGGGGGCCTTCGGGCAGCAGGGTCGTCCAGTCGACGTCGGCGCCCTGGGACCAGAGTTCGGCGGCGGCGTGGTGGACGCGGCCGACTCCGCCCTCGCCGCGGCGCAGGGTGCCGGTGACGGTGACGGGGGCGGCCCCGGGCGGCAGGTGGGTCTCGGCGGTCTCGCCGATGCCGGGGGTGAGCACCGGGTGGGCGCTGGACTCGACGAAGGCGGTGATGCCGTCGTCCAGGAGGGCGCGGGTGGCCTCGTCGAAGCGGACCGGACGGCGCAGGTTGGTGTACCAGTACTCGGCGTCCATGGTGCGGGTGTCCAGGAGCTGCCCGGTGACGGTGGAGTACAGGGGCAGTCGTGCGGGCCGGGGGGTGATCCCGGCGAGGTCCTCCAGGATGCGGGTGCGGATGCGCTCGACGTGCGGGGTGTGGGAGGCGTAGTCGACGGGGATGCGGCGGGCGCGGATGCCCTGCTCCGTGCAGGCGGCGATGAACTCCTCGCCCGCGGTGTTGTCGCCCGCGACGACGGTGGAGCCGGGGCCGTTGACCGCGGCGATCCAGAGCCGTTCGGGCCAGCGGGCCAGCGGGGCGGTGAGCTGCTCGGCGCCGGTGGCGACGGAGATCATGCAGCCCGCGCCGGAGAGTTCGGTGATGGCGGCGGAGCGGCCGACCACGACGCGTACGGCGTCGGGCACCGACAGGGCTCCGGCGACGCAGGCGGCGGCGATCTCGCCCTGGGAGTGCCCGGCGACGGCGGCGGGTTCCAGGCCCGCGGCCTCCCACATCCGGGCGAGGCCGACCATGACGGTGAACATCACCGGCTGGACGACGTCGACGCGGCCGAAGTCGGGTGCGTCCGGGGTGCCTTGGAGGACATCGAGGGGCGACCAGCCCGCGAGTTCGCCGATCGCGGCGGAGCACTCCTGAACGGCGTGCGCGAACGCGGGTGAGGAGCCGAGGAGTTCGGCGCCCATGCCCGCCCACTGCCAGCCCTGGCCGGGGAAGATCAGGGCGGTCCGGGGAGCGGCCGCGGTGCGGGTGACCAGGGTGGCGGAGCCGGTGGTGCCCTGCTCGGCGAACTCCCGTAGTGCGGCGCGCAGTTCGGTGGTGTCGCGGCCGACGGTGACCAGCCGGTGGGCGCCCGCGGGCCGCTCGGCGAGGGCGCGGGCCACATCGGCGGCCGGGGTCGCCGGGCCCGCGCCGCGGACCGCTTCGCCGACGGTGGCGGCGAGTTCGCGCAGCCGCTCGGGGCTGTCCGCGGACAGCGGCCAGGCGACGTCCTCGGGGACGGTGAACTCCTTGTACCAGTAGTCCTGGTGCTCCCAGGGGTAGCCGGGGAGGCCGACCGGGCGGCGTCCGGCGTGCCCCGGTGCCACCGGCTGGTGGCCCGCGGCGAACAGGCGGGCCGCGGTGTGGGCGGGGCTGAGGTCCTCGGCGAAGAAGTCGAGGAGGGTGTCGCAGGCGGCGGCCTCCTCGTCCCCGGCGTCGTCGGCCTCGGGGCCGGTCGTGTCGAGCAGTCGGCGCAGGGCCGCGTCGGTGTCCAGGCGCCCGGTCGCCCAGGCCGCGGTGTGGCGGCCGGGGCCCTCGCCGGTCGCGGCGGCGGGGACCAGGCCCTGGGCGCGCAGGCAGTCGGTGGCCGCGGCCTGGTGGCAGAAGAGGACGGCGGGCGCGAGCGCGGCGGGCGCGGTGGTGTACGGGTCCTGGGGCTGGCCGGTGAGGTGGGCGAGGCGTGCGGTGTAGGCGTCCAGGGCGGCGCCGTACACCGGGTCGGCGGACCAGCGGCGCAGGGTGTCGGGGCCGGGCAGTTCGGGGCCGTAGCGGAAGGCGAGGCTGCGGTCGTCGTCGTTGTCGAGGTGCCCGAGGTGGGCGGCGGTGCCCGGCTGCCCGTCGGCGGCTTCCGCGAGGGCGGTGGCCAGTTCGCGGGCGTCGGCGCCGACGACGGCGAGCCGGTGGTCGAGGGCGGCGCGGCGGTGGGTGGCGGTGAAGACGGTGTCGTCGAGTGGGTCGGGGGCGGTGCGCAGGTGGTCGGCCATGCTCCGGGCGCGGGCGGTCAGCGCGGCGGGGGTGGCGGCGGTGACCAGCAGGACGCGTTCGTGGTCGCCGCCGGGTGCGGGTACCGGCGCGGGGTCGGCGTACTGCTCGACGACGACATGGGCGTTGCTGCCGCTGAAGCCGAAGGCGCTGACTCCGGCGCGGGCGGGGCGGTCGGACCGGGGCCAGGGCTGGGCCTCGGTGGCGAGGCGGACAGGCAGTTGGTCCCAGTCGATGCGGGAGGAGGGCTTGGCGATCAGGTGCGGCGGCAGGGTCCGGTGCCGCATCGCCAGGGCGAGCTTGAGGAGGCCCACCGCACCCGCGGCGGCGCCGAGGTGGCCGACGTTGGCCTTGGCCGAGCCGATGAGCAGGGGACTGTCGGCGGTGCGGCCGCCGCCCAGGGAGTCGGCGAGGGCCCGTACCTCGATGGGGTCGCCGAGGGGGGTGCCGGTGCCGTGGGTCTCCACGTAGTCGATGTCGTGGGAGCTCCAGCCCGCGCGGGCCACGGCCTGGCGGACCACCTCGGTCTGGGCCTGGGCGCTGGGCACGGTGAGTCCGCCGCTGGCGCCGTCCTGGTTGACGGCGCTGCCGCGGACCACGGCGTAGATGCGGTCCGCGTCGCGGACGGCGGCGCTGACCGGCTTGAGGACGAGGACCACGGCGCCCTCGCCGCAGCCGAATCCGTCCGCCTCCTCGTCGAAGGACTTGCAGCGCCCGTCGGGTGCCAGGGCGCCGCTGCCGGCCATGGAGGCGAGCAGCGGGCTGGGAGCGACGATGGCGCTGGCGCCGCCGACGACGGCGACCTCGCAGTCGCCCGCGCGCAGCGCCTGGCAGGCCAGGTGGACGGCGGTCAGGGAGGCGGAGCAGGCGGTGTCGACGGTCATGCTGGGGCCGCGCAGCCCCAGGATGTACGAGAGCCGTCCGGCGAGCGCGGCGAAGGAGGTGCCGGTGCCGTGGTAGAGGTTCAGCTGGTCGTCCTGCATGTCGCGGGCGACGAGGTACTGGTAGTCGGCCATCGAGAGTCCGGCGTAGACGCCGACCGGGCGGGCGGCCAGGGTGTGGGCGGGGCAGCCCGCGTCCTCCAGGGCCTCGAAGGCGACCTCCAGGAACATCCGCTGCTGCGGGTCGAGGAGCTTGGCCTCGCGCGGGGAGATGCGGAAGAAGGGCGCGTCGAAGGCGGCGAGGTCGTCGAGGTAGGAGCCGAACCGCGGGATGGCGCTGCCCAGTTCGGACCAGATCGGGTCGGCGTGCCGCTCCTCGGGGAAGGCGGAGGCGGTGCCGCTGCCGTCGTTCAGGAGGTCCCAGAACTCCTCGGGTGAGGCGGCGCCCGGCAGTCGGCAGCTCACCCCGACGATGGCGATGCCCTCCTCCTCGGCGCTCTCGTCCCGGTCGGCGCGGCGGGTGGCGGCGGCGGGCGCGGGGATCACCGCGGCGGGCGCGGGCGCGGCCTCGGCGTTCCCCGGGCCGGGTGCGGCGGGCAGGTCCAGGGAGCCGAGGTACTCGGCGAGGGCGTTCACCGTCGGGCGCTCGAAGATGAGGGTGGTGGGCAGCTCGACGCCGAGTTCCTCTTCCAGGCGGGTGCGCAGCGCCATCGCGGACAGCGAGTCCAGGCCCTGTTCGAACAGCCCCCGGCGGCGGGGCACGGCCTGCCCCTGCGGCAGCCCGAGCAGTTCGCGTACGGCGCGGGTGACCAGCTGGGTCAGCGGAACGCTGCGGGCGGCGGGCGGAGTTGCGGCGACGGGCCCCGGCGCGGACGCCGGGGCCGGGTGCGCGGGTGCGGCCGGGGCGGTGGCGGGCGGGGTGGTGCCCGTGGGCAGGGCGTGCATCTCGCCGGTGACGCGGCCCTCGGCGTCGAGGAGGCTGAGCCGGATCCCGGCGGGGGCCGTGCTCGCGGCAGGAGCCGTGCCCGCGGCGGTGGGCGCCGGGTGCGGGTCGGTGAGGCCCTGCTCGCCGCGTTCGACGCCGGGCAGCCAGTAGCGGCCGCCGCCCCAGGACGGTACGGGAAGGGTCCTGAACTGCCGTGGCAGGCCGGTGACTTCCTCCCACCGTACGGGCACGCCGCCGACGTGGAGGTGGGCCAGCGCCTTGTGCAGGGCGAGCTGGGGCCGCTCCGCGCGGTCGAGCGCGGTCACGGCGGGGGCCCGGTGGCCGTGGAGGCGCTGGGCCTCGGTCAGCGCGGGCAGCAGGGCGGGGCGGGCGGTGATCTCGACGAGGGGGTGGTCGTCCTCGGCGAGCAGGAGGTCGACGGCCTCGCCGAGGCGCCCGGGGCTGGTGAGGTGGCGGGCCCAGTGGTCGGGGCCGAAGTCGGGGGTGCCGGCCGGGTCGGTGGCCGAGAGCAGGCGCAGGGTCGGGACGGCGGGTGACAGTCCGTCCAGGGCCGCGCGCAGGCGGGGCGCGAGGTCGGCGAGGAGCGGGCTGTGGGCGAGGGCGCCGACGCGCAGTCGTCCGCAGCGCATGCCGTGCTGTCCGAGGAGGGCGGCGGCCTCGGCGAGGGCGTCCGCGGGTCCGGCGAGGACCAGGTGGGCGGGGCCGTTGACGGCGGCGACGGTGACCGGCAGTCCGGTGGGTGCCAGGAGGGCGGTGACCTCGGCTTCGCCGCCGGTGACCGCGTACAACTCCCCGCGGTCACCGGCCTCTTCGAGGAGGGCGGCGCGGCGTACGGTCAGCCGGACGGCGTCCTCGAGCGTGAGGACCCCGGCGGTGTGGGCGGCGGTGATCTCGCCGAGGCCGCTGCCGACGACCGCGCCGGGGATGACGCCGCGGGCGGCGAACCAGCGGGTCAGGGCGACCTGGACGGCGAGTTGGGCGGGCTGCGTCCGCGAGGGGGGCTGGGGGCCCCTCTCGCGCAGGGCCTCGGTCAGGGACCAGCCCGCTTCGGCGCGGATGAGTTCCGCGCACTCCTCCAGGGTCTCGCGGATGAGGGGGTCGCTGCCGGGGAGGGCGGCGGCGGTCTCGGGCAGCGGGCCGCTCTCTCCGGTGAAGACGAACACCGGCGCGGGCACGCTCTCGGGGTCGCTGACGACGCCGGTGCGGACGCCCTCGTGGGGCCGGTCGGTGCGCAGGGCCCGGATGAGTCCGGCCCGGTCGGCGGCGACGGCGGCGAAGCGGTGCGACTCGTGGCTGCGGCGGGTGGCGGTGGAGGCCTCCAGGTCGGCGAGGTCCGGCTCCCCGGTCTGCTCGGCCAGGGCGCGCAGGGCGTCCACCTGCGCGGTGAGCCCGGGGGCCTCGGTGGCGGAGGCGAACAGCAGGTGCGGGCGCTCGCCGCGGGGGGCCTCGGCGGCGGGGTCGGTGCGGGGTGCCGATTCGAGGACGACGTGGACGTTGGTGCCGCTGAGCCCGAAGGAGCTGACCCCGGCCCGGTGCACGGTCCCGGCGGGCAGTTCGATGCCGTCGAGGGGGACGGTGAGCGCGCCCTTACGCCAGTTGACCCCCGGGTTGAGGCTGTCCACGTGCGGCTGGGCGGGGATGGTGCCGGAGGAGACGATCCAGGTGGACTTGAGCAGACCGCCGATCCCCGCGGCGGCGTCCATGTGGCCCACCAGCGCCTTGTGGGAGCCGATGTGCAGGGGGTTGTCGGCGCTGCGGCCTGATGCGTAGACCTCGCCGATGGCGTCGACCTCGATGACGTCGCCGAGGGGGGTGCCGGTGCCGTGGGCCTCGACGTAGTCGATGTCGGTGGCGGCGAGCCCGGAGCGCTCCAGGGCCAGGCGCAGCAGATCGGCCTGGGCGAGGGCGTTGGGGACGGTCAGGCCCATGCTGCGGCCGTCGTTGTTGGTGGCCGAGCCCCGGATGACGGCGTGGATGCGGTCGCCGTCGGTAAGGGCGTCGTCGAGGCGCTTGAGGACGACGATGCCCGCGCCCTCGCCGCGCACGATGCCGTCGGCGGAGGCGTCGAAGGGGCGGCAGCGGCCGGTGGGCGAGAGGGCGCCGACCCGGCTCAGGAACATGCTGATGTCCGGGGTGAGCAGCAGGCTGACGCCGCCCGCGACGGCGGTGTCGCACTCCCCCGCGGCGAGGCTCTGGCAGGCCTGGTGCACGGCGAGCAGGGAGGAGGAGCAGGCCGAGTTGACGGTGGCCACCGGGCCGTGCAGGTCGAAGGTGTAGGCCAGGCGTCCGGCGGCGAAGCTGAACTCCAGTCCGCTGATGTGGTGTTGGCCGATGCCGCGCGCGCCGAGGGTCCTGTTGTGCAGGGTCTCGTAGTCCTTGGCGAGCATGCCGAGGACGACCGCGGTTCGGGAGCCGCCCCAGCTCTCCCGGGTGCGGCCGGCGTCGCTCATCGCCTCCCAGGCGACCTCCAGGACCAGTCGCTGCTGGGGGTCGATCAGGTCCGCCTCGCGGGGGCTGATCCCGAAGAAGGGGGCGTCGAAGCGGTCGATGTCCTCCAGGAAGGCGCCGCGGGGGTTGGAGATGGCCTCGGGGCCGCTCTGGTGGCGCTGCCGGTCCCAGCGGGTGGGGGGCACGTCGGTGAGTGCGTCACCGCCGCGGGCGAGCAGTTGTCCGAAGGAGGCGAGGTCGCGGACACCGCCCGGGAAACGGCAGCCCACGCCCACGATCGCGATCGCGGTGCGGGATGCGGATTCGGGACGTGTTCCGTCGCCGGACACTGTGCTCATCTATTCCCTCCGAAGGTACGTACCCGCGAAACGGGGGATGCCGCCGACGGTGAAATCGGCCACGGCAAGAAAATTCCTTCGAAGGCTACGAGTGTGCGGTTGCGGTGTCAGCCCCTACTTATGTTCCCCCCATGTATTTACCGGGGGATTTTAGGGGTCGGTCCCGGGTGGTTGCCGCGGGGCGGCCCCTGTGACACTGAACGGTAAAGCCGATTGCGGACTTCCGGCTCGACAGGTCCGCCGCTTCCTGTTTTTCCGACGAGGGGGACAACACTTCATGCAGGACAAAGTCGCACTGGTCACCGGTGCCGCCAGCGGGATAGGGGCCGCCGTCGCCAGGGCGCTGGCCGAACGGGGCGCGAGGGTGGCCGCGGTGGACCGCGACGCCGAGGGCGTCATGGAGACGGTGACCAAGCTGCAGGCGGACGGGCTGCACGCGGCCGGCTGCCCGGCGGACGTCACCGACCCGGCCGCCGTCGAGGAGGCCGTCGACCAGGTGGAGCAGCACGTCGGACCGGTGGACTACCTGGTCAACGCCGCGGGCGTGCTCCGCCTCGGACCGGCGCACCGGCTCAGCGACGCGGACTGGAACGACACCCTCGCGGTCAACGCCACCGGTGTCTTCCTGATGTCGCGGGCCGTGGTGAGCCGCATGGTGGCCCGTTCCTCGGGCGCGCTGGTGACCGTCGTGTCGAACGCGGCGGGCACGGCGCGCACCGACATGGCCGCCTATTCCGCTTCCAAGGCGGCGGCGATGATGTACACGAAATGCCTGGGCCTGGAAGTGGCCCAGTACGGCATCCGCTGCAATCTGGTGGCGCCGGGTTCCACGGACACACCGATGCTCAGGTCGATGTGGCAGGACGATTCAGGGCCGCGCGGAACCATCGAGGGGCGTTCCGACGCCTATCGGGTGGGTATTCCGCTGCAGAAGCTCGCCCGTACGTCGGACATCGCGGATGCGGTGGCCTTTCTCCTTTCTGAACAGGCGAGTCACATCACCATGCAGCATCTGACGGTGGACGGCGGTGCCACGCTGGGAGTATGAGCGGCGCGGCGCGCCGAGTCGTTTTCCGCCCGGCCCGGGATTTCCGGGCCGGGCGTTTTTGCGCCTCTTCTCTTTTCCTTCTCCCGGGTGGATCGCCGGGGTGGCGCCTCAGGGGGCGGTGTTCATGTTGCCCTGCCCGAATCCGACGGTGTGCCGGGTGCTGTCCTCCCCCTCGCGCAGCGGGACGTACGGGACGCTCCGGTCGGCGGCGGCCAGGTGCCGGGCCCAGTCCGCGCGGGCCGGGGCGGTGCGGGCGGCGGAACCGGCCAGGGCCCGGCCCAGCGCGTCCAGGACCTCGGCCGCGGGGGCGGGGTGCAGCCCGCGCGCCGCGAAGTCGGCCTGAACGGCGGGGGGTCGGGCCTGGCTCCAGGGTCCCCAGGCGATGCTGACGGTGGGCAGTCCCGCGGCACGGCGCTGGTGGGCGAGCGCCTCGAAGAAGGCGTCGGCGGCCGCGGCCGTGCCCTGTCCGTACCCGCCGGTGAGGGCGGCGAAGGGCGAGGCCAGTACGGAGAAGTCGAGTCCCTGGGTGTCGCGGTGGAGCTGCCAGGGCGTGGCGATCTCCTGGTGCAGGGCGGCGGTGAAGCTCTCCGGGTCGTGTGCGGTGAGCGGGGTGCTCTCGCCCGCGGTGCCGAGGTGCACGATGCCGCGCAGCGGGGGCAGTTCGGCGCCCAGGCGCTGCAGGAGGGCGGCGGTTCCCGCCGGGTCGCGGGGGTCGCTCTCCACGCGGGTGACGGTGGCGCCGTCCGCCGCGGCACGCTCGGCCTGCTCGGCGGCGCTCCGGCCCTCGGCGGTGTGGGCGAGGACCAGGTGGCGGGCGCCCTGTCCGGTGAGCCAGCGGGTCAGCTCCGGCAGCGGTCCCGCGTCGCCGGTGATCAGATAGGTGGCGTCGGGGCGGATCTTGAGGGTGCCCTCGGTGGTGGCGGGCAGCGGTGCGGTGCGGATGCCGCCCTGGTACCAGCGGTCCTCGCGTACGGCGAGGCGTCCGGAGCCGCCCAGGCCCGCCGCGCGGCCGAGGACGGTGCCCGCCCCGGGGACGGCGCCGGTGCCGAAGTCGACGTGTACGCAGGGCAGTTCGGGGTGTTCCCAGGTGACCGTCTTGGCCAGGGCGGTCAGAGCGGTCTGCGGCAGCTGCGGCACCGTGCCGGGCAGCGCGACCGCCGCGGTGGAGCACAGCACGAGCCGGGGCCGCCGGTCGGCGAAGGTGTCCAGGAAGGCGCGCAGCACGGTGAAGCCCTGGCGGGCGAGGTGCCCGGTCGCGGTCGGCTCGTCCTGCGCTCCCCCGGCCCCGGGTACCTGGGCGGCGGTGTGCAGCAGGAGCCCGGCGACGGTGCTGCCGCGGCGGCTCAACTCCTCGTGCAGGGCGGCGAGTTCGGTGTGCAGGCTGCCCGGCTGGTCCGCCGGGCTCGGGCCGGTGGTGGTGGGCAGGGCGAGGGCGGGGATGCCGTCACGGGCGAGCTGGGCGCACCAGGCGCGGGTCTGCTCGGGGTCGGTGCTGTGGACCAGCCAACTGCCGTCCGTGGCACCGGGGGTGGGGTGGCGGGCGCCGGTCAGGGGCGTCCAGTGCAGGGTGTGTTCTTCGAGCCGGGCGGCGGCCTCGGCGGGGCCGGCGGGGCGCATCCGCAGTCCGCGCAGGGTCAGCAGGTGGGCGCCGGTGTCGGAGAGCAGGGCGAGGCTGAGCGAGTCGTCCTCGTGGCGCCGCAGTTGGAGGAAGGCGGTGGCGCCGAGCGGCCGGTGCACGGTGAGCCGGTCCGCGGTGGCGGGCACCTGGCGCTCCGCCCCGTCCGTAAGGCGCCCGGCGAGGTGGAGGGCCTGGCCGAGGGCGGCGAAGGCGTGCTCGGGTCCGGGTGTGGTCTCGGCGAGGAGGCGGTCGGGGCCGCTCCACAGGGCGGTGACGGGGGCCGGGCCGCGCGCCTCGTCGAGGCCGTGGCGCCACAGCCGGGCGTACCAGTCCTCGGGGTCCTCGGGGGTGAGAGCGGTGCGCAGGGCGTCCAGGTCGACGGGTTCGGGGGCGGTGTCCGGTGCGCCGCTCTCGGCCTCGAACTGCGGGGTCCAGGAGGTCCCGGTGCGGGCGAAGCCGCGGATCCGCAGTCCCTCGGGGGTCTCCTCGCGCAGGGTCTGCAGCGCGAGCGGGCCCCGCTCGGGCAGGGAGGCTCCGTCGTGGAAGCGGAGGCCGGTCAGGGCGCCCCCGGTGCCGTCCGGTCCGGGCCCGGCGGCGGCCAGGGCCCAGTCGGCCAGGGCGGCGGGGGCGAGCAGCCGGGTGCCGTGCAGATGCTCCAGGTGCCCGGCGGCGGCCGTGCCCGGGTCGAGGTCCTGGCTGAACCACTGTCCACCGGCGGGCAGTTGGGCCAGGTCGAGCGGGGCGCCGAGGAGCGGGTGCGGGGGCGCCGCCGGGCGGTGGGGTGCGTCGGGCGGGGTCAGCCAGTAGCGCCCGTACTGGAAGGGGTAGGTGGGCAGGTCGACATGGCGGGCGGGGTGTGCGGCGAAGGCGGCGGTCCAGTCCAGGTCGGCGCCGTCGGTGTGCAGGGCGGCCAGCGCGGCGAGGAAGTCCCGTGCGGTGGTGCGGGGTTGGGCGCCGACGAGGAGCAGGGGGGTGCCGGGTGCCGCGGTGGCGGCGGCGCTGCGGGCGGCGAGGGGGGTGAGGGTCTCGTCGGGGCCGAGTTCGAGGAGGCGGGTGACGCCGTTCTCGCGCAGGGTGGCGATGCTCTCGCGCAGCCGGGTGGGCTCCTGGAGCAGGGTGGTCCAGTGGGCGGCCTCCGCGAGCCGGGCGCGGGGGGCGGGGGCGCCGGTGGTGGCGGAGAGCAGGGGCAGCGCGGGCTCGTGGAAGGTGAGCCCGGCCAGCGTACGGCCGAGGTCTTCCTCGGCGGCGGGGCCCGCGGGTCCCGGGCGGGTGGGGCCGCACGGGTGGGCCGGGTACTCGCGGGTGTGCAGCCGGGCGGCGAGCGTGTCGAGGTGGCGGGCGTCGCCGTCGAGGAGGGTGGCGCCGGGTTCGTCCAGGGCGGCGATCCGCAGAGCGGCGCGGGTCTCGGGGTCCAAGTCCGCCAGTACGGCGGTGACTTCGGCCTCGGTGGCCTGGGCCCGCAGGGCGGCTTCGGGTTCGGGGCCCGCGGCGTGGGCGAGGGCGCTCGCCAGGGCGCAGGCGTCGGCGAGGTCGAGGACGCCCGCGGCGTGGGCGGCGGCGACCTCGCCCAGGCCCTGTCCGCTCACCTGGTGGACGGTGAGGGCGAAGTCGCGGGTGAGCCGGTGCAGGGCGAGGCCGAAGGCGAAGTGGGCGAGGCGGGCGTGGACGGTGGAGGGGAAGGGGCGCTCGGGGTCGAGGAGGTGCGGGTGCAGGGGCTGTCCGCCGCCGGGCCGGTGGGAGTCCAGGAGGCCGCAGATCTCGGCCAGGGCGGTGGCGAAGCCGGGGAAGGCCTCGGCGAGGGCGCGGGCGGCGCCGGGCGCAAGGACGCCCTCGGAGAAGAGCAGCGCGTTCTTGCCGCGGGCGGCGACGCCCTGGACCAGGTGCGGGCTCTGCTCCCCGTGGGCGAGGGCGTCGAGTCCGGCGAGGAGGTCCGCCGGGTCCTCGGCGAGGACGACGGCGCGGTGGGCGAAGCGGGAGCGGGCGGTGTGCAGGGCGAGGCCCGTGTCCCGGGGGTCGGCGTGGGCCCCGGCCTCGCGCAGCTGCGCGGCCTGGGCGCCGAGGGCGGCGGCCGTCCTGGCGGAGACCGGCCAGGGCACCGGGCCGCGAAGGGGCGCGGGCGGCTCCTCGGGGAGCCGGGTCCCGGCGGGCTCCTCGGCGGGGGGCTCTTCGAGGACGAGGTGCGCGTTGGTGCCGGAGAGGGTCAGGCAGGAGACGCCCGCGCGGCGGACGCGGTCGCCGCGCTTCCAGTCGGTGCCCTCGGTGACCAGGCGCACGGTGCCGGCCGACCAGTCGGCGTGCGGGGTGGGCGCGTCGACGTGCAGGGTGCGGGGCAGGTGCTGATGGCGCAGCGCCATGACGAGCTTGGTGATGCCCGCGACGGCGCCGACGGTCTGGGTGTGGCCGAGGTTGGACTTCACGGAGCCGAGCAGCACCGGCTGCTCCGGGGTGTGTTCACTGCCGTAGGTGGCGATGACGGAGCGCGCCTCGACGCCGTCGCCGAGGGTGGCGCCGACGCCGTGCCCCTCCACGACGTCGACGCTCGCCGCGCTGAGGCGGGCGTCCGCGAGGGCCTGGCGGATGACGCGTTCCTGGGCCTGGCCGCGGGGGGCGGACATGCCGTTGGTGGCGCCGTCCTGGTTGATCGCGGTGCCGCGGACGACGGCGAGTACGGGGTGCCCGAGGCGGCGGGCGTCGGAGAGGCGTTCGAGGAGGAGCATGCCCGCGCCCTCGGAGAGGCTGACGCCGTCGGCGGCGGCCGCGAAGGAGCGGGACCGGCCGCTGGGCGCGAGGGTCTGCTTGCGCTGGAACTCCAGGAGCGTGTTCGGCAGCGACATCACACAGGCGCCGCCGGCCAGGGCCAGGGTGCACTCACCGGCCCGCAGCGCCTTGACGGCCAGGTGCACGGCGACCAGGGAGGAGGTGCACTGGGTGTCCACGGTGACCGCGGCGCCGAGCAGGCCGAGGAGGTAGGCGATGCGTCCCGAACCGGCGCCGACGGAGCTGCCGAAGCCGATGAAGTCCTTGATGTCGTCCTCGGGGCGCCCGCGCAGCAGCATCGGGTAGCCGCCGAACTGCAGGCCCGCGTAGACGGCCGTACGGGTCTCCTTGGCCGACTGGGGGTCGATGCCGGCGCGTTCGAAGGCCTCCCAGGAGGTCTCCAGGAGCAGCCGCTGCTGGGGGTCCATGGCGCGGGCCTCGCCGGGGCCGATCCCGAAGAACTCGGGGTCGAAGGAGGCGGCGTCGTCGAGGAACCCGCCCTTGAGGTCCGGCAGTCGACCGGCGAGGTTCCAGCCACGGTCGGTGGGCAGTGAGGTGATGACGTCGCCGCCCGCCTCGGTGAGCCTCCACAGGTCCTCGGGGGAGCGCACACCGCCGGGGAAGCGGCAGCCGATGCCGACGATCGCGATCGGCTCGTGGCTTGCGGCCTCCTGCGCGGCGAGCCGGGAGCGGGCCTGCTTCAGCTCGGCGGTGGCCTTCCTGAGGTACTTCTGCAGCTTCTCTTCGTTTGCCGTCAAGGCGGTCGGCTCCTCACGTGAGAAGGCGGCCCCCGGTCCGTGCCGCGCGGGGGAAGGCGCGGCACGGGCCGGTGGCCGCCGGACGGTGGCCGGACGGCCCCGCCGCCGATGCCGGGGCGGCGGGGCGGGTGCCGGTGGCGGGGGTTGCTCAGAGCTCGGAGAGCGGGGTGACCGTGCACTCCTGGATGTCGTACAGCTTCCACTCGCCGTTGGCCTCGACGAAGGCGTCGAGGCGGAAGTGGGTGGCGTCGATCGGTGTGTAGGCGTCCTTGGACTTGGAGCGCACCCCGACCTCGCCGAGGACGTGCTCGCCGATGAACTCCAGGTGGTCGCCCTGCCAGCCCGGCGAGGTGGAGACGCCGAGGGTGCCCAGGGTGTCGACGTAGTACGACTCGAACTGCTGGTCCACCTCGCTCCAGCCGATGAGCCACTTGCCCTCCAGCTTGGGGGTGCCGTCGGCGTAGGTGGACTTGAGGTCCATCTGGATGTAGTGGTCGTGCATGATGCGCTGGGTCACGGCCTCCATGCGCACGCCCGTGTTGAAGGTGACCGTCATCTTGCCGAGCAGGAAGTCCAGTTCCTTCAGGCGCTCGGACGGCTTGGGGTGCTCGATGACCGGCCGCGCCGTCGGACGGTGGTTGTCCAGGTAGTCGACGAGCTTGGCGTCTTCGGGCGTCAGCGTGTTGTCCGACATTGCGGATGTGCTCCTCATGGTTGGGCGTGGTGGTACGGAACTGGATCCGGGCACGTGCACAGCTGCCCGGGGGTGCGGGTCGCTCAGGCGCCCTTGCCGGCGGTCATGTCCCGCACCATGGCGGTGATGGTCCGCACGTTCTTCAGGTCGCGGGCGTTGAGGCGGGCGGGCGGCACGGTGACACCGAACTCGCCGCGGATGTGGTTGAGCAGCAGCACGGTGTTGAGGGAGTTGAGTACGCCCCATTCGAGCAGCGGGGTGGTCTCCTCCAGCTCTCCCTTGGGGTCGCCGTCGAGGAAGCGCTCCTTGATGAAGGCGCTGATGCTCTCGCTGACGCCCTCGCTCGGGTCCTGGGCCATGGGTGTTCCTTCCGGTGCGGTCATCGTGGGGCGGCTAGCCGGACTGGGCGGCGAGGGCGGCCCGGTCGACCTTGCCGTTGCGGGTGCGCGGCAGGGCGGGCGTGCGCCGGATCTCGTCGGGGACCAGGTAGCGCGGCAGCCGCCGGGCCAGGTGGCCCGTGAGGGCGAGGGGCCCGGGGTCGGTGCCGGGACGGGCGACGACGAAGGCGGCGAGGCGGGCGCCGATGCCCTCGCCGACGACCAGGGCGGCCGCCTCGGCGATGTCGGGGTGGCCGGTCAGGGCCGCCTCGACCTCCCCGAGTTCGATGCGGTGGCCGCGGACCTTGACCATGTGGTCGCGCCGCCCCGCGTAGTCGAAGGAGCCGTCGGGCAGCACCCGGACGATGTCCCCGGTGGCGTAGGGGCCCTGGTGCGGGTCGCGGCCCCAGTAGCCGAGCATGACGGTGGGGCCCTCCACATGGAGTTCGCCCTCCTCGCCGGGGCCGAGGCGGCTGCCGTCGGGTGCCTGGGCCCAGGCCCGGTCACCGGAGCAGGCGGCGCCGATGGGCACCGGCCGGTCGCGGGCGAGGTCCGCCTGCCCGACCTCGCGGTAGGTGCACACATTGGTCTCGGTGGGCCCGTAGAGATTGAGCAGCCGGGCCGTGGTCCACCGGGCGAGCGCGCGGACCTGCGGCAGCGGGAAGGGCTCCCCGGCGAAGAGGACGGCCCGCAGTCCCTCGGGGGCGGGCCTGTCGCACAGGCCGCCCTCGCGGGCCATCAGGGTGAGCGCGGAGGGCACCGAGTACCAGACGGTGATCTGCCGTTCGTGCAGGAAGTCGACCAACTGGGTGGGCGCGTAGGCCAGTTCGGCGGGCACCGGGTGGACACTGGCGCCGGCCGAGAAGGCCGCGTACAGGTCGAGGACGGAGAGGTCGAAGTTGAGGGGGGCGTGGTTGGAGAACCGGTCCCGCTCGTCGGCGTCCAGGGTGGCGACCGCCCACTCCACGAAGGCCAGGGCGTTGCGGTGGCTCAGGCAGACGCCCTTGGGCTGTCCGGTCGAGCCGGAGGTGTAGAGGATGTACGCCAGGTCGTCGTCGGCGGCGGGTTCGTTGATCCGCTCCCCCGGCGCCTCCCCCGGCCCGGTGCCCTGGTCCGCGCTCTCGCCCAGTTCCCGGCAGAGGATGTCCTCGCCGAGGCGGGCGCGCAGGTCCTCCAGGCGGTCGGGGGTGGTGAGCACGGCGCGGGCGGCGCAGTTCTCCGCGAGGTGGGCGGCGCGCTCGGTGGGTGCGGTGCCGTCGGCGGGTACGTAGGCGGCGCCGAGGCGCAGTACGGCCTGCATGGCGACGACGACCTCGGGGGACTTCTCCGCCCAGAGCACCACGCGGTCGCCGCGCTCCACGCCGAGGTTCCGCAGGTGCCGGGCCAGGAGCTCGGCGCGCAGGTCGAGTTCGCGGTAGGTGAGGGTGGCCTCGGCGGTGACGAGCGCGGGGCGTTCGGCGTGCTTGACGGCGGCGTCGATGACCAGTTGGTGGAGCGTCACAGCCCGAGGTCCTTTGCGATGAGTTCCCGCTGGATCTCCGTGGTGCCGGAGAAGAGAGTGCTGGGCAGGGCGTCGCGCAGCTGCTCCTCGGCGCCGCCGCGCAGGTATCCGACGGCGCCGGAGAGGTGCACGGCGTCCAGGGAGTTGGCGACGGCGGCCTCGGAGACGGCGATCTTGGACAGGGCGACGGCGGCGGTGTGGTCCTGGCCCGCGTCGAGGAGCCAGCAGGCCCGGTAGAGCAGCAGCCGGGCGCTCTCCAGGCGCTGGCGCATGGCGGCGATACGGTGCGAGACGCCCTGGAACTCCCCGATACGGCGGCCGAACTGGCGCCTGCGGGAGGCGTGTTGGACGATCTGGTCGAGCTGACGCCGCATCAGGCCGAGGTAGATCCCGAAGAGGGCGGCCCGCTCCCAGGCCATCGAGTGCTGGAAGACGGCGGCGCCCTGGCCCTCCTCGCCGAGCAGGCAGGAGGCGGGCACCGCGCACTCCTCGAAGCGGATCCGCCCGGCGTGGCAGCCCTCGAGTCCCGTCTTGGCGAGGGCCGGTTCGCGTATCAGGCCCGGGGTGTCCGCGGGGACCGCGAAGGCGGAGACGCCGAGGAACCCGGCCTTGGCGTCGGTGATGGCGTAGGTGACGACCAGGTCGGCGACCGGGCCGTTGCTGGCCCAGGACTTGCTGCCGTTCAGGACGTAACCGCCGTCCACGGGGCGGGCGGTGACCGACAGGGCGCTGATGTCGGAGCCCGCCTCGTCCTCGGTCATCGCGTTGGCCGCGATCATCTCGCCGGAGGCGAGGGCGGGCAGCAGTGCGGCGCGGGACTCCTCGGAGGCGAAGTCGCGTACCGGCACGGCGCAGGCGAGCAGGTGCGCGGCGACGGCGAAGGCCAGTCCGGTGTCGGCACTGCCGCGGCCGAAGGCCTCCAGGCACTGGGCGGTCTCCAGGGCGCCGAGACCGCTGCCGCCCGCCTCGGCGGGCAGGCACAGTCCGGTGAGGCCCGCCTTCCCCGCGGCGCGGAAGTCCTCCCGGACCTCCTCGGCACCGGGCACGGCCCGGCGCTCGCCCCACAGGGCGTGCGTCTCCTCGTAGATGCGCGCACAGCGTTCCTGCTGTGCGGCGGGGATTTCGAAGTCCATAGCTTTTTCGGGCCTCATCCTGGGAGTTGCTTCACCGGGCCGACTGGCGGGTGACGAGGAAGATGCGGAGCGAAGGCCCGAAAAGCGAAGAGGGGCATCAGAACGCTTCCCGCACGAATGTCGTCACGGCGATTCAGATTAGTGAGGCGCCCGCGGGCATGTCACCCCCTACAAATCCCCTACGGAACAGGTGATTCCGCGGCCGCGGTTTTTCCGATTGAGGGGCGGGTGCCGTGAGCGCGGTCACACCCGTAATTCGTCTCCCCCTAGGTGCCGCCGACGGCATGCGCCGACTTAGGGGTTTCCCCGTGCGGCCCGGAGCATTCACCATGAGGTGCGATGACGGAAGAATGACTGCCCCGGATAACCGCGGTTCAACCGGGCGGATACCGCGCGGATACCGCTCCCCATGTTTTTCTCCGCATCATTTCGAAACCCGGTTTCCACGACATCGGTGTGACGCGACGAGAGGCCACAATGCAGCGGGGGACGGATCATCACCTCTTCCTGAGAGGCAAGCGGGCACAGCAGCAGCCCGATTGGGCCGACACGGCACAACTGGCCCTCGTCAGGGAGGAACTGGCGACATGTCCCGGGCTGGTCCTGCCCGCCGACCTCGCCCGGCTGCGCGCCCTGCTCGCGGATGTCGCCGCGGGCCGCGCGCATGTCATCCAGGCCGGCGACTGCGCCGAGGACCCCGCCGAGAGCTCGGGCGACTACGTGGCCCGCAAGGCGGGGCTGCTCGACGTGCTGGCCGGGACGATGCGGATGAGCACCCGCCGCCCCGTGCTGCGCGCCGGACGCATCGGCGGCCAGTACGCCAAGCCCCGCTCCCGGCCCACCGAGACCGTCGCCGGGCAGGAACTGCCGGTCTACCGCGGCCACTTGGTCAACGGGCCCGAGCCGGACCCGAAGCTGCGCGCCGCCGACCCGATGCGCATCCTGACCTGCTACCACGCCGCCCGCCAGGTCCATGAGCACCTGGGCTGGACCGAGGCGGAGCACAGCTGGGAGCACACCGCCCCGCTGTGGACGAGCCACGAGGCGCTGCTGCTCGACTACGAGGTGCCCCTGGTGCGGCGCGACGAGACGGGCCGGCTCTACCTCGCCTCCACCCACTGGCCGTGGATCGGCGAGCGCACCCGCCAGCCGGACGGCGCGCATGTGGCACTGCTCGCCGCGGTCAGCAACCCCGTCGCCTGCAAGGTCGGCCCGCTGATGAGCACCGGCGACCTGCTCGCCCTGTGCTCCCTGCTCGACCCCGGCCGCGAGCCGGGACGGCTGACCCTGATCGCACGGATGGGCGCCGAGGCGGTCACCGACCGGCTGCCCGGCCTGGTCAGGGCCGTGCACGAGGCGGGCCACCCGGTCATCTGGCTCACCGACCCGATGCACGCCAACACCGAGACCACCGCGGCCGGGCTGAAGACCCGCCGGGTGGGCGCGGTGCTCCGCGAGGTCGAGGCCTTCCAGTGCGCGGTGCGCTCCGCCGGGGCCGTCGCGGGCGGACTGCACCTGGAGATCACCCCGGACATGGTCACCGAATGCCTCAGCGACGGCGGCTCGGAGGAGCAGGTCGGCGAGAAGTACACGACGCTGTGCGATCCGCGCCTCAACCCCCGGCAGTCCGTCACCGTGGCAGGCGCCTGGCGCGCCTGACCCCGCTTCCGCCCCCGCCTTTTCCGCCGCCGCCCCAGAGCACGAGGTCAGCCATGCCGGGTATCCCTCCCATCACGCCGTACACCCCGCCCACGCGCCGTGAACTGCCCGCCAACACCGCCGAGTGGACCCTCGATCCGGCCCGGGCCGTGCTGCTCGTCCACGACCTGCAGCGCTACTTCCTCAAGGCGTTCCCGGCCGGGGAGCCGCACGACACGCTCCTCGCCAACACCGCGCGGATCCGGGCGCGTTGCGCCGCCTCGCGCATCCAGGTCGCCTACACC
The DNA here is from genome assembly GCF_025643355.1 of Streptomyces sp. SCSIO ZS0520. Taxonomy (NCBI): domain Bacteria; kingdom Bacillati; phylum Actinomycetota; class Actinomycetes; order Kitasatosporales; family Streptomycetaceae; genus Streptomyces; species Streptomyces sp. SCSIO ZS0520. Next base: position 7,783,098 of record NZ_CP092644.1, on the reverse strand, counting down.
GCCCAGCCCGGCGGCATGAGCGAGGAGGAGCGCGGACTGCTCAAGGACTTCTGGGGCCCGGGCATGACCGTCTCCCCGGCCGACCGCGAGATCGACCCGCGGGTGGCGCCCCAGGACGGCGACTGGACCCTCACCAAGTGGCGCTACAGCGCCTTCGTCCGCTCCGACCTGCTGGAGCGGATGCGCGCCGCCGGACGCGACCAGCTCGTCCTGTGCGGGGTGTACGCGCACGTGGGCGTGCTGATGACCGCGGTGGAGGCCTACAGCCAGGACATCCAGACCTTCCTGGTCGCCGACGCCGTCGCCGACTTCTCCGCCGAATACCACCACTGGGCCCTGACGTACGCGGCCGACCGCTGCGCCATGGTCGTGACCGCCGACGACGTCGTGGCCGCCCTCGGACAGGAGCAGCTCACCGCGGGACGAGGCCCCGCATGAGCGCGCCCACCACCCCCGGCGGCGGCGCGCAGGCCGCGGAACTGCTCGCCGCCCTGCTCGCCGAACCCGCACCGCCCTTCGCCGTCCTGCACCGCGCCGACGCCCACGACGGCGAAGTGCTCGACCTGCTCAGCGGACCGGTGCGGTCCTGCGACTCCCTGGCCGAACTCCCCCTGCCCGCCGCAACGCCCACCGGAACCCCCGGCCACGACCTGCTGGCCCTCATCCCCTACCGGCAGATCCGCGAACGCGGCTACGCCTGCGCCGACGACGGCACCCCGCTGCTCGCGATGACCGTGCGGCGGCAGGCCACCCTCTCCGTCGCCGCCTTCTGCGCCCAGCTGCCCGACCGCGAGGTCACCGTCTCCGCGGGCGCGTTCGACATCCCGGACGACGCCTACGCCGATACCGTACGCAAGATCATCAGCACCGAGATCGGCGACGGCGAGGGCGCCAACTTCGTCATCCGCCGCTCCTTCGTCCTCGACATCACCGACTTCACCCCGCACGCCGCCCTGATCGTCTTCCGGCGGCTGCTCCAGCACGAGTCGGGCGCCTACTGGACCTTCTGCATCCACACCGGCGAGCGCACCCTCATCGGCGCCACCCCCGAACGCCATGTGACCCTGCGCGAGAGCACCGCCGTGATGAACCCCATCAGCGGCACCTACCGCTATCCCGCCTCCGGGCCCACCCTGGCCGGCCTCCAGCAGTTCATCGCCGACCAGAAGGAGACCGAAGAGCTGTACATGGTCCTCGACGAGGAACTCAAGATGATGGCCCGCATCTGCCCCGAGGGCGGCCGGGTCACCGGCCCCTATCTGCGGCAGATGGCCCGCCTGGCCCACACCGAGTACTTCATCGAGGGCGAGAGCGACAGCGACGTCCGCGACATCCTGCGCGAGACGATGTTCGCCCCCACCGTCACCGGCAGCCCCCTGGAGAGCGCCTGCCGGGTCATCCGCCGCCACGAGCCCGAGGGCCGCGGCTACTACAGCGGAGTCGCCGCGCTCATCGGCCACGACGCCGGCGGCTGCACCAGCCTGGACTCCTCCATCCTGATCCGCACCGCCGACATCGACCCCACCGGCCGCACCCGCATCGGCACCGGCGCCACCCTCGTCCGCCACTCCGACCCCGAGGCCGAGGTCGCCGAGACCCGCGCCAAGGCCGCCGGACTGCTGGCCGCCCTGGGCACCCCGGCCGCCCCGCGCCTCGCCGACCACCCCGACATCCGCACCGCCCTCTCGGCGCGCAACCAGACCATCGCCTCCTTCTGGCTCGACCAAGCGGACCGGCTGAACGGCACGGACCCCGATCTGGCCGGTCTGCGCGTACTGGTCGTCGACGCCGAGGACACCTTCACGCAGATGCTCGGCCACCAGCTGCGCTCCCTGGGACTCGACGTACGGATACGCCGCTTCGACGAGGCCCACAGCTTCGACGGGCACGACCTCGTCGTCATGGGCCCCGGCCCCGGCGACCCCAACGACGGGACCCGGCCCAAGATCGCCCATCTGCGCGGCGCCGTACGCACCCTGCTCGACGAGCGGCGCCCCTTCATGGCCGTCTGCCTCAGCCACCAGGTCCTGTGCCGCGAACTCGGTTTCACGGTCGCCCGGTGCCCGGCACCCCACCAGGGACTCCAACGCGAGATCAACCTCTTCGGCTCCCCCGAACGCGTCGGCTACTACAACACCTTCGCCGCACTCAGCGACGACGACAAAGCCGACTGCGGCGAAAGAGGAACCGTCGAGGTCTGCCGCGACGAAAGCACCGGGGAAGTGCACGCCCTGCGCGGGCCGCATTTCACCTCCATGCAGTTCCACGCGGAATCCGTACTCACCCAGGACGGACCGCGCATTCTCAGCTCCGCCCTGAAAGGACTCCTGAAGAACCCCTGAGGAGCCCCTGACGGAATCCCGCAGAGCACCCTGCCCCTCCCGGCACCCGAAATTCACAGACCGCGGATCGCGCACCCCAGGAGAAGCCACCCGTAATTCAGCGCTCCCGGGCACCCGAGAACCCGCACCAAGCAACCACAGCACCATGCTGCTTCAGGAAGGCTGGACTGATCTCGATGGCGGACGAGCAGAAAGCCGTTGAATACCTCCGACGCGTCACCGCGGACCTGCACAAGACGCGCCGTCGCCTGAACGAGGTCGAGGCCGGCATGCTGGAGCCGATCGCCGTGGTCGGCATGGCCTGCCGCTACCCCGGCGACGTCCGCTCCCCCGAGGACCTGTGGCGGCTGGTCACCGAAGGCACCGACGCCACGGTCGACTTCCCCACCGACCGCGGCTGGCCCGAGGACCTCTACGACCCCGACCCGGAGCGCTCCGGCAAGTCCTATGCCCGCCGCGGTGGCTTCCTGGACGAAGTGGCGGACTTCGACGCGGAGTTCTTCGGGATCTCCCCGCGTGAGGCGCTGGCGATGGACCCGCAGCAGCGGATTCTCCTGGAGACCGCCTGGGAGGTCCTGGAACGCGCCCGCCTGGACGCCTCGGCGCTGCGCGGCACCCCCACCGGCGTCTTCATCGGCGCCTCCACCTCCGCCTACGTCGCCGATCTCGACAACGTCCCCGAGACCGTCGAGGGCTACACCCTCACCGGCAACCTCGCCAGCGTCCTGTCCGGCCGCCTGTCGTACTCCTTCGGTTTCGAGGGCCCCGCGGTCTCCGTCGACACCGCCTGCTCCTCCAGCCTGGTCGCCCTCCACCTGGCCATGCAGTCCCTGCGCCAGCGCGAGTGCACCCTCGCCCTCGCCGGCGGCATCGCGGTGCTGGCCAGCGCCACCCCCTTCATCGAGTTCTCCCGCCAGCGCGGCCTCGCCCCCGACGGACGCTGCAAGCCCTTCTCCGCCGACGCGGACGGCACCGCCTGGGCCGAGGGCGTCGGCCTGCTGGCCCTGGAGCGGCTGTCGGACGCGCGTCGTCTGGGTCACCGTGTGGTGGGTGTGCTGCGGGGTTCGGCGACGAATCAGGACGGTGCGAGCAGCGGCCTGACCGCGCCCAACGGTCCTTCGCAGCAGCGGGTGATTCGTGCTGCGTTGGCGAATGCGGGTCTGGGTGTGGCCGATGTGGATGCGGTGGAGGCGCACGGTACGGGGACCAGGCTCGGGGATCCGATCGAGGCGCAGGCGCTGCTTGCGACGTACGGGCAGAACCGTCCTGCCGAACGGCCCGTGCGGTTGGGGTCGTTGAAGTCGAACATCGGGCATGCGCAGGCGGCTTCGGGTGTCGGCGGGGTCATCAAGATGCTGATGGCTCTGGAGCGCCAGGAGTTGCCGCGTTCGTTGCATATTGCCGAGCCGTCGCCGTTCGTGGACTGGGAGGCGGGTGCGGTCGCGCTGCTGACCGAGCCGTCCCCGTGGCCGCGGGGTGAGCAGCCGCGTCGGGCGGGAATCTCCTCGTTCGGCGTGAGTGGCACCAACGCCCACCTCATCGTCGAGGAAGCGCCTCATGAGGAACCGGCCCAGCAGGGAGCCTCGGACACGAAGACTTCCGGCTCGCAGGCTGCTGGTACAGGCGCGGGTGAGGAGGCCGGGAAGTCCGCTCTTCCGGTGCTGGAGGGCGGGCTTGTGCCGTGGCTGGTCAGCGGCGGCAGCGGGGGTGGACTCCGCAGCCAGGCCCGGCAGTTGGCCGAGTACGCCGCTGACGCCGAGCAGCACTCCCCCGGTGACATCGCCCAGGCATTGACGGAACGTGCCCAACTGCGGCACCGGCTCGCCGTACTCGGTACCGGCCGCGCCGAACTCACGGACACCCTCAGCGAGTTCGCCAAGACGGGCACCACGACGCCTCACGCCCTCACCGGTACCGCCGATGGTGAGGCCAAGACGGCTTTCCTGTTCTCGGGTCAGGGTGCTCAACGCCCCGGCATGGGACGGGAGTTGTACGAGGCCTCGCCGGTCTTCCGTGCCGCGCTGGACGAGATCTGCACCCACCTCGATACGGAGATCGGGCGCTCGCTGCGCGAGGTGATGTTCGCCGCCGAAGGCACCCCTGAGGCCGAACTCCTCGACCAGACCCTCTACACCCAGACGGCGTTGTTCGCCTTCGAGGTCGCTCTCTACCGCATGGTGGAGGCCGCTGGGGTGAGTCCGGACTGCCTGATGGGGCACTCGATCGGGGAGCTGGCTGCCGCGCATGTGGCCGGGGTGCTGTCGCTCGCGGACGCGTGCACGCTCGTCGGAGCGCGGGCCCGTCTCATGCAGGAGCTTGCCCAGGGCGGTGTCATGACCTCCCTGCAGGCCGGGGCGAAGGAAGTCGAAGCTTCGCTGGCGAAGGTGACCGGTGGGGAGCGGGTGAGCATAGCCGCTCTCAACGGGCCCGCCTCCACTGTCGTTTCAGGGGACGCGGACGCCGTGGAGGCGGTGGCCGTCTACTGGCAGGAGCAGGGGCGCAAGACGCGTCGGCTGCGGGTCTCGCATGCGTTCCACTCCGCGCACATGGATCCGATGCTGGCGGAGTTCGAGAAGACCGCCTCCACTCTCACCTTCCACCCGCCGACCATCGCGGTCATCTCCAACGTGACCGGAAAGCTGGCCACCGTCGAGGAGTTGACCTCGCCTGCGTATTGGGCGCGTCAGGTTCGCGGGACGGTCCGCTTCCACGACGGCGTGAACGCGCTCGCCCAGGCGCAGATCCGCATCCTCCTGGAGGTCGGGCCGCGGGGTGTTTTGACGGCGATGGCGCATGACTGCCAAGACCAGGACCGGGATCAGCCTGCGTCTTTGATCGCCCCGTTCGCCCGTCACGACCGGCCCGAGGCGGACACCTTCCTGTCCGCTCTCGCACAGGCCTGGACCCACGGTGTGGAGGTCAACTGGCACGCCGTGCTGCCGGGTTCGTCGTCGGGGGCGGGGGTGGAGTTGCCGACGTATGCCTTCGACCGGAGTCGGTTCTGGCTGGAGCGCGGCACCACCAGCGGAGGCGACCTGGCCGGAGTCGGCCTGACATCGGTCGCACATGGTCTGGTCGCTGCGGCGGTTGAGGTTGCCGATGGGCAGTCCGTGGTCCTGTCCGGGCGGGTCTCGCTGTCGACGCATCCGTGGCTTGCTGATCATGCGGTGTCGGGGACGGTACTCCTGCCGGGGACAGGGTTCGTGGACCTGGTGATCCGCGCAGGTGACCAGGTGGGGTGCGGGCACATCGAGGAACTCGTCCTGCAGAGCCCGCTGGTGCTGCCTGCCGAGGGTGCGGTCGAGCTCCAGGCCGTGGTCGACGCCCCCGATGAGGACGGGCGGCGTGCGGTCACGGTCTACTCCCGGCCGCATACCGGCCTGGGCGGCATCTGGACCCGCCACGCCCAAGCCACCCTCAGCGAGCGCGTGGTGCCCGCTGGTGCCGGGCCCGCTGCCTGGCCACCGGCCGGGGCGGTGGCCGAGCCGGTCGAGGACGTCTACCAGGCCCTCGCCGACCACGGCTACTCCTACGGACCCGCGTTCCAGGCACTGGACGCTGTCTGGCGCGATGCCGACAGCGGTGCGGTCTTCGCCGAGGTCTCGCTGCCCGAGGACCTCGCCGAACAGGCGGGCCGCTACGGCCTGCACCCCGTGCTTCTTGAGGCGGCGCTGCACGCGCTGCGCGCCACCGAGGAGTTCGGCGGCCGGGAGGTGTGGTTGCCGTTCTCGTGGAGTGGTGTCTCCCTGCACGCCACCGGCGCCACCACCCTGCACGTCCAACTCCGCATCACCGAAGACCACACCCTCACCCTCACCGCCACCGACCCCACCGGCACACCCGTCACCCACATCACCACCCTCCACACCCGCCCCTCGACACCACCCACCTCACCACCCACCCCCACCCCCGACGGCCTCTACACCCTCCACTGGACCCCCACCACCACAACCACCCCAGCCCCCACAACCCCCATCCGCCTCACAACCCTCGGCACCACCACACCCCACCTCCCCCACACACCCACCACCACCCACCCTCACCGACCTCCAACACACCCTCGACCACACCCCCACCCCCCACCCACACCCTCCTCACCCTCACCACCCACAAGGAAGAAAAGGAAGACGGGGACGGGGAGGCCGGCGCCGACACCGCCCACACGCCGCACACCACCACGCCGAACAACTCCTCACCCACCTCCAGACCTGGCTCACCGACGAACGCCTCGAAAACACCCCCCCTCATCCTCCACACCACCGCGCCGTCACCACCGACCACACCGCACCCACCGACCTCGCCGCCGCCACCGTCTGGGGCATGGCCCGCACCGCACACAGACCGAACACCCCGACCGCTTCCTCCTCCTCGACACCGACCCCCACCAACCCCCCACCCCCACCCAACTCACCACCCTCCTCACCCACGCCCTCACCACCACCGAACCCCAACTCGCCCACCGACACGGCCAACTCCTCACCCCACGCCTTGCGGTGGCGAGCGCGGAAGCACAAGAGGCCGGTGCGCAGGCGGAGTTCGGCCCCGAGGGCACGGTGCTGCTGACCGGCGGCACGGGTGTGCTGGGACGGCTGTTCGCCCGCCACCTGGTGACGGAGCATCAGGTACGGCACCTGGTGCTCGCGAGCCGGCGCGGACTTGAGGCCCCGGGTGCGGCGGAACTCCTTGAGGAGCTGTCCGGTCTGGGAGCGCAGGCGCGGATCGTGTCCTGCGATGTGACCGACGAGGCCGCGGTGAACGCCGTACTGGGGCAGATCCCGGCGGCGCAGCCGCTGACGACGGTCGTGCACGCGGCCGGTGTCTCGCACAGCGCACTCCTCGACGCGCTGACGCCCGGTCAGCTGGCCGAGGTGATGGACGCCCGGGTGCGGGGCGCCCTGCACCTGGACCGGGCCACCCGGGGGCTGGACCTGTCGGCGTTCGTGGTCTTCTCCTCGGCGACCGGTGTCCTCGGCGGCGGCGGGTACGCGGGGCTGGCCTCGGCGGGCAGCTTCCTCGACGCCTTCGCCCGGCACCGCAGGGCGCAGGGGCTTCCCGCGCTCTCGGTGGCCTGGGGTGCCTGGGACCTCGGCGCCGGGGAGGCGGGCGCGGCCTCGGTGGACCGGCTGCGGCTCTCGCGTGAGGGTGCCGTACCGCTGTCCGCCGCCGAGGGGCTCGCGCTCTTCGACACCGCGCTGGCCACGGCTGCGGCCGAGGTGACGGTGACCCGGGCCGATGTCTCGGTGCTGCGGGAGCGGGCGATGGCCGGGGTGCTCTCCCCGCTGTGGTCCGGGGTCATCCGTACGCCGCTGCGGCGCTCGGCGGCCGCCGGAGGCGGGGCGGGCCTCTCGCTGGCCCGGCAGCTGATCGGGCTGCCGAAGCAGGAGCGGCACCGGGTCGTGCGCGAGCTGGTACGCGGCCATGTCGCCGCCGTCCTCGGACACGACGGTGCCGCGCGGGTCGACGAGAAGCAGGGCTTCCTCGACTCGGGCATCGACTCGCTGACCGCGGTGGAGCTGCGCAACCGGCTCAGCGCGGCGACCGGTCTGCAACTGCCCGCGACGCTGGTGTTCGACTATCCGACACCGGCGGCGCTGGCCCTGCACATCACCGAGGAGACCCTCGGCGCGCAGGCCGAGGCCCAGGTGAACGAGCCGGCCCGCATCCGGATCGACGAGCCCATCGCGGTGGTCGGCATGGCCTGCCGCTATCCGGGTGGGGTGCGCACCCCCGAGGACCTGTGGCGGCTGGTCGCCGAGGGCGTGGACGCCACCGGGGAGTTCCCCACCGACCGCGGCTGGCCGGGCGACCTCTACGACGCCGACCCGGAGCAGCTGGGCAAGTCGTATGTGCGCCGGGGCGGTTTCCTGGACGATGTCGCCGGTTTCGACGCGGAGTTCTTCGGGATCTCCCCGCGCGAGGCGCTGGCGATGGACCCGCAGCAGCGGATCCTCCTGGAGACCTCCTGGGAGGCGATGGAGCGCGCCGGGCTCGACCCGCTGGCGCTGCGCGGCAGTGCGACCGGGGTCTTCGTCGGCGCGGGCTCCTCCTCGTACGTCTGCGATATGAACAAGGTGCCGGAGAGCATCGAGGGCTACGCCTTCACCGGCAACACCTCCAGTGTGGTGTCCGGCCGGGTGTCGTACTCCTTCGGTTTCGAGGGCCCGGCGATCACCGTCGACACCGCCTGCTCCTCCTCCCTGGTCGCCCTCCACCTGGCGATGCAGGCGCTGCGGCAGGGCGAGTGCGGTCTCGCGCTGGCCGGTGGGATCACGGTGCTGGCCAGCCCCGGCGGCTTCATCGAGTTCTCCCGGCAGCGCGGCCTCTCCCCCGACGGACGCTGCAAGGCCTTCTCCGCGGACGCCGACGGCACCGCCTGGGCCGAGGGCGCGGGCATGCTGACCCTGGAGCGGCTCTCCGACGCACGTCGTCTGGGCCACCGTGTCCTGGGTGTGCTGCGCGGCTCGGCGACCAACCAGGACGGTGCCAGCAGCGGCCTCACCGCTCCCAACGGGCCTTCCCAGCAGCGGGTGATCCGCGCGGCCCTCGCCAACGCGGGCCTGCGCGCGGCGGATGTGGACGCCGTTGAAGCACACGGCACGGGCACCAAGCTCGGCGACCCGATCGAGGCCCAGGCACTCCTGGCCACCTACGGCCAGGGCCGACCTGCCGAACAGCCCGTACGACTGGGCTCGTTCAAGTCGAACATCGGGCACTCGGTGGCCGCAGCGGGCGTCGGCGGCGTCATCAAGATGCTGATGGCCTTGCAGAACGAGGAACTCCCCCGCACCCTCCACGCAGAGGAGCCCTCCCCCTTCGTGGACTGGGAGGCGGGCGCGGTCGCGCTGCTGACCGAGGCGTCCCCCTGGCCGCGCGGCGAACACATCCGCCGCGCGGGCATCTCCTCCTTCGGCGTCAGCGGCACCAATGCCCACCTCATCGTCGAAGAAGCGCCCGAGGACGAATCGCAAGGCGACCACCACGGCGGGACCGACACTGACCCGGAGGCCGGGAAGCCCGCGCTGCCGGTGCTGGAAGGCGACCTCCTGGCGTGGCCGATCAGCGGCGGCAGCGGCGGTGGACTCCGCACCCAGGCAGGGCAGTTGGCGGCGTTCGTCAACGGCACCGACGCCCCGGCGGGCGTGGCCGAGGTCGCCCATGCGCTCACGGGACGTGCCCAACTGCGCCACCGGCTCGCCGTACTCGGCACCAGCCGCGCCCAACTGGCCGAAGCCCTGGACGACTTCGCCACCACCGGCGGCACCTCGGCCCACACCGTGACCGGCACCGCCGACGGGGACGCCAAGACCGGTTTCCTCTTCTCGGGTCAGGGCGCCCAACGCCCCGGCATGGGACGCGAATTGTACAAAGCCTCGCCAGTCTTCCGTACCGCCCTCGACGAGATCTGCACCCACCTCGACCCGAACCTCGGCCGCTCCCTACGCGAAGTGATGTTCGCCGCCGAAGGCACCCCCGAAGCCGAACTCCTCGACCAAACCCTCTACACCCAGACCGCGTTGTTCGCCTTCGAAGTCGCCCTCTACCGCACCGTCGAAGCCACAGGCCTCACCCCCGACTACCTGATGGGCCACTCCATCGGCGAACTCTCCGCCGCCCACATCGCAGGCGTACTCACCCTCCCCGACGCCTGCACCCTCGTCGCCACACGGGCGCGTTTGATGCAAGACCTCCCCCAGGGCGGCACCATGACCTCCCTCCAAGCCGGAGCAGAGGAAGTCGAAGCCTCCCTGGCGAAGGTCACCGGCGGCGAGCGGGTCAGCATCGCCGCCCTCAACGGGCCCACCTCCACCGTCATTTCAGGTGACGCGGACGCTGTCGAGGCGGTGTCCGCGTACTGGCAGGAACAGGGACGCAAGACCCGCCAGCTCCGCGTCTCGCATGCCTTCCACTCCGCCCACATGGACCCGATGCTCGCGGAATTCGAGAAGACCGCCAGCACCCTCACCTACCACCCGCCCACCATCCCCGTCATCTCCAACGTCACCGGAAAGCCCGCCACCACCGAGGAGTTGACCTCACCCGCCTACTGGGCACGCCAAGTCCGCGGCACCGTCCGCTTCCACGACGGAGTGGAAGCGCTCACCCAGGCTCAGATCCGCATCCTCCTGGAGGTCGGACCCCGCGGCGTCCTCACCGCCATGGCCCACGACTGCCAGGAGAGCGAAACCCCCCAGGACGAGGAGCAGGAGCAGGCTCAACCGTCCGTACTCATCGCCCCGTTCACCCGGCACGACCGGCCCGAGACCGACACCCTCCTGTCCACCCTCACCCAGGCCTGGACGCACGGCGTCGCACTCGACTGGACGACCCTCCTCCCCGCTCCGAACCCCGACACCCAGGTGGAACTGCCCACCTACGCCTTCGACCGGACCCGCTTCTGGCTGGAGCAGGGCACCACCGGCAGCGGGGATCTGGCCGAGGTGGGGCTTGCCTCGGTCCCGCACGGTCTGGTGGCCGCGGCGGTCGAGGTCGCCGACGGGCAGTCCGTGGTCCTGTCGGGGCGGTTGTCGCTGGCGACCCACCCCTGGCTCGCCGACCACGCCGTCGCGGGAACCGCGCTGCTGCCCGGGACCGCCTTCGTGGACCTGGTGATCCACGCCGGTGACCACGTCGGCTGCGGGCACATCGAGGAACTGCTGATCCAGACCCCGCTGTCGCTGCCCGCCGAGGGCGCCGTGGAACTCCAGGTCGTGGTCGACGCCGCCGACGCGGAAGGACGGCGTACCGTCACCGTCTACTCGCGTCTGCACAGCGGCTTCGGCGGCAGCTGGACGCGGCACGCGGAGGCGACGGTCGGTGAGGCGCGGACCGGCACGGCGGGGTTCGGTGCCTTCGAGGCCTGGCCGCCCGCCGGGGCGGTGGCGCAGCCGGTGCGGGAGTTCTACGGGGAGCTGGCCGAGCGCGGCTATGGGTACGGCCCGGTCTTCCAGGGGCTGAAGGCCGTCTGGCGGGATGCCGCGGATCCGCAGGTGCTGTTCGCGGAGGTGGCGCTGCCCGCCGAGGCGGCCGAGCAGGCGGACCGGTTCGGGCTGCACCCGGCGCTCCTGGACGCGGCGCAGCACGCGCTCGGCTTCCGCGAGGGCTTCGGTGAGGAGGGCGTGTGGCTGCCGTTCTCGTGGAACGGTGTGTCGCTGCTGGCCTCGGGGGCGACGAGTCTGCGGGTGCGGATCCGCACCACGGGTGACGACACGGTCGCGCTGACGGCCGCGGACCCGGCGGGCAAGCCGGTCCTGATGATCGAGACCCTGCGGATGCGGGAGATGGATCCGGCCCAGTCGGAGGCCCAAGGGCCGGGCGTGGACGGCCTGTTCACCCTGGAGTGGTGGCCCGCCGCCGTGGCTCGGGAGGTCCCCGCGCTGCCGGAACCGGCGCTGCTGGGTGCGGGCCTGCCCACCGGTCTGCCCGGCACCCCGTACGCGGATGTGGCCGCCCTGACCGCCGCGCTCGACGAGGGCGCGGAGCTGCCCGGGTGTGCGGTGGTGGCGGTGACCTCACCGGGTGACGGTCAGTCGCCCGAGGCCGCGCACCAGGTGGCGGAGGAGCTGCTCGGGCTGCTGCAGGCCTGGCTCGCCGACAGCAGGCTGGAGTCGTGCCCGCTGCTGGTGCTGACCCGGGGCGCGGTCGCCGCCGGGCGGGAGATCTCCAACAATGTCGCTGACCTGGCCTCCTCGGTGGCCTGGGGCATGCTGCGTACCGCCCAGTCGGAGCACCCGGACCGCTTCCTGATCCTGGACATCGACGCGGACGCCGACGCGGACCGGGAACCAGCCGCCGGTGCCTGGGGCGAGCTGCTGGCGCAGGCCTTTGCCAGCGGGGAGCCGCAGCTCGCGGAGCGTGCCGGGGTGCTGCTCGCGCCGCGGACGGTGCGGTCCACCGGCAGTGGCCAGATCCCGGATGTCGCCGGATTCGGTGCGGGTACCGACTGGCGCCTGGACGCGCTCGGCGGCGGCTCGCTGGAGAACGTCGGCAAGGCGCCCAATCCGCGGGCGACCCGGCCCCTGGAGCAGGGCGAGGTCCGTGTCCAGGTCCGTTCGGCCGGGATCAACTTCTACGATGTCGCGGTTTCGCTGGGCCTCGCCCCGTCGGTGGACGGGCTGGGCGCCGAGGGCGCGGGCATCGTGGTGGAGACCGGCCCCGGAGTGGAGCAATTCGCCGTGGGCGACCGGGTGTTCGGGTCGTTCCCGGCGGCCTTCGCGCCGCTCGCGGTGGCCGATGAGCGCATGATCGTGCCGCTGCCGGAGGACTGGTCCTTCGAGCAGGGCGCGGCGATTCCGACGGTGTTCTTGACGGCGTACTACGCCCTGCACGATCTGGCCGGGATCAAACCCGGTGACAAAGTCCTCATCCACGCCGCGACCGGCGGCGTCGGCATGGCCGCCATCCAACTCGCCCGCCACTTCGGCGCCGAGGTCTACACCACCGCCAGCCCCACCAAATGGCCCACCCTCACCGCCATGGGCATCGACCACGACCACATCGCCCACTCCCGCACCCTCGACTTCCGCGACCAATACCTCACCCACACAAACGGCCGAGGACTCGACATCATCCTCGGCTCCCTCGCCGGCGAACCCGTCGACGCCAGCCTCGACCTCCTCGCCCCCGGCGGCCGCTACCTCGAAATGGGCAAAACCGACATCCGAGAACCCGGCCACGCCACCCGCAACCACCCCCACACCACCTACCAAGCCTTCGACCTCAAAGACGCCGGACCCACCCGCACCGCCACATACTCACCCACCTCACCACCCACCCTCCTCACCCACCACACCCTCACCCACCTCCCCAACCACACCTGGCCCCTCGCCAACCTCCGCCACGCCCTCCGCCACATGAGAGCCAAGGCCGCCACACCGGCAAAAACACCCTCACCCTCTCCCCACCCCCCTCAACCCCCACGGCACCACCCTCATCACCGGCGGCACCGGCACCCTCGCCCGCCACCTCGCCACCCACCTCATCCAAACCACGGCATCAAACACCTCCACCTCACCAGCCCGCCGCGGGACCCCACCACCCCCACGCCACCCAACTACGCCAACAACTCCTCAACGCAGGCGCCACCACCACCATCACCTCTCACCGCCCTGCGACACCACCAACCCCCCACCAACTCCACAACCTCCTCACCAACATCCCCACCCACCACCCCCTCACCGCCGTCATCCACACCGCAGAAACCCTCGACGACGCCACCCTCACCACCCTCACCCCCCAACAACTCCACCCCGTCCTCGCCAACAAAATCGACACCGCCCACCACCTCCACACCCTCACCCGCCACCACAACCTCGCCGCCTTCGTCATGTACTCGTCCGTGGCCGGTCTCCTCGGCTCCCCCGGACAGGCCAACTACAGCGCGGCCAACGCCTATCTGGACGCCCTGGCCGCCCACCGGCACGCACAGGGCCTGCCCGGTACGAGCCTCGCCTGGGGACTGTGGGCCGAAGCCGGGGGTATCACGCGGCACTTGGGCGAGCAGGACATGGCGCGGATGGCGCGCAGTGTCATCAGCCCGATGAGCAACGCCCAGGGCCTGGCGCTCTTCGACACCTTCGGCCGGTCCCACCGGCCGGTGCACCTGCTCTCCGTCCTCAACTTCGCGCATGTGCCGCCGCATCCGGTGTGGTCGCGCCTCGCGACGGTGCGGCCGACCGCCGCCGCGGCCGACGGCGGTGCCCAACTCGCCGAGCGCCTTACGCAGTTGAGCGGTCCCGAGCAGCGGCAGCACGTACTGGACCTGGTACGGGAGCAGATGGCGACCGTGCTCACGCTGGACTCGGCCGGGGGTATCGACTCCCAGCGCGGCTTCCTGGACCAGGGCGTCGACTCGCTGACGGCGGTGGAGCTGCGCAACCGGCTCACCGGGGCCACCGGCGTCCGGCTGCCCGCCACCTCGATCTTCGACCACCCCACCCCCGCGGCCCTGACCGGCTATCTGCTCGGCCAACTCGCCCCCGCGCAACCGCAGGAGGGCGCCGACGCCGGGTCCCCGGGTGCGGTCGAGGACGAGGCGCTCGTCCGCCGGGCGCTGGCCGCGATCCCGCTGGCGCAGCTGCGGGAGGCCGGGCTGCTGACCGCGCTGATGCGGCTGGCGGACGGGCAGGGCGCGCCGCAGCCGGTGGGCGGGACGCCGGAGGAGGACGCGCAGGAGTCCATCGATGCGATGGCTCTCGACGATCTTGTCCAGTTCGCGCTCGGCGACGAGTCCTGAACCGACGGAAAGCGGAAAGTGACCATGGCTGCATCGAATGACGACATTGTCCGGGCGCTGCGGGCCTCGCTGAAGGAACGGGACCGGCTGCAACGCGAGAACCAGCGGCTCGCGGACGCCTCCCACGAGCTGGCCCGCTCCTTCCGGGAGCCGGTCGCCGTGGTCGGGATGGCCTGCCGTTTCCCGGGCGGGGCGAACTCGCCCGAGGGTCTGTGGCAGGTGGTCGCCGGGGGCGTGGACGCCACCGGGGAGTTCCCCACCGACCGCGGCTGGCCGGGCGACCTCTACGACGCGGACCCCGACCGCTCGGGCAAGACCTATGTGCGCCGGGGCGGTTTCCTGGACGATGTCGCCGGTTTCGACGCGGAGTTCTTCGGGATCTCCCCGCGCGAGGCCCTGGCCATGGACCCGCAGCAGCGGCTGCTGCTCGAACTCTGCTGGGAGGCGCTGGAGCGCGCGGGCCTCAACCCGCCCCAGCTGCACGGCAGTCGGACCGGTCTGTACATCGGTTCGCAGAACTCCGCCTATCTGCCGGACATGGACCATGTCCCGCAGAGCATCGAGGGCTACGCCTTCACCGGGAACACGGCGGCGGTGCTCTCCGGGCGGGTCTCGTACTCCTTCGGCTTCGAGGGCCCGGCCGTCACGGTCGACACCGCCTGCTCCTCCTCGCTGGTCGCCATCCACCTGGCGATGCAGGCGCTCCGCCAGGACGAGTGCGAACTCGCGCTGGCCGGTGGCATCACGGTGCTGGCCAGCCCCGGCGGCTTCATCGAGTTCTCCCGGCAGCGCGGCCTGGCCCCGGACGGCACGTGCAAGCCGTTCGCCGCGGGCGCCGACGGCACCGCCTGGGCCGAGGGCGCCGGGGTGCTGACGCTGATGCGCCTGTCGGCCGCGCGGCGCAAGGGGCTTCCCGTCCTGGGCGTGCTGCGGGGTTCGGCGGTCAACCAGGACGGCGCCAGCAGCGCCCTGACCGCTCCCAACGGGCCTTCCCAGCAACGGGTGATCCGCGCGGCCCTCGCCAACGCGGGCCTGAGCGCGGCGGATGTGGACGCCGTCGAGGCACACGGCACGGGCACCAAGCTCGGCGACCCGATCGAGGCCCAGGCACTCCTGGCCACCTACGGCCAGCACCGCCCCGCCGAACAGCCCGTACGGCTCGGCTCGTTGAAGTCCAATATCGGGCACTCGGTGGCCGCGGCGGGCGTCGGCGGCGTCATCAAGATGCTGATGGCCCTGCAGAACGAGGAACTGCCCCGCACCCTCCACGCCGAAGAACCCTCCCCGTTCGTGGACTGGGAGGCGGGCGCCGTCGCACTGCTCACGGAACCCGCCCCCTGGCCACGCGGCGAACACATCCGCCGCGCGGGCATCTCCTCCTTCGGCGTCAGCGGCACCAACGCCCACCTCATCGTCGAAGAAGCACCCCGGGAAGAACCGCAGCGGGAAGCACCGGAGAAGGACGGCGGAAGCGGGTCGGGCGCGGACCAGGAATCGGCGGCGCCCGCGCTCCCGGTACTCCAGGGCAAGCTCGTTCCGTGGCCGATCAGCGGCGGCAGCACCGGCGGACTGCGCACCCAGGCCGAGCAGTTGGCCGGTTTCGCCGCCGGGATCCTGGAGCGGGGCACGGCGACCCCGGCCGATCTGGGCCATGCCCTCACCCGGCGTTTCGGACTGCGGCACCGCCTGGCGGTCCTCGGCGCCGACGAGGGCGAACTCCTCGACCGGCTGCGGACCTTCGCCGCACAGGAGTCCCCTCTCCCCGGCACCTTCACGGCCGCGGCCGGCGAGGGCATCAAGACCGGCTTCCTCTTCTCGGGTCAGGGCGCCCAACGCCCCGGCATGGGACGGGAGTTGTACGAAGCCTCGCCCGTCTTCCGTACCGCGCTGGACGAGATCTGCACCCACCTCGACCCGAACCTCGGCCGCTCCCTACGCGAAGTGATGTTCGCCGCCGAAGGCACCCCCGAAGCCGAACTCCTCGACCAAACCCTCTACACCCAGACCGCGTTGTTCGCCTTCGAAGTCGCCCTCTACCGCACCGTCGAAGCCACAGGCCTCACCCCCGACTACCTGATGGGCCACTCCATCGGCGAACTCTCCGCCGCCCACATCGCAGGCGTACTCACCCTCCCCGACGCCTGCACCCTCGTCGCCACACGGGCGCGTTTGATGCAAGACCTCCCCCAGGGCGGCACCATGACCTCCCTCCAAGCCGGAGCGGAAGAAACCGAAGCCTCCCTGGCAAAGATCACCGGCGGCGAACGGGTCAGCATCGCCGCCCTCAACGGCCCCACCTCCACCGTCATCTCAGGCGACACGGACGCCGTCGAAGCAGTAGCCGCGTACTGGCAGGAACAAGGACGCAAGACCCGCCAGCTCCGCGTCTCGCATGCCTTCCACTCCGCCCACATGGACCCGATGCTCGCGGAATTCGAGAAGACCGCCAGCACCCTCACCTACCACCCGCCCACCATCCCCGTCATCTCCAACGTCACCGGAAAGCCCGCCACCACCGAGGAGTTGACCTCACCCGCCTACTGGGGACGCCAGGTCCGCGGCACCGTCCGCTTCCACGACGGCATCACCGCACTCACCGAAGCCCAGATCCGCATCCTCCTGGAAATCGGACCCCGCGGCGTCCTCACCGCCATGGCCCACGACTGCCAGAGCCAGGACCAACCCGCTTCCCTGATCGCCCCGTTCACCCGGCACGACCGGCCCGAGGCCGACACCCTCCTGTCCACCCTCACCCAGGCCTGGACCCACGGCGTCGCACTCGACTGGACAACCCTCCTCCCCACCCCGAACCCCGACACCCAGGTCGCACTGCCCACCTACGCCTTCGACCGGACCCGCTTCTGGCTGGACCGGGAGGCGGCGGAGGTGGCGGACCCGGCCGAGCGGGAGTTCTGGGAGGCGGTGGAGCGCCAGGACGTCTCGCAGCTGGCTTCGCTGGTGGGGCTCGCCTCGCCCGAGGCCGCCTCCTCCCTTGGCGCGGTGGTGGAGCCGCTGGCCGTCTGGCGTCAGCAGCAGCGGGCGAGCAAGGCCTTCGAGGAGTGGCGGTACCGCGTCGAGTGGCAGGAGCAGACGGCGGGCGCGCTGTCGGCGGGGCCGCTCGCGGGGACCTGGCTGGTGGCGGTCCCCGCCGAGCCGGCGCAGTCGGCGCCGGTGGCCGCGGTGCTCGACGCGCTGGAGGCGCACGGCACCCGTACGCGGGTGGTCGAGGTGGACACCGGCGGCGAGGACCCGGCCGTACTGGCGGAAACGGTCTCCCTGGCCCGTGCGGACGGGGAGTTGGGCGGGGTGCTCTCGCTCCTGGCGCTGAGCCCGGCACCGCATCCGCGGTATCCGGAACTGCCGTCCGGCGTGGCCGCGACCGTGCTCCTGGTGCGGGCCCTCGCGGGCACGGGCGTACGGCTCTGGTCGCTGACGCAGGGCGCGGTCGCCGCACGCGCGGACGAGGTGCCGTCGAGCCCGCAGCAGGCGCAGGTGTGGGGGCTGAGCCGGGTGGCGGGTCTGGAGGATCCGCAGCTCTGGGCCGGTCTGATCGACCTTCCCGAGGTCTGGGACACGGACACCGGCGGGCAGCTGTGCGCGGCGCTGGCCGGTATCGGCGACGAGGACCAACTCGCCCTGCGCGAGGGCGGGGTGCGGGTGCGGCGGCTGGTTCCGGCGCCGCTGCCGACGCCCGCCGCGCCGCTGTGGTCCCCCTCGGGTACGACGCTGATCACGGGCGGTACGGGCGTACTCGGCGGCCATGTGGCGCGCTGGCTCGCCCGGTCGGGGGCGCCGCGTCTGCTGCTCCTGAGCCGTTCGGGCCCGGCGGCCGAGGGCGCGGACGCCCTGCGGGAAGAGCTGCTGGCGCTGGGCGCGGGGGCGGTGAGCCTGGTCGCCTGCGACACCGCGGACCGTGCGGCGCTTGCCCGGGTCCTCGACGAGATCCCGGCGGAGCAGCCGCTGCGCGCGGTGATGCACGCGGCCGGAGTGGTCGGTGAGGCCGGGCCGGTGGCCGGGATGGAGCTGGCCGAGTGCGCGCGGGTGCTGTCGGCCAAGGCGGCGGGCGCGCGGCACCTGCACGAACTCCTCGCGGACATACCGCTGGAGGCCTTCGTCCTCTTCTCCTCCAGCGCGGGGGTGTGGGGCAGCGCGGGCCAGGGCGGTTACGCGGCGGCCAACGCCTATCTGGACGCGCTGGCCGGTGCGCGGCGCGGGGCGGGGCAGCGGGCGACCGCGGTGGCCTGGGGCGCCTGGGCCGGTGGCGGGATGGCCGAGGACCCGGAGTACGTGGAGTGGCTGCGGCGCAGCGGGATGCGGACCATGCCCGCGCAGGCCGCGATCGGGGCGCTGCACGCGGCCGTGAGCCAGGACGAGACCGCGGTGACGGTCTCGGACATGGACTGGCGGCGCTTCGCCGAGGCCTACAGCGCGGCCCGGCCGCGGCCGCTGCTTGCCGCCCTTCCGGACCGGCTGACCGGTGCCGGGCAGCAGCCGCAGGGGCAGACGGCCGCGCCGGAGCAGTCGGCGTGGGCGGTGAAGCTCGCCGAGGCGGGCGCCGCGCAGCGCCACCAGGTGCTGCTGCAGGCGCTGGGCGCCGAGGTGGCGGCGGTGCTCGGGCACGCGGCGCCGATGGACCTCGAACCGGACCAGGACCTGTCGTTCGTGAAGCTGGGCTTCGACTCGCTGACCGGGGTGGAACTGAAGTCCCGGCTGGCCGCGGCGAGCGGGCTCGATCTGTCCGGGACGCTGATCTACGACCACCCGACCCCGGCCGAACTCACCGCACACCTCCTGGAACGCCTGGGCGTGGCCGAGCGGTCGCCCGGGACGGCGGTGCTCGACGGGCTGCGGGAGCTGGAGCGCGCGCTCGACGCGGGCGGCACCGACGAGGACCTGCGCACGGACGAGAGCCTGCGCGAGGAGATCACCGGGCGGCTGCAGACCCTGCTGTGGAACTGGCAGGAGTCCGGGCGCCCCGCCGCCGGTGAGCAGGGCGGACAGGACGCGGCGGCCGACCTGGAGACCGCCTCCGACGAGGAGATCTTCGACTTCCTCGATGAAGAGTTCGGCGCGAGCTGACCGGGCCCGCGGACTGACAAGGGCAGAAGGGCATCGTCATGGCGCACATACTGATCGCGGGCGGAGGCATCGGCGGGCTCGCGGCCGCGCTCGGCCTCACCGCGAAGGGGCACCGGGTCACCGTGCTGGAGCGCGGGGAGGAGTTCACCGAGCTGGGTGCGGGCATCCAGCTCGGGCCGAACGCCTTCCACGCCCTGGACCGGCTGGGGGTGGCGGAACAGGTGCGGGCGCGGGCGGTGTTCATCGACGCGCTGCGTCTGAAGGACGGCACCACCGGTGAGCTGATCAACGCCATGCCGCTGACCGAGGGCTACCGGGAGCGCTTCGGCAATCCCTACGCGGTGGTGCACCGTATCGACCTGTACCGGCCACTGCTCGACGCCTGCCGGCGGACGCCCGCCGCCGAACTGCTCACCGACAGCGGGGTGGTGGAGTACACCCGGCACGAGGACACGGTGAGCGTGCGGCTCGCCGACGGGCGCCGCCTCACCGGCGACGCGCTGATCGGCGCGGACGGGATCCGCTCGGCGGTCCGCGGCCAGTTGGTCGGGGACGGCGAGCCGCGGGTGTCCGGGCACACCATCTACCGCTCGGTGATCCCGATGGACGAGGTGCCGCAGGAGGTGCGTTCCCCGGGGGTGACCCTGTGGGCGGGCCCGCGATGGCACTTCGTGCACTACGCGATCAGCGGGGGGCGGCAGTTGAACATGGCGATGACCCTCGACGACGGCGCCCGCGAGGCCGTCTCGGGACGTCCCGCCACGCTCGCGGAAGTACGCGGCCGCCCGTATCCGGGGATGTGCGAGGGCACCCGGCGGTTGCTGGAGCTGGGCCGCGACTGGCGGTGCTGGGTGCTCTGCGACCGCGATCCGCTCGACGTGTGGGTGCAGGGCCGGGTCGCGCTGCTCGGCGACGCGGCCCACCCGATGCTCCAGTACGCGGCACAGGGCGCCTGCCAGGCCCTGGAGGACGCGGTGGTCCTCGGCGGACTCCTCGACGGCTGCCCGCCCGCCGCGCTGCCGGGGCGCCTGCTGCGCTACAACGCCGTACGCCGGGACCGTACCGCCCGGGCGCAGTTGGTGGCCCGCGAGATGGGCCGGCAGGTCTACCACCCCGACGGTGTGGCCGCCAAGGAACGCAATGTCGCGCTCTCCGCGCTCTCCCCGACCCAGCTGTGGGACAAGGTCGACTGGCTGCACGCGGACCGGGACTTCTTCCGCTCGGCCTGAACTCCCTTTGCCAGCACAGGATTTGAGCCTGCCGGGCACATGAGTCCGCTGCCCGCTTCAGACGGCGGACTCCCCGGCTCCGGCACGTTTCCCGCCCGTACGGCCCGGGGCCTCTTACGGTTCCGGGCCGCACGCGTGCGCCGATCCGGGCCGGAAGCGGGAACGGCCGTTGTCGTCAGGGCGGTCGGTGCGCTCCGGCGCTCGGGTCCAACTCCCGCCGCCCGAGCGGAGGTCGCGTACCGCCGACGCGCTCCTGCGAGACACCCGGCCCGAACGCCTGACCGCCCCGGTACCGGCCTCCGCGGTGAAGCGGGGGCGGGCCCGGGGCGGTCGTCATCATGCCGCTCGGGGGAGCCGACTCAGATGCGGACCCGGTCCTCACCGGGTTCCGCGGGGGCGGGAACTTGCGGGTTGTCCCCGCCGCCCTCCAAGTCGACATGCGGCATGGTGCGGTCCAGCCAGCCCGGCAGCCACCAGGCCCGGCGGCCGAGGACGGCCATCAGCGCGGGCACGATGGTCATGCGGACCACGAGGGCGTCGAAGAAGACGGCGGCGGCCAGCGAGAAGCCGAAGGCCTGCATCATCGTCGACTCGGAGAGCATGAAGCCGCCGAAGACGCTGATCATGATGAGCACGGCGGCGGTCACCACGCGGGCGCTGTGCGCGAAGCCCTCGGTGACGGCGTCCTTGGGCGCGGCCCCGCGGACGTAGGCCTCCCGCATCCGGCTGACGAGGAAGACCTCGTAGTCCATGGCGAGGCCGAAGACCAGGCCGATGATGATGACCGGCAGCAGGTTCACGATCAGGCCCGGCGACTGCACGCCCATCGCCTCGGCGGCCCAGCCCCACTGGAACACCGCGACCATCACGCCGAAGGTCGCCGCCAGGCTGAGCAGGAAGCCGAGGGCCGCCTTCAGCGGCACGAGCACCGAACGGAACATCAGCATCAGGAGCAGGAAGGCGAGGCCGACCACGACCGCGAGATAGGGCAGCAGGGTCTCGGCAATGCGCTGGGAGATGTCGATGTTCAGCGCCGTCGTCCCGGTCACCGCGACCGAGGCGTCCGCCCCGTCGGCCACCGCCCCGGCCTCGTCGCGGATCTTGCCGACGAGGTCCTCGGTGTCCGCGCTGGCGGGCGCCGAGTCCGGCGTCACCTGCATCACCGCGGTGTTCTTCCCCTTGCTCTCCAGCGCCGGGGAGACCCCGCTGACACCCTCCAGGTCGGAGACCCGGGCGATCACCTTGTCCGCCACCCGCGCCGCGCCCTGCTTGTCGCCGGTGTCCACCACCACGGTCAGGGGGCCGTTGAAGCCGGGGCCGAATCCGTCGGAGACCATCTCGTACGCCTTGTACTGCGTACTGTCCTTGGGCTCCGCGCCGTCGTCGGGCAGGCCGAGGCGCAGGTCGACCGCGGGCAGCGCGAGCACCACCAGGGCGGCCAGCGCGGCGGTGAGGAAGAGCACCGGGCGGCGCACCACCAGGCGCACCCAGCGCATGCCCAGGGTCGGCTTCGCGGTGGCGGCGCTTTCGGGGGCGGCGGGGGTCTGTGGCGCCGGGGTGGTCTCCGTCGTGCCGGTGGTCCCCGTCGTACCAGTCTCCGTCGGCCCGGCAGTGTCCGTGCCCGGTGCCGGAGCGGTGGCCCGCTTGCGGGCGCGGCCCAGGATCCGGTTGCCGGCGAAGCCGAGCAGGGCGGGCAGCAGGGTGAGCGCGATCAGGACGGCCACGGCGACCGTGAAGGCGGCGGCCACACCGATCTGGGTGAGGATCGGGATGTTCACGACCGAGAGGCCCACCAGGGCGATGATCACGGTCAGGCCCGCGAAGACCACCGCCGATCCCGCCGTGGAGACCGCGCGTCCGGCCGCCTCGGCACGCCCGTCCGCCTCCTCGGTGCCGTCCGCCTGTGCGGCGAGGAGTTCCTCGCGGTAGCGGAATCCGATGAACAGGGCGTAGTCGATGGAGACCGCGAGGCCCAGCATCAGCGCCAGTGCGGGGGTGTCGGAGTTCAGCTCCAGGAAGCGCCCGCTGATCTGGACGGCGCACAGGCTGACGGCGACGCCCATGATGGCGGTCACCAGCGGCAGCCCGGCGGCCACCATCGAGCCGAAGGTGATCACCAGGACGATCGCGGCGATCACCACACCGACCAGTTCGCCCGCGCCCTGCTCCGGCGCGCCCTTGGCCGCGTCCCCGCCGACCTCGACGGTGAGCCCGGCCTTCTCGCCCGGCTCCCCGGTCGCGAACAGGGCCTCCCGGTCCTCCTCGGTGAGATCACCGCGGGGCTTGCCGTAGTCGGCCTGGATCAGCGCGAGCCGCTTGTCCTCGGTGAGGGCCTTCGCCTCGAAGGGGTCGGCGACGTCGACGACCTCGGGGGCCTTGCGCAGCCGCGCGACGACCTCCTCGACGGCCTCGCGGTTGCCGCCGTCGGTCACCTTCTCGCCCGCGGGCGCCTGGACGACCACCCGGGCCACCGCCCCGTCCGCCGCGGCCTGCGGGAACCGCTCGCCGAGCAGGTCGATCGCGCGCTGGGACTCCGTACTGGGGATGGAGAAGGTCTCCACCGTCGGCTGCGAGAGGGTCGCCGCGCCCGCGCCGAAGACCACGAGCAGTCCCAGCCAGATCAGCGATACGAGGCGGCGTCGTCTGAACGACGACCGCCCCACCCGGTACAGGAACTCTTTCATGACGGTGCACCCTCTTTTGCGAGTCGACTCTCAGTTGATGGCCACTGTACTCTTGGGGGCAGCCAACTGAGAAGGCCATGAGGGGTGAGGGCGCGAATCGCTGGAGCCCGCCCCTCACCGAGGAAGCCGGAGTATCCAGAAATGAGCCCCGCGAAAACGGACCACAGGCCCGCCGGACTGCGTGAGCGCAAGAAGGCGAAGACCCGTGAGGCGATCCAGCAGCACGCACTGCGCCTCTTTCGCGAACAGGGCTACGAAGCCACCACCATGGGGCAGATCGCGGACGCCGCGGAGGTCTCCCCCAGCACCGTCTTCCGGTACTTCGCCACCAAGGAGGAACTCGTCGTCTCCGACGAGCAGGACGCCTTCTTCACCCGCGCCTGGCGCGCCCAACCGGCCGACCTGCCGCTGATGCAGGCCCTGCGCCGGGCCGTGCACGACACGATGAAGGAGCTCTCCCCCGAGGAACTCGGCGCCCAGCGCGACCGCGGCGTGCTCATGGTCACCGTGCCGGAGCTGTGGGCCGCCAACCTGGCGAACGTCACGCACACCCGGCAGACGGTCACCCATCTCGTCGCCGAGCGCACCGGCCGCTCCCCCGACGACGCGCAGGTCCGCGCCCTGAGCGGCACCATCTTCGGGATCCTCCTGGACGCGATGCTGCGCTGGGGCCAGGAGCCCGAACAGGACATCGCCCAGTCCCTCGACGACATCCTCGCCTTCCTCGACAACGACCACTTCAACCAGCTCGCCGCACCGCCTGACGGCTCCTGAACTCCCGGCAGGCATACGGCACTTACGACCGCGGGCCGCCCCCTTCCCGTCGCAGGGGGCGGCCCGCGGCCGTGGTCGCCGCACGGGTGCGTCAGGTGCCGGTGGCCAGGCCGTGCGGCTCCTCCTGGCGGCCCTTGCCCGGGCCGCCCGCACCGCCCGTACCGGTCCCGGCGGCCGCGGTGTCCGGGGTGGCCCCGGGCTCCGCTCCCGCGGCGGGGCCGGAGGTGCGGCCGGGCAGGAAGAGCAGCGCGGCGACCAGGCCCACCAGGGCGAAGCCGGCCGAGACGAGCAGGCCGCGGTCCAGGCCGTGGGTGAAGGAGTCCCGTACCGAGTCACGCAGACCGGTCGAGCCGTTCTCGCGGGCGACGAGCAGGCCGCCGAAGACGCCCGAGCGGGTCTCGTCCGCCTGCGCGGGCGAGAGGCCGCCGAGGTTCAGATGCGACTGGTACGCGGCGAGCAGAACGCTGCCCACGACCGCCGAACCCAGCGGCGCGCCCACCTTGTTGACCGCCTGCAGCACACCGGCGGCCACCCCGCTGCGCTCCTCGGGGACCCGGGAGAGCACCGCGGAGGTCGCGGTCGCCATCGCCAGGCCCATGCCGAAGCCGGACAGGGCCATCCAGCTCGCCAGGAAGCCCTCCCCGCTCGTCGGCCCGGTGCGCGAGCCGAGCAGCAGACCGGCGGCGATCGCGGCGAACCCGGTGGCCACCGCCAGCCGGGCGCCGAGCAGCCGCGCGATCCGGTCGGCCGGGACCGCGCCCGCCACCAGGCCGCCGATCAGCGGCAGCAGCCGCACCCCGGAGCCCATCGCGTCGGTGCCCTGCACCGCCTGGAAGTACTGCGGCATCGCGAAGATGACCCCGATGTTGGCCAGCGCCACCACGCCGATGAGGATCACGCCCCAGGTGAAGGAGGCGGACTTGAACAGGCCCGGGTCCAGCATCGGACGGCGGCCGGAGGCGCTCAGGCGCCGCTGGTGGGCGAAGAAGACGACCAGGACCGCGAGTCCCGCCACGATCAGCACCCACGCGCCCGCGTCGTCCCAGCCGAACTCGCCCGCCCGGATGAGCCCGTAGGTCACGCCGACCAGACCGGCCGTGGACAGCAGGGCGCCGATCGCGTCGAGCCGGGGGCGTTCGGCCGCGCGGGAGTCGGGCACCAGCGCCCACACCACGAGGACGCCGAGCACCGCCACCGGGGCGTTCAGCAGGAACACCCAGCCCCACCAGAAGTGGGTCAGCATCCAGCCGCCGAGCAGCGGGCCCAGGGGCAGCGCGAGGAAGTTCGCCGCGGACCAGATGCCCACCGCCTTCGGCCGCTCCTCCTCGGTGAACAGCACCGTCAGGGCGGAGAGCGCCATCACGATGATGCCCGCGCCCGCGACCCCGAGCACACTGCGCGCCGCGATGAACTGCCACGGCGAATCCGCCCAGGCGCAGGCCATCGAGGCGAGGGCGAACAGCAGCAGCGAGCCGATCAGCGCCTTCTTGCGCCCGTAGCGGTCACCGAGCAGCCCCACCGGAAGCATCGCCGCCGCGAGGAAGAGCAGATACGAGGAGGAGAACCACTGGAGGTCCGTCTCGGTGGCGTGCAGCGCGTGCGAGAGTTCCGGCAGCGCCACGCTCAGGATGGTCCCGTCGAGCCCGACCGCCAGCATCGACAGGCTCAGCGCCGCCAGCGCCCACCACTTCTGTTGCCCCGCTGCAGGCACGGCCCCACTCCCTCACCCGTAATGAAAGCTGACTTTCTTTTGAATGCTAACTCCTGATTGAGGGTACGGCCCACCCCGGGCAGTGAAACGCCCCGCCGCCCGGACGGCACCGCGCCCCTCCCGGTGCTGCGGGAGGGGCGCGGTGCCGTGCGGGGACGGGGCAGGGAGCGGTCGTTCAGGGGCTGGGCGCGGCGATCAGGGCGGTGGTCTCCACGGGCAGCGCGGCCACGCGTTCCACCTCCAGACCCGCCCGTTCGAGCAGTGCGGTGAAGTGGGCGACGCTGCGATGCCGCCCGCCGTTGGTCATCAGCAGGTGCAGGTCCCACAGGGCGGGCAGCATCGCGGAGCCCTCCTCCTCGACGACCCGCTCCAGGATCAGCAGCCGGGAGGAGGAACTCGCCATCGCCCGGCGGCAGGCGGCGAAGACACCGACCACGGCCTCGTCGTCCCAGCCCGCGAGCACCCGGCACAGCAGATAGACGTCGCCGCCCTGGGGAACGGCGGTGAACATGTCCCCGCCCTCCAGCCGGACCCGGTCGGCCATCCCCCGGGACTCCAGATAGGCGCGCGCGGCAGGCATCACATGCTCGCGGTCCAGGAGGGTCCCCTTGGCGTCGGGCACCGCCTCCAGGAGCGCGGCGAGCAGGTGCCCGGTGCCGCCGCCGACATCGACCAGCTGCTTCCCGCCGGAGAAGTCGAAGATCTCCGGTACGTGCTCGAAGAAGAGGCTGCCCGCCCGCATCGCCTGCTGGAACCGCCGGGAGACGTCCTCGTCCTGGCCGAGGTAGGCGTACAGCGGCTGCCCGTAGGCCGCCTCGAATCCCGAACCGAGCGTACGGAAGGTCTCGGAGGCGTGCCCCCAGGCCGTGTAGAACTCCTCGCCGTACAGCAGGCACATCTCCCGCAGCGAGTGGGGTCCCGAGAGCAGCGTCCGGCTCAGCGCGGTGTTGCGGTAGCCGTCCCGCTCGCCGCCCTCGAACACGCCCATCGCGACGAGGAGGCGCAGCAGTCGGCGGACACCCTCCGGCTCCGCCCCGCACATTTCGGCCAGTGCGGCGCTGGAGGCTTGCCCGGCCTCCAGGTGGTCCGGGATCCCCCACTTCACCGCCGAGTAGAGGGCCTGGGCGCGCCAGCCGCCGGTGATCAGCTCCACCGCCCGCTCGGCGGCCTCCAGGTCCATCGGCCCGGGGCCCCGCATTTCGGGCCCTTGTGCATCAGCGCCGTGTGTTCCGGGCTCCGGCGTCATGAGGTGGGGATCTTTCCCCGGTTGATCACCGGGATGTCGATTCCCAGCGCATAGAGCTGATTGAAGGGATTCATGAACTCCCGCTGTTCCTCGATCAGTCCGTCACGCAGCCGGAAGGCATGCAGGAAGTGGTTCTCGTAATACCCCTCGGGATATCCCGGGTAGCAGATCTTCCCCTTGCCGTCGCACTCCACCCAGAAGCGGTTCGGGTCCTGCGTCTCGAACACCTCGATGTTGTACCAGACCCAGTCCGGGAACATCTTCAGCGACCATTCCCCATGGGCCTTCAGTACCGCGTGTCCGCGGGAGACGACCGGCTTGCGCGTATCCGCCGTGTACAGGCCCGCGCTGCCTTCCTCGGTGAAGAGCAGATAGCGGTCGAGCCGCCCCTCCCCCTGCCGGCTCAGATAGTCCTCCACCACCGCGCGCTGGCGACGCCTCAACTCCACGTCACCTTCCCCATCGCCCTCGAACACACCCACCACCCCTTCCGGTCGCGGAGCACCAAAAAGCCGACCCTCCTAAGCAACCAACCACCCGGCCCCAGCGTCAACACACCTCGGCCGCCCGCACACCGCACACGGACCGGCGCCCCAACTACCGCATCCCCGCCCGCCGTTCAACCGCGGAAACCTCGCACTCGCACAAGCCGCCGCCGCCCGCCTACCCTCACCCCCGGCCCCCTCCGCAGCGAAAGCGAACCCCTCCGCGGACGACGGAAACGGCAATCGACAAGGCAAAGGAAAAAGGCCCATGACGCCACCCGGCCAGGAAAACCGAGCGGGTACCGGTAACGGCACCGATTCCGGCACCACCGCCCGCGCCCGTACGGCGATTGTCATCGGCGGGGGAATCGCGGGGCCCGCGGTCGCCATGGCGCTCAGAAAGGCGGGTGTCGAGGCCACGATCTACGAGGCCTATGACACCACCGCCGACGGAATAGGCGGCGGGATCAGCATCGCCCCGAACGGCCTCGACGCGCTCGGCGCCATCGACGCCGATGAACCGGTGCGCGCCATCGGGACACCGCTCTACGGCAATGTCATCACCAACGCCCAGAATGTGAAGGTGGCGGAGCTGGCGCTCCCCGAGGAACTGCCGCCGCTCCATTTCGTCTGGCGTACGGACCTCTACCGGACGCTCCACGACCAGAGCAGGGAACGCGGCATCACCACCCACCGCAACAAGAAATTCCTCACCGCCGAGGAATCCCCCACCCATATCACCGCGCACTTCGCCGACGGCAGCACCGCGCAGGCCGATATCCTCATCGGCGCGGACGGCATCCGTTCCACGGTCCGCACGCTCATCAACGCGGAGAATCCGCCGCCGCATTACGCCGGTCTGCTCGGCTTCGCCGCGCCGCTCGCGGACACCCGCACCCCGCCCACCGGCGGCAAGCTGCACATCACCCACGGCAAGCGGGCCTCGTTCGGCTATCTCAGCCAGGAGGACCGTTCCGGCGGCTGGTTCGCCAATCTGCCGCATCCGGAGCACCTCACGCTCCAAGAGGTCCGCAAGACCACCCCCCAGGAGTGGCTGCGGACGCTCCGCGCGGCCTATACGGACGACGACTCCCCGGCCGTCGCCATGCTCGACCTCACCGACCCGGACCAGCTGCTCATGACCGGCCCCCTGGAGCTGACACCCCCGACGCCCACCTGGCACCGGGGCCGGATCGTGCTCGTCGGGGACTCCCTGCACGCCACCTCGCCCACCAGCGGGCAGGGCGCCAGCCTGGCCCTGGAGAGCGCCGTGCAGCTGGCCCGGTGCCTGCGCGACCACCCGCACCCCGAGGCCTTCGCCGCCTACGAGGCGCTGCGCCGCCCCCGGGTCGAGGAGATCATCGAGCAGACCGACCAGGCCAATCAGACCAAGGCCAGGCCCGAGGCCCGCAAGACCGACCCCCGGCACCACAGCGCCACCTGGCATCTGCACCATCACATCGACTGGAACTCGCCCACGTAGCAGGGCGGTTGCCCCGTAGGCCCGCTCCGATGTCCCTCACGTACCGCCGCTAGCGCAGGAGTTCGGCCGCGAGCTCGGCGTACGCCTGCTCGGTGCGCGGCTTCAGCCGCCGCAGCTCCCGGAAGCCCGGCGAGGCGAGAGCCGGGTCGAAGGGGATGAGGTGGACGGCCTCCTGGGCGACGCGCAGGTGGTCGGAGTGCGGTGGCGAAGGGGGGCGAGGGGGGAGGGCGTCGAGGGCACCCTCGGAGGGGGCGGCGAGGAGGGCCCAGCGCCACGGTGGCGGTGGAGCGGCCGCTGTGCGGGTGGGCGTCGACCGGGGCACTCGCCGGCTGGGCGGCAGCGCCGTCCTCAGCTCCGCCGACCGGGCCTCCGGGGCGGCGCCGAGCAGCCAGGGTGCGTGGCGTCCGGCGAGGCGCCCCCGCTCCCCCGCCCGGAAAACCCGCTGCCGCGCTCCCCCGCTCTCGGTTACAGTGGCCGGGTCCTGTTGTCGGAGATAGAGGTGGACGTTGCGCATCTGAGGTTCGCGATCATCGCGCGGTACGGCTCTCGGCCGTACGCCGTCACGTCCGATCGGCGCTGTCGCCGTCCGTGACCCCGCGTGCATGCGACCTCGGTGCCGAGCCGCCCGCGCTTCTCGCAGGGACTCGCCCCTCTCCGTCAGTCGTCGCCCGGTGTTCGCCTGAGCAGCCCCCTTCCCACCGCGCTCCTGACCGGGAGATCCCATGCCCCATTCCGCCACCCCCGGCGCCGCTGTGACCTGCTCCGCCCTGTCCTTCCGCTGGCCGGACGGCACCACCGTCTTCGACTCGCTCTCCTTCACCGCGCCCCGCGGCCGCATCGGTCTCGTCGGCGGCAACGGCGCGGGCAAGTCGACGCTGCTGCGGCTGCTCGCCGGAGCCCTGCGCCCCGCCGAGGGTTCGGTGACCGTCGGCGGGAACCTCGCCCATCTGCCGCAGGACCTCACCCTCGACACGGGGCTCCGCGTCGAGGAGGCGCTCGGCATCGCGGACCGCCGGGCGGCGCTGCGGTGCGTCGAGTCCGGCGATGTGCGCGAGGAGCACTTCGAGACGATCGGCGAGGACTGGGACGTCGAGGAGCGGGCGCTGGCCACCCTCGGCTCGCTCGGCCTCGGCGGGCTCGGACTCGACCGGACCGTCGGCGAGATGTCCGGCGGCGAGACCGTACTGCTGCGCCTTGCCGCCCTCCTCCTGGAGCGCCCCGACGTCCTGCTCCTCGACGAACCCACCAACAACCTGGACCTGCTTGCCCGCCGCAGGCTGTACGAGGCGGTCGACTCCTGGCGCTCCGGAGTGCTCATCGTGGTCAGCCACGACCGGGAACTGCTGGAGCGCGTGGACCGCATCGCCGAGCTGCACGCGGGCGCGGTGAGCTGGTACGGCGGCGGCTGGAGCGCCTACCAGGAGGCGCTGGCCGCCCAACAGGAGGCGGCAGGGCGGACGTTGCGGGCCGCCGAGGCCGATGTGCGCAGGCAGCGGCGGGAGTTGGAGGAGGCGCAGGTGAAGGTGGCCCGCCGCCAGCGGCACAGCAGGAAGATGGACGCCCAGCGGCGCGCGCCGAGGATCGTCGCCGGAGAGCGCAAGCGGTCCGCGCAGGAGTCCGGGGACAAGCTGCGCGGCCTGCAGGAGGACCGGCTCCAGCAGGCGCGCGAGCGGCGCGAGGAGGCCGCCGAGGCGATCCGTACCGACGCCGAGATCCGGGTCGGCCTCCCGCACACGGCCGTGCCCGCGGGCCGCGGAGTGCTGAGCCTGAGCGGACTGCGCCCGCGCTTCGGGAAGCTGCGCGAGGGCAGCCTCGAGGTGCGCGGGCCGGAGCGGATCGCCCTGGTCGGACGCAACGGCGCGGGCAAGACGACGCTGCTGCGCACCCTCACGGGCGAGCTGGAGCCGCTGGCCGGTGAAGCCCGCACCTTCGTTCCGCTGCGCTTCCTTCCCCAGCGACTCGACGTACTGGACGAGGAGTTGAGCGTCGCCGCGAACGTGGCCCGCAGTGCGCCGGGCGTCTCCGAGAACGAGATCCGCGCGCAACTGGCCCGCTTCCTGTTCCGGGGCGCCCGTGCGGAGCAGCCCGCGGGCACCCTCTCCGGCGGCGAGCGGTTCCGGGCCGCCCTCGCGGCGACGATGCTGGCCGCCCCCGCCCCGCAGCTGCTGATGCTGGACGAGCCGACGAACAACCTGGACCTGGCCAGCGTCCGGCAGCTGACGAGCGCCCTCGACTCCTACGAGGGGGCCCTGCTCATCGCCGGCCACGACCTCTCCTTCCTGGCGGACGTGGGCGTCACCCGCTGGCTGGTCCTCGGCGAGACGATCGAGGAGACGAGCGCCGAGGAGGTGCGTGAGGTGCTGGAGGCGGCGGAGGGCAGCTGAGACCGGCGGGGAGCGGCCGGGACCCGCGGGGAACGGAGAGCGGTGTTGACCCTGCTCCCGGTACGGGATTACGATCCGAACCGGTTCGGATCGTAATCAGTCTCGGCCTCGGCACGGCGCAGCCGCGCGGCGGCCGTCCACGCTCGCGACCCGTCCGTGCCCGCCGCCCCGCTCGCCGTACCGCCTCTTCGAGGAGTCCTCATGCGCGTCACCGGCTTCGACCATCTGGTGCTCAATGTCAGCGATGTCGAGCGCTCCCTCGACTTCTACTGCGGTCCGCTCGGCCTGGCGGGCGAGCGGGTCGCGGAGTGGCGGGCCGGGAAGGTGCCGTTCCCCTCGGTGCGGGTGAGCCCGGACACCGTCATCGACCTCTTCCAGGGCCCCCGCGGCGAGTCCAATGTGGACCACATCTGCCTGGTCGTGGAGCCGCTGGACTGGCAGCAGGTCGTCGATTCCGGGGAGCTGCGCGTGCTGGAGGGCCCGGTCGGCCGCTGGGGCGCCCGCGGCGAGGCCGAGTCGGTGTACGTGAGCGATCCGGACGGCAACACCGTCGAGCTGCGCTGGTATCCGCAGGACGCCGGGCGGTGACGGCCCGGACCGCCGCCGGGCGCCCGCGCGACCCCGCGATCGACGCGGCGGTGCTCGGCGCCGCCGTGGGCCTGCTCGGCGAGGCCGGGTACGCCGCCTTCGCGATGGAGAAGGTGGCGGCGCGGGCCGGGACGACGAAGGCGGCCATACGGCGCCGCTGGCCGGTGCGGCAGCGGCTGGTCATCGACGCGCTCGCCTCGGTGATGGTGGCGCCGCCGGTGCCGGACAACGGCTGCACCCGCTGCGATCTCCACCAGAGCGTGCAACTGCTCGCCGAGGCGCTCGACGAGCGGCTGCCGCCGGGGGTGCTCGCCCCGCTGCTCGCCGACTGCGCGGCGGACCCGGAACTCCACCGGCAGCTGGTGGAGCAGCTGATCACACCGAGCCGGAGCGCGGCGGCCACCGCGGTGCGCCGCGCCGTCGACCGGGGCGATCTGCTGCCCGGCACCGACCCGGCCCTGCTCACCGATCTGCTGGCCTCGGTGGTGTACCAGCGGGCCCTGCTCGGCGGCGCCCCCGTGGACCGGGCGGGGGCGCGGGCGCTCGTGGACCTGCTGCTGCGGGGCGTGGCCGTCGACTTCGCACGCCTGGTCCGCATCAGCGAGGAGCGCGACCGGGACCACCGGCACTGAACCGGGGCCACCGCGCCGAGGGGGATGGAGCCGCTCCGCCGCCGGGCATACCGCCGGGGAAGCTGCGAGGCTTGGACGGGCGGGCCTCGTCCTCACCCTTCCGGATGAACATACGGATCCCGCGCGTGGGCAACGATTCCCCCGAGCGATGGGAGACAGACATGAGTGGATTTCTCGACCGGGCCAAGGAGCAGGCGCAGAGCGCGCTGAACCAGGGCAAGCAGAAGGTCGACGAGGTACAGCAGCAGCGCGCGGGCAACGACCTGCTGCGCAAGCTCGGCGCCGCCTACTACGCGGAACGCCACGGCACCGGCACCCCGCAGGCGACCGGGGACGCGCTCAACGCCCTGGAGGCCCATGTCGCCCTGCACGGGGACGGGTTCCTGCACAGCTCCTGAGGGCAGGGGCGCGCCCTCGGTGCCTCAAGCGGTGGCGGCCCGGGTCCGCGGAGACGGTTTCTCCGCGACCCGGGCCGCCGCCGGTTCCGCGTACGTACGAGCTGCCGAGGGGTACGGGCTACGGCAGTCCGTGGACGTGCGGACCGACCGCGCCGGACCAGGAGTTGCCCGCCGCGGCGTCCCAGTTCGTCGACCAGGTCATCGCGCCGCGCAGCCCCGGGTAGGTCTTCGAGGGCTTGAAGGAACCGCAGTTGGTGCCCTGGGTGAGGCAGTCGAGGGCGTTGTTCACCACCGAGGGCTCCACATAGCCGCTGCCCGCGCCCTTGGTGGAGGCCGGCACGCCGATCCCGACCTGCGAGGGGTCGAGACCGCCTTCGAGCTGGATGCAGGCGAGGCCGGTCAGGAAGTCGACGGTGCCCTGGGAGTAGACCTGGCCGTCGCAGCCGAGCATCGAACCGCTGTTGTAGTACTGCATGTTGACGACGGTGAGCAGGTCCTTCACGTTCAGCGCCGTCTTGAAGTACTCGTTCTCGGTCGACTGCATGTCGATGGTCTGCGGCGCCATCGTCAGCACGAAGTCCGAACCGGCCTTCTCGCCCAGGGACTTGAGCGCCTTGGTCATGTACGTCGAGTTGAGGCCGTTCTCCAGGTCGATGTCGACACCGTCGAAGCCGTACTCCTGCATCAGCGCGTACACCGAGTCGGCGAAGGCGGTGGCGGAGGCGTCATCGGTGACGCTGACCGTGCCCTTCTCGCCGCCGATGGAGATGATCACGGACTTCCCGTCGGCCTGCTTGGCGGCGACGTCCTCCTTGAACTGCTCGACGCTATAGCCGCCGAGGCCCGCCGAGTCGAGGTTGAAGGTCACCTCGCCCGGGGTCCCGGTCGCGTCGGCGAAGGCGACGGCAACGATGTCGTAGTCGTCCTGCACCTCGGCGAGGGTCTGGACGGTCGCCCCGTTGTCGAAGTTCTGCCAGTAGCCGGTCACGGCGTGCGCCGGGACAGCGGCCGGGCCCGCCTTGCTGCTGACCAACGGCGCGGCCTCCTGTGCGGCGCTCACCGTGGGGGCGGCGAGGCCCGCGGCGGCGAGCACCCCGGCGACGAGAACGGCTTTGAGCGTGCGGGGACGTACTCTGCTGTGCACTGCATGGCCTCCCGGAAATGCGCTCCGCACCGGGCGGGCAGCGTCGACTGCGCGCCCCGTGCGGGAACTTGGGTGTGGGGGTCGGTGGCCACCGATGAACGTACAAGCTGGTCCAGACCATTGTTCCTGTCAAGGGTGCGCGCAGGAGTCGGGCCGCCTCGGCGGGGCCTCTCGCCCGCGCCGGACGGCCGGATGCGCGGCATCGCCGCCGGTCACCGCCGTGGCGGACCGCCCGCGGCGCAGCGGCGGATCAGTCGGGGACCGCGGCCGTGAAACCCGCCGGGAACGGGTTGGCGAGCGCGGTGGCCCAGTAGTCGGCCCCGCGGCTCGCGAACTCCTCGGCCGGGATGCTCTCCTCGTCCGGCAGCGCCCAGGACGGCGGGCCGAAGCCGGCCTCCGCCAGCGCCCGGGCGTAGACGTCGGCATCCCAGCGGGACATCGACAGCGGGATGTCGGCCTCCGGGGCGATCAGCGCGATACGGAGCCGGTGCCGCCCCTCGGCGGGCTCGGCGCGGTGCACCCGCAGGCCGTACCGGGTCCAGTCCGGGCCGTGCACCTCGTAGCCGGGATTCACGGTGATCGCGACCAGGCGTCCCCCGGGCCTTAGCGCCCGGCGCGCGCTCGCGGCCATCGCGGTCAACTCCGCTGGTGAGTCGGCGTAGTTGAACAGCCAGACGGCGGTGACCGTGTCGAAGCTGCCGAGGTCGGGCAGGTCGCGGGCGTCACCGACGTGGAAGCGGACCGCCGGGTCCCCGGTGGCCGACTCGGCGCGTCGGACCATCTCGGGCGAGAGGTCCACGCCGACGACCTCGGCGGTGCCGAGGCCGTGCGCGGTGCGGGCGTAGAAGCCGTACCCCGTGGCCAGGTCCAGGACCCGCTGACCCGCCACGTCCCCGAGGAGCCGCAGGAAGAGGCCCAGTTCGGGGACGGGGGCGGTGGCGGACATCTTGTACTGGCGGTACAGGTCGCCCACGCGGTCGTACTGCGGGTCGTCGCCGGCCCGCCGGGGTGCCTGGCCGGCCTGCCCGGGATCGTCGCTGTCCTGCTGTGGGTCGGTGTGCGCCATGGCGTGCCCCGCGGTCAGGTGCGGGGGCCCGCGGTGCGCATGCTGCCGCAGAGTGCCCAGATCACGAAGCCGTCGATGGCGACCGCCACGATGGCCCACACCGGGGAGTACGGCAGCCACATGAAGTTGGCGATCAGATGGAGCGAGGCGATCACCACGCCGAGCGTGCGCGCCCAGGCCACTCCGCTGAGGATGCCGAGGCCGGTGAGGACCAGCACGATGCCGAGGATGAGGTGGGTCCAGCCCCATGCGGAGACATCGAACTCGTACACGTAGTTGCCGACGCGGCCGTAGACGTCGTCGTCGGAGATGCCCGCGATCCCGGTGAGGATGGCCAGCACTCCCCCGACGAACATCAGAGTGCCCGCGAACATGGTGCCGCCCGTGATCCACGCGCCGCCGGACGGGTCGCTGCGCGAGCCTCCCGGCCTGTTCACCGTCTGCGCCATGACCGGACTCCTTCACTCGGGTGGACGTCATACCGAGCGTGGGCGGGCTCCGCCACCGCGGCCATCGGCCAGGGGCCATTCGGGTGAAGCCCCGAGCGGCGGCCCCCGGAGCCGGGGCGTGACAGAGCGTGCCGGTGCGCTTCCCCTGTCGGGGCGCACACCGGCACGCTCGGGTGGAGACGGGTGGAGACGGATCGAGGTGGCGGGTGGATCAGTACGGTCCGTCGACGTTGTCGATCGAGCCGTAGTTGTCGGCGGCGTAGTTGCACGCGGCCGTGATGTTCGCGACCGGGTCGAAGATGTCCGTCGAGGTGCCCGGCACGTGGTACGCCTCGAAGGTCGGCGGAATGACCTGGAGCAGGCCCTTCGACGGGGTTCCGGCCGCCGCGTTCGAGTCCCAGTTGTTGACGGCCGAGGGGTTGCCGGAGGACTCGCGCAGGATGTTGCGCTCAATTCCCTCGTAGGAGCCGGGAATTCCGTGCTCGGCCATCACCGCGAGCGATTCTTTGATCCAGCCGTCGAGGTCGTCGGAATACGTGGCGGGTTCCGCGGATTCACTCGACGAAGTCTTCGAGGCCGTGGTGTCGGAGGCCGGCTTTTCCTGGGACTTCGACGTGGCCGGGGCGTTGATGGTGAGCTTCAGGCCCGGGCGGATCAGTGACGGGTCGTCACCGACGGCCTTCCGGTTGTCCTGGTAGAGCCGCTTCCAGCCGCCGTCGACGGACTGGTCCTGAGCGATCTTCGAGAGGTAGTCGCCGGCGACCACGGAGTACGTGGCGGGGGCGTCCTTCTTCTTCTCGGACTTCTCGGCGGTGGCGGCCGCGCTGCTCTTCTCGGGAGCGGACGACTTGGCCGAGTCGGCCGCGTTCGCGCCGGTCGCGGCCATCATCGGCAGGACGAGAGCGGCGCCGCCGGTGCCCGCGGCGACGACGGAACGGGTGAGCGAACTGCTCTTCGGACGACGGTGCTTGCCCTTTTTGGCCATGGTGGATTCCTCTCCGTCGCCTGCGAGGTGAGCTGTCGGGTTCGGGCTGGAGATGCCCGGCCGTGGCGCGCACGACTTCACCCCGAGCCGTTCCGTTTCGGACCGGCGGTGATATTGGGTTCCCCGCTCCTGCCTGGCGAGTGAGTGCGGTGACCGGACAGCGGCAGGATTAGGCGTCCATCCGGATTGCGGTGACGCTAAGCGAATCCGGCGGCAGGGAACAAGTCCCTGATTAGCGGATGCAATCCACGACGGGAAAACCGGGAGAGTTCCGGAGTGGCGCAGGCCTCAGCGGGCAGCACAACTCGGCTTCCGGGAAAGGGAAATGGGCTTGGAGATCACTCCGCGATATCCGGCGGAGAGTGACGCATGTCACTGGCTCGCGGTGCAACCATTCGCCGTGCGGCGACTCAGGCAAGGGATACAAGGCGAGTTATTTCGCGCAAAGAGCGGTGATGGTGATGAGACAGGGAAAGAGGCACTAATTCCCGCCAAAACGGTCACCGGTTCTCGCGCCAGGAAGGCGGGCGGCACGCATACGACTGCTGCGGCACCCGATGTGCACGGATGCCGCAGCAGGAGGGACAGCGGGCGGAGCGGCGTGTACGGCCCCGTCGACGCCGGGAGGGGGCTCAGCTCTCCGCGGTGGAGCGGCGGGTGAAGCGGTGCCACCAGTGCGTACGGCGCGGGTGCAGCGCCCGGCTCACCCGGCGGCCGAGGAGGAGGTAACCGGCGAGCGCGCCCGTGGTGTTGAGCAGGACGTCGTCGACGTCGAAGGCGCGCCCGGTCACGAAGGCGCCCTGGGTAAGCTCTACCAGGAACATGACAAATGCGGTCAGAAAGGCGATCCGCAGCAGCCCGCGGGTCCGCGGCGCGAGGACCGGAAGCAGCAGGCCGAAGGGGACGCCGAGCAGGAGGTTGCCGCCGAGCTGCTTGACCGTGTCGCGGAAGGCGGGCCGGGCGAGGTAGTCCCGGATCGAGCTGCCGGGGCTCAGGTTGTTGTGGGTCAGCGCCTCCGAACTGGCCGAGGGCTCCAGGGTGAGGCGGGCGAGTACCACCGCGAAGCCGACCATGAGCCCGAAGGCGAGCAGCATCACCAGAACCCGCAGGAACATCGGCGCCGGCGCCCCGCCGTTCGCAGGGACGGTGCCCGCGTCCTCCCGGGGACCCTTGTCGTCCGTACCGCCCTTGGCGCCCTTGGCGCTCTTGCCACGTGCCTGCTTCATCGGTCCTGCCTCCGTCTTTCCCGGTGCTCCGGCGTGCGAGTTCCGCTACCCGCTTCGGGAGGCCGCACGCGCAGAGCACCGGGATCCGGCCACCGGTTCCGGTACGGAAGGGCGTGCTCCGGGACAGCGGCGGGAGGAGGCGGCCGAGGACGGCTCCACCCCAGGGGCCTGGCCTGTCCACCCCGGGGTGCTCGACCGGGGTGGACAGGCCAGGCCGCAAAGGGGCAGGGCTCAGCAGCCGTTGAGGACCGAGCTGAGCGCGCTCTTCTCGGCGGAGTCGACGCTCAGCCCGTAGTAGTGCTTCACCTGCACCCAGGCGCGGGCGTAGGTGCACTTGTAGGCGGTGCGGGAGGGCCACCAGTCCGCGGGGTCCTTGTCGCCCTTGGACTGGTTGACGTTGTCGGTGACCGCGAGGAGCTGCGGCCGGGTCAGGTCGTTGGCGAGCTGCTGGCGCTTGGCGGTGCTCCAGTTCCAGGCACCGCTGCCCCAGGCCTCGGCCAGCGGGATCAGGTGGTCGATGTCGACGTCGGAGGCGGCGCTCCAGGTGGCCCCGTCGTAGGGCGAGTACCAACTGCCGCTGGTGGCCTTGCAGGAGGAGTCGGTGACGACCCCCGAACCGTCCCGCTTGAGGATGGTCTCGCGGGTGTCGCAGGCGCCGCTGACGGTGATCCAGTGCGGGAAGAGGTCCCGGCTGTAGCCGCTCATGGAGTGCTCGGCGGTGGCGCTCATCGAGGACAGGTAGGAGCGGGCGGTGCTGGCCGCGATCGGGGTGGGCAGCGCCGCCTCGGCGGGGGCGGTGGCGAGCAGGGTCAGGGCGGTCGTGGCGGCGGCGGTGAAGGCCGCGGCGAGGGCGCGTGCGTGCTTGCGCATCAGGTCTCCCGGCAAGTGGAGGAGCAGGGGATGGGGGGCGGCCATATGGTGCCGCGCCCGGCTCTATGCGGGTAGATGCCGGAGTGAAATTCCCGTGACGAGCGCACAACAGGCCGGATATTGCGGGTGGTTGGTGGCTCTTGCACCCCTCTGGCCACCCCGGCCGCACGGGTCGCCGAGCGCGGATCCCGGCCCGGCGCGACGGCCGCGCGGGAGCGCCGCGACCCGCGCCGCGGACCCGACCGCTATTGAGCAATGCTCAGGAGCTGCCCTAACCTCGGCAGGGTCGACGTCTGGGAAAGGACAATGCGGATGCGCGCGGTGCGGGTGGTACGGCTCGAAGGACCGGATGCGGTGGAGGTCGCGGAGATCGGCCCGCCGGAGCGCCAGGAGGGGCAGGTCCTGATCGACGTACGGGCGGCGGGGGTGACCTACCCGGACGTGCTCCTGACCCGGGGTGCCTACCAGCTCAAGCCCGAGCCGCCGTTCGTCCCCGGTTCCGAGGTGGCCGGGGTGGTCCGCGAGGCCCCGGCGGGCTCCGGCTTCACCGCGGGGCAGCGCGTCGCCGCCTTCCCGGGCTTCGGCGGCTTCGCCGAGCAGGTGGCCGCCGATCCCGCGATGGTCTTCCCGCTGCCCGAGCGCCTGTCCTTCGCGGCCGGTGCGGGCCTGCCGATGAACTACCTCACCGCCCACTTCGCCTTCGTCCGGCGGGCCGGGCTGCGCGCCGGCGAGACCGTGCTCGTGCACGGCGCGGCGGGCGGCGTGGGCACCGCCGCCGTCCAGCTGGCCGCGGCCCTCGGCGCCCGGGTGGTGGCCGTGGTCTCCTCGGAGGCGAAGGGCGAGGTCGCCCGCAAGGCGGGGGCCGACGAGGTGGTGCTCGCCGAGGGCTTCCTGCCCGCGGTGAAGGAGCTGACCGGCGGCCGCGGGGTGGACGTGGTGGTCGACCCGGTGGGCGGCGACCGCTTCACCGACTCGCTGCGCAGCCTCGCCCCCGAGGGGCGCCTGCTCGTCATCGGCTTCACCGGCGGCGAGATCCCGACCGTGAAGGTGAACCGGCTGCTGCTCAACAACATCGACGTACGGGGCGTCGGCTGGGGCGCCTACTGGCTGGCCCGCCCCGCGTATCTGCAGGAGCAGTGGCGGGACCTGCTCCCCCACCTGGAGGCCGGGCGCCTGGACCCGGTCCTCGGCGGCTCCTACGCCCTGGACGACGCGGCCGCGGCCCTGCGCGCTCTGGACGACCGCACCGCCTCCGGCAAGATCGTCCTCGACGTGGGCTGAGCGGACGGCCACCCGCGGCGACGGGGGCGAGGAGGGCACCGGGAGGCCCGCCTCGCCCCCGTCGCCATGACCGGTCCGGAGCGGCGGGAGCGAACTCCCGGCAGAGCAGACGGCGTTGACCCGCGACCGTCCCGGGCCCCGGCGCAGGGCTCCTGCGGATACTCACCCGGAGACAAGTCAACGGGCCCGCCCTACTGGCCCGTTGACAAGAACCGAGCCCCGGCCGCGGCAATGCGCGCTGTTCGGCAATTCCTTATTGCCCGCCAGGTTACCCGTGTGTAACGTCTGGCCGGCGAGCCCGCAGAACAGGCGAGTTCAGCCCCCTTTCCCTCACTTCCCGCGCAGTGTGAGCGTGTTCGCGTTTCTGCTCCTGATCGTGTTCGTGTGTTCGTGTGTTCGTGTCGTAGGAATTCCGTGTCCGGGTCCGGCCGCCGCTGTGCGCGCTCTGGCCCGCGCCGCCTCTCCCGTACGCGGAAGTGCTCCGCAAGGCCGTATCCGTACGCGCACCGCTCGCCGCACCGCCTCCCGCGCACCGCCTCTCCGCACCCTCCTGGAGCCGTGATGAAACCCTCGACGTCCACCTCGCACCGGGGCCGAAGAGCCGCCCTCCGTACCGCCCTCGCGCTGGGCGCCACCGCCGCGCTGATGACCACCACCACGGGCGCCGCCCATGCCGCGCCGGTCCGGCTCGACTATCCCCTGTCGGGCACCACGCATCTGAAGGGGACCGACTCCGACCTCACGCTCGGCCCCGGGACCCTGGAGGCGACGGCCGACCTGGCGGCGGGCACGCTCAGCGCGAACACGAAACTCCCGCCCGCGAAGGGGGAGTTCCACATGATCGGGATCGTGCCCGTCTCGGTGACGACGGAATTCATCGAGTCCGAGCCCACCAAGGGCACCATCGACAACAAGACCGGTGCGGTCGAGAGCACCACGAAACTCACCCTGCGGCTCAAGAATCTCAAGGTCGCGGGAATTCCCACCCCGATCGGGAACTCCTGCCAGACCGAAGTCCCCGCGGTACTCGACCTCACCAGCGAGCCGGGCTTCAATCCGCTCACCGGCGGCACCCTCTCGGGCGAGTACACCATCCCGAAGTTCGAGCACTGCCTGCTCGCGACGCCGCTGATCAACCTGATCATCCCGGGCGACGGCAACAGCGTCAGCCTCAAGCTCGGCCCCGCCCAGCGGCCGCCCGCCTGACCCCCGTGAAAGGGGTGCCCCCGCAGACCCGCCTGCGGGGGCACCCGTACGTGCGGAGGTCCAGGCTCCGTGGCGAAACCGTGCTCTGGGGTTGCGCCTGGCCGAATAGGGGTCCTAGGGGCTCGGGTTGCCGTCGCGCCGCGGGCCTCCCCTGCCACAGTGGGGCGCATGCGTCTACCACGACTTCTTCCGGCCGCTCCGGCTGCCGCGGCGAGCCTGTGCCTGCTCGCGCTGAGTTCACCCGCCACCGCCGCGGAACCCGCCGCCGCCTCCGCGGGCTCCGCGGCGACGGCGGCCGAAACCCCCGGGCTGCGGGGTGTGCGCGGGGGCCACATCCCGCTCGCGGGCACCGTCAACACCCGTGATCTGGGCGGCCTCGGCACGGTGTCCGGCCGCCACATCCGCGAGGGCCTCCTCTTCCGCTCGGACTCCCTGGGCAAGCTCACCGACGAGGGCGTGGAACAGCTCGCCGGGCTCGGGCTGCGCTCGGTCGTCGACTTCCGGACACCCTTCGAGATCGAGTACGACAAGCCCGACCGCCTGCCGCCGGGCGTCACCGGCACCGCCCGCCCGGTCAGCGACAACGGCTCGTACAAGCTGCTGATGGACGCCATCGCCTCGCGCGATCCGCAGAAGCAGCAGGAGCTGCTCGGTGACGGCAAGGCCGAGGCCGCCATGCACGACATCTACCGCACCTTCGTCACCGACCCGGACAGCCGGGCGGCCTTCGGGGCGACCCTGCGCGACCTCGCCCGGGGGGACAGCGGGCCCGTCCTCTTCCACTGCACCTCGGGCAAGGACCGCACCGGGTGGATGACCTACGTACTGCTGCGCGCGCTCGGGGCGTCGAAGGCCACCGCGGAGAAGGACTACCTCTACTCCAACACGCTGCGCGCCGAGACCGACAAGAAGGCCCGTGACTACCTCAAGGAGTCCGGGGCCATGCAGAACCCGGACCTGATCATCCCGCTCCAGGAGGTCCGCACCGCCTACCTGGACACCGCACTCGCCGAGATCACCCGCGGCTACGGCAGCTTCCCGGTGTACCTGGCCAAGGGGCTCGGCCTCGACCCCGCGGCCCAGGCGCGGTTGCGCGCCCGGCTGCTGAACTGACCGCTCCCCGCGGCCACTTCGCGGCACCCCGGGTCCCGGTTCTCCGCGCGGAGAGCCGGGACCCGCTTGCGTACAGGGGCCGGTTGAGGGGCGCCTCCCCCTAAGTACCCTTCCGGCCCCCCTGGCTCGATGGGCAGGGGGGTCCGCAATCCGGCCCGCTCTGCATGACTGGGGGACACGTCACGCCCGTATTGCCGGAGGCATCACCGTGAAGGACATCCTGGCCGCGATCCAATCGCCGGACACCAAGCCCGCTGACTTCGCGGCTCTGCCGCTGCCCGAGTCCTACCGCGCGGTGACCGTGCACAAGGACCAGACGGAGATGTTCGAGGGGCTGGCCAGCCATGAGAAGGACCCCCGCAAATCGCTGAACGTGGAAGAGGTCCCGCTTCCCGAACTCGGCCCCGGCGAGGCCCTGGTGGCCGTGATGGCCTCCTCCGTCAACTACAACTCGGTGTGGACCTCGATCTTCGAGCCCCTGCCCACCTTCGGGTTCCTGGAGCGGTACGGCCGCCTCTCCGAACTGGCCAAGCGCCACGACCTGCCCTACCACGTCATCGGCTCCGACCTCGCGGGCGTCGTGCTGCGCACCGGCCCCGGCGTCAACACCTGGCACGCGGGCGACGAGGTCGTCGCGCACTGCCTGTCCGTGGAGCTGGAGTCCTCCGACGGGCACAACGACACCATGCTCGACCCCGAGCAGCGGATCTGGGGCTTCGAGACGAACTTCGGCGGGCTGGCCGAGATCGCGCTGGTCAAGTCCAACCAGCTGATGCCCAAGCCCGACCACCTCAGCTGGGAGGAGGCCGCCGCACCCGGCCTGGTCAACTCCACCGCCTACCGCCAGCTCGTCTCCCGCAACGGCGCCGGCATGAAGCAGGGCGACAACGTCCTCATCTGGGGCGCCAGCGGCGGCCTGGGCTCCTACGCCACCCAGTTCGCCCTGGCCGGCGGCGCCAACCCCATCTGCGTCGTCTCCAGCGAGGACAAGGCCGAGATCTGCCGCAAGATGGGCGCCGAGGCCATCATCGACCGCAAGGCCGAGGGCTACAAGTTCTGGAAGGACGACACCACCCAGGACCCCCGCGAATGGAAGCGCTTCGGCAAGCGCATCCGCGAACTCACCGGCGGCGAGGACGTCGACATCGTCTTCGAACACCCCGGCCGCGAAACCTTCGGCGCCTCCGTCTTCGTCACCCGCAAGGGCGGCACCATCGTCACCTGCGCCTCCACCAGCGGCTACACCCACGAATACGACAACCGCTACCTGTGGATGAGCCTCAAGAGCATCATCGGCTCCCACTTCGCCAACTACCGCGAAGCCTGGGAGGCCAACCGCCTCATCGCCAAGGGCAAGATCCACCCCACCCTCTCCAAGGTCTACTCCCTCGAGGAGACCGGCCAGGCCGCCTACGACGTCCACAAGAACCTCCACCAGGGCAAGGTCGGTGTCCTCGCCCTCGCCCCCGAAGAAGGACTCGGCGTCCGCGACCACGAACTGCGCGCCAAGCACCTGGACGCCATCAACCGCTTCCGCGTCGGTACCGGCTGAGCCGATGAGCCACCCCGCGGAGCTCACGCGCTTCCGGGACACGGACACAGCGGGTCAGGGGACGGGCGGACCGCTCCCCTGGCCCGCCGGTCAGGTCACGCTCGCGCAGGCCCGGGGCGAGCGTTCGCTGACCGCGCTCTTCCGTGCCGCCCTCGCCGACGTGAGCACACCCGAACCGCCGCCGGTGCCCGCCGGAGGCCGCCTGACCTGGACGACCGGCACCTTCACCCCGGAGCCGCCCTTCTGGCCGGACGGCGACATCGGCCGCCTGGCGGTCTGCGCCACCGTCAACGCCCTTGCCGCCC
This sequence comes from Streptomyces sp. SCSIO ZS0520, assembly GCF_025643355.1. Taxonomy (NCBI): domain Bacteria; kingdom Bacillati; phylum Actinomycetota; class Actinomycetes; order Kitasatosporales; family Streptomycetaceae; genus Streptomyces; species Streptomyces sp. SCSIO ZS0520. Next base: position 7,738,634 of record NZ_CP092644.1, on the reverse strand, counting down.
AAGGCGCCCGCCCCCTCGCCCTCAGCCTCACCGCGGTGGTCGAGGCGGGCCTGCCCCTGGAGCGCCTGCGCGCCCTGAGCACCTCGGTACGCGAGAGCCTGGCCGAGGCGGAGGTACCGCTCGGCGGCTTCGACCTCGGCGTCGTCCGCACCGGCGAGGCCGACCAGCTCTACCTGACGGCCACCGGTACGGGCCTGCTGCCGGCCGCCGCCACCACCGCACCGGCCAGGCCGGGCGACCGGCTCTGGCTCACCGGCCCCCTCGGCAACCACGGCACCCACCTCCTGGCCACCCGCCACCAACTCGGCTACGAGCAGCTGATCCACGCCCGGCTGCGGCCGCTCACCGGCCTGTTCACCCGCCTCCACCGGGGCCATCCGGAGGCTCTGCGCGGCATCCGCCCGGTGAGCACCGGCGGTCTGGCCGCGACGCTGACCGCCCTGGCCGAGGAGACCGGTCTCTCCCCCGCCGTCGACCCGGACCTGCTGCCCCTCGCCCCCGACACCCAACTCGCCATGAGCGCCCTGGGACTCGAGCCCTGGACCACGGCCAGCGAGCCCACCCATCTCGTGGTCGCCGCCCCCGACCCGGCCCTCGAAGCCACCCTCGACCGCCACACCCCCGAGGGCGCCGCCACGCTCATCGGCACCCTGCGCGAGCCCCCCGCCGCTACGCTGCCGGAACACCCCGTACTGCTGTGCCCGGCCGGGCAGCCGCCGGAGGCCCTGGTACTGCCGACCGCACCGCCACCGGCGCGGCAGACCTGAGCAGCCGGGCCCGTACGCGAGGAGGAGGATCCGCCCGCGTACGGGGCGCCGGTGGCTCGCCGCGCGCCTTGGTGAAACAACCCTGACAAAAACCGTTTACGGCACTTTTGGTTTCTCCGTACCGGCCGCGCGGGCAGTTCCCCCACATGCCCCCGGCCCAGGCACACCCCGAGGCCCACCGCGACCGGCCCTCCGCACCCGCGCACCGGCGGACCCGCTCCGCCTGCCACCGGACCGGGGACCGGCGGCGGCCTCCCCTCGGCGGCCCGGCGGGCGGGTGGACAAACCGTCACCGCAAAGGGAAAAGAGGAAAGCGGTCCGGTTTTGCGAAAGTACGGGAAACCCGGCAACAAAACTCACGGGTAATCAGGGCCCGGCCCCGCGCGGGGGCTTGCGGGACGGCGGTCCCGTACTCCCCGGCACATGCCCCGGAAGCGGACCCGGACCCGCCTCCGTACCGGCGCAATCACTTTCCGCTAAACGGAATTTACAGTTCCACCGGGGCTTCGGGAAGGCGGGACAAAGACCCGGCCAACTTGCCGTGCCCACAGTGGCCTTACCCACACCTTGCGGAGGCCGGGCATTTACGCAGCGGAGGCGGAGAAACAGTCAGTGACCGCACGAGCATGCTCCTTACCGAAACCCGCCAACCCAATGCCGGTGACGTAAAGTTGTCAGGCACGATGCACTTTCAGCCGGGGGAGAGAACCAGGGATGTCCGAAACCGACCCGAATAGCACCACCCGTGCCCCCACGGAGCAAACGGACAAGCCCGCCCATGCCCTCACCACCGGCCTCTCCCCTGACGCGACCGCGAGCCCGGTCGGCCACCGCTCCGCGGGCGGCACCCCAGCCGCCCCCGGGACGCCCACCCCCCACACAGAAGGCGCCGAGGACACGAACCCCAGCCGGCACATGGACGACGCCCAACCAGCCCCCCGCTCCCAGCCCGTGCCCCACCCCGCCGATCAGGACCACCCGGCGGCCGGCCCCGGCGCACCGGTCCCCCAGGCGCGCTCCCCGCACGAGTGGAGCGGCCCGCCCTCCTCCGGCCGCCCGCAGGCGCACACCGACCGCGAGACGGCGGACGCCCTGCAGCACACGCTGCACACCCCCACGCTCGACCACCTCGACGACCTCACCGCGAGCGCCTACCGGCACGCCGTGCTCAACGGCCGCTACCAGGCCGACCACATCAAGGAGGTCCTCGGGCTGACCGCCGAGCAGACCGAGGACATCACGCACACGCTCACCCAGCTCCACCTCCTGAAACCGGTCCCGGGCCAGCCGCGCACGCTGATCCCGCTCAGCCCGGACGCGGCCACCGCCGAACTCCTCGCCACCACCGAGCACCACATCCAGCAGTTGCAGAAGGCGGTCACGCACACCCGCAACCGGATGCAGACGCTCCAGCCGCTCTATTACGAGAGCAGGCAGCACCGGAATCACACCGAGGCGTTCGACATCATCACAGATATCGCCACGCTGCAGAAAACACTCAACGACCACGGGCTGAACGCCACCAAGGAAATCCTCACCGCCCAGCCCGGCGGCCCGCGGCCCGCGGACATTCTGGAGAACGCCCGCCCGCGGACGCTCCACAATCTTCAGCGCGGGCTCACCATCAAGCACCTTTACCAGCACACCGCGCGCACCGATCTCACCACGGTCAACTACATCCGTACGATCACCGATCAGGGCGCCCAGGTCCGCACCACCGACCAACTCATCGACCGGATCATCATCTACGACCGCGAAACGGTGTTCCTGCCCGAGCAGAACATCACCCACCGGCGGCCGGGCGCGGCCCTGATCCGGGAACCCACACTGGTCGCCTTTCTCTGCAAGACCTATGACCACCTGTGGAACAACGCCACCCCCTACACCCCCACGACCCAGGCCACCCCGCACATCACGCACAATCTCAAGCACGCCATCATCAAACTCCTCGCCCAGGGCCACAAGGACGAGAATGTCGCGCGGAAACTCGGCATGAGTGTCCGCACCTGCCGCCGCCATATCGCCCAGATCATGGAACAGGCGAATGCCACCAGCCGTTTCCAGACCGGCGCGAATCTGGCCCTCGCCGGTTATATCTCCCATGAGCCGGATTCCCTCCAGGAAGGCCACCGCCAACCGGCAGCGGACGGCCAGGACCGCGGCACCGGTGACCCCGGCCGTCCCCCCTTGGAGGCGAACTCCCGTGCCCGCGAGGACATCTGAGCGCCGGGCCCCCTGACGCGCCGGTCCGCCTACTCCTGCCGGGTGGCCGAAAAGGGTGGCTCGGCGGCGATGTCAGTGCCGGGCTCTATAAGTGGTGACCATGACCGCAACTCCCGTGCACTGGAAGCTCGTCGTCGACACCCACGACCCGCATGCGCAGGCCGCCTTCTGGGCGGCCGCGCTGCACTACGAGGTCGAGGACCACAGCGTGCTCATCGGCAAGCTGCTCGGCCTCGGCGCCATCCCTCCCGAGATCCTGCTCGACCACGACGGCCGCAAGGCCTGGCGCGACGCCGCCGGGGTGCGCCATCCCGAGGACCCCTACGACCCCGAGAGCGGGGCGGGTCTCGGGCGGCGGCTGCTCTTCAACCGGGTGCCCCCCGAGGAGCGGAAGACGGGCAAGAACCGACTCCATATCGACCTGCACGGCCCGGCCGGGGAGCGGGAGGCGGAGGTGGAGCGCCTCAGCTCCCTGGGCGCCCGTGTCCAGCGGCATGTCCGGGAGCCCGCCGGGGAGTGGGTGATCATGACGGACCCCGAGGGCAATGAGTTCTGCGTGCACTGAGGCTGCCCGCGCGACGGCCCGGGACCCCGCCCGCCGCGCGGACTTGGCATCCTGGGGGCATGTCCTCAGACGCGCTGGTCCCCCAGGTCGATGCCCTGCTCGACGGTCCGCTGCCGCTGCCGATCGTCGCCGCGGGCGATCCCGTGCTGCGGCGCCCGGCCGCAGCGTACGAGGGGCAGCTCGGTGCGCGCCGGTTGGAGCGGCTGATCGAGGCCATGCGGGAGACCATGCACGCGGCGCCCGGCGTCGGCCTCGCCGCGCCGCAGGTCGGGATCGCGCTCCGGCTGGCGGTGCTGGAGGACACGGCCGAGGTCCCCGAGGAGATCCGCCGTGCGCGCGAGCGGGAGCCGCTGCCCTTCCGGGTGCTCCTGAACCCGGTCTACGAACCGGTGGGTGACCGCCGGGCGGCCTTCTTCGAGGGCTGCCTCAGCGTGCCGGGCTGGGGAGCGGTGGTGGCCCGGCACGCGCGGGTGCGCCTGCGCGCGCTCGACGCGGCGGGCGCGGCCGTGGACGAGGTGTTCTCCGGCTGGGCCGCCCGGATCGTCCAGCACGAGACGGATCACCTCGCGGGCCGGCTGTACCTCGATGTAGCCGAACCGCGCTCGCTCTCCAGCGCCGCCGCCATGGCCGAACGGTGGAACCAGCCGACCCCGGAGCGCGCCGCCGAGGCCCTCGGCTTCCCGCTGCCGTAGCCACCGCACACCCGCTGCCGGGCGGCTGCCGCCCCTCTGCCGGGCGGAACAACCGGTCGTCAGCGCCGAGTTGGGGCCCCGCGGCCGTCCCCGGACCCCCGGCCGGGCGGTGAACTGCGCCCGGTTCCGGCCATGCTGACTCATCGGCAGTCCACGCCGGAAGGGCCCCGCCGCGTGCCGAGGCGTCCACACGCGGCGGAACACGCGGCCGATCGGGGGAACCCTCCCCGGCCGTGCAACCTCGGCGGCTGCTCGGCCGTCACTAGTGGTATCCGGCTCGTACGGGGACCCAGCTTCTTCCTCCGGTGCAGCGCGCGAGCCGCGCGCCGACCGGGCACACGAGCCCTGACCACGCTTTTCGAACAGGGGAAACACATGCGCGCTCGTTCCATCCTCGCCGCCTCGGCGGCGGTCGCCGCGCTCGCCGCGACCGCGCCCGCGGCGTGGGCAGGCGGCCCGGCCGCCTCCGGCGACACCACCTGCCGGGAGAACCAGCTGACCGTGCGGGCCACCGGTACGGAGCTGCCGGACGTCCTGCACATCAGCGTCACCAACCGGGCCACCCGTGCCTGCGTGGTCGACCAGATCCCGACGGTGACCTTCGGCGACCTGGACGGCGCGGCGCAGCCGGTGCCGCCGTCGGAGAGCGCCGCGTACCGGGTGAAGGCGGGCGCCACCGCGTACGCCTCGGTGCGGACGACCAGCAAGCTCGACAACCCCGATGCCCGGGTCGTCGACTCGGTGACCGTCGCCGGTGACCCCTCGCACCAGGGCCGCAGCTTCCCGGCCGCCTCGCTCGGCGCGCCGGACGGTGTGGTGGTCTGGGAGCCGGTGACCACGCTGTGGAAGTCGTCGGCGGCCGCGGCGGACAAGGCACTCTCGGACGCCGTCAACGGCGGCTGACGGCACCACGCACACGGCGGCCCCGCGACCGGCTCCACGCCCGGCCTCGCGGGGCCGCGCCGTTTCCGCGTTTCCGGAGGCGGCGGGCTCCGCGGGCCGACAAGCTGGTGGCATGAGCGGTACCGAAGATGCTGCCGGGACGCTGCGGCTGTCCTCCGCCCGCGGGCGCGGGGTGCTGGTCTGCGTGGTCCTCGCCTCCGGGATGGCCATGCTCGACGGCACGGTCGTCAACGTCGCCCTGCCGCGGATAGGGCGTGATCTGGACGCCTCGCTGTCCACCCTCCAGTGGGTGGTCAACGCGTACATGCTGACGCTCTCGGCCCTGCTGCTGTGGGGCGGGGCGATCGGCGACCGGATCGGCAGACGCCGGGCGCTGCTGCTCGGGGCGGGCTGGTTCGCGCTCGCCTCGGCGCTGTGCGGACTCGCCCCGGACGAGGGCATCCTCATCGGCGCCCGCGCGCTGCAGGGCATCGGCGGCGCCCTTTTGACGCCGGGCTCGCTCGCCCTGGTGCGGGCCTCCTTCCACCCTGACGACCAGGCCCGCGCGGTCGGTGCCTGGTCGGGCCTCACCGGGGTGGCCGGGGCGCTCGGGCCCTTCCTAGGCGGCTGGCTGATCGACGGGCCCGGCTGGCGGTGGATCTTCCTCATCAATCTGCCGCTGGCCGCCGTGGTGCTCGCGCTCGCCGTCAAGTTCGTGCCGGAGAGCCGGGACGAGGGCGCCCGGCAGCGGCCCTTCGACGTCCGGGGCGCGGTCCTCGCGGCGCTCTTCCTCGGCGGGGTCAGCTACGCCCTGATCGGTGCCTCCGCCCACGACTCCGCGCTCCAGGTGGGTCTCTCCGCGCTGCTCGCGCTCGCCGCCGGGCTCGCCTTCCTGACCGTGGAGCGGCGGCGGGCGGATCCCATGCTCCCGCTCTCCCTCTTCCGCTCCCGGCTGTTCAGCGCGACCAACGGCATGACCCTGTGCCTGTACGCGGCCATCGGCGGCATGCTCTTCCTCCTGCCGGTGCAGTTGCAGACCACCCTCGGCTACGACGCCCTCCAGGCCGGGATCGCCACCTTGCCGATCACCGCGCTGATGCTGCTGCTCTCCTCGCGCACCGGCGCCCTCGCCAAGCGGATCGGCCCGGCGCCGCCGCTGATCGCCGGTCCGCTGGTCGGGGCGGCGGGGGCGCTCCTGATGCTGCGGGTCGGCCCGGGCGCCTCGTACCCGACGGAGGTGCTGCCCGCGGTGGTGGTCCTCGGCCTCGGGATGAGCCTGTTCGTGGCGCCGCTGACGGCCACCGTGCTCGCCTCGGTGGACTCGGCACGCGCCGGTCTCGCCAGTGGCGTGAACAACACCGCGGCCCGGGTGGCGCAGTTGCTCATCGTGGCCGCGCTGCCCCTGGTGGTGGGGCTCTCGGGGGACGCCTACACCTCGGCCTCGGCGGTGGACGCCTCCTTCCGGCGGGCCGCGCTGCTCACCGCGGGGCTCTTCCTCGCCGCCTCCGCCGCGGCGGCCCTCTTCGTCCGGCCGAAGTCGATGCGCCCGCGGCTGCGGCGCGCCCCGCGGCCGATGTGCCGCTCCTACCTCGCCGTCAACTGCCCGCCGCTGGAGCCCGGTTCGGCCCCCGAGCGGCGGGAGGGCGTGTGATGAGGGTCATGCACCGGGGAGCGCTCAGAGCACCCCGGTGACCGTCACGCTCACCGCGACCCGGGCCTCGGGCACCCCGAGCAGTGCACCGGCCGCGGCCGTCGCGGCGGTGCGCACCGCCCGGGTGACGTCGACGGCCCGGTGCCCGGTCAGCGTGGTCAGCTTCACCTCGACCTGCCAGGTGCGGCGGTCGGCGCCGAGCCGGACGCGGACTCCGGAGACCGGTTCCGGCCCGGCGGTGCCGTGCACCAGGCGGGCGGTGCGGGCGCGCAGCAAGCCGGTGAGCCCGGGGCGCAGATAGGCGACGCCCGGGACCCCGGCCACCGCCGCGGCGACCGCCTCCTCCACCTGCCTGCGGCTGCTGCTGTCCTGGGTGGTCATCCGCGGTCTCCCCCGTCCGGTGCGTCCTCGTCGTCCAGGATGTCGATCACGGCGACGTCCACGGCCCGTACGTCGAGGCCGAGGGCTTGCGCTGCGGCCGAGGTCACGGCGGTGCGGACGGCCTCGGCGACGTCCTGGAGGTTCCAGCTCAGCGCGGCGGCGACCTCCAGGCGTACGGTCACCGGTCCGCGTACCCGACCGGCTCCCGGTGTCAGCGGGAGCACCTGGCAGCTGCCCGCGCGCACGCCCGGGACCGCGTCGGCCGCCGCCCGGAAGGACTTGGCGGCCGCGGCCTCCACGATCCACAGGTCCTCGTCCGCCTCGCCGAGCGGGAGGCTGCGGCCGGGGCGCAGTTCGAGGCGGACGATGTCCATCACGCGGGCGGTCAGCCGGGCGGGGTCGGCCGCCGCGGTGTCGTCGTCGGCGGAGCGGGCCTGGCGGACCAGGTCGTCCAGGGCGTGCAGTTCGCGCAGGGCAGCGGCGCAGTGCGGGCACTGGCGCAGGTGGGGGTCGGGTGGGCCCTCGGCGTCGTGGACGGCCCAGACCGACTCCAGGCTCCGTCCGCAGTCGAGGACTTCCGTGTCGGGCAGGTCGTCGTCCGGCGGCACCGGGTTCGCGTTCAACGCCATGCTCCCATCGCCTCCGTCAGATGGCGGCGTGCACGGAAGATCCGGCCGCGGACCGCCTGGTGGGTGATTCCGACCGCCTCCGCGATCTCCTCGTAGGACTGATTGTGCAGTTCCCGCAGGACCCAGCAGGCCCGCTGTTCGGGGGACAGCTCGGCGAGGGCGGTGCCGAGCGCCTTCATGGCCGCCGTGGACTCCGCGGCTCTCGCGGGCGAGGCCTCGTGCTCGGGCGCCGCGGGCTCGGGCACCGCGTCGAGGTCGGCCGCGGGGCGGCGCGAACGCAGCTGGTTCAGGCAGCGGTTGGTGACGATGCGGTACATCCAGGTACGGAAGGCGGCCTCCCCCCGGTACTCGGGGAGCCGGCGCCAGGCGCTGACGAAGGCCTCCTGGACGGCGTCCTCCGCCTCGGCGGTGTCGCCGAGGATCCGGGCGGCGAGTTTGAGCAGGGCGGGGCCGTGGCGGTGCACGAGGGTCTCGAAGGCGCCCTCGTCGCCCTCCCGTGCGCGCGCGGCGAGCAGTTCGTCGCCGGGCCCGGCGGCAGGTCCGGACGGGGTGGGTCCGGAGGTGTGGTTCCCGTCGCCGGGCAATCGACCGCTCCTCTTCGACTCTGGTGGGCGTAACCGTTGGACACGGCCCGGCGCGAAACGTCACGCGGGAGGGCCGGATTTCTTCTCCTGCCACCTACGGCGGGAAAATCTCCGGACTGTCGGAAAAAAATCCTCGAACGCGCGTGACATCCGGCTGCCGTGCCGTGTCCAACGATCAGACACGGCCACACGTGCCGAGGGATTCCAAGGAGAGACCCGCATGACCACCACCCAGGAAGTCTCCACCGTCGCGAGCGATGCCTCGAAGCCGCAGCGGCGCGCCGCAGGCGACAACTCCACGACCGTCGCGAGCGGGACGAGCGGGGTCGCCGAACCCGCCGCGAACCGCGGCAAGACCTCCATCGCCGATGTCGTCGTCGTCAAGGTCGCGGGCATGGCGGCCCGCGAGATCCCCGGTGTGCACGACATGGGCGGCAGCCTCTCCCGCACGCTCGGCGCGGTGCGCGACCGGGTGCCGGGCGGGCGGCCCAATGTCGGCCGCGGGGTGAAGGTCGAGGTCGGCGAGCGGCAGACCGCGATCGACATCGACCTGGTCGTCGAGTACGGGGTGCCCATCACCGATGTCGCCCGCGATGTCCGCGAGAACGTCATCGACGCCGTGGAGCGCATCACCGGACTGGAGGTCGTCGAGGTCAACGTCGCCGTGAACGACGTCCACCTGCCGGGCGACGACGCGGAGGGCTCCCCCGTCGAGTCGCGGGTGGAGTAGCGGGCAGCCGAGTCGCCGCCGCGCCGGGCCGCTCGGCCCGGCGCGCGGTGCGTGCGCGGCCGGGCGGCCCAAGCCCGGCGGTGGGTCGAGGCGAGTGAGTCGAAGGGGAGAGGAAGAGGGATGAGCAGAGCGGTGCTTGGCATGGCGGTGGGCATGGCGCTCGCGTTCGCCGGGTGGTTCGGGGGCTTCGGCGCGTTCTTGCTGGTGGCCGCCCTGGGGGCGGTCGGCTTCGTGGTCGGGCGGCTGCTCGACGACGGCGTGGACCTGCGGGAGTTCCTCTCCGGGCAGGGGCGGAGGCGCTGATGGAACCCGCCGCCGAGCGGGGGGCGACCGAGGTCGCCGACCGGGTGGTGCGCAAGGTCGCCGAGCGGGCTGCATCGGAGGCCGTCACCGCGGCGAAGACCGCCCGCAAGGTCAGCCTGTCCCGGCGCGGGCGCACCGCCCATCTGGCCCTGGAGGTCCGCCTCCCCTACCCCTCGGACCTGCCGGAGTCCGGGGAGCTGATCAGGCGTCATGTCACCGGCCGTACGGAGGAGTTGACCGGCCTCAGGGTGCCGAGCACCCGGGTGACGGTGGCCCGGCTTGCCACCCCCGGCGAACTGGGACGGCTCGGTGAGGCGCCGCCGCGGGCGGCGGAGGCGTCGGACACCAGCCGGCACCGCACCCGGCGGCCCTGGTCCCCGCGGCGGATCCCGTCCGCGCTGGTGGCCCTGCTGCTCGCGGGCGCGGCGGGGGCAGTACTCGCCGATGTGGTGGCGGTACGCGCCGGACGCCGCGCGGCCGAGTGGCGGGCGCACGCCTTCGACCGGCTCGCGGACGCCCGGGTCGCCGACACCTGGGTCTCCTGGGCCGGGGCGGGCACCGCTCTGCTCGGGCTCCTGATGGTCTTCCTGGCGCTCACTCCCGGACTGCGCGGACGGCTGCCGCTCGACTCCCCCGCCGCACGGCTCGCGGCCACCCTCGACCGCCCGGCCGCCGCGCTCGTGCTGCGGGACGCGGTGCTCGCCCAGAACGGCGTCGGCTCGGCCCGGGTACGGCTGGGCCGCAGGCGGGCGCGGGTGCATGTCCGCGTCGGCTTCGGGGAGTTGGAGCAGGTGGGCGAGGACGTGCGGCGGGCCCTCGCCGAGGCCGTGGCGGGGTGCGGCTTCGCCCGGCCGGTGAAGTGGCGGCTGCGGCTGGTCGCGGACGAGAACTGGCGGGCCCCCGGCTCCGCCCCGCCCGTACCCGAACTCGTTCCCGAGCGGCCGGAGTTGCCGTACGAGCCGACTCCGGACGCGGCCGGTGGCGGGACCCGCGAAGAAGGGCGGGAAGGCACCGGTTCGGCGGCGGACCCCGCGGTCGTGCAGCCGACCCTCCTTCTGCACAAGGACGTTGAGCGGGACGACCCGGGCGGCCCGGAGCGGGAAGAGGAGGGCGGTCGATGATGCGCACCGCGGTGAACCGGGTCCTGCTCGGTGTTCTCGGCCTGGCCCTCGCGGGCACCGGCGCCTGGTTCGCGGTCAGCGGCTTCGCCGAGGAGCGGCTGCCCGGCTGGTGGCGCGGCCCCTCCCCGCGGTCGCGGCTGCTCGAGAGGGAGCGCTGGGCGGATCTGCAGGCACGCGGCTGGTGGGACACCGCCGTGATCGGCGCTCTGGCGCTGCTGGTGCTGCTCCTGCTGTGGTGGTTCTTCGCGCAGGCCGCCACCGGCCGCAGGCGCGTCCTCCATCTGCCCCGGCCCTGGCTGCGGTTGCGCACCCGCGCGCTCGCCTCGGCGGTGGCGGAGGAGTTGGAGCGCCACCCCGGGGTGGCGGCCGGGAGCGTACGGATCGGCGGCGGACGCAAGGGACGGCTGCGGGTGCGGGTGACGCTGCATCTGAGCGCCCAGGGTCAACCGGGGCCGCTGCTCGGGGAGTTGGCCGCCGGGCCGCTGGAGAACCTGCGCCGGGCCACCGGTGCCGAGGAGTTGGACTCGGCGGTGCGGCTGCGGCACGGCAGCCGCCGGGCGGCGCGGGTGCGCTGAGGTCGGGGGCGGCTGGAGCACCGCCCCCGACCCTTCCGTGCGTACCGCGGTCTCCGGCCGGGCCGGGCGCGGTCAGTGGCCGCGGGCGATCCACTCCTCCAGGTGCGGGGCCTCGGCCCCGATGGTGGTGCTCTCCCCGTGGCCGGTGCGGACCTCGGTCTCCGGCGGCAGTGTCAGCAGCCGGGTGCGGATCGACTCGACGATGGTCGGGAAGTCGCTGAAGGAGCGTCCGGTGGCGCCGGGGCCGCCCGCGAAGAGGGTGTCCCCGGTGAAGACGGTGCCGAGGTCCGGCGCGTAGAGGCTCACGGCGCCGCGGCAGTGCCCGGGGGTCTCGATGACCCGCAGGACGGTCCCGGCCACCGTGATCTCCTGCCCGTCCGCCAGCTCGCCGTCGGGTGCGCGCCCCGGGTGCGTCCGGTCCCACAGCTCCCGGTCCGCGGGGTGGAGCAGGATCGGGGCGCCGGTGCGCTCGGCGAGCGCGGGTGCCACCCGTACGTGGTCGTCGTGGGCGTGGGTGCACACGATGGCCTTGAGGGTGCGGGAGCCGACCGCCTCGGCGATGACCGCGGCGTCGTGCGGGGCGTCGAGGACCACGACCTCCTCGTCGTCGCCCACGATCCAGACGTTGTTGTCCACGTCCCAGGTGCCGCCGTCGAGGGAGAAGGTGCCCGAGGTGATGAGGTGCTCGATCCGCGCGGCCATCAGAACTGCACCACCGAACGCAGCACACGGCCCTCGTGCATGCGCGTGAACGCCTGCTCCACCTCGTCCAGGGCGATGGTCTCGGTGACGAAGGCGTCCAGGTCGAGCCGTCCCTGCCGGTACAGGTCGATCAGCATCGGGAAGTCGCGGGAGGGCAGGCAGTCCCCGTACCAGGAGGACTTGAGGGAGCCGCCGCGGCCGAAGACGTCGAGCAGCGGGAGTTCGAGCTTCATCTCCGGGGTCGGCACCCCGACCAGGACCACGGTGCCCGCCAAGTCCCGGGCGTAGAAGGCCTGTTCGTAGGTCTCGGGGCGGCCGACCGCCTCGATGACGACATCCGCGCCGAAGCCGCCGGTCAGCTCGCGGATCCTCTCCACGGCGTCCTCCTTGCGGGAGTTGACGCTGTGCGTGGCGCCGATCCGGGTGGCCGTGCGCAGCTTCTCGTCGTCGATGTCGACGGCGATGATCTTCTCGGCCCCGGCGAGCCGGGCCCCGGCGATCGCGGCGTCGCCGACACCGCCGCAGCCGATGACGGCGACCGAGTCGCCCCGGCCGACGTTGCCGGTGTTGATCGCGGCGCCGATGCCCGCCATGACGCCACAGCCGAGGAGCCCGGCCGCGGCCGGGGAGGCCGAGGGGTCGACCTTGGTGCACTGCCCGGCGGCGACCAGGGTCTTCTCCGCGAAGGCACCGATGCCGAGGGCGGGGGTGAGTTCGGTGCCGTCGGCGAGGGTCATCTTCTGCTTCGCGTTGTGGGTGTCGAAGCAGTACCAGGGCCGTCCGCGCCGACAGGCACGGCACTGGCCGCACACCGCACGCCAGTTGAGGATGACGAAGTCCCCCGGCGCCACGTCGGTCACCCCCTCGCCGACCGACTCGACGATCCCGGCCGCCTCATGGCCGAGCAGGAAGGGGAACTCGTCGTTGATGCCGCCCTCCCGGTAGTGCAGATCGGTATGGCAGACGCCGCAGGCCTGCACTTTCACCACGGCTTCGCCGGGTCCGGGGTCGGGCACGGTGATCGTCTCGATCCGGACCGGCTCGCCGACCGCGTGCGCGACAACTGCCTTCACCTGCTGCGCCATGGGGCCTCATCCTTCGCTCTAGCGGTGCGTGTGTAACGCGTATGGGTGTATGTGGGCGCGGGGCGGGCGCGGCTCCGGGCGCCGGCGCGGGGCCCGGTACCCGTCCAGGCCCTCGTCCCCGCCCGGATTCTCGTCCCCCGGCCGTCTTCCGTGCCGTACCGCGCCCGTGCCGCGTGTCCCGTGCGGGGCTCCCTGCCCGCCGCGGCACCCGTTCAGTCGTGCGGGAGCGCGGCGCCGCAGCGGGCGCAGTAGCGGGCGTCCGACTCCCCGGCGAGCCTGCCGCAGTCGGCGCAGACCCGGTGCAACTGGCAGGCCGCTTCGCCCCCTTGGGCCACCCCGGCCGGGCCGGTCCCCGCTCCCCCGATGCTGAGCCCGGGCCGCCGGGGGTGCGCGGTGAGGTACACCAGGCCCGTGGCCCCGGCCGAGAGCGCGCGCTCACAGCCGCGGGGCAGCCAGACCACGGTGCCCGGGGCGAGCGGCTGCTCCCGGCCGCCGCTGAGCAGGGTGCCCTCGCCCTCGGCGACGTAGAGCAGCACGTCGAGGACCTGCTCGCGGTGGGCGCCGACGCCGCCGTGCGGGGCGATCCGTACCAGGTTGGCGTCCAGCTGCCGCGGCTCGGCGGCCAGCCGCCACAGGGCGCCGCCGCTGTTCTCGGCCGCGGCGGCGAGGATCTCGGGCAGTCGGGCCGGCACATCGGCTGTCGCGGGCACGCGTCGTCCTCCTGCTCGTCGGCTTCGGCGGTAGGGATGTTACCCGTGGTCAGAGCCGGTGCGGGCACCTGGTGGGCGCGGGATCGCCGCACCGGGAACCGATCGGGGCCGCCGCTCGTGGAAAGGGGCGAGGACCAGTCGTACGGAGGGACACAACCGGTGGCGGAATCGGCGCGGATCGACCAGAACACAGTGGTGCTGCCGGGGAAGGTGCGGGTGCGCTTCATGCGGACGCTGCGGCTGCCGGAGACCGGGACGCATCCGCTGCCGCCGGGGCTCGGCGAGTTCCCGGTGCGCGCGGTCGCGGACTATCCGCAGTCGGCGCCGCCGGAGTGGCTGCGGCGCGGCGGGGTGATGCTGCCGGTGTATCTGCGCGAGGCGATGTGGCTGAGCTTCGGCGTGGACTCGGGCGAACCGGCCGCCCTCCAGGTCGGCGTCGGCAAGGTGTGCGCGGTCTCCGGCAGGCCCTGGTCGGACACGCTCGACCGGTCGCCGCAGAACTACCTCACGCTGCCCCGCCAGCCCTGGCTGGACGGCATCAACTCCGGGAAGGGCACGGTGCGTCAGTTCGTCGCGGTGCCGCTCGGCATGGGCGCCACCGTCGAGGGGCAGCTGACCGGCGAGGAGACCTGGGGCGGACTGCAGCTCCAGAGCTTCACCCTCCGCCCGCCGGTGCTGGACGCCTGGCGGGCCGAGGAAGCCGCCCGCCGGGCCGAACTGGCCCGCGGCGCCGTCGAGTTCGGCGGGTGGGGTGCCGCCCCGCCGCCGGCACCGGGCGGCGCGGCGCCGATGGCCGCGGCGGGCGCCGCCATGGGCATGGGCGCGGGCGGCACCATGCGCCAGGAGGTGTACGAGGACGAACGGCCGCCCACCGACTGGGAGTCCAGCGCCGCGGGCCGGGTCTTCGTCCACCTGGTGACCCCGCCGCAGTGGCGGCTGATCACCGGCGAGGAGCCGCCGCCCTCCCCGGTCGACCGCGCCGCGTACACCCGGGCCGGTCTGCCCTGGTACGACTACTACGACGAGAGCGGCACCGACCTCGCGCCCTCCGACGGCCTCGCCTCGGTGAAGCCGGTCGGCGAGTGGCTCGGCGAGGACCACACCCCTTGGCAGCAGCCCTCGCCGCACCAGGTGAAGCCGCTCGGCGACGCTCCGGGGAAGCCGGTCTCGGACGGGGACTGGTGACCGGGGCGACGGCGACCTCGAAAAGGCCCGCGGCGGGACCGCCCGTACGTCCTGCCGCGGGGCTCAGCCGAGGAGGGCGAGCAGCGCCTCGGTGGTGTCGGTCTCGCCGAGGCGCGGGAAGATCTTGGTCAGCGCGTGCGTGTGCGAGGCCTCGTCCATGTCGGTGACGGCGTCGGTCGCGATCGTCACGTGGTAGCCGTGCTCGTGTGCGGCGCGCGCGGTGGACTCGACGCCGATGCTGGTCGCGATCCCGGCGAGGACGATCTGGGTGACCCCGCGCCTGCGCAGTTCCAGGTCGAGGGCGGTGCCGTGGAAGGCGCCCCACTGCTGCTTGCTGATCCGCAGGTCGCCGTCCTCGGCGCCGAGCCCGGGCACGAGCTCCGCCCAGTCGGCGGGCCGTTCGCCACCGGCGAGTTGCTGCTCGGTGCGGCCGGGCGCCCCGCCGGTCACGTTGACCAGGACGACCGGGAGCCCCTTGGCGCGGAAGGCCTTGGCCAGGGCGGCGGAACGCTCCACGATCCGCTCGGCGGGCTGCGCCGTCGGCAGCGCGGTGATCCCCTTCTGCAGGTCGATCACGACGAGCGCGGTGACGGGGTCCAGGCGGGTGGCGGTCATGGGTCCAGCCTTTCGGTTGCGGGGGTGCCCGCGCGGGGCGGGGCGTTCAGTGGCGGACGAGGCGGGCGAGGAGGCGGCTCGCCTCGGCCACCGTGCGCCGCTCGCGGGGGCCGAGTTCCTCGGTGAGCGCGGCCGTGAGCCACTCGTGCTTGGCGGCGCGGACCGAGGCGAGGACGCGCTGCCCTTCCTCGGTGAGGAAGAGCACGGACTGCCGGGCGTCGTCCGGATCGGACCGGCGTCCGACGAGGCCCTGCTCCTCCATGGCGGCGAGGGTCCCCCGCATCGACTGGGGCCGGACGAACTCGGCCCTGGCCAGCGCCGCGGTGGTCGCGGGCCCCTCGGCGTCGAGCCGTGCCATGACGGAGCGCTGGGAGGGGGTGAGCCCGGAGTCCTGGGCCTCTCCGCGCAGCCGTCGCACCAACAGCCGCATGACCTCGGTGAGTTCGGCGGCGAGCTGCTCCGGTGCGGGCTCGGTGGCGGCGGGGGGCATGTGCCCGACCGTAGGCACTGCGCAGGTGGACTTGCAAGTTTGCCTGTCGAAGTCGACGGGGCTTCCCCGGGAACCCGGGTGGTTCGGAGGGCGGGGTCCCGGCCGCCGCCCCCGCGTGGCGCGCCGCTGCCGCAGGGGCATGCGCCCGGCTTCCGTTGCACCATGGCTGCATGCTCCTCGCACAGCTGGCCCAGGTTTCCCGGGAGGTCGCCGGTACTCCGGCGCGGTCCCGAAAGACCGCGCTGCTCGCCGAGCTGTTCCGGGCCGCGGACCCGTCCGAAGCTCCTCTGGTGGCCGCCTATCTGGCGGGGCGGCTGCCGCAGGGCCGGATCGGCGTCGGCTGGAGCAGCCTCAAGGACCCGCCGCCCGCGGCCTCGGCGCCGAGCCTGACGGTCGGGGCGGTGGACGCCGCCCTGACCGCGCTCGGCGAGGTCTCCGGCGCCGGTTCGCAGGCCGAACGCAGGCGCCTGCTGGGCGAGTTGATGGGCGCCGCCACCGAGGAGGAGCAGCGCTTCCTGACCGGGCTGCTGACCGGCGAGGTCCGCCAGGGCGCTCTGGACGCGGTGGCCGCCGAGGGACTGGCGCAGGCGGCGGGGGTGCCCGCGGCCGGGGTGCGCCGGGCCGTGATGCTGGCCGGTTCCCTGGAGCCGGTCGCGGCGGCGGTGCTGGCGCGGGGCGAGGAGGCGCTCGCGGAGTTCCGCCTGACGCTGGGCAGCCCGGTGCAGCCGATGCTCGCCCGCAGCGCCGCCTCGGTCGCCCAGGCGCTGGACAAGCTCGGCCCCTGCGCCGTCGAGGAGAAGCTCGACGGCATCCGCGTACAGGTGCACCGGGACGGCGAGGGGGTGCGCGTCTACACCAGGACCCTGGAGGAGATCACCGCCCGGGTGCCCGAACTGACCCGCGCCGCACTGGAGTTGCCGAAGGACCGGTTCATCCTGGACGGGGAGGTCATCGCCCTGGACGAGGAGCGGCGGCCGCGCTCCTTCCAGGACATCGCGGGCCGGGTGGGCTCCCGCTCCGATGTCGCCTCCGCCGCGGCCGCCCTCCCGCTGAGCCCCGTCTTCTTCGACGTCCTCTCCCTGGACGGCACCGACCTGCTCCCGCTGCCGCTCACCGAACGGCACACCCGGCTCGCCTCGCTCGTCCCCGAGGAGATGCGGGTACGCCGCCTGGTGCTCGGCGCACCGGGGGCGGCGGACGACCGGGAGCGCGCCGAGGAGTTCCTCGCGCAGACCCTGGCCCGGGGCCACGAGGGCGTGGTGGTCAAGGGCCTCGACGCCGCGTACAGCGCGGGCCGCCGCGGCGCCTCCTGGCTGAAGGTGAAGCCCGTACGCACCCTCGACCTGGTGGTCCTGGCCGCCGAGTGGGGCCACGGGCGGCGCACCGGGAAGCTGTCCAATCTGCATCTGGGCGCGCGGCGCGAGGACGGTACGTACGCCATGCTCGGGAAGACCTTCAAGGGGCTGACGGACGCGCTGCTCGACTGGCAGACCGAGCGGCTCGGGGAGCTGGCCACCTCAGACGACGGGCACCTGGTGCGGGTGCGGCCCGAGCTGGTGGTGGAGATCGCCTACGACGGCCTCCAGCGCTCCAGCCGCTATCCGGCCGGGGTGACGCTGCGCTTCGCGCGCGTGGTGCGCTACCGCGAGGACAAGCCGGCGGCCGAGGCGGACACCGTGGACACGGTGCTCGCGGCCGGTGCCTGAGGGCGGCCGGGGTGAGCGCGCGGCGCAGCGCGGGACTGCTGCTCTTCCGCCGGGTGCCCGGCACCGAGGTGCTGCTCGGGCACATGGGCGGACCGTTCTGGGCGCGGCGGGAGGCGGGCGCGTGGACGGTCCCCAAGGGCGAGTACGAGGATCCCGAGCCCGCCTGGTCGGCGGCGCGGCGGGAGTTCACCGAGGAGCTGGGGCTGCCGGCGCCGGAGGGACCGGCCCTCGACCTGGGTGAGGTCCGCCAGTCGGGTGGCAAGCGGGTCACGGTGTGGGCGGTGGAGGGCGCGCTGGATCCGGCCGCGGTGGTGCCCGGGACCTTCACCATGGAGTGGCCGCGCGGTTCCGGGCGGGAGCAGAGCTTTCCGGAGCTGGACCGGGTGGCCTGGTTCCCGCTGGAGGAGGCGGCCGGGCTGGTGGTGAAGGCGCAGTCGGTGTTCCTGGAACGGCTCGCGGAGCGCCTGGGCGCGTAGCCGAGCGCTTCGGGCGCAGCGGGGCGCCTTGGTGTGGAGCCGAGCGCTTTGAGGTGCGGCTGGGCGCCTGGGTGCAGAGCCGGGCGCCTTGGTGGGCAAGGGGCCCGGAGAGGGCGGCGCGGACGCCGTGCCAAGGGGGCGCGTCCGTGCCGCGTTGCGCCCCCGGACGCGGCGGGTCAGGGTCGGAGTGAGCCCTCAGGAGGTCGCAGCCATGCCCATCGCGACAGTGAATCCGGCCGACGGCCGCACCCTCAAGACGTTCGACCCCCTGGACGAGAAGGACATCGAGCGCCGGATCGCCACCGCCTCCTCCGCCTTCGCGGACTACCGCAGCACGGGTTACGCCCGGCGCGCCGAGCTGCTGCGCCGCGCCGCCGAGCTGCTGGAGCGGGACGGGGACAGCATCGCGCGCACCATGACCACGGAGATGGGCAAACCGCTGGCGCAGGCCCGGGCCGAGGCGGCGAAGTGCGCGAAGACGATGCGCTGGTACGCCGAGAACGCCGAGCGGCTGCTCGCGGCCGAACTGCCGCGGCCGGAGGACGTCGAGGACTCCGGCGCCGCCCGGGTCCGGGTGGTGTACCGGCCGCTCGGTGTGGTGCTCGCCGTCATGCCGTGGAACTTCCCGCTGTGGCAGGTGGTCCGCTTCGCCGCGCCCGCGCTGATGGCCGGGAACGTGGCCCTGCTCAAGCACGCCTCGAACGTCCCGCAGACCGCGCTCTACCTGGAGGACCTCTTCCGGGAGGCGGGATACCCGCCCGGCTGCTTCCAGACCCTGCTGATCGGCTCCGGGGCGGTCGAGGGCATCCTGCGCGACAGCCGGGTGGCCGCGGCGACGCTCACCGGCAGCGAGGGCGCGGGCCGCTCGGTGGCCGCGATCGCCGGGGACGAGATCAAGAAGACGGTCCTGGAGCTCGGCGGCAGCGACCCCTTCGTGGTGATGCCCTCCGCGGACCTGGAGCAGGCCGCGAGGACGGCGGTGACCGCCCGGGTCCAGAACAACGGCCAGTCCTGTATCGCGGCGAAGCGGTTCATCGTCCACGAGGAGGCGTACGAGGCCTTCTCCGTGTACTTCACGGCGGGGATGCGGGCGCTCACCGTGGGCGATCCGATGGCGGAGGCCACCGACGTCGGGCCGCTCGCCAGTGAGCAGGGCCGCGCCGA
This sequence comes from Streptomyces sp. SCSIO ZS0520, assembly GCF_025643355.1. Classification (NCBI taxonomy): domain Bacteria; kingdom Bacillati; phylum Actinomycetota; class Actinomycetes; order Kitasatosporales; family Streptomycetaceae; genus Streptomyces; species Streptomyces sp. SCSIO ZS0520. The sequence goes on along the minus strand of NZ_CP092644.1, from coordinate 7,719,398 downwards.
TCTGGAGGAACTGGTCGAGGACGCCAAGGCCAAGGGCGCGGTCGTGCTCTGCGGGGGCGAGCGGCCCACCGAGGAGGCGCTCGCGGCGGGCTGGTACTACCCGCCGACGGTGCTGGCCGAGGTCACCCCCGAAATGCGCATCCACCGCGAGGAGACCTTCGGCCCGGTCGCCTGCCTGTACCGGGTGCCGGACATCAGCGCGGCGGTGTCCGTGGCCAACGACACCTCCTTCGGGCTCAGCTCCAATGTCTGGACCCGGGAGGAGGCCGAGGTGGCCCGCTTCGAGCGGAGCCTGGAGGCCGGGGGCATCTACGTCAACGGCATGACCGCCTCCCATCCGGCCTTCCCCTTCGGCGGGATCAAGCGCTCCGGCTACGGCCGCGAGCTGGCCGGCCACGGCATCCGCGAGTTCTGCAATGCCACCACGGTCTGGGAGGGCGTGTAAGGCGCGGGCGGGTAACGCGGCTCACGCCCGCGTGGGGACGGCGCCGGGAACACCGGGCCCCGGCCCGTCGTTCTTCCCCGTGTGGATGCGGGCGGGACTGTGACCCCGGGCCTCATCATCTCGCCCACGGGGACGATCGTTCGGCTGAAGCCCCGTGGAGCCCCGCGCCGGGAGGCGACCGCCGCCCGTGTCCACCTCATACCGCCCCGGCCGTGATTCCCCCGTCCGGCCGGGGCTCTCCCCGCCAGGGACGGGAAAGCGCCTGCACCCTCCGGCTCCACCGGAGGGTGCAGGCGCTTCTCGTACGCCGGTCGTCGGATCCGGGCCGGGTCAGCGGATCGGCACACCGGCCAGGGTGCGGGCGATCACCAGGCGCTGGATCTCGCTGGTGCCCTCGAAGATCGTGTAGATCGCCGAGTCGCGGTGCATGCGCTCCACCGGGTACTCGCGGGTGTAGCCGTTGCCGCCGAGGATCTGGATCGCCTGGGCGGTGACCTTCTTGGAGACCTCGGAGGCGAAGAGCTTGGACTGGGAGCCCTCGGCGGCGGTGAAGGCCTGGCCGCTGGCGGCCATCCAGGAGGCCCGCCACACGAGCAGCCGGGCGGCGTCGATCTGGGTGCGCATGTCGGCGAGCTGGAAGGCGATGCCCTGGTTGTCGATGATCGGGCGGCCGAACTGCTCACGGGTCTTGGCGTAGTCGAGCGCGACCTCGTAGGCGGCGCGGGCGGTGCCGACCGCCATCGCGCCGACGGCCGGGCGGGAGGCCTCGAAGGTCGCCATGGCGGCGTTCTTCACGCGCTCGCCGCCCTTCTTGGCCTTCTCGCGGGCGCGGGCGAGGCGCTCGTCCAGCTTGTCCTTGCCGCCGAGCAGGCAGGAACCGGGCACGCGCACGTCCTCCAGGACCACCTCGGCGGTGTGCGAGGCGCGGATGCCGTGCTTCTGGAACTTCTGCCCCTGGGAGAGCCCGGGGGTCCGGGGCGGCACGATGAAGGAGGCGTGGCCCTTGGTGCCGAGCTCCGGGTCGACGCTCGCGACGACGACGTGCACGTTGGCGATGCCGCCGTTGGTCGCCCAGGTCTTGGTGCCGTTGAGGACCCACTCGTCCTTGGCCTCGTCGTAGACCGCGCGGGTGCGCATCGAGCCGACGTCGGAGCCGGCGTCGGGCTCGGAGGAGCAGAAGGCGGCGACCTTCACGTCGCTGGCGTCGCCGTACATCTGCGGGATCCAGGTGCCGATCTGCTCCTCGGTGCCGTTGGCGACGACGCCCACGGCGGCGAGGCCGGTGCCCACGATGGACAGCGCGATGCCCGCGTCGCCCCAGAACAGCTCCTCCATGATCATCGGGATGCCGAGGCCGTTCGGGGCGAAGTACTGCTGGGCGTAGAAGTCCAGCGAGTAGATGCCGAGCTTGGCGGCCTCCTGGATCACCGGCCAGGGGGTCTCCTCGCGCTCGTCCCACTCGGCGGCGGCAGGACGGATCACGTCGGCCGAGAAGCCGTGGAGCCACTCCCGGATTTCCTTCTGCTCTTCACTGAGATCCATGGTGAACTCGGACATGACCCCTCCAGCGGGTGTGATCCACATGCGTGTTACTTGAGGTAACGCGAGTATGTTACCGACGGGTAGATCGTGTCAACTCCCGTGTACACCATTGCCTCTCCGCGGGTGTTACGTTGCCCGGGCGTGACCGGATCATCACGGGTGGGGAGAGCTCATGAACACCAGGCAGCAGTCCGGACCGGAGGCGCCCGCGGAGCGCCGTCGCCGGCAACTGCTCGAGGCCGCGGACCGGGTGGTCCTGCGCGAGGGGCCCGGCGCCTCGATGAACGCGATCGCCGCCGAGGCCGGGATCACCAAGCCGATCCTCTACCGCCACTTCGGTGACAAGGGCGGCCTGTACGCGGCGCTCGCCAAGCGCCACACCGACGCGTTGCTGCGGGCCCTGCGCGATGCCCTGGACGCCCCGGCCGACCGCCGCCGGCGCGTGGAGTCGACCCTGGAGACCTACCTCCTGGCCGTCGAGTCCCGGCCGCAGGTCTACCGCTTTTTGATGCACCCGGCCGAGTCGCCGCCGAGCAGCGAGGGCGGCTTCGACGTGGGCGTGCACTCGGTGCCCCTGCTGCGCCGCCTCGGCGAGGAGCTGGCCGAGGTCATCGAGGACCGGATCGATCTCGGCCCCGGCGGGGCGCAGCTGGCCCGGGTCTGGGGCCACGGCATCGTCGGCATGATGCACGCGGCGGGCGACTGGTGGCTGGGCGAGCGGCCGTGCTCACGGGCCGAACTGGTCCGCGGGCTCACCGACCTCCTGTGGGGCCGCCTGGCCGAGGCCGACGACCGCGAGGGCGGACCGGGGTTCTGACCGGGCCCTTTCGGCCGGTCCCCCGCCCGCGAGCGGCCGGTTCACGCCCGGTCCGCCACCGCCTTCCCCCATGCCGTACGGGCCGCCGCGCGCAGCACCCTGCGGCGGCGCCAGCCGGTGATCCGGTCGGGGTAGAGCAGCCCGTCGAGGTGGTCGCACTCGTGCTGGAGGCAGCGGGCGAAGAAGCCGGTGCCCTCGATCCGCAGCGGCTCGCCCCGCGCCGTGACGCCCTCCACCACGGCATGGTCGAAGCGCGGGGTGCCCGCCTCCAGGCCCGGCAGCGACAGGCAGCCCTCCGGTCCGCGCAGCTCGATCCCGTCGGCCGCCACCAGGCGCGGGTTGACCAGGTGCCCGAGGTGGCGCACCTCCTCGTCGTCCGGGCAGTCGTAGACGAAAACGCGCAGACTCTCGCCGATCTGGTTCGCCGCGAGGCCGACCCCGCCGGCCGCGTACATACTCGCGAAGAGGTCTTCGACGAGTCGTTCCAGGCGTGGCCCGAAGTCGACCGCCTCGGCGCAGGGGCGGCGCAGGATCTCGTCACCGAGCAGGGTCAGCGGGCGGGGGCGCCCGGAGGCACCCGGGATCGGGCGGTGCGGCATGGCCGCAAGCGTACGTTCCGGGATGTTCCACCGGGCCTTGGTGGTGCCGCAGTTCAGGCCGGTGACGAGATCTCGATAGGCTGAGGGCACACGATGCCGGGGCAGACGCGGCGGCGTACGCGAGGAGGATCCAAAACGATGGCAGGCAACACGGAGCCGCTGCCGCCGCGGGCCAGACTGGCCGTGACGGCGGGCAAGGCGGCCGCGGCGGTCTCACGTGCGGCGGGCCGCGGCAGCGGGTCGGTGATCGGCGGCAAGGTCGCCCTCCGGCTCAGTCCCGATCTCCTTGGCCGGCTCGCCCAGCACCTGGACGTGATCCTGGTCTCGGCGACCAACGGCAAGACCACCACGACCCGGCTGATCGCCGAGGCCCTGCGCGCGGCGGGCCCGGTGGTCTCCAACGCGCTCGGCGCCAATATGCCCGCGGGCATCACCTCCGCCCTCGCGGGCGGCTCGGACGCCCGCTTCGGCGTCATCGAGGTGGACGAGAAGTACCTCGCGGGGGTGGCACGCGACACCGAGCCCAAGGCCATCGCCCTGCTGAACCTCTCCCGGGACCAGCTCGACCGGGCGGCCGAGACCCGGATGCTCGCCGAGCACTGGCGCGAGGGCCTGTCGGGCAGCAAGGCCGTCGTCATCGCCAACGCCGACGACCCGCTGGTGGTCTGGGCCGCCTCCTCCTCGCCGAACGTCGTCTGGGTGGCGGCGGGCCAGATGTGGAAGGACGACGCCTGGTCCTGCCCGTCCTGCGGCGGTGTGATGCAGCGCCCCGGGGACGACTGGTTCTGCGGCGAGTGCGGATTCCGCCGCCCGGCGCCGAGCTGGGCCCTCAACGGCGAGTACGTCCTCGACCCGCACGGCTCCGCCTGGCCGATCCACCTCCAGCTGCCGGGGCGCGCCAACCGCGCCAACGCCGCCAGCTCGGCCGCGGTCGCCGCCGTCTTCGGGGTGCCCCCGCAGGTCGCCCTGGAGCGGATGTACCAGGTGCAGGCGGTCGCCGGGCGCTACGACGTGGTCCAGTTCCAGGGCCGCGACCTGCGACTGCTGCTCGCGAAGAACCCCGCGGGCTGGCTGGAGACCTTCTCCCTGATCGACCAGCCCCCGACGCCGGTCGTCCTCTCCGTCAACGCCCGCGGCGCCGACGGCACCGACACCTCCTGGTTGTGGGACGTCGACTACACCCGGCTCACCGGGCACCCGATCTTCGTCATCGGCGACCGCAAGCTGGACCTCGCGGTCCGCCTGGAGGTCGCGCACCAGAGCTTCCAGGTGTGCCAGAGCCTCGACGAGGCCGTCCAGATGGCGCCTCCGGGCCGTATCGAGGTCATCGCCAACTACACCGCCTTCCAGGACCTGCGCCGCCGCGTCGGCAACTGACCAGCGAGGATTGACGAGCATGAGCGACAACAGCCTGCGCCTGGTGTGGGTGTACCCGGACCTGCTGAGCACCTACGGCGACCAGGGCAACGCGCTGGTGGTCGAGCGCCGGGCGCGCCAGCGGGGCCTGGACGTCACCCGTATCGACGTGCGCAGCGACCAGCCGGTGCCCACCTCCGGCGACATCTACCTGATCGGCGGCGGCGAGGACCGCCCGCAGCGGCTCGCGGCCGAGCGGCTGCGCCGGGACGGCGGCCTCTCCCGCGCCGCGGGCAACGGCGCGATCATCTTCTCGGTCTGCGCGGGCTACCAGATCCTCGGGCACGAGTTCATCAACGACCTCAACCAGCGCGAGCCCGGCCTCGGCCTGCTCGATGTGATCTCCACCCGCGGCGAGGGCGAGCGCTGCGTCGGCGACGTCCTCGGCGACATCGACCCCCCGCTCGGCCTGCCGCAGCTGACCGGCTTCGAGAACCACCAGGGCATCACCCACCTCGGCCCGACCGCCCGGCCCTTCGCCCGCACCCGCCTCGGCAAGGGCAACGGCACCGGCGACGGCACCGAGGGCGCGTACAACGACACCGTCTTCGGTACGTACATGCACGGGCCCGTGCTCGCCCGCAATCCGCAGATCGCCGACCTGCTGCTGCGCCTCGCGCTGGACGTGAACGCGCTGCCGCCGACCGACGACCGCTGGTACGAGGCGCTGCGCTCCGAGCGCATCGCGGCGGCGCAGCAGCCCGCCTGAGCACCGCCGCGCCCGCCGGAGAAGACCGCGGGCCCGCCTGAGCCGCGCCTTGCTCAGGCGGGCGGCGCGCGTCCCAGCAGGCGGACGCGGTTTTCCGCATTGCGGGACGGCGCCGGTAGGGTGAGGAACGTCATCCGGACGGTGAAGTCCGGTCGTCAGCCCACGTTGAAAAGGTTTTCCGGGCTATGCGCATGGGTGTCCTCACCTCCGGCGGCGACTGCCCCGGTCTGAACGCCGTGATCCGCTCCGTCGTGCACCGCGCCGTGGTCGACCACGGCGACGATGTCATCGGTTTCCACGACGGCTGGCGCGGCCTGCTCGAGTGCGACTACCGGAAGCTGGACCTGGACGCCGTCTCCGGCATCCTGGCCCGCGGCGGCACCGTGCTCGGCTCCTCGCGGGTGCAGCCCGCGCAGCTCCGGGACGGCGTGGAGCGGGCCCGCGGCCATGTCGCCGACCTCGGCCTCGACGCGATCATCCCGATCGGCGGCGAGGGCACCCTCAAGGCGGCGCGGCTGCTCTCCGACAGCGGGCTGCCCATCGTCGGCGTGCCCAAGACCATCGACAACGACATCGCCGCCACCGATGTGACCTTCGGCTTCGACACCGCGGTGGGCGTGGCGACCGAGGCCCTGGACCGGCTGAAGACGACCGCCGAGTCGCACCAGCGGGTCCTGATCGTCGAGGTGATGGGCCGGCACACCGGCTGGATCGCCCTGCACTCCGGCATGGCCGCCGGGGCGCACGCCATCGTCGTACCGGAACGCCCCTTCGACATCGAGGAGTTGGCGGCACGGGTCGGCGAACGCTTCTCGGCCGGGAAGAAGTTCGCGATCGTGGTGGCCGCGGAGGGCGCCAAGCCCCGCGCCGGGACGATGGACTTCGACGAGGGCGGCAGGGACATCTACGGCCACGAGCGCTTCGCGGGCATCGCGCGCCAGCTCTCCCTCGAACTCGAGGACCGCCTCGGCAAGGAGGCCCGCCCGGTGATCCTCGGACACGTCCAGCGCGGCGGCACCCCGACCGCGTACGACAGGGTGCTCGCCACCCGCTTCGGCTGGCACGCGGTGGAGGCGGTGCACGCGGGCGAGTTCGGGATGATGACGGCGCTGCGCGGCACCGAGATCGTCCGGACCCCGCTGGCGGCGGCGGTCGAGACGCTCAAGACGGTGCCCGACGCGCGCTACGACGAGGCCGGCGTGGTGCTCTGAGGCCACCCGCCGCGCGCGCCGCCCCCGCCCGCGGAGGCGGCGGGCGCCGGTTCTACCCTGGTGCGGGACCAAGCACGCGCAATCAGCACGAAACAGGAGCCGGCGGATGGATCACAGCGGGCACGGCACGATGACCGATCTGCCGCCGTTCACGCTGGGCCGGGGCCTCGCCTGGTCGACGGACCCCGTCTTCCTGGTCGGCTGCGTGCTGGCCCTCGTGTTCTACGGCTGGGGGGTGTTGCGGCTGCGGCGGCGGGGCGACGACTGGCCGGTGAGCCGCCTGATCGCCTTCACCCTGGGCGCCCTGAGCGTGCTCCTGATGATGTGCACCAAGCTGAACGACTACGGCATGGTCATGTTCAGCGTGCACATGGTGCAGCACATGGTGATCAGCATGCTCTCGCCGATCCTGCTGCTCCTCGGCGCACCGGTCACGCTGCTGCTGCGGGCGCTGCCGGTGGCCGGGCGCGGGCGCAAGGGGCCGCGCGAGATCCTGCTGATGTTCCTGCAGAGCCGCCTGCTGCGCGTGCTCACGCACCCGGCCTTCACCATCCCGCTCTTCATCGCGAGCCTGTACGGGCTCTATTTCACGCCGCTCTTCGACTTCCTGATGGAGTCGCGCACCGGGCATCTGGCGATGATGCTGCACTTCCTCGCGGTGGGCCTGGTCTTCTTCTGGCCGATCATGGGCATCGACCCCGGACCGCACCGCCCCGGCTATCTGATGCGGATGCTGGAGCTCTTCGCGGGCATGCCCTTCCACGCCTTCTTCGGTATCGCGCTGATGATGGCGAGCAGCCCGATGATCGGCACCTACAAGAACCCCCCGGCCTCGCTCGGCATCGAGGCGCTCGCCGACCAGACCGCGGCCGGCGGCATCGCCTGGGCCTTCAGCGAGGTGCCCTCCGTACTGGTCCTGCTCGCCCTGCTCTACCAGTGGTACCGCTCCGAGCAGCGCCAGGCCCGCCGCAAGGACCGTGCCGCGGACCGGGACGGCGACCAGGAGCTGGCCGCGTACAACGCCTATCTGGCCTCCCTGCACGCCCGCGAGGGCTGAGCGGCCGCCGCCGGACCCCTGCCCCGGGCTCTGGCCAAGAGCGGCAAGGGCGGGGAGGATGGAGGGAGGCTGTGATCGCGCCGGGGAGCGCGGTCACCGTGAGAAGGGTGTCGCGATGCCCGGTTCTACGAAGGCCATGGGGGTTGTCACCGTGGGGACGCTCGTCCTGGTGACGGCTTACACAGTGGCGCTCGGCAGCAACGGCTGGCTCTGGTTCGGCTGGGTGATGCTGGGCCTGATCACGGTCGGGATGGTCGCCTCGCAGACCACCTGATCCCGCCCTCGCCGCGTGCGCCGGACCGTGCTCCGGACGCACGCGGCCGTACTACGGGTAACTCACCCCGTCCCGGCCGTTCCGCCCTCGATCATCGCGGCCTACACTGTCTCCCTCCGCCATCCCCCTGAGCTGGGGTGACGCTGTCAGTACGAGGCCCCGGCCCCCAGGAGGAGCCCCCACATGTTCTATTACGTGCTCAAATACGTCCTTCTGGGACCATTTCTGCGGCTGGCCTTCCGGCCCCGGATCGAGGGACTCGAGCACGTACCCGAGGAGGGGGCGGCCATCGTCGCGGGCAACCACCTGTCCTTCTCGGACCACTTCGTGATGCCCGCCATCCTCAAGCGCCGGATCACCTTCCTCGCCAAGGCCGAATACTTCACGGGGCCCGGCCTCAAGGGCCGGCTGACCGCGGCCTTCTTCCACAGCGTGGGGCAGATCCCGGTCGACCGCTCCGGCAAGAAGGCGGGCCAGGCGGCGCTGCGCGAGGGCCTCGGGGTGCTCGGCAAGGGCGAGTTGCTCGGCATCTACCCGGAGGGCACCCGCTCGCACGACGGGCGCCTCTACAAGGGCAAGGTCGGCGTCGCGGCGATGGCCCTCAAGGCCGGGGTCCCGGTCGTCCCCTGCGCGATGATCGGCACCTTCGAGGCCCAGCCGCCCGGGCAGCGCCTGCCCAGCCTGCGCCGGATCGCCATCCGCTTCGGCGAGCCGCTGGACTTCTCCCGCTACGCGGGCATGGAGGACGAGCGGGTGATCCTGCGCGCCGTGACGGACGAGATCATGTACGCCATCCTGCGCCTGTCCGACCAGGAGTACGTCGACGAGTACGCCGCCGTCGTGAAGGCCGAGGAAGCCGCCGAGCAGAAGAAGAGCGTCCGCAAGCGGCCCCGGCTGCCGATGAGTTGAGGCCCGGGTGCGCTGTTCCGCACCGGGAGCCGTGAACCGGTCCGGCGGATGGGGCAGCATGGCGGGATGAGCGAGCACCCGGGCGCGGCCGCCGCCCGCGCCGAGATCCAGCGGTTCTTCTCCGAGCGGGCCGCCCGCTGGGAGAACCGTTTCCCTGACGACGACCCGGCCTACGCGGCGGCCGCCGGCGAACTGGGCCTGCGCCCCGGCGACCGGGTGCTCGACGCGGGCTGCGGCACCGGACGCGCCCTGCCTCCCCTGCGCGCCGCGGTGGGACCGACAGGCGTGGTCCTCGGCGCGGACCTCACCGCGGCGATGCTGCACGAGGCCGCCGGGAAGGGCCGCGACCGCGCCGCGCGGCTGCTCCTCGCCGACGCGGAGGCGCTGCCGGTGGCCTCCGGCGCGCTCGACGCGGTGTTCGCGGCCGGGCTGCTGAGCCACCTCACCGACGCCGCGCACGCTCTCGCCGAACTGGCCCGCGTGGTGCGCCCGGGCGGACGGCTCGCCCTCTTCCACCCACTGGGCCGCGCGGCCCTCGCCGCCCAGCACGGCAGACGGCTGACCGAGGACGACCTGCGCGCCCGCCCCCGGCTCGCACCCCTGCTCGACGCCGCGGGCTGGCGCCTCGACTCCTATACGGACGAGGAGAAGCGCTATCTCGTCCTCGCCACCAGGCGTCCGGGGGCTCGCACCTGAGCCCCCGCCTGGCGCCACACCGGCCGAGCACCGGTGCGACACCATCGAGCGGCACGGGCACTCCCGCAGACGGCGGCCTCCCTCGACCCGAAGCCCCACAGACGGCAGCCTTCTTCGACCCGAAGTCCCGCAGGGCGCCGCTCAGTTGGCGGCCAGCACCTCGGCGAAGGCCTCCGGCCGGTCGAACATGACGTTGTGCCCGGCCCCCGGCACGGTGACGACGCGGACGCCGTGCCGGACGAGCTCCTCGGCGCCGTCGAGCGGACCGCTGCGACCGCCCTGCACATAGACCCGGTCCTGGGGCAGCGTCCGCAGGATCTCGCGCATCACCGGCCGCGAGCCCCGCACCAGGGAGACCGCGCTGCGGTGCAGGGCGAGCGGGTCGGTGAGCCGCATGGTCGCCGCCCAGCCGGCGCCGACCCGGCCGAGCACCTCGGTGAAGCCGAAGGCGAGGAAGTCGGCCTCCGTGTACGCGGCGATCCGGCTGCTGCCCGCCTCGGCGGGCGGGTCGGGGTCGAGGTTCGCCTCGGTGAGGACCAGGCTGCCCACCAGTTCGGGTCGCCGCCGGGCCAGTACGAGGGCGACGGCACCGCCCATGCTGTGCGCGACCAGCTGCACCGGCCCCGTCGGGGCGAAGTCGAGCACCGCGGCCAGCGCGTCCGCGTGTTCCGCGAGCGTGTAGCCGAAGTCCGCGGGCCGGTCGCTGATGCCGTGCCCGGGCAGGTCCACGTACAGGGTCCGCCGCCCGGCGAGCCGCGGATCGGCGCCGAGATGCGCGTGCTGGACCGCCGAGGCGGAGCCGAGGCCGTGCACGAACACCCGCGCCGGGCCCGCACCCACCGACTCGGTCCACCGGATCCGGCTCCCCTTGCCGTCGAACCGCGTCTGCCGCATGACCACTTCCCCCCTGAAGAACACCACTGCAGAACTGCACTGCGCACCCGACCGCAGAAGGCGACCGCGGCCACGACAGCGGAGCACCACTGCGGAGCACCACGGCGAAATGCCCCCGCGTCTGCCGCGTCCGCCGCGTCGATGGCGGGCGGCAGGTGACCAATACTACGCACACGAGGTATTACGTAGTCGAGGCATAGGGCAGCCAGGGCGCCCGGCGATGGTGGTGCAGACTGGGCGGCATGCTGGAGCTGGCCATCCTCGGGTTCCTCTTCGACACCCCGCTGCACGGGTACGAGCTGCGCAAACGCCTGACCGCACTGACCGGACACGTACGCCCCGTGGCGGAGAGCACCCTCTACCCCGCGATCAAGCGCCTGGAGAAGGCGGGGCTCCTCTCCCGCGAGACCGAGCCGGGAGCCGTCGCCGCGCCCCGGCACACGCTCCGCCTCACCGAGGAGGGGCGCGGCGAACTGCTGCGCAGGCTGGGCGGGGCGCAGGGGCCCGACATCACCGACGAGAACCGCTGGTTCACCGTCCTCGCCTTCCTGCGCCATCTGCCGGACGCCGCCGCACAGGCCGCCGTCCTGGAGCGCAGGCTCATCTTCCTCCAGGAGCCGACGAGCTTCTTCTACGCGGGCGAGGTGCCGCTGACCGCCGAGGAGCTCGGCGACCCCTTCCGCCGGGGCATGCTCACCATCGCCCGCGCCAGCAGCAAGGCCGAACTCGCCTGGCTGCGCGACACCTTGGGACGGCTCCACACAGCGGCGCGCTGACCGCCCGCGGAACCGGAACCTCCGCCCCGAGCACAGAACAAGACCGCACTTGCGACGGTTTGCGGCGCGACCGGACCCCATCGGGGCGGGAGTTTCCTGCTCACCGGCCTCGACGCGCTCCACCGGCAGTGGTTAGGGTGCGCCGACGGATACCGCAAGGGGAGGGCCGGGCATGGCCGCGACGGACGAGGTGACCGGCGCCGAGGACGACGCGCTGTATGTGCTCACGGCGGTGCTGCTGACGCCCGCGCAGTTCCCGAGCGTGCTCGGCGACGACTATCCGGAGGCCTGCGCGGCGCTCGGGATGGAGCCCGCGCCGCAGGGGTACGGACTCGTCCTCGGCCAGGACGGCGAGGGCGCCCGCTGGACGGTCGTGGTGGACGACGTCTCGCTGGTGGCCGTGGCGATCGCCTCCTGGGACTGCGGAATGGAGTACGACCTCTCCCCCGACGAGCGCGCCGTGGTGGCGGCGCTCCCGGGCTGGCCGCTCGCCCTGGCGGTCGCCACACCGGGGGTACCCGCACCGCACGACCCCGCGCCCGACCCGGAGTTCCAGGACCAGCGCCCGCTGTCCCCGCCCGACACGGAGAGCTGGGGCCCCGCCCAACGCCGCCTGGGCGCCGACGAGATAGCCCTCCAGTGGGCCGCCTGGCGGGCACAGATCGACGACGCCGACTTCGCCTTGCCGGGGGCGGGGGGCGCGGAGAACCCGGAGAGCACCGAGGCCCCGGAGGGTATGGCCGGTCCCGACCCGGAGGGCACGCACGGCTCTCAGGGCGGGGACGACTCGGGGTCCGGTTCCAGGACTGATTCCGGGACTGGTTCCAGGGCTGGTTCCGGAGCGACCGGCCAGAGCGCCGCGGACGACGACGGTGCCGCCGGGGGCAACGCAGGTACCGCCGCAGCCCTGGGCGGAGCACCCGCCCAGGGGACCGCCCCGACAGAAGAACCCCCGGTGCCATCCGCGGACACCGGGTCCCACCCCGGGATCAAGCGCGTCCTCGCCGAAGCCCACGGGTACCTCGACCGGCAGCCCCCGGTGGGCCGGGTCCGCTCGGCCTTCGCGCACGAGAACGCCCGTACGCTGCGGGTGGACGGACCGGGCTGGTCCATGGTGGCCCGCACCGACGACATCGCCTTCGTCCTGCTCGACGAGGAGCCCGGCGAGGTCCTGCCCGTCGGCCGCGGCAGTGCCCTGCCCGCACTCCTCGACGCCCTCGACCGGATGGCCGTGCGACCCGCCTGAGCAGGCCCGGCCCAGCCCCGTTCACGGCGGCAGCCCGTGGGGCGCGCCCCAGTCGTCCCGGGGTGCCGGGCATGCTCACACTCCGTATCCCGCACGGAAGTACGGGGTACGGACTCACACCGCATCCGTACGGCACGAGGCACCGCACCGCACCGCACCGCACGCGGCGGTACGGTCAGCGCCGCAGTTCCTTGCGGCTCACCCTGCGCAGGCGGCGCCGCTGCGAGGGGTCGAGCGCCAGATAGGCGACCGCCGGAACCCCGACGATGACCAGCAGGGCCGCCCACCAGGGCAGCCAGATCAGCAGAAGCAGGCCCACCGCGACACCACCCGCGGCGACCTTCGCTCTGTTCGACATACGCCTCGCCTCCTCGGCGGCGGGTGCCGCCCCTCTGTCAGGGAAACGACGCCCGGGCTCCGACGGTTCCGCCGAGCGCCCCTGAGACAACCCTGATCTCCCCCCGGGGCTCCCGGGGCACCACCCCCATGGTCCGGCCGACCGGGCCCGGCGCGCCAGCCGACGGAGTACGTCCCCTGCCCCGGACCCACCCCGGGCCCGACCGGAATCCTGGCTCCGCCGCCGCACCACCCGGGACCACGCCCGACCGGACCGCCCGGGACCACGCCCGACGGCACTTTCACAAGCCCCCAACGCCCTCCCCCACCAAGGGACTTGAAGAATGGCTCGGACCCGCTCTGACCAGCGGGTCGACTTGCTCATTAGGCATACCTAACCTAATGTGACCCCCCGTGCCCATCCGCAAACAAACCGCCATCGCCGCCCCCGGCGCACTGGCGGCCGCCCGGACACTCCCGCGCACCCAGGCGCAACCGTGTCCCGCTGCGATGTGCCACCGGCCCCGTCCCCACGCTCCACCGCGGACCGGGTCCGCCCGCCCCGCCGGTGCCGCGTCCGCCCCGTCGCCCTGAACTCCGGGTGCGCCCGGCGGACTTCGGACCGGCCCCCGCCGCCGCCCTGCGCGCCGGGTGCGGGGCGTGCCGCACCGGAAATCCCGGACGCCCTCCCGCCCCGCGCCGCCCGTCCGGCGCCCAGGGGACCCCGTACAGAAGGACCTCGTCGATGCGGATGTACCTGCTCGCTCTCAACCCGACGGATTCGGTCACCGAGGGCTTTCTGCCCGCCGCGGCCCGGCTCGGCATCGAGATGGTGCTGCTGACCGACCAGCCCGAGGCGCACGCGTCCAGCGCGGACCGGTGCGAGATCCTCGCCTGCGAGGTGCGGGACTTCCGGGCCGTGGTCACCCGGATCGCCGCGCACCGCCCCGCGGACGCGATCTTCACCAACAGCGACCACCTCCAGACCCAAGCGGCCCTCGCCGCGGCCTACTTCGGGCTGCCGGGCAAGGACTGGCAGGCGGCGCTGCGGTGCAAGAACAAGGCGGAGATGCGCCGTTGCCTGGCGGCGGCGGGAGTGGATACCGTGCGCGCGGTGGAGCTGGACGCCGTGGACGACCCGTCGGTGCTCGCGGCGGCCGACCTCCCGTACCCCTGCATCGTGAAACCGCGGGAGGGCGTGGCCAGCGAGGACGTGTTCCTGGCCGAGGGGCCGCGGGAACTGGTGGCGCTCGCGCGGCAGATCCGGGAGCGCAGGCCCGGGGCGGCGCTGCTCGCCGAGGAGTACCTGGAAGGCGAGCTGTACACCGCGGAGACCCTCGGCGACGGCGAACTCCTGCACATCCTCGGCGGCTTCCATACGACGGTCTCGCCGCCGCCCCGGTTCATCGAGGAGCGGCTGGACTTCACGGCCGCCCACTCCGCGCCGGTGCTCACCCAGGTGCGTGCCCAACTCGGCGCGCTCGGTGTCGGCTTGGGCGCCTGCCACACCGAATTCATCCTGCAGTCGGGGCGGGTGCGGCTGGTCGAGGTCAACTACCGTATCGCCGGGGACCATTGCGATCTGCTGCTCGCCGATCTCCTCGGGCTGCCGCTGTTCGAGCTGGTGCTGCGGACCCATCTCGGGGAGCCGCTCCCCCACGATCTGGGCGCCCGCGAGGGCGGCGTGGGGCGGGTGCAGTACGCGCTCGCCGACCGGGCCGGGACGCTCACCGCCGCGCCCGCCGCCCTGGACCGCACGGTCGACGGCGTCCGCCTCGCCTACCGCCCGCTGCGCCCGCTCGGCGAGCGGCACGAGCACTACGGCACCAACCACGACTACCTGGGCATCCTGCGCGCCACGGGCACCGACAGCGAGGCCCTCTCCCGGGTCGCGGCGGAGTTCTTCGCGAACCGGAGCTGGGAGATCACCCCGTGAGCGGGCGGCCCGGCGCGGCACCGCCGACCGCACCGGGCGTACCGGCCCCGGCCGCTCCTGGCGCCCGTGAGGCAGCCGAACCGGACGCCCAGGAACGGGAGTTGCTGCTGCGGGTGCTCTCCGCGCTGCTGCGCGAGGACGTGGTGGGGATGCGCGGCCGCAGCCGGTACGAGGAGCGCGCCGACGGCGGCTGGCTGCGGTGGCCGCTCCCGGACGGCTCCGCACTCGCCCTGGCCGTCGAGGCGGAGGGCTTCCAGCACCCGTACGCGGCCCGGCTGCCCCAGCTGGTGCACGAGCCGGACGGGAGGCGACTCACCACGGTGGCAGGCGTCCTGGCCGCGCTCGGGGCGCTCGCCGACCCCGCCGACCGGGAGGGCTTCGGGCACTTCGCCGAGGAGTGCCGCGAGGCTCTGGCGGCCATGCGGCTGCACGCCCGGACGGCCGAGGGGGCAGCGCAGGCGCTGACGGAGCGTCACGGTCCGGCGCCCGCACGGTGGTCGGGGCTCCGCGGCAGCCTGGGCTTCGAATCGCTCGCGGCCCGGCTCGACCACCCCGTCCATCCGGCCTCCCGTGCCCGCTCCGGCCTCGGTGAGGACGAACTGCGGTCCTACGCACCGGAGTTCCAGCCGCGGTTCGCGCTGCGCTGGCTGGCGCTGCCCCGGGAGGCGGTCGCCGTACCCGGCACCGCCGAGCGGCTTCCGGAGTCCTGGCCCACACCCGCGCGGCTCGGGCTGCCCCGGCTGGACGGCAGTCATCTGATGCTGCCGGTCCACCCGTTGACCTGGGGTGCCCCTCTGGAGGGCGCGCTGCGCGAGCGGGGCCTCGCCGCCGCCGCGGTCCTCGCCGAGCAGGCCTTCCTGGAGGTGGCGCCGACGCTCTCCCTGCGCACCGTGGCGAGCCTGCGGGACCCGGCGCTCCACCTCAAGCTCCCGCTCGCCACCGCCACCCTCGGGCGCCGGAACCGGCGGACCATCAAGCCGGGCACCCTCGCCGACGGCGCCGCGGTGCAGCGGCTGCTCGCAAAAGTGCTGGCGCGGGAGCCCCGATACGCCCCGGCGATCCTGCACGCCGACGAGCGGGTCTACGCGCACGCCGGGCACGAACTCCTCGCGGTGCTCTGCCGACGCCAGCCCCCGGGACTCGACCGGAGTGTGGTGGTCCCCCTGACGGCGCTCCTCGGCCCGGCCCCGGGCGGCGGTCTGGTGGCCGACCGTCTCGCGGACCGCTTCTACGGCGGCGAACTCCGCGCGCTCTTCGACGAGGTGTGGCGCCTGCTCCTCGGCTACCAGTCGATGCTCCTCGGCTACGGCATCGCCCTGGAGTCGCACCAGCAGAACATCTCCCTGGTCCTCGACGAGGAACCCGGCGGCACCCGGCTGCGGCTGCTCTTCAAGGACGACGACGGACCGCGGATCAACCTCGCCCGGCTGCGCACCCGGCTCGGCCGACAGGCGCCCCGCGCAAGCGACTTCGCGGATCCCCGGATCTGCGCCGAGGACGACAAGCCGGTGCTCGACGTCTTCACCACCATCACCCTGCACCTGTGCGCGGGCGCCTACGCCTTCGCCCTCGCCCGCCTCGGCCGGGCGCCGCTGCCGGAGCTGCTCGGCATGGTGCGCACCCGACTTGAGGAAGCCGCCGCTCAACTCGGCACCGGCCAGGGGCAGTCCGGCGCGCTCCTGCGCGAGCACGTCCTCGACGCACCGCACCTGCCGGTCAAGGCCATGGTGAGCGCGGGGACCCTGCTCTCCAAGGAGCGCTCGGGCGCCGCGGACATCAACAAGCACTACACGACCGGGCCCAACTACCTGCTGCCGATGGGGGCGTTGCGGTGACCTGGCCGCACCCCGGCCCGGCGCCTCGGGACACGGCCCCGGGCCTCTTCCCGAGGGCCCGCCCCGGCTCGACACCCCGCCTCCCCGGGACCGGGCGAGACGAGGTCGGCCCGCCTCCGCACACCGGCCCCGGTGGGAGTGCCCGCTTCCTGGTCGCCGCCGCGCCACCGGCGCCCGCGACCGCTCTGTCCCGGACCGCCCGCCCGCACCCGCAGGAGCCCTGGATGCCCTCGCTGACCAATCCGCCGCTCGCCCATCCGCCGGCCACCACCGTGTCGGCCTCCCCCACGGCCCTGCCCACCCCGGAGGAGGCGGTCTCCTACAACCTCCTCAACTGCCTGCTGCGCGAGGTCTCGGGGCCCGAGCACCAGTCCGCGGTGTCCGGGGGCCGGCTGCTGCTGCGGCTGCCGCACTGCGGGGTGGTGCTCGCGGTGGGCCTGCGCCGCACCTCGCTGCTGGGCGCGCACCGCTTCACCGGACCGGTGAGCGTGCGGACCGGCGCGGGCTGGCGGGAGATCGGCTGGCGCCGGATCGCCGAGTACGTGCACACCGAGCTGACGCTGCGCACCGGGGTGGACAACGACGAGTTCCTCGACCAGCTCGACTCCAGCCACCGCACCGTCTCCGCCGCCCTCGCCGCGCTACGGGCGGCGG
This sequence comes from Streptomyces sp. SCSIO ZS0520, assembly GCF_025643355.1. Classification (NCBI taxonomy): domain Bacteria; kingdom Bacillati; phylum Actinomycetota; class Actinomycetes; order Kitasatosporales; family Streptomycetaceae; genus Streptomyces; species Streptomyces sp. SCSIO ZS0520. The sequence goes on along the minus strand of NZ_CP092644.1, from coordinate 7,702,046 downwards.
GACCGGCCGCCGGTGCGGGCCGCCCCGCCTACCTGGACTCCGAGCAGGCGCTGCCGCTGGGCCACCGCTTCCACCCCACGCCCAAGGCCCGCTCCGGCAGCAGCGCGGACTGGCGCTCCTTCGCGCCCGAGGCACGGGCCGCCTTCCCGCTGCTGCTGCTCGCGGTGCGCGCGGAACTGCTCGCCGAGGAGTCCGTGCGGCCCGGTGCCACCGCCGCCCTGGACGCCCTGTCCGGACCGCTGCCGGAGGGCTACCGGCTGCTGCCCGCGCACCCCTGGCAGTACGCGCTGCTGCGGGAGAACCCGGCGCTGCGGGCCGCGCTCGCCCGCGGGGACGTACGCGAACTCGGCCCGGGCGGCGCCCCGTTCGCCCCGACCGCCTCGGTGCGCACCCTCTACGACGGCGAGACCTTCCTCAAGTTCAGCCTCAATGTGCGCATCACCAACTGCCTGCGCAAGAACTCCGCGTACGAGCTGACCGGGGCGGTGACGCTCAGCAGGCTGCTCGGGCCCGCCTTCGACGAGCTGGCGGTGCGCTTCCCCGGCAGCGCGGTGCTCCGCGAGCCCGCCTACCGCAGTCTGGCGCTGCCGGGCGCGGACGGCGGCCCCGACCTGGACCTCCTGGAGGGCTTCGGGCTGATCGTGCGGGAGGGCCTGGCGGCCCGGCAGCTGCCGGGGACGACGGCGCTGCTCGCCGCCGCGGTCGCCGACGAGTACCCCTCCAGCACGGCCCAGCTGCCGCGGCTCCTGGACGGGGCGGGACCGCGGGAGGCGCTCGAGTGGTGGGCGGCCTATCTGGACCTGCTGGTCCCGCCGGTGCTCGCCGCCTTCTTCGACCACGGCATCGTCCTCGAACCCCATCTGCAGAACGTCCTGCTCTGCGTGGACGCGGACAACCGCCCGGCCCAGGTCCTCTTCCGCGATCTGGAGGGCACCAAGCTGCTGCCCTCGCACCACGCGGACACCCTCGCGGCGCTGCCCGCCGAGGTCGCGGCCCCGATGACCTACGACGCCGAGCGCGGCTGGGACCGGGTCGTGTACTGCCTGCTCGTCAACCATGTGGCCGAGATGCTGGCGGTGCTCGCGGATCTCCACCCGCAGGTGGAGGCCGCACTCTGGGCCCGGGTGCGCACCACCCTGCGCTCCTGCGCGGCGGCGCACGGCCGCCCGCCGCGGCTGGCCGGTCTCCTGGACGGGGTGCCGCTGCCCGCCAAGGCCAATCTGCTGACCCGCTGGGCCCGCAAGGCCGACCGGGAGGCGGCCTACGTCCGGCTGCCCTCGCCGCTGGCCCGGAACCTGCTCGCGGACCCGGTGCACCCCGGCGACCACCCCACCGGCTGGAGCCCCCGATGACCCTGCCCACGCCCGAGGTCCGCGCCCGCGTCCTCGCCCTGTCCGGCGAGGAACTGCCCGCCTACCTCTACGACTTGGCGGCGCTGCGGGCCCACCTGGGCGGCATCAGGGCGGCGCTGCCCGAGGGGGTGGAGCTGTACTACGCCGCGAAGGCCAACCCGGAGGTGGAGATCCTCGGCGCCCTCGGCCCGTACGTGGACGGCTTCGAGGTCTCCTCGGGCGGCGAGTCGGCGCATGTCGCAGGGGCCGTGCCCGGGGCGGCGCTGGCCTTCGGCGGCCCGGGCAAGACGCCCGCCGAGATCGCGGGGGCCCTGCGCAGCGGTGTGCGGCGCTTCCACGCGGAGAGCGTCCACGAACTCCACCTGCTGGAGAGCCTCGCGGCCACCGTGGTGCCGGGCTCGCGCCTGCGGGTGCTGATCCGCGTCAACCTGCGGGTGGAGGGCGAGGCCCTCGCCGGGAACGCGCTCGCCATGGGCGGCGGCCCCACCCCCTTCGGCATGGACCCGGCTCAGGCGGACCACGCCCTCGCTCTGCTCACCGGCGGCAGCTGCCCGCACCTGGAGTTCCGCGGCGTACACGCCCATCTGGCCAGCGGACTCGCCGCCGACGCCCAACTCGCCCTCGCCCGGCGGGTGGTGGAGTGGTCGCTCGCCCTCGGCCGCCGCCACCGCCTCCCGGTCGCCGAGGTCAATGTGGGCGGCGGCATGGCCGTGGACTACGCGCGCCCCGGCGAGCGCTTCGACTGGGCCACCTACGGCGCGGGGCTGGCCCGGCTGTCTGCCGAGCACGAGGGGCTCCGGCTGCGCATCGAGCCGGGGCGGGCCCTCACCGCGTACTGCGGCTGGTACGCGAGCGAGGTCCTCGATGTGAAGCACAGCCACGGCGAGGAGTTCGCGGTGCTGCGCGGCGGCACCCACCATCTGCGGACCCCGGCGGCCAAGGGCCACGACCAGCCCTGCACGGTGCTGCCCTCCCCGGCGCCCTGGCCGCACCCCTGGCCCCGCCCCGCGGCGCGCGGCGCGCGGGTCACCCTCGCCGGTCAGCTGTGCACGCCCAAGGACGTCCTGGCCCGCGGGGTCCCGGCCGCCGGGCTGCGCGCGGGCGACCGGGTGGTCTTCGCGCTCGCGGGCGCCTACGCCTGGAACATCTCGCACCACGACTTCCTGATGCACCCCCGGCCCGGCTTCCACTTCCTCGGCCGCGAGGAGCCCGGGCGGACGGCCGGTGCGGACACGACCGGGGCGGACGGGGCGGGCTGAGGTCACCGGCCCCGCGGGGCGGCGCGCAGCGGTTCGCCGACCTCGTGCAGATGCCCGAGGGCCTGCCGGTAGGAGTCGACGATCCCGGTCTGCGCGTACGGGATGTCCAGGGCCCGGCAGTGCTCCCGGACGAGCGGCTGGGCGCGGCGCAGGTTCGGCCGCGGCATGCTCGGGAAGAGGTGGTGCTCGATCTGGTAGTTGAGGCCGCCGAGCAGGAAGTCGGTGACCGGGCCGCCGCGGATGTTGCGGGAGGTGAGGACCTGCTTGCGCAGATGGCCCCAGGGTTCGCCGTCCGGGTCGGGCATCGGCATGCCCTTGTGGTTGGGGGCGAAGGCGAGGCCCAGGTGGAGTCCGAAGAGCGCCTGGTGCAGGAGGAGGAAGACCAGTGCCCGCAGCGGGGACAGGGTGGTGAGCAGCAGGCCCGCGTAGGCCGCGGCGTGGACCAGGAGCAGGGTGCCTTCCACGGCCCGCTCGCGCGGTGACTGCCGCCGCAGGTCCCGTACGCCGTGCACCTTCAGGGCGAAGCCTTCGAGGAGGGTGAGCGGGAAGAACAGCCAGGCCTGGTGCCGGGTGAGGCGGCGCCGCAGGCCGGTGCGGACCACGGCCTGGTGGCGGGTGAAGACCAGCACGTCGGCGAGGACGTCGGGGTCCTTGTCGATGTGGTTGGGGTGGGCGTGGTGGCGGTTGTGCTTCTCGTTCCACCAGGCGTAGCTCATGCCGAGGAGCAGGTTTCCGTGCACCAGGCCGATCAGCCGGCTCCGGGCGCGGCTGCCGGTGATCTGGGCGTGGCCCGCGTCATGCCCGAGGAAGGCGGTGCGCGCGCCGAGCAGGGCCAGCGGCGGCGCGAGCAGCAGGGTCCACCAGTGGTCCCCGGCGAGCAGCATCGCGCCGACCACCGCGGCCAGCGCGAGCGCGTTGCCGCAGACGGCCGCCGCGTACCAGCGGGTGCGCCGGTCGAGGAGCCCGGCCTCCTTGACCGCCTTGAGGAGCGGGGTGAACTCGCTGCCGCCGGCGCGCGGGGTGCCGTCGCCCGGGGGTTTCGTGGGCGCGGCCAGGGCTTGGGACATGGCGGATGCTCCGCTCTGCGGGATTCGGATGGACCTCCCTCACGGTAGAAACCGCAGCTCAGCACCACCATGGCGGCAGCACCCGGACGGTAGGGGGGAACTCCCTTGGGCGGAAGGGGGGTTGAGCCCACCCCCGGGTTGCGGTTTGCCCCGTGGTGTGGCTTTCCCACCTCGCCTCCGAGGGCACGATCGCGGCGGCCCGGCAACCCCTCCGGGTGCTGTACCATCAACCGCCGCCAGCCCTATTAGTCAAACTTGAGGAGCCTTCCCATCAGCATCTCCCCCACCTCAGACACCGCCGCGGAACCCACCGGGCCGCCCGCGCACACCGGCCTGTCGCGCTGCCGCGCCGTCTTCGTGCCCGGCACCGCGCGCGGCGGCCGGGTCCACTTCTGGGCGCCGGACGAGGAGGCACCCCTGCCCGGTGCCGGTGCGGCGCTCGACCTCGTCCTGCCCGGGCCCGACGGGGAGCCCGGGATCGGCGGAGTACGCACCCTCGCGCTCCCGGTGCCCGAGGCGCTGGCCGTGCTGAGCCGGGCGCATGCTGATCCCGAGGCGCATCCCGCCGTCCGCTTCTGGGGCGCGGCGGCGCTGTACGCCCTCACGCTGATCGCGCGGGGCAGGCTGCTGCCGGTGCTCGGGGAGGACGGCGCGGACGAGTGGCGCTGCGCACCCCTGGAGCCGGACGAGAACCGGCGGCTGCTCGAACTCGCCGCTGCCGCCCCGCCGTTGGCCCACAATCTGCCCGTCCCCGGCACCGAGGGCCGGCGGATCGCGGAGCCCGGCGCCTTGGTCCGCGCCTTCCTCGACGCGGTGGCCGACGCGCTGCCGCGTACCGCCGCCGCCGAAGTGGCCGCCGGAGGACCGGCCCTCGCGGGCACCGGGACCGAGCCGCGGCCCGAACTCGCCACCTGGACCGAGGAGTTGGCCGTACTGCACGGGGGCGGCCTCCGGCTCTCGCTGCGGATCGAGGTACCGGGGCTCACCGAGGCCCCGCCCTCGGTGAGCCGGGACTCCGGGAGCGGGGCGCCCTTCCGCGCCGTGCTCCAGGTGCACAGCGCCGAGGATCCGGCGCTCGTCGTGGACGCCGCCCTGCTGTGGGCCCCGGACAGCGGCGCCGAGGCCGCGCTCGGACCCCGGGCCAGGACCGACACCCTGCTCGCCCTGCGCCGCGCGGTCCGGCACTGGCCGCCGCTGGACCCGCTGCTCTCCTCGGCGGTGCCCGGGGCGGTGGAGCTCGCCGACGAGGAGGTCGCCGAACTCCTCGGCCCTGGCGCCGAGTTGCTGGCCGAGGCCGGGGTCGAGGTGCACTGGCCCAAGCAGTTGGCGCGGGGACTCTCGGCCCGCGCGATCGTCTCCGGCGAGGAGGGTGCGGGATCCTCCGGCCTGCTGAACCCGGAGGCGCTGCTCTCCTTCCGCTGGCAGTTCGCCCTCGGCGAGGAGCGGCTCACCGCCGCGCAGCTGGACCAACTCGCCGAAGCTGCACGCCCGTTGGTCCGACTCGGCGAGCGATGGGTGCTCGTCGACCCGGCCCGGGCCGCCGCGCTGCGCGAGCGCCCCGGGGGCACCCTGCGGGGCGTGGAGGCCCTCGGTGCCGCCCTCACCGGCACCGCCCGGATCGGCGGGCAGCAGGTCGAGGTGGCCGCCTCGGGCCGCCTCGCCCGGCTCCGGGACCTGCTCACCGCCCCGGAGGACGCCCATACGCTGCCCCAACCGGCCGCCCTTCAGGCCCAGTTGCGGGACTACCAGACCCGCGGCCTGGCCTGGCTCGCCCGGCTGACCGGGAACGGGCTCGGCTGCTGCCTCGCCGACGACATGGGCCTCGGCAAGACCCTCACCCTCATCGCGCTGCATCTGCACCGCCAGCAGGACCCCGCGACCGCGGGCCCCACCCTGGTGGTCTGCCCGGCCTCGCTGCTCGGCAACTGGCAGCGGGAGATCGAGCGCTTCGCCCCCGGCACCCCGGTCCGCCGCCACCACGGCCCCGCCCGTGAACTGGGCGGTCTCGCGCCCGGCGAGGTGGTGCTGACCACGTACGGCACCATGCGCCTCGACGCCGAACGCCTGCGCGGGGCACCCTGGGCGCTGCTTGTCGCGGACGAGGCCCAGCACCTCAAGAACCCGTACTCCGCGACCGCCCGGGCCCTGCGCACCGTCGAGGCCCCGGCGCGGGTCGCCCTCACCGGCACACCGGTGGAGAACAACCTCACCGAGCTGTGGGCGATCCTCGACTGGACCACGCCGGGACTGCTCGGCCGCCTCGGCGACTTCCGCGCCCGGTACGCGGATCCGGTGGAGCGCGGCACCGACCCGGCCGCCGCCGACCGGCTCGCCCGCCTTGTCAGGCCCTTCCTGCTGCGCCGCCGCAAATCCGATCCGGGCATCGCCCCCGAGCTGCCCGCCAAGACGGAGACCGATCACGCCGTCCCGCTCACCGCCGAGCAGGCGGCGCTCTACGAGGCGGTCGTCCGGGAGATGCTCGACGAGATCGCCACGGCGGACGGCATGGGCCGCCGGGGGCTGATCGTGCGCCTGCTGACCGCGCTCAAGCAGATCTGCAACCACCCGGCGCAGTACCTCAAGGAGGAGGGCCCCGCCCTCGCGGGCCGCTCCGGCAAGCTCGCCCTGCTCGACGAACTCCTGGACACCATGCTCGCCGAGGACACCGGGGTGCTGGTCTTCACCCAGTACGTACGGATGGCCCGCCTCCTGGAGGCACGGCTCGCCGAGCGCGGTATCCGCAGCCAGTTCCTGCACGGCGACACCCCGGTCGCCGAACGCGAGGCCATGGTGGACCGCTTCCAGGACGGCACAGTTCCGGTCTTCCTGCTCTCGCTCAGGGCCGCGGGCACCGGCCTCAATCTCACCCGCGCCTCCCATGTGGTCCACTACGACCGCTGGTGGAACCCGGCGGTCGAGGCCCAGGCCACCGACCGCGCGTACCGCATCGGCCAGACGCGCCCGGTGCAGGTGCACCGGCTGATCGCCGAAGGCACCGTCGAGGACCGTATCGACGCCCTGCTGCGCGGCAAGCAGGCGCTGGCGGAGGCGGTGCTCGGCGGCGGCGAGGCGGCGCTCACCGAACTCTCCGACGCCGAACTCGCCGCGCTGGTGAGCCTCCAGGGAGGAACAGATGGCTGAGACACCCACGGGACCCGGGACCCCGCAGACCCCCGAGACCGACGACGGCACCGAACTCGTCTTCGCCCCCGCGCCCCCGGCGCACGGCCGGGCCTTCGCGGTGAGCTGGTGGGGACGCGCCTGGGTGAAGGCGCTGGAGGACACCGCCCTGGACTCCGCGGGGCTCCGGGCGGGCAACCGGCTCGCACGCTCCGGTGCGGTCGGCGCCGTCTCGGTGCGTCCCGGGCGGCTGACCGCGATGGTCCGCGACCGGGACGGCGGCGGGCACCGCACCGATGTGCTGCTGCACCGCTTCGACACCGCCCAGTGGGACCGCCTGCTCGGCATGGCGGCCGAGCGCGCCGGGCATGTGGCGGCGCTGCTCGCCCACGAGATGCCGCACGAGCTGGCCGAGGACGCCGCCCTCTCCGGGGTCGGACTGCTCCCCGAGATCGGCGACTTGGAGGCGGAGTGCGACTGCGGGGCCTGGGACCACTGCGCCCACAGCACGGCCCTGTGCTACCAGGCCGCCCGGCTCCTCGACGAGGACCCCTTCGTCCTGCTGCTCCTTCGCGGGCTCGGCGAGGCCTCGCTGGTGGCCGCCCTGCAGGAGCGCGGCAGCCGCCCGGCCGCGGGTGAGACCGCCGAAGCGGGGGCCGAAGCGGGGGTGGACGCCCGGGAGGCCTTCGCCGCGGGCTCCATCCTGCCCAGGGCCCCCGCGCCGGAGCCGGTGCCCGTCGCCGGGCCCCAACTCCCCTCCCTGGACACGGAGTCGGCGCCCCCTGCCCCGGTGGAGGCCGAGGCGCTCTCCTTCCTCGCCGCCACCGCGGCGGCCGAGGCCCGCCGCCTCCTCGCCCAGGCCCTGGCCCCGGGCCACACCCCGGAGCACACCCGGCTCGGCTTCCGGCCCGACGCGGTACGGCTCCTCGCGGCGGACCCGCCCCCGCCGGTTGCCGCTCGGCTGGCCGCCGCCCTCGGCGCGGCACCGGAGGACCTCGCCCCCGAGCTGCGCGCCTGGCGGGAGGGCGGGGCGAGCGGGCTGCGGGTCCTCGCGGAGCAGTGGGAACCGGCCGAGGCGCAGCTGACCCGCGCCCGGTCCGGGCTCGCCACGGCCTGGGCGGAGGGCGAGGCACCCCGCCTGGAACGTACGGGCAACCGCTGGACGGAACCGGGCGGGGAACGCCAGCTCCGGCTGGACGAGGAGGGCCGCTGGTGGCCCTTCGCCAGAGCGGCGGACGGGTGGCGACAGGCGGGAGCCCCGCAGAGCGATCCGGCCACGGCGCTCTCCCTGACCGCCGGGGACGGCTGATCGGAGCGCCCGGACGGGCCCGGCACGGCACCCGGTTCATCCGGGGGCGCCGGGCCGGGACCGTCGGCGCCCCGTACGACCACCGGAGTCGGGGGGCGGTCCCCGGCGCCCCGCCCCCCGACTCGACGACTCAACGACTCAACGACTCAACGACTGGCGACGATGTCCAGCGTGAGGGTGAGGCGGCGGCCGGTCATGCCCTTGGCGGTGGTGATGTCGAAGGCGTACCGGTCGACCGTCGCGGTGCCCCGGGCGGTGAGCCGGCGGCCCTCGACCGCGACGGCACCGACGGTGACGGCCACCGGCCTGGTGACCCCCTTGACCGTCAACTCCCCTTGCAGCGTGGCCCCTTCGGCGGTACGGCTGACGCCCGTGCCGCGGTAGGCGATCCCCGGGTGCGCGGCCGCGTCCAGATAGTCGGCGGACTTCACGTGCTCGTCGCGCTTGCGGTTGCCGGAGTCGAAGCCCCCGGCGTCGATCACGACCTCCACCGAGGACTCCTCCACCGGCTCGGACACCGTGATCCGCCCCTCCCGGAGGGCGAAGCTGCCCCGCACCGGCACAAGACCGAACATCGCACGGGTGGCGAACCGGACGGTCGAGGCGCCCGGTTCGATCTCGTACGTACCCGGCTCGATGTCGGACTGACCCTCGGGCCCTGCTGTCACCATGAACTCTCCGCCTTCGTACCTGACACGCCGTACTCCACGCCGCACTGGCGGCACAGCATCCCGCACCCGAGGGGCGCGCGCCAGGCCCAGCGCGGCGGTGTCCGCCGAAGAGTGAGGAGGGGCGGTCGCGGTCCCGCCGGGCAACGGCCTTGTGTGCCCCGCCCGTTCATCCGTCCGATGCCGGGCGGGCGGCTCCGCCACGGGAGCGGAGCGCTCGCCCTCCGCTGTGCGGCGCCTGCCCGAGCAACGCGCGTCCCGCTGGGCCTTTGCCTCGCGGGCAGCCTTTCCCGGTTCTGTGCAGACGGCACTCTTCCGCCCCAACACCCTTGCCCCGTACGGTACTTCCGCCGACTCCGGTCGGCCCGATGACCACCGCCGGGGCGCTCCGCCGCGCTGCCCCGTCCGAGCGTCCGCGGTAAGGGGGCACCGCGGCCCGAGTCAGGGGGCGCCGCGCCGTGCTCCGCTCCGCGGGGCGCCCCCGTACCACCGCTCCCAGGCACAGCGCCCCCTCCGGTCCGACAGGTCCCCCACGAGAGGCAGTTCAGCCATGGAACGCGCACCGTACTCCCCCACCAGACGCCGCCTGCTGCAGGGCGCCGCGCTCGCCGTGCCCGCCGCCCTGCTCCCCCTCGGCGGCCGGGCGCTCGCGGGCACCCGCACCAGCGACTACCCCCCGGCCGAGAGCAAGCCGGCCAGCACCCAGAACTACACCGTCTCCAGCCGCCCCTCCAGCTACTCCCTCGACTATGTGGTCATCCATGTGACCCAGGAGACCTACGCCGACACGCTCAAGATCTTCCAGAACCCGGCGAAGCAGGTCTCCGCGCACTATGTGGTGCGCTCCAAGGACGGGCATGTCGCCCAGTGCGTCCGCGAGAAGGACATCGCCTGGCACGCCGGGAACTGGGACTACAACACCCGCAGCATCGGCATCGAGCACGAGGGCTGGGTGGACAAGCCCCAGTACTTCACCGACGCCATGTACATCGAGTCGGCCAAGCTGACCGCCTCCATCTGCGACAAGTACGGCATCCCCAAGACCCGTACGCACATCCTCGCGCACGCCGAGGTGCCGGGGACCGACCACACCGACCCGGGCCCGCACTGGGACTGGCAGCGGTACATAAGCCTGGTCAACGCGTCCTGACGGCGCGCAGGGAGCGGCCCGGCGAGGAGGCGCCCCGGATCCGTCCGGGGCCGTCGCCGGGCCGCTGCCGTGCGTCTGCCGGGGGCGGGCTCACGGGTCGAGGCTGCTGACGATCTCGGCGGTGGCGGTGAGGCCGTCGCTGATCGTCGGGGCCATGCTCGTGCCCGCCAGGTAGAAACCGAGCAGGATGCAGACGATCGCGTGGGAGACCTTCATCGCGCCGTTGCGGATGAAGACCACCGCCAAGATCGTGAGCAGCAGCACCACAGAGATGGAAATGGCCACGTCACACTCCTCCGCCACGTCGACACCGCGGCTTTTGGCCGCAAGTGTCGCGTAGCGGGCGGAGTGTTCCGCGCTCTGGCGTGTCCCCCGAACGGGTGGGACTCGTCGTGGAGGACGGCCGGGGCGGGGCGGTTCAGGCGCCGTGTGCGGTGAGGAAGGCGGCGAGTCCCGCGAGGTCGTCGGTGTTGAGGAAGTCGACGCCCTCCGCGAGGAGTTCACCCCACAGCGCCTCGCGGGCGGGTCCTGGCAGGTCGGGCGTGGACCAGAGCCGCAGCTGCTGCCCGCGCGCGTGCGCCCCCGCGACCATGGTGCGCAGCTTCTGGCGCTCGGCGGCCGGGAAGGGCCCGGTGCCCTGCCAGCCGAAGTTCAGGGCCCAGTTGTCGCTGATCAGCGGGATGAAGGAGGTGTCCGCCGCGGTGCCGAGGTCGGTGAGCCTGCCGTCGTAGAAGGCGAGCCGGGTGTCCTGGGCCGCCATCGGCTCGCGGGCGGCGCGGTCGCCGGAGACGACCACGGTGACCGCGCGCCGCCGCACCCGGCCGTGGCGGAAGCCGGTGAACAGCTCCGGGTAGCGGCGCAGCACCCGGTCGAGCGCCAGATACGTGCTCGCGCCCTCGGTCTTGAGGTCCACGAGCAGTTGCAGCGGACGGGGCCAACCCCCGTACACCCAGCCGTGGTTGGCGCGGACGCGCGCACGCAGCGGGCGCAGGTAGAGGGATTCGAGGGTGCGCCGCGGATCGAGGTCGGCGGGGTCGTGGGCGACCAGGAGCTCGCCCTCGACGAGGTAGATGTCCGCCTCCACGCTGCCGAACCGCTGGTCCAGGGCGTCGAGGAGCGGCCGGGGGTGCTCGTAGTCGTTGTGCGCGTGCGCCCGCCAGTGCGGGCGGGGTCGGTGGCCCCCGGTGGTGGCTGCGGCACGGGCGGCCGGGGCGAGGGGGCCGCCGAGCAGTACGGGGGCCGCGACTCCGGCGGCGGTGGCGGCACCGAGGGCGGTGAGGGCTCTCCTGCGCGTGGTGAGGGGCATGCTGCCTCCGGGGGTGTGACGCCGTAGGGGACCTGAGCGAGTATGCGGTCCCGGGGCCCGGGCAGACAGGCCCACGGCAGGTGTTGTCCCGATGTCCACCACGGGTTCACCGCCACCCTCGCGCCGTACGGGGCTACTTGACGGGGCATCAACTCGACGCGGACGGGCGGCCCTCGGGTGCGCTCCCGGGGGCCGCCCGTTCCGGCGGCTTCTCGTCACCGAGCCAACAGCCTTCTTACGTACGGCTGTTGCGCGGTGCCGCGGTCGTGCGGCGGGTTCAGCCGGGGATGATCTCGGCGATCTGCGGGGCCGTGCCGCCCGGCCGCCAGCGGAGGCGTACGGCGTCGGCGCTGCCCTTGACGTCCAGGCGGTCGAACGGCCGGGCGACCTCGCCCACCGGGTGCCAGCCCTCCTCGCCGTGCACCTCGACGGTGGCCGCGACCGCGTGCCCCTCGGGCTGGAGCACGGTCAGCGAGGTCAGCGCGCGGGCGGACTCCAGGGTGACGGTGAGCGATTCGTCCGCCTCGGGGGCGCGGGCGGCGCGGTAGGCGGTGCCCGGGTCCCCGTCGGCGGCCGAGGCGAGGCTGCTGCCCTCCGCGGCGGCGGGCCCGCCGGTGACCTCCGCGACCTGGCCGCTGATCCCGAACTCCCGTACGGTGAGCCAGTTCTCCTGGGCCGCGCTCGCCCGGGCCCGCAGATAGCGCGCCTCGGTGCCCTCGGGCGCCGTGACGGTGACCTCCTTGCGGCCGGTGAAGGTCTCCAGCTCCTTCCAGTCCTTGCCGTCGGCGGAATACTCCAGGACGCCCTTGTGGAGGTAGTCCTCCGGGCTGCCGGGGGTGCCCATCGCCAGGGTGACGGTGCCCAGCTCCCGGACGGACCGCAGGTCGAGCGTGACCGCGTCGCCGGGCTCGGGGGCGCCGTCGCTCCAGTAGTAGGTGGAGTCGTCGCCGTCGGTCATCCGGGCCGGGGCGTTGCTCTGGTGGGTGCCGAGGTCGGAGCTCGCCTTCGGGCGGCCGGGGACCCCGAGCAGCCGGTCGAAGGCGGCGGTGGCCTCGTCGACGAAGGTGTCGGCCACGCCCTCGGCGACCAGGGCCTGCACCTTCCGCCCGTCGAGCACGTCCACGGTGAAGGAGGAGGCGTGCGCGACGAGTCGGGGCAGCTTCTGGCGCAGCTTCCAGGCCCGTGCCGTCTCGCCGGAGCGGGCGGCGGTGAGCATGTCGAGGGCGGTGCGGTCGGCGGCGGCCCAGGCCTCGGCGGCGTCCAGCCAGGGGGCCGCGTCGTCCAGGAAGCCCTGCTCGGGCAGGTGGGCACGCAGGACCGCGGGCGCCTTGCCGAAGGCCGCGAGGTCCCGGTCCAGTCGGGCCGCGTCCCCGTCCCGCCAGAACTTCTCGACGGAGGCGGCGAGTCGGGGCGCCTGCCGCGGGTCGAGGGCGGACTCGTAGCCGGCGTCGGCGAACCACTCCAGGGCGTCGGCGGTGCGCCCCTCGCCCCCGGCCAGTTCCCGCAGCGCGGACTTCCAGGAGGCGGCGGGGTCGTAGGCGCGGTCGTTCCAGGTGTAGTCGGCGACCGTGTGCAGGGCGAGCTTCGAGGCGTAGGGCTGCACCATCGGGTTGGCCGTGATCCCGGCCAGCTGCTCGGCGAGCCCGGCCTCGCGCCCGGTGAAGGGGCCGAGCAGCAGGCGCCCCGGCACGTAGTCGTTCACCGGGTAGTTGTCCCAGGTGAGGATGGGGTGCCCGAAGACCGAGCGGGCCTGCTTCGCCTCCGCCACGCTCATCGTGGGGGCGACGACACCCACCCCGGTCCACTCGACCAGGATGTCCTTGTCGAGCTGCTCACGCAGCGCCTTCTTGTACGGGGTCTCCTTGACGTCGTAGTACTCCGTGGGAACCATCTGGAGCGGCTCGGCGCCCTCGTGCGCGGCGATGAAGTCCTTGTTCACCCGGTTCAGGAGATGGGCCTGGGCGGCACCGGCCGCACCACCGCCGGTGCCCCAACGCTCCTGATCCGCAGGGCAGTTCCAGTCCGTGTAGCTGATGTCGTCCAGCGGCACCGCGAAGGTGCGCACCCCGATGTCCCACAGCGTCCGGAACTTGTCCGTCAGCGCCTCGGCGTCGGCGTCCGAGCTGTAGCAGACGGAGAGGCCGGGCGAGAGGGCGTAGGTGAACTCGACATGCCGCTCCCGGGCGCGGTCCACCAGCTCCTTGATACGGGCGAGTTGGTCGGCGGGATAGGGCTCGCGCCACTTCTCGCGCAGATAGGAGTCGTCCTTCGGCGAGTACACGTAGATGTTCATCTTGTGCGCGCCGTAGAAGTCGAGTTGGTCGAGCCGGGCCTCGTGCGACCAGGGGAAGCCGTAGAAGCCCTCGATGACGCCCCGGATCGGGGTCGCCGGCCAGTCGCGGATCTCCAGGCCGCGCAGCTTCCGGCCCGGGCGCAGTCCGCCGTCGAGGACCTGCCTCAGGGACTGGGCGGCGTAGTACGTACCGGTCGCGTCGGCCCCGGACAGGACGATGCGCTCGGCGCCGATGCCGAGGACGTGGCCTCCCTCGGGCAGATCTGAGGGGCCGTCAAGTCCCAGTGCGCGCAGGGCGGTTGCCGAGGCCTGCTGCTCGGTGGGGCCGCCCACGTAGACGGTGAGGCGGCCGGAGCGCGGCCCGTCGGCGCGGACGATCCGGCGGACTCCGGCGTCCTTGAGCGCCCGCTCGGTGACCTGGACGGCCGCCCGGTCGCTCTTCTCGCCCGCGACGAGGGTGACGGTCCCGGTGAGGGTGACCGAGTCCGCGCGGACGGTGGCGGACTGCGGGGCCGGGGTGATCGGCGGAGGGCTGCCGGGCGGGGGCGCGGCCCCCGCGGACGGGGCGCCGAGCGAGAGCGCCAGCAAGGCGGTCACGGCACCGAGCACAACCGAGCGGGACAGACGTTGTCGCACTTTCGCCCTCCACAGAACCCATCAAGTACCAGCAGGACCGGCGGACTTCGACCCGCCTCCATGCGCAGAGGTGCACGGTTCGGGCCGGGAACGCGCAGCTTGGAACATAGGCCTGGACCAGAGCGGCGCACAACCACACGGACCGAATCCGCCGCCGCCCGGCTCCGCGCGTACGCCGAGCGCGGCAGGTTCGCGCGGCCCAAGTCCGGTGCGGGAATGGCGCGTTGCCGTCTCCCCGGCCGCGGCTCCCGGGCCAAGACTGCTGGACGACGGTGAACCTAACGGCGACCGGTGCACCCGGCGCCGAGGCGAGGAGGACCAGATGAACCGCACCCGCACCGCACGCCCCGGGCCCCGGATCCGCGCACGCCGGACCGCGGCCGCCGCACTGGGCCTCGCGCTGGCCGCGCTCTCGGCCGGTACCGCGAGCGCCGAGCAGCAGACCGGACCCGGGGCCGAGCAGTCCGTACGTACCGTGGTGCTCACCTACAACGACGACCTGGCGCCGAGCTTCGACGCGAAGATCGCCCAGAGCACCGAGATCTGGAACTCGGCAGTGGACGCGGTGCAGTTGAAGGAGGTCGACGGCGCCGCCGACTTCACCTACGTCGAGACCGGCGGCGGCGCCCACACCGACACCGACGGGCACGGCCACGGCCAGGTCTCCCTGCGCGTCGGCGATCCGCTGCGCGTGGTCACCCACGAGACGGGGCACATCCTCGGCCTGCCGGACCATTTCTCCGGCCCGTGCAGCGAGTTGATGTCCGGCACCGGACCGGGCCCCGCCTGCACCAACCCCACGCCCAACGCGAGTGAGGCCGCGCAGGTCGACCTGCTGTGGGCGAACGGCTGACCGGCCGGGGCGGAGCGGCGGGCGCGGTCAGCGGCCGAAGAGCTCGAAGGCGACCGCGGGCCGCCCGCCGAAGCGCGGGGCGAGGGATTCGGCGAAGCCGGTGAGGAAGGAGCGGCAGTAGCTCTCCGGGTCCTCCTCGGTCAACACCTCGATATAGGTGCGGTGTTCGAGCAGGGAGCGCACCCCGCGCTCCAGGCCCTCGGTGGCGTCCACCGCGTGCGTCGGGGCGTCGGTCCCGGCGACGGCGACCCAGCGCACCCCGTCCCAGGGTTCGAGTCCGGCCTCGCGCAGCTCCGGGAAGATCCACCGGTTGCCCGCGTCGGCCACCGCGTCGAGCGCGGCCCGGCCGACCGCCACATGGTCGGGGGTGTTCCAGGCGGTGCCGCCCCAGGTGTCCCGGTGGTTGAGGGTGACCACCAGCTCGGGCCGGTGGCGGCGGATCGCGGCGGCGATGTCCCGGCGCAGCGCGGTGCCGTACTCGACCACCCCGTCCCGGTGGTCGAGGAACTCCACCGCCGAGACCCCGACCACGGCGGCGCTCGCCCGCTGCTCGCGTTCGCGCAGCGGGCCGCAGACGGCCGGGTCGAGGGTGTCGATGCCCGCCTCGCCGCGGGTCGCCAGGAGATAGGAGACCTCCTTGCCCGCGTCGGTCCAGGTGGCGACGGCGGCCGCGCAGCCGTACTCCAGGTCGTCGGGGTGGGCGACGACGGCGAGCGCCCGCTGCCAGTCCTCGGGCAGCGGAGCGAGCTGGGACTGCGGGGCCTCCGGCGAATCGGTCATGGTCCGAGGGTAGGCGCCCGGGGACCGGTGGCCACCCGTGGGGCGCTCCCGCCGGGCGGGGGCGGGGCGGCGCCCTTAGCGTGAGTGGATGATCCGGTTCGAAGAGGTCGGCAAGCGGTATCCGGACGGCACGGTCGCCGTGGCGGGGCTGAGCTTCGAGGTCGGCGAGGGCGAACTCGTCACCCTGGTGGGCCCGTCGGGCTGCGGCAAGACCACGACCATGATGATGGTCAACCGGCTCATCGAACCGACCTCGGGGCGGATCCTCGTCGACGGCGAGGACATCGCCTCCGTCGACCCGGTACGGCTGCGCCGCCGCATCGGCTATGTCATCCAGCAGGTCGGCCTCTTCCCGCACCGCACCGTGCTCGACAACACCGCGACGGTGCCGGCCCTGCTCGGCTGGAAGAAGGCGCGGGCCCGCGCGCGGGCCGCCGAACTCCTCGACCTGGTGGGCCTCGACCCCGAGGTCTACGGGCCCCGCTATCCGGCCCAGCTCTCCGGCGGCCAGCGGCAGCGGGTGGGCGTGGCCCGGGCGCTGGCCGCCGATCCGCCGGTGCTGCTGATGGACGAGCCCTTCGGCGCCGTGGACCCGGTGGTGCGCGAGCAGTTGCAGGAGGAGTTCCTGCGGATGCAGTCGGCGGTGCGCAAGACGGTGCTCCTGGTCACCCACGACATCGAGGAGGCGGTCCGGCTCGGCGACCGGATCGCGGTCTACGGCGAGGGGCGCATCGAGCAGTACGACACCCCGGGGGCGGTGCTCGGCACCCCCGCCAACGACTATGTGGCCTCCTTCGTCGGCGCGGACCGCGGGCTCAAGCGGCTCTCGGTGACCGCCATCGAAGCCAGCGACCTCGAACAGCCCCCGGTGGCCCGCCTCGACGAGTCCGCCGCCCGCGCCGCGGACCGGCTGCGCGAGGAGGGCGGCCGCTGGGCCGTCGTCCTGGACGCGGACGGCGATCTGCACGGCTGGATCGGCATCGACGAGGCCGCCCGTGCGGGCGAGGGCGGGAGGGTGGCCGATCTGGCGCACCGGATGGGGGCCTGGCTGCCGGTGGGCGCCCCGCTGAAGCAGGCGTTCAGCGTGATGCTCCAGCACGACGCGGGCTGGGTCGCGGTCCTGGACGGCGCCCGCTTCCTCGGCGTGCTCACCCCGGTCAAGCTGCACGAGGCGCTGCGCCGCTCGGTGGACGCGGAGGCCAGGGGCGTCGCCCGCGAGGACGTGCGCTTCGACTCGGTGGCCGAGGCCTGAGCCGCCGGACGGCGACCGCGCCACCGGCCGCACCGGGCCACCACCCGCCCCACCGGGCCACCGGGCCACCGGCTCACAGCAGCCCTTTGCGCTCCAGATACGTACGGGCCACGTCCTCCGGCAGCCGGCGCCAGCTGTCCACCTGCTGGTTGAGCGAGGCCAGGTCGCGGGTGGTCAGCACCCGGCTCAGGGCGTCCAGTGCCCGGGCGACCCGGGGGCCGCCCGCGCGGGCGCGGTTGACGACCGGGACCACGTAGTCCGCGTTCTGCAGACGCTTGTCGTCCTTCAGCAGGACGAGGGAGAACTCGGCGAGGGTGGCGTCGGTCGTGGTGGTCAGCACCAGCTGGTCCTGGCCGCTCTGCACGGCCTTCTTGGCCTGGGTGGTGCCGACGCCCTTCGGGTCCACGCCGGTCAGCTCGATCCCGTAGACCTTCTTGAGGCCCGGCGCGCAGTACGGCCGCTGTACGCACTCGTCGCCCGCGGCGAGGCGGACCTTCCGCTTCGTACGGCCGAGGTCGCTGAGGGTCTTCAGGCGGTGCTCGCGGGCGAAGGAGGCGCTGACGGCGAAGGCGTTCTGGTCGACGGCGCGGCCGGGGCGCAGGACGGTGAGTCCGCGCGGGGCGGCGAGCCGGCGCAGGGCCCGCAGCGTGCGGGCGGGGTCCGGGGAGCCGACGGGCTCCGCCTCCGCGCCGTTCTCCTTGGCGTTGAGCCAGTCGGCGAAGGTGGCCGCGTACTCGGCGACGACGTCGATCTGGCCGGATTCCAGGGCGGGTTCGTACAGCTCGCGGTTGGAGACGGTGATCAGGTCGGTCTGGTAGCCGGCCTTCTTCAGGAGCAGCGCGTACATCTGCGCCAGCAGGTCGGACTCGGTGAATCCGGCGGAGCCGACGGTGAGCCGGTGGCTGTCGCCCGGGGGTGCGGTGACCGCGTTCTGGTTCTCCAGGCTCGGCCCCGTGGAGCAGCCGGTGAGGGCGAGCAGGGCCGCGGCGAGGGCGGCCCGGCGCCGTCCCCGGGCGGGGCGGCGCGGCATCAGAGCCTCCCCTGCCGGGCGCGGCCGGGCCCGAGGCGTTCGGCGAGCGCGAACAGCCCCTCGACCAGCAGCGCGAAGACGGCGACCAGGAAAGCCCCGGCGACCACCTGCGGGGTGCTCGCCAGATTGAACCCGGCGGTGATGATCCGGC
Organism: Streptomyces sp. SCSIO ZS0520; assembly: GCF_025643355.1. Lineage (NCBI taxonomy): Bacteria > Bacillati > Actinomycetota > Actinomycetes > Kitasatosporales > Streptomycetaceae > Streptomyces > Streptomyces sp. SCSIO ZS0520. The sequence continues at coordinate 7,683,820 of NZ_CP092644.1, read as the reverse complement.
CGAGTCCCCCGCCGCCCGCGAGCGCGGCGATGGTGGCGGTGGCGACGAGCTGGACCGCGGCGAGCCGGACCCCGGCGAGGATCATCGGCAGCGCGAGCGGGGCCTCCACCCGCCGCAGCAGCTGCCCGCCGGTCATGCCCATCCCGCGGGCGGCCTGGACGACGCCGCGGTCCACCTCGCGCATGCCGACGTAGGCGTTGGTCAGCAGCGGCGGCACGGCGAAGAGCACCAGGGCGACCACGGTGGGGCCCTCCCCGTAGCGGCCGAGCGGGGTCAGGAGCAGCAGGACCAGGACGGCGAAGGTGGGCACCGCCCGGCCGATGTTGGAGATGTTGACCGCGAGCGCCCCGCCCCGGCCGAGGTGGCCGAGGACCAGCGCCACCGGCAGCGCGATCAGGCAGCTGATCAGCAGGCAGACCAGGGTCAGCAGGAAGTGTTCGAGCAGCCGCTGCCCGATGCCCTCAGGACCGGACCAGTGCGCGGAGTCGGCGAGCCAGTCCCAGGCCTCGCCCAGGGTGTTCACCGGCGCTCCGCCGGGCCGCGCCGGCGCGGTCCCGTGCGCCGGGCGGGCGGCGCGGCGGCACGGCGCCCCGGGCCCCGGCTCATGAGCGGGCCGCCCTGGTCCAGGGGGTGAGCAGCCACTGCACGCCGAGCAGCAGCAGATCGGCGGCGACGGCGATCAGCACGCACAGCACCGAGGCGGTGAGGACCTGCGCCTTGAAGTAGGTGTTCATCCCGGAGTAGATGAGGTTGCCGAGCCCGCCGAAGCCGACGATCGCCCCGACGGTGACCAGCGAGACCGCGGAGACGGCGGCGATGCGCAGCCCGGCCATCGCGGCGGGCAGCGCGAGCGGCAGTTCCACGGTGAGCAGCAGCCGGACGGGGCCGTAGCCCATGCCGCGGGCGGCCTCCCGGGTCTCCTCGGGCACCGCCTTCAGCCCGGCGAGGATGTTGCGGACCAGCAGGGTGAGCGAGTACAGCACGAGACCGGCGACCACCAGGGCGGCGGAGAGCCCGTACACCGGCAGCAGCAGCGAGAACATCGCGAGCGAGGGGATCGTGTAGAGGACCGTGGTCAGCGCGAGGACCGGTCCCGCGGCGAGCCGCCAGCGCCGGGCCAGCACGGCCAGCGGCAGCGCCACGACCAGGGCGATGAGCACGGCGAGCGAGGTCAGTTCCAGGTGCTGGAGGACGGCGTCCGACAGGACCTGGCGGCGGGTGCTCAGATAGTCGCCGCAGATCCACTCGTTGCGCGCGAGGCAGTCGTCGGGGGCCTTCATCCGTTCATTGCAGCCCGCCCCGGGGCCGCACGGCCTGTTGGGCTCGGCCGTACGGGGAGCCGGGGGAAGGGCCGGGGTGCCGGAAGGGCGGGGCGCGTTTGCGCCGCCGGGGGCGGGGGCGGAGGCTTGGTCACCGAGGGTGTGATGCGCATTGGGTGCCTGGGAATCCGCGAGCGGTGTCACCGGTGAGCCGGTCGCCTTCTCCTGGGCGGCCAGCGCGGTGCTCGGCGCCCGGCTGCGGGTGCACGGCTGGAGTCCCGCCGCGCAGGAGCTGCTCGGCTATCCGCCGGAGGATGTCCTCGGCACCCCCGTCACCCGGCTCGTCGGCGCCCCCGGCCACTACCACGGGGAGGATCTGCCGCCCGCGACCCTCGGCCCCGAAGGCCTCGCCCGCGACCTCGTACTGCGCCACCGCGACGGCCGGGCCCTGCACCTGGCCGCCGCGCACCGGCCGCTGCCCGCCTCCCCCGGCGGCCAGGAGGCGACGAGCCTGCTGCTGCTCGCCCCGGCCGGGGAGCTGCGCGACTGGGAGACCGGGCAGGCGGTGCTGCGGGCGCTGTTCACCCAGTCCCCGATCGGGCTGACCCTCTACGACACCGAGCTGCGGGTGACCTGGGCCAACGACACCTGCGCCCGGGAGATGGCCGGTTCCCCCGAGCGGTACCGGGGCCTGCACCCGGACGAACTGGTGCCGGGCGGGGAGATCCTCGGCGCGGAGCGGCCGGACGGGCTGCGCGCCCTGGTCCGGGGCGTCCTGGAGACCGGCGAGCCCGTGATCGACCTGCACTACCGCGGCAGCCCGCCCGAGGATCCGGCCGGTGAACGCATCTGGTCGTACTCCTACTACCGGCTGCTCGACGGCCGCGGGCGCCCGGTCGGGGTGTGCGAGGAGTCCTTCGACATCACCGAGCGCTACCGGGCCGAGCGGCGGCTGCGCCTGCTCGTCCGGGCCGGGGAGCGCATCGGCACCACCCTCGACCCGCGCCGCACCGCCACCGAACTGGCGCTGACCGCGGTCCCCCAGATCGCCGACCGGGTCGCCGTCGACCTCTACCAGGACGTCCTGGAGGGCCGCGCGCCCCGGGGCGCCCCGCACCGGGAGCGCCCCCTGGTCCGGGTGGCCTCCTTCACCGCGCCGAGCGCCGCCGCCGGGCTGCCCGCCGCCCTCACCCGGGACGCCCGCCCCGACTACCCGGAGTCCTCACCGCAGGCCCGGGCGCTGCGCGGCGGTTCGGCGGTGCTCGACCCCGACCGCGACGCCGGGGAGGGGCTGAGCACGCTCGCGGTGCCGCTGCGCGCGCAGGGGGCGGGACTCGGGCTCGTCACCTTCGTCCGGGGCGGCGGCTGGCCCCCGTACCGCAGCGACGATCGGGACCTCGCCGAGGAGCTGGTCCGGCGCACGGCGGTGGCGGTGGACAACGCGCGCCGGTACGCGGGCGAGCACCAGGCGGCGGTGACGCTCCAACGCGACCTGCTCCCGGGCCAGTTGCCCACCCTGTCCGCCGTGGAGGCCGCCTACCGGTACCTGCCCGCGGACAGCAGGGTCGGGGTGGGCGGCGACTGGTTCGACGTCATCCCGCTCTCCGGCTGCCGGGTGGGCTTCGTCGTCGGCGATGTGGTGGGGCACGGGCTCCGGGCGGCGGCCACCATGGGGCGGCTGCGGGCGACGGTGCGCGCGCTCGCCCAACTCGACCTCGCCCCTGAGGAGTTGCTGGCCCGGCTCGACGACCTGATCGTGCAGTGGGCCGAGGAGCGGGCCGCCCCCGAGGAGGACGGGGCCCCGCACGAGGAGACCACCGGCGGAACCTGCCTCTACGGCATCTACGACCCCGTCTCGCAGAAGTGCGCGCTGGCGCGGGCCGGGCACCTGCTGCCGGTGCTGGTCACCCCAGGGGGCCGGGCCGCGCTGCGGGAGCTGCCCTCCGGGCCCCCGCTGGGCACCGGCGGGCTGCCCTTCGAGAGCGCCGAGGTGGACCTGCCCGAGGGCAGCCTCCTCGCACTGTTCACCGACGGCCTGGTGGAGGCGCGCGATCTCGACCTCGACGAGGGCCTGGACCGGCTCACCCGGGTGCTCGCCGGGCCCGCCCGGCCCCTGGACCGGCTGTGCGGGGAGGTCCTGAGCGTGCTGCCCTCCCCGATGACCACCGACGACGCCGCGCTGCTCCTGGTGCGCAGCCGGGCGCTCGCCCCGGGCTCGGTGGTGAGCTGGGAGATGCCCGCCGAGGCGGCCGCGGTGCCGGAGCTCCGCCGCAAGGCGCGCGAGCAGCTGGCCGCCTGGGACCTGGACGAGTTCTCCTTCACCACCGAGCTGATCGTGGGCGAGTTCCTCTCCAACGCGGTACGGCACGCCGACGGGCCCATCGGGCTGCGCCTGATCCGGGACCGCAGCCTGCTCTGCGAGGTCTCGGACGCCAGCCTCACCTCCCCGCATGTGCGCCAGGCCTCGATGGACGACGAGGGCGGCCGCGGCCTCTTCCTGGTCTCGCAGACCGCGCAGCGCTGGGGCACCCGGTACACCAGGACCGGAAAGGTCCTCTGGGCGGAGCAGCCGCTCCCGCCCGCGGTCTAGCCGGGGCGAGCCCGGCGAACCGGCGCGAACGGGCCCCGTACGGGCGCCTCCCTGCCCCATACGGGCACAGCGAAAAGCCCGCGGGACCTTCGGCCCTGCGAAAGTGAACAGCATTCACGCTTGATATGAAGGAAATAAAAGAGATACACCTCACTTTCCCAGCTCTCGGGGTGGACAGCAGGTCACCTACGCGAGAAGGTCCAGCAACCCCCGGCCGGGCTCGGATACGACGCCCGGAAGGAGGTGGGGCCCTCTCCCCCGCGGGTCCCGGAAAGACGTTCCTCACCCCATGGATGTCAGATGACTACACCCTCCTCGCGCCTCGCGCCCGAGCACCCGGACGACGGTCAGGGCCCCGGCGGACGGCTGCCGGGCAGCGACGCGGACGCCGGTCTCCAGGCCGGGCTCAAGAACCGGCACCTGTCGATGATCGCGATCGGCGGCGTCATCGGCGCGGGCCTGTTCGTCGGTTCGGCCTCGGGCATCGCGGCGGCCGGACCGGGCATCCTGCTCTCCTACGCCCTGGTCGGCACGATGGTCGTCCTGGTCATGCGGATGCTCGGCGAGATGGCGGCGGCCGACCCCAGCTCGGGCTCCTTCTCCGCCTATGCCGACCGGGCGCTCGGGCGCTGGGCCGGCTTCTCCATCGGCTGGCTCTACTGGTTCTTCTGGGTGGTGGTGCTCGCCATCGAGGCGACCGCCGGAGCCGTGATCCTGGAAGGCTGGATGCCCGGCATCCCGCAGTGGGGCTGGGCGCTGATCGTCATGGCGGTGCTGACCGCGACCAACCTGGTCTCGGTGGGCTCCTTCGGCGAGTTCGAGTTCTGGTTCGCGGGGATCAAGGTCTTCGCGATCGGCGCCTTCATCGTGATCGGCGGCCTCGCGGTCTTCGGCGTGCTGCCGGGCTCGGACGGCGGCGGTGACGGCTTCTCGAATCTGACCTCGCACGGAGGCTTCCTGCCCCATGGCGCGGACGCCATTCTCACCGGTGTCCTGATGGTCGTCTTCTCCTTCATGGGCAGCGAGATCGTCACCCTGGCCGCGGGCGAGTCCAGCGACCCGCGCCGCGCGGTCAGCAAGGCCACCAACAGCGTGATCTGGCGGATCGCGGTCTTCTACCTCGGCTCGATCTTCGTCGTGGTGGCGCTGCTGCCCTGGGACTCCGACGCGATCCAGGAGAAGGGCTCGTACGTCGCGGCGATGGACGAGATCGGCATCCCGCACGCGGGCCAGGTGATGAACGTCATCGTGCTCACCGCCGTACTGTCCTGTCTCAACTCCGGCCTCTACACGGCCTCCCGGATGGCCTTCTCGCTCGGCGGCCGCGGCGACGCACCGAAGTCCTTCGCCCGCACCACCGCCCGCGGGGTGCCGCAGACCGCGATCCTCTCCTCGGTCGCCTTCGGCTTCCTCGCGGTGTGGTTCAACTACCAGTGGCCGGACACCGTCTTCGAGTTCCTGCTGAACTCCTCGGGCGCGGTGGCCCTCTTCGTCTGGCTGGTGATCTGCCTCTCGCAGCTGCGGATGCGCCGCATCATCCTGCGCGAGAACCCGGAGCGCCTGGTGGTACGGATGTGGCTGTTCCCGTATCTGACCTGGGCGACGATCGGGATGATCTCCTTCGTCCTGGTGTACATGCTCACCGAGCCGGACACCCGCAAGCAGGTGCTGCTCTCCGTCCTCGCGGCGGCGCTGGTCGTCGTCCTCGCCCTGGTCCGCGACAAGGTCACCGGGCGCGGCGGCCGGGGCACGGAGGACCGGACGGACGCCAAGGTCTAGCACGGACGCCGAGGTCCGGACGGGACCTCCGCGCGGCCACCGTGCCGCGCACAGACGGGAGACGGGCCGCCGGGGCTGACCGGGCGGCCCGTCTTCCGTCTGCGGGGGCGCTGTTCGAGGTGCGCCGACAGACCGGCCCGCCCCGAGGCCGACTGGCAAGATCCAGGGCGGGTGGTGGGTAGGTGCTGGTAGGAGTCGGTCATGGCAGCGGACGTGTGGACCCCCGTGATGCCGATGGCCGGTGTAGCCGTGGGTGGTGCGTTGACGTATCTGACCCAACGCACCACACAGCGGACAGCCGACCGGGCCGAGCAGCGGAGACGCGCTGCGGCGCTGACGGTCGTCGGCCGGGGCGAACTTCGGTGGCCGACCGCCGCGCGAGCCGCGATTCCCGCGGTTGCGGGCCGCACCCTGATGCCTCCGAGGACCGCCTCGATGGGCACCCGCCCTAGTACGACGGGGCCGGTTCCTCCGCGAGCGGGCCGTCCTGGTCCGCGGCGGCGGTCGCGGTCAGCGGGTGGCGCTGCTTGAAGTCGTGGAGGTGACCGGCGAGTTCGGACTCGTGCAGGGGGTTGCCCATCGGGTCGGTGACGCCGTAGCGCTCCCTGAGGTACCAGGTCAGCTGGTACGCGGTGGGGTGGGTGCCCTGCTCCGCGACATACCGGGTGAAGGCCTCGAAGTAGAAGTCCTCCCAGGTCTCCCAGCTCGACTCGGGGGCCGCGTCGGCGGGGTCGGGCTCGATCGGCGCCGCGGCGGCGGCCGGGGCCCCGAGCGGGGAGGGGGCGGCGGGCAGCTTCGCGCCGGGCGCCGACTGCGGGGCGGCCGCGGCCGGTTCGGGCGGCTGGGGCAGGCGGGCCGCCTCCGGTGAGCGGGGCGGGGCCGCCTCGGCCGGGAGTTCCGGTGCCGAAGGGCGCGCGTCCGCCAGGGGTTTGCCGTTCCCGTCGAGTCCGGCGGCGGCGAGGCCGGAGGGCGCGGTCTCGGCGAGGGGGACGCCGTAGCGGGCCAGGCGCAGCGGCATCAGGGATTCGACGGGGGCCTTGCGGCGCCAGGCGCGGCCGAAGCGGGAGCGCAACCGGGCCTGGTAGACGAGACGTTCCTGTTCGAGCTTGATGACCTGCTCGTAGGAGCGCAGCTCCCACAGCTTCATCCGCCGCCACAGCAGGAAGGTCGGCACCGGCGAGAGCAGCCAGCGGGTCAGCCGCACGCCCTCCATGTGCTTGTCGGCGGTGATGTCCGCGATCCGCCCGATCGCGTGCCGCGCCGCCTCCACCGCCACGATGAACAGCACCGGGATCACCCCGTGCATGCCCACACCCAGCGGATCGGGCCAGGCCGCCGCCCCGTTGAACGCGATCGTCGCCGCCGTCAGCAGCCACGCCGTCTGCCGCAGCAGCGGGAAAGGGATCCGGATCCACGTCAGCAGCAGATCCAGCGCCAGCAGCACGCAGATCCCCGCGTCGATACCGATCGGAAAGACCAGCGAGAAGTCCCCGAACCCCTTCTTCTCCGCCAACTCCCGCACGGCCGCATACGAACCCGCGAAACCGATACCCGCGATGACGACCGCACCGGCCACCACCACAGCGATGAGTATGCGATGCGTCCGGGTCAGTTCGACCACCGGAGCGCTCTCCCCCGCGTCCACCCGCAGCAGCCCACTCTCTCGTCCGTCTCGGCAGGGTCCCGCCGTCCTCCGCGAACGTGACCGGGCCTCACACTCTCACGGTCCGTCAGGGGGTCGTGGAGGGGGCCCGGGGGCAGAGATCCGACGCCCGGCGGACGCGCGCCGGTCACCAGTGGTCGTACCAGAGAAACCGCGGCCGTGAATGTCCCCGGGTGAGCGAATCACACCGGGCCCTCTTTCAGGCCGGATGAAAGTTTCGGAGCGCTCCCCCTTACGGGGTTGTCAGGTTCACGCTCAGTCCTCTTTGCTGGCTACGGCGCTCACCACGCGGCAACGGAAGGGGTGTTGATGTTCCGCCACGACACCGCGGCCCGTCCCGCCCCCGAAACCGTACCCCCCACACGGCAGCCCGCGTCCGGCGCCCGCCCGTCGACCAGCCCCCCACTCTCTGCGAGGAGACCGCGATGACGGCACAGTCAGGACCCCCCACCCCCGCCCGCCGCGCCGTGCTGCGCGGCAGTGTCGCCGTCGCCGCGGCAGGCGCCGTCGGCTGGCAGAGTGCGACGGCGGCGCAGGCCGCTCCGGCTCCGGCCCCCCGCGCGGGCGCCGAGGCCGCCGAGCCGCGGATCTACGGCACCGCGGAGTGGGGCGCGCGCCCGCCGGAGATCGACATCGTCGTCGAGGACCATGTGCCCACCTTCATCGTGGTGCACCACACGGCCGACCCCGGCAACAGCGAGGACTACTCGCTGGAGCACGCCAAGCAGATCTGCCGGGACATCCAGAACTTCCACATGGACGGGCGCGGCTGGGGCGACACCGGCCAGCAGTTCACCAACAGCCGCGGCGGCTTCATCCTCGAGGGCAGGCACCAGAGCCTGGACGTCGTGCGCGGCGGCACCCAGCACGTGCAGGGTGCGAACGTCGGCAGCCACAACAGCGAGGTCATCGGCATCGAGAACGAGGGCATCTACACCGACGTGGACGTCCCCCCGGCGCTGTGGGACTCGCTCGTCGCCCTGGTCGCCTGGATCGCCACCCAGTACGGCCGCCCGGTCGAGAACATCCTCGGGCACCGGGACTTCAACTCCACCGAGTGCCCCGGCAACATCCTCTACGGCCGGCTCCAGGAGCTGCGCGACGCGGTCGCCGGCGCCATGGGCGTCCAGAGCGCCACGCCCTCCGTCTGGCCGCTGCTGCGTCCCGGCAGCACGGGTGCCCAGGTCCGCGCGGCCCAGCACCTGCTGCGGGCCAAGGGCTTCGAGGGGCTGCGGGCCGACGGCGTCTTCGGCCCCGCGACCAAGCGGGCCGTGGTCAAGCTGGCCGAGGTGCACGGCGTGGAGCAGCACGTCTGCTCGGCCGCGCACCACCGCACGGTGGACGAGACCGGCTACCTCGGCTCGGACATCTGGCCGCTGCTCACCCCGCGCCTCACGGAGGGCGCGAACAGCGAGGTCGGCGAGGCCGTCGCCACCCTGCGCCGCTCGGGCGGCCGCACCAAGGGCGGCAGCGAGCTGCTGACCCCGCGCGACTGGAAGGGCCTGCTCGGCAGCTGAGCCCTCCGCCCGCACGCGCGTTCCCACCGCGGCGCGCATCCCCGGCAGCCCGGGGGTGCGCGCCGCGGTGCGTCCGGGCCCGGAAACCCCAGGTCGGCCGGGACAGCGGGCGCGCGGACGTCACCGTACGCGCCGCTGTGGAAGCGGTCCGCGACACCTCCCCCTCTTTGCTCGAAGGTGATTGAAACACTCCTTGACGCGTCAATATCGAGCACATAGCGTCCCGGGCATCCCCTCAGGGTCCTCCCCTGCCGGATCCTCCCGACCGCCTCCCCCGCACCGGGCGGCCGGTGAGCGATCCGCTTGCCCGAAAGGATGCGCGTGCGCAGAAGATCGCTCCTCACCGCGGCCGCCGCCTCGGCGTTCGCCGCCGGTTGCAGCAGCTCCCCGGGGTCCTCGGACTCCCGGCGCGGGCGCCTGACCTACGGAATCTGGGACGTCGCCCAGCTGCCCGCCATGCGCAGGGCGGCCAGGGAGTTCGAGCGGAGCCGGCCCGGTGTGCGGGTGGACGTGCAGCTCACGCCGAACGGCACGTACTGGACCAAGCTGCGCACCGCGTGCACCAGCGGCACCGCCCCGGACGTCTTCTGGATGAACGGCCCGAACTTCGGCCTCTACGCCGACGCCGGGCAGCTCCTCCCGCTGGAGACCGAGGGCGGCGAGGCCGTCCTGCGCCCCGCCGACTACCCCGCGGACCTGGTCTCCCTCTACCGCTGGAACGGCGTGCAGTACGGGGCGCCGAAGGACTTCGACACCGTGGGCCTGTGGTTCAACAAGGAGCTCTTCGACCGCGCCAAGGTCGACTACCCGGACGCCGACTGGACCTGGCAGGACCTGATCACCAACGCCCAGCGGCTCACCGACCGGCGGCGCGGCGTCCACGGCATCGGCGTCCCGGTGTGGGCGCAGGAGAACTACTACGACTCCATCGCCCAGGCCGGTGGCTGGGTGATCTCCGAGGACCGCAAGCGCTCGGGCTACCGGGACCCGCGGACCCTGGAGGGCCTGCGGCTGTGGGTGGACATGATCCACCGCTACCGGGCCGCGCCCACCCTCCAGCAGATCACCGACACCGACGCGACCCAGCTCTTCCAGTCCGGCCGGATCGCGATGGTCCAGGACGCCTCGTACAACGCGGCCACCTACTACGCCGACCCCGAACTGCGCGCCAAGGTCGACGTCGCCCCGCTGGCCCGGGGCCGCCGCCGCGCCACCGTCATCCACGGGCTCGGCAACGTCGTCTACGCCCGCACGCCCCGCCCCGAACTGGCCCGCGACTTCGTCCGGTTCCTCTCCGGCAAGCGGGCCTCGCAGATCCAGGGCAGGTACGGCACCGCCATCCCCGCCTTCCACGGGACCCAGCGCGCCTGGGTGGAGGGCATGCCCGAGTTCGACCTCCAGGTCTTCCTGGACGCCGTCGACTACGCCGTGCCGTACCCCACCTCCGGCAACACCGCGGCCTGGGCCCACAAGGAGCAGCAGCTGCTCGCCCGGGCCTGGAGCGGCGACGAGAGCCTGGACGGCGCCACCACCGCCCTCGCCAAGGCGATGAACCAACTGCTCGACCAGGAAGGGAGGGCCGGTTCCTGATGAGCCTCGACACCGAAGCCCCCGCGCCGCCCCCGGTACGCGCGCCCGTACCCGAGGCGGAGGACCGCGCGCTGCGCAAGCGGGAGCGCGCCTTCGCCCACCGGGACAAGTGGTGGGGGTACGCCTTCATCGCTCCGGCCGGTCTCGGCCTCGCCGTCTTCTATCTGTGGCCGGTGGTGCAGACCCTCTACTACAGCTTCACCGAGTGGGGCGCCTTCGGGGGCACCACCTGGATCGGCACCGCCAACTACGACACCCTGCTGCACGACGCGGAGTTCTGGCAGGCGCTCGGCAACACCCTCCTGTACACGGGACTGGTGCTGCTCGGCATCCCGCTGGCGATGGTCCTCGCGGTGCTGCTCAACCTGAAGGGCATGCGCGGCACGGGTGTCTACCGCACGCTCTACTTCCTGCCCGTGGTGACGATGCCCGCCGCGGTCGCCGTGGTCTGGCGCTGGCTCTACAGCGGCGACGTCGGCATCCTCAACCAGGCACTCGACGCGGTGGGGATCAACGGCACGTACTGGGTGTCCGATCCCGACACGGTCCGCTTCGCGGTGGCCGCCGTCGGGGTGTGGATGACCGTCGGCTACAACATGATCCTGCTGCTCGCCGGGCTCCAGGGCATCCCGCAGGACTACTACGAGGCCGCCTCCCTCGACGGGGCGGGCCGGGTGCGGCAGTTCTTCTCGGTGACCATGCCGCTGCTCAGCCCGACCCTCTTCTTCACGACGGTGCTCTCCGTCATCCAGTCGCTCCAGGTCTTCGACCTGATCTATCTGATCCTGGGCGCCAACACCAGCGTGGGCGTGACCAATCCGGCCTACGGAGAGGGGCAGACCGTGGTGATGCTGTTCTTCCAGAAGTCGTTCTTCGACAACCAGCGCGGCTACGGCGCCGCCATCGTGAGCGTGCTCTTCGTCCTGATCATGGCGCTGACGGCGCTCCAGTTCCGGCTGCAGAAGAAGTGGGTGCACTATGCCTGAGGCGACCCGGAGCCCGAAGCGCGAGGGGCGGCTGTGGCCCGCGCACCTCGTCCTCTCGCTCGGCGCGGTGCTCACCGTCTTCCCGCTGCTGTGGCAGGTGCTGACCTCGTTCAAGAGCTTCGGCGAGTCCACCCGGGTGCCGCCGACGATCTGGCCGCACCACTGGGAGTGGTCGAACTACGCGACGGTCTTCGACTCGATCCCCTTCACCGAGCAGTTCCTCAACACCCTGCTGATGGCGCTGCTGCGGACCGCCGCCCAGCTGCTCCTGTGCTCGCTGGCCGCCTACGCCTTCGCCCGGATCCGCTTCCCCGGCCGCCAGACGATCTTCCTCGCCTTCCTGGCCGTACTGATGGTGCCGGGCGAGCTGTTCCTGCTGCCGCAGTACCAGATCATGCAGAACCTCGGCTGGCTCAACTCGATGCAGGCGCTGGTGGTCCCGGGCATGTTCAGCGCCTTCGGCACCTTCCTGCTCCGGCAGTTCTTCATGGGCCTGCCGGTCGAGGTGGAGGAGGCCGCCCGCCTGGACGGCGCCAACCCCTTCACCGTCTACTGGCGGATCGCGCTGCCGCTGGCCCGGCCCGGGCTGCTCGCGCTCGGCATCCTCACCTTCCTGTGGTCCTGGAACGATCTGATGTGGCCGCTGATCGTCAACACCGACCCCGAGCAGATGCCCCTCTCGGCGGGTCTCGCCTCGCTGCAGGGGGCCCATCTCACCGACTACCCCGTCCTGATGGCGGGTTCGCTGCTGGCCACCCTCCCGGTGATCGTGGTCTTCATGGTCATGCAGCGGCAGTTCATCCAAGGCATCGCTTTCTCCGGCATGAAGGGCTGACTCCGATGACGGTCCCCTCCCCCGCCCCGGCGGATCCCTCCACCCGTGAACTGCGCCTGGCCGTCGTCGGCCTCGGGCTGCGGGCCACCCTCGCGAAGGAGGCGCACCGGCCCGGAGCAGGCGCGGCCGTGGTCGCCGCGGCCGACACCGACCCGGGCAGCCACCCCAGGGCCCGCGAGTGGTTCGGCGACGGCGTCCGCCTCTACGGCGGCCACCGGGAACTCCTCGCGGGCGAGGACCTCGACGCGGTCTTCGTCATCACCCCCGACCACACCCACGAGGCCATCGTCACCGACCTCCTGGACGCCGGGGTCGCCGTCTTCGTGGAGAAGCCGCTGGCCATCACCACCGAGGGCTGCGACCGAGTCCTCGCGGCCGCCCGGCGCGGCGGCGCCCGCCTCTACGTGGGGCACAACATGCGCCATATGCCCGTGGTCCGGGTGATGCGCGAGCTGATCCGGCGCGGCGAGATCGGCGAGGTCAAGGCGGTGTGGTGCCGCCACTTCGTCGGCCACGGCGGCGACTTCTACTTCAAGGACTGGCACGCGGACCGCCGCAACACCACCGGTCTGCTGCTGCAGAAGGGCGCCCACGACCTGGACGTCATCCACTGGCTCGCGGGCGGCTACACCGAGCACGTCACCGCCCTCGGGGCGCTCACCCTGTACGGGGACATCGCGGACCGCTCCGGGCAGCGTCCCGGAGCGGTGATGCCGGACTGGTACGACCCCGAGCGGAACTGGCCGCCGCTCTCGCTCACCGGGCTCAACCCGGTCGTCGACGTCGAGGACCTCTCGATGATGACGATGCGCCTGCAGAACGGCGTCCACGCCAGCTACCAGCAGTGCCACTACACCCCCGACTACTGGCGCAACTACACGGTCATCGGCACCGAGGGCAGACTGGAGAACTTCGGCGACCACGGCGAGAGCGCCGAGGTACGGGTCTGGCAGCGCCGCAGCGGCTACCGCGCCGACGCCGACCTGGTGGTCCCGATGCCCACGGCGGCGGGCGGGCACGGCGGCGCCGATCCGCTGCTCGTCGAGGAGTTCCTGCGGTTCGTCCGGGTGGGCGGCGAGACCGACACCAGCCCGATCGCGGCCCGGGAGGCGGTCGCCGCCGGGTGCGCGGCCACCGAGTCGCTGCGCAACGACGGCCGGCCCGTCCGGGTGGACCGGGTGGCGCCGGAACTGGCCCGGTGGTTCGAGGAGGGGCAGGTCTGACCCGCCACCGCCCGGTTCACCTGCGCGGTCTCTGCGGGCAGTTGAACCGGGCGGGGCGCCTCTCCGCTCGCGTCCGGTCCCGCGGCACCGCCGCCGGGTCGGCGCGTGCTCCAGGGGTCAGCGCCCCACGGGCACCTCGCGGGCCACCGCGGTCACCGCCAGATCGCCGTTGTCGACCCAGGTGTCCAGCTTCACCGTCTTGTAGTCGGTGGAGGCGGGCGGCGTCACCACCAGATAGGCGGCGTGCCGCGCCTCGGGGGTACCCGAATTGGCGCGCGTCCAGGCGACGTTGGCCTCGACGGTGCCTTTCGGCTTCAGGGTGACGGTCTCCTTGCCGGGGTCGTCCGCGTACCAGGTCCCGCCCCAGGAGGTGTCCGAGGTGAGCCGCCGGTGCTCGCTGTCCTCCAGGCCGAGTCCCGGGTAGCCGCGCAGCGCGCAGCTGTGGTCGGCGGTGTTCCTCAACTCCAGTGTGATCCCTACGTGGTTCATCCCGCCCGCGAGGTGTTCGCGGACCGAGGCGGACAGCCCGGAGACCGCGCAGGTCGGCGTGGCGGCGGCGCCCTCTGCCCCGGCGTCTCCCGATATCGCGGCCTGGGCCGCGGCGGCTCCCGCCGTCCCGAGCAGTGCGGCAGCAGCGGCTGACACCGCGATCTTTCGGCTCATACGCATGGCTCACCCCTCCCTCAGGGGGACCGGCCCTGCCGGCCGGTCACGCTCAGGGTGCTCCTGTCCGCCCCGGCGCCCGGGAATGTCTCAGACGGGTAACACCCTTGAGGCACAAGGGACTTGAGAGCACCACCGCGCACAACCGGCGCACCCGACGCCACCGCGTACGCGCCGGTGGAACGGCCCCGACGTCGGTGCGTCAGGGAGTTGGTGAGGACTTCAGAGGAGTACGGGGGTGTCCCGGCCCAGTGCCTGGTCGACCTCGGCAGGGAGCGAGCCGGCGGTCAGGAGCCCCACCGCGGTCTCCGCCGCCAGCTCGTGCCAGAGCCGCCAGCGGCGCAGCATCGCGTGGTCGCTCTCGCGCAGCAGCAGGACCCCGGCGCGGGCGCCCTCCGCGCGAGCGCGGTAGGCGAGGGCCCGGGAGAGCGCGGGGTCGGTCACCCGGTCCCGCTCGCCGTGCAGGATCACCGTGGTCCGGCCGCGCAGCTGCGTGACGGGGTCCTCGGGCGGGCACCAGGGCGCGAGCGCCACCACACCGACGACGGCGGGATGACCGGCGGCGTGCAGTGCGGCCCGGCCGCCCATCGAGTGCCCGAGCAGGACGACGGGCACCTCACCGCTGAGCGCGTGCAGTTCGTCCAGCGCCTGCCGGGCGTCGCGCAGCGGATCCGCGTCGGCGCCGTTCCAGCCCCGGAAGCGGTAGCGGACCCGGCCGACGAGCAGGTCCTCGGCGGGCATCCGGCGGGCGGCGGCACCGCCGAGGGGACGCATCCGCAGCCCGGGGGTGTGCCAGGGGCGCGAGGTCTGGCGGCCCTCCGCCCGTCCGCCGTGCAGGAAGAGGACGGCGGCCCGCGGCGCGGCCGGCTGCTGCCACAGCACCAGAGCACGGTGCTTTTGAGCGGGATCGGCGTGCATGGCCCCCACTTGGTCGACGGCCACGCACTCTACTTGCCGCCGGACCCGCGGGAGTCGGCGCCCTCAGAAGCGGCGGAGTCCGCCCTGCGGCAGGGGCTCGTCCCAGGAGTCCCGGCACAGCTCCACCACGGGTTCGTCGGTCGGCTCGACGGTCGTCGCGAGGCGGACCCGCGCGCCGGGGCGCACCATCGGCAGCGAGCCCGCCACCCGGCACCACACGGTGAAACCCTCGTTCATCGTCACCGGCCAGCGGTCCCGGTCCGTGCTCAGCCTGCGGTACGTGCAGACGACGCCGCGGCCCTCGCTGCGCTCGGTGTCGAGTTCCGTCGAGCCGCAGCCGGTGCACAGCAGCCGCTGGTAGAGGGCGGTTCCGCACCAGCGGCAGCGCTGGAAGTACAGCTCCGCCGCCGGGGGGCTCGGCTGCACCTCGCGGTCGAGTACCGCAGTCCTGTTGGTGAGCTCGAACATGCCTCGTCTCCCTGTGGATAGAGCCGATTCACCCTTCGCCTTGATGAACGCCAAGTTACGGCACTCCGTGCCTACCCGTAAAGACACTGAGTGCCTTTTTGCTTGTCCAGCACGCCCGAGAGGCGCCTGCGGCACCGCGAAACAGCCGCCGCTCGCACCGGCATCTCGCATCGAGCGTGCACCGCGAGATACGGCGCGAGGCGGGCGCGGAGAGCGGCAGAGGCCGTGCGAGCTGCGCGGCTGCGTCCTCGGCATGCAGTGTGGTCTAGTAGTGGCACTAAGTTCCCCCACAGCTTTCCTGCGGCGCGCAGACGCAGAACGGACTGGAGCAAGCGATGACTGACCCGGCTTTTGATCTGTACCGGCCGTCGGAGGAGCACGAGATGCTCCGGGAGACGGTACGCGCGCTCGCCGAGGCGAAGATCGCGCCGTTCGCCGCGCAGGTGGACGAGGAGGGCCGCTTCCCCCAGGAAGCGCTGGACGCGCTGCTCGGCGCCGACCTGCACGCCGTCCACGTCCCCGAGACCTACGGCGGCGCCGGAGCCGACGCCCTGGCCACCGTCCTGGTCATCGAGGAAGTCGCCCGCGTCTGCGGCTCCTCCTCCCTCATCCCCGCCGTCAACAAACTCGGCTCCATGCCCGTCGTCCTGTCCGGCAGCGAGGAACTCAAGCACACCTACCTCGGCGCCCTGGCCCGCGGCGACGGCATGTTCTCCTACTGCCTGTCCGAACCCGAAGCAGGCTCCGACGCCGCCGGGATGAAGACCCGCGCCGTACGCGACGGCGACCACTGGGTCCTCAACGGCGTCAAGCGCTGGATCACCAACGCCGGCGTCTCCGAGTACTACACCGTCATGGCCGTCACCGACCCCGCCCAGCGCTCCAAGGGCATCTCCGCCTTCGTCGTCGAGAAGGGCGACGAGGGGGTCTCCTTCGGCGCCCCGGAGAAGAAACTCGGCATCAAGGGCTCACCCACCCGCGAGGTCTACCTCGACAACGTCCGCATCCCCGCCTCCCGCATGATCGGCGCCGAGGGCACCGGCTTCGCCACCGCCATGCGCACCCTGGACCACACCCGCGTCACCATCGCCGCCCAGGCCCTCGGCATCGCCCAGGGCGCCCTGGACTACGCCAAGCAGTACGTCACCGAACGCAAGCAGTTCGGCAAGCCCATCGGCGACTTCCAGGGCGTGCAGTTCATGCTCGCCGACATGGCCATGAAACTCGAAGCCGCCCGCCAGCTCACCTACTCCGCCGCCGCCAAGTCCGAACGCGAGGACCGCGACCTCACCTTCCACGGCGCCGCCGCCAAGTGCTTCGCCTCCGACATCGCCATGGACGTCACCGTCGACGCCGTCCAACTCCTCGGCGGCTACGGCTACACCCGCGACTACCCCGTCGAACGCATGATGCGCGACGCCAAGATCACCCAGATCTACGAAGGCACCAACCAGGTCCAGCGCATCGTCATGGCCCGCAACCTGCCCTAACAACCGACCCCAACCCGCCCACCACAGCGGACAGTTGCGGCACAGCACACCGAAGGGCGCCCCGCACCCGCGAGGCGCCCTTCCACATCCGACCGGCCCGCCCCGCCCGGCACTTCACCAACTCAGCGGTAACACAAGGCCGTTGGCGCTCACTCCCCTTGGAGGCCCGCCTCGACCTCCCGTACCACCCGCCACATCGGGGTATGGCGCTTGGTGATGACGACCACCACGTCGTCCTCCTCCTCGGAGCCCGCCGCGCCCGGCGACTGGCCCGAAGTCCAGGCGCCCGCCACGTAGTCGAGCGCGCTGCCGACCATCTCGGCGGCGTCGCCCCTGCCGTCCGTGCGCAGCCAGGCGCGCAGTCCGTGGTTGTGGGCGGCGACCACGGCGGCGGCGATGACCTCGGCGCGCAGGGCGCCGTCGCCGCGGACGGTGAAGCGGTCCCGGAGGTAGGAGGCGAGGGTCCGCTCGTAGCTGCGGACCACGGACAGCTCGTAGACGCGGAGGCCGGGGACCTGTTTGGTGAGCCGGTAGCGCTCCACGGAGAACGTGGGGTTCTCCGCGTACATGCGCATGACGAGCCGGGCGGCGTCGCAGGCCCTCAGGACCGGGTCGTCGGTGTCGGCGCTCGCGTCGAGGAAGGCGGTCATGTCCTTCAGGCAGCGCTCGTGGTCGGGGAAGACCACGTCCTCCTTGGAGGGGAAGTAGCGGAAGAAGGACCGCCGCCCGACCCCGGCCTGGGCGACGATGTCGTCGACGGTGGTCTGCTCGAAGCCGCGCTCCAGGAAGAGATCGAAGGCCGCCGCGATGAGGGCCTCGCGCATGGGGGGTTTGACCGGCGCGGCGGGGGCCTCCTGGCCGGAGTTCTGGGCGTCGCTCATGCCGTGAACGTAGCAGCCCCGCCGCGGCGGGCCGCACACCGTCCGAGGGCCAAGATCCCCGGGCGCTCCGGCACCCCGCGCAGGTCAGCGGTGTGCACGGGGCCGGTCAGGCGGCGGCCGGCGCGCGCAGGTCCTCCGCGCGCAGCGCGGCGCCCAGGCAGCCGACCCGGCCGCCGAGCTTGGCGGCGGTCAGCCGGGGCGGCGGGCGGAAGGTCAGCCGCTCGGCGAGGGCGCCGCGCAGCGGGGCGAAGAACGCGGGCCCCGCCTCGACGAGTTCACCGCCGAGCACGATCCGGTCGAAGTCCACCACCCGGGTCAGCGCGGCAAGACCGTCGGCGAGTGCCTCCAGCGCCTCCTGCCAGATCTCCGCGGCGGTCTCGTCCCCGAGGGCGGCGCGGCGCTGCACCTCCTGGGCGCTGACGCCCGCCTCACCGGTCAGGCAGGTGTAGCGGTCGGCGATCGCGGGAGCGGAGGCCAGGGTCTCCACGCAGCCGCGGTTGCCGCAGGCGCAGCGGGGCCCGCTCGGCCGGACGACGAGGTGCCCGATCTCCCCGGCCCCGCCGCGGTCGCTGCCGAGCGGGCGTCCGCCGAGCATCAGGGCGGCGGCGACCCCCGCGCCCACCGGTACGTAGGCGAAGTTCGCGCAGCCCCGGCCCGCGCCGAGGCGGCTCTCGGCCACGGCACCGGCCCGTACGTCGTGGCCCACCGCGACCGGCAGGCGGATGTGCTCGCCGAGCCAGTCGCCGACCGGCATGTCGTACCAGCCGAGTCCGGCGGCGTAGAGCACCGTGCCGGAGGCCTCGTCCACCAGGCCGGGGACCACGATCCCGGCCGCGACGGCGGGATCGCCCTCCCGCGCGGCACCGGCGGCCAGCCGGTCCGCGCAGTCGAGCACGCTGTCGACGACATCGTCCGGGCCCAGCTCCGGGCGGACCGGCGTCCGGTACGCGTCCAGGACGCGGCCGCTCGCGGCGACCGCCTCGCCGGTGATGCGGCTCCCGCTCACATCGAGGGCAATGACACTCATCGGCACCCCGTTCCCCGGTGCCACCGGAGCACCGTCGGCCCTCGGGCCTGGTGCGCCGGGCGACCGGCTGCGTCGACAACACCGCCCTGGCGCAAAGACGGCGCGATTCTGCTTGAAGTTGATTGATATATAGCGACAGTCGTCACGTATGCGCAAGTGAAGGCGCTCTTTCGAGGTTCCTCGACCGGCCTTCGGACACCCCTCTCGCCAGGCCGGATCCCGCCCGTCGCCCCGCCCGGGCCGTTGCCCCCGCCCGGTTTCCGCCGGATCATCACCGCGGACCGGCCGAGCCGCGGGGGGGGCCGCGGCACCCGGCCGTGTCCTTCCGCGCCCCGGCGCTGTTCCTGCTCTCGGGCACGGCTGAACCCGGCACCCGGACGAAAGGCGGACCGATGAGCGAGAACGGCGGAACGACGGGCGGACCGAAGAGTGCGGCGAAGGACGGGTCGACGAGCGGACCGAAGAGCGGATCGGGGCCCCGGCTCCGCGGCCGGACGCGCGGCCTCCGACCGTGGAGCCGCGACCACTGGCCGCGCCGCATCGCCCTGCTCGACCCGGAGGAGGACTACGAGGAGATCTACCGCATCACCTCCCTGCACGAGTTCCCCTGGGACATGAGCCAGGCGCTCAGCTTCGCCCTCTACCGCACCTACGCGGTGCCGAGCCTCGGCGAACTCCTCGCCACCACAGGGGAGTTCACCCGGCGCACCCGGAAGCGGTACGAGGACACCGCGCTCCTCCTGGAGGCACCGGTCGAGCACGGCGGGGACTCGCCCGAGGGACGCGAGGCGGTGCGCCGCATCAACCGGATGCACCGGGCGTACGACATCCGCGAGGAAGACTTCCGCTATGTGCTCGCCACCTTCGTGGTGGTGCCCAAGCGCTGGCTGGACGACTACGGCCACCGGCCCCTGTCCCCCGCCGAACTGCGCGCCGCCACCCGCTACTACCAGGTGCTCGGGGCGCGGATGGGCATCAAGGACATCCCGGAGAGCTACCAGGAGTTCGAGGAGCTGCTCGACACGTACGAGCGCCGCCACTTCGCGTACAGCGAGGGCGGCCGGGCGGTCTCCGACGCCACCCTGCGCCTGATGCGCTCCTGGTATCCGCGGCCCGTACGCCCCCTGATGGGACTCGCCGCCCGGTGCCTGCTCGACGCACCGCTGCGCGAGGCCTTCCGCTATCCGGCCCCGCCCGCGCCGCTCGGTGCGCTGGTCCGGCGCGGGCTGCGGCTGCGCGGACGGTTCGCCGGGCTGCTGCCCCCGCGCCGCAAGCCGCTGCACATCCGCGAGACGGCCCGGATCCGCGGCTACCCGCACGGCTACGTCCTCGCGGACCTCGGCACCTTCCCCGGCGGCTGCCCCGTACCGCACCAGGATCAGGACGGCCGGGAGCAGCGCCTCCCCGGTGGACCGGCTTCCTGAACCCGGCCGCGGAGCCGGGGGATTCGTGGCAGGTTGGCCCACCTGACGGGGAAGGAGGTAGAAAGAGCGTATGGCCCAACGCGACGGACGCTCCCGCTTGGTTCTGTGGATGCGTACGGTCGCAGGCCAGGTCTTCCTCCTCCAGGCGACGATCGTGGTGCTGCTCGTCGTGGTGGCGCTGGTGACGCTCGTCCTGCACTCGCGGGCGGACAGCGAGCGGGAGGCCCGCAACCGCTCGGTGGCGGTGGCCGAGACCCTCGCCGCCGCCCCCGGTCTGGAGGCGGCCCTCGACAGCCCGGACCCCACGGCCCTGCTCCAGAAGCGGGCCGAGACCGCCCGCAAGCGCTCCGACGTCGACTTCGTCGTGGTGATGAACACCCAGGGCATCCGCTACACCCACCCGCTGCGGGACCGGATCGGGAAGAAGTTCGTCGGCACCATCGAACCGGCGCTCAAGGGGCGGCTGCTCACGGAGAAGGTCGACGGCACCATCGGGCCCCTGGTGCAGGCCGTGGCCCCGGTGAAGGACCCGGACGGCAAGGTCGTCGGACTGGTCTCGGCGGGCGTGACCATCGACCACGTCAGCAGCCATGTGGAGGACCAGCTCCCGGTGCTCCTCGGCTCGGCGGCCGGTGTCCTGCTGCTCACCACCACCGGCACCGCCCTGGTGAGCAGGCGGCTGCGGCGCCAGACACACGGCCTCGGCCCCACCGAGATGGCCCGGATGTACGAGCACCACGACGCGGTGCTGCACTCGGTGCGCGAGGGCGTCCTCATCGTCAGCGGCGACGGCCGGGTCCTGCTCGCCAACGACGAGGCCCGCAGGCTGCTCAGCCTCCCGCGCGATGTCGAGGGGCAGCCCGTCACCGCGCTCGGGCTCAGCGCCCCGACGGCGCGGCTGCTCGCCTCCGGCGAGGAGGCCAGCGACGAGGTCCTGCCGATCGGCGACCGGCTGCTCGCCGTCAACCAGCGCACCACCGAAGAGGCCGGCGGCCCGCCCGGCAGCGTCGCCACCCTGCGGGACACCACCGAACTGCGCGCCCTGACCGGCAGGGCCAATGTCGCCCGCGGCCGCCTGAAGCTGCTCTACGACGCCGGGACCGAGATCGGCACCACCCTGGACGTGACCCGCACCTGCGAGGAGCTGACCGAGTTCGCCGCCGGGCGCTTCGCCGACTACGCCACGGTGGACCTCGTCGAGACCGTGCTGCGCGGCGAGGAGCCCACCAGCACCGGCGCCGGTCAGGACATGCGCCGCACCGCGCTCAGCGGCCCGGAGAAGACCGCCCTGTATCCGCTCGGGCACACCGTGCACTTCGCGGCGCGCACCCCCATGGACTCCGGGCTCGGCCGCGGGGCCGCGGTCCTCGACACCGACCTGGCCGCCTACTCCGGCTGGCAGCGCCAGGACCCGGCCCGGGCCGAGGAACTCGTCGCGCACGGCATGCACTCGATGATCGCGGTGCCGCTGCGCGCCCGGGGCGTCATCCTCGGCATGGCGATGTTCTGGCGCGCCGGGGGCTACGAGCCCTTCGAGGAGGAGGACCTCTCCCTCGCCGAGGAACTCGTCGCCCGGGCGGCGGTGAGCATCGACAACGCCCGCCGCTACTCCCGCGAGCACACCATGGCGGTCACCCTGCAGCGCAGCCTCCTGCCGCGCACCCTGCCCGCCCAGGACGCCCTCGACGTCGCCTACCGCTACCGGCCCGCGCAGGCCGGGCTCGGCGGTCTCGGCGGGGTGGGCGGCGACTGGTTCGACATCATCCCGCTGCCGGGGGCGCGCGTCGCCCTGGTCGTCGGCGACGTGGTGGGGCACGGGCTGCACGCGGCCGCCACCATGGGACGGCTGCGCACCGCCGTGCACAACTTCTCCAGCCTGGACCTGCCGCCGGACGAACTCCTGTGGCACCTGGACGAGTTGGTCACCCGTATCGACCAGGACGAGAGCGGCGAGAGCGGCGACCTCGCCGTCACGGGGGCCACCTGCATCTACGCGATCTACGACCCGGTGGCGGGCCGGTGCACCATCGCCAGGGCCGGCCATCTGCAGCCGGTGGCCGTGCACCCCGACGGCCGCGCCGAGACCCTCGACGTCCCCGGCGGCCCGCCGCTCGGCCTCGGCGGGATGCCCTTCGAGACTCTTGAGCTGCCGCTCGCCGAGGGCAGCCGCCTGGTCCTGTACACCGACGGGCTGGTCGAGAACCGCAGCGAAGACATCGACGAGCGCCTGGAGTTGCTGCGCCGCACCCTCCAGCGGTACGCGGCGAGCACCCCGGAGGACACCTGCGAGCAGGTGCTGCGCACCATGGTCCCGCAGCAGCCGCGCGACGACATCGCCCTCCTGGTGGGCCGCACCCGCGTCCTCGGCCCCGACCAGGTGGCCCAGTGGGACGTCCCGGCGGACCCCTCCGAGGTGCGGCAGCTGCGGGCCGCGGTGGTGGCGAAGCTGGGCGAGTGGGGGCTCGACGAGGAGGCGGTCACCACCGAGCTGATCCTCAGCGAACTCGTCACCAACGCCATCCGCTACGCCGAGGGCCCGATCCAGGTACGGCTGATCCGCGACCGCGAGCTGATCTGCGAGGTCTCCGACCACAGCAGCACCTCCCCGCACCTGCGGCAGGCGGCGACCACCGACGAGGGCGGCCGGGGCCTGTTCCTCGTCGCCCAGTTCGCCGAGCGCTGGGGCACCCGCTACACGGCGACCGGCAAGGTCATCTGGACCGAGCAGCCGCTGCCCGCCGCGGCACGGACCGTCGGGCCGCGCTGAGGCGGCCCGGCGGCGGGCGCGGTCCTCAGGCGACCTCGGCGCTGTCGAGTTCGGTGAAGAAGGCGCCCTTGCCGAGGCGCAGGGTGTTCCAGCCCTCGCGCAGGTCCACCGGCACCGCGACGGTGCGCCAGTTGTCCCAGCCGGTGTACGGGTAGGCCACCTCCCCGGCGGCGGCGCCGTTGACGGTGAGCGTGTGGGAGGCGGCCGTCTGCGCCGAGCCGTCGAGGGAGCCGTTCCCGTACCGCACGGTCAGTGTGTGCGCTCCGGCGGTCGGCACGAAGACCGAGAACTCGACGTAGCTGTCCGCGAAGTCGATCTTCCCGACCGCCTTGCCGTCCAGCGCCCCGGTCGCCGCGCGCACCACGGCGTTGTGCACCGTGGCGTTCTCCGCCTGGTAGAGCACCTTGCTGCCGTTCACCACCGGATAGCCGTTCGCCCAGCCCAGGTCGGCGGCGTACAGCGCGCGGCGGCTGTGGTCGGCGCTCCAGCCGTGGAAGAGGATGCGGTCGCGGCCGTCCGGACCCGCCACCACGTCCTGGCCGCCGGGTCCGATGACCGTCCCGCCGAAGGTGTCCGTGGTCATCAGCGGGTTGGCGGCCTTGGTGTACGGGCCCTCCAGGGCGGGGGCGACCGCGTAACTGGTCTTGTAGCGCTCGTCCGCGTAGGAGTCGGCCGAGTAGAAGAGGACGTAGTGGCCGTCGCGCTTGACCAGGGTGGGCGCCTCGATCACATTGCCCTCCCAGGCGCGGTCCTGCCGGATCAGCCGGACGGCGCCGCCGGTGGTGGCCGTGCCGTCCGCGGAGACCGCCTGCAGATGCAGCCAGGTGTCCAGGGCGCAGCAGTTGCCGTCGTTCTTCCACAGCAGGTAGCGCCGGCCGCCCTCGGTGTACGAGGCGGGGTCGATCGCGCCGCCGTCGGCCGCCGGGCAGACCAGCGGGCCGCTGCCCACCGGCTGGAAGGGGCCGCTCGCCGAGGCGGCGGTGGCGACGCCGATGCACTGCTTGTCGCTCGCCTGGTCGCGGGCCACGTACCACATGGTGAACCCGGCGCCGTTGTCGAAGACCTCCGGCGCCCAGACGAGGCCGCGGTCCGGGCGCGCCCAGGCGCCGAGGGCGGGCAGCACGTCCGCGGCGCCGTACGTCCAGGAGCCGAGGTTCGCGGAGGTGGCGTGCTGGATGTTCTTGCCCTCGCCGTTGGTGGCGTAGGCGTGGTAGGTGCCGCCCTCCTTGACCACGTCCGGGTCGGGGAAGTTGCGGTCCAGGACCGGCCCGGGGGCGGCGGCAGCGGCCGGGCTCCCGGTCAGGCCGACGAGTCCGACGAGGAGGAGGGCGAGGGCGGCGAGGAGCGCGGCCGGTCTGCTGGTACGCAGACGGGCGGTACGGGAGCGGGTACGGGTGGGCGGCATGCGGATCCCTTCCAAGGTTGCCGAGGCGTACTCGAAGCGAACTGGTCAGGGTGCGGAGAACTCGGGGAGCGCTGAGCACTCGGGAGCGCCGCGGGGGCGCTGCGCGCTGCGGAAGTGCAGAGGGTGCGACGGGTGCGGCAGAAGAACATCGAGCCGATTTACATCGATGTAACTGCTACCGAAGGTAGGAAGACATGAGCGGACTGTCAATGGATGAGCCGGAGAAGGCACCGAAGGCAGGAGAAGCCGCAGATGACGGAGATAGCAGGGACAGCGGGGATGACGGGAGATGACGGAGATGACGGAGATGACGGGAACAGGAGGCAACGGGAGGGACAGCGGGCATGGCGGAGAAGCCGGAAAGGGGCCGACTCCCTTGCGACGGTGGGCAGTACGCGCCCCGCGCCCGCCTCAGCCGCCGGAGCTCTCCCGCACGATGAGGCGGTACCCGGCGACATGGTGCGAGGGGCCGGACTCCCGGTCCGGGCGCTCGATGCGGTCGAGCAGCAGGTCCACCGCGGCGCGCGCGATGCCCTCCTTGTCCGGGGCGATGGTGCTGATGGTCGGGATGGTGAAGCGGGCGGCCTCGATGTCGTCGAAGCCGACCACGTCGAGGGCGCCCGGCACCGGCAGCCCGTGCTCGTACAGCGCGCGCACCGCGCCGAGGGCCAGGTGGTCGTTGAGGCAGAGCAGCGCGTCCGGCGGTTCGGGCCGCTCGGCCAGGGCGCGGGCGGCGCGAGCGCCGTCCAGCCAGTGGAAGGCGTCGACCGGGACCACGAGCCCGCTGTCGAAGGGCACCCCGGCCGCCCGGAGCGCCTCGCGGTAGCCGAGGGTGCGCAGCCGGTCGGTGCCCTGGCGCCCGCGCAGCGCCCCGCCGACGACGGCGATCCGGCGGCGGCCGCGGGCGAGCAGGTGCGCGGTGGCCTCCCGGGCCGCCGCGACGTTGTCGATCCCGACGTGGTCCAGGGTGCCGTCCCCGTGCCGCTCGCCGAGGAGGACGACGGGCAGGTGCGGGGCGCGCTCGGCCAGGTCGCGGGCGGTCAGGGTGAGCGCGCTGAGCACCACGCCGTCGGTGATCTGCGCCTCGAAGCCGCTCAGGGCGGCCAGTTCGCGGTCCCGACGGCCGTCGGTCTGGTGGAGCAGCACGGTGCAGCCGCGGCGTTCGGCCGCCGTCATCACATGCTTGGCCAGTTCGGAGAAGTAGGCGACGTCGAGTTCGGGGACCGCGAGGGTGATCATCCCGGTGCGCCCGCGCCGCAGTTGGCGGCCCGCGAGGTTGACCCGGTAGCCGAGGGCCTCGATGGACTCGCGCACCGCCGCCCGGGTCGCGGGGGCGACGTGCTCGTAGTCGTTGAGCACATTGGACACGGTTTTGGGTGAGACGCCCGCGTGTGCCGCGACGTCCTTGATCCTGACCCTTGCCGCCACTCTCGCCCTCCTCAGCTGCGGTGATCGTACCCAGCGTGACGGCGGGGCCGTTCGGCGGGGCCGACTGCGTCCAGGGTATTTACATCGATGTAACCACGTGGTGGCATGGGCCCGCCGCACCCTTCGCACCCGTACGAAGCGAGGAGCAGATGAGCTCTCCCCTGCCCGAGGACCTGCCGCGTCCGGAGCACCCCCGCCCGCAGTTCGTCCGTGCCGACTGGCTGAACCTCAACGGCACCTGGGAGTTCGAGATCGACCGTGCCGACTCCGGTCTGGAACGCGGGCTGCGGGAAAGAGAGTTGAGCGGCACCATCACCGTGCCGTTCTGCCCCGAGTCGGAGCTGTCCGGGATCGCGGACACCGACTTCATGGAGGCCGTCTGGTACCGCCGCCGGTTCACCGTCCCGGCCGAGTGGGGTAGTTCGCGCGTACTGCTGCACTTCCAGGCCGTGGACCACGACACCACGGTCTGGGTCAACGGCACCGAAGTCGCCCGCCACCGGGGCGGGTTCACCCCCTTCACCGCCGATCTCGGCGGGGTCGCGGAACCCGGCGAGGAGGCCGTCGTGGTCGTCCGCGCCCGGGACAGCAGGCACGGGCCGCAGGCCCGCGGCAAGCAGGCGACCTGGTACGCCAACACGCACTGCCACTACACCCGCACCACCGGCATCTGGCAGACGGTGTGGCTGGAGGCGGTGCCCCGCGCCGCCCGCCTCAAGCGCCCCCGCCTCACCCCGGACCTCGGCTCGGGCTCCCTCTACGTCGAACTCCCGGTGACCGCCAACCTGCCCGGCCACCGGGTGCGGGCCGTGCTCGGCGAGGAGGGCACCGAGCTGGTGCGCGCCGAGGCCCGGGCCGACCTCGACCTGTGCCCGCGGCTGGCCCTGGCGCTCCCGCCGGAGCGGGTCCGGCCCTGGAGCCCCGCGGACCCGCACCTGTACGAGCTGCGCCTCCAACTCCTGGACGCCGAGGGCGAGGTGGTCGACGACGTGGTCTCGTACGCGGGGCTGCGCTCGGTCGCCCTGCGCGGCAAGCAGGTGCTGCTCAACGGGGAGCCGGTGTTCCAGCGGCTGGTACTGGACCAGGGCTACTACCCGGACGGCCTGATGACCGCGCCCACCGAGGACGCCCTGGTGCGGGACATCGAACTCGGCCTGGAGGCGGGCTTCAACGGGGCCCGGCTGCACCAGAAGGTCTTCGAGGAGCGGTACTTGTACCACGCGGACCGCCTCGGCTACCTGGTCTGGGGCGAGTTCGGGGACTGGGGCTGCGAGACCGGGCAGCGCGACGACAACCAGCAGCCGGACGCCTCGTACCCCGCGCAGTGGCTGGAGGCGCTGGAGCGCGACCACTCACATCCCGCGATCATCGGCTGGTGCCCGCTCAACGAGACCTATCAGCGGCTGCACGACCGGATCACCCGGCTCGACGACGTGACCCGGGCCATGTTCCTCGCCACCAAGGCGGCCGATCCCACCCGGCCGGTGATCGACGCCTCCGGCTACGCGCACCGGATCGCGGAGACCGACGTCTACGACGCGCACTGCTACGAGCAGGACCCCGAGGTCTTCGGCAAGCTCATGGACGGACTCGCCGAGGACACCCCCTACGTCAACACCGGCCCACAGCAGACCACTTGGTCGCTGCCCTACCGCGGACAGCCCTATTTCTGCAGCGAGTTCGGCGGCATCTGGTGGGACCCGGCGGCCGCCGCCGAGGCCGCGGGCGACGAGAGCGACAGCTCCTGGGGGTACGGCGAACGGCCGCGCACCGAAGGGGAGTTCGTCTCCCGTTTCACCGGTCTGGTGGATGTGCTCCTGGACGACCCGCACATGTTCGGCTACTGCTACACCCAGCTCACCGACGTCTTCCAGGAACGCAACGGCGTCTACCGCTTCGACCGCTCCGAGAAGGTCGACACCCGCGCGCTGCGAGCGGCGCAGCAGCGGGCCGCCGCCTTCGAACGCCCCTGAAGCCCCACCGATCCGCCACCTCACCTCCCCTTCCTGCAAGGGGACTTCGCCCCTATCCGACCTCAGGAGGGCTCATGAGTGCACTCCCTTCGGGCCCGGGAGAACCCGCGCGCACCTCCCGGCGCCGCCTGCTCACCGCGTCCCTGGCCTCCGCCGGGGCACTGCTCACCGGCGGCTCGCTCAGCGGCTGCGGCGCCGCGCTCGCCTCGGACGAGGGCACGGTGCGGCTGTGGGACCTGTTCAGCGGCGCCGACGGCGGGCTGTTCAACGAGATGCGGGACGCCGCCCGCAAGGACATGCCCGGCACCCGCCTGGAGCGCACCGTCCTCGAATGGGGCACCCCCTACTACACCAAGCTGGCCATGGCCTCGGCGGGCGGCCGCGGCCCCGACCTCGCGGTCTGCCATGTCTCCCGGCTCGCGGGCTACGCGCCGACCGGGCTGCTCGACCCCTGGGACACGGCGGAGCTGGCCGCGTACGGCGTGCGCCGCGAGGACTTCTCCGAGGCGGTGTGGGGCCGCACCCAGTACCAGGACCGCCTGTACGCGGTCCCCCTGGACACCCACCCCTTCATCGTCTTCTACCACCCCGAACCCGCCGCGAAGGCAGGGCTGTTGACCTCTGACGGCGCCCTGGACACCGAGGCCTTCTCCTCCCCGGAGCGCTTCCTCGCCGCGGGGCGGGAGCTGGCGAAGGCCTCCGGGAAACAGGGCATCGCCTTCGGCTACGTCAACGACCCCTCCCAGGGCTGGCGGCTCTTCTACGGCCTGTACCGGCAGACCGGCGGGCGCCTCGCGCTGCCCGAGGGCGGCCCCGCCGAGATCGACGAGGACCGGATGGCCGAGGTCATCGCCTTCATGGCCAAGCTGGTCGACGGCCGCGCCAACCCCAAGAGCCTCGACTACTTCTCGGGGATCGCCTCCTTCACCAACAAGCAGACCGCGATGACCCTCTCCGGCGACTGGGAGCTGGCCACCTACCGGGCGGCCGACAAGAAGGTGGGCGCCGCCTCCTTCCCGACCGTCTTCGGCACCCCCGCGGTCTACGCCGACTCGCACGCCTTCGTGCTGCCCCGCCGCCCCGACGCCGACAAGGGCCGTCGCGAACGCACCCACCGGGCCGTGGCCGCCCTGCTCAAGGCCTCGCGGGTGTGGGCGACGGCCGGGCACATCCCCGCGTACCGGCCGGTCACCCGCACCGGGGCCTACGCCAAGCTCCAGCCCCAGGCGCACTACCTGGCGGCGCAGGAGCATGTGGTCCTCGACCCCTCGGCCTGGTTCGCCGGTGCCGGATCGGACTTCCAGAACGCCATGTCGCAGGTGCTCCAGCAGGCCCTGCTCGACGGTCTGGCCCCGGACCGCGCGGCCCGCGCCATGGTGCGGCGCCTCAACTCCTTCCTCTCCAAGCCCAGTCCGGCCTGAGGGCCGGTCCGCCCCGCGCAGGAGGCACGACGATGTCCTCTCCCCCCGCTTCGGCGCGCACCGGCTCCCGGCCGGCCCGCCGCACCCTTCCGCCGGGTCTGCTCTTCGCCCTGCCCTTCCTGGTGCTCTTCGGCCTCTTCATGGTCTGGCCGATGGTGCAGGGGCTGTGGATGAGCCTGACGGACGCCTCCCTGTCGGCGCACGACCCCTCCTTCATCGGCCTGGACAACTTCCGGGAGGCGCTGGGCGACGAGGAGATGTGGCGCTCGCTCGGGCACACCCTGCTGTTCACCCTCTTCTCCACGGTCCCTCTGGTGGCGGTGGCGCTCGGCATGGCGCTGCTCGTGCACACCGGTCTGCCCGGCCAGTGGGTGTGGCGGCTCGCCTTCTTCGCGCCCTATCTGCTGCCGGTCGGCGTGGTGAGCCTGCTGTGGCTCTGGCTCTACCAGCCCGATCTCGGCCTGTACAACCACCTCCTCGGCGCGGTCGGCCTGGACGGGGTGGCCTGGCTGAGCGACGAGTCGGTGGCGATGTGGGCGATCGTGCTCGCGACCCTGTGGTGGACGGTGGGCTTCAACTTCCTGCTCTACCTCGCCGCCCTCCAGGCCATCCCGGACCACCTCTACGAGGCCGCCGCCATCGACGGCGCCGGTGCCTGGCGCCGCCTATGGTCGATCACCCTGCCCCAGCTCAGCCGGATGACCGGGGTGATCACGGTGCTGCAGATCCTCGCCTCGCTGAAGGTCTTCGACCAGGTGTACCTGCTCACCAAGGGCGGCCCGAACAACTCCACCCGCCCGGTCATCGAGTACCTCTACGACGTGGGCTTCACCGGCTACCGCCTGGGCTACGCCTCCGCGATCAGCTACCTCTTCTTCGCCCTCGTCCTCCTCGCCTCCGCCGCGCAGTTCGCGGTCCTCCGCCGCCGGGAGAAGCAGTCATGACCACCACGCATCCGCCCCTGCACGGCACCGGCGAGACCACCGCGGCGGCCCCCGCGCGCCGCCGCCCGGCGCGCGGGACCGAGCCGTACGCACGCCGCTCGCTGACCCTCGGGCAGAGCCGCCTGGCCCGGGTGCTCGCGTTCGCCGCCCTGCTGCTCTTCACCTCGACCTGGCTGCTGCCGCTCGGCTGGGGCGTGCTGACCGCCCTCAAGTCCGAGCAGGACGCCAGCGATCCGGAGCACTGGCTCTGGCCGCGCTCGGGTTTCACCCTCGACCGGTTCTCCGAGGTGATCAGCCGGGGCGACCTGCCGCTGTGGATGTTCAACAGCTTCGCCATCGCCACCGCGGTCACCGTGCTCACCGTCGCGGTCTCGGCGATGGCCGGGTACGCCTTCTCCCGGACGCTGTTCCGGGGCCGCCGGGTGCTGTTCGCCCTCACCGTGGCCGCGGTGCTCGTCCCCCCGCAGCTGCTCATCGTGCCCTGGTTCCGGCAGATGATCACCCTCGGCATCGCCGACACCTATGCCGCGGTGATCCTGCCGCAGACGGTGGCGCCGGTGATGGTCTTCATCCTGAAGAAGCATTTCGACTCGCTGCCGCGGGAGTTGGAGGAGGCCGCGCGGATCGACGGCGCGGGCCACTGGCGCATCTTCTGGTCGGTGCTGCTGCCGCTCTCCCGGCCCATGCTGGCCGCCGTCGCGGTCTTCGTCTTCATCGGCGCCTGGAACAACTTCCTGTGGCCCTTCGTCTCCACCTCCGACCCGAATCTGATGACCCTGCCGGTCGGCATCACGGCGGTGAAGAACGCCTACGGGGTGCAGTACGCGCAGACCATGGCGACCGCGATGCTGGCCGCACTGCCCCTGGTCCTGGTCTTCCTCTTCTTCCAGCGGCAGATCGTGAAGTCGGTGGCCACCACGGGTCTCGGCGGTCAGTGAGGCCGCTGCCCCACTGCGGTGGGGGGGGCAAGAGGGTGGCTCAACTCCCGTGTGCCGGGCCCGCCTTCACACCACATCGTGGGTGAAGACGGGCCCGGCGGTCGGGGAGCGCCCGTCAACTGCCGCTCAGCTGGCGCCGGTCGCGAAGTAGGGCTTGCAGACGCCGCCGTCCCAGTCGGTGGCGACCTCCAGGACCTGCGCGCCGTCGGCCGAAGGCAGCAGCGCGGAACTGTAGTTGGGGCAGAAGTCGACCGTGGTGAAGCTGACGGCGACCGGAGCGGCGATCTCCCGCCAGGCGCCGTTGCCCGAGGCGCTGTTGGTCCACACGGTCTTGCCGCTCCCGGCGGCCACCGAGCCGTCGCGGTTGTACATGACCTGCCCGACGAGCAGCAACTTCCCCTGGGGATTGCCCGGTTCGGGCGCCCAGGCGACGGTCGGGGCGTGCTTGAAGTACTTGCCGTCGGCGGTCTCCGGCCGGATCCCCAGATCGGTCGGGCTGCCCCAGTTCCAGCCGTCCGGCGAGGTCCGGTATTGCACGACGCAGGCGTACTGCCCGGCCGCCGCGCAGATCTCGTAGCTCATGAAGTACGTACCGCTGGGCAGCCTGCGCACCACGGCCATGCCGGGCCGGTCCGAGTTCAGTCCGCTCGCGAGGGTGTCGTGGTGCCCCGTCCAGGTGAGGCCGTCCGAGGTGCGCGCCGCGACCAGTTTCTGGCTGTGCACCCCGTCCGTCTCGTCCGAGTAGTGGCAGACCAGGTTGCCCTCGGCGTCGACGGAGAACTCCGGTTCCCACAGGCCGCGGTCGTTGGGCGCCGCGGCGACCGTGGACAGGTACTGCCAGCTGCGGCCGATGTCGTTGCTGCGGAAGACCCTGATCGCCATTCTGCGCCCGGGCTCGTCCTGACCGACGGAGGCCGACCAGAGCAGGGTTCCGGCGGGCAACTCGCCCACCTGCTGCGGCAGTTCGTACAGCGTCGAGCAGCACAGGCCCTGCCCGCCCGCGGCCTCCGGATCGGCGACGGCACCGACCTGCGCGAAGCTCGCGCCGCCGTCGGTGCTCTCGTGGATCGCGCCGAGTCCGTTGTTGCCCTGGAAGGTGACCACGGAGGCGAGGACGCGCCCGTTGGCCGAGCCGCTGTGCTCCAGGCGGATCGCGCGCGGGTACAGGCCGGTGTCCGTACGCAGCGGGGTGCCGGTCGCGGCTGCGGCGGGCGGAATCTGCCCGAGCAGCAGCACGGACAGCAGGGCGAGGAAGCCGAGGGAGCGCAGAGACCTCAGGGAATTCCGCCACTGGGGTCGATGAGACGAGTGGGATCTGTGGGAACTGGGATATCTGAGGGATCTGAGAGTTCCGAGGGAGAGAAATCCGTACTGCACGTGCCCTCCAGTCGATGGAAAAGTCGATGGAAAGAACGCTGACGGCCCCCGCCGTACAGAAGCTGAAAGTAAGGGTTCCGTGCAACGTTGTACAGAGTGCGGTCCTCCGCATTTGCACGGGGGTCTCGGGCGGAGACCGGGCCGGCGCGGGACGTCAACTCCACGTCAGGGGGCGGCACTCGGGTCCGTACCTGCACAGGGCACGGACCCCTGCGACGAGTCGCCGAATCCCGGTCGCGTAAGGGGAATCGGCTCCCCGACCGTTGACACTTCTTTCGCCTCGGTGGGACCTTCCTAGAACACGGGCGAAAACCTGTCACGCCGTCAGCCCCCACCGTGCACACCCTCGCCCGCGCATTTCCCGCGCCCTTTCCGGCTGCGGCTTTCCCTGTTCCGGCTGCGGCTTTCCGCTGTGCGTCGCGCGTCGCTGCTCACGGTCGCGTGCCGCTGGGCATGCGTTGCGGGCCGCACCTCACGCGTCGGCCCCTGCGAGTCGGCCCGCGCATCGGACCTGGCGCGAGGAGCGCGAGCCCCCGAGCCGCACCCTGTTGCGCCCCCTCCCCGAACGGGGCGCCGAACCCCGCGCACCGGACCGGCAGCACTACCTTGGGCCCATGAGCAACCTTGAACGCCAGGCCGTACCGAGCACCTGCGGTGGACGGGGCTTCGTCGTCGCCGAGCCGGTACGCGAGTTGCTGAGCCCGCGCGCGGTGAAGCTCGGCGAGTCCACCGAGGTCCGCAGGCTGCTGCCCAACCTCGGCCGCCGCATGATCGGCGCCTGGGCCTTCGTCGACCACTACGGCCCCGACGACATCGCGGACGAGCCGGGCATGCAGGTTCCGCCGCACCCGCACATCGGCCTGCAGACGGTCAGCTGGCTGCACGAGGGCGAGGTGCTCCACCGCGACTCCACCGGCAGCCTCCAGACGATCCGGCCGCGCGAACTGGGCCTGATGACCTCGGGACGCGCGATCAGCCACTCCGAGGAGAGCCCCCGGTCGCACGCCCGCTATCTGCACGGCGCCCAGCTCTGGGTGGCCCTGCCGGACTCCGACCGCCACACCGAGCCGAAGTTCGAGCACCACGCCGAGCTGCCCGTGGTCACCGCCCCGGGCCTGCGGGCCACCGTCCTCCTCGGCGAACTCGACGGCGCCGCCTCACCCGGCACCACCTACACCCCGCTCGTCGGCGCGGACCTCGCCCTCGCGGCAGGCGCCGAGGCCCGCCTCCCGCTGGTCCCCGACTTCGAGTACGGCGTGCTGTGCATGTCCGGCGAGACCTTCGTGGACGGCGTTCCCGTCACCCCCGGTTCGATGCTCTACCTCGGCTGCGGCCGGGACGCCCTCGACCTGCGCGCCGGCTCCGACAGCGGGCTCATGCTGCTCGGCGGCGAGCCCTTCGAGGAGGAGCTGATCATGTGGTGGAACTTCGTCGGCCGCTCCCAGGAGGAGATCCAGCAGGCCCGCGAGGACTGGATGACCGGCTCCCGCTTCGGCGAGGTGAAGGGCTACGACGGCGCACCGCTGCCTGCTCCGGAGCTGCCGGGCGTACCGCTGAAGCGGCGGGGAAGGGTGCGCTGAGCAGGAGAAGCGCCGCTCGCCGTTCGAGGTTCCGCGGCGCCTGCGCCGTACTCCCCGCTCCGGGCCCGACCGGCCTGCCCTGACGGCTCGTTCCCGCGCGGGGCCGGGTGACGCGATCCGGTCCGGTGTCTTGACCCCGGCCCGGCGCTGCCCCTAACTTGCGCTGAAATCGATTTCTCGGGTGGATGGCGGAGGAGAACATGCGAGTGAAGCGCGCCGCGGTCGCCGGGCTGGCCCTGCTCACCCTGTCGCTCGCCCTCGGGGCGGGCCCCGCCGACGCCGGGGGGACGCGCTCCGCCGACGCGCGGGAGGACCTCACCTGGGTGGGCGCGGGGCCGGTCCGGAAGGTCTACGACACCTCCGGCGAGACCCCCTCCCGCTACCTCAACGACCACGCGGTGATCAAGGGCCCCGACGGCACCTGGCACATGTACGGCATCACCGGCGAGGAGGCACCGCCGGGGCAGGCGCCCGACTCCAGCGGCGAGGACACCTTCGCCCATGCGACCGCGCCGAGCCTGAAGGGCCCGTGGACCACCCGGGAGCCGGTGCTCACCGTCGACCCCGACTACGGCGAGGACCACCTCTGGGCCCCGCACGTGATCGAGCACGAGGGCACGTACTACATGTTCTACTCGGGCGGCGGCGGGGACCGGGACGCCACCATCAACCTCGCCACCTCCAAGGACCTCTCGCACTGGACCCGGATCCCCTCCGGCCCGCTCTTCCGCGACGGCTGGGTGGCCCGCGACCCCTTCGTCACCCGCGTCGGCGACCACTGGGTGATGTACTACACGGCCACCGCGACCCCCGAGGGCGGCAGCCACATCGTGGCCTACCGCACCAGCGAGGACCTGGTGCACTGGAGCGAGCGGGGGACCGCCTTCACGGACACCACCGCGAAGGAGAACTCCGCCCCGGTGACCGAGTCCCCGTTCGTGGTGCACCGCGGCGACTGGTGGTACCTGTTCACCGGCCCGCGCGGCGACGGCTATGTGGGCACCGACGTCTTCCGCAGCAAGGACCCCACGCGCTTCGCCCTCGACGGCTACGCGGGCCATCTGCCCGCGCACGCACCCGAGATCGTCCAGGACGGCGAGGACTGGTGGGCCACCCACAGCGGCTGGTTCCAGGACGGCCTCCATCTCGCCCCGCTGCACTGGCGCTCCACTCCCCCGCTCTGGCAGGGCCCGCAGAACCCGTCCTCGGTACGGGGCGCCGACGGGCGGCTGCAGGTCTTCGCCCGCGAAGCCGAGGGACCGGGTCTGCGCCGACGTGTCCAGACCGCCCCGAACGGCGGCTGGGGCCCCTGGGAGAAGTTCGGGGACACCCTCGCCACGGTGCCCACTTCTGCGCGTAACGCCGACGGCACCCTCGAACTCTTCGCCGTCGAGGACGACGGCACCCTGCTCCACCGCCGCACCTCCCCCGGCGGCGACTGGGGCCCCTGGCGCGCCCTCGGCGGACGCGCGGGCGCCGCGCCGACGGTGGTGAAGGCGGCGGACGGCCGACTGGAGATGTTCGGGATCGCCCCCGGCGGCGCACAGTTGACCCACCGCCGGCAGCTCTCCCCGGGCGGCGACTGGGGCCCGGAGGAGCGCTTCGGCGGCCCGGCGGCCAGCCCGCCCGCGGCGGCAGCCGACGCCGAGGGACGGCTGCACGTGTTCTTCGTCGAGCGGGGCGGCGCCCGCGTCTCCCACCGGAACCAGAGCGCGCCGGGCGGCAGTTGGGGCGACTGGCGGGAGTTCGGCGGCCCGGCCGGCGGGCGCCCGGTGGTGGCCGCGAACGCCGACGGCCGACTGGAGGTCTTCCTGCTCGGCCCCTACGGCGACAAGATCGCCAACCGGCACCAGAC
The DNA here is from genome assembly GCF_025643355.1 of Streptomyces sp. SCSIO ZS0520. Classification (NCBI taxonomy): domain Bacteria; kingdom Bacillati; phylum Actinomycetota; class Actinomycetes; order Kitasatosporales; family Streptomycetaceae; genus Streptomyces; species Streptomyces sp. SCSIO ZS0520. Next base: position 7,647,819 of record NZ_CP092644.1, on the reverse strand, counting down.
CGCGCCCGGCGGCGACTGGAGCGCGTGGTCGGACTTCGGCACCTTCGCCGGTGGCGCCCCGGCCGTGACCCGCAACGCGGACGGCCGACTGGAGGTCTTCGCGGTCGGCCCCGGCAACGACTACCTGTCGCACCGCTGGCAGACCGCGCCCTCGGGCGGCTGGAGCACCTGGGAGACCTTCGGCGGACCCGCGCAGTGCGCCCCGACCCCGGTGACCGAGGCGGACGGCCGGATCACCGTCCTCGCCATGGAACCGGAGGGCGCCGGGCTCTCCAGCCGTACGCAGACCGCCCCGTCGAGCGGCTGGGCGGACTGGCAGCGCTTCTCCGCCGAACCGGTGGGCGGCACGGCCTGCGCCTCGGCGAGCTGAGGGGGCCGGGCGCGCTCGGCGGCGGGGAGGGGCAGCACGCGGAACGGCCCGCGTGCTGCCCCTTCCCGCCCCCGCCTCACTCCTCGCCGACGGGGTTCAGCAGTGCCGCTCCTTGGGCCCACCGGCGGACCTGTTCCCCGATCAGCTTCTCCGCCCGCGGCCGGAAGGAGGCCGAACCGCCCGCCACATGAGGGGTGATCAGCACACCCGGCGCCCTGCGCAGCGGGTGGGCGGCGGGCAGCGGCTCCGGGTCGGTGACGTCGAGAGCGGCGCGCAGCCGGCCCGACCCCACCTCGGTGAGCAGGGCCCCGGTGTCCAGGGTGGCCCCGCGGCCGACGTTGACGACGAGGGCGCCGTCCGGCAGCGCGGCCAGTTCCTCCGCGCCGAGCAGCCCGGTGGTGGCCGGGGTCTGCGGCAGGACCAGGGCCGCGATGTCGACCTCCCGCAGGACGGCCGGGAGTTCGGAGACCGGGTGGACGTCCTCGGCGGGCCGGGGGCGCCGGGCCACCCGCACCACCTCGGCCTCGCAGGCGAGCAGCCGGGACTCCAGGGCCCTGCCGATGGAGCCGTACCCGATGATCGCGACCCGGCTGTCGGCGAGGGAGCGGGTGAAGTGCGGGGCCCAGCGGCCCGCGTGCTGGTCGGCCGCCCAGCGGGGCAGTTCGCGCTGGGCGGCGAGGATCAGGGCGAGGGCGTGCTCGGCGGTGGAGGCGTCGTGCAGTCCGCGGCCGTTGTGCAGGGCGACCCCGGCGGGCAGCAGGGGCCGCAGCTTCTCCACCCCCGCGCTCAGCGACTGGACGGCCCGCAGCCCGGGCAGCCGCGGCAGCAGCCGGTGCGCGTCCGGTACGGCGTAGGGCATCACCCACAGGCCGACCGAGTCGAGCGCCCGCTGCGGCAGGGCGGGCTCCCCCGCGCCGCCGTCCCAGACCCGCACCTCGATCCCCGGCGGCCAGGGGCCGAGCCGCCGGTCGAGACCCTCCCAGGGGACCAGGACACCGTTCGCGTTCATCGCTGCTCCTTTTGACGGCGGAGTCCGCCCGGGGCGGGCGGCACCCATTGACCCGGCAGACACGCACTCGTAACGTCTTCCCATCCAGTGAAACACTTTCCATCTCACGGAAAAGGAAGGGGTGGAGTGACAGTGACGTCCTCCTCGGCCTCGGGCAGCGGTTTCTGGGGCTCGGCGCGGGCCCGCCATCTGATCCCGGTGGCCTTCCTGACGTACTCGCTCGCCTATCTCGACAAGTCGAACTACGCGATCGCCTCCGCGGGCGGCATGGCCGAGGAGCTGCGTCTCTCCGCCAACGCCGACGCGCTCATCGCCGCCTCGTTCTTCCTCGGCTACTTCCTCTTCCAGATCCCCGGCACCATCTACGCCGAGCAGCGCAGCGCCCGGCGGCTCGTGGCCTGGTCCACCGTGACCTGGGGGTGCCTCGCCGTCGTCCAGGGGCTGCTCAGCAGTCCGGCGCAGCTGATCGCGGTGCGCTTCGCGCTCGGTGTCGTCGAGGGCGCCGTACTGCCCTCGATGGTGATGCTGCTCGGCCGCTGGTTCACCCGCCGCGAGCGGGGCCGCGCCAACACTCTGCTCATCCTGGGCAATCCGGTGACCGTGATGTGGCTCTCGGCCTTCTCCGGCTGGCTGATCTCCGTCTCCGACTGGCGGGTGATGTTCATCGCCGAGGGCGTGCCCTCCGTCCTGTGGGGGCTGCTCTGCCTGCGTCTGATCAAGGACCGGCCGGAGGAGGTCGGCTGGCTCGGCGAGCACGAGCGCCGGGCGCTGCGCGCCGATCTCGCCGCCGAGCGGGCCGCCGCCCCGCCCCCGGCCGGTTCGCTGCGCGAGGAGTACGGCCGCGCCCTGCGCTCCCGGGGCGTGCTCCTGATGGGCGCCCAGTACTTCTTCTGGTCCTTCGGCATGTACGGCTTCGTCTTCTGGCTGCCCGCCCTGGTCAAGAAGGGCTCCGGCGAGGGCATCGGCGCCACCGGCCTGCTCACCGCCGTGCCCTACGCCTTCGCCGCCGTGGCCATGCTCGTCAACTCCCGCCTCTCCGACCGCGGCGGGCGCCGCGCGAGCGCCGTCTGGCCCTGGCTCCTTGCGGGCGGGCTCGCCCTCTTCGGCTCCTGGGCCGCGGGATCCGCCTTCCCGCTCGCCTTCGCCCTCCTGGTGGTGGCGGGCCTGTGCCTGTACGCCCCGTACGGCCCCTACTTCGCCCTGGTCTCCGCGCTGGCCCCGCCGGGGGTCGCCGGAGCGGCCGTCGCCCTGGTCAACTCCCTCGGCGCACTGGGCTCGTTCGCCGGTACCTACCTGGTCGGCTGGGTGCGCGGGACCTCGCTCGGCGACGGCGGCGCGCTCGCCCTGATGGCCGGGTGCGCCCTGGTCTCCGCGGCGCTGATGGCCGCCGTACGCGAACCGGCCGCCGCCTTCGCCGGGACCGGTACGGTGAGCGGGGCCCGGGCCGGGTCCCTCCCGCCGCCGCGGGGCAGGACGGTGACGCCCACCGGGGCCACCGGAGCAGAGGGGGAAGCGGCACCGTGACCACGCCGTCCGACGACATGCTGAGCCGGGGTCTGCGCCTGCTGACCGTGCTGGCCGACCACCCCGCGGGCCTCGGCGTGAGCGCCACCGCGCGGGCGGCGGACCTGCCGGTCAGCAGCGCGCACCGGCTCCTCGGCCGACTCGCCGCCGAGGGATTCGTCGCCTACGACGAGGACGCCCGCCGCTACGCCGTGGGCGCCCGGGTCCTGGAGCTGGCCCGCGGCTTCCAGCGCTCCCCGGGCGGGTACTCGGCCGCCGCCACCCCCCTCCAGCGGCTCGCCGCACGCACCGGGCTGCCCGCCATCGCCGGGGTGCTCCAGGCCCCGGACGTCCTCCTCGTCCTCACCGCCCAGGGCAACCAGCACCTCCAGCTGCGCAGCGCCGAGGGCACCCGCAACGCCTGGCACGCCACCGCGCTGGGCAAGGCCCTGGTGGCGGCCCGTCCCGAACGGGAGCGCGAGGAACTGCTCGGGGCCCCGCTGGCCACGGTCACCGCGCACACCCGGACCGATCCGGCCGCCCTGCGCGAGGAGCTCGACCGGGTCCGCGCCCGCGGCTGGGCCGAGGTCGAGGAGGAGAACGAGATCGGGGTGCGCTCGGTGGCCGTCGCCGTCCCCGCGACCGAGGGCCCGCCCCGGCTCGCGATCTCCCTCGGCGCGACCGTCGTCCTCACCTCGGCGGAGCAACTCCACGCCCACGTACCGGACTTGCGCGCCTGCGCCGAGGAGGTGGGAGCGCGGATGACGGGGTGAGGGGCGGGCCTGCTGCCCAGGCTCCCTCCGTCCGGGGAGGGCTAAGCCCCACTCAAGGCGGACACCAGGCCAGCCACCGTCACGGTGTTGAAGACGAAGGCGATGACGGCGTTGGCCGCCACGGTGCGCCGCATCTCGCGGGTGGTCACGGTCACGTCGGTGGTGCCGAAGGTCGTCATCACCGACAGGGCGAAGTAGACGTAGTCGGCCCAGACCGCGGGGCCCTCGCCGGGGAAGTCGAGCGCCCGCTCCCCCGCCATGAGGTTGTCGGCGTGGAAGGCGACCGCGAAGGAGACCGCCACGCAGACCCAGGCCACGGCGACCAGGGCCAGCGCGAGCACCGCGCGGGGCAGCGCCGGGAGTGCGGAGCCGAGGTGCCCGGGGAGCCACAGCACCGCGGCGACCAGGGCGGCCTCCGCGATGAAGATCGACACCCCTGGGCCGGGCGCGGTCCCGAGGACGTAGCGCTGGAGCGTGGTGCCCCGCTTCGTGCGGTGGGCCCAGGCGCGGATCCGGGCCGGGGAGGCGCTCAGGAACGCGGCCAGGGTGAGCGCGAGATAGCCGACGAGATAGGTGAAGGTCACCAGGACGCTCACATCGGCCGCCGAGAGCTGCGTCGTCCCGCCGTCGAGGACGAGGAGGAGCGCCGTCGAACAGCCCGCGAGGACGCCGCCGGCCGCCGCCCGGCGGCGTTCGGAGAGCCAGTGGTCCACGGACGAACTCCTCGGCAGGGTCCCGGCGGGCGGCGCGGGCCGGTGCGCTGCTTCCGGCCACGGAGAAGGTAACGGCATCCGGCTCCGGTGGGCCGGTGACACGGCCGGGGCGGGCCTCCGGGCACCGCGCGGGCCTGGGGCTTCGGCGCGGCTGCGTGGATTGTCCGGCCGCGTGATGACGAAAACGATTACACGAGGGTGCCCGTTGTCCGACCCGATTGCCCTCAGCCGCCTTGGTGGAACCCATTGACGCGCATGCCAGTCGGCCCTAACTTGCCTGAAATCGATATCAGAAGAGGGTTGAGGGAGGGACGCGTGATGCGTCGAAGAGGCAGGTTGGGCACAGCGGCGGCCTCGGCCCTGGCGGCCGCGCTGTTCCTCGGCGCCGCGCAGGTGCCGGACGCCGACGCCGCCGGGAGCGGAACGGCACCGAAGGCGGCGGACAAGGGACCGGTCGGCTGGGACACCTACCGCCGCCTGGACCGGATGCCCGAGTTGGGCGGCGGTGCGCGTACCGCCCAGTTCTCCAGCTTCGACCGCACCGGCGGCAACGAGGACGGCTTCGACGGCCGTTACGCCTGCCTCCGTCAGAGCGCGGCGGGCTGTGTGATCGCCGAGCGCTCCGGCGCGGGCGAGGTCGGCGCCATCTGGTTCACCCGCGACGAGGGGGATGTGCGCAAGACCGGGCGGATCACGATCGAGCTGGACGGCGAGAAGGTCGTCGACGCCCCGCTGCAGGACGTGGTCGACGGCAAGCTCGGCGCCCCCTTCGTCCACCCGCTCGTGGCGAACGCCGACCAGACCTCCGGCGGCGTCTACATCGAAGTGCCGATGCCCTTCCGCGAGTCCATGCGGATCACCACCGAGCACAACCCGCTCTTCCACCATGTCTCGTACCGCACCTTCGACGACGCCGAGGGCATCACGACCTTCGACCCCGCCGATCCCGCTCAGGACGTCGTCGACACCCTGAAGGCCGCCGGTACCGCGGACCCCAAGCCCGCCCAGCCCGGCGCGAAGACCACCCGCTCGCAGCTGGACCTCGCCCCCGGCGCCAGCCAGACGCTGGCCGCCTCGGACACCCCCGGACTGCTCTCCGCGCTGAAGCTGACGCTCCCTCAGGCCCCGTACGTGGAGGCGGGATCGGAGACCGACGAGGGCCGGGCCTTCGGCAAGGACGGCTCCAGCACCTTCACCGTCGAGGTCGACCCGGCGAACCAGGGCGTCCGGCTGAGCCGCCGCTACGACCCGATGATCGGCCGGCAGACCGCCTCGGTCACCGTGGACGGGCAGCCCGCCGGGCAGTGGGGCCCGACCGGGGCGCAGGGCGCCGGGCTGTGGGCCGAGGAGTCGCTCGACCTGCCCGCCGCCCTCACCGCGGGCAAGTCCCGGATCACGGTGAAGAACGCCTTCGTCTCCTCCGACCTCGACGTCAACGAGTTCCGCTACCGCGCCGAGAGCGCGGTGGGCGGCGGCCACCAGCTCAGCGACACCGTCGACGTCGGCGACCCGGCGGACGAGTCCGCGCACGGCTACCGGATCACCGGCCAGACCTGGGAGGGCGTACGCACCTACGACCACGCCCTCGACGAGGCGCAGCGCGCGAAGCTCGCCGCCGCCCGCAAGCTGCTCACCGGCCTGCGGCTGCGGATCAGCTTCGACGGGGAGCGGACCGTGGACTCCCCGCTCGGCGAGTTCTTCGGCTCCGGCCACGCGGTCGCCCCGGTCCACTCCCTGATGTCCGGCATCGACGCGCCCCGCTCCGCCTTCAGCTCCTGGTGGGCGATGCCGTACGCGAAGAACGCCGAGGTCCAGCTGTACAACGGCAGCGGCACCGCGGTGACCGCGGGCACCGCCGAGGTCACCGCCGCCCCCTCGAAGGAGCACGCGGCGGCGGTCGCGGCCGGGACCGAGGGCCACTTCCGCACCTCCTCGCACGCCGGGCCGACCACCCCCGGCAAGGACTGGTCCTTCCTCGGCGCAGAGGGCAAGGGCAAGTTCACCGGCGTCAGCCACACCATGACCGGCGCCCTGAACCGCAACTTCCTCGAAGGGGACGAGCGTTCCTACGCCGACGGCTCCCGCACCCCGGAGATCCACGGCACCGGCAGCGAGGACTTCTATCAGAGCGGCTGGTACTTCAACCGCGGCGCCTACTCCGCCCCGTTCAACGGCAACCCGGCCCACCTCACCCCGGCCACCGGCTGCCCGGCCGAGCGCGACTGCACCGGCGCCTATCGGCTCCTGATCGCCGACGCGGTGCCCTTCACCACGGGCCTCGACTTCGGCATCGAGCACGGGCCCACCAACGACCAGCAGGCCGACTACTCCTCCACCGCCTACTGGTACGGCCGGGCCGAGAAGGGCGCCGAGACCACCGACACCCTCGTCCTGGGCGACGAGCAGAGCGAGCAGCAGCACGGCTACACCTCGGCGGACCCGGGCGCGGTGACCCCGCTCGACTCCCGCTTCGAGGGCGACCGGGCGGGCGCCCCGCGGCTGACGGCCGACACCCGGGCGGCCGAGGCGGCCGTCACCTTCTCGCTGGCCGTCGACTCCGGGAACGACGGGGTCCGCCTGCGGCGCCTCTCGGACCAGAAGGAGGCGGGGCAGCGGGTCGCGGTCAGCGTGGACGGCGTGCGCCTCGCGGACTGGTCGCAGCCGCTCGGCAACGGCGAACGCCGCTGGCTGGAGGACGTGTACCAGCTGCCCGCCTCGGTCACCGCGGGCAAGGACAGCGTCGAGGTCACCCTGACCCCGGCCGAGGGCGCCCCGGCCTGGTCGGCGGCGCGGTACGAGGCGATGAGCCTGAAGTAGCCGGGACCCCGGGGCGGGCGCCCGCCGACTCGATCGCGGGCGCCCGCCCCGGACCCCGGAGAAGAACGTCACGTACGGATCCCCTCCCGGCGGGACCCGGTGGCGTCACGCAAGCACCAGGCGAACCGGCCCGGAGCGCCCGGGCCGGGCACGACCGAAGGGAGAGACATGACGCACCCTCAGTCCTTCTCACGCCGCCGGATCCTGCGGTACACGCTGCTGTCCGCGCTCGCGCTGCCCGCGGCGGCGCTCGGTGGCGGGGCCGCCGTCGCGGGCGCGCGGGGTACGGGGCGGACGGTGCCGGTGGACGAGGTGCCGCCCTTCGACGTCCAGTGGTCGACCGACTTCGCGAACGGCTGGGAGGGCTGGCTGGACACCCCGTGGAACGACGAGCCCCAGGGCGAGGTGGCGCGGCCGACCGTGGTCGACTCCCCCACCGGGGAGGGCAGCAGCGGCCGCTTCCATCTGGCGGGCGGTCAGCAGCGCAACGAGTCGCAGCCCGACGCGGCGCAGGACATCACCGAGGGGCAGACCCTCGTCGTACGGTTCACCGACTTCCTGGAGGAGGGCTTCCCGGTGGACACGGACGACTGGCAGGTGGTCCTCCAGTTCAAGAACGAGGGCACCGGCTCGCCTCCCTGCGAGATCAAGATCGGCAACGGCCAGTACCTCCTGGACGGCGACAGCGGGGGCTGGCACCACGAGATCGGTCCCGCCGTCACCGGGCAGCCGGTGGACATCGCGGTCCGCATCACCTTCTCCGAGGACCCGGCGAAATCGGCCATCGACGCCTGGTACAACGGCGAGCAGACCCTCTCGGGCGTCTTCCCGGAAGGCGCCGGCACCCTCTACCCGGGCCTGTCGAGCTACCTCAAGACCGGTCTCTACCGCAGCCCCGGCATCCAGGAGGCCGGCACCCGCCACCTCACCCGCCTGCTGATCGGCACCCCCGCGGACTGAGGCGCCGAAGGTCCTGTCAGTGCCTGCTGCCATAGTGAACCCCGGTCAGAAAGAGGAGCGCACCCACCGGGACGGTCGTGGACACCAGCAAGAACAGCGCTGAGCCGCAGTCGGAGCAACCCGCGCCCGCGGCTTCCCCAGGGCGGGGCTGGCGCCGCTGGGCCATGGACACCCGGCCCCTGCGGCGCCCCGCGTACCGGCGGCTGTGGGCCTCCACCATCGTCACCGCGGTCGGCAGCCAGCTCACCGCGGTCGCCGTGCCCAAGCAGATCTACGACATCACCGGCTCCTCCGCCTGGGTCGGCGCCGCGAGCATGGCCGGGCTGCTGCCGCTGATCGTCTTCGCGCTGTGGGGCGGGGCGGTCGCCGACAGCATGGACCGCCGCACCCTGCTGCTGATCACCAACACCGGTATCGCGGTGACCTCGCTGCTCTTCTGGATCCAGGCCGTCACCGGCCTCGGTTCGGTGACCGTGCTGATGCTGCTGCTCGCGGTGCAGCAGGCCTTCTGGGGGCTCAACGCCCCCGCCCGCAGCGCCTCCATCGCCCGGCTCGTCCCGGAGGACGAGCTGCCCGCCGCCAACGCGCTGGGCTCCACGGTCATGCAGACCGGCCAGGTCCTCGGTCCGCTGCTCGCCGGGGTGCTGATACCCGTCGTCGGCCTGCCCGAGCTGTACCTCCTGGACGCCCTGGCGCTGTGCGCCACGGTCTGGGCGGTCCACCGGCTGCCCGCCCTGCCACCGCTCGGGGCGAGCAAGCGGCGCGCGGGCCTGCGCGAGATAGCCGCCGGTTTCCGGTACATCTCGGGGCACGCCGTGCTGCTGCTCTCCTTCCTAGCCGACATCGTCGCCATGGTCCTCGGCATGCCCCGGGCCCTGTTCCCGCAGCTCGCCGCCGAGACCTACGCCCCCTACGGCGAAGGCCTCGCGCTGGGGCTGCTGTTCGCGGCGATACCCATCGGCGCGGTCCTCGGCGGGCTGTTCTCCGGTACGTTCTCCCGGGCCCGGCGGCACGGCTGGATGGTGATCGGCTCGGTGGTCGCCTGGGGCCTGGCCGTCACCGGCTTCGGGCTGAGCGGCAGCCTGTGGCTCGCGGTGGTCTTCCTCGCCCTGGCCGGGGTCGCCGACATGGTCTCGATGGTCTTCCGCGGGGCGATCCTGCTGTCCGCGGCCACCGACGAGATGCGCGGGCGGATGCAGGGCGTCTTCACGGTCGTGGTGGCCGGCGGCCCCCGGCTCGCGGATGTGCTGCACGGCACCGCGGGTTCCGCCTTCGGCCCCCGTACGGCGGTCGCGGGCGGCGGCGTCCTGGTCGTCCTGCTGACCCTGGTCCTCGCCGCGGCGATGCCCGCGCTGCGCCGCTACCGCGTCTGAACCGGCGGCCGTCCGCCCCGGCGGCGCGGCAGCCGTGCGGACGGCCCGGCCGGAACCGGGGCCGCCCGCGGGTGAGTTGTGCGCTGTGCTCCTCGCTGCCCCTGCCTGTCGGCAGCGGTGCTCAGCTCCCGTGCACCGTGTCCCGCTGGTCCGGGATGATGCTGCCGTCCGCGCGGCGGACCGGGCCGAGGGTGCCGTCCGGGTTGGTGAAGCCGGTGGTGGAGCAGGGGTAGGCGCCGTCCTTTGCGGGCAGCGGCTCCAGGAACATCGGGTTGATCAGCCACCTGCCGTCCGCGTTGTCGTAGGCGCGGCACATGATCTCGTTCTTGTTCCGGTTGAGGACGAGCCGGGCGCCGGTGGCGTCGCCGACCATCGTCACATCGGTGTCCGCGTCGCCCGCGCCGATCACCAGGCGCTTGTGCGGGGCCTGCTTCTTCCAGGCGTCCGGGCCCTTGACGCCGAACACCCGCTCGTTGAGCCAGCAGCGCTTGCCCTCGATGTACGGCATGACCGCGCCCTTGCTCGCGGGCTCGCCGCCGCAGCCCTCCTGGGTGTAGGTGATCCGGCCGTGCCGGTCGAGCAGATTGCGGATGGCGAGGGTGTGCGCGTCGTCCAGGCCGACGCCGCCGCTCCAGGCCTTGGTCACCGGGGCGCTGCCCGCGGAGTCGATCCACACCGCGAAGCCGGCCTTCTTCAGCACCCGGATCAGATCCTTCATCTGCGGGTTGTAGCGGGCGTAGGCGTGCAGGGTGTGGGTGCCGACCTTCTGGGTGGCGCCGACGGGTGCGGCCAGCGCCTCGTCGCGGGAGGCACGGGCGTACGCCGTCACCTCCGCCTCGGTGTGGCCCGCGAAGAGCTGCGGCACCCAGGCGTACTGGGGCAGGGTGCGGCGGCTGTTCCACTTCCCGGCGAAGGCCTTCTCGCCGTTCATCAGGGTGGCCTCGCTGCGGATCGAGAAGATCTCGTCCGTGCAGTCGGTGTCGGTGGAGGTCGGCAGCGGCCTGCCGACCGGGACCTCGGTGCCGCAGGCCTCGGTCAGCGTCCGCTCGGCCTTCGCCGTCAGCCAGGGGCTGGTGTCGGACCAGCGCGCGGGGCGCAGGATCTTGTCGTGCTTGAGCGCCCAGGCGATGGCGAGGTCGGTGATGTCGTTCTTGCTGACGGTGTTGTCCCAGTCGAAGGCGGCGACCGGGCGGTTGCCGTGCCGCAGGTGCGGGTTGCCGCAGCTGCCGTGCTCGTCGATGACCTCCTGGAGGTGCTCCCGGTTCTCGCCGTACCAGGGGAGGTCGGTGGCGAGTCGGGGGCAGCGGCCCCGGTCGGGGGCGGGCTCGGCGGCCTGGGTGGCGCCCGCGGGGAGCAGGGCACCGAGCAGGGCGACCGAGGTGAGCCCGAGGGCGGCACCGAGCGGGGCAGTGCGCATGCGGCGACTCTCTTTCGTGTGGACCACGGCAGGACGCCTCGCACCGTACGCGCAACGATCATCCGCGTACACCCTGCGCGCGGGGCCGCCCGGCCGCCTCGCCCGAGTGCCCTACGCGACCGCTCGACCGGACCGCGTGATGGTGACCTTGACGTGCTTCATCAGCGGCTGGTCGCTCTGCGTGCTGTAGTCGACGATGGCGCAGAGCACGTTCATCTCCGGCATGTATCCGGCGGCGCAGCCGCGCGGGATGTCGTACGGGACGGCGAGGAAGCCGTCGAGATGGCGGTGGCTGCCGTCCTTGGCGGTGCTGGTGATGTCGACCGGTTCGAACTCGGCGAGGCCGCGCTCGCGCATGTCGTCCTTGTTCATGAAGACGAGGGTGCGCAGGTTCTTGATGCCCCGGTAGCGGTCGTTGTCGGAGTAGATGGTGGTGTTCCACTGGTCGTGCGAGCGCATGGTGCCGAGCGCCAGGGTGCCCGGGGCGGGGACCACGTCGGGCAGCGGGGCGGTGGAGAACTCGGCGCGTCCGGAGGGCGTGAGGAAGACCAGTTCGCGGGCGGGCTGCTTGATGCGGAAGCCGAGCGGCAGGCGCACCCGCCGGTTGCAGTCCTCGAAGCCGTCGAGGGCCTGCGCCATGGTGTCGCGGATGCGGTCGTAGTCCTCGATGTACCACTCCCAGGGGGTCTCGCTGTCCGGGAGGGCGGCGCGGGCCATGCCCGCGATGATGGCGGGCTCGGAGAGCAGGTGCGGTGAGGCGGGCCGCTTCATGCCGAGCGAGAGGTGGACCATGCTCATCGAGTCCTCGACCGAGGTGCTCTGGACGCCGCCGCGCTGGCGGTCCTTCTCGGTGCGGCCGAGGCAGGGCAGGATCAGCGCACGGCGGCCGTGCACCAGGTGGCTGCGGTTCAGCTTGGTGCTCACCTGCACGGTCAACTCGCAGGAGCGCAGGGCCTCGTAGGTGTAGGGGGTGTCGGGCGCGGCGAGCGCGAAGTTGCCGCCCATGCCGACGAAGATCTTCACCTCGCCGCGGTGCATGGCCTGGATGGTGCCCACGGTGTCCAGTCCGTGCGCGCGCGGCGGGTCGATGTGGCAGGCCTTGGCCAGGCGGTCCAGGAACTCCTCGGTGGGCCGGTGGTCGATGCCGCAGGTGCGGTTGCCCTGGACGTTGCTGTGCCCGCGCACCGGGGAGGGGCCCGCGCCCTCGCGGCCCAGATTGCCGCGCAGCAGAAGGAGGTTGACGATCTCCCGGACGGTGTCGACGCCGTGTTCGTGCTGGCTGACGCCGAGGCACCAGCTGACGATGCTGCGGTCGGCGTCCCCGTACACCCGGGCCGCCTTGAGGATGTCGGCGCGGCTGACGCCCGACTGGTGCTCGATCTCCTCCCAGGAGGTCGACTCGCAGACCTTGCGGTACTCCTCGAAGTAGGCGGTGTGCCGCTCGACGAACTCCTGGTCCACGCTCTTGGGGTCCGTCTTCGCCTGCTCCAGGACCGCCTTGGACATGCCGCGCAGCAGGGCCATGTCGCCGCCGATGCGGGGCTGGAGGTTGAGCGTGCTGGTCGGGGTGGACTTGAAGAGGGCCATGTCCGTGAAGTCGTGCGGCACGATGGTCTTCGTCGCGGCGGCCTCGACCAGCGGGTTGATGTGCACGACCTGCGCGCCGCGGCGGTAGGCCTCGGAGAGGGCGGTGAGCATCCTCGGCGCGTTGGAGGCCGCGTTGACGCCCATGATGAACAGGGCGTCGGTGGCCTCCCAGTCCTGGAGGTCGACGGTCCCCTTGCCGGTGCCGAGGGCGGCCTGCAGGGCGCGGCCGCTCGCCTCGTGGCACATGTTGGAGCAGTCGGGCAGGTTGTTGGTGCCCAGCTCACGGGCCATCAACTGGTAGAGGAAGGTGGCCTCGTTGCCGAGCCGGCCCGAGGTGTAGAAGGAGGCCTGGTTCGGGTCGTCGAGGGCGCGCAGGGCGCCGCCAACCAGGGCGAAGGCCTCCTGCCAGCCGATCGGTACGTAGTGGTCGGACTCCGGGTCGTAGACCATCGGCTCGGTGAGGCGGCCCTGGTCCTCCAGGGCGAAGTCGCTCCAGCCGGAGAGCTCGGTGACCGAGTGCGCGGCGAAGAACTCCCGGCCGACGCGTTTGGGGGTCATCTCCCAGGTGACGTGCTTGATACCGTTCTCGCAGATGTCCAGGTGCAGGCCCTTGGTGTCGTCGGGCCAGGCGCAACCGGGGCAGTCGAAGCCCTTGTTCTCGTGGTTCATCCGCATGATCGCCCGCGGCCCGTCCACGAACGCCCGCTCCTGGAGCAGGAACCGGCTCACGCTCTTGGCCGCGCCCCAGCCCGCCGCCGGGTGGTGGTACGGGTGGAAGTGCGGCTCGCCCGCGGGCTCCGGGCCGACGGGGGCCTCCGGCTGCGCGGGTGCCTGTTTCCGGGGTTCGTGGGGGGCGTTCACAGCGCACACTCCTTCGCCGCACGGGCCTGACGGGTCCTGGCCCGCACGAGCCTAGGCCGGTGGGCGGCCCCCCGCCAGGCGGCCCGGTGACCGCCCGGCGGGTCGCGGCGGCCCGGTCTCAGCCCCGGTAGCGGGTGGGCGGGAAGGGCGCGCGGGTCCTGCGGGTGGCCTCGCCGGAGGGCATCTCACCGGCGCCCACCGCGCGCTCGACCTGCTCGCGCACCGCCCGGTACTCGGCGTCCGGGTCCGGTGCGGCCCCGGTGGGCAGGCCCGCCTCGGCGCGCTCGCGTGCGGTGCGCTGGTCCAGCTCCTCCTGGTCGGGGCGGCGCGGCATCCCCCTGCCGTGGCCGTACTCCGGGTCTCCCTCGACGGCTTGGTTGGGCTTGTGGTGGTGTGCCATGGGTCCGTCCTCCTCCGGTACGCCCCGCGCCGCTCGGCCGGGGCGCCCGCTGCCTCAGGACTTCTGCCTCAGGACTTCGCGTCCGGGTCCGTTCCGGGGGCTTCCTTCCCGGCCTTCGGGGCCTTCGGGTCCTTCTCGGCCACCGGCTTCGCCCGCGCCGGCTTCTCCTCCTTCGGGGCCGCGTCCTGCCCGTGCGGGTGCGCGCCGTTGCTGCTCACCGTGCAGTGCAGCGAGTTGTCCCGTACGTCGGCGACGATGGTGTCGCCGGGCTCCGCCTCGCCGCCGAGCAGGAGGGAGGCGAGCCGGTTGTCGAGTTCGGTCTGGATGGTGCGCCGCAGCGGGCGGGCGCCGAACGCCGGCTGGTGGCCGTGGGCGATCAACAGCTTCTTGGCGGCCTCGGTGACGTCCAGCTCGATGCCCTGGGCGTGCACCCGGTGCTCGCTCTGGTCGAGGAGGTGGTCGACGATCTCGCCGAGGTCCTCCTCGGTGAGGCTGTGGAAGAGGATGATGTCGTCGATGCGGTTGAGGAACTCGGGCAGGAAGCGGCCCCGCAGGTCCTCCATCAGCTCGTCCTTGATCTCGGACACATCCCCTTCGTGCGCGATGATGCGCTGCGCCCCGATGTTCGAGGTCATGATCACCACGCAGTGCCGGAAGTCGACGGTACGGCCCTGGGCGTCGGTGAGGCGGCCGTCGTCGAGGAGCTGGAGCAGCGCGTTGAAGACGTCCGGGTGCGCCTTCTCCACCTCGTCGAAGAGGACCACGCTGTACGGCTGCCTGCGGACCTTCTCGGTGAGCTGGCCGGCCTCCTCGTAGCCGACGTATCCGGGAGGGGCGCCGACGAGCCGGGCGACGGTGTGCTTCTCCTGGAACTCGCTCATGTCGAAGCGGATCATGCGGTCCTCGTCGCCGAACAGCAACTCCGCGAGCGTCTTGGCCAGTTCGGTCTTGCCGACGCCGGTCGGGCCGAGGAAGAGGAAGGAGCCCACCGGGCGGTCCGGGTCGCCCATGCCCGCCCTATTGCGGCGTACGGCCTGCGAGACGGCGGTGACCGCCTCGTCCTGGCCGACGATCCGGGAGTGCATCTCCTCCTCCAGGCGCAGCAGCTTCTCCTTCTCGCCGGCGGTGAGCTGGGAGACCGGGATGCCGGTGCGGCGGGAGACCACGTCCGCGATGTCCTCGGCGGTGACGGAGACGACACCCGCCCGGCGCTCCTCCACGCCCGCGAGCTCGCCCTCCGCCTCGGCGATCTCCCGCTTCAGCTGCCCGGCCCGGTCGAAGTCCTCGGCGGCGACGGCCTGGTCCTGCTCGCGGCGCAGCCGGGCGAGGCGGTCCTCGCGGCTGACCACCTCGGTGGAGCGGCTCGCGCTGCGCAGCCGCACCCGGGCACCCGCCTGGTCCATCACGTCGATCGCCTTGTCGGGCAGGAAGCGGTCGCTGATGTAGCGGTCGGACAGCTCGGCGGCGGAGGCGAGGGCGCCGTCGGCGAAGCGGACCTGGTGGTGCGCCTCGTAGGCGTCGCGCAGCCCTTCCAGGATCTGCACGGTCTCCTCGACGGTGGGTTCGGGGACCAGGACGGGCTGGAAGCGGCGTTCCAGAGCGGCGTCCTTCTCGATGTGCCTGCGGTACTCGTCGATGGTGGTCGCGCCCACCACGTGCAGTTCCCCGCGCGCGAGGGCGGGCTTGAGCATGTTGCCCGCGTCCATCGAGCCCTCGCCGGTGGCGCCCGCGCCGACCACGGTGTGCAGTTCGTCGATGAAGAGGACGATGTCCCCGCGGGCGTTCTGCACCTCCTCGATGACCTTCTTCAGCCGCTCCTCGAACTGCCCCCGGTACTGGGCACCCGCCACCATCCCGGACAGGTCGAGCGCGACCACCCGCTTGTCCTTGAGGGTGTCGGGGACCTCGCCCGCCACGATGCGCTGGGCGAGCCCCTCCACGATCGCGGTCTTGCCGACCCCGGGCTCGCCGATCAGCACCGGGTTGTTCTTGGAGCGCCGGGAGAGGACCTCGACGGTCTGCTCGATCTCCTCGGCCCGCCCGACCACCGGGTCGAGCTTCCCGGCCTTCGCCTCCTCGGTCAGGTCCCGGCCGAACTCGTCCAGGGTGGTGGCGGGTTGCTTGGCCTCGCCGGGTGCTGAGTCGGCGCGCGCGGCCTGCTCGGTGAGACCGGCCAGCTTGCGTACGTCCTGGCCCTCCGCGCCGAGCAGCCGGGCGGCGCCGGTGTCGGTGTCGTCGAGGAGGGCGCCGAGGATGTGCTCGGGGCCGATGTAGGAGACCCCGGCCGCCTGGGAACGGGCGTAGGCGGCGGCGAGGACGCGCTTGGCCGCCGGGGTGAGGTCGGGCTGCGCGGAGGGCTCGCCGGACTCGCGGGGCAGCACCTCGGCGATCCGCGCGGCGAGGGTGTCCGGGTCGGCGCCCGCCTGGGCGAGGAGGGCGCGGGCCGGGTCGACCTTGGTGGCCGCCCACAGCAGGTGCTCGGTGTCCAGGTCGGAGGTGCCGTCCTCCAGGGCCCGCCGGGCGGCGAGGTTGAGCAGCTCGTGCGAGGACTCGGTGAGCAGCCGTCCGATGGGCACCCGCTGCACGGCGGGCGGCGAGGAGGCCGGCGAGGTGCCGAAGAACCGGTTCAGCAGGTCGCTGAAGGGATCGGACGAGCCGAGACCGAAGGAAGACATCGACATGGCAGCTCCTGGTGCGGCGAGGGGTCCTTCAACCGAAACGCGGGGCGGACGGCTCCGCAAGCGGAGGCGGTACGGCCTCCTCGCAGTGGTGGAAGGGGGTCTCCGCGCCCCGGTCGCGGACCAGGGGCCGGGGCTGCTCGCGCAGCTCGGGCAGCACCCGGTCGAGGTCGTCGAGGAGCAGCGCCGCGAGGTCGGAGGTGAAGCCGTTGCGGCACACCACCCGGCAGACCGCGAGGTCCTCCCGGTGCGCGGGGAAGGTGTAGGCGGGCACCAGCCAGCCCGCCTCGCGCAGCCGCCGGGACACGTCGAAGACGTCGTAGGCGCGGATGTCCGGCGCGGTGGTGAAGGCGAAGACCGGCAGCTCCTCGCCCCGGGTGAGCAGGCGGAAGTCGCCGAGGGCGCCGATCCGCCCGGCGAGCCCGCGGGCGACGTCCCGGGTGGCCTGCTGGACGGCGCGGTAGCCCTCGCGGCCGAGCCTGAGGAACATGTAGTACTGCGCGGCGACCTGGGCGCCGGGGCGGGAGAAGTTGAGGGCGAAGGTCGGCATGTCGCCGCCGAGGTAGTTGACGCGGAAGACCAGCTCCTCGGGCAGCGCCTCGGCGTCCCGCCACAGGGCCCAGCCGACTCCCGGGTAGACGAGTCCGTATTTGTGACCGGAGGTGTTGACGGAGGCGACCCGCGGCAGCCGGAAGTCCCACAGCAGCTCCTGGTCGAGGAAGGGCGCGATCATCGCGCCGGAGGCGCCGTCGACGTGCACGGGGATGTCGAGGCCGGTGCGTTCCTGGAGTTCGTCCAGGGCGGTGCACAGCTCGGCGATCGGCTCGTAGGAGCCGTCGAAGGTGGAGCCGAGGATGCCGACGACACCGATGGTGTTCTCGTCGCACAGCTCGGCGGCGGCCCGGGGGTCGAGGTGGAACCGCTCGCCCTCCATGGGGACCTGGCGGGCCTCCACCTCCCAGTAGGCGCAGAACTTGTCCCAGCACACCTGGACGTTGACGCCCATCACCAGATTGGGCCGGGCGCCCGGGTAGCGGTCGGCGTTGCGCAGCGCCCAGCGCCGCTTGAGCGCCATCCCGGCCAGCATGCAGGCCTCGCTGGAGCCGGTGGTCGAGCAGCCCACCGCGGCCGAGGGGTCGGGGGCGTGCCACAGGTCGGCGAGCATGGCCACGCAGCGGCGCTCCAGTTCGGCGGTGCGCGGGTACTCGTCCTTGTCGATCATGTTCTTGTCCCGGCAGTCGGCCATCACCAGCCCGGCCTCCGGCTCCATCCAGGTGGTGACGAAGGTGGCCAGGTTCAGCCGCGCGTTGCCGTCCAGCATGAGTTCGTCGTGCACCAGCTGGTACGCGGTGGCGGGCGCGAGGGGCGCCTCGGGCAGGCGGTTCTCGGGCGGGGACTCGGTCATCGCGGCGGCCGGATTCGCCGCGCCGTGCAGGGGGTTGACGGCCAGCTCGGGCTGGACGCGGCTCGCGGGGGTTCCGTGCGAGAGAGGTGCCATGGCGGGCTCCCTGATCCGGCCCGACCCGAAGGAAGGGCCCTAGGTACGCGGGGCCTGGGTGATCGGGGCGGGCTCGCGGTGCGGATTGCCGGTGCTCTCGGGCGTGGTCATGATCGGTCTCCTCCGGGGCTGCCGGGCGCGGCCGGGAGGTCGTCGAGGAAGTCCGCGGTCGGTACGTGGAAGAGGCAGCCGGTGATCGCGGTCGAGAAGTCGAGGATGCGGTCGTGCGGGGCCCGGCCCTCGCCGAGGAACATGTTCCGCAGCATCTGCTCGGTCACGTCCGGGGTGCGCGCGTAGCCGATGAAGTACGTGCCGAACTCGCCCTCGCCGACCGTGCCGAAGGGCATGTTCTCGCGGACGATCTTGCGTTCCTCGCCGTCCTCGCCGGTGATCGTGTTGAGCGCCACATGGGAGTCGGCGGGCTTGGCCTCGTCGGGGAGTTCGACGTTGGCGGCCTTGGTCCGGCCGATGACCCTCGCCTGCTCGTCGTCGGGCAGGGTCTGCCAGGCGGGCAGGTCGTGCAGGTACTTCTGCACGGTCACATAGCTGCCGCCGCGGAAGTCCGGGTCCTCCTCGCCGATGAACACCGCCTCGTGGGCGAGCCGGCCCTGCGGGTTCTCGCTGCCGTCCACGAAGCCGAGCAGGTCGCGCTCGTCGAAGTAGCGGAAGGCGTGCACCTCGTCGACGACGGTGACCGCGCCGCGCAGGCGCTCCGTGAGCAGCCGGGCCAGCTCGAAGCAGAGGTCCGTCCGGCGGGCCCGCAGATGGAAGAGGAGATCGCCGGGGGTGGACGGGGCGCGGTGGCGTTCGCCGGTCAGCTCCACGAAGGGGTGCAGCCCGCGCGGGCGGGGCCCGGTGAAGAGCCGGTCCCAGACCGCCGAGCCGATGCCGATCACGCAGGTGAGCAGATCCTCGGGCGCGCGGTAGGCGACCGAGCGGCGCAGGCCCGAGACATCCTCCAGGAGGCCGCGGACCGTGTCCTCGTGTCCCGGGGTGACCGTGGCCACCAGGAAGATCGCGGCCCCGGCCGGGGGCACCACCACGGCCTGCGACTCCACCACGGGATCACCCTTCCCGGAGCGCTCGGCCCCGTCCTGCGTCCGCGGGTGCTCGGCGAGCACCCTCCCTCCATCCTGCTGCGTCCCGTGGCGGACCGCGCGGGAAGCGGGAAGACGGCCCGGCCCGGTGTGAGGCGCCGCGCTCGCGGGGTCAGCCGCTGACGATGCCCACCACCAGGTTGATGGCGGTGGCGAGAATGCTGGTGCCGAAGACGTACGAGAGCAGGCAGTGCCGGAGCGCTATGGCGCGGACGACCGGGCTGGAGACATCGGTGTCGGAGACCTGGTAGGTCATCCCGAGGTTGTAGCTGAAGTAGAAGAAGTCCCGGTAGGCGGGCGGCTGCTGGGAGTTGAAGTCGATCCCGCCCCCGTCGCGGCAGTACACGTAGGCGTAGCGGGTGGCGTACATCAGGTGCATCGCGGCCCAGGCCATGAAGACCCCGCCCAGCGCCACCGCGGCCGCGGCGTGGCTGTCGTCGGCCTTGTCCCGCAGGAGCAGCAGCACGATGCCGACCAGACCGCAGAGCGCGGCCGCAACCACGGTGAGTTCCTCGACGAGCGGGCGGAAGTCCTCCCGGTGGGCGTTGTGGCGGGTGGCCTCGGCGTCCATCGGCCAGAGCACCGCCCAGCCCGCCACGACGAAGACCAGTTCCGTCGCGGCCGCACCGGCCAGCACGCCGAGCGAGGGCTCGGCAAGGAGTCCGACGACGAGGCCGACGACCGCGCCGAGCACCACCGAACCGGCGAGCCGGGGCACGGCGTCCAGCGGCAACCAGGTGCGCATAACACCTCCAGCGTAGTGCCGTCGGCACGGACCGTCCTGGTGAGCAGACCCGTGCGGACCCGCCCGGGCAGCGGCCCGAACGGGCGCCGCGGGGACGGAGACGGCGCAGTTCCCCGACGGGTCGATGGCTCCAGGACGGCGCCCGGGAGGACCGGCCCGTCAAAGAGACCGGGGCATACGGGCGGCTGCGGACCAGGGGCAGCAGAGGGTACGGAGGTATCCACAGGCCATGCCGACTCTGCGGGGATTCGCGCCCTGGCCGCCTGCGTCGCGGCCGCCGCCGGGGCAGACCGCGCGCCGACCCGGGAGCCCGGGCCGCCGCCCCAGACCCAGGTGCAACCGGCGGTGGAGGAGGTAGCGAGAACCTGCGCCCTGAGCACTCCCCCACCGCCCCGCGGGAGGTCTCTCAGCGCCTGCTCATCGGGTGATCAGCGTCATCATGGCCGAGCGCACCTGCGCCTTGGAGGCCTTGACGTTCACATCCGCGGGCGGGCCGATATCGGTCGGACGGGGCAGGAAGGTCTCGTACTTGAGGACCTGGGGGCAGCTCTCGCCGCTGATCTGCAGCTTCCGCTCGGCCACCAGCTTCCCGGTGCGCAGCTCGTACACCTTCGCCGGAACCGCGATCTTGTGGAAGGTGACGTCCGTGGAGCCGCTGAGCGCGAGCTTGCTCTCGTACGGGCAGGTCCGGACCGGTGTCCCCTCGGCCTCCTCGTCCACGCAGACCACGAGGGCGGCCTTGGTGGGGTCCTCGACCCGCCACTTCGCGGCGATCCTGCCGGTGTACTCGTCGTTGCCGTAGAAGAGCGCGCGATTGGCCCCCTTGCGGTAGGCGGGGGCGCCGCTGTACTTCGCGGGCCTGGTGCAGTACGTGGGCTGGACGTCGGTGGAGTAGCCCTCCAAGAGGCTTCTGACGTGGGCCAGTTCGATGGCGAGCGTGGCCTTCCTGGACCGCTCGCGGGCCTCGCCGGTGCGCTGGTCCCCGGGGTACTGGCTGAGCAGCTGCTCGTAGCGCTCGCGCGCGGTCTTCCAGTGGTCGTCGGCCATCAGCGCGTTGCCGCAGCCGAGGAGCGCCGCGGGGGCGGTGCGCGCGGCCGTGCCCGCGGACCGGTCCAGCGGCCCGCGGGCCTGCTTGCGTTCCCGGAGCCAGTCGGTGACGGTGACGGTACGGCAGGGCTCCTCGGTGGGCAGCCCGTCGAGGAAGCCGTCGAGGACCGTCTCGACCGTACGGTCCTGGCCCGGCTCCCCGAGCACCGAGGCGAGGCGCCGGAAGCCCGCGTCCAGGGCGTCCGTGTCGCCGGTGAGCCCCTTGGCCAGGCTGGTCCTGGCCCTGCCCAACTCCTCGCAGGCGTCGGCGAGTTCGTCACCGCGGGCGGTCGACGGGGCGTCCGCCAGGCGGTGGCCGGACCACACCCGCTCCTCGGCCGCCAACACCCCGGCGCAGTCCCCGCGTTCCCGTGCCTGGTTCGCGCTCCGGTCGATCCGGTGGGCGTCGTAGCGCAGCAGTCCCGCGCCGAGCAGCACCACCAACGAGAGGCCGAGCGCGGCCAGTTGGGGACCTCTACCCGGCATCCGGCCGGTGGCGCGGCCCGCGAGCCACCACCCGTGCGCGAGCCCCGCCGCCCACCACCCGAGCAGCAGGGCCTCGCACCACGGCCGGGCGACCGAGGCCGTCAGGCAGACGAGGACGAGGGAGCCGGCCGCCGCGCCGAGCGCGAGCCTGCGCCGCGCGAGCAGCAGATAGCCGAGGCCCAGTAGGGAGGCGTTGCCCAGGGCGATCAGCAGCCGGTCCAGGGGAGTTGACGGTCGGGGACCCCGGACCGTCGGGGCCTGCGCCGGTGGTGGCACCGGAGCCTGCGGCGGCTTCGGTGGCTGTGCCGACGGGCCCTCCGGCGTCGGCTCGGGCGGTACGGGGTGCGTCCGCTCGTCCATCCTGATCTCCCCCTGTCACGAGACGCGTGCGCGCGGTGCCACATTGTGCGGGCCCGGCCCGGGACCGGTCCCGGCATGTGCGACGGCAGCGGACCGGTGGCAGGCGGAACCCCCTCCCCCGGGACCCCTCCCGAGCCCGCCCCGTACAACAGCCTTGTGCAAACAGCCGGTTGACTGCCGCATGGCACCACCGGCCGCCTGCCGCGCGGCGGGCACGGCAGGACGAGAGCGAGGAGTGGGCGATGGGCGCGTACGGGTACCGGAGCACGGGAGCGGCGGTGGCCTCGGTGTCACTGGGGTTGGTGCTGGCCCTCGCGGGCTGCGGAGGGGAGGACGAGGCGGACGGCGCCGCACGGGGGTCGGCGCCGTCCACCGCCGAGAAGCGGGCCACGCCGTCGAAGACGCCCGCCCGGAAGCCCTCCCCGTCCGCCTCTCCCACGGCGAAGCCCTCGCCCACCGGCACCTCCGCCGCGGACGGCACCGATGTCGGCGCCTGCTACGACGGGCGGTGCGAGATCGCCGTCTCCGAGCCCACCGAGATCGCCCTCGACGGGCGCTTCGAGATCGCGGACTTCTCCATCGCGCGGGTCACCTCCTCCTCGGTGATCGTCGAGGGCACCGGCCGCGGCGGCACGTTCATGCAGACCCAGGTGGGCGCGGGCGGCACCGGGGGCCTCAACGGCCTCGGCTTCCGGGTGAAGTCCCTCGCCAAGGGGACGGCGGTGCTCGCCTTCTTCCCGGAGAAGTAGCCGGACCGCCCGTGCGGTGGCGCCCGGCACCCGGCCGGGAATGCCGGTGCCACCGCCCGCGTTGACAGCGGCCGAAGGAGGTACCTGTGAACGTGCAGCGGCAGGACGACAGCACCTACTACACCCACGGGACATCGGCGGAGCGCTGGTCGCGGGCGCGGATGTACTTCGACGCCAAGGAGTTCGCCCCGGCCGCGCGCGTCCTCGTGGACCTCGTCGCGGAGGAGCCCGGCCGCCAGGACACCCGGCTCCTGCTCGCCCGCGCCTACTACCACTCCGCCCAGCTCTCCCGTGCCGAACGGGAACTGCGCGTACTGGTGGAGGGCGATCCGGTGGAGCAGTACGCCCGGCTGATGCTGGGCCGCACGCTCCAGCGCCAGGGCCGCGACGAGGAGGCGGTCCCGCATCTGCGCCTGGCGGCGGCGCTCGGGGGCGAGTTCCCCGGGTGAGCGCGGCCCGCTGAGGTGGCGGCGGGGGGAGCGGGGGCGGACGGCCGCCGCTCCCCCCTCGCCGCTCGGCTAGCCTGGTCGCACGATGAACGACCCTTTCCCGACGCCCTGGGGCGAGCTGACACTCCACCGTTTTCCCGACGATCCGCGGGAGCGGTTCCGCGCCTGGGACGCCGCCGACGCCTATCTGCTGCGGCACCTCGCCGAGCAGGGGCCGAAGGCGGCCCGGCCGGTCGTGGTCGGCGACCGCTGGGGTGCGCTGACCACCGCGCTCGCGGACCGCGGGCCGGTGCTGATCACCGACTCCTATCTGGCACGGGAGGCGACCCGGGCCAACCTCGCCGCGGCGGGCCACGCCCCGGACACCGCCACCCTGCTCACCTCCCGGGAGGCGCCGCCCGACCGGATCGACCTGCTCCTGGTCCGGGTGCCGAAGTCGCTGGCCTTCCTGGAGGACCAGCTGCACCGGCTCGCCCCGTCGGTGCACGAGGGGACCACCGTCCTCGCCACGGGCATGGTGAAGGAGATCCACACCTCCACCCTGCGGCTCTTCGAGCAGATCCTCGGCCCGACGACGACCTCCCTGGCCGAGCGCAAGGCGCGGCTCGTCTTCTGCGCCCCGCGCCCCGGGGGCGAGCGGGACGAGGCCCCCGCCAACCCCTGGCCGCACCGCTACGCGCTGCCCCCGGACACCGGCGTGCTCGCCGGCCGGACGGTCACCAACCACGCCGGGGTCTTCTGCGCCAGCCACCTCGACATCGGCACCCGCTTCTTCCTCCAGCACCTGCCGACCGGGCTCGGCACCGCCGAGGTCGCCGACCTCGGCTGCGGCAACGGGGTCGTCGGCACCGCGCTGGCGCTCGCCGAACCCGGCGCCCGGCTGCACTTCACCGACGAGTCGTACCAGGCGCTCGCCTCGGCGGAGGCCACCTTCCGCGAGAACCTCGGGGCGGACCGCGCGGCCGAGTTCCGGGTCGGCGACGGGCTCGCGGACTTCCCGCCGGGCTCCCTGGACCTCGTCCTGTGCAATCCCCCCTTCCACAGCCACCAGGCGACCACCGACACCACGGCCTGGCGGATGTTCACCGGCGCCCGCCGCGCGCTGCGCCCGGGCGGCGAGCTGTGGGTCGTCGGCAACCGCCATCTCGGCTACCACGCCAAGCTCCGGCGCCTGTTCGGCGGCAGCCAACTGGTCGCGAGCGCACCGAAGTTCGTGGTGCTGCGGGCGGCCAAGCGCTGAGCCGCCCCGCGCGGCCGCGCCTCTCGGCGGCGGTACGTCAGCCGCCGTACGTCAGCCCCGGTACGTCTCCAGGAGGCGCAGCCACACCTCGCTGATCGTCGGATACGCGGGCACGGCGTGCCACAGGCGCTCGACCGGGATCTCCCCGGCGACCGCGAGGGTGGCCGACTGCAGGAGTTCGCCGACGCCGGGGCCGACGAAGGTGACGCCGAGCAGCACCTCGCGGTCCAGGTCGACGAGCATCCGGGCCTTCCCGCGGTAGCCGTCGACGAAGAGGGCGGCCCCGGCGACCCCGGACAGGTCGTAGTCCACCGCGCGCACCCGATGGCCCGCCGCCTCGGCCTCGGCGAGGGTGGGGCCGACCGCGGCCACCTCCGGGTCGGTGAAGACGACCTGCGGTACGGCCCGGTGGTCGGCGGTCGCCGCGTGGGCGCCCCAGGGGTCGCTCTCCAGGAGGGGGACGCCCTGGGCGCGGGCGGCGAGGGCGGCGCCCGCGATCCGGGCCTGGTACTTGCCCTGATGGGTGAGGAGCGCCCGGTGGTTGACGTCGCCGACCGCGTACAGCCAGTCGAAACCGTGCACCCGGCAGCTGTCGTCCACGTCGAGCCAGCCGCCCGGTTCGAGGCCGACCGTCTCCAGGCCGAGGTCCTCGGTGCGCGGGGCGCGGCCGGTCGCGAAGAGGACCTCCTCGGCCTGGACGCTCCCGCCGTCGTCGAGCCCGAGGGTGACGGTGCCGCCCTCCCGGTGCACGGAGGTGACCGAGACCCCGAGGCGCACCTCGGCCCCGGCGCCGCGCAGTGCCTCGGCGACGAGCTCGCCCGCGAAGGGCTCCATCCGCGGCAGCAGCCCCTGGTCCCGGGCGAGCAGGGTCACCCGGGAGCCGAGCGCCTGCCAGGCGGTGGCCATCTCCACGCCGACCACCCCGCCGCCGACCACCGCGAGCCGGGGCGGCACCGACTCGGCGCTGGTCGCCTCGCGGCTGGTCCAGGGCCGTGCCCCGTCCATGCCGGGCAGCTCGGGCAGCACGGCCCGGCTGCCGGTGCAGACGGCGACGGCGTGCCGGGCGGTCAGGGTGCGCCGGGCGCCGTCCGGGGCGGTGACGGTGACCCGCCGGGTGCCGTCGAGCCGGCCCTGCCCCCGGTAGAGGCGGGCCCCGATGCCGTCCAGCCACTGGACCTGGCCGTCGTCCTTCCACTGGGAGGCGAAGGCGTCCCGGTGGGCGAGCACCGCCTCGGCGTCGAGCGGCCCCTCGACCTGCCCCCGCACCCCGGGCACCCGGCGGGCGTCGGCCTGGGTGATCACCGGCCGCAGCAGCGCCTTGCTGGGCATGCACGCCCAGTAGGAGCACTCGCCGCCGACGAGTTCGCTCTCCACCACCGCCACGCTCAGCCCCGCCGCCCGCGCGCGTTCGGCGAAGTTCTCGCCCACCGGCCCGGCGCCGAGCACCACCACGTCGTACTCGCTGGTCCCGCCGTCCGTCCCGCCGGTCCTGCCGCTCTGCTCGCCTGTCCCACCGGTGTTCGCGCTTGACGTCATGACGCCAGTCTGGACCGAGGTGTGCGCGGGGGCCACACGGGTACGCGCGCGGAATACGTGGCGAACAGGCACCGTTGTGCGCAGCGGAAGCCGGTACGAATCGATCCGCCGCCATCCGATATCCGATGAGGGGACACCATGACCAGCACAGTGGAACTCACCAAGGAGAACTTCGACCAGACGGTCACGGACAACGCCTTCGTCCTGATCGACTTCTGGGCCTCCTGGTGCGGTCCGTGCCGCCAGTTCGCCCCCGTCTACGAGAAGGCCGCCGAGTCCAACCCGGACCTGGTCTTCGGCAAGATCGACACGGAGGCCCAGCCGGAGCTGGCCCAGGCCTTCAACATCCAGTCGATCCCGACCCTGATGATCGTCCGCGACCAGGTGGCCGTGTTCGCGCAGCCCGGCGCCCTCCCGGAGTCCGCCCTGGTGGACGTGATCGGGCAGGCCCGGAATCTCGACATGGACGAGGTACGCAAGTCGATCGCGGAGGCGGAGGCCGCCCAGCAGGCGGGCGGCGCCGAGTCCGGGGCCTGAGCCCCGGCGGAGAAGAGCGACCGGCAGCGGGCGCGCCCTCGGGGTGCGCCCGCTGCCGCGCGTTCCGCGCCTGCCCTCAGCGCCGCGCCCGCCCGTCCGTGCGGTGCGCGCCGTACGCGCCGTGCCTGGCCTGCCGTACGGTCCTCAGCTCGACTCGCGTGCGACCAGCGTGACGCCGAGCAGATCGCGCACGGTCGGGGAGGCCCCCGGATGGCGCACCGTGCGGTCGACCAGTTCGGCCAGCTCCTGGGCCGAGGGCAGGTCCATCCGCACCGTGGTCAGGCGCGGGCGCAGCAGCCTGCCGAGCATGAGGTCGTCGACGCCGACCACCGCGGTGTCCGCGGGCACCCGGATACCCCGGTCCTGGAGGGCCGCCATCAGGAGCATCGCGTACTCGTCGCTGTAGGCGAAGACGCCGTCCACGCCCCGCTCGGGCCAGTCCGCGGCGAGCCGGGCCGCCGCCGTCTCCTCGTAGGCCAGGGGCAGTTCGGTGACCTCGGCGCCCGCCCGGGCGGCCGCGGCCCTGACCCCGGCAAGCCGGGCGCGCGCGTACACGGCGAGGGCGGGCTGCTCCGGCATGACGACCCCGAGGCGTCGGCGGCCGCGGGCGAGCAGGTGCTCCGCGGCGCAGCGCCCGACCTCGCCGTGGTCGGTGAGCAGGGCGTGCGCGCCCTCCACCGGGCAGGGTCCGACGGTGATCACCGCGCGGGCGCCGGAGCGCTTGAGGACGGCGACCCCGGCGGGCCCCAGCTCGTGGATGCCGGGCGCCACCACGGCCACCGGCCGCAGCTCCGCCCAGGCGAGGGCGGCCTCGTCGCCCGTGAGACCGGCGCTGCCGTACTGCACCACGGTGTAGTCCAGGCGGCTCAGCGCCCACTGGAGGTCGTGGAAGAAGCGGTGGTAGAGGGTGCCGACCGGGGCGGTCGGCGCGGGCATCAGGACCATCCGGCTCTGCCCGGCGCGCAGGCTGCGGGCGGCGGCGTGCGGGACGTAGCCGAGCTCCTCGGCGGCCTCGCGCACCCGGCGGCGGGTGGGTTCGCTGATGCGCACCGCGGTGGCGTTGTTCAGCACATAGGAGACCGTGGCCCGGGAGACTCCGGCGCGGCGGGCGACATCGGCGCTGGTCGGCACCGCGCCCGTGGACCGCTGCCGAGGGACGCGCGGCGGCGCGCCCTGCGTCTCGGGTTCCTCCGGAATATGCCTCATGACCTGTGCATCCTGTCACGCGGGGCGGTGCGGCGAACCGGCGGATACGGGGCGGCCGTTGGGCGGTGGGGGCCGCTGACGTGGCCGTACGCGCGGCGGGCGCCGGAGGAGTGGGGAGCGCACCCCGGCGCGGAACGGGGTTGTACGCGCCCGGCGCGAGGGCGCCCTCCGGGGTCCGCGCGCCGGAGTGGGCGACCCCGCGCACGGGCCGGGCGCGCGCCTTCTCTAACGTTGCCGCCGTGACAGCCCACACCGAACCACCCCGCGGCGGGGCACCCGCCGGTCCCGGCCGCTCCGGTCCCACCGCCACCACCCAGGCGGACCCCGCGCGGGTGGGCCGGGTGCGCACCGAGTACGCGCCGGCGCACGACGGCGACCCCGACCCCGGGGAGATCGTCTGGACCTGGGTGCCCTACGAGGAGAACGACGGGCGCGGCAAGGACCGGCCGGTCCTGGTGGTGGCCCGGGAGGCGGGCAGCACCCTGCTCGCCGTCCAGCTCTCCAGCAAGCGGCACGCGAACGACCGGGAGTGGGTGCCGATCGGCAGCGGCCCCTGGGACAGCGCGGGCCGCGACTCCTGGGTCGACCTCGACCGGGTGCTGCGGGTGCACGAGAAGGGCATGCGGCGCGAGGCCTGCGCCCTGGACCGCGGCCGCTTCTCCCTGGTGGTGAACCGGCTGCGCGAGCGCTACAGCTGGCGCTGAGGCACCCCGCGCCCGCCCCCTGACGGCGCTCCCCCGCTCCCCCGCTCCCCCGCGCTCCCGGCGCACCCCGGGCGCTCACACGCCCGTACACGCCCGAGCGCGCACCGGTGCGCCGCCGTGCACGCTGCCCTCCTCCGCGGGCCCGCGCACGATCCCGCGCCCGGGCCCGCGCACGCACGGTCGCCCTCCAGCGCGACACCGCGCGCGCTCTCGGCGAGAATGTCCCTTGTCTGCACCACCAGGGGGCGGTGCCGGTCTCCGGCGCCGCCCCCGCCGCGATCCCGGGCATACCCCGGGCGATCCCGGGAAACGGGAGAGCGCGAGGGTCCGGGCACGCGAGGCCGCCACGACGGGAAGCTTTCGCCCGGCTTGGGCACTCTTGTGGGATCCGCCGAGAAGGTTTTGGCTGTACGGGTGGGCGCCACCGTGCCCGCCTTTGCGCCGAACGGAGATCAGGAGAACCCTGGGATGTCCGAAGGAGAATGTACGAGTTCCGACACGGGAGTCTCCGTGGCGGACGTGGACGACATCGTCCACGGCATCTGCTTCAAGACCGGCCCGCCCCGCACCGTGGGTGTCGAGGTCGAATGGCTGCTGCACGACCCCGCCCGGCCGCATGAGCCGCTGACGGCCGAGCGCCTGGAACAGACCTGCCGCGCACTGCGCGCCCTGCCCCTCAGCTCCCCGCTGACCGTCGAGCCCGGCGGCCAGCTGGAACTCTCCTCCCTGCCCGCCCCCGCCCTGATGGACTGCGTGGACGCCGTCACGGCGGATCTGAACCTGCTGCGCACGGCGCTCGCCCCCCGGGGCCTCGCGCTCACCGGGCACGGCACCAACCCCTGGTGCGAGCCCACGCGGCTGCTGCGCGAACCGCGCTACGACGCGATGGAGGCCTACCTCGACCGGGCCGGTCCCGCCGGTCGCGGCATGATGTGCGCCTCGGCCTCGGTGCAGGTCTGCCTCGACGCCGGATACGAGGAGCCGGGACCCCTCGGCCACTCCCGGCGCTGGCTGCTCGCCCACTTCCTCGGCCCCGTCCTGGTGGCGGCCTTCGCCAACTCCCCGCTCCTCGCGGGCCGGCTCACCGGCTGGCGGTCCACCCGGCAGTCCTTCTGGGCGGGCATCGAACCGGGCCGCAGCGCCGCTCCCGCGCTGGACGAGGACCCGCGCACGGCCTGGTCGCGCCGGGTCCTGGACGCGCCCGTGATGTGCCTGCGCGAGGAGTCCGGGCCCTGGCCGGTGCCAAAGGGGCTCACCTTCCGCGACTGGGCCGAGGGCGCCGGGCCCCGAAGACCGACCCGGGCCGATCTGGAGTACCACCTGACCACCCTCTTCCCACCGGTGCGCCCGCGCGGGCACCTGGAGCTGCGCATGATCGACGCGCAGCCGGGCGAGGACGGCTGGGTGGTGCCCTTCGCGGTGACCACGGCCCTCTTCGACGACGCGGCCGCCGCGGAGACGGCCTACCGCACCGTCAAATCGCTCGCCGAACGCTGCGGGGACGGCCCCGCCCCGCACAACGCGCTGTGGGAGACCGCCGCCCGCGAGGCCCTGCGCGACCCGGAGCTGCACGAGGCCGCGCTGCGCGTCTTCCGGGCCGCCCTGGAGGCGCTGCCGCGGATCGGGGCGAGCGAGCGGGTGCTGCGGGCGGTGGGCGAGTTCACCGAGCGCTATGTCTCGGCGGGCCGCTGCCCCGCCGACGATCTGATCGACAGTTTCACCGTGCACGGGAAGGACCTTCCGCGATGACCGGCCGCGACCGTACCGACGAGACCA
This sequence comes from Streptomyces sp. SCSIO ZS0520, assembly GCF_025643355.1. Lineage (NCBI taxonomy): Bacteria > Bacillati > Actinomycetota > Actinomycetes > Kitasatosporales > Streptomycetaceae > Streptomyces > Streptomyces sp. SCSIO ZS0520. Next base: position 7,617,889 of record NZ_CP092644.1, on the reverse strand, counting down.
CCGCGACCGCCCCGGTCGCCGCGGCAGAGGCCGCCGCACCGCCGCCCGAGGTACTGCGCGAGCGCGCGCTCGCCGCGCTGCTGCGGGCCCGGGAGCGGACCTCGCTGCTGACCGACTGCGTGGACGAGCGCGAACTCACCGCCCAGCACTCGCCGTTGATGTCCCCGCTGGTCTGGGACCTCGCCCATATCGGCAACCAGGAGGAGCAGTGGCTGCTGCGCGCCGTCGGCGGCCACGACCCGATCCACCCGGAGATCGACCCGCTGTACGACGCCTTCGAGCACCCGCGCGCCGAGCGGCCCTCGCTGCCGCTGCTTCCGCCCGCCGAGGCGCGGCGCTACGCCGCCGAGGTGCGCGGCCGGGCCCTGGACGTACTGGAGCGCTCCGCCTTCCGCGGGACGCCCCTGACCGACGCGGGCTTCGCCTTCGGCATGATCGCCCAGCACGAACAGCAGCACGACGAGACGATGCTGATCACCCATCAGCTCCGCAAGGGCGAGGCCGCGCTGACCGCCCCCGACCCGGCGCCGCCGCCCGAGGAGCCGGAGCGGCCCGGTGAAGTCCTCGTCCCCGCGGGCGAGTTCACCATGGGCACCTCCACCGAACCCTGGGCGCTGGACAACGAACGCCCGGCGCACCGCGTGTCCACCGGCGCCTACTACCTCGACACCGCCCCGGTCACGAACGGCGCCTACCTCCGCTTCCTGGAGAGCGGCGGCTACGAGGACCCCTGCTGGTGGCACCCCGAGGGCCTGCTGCACCTGCGCAGGCAGCAGATCACCGCCCCGCTGTTCTGGCGCCGCGAGGGCGGCCGGTGGCTGCGCCGCCGCTTCGGGGTCACCGAGGAGGTACCGCCGAACGAGCCGGTCCTGCACGTGAGTTGGTACGAGGCCGATGCCTACGCGCGCTGGGCGGGGCGGCGGCTGCCGACCGAGCGGGAGTGGGAGAAGGCGGCCCGCCACGACCCGGCGACCGGCCGCTCCACCCGCTTCCCCTGGGGCGACGCCGAACCGACCGCCGAACACGCCAACCTGGGCCAACGCCATCTGCGCCCGGCACCGGCGGGCAGCTACCCGAAGGGCCAGTCACCGCTGGGCGTACGGCAGTTGATCGGCGATGTCTGGGAGTGGACGTCGAGCGGCTTCGACCCCTACCCGGGCTTCGCGGCCTTCCCCTACCGGGAGTACTCGGAGGTCTTCTTCGGCCCCGAGTACAAGGTGCTGCGCGGCGGTTCCTTCGCCGTGGACGCGGTGGCCTGCCGGGGCACCTTCCGCAACTGGGACTATCCCGTGCGGCGCCAGATCTTCTCCGGCTTCCGTACCGCCAGGGACGCCGCCCCCGGGGAGGGGATCGCCTGATGTGCCGTCACCTCGCCTATCTGGGACCGCCGTTGCCCTTCGGCGACCTGCTGCTCGCGCCGCCGCACGCGCTGTACCGGCAGTCCTGGGCCCCCCGCCACCAGCGGCACGGCACCGTCAACGCCGATGGTTTCGGGGTGGGTTGGTACGCCGAGGGCGACCCGGCACCGGCCCGCTACCGGCGCGCGGTCCCGATCTGGGCCGACCTGTCCTTCACGGACCTGGCCCGGGTGGTGCGCACCGGCGCCCTGCTCGCCGCGGTCCGCGACGCCACCGAGGCGGGCGCCGACGGGGAGGCCGCGGCCGCCCCCTTCGCGGCGGACCGCTGGCTGTTCAGCCACAACGGCGCGGTCACCGGCTGGCCGGACTCCCTGGCGCCGCTCGGCGCCGGGCTGCCCCCGGCCGCGCTGCTCCGCCTGGAGGCGCGCTGCGACTCCGCCCTCGTCTGGGCACTGCTGCTCGGGCGGCTGCGCGCGGGCGAGGAGCTGGGCGAGGCCATGGCCGCGACCGTACGGGAGGTGGCCGAGGCGGCGCCGGGCTCCCGGCTGAACCTCCTGGTCACCGACGGCGAGCGGATCGCCGCCACCGCCTGGGGCGACAGCCTCTACGTCCTCGCCCGCCCCGGCGGCGGCACGGTCGCCGCCTCCGAGCCCTATGACGAGGATCCCCGCTGGCAGCAGGTGCCGGACCGGACCCTGCTCCTCGCGGAGCGCGGCGAAGTCCTGCTGACCCCACTCAAGGAGCCGTCCGCGTGAGCCCCTTCCATCTCACCCGCACCCTGCCCGAGGACGCGACCGGCGCCGCCCTGCGCGCCGACGTCCGGCACGGACTGACCCGTACCCCCAAGACCCTGCCGCCCAAGTGGTTCTACGACGCCCGGGGCAGCGAACTCTTCGAGGAGATCACGCGCCTGGACGAGTACTACCCGACCCGCGCCGAGGCGGAGATCCTGCGGGACCGCGCCGGGGAGATCGCCGCCGCGGCCGGGGCGCGCACCCTGGTGGAGCTGGGCTCGGGCTCCTCCGAGAAGACCCGGCACCTCCTGGAGGAGATGGCGGGGCTGCGCGCCTATGTACCGGTCGACGTCAGCGCGAGCGCGCTGAGCCAGGCCGGGCGGGCGCTGGCCGAGGAGCATCCCGGCCTCGATGTGCACGGACTGATCGCCGACTTCACCGGGGCGCTCACCCTGCCGGACACCCCGGGACCCCGGCTGCTCGCCTTCCTCGGCGGCACCCTCGGGAACCTGCTCCCGGCGGAACGTTCCGCCTTCCTCGCCTCGGCACGCGCCCTGCTCGCACCGGGCGACGCGCTGCTGCTCGGCACCGACCTGGTGAAGGAGGAGGCGGTCCTGGTCGCGGCGTACGACGACGCGGCGGGCGTGACCGCGCGGTTCAACAAGAACGTCCTGCTGGTCGTCAACCGCGAACTCGGCGCGGGCTTCGACCCGGACGACTTCGCGCACGTGGCCCGGTGGAACCGCGAGCAGGAGTGGATCGAGATGCGCCTGCGGGCGCTGCGCCCGCTCAGCGTGAAGGTGCCCGCCCTCGACCTGGTGGTGGACTTCGCCGCCGGGGAGGAGCTGCGGACCGAGGTCTCGGCGAAGTTCCGCGAGGAGGGACTGCGCGCGGAGCTGGCCGCCGCCGGGTTCGCCACCACCCACTGGTGGACGGATGCCGCGGGCCGCTTCGCGCTCTCGCTCGGCGTGGCCCGCTGAGGAGCGGCCCCGGCCCGCCCGCCGCCGCCTCGCGGACGGCGGCGGGCTGGGGCACCGTGGAGTGGTGTCCGCCGGTCCCCGCCGCACCTGATGCCGGGGACCGCAGGGCACCGCCCGAACCCCCGCACCACGAAGGAGTGGACGCATGTCCGACCACACGTACCGGGTCACCGAGATCGTCGGGTCCTCCGAGGAGAGCTGCGACGACGCCATCCGCAACGCGGTGCGCCGGGCCTCGCAGACCCTGCGCAACCTGGACTGGTTCGAGGTCACCCAGGTCCGCGGCCACATCGAGGACGGCGAGATCAAGCACTACCAGGTGGGCGTCAAGGTCGGCTTCCGCCTGGAGGAGGGCAGCTGACGTCCCCGCGCGGGGCGGGCAGGCGCCGGGCGGCGGGGGCAGGGCTCAGGTCCGCCCCTGCCGTTCCTGGGCGTCCCTGAGTTCCGGGGCGGGCGCGGCCCAGTCGGCGCGCACCACCCGGAAGCCCGCCCGCTGGGCCTCCAGGCAGACGAGGAGGTCGTCGTCGACCAGCATCCGGATCTCGCGGTCGCGGGCGATGGCGGTGAGGAGCTGCAGCTTGGTGCGGCGGGCCGGGCGCCGGTCGTCGTCGCGCCGCATCCAGATCCGCCCCGCGGGCAGCCCCTGCCGGGCGAGCCAGTCCTCGGTGTCGGCCCGGCAGCGCTCCGGCCGGCCGGTGAGGTACTGGATCTCGCACTCCTCGGCCGTCGCCCGCAGCAGGGCGAGGCCCTCGGCCAGCGGAGGGTCCTCGGGCGCGGCGGCGAAGAAGGCGTCCCAGTCGCGCGGCCTGCGCTCCAGGTGGTGCTGGCGGTGGGCGGTGTCGGCGAGGGTGCCGTCCAGGTCGAACAGGGCGAGGGGTTGCCGGGCGTGCGTCACGCCGAGCAGCGTACGTCGCGGGGGACCGCGTGGGGCCCGGCCCCCGGCGGCAGCGGTCCGGCCGGGAATCCTGAGGCACCCCGGGTGTTGAGAACAGTGTGAGCACCTCCCTGACCTCCACCCGGTTCTCCGTCCTCGACCGCTCCCGGATCCGGGCGGGCCGGTCCCCGGCCGAGGCCCTGCGGGAGACGGTGGACTTCGCCCGGCTGGCGGAGGAGCTGGGCTACCACCGCTTCTGGGTGGCCGAGCACCACGGCGTCCCCGGGGTGGCGGGCTCGGCACCCACCGTGCTCGCGGCGGCGATCGCCTCGGCTACCCGCCGGATCCGGGTGGGCACCGGCGGCGTGATGCTGCCCAATCACCAACCCCTCGTGGTGGCCGAGCAGTTCGGCGTCCTGGAGTCGCTCTTCCCGGGCCGGATCGACATGGGCCTCGGGCGCTCGGTGGGCTTCACGGACGGCGTGCGGCGGGCGCTCGGGCGCGGCAAGGACGAGGCGGAGGACTTCGCCGGGCAGCTCGCGGAACTCCTCGGCTGGTTCGGCGGCGGCTCCCCCACCGGGGTGCGGGCGCGCCCCGGCGAGGGCATGGACGTCCCCGCCTTCGTCCTCGCCACCGGCGCCGGGGCGCTGACCGCGGCCGAGGCCGGACTGCCCCTGGTCATCGGGGACTTCAAGGGCCGCGAGCGGCTCTTGGCGGCCGTCGAGCGCTACCGCGGCGCCTTCCGGCCCTCGGCGCGGCACCCCGAGCCGTACGTCATGGTGGCGGGCACCGTCGCCGTCGCCGCCACCACCGAGGAGGCCCGCCGGCTGCTCCTCCCCGAGGCCTGGGCCGCCGCCCACGCGCGCACCCGGGGCTCCTTCCCGCCCCTGTCCCCCGCCGCGGAGATCGACGGGCTGAGGATGACCGCCAAGGAGCGCGAACTCTACGAGTCGGGGCTGCGCGGCCAGCTGTACGGCACCGAGGAGGAGGTCGCGGAGCAGCTGGAGGTCCTGCTGAAGGAGACCGGCGCCCAGGAGGTCCTGGTGACCACGAGCACGTACGACCGCGCGGAGCTGCGCGCCTCGTACCGGAGGCTGGCCCGGGTGGCGGGCCTCGGGAAAGCGGCGGTGGACCCCGTCTGAACAGGGGCGGACCCTCGTATCAACCCAGGGCATCGAGAAGCGCTTGGCGATAGGCAGCCGCTATACCGGCACTATGCTGGCGGTATGCAATTCCAGCAACTCTCCTATTTCGTCGCGGTCGCCGAGGAGCGGCACTTCACGCGGGCGGCGGAAGTGGTGCACGTGGCGCAGCCCTCGCTCTCCCAGCAGATCCGCGCCCTGGAGCGGGAGCTGGGCGCGGACCTCTTCCAGCGGGCCCGCGGCAACATCACCCTCACCGACGCGGGCGAGGCCCTGCTCCCGCTGGCCCGGCGGATCCTCGCCGACGCGGACACCGCCCGGCACGAGGTCCAGGAGCTGGCCCAGCTGCGGCGCGGCCGGGTGCGCCTCGGCGCGACCCCGAGCCTGTGCACCGGCCTGCTCCCCGGCGTGCTGCGCGCCTTCCACGACCGCTTCCGCGGGGTGCAGCTGCTCATCGAGGAGGGCGGATCGCACGACCTGGTACGGAAGTTGGCGCGCGGGGCGCTGGACCTGGCCCTGGTGGTGCTGCCGCTGCCGACCCCCTCCCCCGCGCTCACCACCATCGAGGTGCTCAACGAGGACCTGGTGGTGGTCTCCGCCCCGGATTCGCCGCCGCCCGGGGACCGCGGGCGCCGGGTGCACATCAGCGACCTGGAGCGCGAGCCCCTGGTGATGTTCCGGCACGGCTACGACCTGCGGGAGCTGACCGTCGCCGCCTGCCGGGCCGAGGGCTTCGAGCCCCGGTTCGCGGTGGAGGGCGGCGAGATGGACGCCGTCCTCGGTTTCGTCCGGGCCGGGCTCGGGGTGGCGGTGGTGCCGCGCATGGTGGCGATGCGCGGGGACCTGCGGCTGCGCGTGACCCCGCTCGCCCGCCCCGGCCTCCGGCGCACCATCGCCCTCGCGCACCGCAGCGATGTGGCACCGCCGCGCGCCGCCCGGGAGTTCCAGCAGATGGTGCTGGCCCAGGCGCCGGTGCTCGCGGCGAAGAAGCCGGACTGAGCCGCCTCTGCGCCCAGGGTTCCCGGGCCCCGGAGAGCCCCGACTCCCGTACGGACAGCGGCCGTTGACCGTGCCCGGGATCAGCCGGTGGCGTCCGCCAGGGCGAGCTGGTGCAGGCGGTCGGGCGGGCCCGGACGCGCGTAGTACCAGCCCTGTGCGGTGTCGCAGCCCAGCTCGCGCAGCTGCTCGGCCTGGGCCCCGGTCTCCACGCCCTCCACGGTGACCGCGAGGTCGAGGTTGTGCGCCAGGGCGACGATCCCCTCGACGATCTTCAGGTCCACCGGATCGGCCGGGAACTGCTGCATGCCCTGGGTGAAGGAGCGGTCCAGCTTGAGGATGCTGACCGGCAGGCGGCGCAGGTTGGCGAGGTTGGAGTACCCCGTGCCGAAGTCGTCCAGGGCGATGTCGACGCCCATCTCGGCGAGCCTGCGCAGCGGCTTCAGAAGGTCGTCGTCGGCCCCGATCAGCGCGGACTCGGTGACCTCCAGGCACAGGCTGTGCGGGGCGAGGCCGACCCGCTCCAGGATCTCCACGGTGTCCGAGACCAGGCCCGGGTGGGTGAGCTGGCAGGGCGAGAGATTGACGTTGATGCGCAGCGGCCCGGCGTCCGCGTGGCGCTCCTGCCACTGCCGCGCCTGCCATACGGACTGCTCCAGGACCCAGCGGCCCAGCGGCACGATCAGTCCGGTGTGCTCGGCGAGTTCGATGAAGCGGTCGGGGCCGAGGATGCCGTGCTGCGGGTGCAGCCAGCGCACCAGGGCCTCGGCGCCGCGGACGCTGCCGTCGCCGAGGTTGACCAGCGGCTGGTACTCGATGAAGAACTCGCCGCGGGCGAGCGCGGCGGGCAGCGCGGTGGTCAGGCCGTGCCGGGTGATGGCGCGGGCGTCCTGGACGGGGTCGGCGAGCTCGAAGCGGTTGCCGCCGGCCGACTTGGCCCGGTACATCGTGATGTCGGCGCTGCGCAGCACCTCGGCCGCGCTGCGCTCCCCGGCGGGGCCCTCCACGATGCCGATGCTGCCGCGGACGGTCAGCTCCCGGCCGTCGATGCGGATCGGCGCGGAGAGGGCGTGCATGATGCGCCCGGCGAGTTCGTCGACCTCCTGCTCGGTGCCGTGACCGGTGGTCAGCGCGACGAACTCGTCGCCGCCGAGGCGGGCCACCATCTCGCCGGGGGCCGTGGCGCAGGACTGGAGGCGGTCGGCCACCTCGACGAGCAGCCGGTCGCCCGCGGCGTGGCCGAGGCTGTCGTTGACCGTCTTGAAGCCGTCGAGGTCGAGGTAGCACAGGCCGAAGCGGTTCTCGGGACCCGCGGCGAGCGCCTTCTCCAGGCGTTCGAAGAACAGCGTGCGGTTGGGCAGCCCGGTGAGCGCGTCATGGGTGGCCTCGTAGCGCAGCCGCAGGTTGAGCAGCCGCCGCTCGGTGGTGTCCTCCATCAGCGCCAGCTGGTACTGGGGCATGCCCTCGGCGTCCCGGAGCAGGGAGACCGAGAGATTGGTCCACAGCGCGGTGCCGTCCGGCCGGTAGAAGGCCTTCTCCACGTGGAAGTGCTCGCGTTCGCCGCGGGTCAGCTCGCCGTAGAGGTTCCACACGTGCGGGGCGTCGTCGGCGTGGGTCCAGTCCGAGACGTTGCGGTTGCGCACCACCTGCTCGGGGGTGCCGAGCATCCGCAGCAGGGTGTCGTTGACGTCGATGACGGTGCCGTCGAGGGAGGCGATGCTGATGCCTATCGCGGCGCCCTCGAAGACGGCGCGGAAGCGGGCCTCGCTGGCGTGCAGGGCCTCGGCCACCGCGCTGCGCGCCTTGAGGGCCGCCGCGGAGATGGCCTCCTGCTCGGCCAGGGTGCGCTCGCGCAGGGCGTGCGCGAAGCCCGCGGCCGCGGCGTGCTGGAGGCGGGCGCTGCGCGAGCGCATCTCCTCCTGGTCGCCCTCGGCGCCGCAGTAGAGGACGAGGTAGGCCTCGACCACGTCGAGGGTGCGGCTGAGCGCGTCCGGGTCGGTGCAGTGCGCGTCGACCAGGGCGGCGCCGACCGGGCGTCCGCGCGAGGCCTCGAAGACCGGGGCGCACAGCGCGTCCCTCAACTGGCGTGCCAGCGGGAAGAGTTGCTCCTCGAACTCCGGACGTGTCCGGGAGGTGGCCGTCAGCGGGTACACCGCCCGGCTCCATATCGTCGCGAACCGCCGTACTCTGTCTTCCGGTCCGTCCGGCTCCGCGGTCACGCCGTGCGCCCCACTCCGGCGTAACCCGCAAAGGAATACGGGTCCTCCTCCTCGGGGGCGATGTCCGGCCGCCACTCCGGCATCCGTACGAGTCCGGGGTCGAGGATCTCCATGCCGTCGAAGAAGCGGGCGATCTCGTCCTTGCCGCGCAGCTTCAGCGGGTTGCGGATGTTCTCGTAGACCCCGGTGACGCCCTCGGTGGGCTCGGCCGGCATGAGGTCGCCGGAGGCGTGCGTGAGGATGAGCAGGCTGCCGGGGGCGAGGGCGCCGCGGAGCTGTTCGAGGACCTCCTGCGGCCTGTCGCTGTCGTCGATGAAGTGCAGCAGGGCCACCAGGAGGAGGGCGACCGGCCGGTCCAGGTCGAGGGTCTCGCGCAGCTGAGGGCTGGTCAGGATCTCGCGCGGGCGGCGGAAGTCGGCGGCGATGACGGTGGCCCGGTCGTTGCCCGCGAGCACGGCCTCGCTGTGCGCGACGGCGACCGGGTCGTGGTCGACGTAGACCACCCTCGCCTCGGGGTCGGCGCGCTGGGCGATCTCGTGGACGTTGCCGAAGGTGGGAATTCCGGAGCCGATGTCCAGGAACTGGTCGATACCCTCCGCCACCGCGAACCCGACAGCACGGCGCATGAAGGCACGATTCGCCTGCATGATCTTCGGCAGACCCGGCAGGAACTCCATCGCCTTGCGCGCGGCATCCCGGTCGACCTCGAAGTTGTGCGAACCACCCAGGTAGTAGTCGTAGATCCGGGACACGCTCGGCACCGATATGTCGATGCCCTTCGGCGCCCAGGCGGGTCGCTCCATCTGAAGTCTCCAACGGCGTAGGGAGGCCACTGTCCGGCCCGAGGCTACTGATCGCCTGCCAAAGGAGCGAGCCAAAACGGAAATTGGCCGTCCGTTCTCAGTCACCGCCCGGAGCAGGCCTCATGAAAAAGCCGGACGAATTCGCCCCTATGCATTCTCAACGGAACCATCGAAAAAAACCGGTCAGTCGGCTGGCCGGACCCCAACAGGGGCCCGGCGGCCCGGACTTCCACCGGAGCGGGGGAAGGTGAAGACCGCGTTTTCGCCGAGTCTCGCACACCGCTCGAATCGCGCCACGTACCGGGCCGATTACGGGCGGTGGCCGCGCCCCGGACTCCCAACTGCCCCGAAAACAGCGCCACATGACCCGCGGCACGGCAGAACATGGCGCTTTCCGAACGCGCCCGCGCGGCCCGCAAACCCCGGGCGGCGAACTCCGCCCGTTCGTGCCAATTCGGTGTCCGCTTCGGCTTGGTGAGCCCCCGGCCCGCCCATGCTCTCGACGTGCAGCCAACCTCGCGGTCCGCATCCGCCCTCGTCACCCGCATGATCGCGCTCCTGGCCCTGGCCTGGATCCTCGGCATACCCGCGCTCCCGGCCTCGGCCGCCGCCCCGGCGGACGCCTGCGCCTGGGCCGGGGCGGGCGGAGCCGTGGCGCGCGCCGGGGACACCGTCGCGGTGGCGGGCGCGGGCGCCGGCTTCTGCGGAACCAAGCCCACCCCGCGCCCGCCGACGGCGACCCCGACACCGCCCCCTCCGCCACCACCACCGCCGCCTCCGCCACCCCCGACCCGGGAGGCACCGCCGCCTCCCCCGCCTCCCTCCCCTCCGCCGCCTCCTCCGTCACCGACACCCGAGCCTCCGCCGCCCCCGCCGCCCGCGCCGCCGCGTCCCGAACCGGCCCCGCCCGCGCCGGAGAAGCCGCGGCCCAAGCCTCCGGCCGTACGCCCCGCTCCGCGGGCTGTGCACTACCCGCGCCATCAGCCGGTGCGGCACAGCAGGCCGCCGCGCCACGGTCCGTCACTGGTCACTCTCACTCTGCTCATCACGGCCCCCGCGGTGCTCGCCGTCGCCGCGCTGCGCCCCCGCTGAAACCCGGAGGCCCCATGTCGGAATGGCTTGTTCTCACCCTCGCGATGGTGGCCGCCTGCGGCGTCGTCCTGGCGGTGACGATCCTTCAGCAACGCAGAATCGGCTCGGACGACGACCCGACGGAGACCCCGGACGTCATCGAGTACATGACGATGATGATCGGGGTGGTCTACGCGATCGTGCTCGGCCTCGCCATCGCCGGGGTCTGGGAGGCCCGCGCCGAGGCCCAGGCCCATGTGCACGCCGAGGCCCAGGCACTGCACGAGATCCAGGAACGGGTACGGGCCTATCCGCCCCGGGTCCGCGAGGAGATCCGCGGGGAGGTCGAGGACTACGTCAGCTATGTGGTGACCACCGAGTGGGACAGCTCCTCGACACGCGGGGGCCTGACCGACCGCGGCGACGCGCTGCTCGCCAAGATCCGCCACGGACTGACCGACCACGAGCCCGCGAGCGACTTCGAGGCCCAGGCCTACCAGCCGCTGCTCGACCAGATCACCGCGGCGGACGACGCCCGCAGCGCCCGCGGCGACTCGGCCGAGGCCACCATGCCCGGGGTGGTCTGGTTCGGACTGATCGCGGGAGCGCTGGTGACCGTCGGCATGATGTTCGCGCTCCAGATCAGGCGCACGCCCAGAGAGCTGATCCTCGCCGGGCTCTTCTCGGCGCTCATCGCCTTCCTGCTCTTCCTGGTCTGGGACTTCGACCTGCCCTACAGCCGGGACATGGCCGCCTCCACCGAGCCGCTGCGGGAGCTGGTCCCGCGGCTCCTGGAGTGAGCCCCGGGGCGGGTACGCGCGCGGGCCTCCCCCAGCACGGACCGCCCCGCCCGGCGGGCAGCCACGCCGGGCGGCACCCGCCGTGATCGCCTGATCGGCCGAGCCGATTACCCCGTCTGCCCGGCCCCGATCGCGCCCGGGGCGGCGCCTTCCTAGCGTCGCCCCTATCGAGGGCACTACCGGCGAAAGCGGAAAAGGTCCGCGCTGTCCCTCGGAGATCCGGAGGATCACATGCGCGCGATACGCGTCGCCTCGGCCGCGCTGCTCGGTGCCACCGCCCTCGCCCTCACCGCCCCCGCCGCCGTGGCGGCACCGCCCCGCGGCAAGGAGCGCTTCGAGGTGGAGGTGTCCCCCTCCACCGTCGCCGCCGGCGGCGAGGTGAAGCTGACCGCTTCCGGCTGCAAGGGACGTACCAAGGTGCACTCGGGCGTCTTCGACACCGTGGTCATCGAAGCGGGCGACAACTCGGCGACCACCGAGGTCGACTGGGACGCCCGCAAGGGCGCCACCTACTCGGTCACCTTCTCCTGCGAGCGCGGGATCACCCGTACCGCGGAACTGACCATCGCCGAGGGGCGCCCCGAGGAGCCCCTGGTGCCCCCGGGCGAGCACCCCCGGCACCCGGACCACGGCGTGGACGCCGGGTTCGGCGGCACCATCGGCGGACTGGACCTGGGCGAACTGGGCTTCGGCGCCCTGCTCGTCGTCGGCACCCTGGGCACCGCCTACCACTTCTCCCGCCGCCGCGCGGACGGGAGCTGAGCCCCGCCGGTCCGCCGCAAGCCGTGGGCCCGCCCCCCTCACCGGGTGGCGGGCCCACGGCTTTCACCTGCGGCATCGCGGAAGGAAGAGCCGGGCGGGCCGGGTATCACACCCGGTTCTCCGCCCTGCGGCGCAGCCAGAAGGCACCGCCGCCGAGAGCCGCCGCGGCGACCAGGCCGCCGCCGATGGCCATGTCGGTACCGGTGGCGCCGCCCTTGCTGCTGCCGCCGATGCCGCCCTGGACGGGGCCGCCGATGACGGTGAAGGCGTCGCGGCTGTGGATCGTCTTGCCGTTGCACATCGCCGTGATGTCGTACGAGCCGGGGCGGGCGTCGTGCTTGATCCAGGCCTCGGCGGTGGCCGGGTTGCTGCCCCGCAGGTTCACGGTGCGCTGGAAGGCGCGCGAGGAGACGCTCCGGGTGCCGTAGTTGCACTTGGAGTCGCTCACCGAGACGGTGAGCTTGCCGCCCCTGGCGATCACGCTGGGCACGGCCATGACCCGGCCGGAGCCGCGGTCGTGCAGGGCCTCGCCGGACTCCTCCTGGCTCATGCCGCTGCCGGGCTCGTCCTCGGTCACGACCTTGCCGGACTCGGCCTCCTTGACGACCTTGCCTGCGTCGGGGTCCGCGGCGACGGCCGGAGCGGCGAACGAGACGGCCGCCGCGACCGCGGCCGCTGCCGCCAGAACACGAGTGGTACGCATGGGTTTCCTCCGCGGAGGCGCCCCGGGGATCCGTCCCCGGTGATGGGCGTGTGCGCCTCCCAGACAGACCCTCAGATGCCGTGCACAGAGCCGCATTTCGGGACTGCGCCGTCCCGGTGAGGCGACACGCCGGGGCTCCGCCGCACGCCGTGATATCGCCGCAGGTCACACACCGTCAGGAAATAACCCGAGCTGCTCGCCCCGGATGGCGCACCGCGACGCGGGCGGCCACCCGTTCGCCGCCGCGTGCTCGCCGCGCGGGGGCACCGCGCTTAGCTTTCTCGTACGCGCGGCGGGGTCCTCGCACGCGGGGTGAGCAAGGGAGTGCGCATGTCCTCTACCGGGTCCGCCGACGGCGGCAGGCCGACGAAGAAGCGGGCCCCCTGGGGGGTCATGGCGCTCGTGCTGCTCGCCGGGGTGGCACTGATCCGCAACGGCTCCGGCGAATTCGACTCGGGCCCGCCGCAGCCGGCCTCCGCGGACACCGGGACCGAGCGCGCCAGCGGCGGCGGCGCGGCGGCGCTGCCGTTCGCCGAACCGGACCGGGTCCGTATCGACGCGATCCGGGTGAACGCCCCGCTGATGCCGGTCGGCATCGACAAGAAAGGCTGGATCGAGGCTCCCCCTCCCGAGGAGCCGAACCTCGCGGGCTGGTTCACCAGCGCGGTGACACCCGGCGAGAAGGGCACCGCGGTGGTCGTCGGACATGTCGACAACTCCCGTGGCCCCGCGGTCTTCTTCGGCCTCGGCGCCCTCAAGAAGGGAAACCACATCGACGTACGGCGCAAAGACGGAAAGACCGCCGAATTCGAGGTGTACGGAATCGAGGTCTTCGAAAAGGACGACTTTCCCGGCGCCAAGGTGTACGGCGGCAAAGGCCGCCCCGAATTGCGGGTGATCACCTGCGGCGGCGGTTATTCCAAGGAATCCGGATACGACGGCAATGTCGTGGTCTTCGCCCGTATGGTTTCCTCCCGCTGACCGCTCCGGCGGCCTCGTCGGCCCCGCTTCCGCCCGTCCCTTCGCGCGCCCCTTCGCACATACCGGAGCAGTGGCGGGCGGAGCCGGCGGCTCCGCTAGCCTCGGAGGGTGACGGAACACCAGGCATCCCGCTTCGAGCGCGGCACGGACGGCCCCAAGGTCATCCTGGCGGGCGTCGACGGCTCCGAGTCCTCGATGCGCGCGGCCGCCTACGCCGCCGGACTGGCCCGCCGCCAGCGCGCCCTGCTCGCCCTCGTCTACGTGCAGCCCGTCATGACCGCCGGTGCCGCCCTGGGCGTGCCGGTCGCGGAGACCACGGACGAGATCGCCCAGGACATCGCCGCCGACATCAGCAGCAGCGCGGAGCGGTTGAAGGACATATACGACGTGCGCTGGGAGTTCCACACCTTCCGCGGCGACCCGTACACCGGCCTCGTCTCGGCCGCGGACGAACTCACCGCGGACGCCGTGGTGGTGGGCGCCTCCGAGCAGGCCGGCCACCGCTTCGTCGGCTCGGTCGCGGTGCGCCTGGTGAAGGCGGGCCGCTGGCCGGTGACCGTGGTGCCCTGAGCCGGCGCCGCCGGGTCGCAAACCGGTCAACCACCCTGGCCGGAAGTGGCCATGTGAAGACTCTCACCCTCCCCGGGGAGTGACGCCCGTGGGCGGTGGGCGCTGTCGTGGTGCCTGGGATTCGGGGGATCCGGGGGCCGGTCCGGCGCCGGTTACGGTGAACCGGCGCCATGGGTCGACAAGGCCCCGCGCGCCACCGTACGCACAACTGACAGCCGCCGCTGACCTGCACAGAAACCGGAGACCGGGTCAAGACTTGGCAAATCGCCTTGCTCCCGACCCCTGTGGGGGACTGCGCTGTGCTCAACCGTGCGTGCGGACGCGGTGCCCGAGAGGCGCACGGAGCCAGGGAGGCGGGACGGATGCGGCAACAAGGCCAGGGAAGCGCGGAGGGTGCCGACGGCGGCGAACTCACGGTGCCGATGGCTTGGCTCTACGCCGAGTACATCGCGGACGAGCTGCTGCGCACCGGCGACCTGATGCCGCCGTCCTCCTTCGAGTTCCGCGCCGGGCGCGAGGCGCTGGCCCTGACCATCTACCTCTCCGACACCTCGGGCGAGCTCTCCGGCATCCGGGTCATCTCCCAGCTCGACAACTGGCTCTCCCTGACCGCCTACGAGCAGCCGTGGCAGCACTGGGTACGGGAGCAGATGGACGCCCTCGCCGGGGAGGCCGCCGGCACCCAGGGCCCCGACCTCGCGCTCGCCCTGGAGGCCTGGCGCTGGCTGGAGGAGACCGAGCTGCTCGCCCCGGACCTGGACGCCGTCACCGAGGGGCTGCCCCCGCACCCCGGCGCCCTGGAGGAGGACGAGGACCTGCCGAAGGTGTGGACCCCGGCCTGGCAACTCGGCCTGCCGCTGGGCCACTTGGCGATCCACCTGTTCTGAGCCCGGGCCCGCGCGGAGTTCTGAACCGCGGGCCCGCGCGGACCTCCGCGGCCGCACCCGCGCCGACGCCCGGCCGCCGTCGACCGGCCGCGGCCCGGCTCAGCGCAGCAGCCGGGACATCCTGCGGTCCGCGAGCGGCTTGCCGCCCGTCTGGCAGGTGGGGCAGTACTGCAGCGAGGAGTCGCTGAAGGAGACCTCCCGGATGGTGTCCCCGCACACCGGGCAGGCCTCCCCGGTGCGGCCGTGCACCCGCAGCCCGCTCTTCTTCTCGGCCTTGAGGCGCCCCGCCGCCACCCCGCGGGAGCGCTCCAGGGCCTCCCCGAGGGTCTTCCGCAGCGCCTGGTGGAGGCGTCCCGTCTCCTCCTCGGTCAGGCTCCCGGCCGGCTTGAAGGGGGACATCCGCGCGGCGTGCAGGATCTCGTCGCTGTAGGCGTTGCCCACCCCGGCGAGCAGACTCTGGTCGCGCAGCGCCCCCTTGAGCCGGCGGCGCTCCCCCGCGAGCAGCTCGGCCAGGCGCGCCTCGGTGAAGTCCGCCGCCATCGGGTCGGGACCGAGCCGGGCCACGCCCGGCACCTCACCGGGATCCCCGACCACGTACACCGCCAGGCGCTTCTGGGTACCGGCCTCGGTGAGGTCGAAGCCCTGGCCGGTCTCCAGGGCGACCCGCAGCGCGAGCGGTCCCTTGCCGGGGCGCGGCGGTCCGTCCGGGAGCCGGTCCTTCCACTGGAGCCAGCCGGCCCGCGCCAGATGGGTCACCAGGTGCACGCCGTCGGCGTCGATGTCGAGGAACTTGCCGTACCGCCCGACCGCGGTGACGGTACGGCCCTCCACCGCGCTCAGCGGCGGCTCGTACGTCTTGAGCACGCTGACCGCCACCGGCAGGACACGGACGATCTCGTGTCCCACCAGGTGCTCGTCGAGAAAGTCCCTGAGCGCGGCGACCTCGGGCAGTTCCGGCATAGATCCAGGGTGCCACCTCCCCGCGCGTACGGCCCGGGCGCGAGCCCCCGGTGCTCAGCCGCGCACGACGAACTCGCACCAGACGCACTTGCCGGTGCCGCGGGCCTCCACGCCCCAGACGTCGCAGAGCACGTCGACCAGGAGCAGCCCCCGGCCCGACTGCTCGCTGCGGGTCGCGTCCCGGCGGCGGGGCAGGGCGCTGGAGGTGTCCTCCACCTCGACCCGCAGGCGGCGCTGGGCGCCGGTGAGCACCCGCAGGGTGACCACCGCCGAACCGTCGGTGTGGATCAGGGCGTTGGTGATCAGCTCGTCGGTGACCAGCTCGATCTCGCCCGCGTCCGCGCCCGCGCCCCAGGCGCGCACCGCCGTGCGGATCATACGCCGCGCCTCGGCCAGGGACTCCGGGTCGCCGGGCGCCACATGCTGCCGGAAGCGGCCGCCGGACTGGGCCGCGCCGAGGCCCCGGCGGTTGAGCAGCAGCAGGGCCACGTCGTCCTCGCCGCCGCGCTCGTCGGCGCTCCCGCAGAGCAGGTCGGCGAGGGCCTCGACGTCCCGGGGCCCCTTGGCCACCGCCTCGGCCAGGGCGTGCATACCGTCGTCGAAGTCGGCCCCGGGGTGCTCGACCAGGCCGTCGGTGCACAGCACGAGCATCTGGCCCTGCTCCAGGCTGAGGGTGCGCACCGGGTACTCCAGGGCGCCGAACTCGGCCGAGAGCCCGATCGGCAGCCCGCCGTCCACCGGCACCCGGTGGCAGCTGCCGTCGACCAGGCGGATCAGCGGGTCGAGGTGCCCGGCGCGTACCACCTGGACCACGCCGGTCATCAGGTCCACCTCGGCGTAGAGGCAGGTCGCGAAGCGGTCGGTGTCGAGTTCGTGGAGGAAGACCGAGGCGCGGGCCATGACCGTGGCCGGGGTGTGGCCCTCGGCGGCGTAGGCGCGCAGCACGATGCGCAGCTGGCCCATGACGGCGGCCGCGTGGGTGTCATGGCCCTGGACGTCGCCGATGACGACGCCGACGCGTCCACCGGGCAGCGGGACCACGTCGTACCAGTCGCCGCCGACATCGCGCCCCACGGCCGCCGAGCGGTAGCGCACGGCGATGTCGGCGCCCGGCACCCCCGGGATCGAGCGGGGCAGCATCGCGTGCTGGAGCCCCTCGGCGAGGTCCTTCTCCTGCTCGTAGAACATCGCCCGCTGGAGGTTCTGGGCGATGCTGCTGCCGAGGGCGACGAGCAGGCTGCGGTCGGCCTCGTCGAAGCCGGTGCGCCCGCAGTAGAGCAGCCCGAGGGCGCCGATGGGCCGGCCCTGGGCGATCAGCGGCAGATAGGCGCCGGAGGTCACCCCGACCCGCCGCACATCCGGCCACAGCTGCGGATAGCTCTCGGCGTACTCCTGCGGGGTCTCCACGAAGCGCGGCGAGAGGGTGCGGATGACCTCGGGCATCGGGTACGGCTCGTCGAAGCGCAGGATCAGGGTGTGCCGCTCGAAGGGGTCGACGGGGCCCTCGGAGATGACCCGGATACGGCCGTTCTCCACCAGGCCCATCACCAGGTGCGCGGCGCCCAGGTGGCCGAGGCCGTGCTTCTGCTTGAGCACGTCGAGGATGTCCTGCACGGTCCTGGCGTGCGAGAGGGCGGCGGTGGTGCTCTGCACGATGCCGGTCTGCCAGCGCCGGGAGGCGTGCTGGCGCTCGCGCTCCTCCAGGGCGGTGCTGTCGCTCAGCTCCTCGGTGGCGTCGCGGACGATGCCGTGGATGCTGCGGGGGCGGCCCGCGGCGTCGCGTTTGATGAAGCCGGTCGAGTGGGTCCAGCGCAGCGAGCCGTTGCGCAGCCGCACCCGGAAGTAGGTGCCGTAGTGGCTGCGGCCCTTCTTCATCGCCTGGGAGATGACGCCGTCCAGGTGCAGGCTCTCGGCGCGCGGGATGCGGCCGGTGAGGGTCTCGGGGTGGTTGTCGTACTCCTCGGGCAGGACGTCGAAGATCTCGTACGCCGCCGCGTCCATGTGCATGAGGCCGGTGTCGAGGTCCCAGACGAAGCAGCCCATGCGGTTGAGCAGGAGGAAGGGGTCCGGGGTGGCGGCGGGCCAGTTCTCCGGGAGTGAAAGCTCGCTCGCTCCCCGATCAGCCATGCAGTCACCTTGCCAGCAATTGTCCGATTCTTCGACTCTGCTGGTCCGCCCGGGCGCCCCGGCGCGGGGACGCGGGCGGCGGTCCGCGCCGCGAGGGCGTACGGGGAAGGCCACACTGGGCGGGTGGACTGGTTCACCGTGAGCGACTACTGGCTGGGCCGCCTGCTCTTCCAGCGGGCGCTGGCCGGCGTCTACCTCCTCGCCTTCCTCGGCGCGGCGCTGCAGTTCCGCGCCCTGATCGGGGAGCGGGGCATGCTCCCGGTGCCGCGCTTCACCGGGCGGACCGGCTTCCGCCGCGCCCCGAGCCTGTTCCAGCTGCACTACTCCGACCGCTTCTTCGCCGGGTGCGCCTGGACGGGTGCCGCCCTTGCCGCGGCCCTGCTCGCGGGGATCGGGGACCTCCTGCCGCTGGGTGCCGCGATGCTGCTGTGGGCGGCGGTGTGGGCCCTGTACCTGTCGATCGTGAACGTGGGCCAGACCTGGTACGGCTTCGGCTGGGAGACCCTCCTCCTGGAGGCGGGCTTCCTCGCCGTGTTCCTCGGCAACGACGAGACCGGGCCGCCGCTGCTCGTCCTGGTGCTGCTGCGCTGGCTGCTCTTCCGGGTGGAGTTCGGCGCGGGCCTGATCAAATGGCGGGGCGACGCCTGCTGGCGGAAGCTGACCTGCCTCGACCACCACCACGAGACCCAGCCGATGCCGGGCCCGCTGAGCCGCGCCTTCCACCACCTGCCGAAGCCGGTGCACCGCGTCGAGGTGGCCGCCAACCACCTCGCCCAACTCGTGGTGCCCGTGCTGCTCTTCACCCCGCAGCCGGTGGCCGGGTGCGCGGCGGCGCTGATGATCGCGACCCAGCTGTGGCTGGTGCTCTCCGGCAATTTCGCCTGGCTGAACTGGCTGACCATCGTGCTGGCCCTGCCCGCCCTCGACCTCGGCCGCTTCACCGGGGGGCACCGCGACCCGGGCGCCCCGCTCTGGTTCGAGGTCCTGGTCCTCTCGGTCACCGCGGGGCTGCTGGCGCTGAGCTACCGCCCGGCGCGCAATCTCGTCTCCCGCCGCCAGCTGATGAACACCTCGTACGACCCGCTGCGGCTGGTCAACTCCTACGGGGCCTTCGGCAGTGTCACCCGGCAGCGGCAGGAGGTCGTGGTGGAGGGCACCCGGGACAGCAGGCCGCGGGAGGAGTCCGACTGGCGGGCCTACGAGTTCCGCGGCAAGCCCGGGGATCCGCGCCGCCGCCCGCGCCAGTTCGCGCCCTACCATCTGCGCCTGGACTGGATGATGTGGTTCGCGGGGCTCTCCCCCGCCTACGCCCGCCCCTGGTTCGGCGGCTTCCTCGAGCGGCTGCTCCAGGGCGATCCGGACACCCTGCGCCTGCTGCGCACGGTCCCCTTCCCCCCGGGGTCACCGCCGCGGTACGTCCGGGCGCGGTTGTACCGCTACCGCTTCTCGACGCGGCAGGAGCTCCGGGAGACCGGCGCGTGGTGGCAGCGCACCTTCGTACGGGACTACTGGCCGCCCACCCGGCTCGACGGGGCCGAGGAGCCCCGGAGCTGAGGGCCGGTACCGGCGGGCCGTCGGCGGACGGCCGGCCGGTGGGACGCGGCAGCGGTCAGTCGACGCTGGGCAGGATGTGCGGCTCGGCGAGGTCGTCCTCGTAGCCCGCGAGCCGGATGGGGGCCGATCTGGCCCAGACGTCGAGGCTGCCGAGTTCCTCGCTGCGGGGGGCGAGGCGTTCGGCGGGCTCGCGGACGGCCCGTTCGCTGGTGGTCTTCTCCGGTGTCACCGCGTACTCCTTCTGTGTCGGTCAATCCACGGTTGCTTCGGACCTGGCGTCGCGCCTGTCCTGCGTCGTCCGTACGGGATCTGTCGAGAGCAGCTCGGACGCGGTGGCGCCGGTGACTCCTCGGGAGGCGCGCCGTGACGGACGGCGGCTCCCGGAGCGGACCGTGCCTCCGGGTGAGAAGTCACGTGGACTGTCCGTGCGCTCAAGGGTAACCAGATGAGCGGCCCCGCGCTCGATAGCGCGAGAAACAACTGGTTCTTTTCAGGTCGCCTGTCGTTCACGCGGTCATGCTCTGCTTCTTCCGCCGCCGGTCCGCCCGAGGGAGGGAGCCCGTCTTGGAGCCGCTCAGCGTCGAGGAACTCATGGAGCTGCTGGACTCCTGCCGCGGCCTGCGGATCGCCGCCGGGGACCGCGGCGGCCCGGTCGACCTGCACGAGCATGCGCTCCAGACCGCCGCGCTGCTGCGCCGAAGCCACCCGAGCGACAAGGAGTTGCAGGTCGCCGGGCTGGTCCACGGAATCGGCCACGCCCTCCGTCCGGGTGAGCCGAACGGGCACGCCGACCTCGCGGCGGAGGCGGTACGCGAACTGCTCGGCCTGCGGGTGGCGCGGCTGGTACGGGAGCGCCCCGGGGCCGAGCCCGCCCCCGACGCCCTCACGCTGCACCAGGCCGGGGCCGCGGCCCGGGCGGCGGCACTGGACGCCGGGGTCCTGGAGGACTGGCGGCCGGTGCTCGAACTGGTCGCGGCGCGGCAGGCCCGGCCGGGCGGCCGGCACACACCATGAGCCCCACACGGGCACTCCCCCCTCCTGCATCCCCCCGACAAGGTCACACAGGAGAGGGTGTGATCGACAGCACATCCGGGGAACTGGCCGGAAGGTTTCCTACGACTTCCGACGGCACCCGGCGGACCCCTCGCGGAGCCCCGGCACACCCTCCGGAACGCGGCTCACCGGCCGGGTTCCGCGCCGGCCGCACACGAGTGCGGTGGAGCGGCGGATCCCGAGCGGCACCGGCTCCGCTTCCGGCCCCGCACCGCCGGGGTCCACGGCGCGCGGATCACGCGGCGCCGGACCGTGTCCACCGGGGCCCTGGGCGCGGTGACGTGCACTTGGCCGGATCCGTACCGCGCGCGGCGGCCCTCACCGCGCGGTCAGCCAGGCTCGGCGGGGCTCACCGCACGGGTCGGCCGCGTTCGGCGGCCGGGCTCACCACTTGCCGGGCGCGTAGTCCTTCAGGAAGACGCCGAAAAGCTCCTCGCCCGCCTCGCCGCGCACGATCGGGTCGTAGACCCGGGCGGCGCCGTCCACCAGGTCGAGCGGCGCGTGGAAGCCCGCCTCGGCAAGGCGCATCTTGTCGGGGTGGGGCCGCTCGTCGGTGATCCAGCCGGTGTCCACGGCGGTCATCAGGATGCGGTCCCGCTCGTACATCTCCTGGGCGCTGGTGCGGGTCAGCATGTTCAGCGCGGCCTTGGCCATATTGGTGTGCGGGTGGCCGGGGCCCTTGTAGCCGCGGGCGAAGACGCCCTCCATCGCGGAGACGTTCACGATGTAGGCACGCGAACCGGCGCGCGCGGCCGCGGCCATGGCCGGGCGCAGCCGGCTGATGAGCACGAAGGGCGCGGTGGAGTTGCACAGCTGCACTTCCAGCAGCTCGACCGGGTCGACCTCCTCGACGGTCTGCACCCAGCTGTTGGTGTCGTGCAGATCGGGCACGAGTCCGCCCGCGTCGATGGCGGTGGCCGCCTCGATACGCGCGGGGGTCGCCGAGCCCGCGACCAGGGCGAGCTGGGTGAGGTCCTGGGCGCTGAGTCCGCCGCGGCGGGCCTCGGGCAGCATGCCGACGGCGCCCGAGCCGAAGCCGCCGATCACCTCGGCGGCGGGCAGCGCGCCCGCGGGGGCGGGCGCGGACTCAGCGGCCACCAGCTCACGGTAGGCGCCGGGTGAACGGCGCACCGTCTGCGCCGCGTTGTTGATCAGGATGTCCAGGGGCCCGGCGGCGGCGACCGAGTCGGCGAGGGCCACCACCTGCGCCGGGTCGCGCAGGTCGATGCCGACGATCTTCAGCCGGTGGATCCACTCGTCGCTGTCCGGCATCGCCTTGAACCGGCGTACCGCGTCGGCCGGGAAGCGGGTGGTGACGGTGGTGTGCGCGCCGTCCCGCAGCAGCCGCAGCGCGATGTACATGCCGATCTTCGCGCGCCCGCCGGTGAGCAGGGCCCGCTTGCCGCCGAGGTCGGCGCGGGCGTCCCGGCGCATCCGGTTCTCGGTGGCGCAGGGCAGGCAGAGCTGGTGGTAGAAGGCGTCGACCTCGACATAGCGCTGCTTGCAGATGTAGCAGGAGCGGGGGCGCTGGAGTATCCCGGCGACCTCGCCGAGGCTGCTGGAGGACGGCAGCAGCCCCTGCGTCTCGTCGTCGATGCGCTCCGCGGAGCCGGTGGCGGTGGACTCGGTGACCGCCTTGTCGTGGGCGGTCTTGGCGGCCCTGCGCTCTTGGCGGCGCCGCTGCTTCACGGTGCGGTAGATCCCGGCGGTGGCGCGGCGCACGGCGATCGCGTCCGGGTGGTCGACCTCCAGCCCGTCCAGCTCGTCCAGCACGCTCAGGCACACCGCGAGGCGCTCCGGGTCGATGCCGGGGCCGTACTCGGGGGTTTCCTGTGTCGCCGTCATCGCGGTGCTTCCTCAGAATGTGCGTGCGCCGGTGGGGGTGCGCCCTGATGTTCCAAAAGCCGAACTTTACGTAGGCACCCGCGCTCCCGCCAAACCGCCTCGGGCCACAGCTCAGCTCCCCCGCACCGGCCCCGGCCCCGCGGTCCCCGGCGGCCGTGTGAAGCAGCAGTCGCCGCAGACCCCGCCGCCGGGGACCCGGTAGTACAGGCAGCAGCTGCGGCGCCGGAAGGCGGTGCCCTCGCGGTGGCCGGTGGCCGCGAGGACGGGGTCGGCGAACAAGGCGTCGCCGAGGGCGCGGGCGCGGGCGGCGGCCTCGGGGCGGCCGGTGCGGTGCGCCCAGCGGTCCAGCTCGCGCAGGGCACCGGCGAGCGCGGAGCCCGAGTTGCCGTGCAGCAGCCCCTCGGCGAGCCCGTAGCGCCGGTGCAGTACGGCGGCCAGCGGGTCGAGGTGGCGCCCGCGCACCGCCCGGTCCACGGCCTCCGGGTCCGCGGGCAGCATGCGCGCCTGAGCCAGCCACAGGTCCTCGCCGGTGGCCGCCTCGGGGTCCCAGTGCACCCGCGCGGGGTCGAGGTCGGGCAGCGCCCCGTGCAGCACCGCGGCGCCCAGGTGCAGCGACCAGATCCGGGCCGCCAGTCCGAGCTGCACGAGGGAGACCGCGACCCTGGCCTCGGGGGCGCCGATCCGCCCGGTCACCAGGCCGACGCGGACGGCGAGCGGATCGCTGCCGCCCGGTACGAGCGCGTAGGCCTCGGCGAGCGGGCGGGCCGCACGCGGCGGCCGGCCGGTGCGCAGCGCGAAGAATCCGCCGATGTCCGCGAGTGCCGCCGTGTCGAGATCCTGGACCATGGCAGAAGTACACCAACCCCCCTCACGCGGCCGTGACTCGGGGCTTGTGAGGGTCCGGCGACCCCCGCGAGCATGAAGGCGCCGGGGGTGTACTCCATCGGCAGTAGGAGGCAAGGCACCCTCAGGTACGACGACGTGAGCGCTCTCACGCGTCATGGTGGAACCATGGAAGCCGACCGTACGCCGCGCCGGGGCGTATCCGCCCGCTCACCGAGGAGCACCGGATGAACGCCCTGACGTTGTCCGTGGTCCTGTCCCTCGTCTCCGCCGTCCTCTACGCGGGCGGTGCGATCTGGCAGGAGCAGGTGGCCCGGGACAACCCGGACCGCCCGTACGCGCCGATGCGCAGTCCCGGCTGGTGGGGCGCGATCACCCTCAACGGTCTCGGCGCGCTGCTGCACGTGGTGGCGCTCGCCTTCGGCCCGCTCAGCCTGGTCCAGCCGCTCGGCGCGCTGACCATCGTCTTCGTGCTGCCGATGGCCGCGGTCCTGGTGCACCGCAAGGCCGGGGCCGCCGCCTGGCGCGGCGCGGTGCTCGCGACGATCGGGCTCGCCGGGCTGCTCGCGCTGACCGGCTCCGCCGACTCGCAGTCCCTCGGCAGCGTGGAGCGCCTGGCCCTCGCGCTCAGCACGGTCGGCGCGATCGTGGTCGTGGTGGCCGTGGCGCAGACCGCGCAGCGGCATCCGGCGGTGCGCAGTGTGCTCCTGGCGACGGCGGCCGGTGTCGCCTTCGGCATGGCCTCGGTGTTCACCAAGACCGTCGCGGTGGACGTCTCCGCCCATGCGGCGGTGGACCAGCTGCCCTCGCTGGCGGCGATCGGTGTCTTCGCCACCGCGGGTGTGCTGCTCTCCCAGGCCTCCTACCGGGGCGCGGGCCTGACCGCGCCGCTGGCCACGGTGACCGTGGTCAATCCGGTGGCCGCGGCGGCGGTCGGCCTGACGATGTTCGGCGAGACCTTCCGCTACGGCTGGGCCGGCACCGTGCTCGCGCTCGGCTGCGGCGCGCTCGCCGCGGTCGGCCTGGTGCTGCTCACCACCGAGCGGCTCGGGCGGGACGCGAAGGCGAAGGTGCCCGCTCCCGGCGGCGGGGCGGAGTTCCCGGGACCGCCGGCCGGGGGTCTGCCGAGCCCGAAGGGCCCGGATCCCGAGGAGCGGGGCGCGGTGCTGCGGAGCCTGCCCCCTGCCGCCGCGGCGCGGCAGCCGTCCCTGCCGGTGCGGCACGCGGCCCCGGCGAAGGTCGTGTTCAACGCGCGGCACTCCCGCGCGGAGATCCGCTCCTGAGTCCCGCCGCCCTCGCGGGACCACCGCCCTGAGCGGTCGGCTCCCGCCCGCGGGCGGGCAGTTCACCTGCACACGAACACAAACGCGCCGCCGGGAAAGCCCGGCGGCGCGCAGCTGTCAGAGGCCGACGCCCTTGGCCCGCAGATAGGCGAGCGGGTCGATGTCGGAGCCGAAGCCGGGTCCGGTACGGATCTCGAAGTGCAGGTGCGGCCCGGTGACATTGCCGGTGGCGCCCGAGCGCGCGATACGCTGGCCCGCGACCACGCTCTGCCCCGAGCGCACCGAGATGGCCGAGAGGTGGGCGTACTGGCTGTACCTGCCGTCCGCGTGCCGGATGACGACCTCGTAGCCGTACGAGCCGCCCCAGCCCGCCGAGACGACGCGGCCCTCGGAGACGGACTTGATCGAGGTGCCGGTGGGCACCGGGAAGTCGACGCCGGTGTGGTAGCCCTTCGACCAGGAGCTGCCCGAGACGCGGTACTGGGTTCCGGTGGACGCCGAGACCGGGGCGGAGAAGCGGTGCGAGACCTTCGCGGGCGCCGGCTTGTGCGGCTTGGGCTTGGGCTTCGGCGCCTCGGTACGGGGCTTCTCGGGGGCGGGCTTGTGCGTCTTGTGCGGAGCCGGGCGCTCGGACTTGCTCGGCGCGGGGCGGGTGGTCTTGGAGGGCGCCGGCTTGGTGTGCTCGGGGCTGGGCCGGGTGGTCGGCGAGGAGGGCTTCGGCCGCGGCGAGTCCTTCGCGGGCGCCGGGTGGCTCGAGGGCTTGCGGGCCTCGTCCTTCTCCGGCTGCTCGGGCTGCGCGGGACGGGTCCGGGGTCGCGCCGGGGCGTCCAGGGAGAGCCGCTGGCCGGGGAGGATCAGGTCCGGATCGCCGCCGATGGTACGGCGGTTGCCCTCGTAGAGGCGCTGCCAGCCCCCGTCGACGCGGCGCTCCTCGGCGATCTGGGAGAGCGTGTCCCCGGAGACCACGGTGTACATCTCGGCCCGGCCCGCGCGGGACTGCGGGGTGGTCTGCGGCTTGACGTCCGCGACCTGGGTGCGCGCCGGCGGGCGCACCCGCTCGGTCCCCGGGGCGGCCTCGCCGCGCGAAAGTCCCGCGGGGCCCGAGCAGTTGGGCCAGGCACCGGGGCCCTGGCCGCCGAGGACCTTCTCAGCCACCGCTATCTGCTGGTCCTTGCCCGCGAGGTCGGCGCGGGCCGCGAAGGAGCGGCCGCCGTACGCCTCCCAGGTGGACTGGCTGA
This sequence comes from Streptomyces sp. SCSIO ZS0520, assembly GCF_025643355.1. Classification (NCBI taxonomy): domain Bacteria; kingdom Bacillati; phylum Actinomycetota; class Actinomycetes; order Kitasatosporales; family Streptomycetaceae; genus Streptomyces; species Streptomyces sp. SCSIO ZS0520. The sequence goes on along the minus strand of NZ_CP092644.1, from coordinate 7,592,106 downwards.
ACTGGAGCCCGCCGTAGTAGCCGTTGCCGGTGTTGACGCTCCAGTTGCCGGTGGACTCGCAGGCCGCCACCTTGTTCCAGGTGCTGGTGTCCGCCGCGTGGGCGAGGCCCGCGCCGAGCAGGGGGAGCGCCATGCCCGCGCCGCCTACCGTGACGGTGAGTGAAGCCCGATTGACCAGACCGGGCTGCTGCCGGCGGTGACGACCGCGTGCGGCCATGAATGCCCCCTCAATGCTTTCCTCTGGGCGGCGCACCGCTCCGCAAGGCTTCAAGGGCCGCAAAAATACGCGGTGTCGGGGCGCACGGACAAGGGCGCATTGAGTCGCACGCACCGGCGCACGGGCGGCTCCCCGCGCCCGCTCCCCTGCCGGTCAGGTCCTCAACTTGCCCGGCAGCCAGTGCAGTTGAGCGAGCTGCTGGTAAGGGCCCCCGCCTTCATGGTCGTTGAAGGGGTAGACCTCGATTGTCTTGTCTTCGCCCGCGTAGGCGTTGAAGGCGGCGAAGACCGTCGAGGGCGGGCAGGTCATGTCCTCCAGTCCGGTCGAGAAGAGCGCCGGCGCCCGGCCGCGCGCCGCGAAGTGCACCCCGTCGAAGTAGGAGAGCGTACGGAAGACGGTCTCCCGGTCCGCGCGCCGTGCCTTGAGGAACTGGCCGATCTCCCGGTACGGCAGCCGGTCGGTGAGCGTGGCCGCCCGCGGGAAGTCGCACAGGAAGGGCACATCGGGGGCGATCGCCACCAGGTCCGGCACCAGTGCGCCCACGGCGAGGGTGATTCCGCCGCCCTGGCTGGTGCCGAGTGCCGCGACCCGCGCGGAGTCCACGAGGGGGTGCGCCCGGGCGGCCGAGACCGCGCGTACGGCGTCGGTGTGGACCCGGCGGTAGTAGTAGTCGTGCGGGTCGCCGATGCCGCGGGTCAGATAGCCGGGGAAGGCGGGGTCGCTGCCGACCGGGTCCGGGGTGGCGCCCTCGGCGAGGCCGCCGCTGCCCTGGCCCCGGGTGTCCATCACGAAGTGCGCGAAGCCCGCCGCCGCCCACAGCAGGTGCATGTGCGGCAGCCCGCGCCCGCCGTTGTAGCCGATGTACTCCACGACCGCGGGCAGCGGCTCCCGGGCGCCCGCGGGCAGCACCAGCCAGCCCTTGACGGTGTGCCCGCCGTACCCCGCGAAGCTCACGTCGAGGACCTCGACCCCGGGCAGTGGCAGCTCCACCGGCTCGAACCGGGCGGCGAGTTCGTGCTCGGCCGCCGCGGCCAGCGTCTTCTCCCAGAAGGCGTCGAAGTCCTCCGGTTCCGGCAACGAGGGCCGGTACGCGCGCAGTTGGTCGAGCGGCAGATCGGTCTGGGCCACGGACGCTCCTGAGGAAGAGGGGGTGGAGTGACGGGGCGCGCGGGGAGGGAACGCGCGGGGCCACCGCCCGCGGACGGACGGTGGCCCGGGTCGCCGGGTGGACCGGTCTGCCGTGCGTGCGGCCTCAGCCGCCTGAGGCCGGTCCCGGCTGGGGCTCCGGGCTCGGCTCGGGCCCCGGCGGCTGCGGGATCGGCGAGGGCGGGGGACCCGGCACCGGCTCGGGGTGCGCGGGATCCGGCCCGCCGGGTCCCGGCACCGGCGGCACCGGAACGGGCGGCTCAGGACCGTCGGGCCCTGGCGTGGGCCCGGGGGGTACGGGGCCGGGTGGCATCGGATCGGGGTACGGGTGCGTCATTTCGTGGCCTCCAGGCCGGTCGACGTGCGTCGGCTTCTGGACTTCTCCCACAGGTACCCAGCGGGATCGCGCTCACTCACCCCGTCATACCACCGTCGTACCACCTCCGCACGGCCGTCCGGCCCTGCGTCCCGCGGATCGTCCGGCGGGGTTCAGCCGCGGACCGCCCGGGCCGCGGCGGCGAGGCCGGGCCCTGGGCTCGACAGGACGGGCGGCCCGCCGGTCAGCAGCGCCCGGGCCGGTGCCATGGAGGCCTGGGCGAGGACCAGGACGTCGGCCCCGGAGACCTCGCGTGCTGCGGCGGCGACCCGGGCGAGATAGCCCTCCCCGTCCCCGGACCGGAAGAGCTCCCAGGCCCCGGGCACCAGGACGGACCGCAGAGCAACCTCCTGCCCGGCCCGGCGCGCCTCCTCGGCGATCAGCCCGGTGGTCGGCTCCAGGGTTCCGGCCAGCGCCGCGAGGACCACGATCCGCGGTCCGGCGGCCACCGCCTCGGCGGCCATCGGCCGGTCCACGCGCAGCACGGGGACCCCGGCCGCCGCCGCGGCCGACTCGGCGACGCCGCCGAGCGTGGAGCAGGTGCAGAGCACGGCCTCGGCCCCGTCCCGCGCGGCCCGCACCACGGCGCCTCGGACCTCGGCGGCGACCGAGGCCGGTCCCTCGGCCGCGGCCCTGGTCAGCAGCTCCTCCCGTACGAGATGGCGCAGGGCGAGGCCGGGGTGGTGCGCCTCGCGCAGGGCCTCGAAGACCGGGACGTGGACGGGCGAGGTGTGCAGCAGCGCGAGGACGCCCGCGCTCCCGGGCGCCGGGCCGGTCACAACCGGCCGGGGTGGGCGCGCACGTACTCCTTGGCGGCTTCGAGCAGCTCCGGGTCGGCGGCGGGCGCCTGTTCGGGGTGCCGGGCCGCCCACTTCACGACGTACGGGCAGAGCGGGGCGACCGGGAGCTGTTCGCGGGCGGCGCGCACGTACAGCTCGGAGGCGAGTGATCCGGCGATGCCCCGGCCCTCGTGCCCGGGGTCCACGATGGTGTGGACCGGCACCACGGCGCGGCCCGGCTCCTCGAGTACGAAGTACTGGATGTGGCCCACGACGGCGCCGTCCTCGACGGCCTCCAGCATGCCCGCGGCGCGGTCGTCACGGATGTCGATCTCGCTCATCGCCCTCTGCCTCTCCGTAGTCCCGCGCCGCCGACCGGTCAGACGGTGACCGGCGCCTTCGCCTGCGGGCTGCGGAACGTGTCGCTGCCGGGGACGGGCGCGGAGGCGTCGGTGCCGAGCGCGAGGATGCGGTTGTCCTTGTCGACGTGGACGACGCTCGGCCGCAACTCCCTGGCCTCGGCGTCCTCGACCTGAGCGTAACTGATGATGATCACCAGGTCGCCCGGGTGCACCAGGTGCGCTGCGGCACCGTTGATCCCGATCACCCCGGAGCCGCGCTCGCCCTCGATGACGTAGGTCTCCAGGCGCGCGCCGTTGGTGATGTCGACGATGTGCACCAGCTCGCCGGGCAGCAGATCGGCGGCGTCGAGCAGATCGGCGTCGATGGTGACCGAGCCGACGTAGTGCAGATCGGCCTGGGTCACCGTGGCACGGTGGATCTTGGACTTGAACATGGTACGCAGCATCGAGGACTCCTGGATCTGGGCTCCCTGCCTGCGTTCTTGCAGGTCAAGGGCTGTTTCCGCACTCTACAACGAGTCGCACGACCGGGCAGCCGCCCCGGCCTCCGCGGACTCACGCCGGCCACTCGCCGACCTCTCGGACGCATCGTCGGGCGAATCCGGGAAAGCTTCACCCGCACTCCCGCATTCCCGCGGCGACGGCACAAGCCTACGCAGCACCCCCCAAAGGCGTCCGTGATCACCGTCACGTGGGCGGTCCGGACACCGGGCCGTCCATCCGCCCCCCGAGGCCCGTCCCGTTGTGCCGTGCTTCGTCGGTCGCCTCCGCTTCCCAGCCCGCTTCCGGCAGGTGGTACGGCAGGCCGCGGCGGGTGATTGAGCGCGTGCACCCCCGGTTGAACTCCGGCCGCCACCCCGGGAAGGCGGCGCTCCCCTGCCCCGCCGCCCGGGGGACGGGAATTTTGCTGCACGGTACATCCAGATGCATCATGAGCTTATGCATAAGCGGGTTATGGAAAACGCAGCACGGGTCCCGGACCCTGGAACCTCGGCCGAGGCCCTGGCCATCGCCGTGGAGCAGCTGGTCCGCCACGTCCGGCAGAGCACCCTCGCCGGCGGGCTGAGCACCGCGGCCTCCTCCGCACTCGGCCGCCTGACCCGCGAGGGCCCCCTGCGGCTGACCGAGCTGGCCCGGGCGGAGGGGGTCTCCCAGCCGAACATGACCCAGCTCGTCACGCGCATGGAGCGCGCGGAGCTGGTCCGCCGCGTCGCCGACGCCGGTGACGCCCGGGGCGTGCTGGTCGAGGTCACCGAAGCGGGCCTGGAGGTCTTCCACCAGCGGCGTGCCGAGCGCGCCCGGGCCCTGGAGCTGCTCGTCGAGGAGCTGAGCGAGCCGGAGCGGCAGGCGGTGCGGCTCGCCCTGCCCGCCCTCGCCCGGGCCGTCCAGGACCGCCAGGCCCGCCGGACCCCGTCCTGAACTCCCCTGCGCCCGCGCGGCGTTCACGCCTCCGATCCGTACGGACCGTCCCCAGAAACCGGAGGAACACCCCCATGAGTGCACCGAAGGGAAGGGCCGCCAGCCCCTTCCGCCAGCCCAAGGCCGTCTGGGCCGTGGCCTTCGCCTGCGTGATCTCCTTCATGGGCATCGGACTGGTCGACCCGATCCTGCCCGCCCTGGCCGAGAACCTGGACGCCACCCCGAGCCAGGTCTCCCTGCTGTTCAGCAGCTATCTGATCGTCACCGCGGTCGCCATGCTCTTCGTCGGCTGGGTCTCCAGCCACATCGGCGCCAAGCGCACCCTGGTCGCCGGGCTCGCCGTCATCGTGGTCTTCGCCGCCCTGGCCGGGGCCACCGACTCCATCAACGGGATCGTCGGCTTCCGGGCGGGCTGGGGACTGGGCAACGCCCTGTTCATCGCCACCTCCCTGGCGGTGATCGTGGCCTCCGCGAGCGGCGGCTTCGGCGGGGCGATCATCCTCTACGAGACCGCCCTGGGACTCGGCATCGCGGTCGGCCCGCTGCTCGGCGGCGAACTCGGCGCCCTCAGCTGGCGCGGCCCCTTCTTCGGCGTCGCGGTGCTGATGGCCGTCGCCCTGGTCGCCACCCTCGTCTTCGTACCCGACCTGCCGAAGCCCGAACGGGTCACCTCCCCGCTCGCCCCTCTCAAGGCGCTGCGCCACCGCGGCCTGCTGACCATGGGCATCATGGCGCTGCTCTACAACTGGGGCTTCTTCACCATGCTCGGCTACGCCCCGTACCCGATGGAGCTGGGCGCCCATGAACTCGGCCTGGTCTTCACCGCCTGGGGTCTGCTGGTCGCCGGATTCAGCGTCTTCTTCGCCCCGCGCCTGCAGGCCCGCTACGGCACCGCACCGGTCCTGTACGCCAACCTGCTCGGCCTCGGCGCCGTGATGGCGGTCATCGCCGCCGGGGTCGCCTCCCCGACCACGGTCATCGTGGCGGTCGTCGTCAGCGGCGCCTTCATCGGCATCAACAACACGCTCACCACCCAGGCCGTCATGCTGGTCTCCCCGGTGGACCGCCCGGTCGCCTCCTCCTCGTACGGCTTCCTGCGCTTCATCGGCGGCGGACTCGCCCCGTACGTCGCCGGGAAGCTCGCCGACGCCACCGATCTGAGCGTCCCCTTCTACCTCGGGGCCGCCACCTTCCTGCTCGCCATCCCGGTCCTGGCCAGCGGCCACCGGCTGCTGGCGCGGGCCGAGCAGTCCCCCGGCGACGGCCAACCCGTCTCCCCGACGCTCACCCCCGTCGGGGCACCGGCCGCGTCCGGCGGCGCTCCGGTGATCGTCGCGGTCGGCGCCCACGAGAGGGCCGCCGCCACCGTGGACACCGCGGCGCGGCTGGCCCGCGAGACCGGCAGCCCCCTGGAGGTGGTGCATGTGCGGCAGACCGCTGTGGTCGCGGGTCAAGCCGCCGAGACGGAGACCGAGGCGGCGGCCCGGCAGGCGGTCACCGCGCACCTCGACCGGCTCACCGGGCTCGGCGTCGCCGCCGGCGGGCAGATCCTCACCAGCGTCGGCGACCACGCCGCCGCCGGGCGGGCCCTGTCCCGGCACGCCGCCGAGGTCCACGCCCGTACGGTCGCGGTCGGGCGCTCCCCGCGCGGCCCGCTCGCCCAGTTCGCCGACGGCAGCTTCACCACCGCCCTCACCCACACCGCGGACTGCACCGTGGTCCTGGTCGACCCGGAGGCGGAACCGCGCCGGCTGACCGCGGCCGCCCTGGCCGACCTGCGCACCACGGCGGGCTGAGCCGCCGGGCCGGCACGGCCGCGGGCCGGGGCACTCGCACGGTGCCCCGGCCCGCCTCGCACCGCTGACAGGTCCCCGGGCTCCGGCAGGAGGAGGCGTCCGGCTCCTGACGTCTCGTCAGCACAGGCCCGGCTCAGGCCGTTACCCCCGCGGCCTCTTCGGTCAACTCCCCCTGCTCCGCCTGCTCCTGCGGGAATCGGGTGCCGTGGAGTTCGGCGTACCGGCCCCGGGCGGCGAGGAGTTCCTCGTGGGTGCCCTGTTCGAGGATCCGGCCCTCCTCGACCACCAGGATCCGGTCGGCCGAGCGGATGGTGGAGAGCCGGTGGGCGATGACCAGGGCGGTGCGTCCCGCCAGTGCCTCGGTCAGCGCCTCCTGGACCATCGCCTCCGAGGTGTTGTCCAGGTGCGCGGTGGCCTCGTCGAGGATCACCACGCGCTGACCGGCGAGCAGCAGCCGGGCCAGGGTCATGCGCTGCCGCTCGCCGCCGGAGAGCCGGTAGCCGCGCTCGCCGACCACGGTGTCCAGGCCCTCGGGCAGCGCGCGCACCAGCGCCTCCAGGCGGGCCCGGCGAAGGGCGTCCCAGAGTTCGGCCTCCTCGGCGTCCGGCTTGGCGAGCAGCAGGTTGGCGCGGACCGTGTCGTGGAAGAGGTGGCCGTCCTGGGTGACCATGCCGAGGGTGCCGCGCAGCGAGGCCGCGGACAGTTCGCGTACGTCGATGCCGCCGATCCGGACCGTGCCGCCGTCGGCGTCGTACAGGCGGGGCAGCAGCTGGGCGATGGTGGACTTGCCCGCGCCGGAGGAGCCGACCAGGGCGATGGTCTGGCCGGGTTCCGCGCGGAAGGAGACGCCGTGCAGCACCTCGGAGCCGCCGCGGTCGTCGAGGGTGGCCACCTCTTCGAGGGAGGCGAGGGAGACCTTGTCGGCGGCCGGGTAGCCGAAGCGCACCTTCTCGAACTCGACCGAGACCGGACCCTCGGGCACCTGGCGGGGCGCGTCGGGCTCCTTGATGAGCGGGGGCAGGTCGAGCACCTCGAAGACCCGCTCGAAGCTGACCAGCGCGCTCATGGCCTCGACGCGGGCCCCGGCGAGCGAGGTGAGCGGGGCGTAGAGGCGGGTGAGCAGGAGGGCGAGGGCGACCACATCGCCCGCGTCGAGGCCGCCGCGCAGCGAGTAGTAGCCGCCGAGTCCGTAGACCAGGGCGAGCGCGAGGGCGGAGACCAGGGTGAGGGCGGTGATGAAGGCGGACTGCGCCATGGCGGTGCGTACGCCGATGTCCCTGACCCGGCGGGCCCGGGCCGCGAACTCGGCGGACTCCTCGTCCGGGCGGCCGAAGAGCTTGACGAGGGTGGCGCCGGGGGCGGAGAAGCGCTCGGTCATCCGGGTGCCCATCGCCGCGTTGAGCTCGGCGGCCTCCCGCTGGAGCCGCGCCATCCGGGCGCCCATCCGGCGGGCGGGGACCACGAACACCGGCAGCAGGGCCATCGCGAGCAGGGTGATCTGCCAGGACAGGGTGAGCATCACGGCCAGCGTGAAGACCAGGGTGACCAGGTTGGTGACGACGCCGGAGAGGGTGTTGCTGAAGGCGCGCTGGGCGCCGATGACGTCGTTGTTGAGGCGGCTGACCAGGGCGCCGGTGCGGGTGCGGGTGAAGAAGGCGACCGGCATCCGCTGCACATGGTCGAAGACGGCGGTGCGCAGGTCGAGGATGAGCCCCTCCCCCAGGCTCGCGGAGAGCCAGCGGCTGACCAGGCCGAGCCCCGCCTCGCCGAGCGCGATCAGCGCGATGAGCAGGGCGAGGCGGATCACGGTGCCCGGGTCGTCGCCGGAGACGATCGCCTGGACGACATGTCCGGCGAGGACCGGGGTGGCGACGGCGAGCAGGGCCGTGGCCACGCTCACCGCGAGGAAGCGCAGGATGCGGCGGCGGTGCGGGCGGGCGAAGTCGGCGATGCGGCGCAGGGTCGCGCGACGGAAGGGGCGGGTGCGGTCCTGTGCCGAGAGGACGTTCTGCAGCTGTACCCAGGCTGTGGTTTCCATGCTCATGGGAGGAACGTAGAACCTCAAGCAAGGTTCAGGTCAACTGATCGCCGGACGGCCCTCGCCCGTGCCCTCCCTCGACGGACGGGAACTGCGGGGAACCCGACTCCCGGCCCGCCGCGCGTCCTTGGCCCGGGTGTCGGCCGCCGTCCCCGTGGGCGCCACCCTTCGTTGATGTGCGGCGCCGAGTCTCTGGCGGTGTGACGGTTCCCCACGCGACCCCCGCGCCCGCGTCCCGGCTCCCCCGGCCGCTGCCCCTGCGGCGGCTGCTCCGCCCGCTGCCGCTCCGGCAGTTGCTGTGCCTGCTGCCGCTCGCCCTGGTCGGGGTGCTCGCGGTGCGGCACCGGCGGGTGCTGGCCGAGGGCTTTCGCCAACTCGCCGGTGCCGACCGGACCTGGCTGGCCGTCGCCGGGACCACCACCTGCCTCGCCTGGGTGGCCGCCGCCTTCGCACGGCAGGGCGCGGTCGCCGAACGCCTGCCGCGCGCAAGGCTGTTGGCGACGCAGTTCGCCTCCGGCGCCGCCAACCACCTGCTGCCCACCGGGCTCGGCGCGAGCGCGGTCAACCTGCGCTTCATGACGGTCTGCGGCATCCCCGCGGCGCGCTCCACGGCCGCGCTCGCGCTCTACCTCCTGACCGAGACCGTGGCCCGCCTCGTCCTCCTGCTCGTCCTGCTGCTCGCCTTCCCGGACGCCCTGCGGCTGGGCGCCCTGCTGCCCGAAGGGGCCCTCGGGCCACTGCTGTTGAGCCTCGGGGCGGCGGCACTGCTGAGCGCCGGGGTGCTGCTGTGCCTGCGCCGGGTCCGCGGCCTCCTCCTGCGCTTCCTGCGCACGGCGCTCGGTGAGGCCAGGCGCGTGCACGCGCGCCCGGCGCGGGCCCTCGCCCTGTGGGGCGGCTCGCTCGCCTTTCCCGCACTCCAGGCCTCGGGCCTTGTCGCGGTGGGGCTCGCCCTCGGCCTGGACATCCCGGTGACGCACATGGCGCTCGCCTATCTCGCCGCGAGCTGCGCCGTGGCGCTGGTCCCGACTCCGGGCGGCCTCGGTTCGGTGGAGGCGGCACTGGTGGTGGCCCTGGTCGCGGCCGGTGCGCCCGCCGCCCTCGCCACCGCCGTCGTCCTCGGCTTCCGGATCGTCACCGTCTGGGTGCCGCTGCTGCCGGGCGCCCTCACTCTCGGCGCCCTGGTGAAGCTCAAGGTGATCTGAAGGCCGTCTGGGGCAGTGGGATTTGACGGCGCGTCACATCAATGCGCCGGTACGGGACTTCAGGGACGCCCGCTCAACTGCCGCCCGGGGCACCGGAGTCCGGTTCGGGGATGCCGCCGAGGTCGCGGGTGAGCCCCATGTTGCTGACCAGCAGGCCGCCGTCGACGGGAAGGGTGACACCGGTGATCCACGCCGCGTCCGCCGAGGCCAGGAAGGTGACGGCGGCGGCCACGTCACCGGGCTCCCCCACCCGGCCCAAGGGGTAGCTGCGGGCGGCCAGTTCGAGGGCCCCGGGGCGGGAGTCCCACACGGAGGTGCGGATGGTCCCGGGCTCGACGAGGTTGACCCGTACCCCGCGCGGGGCGTTCTCCACGGCGAGGGTGCGGGTGAGGGAGCCGAGCGCCGCCTTGGCCGCGCTGTAGGCGTGCCCGCCGAAGTGGCGCTGGGCGTTGACCGAGCCGATGTTCACCACCGCGCCCCGGCCGCCCGCCGCGGCCAGGTGGCGCATGGCCGCGCGGCAGCAGCGGAAGGCCCCGTTGACGATGACGTCGAAGTCCTCCAGCCAGGGCCCGTCCTCGTACTCCTCGAAGCGGGCGGGGTCGGGATGGGCGGCGTAGGCGTTGTTGACGAGGACGTCGAGCCCGCCGAAGGCCTCCACGGCCCGCCCGACGGCCGCGGCCACCGCCTCCGGGTCCCGGACGTCGCAGGCGGCCGCCTCCGCCCGGCCGCCCTCGTCCCCGATCAGCCCGGCCACCCGGCGGGCCCGTTCCGGGGCCAGATCGGTCACCAGCACCCGCGCGCCGAGCCGTGCGCAGCGCCGCGCGACCGCCTCCCCGATCCCCTGCCCCGCACCGGTGACCAGCACCCCGTAACCGTCGAGTCGTGTCATGCCCGCACCCTACGAGGCCGCGGCGCGGGGCCCCGTGCTCCGCACCTCGCGCGCGTTGCGTACGGGTGCACGGAACGCAGGCGTGCGGGCGTGCGGGCGTGCAGGCGTGCAGGCGTGCAGGCGTGCAGGCGTGCAGGCGTGCAGGCGTGCAGGCGTGCAGGCGTGCAGGAACGATACGGCCGGGGCCGTACCGCGTGGTTGCGGTACGGCCCCGGGTCCCGGTCGCGCTCAGGCGGCGCCGAAGACCAGCGCCGAATTCTGGCCGCCGAAGCCGAAGTTCTGCTTGACGGCCACCGAGAGGGAGGCGGGTCTGCCCTTCAGCGGGGTGTAGTCGAGGTCGCACTCCGGGTCGGGGTTCTCCAGGTTGGCGGTGGGCGGGACGAAGTCGTGGCGCAGCGCCATCAGCAGCCCGACGCTCTCCAGGATCCCGCAGGCGCCGCAGGCGTGGCCGATCACCGACTTGGGTGCGGTGATGGCCAGTTGCTCGGCGTGCGCGCCGAAGGCACGCCGGATGGCCGCCGTCTCCGCCCGGTCGTTCAGCGGCGTGGAGGTGCCGTGCGCGCTGAGCAGGTCCACCGCCTCGGGCTCCACACCCGCGTCCGCGAGGGCCCGTACGACCGCACGGGCCGCCACCTCCCCGTCCGCCCTCGGCGCCACCGCGTGTCCCGCGTCGCAGGTGGCGGCGGCCCCGAGGAGTTCCCCGTGGACCTCGGCGCCGCGCCGCAGGGCCGACTCCTCCGATTCGAGCACCAGGACCCCGGCGCCCTCGGCGGGCACCATGCCGTCCCGGTCCCGGTCGAAGGGCCGCGAGGCCAGCGCCGCCTCGGCCGCCGGGCGCCGGGACAGGGCGTCGAGCAGCGTGAACGAGGCGAGGCAGGGCAGGTCGAGCCAGCTCTCCACCCCGCCGACCAGGGCGACTTCGGCGGTGCCGTCGCGCACCGCGCGCAGCCCGGCCCCGAGGGCGTCGGTGGAGGAGCTGCACGCGGTGGAGAGGGTGAGCACCGGACCGGTCACCGACAGCTCCCCGGCGAGCAGGCCCGCGGCCATGTTGGGCAGCAGCCGCAGCAGGCCGAGCCGGTTCATGCCGGCCCAGCCGCGTTCGCGCAGCACGGTCACCAGGCGGGCCGACTCGTCCAGGCCGCCGCCCCCGGTCCCCACGTAGAGGGCGTCGGGGGGTGTGCGCAGCCCGGCGTTCTCGACGGCCTTGACCCCGGCGGCGAAGAGCAGCTGCTGGAAGCGGGAGGTCCGCCGCACCTGCTGCCGCGACATGTAGTCGCCGGGCTCGAAGCCGGTGACCGCCCCGCCGACCTCGCAGGGCAGCGGCTCCTCCAACTCCAGTGGGGCGAGGGCCGGTTCCCCGGCGGAGAGGGCCTTCCACAGCTCCTCGGGGGTGCCGCCGGCGCAGGACTCGACGCCCATGCCGGTGACCAGTACCCGCCGGTGGCCCCGGGCCGTCACGAGGACCGCTCCGGGCGGGCGGCGGCGCCGGTCACAGGGCCTTCTCCAGGGCGTCCACCACATCGCCGACCGTGTGGAGTTCGGCTATGCGGATTCCGGTGTCGGCCAGTTGAACGTCGCATTCCTCTTCGAGGATCGCGAGGAGTTCCAGGGCCTCCATCGAGTCGAGACCGAGAATCGGAACGCCGGGGTCCGTCGCATAGAACAGAACCGATTCCCGGGTGATGGGCGTGCCCTCCTCACCCAGATCCGGGCGGATTTCCGTCAGGGAACGCGCGACAAGGGAGAGTGCATCAGCCATAAGAAGAACACCTTTCACGTTTCAGGCTCGGACCGCGGAGAAGTACAGGCAGCGGCGCGTCACGGTGACGGGCGCCTTTTGCTGCTGCTTCTGGAGGGATTCCCTGAGGAGTTCGGCGGCGAGGTTCCTGTCAATTCCGGGCAGCGCGGCGGAGGCGAACATGGGGGTTCCGCAGAGGGCCGCGAGAAAGCCCCCGCTGAAGGTGAAGGACTCCTCGGCGTGGGTGATCCCGGTGAAACCGCGCGCGGCGAGCGCCTCCCAGTAGTCCTCCGCACTGCGGCGCATCCCTGGCGTCTTGGCCGGGGCGGAGCGGTCGAGGACGAGCCCCCGGGCCCGGGCCGCGCGCCGGGCGGCGCCGATCAGCTCGGCGTAGACGGGCAGTTCGGCGGGGAGTTCGGCCCCCGCGTAGAAGGCGGAGTTGAACACCAGCCGGCCGCCGGGCTCCAGTACCCGGTGGATGGCGCCCAGCGCGGCGGGCAACTCCTCGACCAAGTGCACGCAGTTGGCCATGACAACGCTGTCGAAGGACGCCGGTGGGAAGAGGCGCTCCACCGAGGCGGCGTCACCGACATGGAACTCCGCCCGGCCCTCCAGCCGGGCGCGGGCCTCGGCGAGCAGTCCGGGCTCGGGGTCCACGCCGGTCAGGGCGAGGCCGGGATCCCGGTCGAGGAGCACCTCGCTTACCGCTCCGTCACCGCAGCCGATGTCCAGGAGCCGCCGCGGACCACCGAGGGCGAGGAACTCCAGGAGCCTTTGGTTCAGCTGGCCGTATTCAGGATCGCGGCGTAATGCGGCGTAGTCCTGTGAGGGTTGCACTTCGTTTACGGGCACGTGGTGATTTCCCTTCGAGAGGCGGGCCCAGCGGGACAACTCCTGGGAATGTAGCGCCCCTCGGCATTCTCGCGAGCCCTTCCCGGGCGAGTGTGATTACGCTCTCAATGGGCTTCCGAGGTGTCACGGTTGCACCCCCAAAACCGCCTTTGTCGTGCATGGCGCAGGGGTTGCCCCACAGCTCTGCGCAGTATGTTCCAGGCTGATTCCCGGGACGAATATGCGGTATTTCCCGTTCCGGTTCCACGTCCATTTCGGGGGTTTGCATGCTGTTATCGGGGAAAGCCGGACGGCGCATCGGGCACGGTGCGGCACGACTGCCCGGCCGGTGAGCGATGGAGTTCACCGAACTGGACGCCTGCCCGCTGCCGCCGGGCGACCTCTCCTTCTGGACCCCCCGGGCGGCCACCGCCGCCTGGCGCGACGACCGGCGCACCCCGCCGCTGGCCCATGCCCGCCATGTGCACGGCGCCGCGGCGGCGGGCCGGAGCCTGGTCGACCCCGCCTGGGTGGGGCTCGCCTTCCGGCTCGGGCCGGTGGCGCCCTCGGCGGTCGGCGCGGCCCTGACCGCGTGGTTGCGCGCCCATGAGCACCTGCGCAGCAGGCTGGTCCCCGGGGAGCGCGAGCGGACCCGCCTGGTGCTCCCCGCGCGGGCGCTGTCCCTGCAGCGCGGATACATCGGCCGCTTCGCGGACCCGTCGGCGATGCGCCGCCAGATCGAGGCCTGCTTCGACCGCGCGACCCGCCCGCTGGACTGGCCGCAGGTCGCCTTCGCCACGGTGGAGTCGGCCGAGGGCGTGCTCGTCCTGCTGGCCGCGGACCACGGGGTGGTCGACGGCACCACCCTGGCCATGACCGGCGGCGAGGTCCGCGGACTGCTCGCGCATCCGGCACCGGCCGCGCGCGGCCCCGGCTACATCGACTTCGGGGTCTACGAGCGACGGCTCGTCGAGACCGCCGTCCGGCCCGCCCTCGACCCGGGGCGCTGGCACGATCTGCTCGCCGCGGGCGGCGGGGCCCCACCCGGCTTCCCACTGCCGCTCGGACCCTCGGCCGCCGCACCCCAGCAGAGCCTGTACCGCTGGCTGCTCGACGCGCCCGCCACCGCGCGCTTCGCCGCCGCCGCGCGGGCCGCGGGCGGCTCCACCGCCGCCGGGCTGCTGGCCTGCCTGGCGCTCGCCGCCCGGGGAACCGCCGGGACCCCGGTCCTGCGTACCGTCACCCTGACCGACGCGCGGCCCACCCCCTGGCGGGACGCGACCGGGTGGTTCGTCGGGCTGCACCCGGTGGCGGTGCCCGTGCCACCGGAGGCGGACTTCCCCGCCGTGGTGGCCGCCGCCGCTGCCGAGCTGCGCGACCGCGCGCCCGGGCCCGGCAGTTCCGCCGCCCATCTCACGGAGCTCCTCGGCCGGGAGGTCCCGCTCCGCTTCGTCGTCTCCTGCCTGGACGTACGCCGGGTCCCCGGCACCCCGCCACGGCCCGAGGACCGGATGCTGCGCAGCCGGGTGCACGCGCCGCAGGAGGTCTACCTCTGGTTCACCCGGAGCGAGCGGGGCGTGCACCTCTCGGCCCGCTTCCCCGGCAATCCGACCGCCCGGGCGAGCCTCGGCCGGTTCATCAAGAGCACGGCCCGCCTCGCCGCCCGGATCGCCGACCACGGCACCACCGGCGCCGCGCTCGCCACCGTCTGAGCGCCACCCCCGACCCCGCCCCACGAGGGAGAACCACCATGCGCATGACCCAGCTCCTCGACCATCTGCCCGCATCCGGCGAGGTCGTCGAGTTCACCCTCGGCGCCACCCTCGCCCCGCGGCCGCACGAGGTCCCCGCCTCCCTCTTCCAGCAGGGCCACCTCGGCCTCGCCCGCGCCAACAGGCAGGCAGGCCGCACCCAGTCCCCCTGGGTCGCCCTCAGCTTCGAACTCCCCGGCCGCGCCGACCCCGGGGCCCTCGCCGAGGCCTGGCTGGGACTCGCCCGGCGGCACGAGGCCTACCGCAGCTGGTACGCCCACGAGGCGGACGGCGCCCTGCGCGGTCACCTGCTGCCCGCCGAGGGGATCGAGGTGCGGGTGGAGAAGGCGGGCGAGTTCACCGACCCGCGCGCGCTGCGGCAGCATCTGCACCGCCGTATCGACGAGGTGACCGGGGCCCCCGGTCCCGGGCTGCTCGCCGGAGCGGTGCTGCGCCCGCACAGCTCCACCGTCTGGTGCGCGATCGACCACGCCTACACCGACGGCCACTCGATGGCGCTGGTCTTCGAGGAGATCCGCGAGCGGTACGCGGCCGCCCTGCGCGGCGAGGAACCGGCGCTGCCCGAGGCCCCGGGCTACCTCGCGCTGAACCGCGCGGAGGCCGCGTACGCCGCCGGGCTCACCCCGGATTCCCCCGAACTCGACACCTGGCGCGAGTTCTTCGCCACCGCGGACGGCGGATTCCCCGCCTTCCCGGGCGACCTCGGCCACGACTCCGACGAACTCCTGCCCGGGACCCGCCTCAGCCTCCCCGTCTTCACCGGCACCGAGGCCCGGGCCTTCCGCGCCCACTGCGCCCGCAACGGCGGAGGCTTCGCCGCCGGGATGTTCGCCGCACTGGCCCTGGTGCAGCGGGAGTTGGCGGACGAGGACGCCTACCGGGTCCTCACCGCGGTCTCCACCCGCTCCAGCCCCCGCGATCTGCGCATCCACGGCTGGCTGGTGAACCTCGTCCCCCTCGCCTTCACCCTCCCCGGCACCCCGGGCCTGGACGCCGCCGTACCGGTGGCCCAACAGGCCTTCCAGCGCGCCAGATCCCGCTACGACGTCCCGCTGCACCGCGCGGTGGAACTCCTCGCCCCCGCCGGGCAGCAGCTGCGGATCCCGCCGATGGCCTCCTACCTGGACGGCAGGAGCGCCCCCGGCGCCGCCGACTACCTGGACCGCGAGGTCCGGATGCTCACCGGCCCGGACAACGCCAGCGGCGTCTCGATCTGGTTCAACTGGTTCCGCGACCGCGCCGAGTTGGTGGTGAGCATGCCCGACACCCCGCAGGCGGCGGTCTCGGTACCGGCCGTACTGGAGCGTGCGGTGGCGGTGCTGCGGTCGGCGATCGGGGCGGGGCCGCTGCCCCCGACGGCGGATCCGGCCTGACCGCGACGCGGGCGCGGTGCTCCCCACCGTCCACCCGCTCCCCGCCCGGGCCGGGCGCCGAAGCACTGCCGTAGTACCGGAACACCGGACTACCGGACTACCGGACGAGGCTTCCTCACGGCCCGGGCGGTGAGCCGTCAGGCGGGACCCGGGCCGTCGGTGACCGGCATGCCGATCGACTCGTAGTCCGGGCCGACCTCGTTGTCGCTGTAGAACGCCACCCCGGTCGAGGCCGAGGTGACCTCCATGACCTTGGTCGAGGAGCCCACGAACTTGTTGCGGGTGATCGCGATGTCGTCCGGCCCGTCCAGCTTGATGGCCTGGTTCCAGCTGTCGCCGATCTCGTTGTCCGCGACGATCCAGCCGTGCATGCCGTCGGTGTCGCCGCCGGAGTTCCCGCCCCGGCCGTAGTCCTCGACCATCAGCCACTGGTGGATGCTGGGGATGCTGTCGTCCTGGTCCGGGTTGTCGGGGCCGACCGCCTTGTTGCCGCGGATCTCCACGTCGTCGCTGGCGGTGGGGTGCGAGTCGGACACCCAGGTCTGGATGAAGTCGGTGTGGCTGTCGCCCGGATCGCCGGTCACGAAGTTGACGGCGGTGTTGTACAGGATCTTGTGGGCGTTGCCGAAGAAGGTGATGGCGTTGAGGTCGCCGGGGCCCTCGACGCCCTTGATGTCGTTGTTCTGGATGGTGACATTGGTGTTGTTGTCCGAGTAGATCCCGTACTGCTGCTGTGCGTCCACCCGGCAGTTCTGCACCACCACGTTGTCGGCCTCGATCCGGATGCCCCCGTGGACGGTCTCGCCCTGGCAGTCGTAGACATCGGGATCGGCCGCGGTACCGCCGGAGTCGATGGTGAGTTCGGAGTCCTGCTCCCCGACCAGGATCGCATCGGCGGGGGTCTCCACCCCGCCGACACCCGGGGTCTGGGCGGGAGGCGCGGTTCCCCCCTCACCGGACACGGCCGCCTCGGTGATGCTCGTCCACTCGGCCGAGTCCGCAGAGGAGTTGCCGTGCCCGACGACCCGTACGTAACGCGCCGAGCCCTCGGCGAAGCCGTACTCCTCCGGGCTGAGCGTGGTGCCGCTGCTGGTCTTCCCGGACAGCGCAGTCGACCAGTGCGAACCGTCCTCGGACAGCTGGACGTCGAAGGTCGTCCGCCGGCTGTCCCCGTCGTACCAGGCCAGCGAGACCGAGTCGACGGTGGTGACCGAGCCGAGGTCGAAGCGGATCCAGACACCGTCACCGGAACCGGACCACCGGGTGGCGAGGTCACCGTCGATCGCGTTGGCCGCCGCATTGCCGTCATCGGAGCTGGCGGTCGCCGCGGTGACGGGCAACGCTGCCGCGGCCGCGGAGGACCCGAGCAGGGCCACCGAACCGAGCGCCGCGCTCGTACACAGCACGGTGGCCAGAAGGCAGTTCTTCGGCGCGCTCGGATGCAGGAGGCGAGCGGCCGATAAGCGGCGTCGGGAAGCTCTCCGGGCAGTCGGATCGTTCACATCGTCTCCTCGGGAAGGATGCCTCCGCCGGGTGGACCGGCGGTGTGCGCGGGAATCGGCGACCGGCGCCACAAGGCGCGGGGGCACGCTACCCAAGCCCCAGATGCTCGTCCATGTGGCCGGCCACCATAGCTTTCGCTCGATGTCTTCCCAGTTCAAGGACGGTTTCGGGCAGCAGCGGACCACCGGTGCAGGCAGACGAGCCCCTCGGCCGACGAGAGGAACCCCGACCGACCCGGGAGGATGCGGAGGTTCGCGGGCGAACCGTGCACCGGTGCCCAACTGGCCCACCGTGACACCGAGATGAGGCGCGCAGAAGCGTTGACGGGACGTACGGCCACGATCTTGACGGTACGTACGACCATGATTACGTTGCGGCGAGTCCCTTCGGGGAAGCTGCTCGCCTCCTCGCGCAGCCGGCCGTCGAGAACCGCGGGCGCCGTCGGCCGCCCGTCCCTCCGGATCCACCGTCGCACCAGACCGGGAGCACCTGACATGGTTCGCGCACTCGCCGCCCCGCTGCTCGCCTGCACTCTTGTGCTCGGTTCCAGCACCTTCGCCTTCTCCGCTCCGGTCGGCCCCGGGGCCGCGGAGGGGCCCTCGCTCGACGGGTGGCGTCTGACGCTGCCGGTGGATTCCGAGGGCGGCACCGACGGCGATCCGGTGGTGCTCGACCCGGCCGAACTCGCCCCGCCGTTCCTCTCCCGCGCCGAGGACAGCAGCCTGGAGTTCTGGGCACCCACCCTCGGCGCCACCACCAGCCACTCCGGCAGCCCGCGCACCGAACTCGTCGCCGACGAGGGCTTCGCCACCGGCACGGACGGCGAGCACACCCTGACCGCCGAGGTCGCCGTCACCCAGGTCCCGGACACCAGCAGGACGATCATCCTGGGTCAGATCCACGGCGACCAGGAGCTGCGTTCGGACCCGTATGTGCTGCTGTACTACGACGACGGCGAGGTCTACGCGAAGGTCAACCAGCAGTTGGAGAGCGGCAGCAACTACAAGAAGTACCCGCTCCTCGACGAGGTACGGCTCGGCGACACCTTCGGCTTCACCGTCACCGACTCCGGCAACGGCGACCTGGAACTCACCGCCACCCACGAGGGCGCCACGGAGGAGAAGAGCGCGCCGGTTCCCGAGGTGTGGTCGGGCCGGCCGGTCCGCTTCCAGGCCGGCGACTACGCGCAACTCAAGGGCGAGCCCGCGGAGGACGACGGCGGCCGCGCCACGTTCACGAAGCTCACCGCGTCCTGAGGGACGGCCGCCGGGGCAGCGCTCTGAGCACAGCTCTGGAGCCCTCGACCAGCCGCCGGGCGGGGGATGCTGCTGCCCGGTGGATCCGTCGGCCCCGTCCGAAGGCGCTGCGCGCGTACTGCCCGGTGGGACCTTCGGCCCCATCCTTTGGACCTGTCGGCCCTCGGGTTCTCGTCGTCCGGAGACCAGGCTGAGAACCGATGGCGGCCGTGCGGCAGGCGACACCAAGGACACGGTCGCGCATGCCACCCAGCCGATGGGCCCGCATCAGCGCTCTTGGAGCGGGCCCGGACGAGGGAGCACCTCATGGCCATCCCTGAACCGCAGCAGATCCTCGTCGGCATCGACCCCGTCAAGGACTTCAGACCGGCGCTGGCCTGGGCGGCCGACGAAGCCCGTAGACGAGGAGGGGCCCTGCGGCTCGTCGTGGCGGTGCCCCCGGCGCACGACACGCACCACGTCGACGACACACCTCGGTACACGGCCCAGCGTCTGGAGGCGACGCAGCTCCTGCGCACCGCGGTCGCGTGGGCGGGCGAGCGGGAACCGGAGATCAGGACCGGTTCCGCCGTCCTCGACGGTTTCCCGGCCGGGGTTCTCGCGGGGCTGTCGGACGGAGCGGACATGACCGTACTCGGATCCCGCCGCCTCGGGCGCGTCGAGGAGTTCCTGAGCGCCGGTTCCGTGGTCGTGCCGGTCACCGCACGCGCGCACTGCCCGGTGGTCGTGGTCCCCGCCCGCGAAGGGGTTCCCGGCGAGCAGGAGGACGCGTCGGTGCCCCCTCTCGTGGCCGGTGTCGACGGCAGCGAGTCCTCGTATGCCGCGTTGGGACTGGCCTTCGAGGAAGCGGCGCTGCGGAGCTGCGCGTTGCGTGTCGTCGCCGCCTGGCAGCAACCCGTCTTCTCGCCGCACGCCGAGGCCTCGGGGTTCCCGTCCGAGCTCCGCATGCTCCGCGAGGTCACGGACGGCTGGGTGGAGGAGTATCCGGAGGTCCGGCTGGTCCGCGAGGTGCTTGTCGGATCGCCCGTGGAGGTGCTCGCCGAGGCCGCGCAGCACGCCTCGGCCCTGGTCGTCGGGCGGCGGGGCCGGGGAGGCTACGCGGGAATGCGGCTGGGTTCGGTGGTGCGCGGTCTGCTGCACCGCGCCCGCTGCCCGGTGATCACCGTGCCCGCGAGGACGGCCACCGGCGGCGGAGCGACGAAAGGCCGTGCTCGGATCGGCTCCGGTTGAGCGAGGATCCCCGGGACCGCCGCCACTCGTGCTCGGCGTCCATCCGGAGGGCGTGGCGGGAGACGGGGAAGAGGGAGGACACGACGATGCGGCGCACCTCCTCCAGGCGCGTCTCCCGTGCCGCGGGGCGCGTACGGATCCGGCAGCCGCACCGGGCGGACCGCGCTCGCCGGTGCCGCACGGCATCCCGCTCGCCGCCGGTCAGCGGCGGCTGCCGGTGTCGCGGGCCACGGCCACGGTGCAGTGCGCGTGATGCAGCATGGCCTGGCTCACCGATCCCAGCAGCAGGCCGGTGAAACCGCCGCGTCCCCGGGCGCCGACCACCAGCAACTGGGCGGAGCGGCTCGCCTCGATCAGCGCCTCACGTGTCCCGCCGCGCACCACCTCCGGCTCCACCCGCACCGCCGGGAACTTCTCCCGCCGTCCGGCCAGCGCCTCCGACAGCAGGCGCTTCTCACCGGCCTCCAGCGCACCGGGCTCGTTGGCGTACGGCATCGACTCGTCCTGGGGCGGCGGCATCGGCGCGTTCCAGGTGGTCCAGCAGTGCACGGCGCGAAGGGCGGCGCCGCGCAGCTCCGCCTCGGCGAAGGCGAAGTCGATCGCCGCGGCCCCTGCCGGGGAACCGTCGATCCCCAGCAGGATCGGTCCCGTACCCCCGACCTGCTCCCGTACGACCACCACCGGGCAGCGGGCGCGGGCCGCCAGACGCACGGCTGTCGACCCCACGATCAGCCCGAGGAACCCGCCCAGGCCGCGGGAGCCGACGACCACGAGGTCCGCGGTGCGCGACTGCTCTTCCAGCACCGTCAAGGGGTCCCCCTCCACGAGGACCTGGGTGGCCTGCACATCCGGCGCCACCCCCGCAGCCCGTTCCTCCGCCTCGGTCAGCAGTCGCCCGACGCTCTCGCGCAGTCCGCTGCCGGGAGCGTCCAGGGTCGAGGGGCCCAGCGGGGCGTAGAGGGTGGGCAGGACGAACGCGTACACCAGCCGCAGCCTCGCCCCGCGCCACTGCGCCTCTTGAGCCGCCGTCTCCACGGCGGCCAGCGCAGTCGCCGAGCCGTCCACTCCCACCACGACCAGACCGCTCATCACACCTCCCGTTCGCCACCCCCCTCTCAGGCTGCGCCCGGCGGACCGAATCGGCCAGGGGAGCGGCGCGAGCCGCACCGGGGAGCGTGCGGCGCCCTGGGCACACGGGAGTTCGTACGGCCGAGGCAGGCTGGGAAGCACGGCGAGGGAGTCGCGCGCGGTCTTCACCACGCGCGGCCCCTGGTGAAGACCGGGGGCGGAGGGCCGCGGCTACGGCGACGGCCCGGTGTCCGTCCCCGTCTCCTCGTCGAGCGGGACGACAGCGACGGGAGCCGGGCTGTGGTGGATCAGGGCCTGGACGACATGCCCTGTCCGCGGGCCGAAGGGAACCCGGCGAGGCCGCCGTCCGACGAGCACGAGCTCCGCCTCCGAGGACGCTTCGGCCATCTGGAAGGCGGCCGACCCGAGGACCACCTGGGCCGCGCACTCCACGCTCGGGTACCGCTCCTGCCACGGCTTCAGCCGTTCGGACAGGTCACGGCGCAGTCGGTGCGCCGGCTCCATGCCGACACCGGGGTCGACGACGGCCGCCTGGCCGTACGACACGGGGAGGGTCCAGGCATGCAGGACCCGAAGGGGCAGGCCGCTGCGGGCCGCCTGTGCGAAGGCGAAGGCGAGCAGGTCCTCCGAAGGGTGCTGGAGGTCGACACCGACGAGGAGTCCGCCGGCACGCGGGCGGGGCCGTTCCTCAGGCGCCCGTACGAGTACGACCGGCCGCCGGGCGGCACCCACCACGGCGAGCGACACCGCTCCGAGGAGATGTCCGCGTGCTCTGCCGAGTCCACGCGAACCGAGCGCCATGACCTCCGCCTCCTGCGCCGCGGCCGTCAGCTTCTCGGCGGCGCCGCCCCGCACATGGCGGGTGAGCACCTCCAGGCCGGGATGACGCTCCCGGGCACGCTCGGCCTCCTCGCGCAGCAGCCTCTCGCCCTCCGCGGCCGTGGCGTCGGCGTACGGCAGCGGTATCTCCGGCGTGTACGGCCACTCCTCCACGTACACCAGCAGGAGCGGCACCCCGCGGGCGAGCGCTTCCCCTGCCGCCCACTGTGCGGCGGCCGTGCTCTCCGCCGAGCCGTCGACTCCCGCAGCCACCTGCCCGGTCATGGCGTTCCTCCTCCGTGGTCGTGCCGCTCGGCGGTCTCCGGGAAGGCCGAGGCGGCCGGGACTCCCAGCTCTTCTGTCATGGGCGGCCGGTGACCCCGTACGCGTCGTAGCGGGCCCATTCCTGCTCCCATCCCCTCCGACGACGCCGGTTCAGCAGCAGGTGGGCCGTCCCGCCCGCGGCGCCGAGCACCAGCGTGGTGCCCGCCGCGGCCGACAGTGCGCACAGCAGGTACTCCGAGCGTGCCTCCACCGCGGTGACCGGATCGGCTATCAGGCCGCCGTCCGCCCCGAGCCGGATACTCAGCCGCTGCCCCTTCGTGCTGCCCGCCGGGACCTCGGTCTCGCCGCTGTGCCGGGTGCCGTCCGGGCCCGTCCAGCGGACCCTCGCGTGCACATCCGGGACGTATCCGGACTCACGGGAGCCCATGGCCGCCGGGGCGTCCTCGACGAGGACCGCGGGTGCGCTCCGCACCCCGCGGCGCTCCTGTACGTCCGCCGAGGCCGCCGAGGCGGCGACGAAGCCCGCCGCCGGGGCCGCGCACACGGTCAAGGCGGCCACCGCGAGCAGCATCCGCGCCTCGATCACCTCCGTGCGGCGCCGGAAGGGGTTGCTCCGCCGGTACGGGCGGAGCCACCGTGGCGCGGTCGTCGTCCCCATGGGGTCCTGTCCCTCCCGGCTCATCGCCTTGTCGGGCCGTGCTTCGACCCTCCCGCATCGGGCCGCTCGCGGGCAGTGCCCAAGTGGTCGCGGGTACCGGGCCGGACGGACCACCGGTGGTGGCCGCGCGCTGGGCCGTCCGGCCCCCTTCGAGGCCGAACGGCACTGGGCGGGGCCACCCGCCGGTCGCGACAGTGGAGATGGGGAACACCGGAGAAGCGCGTGGGAACAGAGGACGTATGCCATGAGGAGTGTGGAGCAACCCTGGGCGGGCCTGCCGCCGGAAGGCCGCGAGCGCCTGCGGGAGCTGGCCCGGCCCGTACGGTTCGAGAAGGGGCGGCGGCTCTTCGAGGAGGGCGGGCACGCGGACCGCTTCTGGTGGCTGGCCGGCGGCCGGGTCGCCCTGGACATCCGGGTGCCGGGGCGCCGGGCGGCGGTGGTGGCCGAGGTGGGTGCGGGCGAACTGCTCGGCTGGTCCTGGCTGTTCCCCCCGTACACCTGGCATCTGGGCGCCGAGGCGGTCACCCGGGTCGAGGCCGAGGAGTTCGACGCCACCGTCGTACGGTCCCTGTGCGAGGCGGATCCGGCGACGGGGCGGGCGGTCTACCGCGAGGTGGCCGGGCTCCTGGCACAGCGGCTCCAGCGCAGCAGGGCCAGACTGCTCGACCTGTACGCCCCCTACGGAAGCGGGCCGGGAGAGTGAGGGCCCGCTCCCGGCCGGGCGGTCGCCCCCGGCGGCTGTGGCGGGTGGCGGCACAAGGGCCGAGCATGGGCGGAGGGGCCGGGAGCCGTCCGTCCGGAGGGCGGCCCCCCAGCGGTGCGGAGGCGAACCATGACGGCCGAGAACGCCGAGCACGCCGAGAACGCGGAGCCGCCCGGCGGCGAACCGGTCCGGGTCTTCCTGGTGGACGATCACGAGGTGGTGCGCCGGGGCCTCGTCGACCTCCTGGACGCCGAGCCGGACATCGAAGTCGTCGGGGAGGCCGGGACCAGCGCGCAGGCGCTCGCCCGGGGCCCCGCCCTGCGCCCGGACGTGGCGGTGCTCGACGTCCGCCTGCCGGACGGCGACGGCATCACCGTCTGCCGCGAGCTGCGGGCACGGATGCCGGAGCTGGTCTGCCTGGTGCTGACCTCCTTCGAGGACGACGACGCCCTCCTCGACGCGATCATGGCCGGGGCGGCGGGCTATGTGCTGAAGGAGATCAAGGGTTCCGACCTGGTCGCGGCCGTACGCACCGTCGCCACCGGCAAATCCATGCTCGACCCGGCGACCACGGCGCGGCTCATGAGCTCCGTACGCGGCGAGAAACCGGCCGCGAGCCCGCCGGACTCCGAGGCGGCGGCCCTCGCCGCGCTGTCCCCGCGGGAACACGAGGTCCTCGACCTGGTCGGCGAGGGACTGACCAATCGGCAGATCGGCAACCGGCTCTACCTGTCGGAGAAGACGGTCAAGAACCACATCTCGCGGCTGCTGGCCAAGCTCGGCGTGGAGCGCCGCATCCAGGCCGCGGTCCTCGCCTCGCGTCCACCCGCCTCCGGTACGGAGCACCACTGACCCGGGGCCGCTCAGGGCGGCGGCAGCGGTACCCGCCACACCAGGCGGGTGCCGCCCCGCTCCGGCCGCTCGTGGGTCAGCGAGCCCCCGAGGCCCTGGGCGCGCTCGGTCATATGGGCCAGTCCGCTGTGGCCGCCGCCGCGGACCGGGTCCTCGAAGCCGCGCCCGTCGTCCTCGACGCTCAGCCGCAGTTCATCGCCGCTGACCGCGAGCACGACCTGGACACGGGAGGCCTCGGCGTGCCGGGCGACATTGCTCAGGGCCTCCCGGAGCACGGCCACCACATGGTCACCCACCGAGGCCGGCACATCGGTGTCCAGCAGCCCCTCCATACGGACGGCCGGGGCGGAACCGAGGGCCCTGGCCGCGTCCTCCACCACCAGGGTGGCCCGCGCGCGCAGCCCCTGGGCGCCGGGCCCCCGCGCGGGCAGGCGCAGGCCGAAGACGGTGGAGCGGATGGTCTTGATGGTCTCGTCCAGATCGTCGACGGCGCGCAGCAGCCGCTCCCGCGCCGCGGGGTGCTCCACGAAACGCAGCGCGCTCTGGAGGGTCATACCGGTGGCGAAGAGCCGCTGGATGGCGAGGTCGTGCAGGTCCTTGGCGATCCGGTCGCGGTCATGGAGCAGGCCGAGCTCCTCGGCCGCGCGGCGGCGTTCCCCCAGCTCCATGCCGAGGGCCGCCTGGTCCGCGTACACCCGCAGCGGTCCGGGCACCGTGCGACCGAAGGGCGCGGAGCCCTTGTTCCTGGCGAGCAGCAGCACGCCGCGCGGTTGCCCGCCGGCCACCATGGGCGCCGCCACCACGGGGCCGAGACCGTTCCAGCGCGCGGGGCCCGCCCGCGCCCGGGGGTCCCGCTCGATGTCCGTGCTGAGCAGGACCTCGCCCGCGTCGAGCGCGGCCCCGGCGAAGGATCCCTGGTACGGCAGCAGCAGTCCGTTGTGCAGGTCGGCGCTCTGCCCGACCGCCAGGGCGACCCGCAGCCGGTGGCCGCCCGGCTCCGGCAGGGTGATGACGCCGAGGTCGGCCCGGAGGATGCGCCGCGCCTGCACGGCGGTCAACCGCAGCACCTCGTCCTCCTCGGCCCCGGCGAGCAGCCGCGAGACCACCTCGGCGTGCGCCTCCTGCCACTGCTGGCGGTAGCGGGTGCTCTCGTAGAGGTCCGCGTTCTCGATCGCCACACCGGCGGCCACGGCGAGGGTGGAGAGCATCTTCTCGTCGTCCGCGTCGAAGGGGCGGCCCGCTCGCTTCTGGGTCAGATAGAGGTTGCCGAAGACCTCCTCGCGCACCCGGATGGGGACCCCGAGGAAGGTGTGCATGGGCGGGTGTCCGGGAGGCAGTCCGGCCGCGGCAGGGTGCGTGGAGAGATCGGTCAGGCGCAGGGGCCGGGGGTGCCGGATCAGCTCGCCGAGCAGACCGTGCCCTTCCGGGAGGTGCCCGATGGCCGCGGCCTCCTCCTCGCTGACACCGACCGGCAGGAACTGGGCGAGTCCGCGGTCCTCGCCGAGGACCCCGAGGGCACCGTACTCGGCGTCGACCAGGACCACCGCCGTCTCCACGATCCGCCGCAGTACGGTCGGCAGGTCGAGACCCCGGCCCACGGCCAGCACCGCGTCCAGGAGGTCGCGCAGCGACTCGGGCGCGCTCGGCTTCGCCGCGTCCAGCCGGGTCCGCAACTCCTCGGGGAGCACCCGGGAAGGGCGTCCTGTCGTCCGGCGCTGCTCTCGCTCGTCGGCCACCTGCTGCTCCTGAGGGAAGCCGCCACTGCCGTTCCCACGCTACGCGCGAAGGGGTACGGGCGGCATGCCGGAGCCCGCCGGGGGCCCGCTCCTCAGGCGGCGGACCCGGTGAGGACGACCTTCAGCGCCCCGCTGGTGGCCGCGTCCCCGAAGACCCGGTACGCCTCCTCCATCGCGTCCAGGGGGAACCGGTGGGTGACCAGCGGCGCGAGCGGCAGCCGTCCTGCCTGCGCCATGGTCAGGAGCATGGGGGTGGAGGTGGTGTCCACGAGGCCCGTGGTCAGGGTGACGTCCTTGCTCCACAGTTCTTCCAGGTGCAGCGTGACCGGGGCCCCGTGCACGCCGATGTTGGCGAGGTGACCGGCCGGGCGGACCATCCGGGTGCACAGCTCGAAGGTCTCCGGCAGCCCGACCGCCTCGACGGCCACCTCCGCCCCCGCTCCCCCGGTCAGCTCGGCGACGCGTTCCTCCGGGTTCTCCTCGGCGCGGACGGTCGTGTCGGCACCGAGGGAGCGCGCCGCCGCGAGCCGGGTCCCGTCGAGGTCGATCACGATCACCCGGGCCGGGCTCAGCAGCGCGGCGGAGGCGACGAAGGCGAGCCCGACGGGCCCCGCGCCCACGACGGCGACCGTGTCGCCGGGTCCGACCCGGCCGGCCACCACACCCACCTCGTACGCGGTGGGGAAGATGTCGGCGAGCAGTACCGCCTCCTCGTCCGGCACCGCTTCGGGCAGGGGGTGGACCGAGAAGTCCGCGTGGGGGACGCGGACGTACTCGGCCTGCGTCCCGTCGATCAGATGGCCGAGGATCCAGCCGCCGTCCTCGCGGCACTGGCCGCAGCGCCCGGCCCGGCAGTAGCGGCAGCGTCCGCAGGGGCTGATGCAGGAGACGAGGACCCGGTCGCCCGGGCGCACGGAGTGCACCTCGGACCCGGCCTCGACGATCTCGCCGACCGCTTCGTGCCCGAGGATCCGTCCGGGCGCCACCTCGGGCACGTCACCGGCCAGGATGTGCAGGTCCGTGCCGCAGAGGGTGACGGCGTCGACCCGCACGAGGACGTCGGCGGGGTCCTTGAGCGTGGGGTCGGGGACCGAATCCCAGGAGGACTGTCCCGATCCGTGGAACACGAGCGCCTTCATGGTGCACAACTCCGTAGCTTGTGAGGCGGTTTGCGGGCCCGCGTGGCGTCCTTCCCCGGGTCACCCTTCGTCGGCGGCGGCCGAGGGCTCCGGCCTGATCAGCGCGCGCTGCTCGCGTTCGGCCCGCCGCGCCGTGCGGGTCAGCAGGTCGGCCTCCGAGATGACGCCGAGCAGTCCGCCCTGCGCGTCGGTCACCGGTACCGCGCTCACCCCGTGGTCGGCGAGGGCGCGGACGACCTCCTTGAACGGGGTGGTGTCCCGCACGCTCACGACCGCGCGGGTCATCAGATCACCGACCCTGTGATGTTCCAGGGTGCCTGTCGGCTCGTCGGTCATCGCCGCCACCTCCTCGTGCACGTCCTGCGTGGGAGCATCCCGTCCGGTCCCGGTCCCGTACCGCGCGGGCAGGCTGCCCCTTCAGGGTGGACCGGGACCCGGCGGACGCGCGTGGGCCGACCGGCCCACGCGCGAGGACCTTCCGGCACCGAGGGGCAGCCGGGGCCGAGTGGTCCCGCGAAAGGGCCGCCCGGCCCCTGCGGAGCGGCACCGCCCGGACGCAGGCTGGACGGCAAGCGGGACACGAGGACCCGCCCTGTCCGCAAGGGAGGCCGCAGTGTTCGTGACCGCACCGACCCTCGACAAGGCCGCCGTCACCCGGCTCGTGGCCGAGGCGGCCCAGGCGCCGTCCATGCACAACGCCCAGCCGTGGAGCTTTGCCTACACGCCGTCCACCCGCACCTTCCGCCTCCACGCGGACCTGAGCCGGGCGATGCTGCACGCGGACCCCAGCACCCGCGGACTGCACCTCGGCTGCGGTGCCGCCCTGCTCAACCTGCGCGTCGCCGCGGCCCACGCGGGCTGGCGGACCGAGACCACCCTGCTCCCCGAGCCCGGTTCCCCGACATGCCTCGCCGCGGTCCGGCTCACCGGGCACGACCGGGCCGTCGACGACCTCACGGTGCTGTACCCGGCCATCGCCGACCGGCACACCAGCCGCAGCCCCTACTCGGACCGGCGGCTCCCGGCGGACGTACGCCGGGCGCTCGTCGAGGGGGCGCGCAAGGAAGGTGCCGCACTCGCCTTTCCCGAGGAGCCGCACCTGCGGTTCGTCGCGGACCTCGTACGCGACGCCGAGTCGTACCACCGGATGGACGCCGGTCTGGAGATCGAGACGCGCTCCTGGACCCACCGGGGCCCCACCGCCCCCGCAGCCGACGGAGTCCCGACCGAGGCCTTCGGCCCCCGGTGGCGCTCCGGCACCACGGCGCTCCGCGACTTCGCCGGGCGGGTCCCCGTACCCGGGCGGGAGACCGCGGCCTTCGAGGAACGGCCTCAACTCGCCCTGCTCACCACCGAGCACGACTCTCCGGCCGACTGGCTGCGCGCGGGCCAGGCGCTGGAGCACGTCCTCCTCCTGGCCACCGCGCACGGCGTCGCCGCCTCCTTCGCGACCCAGCCCCTGGAGTGGCCCGACCTGCGCTGGGCGGTCCGCGATCCGCTCACCACCGCGGGCGCGGTGCAGATGATCCTGCGGCTCGGCTACGGACCCGAGGGGAGCCGGACGCCTCGGCGCCCGGTGGAGCAGATCCTCACCATCGACGACTGCATCGACGACTGACCGCCGCGGCGCACCCGCCCCGGCAGGACTCCGGCACTCCCCCACCCGGCGGTCGGCGGACCGCCCGGGCGGGGACAGGGAGAGGACGGAGAGCGCGAACTCACCACAGCGGTGCGCTGTCGAAGCGGTGCGCTACCGGCCGGGCCCGGAGCCGTGCTGTTCCCATCGGTCCCAGTGCAGGACGTGCTCGCGGGGGATCCGGCGGGCCGGCCTGAAGTCGGTGCCGATGGTGTAGGCGAGCGGGAGGAAGGCGGCCAGCATGATCTCGTCGTGCGGAACGCCGAGGGCCTCGGCCAGCTCCCGCTCCAGCGGCCCTTGCGCTGTCGTCCAGGTGGTGCCCAGACCGCGGGCGCGGGCGGCCAGCATGAAGCTCCACACCGCCGGCAGGATCGAGCCCCACGTTCCCGCCTGCTCGGCCACCGGAGCGCCGTCGGTACGTCCTTCCACTCCGGGGATGACGAAGGCGGGCACGCGGTGGATGTGGGCGGCCAGGTGGCGCAGTCCGTCGAAGACCCGCTCCGTGGAGTCGGCGTGGTAGTTCATGCGCCAGGCGTCGCGTTCGGTCAAGGGGTGCCCGGTGGTCAGCGGCAAGGCACGCAGGAAGATGTCGGCCACAGCACGCCGCTGCGCTTCCTCGGTGACGACGATGAAGTGCCAGCGCTGCCGGTTGCGGCCGGTCGGCGCCTGGGTCGCCAGGTCCACGCATTCCTCGATCAGGGAGCGCGGGACCGGACGGTCGAAGTCGAGGCGTCTGCGTACGGCGCGGGTGGTCGACAGCAGCTGGTCGGGGGTGAGATCCAGGGTCATGGCCGGTCCTCTGTTCCGGTGGTACGGGTCGGCGGTCCTCTACGAAGCCGATCAGGCCGCTCAGACGGGGCCCGCCGAGCCGGGGAGCACCGCGGTGCGCAGCGGCACCCGGGCCGGCCGCTCCTGGTCGGCGGGCATGACCACAGCGGACCTCGGCGACCTCCATCTTCACGCAGATAATCAGCAGCCAGATGATTGGAGAGCATACGAATCTCATAGGTGCCGCGCAAACAATCTGAGCGCAGATGATTTCTTGGTACGGTCGGGACGCACCCGCCGCGCCCGCAGACCCGCAGAGAGGTGGACCGCATGCCGCCCAAGGCCGCGGACCGTGAGGCCGCGTACTTTCCGAGACTCGCCGCGGAGCGCCTGGACATCGCCCTGTGCCGGGCCTCGGCCGCGGTCGCCCGCGCCGCGGAAGCCCGGGCCGGCGAAACCGGCATCGGCGTCGGGCAGCACCTGGTGCTCAAGATGCTCGCCGAGGTCGGCCCCAGCTCGCAGCGCGTCCTGAGCGACCAACTGCGCATCGATCGCAGTGTCATGGTCGGCATCTGCGACAGCCTGGAGAAGGCGGGGCACGTACGGCGCGAACGCGACGCGGACGACCGCCGCGCCTACGCGGTCACCCTGACCGGCTCCGGCCGCCGCCTCCTCGCCCGCGCCGAGGACGCGGTACCCGAATTCCTCGACGACACCTTCGGGAACCTCACCCCGGCCGAACGCGAGCGGCTCTCCACCCTGCTCGCCAAATGCCTGGGACTGCGCCCCTGACGCGCTTCGACCCCCACCTCCAGACCGCGCAGGCGACCTCGCGAGGTTCGGCCGCACCCTGCTCGACGGCCGCATGCTCCCGGCCGAGCAGTGGGCCGAGACGCGCACGACGGTCAGCGCTGACCGCTCAGACCCCGGGCAGCGGAGCGCGGTCGGAGGACGCTAGCCGTTCGGCTGCGCCGCGACGGTGCGGGAGGCGGACCGGAAGCGGCCCGGCGGTACGCCTCGTTGGCGGCGGAAGGCGCGGCTGAAGGCGTAGACCGAGGTGTAGCCGACGTCCTGTGCGATCTGTTCGAGGGGGTCATCGGTGTCACGGAGGCGGCGGGCGGAGAGGTCGAGTCGGCGGCGGGTGAGGTAGGCGGCGGGCGTCTCGCCCAGGGTGGCGGGGAAGCGGCGGGCCAGGGTCGCCCGGGAGACGGCGGTCGCGCGGGCGAGTTCCGTGGTCGTCCAGGCGCGGCCGGGGTCCGCGTCGATCATGGCCATCGCCGTACTGACGACGGGGTCGCGGAGTGCGTGCAGCGGGGATGCCGAGCCGCCGTCGTCGCGTTCGAGCCAGTCGCGCAGTGCCTGCACAAGGAGCACGTCGACGAGGCGGGCGAGGACGACCTGGCTTCCCGGGCCTGGCGAGGTCAGCTCGCGGCCCACGAGGCGGACGGTCTCGGCGAGCCCTCCGCCGTCGCCCCGGCCACGGAGCAGGACGGTCTCGGGCAGCGCCGCCAGAAAGGACGCGGAGGCCGTGGGGTCGTGCGCGAAGTGCGCGCAGAGGATGTGCGTGTGCGCCTGCCCCCGCCCCATCCGCACCGTGCCGTCGCCGGTGAGTGTGTAGCCGTCGGAACGCTCCGGTGAGGTGCGGGCAAGTGCCTCGGGGTCGCTCGCGAGGGCGTGGGCGCGGCCGCTCGGGAGCAGCAGTACATCACCGGCACGGAGTTGCAGCGGTTCGCAGCCCTCGGGGGCGACCCACACCGCGCCGGAGGTCACCGCGTGGAAGGCGGCCCCCGGCCCCTGGGCCGACCACCACCCCCAGTCGTCCGCCGCGGCGATTCGCGCGCCGAGCACACCGCGCACCACCTGCGCGTCGATGAGTCCCGTCAAGGCATCCATAGTCTGCACACGCTAACAGAATGAGCGGTACGGATATCTCATTGAGCATATCTGTCATTGAGACACGCATCTGCGAATCCTACGGTTGTGGTCATGAAGATCGAAGGAAGCATCGCACTCGTCACCGGCGGCAACCGCGGCATCGGTCGGCACTTCGTCCAGCAACTCCTCGACCGGGGTGCCGCGAAGGTCTACGCCGCCGCCCGGAGGCCGGAGACCGTCGACGTACCCGGCGCGATTCCGCTGGCGCTCGACATCACCGACCCGGACGCGGTGGCCGCCGCCGCGGCCGCCGCCCCCGACCTGACCCTGCTGGTGAACAACGCCGGGACCACCACGGGCAGCGACCTCGTCACCGGGGACCTCACCGCGATCAGGCAGGAGATCGACACGAACTTCTACGGTCCGCTGACGATGATCCGCACATTCGCGCCGACCCTGGCCCGCAACGGCGGTGGCGGCATCCTCAACGTGAACTCCCGCTTGTCCTGGCTCTCGTACCCCGGCGCCAACGCCTACGCCGCCTCGAAGGCCGCCGCGTGGAGCATGACCAACGGGGTACGCCTGGAACTGACCGGACAGGGCACCCAGGTCACCGGCGTCTACCTCAGCTCCACCGACACCGACATGATGGCCGGTTGGGACATCCCCAAGAACGACCCGGCCGAGGTCGTGACCGTCGCCCTCGACGGCCTGGAGGCCGGGGCACCGGAGGTGCTCACCGACCAGGAGACCAAGGAGGCCAAGGCCGCGCTCGCCACCTGAACCGGACGAAGGCCGTCCGGGCACGGCACTGAGCACCTCAACAGCGGCTCGCCCGCGGAAGGTTGATCTGAGCGGCTCGCCCGCGGGGGGGTGACCTGTCCGTATCCCGTCCCGCGTCGCGCACCGCGCTCGTCACCGGATCGACCGGCGGCTTCGGTCAAGGCCTCGGGTCCCCACCTGGTCCCCAGGAATGGCCAAGGGCCGGTTTCGGAAACCTCCGAAACCGGCCCTGAACTGCGACTGTCTCCAGTCGGGACGACAGGATTTGAACCTGCGACCCCTTGACCCCCAGTCAAGTGCGCTACCAAGCTGCGCCACGTCCCGGCCGCATGTCCCGGGCGGCTCGCGCTCGTGATCATGCGTGCAGAACTTTACCCCACCCCGGGGCCTGGCTCCGAATTCGGGGCCCGCCGGGGTACCGGCCCCGCGCCCCTCGCGCCGCCACCCGCGACAATCGGAGCATGAGCCACACCCCGGACCGCCCCCGTGACCGTGACCCCGAGGGCCGTGCCCGCAGCGCCCGGCCCCGTGACGGGCTCGGCCGACCGCTGCCGTACGGCGCCGAGGGGGTCGCGCGGCAGCCGGAGGGGCTGGTGCGCACGCCCGAGCAGACGGTCGACGAGGCTCAGGGGCTCCTCGACAGGGGCCGCCCCTTCCACGCGCACGAGGTCTTCGAGGACGCCTGGAAGTCGGGACCGGCCGGGGAGGAGCAGCTCTGGCGCTCGCTCGCCCAGCTCTCCGTGGGGCTGACCCACGCGGCCCGCGGCAACCGTACGGGCGGGGCCAGGCTGCTCCGCCGGGGCGCCGACGGGCTCGCCGAGTGGGCGGACCGCACCGGGACCCCGGAGCCGTACGGGCTCGCCCTCCCCGGACTCCTCGACTGGGCACGGGAGTTGGCGGACCGTACCGAGCACGGGCAGGCCCCGGTGGACGCGGCGGCCGAGGCACCCCGACTTCGCTGAGCCACCCGGCAGCCACGGAAGAACAGCGGAAGAACCGCGAGAGAGAACACCGACCGGAGCGCGAGAGGACCGCGGAAGAAGCGCGGGAGACACCGACCGTAGCCCGGCGACGATGTACCCGGCCGCGAACGGACTCGGCTCACCGTCCGGCCGGACCCGGCGTACCCACCGCTCATGCCCGTCACCGAAGCGGACCGCCCCGCATGCAGGGCCCGCGCGGCGGTGTGAGGCTGGCTGCTGTGACGACGACGGAGGGCGCCCCGGGCGCGGCGGAGCGCGAGGCCGCCGGAGTGCCGGCGCCTCCGGTGCTCGATGTGCGGCGGCGGAACATCGTCTTCGGGACCGTCATGCTCGGGGTGCTGCTCGCCGCGCTGGACCAGACGATCGTGGGCACCGCGCTGCCGACGATCGTCTCCGATCTCGGCGGCGCCTCGCACATGTCCTGGGTGGTCACCTCGTATCTGCTCGCGGAGACGGTGTCGACCGTGCTGGTCGGCAAGTTCGGGGACCTCTTCGGGCGCAAGCTCGTCTTCCAGGTCTCGGCCGTGATCTTCATCTCGGGGTCGTTCCTGTGCGGCCTGGCCACCAATATGCCGCTGCTCATCGCCTGGCGGGCGCTGCAGGGCATCGGGGCGGGCGGTCTGATGGTCACCGCGATGGCGCTGATCGCCGATGTGATCCCCCTGCGGGAGCGCGGCAAGTACCAGGGCGCGATCGGTGCCGTCTTCGGGGTGGCGACCGTGGTCGGGCCGCTGCTCGGCGGGCTGTTCACCGACCATCTGACCTGGCGGTGGGCCTTCTACATCAACGTCCCGCTCGCCATCCTGGTCGTCGCGGCCGCCGCCCGGACCATCCCGCATCTGCGCTCGGCCGTCCGGCCCGCGATCGACTACCTCGGCATCGCCCTGGTCGCAGCCGGGGCGAGCGCGCTGATCCTCGCGACGAGCTGGGGCGGCAACGAGTACGGCTGGGGTTCGCCGGTCATCCTCGCGCTGTTCGCGAGCGGGCTGCTGGCCCTCGCGCTGTTCTGCCGGGTGGAGACCCGGGCGGCGGAACCGATGCTGCCCATGCGGCTGTTCGCCAACCCGGTGGTCGCCGTCTGCTCGGTGCTCAGCTTCATCGTCGGCTTCGCCATGCTGGGCGCGCTGATCTTCCTGCCGACCTATCTGCAGTACGTGGACGGGGACTCGGCGACCCTCTCCGGGGTGCGCACCCTGCCGATGGTGATCGGCCTGCTCATCGCCTCGGTCGCCAGCGGCAATGTGGTCAGCCGTACCGGGCACTACCGCAGCTTCCCGATCGTCGGCGCCCTGGTGATGTGCCTGGGCCTGTTCCTGCTCTCGCTGATGGAGCGCGGCACCGGCGCCTGGGCGGCCTCGCTGTACATGTTCGTCCTCGGCGCCGGGATCGGCCTGTCCATGCAGGTGCTGACCATCGCCGTACAGAACACCGTGGACTACGCCGACCTCGGCACCGCCACCTCCGGGGTCACCTTCTTCCGTACGCTCGGCAGCGCCTTCGGCACGGCGGTCTTCGGGACCATCTACGCCAATACGCTCGGGCCCAACCTCGAACAGGGGGTGGCCGAGGCGGCCCGGGCCTCCGGGACCGAGGCGGGGCGGATCGCCTCGGCCGCGCGGAGCCCGGAGGGGGTGCACGGGCTGCCGGACGCCGCCGCGGTGCCGGTGATCGACGCCTACGCCGACTCCGTCCACACCGTCTTCCTGTGGACGGTGCCGGTCGCCGCCGTGGGGTTCTTCGTGGCCCTCTTCCTCAAGCAGGTCCGGCTGCGGGACACCGCGCGTGTCGGCGGCAACGACATGGGCGAGGCCTTCGCGCAGCCCTCCGGGCCCGGCTCGGGGCCGCTGCTCGAACTCTCCGTGGCGAAGATCCTGCGCACCACCCGCCCCGGCACGCTGCGCAGCGTGCTCCAGGGCGCCGACACCCGGCTCGATGTCGCCGGGGCCTGGGTGATCATGCAGGTCGAGCTGTTCACGCGCCTGGTGGGGCACGCGAGTCTGGGGCTGATCGCCGCGCGCCGCCAGCTGCCGCCCGAGGTCCTGGTGCCGGTCTTCGACCGCATGGTCGAGGAGGGCTATCTGACCCGGGACGGGCTCCTCTTCTCGCATACGCGGGCGGGCGCGCGGGAGGCCAGGGTGCTTTCGGAGGCCTGGGCGCGGTGGCTCGGCGGGCAGTTGGAGCACGACATGCCCCGCCCCGACGACCGGCAGCTGCGCGCCGCCGTCGACACCATCGCGGGGCGCCTGCTCGCCGAGGACCTCGCGGCCGCCCTGCCCCCGCACGAACCCTCCTTCGCGGGGTCCAGCAGCAGCCGCTGAGCGGAGGGACGGGGCTCCTCGCGTACGACTGAGCCGGTACGGGGCCGCTCACGCCCGGCTGAGCGGGGGCGGGGCCGCTCGCGTACGTGTGCGCCCCGCCCCGGAGTTCAGCCGCGTTCGACGAGCACCGCCGAGCCCTGGCCGACGCCGACGCACATGGTGGCGAGGCCCTTGGCGGCGTCGTTGCGGCGCATCCGGTGCAGCAGGGTGGTGAGGATGCGCGCCCCTGAGGAGCCGAGGGGGTGGCCGAGGGCGAGGGCGCCGCCGGTGGGGTTCACCCGCTCCGGGTCGACGCCGAGGGTGTCGACGCTGGCGAGCGCCTGGGAGGCGAAGGCCTCGTTGAACTCCGTCTCGTCCAGGTCGGCCAGGGACCAGCCGGTGCGCGCGAGCGCCTTGCGGGTGGCGGGGACCGGGCCGATGCCCATGACGTCGGGGTCGACCCCGGCCGAGGCCCCGGCCACGTACCGGCCGAGGGACTCCAGGCCCAGTTCCTCCAGGACCTCCTCAGAGACCAGGAGGAGACCGGCCGCGCCGTCGTTCATCGGCGAGCTGTTGCCCGCGGTCACGGTGCCGCCCTGGCGGAACACCGGCTTGAGCGAGCCGAGTTTGTCCAGGGTGGTGCTCTCGCGGATGCACTCGTCGGCGTCCACCACCACCCCGTCGGGCCGGGTGACGGGGAGGATCTCCGCGTCGAAGAGGCCGTTCTTGCGGGCGTCGGCGGCGCGCTGGTGGCTGCGGAGCGCGAAGGCGTCCTGGCGTTCACGGCTGATCGCGTAGCGCTGGGCCACCTCCTCGGCCGTCTCCCCCATGGCGAGGACGCCGTGCAGGTCCTTCATCCGCGGGTTGGTGAGCCGCCAGCCGAGCCGGGTGTCGAAGGTCTCCATCGTGTGCGGCAGCGCCTCGTCCGGGCGGGGCAGTACGAAGGGGGCCCGGCTCATCGACTCGGAGCCGCCCGCGAGGACGACCTCGGCCTCCCCGCAGGCGATCATGCGGGCGGCGCCGGTCACCGCCTCCATGCCGGAGGCGCAGAGCCGGTTGACGGTGGCGCCCGGGACCGACTCCGGCAGGCCCGCGAGCAGGGCCGCCATCCGGGCGATGTTGCGGTTGTCCTCGCCGGCCTGGTTGGCGGCGCCCCAGTACACGTCGTCGATACGCGCGGGGTCGAGCGCGGGCACCGAGGCGAGGAGCCCCTTGATGAGGCCCGCGGCCAGGTCGTCGGGGCGTACGGAGGAGAGCGAACCGCGCAGCTTGCCGATCGGGGTGCGGCGGGCAGCGGCGAAGTGGACGGGACGCACGAGGGGGTCTCCTAGTCGACGGTCCAAAGGTCCGGGCGTCCGGTGGGGCGCCGGGTACGGAGAGTGGCGTACCCCTCCGCGCGGACGAACAGTCATTAATTAGCACTGGTAGTT
Organism: Streptomyces sp. SCSIO ZS0520; assembly: GCF_025643355.1. Classification (NCBI taxonomy): domain Bacteria; kingdom Bacillati; phylum Actinomycetota; class Actinomycetes; order Kitasatosporales; family Streptomycetaceae; genus Streptomyces; species Streptomyces sp. SCSIO ZS0520. Next base: position 7,555,126 of record NZ_CP092644.1, on the reverse strand, counting down.
TAGGACTATAGTCCGCGACCGACACGGGCGGAAGGCCCGGTTCGGCACCGCCAACCCGCCCTGCGGCACCGGGAAGCCGCCGGAAAAGGGGTGCGCGACCACGACCGCGAGTGCGGTATGGTTTCTCTGCGCGTTCGGCCAGGGGAAAGCCCAGGTCAGATGAGCAACGGGACGTGGCGCAGCTTGGTAGCGCACTTGACTGGGGGTCAAGGGGTCGCAGGTTCAAATCCTGTCGTCCCGACATATGTCGGAGGGCTTCGTGCCCGGACCAGGGCTCTGCTCTCACTTCGGTGAGGCAGGGCCCTTGCTCGTTTCCGGGTTCCGGCCGCGCCCCTCCCCGTGCGCGCCGGAGCGGCCGCGCGGCGCCTGCCCGTTCGGACCCGGGCCGTGCCCGGCTGCTGACCGAGAGCCCCGGGCGGAGAGCTGACGGGGTGTGAGTCGGTGGGGCCGGGAATGCTCTCCCGGACCGGAACACCCGCCGAGCACGGGGGGACGCGCCTTGGTGCGAGACGCATGGACCACCATCGAGCTGGACACCGCGCAGGCCGCCGCGGCCCGCGAGTTGACCGCCGCGCTGGCACGTGAGCATCCCGCACCCGACGACGAGGACTTCCTGCGCACGGTACGCGGCCGGGCCGCCGCCCTGCCGCCGCATCTGGTGCGGGGCCTGACCCGGCTGCGGTACGACGACGGGCCCCCGGCGGTGCTCGTCCGCGGCTTCCCGGTGTCCGAGGACATGGGGCCGACGCCCGCGCACTGGCGGGAGCGGGACCCCGGGGCGAGTCTGCTCCAGGACTACTGGCTGGCGCTGCTTGCCTCGCTCACCGGGGAACCGTTCGGCTGGTCGACCCTGCAGGACGGGCGGCTCTTCCACGACGTCCTGCCCATCCGCGGCGACGAGCGGGCCCAGACCGGGCACGGCAGCAGCGCCCTGCTCGAATTCCACACCGAGGACGCCTTCCACGAGCACCGCTGCGACCATCTGCTGCTGCTCGCCCTGCGCAACCCGGACCGGGTCCCGACGACGCTCGCCTCGGTACGGGGCGTGCGGCTGCCCCCGGGCGAGCGGGAGGTGCTGTTCCAGCCCCGGTTCCTGGTGCGGCCGGACGCGGAGCACCTGCGGCACATGGACGGTGCGGAGGCCGCGGCGTACGAGCGGCCGGTCGCGGTGCTCTTCGGGGACCGTGCCGACCCCTCGGTGCGGATCGACCCGCCGTACATGGCGGCGCTGCCCGGTGACCGGGAGGCGGCCGCGGCGCTGGAGCGGCTGCGCGCCGGTCTCGCCGCGCGCCTGGCCGAGGTGGTGCTGGAGCCGGGCGACACGCTGATCGTGGACAACCAGCGCTGTGTGCACGGCCGGGCGGCCTTCCGGGCCCGGCTCGACGGCACCGACCGCTGGCTGCGGAAGCTGACGGTCACCCGGGACCTGCGCCGCTCGGCGGGCCGGCGCACCGGCACCGCCTCCCGGGTGCTGCTCGGCTGAACCGGCGCCTCCGGCCCGCGTCCGCGACCTCTGCGATCGCCCCTCCCCCACCGCGACCAGACCCCCAAGGAGATCCCCGTGCGCATAGCGCTCGTCTCGGGTGACGGACTGCCCATGTCCGGCCTGCTCACCGTGTTCCGCAACATCCTGGAGACCGGCCGCGAACTGGGTCTGGTGGACGGGCGGGTGCCGACCGACCTCGGCTACGCCTGGCGCCCGGACAAGGAGGGGTACTTCCCCGCGGGCGGCCCCCGGCCGCTGCACTCACCGTGGATGGAGCCGACCCGCCAGAGCCTCCGGGACGGACTGGACGACGCCGAGCGCGGCCGCCGCCTGCTGGCGGTACGGGACGCGGTGGCCGCCTGGGACACCCTGGACGCCGGGGCGCGGGCGGAGACCGGGCGGCGGACGGCCGCGCTCACCGCCCCCTTCGAGGAGTACTTCACCGCCTGGCTGGCGGAGCACCGGCCGGACTGGGTGGTCGCGATCAACATGACGCTCTCGGACGGGGTGCCCGCGACGGCGGGGCTGCACGCGGCGGCAGGGGCGTACTTCGCGGACCGGCCGGGCGGTGTCGTCTTCTGGGACCACGACCTCTTCGGGAGCTGCGCGATCCGCGATCCGGACACGGGGGCACGGGTCTATCCGCCGGAGCCGAACGAACTGACCCCGCTGCCGCAGGACACGCCGCACACGCGCTGGGTGGTGATCTCGGAGGGACTGGCGAAGGAGACCGCGGGCTACCCGACCGACGCGGTGCCCGAGGTCCTGACGAACCTGCTGCCGCGGGTGCCCGCGGGGGCGCCGGAGGAGCGGCACCGGGAGTTCGCGCGGCAGCAGGGGCTGGCGGAGGGGCGCCCGCTGCTGCTCGACCCGGTGCGGGTGTTCCAGGTGAAGGGGGTGGACGTGGCGGTGCGGCTGCTCGCGAAGATGAAGGAGGTGGCGCGCGCGGCGGGCGATCCGGTGCCGTATCTGCTGGTCTTCGGCGGGCTGGACGAGGACCCCCGGTACGCGCGGGAGGTGGTGGCGCTGAGCGAACGGCTCGGGGTGGCGGAGGACGTGCGGTTCCTGGACGGGGTGCCGCTGTCCAGCTTCCGGGACGGCGAGGGGCGGTGGCGGCTGGACGAGGTGGATCTGCTGCGGCTCGCGGCCTCGCGGGCGGGCGGTGTGGTCTTCACGCCGGGGGTGACCGACGTGGAGACGATGGGCCTCGGGCCCGCGCTGGCGGCGGTCGCGGGCATGCCGTGCGCGGTGACGGAGTACGACGTGTTCGCCCCCGTCTACGGCGAGGGCTTCGGCCGGGTGCGGCTGGGGACGGGCGAGGCGGAGGTGCGCGCGGGCGCGGCGGCCTTCTGCGAGGTGCTGCGGCGCTACCGGGCCGGGGACGCGGCGCTGCGCGAGGAACTGGCGGCGAACCGGCGGGCGGTGGAGGAGCGGTTCCCGCGCGAGCCCTGGGAGCGGTTCTGGCGCGAACTGGCGGAAGCGGTCGGCGAGTAGCCCGGAGCCGGGCACGGGGCGAGGGCCTTGTCCCCCCCCGTCTGTGGGGGGGGGGGGACAAGGCCCTCAGCGGTGCCCGGGGCTGGGTCCGGTCCGGACTGTCCGGTCCGGACTGTCCGGTGCGTGCCGGGCGGCGCGTGCCGGGGGCAGCCGGGCCGCGCCTGCCGGGTCCGTCAGAGCAGTACGTTCAGAGCAGTACGTTCTTGTGGAAGACGTTGGCGTAGCGGTTGATGTTGCCGACGCTGGTGCGGGAGGCGAAGCCGAAGCAGAGGCGGACCTCGCCGCCGGAGGTGCGCATGATGGCCATGCCCTCCGGCTCGCGGTAGACCAGCGACTTCCCGGCCTTGGTGAGGAAGCGTTCGACGACCTTGCCGGTGTTCAGATCGATGCTGGTGACATAGGAGTTGATGTCCGCGGCGTCGGCGTGGCCGGTGCCGTCCAGGGTGTAGAGGTAGCTGCCGAGGACGGTGTAGCCCTGGAAGGTCACCGAGCCGTTCCCGAGCGTGGGCTGGGTGATCTTCGCCAGTTCCTTGGTGAAGGTGCCGTTCTCGATGTCGATACTGGAGAAGTCGTACAGCCGGAAGGTCATCTTGCCGGATTCCTTGCGGCGGACCAGGATGCGGCTGTTGACGGGGTCGGTGGCGCAGGTGATCGTGTCGCTGCCGGTGAAGAACTTCTTCACCCCCGAAGGGGCCGCGCCGTCCACGAACTTGAAGCGGGCGAGTGCGGTGCCCCGGCCGCTGTCGTCGCTGCTGTCCGCGTCGCACTCCACCCATACGTAGGAGTCCTTGCCCACCGGCTCGACGCCGATCGAGACCCCGTGGCCCGCCTTGTCGAGGTGCATCGACCCGGTGACCTTGCCGGACTCGTCGAGCCGGTTGATGCACAGGTCGTCGCCCGAACTGCCGTCGCGTATCTGGGCGATGAACAGCCGCCGGTTGGCGGCGTCGAAGGCCATGCCCTGCATGGCGTGGTGCGCCTCGTCGAGCATGACGCCGCGGAAGACGTCGTAGGAGGGCTCGGAGAGGTCGAAGCGCTGGGAGGCGGGCACCGCCGCCCGGGCGCTGCCCGCGGTGAGGGTGCCGAGCACCCCCGCGGAGAGCAGTCCCGCGCCTCCCGCTCTGAGCACTCCGCGCCGAGTGAACTTCGCCTGTGCCATTCCGGCTCCCCGTGACTGCAGCTCGTGGTTTCCTGGGCGGTTCAAGATCCTGGCACGTGCGAGACAGCCTGTCAGCGGGTGCCGGAATCCCGGGGAGAGGTCCGACCGGGCGCCGTATGCCCGGTTCTGACGGTGTGACACATGGCATGCCCATGAAAATTTGTGGGTGGCGCGGTGTGCCCGGCCGACCCTCGGGAATGGTGCCAGCGAGGTCGCCCCGAAGCTGCTGCCTCCCGTACCGCGTCCCCCCACACACGCGAGGATCACCACGTGCCGCCCCTCTCCCTTCCGCTGTCCGGCGCCCGTATCGCCTCGGCCGTGAGCGCCCTCGCGCTCCTTGCCGCCACCCAGGCCCTCGGCCCCTCCTCCGCCCGGGCCGCCGCCCCGCGGGCCGAGGTCTGGGTCACCACCCCCGACGGCGGCCGGAAGCTGGCGCACGCCGCGAGCCTCGGCTTCGACACCTCCCCCGGCCCCGGCGACATCAGCATCGACCCCGAGGACAAGGAGCAGCGCTTCACCGGCGCCGGAGCCTCCCTCACCGAGGCCTCCGCCAAGCTGCTCGGACAGCTCCCCGAGGAGCGGCGGGACAAGCTGATGGAGAACCTCTTCGCCACCGGCGAGGGCGGCATCGGCCTCGACTACCTCCGCCAGCCCTTCGGCGGCAACGACTTCGTCGCCCGGCTGCCCTACTTCTCGTACGAGGACACCAAGGGCTCCTTCTCCATCGCCCGCGACGAGAAGGAGGTGCTGCCGCTGCTGCGGCAGGCCCGGAAGATCAACCCCGGGATCCGCATCATGGCCTCGCCCTGGTCGGCCCCGGGGTGGATGAAGGAGAACGACAGCCTCAGCGGCGGCCGGCTCGCGCCCGAGCACCAGGAGGACTTCGCGGACTACCTGGTCCGCGCCCTCAAGGCCTATGCGAAGGCCGGTGTCCCCGTCCAAGACCTCACCGTCGCCAACGAGCCGCTCTTCCAGGCGATCTACCCCTCGATGCTGATGTCCTCGGGGCAGCAGACCGCGCTCTTCAAGATCCTGGACCGGAAGCTGACCGCGGCCGGTCTGGACACCGGGCTCTGGGCCTTCGACCACAACTGGGACCACCCCGAGTACGCCCTCGACGTCCTGCGCAGGACCGCGGACATCGAGCGGGTGCGCGGCGCCTCCTTCCACTGCTACGGCGGCCGGCCCGAGCAGCAGCTGGACGTGCGCAAGGCGGGCGAGCGGGTGCTGTTCACCGAGTGCTCCGGGACCGACGGCAAGGACGGCGTCCAGGACTTCTCCCAGGCGCTCGGCTGGCAGACCGCCAACTGGCTGATCAGGACGCTGCGTTCGGGCGCCGAGACGGTCGTCCTGTGGAATCTCGCCCTGGACCCGGAGGGCAAGCCGCACTTCGGGTACTGCCGGGGGTGCAACGGCGTGGTGCAGGTGGACGGCGAGAACGTGCACAAGAACGCGGAGTTCTATGTGCTCGGGCACCTCTCGAAGTTCGTGGACCGGGGCGCCCGGCGCATCGGCTCCACCAGCGAGGGGTCCGGCGGGGTGCAGACCGTGGCCTTCCAGAACCCGGACGGCAGCCGCGTCTGCCTGGTGCTCAACGGCACCGGGAAGAGCCGGAGCTTCACCCTCACCGACGAGGGCAAGTCGCTCTCGTACAAGCTGCCCCGGGGCGCGGTGGCCACCTTCGCCTGGCCCGGCGAGAAGGGCTGAGGCAGCGGAGGAGCGGAACGGCCGCGGAGCCCGGCGGCTGAGACGCGGGGGCCGCGGACACCCGGGGGTGTCCGCGGCCGTCACCGCGTCGTGCGGGCCGGTGCCTCAGGCGAGGGTGGCCAGCGCCTGGTTGAGGGTCGCGGAGGGGCGCATGACCGCCGCGGCCTTGGCCGTCTCGGGCTGGTAGTAGCCGCCGATGTCGGCCGGGGAGCCCTGCACCGCGAGGAGTTCGTCGACGATGGTCTGCTCCTGCTCGGCGAGGGTCTTGGCGAGCGGGGCGAAGGCCTCGGCGAGCTTGGCGTCCTCGGTCTGCTTGGCCAGCTCCTGGGCCCAGTAGAGCGCCAGGTAGAAGTGGCTGCCGCGGTTGTCGATGCCGCCCAGCTTGCGGCTCGGGGACTTGTCCTCGTTGAGGAAGGTCGCCGTGGCGCGGTCCAGGGTGTCGGCGAGGACCTGGGCGCGGGCGTTGCCGGTGGTCTGCGCGAGGTGCTCGAAGCTCACCGCGAGGGCGAGGAACTCACCGAGGCTGTCCCAGCGCAGGTAGTTCTCCTTCACCAGCTGCTGGACGTGCTTGGGCGCGGAGCCGCCGGCGCCCGTCTCGAAGAGGCCGCCGCCGTTCATGAGCGGGACCACCGAGAGCATCTTGGCGCTGGTGCCCAGCTCCAGGATCGGGAACAGGTCGGTGAGGTAGTCGCGCAGGACGTTGCCGGTGACCGAGATGGTGTTCTCGCCGCGGCGGATGCGGTCCAGGGAGAAGGTGATCGCGTCCACCGGGGACTTGATCTCGATCTGCAGGCCCGCCGTGTCGTGCTCCGGCAGGTACTGCTGCACCTTCGCGATGAGGTTGGCGTCGTGGGCGCGGCCCTCGTCGAGCCAGAACACGGCCGGGTCGCCGGTGGCGCGGGCGCGGGTGACGGCGAGCTTGACCCAGTCCTTGATGGGCGCGTCCTTGGTCTGGCACATCCGGAAGATGTCCCCGGCGCTGACCGTCTGCTCCAGGACCGCCTTGCCCGCGCCGTCGAGGACCCGCACGGTGCCGGTGACCGGCACCTCGAAGGTCTTGTCGTGGCTGCCGTACTCCTCGGCCTTCTGCGCCATCAGGCCGACGTTCGGGACCGAGCCCATGGTGGAGGGGTCGTAGGCGCCGTGCGCGCGGCAGTCCTCGATCACGGCCTGGTAGATGCCCGCGTAGCTGCTGTCGGGCAGCACCGCGAGGGTGTCCGCCTCCTCGCCGTCCGGGCCCCACATGTGGCCGGAGGTGCGGATCATGGCCGGCATGGAGGCGTCGACGATGACATCGCTCGGCACGTGCAGGTTGGTGATGCCGCGGTCGGAGTCGACCATGGCCAGCTCGGGGCCCTCGGCCAGCTCGGCCTCGAAGGAGGCCTTGATCGCCGCGCCCTCGGGCAGCGACTCGACGCCCTTGAGGATGCCGCCCAGACCGTCGTTGGGGGTCAGGCCCGCCTCGGCGAGGACCTTGCCGTACTCGGCGAAGGTCTTCGGGAAGAAGGCGCGCACCACGTGGCCGAAGATGATCGGGTCGGAGACCTTCATCATGGTGGCCTTCAGGTGGACGGAGAAGAGCACGCCCTCCGCCTTGGCCCGGGCGACCTGCTCGGTGAGGAACTCGCGCAGCGCGGCCACCCGCATCACGGAGGCGTCCACGACCTCGCCGGCGAGTACCGGTACCGCCTCGCGCAGCACGGTGGTGGAGCCGTCGTCCCCGGCCAGCTCGATGCGCAGGGCGCCGTCCTCGGCGATGACCACGGACTTCTCGGTGCTGCGGAAGTCGTCGGTGCCCATGGTGGTGACGTTGGTCTTCGACTCGGGGCTCCAGGCGCCCATGCGGTGCGGGTGCGCCTTGGCGTAGTTCTTGACCGAGGCGGGGGCCCGGCGGTCCGAGTTGCCCTCGCGCAGGACCGGGTTGACGGCGCTGCCCTTGACCTTGTCGTAGCGGGCGCGGATGTCCCGCTCCTCGTCGGTCTTCGGGTCGTCCGGGTAGTCCGGCAGCGCGTAGCCCTGCTTCTGCAGCTCGGCGACGGCGGCCTTCAGCTGCGGGATCGAGGCCGAGATGTTCGGCAGCTTGATGATGTTCGCGCCCGGCGTCTTCGCCAGCTCGCCCAGCTCGGCGAGGGCGTCGTCGATCCGCTGGCTCTCCTGGAGCCGCTCCGGGAAACTGGCGATGATCCGCCCCGCCAGAGAGATGTCACGGCTCTCCACGCGCACTCCTGCCGTGGAGGCGTACGCCTCGATCACCGGCAGGAACGAATACGTCGCCAGGGCCGGGGCCTCGTCAGTGTGCGTGTAGATGATGGTCGAGTCAGTCACCGGGTGCTCCGCTCCACGTCTGCAACATTGCTCGACATCAAGATATCCCCTGCCGGGGCGGCCTCTCGTCGGACCCTGCCCCGAGGGGCGCCCCGCGGGTCCCTGAACCTCGCTCAAGCGCCGGTGAGCTGCGGTTTCACGAAATCATTCCGCCGTGGGGACGCCCAGGCCCGGGTGGGCGTCGAGCAGGGCGGGCCCGGCGGCCTGGCGCCAGGAATCCGCCAGGATGTCGTACAGCTCCTGTTCGTCCTCCAGGGCGGCGAGGCGGACCCGGATCCAGGCGAAGGAGGCCTCGTGGTCCGCGATCCAGAACTTCTCCGGTTCGGCGCGCACCAGCTCGTTGCCCTCCTCCTTGGGGCAGCGCACCGCCATCGAGGTCTCCTCCTCGGGCAGGGTGGCGAACATCCGCCCGGAGACCCGGAAGGTGGGCATACTCCAGGCGACCTTCTCGACCGTGTCGGGCAGCGAGAGCGCGATACGGCGCACATCCTCGGCGTCAGGCATGGAAGGAACCGTAGCCGCCGCCACCGACAATGCCCCGCCGTAAGGCCCCCGGATCAGCGGACGCTGTCCCCCGCCACCTGGCCGAGGGCCCGCAGGACCGGCCTGATCAGCGGGTGCTGCTCGGCGCCGCAGCGCACCGCGGCGAAGACCCGGCGGGTCGGGGCGATCCCCTCCACCGGCCGCACCACCACTCCCCGCAGATCCATCCCGTGCAGGGCCGAGCGCGGGACGAGGGCGACGCCCGCGCCCGCCGAGGCGAGGGAGACCACGGCCCGGAAATCGTCCGAGGAGTGCTCCATCTTCGGCTGGAATCCGGCGTTCTCGCAGGCGAGGACCACCACGTCGTGGCAGGGATTGCCCGGGTACGGGCCGATCCAGGACTGGTCGGCGAGTTCGGCCAGCGGGACCCGGCCCGCGGTGCACAGGGCGTGCCCCGCGGGCACCACCGCGTCGAAGGGCTCCGCGTAGAGCGCGACCCGGGTCAGGCGGGGGTCGTCGGCGCCCGGGCCGCCGCGGTACTCCACGGCGACGGCCACGTCGACCTGCCGGTCGAGGACCATCGGCAGGCTCGCGTCCCCCTCGGCGTCGCGCACCCGGACCCGGATGCCCGGCGCGCTCTCGGCGAGCCGTACCACCGCGGGGGCGACGACCAGGCCGATGCCGGTGGCGAAGGCGGCGACGGTCACGGTGCCCGCCTCGCCGGAGCCGTAGCGGGCCAGCTCCGCCTCGGCGCGTTCGAGCTGGGCGAGGACGGTGTTGGTGTGGCTGAGCAGGATCTCGCCCGCCGGGGTCAGCCGCACCCCGCGGGCGCTGCGCTCCACGAGGCGGTGGCCGGTCTCCTGCTCCAGGGCGGTGAGCTGCTGGGAGACGGCGGAGGGGGTGAGATAGAGCGCGGCGGCCGCGGCCGTGAGGGTGCGGTGGTCGGCCACCGCACGGAGGATGTGCAGCCGCCGCGCTTCGATCATGCCGCCGATTCTCCCAGGGGCGCGGCCTCCAGCTCCGCGCGGGCCGCCACGAAGGCGTCGACGGCCCGGTTCACGTCCTCGGTGGAGTGCGCCGCGGAGAGCTGCACCCGGATCCTGGCCTGGCCCTGCGGGACCACCGGGTAGGAGAAGCCGATCACGTACACCCCGCGTTCCAGGAGGAGTTCGGCCATCCGTCCGGCGACCGCCGCGTCGCCGATCATCACCGGGGCGATGGCGTGCTCGCCGGGCAGCACGTCGAAGCCCTCCTCGGTCATCCGGGAGCGGAAGAGCGCGGTGTTCGCGTTCAGCCGCTCGCGCAGCTCGCCCGCGGACTCCAAGAGGTCGAGGACCTTCAGGGAGGCGGCGGCGATCACCGGGGCGAGGGTGTTGGAGAAGAGGTACGGGCGCGAGCGCTGGCGCAGCAGGGCGACGATCTCGGTGCGCGCGGCCACATAGCCGCCGGAGGCGCCGCCGAGGGCCTTGCCGAGGGTGCCGGTGAGGATGTCGACGCGGTCCATGACGCCGTGCAGCTCGGGGGTGCCCCGGCCGCCCTCGCCGACGAAGCCGACGGCGTGCGAGTCGTCCACCATGACCATCGCGTCGTAGCGCTCGGCCAGGTCGCAGATCTCGCGCAGCGGGGCGAGGTAGCCGTCCATCGAGAAGACGCCGTCGGTGACGATCAGGCGGCGGCGCGCGTCCCCGGCCTCCTTCAGGCGCTGCTCCAGCTCGGCCATGTCGCGGTTGGCGTAGCGCAGGCGGCGGGCCTTGGAAAGGCGGATGCCGTCGATGATGGAGGCGTGGTTGAGGGCGTCGGAGATGACCGCGTCCTCCTCGCCGAGCAGGGTCTCGAAGACGCCGCCGTTGGCGTCGAAGCAGGAGGAGTAGAGGATCGTGTCCTCCTGGCCGAGGAAGGAGGACAGCCGGCGCTCCAGCTCCTTGTGCACCTCCTGCGTACCGCAGATGAAGCGCACCGAGGCCATCCCGTAGCCCCAGCGGTCCAGCGCCTCGTGGGCGGCGGCGAGGATCTCGGGGTGGTCGGCGAGGCCGAGGTAGTTGTTGGCGCAGAAGTTGAGCACCTCGCCGGGCTGCCCGCCCGCGGTCACGGCGACGGCGCGGGACTGCGGGGTGGAGATGACGCGCTCGGGCTTGTGCAGACCGGCCGAGCGGATCTCGTCGAGGGTGGCCCGCAGGTCGGCGCGTACGGAGTCGAACATGTGGCTGTCTCCAACGGTGAGGTGGGGTCAGGAGGTCCAGTCGAGGATGACCTTGCCGCCGCGTCCGGCGGCCGCGTCCTCGAAGGCGGCCTCGTGGTCGCGGAAGCCGTAGCGGCCGGTGATGACCGGGGAGAGGTCGAGTCCGCCCTCGATGAGGACGGTCATGGCGTACCAGGTCTCGAACATCTCGCGGCCGTAGATGCCCTTCAGGGTGAGCATCGAGGTGACCACGCGGGCCCAGTCGACCGCGAACTCCTCGGCGGGCAGGCCGAGCATGGCGATCCGGCCGCCGTGCGTCATATTGGCGATCATGTCGCGCAGGGCCGAGGGGTGGCCGGACATCTCCAGGCCGATGTCGAAGCCCTCGCGCAGGCCGAGCTGCCGCTGGCCCTCGGCGATGCCGGACTCCGCGACGTTCAGGGCGAGGCTGGCCCCGATCTTGCGGGCCAGTTCGAGGCGGTCCTCGCTCACATCGGTGATGACGACATTGCGGGCGCCCGCGTGCCGGGCCACCGCGGCGGCCATCAGGCCGATCGGTCCGGCGCCGGTGATCAGGACGTCCTCCCCGACCAGCGGGAAGGACAGCGCGGTGTGCACGGCGTTGCCGAACGGGTCGAAGATCGCGGCGACATCGAGGTCGACCGGGGCCCGGTGCACCCAGACATTGGAGGCGGGCAGCGCCACGTACTCGGCGAAGGCGCCGTCCCGGCCGACCCCGAGGCCGACGGTGGCCCGGCACAGATGGCGCCGGCCGGCCAGGCAGTTGCGGCACTTCCCGCAGACCAGGTGGCCCTCGCCGCTGACCAGGTCGCCGACCGCGGTCTCGGTGACGTCGCGGCCGGTCTCGACGACCTCGCCGACGAACTCGTGGCCGAGGACCAGCGGGGTGGTGATGGTCTGCTGGGCCCAGCCGTCCCAGGACCTGATGTGCAGGTCGGTGCCGCAGATCCCGGTCCGCTGGACCTTGATGAGCACCTCGGACGGCCCGATCACCGGCTCGGGCACGTCCATGAGCCACAGACCGGGCTCGGCCTTCTCCTTCACCAGCGCCTTCACGTCACGGCTCCCGTCGTACGGCTCACGGCGCGCGGGCACGAAGAGGACCTGGCCGTGGATAAGGGGTGTGGTTGCCAGCACGGGGCACGCTAGTCGCGGCGTGCCGGAACGCCCGTTGCGGCTCGCGGCGCGCGCCCGGCCGGCAGGGGAAAATCTGCCGTACGGCGGCGGCCCGGGTCCATCGAGGATTTCTTAACCGCCGTTGCAGCTTTCCTACACCTCGGCACCTCGGCCCCGGTGCCTCAGATCCCGTGGTCCCGGCTGAGGATCCGCTCGGTCAGCTCCGCGGCCATCGCCTTGATGCCCGCGAGGCCCTGGCTGCCCCAGCGGCGCGGGGCCACGTCGAGCACGCAGACGGTGCCGAGCGCGAGCCCGGAGCGGTCCAGGAGCGGGGCGCCGAGGTAGGAGCGCACGCCGAAGCCGTCGACCACCGGGTTCTGCGCGAAGCGCGGGTAGTCCCGTACGTCCTCCAGGGCCAGTGCCCGGCGGCGTACCACCACGTGCGGGCAGTAGCCGTGGTCGCGGCCGAGTGAGCGCTGGGCGAAGACGTCCAGCGAGGCGGCGGCGCCCGCGCGGGCGGAGGGCCAGTGCAGTCCGGCGAGGAACTGCCGCTCCGCGTCGAGGAAGTTGACCATCGCCCAGGGTGCCGAGTGGGCCACGGCCAGGTGCTCGGCGAAGCGGTCGAAGTCCGGTTCGGCGCGCTCCAGGAGGCCGAGGGCGCGCAGCCGTTCGGCGCGTTCGGCGCCCTGGCCGTCCTCAGGGGTCAGCAGCAGGCGCCCGGCCGGGGACCCCGTCATGAGCGGACGCCTTCGGGGGCCGAGGGCGCGTGCGCGAGCAGGTGCCCGACGAGAGCGAGCAGGGTCTGGACGGCGGAGCTGGAGATCCGGGCGTCGCAGCGCACCACCGGCACCGCGGGGTCCAGGTCGATGGCGGCCCGCACCTCCTCGGGGTGGTAGCGGTGCGAGCCGTCGAACTCGTTGACGGCGACGATGAATCCGAGCCCGCGCTCCTCGAAGAAGTCCACCGCGGCGAAGCACTCCTCCAGGCGGCGGGTGTCGGCGAGGACGACCGCGCCGAGCGCCCCGGTGCACAGCTCGTCCCAGAGGAACCAGAACCGCTCCTGGCCGGGCGTGCCGAACAGGTAGAGCACATGGCGCCGGTCGAGGGTGAGCCTGCCGAAGTCCATCGCGACGGTGGTCTCGCGCTTCCGCTCGATGCCCTCCAGGCTGTCGGTGGCGGCTCCCGCGCTGGTCAGCAGCTCCTCCGTGGACAGCGGGTCGATCTCGCTGACGGCGCCGACGAAGGTGGTCTTGCCGACACCGAACCCGCCGGCGACGAGGATCTTCAGCGCCGTCGGGAACGGGTCAGAGCTGGCGTCGTAGTCCATCGAGCACCGCCTCCAGGAGGGACCGGTCGGAGTCAGTCGGGGTGTGGTGGTGGGCCGGCGCCCTGGTGGTCAGGGCGCCGCAGTCGACGAGGTCGGACAGGAGCACCTTGGTGACCGCCGCGGGCAGCTTCAGCTGGGCCGCGATCTCCGCGACCGAGACCGGTGCCTCGCACAGGCGCAGCGCCTGGGCGTGCTCGGGGCCGAGGTAGCCGAGCGGGGTCGAACCGGTGACCATGACCTGCGAGAGCAGGTCGAGCGCGGCGGTGGGACGGGTCCGCCCGTTGCTGATCGTGTAGGGGCGTACGAGGCGCCCGGCCGCGGCGTCCCGCCAGGGCCCGTCCTGCACTCTGGCCACGGCTCAGGGCCTCGGGGTGCCGGGCTGCGCGGCGCTGTGCCGCGGCGCGGTCGTCAGATACGGCCGGACGCTCTTGACCAGCATCGCCATCTCGTAGCCGAGGACGGCGGGGTCGGCCTCCCGCTCGGCGAGTACGGCGAGACAGGTGCCGGCGCCCGCGGAGGAGACGAAGAGCAGGGCGGTGTCGAGTTCGACGACGACCTGGCGCACCTGGCCGCCCTCGGCGAAGCGCGCCCCGGCGCTGCGGCTCAGCGAGTGCAGCCCGGAGGCGAGCGCGGCCAGATGGTCGGCGCTGTCGGTGTCGAGTCCGTGGACGGACTTCACCAGACCGTCCGAGGACAGCAGGACGGCGCTGCGGGTGCCCGGCACGCGCTGCGCGAGGCCGCTGAGCAGCCAGTCGAGATCGGCGCTGCGCTCGCCGGTCGTATCGCTCACCATGGTGGGTCGGCTCCTTGCGGGGTGGGCGGGCTCGGCGGCCCGGCAGAGGCGGTTCATCCGGCGGCCCGGCCGGCGCGGTTCATCCGGTCGGGGCGCTCCCCCGCCGCGCGGCTCCCGGATCGGCGGGGAGCGGCGCCTCCCCCTTGGGGCCGCCCGGGGTGCGGGCCGGTGGCCGCTGCGCCTCGGCGCGGCTGACCCCGCTGCGGAAGGCGGCCATCAGCCCGGGGTCGTGCACGGCCTGCGGTCCGGTCTCCTCCGGGTGGCGCGCGGGCGCCTCCCGCAGCTGCGGGGCGAGGCTCTGCTGCGCCCGGCGGCGGGGCAGCCGGGGCGGTCGCTCCGCGGGCACCGCCGGGCTCTCACCGCCGGGCTCCGGACGGGGGGCGCGGGCCGGGGGCACCGCCCCCGCCCGGACACCCGCGATCCGGGCGCCCGCCTTGGCGATACCCGGCGCCGAACCACCCATCGGCAGCGCGGTCTCCGCCTCCCGCCCGTCCCGCCCGTCCCCGCGGTGCGCCACCGGGACGGGGGTGCCCTGGGCGGGGGTTGGGGTGCCGTGCGCGGGTGTGCCGTGCGCAGGCGTGCCGTGCGCGGGCGTGCCGGTGACCGGCGGCGTACGAGGGCTGAGGGCCGCGGGCCGGGCGGGGCCGGGCAGCGGGGTGCCGTGGGCCGGAGTGCCCTGGACCGGGGTGCCCTGGGCGAGGGCGGGTCCGGGGCTCGCGGCGGCCGGGGTCTGTTCGGGGGCGGCGGACGCCTCGCCGCCGGTGCCGACGAGGGAGCCCGGCAGGACGAGCACGGCCTGCACTCCCCCGTAGATATTGGCCTGCAGCCGTACCGCGATGCCGTGCCTGCGGGCCAGCTGGGAGACCACGTAGAGGCCGATGCGCCCGTCCTGGAGGAGCGAGGCGACGTTGACCTGGGCGGGGTCGGCGAGCAGGGCGTTCATCCGGCTCTGCTCGTCGCCGGGCATGCCGAGGCCGCGGTCCTCCACCTCGACGGCGAGTCCGGCGGCCACCGGATTCACCCGCAGCAGCACCTCGGTCTTCGGGGCGGAGAACACCGTGGCGTTCTCGACCAGTTCGGCGAGCAGGTGGATCACATCGGCGACCGCGTGCCCGCGCACCGTGCCCTGCACCGGCGGCACCAGTTTCACCCTGGCGTACTGCTCCACCTCCGCGACCGCCGAGCGCAGCACCTCGGTCATGCTCACCGGATGGCTCCACTGGCGCCGGGACATCGCCCCGCCGAGCACGGCCAGGTTCTCCGCGTGGCGGCGGATCCGGGTGGCCAGGTGGTCCACCTGGAAGAGGCCCTTGAGCAGGTCGGGGTCCTCCACCTCGTTCTCCAGCTCGTCGAGCAGGGAGATCTCGCGGTGGACCAGGGACTGCAACCGCCGCGCCAGGGAGACGAAGACCTCCAGCTTCTGCTCGCTGCCGGTGCGGCTGGGCAGCCGGGCGGCCTGGGTCACCGCGGCCACCGCGGCCTCGTGCGCGCGGGCCACCTCCCCGGCGAGCAGGTCGAAGCTGTCGCCGCCGGGCTCGCGGGCCTCCGGGCGGCGCCGCTCGGGCGGGGCCTCGCCCCTGCCGAGCGCCTCGACCAGGCGGCGCAGCTCGCTCTGGCCGCGTGCCGTGCTCCGGCGCAGTGCTCCTATCCGCTCCTGGAGGCGGTGTGCGCCGCGCCGGGCGGCGAGGGCCGCGCCCGCGCAGCCCCCGAGTGCGCACAGGACGGCGAGGACGAGCAGGCTCCACCCGCCCGCTCCCGGGGCGGGCGTGGTGAGGACCAGCGCCAGGAGTGCCGCGAGGGTGCCGAGCGCCACGGTCGCGGCCGGGATCAGGGCGAGGCGCAGCAGCTGCGCTCGTATCGGGGTCTCCGGCAGTGCCGTGGCGCTGCGGCCGGCCGGGCGGCCGTGGCGGGCGCCCTCACGGCGCTCCGCACGCTCGCCCGGTGCGCGTAGGTCAGACATCGGCGTCCTCTGCAGAGTGCTCCCAAGTCCCTGGGGACCGGGGGGAATCGGGCTCTTGCCGCGCGGTGGGCAGCGGGCGCGGGGGCCCGGCTCGTCAGGCACGGGACCGCCCTGCCGCTGCGTCGCGCGGCGGA
The DNA here is from genome assembly GCF_025643355.1 of Streptomyces sp. SCSIO ZS0520. NCBI lineage: Bacteria > Bacillati > Actinomycetota > Actinomycetes > Kitasatosporales > Streptomycetaceae > Streptomyces > Streptomyces sp. SCSIO ZS0520. The sequence continues at coordinate 7,538,942 of NZ_CP092644.1, read as the reverse complement.
CACTCACGGTAGTCGCGCCAGGGCCCGGCTCGATACGAAGTTGACAAACTCCGGCACACAACGCCCCACTCTGGTATGAGAGTTCGCGCACACGGACGAAAGGGCAGAGGTACGACTTCTGTGAGTGCGCGCTGCCGGGCCTCGATCTGATCGGGAGGCCCCGGGGAGACACGGACGGGGGCGGCCCCCGGCACTCCGGGAACCGCCCCCTCCTCTCGTTCGCCGCGCTGCGGCGCGGGGTCGCTCAGTGGGCGACGGGCGCCGCCTGGGGCTCTCCGCTGCCGTCGGCCACGGGGCCGCCCGCCTCGGGCCAGCCGCCCTGGGGCTGGACGGCGACCTCCCGCCACCAGGGCCGCTCCGGCACCGCCCCGGCGCCGGGCTCGAACGGCCGCCCCGGCAGCGGGACGGCCACCCGCACCCCGGCCGGTCCCGCGGCGGCAAGGGTGCCCTCGGCGGGCTCGGCCCACGGGTGCGGGGCGAGGTTGAAGGTGGCCCAGTGGATGGGCAGCAGCACTCCCCCGCCGTGCCCGCCCTGGAGGTCGAGGTGGCTGCGTACGCCCTGCTCGGGGGTCATGTGCACATCGGGCCAGAACTCGCTGTAGGCGCCGATCTGGATCATCGTCGCGTCGAAGGGGCCGTGCGCGCCGCCGATCTCCGCGAAGCCCTCGAAGTAGCCGGTGTCGCCGCTGTGGAAGATCCGGTGCTCGCTGCCGCGCACCGCCCAGGAGGCCCACAGGGCGTGCTGCTGGTTGCGCACTCCGCGCCCGCAGAAGTGCCGGGCGGGGGTCGCGGTCAGGGTCAGGCCCGCAATCCGGGTCGAGTCGTGCCAGTCGAGTTCGTGGATCCGGTCGGCCGGGACTCCCCAGCGCTCCAGGTGCGCGCCGACGCCGAGCGGCACGGCGAAGGCGGTCCGCGTCCCCGCCAGCGCCTTGACGGTCGGCATGTCCAGATGGTCGTAGTGGTCGTGGGAGATCACCACCACGTCCACCGGGCCCAGCTCGGCCAGCGACAGCGGTACGGGGTGCAGCCGCCGGGGGCCGATGAAGCCGAAGGGGGAACATCGCTCGCCCCAGACCGGGTCGAAGAGCACCCGTGCGCCGTCGATCTCGGCGAGGACGGTGGAATGGCCCGTCCAGGTGAGCCGCAGCCCGCTCGCGGGCGGCGCGGAGAGCTCGGCACGGCTCGGCCGGTGGAGCGGGATCTCGCCCGCGGGCAACCGGAGCAGCCGGGCCTGCTTGCGGAAGTACGTCCTGGCGAGCTCCAGGGTGGAGCCGGAGGGGCCGCTGCGGGTGGGCTCGGGATTCTGGAAGGAACCGTCGGCGTAGTGCGGGGATCTGCGTATGCGTGCCAGGCGCTCACCGGCGGGATCCGCGCCGAAGGCGGCGGGCCTCAGTGAGCGGAGCCCGGAGCGCAGGGAACGGGTACCGGCCACGGGACCTCCAGGTGATGTCGGTCGGACAATCCATTATGTGCGCAGTAACAGCGACACCGGGGGTCACATTTCCGGGCGCCCGTTCCGTCGTACCCACCCCGGCTCGGGCGAACGCGCACCCGGAGGGAGCAGCCGTCCCGCCGGATCCCCGGCCCCGGTCACAGCGGCAGCAGGTCCGGCCGCTTGGCCGCCGCGTGGTCCCCGCTGGACTCGCCGCGCAGCCGCCGCCCGATCCAGGGCACCAGGTACTCCCGGGCCCACTGGACGTCGTCCCGCCTGCCCTCCAGGGAGGTGCGGGGCGGCATCGGCGGCCAGGGCTGCTCCGGGTCGGCGGGCACCTCGACGCCGAGCAGTTGCCCGGCCCTGAGGGCGACCCGGGTGTGCCCCTCGGGCGAGAGGTGCAGCCGGTCCGCGTCCCAAGCCCTGCGGTCCTGCACGGACTTGAGGGACCACAGGTCGAGCACCCGGCACTGGTAGCGGTCGGCCACCGCGCGCAGATGCCCGTTGTACGTCGCGATCTTCCCGCGCAGATGCCGCAGGACCGGTACGCCCCTGGTGTCGAAGCCGGTGGCGACGACGATGGTGCCGACCGCGTTCGACAGCGAGGCGATGGCCTCCTCGAAGCGCTCCGCGGCGTCGTCGGGATCGGTGCCGGGCCGGATCATGTCATTGCCGCCCGCGCAGACGGTCACCAGATCGGGGGCGAGTTCCCGGGCGCGCGGCACCTGGTCGGCGACGATCTGGTCGAGGAGTTTTCCCCGTACCGCGAGATTGGCATAGCGGAAACTGTGTTCCGGTGTCCGGTCCGCGAGCAGAACGGCCAGCCGGTCGGCCCAGCCGACACAGCTGCCGTCGGGGCCCGGATCACCCACCCCCTCGGTGAAACTGTCGCCGACCGCCGCGTAGGACCTGAATTCGTCACGTCTGAAGGATGTCGAATCTGCTGCCACGTCGGGCCATTTTTCTCCTTCGCCCGTGACCTACGCCACCGTAATAAGGGGTTGACGGCTCGTGAGATACGCCACCGGGAAAATCTCCGTCAACTCGGAATAAGCGCAGGGGAGTCGGCGGCACGGGAGAGCGGGGCGAGACAGGCGGCGAGGACCGCACCCCGTGCGGGTGCGGTCCTCGCGGTGCGCGGTGTCCGGTCGGTCAGACGTCCACGCCGTGGGCGCGCAGGTAGCCCAGCGGGTCGAGGTCCGAGCCGTAGTCCGGGGTGCTGCGGATCTCGAAGTGCAGGTGCGGGCCGGTCACATTGCCGGTGGCGCCGGAGAGCCCGACCTGCTGGCCGCCGCTCACCTGCTGGCCGGCGGAGACGGAGAGCTGCGAGAGGTGGGCGTACTGGGCGTAGCGCCCGTCCTCCAGCTGGAGCACGACCTGGTTGCCGTAGGCGCCGCCCCAGCCCGCCGAGACCACGGTCGCCGGGCCGACGGCCTTCAGGCTGGTGCCGGTCGGGACCACGAAGTCCACGCCGGTGTGGTAGCCGCTGGACCACATGCTGCCGGACTGGTGGTACGGGGTGCCGACCGAGGAACCGGCGACCGGGAGGGTGTAACCGCCGGTGTTCTCGGCCTTCTTCTCGGCCGGGGCCGCCTTCTTCGCCGGGGCCTCCTTCTTCACCACGGGCTTCTCGGCCTCGGCGGGCTTCTCGGTCTTCTTCGCGGGAGCCTCGGCCTTCTTCGCCGGGGTCTCGGCCTTGGCGCCGAGGGTGAGCTTCAGACCGGGGCGGATCAGGGCGGGGTCGGAGCCGACGGCCTCGCGGTTGTCCGCGTACAGCTTCTTCCAGCCGCCGCGTACGTCCTGCTCCTTGGCGATCTTCGCGAGCGAGTCGCCGGGGGCGACCGTGTAGCGCTCGGCCCTGTCGCCGTTCTTGCCGTCCTTCGCGGCGGCCTCGGTGGCCCCGGTCTTCACGGCCGCGGCGTCGTGGGGGCTCGCGGCGTGGGCACCGGCGGCGCCCATGAGCGGCAGGGCGAGTGCGGCGCCACCGGTTCCGGCGACGGCCAGGGAACGCAGCAGACGGCTCGACTTCGTACGGCGGTGCTTGCCCTTGACAGGCATGGTGGATTCCTCTCCGGCGCCTGCGAGGTGAGCTGTCGGGTTAGGGCTGGAGATGCCCCGCCGCGCTCGCGCGGCTTCACCCCGAGCCGTCCCCTTGAACCGGGGAAACGGCGTACTGCCTGTGGATCCCCCGCTCCTGCCGTTTCACGGGTGAGTGTGTGGAAACCGGACGGCGGCAGGATTCGGCGTCCATCCGGAGTGAGCGAGACGTTAAGCGAACCGGAATGGGCGGGACAAGCGGTGAATTCACCGCCGCATTCCTTTTCTTGATCCTCGGCGAAAAGGACGGTGACACTGCGTGGAACATTGATCTTCCGGCTTCTTTGGCGCCCTTGCCGGGCTTGCCCGTACGGCCGAAAGTCCCGGCCACCGACCGTCACGAATATGAGCCTGCTCACGCACATCACGGCCAGGAGTCTTTATTTCGGGCATCAGCGGAAGAGAGTGAAGAGCACGGGCAATTCCGGCAATACGGGTCTCCGGGCGGCGAGGTGACGGCCGCACCCGGTGCACGTCCATGGCCTCCACGGGCATCCGGCGGCGATGATGGCGGCCACGGCAGGTGCCGTATCGTCGGAAATCGTGACCGTCCGCGATCAGCGCGGGCGGCCCACTGGGAGGAGTCCTAGGTGACGCAGCAGGTCCCGTCGACAGAGCCGCGGCTGACCGGGGTACGCAATTTCCGTGACGTGGGCGGGCTGCCGACCGTGGACGGCAAACGCGTCAGGGCGGGCCGCCTCTACCGCAGCGGGCACCTCGCGCACGCCGACGAGCAGGACGCCGCCTTCCTCGCCTCCCTGAAGCTGCACACGGTCTTCGACTTCCGCAACGCCGGTGACCAGGCCCTGGAAGGCCCCGACATCGAGCTGCCCGGGGTGCGCAACCTCAACCTGCCGCTCACCGACCCGGCCTCCGGGGTGGAGTTCTGGTCCATGGTCCGCGAGGGCGACATCGCCCAGCTGCGGGAGCTGCTCGCCGACGGCAGGGCCGAGGCCCGGATGAAGGGCTCGTACCGGGCGATCATCACCAGCCGCACGGCGGAGCACAGCCGCGTCCTGCACGAGATGGCCGACGGCGGGCTGCCCGCGCTGATGCACTGCGCCGCGGGCAAGGACCGGGCCGGCCTGTCCGTCGCGGTCAGCCTGCTCGCCCTCGGTGTGGAGCGCGCGGCGATCGAGGAGGACTACCTCAAGTCCAATGCCGCGCACCGGCGTTACAAGGTCCGCCGCAGCGCCGACGCCCCCGGCGGCACCTCCCCCGAGGTCATGGAACTGCTCAGCCCGATGTTCGACGCGCGCCTGGAGTACCTCGACGCCGCCTTCGAGGCCATCGAGGAGACCTGGGGCGACGTCGAGACCTACCTCGGCCGGGGCCTCGGCCTCACCCCCGAGGTGCGGGAGCGGCTGCGCGCGGACTTCCTCGACTGAGGAACGCGAAGGCAGGACGGGGGCCTTTCCGGGCCCCGGTGGCGACGGCCTCGGGCCCGCGTCCTCAGCGGCCCGAGACCGCCTGCTTGACCAGGGTCCTGCCGAAGTCCCACATCAGGCCCCCGCCGCTGTGCGCCTCGTCCATGACCGCCCGGAAGGCGGTGACGAAGCGGTCCACGTCCGCCTCGTCGACGACCAGCGGCGGGATCAGCTTGATCACCTCCAGATGGTCCCCGGAGACCTGGGTGAGGATGTGGTGCTTCTGCAGCAGCGGCACCACGACCATCTGCGCGAACAGCCCCTTGCGGGCGGCCTGCAGCATCGTCCAGCGCCCGCGCAGCCGCAGCGAGGACGGCCTGCCGAACTCGATGCCGATCATCAGGCCCCGGCCGCGCACCTCGCTCAGCAGCTCGTACTCGTCGACCAGCGCGGCGAGGCGGCTGCGAAGGAGTTCGCCGGTGACGCGGGCGTGCGCGACGGTCTGCTCGTTCTCCATGACCGAGAGCACCGCGAGCCCCGCGGCCATCGCCTGGGCGTTCGCGCCGAAGCTCGCCGAGTGCACCAGGACGCGGTCCATCGAGGAGTAGACCTTCTTGAAGATCCACTCCTTGCCGAGGGTGGCGCCCACCGGGACGTACCCGCCGGAGAGCGCCTTGGCCACGCAGACCAGGTCCGGCTCCACCCCGTCCTCGTGCTGGTAGGCGTAGAAGTCCCCGGTACGGCCGAGGCCGGTCTGCACCTCGTCGGCGATGAGCAGGGCCTTGTGCCGGTGCAGGAGTTCCTGCGCCTGCCGCAGATAGCCGGGCGGGCTCTCGTGCACCCCCTTGCCCTGGATGGGCTCCACGATCAGCGCGGCCACGTCCCCGCGCAGCAACTCCCGCCGCAGCGCGTCCAGATCGCCGAGCGGCACCGCGGTGTCCGGGAGCAGCGGGGCGAAGCCCTCCCGGAAGCCGTCCTCGCCGTTGACGGAGAGGGAGCCGGTGGTCAGCCCATGGAAGGCGTGGGTGCAGTACAGGACCCTGGGCCGGCCGGTGGCGTACCGGGCGAACTTCAGGGCGGTCTCGACCGCCTCGGTGCCGCTGTTGCCGAAGAAGACGCGGTCCAGGTGCGGGCTGTGCGCGAGGAGTTGCTCGGCGAGCAGGCCGGGCAGCGGGGGGCAGTCGAAGCGGGTCAGGTCGGCGAGCGAGGCGTCCAGGACGTCGTGCAGCGCCTTGCGGACGACCGGGTGGTGGCGGCCGAGCCCCATCACCCCGAATCCGGCGAGCATGTCGAGGTAGTCGTTGCCCTCGGCGTCCCAGAAGTGCGCGCCCTCGGCCCGCTCGTAGACCTTGTCGAAGCCGATGGTGTGCAGCATGCGCGGAAGCTGGTGGTTCAGGTGCTTCTCGTGCAGTGCGTAGCGTTCGGCGCCGCGCGCGGCCAGCAGCTGGCCGAGGTCGAACTCCTTGCTCATTCCTGCCCCTTCTTCACGACGAGCCGCACGGGGAGCGGGACGCGGCCCCGCTCCGCCGCGTCCGTCGTGCGCCCCCTCCGCGCCGGTGCCGCCCGGCCGGATGTCCGGCCGGGCGGCGGGTGGTGGCTGTCCGTCCGCCTCAGCTCGCGACGCTCTCGCGGACCGCGCGCAGGGACTCCTTCAGGGAACCCATGGTGGCGAGCACCGCCGTGGGCTCGTAGCCGCAGTGCGCCATGCAGTTGTCGCAGCGCTCGTCCTTGCCGCGGCCGTAGGCGTCCCAGTCGGTCTTCTCCACGAGGTCCTTGTAGGTGGTGACATAGCCGTCGTTCATCAGATAGCAGGGTTTCTGCCAGCCGAAGAGCGAGTAGTTGGGGATCGCCCAGGCCGTGCACGGGAAGTCGACCTTGCCCTCCAGGAAGTCCAGGAAGAGCGGCGAGTGGTTGAGCCGCCACCGGCGCCGATTCCCGCCGGAGAAGGCCTTCTTGAAGAGTTCCCTGGTCTGCTCGACACCGAGGAAGTGCTCCTGGTCCGGCGCCTTCTCGTAGGCATAGGCGGGCGAGATCATCATCTCGTCCACCTTCAGGTCGTCATTGAGGAAGTTCAGCACCTCGACGATCGTCTGCGGGGTGTCGGTGTTGAAGAAGGTGGAGTTGGTGGTGACCCGGAAGCCGCGCCTCTTGGCCTCCTTGATCGCCTCCACCGCCTCGTCGAAGACGCCCTCCTTCGCCACCGACTCGTCGTGCCGCTCGCGCAGCCCGTCGATGTGCACCGCGAAGGCGAAGTACGGCGAGGGCGTGAACTTCTTCAGCTTCTTGCGCAGCAGCACGGCGTTGGTGCACAGGAAGACGAACTTCTTGCGCTCCACCAACTGCCGTACGATCTCGTCGATCTGAGGGTGCATCAGCGGTTCGCCACCGGCGATGGAGACCATCGGCGCCCCGGATTCGAGCACCGCTCCCACCGCCTGCGCCACCGGCATGCGCTGCTTCAGCACGCCTGCCGGGTGCTGGATCTTTCCGCAGCCCTCGCACGCCAGATTGCAGGCGAAGAGCGGTTCGAGTTCCACGATGAGCGGGAACTTCTCACGCTTGCGGACCTTTTGTTCCAGCAGATACGTAGCGACCTTGATGGACTGGCGCAGCGGCATGGCCATCTGGCTCACCTCCGAGGGAGCAGCAAGTTACGGTGCCATTCGAAAAACGCGGGGAGTAGGGAACGCAGGACCCGGAAGGCGGTTATGCCGCCGCCGAGGGTGGAGAGTCGGACCAGTTCGTGCTCGGGGGCGTCCACGACGACCCGGACCGCCGCCACCGGACGCCCCGCCGCACGCGCCGCGCAGCGCAGTGTCGCCGCGGACTCCATGTCCACCGCGATGGCTCCGGTGGCGCGCAGGGCGGTGCGTTCGGCGCCGCGGACGATGTGGTCGGAACCGGTGAGCGGGCCGGTGTGCACCGTGCGCCCGGGGGCGAGGCGCAGGATCTCCTCGACCAGGAGTTCGGTACCGGTGCAGGCGGTGGTGGTGTCCGCGCGCACCTCGTCGGCGACGACCACGTCCCCGGGGTGCATGCCGGGCTCCAGACCGGCGCAGAAGCCGGTCGCGAGCACCGGCGCCTCGCGCAGCGCGGGCCGCGCGAGGGCACGGGTGAGGGCGCGTTCGGCGGCCTGCGGGCCCATCCCCGTCTTGAGCAGGGTGAGCGGCCCGTGGGCCCCGCCGCGGTCCCCGAGGCGCAGCGCGAACTTCTCGATGCCCAGGGCGCAGGCGACGAGCAGCGGCGGGGGCCCGGGGTCCGGTGCCGGTGGTGCCGGGGCCATCAGCTCCCCTTGCCGACGGAGGGCTCCGGGTGGAGGTACCGGCCGAGCGCGGTCAGCGGGAACACCTGCCGGTACAGGTGGTAGTTGATGGAGAAGTCCCAGGGGAAGCCGGTCCCTGTGAAGTACGGCTCGTCCCAACTGCCGTCCTCGGCCTGGGTCCTGGCCAGGAACTCCACCCCGCGCGCGGTCGCCGCGGAGTCGCGCTCCCCCGCGGCGAGCAGGGCGAGCAGCGCCCAGGCGGTCTGCGAGGCGGTGGACTCCCCGACGCCGTGCCAGGCGGTGCCGGGCTGGTAGGAGCGCAGGTCCTCGCCCCAACCGCCGTCCTTGTTCTGCACCTTCTCCAGCCAGGCGACGGCGCGCCGGATCGCCGGGTGCCCGGGGGCGAGTCCGGCGGCCACCAGGGCGGGGACCACCGAGCCTGTGCCGTATACGTAGTTGACGCCCCAGCGGCCGAACCAGGCGCCGCTGGGCTCCTGTTCGGAGAGCAGCCAGCGGACTCCGCGGCGGGTGCGCGGGTCCTCGGACTTGCCCTCGTGGGCCAGCATCTCCACCACATGCGCGGTGACGTCCGAGGAGGGCGGGTCGATGACCTCGCCGAAGTCGCAGAAGGGCAACCGGGTCGGCATGACGCTGGTGTTGTCGACGTCGAAGGCGCCCCAACCGCCGTTCTGCGACTGCATCCCGAGGCTCCAGCGCACCCCGCGGGAGACCGCCGCGGCCACCCGCTCGGGGTCGGGGTGCTTGACCCGGCGCAGCGCGAGGATCACTTCGGCGGTGTCGTCGGTGTCCGGGTAGTTGTCGTTGTGGAACTCGAACGCCCAGCCGCCCGGCGGCAGTTGGGGACGGCTCAGGGACCAGTCCCCCGGGCGGACGACCTGTTCGCCGAGCATCCAGTCGGCGGCCTTCACCAACTGCGGGTGGTCGGCGGGCAGTCCGGCGTCGGCGAGCGCGATGGTGGCCAGGCAGGTGTCCCAGACCGGGGACTGGCAGGCCTCGATCATCCGGGCGCCGTCCTCGCGCCAGACCGCGAAGTTGTCCAGGGCCTCCAGACCGGCCCGCAGCACCGGGTGGTCCAGGTCGTAGCCGAGCAGGTGCAGGGCGATCACCGAGTACACGGCGGGGGGCTGGATGCCGCCCCAGCAGCCGTCGTTCTCCTGGCGTTCGACGATCCACCGGGCGGCGGAGCGCATCGCCGCCTTGCGGACCCTGCGCGGGGCGACCTTGCGGTAGGCGCGGACCACCTTGTCCAGGCGCTGGAAGGCGCCGTCCCAGCTGGCCGCGGGGGCGAGCGGCTGCGGCGGCACGGGCACCGCCGGGTCGGTGTGCAGCTCGTCGAGGCCGAAGGGGGCGGGCCGTACCGGGCGCTTGGCGGAGACGACGGTCAGCGGCACGATGGTCTGCCGCGCCCAGCAGCCGAAGCGGTAGATGTTGAGCGGGAACCACTGCGGGAAGTAGATGAGTTCCGGCGGGAGTTCGGGCAGGTCGTCGTAGCTCCACCAGCCGAAGAGGGCCAGCCAGATCCGGGTGAAGACGCGGCTCGCGGCGATGCCGCCCTGCTCCCTGACCCAGGCGGCGGCCTTCGCCATGTGCGGGGCCTCGGGCTCGTCACCGGCGAGCCGGAGCGCGACGTAGGCCTCGACGGTGGTGGAGAGTTCGCCGGGTCCCCCGTAGAAGGTGGCCCAGGTGCCGTCCTCGCGCTGCTCGCCGCGGATGAAGAGCGCAGCGGCCTGCGTGGTCTTCTCGTCCCGGATACCGAGGAACTGACGCAGCATCAGGTCCTCGGCGTCCATGGTGACGTTGGTCTCCAGGTCGCCCTTCCACCAGCCCTCGGCGTCCTGTCTGGCGAGCAGGAAGTCGGTGGCGCGCCGCACCGCCTCGGCGGCCCCGCCCCCGGTGCGGTGCGGTTCGTGCTCGGTGGCCGCGGCAGCGAGCGGAGTCGTGGCTCCGGTGCTTCCGTCGGTCGTCGCTGTCATGGCTTCCCCTTCGTGCAGTGTTCCTTCTGCTGGGTCCGCCGTCGGTCTGGTCCAGGACCGGGAGACCGGCGACTTGTCAGGGGTGCGCGCACTCACCCCGGACGAGGCTGCGTGGTGCCGAAGCGCTCACCGCTTCCGTACGACGACGAAGTCGGCGAGGGCGGCGAGCTGCTCGCGTACCCGCTGGGGCATCTCGACCTCGTTGAGCGCGTCCAGCGCGACGGTGTGCTGGCGGCGGGCCTCCTCGGCCGTCCAGTGCCGTCCGCCGGCCTCCTCGATGAGGGCCGCGCGGGCGGCGAACTCCTCCTCCGAGAAGCTGTCGAAGTCGTTGCTCTTGGCGTCCGCGGCGAGGAGTTCGCCGAGCTGCTCGGAGGCCGGGCCCCCGGCGGCGAGCGCCGCGACGACCGGCAGCGACTTCTTGCGCTGGCGCAGATCGCTCCAGGTCTGCTTGCCGGTGGCGACCGGGTCGCCCCAGATGCCGAGCAGGTCGTCGACCGCCTGGAAGGCGAGCCCCAGGTGGTTGCCGTACTTCTCCAGGACGTCCGCGGTGCGGTCGTCCGCCCCGCCGAGCACCGCCCCGATGGAGACCGCGCAGGCGAGCAGCGCGCCGGTCTTGTTGCCCTCCATGTCGAGGCACTCCTCGACGGTGACCCGCTCGCGGTGCTCGTAGGAGATGTCCTGGGCCTGGCCGTCGATGAGCTTGCGAGTGGCGGTGGTCAGCCGCCGGGTGGCGCGGCCGGCCTCGGCGGTGCCGAGTTCGAGGAGGATCTCGTTGGCGAGGGCGAACAGGGCGTCGCCGACGAGGATCGCCTGCGCCGGGCCGTGCACCTTCCAGACGGTGTCCCGGTGGCGCCGCTGTTCGTCGCCGTCCATCAGGTCGTCGTGCAGCAGCGAGAAGTTGTGCACCAGCTCCACGGCCACCGCGCCGGGCACGCCCGTCTCGGGCTCGGCGCCCGCGGCCTGGGCGGAGATCAGCGCGAGGGCGGGCCGCACCGCCTTGCCGCCGTCGGCGTCGGAGGGCCTGCCCTCGGCGTCGATCCAGCCGAAGTGGTAGGCGGCGACGGTGTCCATCGGGGAGGCCAGCCGGTCCACCGCGGCCTTCAGGACCGGGGTGGCCAGGGTCCGGCCGCGCTCCAGGAGCGCGGTCACGTCCACCGCGTCGGCAGTCGGTTCAGCCGAGGGCACAGTGGGCACAGTTTCTCCTCTTGTCGCGGCAGCGGGGCGGGGGCCGGGGCCCCGGAGTCCGGGTGTCATGCGGCCTCCTCGAAGAGGCGCTCGCGGGGCCTTCGCCCCAGGGAGACCAGGGCGGCCTCCGCCGCTCGGACCCCGCTGCGCACCGCGCTCTCCATGGTTGCGGGCCAGCCGGTGGCCGTCCACGCTCCGGCAAGGTACAGCCCGTCGAGGCGGGTGCGCGCACCGGGACGCAGCCGGCCGGACCCGGGCGCGGGCGCGAAGGTGGCGGTGCGCTCCCGGGTGACGAAGAAGTCCCGTACCCCGGCGCCGCGGGCGGCGGGCAGCAGCCGCTGGAGTTCCGGCAGGTAGCGGGCGCGCAGCTCGGCGACCGGCAGGTCGATCTCGTCCTGGGCGGCGGACTGCGAGACGGCGAGGTACTGCCCGTCGGTGAGCCCGGAGGCGTCGGTGCGGTCGAACACCCATTGCACGGGCGAGCCGAGCGCCGCGAAGAAGGGCTGCCGCAGCACCGTGCGGTCGTAGACCACATGGACGTTGAGGATCGGCGCGGTGTCGAGGGCGAGCAGGTCGGCGGGGCGGTCGAGCGCACCGGGCGGCAGCAGCTCGTGGGTCTCGTGCTGCGGTACGGCGAGGACCAGGGCGTCGGCCTCGACGTGGCGGCCGGACAGCGCGGCGCTCCAGCGTCCGTCGTCGCGCCGGGTCAACGACTGGACGCGGGTGCGCAGTTCGGTACGGACCCCCGCGGCGTCCAGGGCCCGGCGCGCCCGGTCGTCGTGCAGTTCGCCCAGCGGTACCCGGGCCCAGCCGATGTCGGCCGCGCCGGGGTCGGTGAGCAGTCCGGTGCGGAAGACCATGGCGGCGAGGGCCAGGGAGCAGTCCCGGGCGCGGGCGTTGAGGGTGGCGACGGCGACCAGGTCCCACAGCGCCTCGACGGCCCGGGACGACTGCCCGTGCGCGGCGAGCCAGCTGCCGAAGTCCTGGCCGTCCAGGGCCGGGTCGGCGGGGTCGAGCGCGCGCAGGGCGAAGGCGGCCCGCCCTGCCTTCAGCCGCTCGGCGAAGGAGAGGTGCGGGTAGGCGGCGAGGCTCCGGCCGAGGTGCAGCGGCACCGGCAGGGGGTCGCGGCGCAGCCTGCCGAGCCGCAGTCCGTGGTGGCGGGCGGCGGGATCCGATCCGGCGGCGTCGAGGACCGGGATGTCGAGGCGGTCCTGGAGCGGCGCGAGCGCGGCGGCGCCGATCCGGTCGAGGAACCAGCGGTAGGCGGTGCAGCAGCGCAGATAGACGTGCTGGCCGTTGTCGACGGTGAGCGCGCCGCGGGTGAAGGAGAAGGCGAGGCCGCCGAGCCGGGGCCTGCCCTCGGCGAGGGTCACCTGGAGACCCGCGTCGGCCAGCGAGAGCGCGGCGGTGATCCCGGCGAGGCCGCCGCCGATCACCAGCGCGCTCGCGGGCCCGCCGCTCGCCCGGGCGTCCCTGTCCTGGCTGCTCATGCGCTCCTCCACGCGGCCGTACGAAATCCGGGCGCCGCCGCCGCGGGGTGTGCGCGACGGGCCGACGCCGTCTCTGACGCCGTGCGCGGGCGCGGGGTTGAGCGAGGTGTCGCGGGGCCTTTGCCCGAGGATTTCCGAGGGCTCAACAGGCGCGTGCCCGAGGGTTTCTGAGGGCTCATCAGGCTCGCCTCCTGAGGTTCGGTCGCAGGCCGCCGCGGGCGTCGAGGCCGGACAGGCCGCGTACGGCGACGAGGGCCTTCTCGCGCCCCGGCAGCGAGACCCGGCCGCGCAGCACCGACTCCGGCTCGCGCTCGATGCGGTCGAGCAGGCGCCGGTAGATCCCGGCCATGGCGGCGACACAGGCGCCGCTGCGGCGGTCGAGCAGGGGCAGCAGCCGGTAGCCCTCGGTGAACAGGGCCCGGGCGCGGCGTACTTCGAAGTGCACGAGACCGGCGAAGTCGGATCCGGGCGGCGGCTCCTCGCCGTGGAAGCCGGTGGCGCAGCCGAACTTGGCGAGGTCGTCGGCGGGCAGATAGGTGCGCCCGTTGCCCGCGTCCTCGCGGACGTCGCGCAGGATGTTGGTCAACTGCAGGGCGAGGCCGAGGGTGTCGGCGTACTCGGCGGCGCGTTCGGAGTGGCGCGCGGCCTCCTCGGTGCCGAAGATGCCGAGCGAGAGGCGGCCGATCGAGCCCGCGACGCAGCGGCAGTAGACCTTGAGGTCCTCCCAGGTCTCGTAGGTCTCGCCGTGCACGTCCATCAGGACGCCGTCGATCAGCTCGTCGAGGCCGCCGAGCGGCAGCGGGAAGGCGGCTGCGGTGTGGGCGAGGGCGACGGCGACCGGGTCGGTGTCGTCCTCGGCGACCTCCCGGCGACGTACACGTGTCAGCAGGTCACGGGTCTCCTCGAGGCGCTTGGTCTTCTCCGCGGCGTCCAGGGTGCCGTCGCCGATGTCGTCGACCCGGCGGGAGAAGGCGTACAGCGCCGACATGGCGCGCCGCTTGGGGGCCGGCAGCAGCCGGATGCCGTAGGCGAAGTTGCGGGCCTGCTGCCCGGTCACCGTCTCGCAGTAGCTGTATGCGGCGAGTACCGGTGCCGACAGGTGTTGCTCCGGCTCCACGCTCCGCCTCACCCCTCTCCTCGCAGAGTCGCGCCCACCTCGCGCAGCAGCCGGACCTTGGTGGGCTTGGGAGGTCCGGGGAGTACGTCGAACGAAGCGGCCGCGACGGCGCCGAGGGCGGAGCGGCCGCCGGCCACGAACCCGGCGAGCAGCAGCCGCAGCCTGCCGTGCACGCTGGCCACCAAGGGGCTTCCCTCGTCGAGGAGCCGGTGCGCCCGGGCGGCTTCGAAGGCGATCAGCGCGCGCACCGAGGCGTTCGCCGAGGGGGCCTTGAGGTCGGCCTCCTCGACCCGGAACCGGCGCAGGTCCTCGGCGGGCAGGTAGATCCGGTCGCGCGCCAGGTCCTCGGCGACGTCCTGGAGGTGTTCCACGATCTGCAGGGCGGTGCAGATGCGGTCCGAGAGCCGGATCCGCTCGGGGGTCGCGGTGCCGGTGACGGCGAGCACCAGGCGGCCCACGGGGTCGGCGGAGAGGGCGCAGTAGGCCCGCAGCTCCTCGTACGTCTCGTAGCGGCCGATGGTCTGGTCCTGGCGGTTGGCCGCGATGAGGGCGAGGAAGGGCTCGGGGGTCAGCGCGCGGCGGCGGACCACCGGGACGAGGCGCTGGAGCAGCGGATGCCGCGGGGTTCCCTCGAAGACGCGCCGCAGGTCGGCCTCGAAGGCGTCGAGCAGGGCGATCCGGTCCTCGCCCCCGGCGGAGCCGGCGCCCTCGGCGCCGAGCAGGCGGGCGTCGGCGCCGCCGGGGGCGAGGTCGCCGTCGCCGATGTCGTCGACCAGGCGCGCGAAGCCGTAGACGGCCATCAGGTCCGTGCGCCAGGCCCGGGGCAGGAAGAACGGGGCCACGGGGAAGTTCTCGTCCGCGGCCTTGTCGAGCGTGGCGCGCTCCGCCGTACGCGGAGTTCCGGCTCCGCTCACCGGGCGCCGCCCATGACGGGGGCGGCGGATGCGTCGCGGAGCCGGAGAGTATCCGTAGCCATGGCCGTCACATCTCCCGTTCTACACTGCCGACACAATACAGCCCATTTCGGACACGCCGCCGAGACGGCGGTCCCTCGCCGCCGTCTCGGCGGCGGGCAGTCACAGGGCGCGCCCGGACCGCGCATCAGCACCGGCACAGCTTATGTTCTACAACGCGTGTCGGAGCTGCGAGTGGCCAGCAGATCACAAGAACACACCGTTTCGCTTCAAGATTCCCCACGGCGGCGGAAGTTGACCCGGAAATTGCCCGAGCCCCGCCGGGCAGGACGCCGACGGGGCTCAGTGGTTACCGCGCGATTACCGGCTACTTGCCGGTGAACTTCTCGTACGCCTTGATGACCTCGTCGGTGGCGCCGTCCATGCGCAGCTCGCCGCGCTCCAGCCACAGGACCCGGTCGCAGGTGTCCCGGATCGACTTGTTGTTGTGGCTGACCAGGAAGACGGTGCCGGCCTCCTTGCGCAGCTCCCTGATGCGCGCCTCGGAGCGCTTCTGGAAGGAGCGGTCGCCGGTCGCCAGGGCCTCGTCGATCATCAGGACGTCGTGGTCCTTGGCCGCCGCGATGGAGAAGCGAAGCCGGGCCGCCATGCCGGAGGAGTAGGTGCGCATCGGCAGGGTGATGAAGTCGCCCTTCTCGTTGATGCCGGAGAAGTCGACGATCTCCTGGTAGCGGGACTTGATCTGCTCCCGCGACATGCCCATGGCCAGTCCGCCGAGGATGACATTGCGCTCGCCGGTGAGGTCGTTCATCAGGGCCGCGTTCACACCGAGCAGCGAGGGCTGGCCGTCGGTGTAGACCTTGCCCTTCTCGGCGGGCAGCAGACCGGCGATGGCCCGCAGCAGGGTCGACTTGCCCGAGCCGTTGGAGCCGATCAGGCCGATCGCCTCGCCCCGGTAGGCGGTGAAGCTGACCCCGCGCACGGCGTGCACCTTGCGGACGCCGCGCTCCTCGCCGCGCTTGACGATGCGGCTCAGGGCCGCCGTCGCCGAGCCCTTGCCGGTCTTGGCGCCGTTGACGCGGTAGACGATGTGCAGCTCGTCCGCGATGACGGTGGGGATCTTCGCCCCGGTGTAGTCCTCAGCCACGGCCGTACTTCTCCTCTGCCTTCCAGAAGTACACGAAGCCGCCGACGGCCACCAGCACGGCCCAGCCCAGGGCGACCGCCCAGACGTGCGGGGGCAGGTTGCTGGAGCCGTAGCCGTCGACCAGCGCGAAGCGCATCAGGTCCATGTAGACGGCCGCCGGGTTCCACTGCAGCAGGTCGGCGACCCAGGGCTCCTGGTCGTCCAGCATGACGGGGATGGAGAACATCACACCCGAGCCGTACATCCAGGTGCGCATCACGAAGGGCATCAGCTGCGCGAGGTCGGGGGTCTTGCTGCCGAGCCGGGCCATGATCAGCGCGAGGCCGGTGTTGAAGAGGAACTGGAGCGCCAGGATCGGGACGATCAGCAGCCAGGACAGGCTCGGGTAGCTGCCGAAGCTCACCGCCACGATGAACATCACGATCATCGAGAACAGCAGCTGCTGGAGCTGCTGGAGCGAGAAGGAGATGGGCAGCGAGGCGCGCGGGAAGTGCAGGGCCCGCACCAGGCCGAGGTTGCCCGCGATCGCCCGTACGCCCGCCATCACCGAACTCTGGGTGAAGGTGAAGACGAAGACGCCGGTGACCAGGAAGGGCACGTAGACCTCGCGCTCCATGCCCCGGTCGGCCTTGAGGATCAGGCCGAAGATCAGGAAGTAGACCAGCGCGTTCAGCAGGGGGGTGGCCACCTGCCAGAGCTGACCGAGCTTGGCCTGGCTGTACTGGGCCGTCAGCTTGGCCTGCGAGAACGCGAGAATGAAGTGGCGCCGCCCCCACATCTGGCGGACGTACTCGCGCAGGCTGGGACGGGCACCGCTCACGGCCAGTCCGTATTTGCCGGCGAGCTCCGCCGGCGTGAGGCCGTCATCGGGTGACGGAGGAGCGGTCACCGCAACACCGCCGTCATGCGTTGTCTCACTCACAAATGGAAACTTTCGTCCTCAAAATATGCATCCCGGCCGGGCGTAGGCCCAGGGCCAGGGACCGGGATACGGCCGAATGCTCTCAGACCCGAGCTTGTCAGATGACGGGAGGTCGGCCCAGTCGAGTCAGGCGCCACACCGTACGCCACTTCATGGGTTTGCGGGAGCCGCAGGGCGTGCTCCAGCCTTCGCGAAAGCCCCCGAACCAGGCCTTCAGCGCGGGCCGCGAGGGGCGTCGTACCAGGGTGAGCAGCAGCCAGACGCCCAGATACACCGGTACGAGAGTGGCGGGAAGGTTTCGGCGGGCCAGCCAGACCCGGTTCCGGGCGACCATCCGGTGGTAGACCGCGTGCCGGGACGGCGCGGTCGTCGGGTGGTGCAGGACCATGTCCGCGCGGTAGTCGATCATCCAGCCCGCGTCCAGCGCCCGCCAGGCGAGGTCCGTCTCCTCGTGGGCGTAGAAGAACTCCTCGGGCAGCGCGCCCACCTGGGCGAAGACCTCGGTGCGTACGGCGTTGGCGCCGCCGAGGAAGGTGGTCACCCGCGAGGAGCGCATCGGGTCGGCGGCGCGCAGCCGCGGCACATGGCGGCGCTGGGTCTCGCCGGTGTCCGGGTCGGCGATGCGGAAGCTGACGATGCCCAGCTCCGGGTCGGCGGCGAAGGCCTCGCGGCAGAGTTCCGCGGTGTCCTTGCGGGCGAGCAGCCCGTCGTCGTCGAGGAAGAGCAGGATGTCGACCTCGCGGCCGCCGGGGCCGAAGGCCTCGATGCCGACGTTGCGGCCGCCGGGGATGCCGAGGTTCTCCGGCAGTTCGACGGTCCTGACCCCGGCCGGGACGTCGGGGACCGGCGAGCCGTTGCCGACGACCACGACCTCGACGGGCTCGCCGTCCTGCCCGGCGACCGAGTCGAGCAGGGCGCGCAGCTCCTCGGGGCGGTTGCCCATCGTGATGATCACCGCGCCCACCCGCAGGGCGCCGGTCCCGGGCCCGGTCACTTGAGCCTGCTGGAGGCGAGGACGGACACGAGGTGCAGCAGGGTCTGCAGGAGCGCGATGCCCGCGAGGACGGCGACGCACAGGCGGGAGAAGAAGAGGTCGTCGCGGACCGCGTCGAGGATCGCGGCGGCCAGGATCAGGAAGGACGCCTCCACGCAGAGCACCAGCCGGTGGAACTTCAGGGCCGCCGCCGCCTTGCGGGCCAGCGCCATGCCGGAGGAGCGCGGCTCGGAGGCCGCCTCCTGCACCGGCGGCAGCCCGCCCTGGTGGCGGGCCACCCCGACGAGGTCCGTCTCGGCCTTGATCAGGATGGCGCCGAGCGCGGCCAGGGTGCCGAGGAAGGCCCAGAGCCAGTCGATCCGCCCCTCGCCGAACAGGTCCGCGGCGCGCAGCCCGAAGCCGACCAGGACCGCGGCGTCGCAGAGGTAGGCGCCGACCCGGTCGAGGTAGACCCCGCCGAGCGAGAACTGCTTCTTCCAGCGGGCGATCTCGCCGTCCACGCAGTCCAGGAGCAGGTAGAGCTGCACCATGAGGACGCCGAGCAGGGCCCCGGGGATGCCGGGGACCAGCAGGGCGGGCGCGGCGAGGACGCCCGCGAGGGTCATCAGGTAGGTCAGCTGGTTGGGGGTGACCCGGGTGTTCACCAGGTGCCGGTCCACGCGCAGCGAGAGCTCGCGCATGTAGAGGCGTCCCGCCCAGTGCTCGCCGCTGCGCCGGTCCTTCACCCCCGGGGGGTGGACGACGGGGCGGAGCTCAGCTACCGATGGCCTTGGCATAGTCGGCGTATGCGTCCTTGATCTGGTGGGTGGACATGTCGAGGTGCTCGAGGATCGTGTAGCGGCCCGGCCTGGTCTGCGGAGCGAACTCCACGACCTGCACGAACTCCTCCACGGTGAACCCGATCTCCTGCGGCAGTACGGGCAGCCCGTGGCGCCGGAGGACCTCGGCCATGTGGGCCGACTCCTCGTGCGCGCCGCGCAGGTGCATCGCGAAGGCCGCGCCGAGGCCGACCTGCTCGCCGTGCGAGGCGGCGCGCTTGGGGAAGAGCAGGTCGAAGGCGTGGTTGATCTCGTGGCAGGCGCCGGAGGCCGGGCGGGAGTCGCCGGCCACCGACATGGAGATGCCGGTGAGGACCAGGCCCTCGGCGAGCACGGTGAGGAAGCTGTCGTCGCCGACGCCGCCGGGGTGGCGCAGCACGGCCTCACCGGCCTGGCGGGCCATGGCCGCGGCCAGTCCGTCGATCGCCTCGCCGGTCTCCCGGTTGGACAGCTCCCAGTCGGCGATGCAGGAGATGTTCGAGACGGCGTCGCCGATGCCCGAGCGTACGAAGCGCACGGGCGCCTCGCGGATCACGTCCAGGTCGATGACGACCGCGATCGGGTTGGGCACCCCGTAGGAGCCGCGGCCCGCGTCGTTGTCCAGGGTGGCCACCGGGGAGCACAGCCCGTCGTGCGAGAGGTTGGTGGCCACGGCCACCAGCGGCAGGCCGACCCGGGCCGCCGCGAACTTCGCACAGTCGATGATCTTGCCGCCGCCGAGCCCGACCACCGCGTCGTAGCGGCCGCCCCGCTTCATCGCGTCGGCGAGGCTGACCGCGTCGTCCAGGGTGCCGCCGCCGACCTCGTACCAGTCGGCGCCCGGCAGGGCCGGGGCGAGCCGGTCCCGCAGGGCGGCGCCGGAGCCGCCGCTGATGGCGAAGGCGAGCTTGCCCGAGGCCGAGATGCGCTGATCCGCGAGGACGACCGCGAGGTCGTTCAGCGCACCCGGCCTGATGTCGACGACGAGCGGCGAGGGGATCAGCCGGGTCAGTACTGGCATGCGATCTCACGGCCCTTGGCGAGGTCCTCGTGGTTGTCGATCTCGACCCACTTGACCTCACCGATCGGTGCCACGTCGATCTTGAAGCCGCGGTTCACCAGCTCCTGGTAGCCGTCCTCGTAGTAGAGGTCGGGGTCCCGCTCGAAGGTGGTCTTCAGGGCGTCGGCCAGCTCCTCGGCCGCCTCGCCCTCGATCAGGGTGACGCCGATGTACTCGCCGGTGGCCTCGGCGGGGTCCATCAGCTTGGTGATGCGCTGGACGCCCTTCTCGGGGTCCACGACGACCTTCATCTCCTCGTCGGCCAGGTTCTTGACCGTGTCGAGCGCGAGGATGATCCGCTTGCCGTCACCGCGCGCGGCGAGCAGCGTCTTCTCGACGGAGACGGGGTGCACGGTGTCGCCGTTGGCGAGGATCACGCTGTGCTTGATCGAGTCGCGGCCGCACCACAGGGAGTAGGCGTTGTTCCACTCCTCGGCCTTGTCGTTGTCGATGAGGGTGAGCTTCAGGCCGTACTTGGCCTCCAGGGCTGCCTTGCGCTCGTAGACGGCTTCCTTGCGGTAGCCGACGATGATCGCGACCTCGGTCAGACCGATCTCGGCGAAGTTGCCGAGCGTGAGGTCGAGGACCGTGAGGCTCTCCTCGTTGCCCTCGGGGCCCACCGGCACCAGAGCCTTCGGCAGGGTGTCGGTGTACGGGCGCAGACGCCGGCCGGCGCCGGCCGCAAGCACGAGGCCGATCATGCGGGTTCTCCTTCATCGTGTACGGCGGGTGCCTGCGAGGACACCCAGAAGCGGATGCTCTCGGCGAGCACCACGGCAGCCACGGCCACGGCGAGCACCGTGAGCGCGACGGCGAAACCTGAGGGGGCGAGCAGCGCGGCCAGCACGGTGACCAGCAGGATCCTGCCCTCGTGCCCGCCGACCGTGCGCACCAGCCACTGCGGGGGCGCACCGGTACCGCCACGGATGCGGTAGACGGTGTCGTAGTGATGGTAGGCGACGGCGGACACCAGTCCGAAAGCCGCCGGCAAGGCACCGTTCACCTCCGCCCGTGCGGCGAGGATCAGGACGGCGCTGTACTCCGCGGCCCGGAAGACCGGCGGGACCAGCCAGTCCAGGCTGCCGCCGAGCGGGCGGGCGACGGCGAGGCCCGAGGTCAGGCAGTAGACGCAGGCGGCGACGATCGGCCAGGTGGTGCCGAAGCCGGTGAACGCGCTCACCGTGACGAGCAGCACGCCGCCCGCGAGCGCGAGCAGGACGGGGGCGAGGGCGGGCAGCCGCCGGACGGCCTCGCGGCCCGCGGCCGCGAAGGAGTCGGCGAGCAGCCCGGTGTCGCACAGCTCGGCGAGGGCGCGCTTGGCGCGTTCGCTGCGCTCGGCGTGGCGGGTGACCGAGCGCAGCACCCGTCCCGCGGTGGTGTAGAGCGCGGCGAGCGCACAGCCCACGAGCAGCACCAGGAAGGTGATCCGGGGGGTGGTCAGGGCGGTGAGGACCGCGATGAGCGCCCAGCGCTCCCCGATCGGCAGCACGATCATGCGGCGCAGCCAGACGGTCCAGCCGAGTCCGTCGAGCCGGTCGGAGAGCGCGGCGGTGGGGCTGGTGTTGGCCGTGGCGTCGTGGTTGGCCTCGTTGAAGGCGAAGTCGACGACGTGGCGGCAGGTCTGGAGCACCATCGCGCCGAGCGCCAGCGCCCAGACGTCGTCGCCGTCGGAGGCCGCGGCGCCGAGCGCGAGACCGGCGTAGAAGGCGTACTCCTTGGCGCGGTCGAAGGTGGCGTCGAGCCAGGCGCCGAGGGTGGAGTACTGGAGCGAGTAGCGGGCGAGCTGGCCGTCCGCGCAGTCCAGGACGAAGGAGAGCAGGAGCAGCACCCCGGCGGCGACGAAGCCCGGGCGGGTGCCGGTGGCCGCGCAGCCCGCGGCGAGCAGGGCGGTGAGCAGCGAGGCGGTGGTCACCTGGTTCGGGGTGAGCCCGCGCCGCGCGCACCAGCGCGCCACATAGCGCGAGTAGGGGCTGATGCAGTACGTGGTGAAGAAGCCGTCGCGCGCCTTGACGGCGCTGCGCAGCCGGATCTCCTCCTCGTCGACCGCCGCGAGGGCCTGCCGGGCCTCGTTGCGGGCCTGCGGGTCGGCGGGCACCTCGGCGACCAGGCGGCCGAGTTCGGGGCGGTGGACCTCGGTGCCGCGGGCGAGCAGCCCCTCGGCGAGCCGGTCGGCGAGCGAGCCGACCGCGAGGAGCGCGCCGGAACCGCGGCCCTCGTCCCCGGCGTCCTCGGCGAGCGCGGCGTCGAGCGCGGGGCGGGCCTCGGGCTTGACGGTCACGGCGCCGCGGACGGCCGAGGCGGCGAAGCGCGGGTCGGTGAGGGCGAGCCGGAGGGCGTGGGCATGGCCGACGAAACCGCTGTCGACCACCGCGATGCGCTGTCCGGCGGGGACTTGGGAGGCCTCATGGGCCGTCCCGGCCGCGTCCGCGGCGTGCCGCACCTCGAATCCCAGTGCCTTCAGATCGCCCTCCAGCGGGGATCCGGGCACCGCGGAACCGGTGACGATGGCGGTCGACAGACGAACTCACTCCTCGAATACGACGCTCTGCCGCGCCGGATCATTGCTGCTGGAACGCCTCCGCCGGGTCGGCCGGGCGGCGATTCGGCAGAGGGTATCGGATGCAGAAGAGCGTACGTTCATCACACGTTCATGATCCGATAAACACGGCCTGGTTTTCCGGCCGTCACGATCATCATCACGGATCGGCACCCTGGCCGACAAACTCGCCTCGCATACCGCGGCAATTGCGACACTACGGCGAGAGGGCCTCGCAAGGCCGCCGCCGACGGGGCCGAGCGCGGCGCCGATTCGGCACTGTTCAAGGGCTCACGGCCCCGGCCGCACACCCTCGGACCGCCCAAACGGGGCCGCGCGCCGCGCCCTTGACTCCGCCATCGCGGCGGCCGAGCGGTCCGGCCGGGAATTGCGCCTGCCGCGAGGGACGGATCACCGCTGCCGCACGCCTGCCGGGGCTTCGCCAATTTGCTTCCGCAGGGCGGGAATTGGAGCACCGGGCGGTCATGGTGCCGTACGCCGGGGCGAGTCCGCCGCGGAGGCGGGGAGCGACGGGGGCGTGCAGGGTGCAACCGCGCGCCCCCGATGGGCGGATGCGGCGCCGGCCACCTCTCCGGCATCGGGAGTGAGAGAGCGGATTCCGCTTCGCGAAGCCGCCGGGCGCTCTTGGGCGGCAGTCACCCAGGGCCCGTACGTACAGGAAGTGCGGCCCTTGCGGAGAGCCCCCGCGCGGCCGATCGGTCGCGCCTGGCACAGCGCGGGGACAGCACAGGAGGCGACCGGCTCCACCCCCACCGGAAAGCGGAACCCACCCCTCCGTCCGCTCTCCCGACCATCCTCATTTCCGCAGGTCAGAGCATATGACAACGGTGTTCAGTGCCGTGTTGCTCTCGGGTGCGGGGACGTAGTTCACTGTCCGCGTGCCGGGGGATCCGGCGGCCCGCGGGAGCGGGCGGGAGGCGGGAGCGGACGGAGGTGGCGGCATGGGTGCGGGGCACGACCACGGGCACGCGCACGGAACCTCCGCGGCGACGCTCAGCGCGGGCTACCGGGGACGGCTGCGGGTGGCCCTCGGCATCACCCTGACCGTGATGGTGGTCGAGATCGTCGGCGGTCTGGTGGCCGACTCCCTCGCCCTGATCGCGGACGCCGCGCACATGGCCACGGACGCGCTCGGGCTCGCCATGGCCCTGCTCGCGATCCACTTCGCCTCGCTGCCGCCGAGCGACCGGCGCACCTTCGGCTACGCGCGCGCCGAGATCCTCGCCGCGCTCGCCAACTGCCTTCTGCTGCTCGGCGTCGGCGGCTATGTGCTCTACGAGGCCGTCGACCGCTTCATCACCCCGGCCGCGACCGAGGGCGGCCCGGTCGTGGTCTTCGCCCTGATCGGCCTGGTGGCGAACCTCATCTCGCTGCTGGTCCTGATCCGCGGCCAGCAGGAGAGCCTCAACGTCCGCGGCGCCTTCCTGGAGGTCGTGGCCGACGCGCTCGGCTCGCTGGCGGTACTCGTCTCCGCGGTGGTGATCATGACCACGGGCTGGCAGGCCGCGGACCCGATCGCCTCGCTCCTGATCGGCCTGATGATCGTGCCGCGCACCGTCAAGCTGCTGCGCGAGACCCTGGACGTGCTCCTGGAAGCGGCACCCAAGGGGGTGGACATCGCGGAGGTGCGGGCGCACATACTGGCCCTCGACGGCGTCGAGGACGTGCACGATCTGCACGCCTGGACCATCACCTCGGGAATGCCCGTGCTCTCCGCGCACGTGGTGGTGGCCCCGGACTTCCTCAGCAGCATCGGCAACGAGAAGATGCTGCACGAGCTCCAGGGCTGCCTCGGCGACCACTTCGACGTCGAGCACTGCACCTTCCAGCTGGAACCCAGCGGTCACGCCGAACACGAGGCACGGCTCTGCCACTGAGGCGGGCCCGGTCACGGTGAATGGACCCTGCCGTTCGGGGCATCCGTTCCGGAGATCCTCCCGGCTACCGGTCGCCAAACGACCGAAAAGCCCATCGGAGGGCAAAGAACCGGGACGGGAGGGAACTCGGACCCCTTCGGCTACGTCTGTACGGATGCGGGGGTGGTGACGGCGTGGTGCCGCCATGCACAACCGTTCGTTCTTGTCGACACCCGCGGCGCTTGCCCGGTGGACCCGGGGCCACGCCGGACACCGGGCCGGTGCAAGCCGAAGGAGGAACCGTGCTCGTCCCCGTCTGCCCGACCTGTGGACGCGTCAGGTGCATCTGCGGTTGACGCGCTCGACACCCGCCTGAACCTCCGGGTTCGGCCCGGCCGCCCTCGTGGCGGCCCTCGCGCTTTCCGCCCGCTCTCCCGCCGGGGCACGGGCGGATCAAGCCCTCCGCACCCTCCGGTTCCCGCCGCCGCGCACCGCGGACGCGGGTCCCGGGTACGCGGCCCCTCTCACCCCGCCCCGCCCGGCAGGGGCGTACGCGCATCCCGCGCACCCCTGTTCCCGCCGCGCGACCCCGGATGCCACCCGTCCGGGACGCTTCCCGGGCCGGGGCGCCGGGCACGATGCCGGAGCCGGTCAGCCGCTTGGCCGGTGCCCCGCCGCCCGTTCGCCGGACGCGTCCGGAAGAGGACATGCGGAAGCCGCCGAAGGCCCACCTCCCGCCACCCGGTACGGCAGACTTGGGGCGCAGAGACGAGCGAAGGATGGGCATGCCGATCACACCTGCCACCGCGACGCACAGCGCACCCGAGTCCGGCACGGACACGATCCTCCTCGAGCTGGTCGACGAGGAGGGACGCACCACGGGAACGGCCGAGAAACTCGCCGCGCACCAGGCCCCGGGGCAACTGCATCGCGCCTTCTCCGTCTTCCTCTTCGACGAGCAGGGCCGCCTCCTGCTCCAGCAACGGGCCCTCGGCAAGTACCACTCCCCCGGCGTCTGGTCGAACACCTGCTGCGGGCACCCCTACCCCGGGGAGTCGCCGTTCGCCGCCGCGGCCCGCCGCACCTACGAGGAGCTGGGCGTCTCCCCCTCGCTGCTCGCCGAGGCGGGCACGGTCCGCTACAACCACCCGGACCCCGACTCCGGCTTGGTGGAGCAGGAGTTCAACCACCTCTTCGTCGGCATGGTGCAGTCCACGCTGCGCCCCGACCCGGACGAGGTCGCGCAGACGGTCTTCGTCACGGCCGCCGAGCTGGCCGACCGGCACGCCCGGGACACCTTCTCCGCCTGGTTCATGACCGTCCTGGACGCCGCGCGGCCCGCGGTACGCGAGCTGACGGGCTCCTCCGCGGGCTGGTGAGCACGGCCCGGTCACGGTGCGCCGCCCCCTGGTAGGCGGGGGCGGCCCCGCGGTTCAGTACCTGCCGAGCGTGGTCAGCGGCAGCGCCGCCCAGATGACCTTGCCGCCGGCGGCCGTCTGCTCGACATCGCAGACGCCGCCCGCCTCCTTGGTGATCTCCCGGACGAGCAGCAGCCCGCGCCCGCCGGTCTGCCCGTGGTCGGCCACCAGCGCGGTGGGCCGGTAGGGGTGGTTGTCCTCGACGGAGACCCGCACCCACTCGGCGCCCACCGCGACCTCCACCGCGAGCAGCGGCGAGAGCAGGGCCGCGTGCCGTACCGCGTTGGTGGCGAGTTCCGAGACGATCAGGAGCAGCCCCTGCACCACCTCGTCGGCGACCGGCACCTCCTGCCTGCGCAGCAGATCACGCACCGCGTGCCGGGCCATCGGGACCGAGGCCTCCTCGGCCTGCGCGGTGAAGCGCCATACGCCCTCGTACGGCAGCGGTTCGCGCGCCACGGCCCTCGCGGGCCCCGGGATCCGCTGCGCCTCGCCACCCGGCCGGGGCAGCGTCCCCCACCCGCGGTCCTCCATCGTCCGGTCGCCACCCCTGTACTCGATTGTCGCCACAGGGAGAGTCTTGGGAACAGATCGGTCGGTGCCCCCTAGATGACCACAACTCGCCGATTATCGTCGCCATTTGACCGTTCCGGCCCGCCTGCGCCCCTGGGAGGACCGGGTACGCCCGGGTTGTTCCGGATTCCCTCGGGTGTCCGCTTGTGCGGATTTGCCGGGAGCGTACCGGCGGTAGCCCCCGGCCCGCCCCGCCACCCGCTGTGAGGCACGGCACCCGGGAATCATGATCTCCCCGGCGGCGCCGCCGGATAGCATCCGCCGCATGGAGCCCCAGCTGCTGCACAGCGTCACCGACGCGGTCGCCACCGTCGTGATCCACCACCCCGCCAAGCGCAACGCCATGACGGCCGGGATGTGGGCGGCCCTCCCGCCGCTGCTCGACGAACTGGCCGCCGAGGAGTCGGTACGGGCCCTGGTCCTCACCGGCGAGGGCGCCACCTTCTGCGCGGGCGCCGACATCTCCACCCTGCGCGGCGCGGACGGCTCCCCCGCCGACGCCCAGGACCTGGCGGTTCAGGCCGAGGAGGCGCTGGCGCACTTCCCCAAGCCGACGCTGGCGGCGATCCGCGGCTACTGCGTCGGCGGCGGGGCCCAGCTGGCCGGCGCCTGCGACCTCCGATTCTGCGAGGAGGGCGCGCAGTTCGGGGTGACCCCGGCCAAGCTCGGCATCGTCTATCCGGCCTCCTCGACCGCGCGGCTGGTCTCCCTGGTCGGCCCGGCGGCGGCGAAGTACCTGCTCTTCTCGGGCGAACTCATCGACTCCGCCCGGGCCTTGCGCACCGGTCTCGCCGACGAGGTGCTTGCGGCGGGTGAACTCGACAAGAGGGTCGCCGAGTTCACCCGGACCCTGGTCTCGCGTTCGCTGCTCACCCAGTCCGCGGCCAAGGAGTTCGCGGCCGGCCGGCTCGACCGCGCCGACTACTGGTCGGCCCAGGCCCACCGGGCACCGGAGGCCGCGGAGGGTATCGGCGCCTTCCTGGAGCGGCGGGCACCGCGCTTCACCTGGACCGCCCCGGCCTGAGGCCCGGGCCGCCTCCCGCCGGGGCGCCCGCACACACCCGCCCCGCCGCGACGCCGGGTGGTGCCGCACCCCCGCCCGCTCCCCGCGCACTTCCGTGCGCTCGCGTACGCACCCCCTGCGCCTGGGCATCTCCTCCCCGGTACCCATGGGCTCCGCCCCGCTTTACGGCGGAGTGCCCGGTGTTCTGCGAGGGGGAGGTGCGCGGTGCACGGACCGGCGTCCGCTGCCTGGCTGCTGGTGGCCGTCTGCCTCGCGGCCGGGGCGTACTGCCTGCTGCGGATGCGCAGCGGGGTCGCGGCCCAGCGCCGGGCCGCCGGTGCCGAGGCCGTGATGGGCGCGGGGATGGCCGCGATGGCCGTGCCCGCCTCGGTGCTCTCGCCCGGCCGCGGGGCCTGGTCCTGCGCCGCTCTGGTCTTCGCGGCGCTGGCCCTGCGGCACGCCTGGTCCGCGCGGCGGGAGCGGCACCACCTCCACCACCTCGTGGGCAGCGGCGCCATGGCCTACATGGCGGTGGCGATGGCCGCGCGGCCACCGGGCGCGCACGCCGCCCACGCGGCGGCCGGGCTCCCGTACCTGACGGGCGCCCTGCTCCTGTACTTCACCGGCTATGTGCTCTGGAGCGGCGCCCGGCTGCTGCCCGCCGCCGCGGCCGTGCCGGTCTCCGGGACCGCCGCCTGGGGCGACCGCCCCGAACTCGCCCAGGTGTGCAGGCTGTCCATGGGCCTCGGCATGCTCGCGATGCTGCTCGCCATGTGAGGGCGGTACGTGCGCGGGGTGTGCGGCCGGTACGGGTGCGGGGTGTGCGGCGGATACCGGCGCACGGTGCGCCGCCGGTACGGGTACGGGCCGGGCGAGCGGTGCGCGCGGCCGGGGGCGCGGGGCGCCGGTGTGAGGTCCGCCACCCGGGCCGTGGTGTCGGTCACTTAGTCCCACGGGTTGTATCCACAGGCGCCGGGCCGCTCATAGGCTGATTCCATGATGGTCCCCGTGGCACTGCTGCTGCTCGGCATCCTGATCGCCGCTCTCGCCCCGCGACTGCTCGCCCGGGCGGACTGGACCGAGCGGGAACCCGTGGTCGCCCTCTGGGTCTGGCAGTGCGTGGTCGCCGCCGTCCTGCTGTGCTGCGCGCTGTCGATGACGCTCAGCGCCGCCGGGGCCTGGCAGGCGGTCCGCGGCAATCTCTTCGCCCCGGCCCCGGCCACCGTCGTGGAGGCCTACGCGCTCGGCACCGAGGGCCCCTGGGCCGCCACCACCGCCGTCCTGCTCGCCTGCGGCGGGGCCTGGACGGCCGCCATGCTGAGCCGGGAGATCTTCCGGGCCCGCTCGGGCCGCGGCCGCCGCCGCGCCGAACTCCTCGTACGGGCACCGCTGTTGCCGGGCGAGGAGCCGGGCACCGACCGGCTCGTGGTCCTGGAGGGCGAGCGGCCGGACGCCTGGTGGCTGCCGGGTGCCGCGCCTCAGCTGGTGATCACCACCGCCGCGCTGCGCCGGCTGACCAAGCGCCAGCTGGACGCGGTCCTGGCGCACGAGCAGGGGCACGCACAGGCCCGGCACGACTGGCTGCTGCACTGCTCGGGGGCGCTGGCCAGCGGCTTCCCACAGGTGCCGGTCTTCGAGGCCTTCCGCAGTCAGATGCACCGGCTGGTGGAGCTCGCCGCCGACGATGTCGCCTCCCGCCGCTTCGGCCGCCTCACCACCGCGCTCGCCCTGGTCGAACTCAACGAGGACCGCGGGGTGTTCGGCCCCTGCCCGGTGCCGCACGCCCAGGTGCCGCAGCGCATCCACCGCCTGCTCGCCCCGGAGTCCCGGCTGACACCGGCCCGCAGGCTGCGGCTCACGGCGGCCGCCGCCCTGGTGCCGGTGGTGCCGCTCCTGGTGACCTTCGTCCCCGCGCTGCGCACCCTGGGCTGACGGCGCGCCCCCGGCGCACTGGCCAGGGGCCCCGACTCTGAGCGACGATCGGCGGCATGTCTTCGGCGTCGCCCACCCCCGCCCGGCCCCCGGCCCGCACCCTCGCGCGCAGAGCGGGTGAGACCGCCCTGCTGGCCGCGGCGGTCCTCCTGCTGGTTCTCGTCGCGGCCGAATGGCGGCCCCTGATGGACGCCGACGAGTCGGTGGTGCGGACCTGGCACGACTGGGCCCTGGAGTACGACCAGCTCACCGCGGTGCAGCGGCTGCTCTCCGACTGGGTCTGGGACACCTGGACGCTGCGCGCGCTGTGCGCGGCCGTCGTCCTGTGGCTGCTGCGGTACCGCGGCTGGCGTCCGGCCCTGTGGCTGGGGCTGACCTGCCTCGGCGGCGCCCTGGTCCAGCAGGCGCTCAAGGCCGCCGTCGACCGGCCGCGCCCGGTGCTGCCGCGCCCGGTGGACCACGCCCACTACGCCGCCTTCCCCTCCGGCCACGCGATGACCGCCACGGTGGTCTGCGGCGCCCTGCTCTGGCTGCTGCACCACTACGGGGCGAGCGGCACGGTACGGCGCTGGGCGCTGATCGGGGCGGTGGTCTCGGTACTCGGCGTCGGGGTGACCCGGGTGTGGCTCGGGGTGCACTGGCCCACCGACGTCCTGGGCGGCTGGCTCCTCGGCACCCTCGCCGTACTGACCGCCGGGGCGCTGGGCTCCCGGCTGCTCGGCGAGCGGACGCGGGGATGAACGGCGTACCGCGGCAGACGGTGGACGGCGCACCGCGGCACGGGAGTCGAGGCGCCAGCGGGGCGTGAGCGACCGGCGGTGTTGACCGATCGCGCCCCCGGCGAAAAGGATCACCCCATGGCAATCAAGGGCGTGCTCTTCGACTTCTCCGGGACCCTCTTCCGTGTCGAGTCCACCGAATCCTGGCTCAGGGCCGGGCTCGCTGCCCGCGGGATCCGCCTGACCGAGGGCGAAGTGGCGCGGCTGGCAGGGCAGTTGGAGGCGGCGGGTGCGCTGCCCGGCGGTGCCTCGCCGCGGCGGGTCCCGCCGGACCTCGGCGAGTTGTGGGAGCGGCGCGACGAGAGCGCCGCCCTGCACCGCGCCGCGTACCTCGGCCTGTCCCGCCAAGTCCCGCTGCCGGAACCGGACTTGCACGAGGTCCTCTACGAGCGGCATATGGCACCGGAGGCCTGGCGGCCCTACCCGGACGCCCTGGAGGTCCTGGAGCGGCTGCGCGCGGCGGGCGTGGCGACGGGCGTGGTCAGCAATATCGGCTGGGACCTGCGGCCGGTCTTCCGCGCGCACGGGCTGGACGCCCACGTGGACACGTACACGCTCTCCTTCGAGCACGAGGTGCAGAAGCCCGACGCCCGGCTGTTCCGGGCGGCCTGCGCGGGACTCGGCCTCGCGCCCGCGGAGCTGCTGATGGTCGGCGACGACCGCCGGGCCGACGGCGGGGCCGCCGCGCTCGGCTGCGCGGTGCACTTCGTGGACCATCTGCCCGTCGCGGAGCGGCCGGGTGCCCTGCGCGCGGTGCTGGCCCACCTCGACTGAGCCGGCTGCCGGGCCGGCGCCCCAACGCCCCTGCTGTCACGGCGAGTTCGACGGCGCCGGACGGCTCAGGACTCGTACCCCTCCACCTGGGAGGACGGCCGGACGCGGGCCTCGTCGGGGTTCTCGCCGTACTCGGACTTGGCCCGGCGCTGGCGCAACAGGTCCCAGCACTGGTCGAGTTCGCGCTCCACGTTCTGCAACTGGGCGCGCTGGGCGGTGCCGTCACCCTTGTCGGCCGACAGGGAGTCCCGTAGCTTGCGCTCGTCGTCGACCATGGCCGCGATACGGCCGAGGATCTGTTCCTGATCCACGTCTCCACACCTCCTCGGCCCCCGCGTCCCACTGTAAGGAGGCCGCGGAGAACCGGCGAGCAGAGAGCGGGCCCGCGCGGGCGCGGGACGGGAGACGTCCCGTGACAGGCAACACTCCCCCGCGGTGCTGCCTGTCACAGGCCGTCCCGCCGCCGCCCGACCCGGACGATCCCCCGTGTCGCCCGAGGCAGGCAGCGGCATCGGAACCAGGGAACCCGGAGGTTCCCCGTTCCGCGCTCCTGAGTATATTGGCTGGGAGCCAGTCAACGCAGGAGTTACAGGATGTCCCCGCGCAGCGCATCG
This sequence comes from Streptomyces sp. SCSIO ZS0520, assembly GCF_025643355.1. Classification (NCBI taxonomy): domain Bacteria; kingdom Bacillati; phylum Actinomycetota; class Actinomycetes; order Kitasatosporales; family Streptomycetaceae; genus Streptomyces; species Streptomyces sp. SCSIO ZS0520. The sequence goes on along the minus strand of NZ_CP092644.1, from coordinate 7,507,658 downwards.
GTCAATGAAGAGTTGCGTCGGCGTTCCCGGGAGCGACTGCTCCAGGCGACGGTGGAGCTGGTCAGCGAGCGGGGTTACGACGCAACCACGTTGGGTGACATCGCCGATCGGGCCGGATCCGCCCGCGGACTGGTCTCGTACTACTTCCCCGGCAAGCGGCAGCTCCTGCAGTCCGCGGTGCACCGGCTCATGCACCGCACCCTGGAGGCCGCCCTCGAACAGGAGCCGAAGACGGAGGACGGGCGCGAGCGCCTGGCCCGCGCCATCGACGCGATCCTCGGCCTCGCGCACGACCACCCCGTGCTGATGCGCACGCACATGGCGGGCATCCTGCACCCGGAGGGCTTCGTGCAGTGCGCGGAGCAGCAGCGGCTCGCCGAACTGCTGCGGGACACCATGAGCCGCTACGGGGTCGAGAACCCGGCGGTCGAGTACCCGCTGCTGCGGGCCCTGCTGATGGGCGCGGTCTTCGCGGTGCTGCTGCCCGGGGCGCCGATGCCGGCCGGCACCCTGCGGGCCGAGCTCTTCCAGCGCTACGGCCTCGACTGGAGCCAGGGCAATCCGCCGGTCGCCGAGTCGCCGAACCGTTCCGCCAGGAACCGCGCCTCGGACTTCACCCGCTTCTTCGACTCCAGCCCCGAGGCGGGCGAGAAGGACTGGGAGCAGCCGCCCGGCTGAACCACCCGCCGTACGCCCGCGGTGACCGGCTGTGCACCGGGCCTCCCCAGGGAGCGCGAGCGGTGCCATGCTGAAGGTGCCCTGGCCCTTCGCGCGAGGAGCTGCCCGTGCCGTACATCGCCGTCGTCGGTTCCGGGCCCAGCGGGGTCTACACCGCCGCCTCCCTCCTCGAACAGGACCGGCTGCCCGGAGTCCGGGTCGACGTACTGGACCGGCTGCCCTGCCCCTACGGCCTGGTCCGCTACGGCGTCGCCCCCGACCACGAGAAGATCAAGTCGCTCCAGAACAATCTGCGCCGGGTCCTGGAGGACGAGCGGGTGCGCTTCCTCGGCGGCGTCGAGGTCGGCCCGCGGGGGGTGAGCCCGGCCCGGCTGCGCGAGCTGTACCAGGGCGTCGTCTACTGCGTCGGCGCGGCGGCCGACCGCAGGCTCGGGGTGCCCGGCGAGGACCTGGTCGGCAGCTGGTCGGCGACCGAGTTCGTCTCCTGGTACAGCGCCCATCCCGACTCCCTGGCCCAGGACTTCGTCCGGGACGTGGACACCGCGGTGGTCGTCGGCGTCGGCAATGTCGCGGTCGACGTGAGCCGGATCCTCTCGCGCGGCACGGCCGAACTGCGCGCCACCGACATGCCCGAGGCCGCGCTCTCCGCGCTCGGCGGCGGCCATGTGCGCGAGGTGCAGATGGTCGGCCGCCGGGGACCCTCGGGCGCCCGCTTCACCACCAAGGAGCTGCGCGAGCTGGGCGCGCTGCCGGACACCGAGATCCTGGTCGACCCCGCCGAGCTGGCCCTCGACCCGGACTTCCGGGACCCCTCCGGCCTCCCCGCGGCCCGGCGGCGCAATGTCGAGGTGCTGCGCGAGTGGTCCACCCGGCCGCCCGGCGACAGCCCCCGGCGGATCCGGCTGCGCTTCTTCCTGCGGCCCGCGGAGGTGCTCGGCGCCGAGGGCAGGGTGAGCGGGGTCCGCTTCGAGCGCACCGCGCCCGCGGACGGCGGCGGGGTCGTCGGCACCGGCCGCTACGAGGACGTACCCGCCCAGCTGCTGCTGCGCTCGGTGGGCTACCGGGGCCTCGCCCTGGAGGGGCTGCCCTTCGACCCGGCCACGGGCACCGTGCCGCACGAGGCGGGCCGGGTGCTGCGGGACGGGCGGGCCGCGCCGGGCGAGTACGTCGCAGGGTGGATCAAGCGGGGCCCGACCGGGGTGATCGGCACCAACAAGCCCTGCGCGAAGGAGACCGTACGCTCCCTGGTGGCGGACGCGGACCTGCTGCTGGCACGGGGTGAACTCCCCGATCCCCTGGGGCAGTTGCGCGCCGAGGGCCTCGACCCCGTGGACTGGGCGGGCTGGCAGGCCATCGAGCGCGCGGAGGCGGAACTCGGCGCCTCGCTCGGCCGCGGCCCGGTGAAGATCGGCGACTGGCCCACCCTCTGGTCGACGGCCCGCTCGGCACCGTCCTGACCCCGCGCACCCGCACCGGCCCGCGTACAGGCACCGGCCCGCCGCCGAGCTCGGGCGGGCGTCCGGCTACCGGTCCCGCGAGGCGCCGCTCAGCCGGAGCCGAGCCGCCGCTCCTGCCGCGCGGCGGAGTGCAGGACGCTGTCGAGCAGCCCGGGAAAGGCCGCCTCCAGATCCGTACGGCGCAGCTCGCTCACCTTCGCCGTGCCCCGGTAGGTCTGCCGGATGACCCCGCTCTCCCGCAGCACCCGGAAGTGGTGGGTGGTGGTCGACTTGGTGACCGGGAGGTCGAAGTAGGAGCAGGGCAACTCCTCCTCGCTGACGGCCAGTTCACGTACCACTCGCAGCCGTACCGGATCTGCGAGGGCGTGCAGCACCGCTTCCAGACGCAGCGCCTCCCGCTCCGGGTGCGGCAGCGTACGGGCGGTCGGGGCGGTGGTCACGAGGGCTCCTGAGGGTCTTCCGGCGGGCGGCACCCGCCGTGCGGGACGCGGGCCGCGCCTCCGCCGCAGGGACGTCCGCCATGATACGAGGATCTTCGTAGTTTGACATTCACCGTACTACGAGGAATATCGTACGAGCAGTCGCCCGCCCCCGCCGTGAGCGCGCCGCAAGGCCCTGCCCACGTGCCCGTACGTCATGGAGTCCGCCTGTGAGCAAGCTCTTCGCGCCCTGGACCCTGCGCTCGCTGACCATCCCGAACCGGATCTGGATGGCCCCGATGTGCCAGTACAGCGCCGAGACCTCGGGTCCGCTGACGGGGGCGCCGCACGACTGGCACTTCACCCACTACGGGGCCCGGGCCGCGGGCGGCACCGGCCTGGTCCTGGTGGAGGCGACGGCCGTCAGCCCCGAGGGCCGCATCTCCCCCGCCGACCTCGGCCTGTGGAACGACACCCAGCAGGAGGCCTTCGCGCGGATCGCCCGCTTCCTGCGCGACCAGGGCACCGTCCCGGGCGTCCAGCTCGCCCACGCCGGGCGCAAGGCCTCCACCGACCGCCCGTGGCGGGGCGGCGCACCGCTCGGCCCCGAGGCCGGGGGCTGGCAGCCGCTCGGCCCGAGCCCGCTGCCCTTCGCCGCGGGACACCCGGTCCCGGCCGAGCTGACGGTCGATCAACTCCGCGATATCACCGGCCAGTTCGCCGCCTCGGCACGGAGGGCGCGGGAGGCCGGATTCGACGTGGTGGAGATCCACGGCGCGCACGGCTACCTCATCGGGGAGTTCCTCTCCCCGCACAGCAACCACCGGACGGACGCCTACGGCGGCTCCTTCGAGGGCCGCAGCCGCCTCGCCCTGGAGGTGGTCGACGCGGTACGCGCCGAATGGCCCGCGGACAAGCCGCTGTTCTTCCGGATCAGCGCCACCGACTGGCTGGCGGAGAACGGCTGGACGCCCGAGGACACCGTGCGCCTCGCCGCGGTGCTCGCCCGGCACGGCGTCGACCTGCTCGACGTCTCCAGCGGGGGCAACGCCTCCGGCGTCCGCATCCCCGTCGCCCCCGGCTACCAGGTCCCCTTCGCCGCCCGGGTACGGGCCGAGACCGGCCTCCCGGTCGCCGCGGTGGGCCTGATCACCGAGCCCGCGCAGGCCGAGGCGATCCTCGCCGACGGGCAGGCGGACGCCGTGCTCCTGGGCCGCGCCCTGCTGCGCGAGCCCTACTGGGCGCGGCGTGCGGCGCGCGAACTCGGCGGCGAGGTGCGCGTACCGGACCAGTACCTCGCGGCGCGCTGACCGGGGCCGGGCTCGGGGCTCAGGGCTCAGGGGCTCGCGGACTTACGGAGACACGGGCTCGCGGGCTCGCGGACTCGCGGACTCGCGGACTCGCGGACTCGCGGACTCGCGGACTCGCGGACTCGCGGACTCGCGGACTCGCGGACTCGCGGACTCGCGGACTCGCGGACTCGCGGACTCGCGGACTCGCGGACTGCACTAGCTTCGGAGGGGTGGACGAGGTGCGCACACTGCCCGAAGCGCTCGCCCGGGGGCCGCTGGTCCTCGACGGCGGGCTGTCGAACCAGCTGGAGTCCGCCGGGCACGACCTCGGCGACGCGCTCTGGTCGGCGCGGCTGCTCGCCGACCGGCCCGAGGCGCTCACCGAGGCCCACCTCGCGTACGTCCGCGCGGGCGCCGATGTCGTCCTGACCGCGAGCTACCAGGCCTCCTTCGAGGGCTTCGGCCGCCGCGGGGCCGACCGCGCCGAGGCCGCGGCGCTGATGGCCTCCAGCGTCCGCCTCGCCCGGGAGGCCGCCCGGCTCGCCGGGCCCGGCAGACGGCGCTGGGTGGCGGCCTCGGCCGGGCCGTACGGGGCGGTGCTCGCCGACGGCGCGGAGTACCGGGGGCGGTACGGGCTCAGCGCCGGCGCCCTGGAACGCTTCCACCGGCCGCGGCTCGAAGTGCTGGCCGCGGCGGGGCCCGACGCCCTCGCCCTGGAGACGGTGCCGGACACCGAGGAGGCGGAGGCGATGCTGCGGGCGGTGCGCGGGCTCGGGGTCCCGGCGTGGCTCTCGTACACCGTCGCCGGGGAGCGCACCCGCGCCGGGCAGCCGCTCACCGAGGCCTTCGCGCTGGCCGCCGAGGCGCCGGAGGTCTTCGCGGTCGGCGTCAACTGCTGTACCCCCGAGGACGCCGGGCCCGCCGTGGCGCTCGCCGCCCGGATCACCGGCAAACCCGTGGTCGTCTACCCCAACAGCGGCGAGGACTGGGACCCCTCGGCGGCCCGCTGGCGCGGCCCGGCGCGGATGTCGGCCGCGCTCGCCCCGGAGTGGGTGCGCGCCGGGGCCCGGCTGGTCGGCGGCTGCTGCCGGGTGGGGCCCGCCACCGTGGCCGAGCTGGCGGCGCGCCTGCACTCGGCGGGCGGCGGGACCCAACAGGCGGGCCGATGAGGGTGGTTGGGCCACCGGTCCAGTGCACACGCGGGGTGCGGGCCGTGGCCGTCGGTTGATCCACCGCGCCCGGACACCGCTAGAGTGGCGCCCCGTGGCAGCACGACCCTTGCACGACATCGTCGAAGCCGGCTGGGCGAAGGCCCTGGAGCCCGTCGCCGGGAGGATCGCCGCGATGGGCGACTTCCTGCGCGCCGAGATCGCCGCGGGCCGGACCTATCTCCCGGCGGGACAGCACGTCCTGCGCGCCTTTCAGCAACCCTTCGAGGACGTACGGGTGCTGATCGTCGGTCAGGACCCCTACCCCACACCGGGACATGCCGTCGGGCTCTCCTTCTCGGTGGCCCCGGAGGTCAGACCCCTGCCCGGCAGCCTGATCAACATCTTCCGGGAGCTGGAGGCCGACCTCGGCCACCGGATGCCCGCCAGCGGCGACCTCACCCCCTGGAGCGAGCAGGGCGTCCTGCTGCTCAACAGGGCGCTGACCACCGCGCCGCGCCGCCCGGCCGCACACCGCGGCAAGGGCTGGGAGGAGGTCACCGAGCAGGCCATCCGGGCGCTCGCGGAGCGGGGCGGGCCCCTGGTCTCCGTCCTGTGGGGGCGTGACGCGCGCAATCTGCGCCCGCTGCTCGGGGACCTGCCGTCCATCGAGTCCTCGCACCCCTCGCCGATGTCCGCGGACCGCGGCTTCTTCGGCTCCCGCCCGTTCAGCCGCGTCAACGACCTGCTCGCCCGCCAGGGCGCCGAACCCGTCGACTGGCGGCTCTCGTGACCGGCCCCGGTCCGCGCTGGGTGCTCGGTGTCGACTCGGGCGGATCGGGTCTGCGGGCCGCCCTCGCCGCGGACGACGGCAGCCGCAGCGAGCCGCTGCGCACCTCGGTCCCGGTGCGCACCGCCGAGGCGGGCATCGACGCCGGGCACCTCCTGGAGCTCCTGCTCCCGCTCAGCGGCGCGCTCCTGGAACGGGCGGGCGCCGGGCACCTCAGCGCGGTGGCCGTCGGCGCGGCCGGGATGGCGAGCCTCGGGGACGATCTGCGGGCCGTGCTCCCGGCCGCCGTACGGCGGGAGTTCGGCACCGAGCGGCTGGTCCTCGCGGCGGACGCGGTGACCGCCTACACCGGCGCGCTCGGGCTCGGCGCCGGGGCGGTGCTCGCCGCGGGCACCGGCATGGTCGCGCTCGGCACCGACCTCACCCGCTGGCGGCGGGCCGACGGCTGGGGCCATCTGCTCGGCGACTGCGGCGGCGGCGCCTGGATCGGCCGCGCGGGCCTGGAGGCGGCGATGCGCGCCCACGACGGGCGCCGCGGCGGTTCCCCGGCCCTCCTGGAACGCGCCGAGGCGGTCTTCGGCCCCGCGCCCGAGCTGCCCGGCAAGCTCTACCCGCGTACCGACCGGCCCGCCGCCCTGGCCTCCTTCGCCCCCGAGGTCGCCGCCTGCGCCGCCGCCGACTCGGTCTCCGCCGCCATCCTCGACGCCGCCGCGCTGCACCTGGCGGAGGCCGCGGCGGCGGTGACACCGGAGGAGGCGCCCAGCGAGCGCCCGCACCCCGAAGTCGCCCTCACCGGCGGCCTGTTCCGCCTCGGCGAACCCCTCCTGGCCCCGCTGCGCGCCCATGTGGCGCAGCTCCTGCCGCAGGTACGCCTGGTCCCCGCGGCGGGCGACCCGCTGGAGGGCGCCCTGCGGCTCGGACTCGGAGCCGCCGCCGGGGACCTCGCGCTGCCCCGGGACGGACGCATGCTCTGGGTGGCGGGGGCCTGAGCCCAGGCGCCGCCGAACCAGTCCCGGCAGCGGCGCGAAATCCGCCCGCGGTGGTACGCGGGCCGCCTTCGCGCGTCCGGCCGCCGCCGCGCGCCGCCTCATGACCAAAGCGCCAGGGGACGTACGCACTCCCCTTGCAAAGGAAATAACGGGCATATGCCGCGCACCCGTACCCTCCCCGAACAAGAGCGGCCGGTCAGCCAGTAGCATGCGGCGCCATGAGCTCCCCCACTGGGCCCTCCAACGGCCTGCCCGTACGAATGCCGCGACCCCGCCAGCCCGGTCGGCACCGCCGCCCGGAACCCGTGGTGGCGCCCGAGGGCGCGCCCTCCTTCGTCCTCGCGGTGCCGGGGACGCCGAGCGCGGCCACCCGGAGCCTCGCCGAGGAGGTCGTGAGCATCGCGCGCTCCGAGCTGCCCGGTCTCGACGGTCGGATCGGGTACCTCGACGGTGACGACGCGGAGTTCCCGACGCTGCAGACGGTGCTCGCGCAGACCGCGCAGGAGCGCACCGCGCGCTGGGAACTGGCCCGCGCCGCCGGTTCCGAGGAGCCGGCGCCCGACGGCCCCGTCGCGGTCGTGGTGCCGCTGCTCGCGGGTCCTGACGGCGCGCTGCTCCGCCGGATCCGGCAGGCGGTCAACGACAGCCGTACGGCCGCCGAGCTGACCGAGGTGCTCGGCCCGCACCCGCTGCTCGCCGAGGCGCTGCACGTACGCCTCTCCGAGGCCGGTCTCGCGCGGGCCGACCGGGCGCGGCTGTTCACCGTGGCCACGGCCGCCGACGGCATCATCCTCGCCTCGGTGGGCGGCGAGGACGCGGCCCAGGCGGCCGGTATCACGGGCATGCTCCTGGCCGCCCGGCTCGCGGTACCGGTGATGGCCGCGGCGCTGGACCAGGAGGGCTCGATCGCGGCCACCGCGGAGCAGCTGCGCTCCTCGGGCTCGGCCCAGCTGGCGCTCGCCCCGTACCTGATCGGCCCCGAGATCGACGAGAGCCTGCTGGCCTCGGCAGCTACCGAGGCGGGCTGCGGTACGGCCGAGCCGCTCGGCGCCTACCCGGCCATCGGCAAGCTGGCCCTGCAGAAGTACGCGACGGCGCTGGGCATCACGCCGCAGCAGCCGACGGGCGCGCCCAGCCACTGACGGCCGGGCCGCCACGCGGCCGAAGGGCCCCTTCCCGCCGGGATCAGGTGATCCGGCCGGGGAGGGGCCCTTCGCAGACCGGGGAGAGGCCTTTCGCACGTTCCCCTGCTCCCCCGTTCCCCCGCCTCTCCGCATCTCCGTCGTTCCCCCGCCTCTCCGCCTCTCCGTTCCCCCGTTTCCCGGTCGCGGAGAACCCGGGACCCGGCTCAGCCCAGCCCAGCTCAGCCCGGCACGGCCAAGCTCAACCCAGCTCAACCCAGCCCAACTCAGCTCAGCCGAAGATCACGCAGGACGGCGCGGGAGTGTCGAGGGACCCGCTGTGCTGCGGTACTCCGCTGTCCTGGTCGACGGTGAACCAGGCGACGTTGCCCGAGCGTTCGTTGGCGGTGTAGAGGTGGCGGCCGGAGGGCGAGAGGGCCAGTTCGCGGGGCCAGTGCCCGCCGCAGGGGACGGTGCCGACCAGTGAGAGGCGCTCGCCGTCGGCCGAGACGTTGAAGAGCGAGATCACGTCCTCGCCCCGGGTGGACACCCACAGGAACCGTCCGTCCGGCGCGACCACCACCTCGGAGGCCAGCGCGTCCCCGGCGGGCGCGTGCGGCAGCAGGGCGGCCTCGCCGAGCGGCCGCAGGCGGCCCCCGGCGGCGTCCCAGCGGCAGACGGTGAGGCTCGGGGTGAGTTCGTTGACCACGTAGACGATCTCCCCGGCCGGGTGGAAGGCCAGGTGGCGCGGGCCCGAGCCGGGGCGCAGCGCGGTCTCCCGGTGCGGCAGCGGCGCACCGGCCGCGTCGAGCGTGAAGACGTGGACGGAGTCGGTGCCGAGGTCGACACCGAGCGCCCAGCGCCCGCCGGGGGCGGCCACCACCTGGTGGGCGTGCGGCCCCTGCTGGCGCTGCGGGTGCGGGCCCGAGCCCTCGTACCGGAGCACCCCCGAGACCTCGGGGCCGGGGGTGCCCTCGGCGGTCAGCGGCACCGCCGAGACGCTGCCCGAGACGTAGTTGGCGGTCAGCAGATGCCCGGCGTAGCGGGTGAGGTGGGTGGGGCCGCTGCCGTGGACCGGCACCGGGCGTCCGGCCGCTTCGAGCCCCCCGGTGCGGAAGGCGGCCACCGCGCCCTCCTCGCTCTCGCTGACGGCGTACAGGAGGCCGCCCTCGGCCGAGAGCGCGAGGTACGAGGGGTCGGCCACCGCGTCGGTGGTGGCGAGGACGGTGAGCGCGCCGGTGTCCGGGTCGACGGCCGCCTCGGTGATGCCCGCGCCGCCCGCGGTGGTGAACGACCCGATGTAGGCGTACCCGCCCTGTCCCTCGCCCGCTGCCACGGCAACCCCTTCCGCTCGCCTGCTTCCGGGGGCCGACGCTAACAGCGGGCCGGGCCCGGGGCCGTGCCGTTCACGCCCGGTCGGGTGGGTCCGGGTTCAGGAGCGCGGGGCGGTGAGCAGCGGTGCCGCCAGCTCCGCGAGGGCCTTCTCCAGACCGTGCAGATGGACCAGGGCGGTGTCGCCGCCGGCGCCCTGGCGCGTCTCGCGGGCCTCGGCGACCGCGCGGTCGAGCCCGGTCTCGCCGGCGGTGAGCGCCTCGGCGGCCGCCTCCACGCGCCAGCAGGCGGCGGTCAGCCGGACGTCGTGCGAGGCGACCGGGTCGGCGGAGACGGCGACGAGGCCGCGCACCTCGCGGGCGCAGTCGTCGAGCAGCGCGATGACCTGGCGGGCCCGGGCCTTGCGGGCGCGGAAGGGGCTCAGCGGGTGGACGAGCGGGGCGAGCGCGAGGCGTACCCGGCCGAGGAGGAGTTCCAGCTCGGCGGCGTGCGGGGCCGGGTCGGCCGCGGGGTCGTGGGAGAGCCGGGCGGTCGCCGCGGCCGTGGCGGCGTGCACGCAGCCGAGGGCGCGCTGGATCCAGGCGTGGTTGGTGGCGTGGGTGGTCACGGGCAGGACGAGCAGCACGGCGAGCCCGGCGGCCACCGCGCCCACCGCGGTCTCGACGAGGCGGAGCACCAGCAGGTGGTGGTCGAGCACCCCGAGGAGCCCGTAGAGCAGACCGGCCATGACGGTGACCGCGAGCATCATCCAGGAGTACGAGACGGCGGCGGTGTAGAAGATCCCGAAGACGCAGAGGGCGACCAGGGCCGCGCTCGGGGCCGGGGCGCCGTGCAGCGGTACGGCGACGAGCAGGCCCACGGCGATGCCGATCACGGTGCCGAGGACCCGGCGGAAGCCGCGGACCAGCGTCTCGCCCCGGGAGGCCGTGTTGACGAAGGTCCACCAGACGGTGCCCACGGCCCAGTACCAGCGCTCCTCGGAGAAGGCCTGGCCGAGGGCGAGCGCGACCGCGCAGGCCGCGGTGGCCTGGAAGGCCTGCCGGGTGGTGGGCCGGGCCAGGCCGGTGCCGGGCAGGGCGGGCGGCGGCGCGGCGGGCGGGGTGCGCCGCTCGACGGGCCAGAGCAGGAAGCGCACGGCTCCGGCGGCGAGCAGGGCGAGGCCGATGGCGGCGTACAGCTCGGGCAGTTGGGCGGGGACGGCGTGCAGGAACTGCGCCATGAAGAAGTTCATGAAGGCGAAGATCCCGAGCGCGTGGCCGCGCGGTCCCCAGCGGCGGGCGTAGACCCCGCAGAAGACGACGGCGAGGAAGGCGAGGTCCCGGGCCGAGGCGAGTCCGTGCAGGGCGGTGGCCAGGGCGAGCACCGGGAAACCGGCGGCGGGCAGCAGCGCGGTGGTCGTGCGCTGGGCGCCGACGCTCGCGTCCTGGACGGTGAAGAGCGCGAGCAGCGCGGCGAGTCCCGCGGTGATCGAGGCGATCAGGGAGAAGCCGCTCAGCTCGGAGACGCAGACGGCGGCGCCGACGCCGAGGACCGCGCGGACCGAGGTCCGCAGCCTCAGGCGCCCCGGGTCCGGAGCCACGAACATCCTCTTCACGGCGGTCTGCCGCCCCCTTTGACGTCGGTGGCGCGCCTGCCGTCGCCGGGATGGGGCGGGCAGGCACGACGAGGGCGCCACGGGCCGGAGGCTTCGTTGCCGTCCGGCGCTCTACGCGGCGCCCTGATGAGTACGTGCTGGGGCCACAGATAGCACCCCGGGACCCGTTGGCTCAACAGAGGCCCTGAAGAGTGGGCCATTGGCTCAATCCGCCCTTGTCCTGGGGGCTGTTCGGCCGACCGGGCGAGCACCATCCGGCCGGTCGGACGGCTCGCACGGGGCCTACCCCCACACCCCGGACCGTGCGTAACCGATGCGCCACCGAGAGTGCCGTTATGCATTTGTGACAACTCGGGCCGGGGCCATGCGCTCTACGGAGGAGTGACCGGACGACCCCGCTCGGCGGTCGGCGCCGCTTCGTACCGAGGGACAGCACCCATGAGGCAGCAGCAGAACAGGCACGGACGCGAGAGCTCCCGCTCCGGCGGGCTGACCCGGCGGGGGCTGCTCGGCGCCGGGACCGCCGGGCTCGCGGCGGCCGGGACGTACGCCTTCGCGCGCCATGCCAGGGACGGCACCCTCCCCTCGGGAACCACGCCCGGCACCTCGGGGGACGGCGGCCCCGCGTCCTCGCCGAGCGAGGACGCGCCGCGCCTGATAGGCGACGGCTCGACGGCCGACACCGGGGAGCAGCCGGGGCGCACCGCCGTGAAGCCGCTGGCGAAGGGCGAGCGTCCGCCGCAGTTCGTGGTGCTCTCCTGGGACGGGGCGGGCGCCCTCGACGACGGGCTCTTCGGCCGGTTCCGGAAAATCGCGCGGGAGATCGACGCGCATATGACCTTCTTCCTCTCCGGGATCTATCTGCTGCCCGAGTCGAGGAAGGACCGCTACCGGCCGCCGAACAATCCGGTCGGGGCCTCCGACATCGGTTATCTCAGCGACGGCCATATCAAGGAGACGCTGCGGCAGGTGCGTTCGGCGTGGCTGGAGGGCCATGAGATCGGCACGCACTTCAACGGGCATTTCTGCTCGGGCAGCGGTTCGGTGGCCCACTGGTCGCCGCAGATGTGGCACGAGGAGATAGCGCAGGCGACCTCCTTCGTCACCGAATGGCGGACCCACACCGGATTCACCGACGGGGAACCGCTGCCCTTCGACTACCGCAAGGAACTCGTCGGCGGCCGCACCCCCTGCCTGCTCGGCCAGCGCAATCTGCTGCCGACCGCGCGGCGGCTCGGCTGGCGCTACGACGCCAGCTCCACCGGCGGCACCCAGGTGTGGCCCGGAAAACTGGGCGGGCTGTGGAACTTCCCGCTCCAGGCGGTGCCCTTCCCCGGGCACGACTTCGAAGTGCTCACCATGGACTACAACATGATGGCCAACCAGTCGGGGAACGCGACCAACGGCAGCCTCAACTCCCGTGCCCGCTGGCGGGAGGAGGCCCGCGGCGCCTATCGCGCGGGTTTCCGGCGCGCCTATGAGGGAAACCGTGCCCCGCTGTTCATCGGCAACCATTTCGAGACCTGGAACGGCGGCATCTACATGGACGCCGTCGAGCTCTTCCTCAAAGACATCGCGGACACTCCCGAGGTCCGCTTCGTCTCCTTCCGGGAGTTGTGCGACTGGCTGGAGGCGCAGAGTGCCGCGGTGCTCGCCAGGCTGCGTACCCTCGGCGTGGGCCGGGGGCCGGACGGCGGCTGGACCAGTGTCACCGGCGGATGAGCGCGGTCGACGGCGACTGCCCGGCGCAGCGGGGAGGACAGGGCGTACGCGTGGCGGAATCGACCGAAGCGGCGGCACTCTTCGAGGAGTTCTACGCGCGGCTGGCCGGCTGGTGCCGCTCCCTGGTGGGCAGTGAGGCGCTGGCCCACGACATCGCGAGCGAGGCCTTCACCCGGCTCTGGTCGCGCTGGGGCCGGGTGGACGAGCCGCGGGCGTACCTCTACACGATCGCCTCGAACCTGATCAAGGACCACTGGCGGCGCACGGAGCGCGAACGGCGCACGCTCCAGCGCATCGGCAGCACCGCGGAGGAGGCGCAGTCCCCCGCCGACAGCGCCACCGACATCCGCGACCTGGTCCAGTCGCTGCCGAAGCGGCTGCGGACCCCCGTCCTGCTCCACTACTACGCCGACCTACCGGTGCTCCGGATCGCGGAGGTCCTCGGCCGCAGCAGCGGCAGCGTCAAGACCGACCTCCACCGCGCACGACAGCTGCTGCGAGCGGAATTGAGGGACATCCATGACATCTCCTGAGGACCCCCGCGACCTGCCCGGGCCGGACCGCTCCCCCGTGGGCCCCGGAGCCGAGCAGGAGGAATCCGCCGAGATCCGGGCGGCCTTCGCTCGTCCGTCGACCCCGCTGCCGCCCCCGCCGGGCGCCTTCGCCCGGATCCGCCGCCGGGCCGCGGCGCGGCGCAGGCGCCGGGTGCTCACCGTCGCCGTGGTGGCCTGCGGGGCGGCCCTCGCCACGGTCACGGTGCCCGCCGGGTTCCTCACCGACAGGCTGGGCACCCTCTCCGACCACTTCGGCTCCGGCGGCGACGGCACCGGACCGCCCGCCGAGCGCGTCGTCCCCGCCGGCGACCCGCCCGCCACCGGCCGGAGCCCGGAGAGCCCCCGGGAGTCCTCCTCCGGCCCCGCCCGGACGCCCTCGCCCCGCCCCTCGGACAGCTCAGGACCACCGGAGGACGAGGCCACGGGACCGGCGGCCCCGAAGACCCCGCAGTGCTCCGGCGCGATCCTCGCCCTGAGCCGTCAGCGCTCCGAACAGGCCGCCGGTTCGCGGTACATGACCCTCCGGCTGGTGAACGCGGACGGCCCGGTCTGCACCACCCGGGGCTTCCCCGGTGTCTCCCTGGCCAAGGGGCCGGACCGCACCCGGGTGGGCAGCCCCGCCGAGCGGAGCGGCGGGCCCGGCGAGCGGATCACCCTGGCGCGGGGCGAGGCGGCGAGCTTCGTCGTGCAGCTGGCGGACACCGGCGCCTACGGGAGGGACAGGTGCCGGCCGGGCGGGGCCGACAGCCTGCGGGTGTACCTGCCGGGGCGCCGCGAGTCCGTCTTCCTGGAGGTGAACGGGCTGCGCACCTGCACGGCGGAGGGGTACCGAACGCTCCACGTCACCGCGCTCACCCGGTCCTGAGCAGGGCGGCAGGGCGGACCGGTGAGAGGATTTCCGTCGGCACGCCGGGACCCGGCAGGCCCGAACGCGAGTACGTGAGGAAGAGCGACGCCATGGACACCGACACGACGCGCCCGTACGGGGCCGCCGAGGACCGCTACGCGACGATGGACTACCGGCGCACCGGCCGCAGCGGGCTGAAGCTGCCCGCCGTCTCGCTGGGGCTGTGGCACAACTTCGGCGACGACCGGGCCCTGGAGAACCAGCGGGCGATCCTGCGCCGCGCCTTCGACCTGGGCGTGACCCACTTCGACCTCGCCAACAACTACGGTCCCCCGCCCGGCTCGGCGGAGCTCAACTTCGGCAAGCTCTTCGCCCAGGACTTCGCCCCGTACCGCGATCAGCTGGTGCTCTCCACCAAGGCGGGCTATCTGATGCACCCCGGGCCCTACGGCGAGTGGGGCTCGCGCAAGTACCTGCTCTCCTCGCTCGACGCCTCGCTGCGGCGGATGGGCGTCGACTACGTCGACATCTTCTACTCGCACCGCTTCGACGCCGAGACCCCGCTCGAGGAGACGATGGGCGCGCTGGCCTCCGCGGTGCAGCAGGGCAAGGCCCTCTACGTGGGCGTCTCCTCCTACACCGCGGAGCAGACCGCCGAGGCGGTGCGGATCCTGCGGGAGCTGGGCGTGCGGCCGCTGATCCACCAGCCCTCGTACTCGATGCTCAACCGCTGGATCGAGGACGACGGGCTGCTCGGCGTCCTGGAGGAGTCGGGCATGGGCTGCATCGCCTTCGCCCCGCTCGCCCAGGGGCTGCTGACCGGCAAGTACCTCGACGGGATCCCGGAGGGCTCGCGCGCGACGCAGGGCAAGTCCCTGGACCCGGGGCTGCTCGACGAGGACACCGTGGGCCGGCTGCGCGGGCTCGCGGGGGTCGCCGAGCGGCGCGGCCAGAAGCTCTCGCAGCTGGCCCTGAACTGGGTGCTGCGCGACAGCCGGGTGACCTCCGCCCTGATCGGCGCCTCCAGCGTGGAGCAGCTGGAGGAGAACCTCGCGGCGCTGAGCGCCCCGCCGCTGACCGCCGCCGAACTCGACGAGATCGACGGCTTCGCGGTCAGCAAGGAGGGCGTGAACATCTGGGCCGCCCGGTCCTGAGCCACCGCCCACGGGGTCAGGACCCCGGCGCCCCCGGCAGGGAGAATGGCGCCGCGGGTCCTGACCCGGCGCCGTCGGCGGGCCGGCGCTCCGCGGCGCCACCGCTGGGGCCGCGGTAGGCACCCGCCGACCGGTGGCACCACACAAGCCGCGCCCGCTGTGCCATGGGTACGGTCACCACCTCTGCCGCCGGTCCCCGAGGAGCCAACGGAACATGCCCGTGGACGCACTGGACACCCGGATCCTGCGGCTGCTGCTCGAACAGCCCCGCACCTCGGTACGCGAGTACGCCCGCATCCTGGGCATCGCCCGGGGAACCCTCCAGGCGCGGCTCGACCGGATGGAGCGGGAGGGCGTCATCACCGCGGGCGGGCCCGCGCTCTCCCCGGCGGCCCTGGGGCATCCGGTGCTCGCCTTCGTGCACATCGAGGTCACCCAGGGGCACCTGGACGCGGTGGGCAACGCCCTCGCCGCGGTGCCGGAGATCATCGAGGCGCACTCCATCGCGGGCGGCGGGGACCTGCTCACCCGCGTGGTGGCCCGGGACAACGGCCATCTGGAGGACGTGATCCAGCAGTTGATCAGCATGCCGGGCGTGGTGCGCACCCGTACCGAGGTGGCCCTGCGCGAGCGCGTGCCGCGGCGGCTGCTGCCCCTGGTGGCGGCGATCGGGCGGGCCGCCTCGGCGCCGGGGCGCGGCGCTGAGGGTGCTCAGCCCTCGCCGCCCTCCGGCTGAAGCCGCAGCAGATAGGTGTCCATGATCCAGCCGTGCCGGGCGCGGGCCTCGGCGCGCAGGCGCGTGATGCGCTCGGCGACCTCGTCCAGCGGCCCGGCCACCAGGATCTCGTCCGGGGTGCCGAGATAGGCGCCCCAGTAGATCCAGACGCCCTCGCCCGTGAGCCGGGTGTAGGCCTCCTGGGCGTCGAGCATGACCACCAGGTCGCCGTCGTCGTTCGGGAAGTCCTCGGCCAGCCGCCGCCCGGGGGTGAGGCGGACGGGGCGGCCGACCCGGTTGAGGGTGATCCGGTGGCGTGCGGCGAGCGCCGAGACGCTGCTGATGCCGGGGACCACCTCGTGGTCGAAGTCCACGGTCCCGCGGGCGCGGATGTCCGCCAGGACGGCGAGGGTGCTGTCGTAGAGCGCCGGGTCGCCCCAGACCAGGAAGGCGCCGGTGCCGCCGGGGGCGAGTTCCTCCCGGATCAGCCGCTCGCAGACATCGGCCCGGCGCCGCCGCCAGTCGTGCACCGCCGAGGTGTAGCCCGCGCGGTCCTCCTGCGCGCGGTCCCGCCAGGGGTCGGCCGCCTCGACGATCCGGTACGGGCCGCTGAGGTGCTCGTCGAGGATCTCGCGGCGCAGCCGGGTCAGCGACTCCTTCTCCCGGCCCTTGCCGAGGACGAAGAAGACCTCGGCCCGGCGCATCGCCTTCACCGCGGCGAGGGTGAGGTGGTCGGGGTCGCCGGCGCCCATGCCGATGACGAGGATGCGGCGTTCTTGCGTACTCATGTCTCCCTCGGGCCCGCCACCGCGCGGCGGCCTCGGCTCGCTGTCTTCCCTGGCCGATCGGCCTCCCATCCAAGCATCCGCGGCGGGCGGCGGCGGGCCCGCGGTCCCCGCACAAGTCACTGGCCGCGCCGGGTACGGGAGTTGTAGCGTGCCGCCATGATGACGCACCGAAAGGTCCATGCCGCGTAGGCGCCCTTCCGCCCTGCGGGGCGAGACTCCCGTACCGCGCCCCCGTCGGCGCCGGTTCCCTCCGGTCGGCCCGGTCTCCGGATCCTGTGTCGCGGCCCTGTGCCGCCTGGAGCGGACCCGCCTGTGGCCGGAGGCGACCGCCGAGGCCTTCTGGCACTGGCGGGCCCTGGCCCACGGCCCCCTGCGCCGGGTGGCCGATCCCCCCTTCGGCGCCCCGAGTTGCGGCATCCCGGAGTGCGGCTGCGACCCCGGCTACTTCCGCGACCGGCTGGAACTCGCGCTCCATCTGCTGCCCCGCAAGAGCGCCCGCGAGCTGCGCGCGCTGCTGCGGCCGCTCGACGAGAAGATCCTGGCCAGGGCCCGGATCATCCGCGCGGACGGCCCGGACGACCCCTGGTGGCGGGGAGAGCTGTGAGCATCCGCCGCCATCGGGCGGGCCGCGGCCGGAAATCACGTCCGGGGCCGGGCCGGGGTGGACTTACTAGGACGTCCAACTATATGTTCGTGACCAAGGCCCGCGGTGTCAGGGAAGCCGGTGCGATTCCGGCGCGGTCCCGCCACTGTGACCGGGGAGTTCGTCCTCGCAGGACACGCCACTGACGGAGAGATCCGTCGGGAAGGCAAGGGGACGCGCGCTGATCCGGGAGTCAGGATACCGGCCGCGGGATGTTCCGTGTTTCCACGAGGATGGAGCAGACACGCATGGCACCGGTCCGTACCCACGACCTGGGTGATCCGCTTCGGCACGCGCGACTGCGCACCGCCTGACGGCACTTCGTCTCCGCGTCTTCCCGGCCGACCACGGCCGCGCGCTGCCGCGCGCGCCGCCGGTCCGCCCTGCCATCCCCCGGATCCCACCTGACGAGAGCAGGCTTTCCATGGTCCGTGAACTGACCCATTTCATCGGCGGCAAGCACACCCCGGGGACCTCGGGTGCGTACGGCGATGTCTTCGACCCCAACACCGGCGAGGTGCAGGCCAGGGTGCCGCTGGCCGGCCGCGCCGAGACCGGGGCGGCCGTCGCGGACGCCGCCGGGGCGCAGCGCGAGTGGGGCGAGTGGAACCCGCAGCGCCGCGCCCGGGTCCTGCTGCGCTTCCTCCAACTCGTCGAGGGCGAGAAGGAGTCGCTGGCCCGGCTGCTCTCCGCCGAGCACGGCAAGACCGTCGCGGACGCGCACGGCGACCTGGCGCGCGGCCTCGACGTGGTGGAGTTCGCCGCGGGCATCCCGCACCTGCTCAAGGGCGAGTTCACCGACAACGCCGGGGCCGGGATCGACGTCCACTCGCTGCGGCGCCCGCTCGGCGTGGTCGCGGGCATCACCCCCTTCAACTTCCCCGCGATGATCCCGCTGTGGAAGGCGGCGCCCGCCCTGGCCTGCGGCAACTCCTTCGTCCTCAAGCCCTCCGAGCGCGACCCCTCGGTGCCGCTGCGGCTCGCGGAACTCTTCCTGGAGGCGGGCCTGCCGCCGGGCGTCCTCAATGTCGTCAACGGCGGCAAGGAGGCCGTCGACACCCTCCTGGAGGACCCGCGCGTCCAAGCGCTCGGCTTCGTCGGCTCCACGCCGATCGCCGCGCACATCTACGCCACCGCCGCCGCGCACGGCAAGCGGGCGCAGTGCTTCGGCGGCGCCAAGAACCACATGATCGTGATGCCCGACGCGGATCTCGACCAGGCCGTGGACGCGCTGGTCGGCGCGGGCTACGGCTCGGCGGGCGAGCGGTGCATGGCGATCTCGGTGGCGGTGCCGGTCGGCGAGGAGACCGCCGAGGCGCTGGTCGCCCGCCTCAAGGAGCGGATCGGCTCCCTGCGCATCGGCCGCAGCGACGACCCGGCGGCGGACTTCGGCCCGCTGGTCGGCCGGGACGCTGTCGACCGGGTCCGCGGCTATGTGGACCTCGGTGTCCGGGAGGGCGCCGAACTCGTCGTGGACGGGCGGGACTTCACGCTCGAGGGGCACGAGGGCGGCTTCTTCGCCGGGGCCTCGCTCTTCGACAGGGTCACCCCGGGGATGCGGATCTACCAGGAGGAGATCTTCGGCCCGGTCCTCTCGGTGGTCCGCGCCGCCGACTACGAGGAGGCCCTGCGGCTGCCCACCGAGCACGCCTACGGCAACGGCGTCGCGCTCTTCACCCGGGACGGCGACACGGCCCGCGACTTCACCCGGCGGGTGGACACCGGCATGGTCGGCGTCAATGTGCCGATCCCGGTGCCGGTGGCCTACCACACCTTCGGCGGCTGGAAGCGGTCCGGCTTCGGCGACCTGGGGCAGCACGGCCCGGACGCGGTCCGCTTCTACACCCGTACCAAGACCGTCACCTCGCGCTGGCCCTCCGGGGCCAAGGAGGGCGCGAGCTTCACCATCCCGACCATGGGGTGACGGCATGACCACTCTCCTCAACGAGGACCAACTCGCCGTCGTCGAGACCACCTTGGACTTCGCCCGCGAGCATCTCGCCCCGGGCGCCCTCGGCTGGGACCAGGACAAGCACTTCCCCGTCGACGTGCTCCGCAAGGCCGCGGGGCTCGGCCTCGGCGGGGTCTACGTCCGCGAGGACCTGGGCGGTTCGGGGCTCTCCCGCGCCGACGGGGTGCTGATCTTCGAGGCGCTGGCCACCGGCTGCCCCTCGATCGCGGGCTACCTCTCCATCCACAACATGGTCGGCTGGATGATCGACCGCTACGGCTCCCCCGCCCAGCGGGCCCGCTTCCTGCCCGCGCTGTGCGCCATGGAGCAGCTCGGCAGCTACTGCCTCACCGAACCGGGCGCGGGCTCCGACGCCGCCGCGCTGCGCACCCGCGCGGTGCGCGACAAGGACCACTGGGTGCTGACCGGGGTGAAGCAGTTCATCTCCGGGGCGGGCGCCTCCCAGGTGTACGTGGTCATGGCGCGCACCGGCGCGGACGGGCCCGGCGGGATCTCGGCCTTCCTCGTCGAACGCGACGACCCCGGCGTCTCCTTCGGCCCGAACGAACGCAAGATGGGCTGGAACGCCCAGCCCACCCGGCAGGTCCTGCTCGACGGGGTGCGGCTGCCCGCCGACCGGCTGCTCGGGCCGGAGGGCGGCGGCTTCCGGATCGCCATGAACGGCCTCAACGGCGGCCGCCTCGGCATCGCCGCCTGCTCGCTCGGCGGCGCGCAGAACGCCCTGGACCGGGGCCTGGCCTATCTGCGCGACCGGGAGGCCTTCGGCGCCACCCTGCTGGACGCCCAGGCCCTGCAGTTCCGGCTCGCCGACATGGCCACCGAACTCGCCGCCGCCCGGGCCCTCGTACGGCAGGCCGCGGACGCCCTCGACCAGGGCACCGCGGACGCCCCGCAGCTGTGCGCCATGGCCAAGCGCTTCGCCACCGACACCGGCTTCTCCGTCGCCGACCGGGCGCTGCAACTGCACGGCGGATACGGCTACTTGGCCGAGTACGGGGTGGAGAAGATCGTCCGGGACCTGCGGGTCCACCAGATCCTGGAAGGGACCAACGAGATCATGCGCGTCATCGTCGCCCGGAGCCTGACGGGAGCACGCGGATGAGCGAGCCCACCGAGGCCCCGGTGCAGGTCCGGGTCGAGGGCGGCCTCGGCCGGCTCGTCCTGAACCGGCCGCGGGCCCTGAACGCCCTGACCCACGAGATGGTCGAACTGCTCGCCGCCGCCCTCGACGACTGGGAGCACGACCCGGCGGTCCGGGCCGTCGTCCTGAGCGGCGCCGGGGAGCGCGGACTCTGCGCGGGCGGCGACATCCGCGCCATCCACGAGGACGCCCGCACCGGCGGCGGGGAGGCCTCGACCGCCTTCTGGCGCGCCGAGTACCGCCTCAACGCCCGGATCGCGCGCTATCCCAAGCCGTACGTCGCCCTGATGGACGGCATCGTGATGGGCGGCGGCGTCGGGGTCTCCGCGCACGGCAGCGTCCGCATCGTCACCGAGCGCTCCAAGGTGGCCATGCCGGAGACCGGGATCGGCTTCGTCCCGGACGTCGGCGGCACCTATCTGCTCGCCCTCGCACCCGGCGAGCTGGGCACCCATCTCGCCCTCACCGGTGCGGTGTCGGGCGCACGGGACGCGCTGGTCTGCGGCCTCGCCGACCACTTCGTACCCTCCGCGCGGCTCCCGGCCTTCCTCGACGCGCTGCGCGGGGGCTCCGTAGCGGAGGCGGTCCGCGCCCAGGTGCGCGAGGCCCCGCCCGGGCAGTTGGAGGAGCAGCGCGAGTGGATCGACCACTGCTACGCCGCGGACACGGTCGAGGAGATCGTGGACCGGCTGCACGCGAGCGGGGCCCCGGCCGCCGAACAGGCCGCGGCGACCCTGCTCACCAAGTCCCCCACCGCGCTCAAGGTCACCCTGGCCGCCCTGCGCCGCGCCCGTGGACTCGGGCCGCTGGAGCGGGTGTTGGAGCAGGAGTACCGGATCTCCACGGCGGCGCTCTCCTCCCCCGACCTGGTGGAGGGCATCCGCGCCCAGGTGATCGACAAGGACCGCGACCCGCACTGGTCCCCGGCCACCCTCACCGAGGTGACCGAGGAGCTGGTGGAGCGGTTCTTCGCCCCGCTCGGTGCGGGCGAACTCGCCCTCGCCGCCGACGACTTCCCCCAGGAGGTGCCCTGGTGACCACGACCGCCGCTTTCCTCGGCCTCGGCCACATGGGCGGCCCCATGGCCGCCAATCTCGTCAAGGCCGGGCACCGCGTGCTCGGCTACGACCCCGTCCCCGAGGCACTGGCCGCCGCGGCCGAGGCCGGGGTCGAGCCCGCCGCCTCCGCGGCCGCCGCCGCGGCCGGGGCCGAGGTGGTCCTCACCATGCTGCCCGCCGGACGCCAGGTCCTCGATCTCTACGGCGAGGGCGGTCTGCTCGCCGCGGCGCGGCCCGGCACCCTCTTCGTGGACTGCTCGACCATCGACGTCGCCGACTCCCGCGCCGCCCACCGAGCCGCGGTCACCGCGGGGCACCGGGCCCTGGACGCCCCGGTCTCCGGCGGGGTGATGGGCGCCGAGGCGGCCACCCTCACCTTCATGGCGGGCGGCGGCGAGGCCGAGTTCGCCGCGGCCGAGCCGCTGCTCGCGGCCATGGGCCGCAAGGTGGTGCACTGCGGCGGCGCGGGCGCCGGTCAGGCCGCCAAGATCTGCAACAACATGATCCTCGGCATCTCGATGATCGCGGTCAGCGAGGCCTTCGTCCTCGCCGACAGCCTCGGCCTCTCCGACCAGGCGCTCTTCGACGTGGCCTCGGCCGCCTCCGGCCAGTGCTGGGCGCTGACCGTCAACTGCCCGGTGCCCGGGCCGGTTCCGGGCAGCCCGGCCAACCGCGACTACCGGCCCGGCTTCGCCGCACCGCTGATGGCCAAGGACCTCGGCCTCGCCGCCAACGCCGCCCGCGCGGGCGGGGTCGACACCGAACTCGGCCTGCGGGCAGCGGCCTTGTACGCGGCCTACGCCGAAGGCGAGGGCGCCGACCGGGACTTCTCCGGGATCGTCCGGTCCATCCGGGCCCGTTCTGCCACCGGACCCGCGCGGCACTCCGGCGGACAGGCCTTCCCCGACCAGCCCCACCCCCAACAGCACAACGAGAAGGACGAGTTGACATGAGCGAGCCCTACGAGACGATCCTCGTCGAACGCAAGGGCCGCACCGCCCTGCTCACCCTGAACCGGCCCGAGGCGCTGAACGCGCTCAACCTCCGGGTGATGGAGGAGGTCGTCGCGGCGACCCGGGAGCTGGACCGGGACCCGGAGGTCGGCTGCCTGGTCCTCACCGGCTCCGCGAAGGCCTTCGCGGCCGGGGCGGACATCAAGGAGATGGAGCCGCAGCAGTACCTGGACATGTACCTCAGCGACTGGTTCGCCGCCTGGGACCAGCTCGGGCAGCTGCGCACCCCGACGGTCGCCGCGGTGGGCGGCTACGCGCTGGGCGGCGGCTGCGAGTTGGCCATGCTCTGCGATGTGCTGCTCGCCGCCGACACCGCCGTCTTCGGCCAGCCGGAGATCAAGCTCGGCGTGATCCCGGGCATCGGCGGCTCCCAGCGGCTGACCCGCGCCGTCGGCAAGGCCAAGGCGATGGAGCTGTGCCTGACCGGCCGCACCATGGACGCCGAGGAGGCCGAACGCGCCGGACTCGTCTCGCGGATCGTGCCCGCCGGGGAACTCCTCGCCGAGGCGCTCGCGGTCGCGGAGACCATCGCGGGCATGTCCGCCCCGGTGGCGATGATGGCCAAGGAGGCCGTGAACCGCTCCTTCGAGACCACCCTCGCCGAGGGCGTGCGCTTCGAACGCCGCCTGTTCCACGCGGTGTTCGCGACCGCCGACCAGAAGGAGGGCATGCGGGCCTTCAGCGAGAAGCGCCCGCCGGAGTTCCGGCACGGCTGAGCACGGGCGCCCGGCGGGGGCAGGTGGCTTTCCGCCGGGCGCTGCGAGGCGCCCGCGCGGCCGCGGGCCGGGCCCGCCGGGCGCCGTCCCGGCGCACCTTCACCCCTCGCGGTCCGGTGCGCCCCCGGGCCACCCCATCAGCAGCGCCCGGTGCACCCGCAGCACCGTCCCCTCCAACTCCGGGAGGGCGGCGGTGCGCCGGGCGCGCACCTCCACGGCGACGAGTTCGTGCAGGGCGCCGATGACCGCGGTGTAGGCGGCGTCCGGGGCCTCGGCCCAGTCGGGGTGGTCGGTGCGCGCCGCCTCGTACCAGCGGCGGGTCAGCTCGGCGAAGCGGCGGTGCGCGGCGGCGAAGCGCTCCAGGGCGGCGGGCCCGGCGGCCAGCCCCTCGACCAGGAAGACCCGGGCGAACTCCGGCTCCCCGGCGAGGAATCGGAGGTAGGCGCCGAGTCCGGCCCGCAGCGGCGCCAGCGGCTCGGGGGACTGCCCCGCCGCCGCCACCGCCTCGGCGACGCGGCGGAACATCAGGGCGACACCCAGGTCGGCGGCGGCCAGGAAGCAGGCCTGCTTGTCCGCGAAGTGCGCGTAGAAGGCCTTGCGGGAGACCCGTGCGCGGCGGACCACGTCCGCGATCATGACCGCCGGGTAGCCCTGCTCGGCGGTTGCCGCGATCATGGCGCGAACCAGCCGGTCCCGCTGCGCGGATCGCACCTCCTCGCTGCTCAGGCTGCTCCGCCCGCGAGGCAGCCCTGGCCGGTTCTCATGGGTGCGGCCGAGCGAGCCGAGGGCCGGTTCGCTCGGGCCGGATGCCGGGTCGTTGTGCATAGCTTCAGAAGTACCCTAGAGTTTCTTTGAGTTGGGGCGGCCGCCCCGACAGGACTCTACGTGCGTGAGCCGACCCCAGGAGGCCCCGTGAGCAGGCGAGGAAAGAGCACCTTCCGCAGGATGAACGCCCTTGTGCTGGGCCTGGTGACCGTGGCCGCGGGGGCGGTGGTCCCGCTCGTGGTGGTCGGCGGCGCCTCGACCGCCGACGCCGCCCTGCGCAAGCGGGTCGACACCGACTACACGCTGCTGCGCCGCGCCCCGCGCTCCTATGTGATCGGCACGGCCTACCGGGACTGGACCGTGGACGTCCACGGGGAGCAGGACGCCGGCTACCGCTGGGCCCGCGTCCACGGCGACCTCAACAGCTGCCTGTGGATCTACTCGGGCGCGCTCTCCGGGGACGCCGCCCAGGCCGACAGCTGCGGCGCGGCGGCGACCATGCCGGTCGAGCAGTTCACCAACGGCCAGATAGGCGGCAGCGACACCGACGGCGCGAGCGTGGCGACCGTGGCCGGTGCCAACTGCGCCACCTGGGACGGCAGTCACATCCGCGGCTACGGCAACGTACGCCCCTGGGAGGTCCCGAGCGCGCCCAGCGCCCCGGTGGACGGACAGGTGGCGGTGGGGCAGACCGTGCAGTGGCGCTATGTCTCCCGGGACGGCCAGTGGGTGATGGTCCGCGACCCGCGCGCGGGCGACACCGAGGGCGTCGGCCAGCAGGGCTGGTACTTCATCCCGCGCGACTGCCTGCCCGCCCAGCTCCCCTCATGACCCGGGGCGGGCACCGCCCGCTCCACCGGGGCGAGCAGCGCCCCGGCCACCCGTCCCGTACCGCCGTCAGGAGTGCCGCAGCACCGTGAACGTCCTCGCCTCTCTTCTCGTGGGCCTCGTGGCCGCACTCCATCTGTACTTCCTGGTCCTGGAGATGTTCCTCTGGCGCACCCCGCGCGGTCGCGCGGTCTTCGGCACGACGGAGGAGTTCGCCGAGCAGAGCGCCGCGCTCGCCGCCAACCAGGGCCTGTACAACGGCTTCCTCACCGCGGGCCTGGTCTGGGCGCTGCTGGCCTCCGGGGGCCCGGGCGGCGAGGGCTTCGCCCCGGCGGTCTTCTTCCTCGGCTGCGTGGTGGTCGCCGGGGCGTACGGCGCCGCCACCGTCTCCCGGCGCATCCTGGCGGTGCAGGCGCTCCCGGCCGCCCTGGGGCTCGGCGCCGTCCTCCTCGCGCACTGAACCGCCCGCGGGCTCCGGTACCCGCGGGCGGTGCAACTCCCCTGCCGTCTCAGCAGATACGCGGCAGCTGCTCGCCGATCGGGAGGTCCACCACCCGGGTGCCGCCGAGCGCGGTACGGACCGTGACCATGCCCGGATGCGCCTCCACGCAGGCGCCGATGGCCGCCGCCCCGGCGCCCAGCGGGTGCGCCCGCATCGCGGCCAGTACGGCGTCGGCGTGGGCCGGGGGCACGAAGGCGACCAGCTTGCCCTCGTTGGCGACGTACATCGGGTCCAGGCCCAGGATGGCGCAGGCATTGGCCACTTCGGGCGGCACCGGGATGTCCCGCTCCCGCAGCGCGACCCCGACCGAGGCCGCCGCGGCGATCTCGCCGAGAGCACTGGCGAGCCCGCCGCGAGTGGGGTCCCGCAGCACATGGATGTCGGGGGTGACGGCGAGCATGGCCTCGACGAGGGAGCCGAGGGCGGCGCAGTCGCTCTTGACGCCCACCCCGAACTCCAGCCCCTCGCGCACGCTCAGCACGGCCACCCCGTGCTCGCCGATCGGACCGCTGACGAGCACCACATCGCCCGGGGTGGCCCGCTGCGGGCGGATGTCGACGCCCTCCGGGATGAGCCCGATGCCGGAGGTGTTGAGGTAGATCCCGTCCCCGCGGCCCGCCTCGACGACCTTGGTGTCCCCGGTGGCGACCTCGACGCCCGCCGTGCGCGCGGCGGCGCCCAGCGCCTCGGCGACCCGCGCCACCACCGCCATCTCGACGCCCTCCTCCAGGATGAACCCGCAGGAGAGGTAGGCGGCGCGGGCCCCGCTCATGGCGAGGTCGTTGACCGTGCCGTTGACGGCGAGGTCGCCGATGCTGCCGCCGGGGAAGAACAGCGGCCGTACCACGAAGGAGTCGGTGGAGAACGCGAGGCGGGCGCCGCCCAGTTCGACGGCGGCCGAGTCGGCGAGGGAGGAGAGCACGCGGCCCCCGAAGGCGGGGGCGAAGACATGCTCCACGAGTTCGGCCGACAGCGCACCGCCGCCGCCGTGCCCCATCACGATCCGCTCCTGGTCGCGCAGCGGTGCGGGGCAGGTCCAGCCGGAGAAGTCCGGTGCGGCCGGGGCGACTTGGGCCAGGTCGGTGGTCTCAGACAACGGGGCTCGCCTCCAGGGGTGCGGGCGTACCGCCGAGGCGGCGGTACAAGTAGTAGGCGGCGCAGGCTCCTTCGCTGGAGACCATGGTCGCGCCCAGGGGATTGCGGGGGGTGCAGGTGGTGCCGAAGGCCTCGCACTCGTGCGGTTTGAGGAGCCCTTGCAGCACCTCTCCACTGCGGCACTCGGCGGGTTCGGTGGTGGTGATGCCGGTGACCGAGAAGCGGTACTCGGCGTCGAACTCCCGGTAGTGCGGGGCGAGTCGCCAGCCGCTGGCCGGGATGACACCGATGCCGCGCCAGCCGCGGTCGGTCACCTCGAAGATGTCCTCCAGCATCGCCCGGGCCGCCTTGTTGCCCTCGGCCCGCACCGCGCGCGGGTAGGCGTTCTCCACCCGGTGCTCGCCGCGCTCCAGCTGCCGCACCGCCCGCCGCACGCCCTCCAGGATGTCCAGCGGCTCGAACCCGGTGACCACGATGGGAACGCGATGGCGCTCGGCCAGCTCCGGGTACTCCTCGGTGCCCATCACGCTGCACACGTGCCCGGCGGCGAGGAAGGCCTGCACCCGGCAGTCCGCCGACTCCATGATGGCCTCGACGGCCGGGGGCACCCGCACATGCGAGACGAGCAGGCTGAAGTTGCGGATGCCGAGCCGCCTGGCCTGATGGACCGTCATGGCGTTGGGCGGGGCGGTGGTCTCGAAGCCGATGCCGAAGAAGACGACCTCGCGGTCCGGGTTGTCCTGGGCGATCTTCAGCGCGTCGAGCGGCGAGTAGACGATCCGTACGTCGCCGCCCCGGGACCGGACCTGGAAGAGGTCGCGGCCGGTGCCGGGCACCCTCAGCATGTCCCCGAAGGAGCAGAAGATCACCCCGGGCCGGGAGGCGATCTCCAGCGCCTTGTCGATGAGTTCGAGCGGGGTCACACACACCGGGCAGCCCGGCCCGTGGATCAACTCGATCTTCTCGGGCAGGAGTTGGTCGATCCCGTGCCGGATGATGGAGTGCGTCTGGCCGCCGCAGACCTCCATCAGGGCCCAGGGGCGGGTGACGGTGGCGTGGATGTCGTCGAGCAGGCGCTTCGCCAGCTCCGGGTTCTGGAACTCGTCGATGTACTTCACTGCTGCGCCTCCTGCGGTGCGTGCGCCGGGCCCGCCCCCGGCGGGACCTCTTCTCCCGCCCAGGCGGCCGCCTCCCAGGGGTCGCCGAACTCCTCCTGGAGCAGCCCGAGGTCCTCGAAGAGGGCGAGGGTCCGGCGGGCCGACTCCTCGTCCAGGCGCTGCAGCGCGAATCCGACGTGCACGATGGTGTATTCGCCGACCTGGAGGTCCGGCAGGTATTCCAGGCAGACGTCCTTCACCACGCCGCCGAAGTCGACACTCGCCATGCGGGTGCCGTCCCGTTCCTCGATCTCCAGGACTTTGCCGGGTACCGCCAGGCACATGGGCTTCTCCTCGTTCTGCTGTCACGGTCTGGTTGGTGCGAGGTGCGGGGTCCGTACCGCCGTACGGGTGCCGCCGCGTGGCGGGCGGGCGGTTCCGGTCAGGGCCGGGGGCCGCCGCCCCGTGCCGGGGCCGCCGCATGGGCGGCGACCATCAACTGGCCGAGGGCGAGCCCGCCGTCGCCCGGTGGGACGAGCCGGTGCCGCAGCACGGTGAAGCCGTCCTCGCGCAGCACCCGGGTGCAGGCCCCGAGCAGTAGCGCGTTGGCGAAGACTCCTCCGGTCAGCGCCACCGTCTGGACGCCGTGCTCCTCGCGCGCCCGCCCGCAGACACGGCGTACGAGCCCGGCCAGGGACTGGTGGAAGCGCGCCGCGACCAGCTCCCGCGGCACCCCCGCCCGCAACTCGGCCACCACGGCGGCGAGTACCGGCCCGGGGTCCGCCTGCAGCGCGGCTCCCGCCTCCCCGGTCAGGCCGAACTCGTAGGCGCCGTCGACCGGTTGGCCCCAGGAGACCGCGGCGGCCTCCAGCTCCAGGGCGGCCTGGGCCTCGTACCCGGCGTGCTGGCAGATCCCGGCGAGCGAGGAGACCGCGTCGAAGAGGCGGCCCATGCTGGAGGTGGGCACGCAGTTGATCCCGCGCTCCAACTGCCGTGCGAGCAGCGGTAGTTGCTCCGGCGGGCAGGCCGCGACCGAGGGCAGCTCCGGGTCCCAGGGCAGGCCCGCCGCCCGGAGGTGGGCCAGCGCCATCCGCCAGGGGTGGCGTACGGCCGCGTCCCCGCCCGGCAGCGGCACGTACCGCAGATGGGCGAAGCGCAGGAAGCCGGTGTAGTCGGCGAGCAGGAACTCGCCGCCCCAGACGGCACCGTCCTCGCCGTAGCCGGTCCCGTCGAAGGCGAGGCCCAACACCCGTGTGCTGCCGTCGAGTTGATTCTCCGCCAGCACCGAGGCGATATGCGCGTGGTGGTGCTGCACCCGGTGCAGCGGCCGCCCCTCGGCGGCGCCGCGGGCCCAGCGGGCGGAGCGGTAGCCGGGATGGCGGTCGGCGGCGAGCAGTGCGGGCGCGACCCCGGTCAGGGAGGCCAGCTGCCGCTCGGCACGGCCGAAGGCGGCGAGGGTGGCCAGGTCGTCCATGTCCCCGATGTGCGCGGAGAGCCAGGCCCGGCGGCCGGCGCCCAGGCAGAAGGTGTTCTTGAGATCGCCGCCCACCGCGAGCGCGGGGGCGACGGGCAGCGGAAGCGGCACCGGCAGCGGCGCGTAGCCGCGGGAGCGGCGCAGCGGCAGCTCCTCGCCCGCGCACACCCGCACCACCGAGTCGTCGCAGGGCACCTCGATGGGCCGGTCGTGGCCGAGCAGCGCGTCGGCGAGCGGACCGAGCCGCTCCCGCGCCTCGTCCTCGCCGGTGACGATGGGCTCGCCGCCGAGGTTGCCGCTGGTCATCACGAGCAGCCGGGGCCCCGGCGGATCCCCGGGCAGCCCGAGCAGCAGATGGTGCAGCGGGGTGTACGGGAGCATCACACCGAGGTCGGCGCTGCCGGGGGCGACCGCCGCCGAGAGCGCCGGATGCGGTCCGGTGCCGGTCCTGCGCAGCAGCACGACGGGCCGGACGCTGCCGGTGAGCAGGGCGCGTTCGGCCGCGTCCGGGCTGACCAGGCCCGTGAGGTCGTCGAGGCTCCGGGCCATGACGGCGAAGGGCTTGCCGCCGCGGGCCTTGCGCTCCCGCAGCAGCCGCACGCTCGCCTCGTTCCCGGCGTCGCAGGCGAGGTGGTAGCCGCCGAGCCCCTTCACGGCGACGATCGCGCCGTCCGCGAGCAGCCGCCGCGCCCCGGCCACCGGGTCGGTGCGCACCTCGGTCCAGGACTCCCCCGCCGCCCCGTCCCCCGTCGGGCCGTCCCCGCGTACGAGCAGCCGCAGCCGGGGCCCGCAGTCGTGGCAGGCGACGGGCTGGGCGTGGAAGCGGCGGTCGGCGGGGTCCGCGTACTCCGCCGCGCACCGGGCGCACATCGGGAAGCCGGCCATGGTGGTGTGCGCGCGGTCGTAGGGCAGCCCGGTGACGATCGTGAAGCGGGGGCCGCAGTTGGTGCAGGTGATGAAGGGGTGGCGGTGGCGCCGGTCCCCTGGGTCGCGGAGTTCGGTGAGGCAGTCCTGGCAGGTGGCGGTGTCCGGGGAGACCAGGGTGCGCGCGGGGCCGCCGGTGCGGGAGGCGGTGATCCGGAATCCGGCGCCGCCCTCGGCGGCCAGTTCCTGATGGCTGACGGATTCCACCTGGGCCAGCGGCGGCGCCTCAGGACCGATGCGCGCGCGGAAGGCGGCGACCGCCTCGGCGCTGCCCTCGACCTCGGCGAGCACCCCGTCCCCGGTGTTCGTGACGTGCCCGGAGAGCCCGAGCCGCCCGGCGAGCGCGAAGACATACGGGCGGAAGCCGACCCCCTGGACGACTCCGCGGACCAGGACACGGCTGCGCCGCACTCCCGGAGGCGGGGCCTCGGCAGCCGTCTTGGCCGGTTCTCCTGTCATGGCGGTGCGCCGCGCTCAGCGGGCCGCGGCGCCGTCGCGGTGGTGCACGTGTTCGTGCCCGGCGGGGTGGGGGGCGTCCGCCCCGTGCGCGTGGGCGTGCTCGTGCGGGTGCTCATGGGCGTGCGCGTGAGCGTGGTCGTGGTCGTGCGCATGACCGTGATCGTGCGGGTGCGCGTGGTCGGGCTGCTGGTCGTAGCCGTAGGCGGCGCGTTCGGTGGCGACCTGACGGGCCATCACCGGCTGGTGGACGGTGCCGCCCTCGCACGCGGCCAGGGCCCGGTCCAGGAGCACTCCGGCCCCCTCGCCGTCGCGGGCGGAGGTGAAGACCACCTCGACGCCCGGGTTGACCTGCCGGACGTTGGCCAGGAAGGCCGCCTCGTCGAAACCGACCGCCTGCGCGAGGTCGTGCTTGGTGACCACCACCAGGTGCGCGAGGCCGAAGGCGGTGGGGTACTTCAGCGGCTTGTCCTCGCCCTCGGTGACCGCGGCGAGCGCCACCCGCAGGGTCTCGCCGAGGTCGTAGGAGGCGGGGCAGACCAGGTTGCCGACGTTCTCGATGAAGAGCAGCCGGGTGTCCTCGGGCAGCCAGCCCTCCAGATGCGCGCCGAGCATATGCGCCTCCAGATGGCACAGCCCGTCGGTGAGCACCTGCTTGACCGGGGCCCCCGAGCGGGCGAGGCGGCGGGCATCGTTCTCGGTGGCCAGGTCGGCGGTGAGCGCGGCCACCGGCACCGACCGCTCCTTCGCCAGGGCGAGTTCGGCCTCCAGGAGTGCCGTCTTGCCGCTGCCGGGGCTGGAGAGGAGATTGACCACGGCGGTGCCGCGCGCCCCCAGCTCGGTGCGCAACTGCCGTGCGCACTGGTCGTTCTTGGCGAGGACCGCCTGCTGCAGATCGACGACTCGGCACATGGCTTCACGGCTCCTTGACGACGGGTTCGTGCTGCGGGCTCTCGGCCCATTGCACGGTGAGGATCTGCAGTTCGCGGCCCGAGAGCAGTTCCGTGGTGGCCCCGCCGCACCGCTCGCAGCTCAGCTGCGGGGGCATGCCGGTGGGCCACTGCCGGGCGCAGGGCACACAGCGCGCACGGCCGGGCACCTGTTCGGTACGGAGTGCGGCGCCGTGGAGCAGGGTGCCTTCGCAGGCCAGCGCGAAGCAGAACTGCAGGGATTCGGGTACCACCCCGGCCAGCTCACCGACCTGCAGGGTCACCGAGTCGACGCCGGCCGCCCCGCCCGCTTCCGCCGCTTCCTCGACCTGGCCGACGACGGCCAGCGCGATGGACATCTCGTGCATCGGTCACTTCCTGGGGCGGGCGGTATGACCCGTTTTCGCGGGCCCGTCCCATTACAGGGCCGGTGCCCGGGACCACGGGACTGCCACGCCGTGGCCCCGCCCCAGGTACGCCGATCGGATCTCACATGGCGCGGATCTTCAGATACCGCCTGATGTCGGGCAGGTTCACCGCGACCGCGCAGGCGGCCGCCGCGGCGACGGAACCGATCAGGAACTTCCACATGGCCGTGCTCCTTCGTCAGAGGGGTGTCCCGTCCGCCGAGGTCGGCGGAGGGCGCGTACGGGCGGTACGGGTTCAGGCCTCATGGCCCTGCGGTACGAGTCCCGGGCCGCCGGGGGCCGGTGCCGTTCCGTGGCCGGGCGGCGCCGCGCTCTCGGGGTCGGCCCCGAGGAGGCCGAGCACCAGGCGCACCGCCTCGTCCAGGGCGGCCTCGACGGGAGCGCTGAGCCCCATGCCCTCGTCCACCGAGGCGGGTTCGCAGCCGACGACGAGGACGCGCCCGGGGCCGCTCTGCCCGGTCCCCGCGGTCAGGGTGCCGAGCAGGGCGAGCACGGTGTCCGGGGACATGCGGTGCCCGTCGATCACCGGGGTGCCCGGCTCGGGGCGGTCGGCTTCGCGCACCTCGATCAGGTGGACGGTGCCGGGCGCGGCGCCGCGCTGCATGGCGTCGACGAGGACCACCGTGCCGTAGCCGTCGAGGAGTTGGTAGGCCAGGTGCACCCCGCGGACGCCGATGTCGGCGAGCTCCACGTCCGGGGGCAGCGCGCGCTCCCGAAGGCGCCGCACGGTCTCGACGCCGAAGCCGTCGTCGCCGAGGAAGATGTTGCCGATGCCCGCGACCAGGGTGCGGCCCCCGGCGGCGGGCCCCGCGGTGCCGTTCACGCTTCCTCCAGCGGGGTCACTTCGTCCGGCTGGAAGTACAGGAACCGTCCCTGTACGCGCCGCAGTTCGGCCCCCGGGTCGTCGTCCACGGTCACCGCGAGGTGCACCTGCCCGTCCACGTCGTGCAGGACCGCCTCGACCAGGGCCCGGCGCCCGTGCAGGAACAGGTCCTGGGCGTCGGTGCGCCGCTTGCCGGGGCGCAGCAGCACGCGGCTGCCCGCGCCGAGGCTGGCGCCGTCGACGAGGACGCGGTCGCGATCCGGGTCGACGCTGCGGTCCGCGCCCGGGTCCCACCAGGGGGTGCCCTCGGCCACCCCGGGTACGTGGGGGGTGTCCTCCGGCGGCGGGGGCACCGCGGGTTCGGTGATCGCGCGCAGGCCCCGGACCGCGCCGTGCAGGCGGTCGAGCATCTCCGGGGGCAGGGTGTCGGCCAGGTCGATGACGGCACCGGCACGGTCGTCGGTACCGCGGGCCTCGCGCTTCTCCTGGTCGGTGAGGGCCGCGGTGCGCAGGGCGAGGATCTCGTCGATCTCGGTGGCGTCGTAGAGGGCGCCCGGGCTCTCGGGGGCGATCTGGGGGTGGTCCTCCAGGATGATCGGCGAGGACAGGACGACATCCGCGGCGCCGTCCTCGCCCGAGAGCACCGGCCAGGTGTGCTCGTTGCGGCACTCGGCCACCGCCGCCCGGGCCCACTCCGGCGGGTCGGTCATCGACAGGAAGGACCCGGCGGTCAGGCCGAGGATCAGATGGGCCGAGACCAGGGAGTGCGGCAGCGCCGCGGCGCGGTCGGCCGCCGCGCCCTCGCCGGGCCGCCAGCCACTGGTGTTCTCCACCGTGGCGGTGAGCCTCAACACCCGGTAGGGGCCGGGGAGTTCGGTCGCGGACAGCCGGAGCACGCCCTCGATCCGCTCGCGGCGCCGGACCAGTCGGCCGACCGGCTCCCCGTCGGTGCCGATGACCGCCTCGTACTCCTCCGAGGCGGGCCGCGCGAACGGGAGTTCGGCGCCCTCCTCGGCCAAGTCGCCGACGTCCACGGTGAGTTCGACCTGCTCCTCGACGCCCTCGTCCCAGGCGGACAGGACGCGGTCGGGCAACTCCAGGCTCTCCACCTCGTGATGGGCCCCGTCCGGGCCCAACTCCTCGACGGTGCGCCGCTGCGCGTGCAGGAACCGCAGCCGCACCCGCAGGCTCGCCCCGCCGCGCGGCTCCATCAGGCACTCGGTGCGCTGCGCGCTGTGCTCGGCGCTGTCGCTGCCCCAGGAGGGCGGCACCAGGACGCCGAACTGCCAGCGCATCCGGTTCTTGGCGGCGGACGCCCGGTAGGGGTAGAGGACGTACCCCTCGAAGAGGACGGCGTCCGCGACCAGGGCCGCGGTGTCCAGGCGGGTGTCCGCGGCGGGGGCGGGCGGGGTGCTCGTCATCAGGCACCGGCCTCCTCGGTCAGTGTGGCCAGGGCGGCGGGCAGCGGACCGCCGGTCGCCGGGGCCTGCCCGCCGCGGTCGGCGGACTCCAGCAGGGCGCGTACGGTCGCCTCCCAGGACGGCAGGGCGTGCCGGGAGCGGTAGGCGAGCAGTTCGTCCATGGCGGAGCGGGGCAGCCGCAGCCACCCGCAGCCCGGGAAGTGCTGCTCGACCATCTCCCGCCACACCGCCACCGGCATCCGGCAGACGGCCTCCTTGTCCCAGGGCACCGGGTGCACCTCGAAGCCGCCGGCGCCGTGGAAGGCGGTGCCGGAGAACAGCAGCAGGAAGGGCACCTCGCCCTGGGTGAGGGCGTCGAGGTAGCGGGTGGCGGCGATGTCCATGTCGTAGGTGCAGGGCACCGGCAGGTCGACCTCGCCCTCGCCGGTGAAGCCGGGGACCACCACGGAGGCCTGCGCGAACTGCACCGGGTGCATGGTGCTGCCCCAGCGGGAACGCACGCCGAAGAGGTCGCCGAGTCCCTCGGCCTCCGCGTCCTCGTAGCGGCGGCGGGCCGGTTCGATACGGATCTGGCAGCGCAGCGCGAGGGCGTGCACCCGCTCGCCGGGCGGGGCGGTGATCCGCACCCGGAAGACCAGCGTGGGCCCCGCGGCATAGGGCTCCGCACGCACTCCCACGCAGGTGAACCGCAGCTCGCTCACGGGCCCTCCTTCGGTCGGCGCACCGGTACCGCCCGGGCGTCCAGCTCGGCGAAGAAGGCGTCCAGCTCGGCACGGGCCTCGGCTCCGCCGTCGAAGCCCTGCCAGTGCAGCCGCATCCGGCCCACCAGTTCGTAGGCCGCGTCGATCGGTACGAGGTAGCAGGCGACCCGGTCCCCGGTGCGGCGGACCAGGAGGGCCTCCACGTCCGGCTGCATCGCGGCGGCCAGCGGGGAGCCGCCGAAGACGGACTCCCAGACCTCGGTGTCGAGTTCGCTCTCGGTGGCCCCGGCCGGGCTCGGGTACAGCGAGACGATGTGGTCCAGGGCCGAGTTGCGGAAGAAGTACGCCATGCCGACGGGGATGCCGAGGCTCTGCCACTCGGCCGCCCCGATCCGCAGCGAGGGGTCCCGCAGGCGCCGGTCGGGGACCGTGCGGAAGCGCCCGGTCGCCGCGCCGGGGCGGTCGAAGAGCATCGCGCAGGCCACGCAGGCGCAGGTCAGGGACCGGTTCTCGGTGTCGACGAGGTGGCGGTGGCTCTCGGGGAGCACCACCGCGCACAGCTCGCAGTGCTCGACACGGGGCTGGCGCGCGCCGATGAAGCGGCGCAGCCCCGTCTGCGTCCTCGCGGTGCCGCCCAGGGCGGCCGGCTCGTTCACCGGGCGACCGCCGGGCCGTTCGCCGCCGCCCCCGGGGGCCGGGTGCCGATCTGCAGCAGGGCGGGTTCGCGGGCCGCGGGCTGCTCCAGCGTCACCTTGGTCACCTCGGGCGCGAAGCAGGAGAGGGCGGCCGCCACGCGCTGTTCGACCGCGCCGCTGGTGCTGGGGCAGCCGCAGCCGCCGCCCTCCGGCTTGGTCAGGCGCAGTTCGCCGCTCTCCTCGTCGAAGCCGGTCACCCGCAGGTCGCCGGCCTCGGC
This sequence comes from Streptomyces sp. SCSIO ZS0520, assembly GCF_025643355.1. Lineage (NCBI taxonomy): Bacteria > Bacillati > Actinomycetota > Actinomycetes > Kitasatosporales > Streptomycetaceae > Streptomyces > Streptomyces sp. SCSIO ZS0520. Next base: position 7,472,159 of record NZ_CP092644.1, on the reverse strand, counting down.
GGCGGACAGGGCGTGGGCGACGCGCTGCTCGCGGTCCTCCGGGTGCAGCCCGTGCAGTACGAGCAGGCCCGCGACCAGCTCGTCGCCGAGCAGCGCGCCCAGCGGGTTGCCGGAGGTGCCGGAGAGCCGGTCGACCAGGCGGGCGAGGCCCGCGCCGTAGAACTCCATGAGGGCGCGCACCAGTTCCTCGGCGGCCTCGGCGACCGCGGGGCCGCCCTTGGCGGTGAGGCCGTCGAGGAGTTCCTCCACGCGGGCGCCGGTGGCCTCGGCGCTCATCCGCCCAGCCCGCTGAGGCCGGTGGGCACGTGCATCTTCTGCAGCGTCTTGCCGCCGCCTACGTACATGTGCACGCCGCAGGGCAGGCAGGGGTCGAAGCTGCGTACGGCCCGCATGATGTCGATGCCCTTGAAGTTCTCCGGGGTGTTCTCCTCGAAGATGGGCGTGTTCTGCACCGCGTCCTCGTACGGGCCCGGGGTGCCGTAGGAGTCCCGCACGCTCGCGTTCCACGGGGTGGGCGGGTACGGGTGGTAGTTGGCGATCTTGCCGTCGCGGATGACCATGTGGTGCGAGAGGACGCCGCGCACCGCCTCGGTGAAGCCGCAGCCGATGCTCTCGTCCGGCACCTCGAACTTCTCCCAGGTCTGGGTGCGTCCGGCCCGTACCTCCTCCAGGGCCTTCTCGGCGGCGTGCAGGGCGATGGCCGCGCTGTAGGCCTGGAAGTAGGTGCGCGCCCGGTTGCGCTCCAGGGCGTTGCTCCACTTCGGGATCTTCCACTCGAAGGTGGTCTCCGGCTTGGTCAGCGAACGCGGCAGGTTGATGATCACGCTGTGCCCGGTGGCCTTCACGTACCCGGTGTCGACGAGGCCGGACAGCGCGGTGGACCACAGCCGGGCGATGGGGCCGCCGCCGGTGTCCAGGGCGAGGTAGTCCTTGCCGTCGAACCAGCGCGGGGACATCACCCAGCTGTACTTGTCGTCGAAGTCCCGCTTCTGCGGCGCCGGGATGGTGTGCTGGTTCCACGGGTGCCGCGGGTCGACCGGGTTGCCGAGCGGGTCGTGGGTGACGAACTGCTCCTGGCCCTCCCAGTCCTGGTAGTAGGAGCTGCCGAGCAGGATGCGGATCCCGAGGTTGATCTTCGTGAGGTCGTTGGTGACCAGCTTGCCGTCCACGATGATGCCCGGGGTGACGAACATCTTCCGTCCCCACTCGGACATGTTGGCGTACGTGAAGTCGCAGTACTCCGGGTCGTTCAGGGCGCCCCAGCAGCCGAGCAGCACGCGGCGGCGGCCGACCTCCTCGTAGCCGGGCAGGGCCTCGTAGAAGAAGTCGAAGAGGTCGTCGTGGAGCGGGACGACGCGCTTCATGAACTCGACGTACCGCATGAGGCGGCTGAGGTAGTCGGTGAAGAGCTGGACGGAGGCGACCGTGCCGACGCCGCCCGCGTAGAGGGTGGAGGGGTGCACATGGCGGCCCTCCATCAGGCAGAACATCTCGCGGGTGTAGCGGCTGACCTGGAGCGCCTCGCGGTAGAACTCGCCCTCGAGGGGGTTGAGCGAGCGCATGATGTCGGCGATGGTGCGGTAGCCGTGCTCCGCGGCGTGCGGGGCCTCGGTGCGCTCGGCGAGGTCGAGGACGCCCGGGTTGGTCTCGCGGACCATCTTCTCGCAGTAGTCCACCCCCACCAGGTTCTCCTGGTAGATGTTGTGGTCGAACATGTACTCCGCGGACTCGCCGAGGTTGATGATCCACTCGCCGAGGTGCGGGGGCTTCACCCCGTAGGCCATGTTCTGCGCGTAGACCGAGCAGGTGGCGTGGTTGTCACCGCAGATGCCGCAGATGCGGCTGGTGATGAAGTGCGCGTCGCGGGGGTCCTTGCCGCGCATGAAGACGCTGTAGCCGCGGAAGACGGACGAGGTGCTGTAGCACTCCGCGACGCGCTTCTGCTTGAAGTCGATCTTCGTGTGGATGCCGAGACTTCCCACGATCCGGGTGATCGGATCCCAGGACATCTCCGTCAGGCCGCTGCCGTCCTTGGCCACTTTCGGAGGGGATGCCATCGCGTGCTCCGTACTCTTCTTCGTCGGGCGTGGGTGCGGGCGGCCGTGCGGCCGCCCGGTTGAGGCGCGGGTGCGGCCCGGTCACCGGGACCGGGCCGCAGCGGGGTGCGGTTACCAGGGCCTGCCGTAGCCCGTGGTGAGTTCGCGGCCGGTGTGGCGCCACTTGGGCTCCTTGTCGACCGTCTTCGCGGTGATGCCGCGGAGCCTGCGGATGGCGGCTCCGTAGAGTCCGCTCGCGGTGGCGGAGATCTTGCCGCCGGGCGGCTCGTCCATGAACGGCATGAACTTGTCGGGGAAGCCCGGCATGGTGCAGGCGATGCAGATGCCGCCGACGTTGGGGCAGCCCCCGATGCCGTCCATCCAGCCGCGCTTGGGGACGTTGCACTTGACGACCGGGCCCCAGCAGCCCAGTTTCACCAGGCACGTGGGCGAGTCGTAGGTCTCGGCGAACTGGCCCTGCTCGTAGTAGCCGGCCCGGTCGCAGCCCTCGTGCACGGTGGCGCCGAACAGCCAGGTCGGGCGCAGCTTGTCGTCCAGCGGGATCATCGGGGCCGAGCCCGCGGCCTGGTAGAGGAGGTAGGTCAGGGTCTCGGCGAAGTTGTCCGGCTGGATCGGGCAGCCGGGCACGCAGACGATCGGGATGCCCGCCTTGGACTTCCAGTCCCAGCCGAGGTAGTCGGGCACGCCCATCGCACCGGTCGGGTTGCCCTCCATGGCGTGGATGCCGCCGTAGGTGGCGCAGGTGCCGATGGCGACGACGGCGAGGGCCTTCGGGGCGAGCCGGTCGAGCCATTCGCTGGTGGTGATCGGCTGGCCGGTCTCCGGGTTGTCGCCGAAGCCGCTCCAGTAACCCTCGGGCTTGATCGCCTCGTTGGGGATGGAGCCCTCGATGACGAGGACGAAGGGCTCCAGTTCGCCGCGGTCGGCCTTGAAGAACCACTCGATGAAGGTGTCGGCGCCCTGGACGGGGCCCGACTCGAAGTCGATCAGCGGCCAGTGCACGGCGATCTTCGGCAGGCCGGGCAGGGCACGCAGCGCGATCTCCTCGATGCTCGGCTGCGTGGCCGCCGTCAGGGCGACGGAGTCGCCGTCGCAGCTCAGCCCCGCGTTGATCCACAGGATATGGATCGGCGCCTCGTCCTCTGCCGGGTCCGGGGGGTTCGCAGTGGCCGTGGCGGAAGGAGACGGTTTCGCATCCGGCATGGATGCCTCCTTGGTCGGGTGTGCGACAGACGCCACCTAACGCGGCGCACCTTCCTGGGTACTCGCCGCCACGCCGTGCCGCGATCCGGAAGGGTCCATTGCGGTGAGCGCCCCTTCCGGCGCCCGCGGTGCCCCCGCGCGGCGCCGCCCGCCGCGCTCAGGACAGCGGCAGTTCGGCCCAGATGACCTTGCCCTCGGGGGTGTAGCGGGTGCCCCAGCGCTCGGCGAGCTGGCTGATCAGGAACAGGCCCCGGCCGCCCTCGTCCTCGGCGGCGGCCGAGCGCAGATGCGGCGAGGTGCTGCTGGTGTCGGAGACCTCGCAGATCAGGCTCCGGTCGCGGAGCAGGCGGATGCCGATCGGCCCGGAGGCGTAGCGGATGCCGTTGGTGATCAGTTCGCTGAGGATCAGCTCGGCGGTGAACACGGCGTCGCCCAGGCCCCAGTCCACGAGGTGCCGGGCCAGCTCGGCGCGGGCGCCCGCGACCGCGGCCGGTTCCGGCGGCACCTGCCAGCTGACGGCCTGGTCGGCGGCGAGGACCCGGGTGCGGGCGACGAGCAGGGCGATGTCGTCGCCGGGGCGGGCCGGCAGCAGGGCCCGCAGCACCGCCTCGCAGGAGTCCTCGGGGCTCAGCCCCGGCCGGGAGAGCGCGGTCCGCAGCATCTCCATGCCGACGTCGATGTCGCGGCTGCGGTCCTCGATGAGCCCGTCGGTGTACAGGACCAGGCTGCTGCCCTCGGGCAGGTGGAGTTCGGCCGCCTCGAAGGGCAGGTTGCCGACGCCGAGCGGCGGGCCCACCGGGATGTCGGGGAAGTCGACGCTGCCGTCCGGTCGCACCACCGCGGGCATCGGGTGCCCGGCGCGGGCCAGCTGGCACAGGCCGGAGGCCGGGTCGTAGATCGCGTAGACGCAGGTGGCGCCCGCGAGGGCGGCCTCGGTGCCGGCGGCGGTGTTCTCCTGGTCGATGCGGGCGATGAGTTCGTCGAGGTGGCCGAGGAGTTCGTCCGGCGGCAGGTCGAGCGAGGAGAAGTTCTGCACCGCCGTGCGCAGCCGCCCCATGGTGGCGGCGGCGTGCATGCCGTGCCCGACGACGTCGCCGACCACGAGCGCGACCCGGGCCCCCGGCAGCGGGATCACGTCGAACCAGTCGCCGCCGACCCCGGACTGGGCCGGCAGATAGCGGTAGGCGATGTCGAGGGCGTTCTGCTCGGGCAGGGCGCGGGGCAGCAGGCTGCGCTGGAGGGTGACCGCCATCTCGTGCTCGCGGGTGAAGCGGCGCGCGTTGTCGATGCAGACCGCGGCGCGGGCGGCGAGCTCCTCGGCGAGTGAGAGGTCCTCCTCCTCGAAGGGCTCGCCCTCCTCGGTGCGCCAGTAGTTGACGATGCCCATCAGCACGCCCCGCGCCTTCAGCGGCACGGTGATCATCGACCGGTAGCCGTGGTCGAGCACGTCCTGCGAGCGCTCGGCGCCCTGGGTGCGCCAGCCGTCCGAGGTCCGCATGTCCCTGACGAGTACGGGCTCCCCGCCGGTGAAGCCGGTGGCCTGCGGGGTCGGCGCGGCGAAGGTGACCAGGTCGCCGGGCCGGTACAGCGGGTGCGTGCCGTGCGCCCCGGTCAGGCTGATGCGGCGCAGCTGGGGCGCCTCCTGGCCGGTGACCGGGCGCGGCTCCTCCCCGCGCAGCACCGCCTCGGCGAGGTCGACCGTGGCGGTGTCGGCGAAGCCGGGCACGGACACCTGGGTCAGCTCGTCCGCGGTGCGCTGCACGTCCAGGGTGGTGCCGACCCGCACGCTCGCCTCGTACAGCAGCCTCAGGCGCCCCTGGGCGGCCTCGGCCTTTCCGGCGAGGGCGCGCAGTTCGGTGGAGTCGCGCAGGGTGGCCACACTGCCCGGGGGTCCCCCGGCCCGGTCGGTGGGCCGGTTGTTCACCGCGAGCAGGAGGTCCTGCACGGGGACCACCTCGTCGGTGGCGGCGCGGCGGGAGGCGAGCAGCTCGGCGATGCGCGGGTCGAGGCCGAGATCCGCGACGCGGGCGCCCTCGGAGTCCTTGGGCAGGCCGAGGAGGCGGCGGGCCTCGTCGTTGGCGAGCAGCACCCGGCCGTCGCCGCTGACGATGAGGACGCCCTCGCGCACCGAGTGCAGCACCGCGTCGTGGTGCTCGTACATCCGGGTCATCTCGCTGGGGCCGAGGCCGTGGGTCTGCCGCCGCAGGCGTCTGGTGACCAGGGCGGTGCCCGCGGTGGCGAGGACGAGGGCGGCGGCGCTCACGCCGAGGACGACGGGCAGTTGCCGCTCGAAGGCGCTGCTGACCTCGCTGACCCGGACGCCGGCCGAGACCAGGGCGACGATCTTGCCGCGGGCGTCGGTGACCGGGACGACGACCTGGACCTCCTGGCCGAGCGGGCCGGAGACCCGTTCGACGGTGATCCGGCCGGACAGCGAGGGCTCGATGGTGCCGACGAAGCGCTTGCCGATGAGTTCGGGGCGGGGGTGGGTGTAGCGGATGCCCTCGCGGTTCATCACCACGATGAAGTCGACCCCGCCGAGCATCCGGGCGGCCTCGGTGCGCGGCTGCAGCTGTGCGCTCGGGTCGGGTCCGCGCAGGGTCTCGACGAGTCCGGGCGAGTGGGCGAAGGCCTCGGCGGCGGCGAGGGAGCGGTCCCGGGCGGCCTGGAAGCGGTCGTCCCGCGCCTGGATCAGCATCGCCACCACGGCCACCACGACCAGGACGAGCACGATCAGCGCCTGCAGGACGAACATCTGGCTGGCGACGCTGCGGCCCCGCGCGGCGTCCCAGAGCCGCCGCGGCCACGGCGGACGGGGGCCGCGGCGCTGCCGGCCCCGGCGGCCGCGACTCGGGCGTGGGCCCTCGCCCGAGTGGCCGGACTGCTTCCAGGGTCGGCCCCTGAGTCGGGCCATACCCCCATGTCTACCCCGTGGCCTCAAGGGACGCGAACGAGCGGCGCGGGAGCGGGCGCCTGCGGGACGCCGACGGGGCGCGGCACGGCTCAGTCATCCGTGCCGCGCCCCGTCTCCACAGCGACCGGGGCACTCCTCGGACCCCGGCACCGCCCAGGGACCCTCACCCCTGGTGGTACTGGTGGAAACCCTGGCCCGATTTGCGGCCGAGGTGTCCGGCCTCCACCATCCGCTGGAGCAGCGGCGGCGGGGCGTACAGCGGTTCCCGGAACTCCCCGTAGAGGGATTCGGCGATGGCGGCGAGGGTGTCCAGGCCGATCAGGTCGGCGAGTCTCAGCGGCCCCATCGGGTGGGCGCAGCCCAGTTCCATCCCGGCGTCGATGTCGGCGGCGGTGGCGAAGCCGGACTCGGCCATCCGCACCGCCGAGAGCAGATACGGCACCAGGAGGGCGTTGACCACGAATCCGGCGCGGTCCCTGGAGCGTACGACCGTCTTGCCGAGGAGGCGGGTGGCGAAGTCCTCGGCGGTCTCGACCGCCTCGCGCGCGGTGTGCAGCGAGGGGACGACCTCGACCAGCGGCAGGGCCGGTACCGGGTTGAAGAAGTGCAGTCCGAGGACGCGGTCGGCGCGGCCGGTCGCCATCCCGAGCCGCATGACCGGGATCGAGGAGGTGTTGGTGGCGAGGACGGCCCGCGGGTCCGCCACGATCTTGTCGAGGGTGCGGAAGATCTCCGTCTTCGCCTCGGTGTTCTCGATCGCGGCCTCGACGACGAGCTGCCGGTCGGCCATCTCGTCCAAGCCCGCGGCGAAGCGGATACGGGAGAGCGCGTCCTCGGCGGAGAGCCGGTCCAGCCTGCCGCGCTGCACCGCCCGCTCCAGGGAGGCCGCCACCCGCTCGCGGGCGGCCCCGGCGGCGAAGGCGTCGGTCTCCGCGACCAGGGTGTCGAGTCCCGCGCGGGCGCAGACCTCGGCGATCCCGGCGCCCATCTGTCCGCCGCCGACCACACCGACCCGGCGGACGGGGATCCCCGCCGCGGGGCTCACGACGGCGTCCCGGGGCGGCCGACCAGGTGGCGGGCGTAGGCGTCGGAGGTGAAGAAGGCGGGCAACTCCCGTGCCAGCGCGGTGCGTTCGAAGATCTCCCGGACTTCCTCGACCCGGGCCCAGGGGTATTCGGCGCCCAGCGCGGTCAGCTCCTCGTCCAGGAGGCGTTCGACGCTCTCCCGGGAGACGGCGCCGTGGCGCACCCACTGCCAGATCTGCACCCGGGCGATCTCCGCGGTGGCGGCGTCCTCCATCAGCCCGTAGAGGGCGACGGCGCCCCGGCCGCGCAGCCAGGCGTCGAAGTAGCGCAGCGAGACGGCGATGTCGGCGCGGATGCCCTCGTCGGTGGGCGGGCCGCTGACCTTGCGCACGGCGAGCAGTTCGGCGGCGGTGACCTCGACGTCGTCGCGGGTGCGCTCCACCTGGTGGGGGCGCTCGCCGAGCACCCCGTCGAAGACCTCGCGGCACAGCGGCACCAGGCCCGGATGGGCGACCCAGGAGCCGTCGAAGCCGTCCTCGGCCTCGCGTTCCTTGTCGAGGCGGACCTTGGCGAAGGCGGAGTCGTTGGCCGCGGCGTCCTTGCCGGGCACCTGGGCGGCCATGCCGCCGATGGCGTGGGCGCCGCGCTTGTGGCAGGTGCGGACCAGGAGTTCGGTGTAGGCGCGCAGGAAGGGCGCGGTCATGGTGACCTTGGCCCGGTCGGGCAGGACGAAGTCGGGCCGGTGCGCGAAGTTCTTGATCAGGCTGAAGAGGTAGTCCCAGCGGCCCGCGTTGAGCCCGGCGGAGTGCTCGCGCAGCTCGTAGAGGATCTCCTCCATCTCGAAGGCGGCGGTGACCGTCTCGATGAGCACGGTGGCGCGGACGGTGCCGCGCGGGATGCCGAGCAGCTCCTGGGCCAGCAGGAAGACGTCGTTCCACAGCCGGGCCTCGTAGTGGTTCTCCAGCTTCGGCAGGTAGAAGTACGGGCCGTGTCCGGCGTCGATCTGCCGCTGGGCGCAGTGGAAGAAGTAGAGCCCGAAGTCGACGAGCGAGGCGGACAGCGGGCGTCCGTCGACGACGAGGTGCTTCTCGACCAGGTGCCAGCCGCGCGGCCGGACCACCAGCGTGGCCACGTTCTCGCCGAGGCGGTACTCCTTGCCCTCGGGGGTGGTGAAGTCGATCCGGCGCTCGATGGCGTCGAGCAGGGTGAGCTGGCCGCCGATGATGTTCTGCCAGGTCGGCGAGGTGGCGTCCTCGAAGTCGGCCATCCACACCCTGGCCCCGGAGTTGAGGGCGTTGACCGCCATCCGGCGGTCGGGCGGGCCGGTGATCTCGACGCGCCGGTCGACCAGTCCGGGGGCGGCCGGTGCCACCCGCCAGTCGGGGTCCTCGCGCACGGCCGGGGTGGCGCGGGAGAAGTCGAGGGCGGCTCCCGAGGCGAGGCGCTCGCCGCGGCGGCGGCGCTCGGCGAGCAGGTCGAAGCGGCGGGAGGAGAAACCCTGGTCGAGACGGCCCAGGAAGTCCAGGGCCTCGGGGGTGAGGATCTCGTCGTACCGTTCGCCCGGTGTGCCGAGCACCTCGACGCGGTGTGTGACAGCGGTGGTGGACATGCGGATCTCCTAGGCGGAAGGAAGGCCTCAGGGGTGGGCGGGGGCGGGCGCGGAAGCGAGCCGGGGCGGCGGGCCGGGTGAGGACCGGACGGGGACGTGCGTCCGGTCCTCACCGGTACGGGGGCGGCGGTGGCGCCGAACTGCCGCCGCGGGGAGGGGATGTGCGGCCGGACCCGGCCTAGTGGAACTGCTCTTCCTCGGTGGAGCCGCTCAGCGCGGTGGTGGAGGAGGCCGGGTTGACGGCGGTGGAGACCAGGTCGAAGTAGCCGGTGCCGACCTCGCGTTGGTGCCTGACCGCGGTGAAGCCGTGCTGCTGCGCGGCGAACTCCCGCTCCTGGAGGTCCACATAGGCGGTCATGCCCTGGTCGGCGTAGCCGCGCGCCAGGTCGAACATGCCGTGGTTCAGGGAGTGGAAGCCGGCCAGGGTGATGAACTGGAACTTGTAGCCCATGGCGCCGAGTTCGCGCTGGAACTTGGCGATCTGGTCGTCGTCCAGGGCGGCCTTCCAGTTGAAGGAGGGCGAGCAGTTGTAGGCCAGCATCTGGTCCGGGTACCGCGCGTGGATCGCCTCCGCGAACTCGCGGGCCTGGGCGAGGTCGGGGGTGCCGGTCTCCACCCAGATCAGATCGGCGTACGGGGCGTAGGCGAGGCCGCGGGCGATCACCGGCTTCATGCCGTTCCGCACCCGGTAGAAGCCCTCGGCGGTGCGCTCGCCGGTCACGAACTCGGCGTCCCGCTCGTCCACGTCGCTGGTCAGCAGATTGGCGGCGAGGGCGTCGGTGCGGGCCACGACGACGGTGGGCACCTCGGCGATGTCGGCGGCGAGGCGGGCCGCGTTGAGGGTGCGGATGTGCTGGCCGGTGGGGACCAGGACCTTGCCGCCGAGGTGGCCGCACTTCTTCTCGGAGGCGAGCTGGTCCTCGTAGTGGATGCCCGCGGCGCCCGCGGCGATCATGGCCTTGGTCAGCTCGAAGGCGTTCAGCGGGCCGCCGAATCCGGCCTCGGCGTCGGCGACGATCGGCGCGAGCCAGTCGGTGGTGTCCTCGCCGCCCTCGGCGGTGGCGATCTGGTCGGCGCGCAGCAGGGCGTTGTTGATCCTGCGGACCACCTGGGGCACCGAGTTGGCCGGGTAGAGGCTCTGGTCCGGGTAGGTGTGCCCGGCGAGGTTGGCGTCGGCGGCGACCTGCCAGCCGGAGAGGTAGATGGCCTGGAGCCCGGCCTTGACCTGCTGCACGGCCTGGCCGCCGGTGAGGGCGCCGAGCGCGTGGAGGTAGTCGCGCTCGTGGAGCTGGCGCCACAGCCGCTCGGCGCCGCGCCGGGCGAGGGTGTGCTCCTCGCGCACGCTGCCGGAGAGCCGGACCACGTCCTCGGCGCTGTAGGTGCGCTCGATGCCCTTCCAGCGGGGGTCCTCGGCCCACCGCTGTGCCAGCTCCTGTGCCGTGCTGCCTGACTGAGCCATGACCGTCTCCTGAGGGTCGGAGGAAATCTGCCGGTGCGCGACCGCAGAGATCTGGTGAACTGTGCGAAGAGATGGCACTCGATGCCGTGCCGACCGGGATCCCGGGCGGGACCTCTTCTCCGGTAGGGGCGGGCCGCCGGACGCCACGCGCGATCAACGGTGAGCAATGCTGCGCGGACTTCCGTACGGAACAGCCGGTGTCTCCGACGTCAGGGCAGGAATCGCGCCCGGTGTCCCGCTTCGGCCGCCCGGTGTCCGGCGGCCCGCTGCCAGAACTCTGACATTGGCACTGAGTGCCATCAAGCAGGGACGGATGCCAAGTTCTGCCAGTCTTCCGGCGCCGCTTTGCCAAGATTGCGAACGACCGGGGGCGGCCGGTGGCGCGTAGGGTGCTGCCCATGCCGCCCGCGGCCGCACCCGCCGCGCCCGCGGTGTCCGTACGGGCGGCGGACCGCTCGTACGCGAGGAGCCGTCAGCGCCAGGAGAGAGCTGTGAGCAAGACCTATGCCGGGCCCCGGCTGCGCAGGCTGCGCGAGGAGCGGCGGCTGACCCAGGCCGAGCTGGCGCGCATGCTGGCGATCTCGCCCAGCTACCTGAACCAGATGGAGCACGACTCGCGTCCGCTGACCGTGCCGGTGCTGCTGCGCCTGACCGAGGTCTTCGGCGTCGACCCGGGCTTCTTCTCCGAGCGCGACACCAGCAGGCTGGTGGCCGATCTGCGCGACGCGCTGGCGGCGGAGGTGTCCGCGGCCCGGGTCTCCGCCTCCGACCTCGCCGACCTCGCCTCCCGGCTGCCCGCCGTCGCCGCCGTCCTCGTCGACCTGGGGCGGCGCAACCAGAGCCTGGCGGAGCAGCTCTCCGACGGCGCCGAGGGCCGCCGGGACCCGGCCCTGCAGCCGCGGTCCCCGCACGAGGAGATCCGCGAGTTCTTCTACCGGCGCCAGAACTACCTCCACGAGACGGATCTCGCCGCCGAGGAGCTGGCCCGGGAGATCGGCATCCGCCGCGGCGAGGTGGTGCGGGTGCTCGCCGACCGGCTGGCCGAGCGGCACGGGGTGCACCTGGCCGCCGACTCCGACCGGCTGCACCACTACGACGCGGCGAGCCGGGTCCTGCACCTGTCCAGCCGCCTGCGGCCCGGGCAGCGCGCCTTCCGGATGGCCACCCAGCTGGCGCTCCTGGAGTACGGCGAGGAGCTGTCGCGGCTCGCCTCCGAGGACTTCGAGGAGGGCTCGACCGCCTGGCCGCTGGCGCGGATCGGCATCGCCAACTACTTCGCCGCCGCGGTGATCCTGCCGTACGCCCGCTTCCACCGCGCCGCCGAGGAGTGCCGCTACGACGTGGAGCGGCTCACCGACGACTTCGGCCTCGGCTACGAGACGGTCTGCCACCGGCTGAGCACCCTGCAGCGGCCCCGGCTGCGCGGGGTGCCCTTCTCCTTCGTCCGGGTGGACCGCGCGGGCAACCTCTCCAAGCGCCAGTCCGCCACCGACTTCCACTTCTCCCGGGCGGGCGGCACCTGCCCGCTCTGGAACGTCTACGAGGCCTTCGCGGCACCCGGGCGCATCCACGTCCAGGTGGCCTCGATGCCCGACGGCCAGCGCTATCTGTGGACCGCGCGGGCGGTCACCCGGCACCGCGGCGGCTGGGGCGAGCCGCGCAAGACCTTCGCGATCGGCCTCGGCTGCGAGATCCGGCACGCCTCGCGGCTGGTCTACTCCGACGGCCTCGACCTCGACAACGCCGCCGCGGCCACCCCCATCGGCATGGGCTGCCGCATCTGCGAACGCCTGGACTGCCCGCAGCGCGCGGTCCCGCCCCTGGACCGCCGCCTGGCCGTCGACGAGAACAGCAGCACCTTCGTGCCGTATCCGGTCCAGGAGCAGGCATCCGGGCCGGAGAGCTGACCTCCGCGGGCGGATCCGGAGGGCCCCGGACCGACACACCTCACTGGGCTGCTGACGTGCCGTCACATCTCTTACCGGACAGCGGAGATGAGACCTGAACGGCCGCTGCCGATTCCGAACATTCCCGAGTGAACGCCCCCAGGGCCGCTACCGCTTCGCCGCGGCGCTGAAGGTGACCGGCGCGTCGAAGGCCGCCCGGCGGGAGGCGCGGCGCAGGACGGCGAGCACGGCGGGGCCGGTGAGCAGGATGGCGATCAGATTGGTGAGGGCGCGGCCGGTGTCCCAGCCGAAGGTGGAGGTGGTGAGGGTGAAGATCAGGAAGGTGTGCAGATTCTCCGGGACCGAGGCACCGGGGTCGAAGGAGAGCTGGGTGTCGATCCCGGCGGTGAAGGGCCAGAACCACATGTTCATGATGAAGCCGAAGAAGTACGCGGCGAACACCCCGTAGGCGGCGAGCATCGCGATCTCCGCCCGCCCGGTGACGCGGCGCGGCAGCAGCCCCGCGCCCAGGCCGATCCACGCCGAGGACACCATCTGGAAGGGCAGCCAGGGCCCGACCCCGGCGGTGAGCAGCGCCGAGGCGAAGAGCGAGACCGCGCCGAGCACGAAGCCGAAGCCCGGCCCGAAGACGCGTCCGGCGAGCACGAGCAGGAAGAACACGGTCTCGATGCCCGCGGTGCCGGCGCCCAGCGGCCGCAGACCGGCGTTGACCGCGGAGAGCACCCCGAGCAGCGCGAGCACCTTGGGGTCGATGCCGCCGGAGGACATCTCGGCGAGCACCACGGCGAGCAGGACCGGCATCGCCACGATGAAGAGCAGCGGCGCCTCCGTGGAGTGCGCCATGGCCGCGGGCTGCGGCGGCGCGAACAACGGCCAGAAGAACATGGCCAGTCCGGCGAGGCTCGCGAGCAGCAGCACCAGCCAGGTCCGCGGCCGGATACGGATCACCGAGCGGCGCAGGGCGGGGGCGGGCCCGGCTTCCCTTCCGGTACGGGAACCTCCCGCACCTTCCGCGGTACGGGACTTGCTCGTGCCCTCTCCGGTACGGGACTCGCTCATGCCGTCGATGACAGGGGACTTGCCCGCACTCTCGGCAGCAGGGGACTTGCCCGCACCCCCGGCGGCAGGGGACTCGCCCGCACCCCCGGCGGCAGGGGACTTCCCCGCACCCCCGACGGCAGGAGGCTCGCCCGCGCCCTCGGGCTCCGGCTTCAGCAGGTCGGTCATGCCGGGACCCCCTCCTCCTCCGCCAGGGCCCCGGCGATCTGCTCCACCGTGAGCCACTCCTGCGGGGCCAGCACCTTGGCGATCTGCGGGGCGAAGGCGGGCGAGGAGACGACGACCCGGGCGGTGGGGCCGTCCGCGACGATCTCGCCCTCGGCCATCACCGCCACCCGGTCCGCCGCCCCGGCCACGAACTCCACGTCATGGGTGGCCACCACCACCGCGGACCCCTGCGCCGCCAACTCCCGTACCACTTCGGTGAACCGGGCCTTGGCGTGGTAGTCGAGGCCGCGGGTCGGCTCGTCGAGCAGGACGACTCCGGGCGCCGAGGACAGCTGTACGGCGAGGACCAGGGCGAGCTTCTGGCCCTCGGAGAGGTCGCGGGGGTGGCGCCCGCCCGGGATGCCGTGCGCGAGGGAGTCGAGCAGGGCGCGGCAGGTGCCCTCGGGGGTGCCGGACTCGGTGTCGCTCTGCGCGCACTCGGCGTCCACGGTCTCCAGGTAGAGCAGATCGCTCGCGGTCTGCGGGACGAGGCCCACCAGGGCGCGGGCGCGGCGGGCCGGGACCTTGCCGGGGTCGGTGCCGGAGACGTCGACGGTGCCGGACCTGCGCGGCCCGGAACCCTGAAGTGCCCACAGCAGAGAGGACTTTCCGGAGCCGTTGCGGCCCATCAGGGCCAGCACCTCGCCGCGGTGCAGATCGAGGTCGACCTGGGAGACCGCGACCGTGGCGCCGTAGGTGACGGTCAGGCGCCGCGCGGCCAGGCCCACCGCGCCGCCGCCCGGGGCGCTCGCGGGCGGGGCGTGTCCGGCCAGGCGCTCCCGCAGTTCCCCGGCCCTGCGGCGGGCGTCGCGCACCGAGAGCGGCAGCGGCTGCCAGCCCGCGAGCCGCCCGAGGCGCACCACCGGCGGGGCCACATCGCTGTCGGTGAGCAGTGCGGCGGGCGCCCCGTCGCGTACGGTGCCGTCGCCGGGCAGGTGCAGCAGCCGGTCCGCGTACTGCACCACCCGCTCCACGCGGTGCTCGGCCACCAGGACCGTCGTACCGAGGTCGTGGACCAGGCGGATGATCGCGGCGAGTACGTCCTCGGCGGCGGTGGGGTCGAGGGCGGAGGTCGGTTCGTCCAGGACGAGGACCTTGGGGTGGGCGGTGAGCACCGAGCCGAGGGCGACGCGCTGCTGCTGGCCGCCGGAGAGGGTGCTGAGGGCGCGGCGGCGCAGCTCCGCGATGCCGAGCAGGTCGAGCGTCTCCTCGACGCGTTTGCGCATCGCCTCCGAGGCGAGGCCCAACTGCTCCATTCCGTAGGCGAGTTCGTCCTCGACGGTGTCGGTCACGAAACCGGCGAGCGGGTCCTGTCCGACGACGCCGACCAGGTGGGCGAACTCCTGCGGCGGGAAGTGGGCGGTGTCCTGCCCGGCCACGGCGACCCGGCCGCGCAGATGCCCGCCGGTGAAGCGGGGCACCAGTCCGTTGACGGCGCCGAGCAGGGTGGACTTGCCGACGCCGGTGCGCCCGGTGACCAGGACGAGTTCCCCCTCGCCGAGGTCGAGGTCCACCTCGCGCAGCGCGGGCTCGGCCGCCCCCGGGTAGGTGAAGGTCACCTGCTCGAACTGGATCATGCGGCCGGCTCCTTCGTGATGGCGGTGCGCCCGTGCTCCCCGGCGCCGGTACGGGTTGAGGTCGACTCCTCTTCGTACGCGCCCTGTTCGAGCACCGGCGGCGGGGCGAGCCAGGCGGGCAGCGCGCCGAGCAGGATGCCGAGCGCGGGCAGCGTCCCGATCTCGGGCCAGGTGAGCGGGGTGAGGGAGGGGTAGAGATCGGCCGCGTCGACCTTGGTGGTGAGGTACAGCAGGGTGGCCGCGCTCAGCCCGGAGAGGACGACGGCCGCCTCGCCGGGGCGCCAGCGGTCCGGCCGGTAGCGGGTGCGCCGCAGCCTGCGGCCGCCGATCAGGAAGCCGGTGGTGGCGACGGCGAGCCCGGCGAGCAGCATCGGGGCGCCCAGGTAGCGCGGGGTGGAGGCGTCCATCACTCCGTACAGGCCCGCGCAGACGCCGAGGAGTCCGGTGAGGACGAGGAAGCCGGTGAGCAGCCGGGTGCGGGGCGAGATCCGGCCGGTGCGCCCGTAGCCGTGCGAGGCCATCGCGGCGGCGAGGGCGAGAGAGCGGTTCACCGCGTCCTCCAGGACCGGGATGAGGATGCCGCGCAGGGCGCGGGCACCCGTCTGGCCGCCCGCGCGCAGCCTGCGGGCCCGCCGCACCCGCTGCACGCTCTCGACCAGCTGCGGGGCGACGGAGAGCGCGACGACCACGGCGGTGCCGATCTCGTAGAGCGCGCCCGGCAGGGCCTTGAGCATGCGCTTGGGGTTGGCGAGGGCGTTGGCGGCGCCGACGCAGACCAGCATGGTGGCCAGGCGCAGTCCGTCGTAGGCGCCGCCGAGCAGTTGCTCCGCGGCGACCGGCCCGAACAGGCGGATACCCGCGGCCCATTCGGGCAGCGGGATCTGCGGCAGCGTGAAGAGGACGATCGAGCCCTGGCCGCCGCCGAAGACGATCCGGAAGGCCACCCGCAGGGTGACGACGAACGCGCCGAGGAGCAGGTACATCCGGAAGGCGAGCGCCCAGGGGGCGTCGCTGCGCCGCCGCACCACCACATAGCCGCAGACCGCGAGGATCATGATCAGCAGCAGCGGGTTGGTGGTGCGGCTGGCGCAGGAGGCCATGGCGAGCGCCCACAGCCACCACGCACCGGGGTGGACGGTGCGTGGCAGCGGCCGCAGGAGCGGGTCGAGCCGAGACGTCATCGGTGGC
The DNA here is from genome assembly GCF_025643355.1 of Streptomyces sp. SCSIO ZS0520. Classification (NCBI taxonomy): domain Bacteria; kingdom Bacillati; phylum Actinomycetota; class Actinomycetes; order Kitasatosporales; family Streptomycetaceae; genus Streptomyces; species Streptomyces sp. SCSIO ZS0520. The sequence continues at coordinate 7,455,954 of NZ_CP092644.1, read as the reverse complement.
CAGGCGCCCTAGGAGGAAGGACCGGAGCGGGCGGCCCGGCGGCGCCAGGCGGTGGCACCGGCGCCCGCGGCGAGCACGGTCACCGCGGCGATGCCGACGACGGTGCTGGTCGGCACCCCGTCCCCGCCGCTCGCCGCGGTGGGTTCGAGCCCGTCCTCGCCCTCGCCGGTCCAGGCGGCCGCCTCGCTGGGCTCGTCCTCGGTGCCCGGCAGGGGTGCGTCGGAGGCGGAGTGCGAGGGGCCGGCGGAGGCCTTGCCCTTCTTCTCCTCCTTCCCGCCCTTGTCCTTCCCGCCCTCGGTGTCCGCGGACTTCCCGGCGCCGGGCCCGGTGGCCGGGACCTTGGTGCCGCCGCCCGAACTGCCCGCGCCCGCACCGCCGTTGCCTACCTGGCCACCGGTGCCCTGGCCCGGGCCGGAGCCCCCCGAGGAGCCGGAGCCGCCCGTACTCCCCCCGGAGGAGCCGCCCGAGGAGCCGCCCGAGGCCGGGCGGGAGGGGGCGACCCGCGGCGGCGGGTTGGTGGTGGAGGTCTTGTCCTTGGAGAAGGACCAGCCCTCGAAACTGCCCGGCGGGGGCTTGTGGTTCATCACGCCCCACTGGCTGTACGTCCAGTTGCCGCCGTTGGGCGCGTGCCAGTACGACCAGTAGGCGGAGGCGGGCGGGGTGTCGATGCAGGGTTCGCTCTCGGGTCCGGGCTTGCCCTCGATGCGGCAGATGAAGCCCTCGCCCCAGCGGTTCGTCCCGGCGATCTGGAAACCGGCGTTCTTCAGCGCGGCGAGGCCCGTGGCCTGGTCGCCCGGGGCGCACCGGACGATGGTGGTGCCGCCGAGTTCCTGGAAGTCGACGATGACGGTGACCCCGTCGGCGTTCGGGCAGAAACCGGCGGTGCCCTTGCCGGTGTCGACCGCCGCGGCCTCGGGGGCGGTGGCCAGGTCGGCGGCGAGCCCGAGTCCGGCGGAGGCGGCGACCAGGGTCAGGGAGAGCGTGGCCGCGCGCAGCCCGCGCAGGTATCGCCTCATGAGGTGCGGCCCTTCCGGTGGGTGGCGGCGAAGCGGTGGGTGGCGTATCCGGCCACCAGGAGGGCTCCGGCGGCCCCCGCCCAGGGCAGGACGTCGGCGCCGGTGGCGGCCAGTGAGCCGCCGGGGCCGGAGGCGACGTCCGGCGTGTTGCCGCCGGTTCCGCCGGAGGCCGGGCCGCCCGCGGGCGCGGAGTCGCTCGGGCCCGGACCGGGCGTACTGGAGGGGTCGGCGGAGACGCCGGGGCCGGGCGAGGTGCCCGGGTCGGGGCTGGTGCTCGGGTCCGGGGTGCGGGTGGGGTCGGGGGTGGTGCTCGGGTCGGGGTCCTCGCTGGGGCCCGGGCCCGGATCGGGGTCGGTGGTGCCGATCCTGCCGAGCGGGACCTGGGCGAGGCCGAGCAGGGCCTGCGGGGTGGCGCGGCGCCACTGGTCGCGCTGGAACTCCTCGATGCCCTCGTCCTGGGCGGACTTGAGGGATGCGTCGTTGTAGGCGACGGCCCCGGCCTCGGCGGCGGCCTTGCCGCCATCGGCCTGGGTGAGCTGGTGCTTCACCAGCCAGCCCGCGGCCTTGCCGGCGGCCTCCTCGCGGCCCGTGGCGGCCAGCGCCTGCCCGGCGAGCCCGGTGCTGTTGGAGTTGGCGGCGGCCGTGGGGCCCGAGCCGCCGAGCGCGCCGTCGGCCGCCTGCTGCTCCTCCAGCCAGTCGGCGCCCTTCTCGGCCCCGGCCTGCGCGCCCTCGGCACCGGCCTCGGCCGCGGCGAGCAGCGCCTGGACGGCCATCGCGGTGGAGTCCGGGTCGAGGACGGCGTCGGCGCCCTGGGCGTCGCAGTCGCCGGTGACCTTGCCGCCGCCGAAGGCGTACGGGAAGAGCCGGAAGCCGCCCGAGGCGCACTGCTGGTCGAGGAGGAAATCGACGGTGTTCTGCGGGACTTCGCCGCTGCGGGCGAGTCCGAGAACGGCCAGCGACTGGCCGAAGGTGTTGCTGTTGTCCGTGGCGGGGGCGGTGACCTTGTCCTTGACCCGCCCGTTCTCCAGGCCCGCTTCGGGCCCCGCGATCAGGTCGAGGGTCTCCTGCCGCAGGTCGTACTCGCCGAACTTCGCGGGGTCGGAGTCGGTGATGACCGCGGCGTACAGGAGTTTGGCGGTGGCTCCCGCGATGCGCTGGCCCTTGGGTCCCCAGGCGTCGGCGCTGTTGTAGTCGCGGACGTGGGTCTTGAGGGTGGCGGTGATCTTCGCGGCGTCCGCGGGGGCGGCGCCGGTGGCCTCGAGGCCGATCAGGGTGTCGATGGACAGGCCCCAGTCCGGGGTGCCCGACATGCCGGGTACGGCGCCGTCCGCGGTGAGTTCGCCCGCTCCCCAGCGGGCGGCGGCCACCGCGGCCTCGGCGGGTGTCGCCGCCTTGCCGTCCGCGGAGGCGGTGGGTACGAAGAGCGGTATCGAGACGGCGAGTGCGGCGCCTGCCCCGACGGCGGCGGCCGTCCTGGCGCCGGGTCCGACCCCGACCATGAGGTTCCCCCTTGGGAAATGGCCGGCAGCCAGGGCACCGATCCGCGAAAAGACCCCTGACGCGCATTCGGTGCGAAGTGCGAATGCGGCAGGGGCCCGAGGATCTTGAGACCGGGCTCCACGCTGCGGACCGTGACAGTGAGAAGCGATACGCGCAGCACGCCGGGCGTTCCGGCTCACGCGAGGCAGCGGCCTCGCGCTCACGGTTGCAGGTCAGCGCCGGATTCCCACCGGCTTTCCCCAGTCGTGCACGCATTCAGTTGTGGGTCCGCCCAGAGGCGAACTCTTCGGAGAATACGCACCCTTGCACCCCCGCGCCAGCCCGCCGGGTGTGATCTGCGCGGCCGCCCGCGGGGCCGTCCGCCCCGCCGCGGACCGTGTCCGGCGTCACAATTCCTTCACCGCGTCTGGCCAACTCCCTTTCCCGGGCCTACTGTTCCCCTGCCCTCGGTCGATTCCGGGGCCGACAACTTCATGCGTACGCGACGGGGAAAGCCGGTGGGATTCCGGCGCTGACCTGCAACCGTGAGCGGCCTGGGGCCTTTCTTTCAGATCGGGCTGGATCAGGGAGCGCGGGCTGGTGCGTGCAGCTGCGAGGCGGAGGAGGGCGTCGACGCGGAGCGATTGGGGCCTCCCCTGCTCGAACGCAGTTGAGAGCTTGGGGACAACCGACGACAACGCCGCAGATGTGCGTGCCGGCCCCCGCGAGCCCAGCCTGATCTGAAGGAAAGGCCCTGACGCCGCGAGCCGGGCTGCCCGTCGTGCTGCGTGCACTGCTTCTCACTGTCATGGTCTGCAGCGTGGAGCCACGAGCCGCCCCGGCTCGCCGGCCCCTGCCGCCGCGTTCACCGACGCGCGCCAGGGGTTCGCCAGTTCGGGTGCGTGCGCGGCGGATCCCGGGGCGGGCCCGGCTCTTCTGACACCGCCAAGGAGTCCGCCGCGATGCCGTTTCCGAGCAGAGCCCTTCTCGCCGTCGTGGTGCCCGCGGCCGCGCTCTGCGCCGCACTGCTGCCGGGCGGCGCCCAGGCAAGGACCGGCGCGCCCGCCCTCCCGTCGCCCGAGAAGGCCGCCGCGACCTGGACGGCCTCCCGGCTCACCGAGGGCACCCACGCCTCCGGCGACCAGGGGCTCACGGCCGACATCGTGATGGCGCTCGCCGCCACCGGCACCGGCGGCGCGACGGCGGAGAAGGCCACCGACTGGCTGGCCGCGCACGCCGCCGACTACATCGACCGCGGCACCCCGGGCCGGGTCTTCGCGGGCGGCACCGCCAAGCTCGCGCTGGTCGCCGCGATCGAGCACCGCGACCCGGCCGACTTCGGCGGCATCGACCTGACCGCGACCCTGCTGGGACGGATGCAGGACAGCGGCCGGTTCACCGACGACCTGCCGAACGGCGACGGCTCCAACCAGTTCACCCAGTCCCTCGCGGTCCTCGCCCTCCAGCGCACCGGCGACCTCCCCGCGAAGGCCGCCGACTTCCTCGCCGCCTCCCGCTGCGCCGACGGCGGCTACCCGCTCTTCTTCAAGTCCGATCCGGCCCAGTGCACTTCGCACACCGACAGCACCGGACTCGCCGTCCAGGCCCTGCTCGGCGCGGGCCGCACCGCGGACGCCGAGGCGGGGCTCGACTGGCTGGAGAAGCAGCAGCTCCCGGACGGCAGCTTCCGCGACAACGGCTTCGGCACCCCGCCGGGCAACACCAACTCCACCGCCCTGGACGTCCAGGCGCTGGCGGCGGGCAAGCGGACCGCGGCCGCCGCCGAGGGCACCGCCTGGCTGACGTCCCGTCAGCTCGGTTGCAGGGCACCGGCCGCCGACCGGGGCGCGGTGGGCTACGCCGAACCCGTGGTGGACGGCACCACCCTGCGCGCCACCGCCCAGGCGGTCCCCGCCCTCGCGGGCAAGCCCCTGGCCCAGATCGACGGCAAGGACTCCGCCTCCGCCCTGGAACCCATCGACTGCGCTCCCGGCGACGGCAGCACGGGCGGCAGCGGCGGTACGTCGGGCGGCGACACCGGCGGTACGTCCGGGGGCGGCACCGGGGGCTCGGCGGGCGGCGACTCCGGCGGGGACGGCGGCACCGGCTCCGGCGGCAGCGGCGGTGGCAGCGGCAACAGCGGTGGAACCGGCGGCAGTTCGTCCTCGGGCTCGCCCTCCGGGACACCGGCCCCGGGCACCGTCGGCGGGGGTGCGGTCACCTCCGGCGGCACGGGCGGCTCGGCGACGGGCGGCGGCCTGGCGGCGACCGGCTCGGCCGCGCTGCCGTACGCCGCGGGCTCCCTCGCCCTGCTGACCGCGGGCGCCGCGGCGGTGGCCCTCACCCGCCGGGGCCGCAGGAGCCACTGAGCAGCACGGCTACCACCGCCTACGGCACCGCCACCGCGCTCACCGGGCCAGCGGCACCGACACCGGCACCAGCAGCACGCGCGGTGGGCGGCCCATGCCCAGGGCCGCCCACCGGCGGAACCCAACTCCCCTCCCCCACACGCCCCTTGGCCTTCCCTGCCCGCAACTCCCCACCTCCGCAACCCGCGAACCCGCAAGTCCGGGAATCCGCGAACCCGCGAACTCCCCTCCCACGAATCCCACGAAAGCAGGTCACCATGTCCGCTGCCCTCCTCAGACGTGCCGCCGTCCTCACCGCCGCGCTCGGACTCGCGCTGACGGCCGTCCCCGCGGCCCGCTCCGCCGAGGCGCCGCTCGCGGTCAAGGCCCCCGTCACGGTGACCCTGACGGTCACCGGTCCGGACAGCACGGTCTTCGACGGCACGGTCTCCACGACCGGCCACGACGTCACCACCGCCTCCGGCGGCACCCACCCGTGCGACGGCACCAACAACGGCGCCAACCCGAGCGCGGGCCCGACCCCGACGGCCGCCCTCGACGACGCCGCCGCGCAGGCCGGCTTCACCTGGGACGGCGAGTGGTACGCCTCCTTCGAGGACTACTTCGTCTCCACCATCGACGGTGCCACCGGGGGCCAGGAGGCGTACTGGAACATCGCGGTCAACGGCACGGCCACCCCGGTCGGCGGCTGCCAGTTCCGGATCGAGGCGGGGGACGAGGTCGCCTTCACCTGGACCGCGCTCTGAGCCGTACGAGACGGGTCCGGTGACCGTATAGACGGTGATCACGGGCATTGTCGGCACCCGTCGGACACCCTGTCCGGCGGGTGTCCGGCGATGCTGCCCGCGCTCTCGACATCGGCCGCCGCTCCTCCCATACTCGTGCGCCGTATCCGAGCGACGGAGGCGTGATGACCGACCCTTCCCACCCGGTGACCGGCCGCCGGGCACTGCTGCGCGGTGCGACCGCCTCGGTGGCCGCACTCGGCCTCGGCGCACTGGGCACCGGAACCGCCCGCGCGCGGACGCCGGGACCGAACGCCCGCCGTGGCGCCGCCCGTTCGGGCGCCGCGGCCGAACTCCTGTGGGCCGCGGACTTCTCGGCCGCGGACTCCAATGCCGCGGGCTTCGGCAATGTGCAGCGCCAGTACGAGGACGGCGACATCGAGAACAGCCGGGATCCCGTACCGGTGGTGGACGCGCCCTACGGCATGGGCCGGGCGGGCGAACTGCACCTGGTCGAGGGGCAGATGCGGCTTGAGGCCGCGCCCCAGGAGGGCAGCGACCTCGCGGACGGGACCCGCCAGTTCTTCCGCTTCGACTTCGCCCTGGGCCCGGACTATCCGCTCGACCAGGACAACTCCTTCTGCCTGCTCAACCAGATCCACCACGCGGGCAACGACGGTTCGCCGCCGCTGGAGTTCGACGTGTACAGCAACCAGCTGGCGATCCGCGGCGGCTGGAACTCGCCCTCGGGGCGCACCTACGAGGAGCACATCTGCGAGGTGGTCAAGGAGCAGCGCTACTCGGTCGTCTACGGGCTGACCCTCGGCTCCGGGGAGTCCGACTCGGTCATCGACGTCTGGGTCGACGGCGAGCAGCTGCTCGCGGACTACCACCCGGCCTGCGGACTCACGTACGGCCAGGGACCCGCGTACTGGAAGGGGATGACCATGTACTGCGACCCCTCCCTGTCGCCGCTGACGGTCTACGAGAACAACATCGCGACCGGCACGACGTACGCCTCGGTGGCCGAGTTGTAGGGGCTTCGGGTGTGAACCCCCTTCTGCCGCAGGGGACTTCACCCTGAGTCGGCGGCCAACTCGCGGGCGCGGCGCAGCAGGTCGGTGAGCATGGGCGCGGTGAGGGTGCCGGTGGCCATGTTGCGGCGGCTCGGGTGGTAGCAGCCGAGCAGGTGCAGCGGCGGGAGTCCGGCGCCGCCCGCGAGCAGGGTGTGCGCCCCGTGGCCGAAGACGGGCTGCGGGCGCGGCACCTGCCGGCCGGCCGCGCGCAGCACCGGGAGCAGGGCGCGCCAGCCGAAGCCGCCGAGGCAGACGATCACTCTCAACCGGGGTGCCAGCAGGCCGAGTTCGGCGGTGAGCCAGGGCCGGCAGGTGTCGCGTTCGGCGGTGGTGGGGGCGTTCTCCGGCGGGGCGCAGTGCACCGGTGCCGTGATCCGGGTGTCCAGGAGCCGCAGCCCGTCGTCCGCCGCGCGGGAGGTGGGGCCGCTGGCGAGCCCCACCTCGTACAGGGCGCGGATCAGTACGTCTCCGGAGGGGTCGCCGGTGAACATCCGGCCGGTGCGGTTGCCGCCGTGCGCCGAGGGGGCGAGCCCGACCAGGGCGATCGAGGCGTCGGGCGGCCCGAGCCCCGGCACCGGGCGGGCCCAGTACCGTTCCGCGCGGTGGGCCGGTGGTGCCTGGCGGGCGGCCCGTTCCCGCCAGTCGACCAGGCGGGGGCAGGCGCGGCATCCGGCCACGGCGGTGTCGAGTGCGGTCAGGGTGGCGCAGCCGGGGGCGGTGCGCCCCGGGTAGGCCGCGTCCCCGGGGCCGGGCGGCGCCGGGACCGGTGCGTCGTTCATCTCCACGACGGTAGTCCGCCTCCGGCATCCGCACGACGGCGTCCGTCTCCCGGGCGGGTGCCGGAAGCCGGGCCGGGGCCGCGGCGGGGATGCCGCGGGGGCCGCCGCGCGGTCCGGTCTCAGCCCATCGCGCGGTCCAGGTTCACGGCGGCGCTGATCAGTGCCAGATGGGTGAACGCCTGGGGGAAATTGCCGAGTTGCTCCCCGGTGACGCCGATCTGCTCGGCGTACTGCCCGAGGTGGTTGGCGTAGGTGAACATCTTCTCCAGGGCGAGCCGGGCCTCCTCGACGCGCCCGGTGCGGGTGAGGGCCTCCACCCACCAGAAGGAGCAGATGGAGAAGGTGCCCTCGGTGCCGTCGAGGCCGTCCGCGGACTCGGAGGCGTCGTAGCGGAAGACCAGGGAGTCGGCGACGAGTCCCGCGCCGATCGCGTCGAGGGTGGACAGGAAGCGGGGGTCCTTCGGGGAGAGGAACTTGACCATCGGCATCACCAGCAGGGAGGCGTCCAGGATGCCGGGCGGCGGGGTGCCCTCCCCGCCGAGCCGCTGCACGAAGCTGCCCAGCTCCTCGTGCCAGCCCTCCGCCATCACCTGCCGGTAGAGCAGGTCGCGGACCGCCGTCCAGCGCGGCAGGTCGGCGGGGAGCCCGCGCTGGTGGGCCATCCGGATCATCCGCTCGACGGCGACCCAGCACATCACCCGCGAGTAGGTGTGCCGCCGGCGGCCCGCCCGGGTCTCCCAGATCGACTCGTCGGCGCCGTCCCAGTGGTCCAGGAGCCAGTCGAGCGCCGCGCACAGGTCGGACCAGGTCTCCCAGGAGATGCCCTTGCCGTACTTGTTGAACAGGTAGATGGAGTCGACGAGTTCACCGTAGATGTCCAGCTGGAGCTGGTCGGCCGCGCGGTTGCCGACGCGCACCGGGGCGGAGCCGCGGTAGCCCTCCAGATGTGTCAGCTCCTCCTCGGGCAGGTCGGCGTGGCCGTCGATGGAGTAGAGGACGCGCAGCGGGCCCAGTTCCCCGTCGCCGCCGCGCCGCAGGCAGCGCACCAGCCACTCCACGAAGGCCTCGGCCTCCTCGGTGAAGCCGAGCCGCAGCAGCGCGTAGAGGGAGAAGGCGGCGTCGCGGATCCATACGTAGCGGTAGTCCCAGTTGCGGCCGCCGCCGATCTCCTCGGGCAGGCCGAGGGTGGGCGCGGCGACGACCGCGCCGGTGGGCTCATGGGTGAGCAGCTTCAGCGTGAGGGCCGAGCGGTGCACCATCTCCCGCCAGCGGCCGGTGTAGCGGGACTGGCCGAGCCAGTCGCGCCAGAAGGCGACGGTGGCCCGGAAGAGTTCCTCGGCCCGCTCCGGCGGCAGCGGCTCGCGCGGGCAGTCCGCGCCGGGCTCGCAGGTCTCCAGGACGAAGAGCGCGCTCTCGCCCGCCCGCAGGGAGAACTCGGCCACGGCATCCGCCTCGTCCTCCTCCCGCGCGGTCAGCGGCACACTGCTGCGGACCCGGACGGTCAGCGCCGCGGAGCTGAACTCGGCGGTGTAGCCGTGCAGTTCGCGTACGTGGCGGTCGCGGCCGTAGTTCAGCCGGGGAGCGATCAGCGAGCGCATCGCCATGGTGCCGCGCACCGCGCTCACCCGGCGCACCAGGCGCTGGCGGTGCCCGGGGTCGTGGCGGCGCAGGACCGGCATGAAGTCCTGCACCTCGACGATGCCGTCCTCGGTGAGCATCCGGGTGATCAGGATGTTGGTGTCGGGGAAGTAGAACTGCTGCCGGGAGGCGACCCCGCAGACCGGGTCCATCCGCCAGCAGCCGCCCTCGCCCGCGTCGAGCAGCGAGCCGAAGAGGCTCGGGGAGTCGAAGCGGGGCGCGCAGAACCAGTCGATGCGGCCGTCGGCGGCCACCAGGGCGGCGGTGCGCAGATCGCCGATGAGTCCGTGCTCGGCGATCGGCACATAGGCCGCGTGGGCGTCCTCCCGGCCACCGGTCCGCGCCGTGCTCATGCCGCCCCCTTGCGTGGGCGGTTCCCGGCGGTCGGCTCCGGTACGCGGTCCCCGTCCGGCAGGCGGTCGCGGGCGGGCGCGTCTCGTACACACTCCATGGCGGTCATGCTCCGCCGGGTGGGCGCGGCACGGAACCCGCCTCGCCGTGGGGCGGCCCGCGCGCTCCCCCGTCCGGCAGGAGCGGGGCGTATGTTGCCCCTCATGAGTCCTTCCGCAGCGAGCAACACCCGGGTCGACCTGAACGGTCTGCTGGACTTCGTACGGCCGCGGCACCGGGCCCTGCTGATCACCCGCCGGGCCGACGGTTCCCCGCAGGCCTCGCCGCTGACCGCGGGCGTGGACGACGCCGGGCGCGTGGTGATGTCGACCTATCCCGAGCGGGCCAAGACCCGCAACGCCCGCCGTGACGCCGCGGTCAGCGTGGTCGTCCTCTCCGACGACTGGAACGGCCCCTGGGTGCAGATCGACGGCGAGGCGGAGGTCCTCGACGCGCCCGATTCGGTGGAGCCGCTCGTCGAGTACTTCCGCAACATCTCCGGTGAGCACCCGGACTGGGACGAGTACCGGGCCGCCATGCTCAAGCAGGGCAAGTCCCTCATCCGGGTCACCCCGCGCCGCTGGGGCCCGCTGGCGACCGGCGGCTTCCCGGCCCGGCTCGTCGAGTAGGGCGCGGATCCAGCGGGTACGCGGGCCGCGCATGCTCCGGGCGGAAACGGATACCTTCCGAGGATGCGCCGTCATGATCTCCTCGTCCTCGGGGCGGGCACCGGCAACGCCCTCCTCGACGACCGTTTCGCCTCGCTGGATGTCGCCCTGGTCTCCGAGGGCCCCTTCGGCGGCACCTGCCTGAACGCGGGCTGCATCCCGAGCAAGATGCTCGCGGCCACGGCGGATGTCGCCGACGCCGTCCGCGGCTCCGCCCGGCACGATGTGGACGCCCGGCTGGACGGGGTGCGCTGGCGCGCGGTCCAGGAGCGCGTCTTCGGCCGCCTCGACGCGGACTCCCGGGAGGGCGAACAGGGCCGCCGGGACTCCGAGTTCGTCACCGTGCACCGGGGCCGGGCCCGCTTCACCGGCGAGCGCCGCGTGCGGGTGGACACCGAGGACGGGCCCCTCGACCTGGCGGCGGACCGGATCGTGATCGCGGCGGGCGGGCGGCCCGTGGTCCCGCCGGTGGTCGCGGACTGCGGACTGCCGTACGAGACCTCCGACACCGTGATGCGGCTGGCGGCGCCGCCCCGCCATCTGGTGGTGCTCGGCGGCGGGTACATCGCCGCCGAACTGGCGCATGTGTTCCACGCCATGGGCAGCAGGATCACCGTGGTCGAGCAGCGGGACCGGCTCCTGGAGCAGCAGGACGAGTCGGTCGCCGAGGCCTTCACCGAGGCGGTGCGCGGGAGGTGGGACCTGCGGCTCGGCCGGGAGCTGACCGGGGTGGCGGGCTCCCCGGGCGCGCTGCGGCTGACCCTGGACGACGGCGCGGAGCTGACCGCGGACACCCTGCTGGTCGCGGTGGGGCGGCGTCCCAACAGCGACCGGCTCGCTCTCGAGAAGGCCGCCGTCGAGGTCCGCGAGGACGGGCGGATCGAGGTCGACGACCGGCTGCGCACCAGCGCCGAGGGCGTCTGGGCGCTGGGCGACATCGCGACCCCCGTACCGCTCAAGCACGTGGCCAACCGCGAGGCCGAGATCGTCGCGCACAATCTGCTGCACCCCGACGACCCGCGCACCATGAGCTACCGCGCGGTGCCCTCCGCGGTGTTCACCCGCCCGCAGATCGCCCAGGTCGGACTGACCGAGCAGGAGGCCAGGTCGCAGGGGCTCGACTACGCCGTGGGCATCCGCCGCTACGAGGACGTGGCCTACGGCTGGGCCCTCGAGGACACCACCGGCTTCTGCAAGGTGCTCGCCGACCGCGCGGACGGACGCCTGCTCGGCGCCCACCTCCTCGGGCCCCAGGCGGCCACCCTCGTCCAGCCGCTGGTGGTGGCGATGACGGCGGGCATGACGGCCCGCGCCCTCGCCGAGCAGCCGCTGTGGATCCACCCGGCGCTGACCGAGGTCGTGGAGAACGCGCTGCGCGAACTGGGGTAGCCGACGCGGGCTCCGGCGGCGGCAGCCGGGGCCGGCGGGACCGGACGCCCCCGGGCCGCCGTCGCGACTCGGCCAATTCCGTGATCCGGCGGCGGACGCCTTCCGGCGCGGGGACATCCCCTCCCCCAAGATTTACGCAGAGTGATTCCCCATGGATAGGTGGCCCGTACAAGCACAGCCCGGCAACTCCCCACCCCCGTCCGGGGAATGAGGGATTCCGCCGAGCCGCCACAGGCCAGGAGGCGCATTCGGGCCAGTCTCCCGCGCAGGCCCGAGGCACCCTTTCCGGGTCGTGGAGTGGCGCACTACCGTGACGGAAGGTTAGGTGCCTGAGGCACCTTTCCGGCTGTCCCCCACTCCACGAGGAGGCCTCCCCATGGCCGTGCCCGCACCGCAGACCCTCACCGACGTGCCGGCGCCGCGCCGCAGCGGCTGCCCCTTCGACCCGGCGCCCGCCTACGAACAGGCCCGCAGAGAGGAGCCGGTGAGCCGGATACGGCTGTGGGACGGATCCTGGTGCTGGCTCGTCACCCGGCACCAGGACGTCCGCACCGTCCTGCGCGACCAGCGTTTCAGCGCGGACTCCAGCCGACCGGGCTTCCCCTTCCTGAGCCCCGGGCGGCGGGTCCTCGGCACCGGGCGGACCAGCTTCATCCGCCAGGACGACCCCGAGCACGCCCGGCTGCGCCGGATGCTCACCGCCGACTTCATGGTCCGGCGCACCGAGGAGCTGCGCCCCCGGATCCAGGAACTCGCCGACGCGCTCCTCGACACCATGACCGCGCACGGACGCCGGGAGGCCGATCTCGTACCGGAGTTCGCCCTGCCGCTCCCCTCGGTGGTGATCTGCCTGCTGCTCGGCGTGCCCTACGCGGACCACGACTTCTTCCAGCACCTCAGCAGCGTCATGCTGCGCACCGCGTCGAGCCCGGCCGAGATCAGCGCGGCACAGGACGAACTCCAGGGCTATCTCGCCGACTTGGCCGGCCGCAGGCGCGGGCAGCCCGACGAGGGGATCCTCAGCAGGCTGGCCGCCGAGGGCGAGCTGGACGACGAGGAGATCGCCTCCGTCGGCCGGCTGCTGCTCATCGCCGGGCACGAGACCACCGCCAATATGACCGCCCTGTCGGTGCTCGCCCTGCTGCGCCACCCGGACCAGCTGGCGCGGCTGCGCGCGGGCGGTCCGCAGGAGCGGAAGGCGGCGGTCGAGGAGCTGCTGCGCTATCTGACCATCGTGCAGGACGGGGTGGTGCGGCTGGCCACCGAGGACGTCAGCCTCGGCGGCACCGGGATCGCCGCGGGCGAGGGCGTGCTGTGCATGCTCAGCAGCGCCAACCGGGACGAGGCCGCCTTCCCCGGTGAGGCGGGCCTCGACCTCGGCCGGGACGCCAGGCGGCACCTCGCCTTCGGCTTCGGCGTGCACCAGTGCCTCGGCCAGGCGCTGGCCCGGGTCGAACTCCAGGTGGCGCTCGGCACCCTGCTCTCGCGGTTGCCGGAACTGCGCCTGGCGGTGCCCTTCGAGGAGATCCGCTTCCGCGAGGACATGCTCGTCTACGGGGTGCACGCCCTGCCGGTGACCTGGTGAGGGCGGGAAGGCGTACGGCGGCGGAGGCGGCCCGGGAGGCGCGGATGCGGGTGGCGGTGGACCGGGAGAAGTGCTGCGGCGCGGGGCTGTGCGTGCTGACCGCGGGCGGGGTGTTCGACCAGGGGGAGGAGGACGGACTGGTCGTCCTGCTGGTGGCCGAACCCCCGGCGGCCGAGGCCGAGGACGTGCGCGAGGCGGCTCAGGGCTGCCCTTGCGGGGCGATCACGGTGGAGGAGACGGCGGGGCAGTGACGGTCCCCCGGGACGGGGCAGTGACGGGTGCGCCCCGGGACGCGCCAGTGGAGGGCGGGCCAGTGAAAGGGGGCGCCTCGGGACGGAGCGGCTCCGGCTCCGTCCCGGGGCGCGCATCCGGCCGCCGTGCTCAGCTCTCCCGGTCCGCCTGCGCCTCGGCCGCCACGGCGGCGTCCAGGTGGCGCCGCTCCCCGGCGGCCCTGATCCGGTCGTGCACGGTGGCCTCGGTGACGTCCAGGAAGACCTGGTCGGCGAGCGGCCACCGGCGGGTGACCTCCCGTTTGATGCGGACGAGCACCTCCTCGACCTCCTCGCTGTCCAGCCCGCCGACCAGGTCGACGCGGGCGGCGACCAGGGTGGAGCGGGTCCCCATCCGCATCGTCAGGAGGGTGGTGACCGCGTCGATCTCCGGCTCGCCGTCCAGGAAGCCGCGGATGTCCCGGCGCAGCGCGGGGTCGACCGCCTCGCCGATGAGCTGGCCGCGGGACTCCTTGGCCAACTGGTAGGCCACGTAGACGAGGAGGACGCCGATGAGCAGGGAGGCGCAGGCCTCGTAGACGACCTGGTGGGTGACCATGTGCAGCGCCATGCCGACCAGGGCGAAGACCACGCCGAGGCAGGCGGTGGAGTCCTCGGCGAGCACGGTCCGCAGGGCCGGGTCGTCACCGGCCCGCAGCTGGCGGAGCATCCCGCGCCCCGCGGCCCTCGCCGCGTCCCGCACCTGGAGCAGCGCCCGGACCAGGGAGGCGCCCTCGGCGAGCAGAGCGACGCCGAGGACGGCGAGGCCGACCAGATAGCCGGTGTGGCTCTCGGAGCCCTCCGAGCGGAAGGCCTCGATGCCCTGGAAGAAGGAGAAGCAGCCGCCCATCACGAAGATGCCGACCGCGGCGAGCAGCGACCAGAAGTAGCGCTCCTTGCCGTAGCCGAAGGGGTGTTTACTGTCCGGCTTGCGGCGGCTGCGCTTGAGGGAGGCGAGCAGGAAGACCTCGTTGAGGCTGTCGGCCACCGAGTGCGCGGCCTCGGAGAGCAGCGCGGGTGAGGCGGCGAAGAGCCCGCCGACCACCTTGGCGACGGCGATGACGAGATTGGCGGCGAGCGCGACCAGGACCGTCACCGCGGTGCGCTGGTCCTCCGCCGCGGGCTCCTCCTCTCCCGGGTGCTCCTCCTCCAGTGCCCCCGGACGCCCCTCCTCCGGCTCCGTCGGCACCCCGGCCTCGGTCGTGTTCTTCGGTGCTCCGGCCTCCGGCAAGTCCGGCCTCCTTCCTCGGGTCCACCACCGGGTACCCAGGGACCTCTGCACTACGCACGCGGACGGCCGCTGCACTACACACGCCGACGGCCCTTCGACCGGGCGTCACGGCGGACCGCCCCCGCCTCCCCTGTCCGAGGAGCCCACCCTCCGCAACAGATGAACCCGTACGGATCGGACCCCTGGCCCTGCCTTCACTCCCTGAACACCGCGCATACGCGTCCTCGCCTCCGCGCTCCCCGGCGGAACCGGCGCCGAACTGCCCCTGGCCGCCCGCACCTTGAGGAATCACCAGGCCGGACGGTCCCGGGTGCGGTGCGCACCGGGTGGGCGGGCCCCGCACGGGGAGCGGCCCCGGGTGCCGGGCTTTTCAAAGGTTTGAGACACAGGTCCAGACCAAAGTATTGACACGTACATGGTCGACTCCTTCAATCGGTGTCCTGTCCGCACGGCTGACGGCATCCGCCTCCGCCCCCCACCGGAACGGCCAGGCAGAAAGGGACGACATGACGACCCGGATCCCCCGCACCGCACTCGCCACGGCGGCCGCCGTGGCGGCACTCGCCGGACTGGCGCAGGCACCCGCCGCCGGTGCCGCGCCCGCCGCCCCGCAGGCCGGGGCGGAGGCCGCCCCCTCGATGGCGGTCGCCCCCTACCTCTACAACGGCTGGGGCAGCCCGCCCGACCCGAAGACGGTGATGGACGCCACCGGGGTCAAGTGGTTCACCCTCGCCTTCGTCCTCAGCAACGGCACCTGCGACCCGCAGTGGGACGGCAGCCGCCCGCTGAGCGGCGGCGTGGACCAGGGGACCATCGAGTCCGTACGGGCCGCGGGCGGGGATGTGATCCCCTCCTTCGGCGGCTGGAGCGGCAACAAGCTGGAGAGCTCCTGCTCCAGCGCGGAGGAACTGGCCGGCGCCTACCAGAAGGTCATCGACGCCTACGGGCTGAAGGCGATCGACATCGACATCGAGGCCGAGGCCTACGACAGCCCCGAGGTGCAGCAGCGCACCGTGGACGCCCTGAAGGCCGTCAAGGAGGCCAACCCCGGCCTGAAGGTGTTCATGACCTTCGGCACCGGCCAGGACGGCCCGGACACCAGCCTGATCAACCGCGCGGCGGAGGCCGGGCTGACCGTGGACAGTTGGACCATCATGCCGTTCAACTTCGACGGCAACGGCCAGAACATGGGCGAGCTGAGCGTACGCGCCGCCGAGGGGCTGAAGACCGCCGTCAAGGACGCCTACGGCTACTCCGACGACGAGGCCTACCGCAGCACCGGCATCTCCTCGATGAACGGGGTCACCGACGTCGGCGAGACCATCACCCCGGACGACTTCCGCACCCTCCTCGGCTACGCCCAGGAGCACAACCTGGCCCGGCTGACCTTCTGGTCCGTCAACCGCGACCGGCCCTGCGAGGGCGGCGGCGCCGACAGCTGCTCCGAAGTCCCGCAGGAGCCCTGGGAGTTCACCAAGGTCCTGGCCGGATACGAGGGCCCGGCCTAGGAGTTGGCGCGGTAACGGTCCGGCGGTGCGCGGGACCCCCGGTCAGCGCGGGGTCCTGCGCACCGAGCGGCCCGGCAGCGCCTGGGTGCGGCGGCCCTCGGCGAGGACGAACTCGCCGTCCACCAGGACGTACGGGATGCCGACGGGGGTGCGCCGCGGCTCCTCGAAGCTCGAACCGGCGGCCACCGTACGGGGATCGAAGAGGACGAGGTCGGCGCGGTAGCCCTCGCGGACCAGGCCGCGGTCCGGCAGCCGCAGCCGGGCCGCGGGGCGTCCGGTGAGGTGGGCGACGCACTCCTCCAGGGAGAGGACGCCCAACTCCCTCGCGTAGTGGCCGAGATAGCGGGGGAAGGTGCCGTACGCCCTGGGGTGCGGTTTGCTGCCCTGGAGGATGCCGTCGGAGCCGCCGGTGTGCGCGGGGTGCCGCATGATGGCGCGGACGTTCTCCTCGTGGCCGACGTGCTGCAGGACGGTGGGGCCGAGTCCGTCGGCGAGCAGCAGGCGGCGGGCGGTGGCCCAGGGGCTCGTCCCGTCGAGGGCGGCGGAGGCGGCGACCGTACGGCCGACGTACGGACGCAGGGCCGGGTCGCGGACGCCGGAGATCTCGATGGTCTCCCACTCCACGGGCACCCCGTGGCAGCCGTCGGCGCCGCGGACCTCCAGGTCGTGGCGGATGCGGGCGGCGCTCTCCTCGTCCGCCAGGCGCCGCAGGGCCTCGCGGGGGCCGCCCTCGCCCGCCCAACTCGGCAGCAGGGCGGCGAGCGTGGTGCTGCCGGGGGTGTAGGGATAGGTGTCCAGGCTGATGTCGGCGCCCGCCGCGAGCGCCTCGTCGAGGAGGGCGAGCAGTTCGGGCGCCCGGCCCTTGTTGACGCCGAAGTTCATGGTGGCGTGCGCGAGATGGAGCGGGCAGCCGGCGGCGCGGGCCACCGCGAGCATCTCCCGGTAGGCCTCCAGGGCGCCTGCCCCGTAACTGCGGTGGTGGGGGCAGTAGTAGCCGCCGTAGGAGGCCACCACCCGGCAGAGTTCGGTGAGTTCGGCGTCGTCGGCGTACATGCCGGGGGTGTAGGTGAGCCCGGAGGACATGCCGACCGCGCCCTCCGCCAGTCCCTCGGCGAGGAGTCGGCGCATCCGCTCCCGTTCGGCGGGGGTGGCCGGGCGGTCCTCCCAGCCGACCACGAGCGCCCGCAGGGTGCCCTGCGGGACGAGATAGGCGGCGTTGACGGCGATGCCGCGGTCCAGCCGGTCCAGGTACTCCCCCACCGAGCGCCAGTCGAGGTCGAGGTCGGAACCGTCGCCGTTCCAGCCGGTGATGGCGCTGCGCACCTCGGCCAGGGTGCGCTCGTCGACGGGTGCGTAGGAGAGCCCGTCCTGGCCGAGGACTTCGAGGGTCACGCCCTGGGCTGCCTTGGCGCTGTGGTCGGGGTCGCGCAGCAGGGCGAGGTCGCTGTGCGCGTGCATGTCGATGAAGCCGGGCGCGAGGACGAGCCCCTCGGCGTCGAGGACCCGGGCGGCGCCGGGCCGCCGCCGCCCGGGCGCGCCGGTGGTCTCCGGGGTGATCGCGAGGATCCGGCCGCCGCCGAGGTGGACATCGGCGCGGCGGGCGGGGGCGCCGGTGCCGTCCACCACCTCGGCGCCGCGGATGACGAGCTCTCGGGCTGCGGGCATCCCCGCTCCTTTTCCTCGGTACGGGTTCTCGGTACGGGCGGGCTCAGAAGAAGGTGCGGACGTAGTCCACGACCGTGCCGTCCGCCCGGGCGACCGGGATCAGCTGCCACTTGTCGAAGACGGTGCACGGGTGGGAGAGCGCGAGGCCGACCCAGTCGCCCACCTCCAGGTCGGCGTCCGGGGCGGTGCGCAGCCAGGCGTGCTGGTCCGAGAGGGCGGTCAACTCGACGCCGGTGGGCGGGTGTTCGGCGCCGCCGCGGCGGATCGTGGCGACCGTCGGCAGGCTCAGGTCGTAGGCGGCGTCCCGCTTGCCCGCGTTGAGGAAGGCCTGCTCGGGCGAGGGCCGGGAGACCACCTGGGCCCAGAGCCGGAAGGCGGCCTGGAGCGCGCCCTCCTCGGGGACCCGGTTGAAGGGGGTGACCTCGCGGTAGTGCCCCTCGTCGTGGGAGACATAGGCGCCGGAGCGCAGCAGCTTGAGCACCGGCGCGGAGAGCGCGGGCAGCTCCTCGAAGACCTCGGCCACCGCGTCGAACCAGGCGCTGCCGCCCGCGCTCACCACGACCTCGTCCAGCCCCGCGAAGCGTCCCGCCGCGTCGAACTCGGCGGCGAGCGCGCCCAGTTGACGCAGCCAGGCCCGTACGGAATCGGGACGCGCCTCCGGCACCTCGCCCTCGTACCCGGCGACCCCGACCAGCCGCAGCGCGGGCTCGGCGGCCACCGCGTCCGCCACCAGGCCGCATTCCCGCGCGCCGCGGGCACCGGTGCGCGCGCCCTCGCCCGCGGCGAGTTCGACCACCACGTCGAGGGGGCGGGCGGGGGTGCCGAGGGCGGCGGCCATCTGCCGGACCCCGGCCACCGAGTCGGCGTAGCAGATCAGGCGGAAGTCCGGGTCGGCGGCCAGCTCGGCGGCGATCCAGCGGAGGGCGGCGGCGTCCACGAGTTCGTTGGCCAGGAAGATCCGCGGGACGCCGAAGGCTCGGGCGACGCGGACCTGGTGCGGGGTGGCCAGGGTGATTCCCCAGGCGCCGTGGGCGAGTTGGCGGTGGAAGAGCGCCGGGGCCATGGAGGTCTTGCCGTGCGGGGCGAAGGCGAGTCCGTGCCGGGCGGCGTAGGTCTCCATGAGCGCGAGGTTGTGCTCCAGGCGCTCGGCGGAGAGCGCGAGCACGGGGGTGGTGAAGCCGCCGGTGAACAGGTCCCGGCGCTCGGCGGCCAGCTCGCTCACGCGCAGTCCCCCGGCATCCGGCGGGAGCCCCTTGAAGCGGTGGTCGACGCGTTCCCCGGCCAGCCGGGCGAGGGCCTCGGCGCCACTCTCCTCCGCCATGAAACCTCCCTGATCTGCGGTGTTGCATCATGTGCAATGGTCATTGCGGATGCTGGTCACCGCTGTCTAGCATCTCGGCCAACACCGGGTCAACGGACCGCCCACCAGCCCGGCAGCCCCCTCGGTCAGGAGCCCCACCGCGTGTCCACCACTCAGCCCGCCGGTCGCGAAGACGCCGGAGAAGCCCCGGCGGCCGCACCGGCGGAAGCGGCCGGTGCCGCGGAGTCCGGCGTCGAGGTCGTCACGCTCGGGGAGTCCATGGTCACCTTCCTGCCGTCCCGGCCGGGGCGGCTCGCGGACGTGCCCTCCTTCGACCGCGCCATCGGCGGCGCCGAGTCCAATGTGGCCTGCGTGCTCGCCGCCGCCGGGCACGCGGCGCGCTGGGTCAGCCGGGTCGGCGCCGACGGCTTCGGCGACCATCTCGTCGAGGCGATCGCCGCCTACGGGGTGGACACCTCCCGGGTGCGGCGCGATCCGGGGCGGCCGACCGGCGTCTACTTCCGTACCGCCGGGGAACGGGGCGGCGCGGGGCACGAGGTGGCGTACTACCGATCCGGTTCGGCGGCCTCCGCGATGGCCGCGGACACGGTGGACACGGCGGCGCTCGCCGCCGGGCGGATCCTGCATCTGACGGGCATCACCGCCGCGCTCTCCGCCTCCTGCCGGGCGCTGCTCGGCGAGCTGACCGCGCCCCGGCCCGGGCGGCCGCTGATCTCCTTCGACGTCAACCACCGCCCCGGCCTGTGGCGCGGCCCCGGGGAGGGCCGTGTGCTGCGCGAACTGGCGGGCGGCGCCGACCTGGTCTTCGTGGGCGAGGACGAGGCGGAGGAGGTGTGGGGGGTGCGCGGCGGCCCCGGCGCGGTGCGCGCGGCGCTGCCGGAACCCCCGGTGCTCGTCGTCAAGCAGGGCGCCCGCGGGGCCACCGTCTTCGCCCGCCCGCCCGGCGAGGACCCCCCGTACGAGAAGGCCGACACGGTGCTCTTCGTGCCCGCGCCGCGCGTCGAGGTGGTCGCCACCACCGGCGCCGGGGACGCCTTCGCCGCCGGTTTCCTCTCCGCGAGCCTGCGCGGGCTCGGCCTGCGCGAACGGCTGCGGCACGGCCAGTTGTGCGCCGCGGCCGCCCTCACCGTCCCCGGCGACCTCGCACCCCCGCCGGACCGCGGGCACGCCGACCGGCTGGCCGCCCTGGACGAGGCGGAGTGGGGCAGACTGCGCCTCGGCCCCGGCTGGACGCGGACCGCGGCCGGGACGGAGGAGGCCACCCCATGAGCCAGACCCTCGACCGCGGGCTCCAGGTGCTGCCGCTGCTCGCCCAGGGGCCCACCGGTCTCGGCGAGGTCGCCGAACACCTCGGCGTCCACAAGTCGACCGCCCTGCGCCTGCTGCGCACCCTGCACGAACACGGCTTCGTCTACCGCCAGTCCGACCAGCGCTACCGGCTCGGCGCCCGCCTCTTCGCGCTCGCCCAGGAGGCGATGGAGAGCCTGGACGTCCGCGAGATCGCCCACCCCCATCTGGTGCGCCTCAACGAGGCCTGCGGGCACACCGTGCACCTCGCGGTCCACGAGGAGGGCGAGGTCCTCTACATCGACAAGGTCGACAGCCGCTATCCGGTGCGGATGTACTCGCGGATCGGCAAGCCGGTCGCGCTCACCGTCGCCGCCGTGGCGAAGGTGCTCCTCTCCGACCTCCCCGAGGCCGAGCGCCGCACCCTCGCGGAGGGCCTCGACTACCCCCTGTACACGCCCCGTTCGACACCGCACGCCGCCGCCTTCCTCAAGGAGCTGGCGGCTGTACGCGAACAGGGCTGGGCCACCGACCTCGGCGGCCACGAGGAGTCCATCAACTGCGTGGCGGCCCCGATCCGCGGCGCGGACGGCCGGACCGTCGCCGCCATGTCGGTCTCCACCCCCCATGTCGTCGTCCCGCGCGACGAACTCCTCGCCCTGCTCCCCCTGGTGCGCCGTACCGCGGACGCCATCAGCGGGGAGTTCTCCGGCAGACCCCCGACCAAGGACACCCCTTGAGCAAGGACACCCCCATGACCAAGAAGACCGCCTTCACGCCCGCCACCCACACCACCCCGCCGGCCGCCTTCTCGCACGGGGTGCGCAAGGGCAACATCCTCCAGGTCGCCGGGCAGGTCGGCTTCCTGCCCGCCCAGGAGGGCCAGCCGCCCACGCCCGCGGGCCCGGACCTGCGCACCCAGACCCTGCAGACCCTCACCAACGTCAAGGCCGTCCTCCAGGAGGGCGGCGCGAGCTGGGACGACGTGGTGATGATCCGCGTCTACCTCACCGACACCGGCCACTTCGCCGAGATGAACGACCTCTACAACGGCTACTTCGCGGAGCAGGGCCTCACCGAGCCGCCCGCCGCGCGCACCACCGTCTACGTCGGCCTGCCCGCGGGCCTGCTGATCGAGGTCGACGCCCTCGCCGTACTCGGCTGAGTCCGGCCCCACCACCCGCACCCGTACGCCGCCCGGCGCGGTGTCCCCTCCCCAGGGACGCCGTGGCGTGATCCGCCCTGCCCGAAAGCTCCATGCCGTCGCGAAGAGGACCCCCTGATGACCCATCCGCTCGCCGCCGCCCCCGCCGAGGCACCACCGCACACCGGAGGGCTGCTGCTCCTCCTCGACGGCACCGCGGGACTGCTCACCGTCGCCGCCCTCGGCATCGCCCTGCTGCTCTTCCTCATCATGAAGGTGCGCCTGCAGCCCTTCGTGGCCCTGCTCGCGGTGTCCATAGCCGTCGGCCTCGCGGCCGGTCTCTCGGTGACCGAACTCTTCGGCACCGTGCAGCGGTCGGAGGCCGTCTCCACCATCGAGTCCGGGATGGGCGGCATCCTCGGCCATGTCGCCATCATCATCGGACTCGGCACCATGCTCGGCGCGATCCTCGAAGTCAGCGGCGGCGCCGAGGTCCTGGCCTCCCGCCTGATGGCCGTCTTCGGCGAGAAGCGCGCCCCGCTCGCCATGGGCCTGACCGGTCTGGTCTTCGGCATCCCGGTCTTCTTCGACGTCGGCATCTTCGTCCTCGCCCCCCTCGTCTACGCGGCGGCCAAGCGCTCCGGCAAGTCCGTGCTCCTGTACTGCCTGCCGCTGCTCGCGGGCCTGTCCATGACGCACGCCTTCCTGCCCCCGCACCCCGGCCCGGTCGCCGCGGCCGGACTGCTCGGCGTGGACCTCGGCTGGGTCCTCCTGATGGGCATCGTCTGCGGCATCCCCGCCGTGCTCGCCGCCTGGGTCTTCTCCGCCTGGATCGGCCGCCGCATCTTCGTCGCCGTACCGCAGGACATGGTCGAGGCCGCGGAGGAGGCCCGGCAGGCGGTCCGCGCCGAGCAGCGCTCCGCCGGGGACGTGGCGCCCGAACAGCCGGTCGCCCTCGGCACGGTCCTCGCGATCATCGGCACCCCGCTGGTACTGATCCTCGCGGCCACCTTCTCCTCGGTCGTCCTGGACCCCTCCACCCTCCGCTCGGTGATCGAGTTCTTCGGCAACCCCTTCGTGGCGCTGAGCCTCGCGCTGCTGCTCGCGTACTACCTGCTCGGGCTGCGGCGGGGCTGGTCCCGGTCCTCCCTGGAGGCGGTCTCCACCGCCTCGCTCAAGCCGGTCGGCAACATCCTGCTGGTGGTCGGCGCGGGCGGGGTCTTCGGCGCCGTGCTCAAGGCGAGCGGTGTCGCCCAGGCCCTCTCGGACACCTTCAACGGCCTGGGACTGCCGGTGATCGTGCTGTCCTATCTGATCTCGCTGGTGCTGCGGGTCGCCCAGGGTTCGGCGACCGTCGCGATCGTGACCACCGCCGGGATCGTGGCGCCGCTGCTCTCCGAGGGCTCGTACTCCCAGGCCTTCCTGGCGCTGGTCATCATGGCCGTCTCCGCCGGTTCCATCTTCGCCTCGCACGTCAACGACGGCGGCTTCTGGATGGTCTCCAAGTACTTCGGCATCAGCGAGCGCGACACCCTGCGGACCTGGACCGTACTGGAGTCGGTCCTGTCGGTGGCGGGCTTCGCGGTGGCGGCGGTGCTGAGCCTGTTCGTCTGAGGCGCTCCTCCGCGGCTCTCGCGGTACGCGCCCAAATCCCCGTGGGAGAAGGGCACTTCACTTCCCCGTACGCCCGGCCGGGGGCGATACTCGGACCGGGCAGGGGAGGCGGCCATGGGATGGTTCGGACGGCAGAAGTCCGCGCGCGGCAAGGAGGCCGGAGCCGGGGCGGCCGGACCCGGCGGGGTCTTCCTGCTGGTGCTCGCGGTCGGCGACGAGCAGAGCGAGCGCACCGTCTCCGCGGAGGTCGTCGCGCAGCTGGTCGGCGCCACCAAGGGCCCCGCGCTCGCCGCCCTCGACCGGTACTTCGGCGGCGACGCCTGGTGCCCGGAGATCAAGACGCACACCAGCCGCCAGGGCCCCTGCGCCTACTTCGCCGTGACCGTCGCCGTCCAGCGCGGGGAGACCCAGGCGAGCATGTCGCAGCGGATCCGCGCCGAGTTCACCAGCAGGTGGGACCAGGAGGCGGGGCGGCTGCTCTAGCCGCTCGCGTCCAGGGGGCGGCGAGGAGGTGCCGTCGGCAGTCGCCGGTGGCTTGCTCCAGCACCCCGGCAGTGGCCGGATCTCGCGCAAAGCTGTCCCTGTCCGCACTTCCAGGACAAGATCCCTGTTCCGAGAATGGGCACTCGGCTTCGCCCGGGTGCCGGCACCCGGGCGAGGAATTCCTGAACCGGTAGGGGGAGTCATGGCACTGGAGATGCGCGACCACTGCGAAAGATGCGAAACGGCGCTGCCTCAGGGCTCGGCGGCCCGCATCTGCTCGTACGAGTGCACGTTCTGCGTGTCCTGCGGCGATGCCATGCAGGACACCTGTCCCAACTGCGGTGGTGAACTGGTCGCCCGCCCCCGCCGCGCGGCGGCCCCCGCCGCCGGGTAGGCGTTCGGCGCGCCCCCAACAGGCAACCGGGCCGCGCCTTTTCGTCGTCGGGGCGCGCCTCGCCGGAGCGTTCCGCAGGGCGATCCGGGGGTAGCGTCCTCGGCATGGACTTTCGTACCACCGTTGAGCGCGCTCAACGCCTCAAGCAGCTGCACGCCGACCACCGGCCCCTCGTACTGCCGACCGTCTGGGACGTCTGGTCCGCGCGGACGGCGGCCAAGGCCGGGTTCCCCGCGCTGACGGTCGGCAGCCATCCGCTGGCCGACTCCCGCGGCGCCGCGGACCAGGAGGGGCAGACCTTCGAGGAGGTGATCGCCGCCGTCAGGCCGATCATCGCGGCGGTCGACGTCCCCGTGTCCGTGGACCTGGAGGCCGGGTACGGGCAGACGCCCGCGGATCTCGTCGCCGGACTCACCGAGGTCGGCGGCGTCGGCCTCAACATCGAGGACACCGTCCACTCGGAGGGCGGACGCCTGCGCAGCACCGAGGAGCACGCGGGCTATGTCGCCGGTGTCCGGGCGGCGGCCGACGACGCGGGGATCCCGGTCTGGGTCAACGGGCGCACCGACCTCTTCCTGCACGCCGCGGACGCCTCCGCCGTCCTCGACGAGGCGATCGAGCGCCTGCGGGCCCTGGAGCAGGCCGGCGCCGACAGCGTCTACCCGGTGAAGATCCAGGACGACGACGAGCTGCTCGCGGCGGTGACCGGCGCCGTCGGCGTGCCGGTCAACTCCACGGCCCATCCCGTCAAGCACGACCTGGAGCGCTTCCGCCGCCTCGGCGTCGGCCGGATCACGTACGGCCCGCTGCTGCAACTCGCGCTGACGGACGCGATGACGGACATGCTGGGGCCGTGGGCGCCCTAGGTGTATTGATCACGAGCGTTGTTAACGCTGTCGGGGCTTGATCATGGCGAAGACCTCCGGTGTGGTGGAGCTGTCTAGGACCGCACCACACGGAGGTCTTCGTGTCCCACCGTAATGCCCGGCTGACCGTTCACGGCAGGCAGCTGCTCGTCGAACGTGTCGTGTCCGGCCGCCCGGTCGCTCATGTCGCTGCCGAGATGGGCATCTCGCGGGCGACCGCTCATAAATGGCTCCGGCGGTGGCGAGCCGAGGGCGAGCCGGGCCTGGCCGACCGCTCCAGCAAGCCCTTGACAACACCGCACCGCACTCCGGCCGCGATGGAGGGCCGCGTCTGTGACCTGCGCAGGTCCCGCAAGCTGGGACCCGCACGGATCGGTCCGGTCCTCGGCCTGCCCGCCTCGACCGTCCACCGGATACTGACCCGCCACCGGCTGAACCGTCTCGCCTGGATGGACCGGCCCACCGGCACGGTGATCCGCCGCTACGAACGCGAACGTCCCGGCGAGCTCGTCCACGTCGACGTCAAGAAACTGGGCCGGATCCCCGGCGGCGGCCACAAAGTGCACGGCCGCGAAGCCGGCCGGCCGATCCGCGGCATGGGCTTCGACTACCTCCACTCCGCAGTCGACGACCACTCCCGACTCGCCTACACCGAAGCCCATGGTGACGAGAAGGTCGCGACCTGCGCGGCCTTCCTGACCCGGGCCGCCGCATTCTTCGCCGACCACGGCATCACCCGCATCGAACGCGTGCTGACGGACAACGCCTGGGCCTACCGCAAGGGCCTGGCCTGGAAACGGGCCCTGGCCGACCTCGGCGCGAGCGGCAAACTCACCCGCGCCTACCGGCCCCAGACCAACGGCAAAGTCGAACGCTTCCACCGCACCCTCGCCGACGAATGGGCCTACCTACGGCCCTACACCTCCAACGACGAACGCACAGCAGCCCTGGCAGACTTCCTCCACACCTACAACCACCACCGCTGCCACACCGCACTCGGCGGCCAACCACCGATCAGCCGCGTCAACAACCCTGCGAGTCAATACACCTAGGGTCTGCCGTCCCGATCAGGCCGGCGGCCGGATCAGGGCGGGCGGCGGTGCTCAGGCCGCCGTCCGCCGCGCCGCCGCCATGAACGCCCGCGCGCGCCCGGTGATCTCGGCCCACTCCCCCGCGGCGACCGCCGCGGCCGGGACCACCTCGGAGCCCGCGCACACCGCCCGGGCCCCCGCCGCGAGGAACGCGGCGGCGTTGTCGCCGCTGACCCCGCCGGAGGCGACCAGCGGGGTGCCCGGGTAGGGGCCGGCGAGGTCCTTGAAGTAGCGCGGGCCGAAGGCGTGGGCGGGGAAGATCTTCACCGCGTCGGCGCCGAGGTCCACGGCGCGGGCGACCTCGGTCGGGGTGAGCGCCCCCATGACGACCGGGACGCCCGCCTCCTCGGCCGCCTCCGCGACGGCGGGCCGGCAGCCGGGCGTGACCAGATAACCGGCCCCCGACTCGATCGCCTCGCGCGCCTGCACCTCGGTCAGCACCGTCCCGGCACCGACCCGGCTCCCGGCCTCCTTCGCCGCGCGCCGCAGATGACCGGTGATACCGGGGGTGGTGAAGGTGAACTCCACCCACCGGATGCCGCCCTCGGCGAGCGCCGCGCACAGCCCCGCCGCATCGGCGATCCGCGGTGCCCGGATCACCGCGATGACCCCGTCGGCGGTCAGCTCGGGCAGGAAGTCCTCTGTCATACGGCCGACGCCTTTCGCGAGGTGGACCGGGCCCTGCCGCGGGTCCCTCCCGGGGCGCACCAGGCGTGCGCGAGAGCCTCCCGCGTCTCGGGGAGCGCCGTGGAAATCCTGTGCGGCACCCCCTGGCCCCGGACGCTAATTGAGCTGCGCTGACGTAGTCAATCGCGCGGCGGCCGGTCCGCCCCGCGGGGTCCAGACTGGGGGGATGCGTGCGAACCGACTCCGCTTCCACGGCTGGATCGCGGGCCTGGGCACCGCCTCCGGCACCCGCCTGGTCCTCGGCCACTGGCCGCGCTCCCCGCTGGGTTCCTTCAGCGATGTGATGGCCGAACACCCGGACGGGCACCGGGTGCTGCTCGCCCCCTCCGCGCGGATCGCGGAGTTCGTCTCGGCCACCTACCGCTTCGACGAGGTGCGTACGCAACCGGTGACCGTCCTGCGCACGGAGGCGGACTGGTCGGTGGACGCCGGGCCGCTGCGGCTGCGCTTCACGCCCGGGGCGCGTACCGCGCTCGGCGCCCTGCTGCGGGCGGTGCCGCCCGCTCTCGCCGCGAACACCACCTGGACCGCGCTCTGCGATCTGCCCGCCCGGCTGCTCCTGCCGGGGGTGCGCACCCGCGGCAGCGCGGGCGGCGGGCGCCGCGAGTGGTACGCGGCGCGGGATGTGCACCGCATCACCGCGGCGCGCGCGAGCTGGGACGGCCGGGACCTCGGCCCGCTGCGTCCGGTGGTGCCGCCGGTCCGCTTCGGCTTCGGCTCCGCCCCGCCGCGACCCGCGCTGACCCGGATCCTCACCACCGTCGAAGCCGCCGGGACCGCCGCGGTTCCGGACACGGACCCGGCCGGACCGGGGCGGATGTGACGTAAGAAGCACAGGGGCCGGGCGTGAGATAGGTTAGGCATGCCTTACCTTTGGGGGACGGGTTTGCTCACCAAAGGGAAGGTTGCTCCATGTCACGTGCGCTGAGAGTGGCGATCGTCGGGGCCGGTCCGGCCGGAATCTACGCTGCCGACGCGCTGCTCAAATCCCACGCGGCGGCCGAGCCCGGCGTCTCCATCGACCTCTTCGAGCGGATGCCGGCCCCCTTCGGCCTGATCCGCTACGGCGTCGCCCCGGACCACCCGCGGATCAAGGGCATCGTCACCGCCCTGCACAAGGTACTGGACAAACCGCAGGTCCGGCTCTTCGGCAATGTGGACTACCCCCGGGACCTCTCCCTGGACGACCTGCACCGGTTCTACGACGCCGTGGTCTTCGCCACCGGCGCCGACGCCGACCGCCCGCTGGACATCCCCGGCGCCGAACTGGACGGCTCCTTCGGCGCCGCCGACTTCGTCTCCTGGTACGACGGCCACCCCGACGTCCCGCGCGAGTGGCCGCTCGACGCGGAGAAGGTCGCCGTCCTCGGCGTGGGCAATGTCGCCCTGGACGTGGCCCGCGTCCTCGCCAAGACCGCCGAGGAACTGCTGCCCACCGAGATCCCGCCGAACGTGCACGCCGGCCTGGCGGCCAACCGGGCCCGCGAGGTGCACGTCTTCGGGCGGCGCGGGCCCGCGCAGGCCAAGTTCAGCCCGATGGAACTGCGGGAGCTGGACCACTCGCCCACCATCGAGGTGATCGTCGACCCCGAGGACATCGAGTACGACGAGGGCTCCATCACCGCCCGACGCGGCAACAAGCAGATCGACATGGTGGCCTCCACCCTGGAGAACTGGGCGATCCGCGATGTCGGCAACCGCCCGCACCGGCTCCATCTGCACTTCTTCGAGTCGCCGAGCGAGATCCTCGGCGCCGACGGCCGGGTCGTCGGACTGCGTACCGAGCGCACCGAGCTGGACGGCGAGGGCGGCGTACGCGGCACCGGATCCTTCCGCGACTGGGAGGTCCAGTCCGTCTACCGCGCGGTGGGCTACCTCTCCGAGGAGCTGCCCAAGCTGCCCTTCGACACGGTCTCCGGCACCGTGCCGCACGAGGCCGGCCGGGTGCTCGGCGGGGACGGCACCCCGCTGCCGTCCACCTATGTCACCGGCTGGATCAAGCGCGGCCCCGTCGGCCTCATCGGCCACACCAAGGGCGACGCCAACGAGACCGTGGCCTGCCTGCTCGACGACCACGCGGCGGGCCGGCTGACCACCCCCGGGGCCCCCGACGAGCAGGCGATCGAGACCTACCTGCGCGAGCGCGGGGTGCGCTTCACCACCTGGCAGCACTGGTACCGGCTCGACGCCCATGAGCGCGCGCTGGGCGAACCGCAGGGTCGCGAGCGGGTCAAGGTCGTCAGCCGGGACGACATGCTGGACGGCGAGCGGCGCCTGAGCGCACCGGAGCCGACCGTCCGCCGCCGTGGCCGCCCGAGGAGGCGTACCCGGCGGCGGACCGGCCCCGTCACCGCCTCCGTCCCGCCACCGCCTCAGTCCGCGGCGGGATCCACCAGTACGTAGTCCGCGGGCAGCGGGTCCCCGGCGAGGTGGTCCCGGAGCATCTCCTGGACGCCGTCCGCGATGCGCCGCTGCGCCTCGACCGTCATGCCGGAGCAGTGGATCGTCATGGCGTGGTGCGGCATCGTCCGCCAGGGGTGGTCCGGCGGAGCGGGCTGCGGATACCAGGTGTCCCCCGCGTAACCGGCGAGTCGGCCGCTCTCCAGCGCCGCCACCAGCGCGTCGCGGTCCACCACGGCTCCGCGCGCGGTGTTGACCAGCCAGGCGCCCGGCTTCATGGCGGCCAGCCGGTCCCGGTCGAAGAGGGCCCGGCTGCCGTCCGTCAGCGGCAGCGCCAGGCAGACGACATCGGACTCGGCCACCAGCCGGTCCAGACGCGCGTACCGCACCCCGAGGACGCTCTCGTCCGCGGGCGACCTGCGGTGGTTGGCGTAGTAGAGCATCGTCACGTCGAAGGCCTTGAGCCGCAGCGCGGTCCGCGCCCCGATGGCGCCGAGGCCGATGATGCCGACCGTCTTGCCCTCCAGGTCGTGGGCCTTCGCGGTGGCCTCGGCGACATCCCAGCGGCCGTCGCGCACCTGCTGGTGGGCGGGGACGAAGTTGCGTACCAGCGCCAGGATCTGCAGGACGTTGTGCTCGGCGACGCTCACCACATTGGAGCCGGTCACCTCGGCCACGGTGATGCCGTGCTCGCGCGCCACATCCCAGTCGATGTGGTCGGAGCCGATGCCCGCGGTGATCACGAGCCTGAGGTCCGGGGCGCCCTCGATCCGCTCGCGGCTGAGGTACACCGGCCAGAAGGGCGTGGTGATCAGGACCTCCGCGGCGGCCAGTTCCCGGTCGAGCCCCTCGCCCGTCTCCGTCGTGGTGACCAGCTCGTGCCCGTGCTTCTCCAGCAACGGCCGTAGCTCCAGGGCCCGTTCGGTGTCGGCGAGGACACCGCCGCGCTCACCGGAGTCCGCGGCGGGATAGGAGACGTAGACAACCTTCATGGCGCTGCTCCAGACATGTGCGGGCGCGTGCGGGCCTCCGCGGAAGGCGGGACGACGGGCGCGGTGCGGAGTGCCCTCTCTCGGGGCGGGCGGCCGAACGCGTGGCCCGGGGGCCTCCTCGTGGCGGTGCGGCGCCCTCGCCCCGGGCGGGCGGCCGAGCGGCCCCGGGGCCGGCGGTCCCGGGGCCGCGCCGGCTCACCCCGAGGGCTCTTCGGGCTGCGGGTCGGCCACCGGGCTGGACGGTTCGCTGCGGCGGCTGGTGCCCGCCTCGTCGGTGTCGGGTACGTCCTTGTGCGGCGGGGCGCTGTCCTCCTGCGGGGTCGAGCCCTCCCACGGGTCCGGCGCCTCGCTGTCGGCGTCGGCCTGCTGGTCCGGCGGGTCGTGGGGCACGGGCTTCGACTGCGGACCCGTCTCCTCTTCTTCGTCCCGGATCGCGGGCATACCTCTCTCCTTCCGGGCTGCTGTCACGGGTGCGGCCGCCGGGCCCTGGGGCGCGCGGGCGGCACGGGCGGTGGGCTCAGGGGCGGTTGCGGGCCTCCCGCCGGGCGGACTTGGCCGCCGCCTCCGCCCTGCGCGCCGCCTCCGACTCCTGGCGCCCCTCTTCCTTGAGCGCCGCACGGCCGAGCGCGGCACCGTCGGTCCACTTCTTCGCGGCCTTCGCCCGGGCCAACTTCGCCCGCAGGATCTCCACTTCGCCTGCCATGGTCCGTCCTGTCTCCTTCCGCTCTTCTTTCTCTTTCTTTTTCTCTTTCTCTTTCACTTCCGGGTTCTGTTCGCTCTTCTTCGGGTTCTGCCTGCGGTCGTCGCACGGCTCTCGCGGTTCTCGCAAACCCAGCCGCTCCCGGACGGGGGGTCGGTCGGTCCGCTGCCGGACTCAGCCTCAGCCGGTCCCGGGTTCGGGCTGCGGGTGCTCGCCCTCGGTGGCCCAGCGCAGCACGGCGCCCAGGCCGCCGACCGGCACCTCACCGGAGGCCTCCGAGCCCGAACTCCCCTGCCGTTCGGCCCGGTTGTCGGCCGCGAGGTCCTCCTGCGGCGCGCGTTCCGGTTCGCCGCCCGGCACCAGGACCACCGCGGCGGACGTGGTGACCGCGGAGCGCAGCAGGGCGTCGTCGGCGCGGGTGGCGAAGGGCTCCGGCTCGCCGAGTTCGCGGACCTCGGTACGCCGGGTGGCGAGCTGGTCGGGTTCGGGTCCGGCCCAGACCTCGGCGTAGGTGTCGGGGCCCTCGGGGTGCAGCAGCAGCGTCTCGATACGGTGCTCGCGCGCGGCCTCGACCAGGGCGGGCACCCCGTCCACGGCCTCGGTCCGGCCGTCGGGCCGCTGCCGGGCGGCCTCGAACCGCTCCAGCTGCTCGGCGGTACGCCGCCGCAGGAACTTCTGCTGCTCCTCCTCGACGGCCGCGTCGAGCGACTCCTCGGAGGAACCGGCGGCCCGCCCGCCGTGCCGGGTCTCCACGGCGAAGGGCGCGAGGTGCTGCGGGAGCGACTCCCGTACGGTGCGGCGTTCCCGCTCGTCACCGGCGAGCACGATGAGTTCCGCACCGGTCTCGGCGACCGCTTCCGCGATGCCCTCGGCGACCGTACGGGCGTTCTCCTTCCAGGTGTTCTCGACGCTCAGCTGGAAGTGGCGCTCCGACCAGTCCGCGGAGGCCGTACGGTGCACCGGCCAGTCCCGGCCCGCCACCTCGCCCAGCGGCCGGTAGCGGTCGGCGGTGCGCAGTTCCAGGTCGGCGCCGGTGCGGTCGATGCGGGCGACCAGGCAGTCGGGCTCGTCGGGGAGCAGCCGCACCAGCGGGGCGACATGCGGCAGCGGCGCCCAGGAGGTGAGGCTCCCGCTCTCCGGCGGGGCGGTCAGCCCGGAGGCGTACACCACCTCTCCCCCGGTGGCGAAGACCGCGACGCCCGCGCCGGGCCCGCCGTGGGTGGCGGCCTCCAGCGCCTCCTGCACCGCGCGGCAGGTGGCCTCGTCGGCGCCCTGCCGCGCGAGGTCCTCCGCTGTCTCGCGGGCCTGGAGTTCGCGGCGGGTGGCGAGGGACTCGTCGGCCACCGAGGTGTCGAGGTAGGCGGTCGCCCATGGTCCCCGGCGCTCGTAGAGAGGGGCGAGAGGGGCGAGTTTCATGATTCCTCCAGCGCGAAGGGGCTTTGCTGGTGGTTCAGGGTGCCCGGGCGTGTACGGACCATGCGGCCGCGGCCGCTGCGGATGCCGACGCCCCCATAGTGCACACACCTGGGGGCGGCCCGCCTGCCGCCGCCGGCCGGCCGACTCCGGACCCTCAGCGCAGCCTCTCCAGCCTCCGCCGAGCCGGGCCGAGGGAGCGGCCGCGGAAGGTGCCGGACCAGGGCTTGCGGGCGGCGAGTTCGAGGACGGCGTCGAGTTCGCGCAGGGACCAGTCGCGGGGGCCGAGGCCGGGCTCGTCGAGCTGGTCCCAGGTCAGCGGTACGGCGACCGGGGCCTCCCGCTCGGCCCGCACCGACCAGGGGGCCACGGCGGTCTGCGCGTAGGCGTTGCGCTGCACGTCGAGGTAGAGGCGCTCGCCGCGGGCCTCCTTGCGGACGGCGGTGGTGAGCGAGTCGGGGTGGCGGGCGGCAAGGACCTCGGCGACATCGTGGGCGAAGGCCCGGGAGTCGTCGAAGGAGGCGCGCCCGTCGAGGGGGACGATCACATGCAGTCCACGGGAGCCGGTGCTCATCAGGCGTGCGGGCAGGCGGAGTCGGTCCAGCAGTTCGCGCAACCGGTACGCGGCCTCCCGGGCGGCGGCGAAGTCGCTGCCGGGCGGGTCGAGGTCGAAGACCAGCCGGTCGGGGTGGTCGGGCCGGTCGGCCCGGGAGAGCCAGCGGTGCAGGGTCAGACAGGCCTGGTCGGCGAGGAAGACCAGGGTGGCCGTGTTCTCGCAGAGGGTGTGCACGACGGTGCCGCCCTCCTTCTTCAGCTCCACCCGGTGCACCCACTGCGGATAGTGGTCCGGGGTGTCTTTCTGCATGAAGTGCGGTGTGCCGCCCACGCCTTCGGGCAGGCGCTCCAGCATCAGCGGCCGCCCGCGCAGCTCCGGCAGCAGGTACGGGGCGATGCGGAGCTGGTACGCGGCCAGGTCGGCCTTGGTCGGTCCGTCCTCGGGGAAGAGGCGCTTGCCGGGGCGCCGGATCTCCACGGTGCGGCGTCCGGCGCGCAGCCGCAGGGTTTCGCTCATACCGGCCGGGTACCCGGGTACAGAGCACGCAATCCCGTCCAAATTCCCGAGCCCGGGTCGGGCCTCATGGGTCCGGTGCGGGGGTCTCGGCCGGTCCCCGGCCGGGACAGCCCGCGTACCCGCACACCTGCGTACCCCTGGATCTGCGTACCCGTGGATCTGCGGATCTGCGGGACGCCCGGCGCTCTGGGACCATTCCTGTGGGGCTCCGGCGGGTGCTGACGCCGCCCCGCGGCGCCGTGCGCACCGCCGAGGCCCGGCAACCCGTGAAGGGAGACACCGATGGCCCGCACCACCACCCGCGAGCGCACCGTCGACGCCCTGCTGCGCACGCACGGCGAGACCTATGCGCACGAGGCGGGCATCCGGCTGCGCGACACCCCGCAACCGCTGTACCAGACCCTGGTCCTCGCCGCCCTGCTAAGCGCCCGCATCCGGGCCGGTGTGGCGGTGGCCGCGGCGCGTGCGCTCTTCGGCGCCGGGATGCGCACCCCGGAGCGCATGGAGGCGGCCGGCTGGCAGCAGCGGGTGGACGCCCTCGGCGAGGGCCACTACCGCCGGTACGACGAGAGCACCGCCACCACGCTGGGCAAGAGCGCCCGCTTCGTCCGCGAACGCCACCAGGGCGATCTGCGCCGGATGCGCGCCGAGGCCGACGGCGACCCGCGCCGGATGCGCGCGCTGCTGCGCGAGGTACCGGGCATCGGGCCGACCGGCGCCGACATCTTCCTGCGTGAAGTCCAGGATCTCTGGCCGGAGTTCGCCCCGTACATCGACGGCAAGGCGGTCCAGGGCGCCGAACGCCTCGGGTTGCCGAAGACCTCGCGCACCCTCGGCCGCCTGGTCCCCGAAGGCCACCGCGCCGAGCTGGCGGCGGGCCTGGTGCGGGCCGCCCTGGACAAGGGCGTGGTCGAGGAGGTCAGGGAGGCCGTACCGGCGTAGCGGTGGCGCGGGAGCGCGCCGGAACTACGACGTCGGTTCGCCGGGCGCCGCCAGGCGGACGAAGCGTCCCGGGCTCGCCCTAGTCGGTGGTGAGGGCGCAGGAGTGCCCGGCGGGGTCGGTGAAGAGGCGGGTGTCGTGCTTGCCGCCGTTGTCCCTGGCCTCCACCGGGGTCGCGCCGAGGTCGACGGCCTCGCGTTCGGCGGCGTCCATGTCGGCGGGCGAGACCCGGATGTGCAGATGCGCCTGTTGGGAGTCCTCCGGACGGGGCCAGCTGGGCGGGGCGTAGCCGAGGTCGCGGCGGATGGCGAGGTGGACGCCGTCCGGGCCGACGACCTCCACCAGGTCCTTCCCCTCGCCGGGGCGTGCCTCGGCGTTCAGTAACCCCGCGTAGAACTCGGCCAGTTCGAGGGGTTCGGTGCAGTCGAGTACGAGGACGACGGTCTTGGTGACGGGCACGGTTCACTCTCCTGGAACCTCGGGCGGCCCGGGTCTTCCGGCCCGGGCGCTGGGCGGGTACGGGTGGTTCAGCGGGGCAGCAGCGAGCCCAGGGGGCCCAGGTCGAGGTTGAGGTCCTCCATCTCCAGGCCGTGCTCCGCGCACAGCTCCCCCATGCGGTCGTGGAGCAGCATCAGGGTCAAGCCGATGCGCTCCTCCTGCTCGCTCGTCAGGTCCTCCTTCTCCACCCGGTGCAGGGCCGTGCGCTCCATCAGCTGGCGCAGCAACTCCACCAGAGTGAGGACGAGTTTGAGCAGATCGCGTTCGACCGTCTCCGGGTCGGCGGCCAGCCGGCGCGCCCCGGCGGGTGCCCGGCCGGTCCCCGGCTCGGCGGGCAGCAGGTCGAAGGCCTGGGCGGCGCTGCGCGCAAGGGTGGTGAGCGGATCCTCGCCCTCCCGGTGCTCGGGATCCATGGCGCGGAGCTGGGTCATCGGGCTCTCCTTCGGGGGCGTGGACGGGGCGGGTGTCATCGGGTGCGGTCAGCGGGGCGCGGGCTCACCACGGCCCGGGGTTGTCCGCGTCGAGGGAGCGGATGACCGCGCGGAGGTCGATGTGGACGAGGTCGACATCGGCGATGGACAGGACCAGGTCGCCCGTGAGCACCGCCCCGCCCTGCAGAAGGCGGTCGAGCAGGTCGATGAGCGCCACGGGGGGACCGGCCGCCGGGTGGGCGGCGGGCCGGTCGCCGGGGGCGGGGTGGACGCTCGTCATCGGGGTCCGCCGGTGGCTTCGGGTACCGGGGAGTCCGTGAAGGAGTAGGGCGCCCAGGGCCCGGTGACCTCGACGAAGACGCCCGGGGTGTCCGCGGCGAGGGCGGTGAGCCGGTCCCGGAAGGCGGCCGCGCTCCCGGCGGGCACGAGGTACGCCTCGTTGGCGATGTTCTCCGCGCGGGTGGCCGCCAGTTCGCCCTGCTGCGGCCGGTGGACCACCCGGGCCCGGGCCAGGGAGTCCGCCAACCGCGCGGCCTCCTCGGCGAGTTGGGCGGCCTCCCGGTAGAGGTCCCGGCTCTGCCGCTGCTCGGTGCGGCGGCGTTGCAGATAGGCGCGGCCGGGGCTGGTGGCGGTCGGCGCCGCCGCGGGACGCCGGGCCGCGGCGGCGTCGGCGTAGACCTTCAGGCCCAGTTCGACCTGGCCGTCGAGCAGGTCCAGGAGGCGGCCGAGCCGGGCCGCCTCCCGGACCAGGACCTCGCGGGCGCGGGAATCGTCGAGGTAGACCGTCGCCAGCCGCATCGGCAGCACCGTGGTGGCGGCGAAGGCCGCGTCCACCACGGCGTGGTGGGCCCGGGCCAGCGCTTCGAGGCGGGCGAGATCCTCCAGCTGGGCATGCAGACCGCCTTCGTCGAAGGAGTCGGCCGGGACCGAGGAGACCAGGGCGACGAGCTCCCCGTCCCGGACCGCGCGCAGCGGACCCCCGTCCACCCCAGGGGTGCGGGCGGCGACTTCCTCCAGGGGGGCGAGGTCCCGGCCCACGGCGTAGACGTACGTCATCTCCGGCGCGGCGGCGGTCACGTGAGCCGCCGCGCCGGTCGTCGCTGGCGCGGGGTGGGCCGCCTCCGGCGCCGTAGCCGCGCTGTCCGACGCCCCAGGCCCCTCGGCCCTTGCCGGATCCGTGGTGGGTGCCTCCTGCGGCAGGCCGCTCATCGGGTGCCCTCCTCGTCCGCGGTGGCGGGCCCCGCGCCGCTCTCGGCGCGCAGCCGGTCCAGCTCGGCACGCAGCCGGTCGTTCTCCTCCCGCAGCGAGGACGACCCGGACTCCTCGCGCGGGGAGAGCGCTTCGGCGCCGTCCGCGGAACGTACGGACCCGGGGCGCTCCCGGGACGCACGCGAGGAGAGCGAGGGGTCGTGCTCCCACCAGTCGATGCCCATCTCCTTCGCCTTGTCGACGGAGGCGATCAGCAGCCGGAGCTTGATGGTGAGCAGCTCGATGTCCAGCAGATTGATCTGGATGTCGCCCGCGATCACCACGCCCTTGTCCAGGACGCGCTCCAGGATGTCGGCGAGATTCGCCGAGGAACCCTGCTGCGAGGTGGCCGGAGTCGCCCGCGAAGGGGAAGGCAGACGGCCGGCGAAGGAGTCGGACACGGTGTCGTCCCTTCTGTCTGTGCTCTGCTACGGGGGCGGTCAGCGGGCGGCGGAGGCCGTACGGCGGGAGGACTTCTCCTCGGCCGCGGCGGAGTCCTCGTCCTCGGGGTCCTCGACGTCCTCGGCGTCCTCGGGCTCGGCCTCCTCGTCCTCGTAGGCGAGTTCGTCCTCGTAGGCGGGATCGTCGTCCGCGGGGTCCTCCTCCGCCCCCTCTTCCTCGTCGGCGTAGGCGGCCTCGTCCTCGTCCTCGTCGAGCGGCTCGTCCTCGGCGGCGAGCTCCTCGTCCTGGTCCTGGACGGGCTCGTCCTCCTCGTACTCCTCCTCGGCGCCGGAGTCCTCGGCCCCGGTGCCCTCCTCGCCCTCCTCCTCGGCGGCGCGGGCCTCTTCCTCCTCCACGGCGTCCTCGTGGCTGAGGACGACCTCGCCGTCGCGGATCTCGCCGCGCCAGCCGTCGGTGGCCTCGCCGCGCATCATGAGGAACTTGCGGAAGAGCTTCAGATCGAGGCGGGCGCGGCGGCCCTGGGCCCGCCAGATGTTGCCGGTCTTCTCGAACAGCCCCTTGGGGAAGTACTCCAGGACCAGCAGGACGCGGGTGAGGTCCTCGGTGAGGGCGTGGAAGGTGACCACGCCCTTGACGGTGCCCTTGGCGCCCTCGGTGGTCCAGGTGATCCGCTCGTCCGGGACCTGCTCGGTGACATTGGCCCGCCAGCTCCGGGTGGACTTGGCGACCTTCACCTTCCAGTTGCTGGTGGTGTCGTCCGCGCGCTCCACGCTGACGACGCCCTTGGCGAAGGTGCTGAACTCCTGGAACTGCGACCACTGGTCGTAGGCCTCGCGCACGGGCACGCCGACGTCGATGTCCTCGACGATGGTCACGCTCTTGGACTTGCCGCCGCCCGATTTGCCGCCCTTGCCGAAGGCGCCCTTGATCTTGTCCTTGACGGTGTCCTTCAGCTGCGAGGCACCGGCGGTCAGGGCCGCCTTCGCGGGCGACTTGCCCTCGCTGAGCGCCTTGCTGCCCTTCGCGAGGGGGCCGCTGCCCGATTCGCCGAACTTCGCGGCGGCGTCGCCCAGCTTGCTGCCCAGGTTGCTCACCGCGTGTTCGGCGCGGGCCTGGAGGTAGTTCTGCAGCTCCTGCTTGAGGCGGTCCGTCGCGGGATTGCCGACGACGTCGTCCTTCAGGCGGCCCAGTGCGTTCTCAGCCATTGCGCTCACCCCGCGCCTTGCGGGCGGAGGCCGAGGTCTTCTTCGCCGCGGCGGCGGTCCGCTTGCGGGCGGGCGAGCCCTCGCCTCTGGCCTTCGGCACCGAGGCGGATCCCTCGCGCGAACGGCGGCCGCCCTCCTGGGACTTGCGGGTCGGGGTGCCGGTCTTCCTGGCGGGCGCCTTGCGGCGGGCGGCGGTCTTCTTCGGCCGGGTCTCCTCGGCCTCCTCGCCGTCCCCGCCGTCGCCGTGGGCCGCGCGCCCGTCCTCCTCGGCGCCGGCCTCGTCCTCCTCCTCGTCCGCACGGCGCGAGGAGTCGGCGGTGCCGATCGCCTTCGTACGGTCCTGGAGGGAGTCGGCGAGTCCGGAGACCCGCTTGGTGAGGGCGTCGGTGGCCGCGGACTTGGTGGCGTCCACCAGCTCCTTGCGGACCTGCTGGTTGAGGCCGCTGAGCGCGGGAGAGGCGGCGAGGGTCTTGGCCAGGGCCCGGGGGTCCAGGTCCAGCTTCTTGCCGGCCAGGAACATGCCGAAGCCGATGGCGAGCTTGGCCTTCTTGGTACGGCCCAGCAGGTAACCGCCTGCCAGGGCCGCGCCTATCTTGATATTGGTCATCGTGGTACCTCGGTCGATGGGATGTCGGTGCTGCGGGAGAGGAGGAGCGGCCGGTTCAGCCCTCGGCGATCCGGTCCTGGTAGGCCTCGATCTCCTCCAGGCGGTCGAGGAGGGCGTCCTCCCGCCGGTCGAACTCCTCCTCGTCGATGAGTCCGCTCGTCAACTCCCTTTCGAGATCGGCGAGTTGGCGGCGGACCACCGCAGGGTCGTAGTACTCGCGTTCCGCGGCGAGGATCACCTGGTCGAGAACCCAGGTCGTCCCCCGCACGGGAGCGAGCGGCAGCGTGAGAATGCTCGTGAGGAGGCCCATGGGGGCCACCACCTCCGCGCGCTCGTGGGACAACTGCCGGTGGCGGCGGGGCCGTTCAGACGAAGCTGTACGGCGGCAGCGGACCGGTCAGGGTGAAGGTGTACGCATCGCCCGCCTCGTCGGCCGTCGTGCGCACCGTCTGGCGGAAGAGCGCTTCCCGCTCCTGCGGCACCAGGAAGGAGGTGTTCATGAAGTGGCCTTCGGCGCCCTCCCCGAGGAAGGCCTCCGCGGCGCAGGAGGAGAGGGCGTTCTCGACCCTCTCGGCGGCCGCGCGGTGGCGGGCGGCCACCTCGCCGGAGACGAGTTCACCGAGCGCGACCCGGTCCTCGTGGGTGCCCTGACCGGTGCGGATGCGCTCGTTGAGCTGCCGGGCCGGCTCGGAGTCCCGCAGGATCTCCCGGAGCAGGTCCTCCTCGTCCCGGGAGGCCTTGAGGTTGTACTCCGCGTGTCCGGCGATCTCCTCCAGGCGCTGCCGGTAGGAGCCCTCCCGCTCGATCAGGGAGGCGGACAGCTGGGCGTCGTCCGGGGCCACCAGGCCGAAGCGCATCGGCAGCACCGCGGTCTCCCGCATCAGCGCCTCCACCACCTCCTGGTGCGCGCTGACATCCCGGCGCTTGGCGCGCAGGCGCTCGGGCGCATCGCTGACCACTGCCATCAGCTCACGTCCTCGCACCGTCCGCAGCGCGGCGGCGGGCTCCCCCACACCCTTCAACTCGTCCAGGGGCAGCGACTGCTCGGCGCCGGTGAGGGCGTACACGTAGGTGGACATGCTCAGCCCTCCGAGCGCTGGGCGGACTGCCTGCTGGAGGAGGACTTGCGGGCCGGTCGCTTCCTCGGCGCCTCCTCTTCCTGCCCGGAGTCGTCCTTCTTGCCCTGGAGCGATTCGGTGACCGCCTCGACGGCACCGGTGAGCGCGCCCTTCGACTTGCCCTTGGCGCCGTTCTCGGTCATGTCGCCGACCAGATCGGTGAGTTGGCTCGGTGCCTTGCGGCCCGACTCCAGGTCGAGGCGGTTGCAGGCCTCGGCGAACCGCAGATAGGTGTCGACGCTCGCGACGACGATACGGGCGTCGATCTTGAGTATCTCGATGCCGACGAGCGAGACGCGCACGAAGGCGTCGATCACCAGACCGCGGTCCAGGATGAGTTCGAGTACGTCGTAGAGGTTTCCGGACCCACTACCGCCGCTCGTCGCACTGCTCTGCTGGACGAGTGTCACAGGGGACT
This sequence comes from Streptomyces sp. SCSIO ZS0520, assembly GCF_025643355.1. Classification (NCBI taxonomy): domain Bacteria; kingdom Bacillati; phylum Actinomycetota; class Actinomycetes; order Kitasatosporales; family Streptomycetaceae; genus Streptomyces; species Streptomyces sp. SCSIO ZS0520. The sequence goes on along the minus strand of NZ_CP092644.1, from coordinate 7,415,836 downwards.
CCTTTCGGGGGTTCATGGCCGCGCCGCGACCGCTCGGCGGATTCGCCGGTACGCGGGGGCGCGAGGTGCCGCCGAGGGGCGGGATGTTCAGCGCCGGTCGATCTGGCCGCGGGCGTAGCGCCTGGTGCGCTCGTAGGCGAGGAGTTCGCCCTGCCCGTCGAGTTCGACGCGGTAGGAGGCCATCACCGTCATGGTGTCCGGGACCTTCTCGATCTCGACCACCTCGACCTGCGCGGACCAGCCCTCGTCGGTCGCCTTGACGGCCGAGACCTCGCCGGATTCACGCTGCAGCAGTTCGGCCAGCTGTGAGGCGGCTCGTCGCATGGCTGCGGGCAGACCGATCCGGTCCTGGTCGCTCTTGCTGTCGCTGCTGCTCATCAACTGCCTGCTTGTCCTCGGGGCATACGGGGAAAATCGGCATCCGTCGGCTTGTCCATGGAGTGCCGTGTTGCGGGCGTTCTGCCGCGATGAGAACCGGGGTGCCCCTGCTTTTCGCACCTATGCATGAACGCGCCGAGGAATTCGGGCGGTGCGGGCGGCGGTGCCGGAGGAACCGGCACCGGCGGGACGGCGCCCTACTGGTTGAAGCGGTGCGCCGCCCGGTCGTTGAGGCGGCTGCCGAGGCGGCGCAGCGCGTCCTGCCAGCGGCCGAGCCGGGGCTCCGCCAACCGGTGCCCGGCCAGCAGGTCTTCACCGGGTCCGGGGGCGGGCAGCAGCCGGGCGGCGAGCCCGCTCGCCCGGGTGGTGAGCACGGGGGCCACCCCGTGGGCCAGTCCGGCGGCGCGGGCGGCGGGGGTGAGGACCAGCCGGACGCGGCGCCGCTCGGCGGCCCGCACGATCCGTTCGGCGGCGCGCCGGGCGTCCATCGAGACGAGGGGTGCTCCGGAGAGCGCCGCGAACCAGGCGAACTCCCGGGCCCGGTCGCCCCCGAACTGCGCCTGCCGGTGCGAGCCCGTACGCATCAGGCCCGGGTGCGCGGCGGTCACGCTGACCGCGGAACCGGCCAGCTCGGTGCGCAGCCCCTCGGCCAGCGCGGCGACGGCGGCCTTGGCACAGGAGTAGGGCACCAGATGCGGCACCGCGAGGAGGCCCCCGACGGACCCCACCAGGACCAGCCGGCCGCCGTACGGGCTGCGGCGCAGGTGGGGCAGGGCGGCCAGCGCGGTGTGGACATTGCCCTGGAACATGGTGTCCATCGCCGCGCGGAAGCCCTCCGGGTCGAGGGCCGCGACGGGGGCGACCTGGATGATCCCCGCGACGGAGAAGACCGCGTCGAGTCCGCCCTGCTCCTCGGCCGTCCGGGCGACGAGCGTGCCGACCGCCTCCTCCTCGCGGACGTCGCAGACCCGCGTGGTGGGGGTGGTGCCGGTGTGCCGGGCCACCCAGGAGGCGGCCCGCTCCAGCTCCTCCGGGTCCCGGGCGGCGATGGTCACCCGGTTGCCGCGGGCGGCCAGGCGCGCCGCGAGCAGCAGGCCCAGTCCCCTGGACCCTCCGGTCACCAGCGCCGACTGCCCGGTGAGGGCGGACTTCGTGGGTTCGCGGTCCATGGGGGCCTGCCTTTCCGTCTCGCCTTGCGTGGTCGCCGGACCCTCCTGCGGTCGCCGGACCGTCTCCCGCCGTACGGCGGCCGCGGTGCGCGGGCTCCGGCGGGTACGGACTCGGGCGGCCCCGCGCGCTCCGGCGGCTGCGGCCCCGCTCAGGGCCTGAGCAGGGTCTTCACCATGCCGTCCGCCTTGGCCTGGAAGGTGGCGTAGGCCTGGGGGGCCTCGCTCAGGGGGAGGTGGTGGGTGGCGAAGTCGTCGACGCCGAGGGGGTCCTCGTCGGTGAGCAGCGGGAGGAGGTCCGGCACCCAGCGCAGGACGTTGGCCTGGCCCATCCGGATCTGGAGCTGCTTGTCGAACAGGGTCAGCAGGGGCAGCGGATCGGCCGCCCCACCGTAGACACCGGAGACCGAGAGGGTGCCGCCGCGGCGGCAGATGTCGATGCCCGCGAGCAGCGCGCCGAGCCGGTCCACCCCGGCCTTCTCCATGAGCGGCCGGGCCACGGCGTCGGGCAGCAGTCCGGTCGCCCACTGCGCGGCCTTGGCCACCGGGGAGCCGTGCGCCTCCAGGCCGACCGCGTCGATGACCGCGTCGGTGCCCCGCCCGTCGGTCAACTCGCGTACCGCGTGCGGCAGTTTCCCGCCGTGCTCGCGCAGGTCGAGACAGGTGACGCCGCGGACGCGAGCGCGCTCCAGGCGGGCGTCCACCAGGTCCACGCCGATCACCAGCTCCGCCCCGCGGTGGCGGGCGATCCGCGCGGCCATGTCACCGATCGGGCCCAGGCCGAGGACGGTGACGCTGCCCCCGGGCGGGATGGCGGCGTACTCCACGGCCTGCCAGGCGGTGGGCAGCACGTCCGAGAGGTAGACGAAGCGGTCGTCGGGCGGGCCCCCGGGCACCACCACGGGCAGCGTGTTGCCGAACGGGACGCGCAGGAACTCGGCCTGGCCGCCCGGCACTTGGCCGTACAGCTTGGTGAAGCCGAAGAGCGAGGCGCCGGTGCCCATGCTGCGCACCTGGGTGGTCTCGCACTGCGAGTGCAGTCCGCGGGCGCACATCCAGCAGGTGCCGCAGCTGACGTTGAACGGCACCACCACGCGGTCGCCGACGGACACCGCGGTGACCTCGGGCCCGGTCTCGGCGACGATGCCCATGGCCTCGTGGCCCAGGATGTCACCGGGGTCGAGGAAGGGGCCGAGTACCTCGTAGAGGTGCAGGTCGGATCCGCAGATCCCGGTGGAGGTCACCTGGACGATCACGTCGTCCGGCTTCTCGATCCGCGGATCGGGCACGTCCTCCACCCGTACCTCGCGCTTTCCCTGCCAGGTCAGTGCACGCATGGCGCTGCTCTCCTGTCGTCGGTCCGGTCCGGTCGCGTCCGGGTCATGCCTTGCCGGGGTACCCCGAGGTGGTCAGCAGCCGCGCCAGGTGCAGGGAGTTCAGCGCGAGGGTCCGGGTGGTGGACGCCGTGGCCTCCGGGGTCTCGGACAGGTCCTTGTAATCGGTGCCCTGCATGGCCTCACCGACCCAGTAGGTGACGGCGTTGGGGGCCAGCGAGTACCCCACGTCGTTGAGGCCCTGGTAGAGGTCCGCGCTCACCTTGTGCGCGCCGTCCTCGTTGCCCACCACGGCGACCGCGGCGACCTTGCCGTAGGTACCCGGGTGCCCCTGCTCGTCGGTCTCGGAGAGTTCGGCGTTCAGGCGCTCCAGGACCCGCTGGCTCAGGCTCGCGGGGTGGCCGAGCCAGATGGGTGTGGCGAGCAGCAGGATGTCCGCCGCCAGGACCTTCTCGCGCAGGGCGGGCCATGCGTCGCCGTCCCCCATGTCCACGCCGATCCCGGGCCGTACGTCGTGGTCGGCCACCCGGACGAGCTCGGTACCGACGTCGTGCTCCGCGAGGACGTCCAGGACCTGCCGGGCCAGACGTTCGCTGCTGGATTCCTCCGGGGACGGGCTGAGGGTGCAGACGAGTGCCAGTGCGCGCATCGGGTGGTCCTTCCTGCGGGGTGCGGGCCGGTGACCGGCGTGGCCGCGGCGGGTCAGTAGCCGAGGGCGCGGCGGAGTTCCTCCTTGTTCATCGAGGAGCGGCCCTCGACGTTCTTCTTCCGCGCCTCCGCGTAGAGCTGGTCCTTGGTGGGCCCTTCGGCTCCCGAGTGCGAGCGCGAACCGCCGCGCTCGGAGGCGGACTTGGGGTCCTCGACCGAGGTCCGGCTGGCGCTGCGGGACTCGCCGGAGCGCGCCCGCTCCTTGTTCACGGTGCGGGCGGCGATCTCCTCGGCCCGCTCCTCCCCCACGCCGCGGCGCTGGGCGCCCTCCTTGATGTGCTCGTACTGGCGCTCGCGCTTGGCGTTCGATCCGGCAGGCATGTCGGTGTCCTTTCAAGCGGTTCGTACGGGACGGTTCGTCGGGGGCGGTTCACGGCAGCGGGGTGCCGCCGGTGGCGTTGAGGATCTCGCCGGTGAGGTAGCTCGCCCGGTCGGAGGCGAGGAAGACGTAGGCGGGCGCCAGTTCGGCGGGCTGGGCGGGGCGGCCCAGCGGCGACTGCTCCCCGAAGTGCGCGGTCTCCGGCATCGTGGCGGGGATCAGCGGGGTCCACACCGGGCCGGGGGCCACCGCGTTCACCCGGATCCCGTCCCCGGCGAGCATCTGGGCGAGGCCCTGGGTGAAGGTGGTGATGGCGCCCTTGGTCATCGCGTAGTCCAGGAGGTGGGGGCTGGGCTTGTAGCCCTGGACCGAGGTGGTGTTGAGGATGACGGAACCCGGCCCCATGTGCGGCAGGCACATCTTGCTGAGCCAGAACATGCCGTAGAGGTTGGTCCGCACCACTCGGTCGAACTGCTCCGTGGTGATGTCACCGATGCCCTTGGGCTGCGACATCTGGTACGCGGCGTTGTTGACCAGGATGTCGACCCCGCCCAGCTCCGCCACCGTACGGTCCACCAGGTCGGCGCACCGGCTCTCCTCGCGGATGTCGCACTCCACGGCGAGTGCCCGGCGCCCCGCGTCCGTCACGAGGCGATGCGACCGCTCGGCCTCCTCGCGCTCCTCCGGCAGATGAGTGAAGGCGACATCCGCGCCCTCCCGGGCGAAGGCGAGCACGACCGCCCGCCCGATCCCGGAGTCCCCGCCGGTGACCAGCGCCCGCCGCCCCTGGAGCAGCCCGCTCCCCCGGTACGAGTCCTCGCCGTGGTCGGGGCGGGGCTCCATCTCCTCGGTGCCGCCGGGGTGCTGCTGCTCCTGCTCGGGCTGCTGCGGGCGGGGCCGCGGGGAGTCCGGGTCCTGCGAGCCGCGGGGGTCGGTCATCGTTCCTCCTTCGCGCTTCGCGAGTACCGCCTGGAGGCGAAGCAAGGGGCGTCGGAGCCGGGCGGCGTCAGCCGGGGCGCCCTGCGCCGCCGCGCGCGCCGCCGGGCCGCTCAACTCCTCGGCGGCGCGCGGGCGCCACTCCAGGTGGGTGACCCGAATCGGTACGTCTACACATGGATCTGGCTCCGGATCTCTCGCCGACCGGGCGGGGGCAGGCGGTGCCTGCGCGCGGGTGGGATCCGCGCCCGGCCCCGGAGATCTGCCGCGCCACGTTTACGCTGCCCGCGCGCGGTCACTCCGCTCGGTGTCGCCGCCGTACCTCCCCCACCCTGCGCCCGCCTCCCGGCAGGGGCAACCGATACGGCTCGCGGCCCGGCCCGGGGCCGTAGCAGACTGCCAGGTCAGGGGTGGAGGGCGCACGGCGTGCGCGGCCCTTCCGCACAGTTCCCCTCTAGGCAGTTCAGGTGGCTCCGTTGATACAGCGAACCCGACAAGCGATGGGCGCGGTGAAGCGCCGGCTCCCCTGGGAGGCGGCAGGCGTCTGGTCCTCGGCGCGCAGGGCCTTCCAGGGTCCCGGACCGGAACGCGAACTGCTGGTCCAGTCGCTCAAGGCGGCCGGGGCCGCGGCCCTCGCCTGGGCGGTGGCGGGCTGGTGGTGGAAGGCCCCGATGGCGCTGATGGCCCCCTGGGCCGCGGTCGTCCTGGTGCAGGCCACCGTCTACCGCTCGCTGCGCTCCGCCGTGCAGCACGTCCTGGTGGTGACCGCCGGGACCGCGATCGCCGCCGCCACCGCGGCGCTCACCCACAACACCATGGTCGCGATGGTCATCGCGCTGCCGCTGACCGTGCTGCTCGGCAACTACAGCCGCTTCGGCAGCCAGGGCCTCTACGCCGCGAGCACCGCGCTCTTCGTCCTCGCCTACCAGTCCTCCACGCCGGCGGACGTCGGCCACCGCGTCATGGAGACCCTGCTCGGCGCCTGCATCGGCGTGGCCGTCAACGCGCTGATCCTGCCGCCGCTGCACACCCGCGGACTCGACCGGCTCCAGGCGGACATCCCGCGCCGGAGCGCCCGGCTCTTGCAGGACATGGCCGACTCCGTCAGTACGGGGTACGACATCGAGCAGGCCGAGGAGTGGCACACCAGGGCCCGGTATCTGGGCGGCGCCGTCACCGAACTGCGCACCGCGCACAGCTGGCACGAGGAGAGCCTGCGGCTGAATCCGGCCCGCCACCTGCGGCGCACCACGCCCGCCCGCCGGGCCTTCGAGGAGGACCTGCACTGGGCGCACATCACCGACCATCTGGAGGCCCTGGCCCGCACCCTGTGGGAGGCGGCGGGCACCCGGCCGGGATTCGACCTCCCCTCGCAGCCCGCCCTCGACATCCTCGCCGAGCTGCTGTGCTCCGCCGCCGAGGTCTGCCGCGCGGACGCGGCCCTGTACGCCGCCGAGGAGGACGAGAAGGACGAGGAGACCGTCACGGCCGCGCGCGGCAGGCATCTCCACGAGGCCCATCTCGCCATGGAGCGCCTGAAGGACCTGCTGCGCTCCGGGCGCGGCACCGGCACCCCCGGCCTCGGTGCCCTGAACGCGGAGAGCCAACGCCTCCTCGTCGAGCTGGCCGAGGTGGCGGGATCGCCGTACGCACCCCGGTGAGACCGCCGTACGGACTCCGGTGAAGCGCGGTACGGCTCCGGTGAGACGCACGCGGGGCGTGCGGCCGTACGTGCGGCCGTGCGGTCAGGGGTGCGGGTGGCCCTGGTCGGGGTCGTCGCCCGGGGTCTGCCAGGTGTCGCCGCGCTGGGTCTCGCCGCGGGCGGGCTGGGTTCCGGTCCCGGCGGGGGTGCTGGCGGCCCGGCGGGAGGCGACACGGCGCCGTCCCGCGAGGAAGGCACCGATGAGCCCGAGGACGACCACGATGCCGATGACGATCAGGAACATCGAGGTGCCGGTCGATGCGGCCAATACGGTGTTGCTGTTGCTGTTCATCCCTCTCCTCTACCCTGCTCGGCCGCCCCTATCGGTTTCGGCTGCCCCATCCGGGTTGTTCCGCCCCGGTGGGGGTGCCGCGCGCAGGCAGGCCGCCGTCGCCGGGGCCCCGATTGCGATCACCGCCCCGGTGGCCTGCGATGGAGGCAGGACCGCGGGCGGCCGCGGAGGAGGGAGTCCGGGTGATGGCCCGACCCGTGTGGACCGGCACGCTCTCCTTCGGCCTGGTCAGCGTGCCCGTGCAGCTGTACGGCGCGACCCGCGGCCACAGCCTCCGCTTCCACCAGCTCCAGCGCGGCACCTCCGACCGGATCCGCAACCGCCGGGTCAACGAGCGCACCGGCGAGGAGGTCCCCGCGGACGACATCGTCAAGGGCCTCGACGTCGGCGAGGAGTACGTGGTGGTCGAGCCGGAGGAGCTGGACGACATCGCGCCCGGCCGGTCCCGCTCCCTGGAGATCAGCGGCTTCGTCGACCTGGACGAGGTCGAGCCGGTCTACTTCGACCGCACCTACTACCTGGGCCCGAAGGGCGAGGAGAACGAGAAGGTGTACGGGCTGCTGCGGGACGCCCTCGCCCAGTCCCACCGCGCCGGGATCGCCACCTTCGTGATGCGCGGCCGGGAGCATCTGGTCGCGGTCACCGCGGAGGAGGACATCCTCGCTCTGCACACCCTGCACTGGGCCGACGAGGTGCGCAGCCCCCGCGAGGAGGTCGGCCCGGTGCCCGAGCGGGTCAGGGGCGGGCCCTCGAAGAACAAGGAGCTGCGTACGGCGGTGCAGTTGGTGGAGGCGATGAGCACCGCGTGGGATCCGCAGGAGTACCACGACACGTACCAGGAGAGCGTGCGCTCGCTGGTGGAGGCGAAGAGCCGGGGCGAGTCGGTGCCGAAGGCGGCGGAACCCGCGGAGTCGACCAATGTGATCGATCTGATGGACGCGCTGCGGGCGAGCGTCGACTCGGCCCGGCAGGGCCCGGGGCGGGGCGGCTCGGGGCGGCGGGGCTCGGGCCGCAGCAGCCGGTCGGGCGGCGGCGCCGAGGGCGGCAAGCAGGGCGGCGGCAAGGCGAAAGGCCGTACGGCGGGCGGGAGTTCGGGCCGCGGACTGGACGGGCTCAGCAAGGAGGAGCTGTACGAGCGGGCCACCGAGGCCGGGGTGCGCGGCCGCTCCTCGATGAACCGAGGGCAGTTGATCGAGGCGCTGGGCGGCACCGGGTCCAAGAGCGCCTGAGTCCTGCGCCGCGAGCGGGTCGGAGCGCCGGTCCGGCGCCGGGTCCGGCTGTGCCCGCCCGATGCGCTCCGGAGGCGCTCGCAGGCGCGGGGTCAGGTCGCGGGCGGGACGGACAGGGTTCTGGCCCGCCGGTGCAGGAACTCCAGGGCGTCCATCACCACCGTACGGCGATGCCAGTCCAGCCAGGCGCCCGTCTGCGCGGCGATCAGGTCGAGGGCCTTCTCCTCGATCTCGGAAGGACCCGTCCGGCCCGCCGGGGCGAAGACCGTGATCACACCGGTACGGGCGCCGGAGGGCGAGAGCAGCGGGGCGCAGTGCGCCCTGCCCACGCCCGCCTCCCGCAGCAGCCGGCCGAGGCTCTCGCCGAAGGGCGAGCTGTCCTCGTCCGCGAAGTGGTCGATCCGTACGCCGCGTTCCAGCGCCCTGGCCGCCATGGTCTGCTCCTCCGGCTCGGGGACCCGGGCGAAGAGGTCGAGGAGTTCCTTCGGCATCTCGTGGTCGGCCTCCAGTTGCAGGCCGATCACCGGGTCCACCACCTGGAGGAGGCCCCAGTCGCTGCGGGTGCCGCGCAGGGCGGCCCGCAGCGCGGCCTCCGCGAGCGCGCTGCGCGGCACCCGGCTGCGCTCCATCTGCCGGGCGAAGTCCAGGGCCGGGACGGGCGCCCGCTTGCGGCCCGGGAACCACAGCGGCACCTCGCCCGGGGGCCGCGGCGCGCTCAGGAAGGCGGCGGCCAGGGAGCGCAGCTTGATGTTGTGGCGCTGCGAACTCTCCCGCAGCAGATCGAAGGTGCTGACCGCGGCGGGCAGCGCGTACCGCTCCTGGAGCACGCCCTGCGCCTGGGCGATGAGCGGCCTGGTCAGCAGGCTGGCCCGCAGGTCCTGGAGTTGGCGTTCGAGTACGGAGGCCTCCTCGCCCGGCGCCCCGGCCGGATCGCTCCGGTGCCGGGCGAGGTCCGGGTGGGAGAGCCACTCACCGGTGAGGACGACCCGGGGGTGCTGCTCGCCGCCCGCGAGTACCAGCCGTATCAGGGCGTGGGCGGCGGCCTCCGAGAGCCGGACGGCGCGGGACAGCTCCAGTGCCACGAAGGGGCCGGCGTCCGCCTCGTGCGCGAGCCGGTGTATCCGGGCGGTGAGTTCGGCGCAGGCCTCCTCGTCCACGTCTCCGCTGAGGTGCAGAGTCCTCACCCGCGCGGCCGGCCAAGGCCGTTCACCGGGGGAAGACGTGAAGGAACTGGAGGGCACGGAGGTCTCCTGAGCAGCGCGAGATGGCGGGCCGCGCTGCTGGACCCGGGAACACCCTAGACGATCACTCCTCTTCGCGCCTCGCCCGCCTCGGGAAGGTCGCGGCCCCGCGCCCGCTCACGCCTCCGCGCCCTCGTCGACCTCCTCGACATCCCGGCGGACCTGGGCGCAGGCCTGGCTGATGAGGCGCGAGACATGCATCTGGGACAGCCCCAGCTCCGCCGCGATGGTGCTCTGGGTCATGGAGCGGAAGAAGCGCATGTAGAGGATGCGGCGTTCGCGGTCCGGCAGCCGCGCCAGGGCGGGGCGCACCGCCTCCCGGCCGATGACGAGGTCGAAGCCGGGGTCCGAGGCGCCGAAGCGGTCGGCGAGGGTGCTCTCGCTGCCCTCGCCGTAGCTCACGTCGGTGGACAGCGGGCGGTAGCTGTGCAGCGCCTGCATCCCCTCGCGGACCTCCTTCTTGCTCAGCCCCGAGTAGTCCGCGATGTCCTCGACCTGGGGCTGGCGGGGCGAGGTCCGCGGCGCGAGTTCCCGGTAGGCGGCGCGTACGGTGCCCCGCAACTCCTGTACGCGGCGGGGCACATGGACGCCCCAGGTGTTGTCCCGGAAATGGTGCTTGATCTCGCCCTGAATGGTGGGCACGGCGTATGTCTCGAAAGCCGGTGAGACCTCGGGATCGAATCCGTTCACGGCTTTCACCAGGCCGAGCGCGGAAATCTGGCAGAGGTCTTCCCAATTCTCCCCGCGGCCGCGGTATTTGGCCGCGATACGGCGGGACATCGGCAGCCAGTCCGCCACGATCCGGTCCCTGAGGACCCAGCGGCGGGGCCCTTCCGGCAGTGCGCGCAGCTGCCGGAACGCGTCTTTGGTGTCTCCGTACGAAGTCGGCTTCTTCTGTTCGGGTATCGGCAGAACTGCTGTGGCCATCGGTGATCCTCCGCAAGGCTCTCTCTTTGGCGGGCGATCACCGGAAAACGCTGTCCGGACACACGACCACCCGCGAGGGTGCCTGGTGTCCTAAGCACTGCGGTCTCTTCTATCCGGCTTTTCTCCGCTCACACCCCCCGCTTCCCGACCGAGTGCTCCGAGCGGTGCTCCGCGGGCGGGACGCGGCAGCTGTTCCGCCCTCGCGGCGCCTTGCCTCAGGCGGGCGGGCGCAGCGCGCTCTCCCCGTTCCGCCACCGGCCGAGGACGGCCTCGCCGAACCTGTCCTCGACCAGCGCGGTGGCCTCGACCCCGAAGCCGATCTCGCCCGCCAGCCAGGGCTCCTCGCGCAGCAGTCCGCCGACCACCTGGTGGCGCACCACCTGCTCGTGCACCGCGTCGGCCTCGACGTGCTCGGTGTAGAAGCGGACCGCCGCCGCCCCGGCGCCGACCCGCCGCATGGCCGCCGCCAGCCGCCGCGAGGCGGGCGAGGAGGTGGTCTCCACATGGGCGAAGTGCCCCACCAGGGCGCCGCGTCGGGCACGGTGGAGCCCGAAGAGCGACATCAGGTTGACGACGGCCAGCATGGCGGCCGGGGCCCGGTCCAGATAGCGGCCGTACGCGGTGTCGAGCCCGAGGTCGTCCATGAGGTCCGCGAAGAGCCGGGCATGGATGTCCTCGGCCCGCCCCGCCCCGAACTCGTCGAACTCGACTGCCACCATGGCCGCCTTCGCCGTCCCGGTCAGCCGCGGGATGACCCAGGCGTGCGGATCGGCCTCCTTCAGGTGGTAGAGGGAGCGCAGCGCCGCGTACTCCCGCACCTGGGCGAGGGTGGCCTTGCGCGCCAGGTGATGGCTGAGCCCGGGAGGCTGGGCGGTGGACCCGTCGTCCTCAACGAGGGCGTCCAGCGCGCGGGCGGGGTCGCCGCCGGGTACGGACGCGCGCAGGACGCCCAGGTAGCGGCGTTCCAACTCCCCGCGCAGCCGCAGCAGGTCGGGGTCCCATTCGCGGTCCTCGCCGACGTCCGCGAATCCGCGGTAGTGCAACTCGTAGAGCGTGTACAGCGCGAGGTGCAGATCCTCGCCCCAGGGCTCGGCCTCGTCCACCGGGCCGAGGACCGCGGGCGGCACCGGCCCCGCGGTACGCAGGGCCCGGACGACCGCCTCCGACAACGGGCCGCGCGGCTCGGGAAGGCGCGGGCCCGCCGGTCCTTCACCACCGGGGGCGGGGCGGGCCGTCAAAGTGTCCACGCTGGGATCCTCGTCTCTCCGGTCGTTGGTCTGTCGGGTGGGGCCTGCCGGGCGGGGTTGTCGCGCGGGGCCTCTCGGTCGGCGGCGTCCGGGGCGGCCGTCGTCGCGCGCCGGTCGTGTCGCCGGTCCGGGTTCCCTTCTCAGGCGATTCAGTCGCTCCCTCGCGCCTCCTTCAATCCCTCTTCTCCGGGGGGCCGCTCCTGTCCCCGTCCCTCCCGGCCCGGTCCGTCCCGGGTACGCGCCGCCGCGCCGTGCCGTCGTCCCGGGCGGCGAGACGGCGGTGGCTCGTATCGCACCAGGGGTATCCGGCGCTGTGGCGGCAGGTGCAGATCGCGACCATGAAGCGGTCCGAGCGGGCCGTCTCGCCGCTCGGCAGGCGGAACTCCACCGGGCCTTCGACCATCAGCGGCCCGCCCGGCTCGGCCCACACCCGCCGCGCCGCACGCCGGTCGCCAATCGGCGCACCGGGGTCGGGGGCCTCGCGGCTCCTGCCGGTGCCGCCGGGAGGCTCAGATGCGCTGGGCACGGATCACCACGAGTTCCTCGGTGACGGCGTCGTCGCCGTTCGCACGGTTGCCGCCGGAGTCGGCGCCACTCGTATCGCCGCATGCTCCCCGGTCGCCGCCCGCCTTCGCCGACCGGCCCCGCTCCCCGGGCGGCAGCATTCCGCACTGTTCCAGCCAGGGGCGCCGGGACCTGAGTACGGGCCCGAGCGGCACCCGCTGGCGGTCGGTGACCGCGGCGTGCAGTCCGGCGCGCCGCAGCCGGGCCAGCGACAGCTGGGGGCGGGAGAGCGCCGAGTGCACCATGAGCAGGACGCCCCCGCGGTCCAGGGCCTCCGGCGCGGCCTCGCAGACGCGGTCGAGTACCGCCCGGCCGTCGCTGCCCGCGTCCCAGGCGAGAGCGGCGCGGTGCGGGGAGGGTGCCGGGGCACGGGAGGGGACGTAGGGCGGATTGCAGAGGATCACCTCGTACCGCTCGCCGTGTACGGCGGCGAAGAGGTCGCCGCGCCGCACCCGTACGCGCTGCCGGGCCAGTTGGCAGTTGAGCCGGGTGGCGAGCACGGCGCGGCGGGCGAGGTCCACCGCGGTCACCTCGGCGCCGAGCCGGGCGGCGCCCAGGGCGAGCGCCCCGCTGCCCGATCCCAGGTCGAGCAGCCGGGCCCCGGTACGCACGCCCTCCGCGGCCAGCGCCTTCAGCAGCAGCCGGGTGTCGTCCTGCGGGGCGTACACCCCGGGCAGGCGCAGCAGGAAGCCGCCTGCCGCGGTGCTCTGCCGGCTGTCGGGCATGGTTTCTCCTCCGGGTGCGGAAACCTGCTCCTTCCACCCTGCGCCCGCACCGGCCGGGCGACCACTCCGGGCACCCGGGAGACGCCGTGCCGCGGGGATCCTCAGCGGTCGAAGACCTCGCCGAAGCGCAGTCCGGTGGTGTCCGCGAAACCGAGGTCGGCGCCGTTGAAGGAGGTGATGCCGCGCGTCGTGGGACCGGTGGCGGCGCCGCGCAGCACCCAGACCGCGCCCGCGTCGGGCACCTCCCCGATGTCCTCGCCGTCGGCGGCGGCGAACAGATCCGCCCTGCCGTTCCCGTCGATGTCCCCGAGGTGGACACCGGAGCCGAAGCGGTCGCCGTCCTCCCCGACACCGGGGACGCCCGCGCTCTCCTGGTTCACGCTCACCGCCCCGCTGCTGCCGATGCCGTCGGCGCCGCCCTTGAGGAGGACGAGGGCACCGGCCCGGCTGCCGCGTACGTCCTCGTTGGGGACGCCGACCACGAGGTCCGGGTAGCCGTCACCGGTCACGTCGCCCACCGAGACATCGGTGCCGAAGCCGTCCCCGGTCTCGCCGGTGCCGGGGACGCCCGGGCTGTCCTGGTCGTAACCGGTGGGCTCGCGGCCGGTGCCGAGGCCGCCGGAGGCGCCCCACCGGACCGTGACCGCGCCCGCCTCGCGGCCGCCCATCGGCTCGCCGGTGACCAGATCGTCCCAGCCGTCCTTGTCGATGTCCCCGGTCGCCACCGCACGCGTCTCGGTGCCGCCGTCGGAGAGGACGCTGTGGTGGTAGCCGATGTCACCGGCCCCGCCCCGGAAGGTCGCCAGATAGTCGCCGTCACCGTCACCCCGCCTCCCGTACAGCACGTAGTCGGTGCCGGAGGTGCCCGCGAAATGCCCCGCGGCGACCCCGTCGAGCTCCACGTCCTCGGGGAGGAAGTCGTCCTCCAGGGGCAGGGCCACATCGGTGCCGTCGCCCTTGGGCACGGCCTCCGAGTACCACCAGAAGTGCCGGCCGCTGACCACCTGGAGCTGCGCGGTGCCGTCCCCGTCCAGGTCGCTGAAGGAGGCGCCCTGGCCGAAGTTCCGGTCCCCGGCCTCGGGGGCGGTCAGCGCGACACCGCCCTGGGTGAAGCCCTTCGCGCCGCCCCAGATCACCGACAGGCTGCCGTCCGGCTTGCCGTCGACCTTCTCGTCCGGGGCGCCCGCGATCAGGTCGTCGTAGCCGTCGTGGTTCACATCGCCGCTGGTGACGTTCTCGCCGAACCGGTCACCCGGCTCGGCCACCCCGGGCACCCCCTTGCTGTCCTGACCGAGGCGCACCGAGCGGGCCGGATCCACCCCCGAAGCCGAGCCGAACATGACCACCACGGCACCGGCCCCGCCGTCCGCCCGGGGCACGCCGATGGCCACATCGGGGTAGCCGTCCCCGTTGAAGTCCCGCTGCTGGGAAGGCGATCGGCCCTCCGGCACCTGGGCCGTGGCGGGCGGGACGCAGAGGGCACCGGCGGACAGCGCCGTCATGGTCGCCGCGAGGGCAAGGGGGCGAGTGCGGGTGCGGGTGCGGATACGCATACGGGAGGTCTTCGCTCTCTTCGGGAGGCGGGTACGGGGACTCTGACCCGCCGAGGGGGCGAAGGGTTGTGTACGGGGGCGGCCACCGACGACCAGCGTTGCCGGCCACCGGGGCAGGGTGCCCCACCGAGGCCGGTCAGTCCCGCAGCGGGCCCGCGTCCAGGGCCGAGAGCAGGGCCGCGGGCGAGTCGTAGACGGCGACGGCCCCGGCCTCGGTCAGTTCCGCACGGGAGGTGCCGCCCGTGCAGACCGCCAGGCAGGCGACCCCGGCCGCCGTGGCCGCGTACACGTCCCACACCGAGTCGCCGACGAAGCGCGCGGACTCGGGTGGCACCCCGACCAGGTCCAGTGCCGCCCGTACCGGATCGGGCGCGGGCTTGCCGTGCTCCACGTCCTCGGCGCTGGTCAGGGCGTCGATGGCGTCGTCGGCGCCGATCGCCCGGCGCAGCGCCGCCAGGTCGCTGCCCTTGGCGGAGGTCGCGAGCACCACCCGCCAGCCGCGACCGGCGAGGGTGCGCAGCAGTTCGGGCACCCGGTCGAAGGCGCGCAGCCGGTCGTGCCACTGCCCGTACAGGGTGCCGTGGGCGGCCGAGACCGCGGCGCCGAGTTGCGCGTAGTCCGCCTCGCCGAGCAGCCGGGTCAGCAACTCGCGGGCGGGCAGCCCGATCGCGCGGTGCAACTCCGCCGCCGGGACCAGCCGGTCGTGCTGGCGCAGCGCCTCCCACCAGGCCACCGTGTGCAGATAGGTCGAGTCGACCAGGGTGCCGTCGACATCGAAGACCACCGCTCTGGGTTCCCCGCGTCCCTGCACCGCTCACTCCCTCACCGCTCGGTCACCGCATGTCCGGTTCCGATGGTGCCCCAGCGGCCGGGATACGGCAGGGCGAAGGAGCAGGAGGTATCGGCAGGAGGAAGGGCAGGAGCAGGGGAAGCGGCGGCGTTCAGGCGGGGGCGGGCTGGCAGCGGGGGCACCAGTACGTGCCCCGCCCGGCGATCCGGCCCCGCCGCAGCGCGGTCCCGCAACGCGGACGGGCGGCCCCCGGGTCGTCGCGGCGCCCGGTGAGCCAGGAGCCGCGCGGCGGGACCCGCCCGGCGTCGATGCTCGTCCGCAGGACCCCGCGCAGCGCCCGGTACAGACGACGCCGCTCCGCCTCGCCGAGCCCCGCCGCGGGGCGCGAGGGGTGGAGCCGGGCGCGCCAGAGGATCTCGTCGGCGAGCAGGTTGCCGAGGCCCGCGAGTACGGACTGCTCGGTGAGCGCCGACTTCAGGCCACCGCGGCGGGCGAGCAGCAGCCGGTCGAAGTCCGCGCGGTCCACCTCCGCCGCATCGGGCCCGAGACCGGCGAGCAACCGCCGCACGCCTGCCTCGTCGAGCAGCCACAGGCCCTTGAGCTTGCGCTGGTCGCGATAGTGCAGGCAGCGGCCGCCGCCCACCGTGATCAGGACGCGGTCGTACGTGCCGGGCTCCTCGTCCCGCGTGCACCGGAGCTCCCCGGTCATGCCGAAGTGGAAGGCGAGCGTGGGCCCGTCCGTCCTGCCGAGCAGCCACTTCCCGTGCCGCCGCGGGGCCCGCAGCCGCCGGTCCTCCAGCTCCCGTACGAACCGCCGCGCACCCACCCCGTGCAGCACGGAGGCATCCCGCACCTCGACGCGCCCGATACGCCGACCCTGACCGCAGGTGGCCAGCACCTCACGGAAGGCTTCGACATCGGGGAGTTCCGGCATATGAGCACCTGCCGAGGTGTGTGCGTGCGGGGAACGCGGTTCTCGGGGCCGATGACCTGGGGGCGATGACTTGGCGTCGATGGCCTGGCGCCCCTGACCTGGCGCCGATGACCTGCGAGGTCGGCCGCTGAGCCCGGAGGGCTCGGGCCGGACCCGACGCCCGGGGGTCGCCCTCGGAGCGGTACACCGGTCCAGGGAACCGCTTCAGAACACCTCCGAGGGTAGCTGCCCGGGGCAGAGACCCTGCGCGGGCGAGTCCTGTCCCCGGCGCGGGCGAGGCCCTGCCGTGCGCCCGCGCGGTACCCGTACCGCCGTCGAAGGGCACGTCTACCGGACCAGCCCGGAGGACGGCCCTCCCGCGCGACGGCGGGCAATGAGCCGTAGCCGTACCGGAGAGAAGTGAGCCGCAGCCGCAGCCGTACCGGAGAGACAGGAGAGCCAGGAGACTCCGAGAATCGAGGCCGGAGCAGAATGGGGGCATGGGCGGCGGATCACGTCGGAGCCGCGGGCGGACGGCCGGTACGACGACCGTGCCGTGGCCGCCACCCTGTTCCGCCGCGGGCACGATCCGCCGGACAGAACCTCAGGAGGGGAAGCGTGACCGAGACCAGCGACACCCGATCCGCCGCCGGTGAAGCGCCCGGGGCGCCACCCAGCCGGTTGCAGCGCCTGATGCGCTACCTCCCCCTGATCGCCCCCGTACTGCTGTGGGCCGTGCCCTGCGGGGTTCTCCTGTACACCGGCCAGCACTGGCCGCTCCCGGTCACACTGATCGGCACCGCGCTGTTCGTCCTCGGCCTGATCGGTATGCCCCTCGCGATGGCGCGCGGCCACGGCCGGCGCCAGCAGGACCGGGCGGCGATCGTCGGCGACACGCTGCTCGGCGGCGTCTGGGTCCTGTTCACCTGGTCCGTTCTGCTCGGCGTCCTGCTGCGGCTCGCCCTGACCGTGGCCGGCACCGGTGACGGCCAGGGCCGGGCGCGCCTCGTCACCTGGGCCGTCCTCGGCGTAACCGCCGTGCTGCTCGCCTGGGGGTACGCCGAGGCCCGACGCGTGCCACGAGTGCGCCGCCTCGACGTACAACTCCCGCGGCTGAGGGCCGGGTTGGACGGCACCCGCGTGGTCCTGATCACCGACACGCACTACGGTCCGCTCGACCGCGCCCGCTGGTCGGCACGGGTCTGCGAGACGGTGAACACCCTGGAGGCCGACCTGGTCTGCCACACCGGCGACATCGCGGACGGCACGGCCGAACGCCGTCGCGCCCAGGCCGCGCCCCTGGGCACCGTGCAGGCGACCCGGGCCCGCGTCTATGTCACCGGCAACCACGAGTACTACAGCGAGGCCCAGGGCTGGGTCGACCTGATGGACGAGCTGGGCTGGGAGCCGCTGCGCAACCGCCATCTGCTGCTCGAACGCGGCGGTGACACCCTCGTGGTCGCCGGCGTCGACGACGTCACGGCCGAGTCCTCCGGGCTGGCAGGTCACCGCGCCCACCTCGCCGGAGCCCTGCACGGCGCCGACTCCGACCTCCCCGTCCTCCTCCTCGCCCATCAGCCCAAGTTCATCGACCGCGCGGCGGCCCACGGCGTCGACCTCCAGCTCTCCGGCCACACCCACGGCGGCCAGATCTGGCCCTTCCACCACCTGGTCCGCCTCGACCAGCCGGCCCTCGCCGGCCTCAGCCACCACGGCACCCGCACCCTCCTCTACACCAGCCGCGGCACCGGCTTCTGGGGCCCACCCTTCCGCGTCTTCGCCCCGAGCGAGATCACCCTGCTGGTGCTCCGATCTCCGCAGGGGGGCGCCTTGTCCTAGGGCTTGTCGTGGGGCTCGTCCTGGAGCTGGGAAGGCGATGCGGTTGGTGTCACAGGCAGCAGCGCCGGAGCGCGGCGCTGAGTTCGTCTGCGGCTCCGGCCGCGGTGTCGACTTGGTGGCGCAAGGGGTCCAGGTCACGGTCCGGTTCCATGGCGGATGCCAAGACGGAACGCATGCCGATCAGGGCGGTCGGCAGCATGTCGGGGCCATGGCCCGGCTCGATGAACGAGCCGGTGCGGGCCATGACAGCCTGCACCGCGTCGTGGGCTGCGCGGGCGGCGGGCAGGAGACTGTCCGGCCCCGCGTTCTTGACCTTGATGAGGTCCTGCTCCACCTCCTTGGCCGCTTTCGTCATGCCCTCGCTGGAGAAGGACACGAGGAGGATGTGCTCCGCGTGACCGTGCCGTTGCCGACGTGCGGCGCGTACCTCCGGGCGCAGCTCGTGCTCCGTCCGGCGCAGGGCCACACGTGCCTCCTCGACGAAGATGTGCGCGCTCGTGGCCAGCGCCTCGCCCGCCGTGTACTGCACGTGACGTCGTGCGGCGGCCTGCTCCGCTCGCGCCTGGCGATCAACCGCGCCGAGTACGCCGGACCGCTGCAGAACCGCTCCCAGCAAGGTGCCGAGTGCCAGAGCCAGCGGGATCAGGACCGGCGGCGGGAGGGAGGCGAGGGAGTGCGTCACGGCGGTGATCGTCTCCCCCGGTCTGCGGAGCTGAGAAGAGCGGGCCCTGATGTTCCCTCGAACGGGTGTCCGCGTTCGAGAGCCGCCGTCTCACGCGGCCCGTCTCACCACGACACGAGCCCACGGCGCCCATAGCCGCGCCGCCGCCCCGTCCGCCGTCCGCAACGGCCGCTGTAATGGAGCAAGTTGGGCACGTCACGGCGTTCCCTGCCGTCGCAGCCCAGCCGGCCTACGGGGCAGCCACCACCCGTCGTACGGACCCCTCCTCGCCAGGCCAAGGACTGGGTACGCAGACCTGACGCCCCAACCCCAGGCCAACCCAGCTCACCCCAGAAAGCTCAACCGCACCTGCCGAGTCGGGTTGTCCTTGTTGGTGTCCACCAGGCAGACCGACTGCCAGGTGCCGAGCTGGAGCCGCCCGCCGAGGACCGGCAGTGTGGCGTGCGGGGGTACGACGGCCGGGAGGACGTGGTCTCGGCCGTGGCCGGGGCTGCCGTGGCGGTGCTGCCAGCGGTTGTCGGCGGGCAGCAGGGTGTGCAGGGCGGCGAGCAGGTCCTCGTCGCTGCCGGCGCCGGTCTCGATGATCGCGATCCCGGCGGTGGCGTGCGGGACGAAGACGTTCAGCAGGCCGTCGCGCCCCCGTGCACAGTCGCCGAGGAACCGTTCGCAGTCCGCGGTGAGGTCGACGACGATCTCGGCGCGGCCGGTGTCCACGGTCAGGACGTGCGAGGCAAAGGTGTCGGGCATACCTCCATCCTCACCCACGACGGGCACCGCGCACGCGAGCGGCCCGGGCTCGCTCGGGTCCTCCGCCGGACCCGGGGGCTGAGCGAGCGGATCGAGTCGAGCGCCGCATCCCCACGAGGGCGTCAGGGAGAGCGCCGCGTCCGCAGACGTGGATCGGGAAAGCGCCGCATCCCCCCGAGCGGATCAGGTAGAGCGCCGCGTCCCCACGAACGGATCAGGTAGAGCGCCGCGTCCCCACAAGTGGATCGGGGAAGCGCCGCGTCCCCGCAAGCAGATCAGGGAGAGCGCCGCGTCCCCACAAGCGGAATGTGGCGTCCGGTCCGCGAGACGCCATTGACCGGTCGTGGACATCCTGGCTAGGTTCGCCCGCATGTTGCGTTCAGCCATGCTCACCACGCGCGGTCACATCGACCTGCTGCGGGTGGCCTCCGCCGCTTGTCGCCGCGGCTGCTGACGCCCTTCCCCCGCCTTTCCGCGCCCCTCTGACGAGGGGTTTCCCGCGAGCCGCCGCTGCCGTGGCTCCGCCGCCCCGCGCTGCCCTCGTACCCCGGTGTCCCTGACGCCCGGGGTGCCCGGCCGTGCATCCGGGGCGCCCTCCCCGTCTGCCCTCCCGTGGAGTCCCACTCATGAGCATCAGTCATGCTCCACCGACCGACATCTCGCCCAAGACGCCGCCCGGCGCCGATTCCGCCGGGACCGGTTCCGCGGCCGCCTTGGAGCTCGAACCGATCGCCGCCTCCTCCTCCCGGCGCACCCGGGTGCCGCGCTGGCTGCGCCGTACCTCCGGTCCCGTGGCCCTGCTCGCGCTCTGGCAAGTCCTGAGCGCCACGGGGGTGTTGACCTCCAGCGTGCTCGCCTCGCCGGGCAGGGTCTCCCAGGTGGCGCGGGATCTCATCGCCGACGGCACCCTGCCGACCGCGATGGGCGTCTCCCTGCAACGCGTCGCGCTCGGGCTGCTCTTCGGCACCCTCATCGGGACCGCGCTGGCGCTGGCCTCCGGTCTGTTCCACGTCGGTGAGGACCTGGTCGACGCGAGCGTGCAGATGCTGCGGACGGTGCCGTTCGTCGGACTGATCCCGCTGTTCATCATCTGGTTCGGCATCGGCGAGACCCCGAAGATCGCCGTGATCACGCTCGGCGTGACCTTCCCGCTCTATCTGAACGTCTACGCCGGGATCCGCAGCGTGGACTCCCAACTCATCGAGGCGGGCGAGTCCTTGGGGCTCTCGCGCTGGGGGCTGATCCGGCATGTCGTGCTGCCCGGTGCGCTGCCGGGGGCGATGACGGGGCTGCGCTACTCGCTGGGCATCGCCTGGCTGGCGCTGGTCTTCGCCGAGCAGATCAACGCCGACTCGGGGCTCGGCTTCGTGATGGTGCAGGCCCGCGACTTCCTGCGGACCGACGTGATCGTGGTCTGCCTCGTCGTCTACGCCTTCCTTGGCCTGATCGCCGACTTCATCGTCCGTACTCTCGAAAGGCTGCTGCTGCAATGGCGACCGACGTTCACGGGCCGGTGACCACCACCCGCAAGGAGAAGCCCGCCCCACCGCCCGCCGCGAATGCTTCGGCGGTACGGGTACAGGGGCTGAGCCGCCGCTTCGACGGGCGCGCGGTCATCGACGGGCTCGAACTCGACGTACGGCCGGGCGAGTTCGTCGCGCTGCTCGGCCGCAGCGGCTGCGGGAAGTCCACCCTGCTGCGCATCCTCGCGGGTCTCGACCGGGAGATCGAGGGGACCGTACTGGTGCCCCGGCGCAAGGCGGTGGCCTTCCAGTCGCCGCGGCTGATGCCGTGGAAGAAGGTCTGGCGCAATGTGCTGCTCGGGCTGCCGGGCAAGCCGGGACGGCCGGTGGCCGACAAGGCGCTGGACGAGGTGGGCCTCGGACACCGCAGCGACGCCTGGCCCAAGACGCTCTCCGGCGGGGAGGCGCAGCGTGCCTCGCTGGCCCGCGCCCTGGTCCGCGAGCCGGATCTGCTGCTGCTCGACGAGCCCTTCGGGGCGCTGGACGCGCTCACCCGGATCAAGGCCCAGCGCCTGGTGGGCGAGTTGTGGCAGCGGCGCGGCTGCGCGGTGCTGCTCGTCACGCACGACGTCGAGGAGGCGGTACTGCTCGCCGACCGGGTCCTGGTGATGGACGACGGGGTGATCGCCCACGAGGCCCACCTCGGCCTGCCGCGCCCCCGGGACATCGCCGACCCGGAGTTCGCCCGGGTACGCGGCGAACTCCTGGAGCGCCTCGGCGTCGAGACCGGCGCCCAGGACGCCGGAGCCTGACCCGCCCGCCCACGAACCCCCACCCACTCCGCACACCGAACGACCCGAACGGACACCCTCATGCGCCGAACTGCCGCGCCCGCCCTGCTGCTTCCCCTCGCCCTGCTGCTCGCCGCCTGCTCGGGTTCCTCCTCGGCAGGCTCCACGGGTGGCGGCGGAACCGACGGAAAGGGCTCCGTCACGCTCGACGTCGGGGACCAGAAGGGAGGTTCGGAGGCCGTGCTGCGGGCGGCGGGCGAACTGGACGACTTGGACTACAAGATCCGCTGGTCGACCTTCACCTCCGGTCCGCCGCTGCTTGAAGCGGTGAACGCCAAGGCCGTGGACATCGGCGCGGTGGGCAACACCCCGCCGGTCTTCGCGGGCGGCGCGGGCTCCAAGATCAAGGTGGTGGCGGCCACCCACAGCGCCTCCAAGGGCGACACGATCCTGGTCGGCAAGGACTCGCCGCTGAAGAAGGTCACCGACCTCAAGGGCAAGTCGGTGGCGGTGGCGCAGGGTTCCTCGGCGCACTACCAGCTGGTGGCCTCGCTGAAGAGCGCCGGGCTCACCCTGAAGGACGTCGAGGTCAAGTACCTCCAGCCCGCGGACGCCCTGGCCGCCTTCAGCTCCGGCAAGGTCGAGGCCTGGGCGGTGTGGGACCCGTACACCTCGCAGATATTGGAGACCAAGCAGGGCCGGGTGCTCACCACCGGGGAGGGCAAGGTCAACGGGCTCGGCTTCCAGGTCGCGGCGCCCGAGGCCCTCGCGGACAAGAAGAAGTCGAAGGTCATCGGCGACTATGTGCAGCGGCTGCGGCGGGCCCAGGCCTGGGTCGCCGAGCATCCCGAGGAGTGGGCCAAGGTCTGGGCGAAGGACACCGGGCTGCCGTACGAGGTGGCGCTGGCCTCGGTGAAGCGGACCCAGTCGACGGCCCTTCCGGTCGCGGTCGACAAGCAGGCCGTCGCCTCCGAGCAGGAGATCGCGGACACCTTCGCCCGGCTGAAGCTGATCCCGCGCCGGTTCTCCTTCGCCGATCTCGTCGACACCCGCTACAACGGCGAGCTGCCGCCGTCCACCACCGCGCCCCGCGGCACCAAGGAGTCCTGACCATGACCGTCCACCTGCACTGGTTCCTGCCGACCGGCGGCGACGGGCGCACCCTCGTCGACCGGCACGCCTACACCGACGGCGGCATCACCCGCACCGGCAAGCTCAGCGGGGTGCGCGCCCCCGACATCGACTACCTCACCCAGATCGCGAAGGCCGCCGAGCAGGTCGGCTTCGAGGCCGTGCTCACGCCCACCGGGACCTGGTGCGAGGACGCCTGGCTCACCACGGTCGCCCTGGCCCAGCACACCGAGCGGCTGAAGTTCCTGGTCGCCTTCCGGCCCGGGGTGCTCTCGCCCGTACTGGCCGCGCAGATGGCCTCCACGTACCAGCGGATCACCCGCGGGCGGCTGCTGCTCAATGTGGTCACCGGCGGGGACGCCACGGAGCAGAAGCGGTTCGGCGACCATCTCGGCCACGACCACCGGTACGCGCGCACCGACGAGTTCCTGTCGATCGTGCGCGGGGTGTGGTCGGGGCGGCCCTTCGACTTCCAGGGGGAGCACTACCAGGTCGAGGGCGGGCTGACGGCGCTGCCGCCGGACCCGCTGCCGCAGGTGTTCTTCGGCGGCTCCTCCCCCGCCGCGGGACCGGTCGCCGCCCGGCACACGGATGTCTACCTGACCTGGGGCGAGCCGCCCGCGCAGGTGAAGCAGAAGATCGACTGGATCCGCTCGCTGGCCGAGCAGGAGGGCCGCACGGTGCGGTTCGGCATCCGGCTGCACACCATCTCGCGCGACTCCTCCGCCGAGGCCTGGGCCACCGCGAACCGGCTGCTCGACGACCTCGACGCGGACACCGTGGCCGCCGCGCAGGCCGCGCTCGGCAAGAGCGAGTCGGTCGGCCAGCAGCGCATGCTGGCGCTGCACGGGGGCTCGCGGGACAAGCTGGAGATCCATCCGAACCTGTGGGCGGGCGTGGGCCTGGTGCGCGGCGGGGCGGGCACCGCCCTGGTCGGCAGCCATGCCGAGGTGGCCACCCTGATCGAGGAGTACCACGCGCTCGGCGTGGAGCACTTCGTACTCTCCGGCTATCCGCACCTGGAGGAGGCGTACTGGTTCGGCGAGGGCGTCATCCCCGAGCTGCGGGCGCGGGGGCTGCTCGGGGCGCGGGACGGCGAGGCCGCGGCGGCCGATGCGCCGCTGCTCGTCGCGAGCGGGCGCTGACCGGCGCGGGCGGACTGGTCTCCTCGGGCGGACGCCGACCCCGCCTTCCCCCGGGCCCGCCCCGCCGGGCACGGGCGGGCGCGCTCCCCTGAGCCTCCGCGGTCGGGGAAGATCCCGGGCGCCGGAGCCGTTGCACGGGCGTGAACGGATCCCTGAGTCAGCAGCCGCCGCAGGAGACGGACGTGGTGGTCGTCGGCGCGGGGCAGGCGGGGCTTTCCAGCGCCTACCACCTGCACCGCACCGGCTTCGCGCCCGGCCCCGGCTTCGTGGTGCTCGACCACGCCCCGGGCCCGGGCGGCGCCTGGCAGTTCCGCTGGCCCTCGCTC
Organism: Streptomyces sp. SCSIO ZS0520; assembly: GCF_025643355.1. Lineage (NCBI taxonomy): Bacteria > Bacillati > Actinomycetota > Actinomycetes > Kitasatosporales > Streptomycetaceae > Streptomyces > Streptomyces sp. SCSIO ZS0520. Next base: position 7,391,688 of record NZ_CP092644.1, on the reverse strand, counting down.
ACCTTCGACAAGGTGCACGGGCTGCACGCGCTGCCGGGCATGGAGCTGACCGGGGTGGACCCGCGGCGGCCCTCCGCCGAGGTGGTCGCGGAGTACTTCGCCGCGTACGAGGAGGCCTTCGGGCTGCGGGTGCGGCGCCCGGTGGACGTGCGCGCGGTGCGCGAGGGCGAGGGCGGGCGGCTGCGGGTGGAGTCGCCCCAGGGGAACTGGTCCGCGCGGGCGCTGATCAACGCCACCGGCACCTGGGACCGCCCCTTCTGGCCGCGCTATCCGGGCCAGCAGAGCTTCCGGGGCCGCCAGTTGCACACCGCGCAGTACGCCGGGCCCGAGGAGTTCGCCGGGCTGCGGGTCGTGGTGGTCGGCGGCGGCGCCTCGGGCACGCAGCACCTGATGGAGATCGCGCCGTACGCGGCCGAGACGACCTGGGTGACGCGCAGGCCGCCGGTCTTCCGCGAGGGGCCCTTCGACCAGGAGAGCGGCCGGGCCGCCGTCGCCCTGGTCGAGGAGCGCGTCCGGGAAGGGCTGCCGCCGGCGAGCGTGGTCTCGGTGACCGGGCTGCCGGTGACCGACGCCGTCCGCCGGGCCCGGGCCGAGGGGGTGCTCGACCGGCGGCCGATGTTCGCCCGCGTCGTGCCGGACGGAGTGGAGTGGGCGGACGGCAGCCGGGTGGCGGCGGACGTCCTGCTGTGGGCGACCGGCTTCCGCGCCGCCCTCGACCATCTCGCGCCGCTGCGGCTGCGCGGGCCCGGCGGGGGCATCGAGATGGCGGGCACCCGCGCGGCCGCCGATCCGCGGATCCACCTCGTCGGCTACGGGCCCTCCGCGAGCACCATCGGCGCCAACCGCGCGGGGCGGACCGCGGTGCGCGAGATCAGGCAGCTCCTCGGCCGGGACCTGGCGCGCGCGGCGGGCTGAGGCGGGCTCAGCCCTCGGCCTCGGACCCGCGCTCGCGGGCGGCCTTGCGGTTGCGGTTGAACTCGGCGACATTGCGCCGCTGTTCGCGGTAGTCGGCGGTGAAGCGGGTGTCGCCGTCCTTGACGGTCACGAAGTACAGCCAGTCGCCGGAGGGCGGGTTGAGCGCCGCCGCCATCGCCTGGCTGCCGGGATTGCCGATGGGGGTGGGCGGCAGGCCCATCCGCGCATAGGTGTTGTAGCGGCTCTTGATCCGGGTGTCCCGGTGGGTGGTGTCCAGGACGCTGCGCCCGAGGGCGTAGTTGAGCGTGGAGTCCATCTGGAGCGGCAGCCCGTGGTCGAGCCGGTTGTAGATGACCCGGGCCACCTTCCCCATGTCGGCGGCGCCCGCGGCCTCGGCCTGCACCATGCTCGCGATGGTGACCGTCTGGTAGAGGTTCACCGCGTTGCGCTCCGCCCCGGCCGTCAACTGGTCCCCGCCCAGGCGCTCCTCGGCCGTGTTCACCATGTAGGAGAGCAGCGAGGCCGGGGTGGTGTCCTTGTCGAGCGGGTACGTCGCCGGGAAGAGGTAGCCCTCCGGGTTGCCTTCCGCCTCGCTCGGCAGCTTCAGTCGCGCGGTGCGGGCCGCCTTCTTCGTGGTGCCGCTCTCCTCGCCGAGCGCCTTGTCCACGGCCGCGTAGACCTGGCCCGCGCGCCAGCCCTCGACGACCGTGAGGCGCGTGGGGCGCTCCCGCTCCTCGGGCAGCAGCGCGAACACCGCCACCACCGCCGCGGTCACCAGAACTCCCGCGGTCAGCAGGACGAGTCGGCCGCGGCGCGTCAGTCGGAGCGATCCTCGTGACCGGGTCTTGGTCTGCATGCGGGCAAACTAACCCGCACATCGCCGCAATTGGGGCATTTGCCTACGAAGCGGCCTCCAGTTGCTCATCCCGGCGTACGAGCGAGGCGTACCGCCCGTCCAGGGCGAGGAGTTCCTCGTGGCTGCCGACCTCGGCGATGCGGCCCCGGTCGAGGACGACGATCTGGTCCGCGCCGCGCACCGTGGACAGCCGGTGCGCGATGGTGAGCGTGGTGCGGTCGGCCGAGAGCGCGTCCACGGCTTCCTGGACGGCGCGTTCGGTACGGGTGTCCAGCGCGCTGGTGGCCTCGTCCAGGATGAGGACGGGCGGGTCCCGCAGGATGGTCCGGGCCAGCGCGAGCCGCTGCTTCTCGCCGCCCGAGAAGCGGTGGCCGCGCTCGCCGACGACCGTCTCGTACCCCTGCGGCAGTCCGGCGATGTGCTCGTGGATCTGCGCGGCCCGGGCGGCGGCCACCAGTTCCTCGTCGCTCGCCTCCGGCCGGGCGAAGCGCAGGTTCTCGGCCACCGAGGCGTGGAAGAGGTAGGTCTCCTGGGCGACCACGCCCACCGCCCTGGCCAGGGTGTCGAAGTCCAGCTCGCGTACGTCGGTGCCGTCCAGGGTGACCCGGCCGCCGGTGACGTCGTAGAGCCTCGGGACCAGGTGGCCGAGGGTGGACTTGCCCGATCCGGTGGCGCCGACCACGGCGAGGCTGGAACCCGCGGGCACCCTCAGGTCGATGTTCTTCAGCAGCGGGGCGCCCGGGTCCTCGTAGGTGAACTCGACGCCCTCGAAGGCGATGTCGCCCTTGATCCGGTCCAGGTGGACGGCGTCCGGGCGCTCGGTGATGTCCAGCGGGAGGTCGAGGTACTCGAAGATGCGCTGGAAGAGGGCGAGCGAGGTCTGGATCTGGACACCGGTGGAGAGCAGGCTCACCGCGGGCCGGAACATGCCCTGCTGGAGGGAGACGAAGGCGACCAGGGTGCCGAGCGAGAGGCCCGGTCCGCCGAGGGCCAGGGCGATCCCGGCCGTCCAGTAGATCACCGCGGGCATCGCGGCCATGACGACGGTGATGACCGCCATCCGCCAGCGGCCCGCCATATTGGACTTCACCTCCAGGTCGACCAGGCGGTCGGACTCCTCGGCGAAGGCGCGGGTCAGGGAGTCGGACCGGCCCATGGTGCGGCCGAGCAGGATGCCGCTGACCGAGAGGGACTCGGTGACCGTCGCGGCCATGGCGGCCATCTGCTGCTGCCGCTGGGTGGCGATCCGCTTGCGCTCCTTGCCGACCCGCCTGCTGATCGCGACGAAGACCGGCAGCAGGACCAGGGAGACCGCGGTCAGCCGCCAGTCCAGGGCGAGCATCGCCACCAGGGTGGCCACCACGCTGGTGAGGTTGGAGACCAGGGAGGTCGCGGTCGAGGTGACGGTGGCCTGCATGCCGCCGATGTCACTGGCGATCCGGGACTGGACCTCGCCGGTGCGGGTCCGGGTGAAGAAGGCGAGCGACATGCGCTGGAGGCGGTCGTAGACGGCGGTGCGCAGATCGTGCATGACCCGCTGGCCGACGGTGGTGGAGATCAGGGTCTGCAGGACACCGAAGACGCTCGTGACCAGGGCACTGGCGATCATCCCGAGGGCCAGCAGGCCGAGCAGGCCGGTGCGGCGCTGCGGGATGGCGGTGTCGAGGATTTCCTTCAGCAGGAAGGGGGTGGCCACCGAGACCAGCGAGGCCGCGCAGACCAGCAGGCCGACGAGGGCGAGCCGGCCCCGGTAGGGACGGAAGAGCCGCAGGATGCGGCGGACCTGGCGCGGCTCGGGAGGCAGGGGCGGCTCGGGCGCCGCGGAGGGCGAGGCTTTGCCGGAAGGGTTTTCGGGTTGCATGGGCTCCTGCGGAGATGACTCGGAACGCGCCGGAGGCGCCGGACTCCGCCCGCACCGGAAGGCCCCGGGAGCCTCCTCGGCGAGGGCAGCACGGAGAGCCTAGCTCATTGTTACCTCTGCTCACAATGAATAAGGTCCTGCTATGGTCCGTCCATGACACCCGGTACGCCGCCCTCGGACCCGCCCCCGGACGACGGACTGCTCGCGGAGCAGCTGCTGCGACTGACCCGCCGGGTGCAGCGCATCCAGAAACGCCAGCTGGCCACCTCCGGCATCGGCATCACCCCGGCCCAGTCGCGGTTGCTGCGCACCCTGGCGCACTGCGATTCCCCGCCGCGGATGGCGGATCTGGCCGCGCGCCTGGAGGTGGTGCCGCGGGCCGTGACCACCCTGGTCGACGGGCTCGAGGAACACGGCATGGTGCGCAGGGCGCCGGACCCCGCCAACCGGCGGGTGATCCGCATCGAGCTGACCGAACAGGGCCTGGCCGCCCTGCGCGAACTGCGCCGGGCCCGGCGCGCGGCGGCCGGGGACATCCTCGCCCCGCTCGACGCGGAGCAGCGCGAACAGCTCGGCGGCCTGCTCGCCGCGCTCTTCGAGGGCGACCCCGGACGGCTGACGGAGCGGCATCCGCGGGGCCGGTGACGGCAGGGCCGGCGACCGCAAGGCCGGGGGCGGCGGAATCGAGGACGGCGGGGTCGGCGACCGCGGCGCGTGCCCGCCAAGTCGCCTGCCCCGCCCGGTGGTTCAGGCCGCCAGGCGGGCCTTGTCGCCCATCACGACCACCGGGTGCTGCTGGGGGTCGAGGGTGCGCAGCAGATGGCGCATCCCCGACTTGGAGAGGCTGACGCAGGCCGAGGTACCGCTGCCGTGGTCCATGTGCAGCCAGATGCTGCCGCCCTTCGACTGGCCCTCGGGGCGGGTCGGGTCGCCCGGGGAGGTGCCCTTGACGCGGTTGTAGTCGATGGCGATGACGTAGTCGAAGTCGTGCCAGTGCGACTTGGCCCAGTAGTGCGGTGCCTGGAAGGAGGCGGAGGCGGAGTACGGCAGACGGGCGCCGGGGTCCGGGAGCACCCCGCCCGCGTCGCTGAGCGTGAACACGCCGACCGGGCTGCGCTTGTCGCCCTCCCGGTGGGAGTCCGTCCAGCCCTTCTTGCCGTTGTGCGCGGGCCAGCTGCGGGTCTTCTCCCAGGTCCTGCCCTGCTTGGTGAAGAGCACGACGGTCGCCTCCGCGGAGTCGCGCCCCTCCCCGTACACGGCGACCACCTGGCGGCTGGCGCCGGGGATCCTGCTCTGCAGCCTGTCACCCACACCGGGGATCTTCGTCAACTCCCTCTCGGGCGCCCCGCTCGCGGCGGAACCCCGCGGCCGCGCCTCGCCGCCCTGGGCACCGGTGTCCTCGCCGCTGCCGCAGGCGGTCACCGCGAGGCTCAGGATCCCGCAGCTCAGGCCGAGGGCAAGTCCTCGTATCGCGCTCGCATTCCGCATGCGCCCCATCGTCGCACCACCCTCCTGGCCCTCCGTACGGATCCCGCCCCGGCGCCCGGTACCCGGCCGAATCTTTGCCGCGCCGCGGAAAACCGTTTGCCCGGGGTGACCACGCCCAGGGAACCTTTCACGGTTCCCGGGCCCCTCGTAGGCGTACCTCGCCCTGCCCTGCCGCTCCCCCTTCCGTGCCGCCCGCGCCCTGTCCGCCGTCCGCCGACCACCCGGTCGCGCCCCGGCTCCCGCTTCCCCCCTTCTCCGAGTCATGGGACCTCATGAACATCCAGGACCTGCCCTTCGCCGACCCCGGTACTCCGGACGCACGCTCGGGGCCGCGCTTCCTGCTGTGGCTCGGACGGCAGCAACTCGGCGGCCAGTTCGCGGCCCTGGGCTGGGGACTGCTGCACTTCCTCTCCATCGCGGCCCTGTCCTACGGGACCGGCTACGCGGTCGAGGCGGTGCTCGACGGATCCGGCGCCCGGCTCGCCCTCGCCGGGTGCCTGCTCTTCCTCTTCGGCGGGGCCATCGCGCTCGGCGACACGATGCTGCACCGCAGGGCCGTCACCAACTGGATCACCACCGCCGCCCGCGTCCAGCAGCTCCTCGCCCGCAGGACGGCGCTGCTCGGCTCCGCGCTGACCCGGCGGGTCGCCGCCGGGGAGGTGGTCGCGGTCTCCACCGGGGACGTCGAGAAGATCGGCTGGTTCGTCGAAGCGCTCTCCCGCTTCAGCGCCGCCGCCCTCACGGTCGTCACCGTCTGCGTGGCCCTGGTGGTCTGGGTTCCCTCCCTCGGCTGGATCGTCGCCCTGGGCATCCCGGTGGTCGCGCTCGCCGTGCTCCCCCTCCTCCCCAGGGCCACCCACCGCGCCGACGTCCAGCGGGAGAAGGCCGGATACGCCACCGAGCTGGCCTCCGACACCGTCGCCGGACTCCGGGTCCTCCGCGGCATCGGCGGCGAGGAACTCTTCCTCGACCGCTACCGCGGCGCCTCCCAGGAGGTGCGCGGAGCCGCCGTGCGCAGCGCGCGGATGTGGTCGCTGATCGCCGCCGTCCAGGTGCTCCTGCCGGGGCTGCTGCTGATCGCCGTGGTCTGGCAGGGCGTCCACCTGGCCCGGCAGGGGCGGATCTCGGTCGGCGAACTGGTCGGCGTGTACAGCGCGGTGACGCTGCTCAACTTCCCGCTGCGCCACTTCGAGGAGATCGCCATGGCGTACTCCTTCTCCCGGCCCTCCGCCAAGCGGGCCGCCCGGGTCCTGGCGCTCACCCGCGACACGGACCCGGGCGGGCTCCGCCCCGACGCCCTCCCCCGCGGCGATCTGTACGACCCCGTGAGCGGTCTCCTCGCCCGGCAGGGCCGGCTGACCGCCGTGGTCTGCGGGGATCCGGACGCCGCCGGGAGACTGGCGGACCGGCTCGGCGGCCACGCGGCCCAGGACGCCGGGAGCGCTCCCTCCGTCCTGCTCGGTTCCGTACCGCTGGACGATCTCTCGCTGGAGGCCGCCCGCACCCTGGTGCTCGTCCAGGACAAGGACCCGGTCCTCCTGTCGGGGACGCTGCGCGAGGTGCTCGCGGTGCCCGCCTCGGGGGCGGTCGGTACGGCCGAGGCGCTGGCGGCGGCGGAGTGCGCGGACGTACTCGACGCCCTGGCCCAGCAGTCCGCCGACGGCGCGGAGCCGATGGCGGCGCACCTCACCGAGCGCGGCCGGTCCCTCTCCGGCGGCCAGCGCCAGCGGCTCGCCCTGGCCCGCTCGCTGTTCACCGATCCCGAGGTGCTCGTCCTGGACGAGCCGACCTCCGCGGTCGACTCGCACACCGAGGCCAGGATCGCCGAGGGGCTGCGCGCGCTCAGGTCCGGCCGGACCACGGTGGTGCTCACCTCCTCGCCGCTGCTCCTCGACCGCGCGGACGAGGTCGTCCTGGTGCACGAGGGCAAGGTGACCGCCACGGGCAGCCACCGCGCCCTCCTGCACGAGGACCCCCGGTACCGCGCCGTCGTCACGCGCAGCCCCGAGGACCCCACCGGCCCCGACGACGGCACACGGGCACCCGGCACCCCGCCCGCCCCGCGCACCGGCACCGGCACCAGCACCAGCACCAGCACCAGCACCAGCACCAGCACCAGCACCACCGTGACCGCGCCGGGCGAGGCGGCCCGCGAAGAACTGGAGGAACCCGCATGATCGGCGTGGCACGACCGGAGTACGACCCGGACGGGCCGCTCACCGCGCACACCCTGCCGGTCGGCGAGCCCGCGACGGTACGCCGCTATGTGCGTGGGCTCGTCCACCGCCACCGGCGGGCCTTCCTGCTCCTCATCGGGACGAACGCCCTCGCGGTCCTCGCCTCCATGGTCGGGCCCTACCTCCTCGGCTCGGTAGTGCAGGCGCTGTCCGAGGAAGGCGCCTCGGCACAGCTCCACCTGGGCCGCACCACCGCCGTGTTCGCCCTCGCGGTCGCCCTCCAGGCGTACTTCGTCCGCGAGGTCCGGCTGCGCGGCGCGGTGCTCGGCGAACGCATGCTGGCGGACCTGCGCGAGGACTTCCTCGTACGGTCCGTGGCGCTGCCGCCGGGCGTCCTGGAGCGCGCGGGTACGGGTGACCTCCTCTCGCGGATCACGACCGATGTGGACCGGCTCGCCAACGCGATGCGGGAGGCGGTCCCCCAGCTGACCATCGGCATCGTCTGGGCGGGGCTGCTGATCGCGGGGCTCGGGATCACCGCGCCCCCGCTCGCCCCGGTGCTGCTGCTCGCCGTGCCGCTGCTCGTCGCGGGCTGCCGCTGGTACTTCCGGCGGGCCCCCTCCGCGTACCGCTCGGAGGCGGCGGGCTACGCGGCCGTGGCCTCGGTGCTCGCGGAGACCGTGCAGGCCGGGCGCACCGTCGAGTCCCACCGGCTCGGTCCCGAGCGGATCGCCCTCTCGGACCGCAGAATCCGAGAGTGGACCGCGTGGGAGCGGTACACCATGTGGCTGCGGACGGTGCTCTTCCCCGTCATCAACCTGACGCACACGACCGTGCTCGCCTCGGTGCTCCTGGTGGGCGGCGCCTTCGTCCTCCAGGGCTGGATCGGCGTCGGGCAGCTGACCGCGGCGGCACTGATCGCGCAGATGCTCGTGGAACCGGTGGGCCTCATCCTGCGCTGGTACGACGAACTCCAGGTCGCCCAGGTCTCCTTGGCCCGGCTGGTCGGGGTGCACGACATCGAGACGGCGGGCGGCAGCAGCACCGAGGAACCGCAAGGCCGCCGGATGGACGCGGCGGACGTCCACTTCGGCTACCGGCCCGGCGTGGACGTACTGCGCGAGATCACCCTGCGCCTCGAACCGGGCACCCGGCTCGCCCTGGTCGGCCCCTCGGGGGCGGGCAAGTCCACCCTGGGGCGGCTGCTCGCCGGGATCTACGGGCCGCGCCGCGGCAGCGTCGCGCTCGGCGGCGCCGAGCTCTCGCAGATGCCCGCGGAGAAGGTCCGCACCCACGTGGCGCTGGTGAACCAGGAGCACCATGTGTTCACCGGCACGCTGCGGGACAACCTCCGGCTCGCCCAGGCGGACGCCGGTGACGAGGCGCTGTGGGAGGCCCTGGAGGCAGTGGACGCCGCGCACTGGGCGCGGGCCGCCGAGGACGGACTGGACACGGAGGTCGGCACGGACGGGCTCCCGCTGACCCCGGCGCAGGCCCAGCAGGTGGCCCTCGCCCGTCTCGTCCTGGCCGACCCGCACACCCTCGTCCTGGACGAGGCGACCTCGCTGCTCGACCCCCGGGCGGCCCGCCATCTGGAACGCTCGCTCGCCCGCGTACTGGAGGGCCGCACCGTGGTCGCCATCGCGCACCGGCTGCACACCGCCCACGACGCGGATGTGATCGCGGTGGTCGAGCACGGCAGGATCACCGAGTACGGCAGTCACGCGCAACTGGTGGCGGCCGAGGGCGCCTACGCGGCGCTGTGGCGCTCCTGGCACGGCTGATCCGGCCGGGGCCGGGCCGCCCGCCGGAGGGTGCCCCGGCCCGCGCCGGCCGCTCAGCCGAGGAAGCCGACGGCTCCCAGCGCGCTCGCCGCCCCGATCACCATGAAGGCGGGCATCAGGACCTTCAGCTCGATCCAGCTGCCGGCCCGGAACCGCATGAAGCGGGGCGGGCCCACCGGGTACCAGCGCTTGCGCGCCACCGGGATCGGCCACAGGACCGGGCAGCCCGAGACGGTCAGCGCGTCGCCGATGTCGTGCACCAGGGCGCCGAGCACGATCGGCAGTCCCAGCCAGAGGTACTCCTGGCCGGGTTCGGTGAACAGCCAGTCGGCGCCGTTGCCCGGCTGGTTCAGCACGTCCGCGAGTATCCAGGAGCCCGCCGCGGCCAGCAGCCAGACCAGTACATCGCTGCTGGTGCCGCGGGCGGCCCGCCAGAGCAGTCCCTCGATGGCGAGCACCAGGTGGACGAAGAGGGTCCCGAGGACCGCCCAGCGGCCGCCCGTGGCGGCGAGCACGGAGAAGCCCACGCCGAGGAACACCGCCCACACCCAGGTGTGCGTCAGGGTGCGGTGCCCGCCCGAGCGCCGCGGGTCGCCCGGCTTGCGGGTCGAGCGGTAGACGGCGGCCGAGAGCTTGTCGACTATCCCGCACAGCGCCTTGGACAGGGGGCCGAAGGCGGTGGAGATGGTGGCGGCCTTGTGGTCCAGATCCGGCGCGAGCGCGGCACCCGCGCAGATCAGTGCTCCCACCAGGAGGACCGGCCAGGGCATCGCACGCCCGGTGGCATCGGCGGCCGCGCCGACCCCAAGCCAGGCCGCGGCCCCGGACAGCGAGTGTGCCGGTCCCATCATGGTTGTATCCCGCCCCAATCTGCGTGCGCCCAGGCCCCGTTGTCCCCGCGCTCTGACGCCGTGTCGGCGGCTCAGCGTAGCGTCCGTGATCTTCGTACGCGCGTCCGATTCCATGATCGTGGCGGAGTCCAGGCAAGATGGTGACGTGACCCTCATCGATCAGCTCCCCAAGACCGCCGATCCCGACGCCCTCTACGAAGCCTTCGCCTCGTGGACCGGGGAGCGCGGGCTGACCCTCTATCCCCACCAGGAAGAGGCGCTGATCGAGGTCGTCTCGGGGGCGAACGTGATCGTCTCCACGCCGACCGGCTCCGGCAAGAGCATGATCGCCGCGGCGGCGCACTTCGCGGCCCTCGCCCGCGACGAGGTCACCTTCTACACCGCGCCCATCAAGGCCCTGGTCTCGGAGAAGTTCTTCGAGCTGTGCAAGATCTTCGGCACCGAAAACGTCGGCATGCTCACCGGGGACGCCTCGGTGAACTCCGACGCCCCGGTGATCTGCTGCACCGCGGAGGTCCTCGCCTCGATCGCCCTGCGCGACGGCAGGCGGGCCGATGTGGGGCAGGTGGTGATGGACGAGTTCCACTTCTACGCGGAGGGCGACCGGGGCTGGGCCTGGCAGATCCCGCTCCTGGAACTGCCCCAGGCACAGTTCGTGCTGATGTCGGCCACCCTCGGCGATGTCTCGATGTTCGAGAAGGACCTCACCCGCCGCACCGGGCGCCCGACCGCCGTGGTCCGCTCCGCGACCCGTCCGGTGCCGCTGTCCTACGAGTACCGCTTCACCCCGCTCACCGAGACGCTCACCGAACTGCTCACCACCAAGCAGGCGCCGGTCTACATCGTGCACTTCACCCAGGCCCAGGCGGTGGAGCGGGCCCAGGCCCTGATGAGCATCAATATGTGCACCCGCGAGGAGAAGGACCAGATCGCCGAGCTGATCGGCAACTTCCGCTTCACCACCAAGTTCGGCCGCAACCTCTCCCGTTACGTACGGCACGGCATCGGTGTGCACCACGCCGGAATGCTGCCCAAGTACCGGCGGCTGGTGGAGAAGCTCGCCCAGGCCGGTCTGCTGAAGGTCATCTGCGGCACCGACACCCTCGGCGTGGGCGTCAACGTCCCCATCCGCACGGTGATGTTCACGGCGCTGACCAAGTACGACGGGAACCGGGTCCGGGTGCTCAGGGCCCGCGAGTTCCACCAGATCGCCGGGCGCGCGGGGCGGGCCGGCTTCGACACGGCGGGCTTCGTCGTCGCGCAGGCGCCCGAGCACGTCATCGAGAACGAGAAGGCGCTGGCCAAGGCGGGCGAGGACCCGAAGAAGCGGCGCAAGGTGGTCCGCAAGAAGGCACCGGAGGGCTTCGTCAGCTGGAGCGAGACCACCTTCGACAAGCTCATCACCTCCGAACCCGAGCCGCTGAGCAGCCGCTTCCGGGTCACGCACACCATGCTGCTCTCGGTGATCGCCCGCCCGGGCAACGCCTTCGAGGCCATGCGGCACCTCCTGGAGGACAACCACGAGCCGCGCAAGCAGCAACTGCGGCACATCCGCCGCGCGATCGCGGTCTACCGCTCGCTGCTCGACGGCGGCATCGTGGAGAAGCTGGACGAGCCCGACGCCGAGGGCCGCATCGTCCGCCTGACGGTCGACCTCCAGCAGGACTTCGCCCTCAACCAGCCGCTGTCCACCTTCGCCCTGGCCGCCTTCGACCTCCTGGACAAGGAGTCCCCCTCCTACGCCCTGGACATGGTCTCGGTGGTGGAGTCCACCCTCGACGATCCGCGTCAGATCCTGGCCGCCCAGCAGAACAAGGCGCGCGGCGAGGCGGTCGCGGCGATGAAGGCCGACGGCATCGACTACGACGAGCGGATGGACCGGCTCCAGGAGGTGACGTACCCGAAGCCGCTGGAGGAACTGCTCCTGCACGCCTACGGCACCTACCGCCAGAGCCACCCCTGGGTCGGCGACCACCCGCTGTCCCCGAAGTCGGTGATCCGGGACATGTACGAACGGGCGCTGACCTTCACCGAGTTCGTGTCCTTCTACGAGCTCGCCCGCACCGAGGGCATCGTGCTGCGCTACCTCGCCGGCGCGTACAAGGCGCTGGACCACACGGTGCCCGACGACCTCAAGTCCGAGGACCTGGAGGATCTCATCGCCTGGCTGGGCGAGATGGTCCGGCAGGTGGACTCCAGCCTGCTCGACGAGTGGGAGCAGCTGGCCAACCCCGAGGTGATGACGGCGGAGGAGGCCCAGGAGAAGGCCGACCAGGTCAAGCCGGTCACCTCGAACGCGCGCGCCTTCCGCGTCCTGGTCCGCAACGCCATGTTCCGCAGGGTCGAACTCGCCGCCCTCGACCACGTCACCGAACTCGGCGAACTCGACGGGGACTCCGGCTGGGACGCGGACGCCTGGGGCGAGGCGATGGACGCCTACTGGGACGAGTACGAGGACCTGGGCACCGGCCCCGACGCCCGCGGCCCGAAGCTGCTGCGGATCGAGGAGGTCCCCGAGGAGGCGCTCTGGCGGGTGCGGCAGACCTTCGCGGACCCCGAGGGCGACCACGACTGGGGCATCAGCGCGGAGGTGGACCTGACGGCCTCCGATGCCGAGGGCCGCGCGGTCCTCCGGATCACGGACGTGGGCCAGCTCTGAGCCCGGGGCCCCTCGCAGACCCCGGGGGCCGTACCGCGCGAGCGGCGGCCCCTGCCCCACCGGCGAAGGAGGAGGAGTGGACATGACGGCGAACCCCGCCGAGCGGCTGGTCGATCTGCTGGACCTGGAGCAGATCGAGGTCGACATCTTCCGCGGCCGCAGCCCCGAGGAGTCCGCCCAGCGGGTCTTCGGCGGGCAGGTGGCCGGGCAGGCCCTGGTCTCCGCGGGCCGGACGACGGATCCGGGCCGCCCCGTGCACTCGCTGCACGCGTACTTCCTGCGCCCCGGCAGGCCGGGGGTGCCGATCGTGTACCAGGTCGAACGGGTGCGGGACGGCCGGTCGTTCACCACGCGCCGGGTCACCGCGGTGCAGCAGGGCCGCACGATCTTCAATCTCACCGCCTCCTTCCACAAGCCCGAACCGGGCAGTTTCACGCACCAGCTGCCACCGGCGCGGCAGGTGCCCGAGCCGGAGTCGCTCCCCTCGCTCGCCGACGAGATCCGGTCCCACCTCGGCGAGCTGCCCGAGGAGTGGGAGCTGCTCGCCCGGCGCCAGCCCTTCGACATCCGCTATGCCGACCGGCTGCGCTGGGACCCGCGGGAGATCGCGGAGGCCGAGCCGCGCAGCGCGGTGTGGATGCGCGCGGTGGGCCCGCTCGGCGACGACCCGCTGGTGCACACCTGCGCCCTGACCTACGCCAGCGACATGACCCTCCTCGACGCGGTGCGCATCCCGGTGGAGCCGCTGTGGGGGCAGCGCGGCTTCGACATGGCCTCCCTCGACCACGCGATGTGGTTCCACCGGCCCTTCCGCGCCGACGAGTGGTTCCTCTACGACCAGGAGTCGCCCATCGCCACCGGCGGCCGGGGCCTGGCCCGCGGCCGTATCTACGACCGCGAGGGGCGGATGCTGGTCTCGGTCGTCCAGGAAGGCCTGTTCAGGGCCGTGTGAACCGGGCGGGCCCATGCCGGTCCGGGCCGGTCCTGTCCGGGCCGGTCCTGTCCGGGCCGGTCCTGTCCGGGCCGGTCCTGTCCGGACCGGTCGGTCCCCTGCCGGGCGGAAGCGTGCCGGTCGGGGCCGCGCCGGGTGAGGACCCTGCCGAGCAGTCCGCGTCCGCGCGGGGCGGCAGGCCGCCCCGCGACCGGGGATGGTGCGGCTGTCCCGCAAGGCACCCGGTGGTGGACGCGCTCCCCCGCGGTGCGCCGCCCGGGGCGCGGTGCCGGGCGCTCCTCGCAGGCCCGGGCGAGGCTCGACGACAGGTCCGCGCGGAGCCAGGCGACCTCGTCCGCCGCCTGGGCCGTCAGCAGCTTGTCGATCACCCGGTCCGCAGCAGGCCCGGCCGCCGGAGGCCAGGGCCGGGGCGGGCGCAGCCGGTGCAGCAGCGCGCGGGCGTAGGGATCGCGGACGGTGCCCGCCAGGGCCTCCGGTGGGAGCAGGGAGGCAGTCACGGCCGCGCGCTCCCAGGGGTCCTCGGTGAGCCGCAGCTGTGAACCCGCGTACCGGCCGCGCCAGTTGCGGGCGCGCAGGTCGGTGCCGGTGTCGAGCTGGCCGCGCAGGGTGCCCGGCAGCGGGCCGGTGAGCAGGGCCTGATGGGTGGCGCGGTCCGCGAACTCCCGTAGTTCCTCGGCCAGATAGAGCCAGACGACGAGGCGGTGCCGGTTGAGCCGGAAGCGGAAGGGGGTCAGCAGGCCGAGCCGGGCCAGCCGGGCGAATCTGCCGGGGCGGATCCCCATCAGCTCGGCACCCTCCGTGGCGCCTACGAGTGCGACGCGTTCCCGCAGGCTCCTCGGGAAGCCGGGCAGGGCACGGAGCCGCGCGCGTTCCTCCCCGGTCACGGCCCGGCCCGGCGGGGCGCCGTCCCGCACCGTACGGATGTATCCGAGTGCGGCGGCGCAGTCGAACTCCATGGGCCTGAGGCCGAGTTCCCGTGCCGCGTGCAGGGCGGGCAGCGGCTGGTCCGTGCGCGCCGGTGCGCAGGCTTCCTGGCGAACGGCAGTGGTCCGGGACGTCATGGCGGTTCTCCCCCGTGCGAGGTGGTCGCTGTCGGAAGAACCGTAGCCAGCCGCGCCGGATCCCGCTCAGGCCTGTGGATAACTCCTCTGGGCGGCCTGTCCCCGCAGGTCAGCGGCGTACGAGGAGGCTCAGGGGTCGACCCTCGGAGTGTGCTCGCGCTGCCGTGCGTCCACCCCGAGGTGCTCGCCGACGCGGTTGAGGAGCAGGGTCATCTCGTAGGCGACCTGGCCCATGTCGGCGTCCGCGTCGGTCAGTACGGACAGGCAGCTGCCGTCCCCCGCCGCCGTCACGAAGAGGGCCGCCCCCTCGAACTCGATGACGGTCTGGCGGACGTTCCCGATCCGGAAGTGCCGCCCGGAGCCCTTGGCCAGGCTGTGCAGTCCCGAGGCCACCGCAGCGAGATGCTCCGCGTCCTGGCCCTGGAGGCCCTCGCTCGCGGCGGTCACCAGTCCGTCGTTGGACAGCACAAGGGCGTGCCGTATGTGTTCCACGCGCTGGGTCAGATCGTCCAGAAGCCAGCCGAGTCCGCTGCTGTGTCCCATGATCGGTCTCTCCGCTCGTCCCCCGGTCGGTCCGCCGCCTCCCCGCGGGGGACCTCTTGCGCAAGCCTTCCCCACCTGGGGCCCCGCGGCAACCAGGATGGCCGCATGGCACACAAGATGACCGAGGAAGAATGGCGGGACTTCGTCTCCGCGGGGACCCGGACCGGCAAGCTGTCGACGGTCCGGGAGGACGGGGCGCCGCATGTCGCCCCGGTCTGGTTCCTGCTCGACGGCGACGAAGTGGTCCTCACCACCTCGGCGCAGAGCGTGAAGGGGCGCAATCTGCGCCGCGACGACCGCGTGGCCTTCTGCGTCGACGACGACCGCCCGCCGTACGCCTTCGTGGTCCTTCGGGGCCGCGCGGAGATCTCTGAGGACGCCGCCGAGCTGCGCCGCTGGGCCGAGCGGATCGCCGCGCGCTACATGGGCGGGGCACGGGCCGAGGAGTACGGCGCACGCAACGCCTCGCCCGGAGAACTCCTGGTCCGGGTACGCGTCGAGAAGGTCAACGCCCTCGCGGGACTGGCCGATTGAGCCCTGGCGGGAGCCGCCGGGGAAAAGGGGCGCAGGAAGGGAGAAGGAGGGGCGGCCGGCAGTCCGGTCGCCCCTCCTTCCACCCTGCCAGGAGGGCCCTCGCCGTTACGGCTTCGGCGTGGCGTGCGGGGCGCAGGTGGCGTCCCGGTCACCGACCTTGCCGGTCAGCAGGTAGGTGTCCACCCGGTCGTTGATGCACGGGTTGACCGCTCCGGTCACCCCGTGCGAACCGGCGTCCTTCTCGGTGATCAGGCGCGAGCCCTTGAACCGCTTGTGCAGTTCCACGGCACCCTCGTACGGGGTGGCCGCGTCGCGCTCGGCCTGGACGATCAGGACGGGCGGCAGACCCTTGCCGCTCTTGACGTGGACCGGCGTGTGCTGCTTCGCCGGCCAGGTGGCGCACGGGAGGTTCATCCAGGCGTTGGCCCAGGTCATGAACGGGTGGTCCTTGTGAAGCCGGGTGTTGTCCCGGTCCCAGCGCTGCCAGCTGGTGGGCCACTTGGCGTCGCCGCACTCCACGGCCGTGTAGACCGCGTTGCCGTTCTCGGAGGAGGCGTTGCCCTTGGTGTCCGAGAGGTCGGGGCCCGCGGCCTCGACCAGCGCCTCGGTGTCACCGGCGACGTACTTGCTCCACACCTCGGCGGTGGGCACCCAGGCGGAGTCGTAGTACGGGGCGCTCTGGAAGAAGGAGATCAGCTCGGCCGGGCCGACGACCCCGCCGATGGGCTCCTTCTTCGCGGCGGCGCGCAGCTTCTCCCACTGCGCCTGCACCTTCTCCTGGGTGTCACCGAGGTGGAAGGCGGCGTCGTTCTCGGCGACCCACTTCGTCCAGTCCTCCCAGCGGCCCTGGAAGGCGACGTCCTGGTCCAGGTTGGCCTGGTACCAGATCTTCTCGCGGGAGGGGTTGACCACGCTGTCGACCAGCATGCGGCGGACGTGGTCCGGGAAGAGGGTGCCGTACACCGCGCCCAGGTAGGTGCCGTAGGAGACGCCGAGGTAGTTCAGCTTCTTCTCGCCGAGGGCGGCCCGGATGACGTCCAGGTCGCGCGCGGTGTTCGGGGTCGTCATATGCGGCAGCATGGCGCCGCTGCGCTCGGCGCAGCCGTCCGCGTACTCGGCCGCGAGCTTGCGCTGGGCACGCTTGTCGGCCTCGTTGTCCGGAACCGGGTCGGCCTTGGGCGCCTTCACGAACTCCTGCGGGTCGATACAGGAGATGGGCGCGGAGTGGCCGACGCCGCGCGGGTCGAAGCCGACGAAGTCATAGGCCTTCGAGGTCTTCGTCCACAGCGGGTTCTTGGTGGTGATACGGGTCGGGAAGCGCATGCCCGAGCCGCCGGGGCCGCCCGGGTTGTAGACGAGGGCGCCCTGCCGCTCGTCCTTGGTGCCGGTGCTCTTGGCGCGGTCGACGGCGAGCTTGATCTTCTTGCCGTCGGGCTTGGCGTAGTCCACCGGGACGGTGACCCAGCCGCACTGGATCGGGGAGGCCAGCTCCCAGTCCGCGGGGCAGTCCTTCCAGTCGATGCCCGCCTTGGCGGCCCGGGCGGCGGCGACGGCGGCGCCACGGGCCTCGCGGTCACCGCCGTGGTGCCGGCTGTCCGCGTTCGCCGAGGGGGTGGCGAACGCGCCCGCGAGCACGGTTCCGGCGATGAGGGCGGTGGCAGAACCGAGGGCAGCGGTTCTCCTTGAGCGATTTATTCGTATCAAGTGAATCCTCCCGACATACACACATCAGTAGTACGGGTGATCCTGTCGGTTGACAGAGCATGGGCAATAGAGGGAACGGCCGTTCTTTACCGATCCGATAACCGGGGACTTCGGTCTCGTTGAGCGGAGATCTCCCGAAGGGTCCGATCGGGGGCGGGAGTTACCCAAGGCGAAGTGATGGCCGGAAGTGGCCGAAGGGGCGCAAATCAGCCACGCGCATGTCGGGGCAAGAGGGAGATAAGGCGCGAAGGGCCTGCGCCGTCAGGGAGTTGACCCCGAGCCCCGGCCGTCCTCGACCGCGACCGGCCCGGGGCCGCCCATGCTCATCAGCGCGCGCAGCCCGTCCTGGAGGTTCTCGACCGGTGTCTCGCCGAAGACGGCCTGCTGGGCGGCGAAGCCCTGCGCCAGGGCGATCATCGTCTGGGCCACGTGCTCGGCGGGGAGGTCGTCGCGCATCAGACCCTCCCGCTGGTACTGCCGGACGATGCGCACCCAGGCGGCGCGGACCCGAAGGAAGCCCTCGCGGGTCAGGGCGGCCAGCTCCGGGTTGCGCAGGGTCTCCGTCCACACCTGGATCATCAGCCGCGGGAAGCCGGTGCGCCCGCCGAACTCGGAGGCGGGCCCCCGGTCCATCATCCGCGTGAACACCCGGCCCACCACCACGTCCGGCGGCTGGAGGGGCCGCTCCTCGGCCTCTTCCGCGAAGGCCGCCCGCAGCCCTTCGAGGACCTCTGCCGCGATGGCGCCGATCAGTTCCTCCTTGCCGCTGAAGTAGCGGTAGACCGCGCCCGCGGAGAGGTCCGCCTCCTTGAGGACGTCCTGCATGGACGTGGCGTGGAAGCCGTTGCGCGCGAAGCAGCGGGCGGCGCCTTCGAGGATCTGCCGACGGCGGGCATCGAGGTGCGCCTGGGATACACGGGCCATGCGCGCAACCTAAAACGAACATTCCTTCTTGACAAGCGGCGGGGCATCCCAGGACAGTGAGGACCATAATCAAAACGAACGATCCTTCTTTTTAGCCGCCGGGCCGCCCACGGCCCCCTCCGCACCCCGCGCTTCCGCACCACGCGCTCACGCGCTCTCCACCGCCCGAATCGAGGCACGCCATGTCCGCCACCCGCACCGAAGGCGCCACGGCCGCACCGCCGGGTGCCGCGCCGCCCGCACGCCGCCTCCTCGGCGTCGTCCTGCTCATCCCGCTGATCGTCACCCTCGCCCTGTGGGCCTTCGCCTGGCCCGCCGCCCGCACCGCCCCGCGCGAGGTCCCGCTCGGGGTGGCCGGCCCCGCCGGTGCGGTCGCCTCCCTGGAGAAGCGGCTCGGCAGCCAGGAGGGCGCCTTCGAGATCCACCGCTACACGGACGAGGCCGCCGCCCGCACGGCCATCGAGGACCGCGAGGTCTACGGCGCGATGGTGGCCACCCCGGAGGGCGGCAAGCTCCTCACCGCGACCGCCGCGGGCCCGGTCGTCGCCCAGCTGCTCACCGAGGCGGCACGCGCCCAGGCACCGGACGGCGAGCCGGTCGTGGAGGACGTCGTCGCCGCCTCCGAGGAGGACCCACGGCAGTCGGGTCTGAACGCGATCGTGCTCCCCCTGGCGATGGCCGGGGTGGCCTCCGGCGCGGTGGTCACCCTGCTCGGCATCCGCGGGGTACGGGCCGTCGCGGTACTGCTCGGCGCCTCGGCCCTGGTCGGCCTGGTGGCGACCGGACTCACCGACAACTGGCTCGGCATCCTGCGGGGCGACTGGTGGGCGGAGGCCGGGGTGCTCGGGCTCGCGACGCTGGCCGTGGGCGGTGCCGTGGCCGGGATCGCCTCGCTGCTCGGACGGGCCGGGATCGGCGTCGGCGCGCTGCTCGTGATCTTCCTCGGCAACCCGTTCTCCGGGGTCGCCACCAGCCCCGAGCTGCTGCCGGAGCCGGTGGGCCGGATCGGCCAGTTGCTGCCGCCGGGGGCCGAGGGCTCGCTGCTGAGGTCGGTGGGCTTCTTCGACGGGGCCGCCGCCTCCGGGCCGCTCCTGACGCTGGGCGTCTGGGCGCTGCTCGGCCTGTCCGCCGTGCTGGTCGGCGCCGGACTGCGCCGCGGCGGCAGCGGCTCGGCCCCGCCCGGGTCCTCCGCCACGGGCGAGCCGCACCCCGCGGTCTGAACACCCCTTCCCCGAACCGCCGTGCACCCCCGCTGTAGCGGACGGGGGTGCACGGCCCGATGCGTATGTCCCGCAAGGGAGTTGGCGGTCCGCCGCCCGAAGTCGGTTCCCCGGCACGCCGGATGCCGGTGGCCCGGTCCACCCGCCATGCCGTCATGCCCTGTTGACCGAGGGCGGCGCCAAGTGCCCCGTACGGGCCGCGAAGCATCGCGCTTCCCGCGCGCGTGACCGTGAAGTGCGCGGTGAAACGGGCCAGTCGGGGTACCCCTGGTCGGGGGATATCGGGCCGGAGAGGAAACCGAACTGAGTTGCGCCGTTTGGGAGGCGGGTACGCGGCGCGGGCGCCTTCTTCGCAGGTGCGGGCGGTGCGCGCGGTGCGGACGCGGGTGCTCGCGAGGGGCGCTCCACACATTCGGACCAATCGGCCGGTGAATTGTGCGGCCCCGTTCCGACCGGAAAGCGGCGCGTCCGTGCGTGAACATCGCTTGCGACGACAAGCCCCCGCCGTAGGGGCGGGGCGATCCGGGCGGACGCCGAGTCCTGCCGCCGTCCGGATGTCCGGTCGACAGGAGTGGATCGGCAGGAGTGGAGGACCCGTGCAGTACGGGCCGCCGGAGCCGTATCCGAGCGGTCCTTGGGGTCAAGTCGCGCTACCGCGGCCGGGCGACTTCGCCAGCCCGAACCCGACAGGTCATCCTTCACAGGCGGCTGACGAAGGGTTGCGCATGTCCGCGCTCAATCGTGTCCCCGCTGTACTCACCCGGGCCGGTACCGCCTCGGCCCTCACCCTCGCCGCCGTGGGCGGCGGCATCTCCCTGCCGGGCACCGCCCCGGACGCCCAGGCCCTCGCCCCGGCCACCAAGGCCCTGGAGGTCGCCGCCTCCAAGCAGGGCGCCCCGTACGGCTACGGGGCGACCGGACCGAACAGCTTCGACTGCTCCGGTCTGACCAAGTACGCCTTCAAGCACGCCGGAAAGGAGCTGCCGCGTACCGCGCAGCAGCAGTTCAACGCCACGAAGCGGGTGTCTCCCGCCCAGCGGCGCAACGGCGACCTGGTCTTCTTCGGCTACCGCGGCAACGTCTACCACGTGGGCATCTACGCGGGCCACGGCCGCATCTGGCACTCCCCCAAGACCGGGGCCGTGGTGCGCCTGGAGAAGATCTGGAGCAGCAGCGTCCAGTACGGCCGGGTGGACTGACGCCGAGCGGGCGGTGCCCCGGCCGCGCGCCCCGCACCGCCCGCGGCAACTCCCGCTGCCGTACGCCCGCTTGAGGCACCCCGGGGCCGACTCCGGGCCCCCAGGCGGAACGTCACTGCGGGAGCGGCTCGGCGCTCCGCACCACCGGCAGCACCGTCCACACCGTCTTGCCGCCCGCCGCGTCCGGGAGCACGCTCAACTCCCCTCCGTGGTGGGCGGTGAGGCACTGGACGATGTCCATCCCCCGTCCCCCGTCCGGGCATTCGCCCTCGGCCGCCGGTCTTCGCGGCAGTCCGGGGTGGCTGTCGCGCACGCCGATCCGCAGTACCGTCTCGCCTTCCAGGCGGAGCAGGACGGTCAGGACGGGGGACCGGCCGAGGGTGTGCAGTACGGCGTTGGTGACCAGTTCCGAGACGATCAGCCGGACGCTGTCGGTGAGTTCGGCCGTGGCGGGCAGCCCCCACTCGGCGAGGACGGTGCCCGCGAATCTGCGGGCCTCGGGCACCGAGGCGGGCCGGCTCGGGAGGGTGAGGCTTGCTTCCTGGTGATCGGCCATGGCACGGCGTCCCTTCCCACCGTGCCGGGGGCGAGGACTGCGGCGTGCCCTCGGTCCGGACCCGGGCCGGTGCAGGGGGACAGCGTGCCACCGCGGCCGTCCCCGCAGGGCCCCGGCCACCCGGAAGTGCGGACAACTGTCGCCCGATGCGGTGAAATCCGCGCGGTCACCGCTCACCGCGCCCGGGCCGCCGACTCCGTTGCGGTTGCCCGGCCGGGCTCAGCGCGGCGCGGTCGCGACGATCACCCGTACCGCCTCGGTGATCTGAGCGGGCGTCAGATCGGCGCGGGCGGTCAGGCGCAGGCGCGAGATGCCGTCGGGTACCGAGGGCGGGCGGAAGCAGCCCACCGAGACGCCCTTCTCCCGGCAGTCGGCGGCCCATTGGAGGGCCTGCCCGGGTGAGGGCGCGCGGACCGAGACCACGGCGGCGTCGGGGCGTACCGCCTCGAGACCCGCCTCGGTCAGGCGCGCGTGCAGGTCGCGGGCGACGGTACGGACCGCCTCGGGGCGCCCCGGCTCGCGCTCGACCAGGCGCAGGGCACCGAGGGCGGCGCCCACCGCGGCGGGCGCGAGGCCGGTGTCGAAGATGAAGGTGCGGGCGGTGTTCACCAGGTGGTCGATGACCCGGGCCGGGCCGAGCACCGCACCGCCCTGGCTGCCGAGGGACTTGGAGAGGGTCACGGTCGCCACCACGTCCCCGTCGCCCGCGAGTCCCGCCGCGGCCGGGGCCCCGCGCCCGCCGGGACCGAGCACCCCGAGGCCGTGGGCGTCGTCCACCAGCAGGGCCGCGCCGAACTCGCGGCAGACCCCGGCGAGCGCGGTGAGCGGGGCGGCGTCCCCGTCCACCGAGAAGACGGAGTCGGAGACGGCGAGCGCCGGGCCCGGGTGGCCGTCGAGGTTCTTGCGCAGCGCGTCGAGGTCGCCGTGCGGGATGACCTGGGTGGTGCCGCGGGCCAGTCGGCAACCGTCGATCAGCGAGGCGTGGTTGGCGGCGTCCGAGACGATCAGGGAGCCGTGCGGGGCGAGCGTGGTGAGGGCGGCGAGGTTGGCGGCGTAGCCCGAGGACAGGACGAGGGCCGACTCGAAACCGCAGAAGGCGGCGAGTTCCGCCTCCAGTTCGGCGTGCAGTGCGGTGGAGCCGGTGACCAGGCGGGAGCCGGTCGCCCCGGCGCCCCAGTGCCGGGCCGCCTCGGCGGCGGCGCCGGTCACCTCGGGGTGCCGGGCGAGGCCGAGGTAGTCGTTGCCCGCGAGATCGAGCAGCGGGGAGTCGGCGGGCCGGGGGCGCAGGGTGCGCACCAGACCCGCGCGGTGCCGCAGCCGGGCCTGCTCCTCAATCCAGTCGAACGGTCCAGCCATGCGTTCCTCCGGCCCGGGCCAAGGGCCCGTCGTGCGGATCACGCGGAGCCGACCGGGTCCCCGGGTCCACACGACGGGCCCACAGTGCGGTTTTGTAGGCAGTGCACAGACCCTAGCGGGACTGCCAGGCCACCACTGTGTGGCAATACCCACACGTCGCGGGCCCTGTCTTGTCCCTTCCCGCCTTGGCCCGGGGCGGGGGCGTAGGCGAGGATCGGGCGCATGGACCTGCTGAACACGCTGGTGGACAAGGGGCTTCGGCGCGAGCTGCCGAGCCGTGAAGAGGCGCTGGCCGTACTGGCCACTTCCGACGACGAGATCCTCGATGTGGTGGCCGCGGCCGGCAAGGTACGGCGGCAGTGGTTCGGGCGCCGGGTGAAACTCAACTACCTGGTCAACCTCAAGTCGGGCCTGTGCCCCGAGGACTGCTCCTACTGTTCGCAGCGCCTCGGCTCCACGGCCGGGATCCTCAAGTACACCTGGCTCAAGCCCGACGAGGCCTCGAAGGCCGCCGCCGCGGGTGTCGCGGGCGGCGCCAAGCGGGTCTGCCTGGTGGCCAGCGGCCGCGGGCCGACGGACCGCGATGTGACCCGGGTCTCGGAGACCATCGAGACGATCAAGGAGCAGAACGAGGGCATCGAGGTCTGCGCCTGCCTCGGCCTGCTCTCCGACGGCCAGGCCGAGCGGCTGCGCACCGCGGGCGCCGACGCCTACAACCACAACCTCAACACCTCCGAGGGCACCTACGGCAAGATCACCACCACGCACACCTTCGAGGACCGCGTGGACACCGTGCACCAGGCCCAGGCGGCGGGGCTCTCCGCCTGCTCGGGGCTGATCGCGGGCATGGGCGAGAGCGCCGAGGACCTGGTGGACGTGGTCTTCTCGCTGCGCGAGCTGGACCCGGACTCGGTGCCGGTCAACTTCCTGATCCCCTTCGAGGGCACCCCCCTGGCCAAGGAGTGGCACCTCACCCCGCAGCACTGCCTGCGCATCCTCGCCATGGTCCGCTTCGTCTGCCCGGACGTGGAGGTCCGGATCGCGGGCGGCCGCGAGGTGCACCTGCGCTCGCTGCAGCCGCTCGCCCTGCACCTGGCGAACTCCATCTTCCTGGGCGACTACCTGACCAGTGAGGGCCAGGCGGGCAAGGCCGACCTGGACATGATCGCGGACGCGGGCTTCGAGGTGGAGGGCGCGGACACCACGACCCTGCCGGAGCACCGCGCGGACGCGGCCGGATCCTGCGGCACCGGCTCCTGCGGTTCCGGCGGCGAGGGCGGCGGCGTCTGCGGCAGCGCGCCCGCCGTGCCCGCCCCGCAGGAGACCGCGGAGCCCGCGGTGGCGGTGGAGTCCGGGGCGCGCACCGACCTGGTGACCGTCCGGCGCCGCGGAGCGGGTACGGACCTCGCGCCCAATGCGTGACCTGCTCGCTCTCGACCGCCGGCACGTCTGGCACCCGTACGGGCCGATGCCGGGCCGGGTGGACCCGCTCGTCGTGGAATCGGCGAGCGGGGTCCGGCTCCGGCTGGCCGACGGGGGCGAGCTGGTGGACGGCATGTCCTCCTGGTGGTCGGCCATCCACGGCTACAACCACCCGGTGCTCAACGAGGCCGTACGGGGACAGCTGGACCGGATGAGCCATGTCATGTTCGGCGGGCTCACCCACGAGCCCGCCGTCCGGCTGGCGAAGACCCTGGTCGACATCACGCCCGAGGGCCTGGAGCACGTCTTCCTCGCGGACTCCGGTTCGGTCTCGGTCGAGGTCGCGCTCAAGATGGCCCTGCAGTACTGGCGCTCGCTCGGGCGGCCCGGCAAGAGGCGCCTGATGACCTGGCGCGGCGGCTACCACGGGGACACCTGGCATCCGATGTCGGTCTGC
This sequence comes from Streptomyces sp. SCSIO ZS0520, assembly GCF_025643355.1. Classification (NCBI taxonomy): domain Bacteria; kingdom Bacillati; phylum Actinomycetota; class Actinomycetes; order Kitasatosporales; family Streptomycetaceae; genus Streptomyces; species Streptomyces sp. SCSIO ZS0520. The sequence continues at coordinate 7,367,169 of NZ_CP092644.1, read as the reverse complement.
GACCCGGAGGGCGGCATGCACGAGCTGTGGTCCGGCGCCCTGCCGCGGCAGGTCTTCGCCGGTCCCCCGCCGCGCGCCTACGAGGAGGAGTACGCCGAACAGCTGCGCACCGCCGTCGCCGCGCACGCGGACGAGCTGGCCGCGGTCGTCGTCGAGCCGGTGGTGCAGGGCGCGGGCGGGATGCGCTTCCACTCCGCGGAGTATCTGCGGGTGCTGCGCGAGGCCTGCGACGCCCATGACGTGCTGCTGGTCTTCGACGAGATCGCCACCGGCTTCGGGCGCACCGGCGAGCTGTTCGCCGCGGAGCACGCGGGGGTCACCCCCGATGTGCTCTGCCTCGGCAAGGCGCTCACCGGCGGCTATCTCACGCTGGCGGCGACGCTGTGCACCCCGCGGGTGGCCGAGGGCATCTCGCGGGGCGAGGTGCCGGTGCTCGCGCACGGTCCGACCTTCATGGGCAATCCGCTGGCCACCGCGGTCGCGCAGGCCTCGGTGGACCTGCTGCTCTCGTACGACTGGCGGGCGGAGGTCCGGCGTATCGGCGCGGGCCTGGAGAGCGGTCTCGCCCCGGCGGCCGAGCTGCCGGGGGTCCGGGAGGTGCGGGTGCTCGGCGCCGTCGGTGTCGTCCAGCTCGACCACGAGGTCGACATGGCGGCGGCCACGAAGGCCGCGGTCGAGGAGGGCGTGTGGCTGCGGCCCTTCCGGGATCTCGTCTACACGATGCCGCCGTATGTCGCGGGCGAGGAGGATGTGGCCCGTATCGCGCGGGCCGTGTGCGCCGCGGCGGCGGCGGGCTGAAGGGCTCCCCGGTCAGGGACGGCCGGAGAGCGGGAAAGGTGCGTTGAGGTGACGGTATGGGTGGTCTCCGGTACGGGGACCGAGGTGGGCAAGACGGTGGCGACGGCCGCGCTGGCGGCGGCGGCGCTGGCGGCCGGGCGGACGGTCGCGGTGCTGAAGCCCGCGCAGACCGGTGTCCCGGTCGGTGAGCCGGGGGACGCCGCCGAGGCCGCCCGGCTCGGCGGCCCGGTGACCACGGCCGAACTCGCCCGCTATCCCGAGCCCTTGGCCCCGGCCACCGCCGCGCGGCGGGCGGGGATGGCGCCGCTCAGGCCGGTGGAGATCGCGGAAGCCGCGCAGAAGCTGGCCACCGAGCACGACCTGGTCCTGGTGGAGGGCGCGGGCGGTCTGCTCGTCCGCCTCGACGAGGAGGGCGCGACGCTGGCGGACACCGCGCGGCTGCTCGGGGCGCCGGTGGTGCTCGTCGTGCCCGCGGGGCTCGGCACCCTCAACACGGCGGAGCTGAGCGCGGAGGCGCTGTGGGCCCGGGAGGTGGAGCTGCGCGGCCTGGTGCTCGGCAGCTGGCCGCGGCGGCCCGATCTCGCCGAGCGCTGCAATCTGGCGGACCTGCCCGCGGTCACCGGCGCCCCGCTGCTCGGGGCGGTGCCGGAGGGCGCGGGCGCCCTGCGTCCGGTGGACTTCCGGGCGGCGGCCCCCGGCTGGCTCGCCCCTGACCTGCACGGCAGCTGGCAGGCGGCGGAGTTCACGGCCCGGGAGGCGGCGCCGCCCTACACGGCGGGCTGACGGCCGCCCGGCGGACGGAATCCCCGGCAGCTCGGACGCTTCAGGCCCGGACGCTCGGGGCCCGGAGCCGTCCGACCGGCCGGGCCCCGCGCCTCAGACGCTCCAGCCCTGCAACTGTGCGGCGATGTCCTGCACGCTCGCGCTGCCGTCCTTCACCAGGCGGGCCAGGTCCCGTACCTGCTCCGGGGAGGTGGCGACCTTCAGTCCGCTCGCCACCAGGAAGGCGTAGGCGACGGCGGAGGCGAACATCGCGTTGGAGCGTTCCAGCGCCGGTACGTGCAGGAGCTGCTGGAGCAGGGCGGCGGCGCGGGTGTGCGGGGTGTCGTAGACCGGGATGTCGAAGATCTCCGCCTCGTGTCTGCTGACCGCCGCCACCAGGGAGCCCCAGTCGGTGACCTGGGGGTCACCGGGCGTGTTCTGTTCGGCCACCATGAGGAGCCAGGCGAGGTCGATCCGCAGGTTGATGTCGGCTCCCGGTGAGGTCTCGGCGGCGGTTCGCCGTCCGTGTACGGCACGTCGAGGGGCGCCGTCCTGGCCTCGGGCGGGGGGCCGGACCGCGCCTTCGGTGATCAGTATTCCGTATGCCCCGCCGGGATCGAGGGCGGCTCAGGCCGGGGAGCCGGGCGGCGCCGTGGCCCTCGCGGCGCTCAACTCGGCTTGGTGCGGAGGCAGTTGCCCCTCGCGGCGCAGAGCAGGGGGGCGGGCGGTGCCGCCGTCAGCGGCGGCCCTCGCGCTCCGGCCCGAACTCCTCGGCGAAGACGGACTCGTACTGCTTCATGAAGTCGGCGGCGGCCTGGACGAAGGTCTGCCCGGCCTCGCCGACGTCCTGGCGGACGAGTTCCTCGATGTACTTGTTGACGCTCATGCCTCGGGCCCCCGCTCGTTCCCGCGCGGCCCGGGCGGTGACCTCGTCCACGCGTACGTTCAACTGAGTCTTGGCCATACCCCGAAGCTAGCGCCCTCCCGCTAGCATCCGCAAGGGGGAAGCGGGCGGAGAGGGCGGCCCGCGGAGAACCCCTGTCCCGGTGGCCCCGGGCGGCTCTGCGGATTCAGCAGCCGTGGCCGTCGGCCGGACTCATGGGCCGGGGCCCGGGCCGCCCGGCGGCGGCCCCGCCCGGGCGATGAGCAGGGCGACGTCGTCGTGGTCCCCGTAGTGGCGCAGCCGGTAGAGCAGCAGGTCGCAGGTGTCCTCGATCGGGCGGGCCGGATCGTCGAAGGCGTCGAGGAGGGTGCGCAGGCCCTCGTCGAGCGGCTGGTCGCGGGTCTCCACCAGGCCGTCCGTGTAGAGGACGAGCTGATCGCCCTCGTGCAAGTCGATACGGGCGCCGGTGAAGCCGGGGCCGCAGCCGCCGAGCGGGGCGCCCGGGTCGAGGTCGAGCAGGGTGCGGCTGCCGTCCGCGCGGTGCAGCAGCGGCGGCAGATGCCCGGCGAGGGAGAGGTGGCACTGCGCGGTGCGGGGGTCGTAGACCGCGTAGACGCAGGTGGCGATGGCCTCGCCCAGGCCGTCGGTGATGTGGTCGAGGTGGTGCAGGACCTGGGCGGGCGGGAGGTCGAGGTCGGCCAGGGTGCGGGTGGCGGTGCGCAGCTGCCCCATGGTGGCGGCGGAGACCACGCCGCTGCCCATGACGTCGCCGACCACCAGGGCGGTCTTCTCGCCGTCCAGGGGGATCACGTCGAACCAGTCGCCGCCGATCTCGATGGTCTCCTGCGCCGGGCGGTAGCGGACGGCGACCTCCAGGCCGGGGCGGCGCGGGGGCGTGTGCGGCAGCAGGCTGCGCTGGAGGGTGAGGGCGGTGTGCCGCTGCTCCTCGACGGCGCGGTGCCGGTCGGTGACGTCCACGCTGGAAGTGGCGACGCCGAGCACCTTGCCGTTGGGGGCCTCCAGGCGGAAGAAGGAGATCGACCAGGCGTGGTCGTGATCGGGGTCGGCGGGGGTGCGGCCGACGGTGTACTGGTCGAGCACCGGCACCCCGGTGGCCAGCACCTCCCGCATCGCCTCGGTGAAGGAGTCGTGCAGGAAGGGCACCACCTCGTGGATGTGCTTGCCGATGTGGTCCTCGGCGGGCACCCCGTTCATCCGCTCCTCGGCCGGGTTGACCGAGACGTACCGCAGGTCGGTGTCGAGGACGGCGAGGCCGATCGGCGACTGCGCGACCAGCCGGGTGGAGAGCGCCAGATCGCGTTCCACCCGCCGCAGCCGCGCCTGGTCGGTGGCGAGGCCCAGGGCGTAGAACCCGCGCTTCTCGTCCTGGAGCCGCATATTGCGGAACTCCACCAGGCGCATGCCGCCGTCCCGGTGCTTGACCGGGAAGACCCCCGCCCAGCTGGAACCGCTCTCCATGACCTGGGTGAACAGCCTGAGCACCTGCTCCAGATGCTGGTCGAAGACGAGGAGCCGGCCCGCGAACTGGCCGAGGGCCTCCTCGGCGCGGTAGCCGAACAGCTCCTCGGCCTGCGGGCTCCACAGCCGGATCCGGCCCTCCTCGTCGAGGACGACGGCGGCCACGCCGAGCACGTCGAGGAGCCCGCCCGTGTGGGAGCTGCCCACCTCCCCCGGGTCTCCGGACCCGGTGACAGCCTCGGACTCGCCCGGCAAGGGCTCGGTCGCACCCATGTACGCGGGCCTCCTTCCGGTCGCCGGCACCGGGCCGCGGCCCGGCGGACCTCGACGCGGCGCCCACGGTCCGGGCCGGTCCAGTCCGCTCCCTCCATGGTCCACCTACCGGGTGCACCCGCGCACCCCGCGCGGCTCGGCGGTCGCCGGAGAGGAGGCACCGGGTGCCGGTCCGGGCTCCTCAGGCCATGCGTCCGTCGAGGGAGGCCCGCCAGGCGGGGTGCGGCAGCGGGGCCTCGGGCGCGGGCGCCCGGCGCCCGCCCCGGGCGAAGAAGTCGGCCAGCGGCAGCGTCGCGGCGCCCACGGTCACCGCGTCCGGGCCGAGGCGGCCCAGCTCGATGGCGACCTGCCGGGCGGGGTGGCGCAGGGCGTAGGCCTGGGCGTGCTCGCGCACCGCGGCCAGGAAGCGGGTGCCCAGCTGGAGCCCGGCCCAGCCGCCGACCAGGATGCGCTCGGGCCGGAAGAGGTTGATGAGGTCGGACATGCCCGCCCCCAGGTACTCGGCGGTCTCGGCGAGGACGGCCGCGGCCACCGGGTCGCCGGGTCCGCCGTCCGCGGGGTGCGCGGCGGCGAGCATCGCGGCGAGCGCGGTCTCCTCGTCGGCGTCCGCGGGGGGCTCGCCCCCGGCCTCCCGCCAGCGGGCGAGCAGCGCCTCGGCCCCGGCGTAGGCCTCCAGGCAGCCGAGCGCCCCGCAGCGGCACCGCCTGCCCCGCACCCGTACGGTCAGATGCCCCCACTCGACGGCCCGCCCGTGCGCGGACCCCTCGCTCACCACGCAGGCCCCGACCCCGGAGCCGAAGAGCACCACCACGGCGTCCCGGGCGCCGCGTCCGGCGCCGAACCAGACCTCGGCCTGGCCCAGGGTCTTGGCGCCGTTGTCGATGAAATACGGGACCTGCGGCGGGAGTTGGCCGGTCAGCCGGAGCAGGTGCTCCAGCGGGACGGCGTCCCAGCCGATGGTCTGGCCGTGCACCAGGGCGCCGTCCTCGGCGGTGTGCTCGATGATCCCGGGCACGCCGATGCCGACGCCGAGCAGCGCCTCGGCGGACATGCCGGTGGCGGCGAGGACCTCGGCGATGCCGTCCCGGACGTGGTCGACGATGGCGCCGACCTCGTAGGCGCCGCGGCCCTCGGGGGGCAAGGGGCGTTCGGTGCGGGCGAGTTCGGCCAGGGTCAGGTCGAAGAGCTCGACGCGGACCCGGGTCTCGCCGATGTCCACGCCGATCAGATGGCCGCTGCCGGGGGCGGTGCGCAGCAGGGTGCGGGGGCGGCCGCGGTCGGAGTCGATACTGCCGGTCTCCTCCAGGAGGCCCTCGGTGAGGAGTTCGCCGACCACATTGCTGACAGAACCCGAACTCAGTCCGGTGGCGGGGCCCAACTGGTGGCGGCTCATGGGGCCTTCGAAGTAGAGGGCCCGCAGAACCGAGGCTCGGTTCTCCCTTCGCAGGTCACGGACCGTTCGGCTGCCGCGTGCTGCCACCTGACCTCCAAGTCGGCCGGAACCGGGCCGGGTCCGTCCTCAAGATACCCCTGCCGGATGTCTTGACCGACCCTTCTCCCACGGTTTAACTCACGTCGTGAATTAAACCGTGGGGGACTTCAGAAGTCGAATGCGGTGCCGTCCGGCGCTCCCGTTCGCGGCCCCGTCTCCCGGAAGGGACCACAGGACTCATGCGCACCACACTCGCGGCCAGAGGGGCCGTCCTCCTCGCCCTCGCCCTCGCAGTCCCGGCCTGCGGCGGCGGCACCGACACCGGCGGCGGCTCCAACGACTCGCCCAAGACGCTCACGTACTGGGCCTCGAACCAGGGCGCCAACGCCGAGGTCGACAAGAAGGTGCTGAAGCCGGAGCTGGCCAAGTTCGAGAAGCAGACCGGCATCAAGGTGAAGCTGGAGGTGGTCCCCTGGTCGGAGCTGCTGAACCGCATCCTCACCGCCACCACCTCCGGTCAGGGCCCCGACGTCCTCAACATCGGCAACACCTGGAGCGCCTCGCTGCAGGCCACCGGCGCCCTGCTGCCCTGGGACGGGAAGAACTTCGAGAGCATCGGCGGCCGGGACCGCTTCGTGGAGTCCGCCCTGCAGTCCACCGGCGCCCCGGGCCAGGCGCCCGCCGCGGTGCCGCTCTACTCGATGGCGTACGCCCTCTACTACAACAAGCAGCTCTTCAAGGAGGCGGGCATCGCCGAACCGCCCGCCACCTGGGACGAGTTGGTGGCCGCGGGGCAGAAGGTGCGGGCCGAGAAGGGCGTCTGGGGGCTGGGCGCGGAGGGCGCGAACCCCTCCGAGAACATCCACCAGGTCTTCGTGCTCGGCAAGCAGCACGGCGCCGACTTCTTCACCCCCGAGGGCGAGGCGGACTTCACCTCCAAGGGCGCGGTCGCGGCCGTCAAGCAGTACGTGGACCTGATGGCGAAGGACAAGGTGATCGCGCCCGGCAACGCCGAGTACGCGCAGAACCAGTCGGTCAGCGACTTCGCCAAGGGCAGGACGGCGATGCTGCTCTGGCAGACCGCCTCGGCGAGCCTGGAGACGATGGGGATGAAGGACTCCGAGTGGGGGCTCGCGCCCGCGCCCGTCCGCTCGGGCTCCCCCGGCAGCGGCGCCCAGGTCAACTCGATGGCCGCCGGGATCAACATGGCCGTCTTCAAGAGCACCCGCAATCTCGACGGGGCGAAGGCCTTCGTGAAGTTCATGACCGGCGACGCCGAGCAGAAGATCCTCAACAAGGCCTACGGCTCGATCCCGCCGGTGAAGTCGGCGCAGCGGGACTCCTTCTTCCACACCCCCGTCACCTCCGCCCTGCGCGAGACCCTCGCCACCAGTGCCGCGGCCCTGCCGCAGGTGCCCGACGAGTCGCAGTTCGAGACCGCGGTGGGCTCGGCGGTCAAGGAGCTGCTCGCGGACGCCGCGGCCGGACGGTCCGTCACCACCGCCTCGGTCCGCGCCGCGCTGGACAAGGCGCAGCAGCAGATGCCGAAGAAGTGAGCCGGCCGCTGCCATGACGACCGCACCCGCCACGACCCCCGGGACGCCGCGCAAGGAGCCGGGCCCGCCCGCCGGGCCCGGCCCCGCGCCCGCCCGCCGCCGCCCCGGCCGCCTGCGCCGGATCGGCCTGCCCTACCTGCTGCTCCTGCCCGCGCTGCTGCTCGAACTCCTGGTCCATCTGGTGCCGATGGTCAGCGGGGTGGTGATGAGCTTCAAGCAGCTCACCCAGTTCACCCTGCGCGACTGGGGCACCGCGCCCTGGACGGCCTTCGACAACTACCGGGTGGCGGTGGACTTCGACGCCCCGGTCGGCCGGGAGCTGCTCCACTCCTTCTTCGTCACCTGCGGATTCACCGTGCTCTCGGTGCTGCTGTGCTGGCTGCTCGGCACCGCCGCCGCGCTCTACATGCAGGACGCCTTCCGGGGGCGCGGCCTGCTCCGCGCGCTCTTCCTCGTCCCGTACGCGCTGCCCGTCTACGCCGCCGTCATCACCTGGGTCTTCATGTTCCAGCACGACAACGGCCTGGTGAACCACGTGCTGCACGACCAGCTCGGCGTCACCGACGGGCGGCCCTTCTGGCTGATCGGCGACAACAGCTTCTACGCCCTGGTGACCGTCTCGGTGTGGAAGAACTGGCCCTTCGCCTTCCTCATCGTCACCGCGGGACTCCAGAACGTCCCCAAGGAGCTGTACGAGGCCGCCGCCCTGGACGGCTCCGGGATGTGGCAGCAGATCCGGCACATCACGCTGCCCTCGCTGCGGCCGGTCAACCAGGTCCTGGTCCTGGTGCTGTTCCTGTGGACCTTCAACGACTTCAACACCCCGTACCTGCTCTTCGGCAAGTCCGCGCCCGACGCCGCCGACATCCTCTCGATCCACATCTACGAATCCTCGTTCGTCACCTGGAACTTCGGCTCCGGGGCGGCGATGTCGGTCCTGCTGCTGCTCTTCCTGCTGCTCGTCACGGGCACCTATCTGCTGCTCACCTCGCGAGGAAGGAAGGCACGCCATGCCTGAGGCCGCCGCACCGCGCCGCTCCCCCACGGCCGCGCCCCGCTCCTTCGTCTGGTCGCGGGCGCTCTTCCTCACCCTGCTCTCCGGCTTCGTGCTGCTGCCGGTGTACGTGATGCTCTCCAGCTCGCTCAAGCCGCTCCAGGACGTCTCGGGCGCCTTCCGGTGGCTGCCCGGCGAGGTCACGCTGAGCCCGTACGCCGACATCTGGTCGACCATCCCGCTGGCCCGCTACTTCCTCAACTCGCTGCTGGTGGCGGGCGCGGCGACCGTCTGCTCGGTGGTGGTCGCGGTCTTCGCCGCCTACGCGGTCAGCCGCTACGAGTTCCGCGGCAAGCGGGTCTTCACCGTCACCGTGCTGTCCACCCAGATGTTCCCCGGCATCCTCTTCCTGCTGCCGCTGTTCCTGCTCTACGTGAACATCGGCAACGCCACCGGGATCGCCCTCTTCGGCTCCCGGGGCGGGCTGATCCTCACCTATCTGACCTTCTCGCTGCCCTTCTCGGTCTGGATGCTGATCGGCTACCTGGAATCGGTGCCCCGGGACCTGGACGAGGCGGCCCTGGTCGACGGCTGCGGACCGCTCGGCGCGCTCTTCCGGGTGGTCGTCCCGGCGGCGATGCCCGGCATCGTCGCGGTCACCGTCTACTCCTTCATGACCGCCTGGGGCGAGGTCCTCTTCGCCTCGGTGCTGACCAACGACACCACCCGCACCCTCGCCGTGGGCCTCCAGGGCTACGCCACCCAGACCGACGTCTACTGGAACCAGGTCATGGCCGCCTCCCTGGTGGTGAGCGTCCCGGTGGTCGCGGGCTTCCTGCTGCTCCAGCGCTACCTGGTCGCCGGACTCACCGCGGGCGCCGTCAAATGAGCCCCTCCCCCGACGACCTCCCCGACCGCGAAAGGACTCCCGTGCCCCCCACCCCCGACCTCTCCGCGCTGCCGCCCGACTTCCTCTGGGGCACGGCCACCTCGGCGTACCAGATCGAGGGCGCCGTCGCCGAGGACGGCCGCGCGCCCTCCATCTGGGACACCTTCGCGCACCGGCCCGGCACCGTCGACGGCGGCGACACCGGCGACGTGGCCTGCGACCACTACCACCGCTGGCGCGAGGACATCGCGCTGATGCGGCAGCTGGGCACCGACGCCTACCGGCTCTCGGTGGCCTGGCCGCGGGTGCTGCCCGGCGGCGACGGCCCCGTCAACGCCAAGGGCCTGGACTTCTACGAGCAGTTGGTGGACGGACTCCTGGAAGCGGGCATCACCCCCTCGGTGACCCTCTACCACTGGGACCTGCCGCAGGCCCTCCAGGACCGGGGCGGCTGGCCCGAGCGGGACACCGCCGAGGCCTTCGCCGCGTACGCCGCGGTCGTCGCCGGCCGCCTCGGCGACCGCGTCACCCACTGGGCCACCCTCAACGAGCCCCTCTGCTCCGCCTGGATCGGGCACCTGGAGGGCCGGATGGCACCGGGGCTGAAGGACCTGACCGCCGCGGTGCGCTCCTCCTACCACCTGCTCCTCGGGCACGGCCTGGCCACCGCGGCGATCCGCGCGGCGGTGCCGGGCGCCGAGGTCGGCATCGTCACCAACCACTCCCCCGTGCACCCGGCCTCCGACAACCCCGCCGACCTCGGCGCGGCCCGCCGGATGGACGGCCACACCAACCGCTGGTGGCTCGACCCGCTGTACGGGCGCGGCTTCCCCGCCGACATGCGCGACCTCTACGGGGTCGAACTCCCGGAGAAGCCGGGCGACTCGGCGGCCATCGCGGCGCCGCTCGACTGGCACGGCCTCAACTACTACTTCCCCGAGACGGTCCAGGACGACCCGCTGGGCCCGGTGCCGCACGCCCGCTCGGTACGCCGCCCGGACGTACCGCGCACCGGCATGGACTGGGAGGTCGACGCCTCCGGCCTGGAGACCCTGCTGCTGCGGCTGACCCACGGCTACGGGGCACGCCGCCTCTACGTCACCGAGAACGGCTCCTCCTTCCCGGACACCCTCGGCCCCGACGGCACCGTGGACGACCCGGCGCGCGAGGACTACCTGCTGCGGCACCTGGCGGCCTGCGCCGCCGCGATCCGCAAGGGCGCCCCGCTGGCGGGCTACTTCGCCTGGTCGCTCCTGGACAACTTCGAGTGGGCGTACGGCTACGACAAGCGCTTCGGCCTGGTCCACGTCGACTACGCGAGCCAGCGCCGCACCATCAAGTCCAGCGGCCACCGCTACGCCGAGGTCATCCGCGCCCACCGCGAACAGGCCGCCCGCGCCGCCTGAACCCGCCCCACCGCACCTCCGGTCCCACCCCCCACACCCAAGGGAGCGCCCGATGTCAGACTCTGCGCGCCGCACCCCGCCCGTCTCCCGCCGCGCCCTGCTCGCGGGCGCCGCGGCCACCGGCGCCGCCGCGGCCCTCGGCGCGGCGACCACCGGCTCCGCCTCCGCCGCCCCGCGCGCGGGACGGGCCGCCGCCCCCGACCTCGGCCCCAACGCCCTGGTCTTCGACCCCTCGATGTCCGCCGAGTCGATCCAGGCGAAGCTGGACGAGGTCTTCGCGCAGCAGGAGCGGGACCAGTTCGGCAGCAGCCGGTACGCGCTGCTCTTCCTGCCGGGCAGCTACCAGGTGGACGCCAACATCGGCTTCAACACCCAGATCCTCGGCCTCGGCCTGTCCCCCGACGACGTGACGATCAACGGCACCGTGCACGCCGAGGCCGACTGGTTCGACGGCAACGCGACCCAGAACTTCTGGCGGGTCGCGGAGAACCTCTCGGTGACCCCGCCGAGCGGCGGCGACCGCTGGGCCGTCTCCCAGGCCGCCCCGTACCGCCGCGTCCACCTGCGCGGCGACCTCGCGCTCGACGACAACGGCTGGGCCAGCGGCGGCTTCCTCGCCGACTCGCGGATCGAGGGGCAGGTGAACTCCGGTACCCAGCAGCAGTGGTTCACCCGCAACTCCGGACTCGGCAGCTGGGCGGGCGCCAACTGGAACATGGTCTTCCTCGGCACCGGCGGCGCCCCCGGCGACTCCTTCCCCGAGCCGCCCTACACCACCGTCGAGCGCACCCCGGTGATCCGCGAGAAGCCCTTCCTCTACGTGGACGAGGGCGGCGCCTACCGCGTCTTCGTACCCGCGCTGCGCACCGACGCCACCGGCACCAGCTGGGAGAACGGCACCCCGCGGGGGGAGTCGCTGCCCGTCGAGGACTTCCTGATCGCCCAGCCGGGCACCCCGGTCGCCGAGATCAACAGCGCGCTGGCGGACGGCAGGCACCTGCTGCTGACCCCCGGCATCCACGAACTGGACGGCACCATCGAGGTCACCCGCGCCGACACCGTGGTCCTCGGTCTGGGCCTGGCGACCCTGACCCCGGCGGGCGGGGCCGCGGCGCTCACCGTCGCCGATGTGGACGGCGTCAAGATCGCCGGGATCCTGGTGGACGCGAACGAGCAGTCCTCGCCGGTCCTCCTGGTGGTGGGCCCGGAGGGCGCGGACGCCGACCACGCGGCCAACCCGACCTCGCTGCACGACGTCTTCTGCCGGGTCGGCGGACGGCACGCGGGCCGGGCCGACGTCAGCCTGGCGATCAACAGCAACCACGTCATCTGCGACCACCTGTGGCTGTGGCGCGGCGACCACGGCGAGGGCATCGGCTGGGACACCAACCCGGCAAAGTACGGACTGATCGTCAACGGCGACGACGTCACCTGCTACGGGCTCTTCGTCGAGCACTACCAGGACTACCAGGTGTACTGGAACGGCGAGCGCGGGCGGACGTACTTCTTCCAGAGCGAGATGCCCTACGACCCGCCGAACCAGGACGCCTGGATGAACCGGGGCACCCGCGGCTTCGCCTCCTACAAGGTGGACGACGCCGTCGACGACCACCAGGCCTTCGGCCTCGGCGTGTACTGCTTCTTCAACGTCGACCCCTCGGTGGTCAGCGAACGCGCCATCGAGGCACCGCAGAAGGAGGGCGTGCGCTTCCGGCACATGGTCACCATCTCGCTCGGCGGCGGCACCGGGACCATCAACCATGTCGTCAACGACACCGGGGGCGCGGTCACTTCGGGCAAGACCGAGGAGAACCTGGTCTCCTATCCCTGACCCGCGGGCGCGGTCGGCGGCCGGGCGCACCCCGCCCCCGCCGGCCGCGGCACCTGCCCCGCGGCGGCCGCCGCGGGAATGTATCCGCTTTGTATGCCCGCCCCCTTGAATCGCCGGGTCACCCGACGATCCAAGGGGAGAACCATGCACAGACACATGCGCCGGCTGCTGGCCGCCGCGGGGACCGCCGCCGCCGTGCTGGCCACCGCTCCGCTCGCCTCCGCGGCCACCCAGGAGAGCGCCGCGGGAGTCGGCGTGCTGGCGAGGCCCGCCTTCAAGCTGCCCTTCGACTGCGGCCAGAGCTGGCGCGGCAGCAACTGGGACGGGCACAGCCCGGCGCACTCCATCGACTTCAACCACTACGACGCGAACGGCACCCCGGACGACTTCGGCCGCCGCGTCTTCGCCAGCGCGGGCGGCACGGTCCTCGCCTCGCACTACGCCACCGACACCGGTTACGGGAACACCATCGTGATCGGGCACGGCGGCGGCTGGCAGACCCGCTACGCGCACCTGAGCGCGCGCGACGTGCAGGTGGGCGACACGGTCAAGGTCGGCCAGCAGATCGGCAAGGTCGGCAAGTCCTCCGCGCTCTACGACCTCTCCCCGCACCTGCACTACGAGCAGATACAGAACGGGAGCGTCGTCGTCTCCGTGCTGCAGGGCGTGACCTGGAACGACTTCCTGGTGCGCTACCAGACCAGCACCAACCGCTGCTGACCTCGCGGCGGCCGGGCCCGGGCACGGGGCCGGACCCGGCCACCCGCCCGGCCGCTCAGTGCAGCGCGCGGAGCTTGGCGTCCACCAGGGCCGCCTGGTCGCGGGCCTCAAGGCGGCGCCAGGTGGACAGCGAGCGGTGGAAGTAGCGGCGGGCGGTCTGCTTGCGGCCGGTGGCGTGGTGCAGTTCGCCGAGCAGGCAGGCCACCCGCGCCTCCGCCCGGCGGTCGCCCAGCTGCCGCTGCACCACGAGCGCGCCCACCAGGAGCGCCGAGGCCTGCGCCGCATCGCCCTGGCGCAGGCAGAGTTCGCCGATGCTCTGCTGCACATAGGCCGCGCAGTGGGTGTCCGCCAGCTCGTCGAAGATGCCGAGCGCCCCCTCCAACTCGGCCCGCGCGGCGCCCGGTTCACCGCGCAGCTCGTGCAGTACGGCGATCCGGCGGCGCACCTGTGCCTCGCGGTGCCTGTCGCCCAGCTCACGGGAGAGCCGCAGCGCGCCCTCCAGCCAGCCGGCCGCCGCCCGCGGTTCCCCGCGCTCCAGCCACACCGAGGCGATGGCGTTGCGGGCGATGGCCTCACCGTGCCGGTCCCCGGCCCGGGCGAAGAGCTCCAGCGCCTCGGCGAAGGCGGTCAGCGCCGCGTCGAGCCCCCCGGTGACCCGGTGCACCGACCCCGCGCCCACCGCGGCGAAGCCCTCGCCCGGCAGGTGCCCGAGGGCCGCGAACAGCGTCCGGGAGCGGGCGAAGCTGTCCAGGGACTCGGCGTACCGGTCCTGGTAGAGGTGCAGCTGCCCGAGGTTGCGCAGCAGGGCGGCGGCGTGGACGTCCCGCGGCTCGTCCATGGCGTCGAGCACCAGGCGGTGGGTGCGCAGCCAGTCGTCGTAGTAGCCGCGCATGTCGAAGAAGCTGGCCAGCTCCACGGCGAGCGCGGCGGCGCGCGGGACGTCCCCGAGCCGGGCCGCGCGGTCCACGGCGGCGACCAGGACGCGGCGCTCGCCCTCGAACCACTCCACGGGCCGGGCGCGCACCGCCTCGGTGAGCGCGGCGGCGGGACCGGCCGGGGCCACCGGCTCCCCGAGCACGCCGAGGAAGCGGGTCGGCATCGCCGCGTTGGCGACCTGCGCGAGCGCGGTGAGCGCGTCCATGACCCGGGTACGGCGCCGCAGCCGTACCCGGCGGTCGTCCTCCTCGGTGAGCTCGCGGGCGTAGCAGCGCAGCAGTTCGTGCATCCGGTAGCGGGGCAGGCCGAGGCGGTCGGTGTCGACCAGCTCGACCAGGTGCTCGTCGAGCAGGGTCTCCAGGCCGGTGGCCGCCTCCTCGTTCTCCCCGGTGGCCGCGGCCACCGTCCAGCCCGCCACCGCCTCGTCGGGCAGCTGGCCGAAGGCCCGGAAGGCGCGGGCGGCGGGCTCGGGCAGATGCCGGTAGCTCAGCTCCGCGCTCGCCCGCACCTCCAGTTCGCCGGTCTGCAACTGGTCGAGCCGCCCGCGCTCGTCCTCCAGGAAGCCGGCGAGGGCGCCGAGGCTCCAGCCGGGGCGGTTGGCGAGCCGCGCGCCCGCGATCCGCACCGCGAGCGGCAGCGAGCCGCAGCCCGCGAGGACCCGGTCGGCGTCCGCCGGGTCCTGGTCGAGCCGGTCCGCGCCGACCAGGGAGCCGAGAAGGGCCCGGGCGTCCTCCCGCGCCATCACACCGAGCGGGATCTCGTGGACCGGCAGCCCGGTCAGCCGCCGCCGCGAGCTGACCAGGACCGCGCTGCCGCCGGTGCCGGGCAGCAGGGGGCGCACCTGGGCGCTGCCCGCGGCGTCGTCCAGGACCAGGAGGATGCGGCGCTGGGCCAGCCGGGAGCGGAAGAGGGCGGCGCGTTCGCCGAGGCCCGCGGGCAGCGCGCCGTCGATGACGCCGAGTCCGCGCAGCATCTCGGCGAGCACATCGGCGGGCTCCCGGGGCCGGGGGCTCAGCCCGGCCAGGTCGACGTAGAGCTGGCCGTCCGGGAAGTGGCCGCGCATCCGGTGCGCCGCGTGCACCACCAGGGTGGTCTTGCCGCAGCCCGGCGGTCCGGTGACGGTGACCGCGACCGGCTGCCGCCCGGCGGTGGCGAGCCGGTCCTCCAGCTGGCCGATCTCCGCGGCGCGGCCGGTGAAGTCGGGTACGTCCATGGGGAGTTGGCAGACCGGGCCGGGGTCCGCCGGGCGCCGCCGGGCGGCGTAGCCGTTGATCTCCTCGCCCAGGGCGCGCAGCGGGGCGCTCGGCTCGGTGCCCAGTTCCGCGGCGAGCAGCCGCTCCGCCTCCGCGTACCCGGCGCGTGCCTCGGTGGTGCGTCCGGCGTCGTACAGCGCGCGCAGCAGCATCCGCCACAGGTCCTCGCGCAGCGGGTCCTCGGCGAGGCGGGAGCGCAGTTCGGCGACGAGCGGGGCGTGGTCCCCGCGCAGCAGCCGCACCTCGAGGCATTCGTCGGCCGCCGCGGACCGCAGCGCCTCCAGGCGGGAGACGGCCGGGTCCCAGACCACGCTGGACGGCACGTCCTGGAGGACGCCGCCGCGCCACAGTCCGAGCGCGGCCTCGTAGCGGCGCAGCGCCCCGGCGCTCTCGCCGCGCTCGCGCAGGGCGCGCGCCTGCTCCAGGCGGCGCTGGAAGAGCAGCAGGTCGAGGGCGTCCGGTGGCACGTCGAGGGCGTAGCCGGAGGACTCGGTGCGCAGTCCCTCGATGGGCACCCCGGCCGCCGCGAGGGTGCGGCGCAGCGCGCGTACATAGGTACGCACATTGGCGAGGGCGGAGCGGGGCGCGCCGCCGGGCCACAGCACCTCGGTGAGCTGGTCGACCGAGACGAAGCCGCCGGGCTGCAGCAGCAGGGTGGCCAGGATCGCCCGCGGCTTCGGCCCGCCGACCCGGACCGGCAGGCCGCCCACCCTGACCTGGAGCGCGCCCAGCACGCCGAACGTCGGTTCCCCCATCACCGGCCTCCGCGTCCCGTCAACTGCCGCGCAGCGTACCGGCGTTCGAGCGGTGCCGGGCGGGCAATCCGGAAGGCCGCGGGGCCCCGCCCCGCCGCCCGGTGCGACATACCGGCCGCCGCACCCGAAATCCCTTCGCCCCGTGCCGCGGTCCGCTGCTTGGCTTGCCCCATGGAGACTCCGCGCATCCGCCCCGCCGCCCGGTCCGACATCGACGCCGTCCTGCGGTTCTGGCGGGAGGCCGCCGAGGGGACGAGCATCAGCGACGACGCCGAGGGGCTGACCCGGCTGCTCGCCCGCGACCCCGGGGCGCTGCTCCTCGCCGAGCGCGAGGGCCGCGTCGCCGGGACCGTGATCGCGGGCTTCGACGGCTGGCGCTGCCACCTCTACCGGCTGGCCGTGGCGCCCGCGTACCGCAGGCAGGGCATCGCCCGCGCCCTGCTCGCGGCGGCCGAGGCGCGCTTCGCGGCGCTCGGCGGCCGCCGCGGGGACGCGATGGTGCTCCGGGACAACGCGCGCGCCCAGCACGCCTGGCGGGCCGCCGGATACGGACCCGAGGAGCACTGGCGCCGCTGGGTGAAGCCGCTGGCCTAGGCCGCGGACCGGAAGCCCGGCCCCACCCACCCCCGACTTTGCCGATCCTTTACGATGGCTCGTACAGCCGAACCTCCCAGGAAAGGTGTGAGAGTCCCGCCGTGGACGAGCCCCCCAGTAGCCGATATCGCGCAGAACCGCCGCCCCTGTCCGACCATGGGACGGAGGTGACCCGATGATCGAAGTGCTCCTGCTCGCGGTGGCCGTCCTGCTCTCGCTGGCCTGCGGTGCCTTCGTCGCCGCCGAGTTCTCGCTCACCACCGTCGAACGCGGGGAACTGGAGCGCGCCGCTGAGCGCGGTGAACGCGGTGCCGCCGGTGCCCTCAAGGCGGCCCGGCACCTGACCTTCCAGCTCTCCGGCGCCCAGCTCGGCATCACGGTCACCAACCTGGTGGTCGGCATGCTCTCCGAGCCGTCCATCGCCAAGCTGATCGCCGGGCCCCTGGAGGGCATCGGCCTCTCCCACTCCGCGGCCCGCTCGGCCGCCCTGGTGCTCGGCACCGCGCTGTCCACGGTCTTCCTGATGGTGGTCGGCGAGCTGGTGCCGAAGAACTGGGCGATCTCCTCCCCGCTGCCCGTGGCGAAGCGGGTGGCGAACCCGCAGCGCTGGTTCAGCGCCGCCTTCCGGCCCTTCATCACCCACCTCAACAACACCGCGAACCGGGCCGTACGCCGCTTCGGCATCGAACCCACCGAGGAGCTGGCCTCGGCCCGCGGCCCGGAGGAGCTGGTGGCGCTCGCCCGCCACTCGGCCAAGGAAGGCGCCCTGGAACCCGACACCGCGGAGCTGTTCGTCCGCACCCTGAACCTCGCCGACCTGACCGCCGAGAACGTGATGACGCCCCGGGTCCAGGTGATGGCCCTGGACGCGCAGGCCACCTGCGAGGACGTGGCCAACGCCACCCGCGCCACCGGCCTGTCCCGCTTCCCCGTCTACCGGGGCAGCCTCGACTCGGTGGTCGGCATCGTGCACATCAAGGACGTCCTGGCCGTGCCCGCGCAGCGCAGGCTCAGGCACCCGGTCTCCGCGCTGATGCGCGAACCCCTCCTGGTGCCCGAGACGCTCACCGTCGACCGGCTCCTGGACCGGATCTCCGGCCGCCGCACCATGGCCGTGGTGATCGACGAGTACGGCGGCACCGCCGGGGTGGCCACCCTGGAGGACATCGTCGAGGAGGTCGTCGGCGAGGTCCGCGACGAGCACGACCCGCACGAGACACCCGACCTCGCCCCCGCCGGACTCGACGAGGAGGGCCGCTCCCGCTACTCGGCCGACGGCGCCGCCCGCATGGACCAGCTCGCCCGCGTCGGACTGCGCGCCCCCGAGGGCCCGTACGAGACGCTGGCCGGTCTGGTCGCCCGGGAGCTGGGGCGGATCCCCGCCACCGGCGACAGCGTCGAGGTCGCGGGCTGGCGCCTGGACGTGGTCGACGCGAGCGGCCACCGCGCCGCCCGCGTCCTGCTGCACGCGCCGGTCACCGGCAGCGCCCTGAGCGAGGGGGAGCGATGATCGCCGTCCAACTGCTGATCGCCCTGGCGACCCTGGTCGCCAACGCCTTCTTCGTCGGCGCCGAGTTCGCGCTGATCTCGGTGCGGCGCAGCCAGATCGAGCCCTACGCGGAGCAGGGCAACCGGCGCGCGCGCAGCGTGCTGTGGGGCCTGGAGCACGTCTCCGCGCTGCTCGCCGCCGCGCAGCTCGGCATCACCCTGTGCACCCTGGTCCTCGGCGTGGTCGCCGAGCCCGCCCTCGCGCACCTCCTGGAGCCGGGCTTCGACGCGGCCGGGGTGCCGCACGGCCTCGTCCACCCGATCTCCTTCGTCCTCGCGCTGGCGCTCGCCACCTATCTGCACATGCTGCTCGGCGAGATGATCCCGAAGAACGTCGCCCTCGCCGAGCCGGTGCGCAGCGCGATGGCGCTCGGACCGCCGCTGGTGGCGCTCGCCCGGGCGCTGCGCCCGGTGATCTTCACCATCAACGCCTTCGCGAACACCCTGCTCAAGCTGCTCAGGGTGGAGTCGAAGGACGAGGTCGCCGCCACCTTCTCCGACGACGAACTGGCCCGCCTGGTCAAGGACTCCTCGGCGGCCGGCCTCCTCGACGACCGCGCCACGGAGCGGCTGCGCGAGGCCCTGGAGCTGCGCCGCCACGCGGTGCGCGATGTGGTGCTGCCGCTGGAGCGGGTGATGTACGCGAGGCTCGGGATCACCCCGGAGGGGCTGGAACGGCTCTCCGCCGAATCCGGCTTCTCCCGGTTCCCCGTGGTGGACGACGGCCGCCGGATCATCGGCTATCTGCACGTCAAGGACGCGCTGGACGCCATGCCGCCGGACGTGCCCTTCCAGATCCGGGACATGCGGCCCATCGCCCGTATCCGCGAGAGCACCCCGCTCGACGACGTGCTCGCCGCGATGCGCGGCAGCCGCACCCACCTGGCCGCGGTCCTCGGCGACGACGGGCGCCTCGCCGGTCTGGTGACCATGGAGGACGTGCTGCGGGTGCTGTTCAAGCAGCCCACCGGCTGAGCCGGGGCGCCGCCGCGGCGCGGTGCCGGGCCCCTCCTGACCGGGGTCCGGCACCGCGCTACGATCGTCGGCGTCATGGGGATCGATGCGAAATACACCAGTCTCGTCACGCTCGGCGACAGCTTCACCGAGGGCATGTCCGACCTGCTGCCCGACGGCAGCTACCGCGGCTGGGCCGATCTCCTCGCGGCCCGGATGGCGGCCGCCGCCCCGGACTTCCGGTACGCCAACCTGGCGGTGCGCGGCAAGCTGATCGGGCAGATCGTCGAGGAGCAGGTGGGCCCCGCCGCCGCCATGGGCGCCGATGTGATCACCCTGGTCGGCGGCCTCAACGACGCCCTGCGCCCGCGCTGCGACATGCGCCGGGTGCACGCCCACCTGGAGGAGGCCGTGGAACGGCTCGCGCCCTCCTGCAAGCAGCTCGTCCTGATGCGCAGCCCCGGCCGCAGCGGCCCCTTCCTGGAGCGCTTCCGGCCGCGCATGGAGGAGCTGTACACGGCCCTCGGCTCGCTGGCCGAGCGGCACGGCGCCCTCGTGGTGGACCTCTACGGCGCACCCTCCCTCGCCGACCAGCGGATGTGGGACGTGGACCGGCTGCACCTGACCGCCGAGGGCCACCGGCGGGTGGCCGAGGCCGTCTGGCAGGCCCTCGGCCACCCCGGCGAGAGCGACTGGCAGGCCGCGCTGCCCCCGGCGGCCCCGGCGAACTGGGCGGCCAGAAGGGCGGCCGACGCCCGCTTCGCCCGGGTGCACCTGCTGCCGTGGATCGGGCGCCGCCTGACCGGCCGCTCCTCCGGCGACGGCCGCGCGGCCAAGCGCCCCGAGCTGCTGCCGTACGAGAACCGGGTCCACTGAGGCCGCGGCGCCCGCCCGCGACCGAGGCGGGCGTGACGCGCCTCTCGTAGCTTCCGACGAACGCGTGCATGGCGCTGGCCTGCAGGAATCGACCAGTAGAATCGTCTTCCGTGACTGCGTCTGCGAAGCCCCGCATCCCGAACGTCCTGGCCGGCCGCTATGCCTCCGCCGAGCTCGCCACCCTGTGGTCCCCCGAGCACAAGGTGCGCCTGGAGCGCCGGCTCTGGCTGGCCGTCCTGCGCGCCCAGAAGGACCTCGGCATCGAGGTGCCCGACGCGGCGCTCGCCGACTACGAACGCGTCCTCGACGAGGTCGACCTCGCCTCCATCGCCGACCGGGAGAAGATCACCCGGCACGATGTGAAGGCCCGGATCGAGGAGTTCAACGCGCTCGCCGGGCACGAGCACGTGCACAAGGGCATGACCTCGCGCGATCTCACCGAGAACGTCGAGCAGTTGCAGATCCGCCTCTCCCTGGAGCTGGTCCGGGACCGGGCGGTCGCCGTCCTCGCCCGGCTCGGCAAGCTCTCCGGCGAGTACGGCGAGCTGGTCATGGCGGGCCGCTCGCACAATGTCGCCGCCCAGGCCACCACCCTCGGCAAGCGCTTCGCGACCGCCACCGACGAACTCCTGGTCGCCTACGCCCGGGTCGAGGAACTCCTCGGCCGCTACCCGCTGCGCGGCATCAAGGGCCCGGTCGGCACCGCGCAGGACATGCTCGACCTGCTCGGCGGCGACGCGGCGAAGCTCGCCGAACTGGAACAGCGCATCGCCGCGCACCTCGGCTTCGGACAGGCCTTCACCTCGGTCGGCCAGGTCTACCCGCGCTCCCTGGACTACGAGGTGGTGACCGCCCTGGTGCAGCTCGCCGCGGCGCCCTCCTCGGTGGCCAAGACGGTCCGCCTGATGGCAGGACACGAGCTGGTCACCGAGGGCTTCAAGCCCGGCCAGGTCGGCTCCTCGGCCATGCCGCACAAGATGAACACCCGCTCCTGCGAACGCGTCAACGGCCTCATGGTCATCCTGCGCGGCTACGCCTCGATGACCGGCGAGCTGGCGGGCGACCAGTGGAACGAGGGCGATGTCTCCTGCTCGGTGGTGCGCCGGGTCGCCCTGCCGGACGCCTTCTTCGCGCTCGACGGCCTCCTGGAGACCTTCCTCACCGTCCTCGACGAGTTCGGCGCCTTCCCCGCCGTAGTCGCCCGGGAACTCGACCGCTACCTGCCCTTCCTCGCCACCACCAAGGTCCTGATGGCCTCGGTACGCGCCGGGGTCGGCCGGGAGCTCGCCCACGAGGCCATCAAGGAGAACGCGGTGGCCTCCGCCCTCGCCATGCGCGAACAGGGCGCCGAGCGCAACGAACTGCTCGACAAGCTCGCCGCCGACACCCGGATCCCCCTGGACCGCGCGCAGTTGGACGCCCTGATGGCGGACAAGCTCTCCTTCACCGGCGCCGCGAGCGACCAGGTGGCCGCCGTGGTGGCCCGCGTCGAGGACGTGGTGAAGCAGCGCCCGGAGGCCGCCGGGTACACCCCTGGCGCGATCCTCTGAGCCTGCGGCGCGCAGCCGGGGCGGGGCCGCTCGACTTCGGCTCTCACCGGGGCCGTTGACGTACCGGACGTCCGCAGGTCGCGGGCGTCCGGGGCTGGTCGCGGGCGGACGACGGGAGAGCGGAGCGCTCCCCCGTCAGAGCGGAGCGCTCCCGCGTCCCAGGGCGGATGGCTCCCCGTCTTCTCACGGCGGGTCGGTCTCCGTGACCACGGCGAGCAGGCGGGGTTCCTGCTCGGGACCGGTCCGCGTGATGCCGAGGCCCAGCCAGCGCCCCTCCGGTGCGGTGCGCCAGAGATAGAGGTGCCCGGCCTCCTCGCTCAGCGTCTTCCAGGGCTCCGGTATCTCCTCCGCGCGCTCCCAGGAGCGCAACAACAGCCCGTCCAGGGGCAGTTCCCCCGGCGCGCCCCAACGCGCGGTCAACTGCGCCCGCAGGGCCTCCCGTTCGGCCTCGCACTGCTCCACCTCCCCTACGCGGGCCTCCGGTTGGCCGTACTCCTCGGCCCCGGCCAGGCCCGCCCCCGTACCCCCGGCCGCCTCCGCACCCTCCGCCGACTGCGTACCGAGGTACGCCATCCGATAGCCGGGGCCCGCGAAGCCCGCACCGGATCCGCTGTGCTCGGCGGGGAACTCCCCCGAGCACAGCAGCTCTATCGCCGCGAGATCCTGTGGCCTGGTCATGCCGCAAGTAAACCGCCCCGCACCGACATTGGCGGTACGTCAGGTGAGGCGACTCGGACCTTCGGGGCCCGCGCGAGGAAGTCCGGTGGCGGCCCCACGCCCGTGGACGTGATCGCCGCCCTGCCGCTCAGGCGTCCCGTCGCCGGATCGCCCACCACCCCGCGAGGGTGGCGAGCGCGGCCCAGGCCGCGCAGACCGCGAGCCCCTGCCAGGCCCCGAGCGGCCCCTCCGGGTGGGCGTGGAGGACCTGCTGACCGGCGCGGTCGGGGAGGTAGGCGGCGGCGCCCCCGGCGATGTCGCCGACCACGAAGGAGACGATCAGGAGGAAGGGGATGAGCAGGCTCAGTACGGCCACGGCGCTGCGCAGCAGCACGGTCAGCCCGGCCGCGAGGAGAGCCATCAGGGCCAGCTGGATTCCAGCGCCCACACAGGCCCGCAGGACGCCCGGATCGCCGAGGGTCAGGGCCTCGGAGCCCAGGAAGGCCTGACCGGCGAGGAAGGACAGGAAGCCGGTGACCAAGCCGGTCAGCAGGGCCGCGCCGAGGATCACCGCCGTCTTCGCCCCGTACAGCAGTCCCCGGCGCGGCACCGCGGCCAGCGAGACGCGCAGGGCGCCGTTGCGGTACTCGGCACCGGCCGCGGTGGCGCCGAAGCAGAGCGCGGCGATCTGCCCGAAGACGAGGGCGAAGAAGGCGCCGAAGAGCGGGTCGGCGTCCTCGGCACCGCCGGCGGTGGCGTGGACGAGCACGGTGACTGCCGACGGGACGCCGAAGATCGCAAGGAGGGACCCCCAACTGGCCCGCACCGAACGGATCTTGAGCCATTCGGAGTGGGCGGCGGCGAGCGGTGACATCTCAGGCCTCCTGCCGGGTGGCGGCGAACTCGGCGTCCGCGGCGGTGAGTCGGAGGTAGGCCGCCTCCAAGGTCGGCTCCTCCTCGGCCAGTTCCTCAAGCGGCACCCCCGCCGCGGCGGCGATCCGCCCCACCTCCGCGGCCCCGGCCCCGGCCACCCGCCAGCGGTCCGGTCCGGTGGGCGCCAGGGGGTGGCCCGCCCGGGCGAGGGCGGCGCGCAGGGTCCCGGGCTCGCTGGTGCGCACCCGGACTCCCCCGGCGGAGTGCGCCCGCACGAAGTCCGCGGTGCCGGTGTCCGCGAGCAGCCGGCCGCGGCCGAGGATCAGCAGGTGGTCGGCGAAGGAGGAGGTCTCGTTCATCAGGTGGCTGGAGACCAGCACGGTCCTGCCCTGCCGGGCCAGCCCGCGCAGCAACTCCCTTGTCCAGACGATGCCTTCGGGGTCGAGGCCGTTGGACGGCTCGTCCAGGACCACCACCGCGGGATCGCCCAGGAGAGCCGCCGCGATGCCCAGTCGCTGCCGCATGCCCAGCGAGAAGGTGCCGATCCTGCGCCGGGCGACCGAGGCGAGCCCCGACTGCTCCAGGACGTCGTCCACCCGGCGCCGCGGCAGCCGGTTGCTCACCGCGAGGGCGGCCAGATGCGCCCGGGCGGTGCGCGAGTCGTGCGCGGATCCGGCATCCAGGAGTGCCCCGACGGTACGCAGGGGTTCGTCGAGCGAGGCGTAGGCGCGGCCGCCGATGGTCGCGGTGCCCGCCGTGGGCCGGTCGAGGCCGAGGACGAGCCGCAGGGTGGTGGACTTGCCCGCGCCGTTGGGGCCGAGGAAGCCGGTGACCCGGCCGGGTTCGACCCGGAAGCTGAGGTCGTCCACGGCCGTGCGGGAGCCGTGGCGTTTGCTGAGCCGGTGGACGTCGATGGTGGTCATGGCCCCAGCCTGGCGAGCGGGCACCGGGCACCGCCTCCCCCGCGGGTGCCCGGTTTCTCCCCCGCGCGGGGGAACCACCGCCCGGTCCGCTTTGCGAGGATGCCCGCATGAGAGCCCTCCTCGGCCCGTGCGCCGCTCCCTTCCTCCGGGCGGTCACCTATACGCGCTGGCTCCATCTGCTCGTCCCCGCCTTCCTCGCCTTCGCCTGCGGCGCGGTCTACCCGGGATACGTCGGGCTCTCGACCGCCGGGTGTCTGCTGGTGCCCGTGGTCCCGGTGCCCCTGCTCCTGCTCGCCGCGGCCTTCCCCTCGACACGCCTTGCCGAGGGGATCCAGGCCCGGGTGATGCTCTTCCCCGGCGCGCACGCGAGCGCCGGGCGCGGGGCACCACCGGACCGGGGCATCGCGGCGGCACCCTCCGCCTCGCTCGGGGACCGGGTGCGTACGGCGCTCTGGCTGGTGCTGCGGCTCGAAGTCGGCTGCCTGACCGCGCTGTTGACCGGTCAGTGCTGTGCGCTCTCGCTCGCCCTGGTGGCCGCGGGCACGGGCTCGGCCGAGGAGGCCGACCCCTTCCTCGCCGTCCGCGGCGACCACTGGGCGTACGCCGTCCTCTCCCCGCTGCCGCTGGTGGTGCTCGTCGCCCTTGTCGCGCCGACCGGCGCGGGAATGGCCCGCGCCGCGCGCGGACTGCTCGGCCCCTCGCCCCGGGAACGCCTCGCCGCACTCGAGGAGGAGACCGAGCTGCTCCTCGAACGCCACCGCATCGCACGGGAGTTGCACGATTCCCTGGGCCACGCGCTGACCGTCGCCGTGGTCCAGGCGGGCGCGGCCCGCGCCGTGTCCGACCCCGCCTTCACCGAGCGGGCCCTCACCGCGATCGAGGAGACCGGACGTACCGCGCTGGACGACCTGGACCGGGTGTTGCGCTCCCTGCGCACCCATGAGCGGGGGCAGTCCGCACGCCCCGACCTGAGCGCGGCGGCCCGCCTGATGGACTCGGCCCGCGCGGCGGGCGCGGAGGTCGAGGCCCAGTTGCCCGGCACCCTCGACCACGTCCCCGGACCGGTCTCCCGGGAGGCCTACCGGATGCTCCAGGAGTCGCTCACCAATGTCCTGCGGCACGCGGGGCCGGTGCCGGTACGGGTACGCGTGCACGCGGGCGGCAGGCAACTGGAACTGGAGGTGCGCAACCGGCTCGCGGACTCCCGGCAGGGCGCCGGGCGGGAGGACGGTGGCCGGGAGGGCTCCGGTCTGCGCGGGCTCCGGGAGCGGGCCGGGCTGCTCGGCGGCCGGGCGGAGTGGGGGCCCGAGGCGGGCGAGTGGCGGGTGCGCGTACGGCTTCCGCTGGCATGAACCAGGTGGCCTACGCTGGGCCGGTGCCGCACACCGTCCTGCTCGTCGACGACGAACCGCTGGTCCGCGCCGGTCTGCGCGCCGTGCTGGAGGCCGCCCCCGGTATCGAGGTGGTCGGCGAGGCGGCCGACGGCGCCGCGGTGGTCCCGCTCGTACGCCGACTGCGGCCCGCCGTCGTGGCGATGGACGTCCGGATGCCTCTGATGGACGGCATCGAGGCCACCCGGGCGGTGCTGCGCGCGGTGCCCGAGCCGCCGAAGATCCTCGTCGTCACCACCTTCGAGGAGGACGAACTCGTCTACGGGGCCCTGCGCGCCGGGGCCGCGGGCTTCCTCCTGAAGCGCTCCCGGCCCGCCGAGATCGTGCACGCGGTACGGCTGATCGCCGAGGGGGACTCGCTGCTCTTCCCGGCCGCGGTCCGCTCCCTGGCCGCGCGGTATGCGGGCGGCGGACCGGCGGGCGCGGGCTGGGCCGGGGACGGGCTCACCGACCGCGAGGCGGAGGTGCTGCGGCTGATGGCCCGCGGGCTGTCCAACGCCGAGATCGCCGCCCGCTTGTTCGTGGGCACCGAGACGGTCAAGACCCATGTCAGCGCCGTGCTCGCGAAACTGGGCGCCCGCGACCGCACCCAGGCCGTGATCGCCGCCTACGAGTCCGGCTTCGTCACCCCGGCTTGAGGCACCGCACCGCACCGCCGCCGGAGACCGTCAGCGGCACGGCACGGCACGGCACGGATCGGCGACCGGCGAGCGCAACCAGGCCCCCTGAACGATGTCCTCGGCCTCGGCCAGCTCGCCGAACACCCGGCAGGCCACCCCCTCAGTACGGGCCGTTGCTCCTCGCAGACCTCGGTCGGCACCTCGGTTGCCACCGCACCGTCCCAGCCCACGGGACGTGCCACGTCCAGGAACCCGCCCCGGCGCCGGAGGCCGCGACAGGAAACCGGAACCAGGGGCTACCCACCGGTAGGGACTTACTGACAGACTGTCTAACCCCCCCTGCCCGACCCCGATGACCCTCCGAGGAGCAGCATGACCGCCACGGCCTCCTTCACCGTCGAGTCCGCGCACGGTCCGCAGACCGTGACCGTCGCCTACGACCGCGCAGGCAGCGGCGAACCGCTGGTCCTGCTGCACGGCATCGGCCACCACGGGCAGGCCTGGGACCCGGTCGTCCCGGCGCTCGCCGCGCAGTACGACGTCATCACGGTCGACCTGCCCGGCTTCGGCGTCTCCCCGGGCCTGCCGGACGGCGTCCCCTACGAACTGGGCAGCGTGGCCCGTATCCTCAACGCCTTCACCGAGTCGCTCGGCATCGAACGCCCGCATCTGGCGGGCAATTCGCTCGGTGGACTGCTCGCCCTGGAACTCGGCCGCCAGAAGCTGGCCCGCTCGGTGACCGCCCTCTCCCCCGGCGGCTTCTACACCGAGGGCGAGCGCATCTACGCCTTCCGCACCCTGAAGGCGATGCGCGCGGGCGCCCGGCTGCTGCCGCTCTCCCTGATCGAGCGGCTGTCCCGCTCGGCGGCCGGCCGCGCCGCCCTGACCGGCACCATCTACGCCCGCCCGGCCCGCCGTTCACCCGAGGCCGCGGTCGCCGAGACCCTCGCCCTGCGCAACGCCACCGGCTTCGACAAGACCCTCGCCGCCGGACTCGACCTGCGCTTCACCGAGGACGTGACCGGACTCCCGGTCACCATCGCCTGGGGTGCGAAGGACCGCCTCCTCCTGCGCCGCCAGGGCATCCGCGCCAAGCGCCTCATCCCCGACGCCCGTCTGATCCGCCTCCCCGACTGCGGCCACGTCCCGATGAACGACGACCCGGCGCTCGTCGCCCGGGTCATCCTGGACACCGCGGGGCGGTAGCGGGCCGGGCGGTCCGGCGGCGGAAGGGTGCTCAACCGCACTGCCGCCAGGGCCGGTCGGCGGAGCCGCCGGGCCGTCCGGCCTGAGCGGCGGCGAGACCCGCGCGGAGCTTTCCGGTCATCCCCGCACGGACACCTCCGGAGCTGCCGCCCGGTGCCTACCGTGGGCGCCCATGCCTCCCCTGTCGGGTTCGCTGCTGCGGCAGCGGCCCTTCCTCCTGCTCGTCCTCGCCCGGGCCGTCTCGGTGCTCGGCAACGGCTTTGCGCGGGTGGCGCTGGCCTTCGCCGTCCTCGGCCTGCCGGGGACCGGGCCCGGCGCCCTCTCCCTGGTCCTGGCCTGCCAGGCGCTGCCGCAACTGGTCTTCGTCCTCTTCGGAGGCGTCCTCGCGGACCGGATGTCCCGGGCACGGCTGATGGTGCTCGCGGACGGGGCCGGTGCCGCCGCCTACACCGCGCTCGCCGTGCTCGTACTCGCCGAACGCGCGCCCCTGTCCGCCCTCTGCGCGCTCGCGGTCGCGGCCGGGACGGCGACCGCGCTCTTCGCACCGGCCATGGAGGGCATCGTCGTCCAGGTCGTCCCACGCGCGCGCCTCCAGCAGGCCAACGGCACCCTGCGGATGGCCGCCAACACCTCCCTCGTCCTCGGCCTCGCGCTCTCCGGCGTCACCGTCGCCCTCCTCGGGGCGGGCTGGGCTCTCGCCCTCAACGCCGCCTCCTTCCTGGTGAGCGCCCTGCTCACCGCGGCCCTCGGCACCAAGGGCCCACCGGCGAAGGGGACTTCGGGCTGGGCGGACCTGCGCGAGGGCTGGCGGGAGTTCGCCGGGCGGCAGTGGCTGTGGGTGGTGGTCGCCCAGTTCACCGTCGTGGTGGCCGCGCTCAACGCCTACCTCGGGGTCCTCGGCCCGCTCACCGCGCAGGAGCACGAGGGCGGCGCCAGGGCCTGGTCCCTGCTGGTCGCCGCGCAGGCCGTGGGCACCGTCGCGGGAGCGGGCGCTGCCGGGCGGCTGCGGGTGCGCCGCCCCCTGCTCGTCGCCGTGCTCGCGACCTTTCCGTACGCGCTGCCGCTGGTCCTGCTGAGCATGGGCGCCCCGCTGTGGACGAGCGCCTGCGCCATGTTCGCCTGCGGGGTCACCGGCGATGTGTTCGCCGTCCTGTGGTCGACCACCCTGCAGCAGCGGGTCCCGGAGGCGGCGCTGTCCCGGGTCAGCTCCTACGACCTCTTCGGTTCGCTGGCCTTCGCCCCGCTCGGGCTGCTCCTCGCCGGTCCGGTCGCCGGGGCGGTGGGCACCCGGGCCGCGCTCGCGGCCTGCGCCGCCGCCATGGTCCTGGCCTGCGCGGCGGCGCTGCTCTCGCCCCAGGTCCGGCGCCTCACCGCACCATCGGCCGCACCGGCGCCGGTCCCGGAGCCGCCCGTCCCCACCGAGCGGGACACCTCGGCCGAGCGGGACACCTCAGGGGAGCGCCACCCCGGCTGACCGCCGCGCCGCCGCCCCCTCACCCGTTCCGCCACCCCCGCCGACACAGCACCAGCCGATAGCCGTCCGGGTCCTCCACGGTCACGCCCCAGGTGTTCCAGTACGGATTCGGCGAGGTGACGACCCGGCCGCCGTTCTCCTCCAGCCGCCGTACGGTCCCGTCCGGCACCTCCCCGTCGACGTACAGGACGAGCAGGTCCTCCTCGGTCGGGCGCGGGAGGACCGGATGGGCCGGGTCGCGGACGAGTTCCAGGTGCCAGTCGGCGTCCGGCCAGCCGAGCATCAACAGCTCGTGCTCGCCGGGTTCCCGGCCCTCGGCGCGGTACTGGACGGCGAGGCCGAGGCCCCGGGTCCAGAAGCGCTCGGCGGTGGCGAGGTCGCGGCTCGGGCGGGCGAGCCGCAGCTGGCTCCGTGCGTCCAGGGGCATGTGCGGTGTCCTTTCCTCCGGCCGCCGGTGCTCCGCCGGAGACGGCCCGGCCGCGGGTCCTCCGGTGGCCGCGGCCCGGTCGAGAGCCTAGGAGGTGCCCGGCTCAGGCCACCTCGGTCCCGGGCCGGGTCGCACCTCCTCCGCTCGGCCTCCTCCGCAGGTCCCGTACGGGCCGCGGACCGGTCGCGCGACCGAGGTTCGGGGAGTGCCGGTCGCCGGGAAGGAGGAGGGGGCGTGCGTCGTGGACGACGGCGGGCGCTCACCTCTGGAGGTCCTGCCCATGACATCGCGTTCGCCGCTTCCGCTTCCCGGCCGCCGCAGTGTGCTGCGCGGTTCGCTCGCCGTCCCCGCCGCGCTGGCGCTGCCCGGGCTCGCCGCCGGGGCCCCGGCCTTCGCCCGGTCCGGGCGGCCCGCCGCGCCCTGGGGTGTGCAGAGCGGGGATGTGAGCGCGCACTCCGGTCTGGTCTGGGTGCGCGCGGACCGGCCGGCCCGGATGCTGGTGGAGACCGCGGCGACCGAGTCCTTCCGCGACGCGGTGCGCCACCCGGGGCCCCTCCTCGGCCCGGGCACCGACTTCACCGGGACGACGCGCCTGGCCGGGCTGCCCGCGGGCGAGCGGATCCACTACCGGGTGCGCCTCGCCGACCCGGACGACCCGCGCCGCACCGGCGAGCCGATCACCGGCAGCTTCCGTACCGCGCCGCTGCGGCGCCGCGTTGGGGTGCGCTTCGTCTGGTCGGCGGACATCGCGGGCCAGGGCTGGGGCATCAACCCGGACCGCGACGGCTGGACCGTCTTCGCGGACATGCGGCGCCGGTCGCCCGACTTCTTCCTGTGCAGCGGCGACACCATCTACGCCGACGGCCCGATCGAACCCCTGGTAAAGCTCCCCGACGGCCGGACCTGGCGCAATCTGGTCACCGAGGAGAAGGCGAAGGTGGCCGAGACCCTCGCCGAATTCCGCGGGGCACAGCGGTACAACCGGCTCGACAGGCACGTACGCGCCTTCTCCGCGGAGGTCCCCGTGATCGCCCAGTGGGACGACCACGAGGTGCACAACAACTGGTCGCCGGGCGAGATCCTGGACGACGACCGCTACACCGAGAAGGACACCCGGGTCCTCTCCGCGCGCTCGCTGCGCGCCTTCGGCGAGTACCACCCGGTCTCCACCCTGAGGCCGGACGGCGGCCACGGCCGGATCCAGCGCGTGGTGCGGCACGGGCCGCTGCTCGACGTCTTCGTGCTCGACATGCGCACCTACCGCAACGCCAACTCGCCGGGCCGCCAGCCCGAGGACCGCACGGGCATCCTCGGCGCCGAGCAACTGGCCTGGCTGAAACGGGAACTGGCGCGTTCGCGCGCCGTGTGGAAGGTGATCGCCGCCGATATGCCGCTGGGTCTCGTGGTCACCGACGGGAAGACCGACTTCGACGGGGCGGCCCAGGGCGACCCGGGCGCACCCCTCGGCCGCGAACTCCAGCTCGCGGAGCTGCTGCGCTTCATCAAGCACCGCCGGATCACCGGCACCCTGTGGCTGACGGCGGATGTGCACTACACCTCGGCCCAGCAGTACGTTCCGGAGCGGGCGGCCTTCCAGGACTTCGCCCCCTTCTGGGAGTTCGTCTCCGGTCCGCTCGCGGCGGGCGGCTACCCGGCGGCCGCCCTCGATCCGACCTTCGGCCCGGTGCAGCACTTCCTCAAGGCACCGGCGGCGGCCAACACCTCACCGCTGGACATGCCGCAGAACTACGGCGAGGTCGACATCGACGGCGGAAGTGGGGAGTTGACGGTCCGGCTGCGCGAGGAGGGCCGGGTGCTCTACACCAAGGTGCTCCAGCCGGGCCGGGTGGGGCAGTAGGACCGGAGGGGCGAGAGGGACACGGGCCCGGCTCAGCCGCCGGGTCTCCGAGGGACGCCGGAAGAAGACGGGCGACGCCAGGAAACGCCGCAAGGCACGGGGCGAATCTGTCCGCTTGCGGCCTGCATGTTCCCGATCGGGAGTAAAAGCGCGACAAAAACGGCGGAGTCGCCCTTTACCCATCAGACACAATACGTTCGTGGTCACGCAACACCCCTCCGGCACAGTGGAATGCATGACTCAGGACATGTCTGATGTGAACCGCGAGACCCCCGCCACCCGGACGCGCCCCGCGCTCAGCGTGGTCCGCTCCTGGTGGACACGCCGCCAGGAACACGCCCCGCCGAGAAACGATACCGGCGCCCGGTCCGCCTCCCCGGAGCGCGAGACCGGGCGGTCCGGCACCGCCGAGCGGGACCGGGCGCCCGAGTCCGCGGACTCCCCCGCCCCGAGCACGCTCTGGCGCATGCGGACGACGGTACGGGACACCCCGGGGGCGCTGGCCTCGCTCTGCTCGGCCCTGGCCGGGCTCCGGGTGGACATCCTCAGCCTGGGGACCCACCCGCTCGCCGAGGGCACGGTCGACGAGTTCCTGCTGCGCGTCCCGGCCGAGCTGGAGTCCGGCACGCTCACCGCGGCCGTCGCCGAGGCGGGCGGCCGCGACACCTGGATGGAGCTGGCCGACACCCACGACCTCGTGGACGCACCCACCCGCATCCTCGCCCTGGCCACCCGTACTGCCCTCGACTCGGCCGAACTCCCGCTCGCCCTACGCCAGTTGCTCGGCCGGTGCACCATCCGCTCGGTACCCGCGAAGGGCGAGGGCGGGCCCGCCGAGGACACGTTCGACGGCACCGTGATGCGGCTGGCGAGCGCACAGGGCAGCGCCCTGACCGTGGAGCGGCCCTATCTGCCGTTCACCCCGACCGAGTTCGCCCGGGCCCGCGCCCTGGTCGAACTGGACGCCCGCCTCGGCCGCAGACTGCCCGGCCAGGAGGACGTGGTGGACCTGGCGCGCGGCTCCGTCACCGTGCGCCGCGCCGACACCGCCGACCTGGACGCCGCGAAGGCCATGCACGAGCGCTGCTCGGCACGCACCCTCTCGCTGCGCTACCACGGCCCGGTCGGCGACGCGGACCGCTATCTGCGCCACCTGCTGAGCCCCCGCTTCGGCCGGACCCTGGCCGCGCAGACCGCCTCGGGCCGCATCGTCGCGCTCGGGCACCTGCTGTGGGACGGCGACGAGACCGAGATCGCGCTGATCGTCGAGGACGAGTGGCAGCGCCGGGGCATCGGCGCCGAACTCCTCGGCAGGCTGGTGGCGATGGCCGCCGAGGCGGGCTGCGCACACGTCTACGTGATCACCCAGTCCGCCAACACCGGCATGGTCGCCGCCATGCGCGGGCTCGGACTCCCCCTGGACTACCAGGTCGAGGAGGGCACCCTCGTGATCACCGCACGCCTCGACACGAACACGGCACCGGGGCTGGTCTCCGCGGAAGCGGCCCCGGCGGTGACCTCGGTGGGCGAGGCACCCGCCGAGGTCACCGCCGGGGACTGAACCCGGGCACAGGACCCGGGGAGCGTCCGGCCCCGATCAGCCGGACGCTCCCCTGCGCCCCTGCCGCTCCCCTACGCCTCCGCGACCGCCGTCGTCCGCTCCTCGCGACCGCTCGTGCGGACCGGTCCGAGGGCGTGGTCCAGGTCCTGCCAGAGGTCCTCCACGTCCTCCAGGCCGACCGAGAGGCGGAGCAGTTTGTCGCTCACCCCGGCGGACCTGCGGTCGCCCGCGTCCACGATGCGGTGGCTGATCGAGGCCGGGTGCTGGATGAGGGTGTCGACGCTGCCGAGGCTGACCGCGGGGGTGATCAGCCGTACCGCGGCGATGAGTTCGTGCGGTTCGCCGGTCACCTCGAAGGCGACCATGCCACCGCCGATCCGCGGGTAGTGGACCCGGGAGACCCGCGGGTCGGCGGCGAGCCGCTCGGCGAGTTCGGCGGCGGTGGCCGAGGCCGCCTTGACCCGGACCGGCAGGGTGGCCAGTCCGCGCAGCAGCAGATAGCCCGCGAAGGGGTGCAGCACCCCGCCGGTGGCGAAGCGCACCTGGCGCAGCTTGCGGGCGAAGGCCTCGTCGCAGGCGACGACGCCGCCGAGCACGTCGCCGTGGCCGCCGAGGTACTTGGTCGCGCTGTGCAGGACGAGCCGGGCCCCGCTCTCCACCGGACGCTGGAGCACCGGGGTGGCGAAGGTGTTGTCGACCAGGAGCGGCACCGAGCCGCAGCTGTGCGCGATGGCGCGCAGGTCGAGTTCGGCGAGGGTCGGGTTGGCGGGCGACTCGATCATGATCAGACCGGTCTCGGGCCGGATGGCGTCGGCGATGCCCGCCGGGTCCACCCAGGTCACCTCGGAGCCGAGCGCCCCGGCGGTCAGCAGGTGGTCGCTGCACCCGTACAGCGGGCGTACGGCGACCACATGCCGCAGTCCGTCGCCGAGCCGGGCGAGCAGTACCGCGGTCAGCGCGGCCATGCCGCTGGCGAAGGCGACGGCCGACTCGGTGCCCTCCAGGGTGGCGAGCGCCTTCTCGAAGCGGCTGACGGTCGGGTTGCCGAGCCGGGCGTAGACCGGCGGCCCGTCCGGCTCGGCGCCCTCGGCGGCGAAGGCGTCGATCCGGGCGGCCTCCCCGCGGCTGTCGTAGGAGGGGTAGGTGGTGGACAGGTCGAGCGGCGGGGCGTGCAGTCCGAGTCCGGCGAGGTCCTCGCGGCCGGCGTGCACGGCTTCGGTGGCCAGCGCCCGGGGTGCGGGAGCGGCGTCCATGGCATCGAGACGGAAGTCCATGGGCTCCAGACTGAACACCTGCCGGGAGGCAGCGGAAAAATCCCGTGCTACGTTCGGCCGATGGCTGACTCCGTCGTACTGGACCCGGTTGATCTGCATATTCTGCGGCTCCTGCAGAACGACGCCCGGCTCACCTACCGGGAGCTCTCGGCCGAGGTCGGCGTGGCCCCGTCGACCTGTCTGGACCGGGTGGCCCGGCTGCGCCGCAGCGGGGTGATCCTCGGGCACCGGCTCCGCCTC
The DNA here is from genome assembly GCF_025643355.1 of Streptomyces sp. SCSIO ZS0520. NCBI lineage: Bacteria > Bacillati > Actinomycetota > Actinomycetes > Kitasatosporales > Streptomycetaceae > Streptomyces > Streptomyces sp. SCSIO ZS0520. The sequence goes on along the minus strand of NZ_CP092644.1, from coordinate 7,333,176 downwards.
GACCCGGCGCGCCTCGGGCGCGGGCTCCAGGCCCTGCTCGCGGTCCAAGTCCGGCCTCACCGGCGGGAGTTGGTGGGACCCTTCGTGGAGCGGGTGCGGGCCCTGCCGGAGGCGCGCTCGGTGTTCCACCTGACCGGTCCGGACGACTACCTGGTGCATGTCGCGGTCGCCGACGCCGCCGATCTCCAGCGCCTGGTCCTGGACGAGTTCACCGCGCACCGCGAGGTCGCCCGGGTGGAGACCCGGCTGATCTTCCAGCAGTGGGAGTGCGGGCCGCTGCTTCCGCCCCGCTGAGCGGCCGCCGCCCGCGCCGTTTCGCCGTGACGCGGCCGCCGCCCCGTACGAGGATGGCGGCATGTCCGACACGACGCTCCCCCCGCTGCCCCGCGAGGTCGCCGACGCCTACGTCGACGAGCTCGTCGCCCTCGATCCGGCCACCGGTACGTATCTCGGCGTCGCCGAGAGCTCCTCGGCGCTGCCCGACTACTCGCCCGAGGGCCAGGAGGAGGTGGCCGCGCTCGCCCGCCGGACCCTCGTCCGGCTCGACACGGCGGAGCGCGGGGCGGGGGCGGACCGCGGTGTGGAGCGGCGCTGCGCCCGGCTGCTGAGGGAGCGGCTCGGCGCCGAACTCGCCGTGCACGAGGCGCAGGAGGGCCTGCGCGCGGTGAGCAATCTGCACTCCCCCGCGCACACGGTGCGCCAGGTCTTCACCCTCACCCCGGCCGGGACCGAGGAGGAGTGGGCGGCCCTCGCGGAGCGGCTGCGCGCGGTGCCCGAGGCGCTCGCCGGGTACCGCGCCTCGCTCGCCCTCGGTCTGGAACGCGGGCTGCCCGGCGGCCCCCGCGCCACCGCCACCTTCCTCGGCCAGCTCGCCGAGTGGGCCCGCGGGGCGGACGGCAGGGGCTGGTTCGAGGAGTTCGCCGCGGCCGGTCCCGGCACCCTGCGCGCGGAGCTGGACGCCGCCTCCCGCACCGCGACCGCGGCCGTCGGCGCCCTGCACGACTGGATCCGGGACGTCTACGCGCCCGGTGTCGCCGGTGCCCCCGACACCGTCGGCCGGGAGCGCTACGCCCGCTGGGTGCGCTACTTCAACGGCACCGACACCGATCTGGACGAGGCCTACGCGTACGGCTGGTCCGAATTCCACCGGCTGCTCGGCGAGATGCGCGCCGAGGCGGAGAAGGTCCTGCCCGGGGCGCGCACACCGTGGGCGGCCCTCGCGCACCTGGACGAGCACGGCCGGCACATCGAGGGCGAGGAGGCGGTCCGGAAGTGGCTGCAGGGGCTGATGGACGAGGCGATCGAGGCCCTCGACGGCACCCACTTCGCGCTCGCGCCCCGGGTGCGGCGGGTGGAGTCCCGGCTCGCCCCGCCCGGCAGCGCCGCCGCGCCCTACTACACCGCGCCCTCCGAGGACTTCTCCCGCCCGGGCCGCACCTGGCTGCCCACCCTGGGGCAGACCCGCTTCCCCGTCTACGACCTGGTGTCGACCTGGTACCACGAGGGCGTGCCGGGACACCATCTGCAACTGGCCCAGTGGACCCATGTGGCGGGCGAACTCTCCCGCTACCAGGCAGGCGTCGGCGGGGTGAGCGCCAACCTGGAGGGCTGGGCGCTCTACGCGGAGCGGCTGATGGACGAACTGGGCTTCCTCGGCGACCCGGAGCACCGGCTCGGCTACCTCGACGCGCAGATGATGCGCGCCGTACGGGTCGTCATCGACATCGGCATGCACCTGGGGCTGCGCATCCCCGGGGACTCGCCCTTCGCGCCCGGTGAGCGCTGGACGCCCGCGCTGGCGCAGGAGTTCTTCGGCGCGCACAGCAGCCGCCCGGCCGACTTCGTGGAGAGCGAGCTGACCCGCTATCTCTCCATGCCGGGCCAGGCCATCGGCTACAAGCTGGGCGAACGCGCCTGGCTCACCGGCCGGGACCGGGCGCGGGCCCGGCACGGCGCCGCCTTCGACGCCCGCTCCTGGCACATGGCCGCGCTCTCCCAGGGCTCGCTCGGACTGGACGATCTGGTCGAGGAGTTGGCGCGCCTGTAGCCCTCCGCCCGGGCGGCCGGGGCCCGCTCACCCCGGCTCGCTGCGCAGCCGGACCGTGGATCCCGTACGCCCCTTCACCACCTCCAGCTGGGTGTGCACCCGGCGCCGCAGGTCGGCGACATGGCTGACGATGCCGACGCTGCGGTCCCGCTCGCGCAGGGAGTCCAGGACGTCCATGACCTCGTCGAGGGTCCCTTCGTCGAGGCTGCCGAAGCCCTCGTCGATGAAGAGGGTGTCCAGGCGGACGCCGCCCGCCTCCTCGGTGACCACATCGGCGAGGCCGAGCGCGAGGGCGAGGGAGGCGAAGAAGGTCTCGCCGCCGGAGAGGGTGGAGGTGTCGCGGGCCCGGCCGGTCCAGGCGTCCACGACATGCAGCCCGAGCCCCGAACGCCCGCGCCCGCTGCGGTCGTCGGAGTGCACCAGGGTGTAGCGGCCCGAGGACATCCGGGTCAGGCGCCGGCTCGCGGCCGCCGCGACCTGTTCGAGCCGCCCCGCGAGGACGTACGACTCCAGGCGCATCCGGCGCTCGTTCTCCGCCGAGGTCCCGGCGGCGAGCGTGGCGAGGCGGGCCACCCGGTCGTACTCCTCGCGCAGCGGTCCCCCGCGCCGTACTCCGGCGGCGGCCCGGCGGGAGAGCCGGTCGAGCTCCCGGCAGCGGGCCTCGGCCGCGTCGGTCGCGGAGGAGACCCGCTGCAGCGCACCGGCCGCGGCGCGCGCCGCCTCCTCGTCCGCCGCCACCGGGGCGGGCGGCTCCGCCGCGGCCCGCTCCAGGGCCGGATCGGCGAGTACGGAACGGACCTCGGCCTCCTCCCGCTGCCAGGCGTCGAGCCGGTGCTGGAGTGTCCGGTGGGCGTGGTCGTCCAGGAGGGCTTCCGCGGCGGCGCGGGGGGTGTCGAATCCGGCGCGGAAGGACTCGTCGGCGAGGCGGGCGTCGGCGGACTTGAGGCGCCCCGCGGTGTCGGCGGCGAGCCGGGCCGCCTCCGCCGCCTGCTCCAACTGCTCCCGGAGCCGGTCGAGTTGGCGGGCGCGGGCGTCCACCGAGCCCTCGCCGCGCACCTGGGCCAGCTCGCGGTCCAGGGCGGTCTCCTCGCGGGCGAGCGCGTCGCGCAGGGAGGCGCGGGAGGCGGCGCGCTCGGCGGCCTGCTGGCGGCGGCCGAGCCTGCGCTCGTGCTCGGCCTCCGCGTGGCCGAGGGCCTCGCGCGCGGGGTGCAGCTCGGAGGCGAGGGCCCTGGCCCGGCCGTGCTCCCGCCGCAGCTCCTCGTACTCCTCCTCCAGTCGGCCCAGCGGGGACCCGGTGGCCTCCGCGGTGGCCGCGGCGAGGGATTCGCGCAGCGCCGAGAGCGCGGCCTCGGCCTGGGTGCGCCGCTCCTCGGCCCGGCGGTGGCGCGCGAAGGCGGCCTCCTCCGCCTGCCGGTCCACATGCCCCTCGGACTTGCGGGCCGGTGCCGGGTGGTCCGAAGAGCCGCAGACCGCGCAGGCCTCGCCGGGGCGCAGCGCGGCGGCGAGTTCGGCGGCGAAGTGCTGCAGGCGGCGCTCCTTGAGGGAGAGCCACCGCTCGTGCGCCTCGGCCGCGCTCTCCCGGGCCCCGGTCAGGGCGGTTTCGGCGGCGGCGGTCTCCTCGGTGAGGTCCGCGCGCCGCCGGGCGGCGTCCAGGCGGGCGCGGGCCGGGGCGAGTTGGGCCGCGAGATGTTCGGCGCGGGTCAGCGCCTGCTGGCACTCCTCGACCCGGGCGCGCAGTGTCTCCCGGCGTTCGGGCCAGTCCGCGAGCCACTCCCCCGCCTCGTCCAGGGACTCGGCGTCCGCCTGCTCCTGCTGGTCGATCTCCCGCCGCTCGCGGCCGAGTTCGGCCTTGCGGTGCTCCGCGCGGCGGGCCGAGTCCAGGGCGCCCAGCTCTTCGGCCGTGGTGCGCGCGGCCGCGCCGAGGGCGCTCGCCCCCGCCTCGGCGTACCGCGCGGGCAGGGCCGCCCGGGCGCGCCGCTCGGCCTCGGTGGCGGCCCGGTGTTCGGCCTCGGTGCTCTCCCGCAGGGCGAGGACGGGGGCGACGCGCTCGGCCTTGCGCGCACGGGCCATGCGCTCCTCGGCCGCGCGGTGCTCCCCGGCTCGCGCGGCGAGCCGCTCGGCCGCCGCGCGCGCGGTGGCGGCGCGCTCCTGTGCCCGGGCCAGTTCGCGGGTGCGGTCCAGGCGCTCCTGGGTCTCGGCGCGGGCGGTCTCGGCGGTGCCGCGGGCGGTGCGGGCCACGGTCAGCCGCTCGCGGGCGGCGCAGCGGGCGAGCGCGGCCCAGGTGAGGACGGCGGCGGCGAGGCCCGGCTCGCCCGGCGCGAGGTCCGGCAGCGGGGTCTCGGCGGCCGGGCCCGCGGCCTGCTGCATCCGGTGCGCCTCGGCGAGGAGTTCGGTGTCGCCCTCGCGGACCGCCGCCTCGGCCTCCCGGCGGCGCTCGGCGAGCCACTGCTCGACGGCGGCGAAGCGGCCGGTGTCGAAGAGGCGGCCGAGGAGCTTGCCCCGGGCCTCGGCGTCGGCGCGCAGGAACCGTGCGAAGTCGCCCTGCGGCAGGAGCACGACCTGGCAGAACTGCTCGCGGCTCATGCCGAGCAGCTGGCCGATCTCCTCGCCGATCTCCTGGTGGGAGCGGCTGAGCGCCTTCCACTCGGTGCCGTCGAACTCCCTGAGCCCGGTGGCCGCCTTCTCGACGGTGGTGCCGCTGCCCTTCTTCTTCGGCCGCTCCCAGGGCGGCTGCCGGGTGACCTCCAGACGGCGTCCGGCGACGGTGAACTCCAGGCAGACCGCGGTCCGCTGCTTCCCGTCCGCGTGGTCGCTGCGCAGCGAGAAGCCCTGGCCGTTCTGCCGTGCGCCGGGCACCGCCCCGTAGAGCGCGTAGCAGACGGCGTCCAGGACCGAGGTCTTGCCCGCGCCGGTGGGGCCGTGCAGCAGGAAGAGTCCGGCCGCGGAGAGCTCCTCGAAGTCGATGTCCTGGGCGGCGCCGAAGGGCCCGAAGGCCGTGAGCCGCAGCCGGTGCAGCCTCACCGGACCACCTCCCGGGCGGCGTCGGCGGCGCGCACCTCGTCGATCGCCTGCCGCAGCACCACCGCCTCCGCCTCGTCGGCGGCGCTGCCGCGCACATGGGCGACGAAGTCCTCGGCGATCTGCTGGTCGCTGCGGTCGCGCAGCCTTCGGGCGTACGAGATCTCCGGTGCGCCCTCGGTGCGTTCGGGGGCGAAGACCAGGGTCAGGGTGTGCGGGAAGCGCGCGAGGAGGCGGGCCATCGGCTCGGCGGGGCGCGCGGCGTCGGTCAGGGTCGCCTCGATCCAGTGGTCCTCGTGCCCGGTGAGCGCGGGGTCGGCGAGGAGTTCCTCCAGGGTGCCGCTGATCCTGGCGAGCGGGCGGGGCACGGGGGTGTCCAGCTGCTCGGCGGTCACCGCGCCGTCCGCGCCGAGGTCGACCAGCCACATGCCCTTGCGGTGCCGGGCCTCGGAGAAGGAGTAGGCGAGCGGGGAGCCGGAGTAGCGCACCCGCTCGCCGAGGACCTGGCTGCCGTGCAGATGCCCGAGGGCCACGTAGTCCACGCCGTCGAAGACCGCGGCGGGGACGGAGGCGACGCCGCCCACGGTGATGTCGCGCTCGCTCTCGCTGGCCTGCCCGCCGGTGACGAAGGCGTGCGCGAGGACGACCGAGCGGGTGCCCGGCGGGCGCCCGGCGAGGTCCGCGCGGACCCGGTCCATGGCCGTGCCGAGGACCGCCTCGTGGCTGGTGGCACCGGCGCCGAACGCGGCCTTCACCAGGGCCGGTTCCAGATAGGGCAGTCCGTAGAAGGCGACCTCGCCGTGCGCGTCGGAGAGGACCACGGGCACCTCGCAGGAGGCGGGGTCGGTGCGCAGGTGGATGCCCGCGCGGCCGATGAGTCCGGCGGCGACGCCGAGGCGGCGGGCCGAGTCGTGGTTGCCGGAGATCATCAGGGTGGGCACGTCCAGCGCGGCGAGCCGGTGCAGGGCCTGGTCGAACAACTCCACGGCGGCCAGCGGCGGGACCGCCCGGTCGTAGACATCGCCCGCCACCAGGACGGCGTCCACCTCCTGCGCGCGGACCACCTCGACCAGGTGGTCGATGAACTCCTCCTGGGCGCCGAGCATGTTCACGCGGTGGAACGACCGGCCCAGGTGCCAGTCCGACGTGTGCAGCAACCTCATGGGCCCCGAGACTAACGGCCGGGTCCGACAACGCGGTCCCGGCTCAGGCCGCGGCCGGGCCCGGGGCCGCCGCCTCGCGCCCGGAGTCCCTGCGGTAGGCGAACCAGGGCAGGAAGAACTGGGTGACCGGGCCGACCAGGAGGGCGTACGCGACCGTGCCCACGCCCACGCTCCCGCCGAGGGTCCAGCCGATGGCGAGCACGGTCAGCTCGATCAGGGTGCGCACCAGCCCGATGGAGCGCTTGGTCACCGCGGACATGCCGGTCATCAGCCCGTCCCGGGGCCCCGGGCCGAAGCGCGCGCCGACGTAGACCGCGATGGACAGGCCGTTGAGCACGACGCACCCGAGGAGCAGCCCGACCCGCTCGACGGCTCCGAGGTCGGCGGGGATGAGCCAGAGCCCCAGGTCCGAGGAGGAGCCGACGACCAGGATGTTGGCGAAGGTCCCCAGCGTGGGCTTCTGCTTGAGCGGGATCCAGAGCAGGAGCACGAGCACGCCGAGGAGCGCGCTGATCATGCCGAAGCTCAGCGGGGTGTGCCGCTCCAGCCCCTCGTAGAGCACGCTCCAGGGGTTCACCCCCAGCGAGGAGCGCACCATGGCCGAGAGGCTGAACCCGTAGAGGGCGAGCCCGAGGAGGAGTTGGGGGAAGCGGCGCAAGGGGCGCTCCCCGAGCGGGACATAGGTCAGGGGCGGCAGCGGCGAGCGCCCGCGCGTGGCCCGGCGCCCGCCGCCCGCCCCCTGGGGGCGGCGGAGTGTGCGTCTGCTGCGGTCGGTGATCTCCTGCTCCACTCCGGTCGCCCTCCGGCGTCTGCTCGTCCGCGTAGTCGCGGTCAGGATTCCAGGTCACGCAGAGCGTGCCTGATCCGCCGGCCGGCCTCGGTCAGCAGCGCGCCGGTACGGCCGCAGTTGATCCGGACGTAGTGGCGCAGGTACTCCTCCTCTCCGAAGTGGTCGCCGCAGATCGTGGCGACCCTCGCCTCGGAGAGCAGGAAGGCGTCGGCGGTCTCGTGGCCGCGCTTGCGGTAGGCCTCCTCGTAGGCCGAGAAGTCGACGAAGAGGAAGTAGCCGCCCTGCGGGACCTCGACCGCCAACTCGGGGACGGCACGCAGCTGTTCGAGCATGGCCTCCAGATTGCCGCGCGCGGCCCTCGCCCGGTCGGTCGCCACCTCGTCCATCTCCGGCTGGAGCGCGAGGTGCGTCGCGACCTGGCCGTAGGTGGAGGCGAACGAGGTGAGGTTGACCTGGGCGCGTGCGCAGGCGTCCACGATGTCGGCGGGGCCGCAGAGGTAGCCGATCCGGTCGCCGTGCATGCCGTAGGTCTTGCCCGGTCCGGTGACGGCCACCGTCCACGGCCGCATGGAGCAGCTGCCGCCTTCCGCGCGCGGGACGTCGAGGGCGGCGAAGGTCGTGGCCCGCTCTCCCAGGATGTGCGCCTCGTACGGGGAGTCGAACAGGACGTGGACCGGGCTCTCGTCCCGGGCCTCGCGCCGCAGGTTGTGCTCGGCGAGGACCGCGGCCAGCGCGGTGAGTTCCGCGGTCGAGTAGACCTTGCCGGTCGGGTTGATGCAGTCGCCGAGCAGGACGAGCTTGGTCTGCTCGGAGAGCGCCGCCCGCAGGGCCGGCGCGGTGAGGCCGTCCCGCGCCGTCACCGGCACAGTTCTCGCGACGGCCTCGTGCAGCCGCACCATGTCGGAGTAGTGGGGCCAGTTGGGCACCGGGAGGACCACTTCGTCGCCCGGATCGAGGAGCGCGTGAAAGGCCGCGGATATCGAGCCTTTCACACCGCCCGGGGTGACCAGGATTTCCGTGGCCGGGTCGTAGGTGATTTTGTGGAGGCGCTCGACCCGCGCCGATACGGATTCCCGCAGGAATGCGAATCCCCGGATCGGCGCGAATGCGTGGATCGTGTCGGGTTGCGTTCTGATGAACTCGATCACCCCGCGGTCGATACGCGGATCGGCGGGCAGATCAAGGGCACCGATACTGAGATCGATGACCTGTTCCTCCTCGGCGAGTCCGCGGTTGAGCGCCGCGAGTCTCGCGGCGGTGCCGTGGGTGGCCGATTCCGGAATACTCAGGACGGCATCGGAGATACCGCGGTTCTTTCGCACGTCGACCGGATTCACCTCGCCTCTCGATTCACCCCTCGGAGAAATCAACTCGCGGCCACGGCCTTGTACATGGCGTTCCACATGTCGAGTTGGATGTTCAGGGTCTCCCTCGCGCCGTAGGCGACCTCCGCGACGTCCGCCTCGGTACGGCAGTTGTTCACCACGCACCGCTTCGCGTCGGCGGCGTGCCGCTCCTCGACGCCCTCGTCGCCGACGTGGACGTCGAAGTAGATCTGGACGCGCTTCACGAACTCGTCCTCGCCGAGGCCCTTGCGGCTGGCGCGGAAGGCGGCGCGGCAGATCTGGAGCATGGGGTCCGCGTGCGACTCCAGGGCCGTCGCCACTCCCAGCATCCGGTGGTAGTTGCCGCTCAGGAGCTCCAGGGTGCGCTCGCGGTAGGCCACCGTCTCGGGGATGACCAGCTCGCTGTCGCGCGCCTCGCGTACCAGCAGCGGCGGCAGGCCGAACTCGACGCGGCCGTGCAGGTTGTGGGCGTTCTCCATCAGGATCTCGTGGCTGTGCTCGGCCACGCCGTCCCCGGTCTCCTCGTTGAGGATGTGGGAGAACAGCACCAGGGTGTCGCGGTCGTCGTGGGCTGCCGCCTGGGCGCACACATGGGCGATCCCCTTGACCGTGCCCTCGGTCCGGTGGAAGAAGTTGGCGCGGTGCACGTCGAAGGTCCGGTCGGTCCACGGCGTGTTCTCCAGGAACGCGAAGTAGTCGTTCCCGTAGACGCGGTGCTGCTCCAGTTCCTCCAGAAGAGCGGTGACCTGATCCTGTATCGCGGTTTCACCGAGTTCCGTCATCTCGCGGCTGCTCCCTGTGCGCGCAGGTTTCTGGATCGCGGCCCCGCAGGGTTCTTCCGCGATCCACTGGATGAATTCCCCCACCGGATCTCTCGCCCAGCCGGTTTCTCCTCCGCTGCCGCGCGTCCTCGCGGCGATGGCGACGTCCTTTCGCCTCGCGAAGGATTACCGGGTTGCCCGGTAAATGCGCCCCTCCGATAATTTCGCGGGGCACCCAAACCGACTGCAGAGCACTGTGGCATAGCGGGAGTTGACCGAGCCAGGTCACTCTCGGCCAGATACGCCGCGGCAATCACGGAGAAATCAGGCCGGAAATCCCTCGCACCGGAAACGGGCCGTACGGGCGCCTTCCGCCCTGCGTACGCCGGTGGGACCGGCCCCCGGCGCCGCGTCCGGACCGCAGCGGTCACGGCCGCCCCGCGCGCCGCTCCGGCCACGGCGGGACGGGCACGCCCGCTGCCGCCCTGACTCAAAGCAAGCGCTCTCTCGCGCCTCCCGTGTGCGGTCGGCGCCCGGTGCGCTCAACCCCCGGAGCGCTCAGTCCCCGTACGCCTCGCCGCCGAGTTCGAGCGCGGCGGTGCCCGCGGTGGCGTCGGCCAGCCAGGCGCGGAAGGCGTCCACCTCGGCGTCCGGCAGGCCGATCTCCAGGGCCACCGACTCGGCGTAGCGCACCTCGCGCACCTGGCGTCCGGTGGCCCGCAGTTCGTTCTCCAGCTTGCCCGCGCGCTGGTGGTCCACGGTGACGGTGGCGATCCGGAACCGGCGCCGGGTGCGGGTGCCGAGCGCGTCGATCGCCTCGCCGACCGCGCCGCCGTAGGCGCGGATCAGCCCGCCCGCGCCGAGTTTGACGCCGCCGTAGTAGCGGGTGACGACGGCGACCACGTACCGCAGGTCCCGGCGCAGCAGCATCTGGAGCATGGGCACCCCGGCGGTGCCGCCCGGTTCGCCGTCGTCGCCCGCCTTCTGGACCGAGGCGTCGGCGCCGATCACGTACGCGAAGCAGTGGTGACTGGCGTCCGGGTGCCGGGCCCGGATCCCGGCGACGAAGTCCTGGGCCTCCCGCTCGGTCGCCGCGGGCGCGAGGGCGCACAGGAAGCGCGAGCGGTTGACCTCGGTCTCGTGCACTCCGGCCGCGGCCACGGTGCGGTACTCGTCCGGCATCCGGCCAGGGTATGCGGCCGGGCGGCGGCTGCGGCGTGCGGGCCGGGCGGCGGGAATCCCGGGGCCCGCCCGGAGGTTGTGCCCACGAAGGGCGGCGGGGCCGCACCGGGCAGCGAAGGACGGGAGAGCGCGCATGTACGGCGACAAGGAGACGGTCCGCCGGATCCTGGACGAGACCGGGGACACCTGGGCCGTGGTGGGCCTGTCCGCCAACACCGAGCGCGCCGCCTACGGGGTGGCCCGCGTCCTGCAGCGCTACGGGAAGCGGATCGTGCCGGTGCACCCCGAGGCGGAGACGGTGCACGGCGAGCGGGGCTACGCCTCCCTCGCCGAGGTGCCCTTCCCGGTCGATGTCGTCGATGTCTTCGTCAACAGCGCGCTCGCCGGTGCGGTGGCCGACGAGGCGGTGGCCGCCGGGGCACGGGCGGTCTGGTTCCAGCTGGGCGTGGTGGACGAGGAGGCGTACGCGCGCACCACGGCCGCGGGCCTGGACATGGTGATGGACCGCTGCCCGGCCATCGAGATCGGCGCCGCGGGCTGACCGGCCCGCCACGCCCCTGGACCCGCCGGTCCGCTCAACCCGCGGGCGGCACCGAGACGGTGAGGGTCATCTCCATGGGTTCCTCGCCCTCGTTGCGGTAGCCGTGCGGCACCCCCGACTCGAAGCTGGCCGAGGCGCCCGCCGGGACCTGGTGCCGGGCGCCGTCCACGAGGAGGGTGAGCACCCCGGAGCGTACGTGCAGCATCTCGACGGTGCCGCGGGGGTGCGGGTCGGACTCGCTGCCCTCGCCGGGCATCAGGCGCCAGGACCAGAGTTCGAGCGGGCCGCGCTTCTCGGTGCCGACGAGCAGCACCGCCTGGCTGCCCGCCTCGGTCGTCCACATCCGCACCGCCTGCTCCTCGGGCACCACCCGCACCTGCGGGCCCTGCTCGTAGTCGAGGAGCGTGGTGATGCTGATGCCGAGGGCGTCGGCGAGCTTCACGGTGGTGCCCACGCTCGGATTGGTGCGGGCCTGCTCGATCTGGATGATCATGCCGCGGCTGACCCCGGACCGCGCGGCGAGCGCGTCGAGGGTGTAGCCGCGCTCTGTGCGCCAGCGCTTGAGGTTGCGGGCCAGGGACTGGGTGAGCTGGTCGAGGTCCGACACGTACCGTCCAATATTCTGGATGACGCAGTTCAGTTTGTTGAACTACGATGTGGTGCACCCGAAGGTCCACCACACTGTACGGCGAGGTCCCCATGACAGCACTCCTGGCCCTGGCGACGAGCGCCCTGTGGGGCTTCGCCGACTTCGGCGGCGGGCTGCTCACCCGGCGGATACCCGCCCTCACCGTGGTCGTGGTCTCCCAGACCCTGGCCGTGGTGGTCCTCGGCGCCCTGGTGCTCGCCACCGGCGGCCCGCGGGAGGTGGACGGCGCCCTCTGGTACGCGGTCGCCGCGGGTGTGGTCGGCCCGGTCGCCATGCTGGCCTTCTACCGGGCGCTCGCCCTCGGGCCGATGGGCGTGGTCTCCCCGCTGGGCTCGGTGGGGGTGGCCGTCCCGGTCGGCATCGGGCTGCTCCTCGGCGAACGCCCCGGGCTGCTCCAGTGCGCGGGCATCGGGGTCGCGGTGGCGGGCGTACTGCTCGCCGGGGGGCCGCAGTTGCGGGGTGCCCCGGTACAGCGCCAGGCCATCGGGCTGACGCTGCTCGCCGCCGTCGGCTTCGGCGCGGTGATGGCCCTGATCGCCGAGGCCTCCAGCACGCTCACCGGGCTCTTCCTCGCCCTCTTCGTGCAGCGGGTCACCAATGTGGCCACCGGCGGCGCGGCCCTGTGGCTCACCGTGCGGCGCGGCGCACCGGCCCTGCCCGAGGACGGCGGCTGGACCGCGGTCCGGGGCTCGCTCGGTGCGCTGGCCTTCGTCGGCCTCGCCGATGTCGCCGCCAACGGCACCTACGCGCTGGCCGCCCAGCGCGGCCCCGTCACCGTGGCAGCCGTCCTCGCCTCGCTCTACCCGGTGGTCACCGCGCTCGCCGCCCGCGGCATCCTCGGCGAACGCCTGAAGTGGGTCCAGACCGCGGGCGCCGGACTCGCCCTGCTCGGCACGGTCCTCCTCGCCACCGGCTGACCCGGCCCGCGGGCGAGCACCGGCGAGCACCCGGGAAGTCCCGGGCAGTCCCGGACAGTCCCGGGAAGCCTCAACTCCCTGGAGAATCCGGCTCTTCGCAGGAGCCTGCGCGCCTCGGCGCCCGGCTCCCAAGACCCCAGCCCCGGCCACGCCCCCGGCCCCGAAGGGCTCAGCTCTCCGAGGGCAGGTCCCCGGCGCCCGGTCCGCCCAGCCCCTGCGGCAGGGACTCCAGGTCGAGCAGCTGCTCCGGGGTCACGTCCTCCAGGGCCCGCAGCTGCTCGGGGGTCACGCCCTCCGGGATGGGCACCGGCGGCGGCGTACGCAGCGGCGGCTGCCAGCCCGACTCCGGGTCCCAGCGGCGCACGACCCGGGCCGGGGCCCCGGCGACCACCGAGTACGCGGGCACCTCGCCGCGCACCACGGCACCGGCGGCCACCACCACATTGCGCCCGAGCCGCACCCCCGGCAGGATCACCGCTCCCGTCCCGATCCAGCAGCCGGGACCGATCTCCACCGGGTCCATCCGCGGCCACTGCTTGCCGATGGGCTCGTGCGGATCGTCGTACGAGTGGTTGGTGGAGGTCACGTACACATAGGGGCCGAAGTAGCAGTCCGCGCCGATGGTGACGGAGGTGTCGGCGATGAGATGGCTGCCGCGGCCGAGGACGACGCCGTTGCCGATCCGCAGGATGGGCTCGGGGCCGAGATCCAGATCGGGCATCATCCCGGCGGTCAGCGTGACCTGCTCGCCGATGATGCAGTGGTCGCCGAGGTGGATCCACGGCTCGCCGAAGACCGTGCCGAGCGGGAAGGCCAGCCGGGTGCCGGTACCGATGGCGCCGAACCGCAGCCGCCCCGGGTGCTCCGCGGTCACCGCACCGGTCCGCCGGACCCAGTCCCAGACCGCGTGCACGGCACGCTGACCGAGGTCGCGCCGCCGGGCGGCCAGGGACGAGAACACGTTCTTGCTCTTCGGCACGGGCCCACCGTACTCACGCACCCCGGACCCCCACCTTCCGGCACCCTGTGATCTTCACCCCAACCGCTCCCGCCGGGGGCGGCCCTCGCTACGGTTCGGTGACCGCCGTCCGGCGGTTCCGGCACGAGGAGGCGGCAGTGGAGCACACGGCGTTGATCGCGGCGATCGGGGGCAAGGAACCGCGGGTGCACGAGACGGCGTTCACCGCGGCCACCTCGGTGGTGCTCGGCGAGGTGACCCTGCACGCGGGCGCGAGCGCCTGGTACCACGCGGTGCTGCGCGGCGACGGCGGCCCCATCGAGATCGGCGAGGGCAGCAACATCCAGGACAACTGCACCGTGCACGCCGACCCCGGCTTCCCGGTGCGCGTCGGCGCGGGCGTCACGGTCGGCCACAACGCCGTCCTGCACGGCTGCACCATCGGCGACGACTGCCTCGTCGGCATGGGCGCCACGGTGCTCAACGGGGCGGTGATCGGCGCCGGTTCACTCGTCGCCGCCCAGGCTCTGGTGCCGCAGGGCATGGAGGTCCCGCCGGGCTCGCTGGTGGCGGGGGTGCCCGCGAAGGTACGGCGCTCCCTCACCGCGGAGGAACTCGAACTCGTCAAGGCGAACGGCGCCGTGTACGTGGACCTCGCGAAGGAGCACCCGGAGAGCTTCGGGGAGGGCTGAGGCGGCGGGAGACCGGCGAGGGGGCTGACGGCCTGGGCGGCGAGCCTCAAACAGGCGGCCCCGGCGGGGGCGCGGTCCGCTCAGCGGGCCCGCGCCGAGGGATCCGTACCGTCGGCGTCAGTCGGTGGCCGCGACCGCGGTGCTCTCCGCGGTCCCGGCGGCCCCGGCCGCGGCCGGACTCCCCGCGGCCTCGGCCTCCGCCTCGGCCACCATCTTCGCGGTACGCCGCTTCACCACCAGGAACGAGACCAGGCCGATGACGACGGCCAGTACGAGCCCGAGATAGGAGAACCGCTTCAGCCAGGACTCGGCGACCACGCCCACGTAGTAGATGACGGCCGTGGTGCCGCCCGCCCAGACGATGCCGCCGAGGACATTGGCGACGAAGAACTTCCAGTACGGCATGCGCAGCACCCCGGCGAGCGGCCCGGCGAAGATCCGCAGCAGCGCCACGAACCTGCCGAAGAAGACCGCCCACATCCCCCATCGCTGGAAGGACCGCTCGGCGGCGCCGACATGGCCCTCGCTGAAGTGTTTCGGGAACTTGCGGCCCAGCCAGGCGAGCAGCGGGCGACCGCCCTTGCGGCCGATGGCGTACCCGATGGAGTCGCCGATCACGGCCCCCGCCGTGGCGCAGACGCCCACCAGGACCGGGTTGACCCCGCCGTGCTGCGAGGACAGCAGCGCCGCCGAGACGAGGACGATCTCGCCCGGCAGCGGGATGCCGAGGCTCTCCAGACCGATGACCGCGGCCACCAGGGCGTAGACCGCCACCGCGGGAATGCTGTCGAGCCACTCCTGGACGTGCACGTCCGGTCCCTTCCCTCGATCCGCTCGCCTCGGCCGCCGGCTCACCCCGAGGGGCCGGACACCCGGCGAAGCCTACCGGTTCACCGGGGTCCGGCCGGGGCGCGGGCAAGGAGGAGAGAAGAGGAGGGAAAGGGAGGGAGAAGGGAAGGGGACCCGCCGGGAGCACGCCCGGCGGCCGGGGCCGCGGCCGTCCGTCAGCCGTTGGGCCGCAGGGTCCAGACGACGGTCATCTCACCGGTGACGGCGCCGTCCTCGCGCGCGATCGCGATGCTCACCGGGAACTCGGGCCGCCCGCCCGCGTCGAGTTCGGCGATCACCTCGGAGGCGGGCCGCCCCAGCGTCGCGGTGGCGGTGACCCGGCCCCGCGCCAGCTTCTTGTACGCGATGTCCGCCCGAACGGCCAGCGGCACGGCCCGGGTGAGCTGCTCCCCGAAGGCGGTGAGCACGATCGCCCCGCTCGCGGACTCGGCCAGCGTGAACATCGCCCCGGCGTGCGGCCCGGCCACATGGTTGTGGAAGTCCGGCTGGTCGGGCAGCGCGAGCACCGCCTTGTCCGCCGTGGTCTCGATGAACTCCAGGTTCAGCGTCCGCACCATCGGCACCGTGGCGGCCAGCAGCTCGCCGATCGACATCTCTCCATCGCTCATGGACGCGAGGTTACCCACGAGTAAGGCGACTTGGCCAGGAGGGATTCTGCTGGGTGAGACAGAACACGGTCGGTGGCGGCCCGAGGTGGGCGAACCGAAGACCCGGCCCGAGCGACGACGGCATACGGCCAGGAATCACCCCGCGGCGGGGGTCACAACTCATGAGCGTGTACGCCGGGTTCAGGACAGACCCGGCAGCTTGCGACGAGAGGCCCGACTCGTGCCTTTTGGCCGGGCTCCCGGTACAGCCTTGACAAGGGCCGGTGACCAAATCGTGTCCCCGGCGCCACTAAGGTACGGCTCATGTGGCCAGGACAGCAGCCGCCCGGGGGCGAGCAGAACCCGCAGGACCAGAACCCGTACCAGCAGCCGGGTTACCAGCAGCCGAATCCCTATCAGCAGCCGGGATATCAGCAGGGGAACCAGTACCAGCAGCCGGGGCAGCAGCCCGGGCAGCCGGGTGGCTGGAGTGCGCCCACCGTACCGATGGGCTCCCCGCCTCCGCCGCCGAACGGCGGGAACGGCAAGCAGACGAAGATTGTCGCGATCGTGGCGGCCGCCGCCGTGGTCGTCACGGCCGGTGTCACCGGTTTCCTGGTCCTCGGCGGCGACAAGGACGACGAGGCCAAGGACGACAAGGGCAAGGACAAGCCCAGCGTCTCGGCCTCGGCCAAGCCCAGCGAGGAGCCCGACTCCACGCCGACCGGCGGCGGGGACAACCCGCGCGGCGGGGGCAACGACCTCAAGCCGACCGTTGCGGGTTGGCAGGTCGTGGTCAACCCGAAGTGGGGCACCGCCTTCGACGTCCCGCCGGACTGGGAGCTGCAGAGCCCGGACACCCTGATCGGCTTCGAGGACGACAAGAGCACCACCGGCAAGCCGCTGATCACCATGTCGGCCCCCGCCTACTACAAGTCCAAGTGGTGCGAGTCCGACGAGGACAAGGACGGCACCAAGGACACCACGGCGCTCGGCGCGGTGGGCACCAAGGGCGCCGACGGTGCCAAGGACGAGAACGAGACCGCGGTCAACCAGGTCCCGTGGTGGGTCTTCGGCGGGTACACGCAGCCCGACAAGAAGAGCATCAAGTTCGACAAGAAGGCGAAGTCCTACACCACCAAGTCGGGCATCAAGGGCAAGCTCGCCCGTGCCGAGTCGACGAACACCCCGCAGAAGGGCAAGTGCGCCAGTGACGGCAAGGCGCTGACCTTCGGCTTCAAGAACTCCAAGGGCAACTTCGTGGCCTGGAACCTCTACGGGGCCAAGGGCGTCAAGGACGAGATCCCCGAGGAGACCATCATGAAGATCCTCAGCACCGTCCGGCTGCACGGCAACCCGACGGGCTGATCCGGGGCGGCAGTTCCGGCCACCGGTCCCCGTGACCCCGCACGGCCGGGGGCGGACCACCTCACCACGAGGGGTCCGCCCCCGGCCGTCGCGTTTCCGGGCCCGGGCCGAACTCCCGCGTAGGGAAGGGGAGTTCGGCGCCCAGGACCCCGTACCGCCGCTGCGAGGCCGGGGACGTACGCGGATCTCCGGGCCCTCGGCGGGTCCGCGGGAAATCGTTTGCCGGGGGCCTCGTCCACCGGGGACAGTGCCTCCCGTGAGCCGATCCCACCCCCGCTTCTCGCCTCCCCACTGGGCGGGCCGCAACTACACGCTGCTGACCGCCGCGACCGTCATCACCAACCTCGGCAGCCACGGCGCCCTCATCGCCGCCGCCTTCGCGGTGATCGAGGCCGGGGGCGACAGCGGGGACGTCGGGCTGGTGGCCGCGGCGCGGACCCTGCCCCTCGTCCTCTTCCTGCTGATCGGCGGCGCGGTCGCGGACCGGCTGCCCCGGCACCGGGTGATGGTCGCGGCCAACGCCCTCAACTGCCTCTCCCAGGCGGCCTTCGCGGTCCTGGTGCTCGGCGGGGAGCCGGTGCTCTGGCAGATGATGGCGCTCACCGCACTCGGCGGCACCGGGCAGGCCTTCTTCAACCCGGCCTCCGAGGGCATGCTGATGTCCTCGGTCTCCCGCGAGCAGGCCGGACGCGCCTTCGCCTTCTACCGGATGGCGATGCACGGTGCCGGGATCGGTGGTGCCGCGCTCGGCGGAGCGCTCGTCGCCGCCCTCGGCCCCGGCTGGGTACTGGCCGTGGACGCCGCCGCCTTCGCGCTCGCGGGCGCCCTGCGTGCCTTCCTGGACGTCAGCCACATCCCGCGCCGCCCGCCCGGCGGCGGCATGCTGCGCGATCTGCTCGACGGCTGGCGGGAGTTCACCGGGCGCAGCTGGCTGTGGAGCATCGTCGCGCAGTTCTCCGTGGTGGTCGCCGTGATCGGCGCCGCGGAGGCGGTGTACGGGCCGATGGTGGCGCGGGACGAACTCGGCGGCGCCGGTCCCTGGGGCCTGGTCCTCGGCGCCTTCGGTGCCGGAACCGTCGCCGGCGCCTTCCTGATGATGCGCTGGAAACCGCGCCGGCTGCTGCTCGCGGGCACCCTGTGCGTCTTCCCGCTCGCCCTGCCCTCGGCGGCGCTGGCCGTGCCGCTGCCGATACCGGGCCTCGCCTCGGTGATGTTCGCGAGCGGGGTCGCCATCGAGGTCTTCGGCGTCGCCTGGATCACCGCGCTGCACCAGGAGATCCCGGAGGAGAAGTTCTCCCGGGTCTCGGCCTACGACTGGTTCGGCTCCATCGCCATGGTGCCGCTGGCCACCGCCCTCGCGGGCCCCGTGGAGGGCGCCGTCGGGCGGAGCACCGCCCTGTGGGCCTGCGCCGCCCTGGTCGTCCTGGTCACCGCGGCCGTGCTCTTCGTCCCCGAGGTACGCACGCTCACCCGGGGCTCCACCACGGAGGCGGCAGGGGGCGCGGGGGCCGCAGCGGTCATCGAAGCCGCGAAGGCCGCCGAAGCCGCGACGCCCACCGGGCCCGTGAAGACCGCCGAGCCCCCGAAGGCCGCCGAAGCCACTCCCCCCGCCCCCGCCCCGGCGACCGCTCCGACGTCCGCTCCGGCGAAGGCCCCCGCCCTGGCCGCCAACTCCCTGGAGGACGTACCGGATCCGGGCCCGGCCGCCGGGACCTCGTAGCAGGCACCCCGAAGCAGGCACCCCGAAGCAGGCACCTCGTAGCAGGCACCCCGTAGCAGGCCCCTCGCAGTCCGGGCCTGGAGGCAGTACGGGCCTGGAGGCGGTACGGGCCCTGAGGCGGTACGGGCCCGGGAGCTCCTTCGTAGTCCGGGCCGCATCGCGCGGGACCCGGGCGACGGACGCTCAGCCGCCCACCCGGAACGCCCCCGAGGGCGGCGCGGGTGAAGGCACCGCCGTCTCGTCCTCGACCGGGGCCGCGTCCCCCGTGAAGCGGCGCAGTGCCGCCCCGTCCTCGACCCGGGCGGCGAAGGGGTCGGCGGCGGCGCGGCGGCTGAGCGCGGCCACGTCGATCTCCTGGTGCGAGGCCACCAGGACGGCGTTGCCGAACCGGCGCCCGCGCAGCAGCGAGGGCTCGGCGACGAGCGCGAGATGGGCGAAGACCGCGCCGAAGGTGGCGAGTTGGGAGCGCAGAAAGGCAAAGGGCGTGCCGTCGGCGAGGTTGGCCGCGTACTGCCCACCCGGCCGCAGCACCCGCGCCGCCTGACGGGCGTACGGCAGCGTGGTGAGGTGCGCGGGGATGTGCGAGCCGCCGAAGACGTCCGCGAGCACCAGGTCGGCGCTCTCCCCGGGGGCGGCCTCCAGGAAGGCCCGGGCGTCGGCGGTGTGCAGCTCGGCCGTCATCCCCTCCGACAGCGGCAGATGCTCGGCGACCAGTTCGAGCAGGGCGCGGTCGGCCTCGACCACCTGCTGCCGGGAGCCGGGGCGGGTCGCCTCGACATAGCGCGGCAGGGTCAGCGCGCCGCCGCCCAGGTGCAGCACGTCCAGCGGCCGCCCGGGCTCCGCGGCGGTGTCGATGACATGCCCGAGCCGCCGGGCGTACTCGAACTCCAGGTGCTCGGGCGCGTCCAGGTCCACATACGACTGGGGCGAACCGTCGAGGGTGAGCAGCCAGGCGCGCGGCCGGTCGACATCGGGCATCAGTTTGGCGGTGCCGAAGTCCACGGCTCGGGTCACGGGTACCGGCTCTTCCACGACTCCATTGTGCCGCCACCGCGCGCCGCGGGCAGAGCGGGCAGGTCACGGCCGCTTTCCGGGGCGCGGGGGCGGCCTTCCGCACGGGCGGCCGTGACGCCGGTGGGACCTCGCCTTCGGCGATCAGTCACCTACGTCGGCTAGTCTCCCCGGATGCCTCCGACCGCAGCAGCACGCACCGAGGTCCTCGCCCCGGCTCCGCCCCGGGGCCTCGCCGCGCGACTCGGCAGAGGGCTGCTCTCGCCCTGGTCCCGGCTGACGCTGCTGCTCGTGCTGCTCGCGGGGATGGGCGCGAGCGTGCTGCTCCTGGAACCGCAGCGGCTGCTCTCCGACGGCTGGCCGAAGCAGCTCGGCGGGGCGGCGGCACTGCTCGTCTTCGTGGCGGCCTACGGACTCTGCTGCGTGGCCTTCGTGCCGCGGCCGCTGATGAGCCTGGCGGCGGGCGCGCTCTTCGGCTCGACGCTCGGCCTGGTGGCCGCGGTCGGCGGTTCGGTGCTCGGCGCGGCCCTCTCCTTCGGGCTCGGCCGGATGCTCGGGCAGGACGCGCTGCGCCCGCTGCTGCGGGGCAGACTGCTGACGGCGGTGGACGGGCAGTTCAGCAGGCACGGCTTCCGGACGCTGCTCGCCACCCGGCTCTTCCCCGGCGTCCCCTTCCTCGCGGCCAACTACTGCGCCGCGGTGTCCCGTACCCGCTGGCTGCCCTTCCTGCTCGCCACCGGGCTCGGGATCATCCCCAACACCGGGGCCTATGTCGTGGCGGGGGCGCGGGCCTCCACGCCGACCTCGCCGGTGTTCCTCTTCGCGATGGGCTTCATCGCCGTGACGGGCCTCGCCGGGGGCGCGGTGGCCTGGTGGAAGCGGGAGAAGTTCCGGGGGCGTTGAGCGTCCTCGGCCCAACCGCCGTACCCGGCAAGGCTTCTGGCCCCGCCTCAGGCGGGTCGCCGCGGCCTCGGGGCCCCTGCGGCGCCCGGGCCCTGTGACGGGCGCGGCGACCAGGGGCGCTACGCTGCACCGCAGCACCTGATCCCCCGGCGGCACCGTCACCGCCCCGCCCACCGGAGCGTCACGAAGAGCCGAGTCCCTCACGCCCGCCGCCCGCGGGCGAGATGCCGCACCCTTCCACCGCCCCTGGCCCTCGCGAACGGTCAGCGCCCGACCCAGTTGGACCCCTCACCCCATGTCTTGGTTCGAATCCTTCATCCTCGGGCTCGTCCAGGGACTGACCGAGTTCCTGCCGATCTCCTCCAGTGCGCATCTGCGCCTGACGGCCGCCTTCGCGGGCTGGCACGACCCGGGGGCGGCGTTCACCGCGATCACCCAGATCGGCACCGAGGCGGCGGTGCTCATCTACTTCCGCAAGGACATCGCCCGGATCATCTCGGCCTGGTCCCGCTCCCTGGTGAACAAGGAGATGCGCCGCGACCACGACGCCCAGATGGGCTGGCTGGTGATCGTCGGCTCGCTGCCGATCGGGATCCTCGGCGTGACCTTCAAGGACCAGATCGAGGGCCCCTTCCGCGATCTGCGGCTGATCGCCACCACCCTGATCGTGATGGGCATCGTGCTCGGCATCGCCGACCGCCTCGCGGCCCGCGACGAGACCGGCGGCAGGCACCGCGCCGCGCGGGCCCGCAAGTCGCTGGAGCAGCTGAACGTCCGCGACGGCCTCATCTTCGGCATCTGCCAGGCGATGGCCCTGGTCCCCGGCGTCTCCCGCTCCGGCGCCACCATCAGCGGCGGACTCCTGATGGGCTACCGCCGCGAGGCCGCCGCCCGCTACTCCTTCCTGCTCGCCATCCCCGCGGTACTCGCCTCCGGCGCCTTCGAGCTGAAGGACGCGGGCGAGGGGCATGTCTCCTGGGGCCCGACCATCTTCGCGACACTGATCGCCTTCGTGGTGGGATATGCCGTCATCGCCTGGTTCATGAAGTTCATCACCACCAAGAGCTTCATGCCCTTCGTCTACTACCGGATCCTGCTGGGCATCGTGCTGATCGTGCTGGTCCTCAGCGGCGCCCTGTCCCCGCACGCCGGGGAGTCGGTCGGCTAGAGCAGGGCCGGACCGCCCCCTAACCCGCCTGCCCCGTACGCCGAGCGGTGCGCCCGCTTCCGTCCTACTTTGAGCCGGTAAGCGAACCACCCTAGACGTGAGGAGTCGCCGTGAGCGACAACGCCATGGACAAGCTCAAGGGCAAGGCCAAGGAGATGAAGGGCAAGGCCACCGGCAACGACCGGGAGGCCGCCGAGGGCCGGACGGACCAGGCCAAGGGCAAGACCAAGGACGAGATGGGCAAGATGCAGGACCGCGCGAAGGGCATGCGCGACTCCATGGACGACAACTGACGGTCCGTCCCCCACGGAGCCCCCGCCCCGGCGGGGGCTCCGTCGTACCCCGGCACCCGCACGCCGCTCAAACCACGGGCACCCGGAGTGAGGCCAAGGTCACACAGCTGGACACTTCCCGGTCAGGACGTCCAATTTGCCTGGTCAGGGCGGTTGCCCCGACTACGTGTGGCGATCAGCACCTGACGCTGCGGAGCGCTCGGCGCAGTCGAGGCCCTAAACTCGACGGCATGCCCCCAACCGATGAGTCCCACGATTCCGCGCGTTCTGCTGCCGATGTGAACGAGCAGATCCGCAGCCTCTGGCTGCGCGCGGGCGGCCGACTCTCGAACGAGCAGCGCAAGGAGTACGAACTGCTCGTCACCGAGTGGGCGGTCGCGATGCGCGAGGAGCGCGAGGAGATCGTCAAGGCCGCCTGAGGCCCGTCTCCCCGGATCCCGCCGCCGTCGCGGTCCCGCCGCACCGAGTCCGGCACCCGTACCGCACCCGTTTTCCCCGGCCCGCACGTCCCCACCGATCCGCATTCCGCGGTACGGCGCGGGGAGGTGCGGGCCTTCGCGTGCCAGGGGTCCGTGCGCCCGTGCTTCCGTCCGCCCCCGCACGGCCCTTGGTTCCTCGCCCCGCATGGCCAAGACTGAGGCGATGACGCAGCGTGGAGAACTCGCCGCAGTGGTCGACCGGCTCGCCGTCGACGCCCTGGTCACCGAGTACGCCGTGACCGTGGACGACTCCGACTGGGCCGGGTATCCACAGCTGTTCACCCCGGACGGCCGGGCCGACCACAGCGCGGTGGGCGGCATCGCCGCGGACGCGACCCGGACGGCCGAGTGGCTGGCGGACGATCTGCGGCGCCACCCGGTGCGGCAGCTCCTGCTCGTCAACCGGCGCCTGCGTTTCACGCGGTGGGAGCAGGACCTCGGCGATACCGCCCAGGTCCAGGCCGACTACCTCAGCTCACTGCGCCCGGCCCCGCCGGACGGCGCCGCTTCCGCCCCCGGTCTCGACTCGGGCGGGCGCTACGAGTTCGCGCTGCTGCGCACCGAGGACGGCTGGCGCTTCCGCGGCCTCCTCGTCCAGGAGAAGTGGCGGAAGTCCGGCTGACCTCCGACCGCCGGGCCGGGGTTGGTCTTCTGCCGCCGGTGACCAGAAGCACCCGCCGGGTCTGTGCATGATCGGCCCGAACCCGCAGACTGGAGGCAGGCACCGGCGAGGGCGAGTCAGGGAGGCGCGGTATGGACCTGCTCGATCCGCCGTCCGCTCCCCGCCCCGGCAAGGACCGCCCGCTGCGCACCCGCCTCGCGCCCGGCCGCCGCGATCTTGCCGCCGTCCTCGCGGGTGCGCTGCCCGCGCTCGCCTTCCCGGCGCCCGCGCTGTGGTGGCTCGCGCCCTTCGTCCTGGTGCCCTGGCTGCTGCTGCTCCGCTCGGCGCCCTCGCCGCGCGGGGCGATGCGGGAGGGCTGGCTCGGCGGGCTCGGCTTCATGCTCGCGGTGCACCACTGGCTGCTGCCGAGCCTGCATGTGTTCACCTTCGTCCTCGCCGCGCTGCTCGGTCTGCTCTGGGCGCCCTGGGGCAGGCTCGTGCACCGGCTGCTCGGCGGCGCGGGCCTCCCGCTCCGGCCCTGGGCGGCCCTCGGGCTCCTGCCCTGCGGCTGGCTGCTGATCGAACTCGTACGGTCCTGGGAGGGGCTCGGCGGTCCCTGGGGACTGCTCGGATCCAGCCAGTGGCAGGTGGCGCCGGCGCTCCGGCTCGCCTCCCTCGGCGGTGTCTGGCTCCTCAGCCTGCTCCTGGTCGCCGTGAACACGGCACTGGCCCTGCTCGTCCTGGCACCGGCCCACCGCCGCGCCGCGCTCTGCGCCCTGCTCGCGGTCGCCACCCTGACCGGCACGGCCTGGCTGCTCGCCCCGCGTCCCGAGGAGTCCGGGCGCACCCGGGTGGCCCTCGTCCAGCCCGGGGTGGTCGGCAAGGACGCCACCGGGTACGCCCGTCTGGACCGGGAGGTGCAGCTCACCCGGCAGCTCGCGGGGCGGGGCGTCGACCTGGTCGTCTGGGGCGAGAGCAGCGTCGGCTTCGACCTGCGGGACCAGCCCCGCCTGACCGAGCGCATCACGCGGCTCTCCCGGGAGGTCGGCGCGGACATCCTGGTCAATGTCGACGCCCGGCGCGGCGGAGCGCGGGCCACCGGCGGCATCTACAAGAGCGCCGTGCTCATCGGGCCGGACGGACCGACCGGCGACCGCTACGACAAGATGCGGCTGGTCCCCTTCGGCGAGTACGTGCCCGCCCGGTCGCTGCTCGGCTGGGCCACCTCGGTCGGCCGGGCGGCAGGCGAGGACCGGCACCGGGGCACCGGCCAGGAGATCATGCGGCCCGCCGGGGCGCCGCGCCTCGGCACCGTGATCTGCTTCGAGTCGGCCTTCCCGGACATGAGCCGCCAACTCACGGCGGACGGCGCGCAGTTGCTCCTCGCGCAGTCCTCCACCTCCTCCTTCCAGGACAGCTGGGCACCCCGGCAGCACGCCTCGCTCGCCGCGCTGCGGGCGGCGGAGACCGGGCGGCCGATGGTGCACGCCACCCTCACCGGGGTCTCGGCGGTCTACGGCCCCGACGGCACCCGCATCGGCCGGACCCTCGGCACCTCCGCGTCCACCGCCGAGGTCTACGAGATCCCGCTCGCCGGGGGCACCACCCCCTACGTCCGCTTCGGCGACTGGCCGGTCCACGCGGCGGTCACCGCGCTCGCCCTCTACGCGCTCGCCGGCGGGGTGCGGGTGCTCAGGAGCGGGACTCCACCTCGCGTACGAGCCGCTCGCACAGCTCGTGCGTGGCCAGCGCGTCCCGGGCGCTGAGCACCTCGCCCCGGCGCACCGCGTCCAGGAAGGCGAGGACGGCCTGTTCGACGCCGCGCTGGCGGGCCACCGGCACCCAGTCGCCGCGCCGCCGCTCGGAGGGCTGGCCCTTGTGGTCGATCACCTCGGCGAGATTGCGCACCACCCGCTTGGTGTCCTGGCCGGAGACCTCCAGGACCTCCTCCGCGGAACCGCTCATCCGGTTCATCACCCCGAGCGCGGTGAAGCCCTCCCCGGCCAGTTGCAGGACGAGATGGTGCACGAGCCCGTCGACCACCCGGGCCCGTACGTCCACCGTGTCCGCCGGGCCCGGCAGCAGGAAGCGCAGGGTGTCGGCGACATGGATGAAGTCGTCCAGGATCATGGTGCGCGGGCGCTCGGGCAGCCCGAGGCGGTTCTTCTGCAGCAGGATCAGCTCGCGCGGGTGCTCGGCGCACTGGGCGTAGCTGGGCGCGTAGCGGCGATTGAAGCCGACGGCCAGCGAGAGGCCCCGGGCTTCGGCGAGGTCCACGAGCCGGGCGCTGTCGGCCAGTTCGTAGGCGAGGGGCTTGTCCACGTACGTCGGTACGCCCGCCTCCAGGAGCGCGGAGACCAGGGCCGGGTGCGCCCCGGTCGCCGCGTGCACGAAGGCGGCGTCGAGCCCCGCGGCGAGCAGGGAGTCCAAGCCGGTGTGGCGGCGCTCCGGCGGGATGTGGTGCGCCTCGGCGGTGCGGCGCAGGTTCTCCGGGGAGCGGGTGTGCAGGTGCAGTTCGACGTCCGGCTGGGTGGTGAGCACCGGAAGGTAGGCCTTGCGGGCGATGTCGCCGAGACCGATGCAGCCGACCTTCACGGGTACTCCTTCGTTCGCGGGCGGGGCCGAGGCAGCTGAAGCATACGGCCGAAGGGCTGCGGGGCCCCGGCCGAGCCGGACCGCCAGGACCGCCCGGGCGGCGGAGGCCCCGCCGCGCCCACCGCACCCCGGCACCGCGCGGTCCCGATCCCCCCGCGCCTCACCTGTGCGTCACCCGTGCGGGGCAACCTGCCCGCCGGGAGTATCCGAACCCCCGGTGATCACGACAGAGTGCTGCGGTGCACAGGATTTCCACCACCGCTCTGCTCGTCGCCGCGTTCCTCCCGGCCGCGGCCGGATGTGTGACCGTGGGCCCGCCCTCACCGGGGCGGGCCGTCTCCCCGAGCCCGGATCCGGCGGGGCCGCACGGCAGCGCCCGGCCCGCGGAGATCCTCGAGGCGCCCGCGCGCGAGGCGCTCGAATACATCGGCCCGCGCCCCACGTCCCCGGCCCCCACCGCGCCGGACCGGAGCGTGGCACCGGCCGCGCCGTCCGCCTCCGCCGCACCGCCGGGCGCCACCGGGGTCCCGGCCGCTCCCGCTCCGGCCCGGCCGCGCTCCCCCGGGCCGGCGCTGCCCACCAGCGAGCGGCAGCTGTGCGCGCTCTCGGACCGCTGGGATGTGCTGCCGCCGGACAGCAGGGCCGCCCGTATCTGCAAGGAGCGGTACGGGAGTTGAGGCGGAGGGCGGGAGGCGGGCGGCGGTGCGGGGCCGTCCGGCGGTGCGAAAGCCGGGGCCCCTCGCGGTTCAGGGTTCCCGGCGCGGTGGGCCGAGCGGGCCCCGGTGGTCCTCGGCCGCCGACTCCTCCAGGCCTGCCTCCAGCCGGTCGACGGCCGCTCGGATGCCGTTTCCGTAGCCGTCCTCGGGGAGGGCGCCGAGGGCTCCGCGCGCCCTCTTGAGGTGGCTCCGGGCGGCGGCGAAATGGCGGAGGCCCACGTAGTCGGCGGCCAGGTTGAGGTGCAGGGAGGGGTAGAGGGCGCGTACCGCGAGCCGTCCGTCGTGGGCGGCGAGGCGGCTCTCGGTCAGTTCCTCGGCGGCGGAGAGCGCGCGCAGGTCCCAGGCGAGCTCCTCCACCGGGTCGTCCTGGGCGTCGGCCATGAAGTGGGCCAGGGTGCAGCGGTGCAGCGGGTCGCCGCCGTCGCCGATCTCGCCCCAGAGCGCGCCGAAGCGGTGCCGGGCCTCCTCGCGGTCCCCGGCGTGGTGCAGCATGATGACCTGCCCGATCCGGGTCATCACGGCGTCCTCCGACGCCTCCTGGCCTCGCTCCGCCACCGCGACCTCCGTACTCGTACGCGGAGCGGCGCCCCGGCCGCCCGCCCCCTGAAACTAACCGCCGCCCGGCGGGATGCGCCTCAGGCACGGGCGGGGGCGGGCGGGGCGCTGGGCCAGGCCGGTGACGCACCGGCCCGGCCCCGGGGCGGGCTCAGCCGAGGTCGGGGATGCGCCAGTCGATCGGGGTGTGCCCCTGCGCGGCCACCGCCTCGTCGATCTGGGTGAAGGGCCGGGAGCCGAAGAACTTCCGCGCCGAGAGCGGTGAGGGGTGGGCGCCCTTCACCACGGCATGGCGCTCCTGGTCGATCAGCGGGAGCTTCTTCTGCGCGTAGTTCCCCCAGAGCACGAAGACCGCCGGGTCGGGGCGGTCCGCCACGGCGCGGATCACCGCGTCGGTGAACTTCTCCCAGCCCTTGCCCTTGTGCGAGTTGGCCTCCCCCTCGCGGACGGTCAGCACCGCGTTGAGCAGCAGCACGCCCTGCCGGGCCCAGGGCATCAGATAGCCGTTGTCGGGCACCGGGTGGCCCAGCTCGGACTCCAGCTCCTTGTAGATGTTGCGCAGCGAGGGCGGCGTACGCACCCCGGGGCGCACCGAGAAGCAGAGCCCGTGGCCCTGGCCCGGGCCGTGGTAGGGATCCTGGCCGAGGACGAGGACCTTCACCTGCTCGTACGGGGTGGCCTCCAGGGCGGCGAAGACCTCCTCGCGCGGCGGGTAGACGGGGCCCGCGGCCCGTTCCTTCTCGACGAATTCGAGGAGTTCCTCGAAGTAGGGCTGGTGGAGCTCCTCGCCGAGGACGCCGCGCCAGGATGCGGGCAGCACGGAGGTGTCGGTCATTCAACTTCCTTCACAGGACGGCCTGGTGGGGCCGAGTCAGGTGCGGTCACTTCCCACCGCAGAACCTACTCGCCCCCACTGACAGCGACCGCCACCGCTGCCGCCGGACCCCGTCCTACCAGCTGGTCTTGCGGTGCAGTTCCCACATCATCATGATCGTCGAGGGGTCGAGCGCGCGCTCCCCGCCCGCGATCTCCTCGCTGGCGGCCACGTACTGCTTGCCCTGCCACAGCGGGAGCAGCCGCACATCGTCCAGCATGATCTGCTGCGCCTGCTGGAACTGCTCGACCACGGCGCCGCGGTCGCTCTCCCGGCGGGACTCCGGCAGCAGCTTGTCGATGATCTCGGGGGACTTGTACTGCGGGCCGAGCAGGTTCTGCTCGCCGACGAACGGGGCGATGAAGTTGTCCGGGTCGGGGAAGTCCGGGAACCAGCCGCGGCCGAAGACCGGGTACTCGCCCTTGCGGTAGGCGGCCTCGTAGTCCTTCCAGGGGCGGCCCTTGACGGTCACGTCGAACAGGCCGGTCCGGTTGAGCTGCTTCTTGATCTCCTCGAACTCCGGGCCGGTCGCCGATCCGTAGCGGTCGGTGGTGTACCAGAGGGTCAGCTTCACCGGCTCGTCGATGCCCGCGTCGGTGAGGATCTTCTCGGCCTTCTCCGCGCTGGGGTTGCCGTACTGGTCGAAGAAGCCCGTGGTGTGGCCGGCGAGGCCGCGCGGCACCATGGAGTACAGCGGCTCCACGGTGTCCTTGTAGATCTTGTGGGCGAGGGCGCCGCGGTCGAGGATCTGGGCGATCGCCTTGCGCACGGCCGGCTTGCCCGCCCAGCGGTCCTTGGGGTTGAAGACCAGGTAGCTGATCTCGGTCCCGGAGCCCTCGACGAGCTGGACGCCCTCCTTGTTCTTGTTGCCCTGCAGGGCAAGGGTGTCGTCGGCGCCCAGTCCCCGGTAGGTCACATCGATCTGCTTCTTCTTCAGCGCGCCCACCATGGCGGCCGAATCCTGGAAGTAGCGAATCGTCACTGCGTTGTTCTTGCGGTCGGCGAAGCCCTTGTACGAGTCGTTCCTCGCCAGCTCCGCCTTGGTGTTCTCCTCGTAGGACTCGAGCGTGTACGGGCCGGAGCCGGTGACCGCGCCGTCGTCGCGGACCTCGTCCTCGGGGTACTCCTCGGGGTCGACGATCGACATCGCGGGGGTGGCGAGGACGAAGGGGAAGGTGGCGTCCGACTTCTTCAGGTGGAAGACGACCTGGCGATCGCCCTTGGTCTCGACCCGGTCGAGGCTGCCGAGGAGACCGGTCGGACCGCCGTCCACGCCGATCTTGCGGATCCGGTCGATGGAGTACTTGACCGCCTTGGCGTCCAGCGTGTCACCGTCGGAGAACTTGAGGCCCTCGCGCAGCTCGCAGGTGTACTCCTTGTTGGAGAAGTCGGTGAACTTGCACTTCTCCGCGGCGTCCGGCTCGGGGGACGAGGCGCCGGAGGGGTAGCTCAGCAGGGTCTGGTAGATGTTGCGGAAGAGTTCCCAGGAGCCGTCCCAGGAGGCGGCGGGGTCGAGCGTGCTGGGGGCACTGGTGGTGCCCACGACGACCCGCTTCTCGCCGTCGTCGTCGCCGGAAGAGAGAACCCCGCACCCGGCCAGCACGGTAAGGGACGCGACGGCGGCTATGGGCCGCAGGTGGATCCGGTTGAACACGCGCTCGCTCCTCGATAGGCCACGCCGTACGGGTTGGCAGACCATATCGCAGTGCCCCGCCGAGTGAACTGGCCACTGCGGCGGGGCACTTGAAGATCCCTTACGTGGCATTGGGGAGCTTTGCGAAGGCTGGCCGATTTCTTATCCGACGCCCGCATTGAGGAAGATGCCGCCATCGACCACGAGTGTCTGCCCGGTGACCCACCCGGCGGACTCCGAGGTGAGGAAGGCGGCGGCCCCGCCGATGTCCTCGGGCACCCCGAGGCGGCCCAGCGGGTACGCCGCGGCCGCCTCCTCCTCGCGGCCCTCGTAGAGCGCCTCGGCGAACTTGGTCTTCACCACCGCCGGGGCGATGGCGTTGACCCGTACCTTCGGCGCGAACTCGTGGGCGAGCTGCTGGGTCAGGTTGATCATCGCGGCCTTGCTCATGCCGTAGGCGCCGATGAAGGGCGAGGCGGAGACGCCGGCCACCGAGGCGATGTTCACGATCGCGCCGCCGTTCTCCTGCTGCCAGGCGCGCCAGGTGTGCTGGGCGAAGCCGAGCGCGGAGAGCACGTTGGTCTCGTAGACCTTGCGGGCCACCGCGAGGTCCAGCTCCGCCATGGGGCCGAACACCGGGTTGGTGCCCGCGTTGTTGACCAGGTGGTCGACGCGGCCGAAGGCCTCGACGGTCCGGGCCACGGCCGCGGCCTGGTGCTCCGGGTCGTGGGCCTTGCCCGCGACGCCGATGACCCGGTCGGAGCCGAGCCGTTCGACGGCCTCCTTGAGGGCGTCCTCGTTCCTGCCGGTGATGCAGACCCGGTCGCCGCGAGCGACGAGCGCCTCGGCGATGCCGTAGCCGATACCGCGGCTCGCCCCCGTGACGAGGGTGGCCCTTCCGCTGTCCTGCACTGTCACTGCCGTGCCCTTCCGATCAGTTGAGCGGGCCGCCGGCCACGTACAGCGTCTGGCCGGAGACGAATCCGGCGGCGTCCCCGGTGAAGAAGGCGACGGCGTTGGCGATGTCCTCGGGCGTGCCGACGCGCTGTACGGGGATCTGGGTGGCCGCGGCGGCCTTGAAGTCCTCGAAGCCCATGCCGACGCGGTCGGCGGTGGCCTTGGTCATCTCGGTGGCGATGAAGCCGGGGGCGACCGAGTTGGCGGTGACGCCGAACTTCCCCAGCTCCTTGGCCAGCGTCTTGGTGAAGCCCTGCATACCGGCCTTGGCGGCGGAGTAGTTGACCTGGCCGCGGTTGCCCAGCGCGGAGGAGCTGGACAGGTTGACGATCCGGCCGAACTTGGCGTCGACCATGTGCTTCTGGACCGCGCGCGACATCAGGAAGGCGCCGCGCAGGTGGACGTTCATGACGGTGTCCCAGTCCGAGACGCTCATCTTGAACAGCAGGTTGTCGCGGAGCACACCGGCGTTGTTCACCAGGATGGTCGGGGCGCCCAGCTCCTCGGCGATCCGCGCGACGGCGGCCTCCACCTGCGTCTCGTCGGAGACGTCGCAGCCCACGGCGAGGGCCGTGCCGCCCGCGACGGTGATCTTCTCGACGGTGTCCTTGCAGGCGGCCTCGTCGAGGTCGATGACGGCGACGGCGCGCCCCTCGGCGGCCAGGCGTACGGCGGTCTCGGCGCCGATGCCGCGGGCCGCGCCCGTGACGACGGCTACGCGCTGCTCGGTGGTGGACATAGTGTTCTCCTCGCCCTCGGAAGCCGGTTGATGCGGCTCGTGCGGCCGACCCCTGGGTGAGCGACCGCTTAGTACCTCACGGGTCGTGACGCTAGAAGCCACGGCACCCGGTGTCAACGGCAACCGCCCCGCTGTGATCGATTACCCGACAGGAAGTACCGCAAGTACCGGCTCACCGGACCGTACGTACCGGCTCACCGGACCAGCAGCGCGAGCAGCCGGTCGGCCTCGGCGGCTGGGTCGCTGGTCAGGCCGGTGTGCACCGGGCCGGGCTGGACGACCGTGGAGCGCGGCGCGACCAGCCAGCGAAAGCGGCGCCCCGCCTCGTCGCGCGCGGCCTGCCCGGCCTCCTCGCCGCCCCGGCAGACCCCCTCGACGGCATGGAGTGCCGCCCGGATCCCCGGGACATCGGCCTCGGGGTCGAGCGCGCGCAGCCGGTCGGCGTCGAGATGCGTACGGGCCCCGACGAAGGAGGCGCCCCGGCAGTAGACCAGGACGCCCGCGTTGATCTGCTCCCCGCGCTCGATCCGCGGCACCACGCGCAGCAGGGCGTACTCGAAGACGTGCAGGGGGGCCGAGGCGGTCATCGGGCGGCGCCCTTCCCCGCGGCGGGGCGGGGCGCGGGCGCGGTGCCGGGGTCCCGCGGGCCGCCGGTGTCCGGCCGGTCCGGCGGGGTGATCCAGCCGAAGGGCCCGGTGGCGGCGGCCGGTTCGGGCAGCACGAGGTGCCGGTGGACCTGGGCGGCGCGCGGCAGCAGGACGGCGGCGTAGGCCGCGCGCACCTCCTCGGGCCCGGCGAAGCCCTCCTCGCCTTCGAGCCAGGCGTCGGGGACCTCGGCGGTGACCTCGGCCAGGAGTTCGGGGGTGATCCGCGGGGCCAGCTCGGCGGCGGCCCGCTCCACCTCGGGGGCGCAGCTCGCGAGGGCGTGCTCCGAGGCGTCGTAGGGGCGCTCGGCGGCGCGGGCGGCGCCGGGCCAGTGGTGGTGCCAGATCATCGTGGCGCCGTGGTCGATCAGCCACAGCTCGCCGTGCCAGACAAGGAGGTTGGGGTTGCGCCAGGAGCGGTCGACATTGCCGGTGAGGGCGTCGAACCAGAGCACCCGGCCCGCCTCGACGGGGTCCACCCGGTAGGCGAGCGGGTCGAAGCCGAGGGCGCCGGGCAGGAAGCGCATGCCGAGGTTGGCGCCGCCGCTGGACTTGAGGAGTTCCTGCACCTGCTCGTCGGGCTCGCCGAGGCCGAGCACCGGGTCCAGCTCCATCCGGACCAGCTCCGGCACCCGCAGCCCGAGCCGCCGGGCGAGCCCCCCGCAGATCACCTCGGCCACCAGCGTCTTGCGGCCCTGCCCGGCCCCGCGGAACTTCATGACGTACGGGGTGAGGTCGTCGCCCTCGACGAGCCCGGGCAGTGAGCCGCCCTCGCGCAGCGGTGCCGCATAGCGGGCCGCCCTGACTTCGGTGAGCATGGGACCAGGCTACTGCCGGTGACGACCGCCTCCGCTCCCCCGCCCGGAGCACCCGCGCGTGCCCGCCGGGCACTTCGGGCGTTGAACGGCCGGTCGTGCCGACGCGTACGACAGGTCGGAGCCCGGTTCCGGGCCAGCCCGTACGGAAGGACACCACCATGTCGCGCTCGCAGGAATCCGCTTCCGCCCTCACCCGGCGTACCGCCATCGCCGCCGCGGGCACCGCGGGGCTCTCCGCCGCCCTTGCCGCCTGCGGGGGTTCGGGGGACTCCGGGCCGTCCGGGGACTCGCCGTCCGGCGGCGGCAGCGCGGGCGCCGCGCTGGGCAAGGCCTCGGAGATCCCGGTGGGCGGGGGCAAGATCTTCGGGGACGAGCAGGTGGTCGTGACCCAGCCGGAGAAGGGGCAGTTCAAGGCCTTCTCCAGCATCTGCACCCACCGGCAGTGCCAGGTGGCCTCGGTCGGGGACGGGACCATCAACTGCAACTGCCACGGCAGCCGGTTCTCCATCGAGGACGGCAGTGTGCAGGCGCCGCCGGCCACCCGGCCGCTGCCCGAGAAGAAGATCGAGGTCACCGGCGGGCAGGTGAAGCTCGTCTGAGAGCGCGAGGGCCGAGCCCGCGCCGCCCGCCTCAGTGCGAGACGTGGTCGGCGGCGCGGCGCAGGGCCTCCACGGCGGCGCGGATCGAGGGGCGCCGGTCGGCGTCCGCCCGCCAGACCGCGTAGACGTGCCGGAAGACGCCGTCCCGGACCGGCACCGCGCGGACCCCCGCGGGCATCGGCTCGCGGCCGAGGCGCGGGGCGACGCAGACGCCGAGCCCGGCGGCCACGTAGGCGAGCTGGGTCTGGTGCTCCTCCGCGCGGTGCGCGATGCAGGGTTCGATGCCCTGGGCGCGCAGGGTGAAGAGCAGCCACTCGTGGCAGAAGGCGCCCTCCGGCCAGGTGATCCACTCGTCCCCGGTGAACTCGGCCAGCTCCGCGGAACCGCGGTCCGCCAGCGGGTGGTCGACCGGCAGGGCCACATCGATCGGGTCGTCGAGGAGGGCGGCCTTGACCAGTCCGTCCGGCAGCCCGAGCGGCTTGTTGTACCAGTCGAGGACGACGGCGAGATCGAGGTCGCCGCGGACCACCCCGGCGACCGCGCGCTCCGGCTCCCACTCCACGGTGCGCACCCGCAGCCCGGGGTGGCGGGCGCGCAGCTCGGCGACGGTGGCGGGCAGCAGTCCCCGCGCGCCGGTGGGGAAGGCGCCCATCCGCAGTTCGCCGACGGCCTGGCCGCGGTGCGCCTCCAGGTCGGACTGGGCCAGCTGCACCTGGGAGAGGATGCGCCCGGCGTGCTCGGCGAGGAGCTGCCCGGCGTCGGTGAGGCGCACGCCCCGGCCGTACTTGGCGAGGAGCTGCTGCCCGACCTCGCGTTCGAGCTTGGCCATCTGCTGGGAGACCGCGGAGGTCGTCACGTGCAGTCCCTCGGCGGCGCCGCTGACCGAGCCGTGCCGGGCGAGGGCGTCGAGGGTGCGCAGCCGCTCCAGGTTCAACATATAAGCGATGCTAAGCCATAGCTCGCATGGAATCTCGCTTGTCCTTATCAGTGCCTGGTCGCAGGCTTGCTGCCATGACGCGTACGACGGCCACCCCGCCACCCGCCACCGGTTCGGCGGCGCCCCTCTCCCGCACCTCCGCCGAGACCGATTCCGCTCCCCCGGCGCCCCGCCGCCTGTTCGACTGGCGGCTGCGGTTCGCGCTGCTCTCCCTGATCTGGGGCTTCAGCTTCCTGCTGATCAAGGTGGGCACCCATGGCTTCGCACCGCTCCAAGTCACCCTGGGGCGGCTGGTGTTCGGCACCGCGGTGCTCGCGGTGGCCCTGGTGGTGCGCGGCGAGCGGCTGCCGCGCGACCCCCGGCTGTGGGGGCATCTCGCGGTGGCGGCCTTCCTCCTGAACGCCCTGCCGTTCTCGCTCTTCGCCTTCGCGGAGCTGACCATCCCCTCCACGCTCGCGGGGATCTGCAACGCCACCTCCCCGCTGTGGGGCATGGCCCTGTCGGTGGTCGCCCTCTCCGAGGACCGGCCCACCCGCCGCCGGGTCGCCGGTCTCGGCATCGGCTTCCTCGGGGTGCTGACCGTGCTCGGCGCCTGGCAGGGCTTCAGCGGGCTCGACCCGGCGGGCACCGCGATGGCCCTGCTCGGCTCGCTCAGCTACCCGGTGGGCTGGATCTACCTGCGCCGCACGGTCGCGGGCGGCGGCCACTCCCCGATCGCCCTGGTGGGCGGCCAGCTCTTCCTCGGCGCCCTCCAACTCGCCGTGGTGACACCGCTGTTCACCTCGCTGCCGGGCCGGATCGAGGTGCTGCCGCTGCTCGCCGTGCTGGCCCTCGGCGCCCTCGGCACGGGTCTCGCGGTGCTGCTCCAGTACGGCCTGGTCACCGAGGTCGGGCCGACCACCGCGCAGATGGTCACGTACTTCATCCCGGTGATCGCGACCGCGGCCGGGGTCGGGCTCCTCGGGGAGCCGCTGTCCTGGAACACCCCGGTGGGCGCGCTGATCGTGCTCGCGGGCGCGTTCCTGACCCAGTCCAGGCCGCGGCGGCGCTGAGCGGCTTCCCCACGGGGGTGTGCGGGGAGCCGGGGGCGGGCCCCCGGCTCCCCGCACCGGTCTGCCGCGACCGGTCTCTACACCGGAGTGACGTACGCCCCCGCGATGCCGCCGTCGACCAGGAAGTCGGTGGCGTTGACGAAGGAGGCGTCGTCGCTGGCGAGGAAGGCGACCGCGGCGGCGATCTCCTCGGCCTCGGCGAAGCGTCCGGCCGGGATGTGCACCAGGCGGCGGGCGGCGCGCTCGGGGTCCTTCGCGAACAGCTCCTGGAGCAGCGGGGTGTTCACCGGGCCCGGGCAGAGCGCGTTGACGCGGATGCCCTCGCGGGCGAACTGCACGCCGAGTTCGCGCGACATCGCGAGCACCCCGCCCTTGGAGGCGGTGTAGGAGATCTGCGAGGTCGCCGCGCCCATCACCGCCACGAAGGAGGCGGTGTTGATGATCGAGCCCTTGCCCTGGCGCCGCATATAGGGGAGGGCCGCCTTGCAGCACAGGTACACGGAGGTGAGGTTGACCTCCTGCACCCGCTTCCAGGCCTCCAGTCCCGTGGTGAGGATGGAGTCGTCGTCCGGGGGCGAGATGCCCGCGTTGTTGAAGGCGATGTCGACGCTGCCGTACGCGTCGAAGGCGGCCTTGTAGAGGGCCTCCACCTCCTCGGCGTCGGTGACGTCGACCCGGACGAAGAGCCCGCCGACCTCCTCGGCGGCGGCCTTGCCCGCCGTCTCGTCGATGTCGGCGCAGACGACGCGGGCGCCCTCGGCGGCGAACCGCCGCGCGGTGGCGAGGCCGATGCCGCTGCCGGCACCGGTGACGACCGCGGTACGGCCGATGAGGCGGCGGCTCACCGAGGTCTCGGTGGCAGGGGTGTCGGTCATGGTGGTTCAGGCCTCCGTGCTGAGGAAGACGTTCTTGGTCTCGGTGAATGCGGTCAGGGCGTCGGGGCCCAGCTCCCGGCCGAGGCCGGACTGCTTGTAGCCCCCGAAGGGCGTCCAGTAGCGGACGCTGGAGTGCGAGTTGACGGAGAGGTTCCCGGCGTCGACCCGGCCCGCGACCCGCAGCGCGCGGCCCACGTCCCGGGTCCACACCGAGCCCGCGAGGCCGTACTCGGTGGCGTTGGCGAGCCGGATCGCGTCCTGCTCGTCCTCGAAGGGGATCAGGACGGCCACCGGCCCGAAGACCTCCTCGACCGCGGCGGGCGCCTCGGCGTCGAGCCCGGTGAGCAGCGTCGGCGGGAACCAGAATCCGGGTCCCTCGGGGGCGGTGCCGCGGATGCCGGGCAGTTCGTCCGGTACGTAGGAGCGCACCCGCTCCAGCTGGGCCCGGGAGATCAGCGGGCCCATCTCGGTCTTCTCGTCCGCGGGGTCGCCGACGACGATCTCCCGCAGGGCGGGGGCGAGGAGTTCGAGGAAGCGGTCGTGGACCTCGCGCTGCACCAGGATGCGGCTGCGGGCGCAGCAGTCCTGTCCGGCGTTGTCCAGGAAGGACATCGGGGCGGCGGCGGCCGCGGCCTCCAGATCGGCGTCGGCGAAGACGATATTGGGGCTCTTGCCGCCCAGTTCGAGCGTCACCCGCTTCACCCGGTCCGCGCATCGGGCCATGATCTGCTTGCCGACCCGGGTGGAGCCGGTGAAGACGATCTTCGCCACGCCGGGGTGCTCGACCAGGGCGTTCCCGGTGATGTCCCCGGCGCCCGGCAGCACCTGGAAGAGCCCTTCGGGCAGTCCCGCCTCCAAGGCGAGTTCGGCCAGCCGCAGCGCGGTGAGCGGGGTGGTCTCGGCCGGTTTGAGGAGGACGGCGTTGCCCGCGGCGAGGGCGGGGGCGGTGCCCCAGGCGGCGATCGGCATCGGGAAGTTCCACGGGGCGATCACGCCGACCACGCCGAGGGGTTCGAGAATGGTGAGGTCGAGGCCGCCGGGCACCGGGATCTGGCGGCCGTTGAGCCGCTCCACTCCCCCGGCGCTGAAGTCGAGGAGGTCGCGGACGTTCCCGGCCTCCCAGCGGGCGTTGCCCAGGGTGTGGCCCGCCTGGCGGACCTCGATCAGGGCCAGCTCCTCCTGGTGCTCGCCGACCGCGTCGGCGAAGCGGCGCAGCAGCCGGGCCCGGTCGGCGGGCGCCGCGGCGGCCCACCGGCGCTGGGCGGCGGCGGCCCGCCGGACGGCGGCGTCGACCTCGGCGACCCCGGCGGCCGGGACCGTCGCGATGATCTCCTCGGTGGCCGGGTTCAGTACGTGGTGCTCTTGCGACACGCGGGTCCTCACAGTCGTTCGAAGGAGCGGCGCAGCTCCCAGTCGGTCACCGCGGCGTCGAAGGCCTCCAGCTCGACCCGCGCCATGTTGCTGTAGTGGGCGACCACCTCGTCCCCGAAGGCCTCCTTGGCGAGCGCGCTGTTCTCCCACAGCTCGGCCGCCTCGCGCAGGGTGGTCGGTACGTGCGCGTAGTCGGCCGTGTAGGCGTTGCCCGCGCAGGCCTCGGGGAGCTCCAGCTCGTGCTCGACGCCGTGGAGGCCGGCGGCGACCATGCCCGCGACGGCGAGGTAGGGGTTGACGTCGCCGCCGGGCACCCGGTTCTCGAAGCGGGTGCCGGGCCCGTGCCCGACGACCCGCAGCGCACAGGTGCGGTTGTCGTTGCCCCAGGCGACCGCGGTCGGGGCGAAGGAGCCGGGCTGGAAGCGCTTGTAGGAGTTGATGTTCGGGGCGTAGAGCAGGGAGAAGTCGCGCAGGGCGGCGAGCTGTCCGGCCAGGAAGTGCCGCATCAGCGGGGACATCGGCTCCGGACCCTCGCCCGCCATCGCGTTGCGGCCCTCGGCGTCCTGGAGCGAGAGGTGGATGTGGCAGGAGTTGCCCTCGCGCTCGTCGAACTTCGCCATGAAGGTCAGCGAGACGCCTTCCTGGGCGGCGATCTCCTTGGCGCCGGTCTTGTACACGGCGTGCTGGTCGCAGGTGGTCAGGGCCTCGTCGTAGCGGAAGACGATC
This sequence comes from Streptomyces sp. SCSIO ZS0520, assembly GCF_025643355.1. Classification (NCBI taxonomy): domain Bacteria; kingdom Bacillati; phylum Actinomycetota; class Actinomycetes; order Kitasatosporales; family Streptomycetaceae; genus Streptomyces; species Streptomyces sp. SCSIO ZS0520. The sequence continues at coordinate 7,295,042 of NZ_CP092644.1, read as the reverse complement.
TCGTGCTGGCCCGGATTGCACTCGCCCTTCGCGGACTCCACGGTGAGACCGGCCGCCGCCATCTGGTTGCGGATGCGGCGCAGCAGCGGTTCGATGCGTCCGGTGCCGAGCACGGAGTAGTCGATGTTGTACTGGTTGGCCGGGGTCAGGCCGCGGTAGCCCGCGTCCCAGGCCTGCTCGTAGGTGTCCTTGAAGACGATGAACTCCAGCTCGGTGCCCACATGCGCGCTGAGGCCGAGGGCGGCGAGCCGGTCCAGCTGGCGGCGGAGGATCTGCCGGGGGGCGGCGACCACCGGGCCGCCGTCGTTCCAGGCGAGGTCGGCCACGAGCAGGGCGGTGCCCTCGTTCCAGGGGACCTTGCGCAGGGTGGCCAGGTCGGGGTGCATGGCGAAGTCGCCGTAGCCCCGCTCCCAGGAGGACATGGCGTAGCCCTCGACGGTGTTCATCTCGGTGTCGACGGCGAGCAGGTAGTTGCACCCCTCGGTGCCGTGCTCCAGTACGTCGTCGAGGAAGAACTGGGCGGCGAACCGCTTGCCCTGGAGCCGCCCCTGCATATCGGGGAAGGCCAGGACGACGGTGTCGATCTCGCCGCCGGCGACGAGGGCGCGCAGTGCCTCGACGCTCAGCGGGGGTTTACGGTCTGCCACGGGAAAGCTCCTCCTTCGGCCTGCCGGAAGCCATAAGGTATTGCCGAAGACCATTGCTTGGGAAGGGGAAACCGCAAGGTGACGAAGAAGAGCGGATCCGCCGACCCGTTCGCCGCGCCCTCCGGCGGCCCGGGCGACCCTCTCGCGCCGGTCCTGCGCCCGGTGCGGGCGGGCAGCGGCTTCGAGGAGGCACTGGAGCAGATCCTCCAGGTCATACGTCTCGGCCTGGTGCCCGGCGGCGCGCGCCTGCCCGCGGAACGCGAACTGGCCGAGCGGATGGGCATCAGCCGGGTCACCCTGCGCGAGGTGCTGAAGGTGCTCCAGGAGCAGGGCCTGGTCGAGGGCCGCCGCGGCCGGTACGGCGGCACCTTCGTGCTCCAGCGCGAGCGCACCCCGGGAGAGGAGGAGCTGCGGCGCAGGACCGCCGAGGTCGACGTCGAGGACCTGCTGCGCTTCCGCGAGGTCCTGGAGTCCGGGGCGGCCGGGCTCTGCGCCGCCCACGGGCTGACCGAGGAGGGTGCCGCGCGGCTGCGCTCGGCGCTGCGGTCCACCGGGGACGCCCCGTTGGAGGAGTACCGCCGCCAGGACACGCTCTTCCACCTGACGCTGGCCGAACTCGCCGGCTCGCCCTCGCTGACCGCCCAGTACGCCGCCGTCCGCGCCCGGGTCAACGACCTGCTCGACTGCATCCCGCTGCTTGTACGCAACCTGGAGCACTCCCAGCACCAGCACACGGTGCTCGTCGAGGCGGTGCTCGACCAGGACGCGGACGCCGCCCGCGAGGTGATGCGCGAGCACTGCGCGGGCACCGCCGCCCTGCTGCGCGGCTTCCTGACCTGAGCGGACGGCCCCGGCCGCCGGGCGGAACACCGCCGGTTTACCCGAAAGTTACGCAGAGGCCTTGCGTTCTCCGGGCGTCGCCGCAAAGGTATGGATCCATTCCATTGGGCACTACGCAGGAGCTCTGCTGCCATGAAGCTGGAAGACACCTCCGGGCCACGGACCTCACCAGGGGACGCCGCGACGGACGACTACCTCGGGCGGCGGACCCTGCGGCGCGGCAGCGCGGGCTGGCTCCTGCTGACCGGACTCGGCGTGGCCTACGTCGTCTCGGGCGACTTCTCCGGCTGGAACATCGGCCTGGCCAAGGGCGGCTTCGGCGGCCTCGCCATCGCCACCCTGCTGATGGGCATCATGTACGCGGCGCTGGTCTTCTCCCTCGCCGAGCTCTCCGCGATCCTGCCCACGGCGGGCGGCGGCTACGGATTCGCCCGCCGGGCGCTCGGCACCTGGGGCGGCTTCCTCACCGGGACCGCGATCCTGATCGAGTACATCCTCGCCCCCGCGGCCATCTCCATCTTCATCGGCGACTACGTCGAATCGCTGAACCTCTTCGGGCTGACCTCGGGCTGGCCGGTCTATCTGGCCTGCTTCGCGATCTTCATCGGGATCCACCTGTGGGGCGTCGGCGAGGCGCTCCGCTTCAGCCTGGTGGTCACCGCCATCGCGGTCTCGGCCCTGCTGATCTTCGCGGTCGGCGCCTTCACCGAGTTCGACGCGGGCGGCCTCGACGACATCCCGGCCGGGGGCGACTTCGGCGCGAGCTCCTGGCTGCCGTTCGGCCTGATGGGCATCTGGGCGGCCTTCCCCTTCGGCATGTGGTTCTTCCTGGGCGTCGAAGGGGTGCCGCTCGCCGCCGAGGAGGCGAAGGACCCGGTGCGCTCGATGCCGCGCGCGCTCTCCCTCGCCATGCTCATCCTGGCCGGACTCGCCGTACTGACCTTCTTCGCCGCCACCGGCGCCCACGGCTCGGACGCCATCAAGGACGCGGGCAACCCGCTGGTCGTCGCCCTCCAGGGGGACGGCGAGGCCACCGCGCTGAGCCGGTTCGTCAACTACGCGGGCCTCGCCGGGCTCGTCGCCTCCTTCTTCTCCCTCATCTACGCGGGCTCCCGCCAGCTCTTCGCCCTCTCCCGGGCCGGCTACCTGCCCCGGTTCCTCTCCCTGACCAGCCGCCGCAAGTCCCCCTACCTCGGCCTGCTCATCCCCGGCGCGATCGGCTTCGCGCTCGCCGCGGGCACCGGCAACGGCGCCCGGATGCTGAACATCGCGGTCTTCGGCGCGACCATCTCGTACGCCCTGATGGCCCTCTCCCACCTGGTGCTGCGGATCCGCGAGCCCGAGCTGCCGCGGCCCTACCGCACGCCCGGCGGGAAGCTGACCTCCACGCTCGCCTTCCTGCTCGCGCTGTCCGCCCTGCTCGCGACCTTCCTGGTGGACAAGGAGGCGGCCTTCATGGCGCTCGGGGTCTACGCGATCGCGCTCGCCTACTTCGCCTTCTACAGTCGGCGGCATCTGGTGGCGAGCGCCCCCGAGGAGGAGTTCGCCGCCCTGGCGGCGGCCGAGGCCGAGCTGGAACGCGACTGAGGACGCGGGGTGCCGCTCCGGCCCGTCCCCGGGCCGGAGCGGCACCGCGCCGTCCGCGACCACCGAGGTGAAGGAGAGAACGCGCCGTGCCCAAGCCGCTGATCGGCCTGACGACCTATCTGGACCCGGCCGCCTGGGGGGTGTGGCAGCTGCCCGCCGCCCTGCTGCCGGAGGGCTATCCGCGGCTGGTCCAGGCGGCGGGCGGCCTCGCCGCGCTGCTCCCGCCGGACGATCCCGCGCTCGCCGCCGAGGCGGTCGCCCGGCTCGACGGCCTGGTCGTCGCGGGCGGCGCGGACGTCGACCCCCGCCGCTACGGCGCAGAGCCGGGCCCGCGCACCGGACCGCCCGCCCCGCTGCGCGACGCCTGGGAACTCGCCCTGATCGACGCGGCCCTGGCCGCCGGTACCCCGCTGCTCGGGATCTGCCGGGGCATGCAGCTGCTGAACGTCGCCCGCGGCGGCACCCTGGTGCAGCACCTGGACGGGCACACCGGCGGCCCGGGCGTCTTCGCCGAGCACAGCGTGAAGCCGGTCCCGGGCACCCGGTACGCGCAGCTCGTCCCGGAGCAGACCGAGGTGCCGACCTACCACCACCAGGCGGTGGACCGCCTCGGCACCGGACTGCTCGCCTCGGCCCACGCCGAGGACGGCACCGTCGAGGCCCTTGAGCTGCCCGGCAGTTGGGCGCTCGGCGTGCAGTGGCACCCGGAGATGGGCGAGGACACCCGGGTGATGGCGGGGCTGGTCGCGGCGGCGTCGGCGACAGCGGGCTGAGCGCGGCGCCGCGCTCACCGCCGGGCGCGGCTCCGGGCACGCCTCCCGGCTCCCGGCTCCGGCTCCGGCTCCGGCTCCGGCTCCGGCTCCGGCTCCGGCTCCGGCTCCGGCTCCGGCTCGGCAACTTCCGTGTTCGGCCCGGCCGTTCCGCGGCCCGGCGGCGTCCCGGCTTCGGCTCCGGCCCGCTGGCTTTCCGAGCGTGACCCGGACTCGGCGCGCTCCCGGCCCGCCCCTCCCCCGCACCGGCTCACACGTACCGGCGCCCCGGGACCGGACCGAGCACCGCCGCCACCGCCCCGGCAAGGGGCTGCGCCTCCGCGGCGGTGAGTTCCGCGGTGGTGATCCGGATGCCGGGTCCGCTGCCGAGGCGGTAGCGGGCGCCGGGGGCCACCGCCCAGCCCGCGTGCAGCAGATGGGCGACGACGGCGGTCTCGTCCGGCACCGGCAGCCAGACGTTCAGCCCGCTCACCCCGTGGCCGGTGATCCCGCGGGCGGCCAGCGCGTCGAGGAGTGCGCCCCGGCGCTCGCCGTAGGCCCGTGCGACCCGGTCCAGGTCCGGCGCCCCCTCCGCCCAGAGCCGGGCGACCGCGCCCTGCAGCAGCCTGCTCACCCAGCCCGGGCCGAGCCGCTGCCTGCCGCGGACCCGGTCCATGGTCAGCTCGTCGCCGGTGAGCACGGCGAGGCGCAGGTCGGGGCCGTAGGCCTTGGCCGTGGAGCGGACCAGGGCCCAGTGCCGGGTGGCGCCGGCCAGCGGATGCAGCGGCAGCCCCGCGATGCCGTGCCCGTGGTCGTCCTCCACGAGCAGGACGGAGGGGTGGGCGCCGAGCAGTTCCCGCAGTTCGGCCGCGCGCCGGGCGGTGATCGCGGCGCCGGTCGGATTCTGCGCGCGGTCGGTCACCAGGACCGCCCGGACGCCCGCGCGCAGGGCCCGGTCCACCGCCTCGGGCAGCGGGCCCTCGTCGTCGAGCGCGACCGGTACGGCACGCAGCCCGAGCGCGGGCACGAGATCGAGCAGGCTCTCCCAGCCGGGGTCCTCGACGGCGACCGCGTCCCCCGGCCGCAGATGCGCCTGGAGCACCCGCTCGATCGCGTCGAGCGCGCCCGAGGTGACCGCCACGGGCGCCTCGGGCACCCCCGCCTCGGCGAACAACTCCGCTGCCCTGCGGGCCAGTTCGGGATCGACCGCCTCCTCGCCGTAGAGCACCGGGCGGGCGTCCGCGGCCCGGGCGGCGCTCGCGAAGGCCCCGGCGAGCGAGGGCAGCAGGGCGGGGTCGGGATTGCCGAGCGAGAGGTCCCGTACCCCGGCGGGCACCTCGACCCGCAGGTTCTCGCGCGGGGTGCTCGCCGGTTTGGACCGCACCCGGGTGCCGCGCCGCCCGGCCGTCTCCACCACCCCGCGCTCCCGCAGGCCCCGGTAGGCGGCGGCGACGGTGTTCGGGTTCACCCCGAGCCGGGTCGCCAACTCCCTGATCGGCGGCAGGACTTCACCGGGCCGCAGCGCACCGCGGCCCACCGCCTCCTCGATGCTGCGGGAAATCCCCTGGGCTCCGTCACCATGGATCGGATACTCTCCTAGCACAAAGAACACTATGTACTAGTGCAATGTCGAGCGCAAGACCGTACCAGCGCCCCCGAGGAGTCCCCCATGCCGGAGAGCCCCGCCTACGCCCCGACCGCGCGCACGATCCCCACCCGCGCCCGCGAACGCGCCTCCTACGACCGGGAGTCGGTGCACGCCGCGCTCGACGGGGCCTTCCTCTGCCACCTCGGGTTCCTCCGCGACGGCGCGCCCGTCGTCCTGCCCACCCTCTTCGCCCGGGTCGGCGAGCGGCTCTACCTCCACGGCTCCACCGGCTCGCGCCCGCTGCGCACCGCGCACGGCGAACCGGAGGGCATCGAGGTCTGCCTGACCGTGACCCATGTCGACGGCCTGGTCCTCGCCCGCTCCGCCTTCCACCACTCGATCAACTACCGCTCGGTGATGGTGCACGGCCGGGCCGTGGCGGTCCTGGACGAGGAGGAGCGCCGCCTCGCCCTGAACGCCCTCGTCGACCAGGTGGTCCCCGGCCGCAGCGCCGACTCCCGCCCCGCGAACGCCAAGGAACTGGCCGCCACCGCGGTCCTCGCCCTCGACCTCGCCGAGGTCTCGCTCAAGAGCCGCACCGGCGACCCCGGCGACGACCCCGAGGACCTGTCCCTGCCGCACTGGAGCGGCGTCCTCCCGGTGCGCACCGCCTACGGGGAACCGGTGCCCGCCGCCGACCTCGCGGAGACGACCGCGGTGCCGGACTACCTGGAACGGATGGCCGGCTGAGCGGAGGGTCGGCCGAGCGGCGCTCCCGCCCGGTGGGCGCCGGGCGGGAGTACGCGCCGTGCGAGCCGGGCGGGGGGGGACGTACCCCTGCGAACCAGGCGGGGTACGTACCGTACGCATCGCGACGGAGCACGTCCGGCTGCTGCTGAGTACGTCCGGCTGCTCAGGAAGGGCCGTCTGCCGGGCCCCAACCGCCGCCCGGCACGGGCGAGTCGGCGTCCCGGCTCTCGGCCGCCGCGAGACCGGCGACCGCGGCGAGCAGCACCACCGTCCCCGCGAGCGTCGCCCAGGAGAGCTGCTCACCGAGCAGGGTCACCGCGAGCACGGCCGCGCTGACCGGTTCGAGCAGCATGATCACGGAGACCGTGGCCGAACGGATCACCGCGGCCCCCGCGAAGTAGAGGGCGTAGGCGAGGGCGGTGGGCACCGCCGCCACGTAGACCAGCAGGGCGAGGACGTAGCCGGGCCGGGCGGTGTGCGCCGTCAGGCCCTCCAGCAGGGCGAAGGGCAGCACGGCGAGCGCGGCGAAGGCGAAGGTCCACAGCGTCGCCGCCGGATCGGCCCCGCCGTCGCGGCCCCACCAGCGCGTCAGCAGGGTCATCACCGCGTACCCGGCGGCGGAGAGCACCGCGAGGGCGACCCCCGCCGGGCGCACGGTGCCGCCGCCGTCGCCGAGCACCAGGACCGCGAGCCCGGCGAGCGCCCCGGCGACCGCGGTGCCGCCCGCCCGGCCGAGGCGTTCCCCGAGCACCCGGCGGGCGCCGAGGGCGATGAGCACGGGCCCGGCGCCGAGGGTGACCACGGTGCCCACCGCGAGGCCGGTGGACTCCACCGCGGCGAAGTAGGCGGTCTGGAAGAGGGCGAGCGCGGCGCCCGTGGCGGCGCCGCGCAGCAGCCGGGTGCGCCGCGGCAGTACCGGCCGGGCCCGCCGGGGCGTCAGCGCGCGGACGGCGAGGAGCAGCAGGAGGCCGCCCGCGCAGCGCCAGAAGGAGAGGGCGAGCGGGCCGAGGTCACCGGCCGCGAACAGCAGGCTCGCGGCCGCGCCCGCGGTCCCCCAGGCGGTTCCGGCGACGATCAGATAGAGCAGGCCGCGCCCGACGGGCAGGCCGGTGAGAGCAGTGGTGGTCACGCGTGTTCTCCGCACTTCGCAGAAGCTCTGAAGCGGGACCTGTCCTCAGGTCCCCGGGACGACTTCTGCGGGCAGCACAGACGGGCCCGGCCACGGGGGTCTTCCGTGCGGATCAGTCCGGCTCAGGGAGCGAGGTGCGAGACCTGGCCCCCGCGAGCCCAGCATGATCGAGACGAGAAGCCCCTGGGTCGGGCGGTACGTCAGGGCCCGCCTCAGCGGGCCGGAGGCGGCAGAACGAGCGCGCGTGCGTGCATGAGCCGGATTCTACGACCCGGGTACGACAGCGCTGCCGCAGGGTTCCGTCCCGGCACCCGGCTCCGCGGCACGCGGCAGCGGGGCGCCCGGCGCTGCGGCACCGGGCGCTCCGGCATCGGCGGCGGACGCTTCCGTACCCGCCGACTCCTCGTCCCCGGCGCCCGCTTCCCCGGACCGGGCGCGCGGTTCCCCGGCACCCGGCTCCTCGGGCAGAGCACCGGGCAGCGAGCCGAGCACAGGTTCCGGGGAGGCCTTGGCCGGGGCGGCGGACTGGGCGATGAAGGCTCCGGCCAGCACCACCATCCCGCCGAGCACCTGCGGTGCGGACAGCCGCTCGCCGAGCAGGACCCAGGCGAGCACCGTGGCGATCACCGCCTCCAGGCAGGCGACCACCCCCGCCACCTGCGGGGACAGCCGCCGTACCGAGAGCACCCCGGTGACATAGGCGGCCACGGTCGCCACCAGGACGATCCAGGCGAGCAGCACACCCGCGGGCACCCCGCTGCCGTCCATCTCCGCCTGCCGGGCGAGCACCGCGAACTCCATCTCCCAGGGCCGGGCGATCACCGTGAGGACGAGGGTGCCGACGAGCAGTCCGTAGGCGATGACGCCGAGCGGGTCCGGGGCCTCGGTGCCGTCGTCCGCGGCGCCCTGATCCGAGAGGACGAAGTACCCGACCTGGCAGCAGGCCGCGCCGAGGGCGAGCAGCAGCCCGAAGGCGTCGAAGCCGAGCCCCGACCACACCTCCACCACGCAGGCGAGGCCGCCGACCGCGAGCACCACGCCCACCGCCGCGGCCCGGGTCACCGGCCTGCGCTGCACGAACCGCACCCAGCCGAGGACCAGCGCGGGCGCCAGGTACTCGACGAGCAGCGCCACCCCGACCGGGATACGGGACAGCGCGGCGAAGTAGCAGGCCTGGACCCCGGCGACGGCGAGCAGGCCGAACCCGGCGAGCAGCACCGGCCGCCTTCGCACCAGGGCGCGGTGCCGCCAGGCGAGCGGCAGCATGACCAGGGCGGCGCCCGCCACCCGCAGCCACACCACGTGCAGCGGGTCCAGACCCGCCTCGATCAGCGGCTTGGCCGCGACCCCGGAGCCGCCGAAGGCGCAGGCCGAGACGAGGGCGAGGGCGAGACCCCGGCCGCGGGCGCCGGTCGTCTCGGGTTTTGTCGTGTGCACCGCCACATGATGACAGGACTCGTCATGAGCGTCACGACCCAGACTCCTGACGTTTTGGGCCCTGCGCGGCCCCGGGCGGTACGTCAGCCGGTCGGCGCCGCCAAGTCCCCGCGCGGCGGCCTCAGTTGCCCACTTCCTCGCCCCGGGCGCTGCCCGCGCGTACCGCCTCGATCCGGGCCCGGAGTTCGGCGGCGCGGAAGGCGGAGCGCCGCAGCACCTCGACGGCCCGGCAGTCGGGGTCCGCCACGAGGGAGGCGAGCAGATCGAGCCCGTCGGCGGCCGGGGCGCCCCGGCCCACCGCGCGTACCGCCGCCGCCTCCAGCGCACGCGCCGCCGCGGCGGAGAACCCCGAGCCCCCGGCCACCGGCGGCGTGCCAGTGCTCTCGGCCGCGCCCTGCCACCGCAGTCCGTAGCCGATGCTGCGCTGCACCAGATAGCCGAGCAGCTTGACCACCCGGGCGCCGCCGAAGACGGCGCGCACCTCGGGGTCGGATTCGAGCAGGGAGTGCAGCAGATGTGCCGTGTCCGTCTCCCGGTCGCGGTCCCGTGCCGCCCTCCGGCGCGCACCGGTGAGCGCCGCCGTCAGCTCCACGGTGAGCGGGGCACCAGGCCAGGCGGCTCGCGGACTGCCGTCCGGGGTCTCATGCGGTATGCGGGATTGCACGTTTCCCACCTCATCAGCCGGTGCGGGCCGAATCGTCGGCTGCGGGAAGCATTTCCGCCTCCCGCCCTGGTTGGCCTTCCCTGCGCCGCTCCTCCTCCTTGGGGATGAGATCCCAGGACATCTCCCCCTACACGCGCCGAGCCCCCTTGCCACCCCGGTCCGGCCGGGGTGCAGGGGGCCTGCCGGTCAGCTGTCCTCGGCGAGGATCAGATACAGCTTCTTCCGCGCCTCGTTGAGCACGCCGACCGCCTTGTCGCGCTGCTCCTTGCTGCCGGTCTTCCAGACCTGGCCGAAGGCCTCCATGAGGCCGAAGCCCGCCTGGCGGATCTCGTTGACGGTCTCCCAGTCGACGCCGCGGCCGGCCTCCTCCCAGGGCGCCTCGGGTCCCTCCGCGGCGGCGGTGGCACCCTCCTCCGTCAGCGCGAAGAGCTTCTTGCCGCCCTCCGACTCGCTGCGGATCAGGCCCTCGTCCTCCAGGAGTTGCAGCGTCGGATAGACCGAGCCGGGGCTCGGCTTCCACGCGCCGCCACTGCGCTCGGCGATCTCCTGGATCATCTCGTAGCCGTGCATCGGCCGGTCGCCGAGCAGGGCCAGGATCGAGGCCCGTACATCACCGCGGCGCGCCCGGCCCCGGGGACCGCCCCGGCCGCCGCCGCGCCCGCCCCAGGGCCCGGGCCCGCCGAACCCCGGCCCGAAGGGGCCGAAGGCGGCACGCCTGCTCTCGAATCCCTCACTGCCCGGGTGCCCGGGTCCGCAGTGCTCTCTTCCGTGTCCGTGTCCGTGGGAACGCATCTCGCTCACCCACCCTTTCCTTCTTCTTCGTTCTTCGCTTCGGAAATCGGTCGCGTATCGCTCGCGATGCCTCAACGATATATCGGAGACTGTCGTACGGCAAGGCGCTTGCCCCCTCGGGCCGGATCGACGACGGCGCACCCTGCCCGATCGCCCCCGGAGTTCCCTGCTCACAGCCCCGAAGGCGACGCTGGTAGAACGCCGGAATGACGTACCGGTTCACCGCCCGCGCCACCGCCACCGAGAGCGCTCCCGACGGCCGCTTCACCCAGGCCGCTCTCGCCGAAGGAGAGGACGGAAGCGGCTTCCTCCTGGTGTTCCTGGCGGGAGCAGAGGAGCCCGACGACCAGGAGGCGGCCCTGGGGATGGACACGTACTGCCTGGTCACGGCGGGAGGAGGGACGGCCTACGGCTGTGTGCGCGAGGCCGTGCTGACGGGCGCCGTCCTCCGCGTCGCACTGGACCCCGAGGCGCTGGAAGACCTGCGCGCGGACGACAGCAGGATCGAGGCCGTCGTCGAGGCCGTGATCGAAGCACCGGCCGACGACCTCGCCCGGTTCCGGGAGGCGCTCGCCCGGGTGCTCTCCTACGGACGGGCGGACGCCCGGCCCCGACGCCTCGCCGTCTGAGCGGATCACCCGCCGGGGGCCCGGTTCGTCGAGCGCCCCGCCCGCGCGCAGCCAGTCGGCCGACAGCCCGCCCCCACCAGCCCCCGAAGACCAGGCCACCGACCCCCGATTGGCCTTGGCCGCCCTCCGGCCCGCGGCCTAGCGTCGTGCGTATGCGGATTCGTATCGTGGACGCCTTCACCGACCGCCCCTTCGCCGGGAATCCGGCCGGGGTCGTCCTGCTCGACGCCTTCCCGGCGGACGACTGGATGCAGCGGGTGGCCGCCGAGGTCAACCTCTCCGAGACCGCCTTCGCCCACCCGGGCGGGGGCGAGGAGGCCGACTGGCGGCTGCGCTGGTTCACCCCCGCCGCCGAGGTGGACATGTGCGGGCACGCCACGCTCGCCACCGCCCACATCCTGTTCGGTACCGGCGCCGCCACCGGCATCCTGCGCTTCGCCACCCGCAGCGGCGTGCTCTCCGCCACCGCCCGGCCGGACGGCTCCTACGCGATGGACTTCCCGGCGGCCCCGCTCACCGAGGTGCCCGCGCCCGAGGGGCTGGCCGAGGCGCTGGGCGCGGCGCCCCGCTCCGTGTACGACACCGGCCCGCAGGTGGGCGACCTGCTCGTCGAACTCGCCGACGAGGCCGCGGTGCACGCGCTGCGGCCCGACCACCGGGCGCTCGCCGCGCACTCGGAACGCGGGGTCATCGCCACCGCCCGGGCCGCCTCCCCGGAGTGCGGCTACGACTTCGTCTCGCGCTGCTTCTTCCCCCGCGTCGGCATCGACGAGGACCCCGTCACCGGCAGCGCGCACACCGCCCTCGCGCCCTTCTGGGCCCCGCGCCTCGGCAGCGACCGGCTCACCGGGCTCCAGGCCTCACCGCGCTCGGGACTGGTGGCGACCGAACTGAGCGGTGGGCGCGTGCGGTTGACGGGCCATGCGGTCACCGTCGTCGACGGGGAACTGCTCGCCTGAGCCCGGCCGCGGTGTGCTGCCCGCCGGGGCCGGGCTCCGGCGGCCCGCCTCAGGCGGTCGGCAACCAGTCCACCCGGCCGGCGAGCAGTCCGTATCCCACGAAGGCGCCGATGTCGAGCAGCGCGTGCGCGACGACCAGCGGGCCGACGCGTCCCCAGCGCCGGTACAGGAGCACGAAGACCGCGCCCATCACCATGTTGCCGAGGAAGCCGCCGATGCCCTGGTAGAGGTGGTACGAGCCGCGCAGCACCGAACTCGCGGCCAGCGCGGCGGCGGGCGACCAGCCCAACTGCTGGAGCCTGCGCAGCAGATAGCCGACCACGATGACCTCTTCGAGCACCGAGTTCTGCACGGCGGACAGGATGAGCACCGGGTACTTCCACCACACGTCCGGCAGGTCCTCCGGCACCACGGTGAGGTTGAAACCGAGCCCGCGCGCGGCGAGGTAGAAGGCGATGCCGGTGCTGCCGATCACCGCGGCGACGGCGGCTCCGCGGGCGAGATCGGGCCAGGGCCTGGTGCGGTCGAAGCCGATGCTCCGCAGCGAGCCGCCCTCGCGCAGCAGCAGGTGCGCGACGAGCGCGACGGGCACCAGAGCGGTGGCGATTCCGAAGAGCTGCCAGGCGAGGTCCAGCCACGGACGGCCCGGCGCGGCCGAGGCGTTGAGGGTGGCCGCCTGGTCCTTGAGACCGCCCGGCTTGGTCAGCGAGCCCACAAAGCTGACCAGCGCAGACACGCCGCTCGCACCGAGTGACAGACCGAGCACGAGCAGTGTTTCGTCCCGCAGGACTCTTCGTGACCGCCCGTCAAAAGGGATATTTTCGGCCACGGGACCCGCCTGCGACTGCACTCCTGCCTCCAGTTGAGTAATCCGCCCTCATTCCCCGGACCGATCCCGCTACTCTCGCGAACAGACTTGCGAAGATCGCGTACGACAGGTCGAGGAAAACCGCCGTCCCGGCGCCCCTGTCCCCCTGTCGGCGCTACGCGACTGAGAGTTTGGCCAGGAGAGCGAAGGCAACGCCATGGGACGTCACAACCTGCCCGAAGAGTACGGGCCGGAAGCAACACAGCCACATCCGGGCGTTCGGCGCCGCGCCGTGGCGATCGCCACGGTTCTGGTGCTCACGGTGACCGCCGGCGGCGCGGTCGCCTACTCCGGGGGCTGGCTGTCCGGGAGTTCGTGCGAGGACGACGCCGTCGGGCTGAGCGTCGCGGCCTCGCCCGACATGGCCCCCGCCCTGCAGGCCGCCGCGGACTACTCGCGCGAGAACGAGATCACCTCCGACGGCCGGTGCATGGACATCAAGGTGGTCTCCCAGGACTCCTTCAAGACCGCCGGGCTGCTGCGCACCGGGAAGAACACCGGCTTCGACGTCTGGGTGCCCGACTCCCAGATGTGGGTGCAGGGCACTTCGGACTCCGGTGCCGCCTCGCCGCTGACCACCGCGGGCAACGTCGCCTCGACCCCGCTGGCGGTGGCCGCGGTGCCCTCCGCCGCCGACAAGCTCGGCTGGCCCCAGAAGACGTACTCCTGGGACGAGTTGGCGGAAGTCGCGATCAAGGGCGACAAGGCGCATGTCGGCACGGCCAACCCCTCGCTCAGCGCGACCGGGCTGCTGGCCCTCACCGAGCTGGGCGCCGCGCCGGACGGCGGGGACGGCCGCAGCCGCGGGGTGGAGGTGGCCGGGGCGATCCAGAAGCACATCGCCGAGGGCGACACCACGGCCGCCGACTCGCTGGCACGGGACGGGCAGGGCAAGGGGAACGACGCGCTCGTCCTCTCCGAGCAGGCCTCCTTCACCCACAACACCAAGTCCAAGGGCACCGGCGGCGATCTGAGCCTCTTCTACCCCAAGGACGGCTCGCCGCAGCTCGACTACCCGTACACGCTCATCGACGAATCCGAGATGACCACCGACGAGTCGCGCGCCGCCCTGCGCTTCATGACGCTCCTCGGCGAGCAGGAGGGCAAGCGGATCCTGCACGAGCACGGCTTCCGCACCAACGCCGACGAGCCCTCCGCCGAGCTGGTGACGGCGGCGGGCGGCCGCTCCCCGCAGCCCTACGACGACAGCGACGGCGAGCAGCCGAGCCCCGGGGAGATCCAGGAGTCGCTGGGCATCTGGACCATCACGGCGCAGAGCGCCCGCCTGACCACCGTGATCGACGCCTCCTCCTCGATGGCCGACATGGTCCCGGAGCTGGGCGGCTCCCGGATGTCGCTGATGAAGAACTCCCTGCGCGAAGGCCTGAAGACCTTCAGCGAGGGCGAGGACGAGATCGGCCTGTGGGACTTCGCCTCCGACCTGGACGGCGACCGCGACTACCGCAAGATCGTCGACACCAAGCGCATCACCAAGTCGCATGTCGAGGACCTGGAGAAGGGCTACGAGCAACTCGCCCCGGAGAGCACCGACGAGACCGGCCTGTACGACACCGTGCTCGCCGCCTACAAGGACGCCACCTCCTCCTATGTCGACGGCAAGTTCAACACGGTCATCGTGGTCACCGACGGGGGCAACGACACCGGCGACCTCTCCCGCTCCGCGCTGCTGCGCAGGCTGGCGGTCCTGGCGAAGCCCGGCAAGCCGGTGCCCGTCATCATGCTGACCATCGGCCCGGACGCGGACAAGGACGACGCGGCGCAGATAGCCGAGGCCACCCACGGCTCCAGCCACGAGGTCGAGGACCCCTCGAAGATCAACTCGGTCATCCTCAAGGCGATCATGGAAGCGGGCATCAAGGCCCAGCAGTGAGGCCCCTGCCTCGCCGATGACCGCCTCGCCTCACCGATGACCCTCCGCGGGCGCCCGGGATCCCGGGCGCCCGCGCTGTGCGCTCACCACCCGCCGCCGCGCGGGCGCCGCTTCGGCTCCGGGGCGGCACGGATCAATTCCCGGGCAGCGCCGTCAACTCCGCGGTACGGATCAACTCCCGGGCAACACCGTCAACTCCGCGGTACGGGTCAACTCCCGGGCAGCATCGGGTCGACTCCGCAGCACGGAACGGCTCCCGGCAGCCCGGTCAGCTCCGGGGCAGTACGGGCGCCGGCACCTCCACCGGCCAGGTGTGCACGGGCTCGCCGAGCCGCATCAGCTCCGCGTACCGGCGCGTCATGGCGGCCAGCGCGGCGGGCCGGTCGAGTCCGCTCTCGCGCGCCCGGTGGTAGGTGGCGGCCTGCCAGGAGGCGCCGTTGACCCGGCGCCGGCAGCGCTCCTCGATGATGCCGAGGTAGAGGTCGCGGTCGGCGGGTTCGACACCCCAGGCGTCGAGCCCGGCCGAGGCCAGCGGCAGCAGCTCCTCCTCGATCAGCCGCACGGCCGGGATCCGGACCGTGCCGCCGTGCCGCCCCCGGCGCGGCCAGTCGAACTCCGCCTCGACGCCGAACCGGCACGCTGCCTCGAAGTTGGCCGCCGCGGCCTCGAAGGGCAGCCGCGACCACAGGTGCCGCGCGTCCTCGGCGAGCGCCCTGATGGCGCCGTAGTAGAAGGCGGTGTTCGCGACCACGTCCGCCACTGTGGGGCCCGCAGGCAGCACCCGGTTCTCCACCCTGAGGTGGGCCCGCCCGTCGGCGACGTCGTAGACCGGGCGGTTCCAGCGGTACACGGTGCCGTTGTGCAGCACGAGTTCGCCGAGCCTCGGCGTCCCGCCCGACTCCAGGACGGACCGCGGATCCTCCTCGTCGCAGATCGGCAGCAGCGGCGGGAAGTAGCGCACATTCTCCTCGAAGAGGTCGTACGCGGAGTCGATCCAGCGCTCGCCGAACCAGGTCCGGGGCCGCACTCCCTGGGTCCGCAGCTCCTCCGGCCGGGTGTCGGTGGACTGCTGGAACAGCGGCGGCCGGGACTCCCGCCACAGCTCGCGGCCGAAGAGGAAGGGCGAGTTGGCCCCGATGGCGATCTGGGCCGCCGCCAGGGCCTGGGCGGAGTTCCAGACCTCGGGGAAGCGCTCCGGGGTGACCTGGAGGTGCAACTGCACGGAGGTGCAGGCGGCTTCGGGGGCGATCGAGGAGGAGGTGCAGCTGAGGCTCTCCACCCCGTCGATTTCCAGTTGGAAATCCTCACCGCGAGCCGCGACGATCTGATCGTTGAGGAGTGTGTAGCGGTCCACGTCGGAGAGATTCGCGGAGACGAGATCGTCCTGGGAGAGGGTCGGGAGAATTCCGATCATCACGACCTCGGAGTCGACTTCGCCCGCTTTCCGGTCGGCATACGCGAGCGAGGTACGCAACTCCTCGGCCAGCCTGTCGAGTACCCGGCCCGCCATCCGGTGCGGCGCGATGTTCACTTCGAGATTGAACATTGCGAGCTCGGTCTGGAAATCCTTGCTCGCGATACGTTCCAGGACTTGGGCATTGCGCATACGGGGCATCCCGTCCGCCCCCACGAGATTCAGCTCGATCTCCAGACCCATCATGTTCCTGGGCCTGTCGAAGCTCTCCCCGGCCAGCATCCGCTCCAGCACCACCAGGCACTCCCGCAGCTTCCTGCGGTACTCGCGCCGGTCGTCAAGACCCTGCACCTCCGCCTCGACCTTCTCGCCCATCGAAGCTTCCCTCCTCGATCGGGCAGCCCAAAGATCCCGGCCGCGGTGTCAGGGATGATGATGCCCGGTAAGGTGATCGACAAGCCCCGCCGCAGCTGATCGGGGCGCTATGGTGACCGAGAGCACATTCCCCGGGCATACGACCCCGACACATTTCCGTGGCCGCTGTGAACACGGAACGTGAAAGGCTGGGTCGATATCCAGCCGTCCCGCACCGGCGAAGAAGACCGGTCCACCTCGGCTCCTGGTCCTGAATAACCGGTCATTCCAGGTCGACACCGGCTGAATACGGCCTTGCACGTATTCACGGGGGCGGCTAGTGGAAACGCGGCCCCGAGGAGGCTCGTATAAACTTCGCGAACGAGGCGAGGAGTTGGTGCCCCGCGGATCACGCGAGCCCTCCCGCCTCCGGCCCCGAGAGCTGACAGCGCCGTCCGCCCTGCCTCAGTTTCCCTGTGCCTTCCGACCGAGAGGCGACCCACCATGGCCCTGCACGTGCCCCCTGCCCCGGCGCCCGCCCTGCGCAGTGTCCTGACCGCGCTGGGTTCGCCCACCGCGATCCACGAGGCGCACACACCCGCGCTGAAGTCCGCCCAGGGCCCGCTCGCACCCGAACTCCCGCTGCCCCTGCACGTGCTCGACCGGGTGGCCCAGGGCGAGGAGCTGCCCTCCCGGCTCGCGGGCTGGCGCTTCCTCATCAGATCCGGGGAGCGGATGGTCGCCGCCGCGGACACCCGCCTGACACCCGACGGCTGGGCCTTCTCGCACTTCTTCGAGGGCCCGTACGTCACCTCCACGGAGCAGGCCCTGCGGCAGGCGGACGCCCAGGCGGCACCCCACCAGGTACGCCTGCTCTCGGTACCCGAGCTGTACATGCTCACCCTGTGGCTGCACGGCGACTGCGCCGCCGACCCCGCCGAGGGCACCCCGGCCCCCTCCGACCTGCTCATCCCGCTCGCCCCTGCGCCCCCGGGCATCGCCGCCGGCCGCCCGTACCAGGTCGCCGACCTGCTGCCGGTGCTCACCCTGCGACTGGGCCACGCCCCGCTGCTGCGCACCACCGCCTGACCCGGGCACGCCCGCGCATGGCCCGAAGTGACCAGGGCGAACCCCCCGAAGGGACGGTCCTGTTGGGCGCAACCGCCCACCTGGGTGATGCGTCACCAACCTGTGACGGGTGCTGGTGGGAAATACCTGCGGATCCGCGCTCGCGGGGCAACACTGGGACTGACCTACACACATCACGGGGGGCGGCATGAGCACGGAATCGAGCCGCAGGACAGACACCACGACGCACCGAGAGATCCCAGCCATGTGCCAGCACCAGCCAGCTTGCCCGTCCGCAGACTCCGCCGACCGGGAGGCCGCGCTGCCGGTGGCCCACCACCCCGAACAGGGCTGGAGTCTGCTGTGCAACGGCGTGCTGCTGTTCGAGGACACCGGTGAGCTGCTGCCCGACGGCAAGGTCATCGCCCCGCACCGCCCGCTCGCGGCGGGCCGGGTGGTCACCGCCGCCTGAAGCGGCCCGGACACCACGGCACAGAAGGCCTCGGGCCGGACCGGAGCGAATCCGGTTCGGCCCGAGGCCGTTGCCTGTGCGTCACCGCCCCCGGGGGCTCAGTCCTCGTAGGCGTCCAGCGGCGGGCAGGAGCAGACCAGGTTGCGGTCGCCGTAGGCCTGGTCGACGCGGCGGACCGGCGGCCAGTACTTGTCCGAGGCGCTGACCCCGGTCGGGAAGAGCGCCTCCTCGCGGCTGTAGGCGTGCTCCCAGTCGCCCGCGAGGGCGCTCGCCGTGTGCGGGGCGTTGCGCAGCGGGTTGTCGTCGGCGGGCCAGGCGCCGGAGCCGACCTTCTCGATCTCGGCCCGGATCGCGATCATGGTCTCGCAGAAGCGGTCCAGCTCGGCGAGGTCCTCGCTCTCGGTGGGCTCGATCATCAGGGTGCCCGCGACCGGGAAGGACATGGTCGGCGCGTGGAAGCCGTAGTCGATGAGCCGCTTGGCGACGTCGTCCACGGAGACCCCGGTGGCCTTGGTGAGCGGGCGCAGATCGATGATGCACTCGTGCGCGACCAGTCCGCCGGGGCCGGTGTAGAGCACCGGGAAGTGCGGTTCGAGCCGCTTGGCGATGTAGTTGGCGCTCAGCACGGCGACCTGGGTGGCGCGCTTGAGCCCCTCTCCGCCCATGAGGCGGACGTACGCCCAGGAGATCGGCAGGATGCCCGCCGAGCCCCAGGGGGCGGCGGAGATCGGGCCGACACCGGTCTGCGGTCCGGCCGCGGGCTGCAGCGGGTGGTTCGGCAGGTACGGGGCGAGGTGCGTGCGGACGCCGACCGGGCCGACGCCGGGGCCGCCGCCGCCGTGCGGGATGCAGAAGGTCTTGTGCAGGTTGAGGTGCGAGACGTCGCCGCCGAAGTGGCCGGGCTTGGCGAGGCCGACGAGCGCGTTGAGGTTCGCGCCGTCCACGTAGACCTGGCCGCCCGCCTCGTGCACGGCCCCGCAGATGTCGGCGACGTGCTCCTCGAAGACGCCGTGCGTCGAGGGGTAGGTGATCATCAGCACCGAGAGCTGCTCGCGGTACTGCTCGATCTTGGCCCGCAGGTCCTCGACGTCGATCTCACCGTCCCCGGAGGTCTTCACGACGACGACCTTCATGCCCGCCATCACGGCGCTGGCGGCGTTGGTGCCGTGCGCGGAGGAGGGGATCAGGCAGACCGTGCGCTGCTCGTCGCCGTTGGCCCGGTGGTAGGCGCGCACCGCGAGGAGTCCGGCCAGCTCGCCCTGGGAGCCGGCGTTCGGCTGGAGGGAGACCTTGTCGTAGCCGGTGACCTCGGCGAGGCGCTCCTCCAGCTCCCGGATGAGGGTCAGATAGCCCTCGGCCTGGTCGGCGGGGGCGAAGGGGTGCAGCGCGCCGAACTCGGGCCAGGTGACCGGCTCCATCTCGGTGGTCGCGTTCAGCTTCATGGTGCAGGAGCCGAGCGGGATCATGCCGCGGTCCAGCGCGTAGTCGCGGTCGGCGAGCCTGCGCAGGTAGCGCAGCATCGCGGTCTCCGAGCGGTGCTCGTGGAAGACCGGGTGGCTCAGGTAGTCGTCGGTGCGCAGCAGCCCCTCGGGCAGGGTGTCGGCCGCCTCGGCGTCCAGCGCCTCGATGTCGCCCTCGACCCCGAAGGCCTTCCATACGGCGGCGAGTTGGGCCCGGTTGGTGGTCTCGTCGCAGGCCAGCGAGACGCGGTCGCCGTCGACGAGGTGGAGGTTGATCCCGCCGCGGCGGGCGGCCTCGGCCACGGCCGCGGCCCGGCCCGGGACCCGCACGGTCAGGGTGTCGAAGTAGGCGGCGTGCTCCAGCTCCAGGCCGCCCGCGCTGAGGCCCGCGGCGAGCACGGTGGCGTAGCGGTGGGTGCGGGCGGCGATCGTCCGCAGCCCCTCGGGGCCGTGGTAGACCGCGTACATCCCGGCCATCACGGCGAGCAGCACCTGCGCCGTACAGATGTTGCTGGTGGCCTTCTCGCGGCGGATGTGCTGCTCGCGGGTCTGCAGGGCGAGCCGGTAGGCCTTGTTGCCGTCGGCGTCCACGGAGACGCCGACCAGGCGGCCCGGCAGGCTGCGGGCGAACTTCTCGCGGACGGCCAGGTAACCGGCGTGCGGGCCGCCGAAGCCCATCGGGACGCCGAAGCGCTGGGTGGTGCCCACCGCGATGTCGGCGCCCAGCTCGCCGGGCGACTTGAGCAGCGTCAGGGCGAGCAGATCGGCGCAGACGGTGACGACGGCGCCGGCCTCCTGCGCCTCGGCGACGACGGCCTGGATGTCGCGCACCGCGCCGGAGGCGCCCGGGTACTGCAGCAGCACACCGCTGATCCCGCGCGCGGCGATCTCGGCCGGGATGCCCTCGGACAGGTCGGTGACGATCACCTCGACGCCGGTCGGCTCGGCGCGGGTCTGCAGCACCGCGACGGTCTGCGGGAGCACATCGGCGTCGACCAGGTAGACGCCGTTCTTGACCTTGCCGACGCGCCGGGACAGCGCCATGGCCTCGGCGGCGGCGGTGCCCTCGTCGAGCAGCGAGGCCCCGGAGGTGGGCAGGCCCGTCAGGTCGGCGACCATGGTCTGGAAGTTCAGCAGGGCCTCCAGTCGACCCTGGGAGATCTCCGGCTGGTACGGGGTGTAGGCCGTGTACCAGGCGGGGTTCTCCATGACGTTGCGCAGCACGACCGGCGGGGTGAAGGTGCCGTAGTAGCCGAGGCCGATCATGGAACCGAGGACCTGGTTGCGGTCGGCGAGGGCGCGCAGCTCGGCGATCACCTCGGGCTCGGTGCGCGCGCCCGGCAGCGCGAGGGCCTCGGCGCTCTTGATCACGTCGGGTACCGCGGCGGCCGTCAGCTCGTCGAGGGAGCCGTATCCGACCTGGGCGAGCATTTTGGCGCGGGCCTCGGCGTCGGGGCCGATGTGGCGCTGCGCGAAGGGCGTGCCCTGTTCGAGCTGGGAGAGCGGAATACGGGTCATCTCGGAGGCCTCCTGGTCGTGTGCGACCTTCGGGGGCACCACGGCGGTGGCGCCCGATCGGCCTCCCCCTCTGTCATCGACCTGAGAGCTTCACCGGTCCGCCCGAGGACGCCCCGGCTTTCACCGTCGGTGAGCGCGGAGACCCTCGCCTCCGCCCTGCTTTCCAGAGTGACCTCGTCCGTGCGGTACGGGTGCCTGAGAGATTCCGGGGAGGATTTGCTCCTTCGGCGCCCCCGCTCCTGCCTTGGGGGCTCTCCCGCGCGGGGTCGACAGCCATCTGCCAGCCTACCAGCGCCCCTCCCGGGGGCCTCGCTCAAGTGGCCGTATTCACCATTGTGCTCTTTCGTGGTGTCGACGGACGAATGCGCCCAGTTGTTGCGATCAGTTGGAGGGGCACGTGCAGACCGACATCGACCCGCGCAACCTCATAGGCCGCAAGGCCTTCGACCGCACCGGAGCCAAGATCGGGACCGTCGACGAGGTCTACCTCGACGACGCCACCGGCGAACCGGAGTGGGCCGCCATACGCACCGGCCTCTTCAGCCACGACGCCTTCGTCCCGCTGGAGCCCGGCGAACTGGTCGAGGGGGCGCTGCACCTCCCCTTCGACCGTGCACTCGTCAAGGACGCCCCCGACTTCGGCGTCGGCAAGCACCTCTCCCCCGAGCAGGAACTCCAGCTCTACCAGCACTACGGGCTCGACACGGCGCCTGGCGGACCGCCGCCCCCGGACCGGGACTTCGGGCGCCTCGCCGGTTCCGAGGAGGCCTGAGCCGCCTTCCCGGCTCCTCAGCCGCCCTCCTGGCCCACCTCCGCCTCCCGCTCCCCGGCGGTCCCCCGTTCCTCGGCCGTCTCCCGCTCCCCGGCCGCCTCCGCCGAGGACTCCCCCGGCCCGGTGTCCGCCGCGGGCACCGGCACCAGGGGCAGCGGCTCGGCGCGCTCCAGGTCCGGGTCGTCGGTACGGAAGGTGTGCACCCGGCCCGGCCCGGAGTACGGCGTCTCGAAGCGCACGGTCACCCGGCCGATCCCGCTCCCCTGCACCCAGCCGTGGCCGAAGGCGGCGTGGCGCACATCGTGCCCCGCGGGCCAGGAGCGCTCCGCCGGGGCGGGCTCCACCGCCGGGGCCGCGGGCCGGGGCTGCTCCGCCTCCGGTTCCGGCTCCGGCCGCTCGCTCGCGGCCTGCGCGAACAGGTCCTCCTGGGTGTAGTCCGCGAGCCCGGTGACCCCGACGCCGAGCAGCCGCACGCCGCCCGTGGTGTCCACCGACTCCAGCAGCCGCGCCGCGGACTCGCGCACCACCGCGGGGTCGTCGGTGGGCCCCCGCAGCGTCTCCGAGCGGGTGAGGGTGGAGAAGTCGTAGCGGCGGACCTTCAGCACCACCGTGCGCCCGGACCGCCCGGCCGCCCGCAGCCGCTGCACGCACCGCCCGGCCAGCCGGTGCACCTCCCCGCGCACCCGCACCCGGTCGTGGATGTCGATGTCGTACGTGTCCTCCACCGAGACCGACTTCGCGTCCCGCTCGGCCACCACCGGGCGCTCGTCATGGGCCAGCGCCATCGCGTACAGCCCCTCGCCGTGCGCCTTGCCGAGGAGCCGCACCAGCTCCTCCATCCCGGCCTCGGCGATCTCCCCGACCGTGGTGATCCCGGCCCGACGCAGATGATCACCGGTCGCGGGGCCGACGCCGGGCAGGGTGCGCACCGGCATCGGGGCGAGGAGTTCGCGCTCGGTGCCCGGTTCTATGAGCACCAGGCCGTCGGGCTTGGCCTCCTCCGAGGCGATCTTGGCGAGCATCTTGGAGGCGGCCAGGCCCACCGAACCGGTCAGCCCCGTGGTCGCCCGGATGTCGGCCCGCAGCCCCCGGCCCACCGCGCGCGCCGAGTCCGCGTCCCAGGCGGCACCCTCGGCCTCCAGGTCCACGAAGGCCTCGTCCAGGCTCAGCGGCTCCACCAGCGGCGAGAGCGCCCGCAGCAGCGCCATGACCTGCTCGCTGACGGCGCGGTAGAGCCCGAAGCGCGGCACCAGATAGGCGGCGTGCGGGGCGAGCCGCCGCGCCTGGCCCATCGGCATCGCCGAGTGCACCCCGAAGACCCGGGCCTCGTAGGAGGCCGTCGCCACCACCCCGCGGGGACCGAGACCGCCGACCACCACGGCCTTTCCGCGCAGGCTCGGCTTGGCGGCCTGCTCCGCCGAGGCGTAGAAGGCGTCCATGTCGAGATGCAGGATGGTGGGCGAGGTCCTCACGTCACCGATGCTCCCGCACACCACTGACAACGGGGGCCGGGAAACCGGTAATGGCGTCCGCGAAGGACTCGCGCGGTGCCGGAGAGCTCATCCGGCGGGCGGTCTCAGACGGCCTTGTTGCGGCGCCGGGCCAGCTCGTCGGCGGGGTGGTGCGGCACCAGCGTCTCCCCGGTGTCGACGCGCTCCCCGTGCAACTGCGACAGCGCGCTCTCCACGTCCCGCCACACCACGCCCACGGCGATGCCGAAGATCCCCTGGCCGCCCTGGAGCAGATCGTGGACCTCGTCGGGCGAGGTGCACTCGTAGACGGTGGCGCCGTCGCTCATCAGCGTCATGCGCTCCAGGTCGCGGAAGCCGCGCTCGCGCAGGTGCTGGATGGTGCTGCGGATGTTCTGCAGGGACACCCCGGTGTCGAGCAGCCGCTTGACGATCTTCAGGACGACCACGTCGCGGAAGCTGTAGAGCCGCTGGGTGCCCGAGCCGTAGGCGGGCCTGACCGTCGGTTCGACGAGCGCCGTACGCGCCCAGTAGTCGAGCTGCCGGTAGGTGATGCCCGCCGCCGCGCAGGCCGTGGGGCCGCGGTAGCCGATCTCCTCCGCGCCCGGTCCGCTCCCCGCCGAGGCGGGTGCGGGCAGCTTGGGAGCACGTTCGGTCCTGTTGCCCTGAAGCTGATACGGACCGCGGTCCCCGAGGCTGCGCCCGGGAACTCCCCCAGTCGTACCGTCGCCGCTCATGCTCACGCCGACCTCCGCGTCCTTGACCTGCCTCCACGACCGTAGGCAGTCACCATGGGTGCGTCAACGATCGCCGCGCTCGCCACGCCGGGTGATTATCACCCTGAGAGTGGTTTCCCGTGCCCCGCGACGGGGAAAGTCTGGCCGAATGCGCTCGGGCACCCGGCGCATACCGCCCCTCACTGGCTGTTGGTGCCGAAGTCCTCGGGCGAGATCTGGTCCAGGAACTCCCGGAACTTCTCGACCTCGTCCTCCTGCTCGTCCGGGATGGCGATCCCGGCGTCGTCGAGGACCCCGTCGCTGCCGAAGATGGGCGTACCGGTCCGCAGCGCGAGCGCTATGGCGTCGGAGGGGCGGGCGCTGACCTCGACGCCGCTGGCGAAGACCAGCTCCGCGTAGAAGACACCCTCTCTCAGGTCGGTGATGCGCACCTCGCTGAGCTCCTGGCCCACGGCTTCGAGCACGTCCTTGAACAGGTCGTGCGTGAGTGGTCGCGGAGGAGCCATGCCCTGCTGCGCGAAGGCGATGGCGGTGGCCTCCCCCGGTCCGATCCAGATGGGGAGGTAGCGATCGCCTCCCACTTCGCGCAGGAGCACGATCGGCTGGTTGGAGGGCATTTCGACCCGGACACCTACGACGTCGAGCTCGTTCACACAGCAACCCTAGGCCGTGCCCGGCACCTTTGGGTAGTCGGACCGGCCGGGAACCCCGGCCGCGCACCCCCTTATCAGGGCAAACGCACCCCGAGAGCCGACTGCAGGAGCACCGAGTGGAGCCTCGCGGTCAGCCCGGCCAGCTCTTTCGTACGAGCCTGGGCGTGGGCCCGCGTCTGCGGGTTGCGGTGCAGCCGCAGCGGCGCCACGACCTGGTCGACCAGGCCCGCCTCACGCTCCGCGGAGGCCTTGAGGACCCGCAGGTGCCGCGGCTCGATCCCGAACCGCCCCAGCTCCCGTACGAGCGTGGCGACCGTCAGCGCCTCGGCCTCGTACCCCCCGCCGGGCAGCGCGCTGAGCAGCCCGTAGGACTCCCATTCCGCCAGGGTGTCCTCGTCGACCTGGGCCGCGGCAAGCAGCTCCGCACGCCCGACCCGGACGGCAGGCCGCTCGCCGTCGCCGGGCGCCTCGGGCTCGGCCTCCTCCGCCCCCTCCCGCGCGGCGGCGGGCGCCTCCCCCGCGGGCCCGGCGTCCAGCTGCTCGCGGATGACCTTCAGGGGGAGGTACTGGTCCCGCTGCATCCGCAGGACCCGGGCGAGGCGCTCCACGTCACCCGGGGTGAACTTGCGGTAGCCGGAGGGCGTGCGCTGCGGCTCGACCAGGCCCTCGGCCTCCAGGAAGCGGATCTTGGAGAGGGTGACTTCGGGGAATTCCTCGCGCAGGACGTTCAGCACGCTGCCGATGCTCAGCAGCCTGCCGTCCGCCGCGGCGGCGCCGTCGCCGGCACCGCCGCCCGGAGTTCGAAGCATGGGCCTTCCCTGGGATTCCCCCGGACCGGGTCGGGGGGCGGTCAGATGCCCCGCTGGCTCGCGTAGAAGACCAGCCGGTACTTGCCGATCTGCACCTCGTCGCCGTTGGTCAGCGCCACCGCGTCGATCCGCTCGCGGTTGACGTAGGTGCCGTTGAGGCTGCCGACGTCGGCGACGTGGAAGGAGCCGTCGGGCTGGCGGCGGAACTCCACATGGCGCCGGGAGACGGTCACGTCGTCGAGGAAGATGTCGCTCTGCGGGTGGCGCCCCGCGGTGGTGAGGTCCCCGTCGAGCAGGAAGCGGCTGCCGGAGTTGGGGCCGCGGCGCACGATCAGCAGCGCCGAACCGCCGGGCAGCGCGTCGACCGCGGCCTGCGCCTCGGGCGAGAGCATCGGGGTGGGCGTCTGGCCGGTGGCCTCCGCCTCGTAGGCCTCGATGCCCGAGATGGAGATCGTCGAGGTGGTCTCCGAGGGGCGCTCACCGGCGCCCCCGGCACGCAGCGGCGCGCCGCAGTTGGAGCAGAAACGGCTCGATTCCGC
The DNA here is from genome assembly GCF_025643355.1 of Streptomyces sp. SCSIO ZS0520. Lineage (NCBI taxonomy): Bacteria > Bacillati > Actinomycetota > Actinomycetes > Kitasatosporales > Streptomycetaceae > Streptomyces > Streptomyces sp. SCSIO ZS0520. The sequence goes on along the minus strand of NZ_CP092644.1, from coordinate 7,269,247 downwards.
GTTGCGGTTCCCGCACCTCGTACACACCAAGGCCGACATGGACGGATCCTCCCGCCGCGGTTGCCCCGCGGCTGCCTGCGACGCATACGGGCCCGAGGCGTTGGCTCCACCCGCACCCGGCGTTGACGGATCCCTGAAACCTATGGCGCCGGAACCGGCAGGGTCAACAGAAGACGCGCCCTGACCACCCGAAATGTCTCCGCGCGGAGCAGCGACCTCGTCCCGGAACAGCGGACGGTCGTCCCCCTGCGCCTCCGGATCGCCGGACCGCTGTGCACGGTGGCGCGCGGTCGCGGCGCCACCCCCGTCACGCGCACTCTTGCCGAACAGCTTGCCAAACAACTTCACGGGCGATTCCCCTTGACCGAAACAGACCCGCCCGTGGGGCAGGACGAACCCTGACTGCTCACTGCTGCCGACCCGGACACTCTCTCAACGTCCTTGTCCGCCCAACAGTTTCCCTCACGCGCGGCTTTCGTGATGTGCCGACCCCTCGCAAGCTCATGCCCCCGTCGGGCAGCCGCCATACACCGTTTCTTCACCGGGACGACGACCGAGCGTAGTCAGGCTCTTCGGCCGGTCGCAAGGCGTCCACGACGACCTTCTCCTCGTCCTGCACACTCACCACCGCCTGCTCCTTCTCCAGCGTCTGCACGACTCCCCCTGGGATGTTCAGCGCCGGTGCGAGGTCCTCCGGTTTGCCGATGACCCGAAAACGATACGGCGCCTTGATCTTGTTCCCATCCACGCTCACTCCACCCCCGGAAGCGTCGGACAGATACGTATTGGCCACCACACGCACCCCGTTGACCTGAATCGCCTCCGCCCCCGCGGCACGCAGCTCCTGGACGGCGTCGAGCAGCATGTCCGCCTCCACCGTCCCCTTCCCGTCCTCGACGGTCACCGTGATGCCCGGCCCCTCGGCCGCCACCGTCCCCGCGAGGACGCCGAGTTGGCGCTCCTTCTCCAGGGTCTGCTTGCGGGCCTCCTCCGCCTGGTTGGAGCTGCTCTCCAGACCGGTCCGCTGCTCCTCCAGACGCTGCTTCTCATCTTCCAGACGCTGCGTACGGTCGTCGAGTTCATCCAGGATCCGTACGAGATCCTCCTGGCGCGCGCCCCGCAGCGCGCTGTTGTCGTTGGTCGACGCCACCTGGATGGCCAGCCCGAAGCCGAGCCCGGCGAGCAGCACGGCCACGATGAGCTGGGCCCTGCTGACCCGCGGCGGCCACAGACTGCTCAGCAGCCGCCGCCGTCCGCTCTCGTCGGGGGCGTGCGGCGCCGGGGCGGCAGCGGGCTCCGGCGCGGCGGGCTCCGCGGCAGTGGCGCCCCGATCGGCGCCCGTCTGCTCGGCGGGCACCTCGGCGGGAAGCTCCCTGCGGAAGTGCGGCTCGGGGCGCTCGCCCCTGTCCATGGGGTTCTCGGGGTCCCTGGGGTCCTTGGGGTCCATGCGCCTCACGCCCGGAAGACGTGACGGCGGATGGCGGCCGCGTTGGAGAAGATGCGGATCCCGAGGACGACGACCACACCGGTGGACAGCTGCGCGCCGACCCCGAGCTTGTCGCCCAGGAAGACGATGAGCGCGGCGACCACCACATTGGACAGGAAGGACACCACGAAGACCTTGTCGTCGAAGATGCCGTCGAGCATCGCCCGCAGGCCTCCGAAGACCGCGTCCAGTGCCGCGACCACGGCGATCGGTAGGTAGGGCTCGACCACCGCGGGCACCTCGGGCCGGACCAGCAGTCCGACCACGACTCCCACGATGAGGCCCAGTACGGCGATCACGATGTGCCCTTCCCCGAGTTCTGCTGTTCTTGCTGCTTCTGCTGTTCTTGCTGCTTCTGCGTTGTCGGCCGTGCGGTTCTGACGATCACGCTGGGCGCCGCGGGCAGCTTCAGCTCGTTGTGCACGGAGATGGCCGTACGGATGCCGAAGTTCTTCTGCAGCGCGTCCAGGTACTGCCCGTCGGCACTGTCCTGGAAGGTGCGGCTGAGCCGGTCCTTGTCACCGATGGCGAGCACCGTGTACGGCGGCACCAGCGGCCGGTTGTCGACCAGTATGGCGTCCCCGGCGGCGCGGATCGCGGACAGGGCGGTCAGCCGCTGCCCGTTTATCGAGATGGCCTCGGCGCCGGATTCCCACAGGCCGTTGACCACCCGCTGCATGTCCCGGTCGCGGACCCGGCCGGTGTCGGAGAAGTCCGCGCTCTCCCGGGGGCCGCCGCCCTCGGACTGGGCCGATTTGGCGTCGTCCACGACGAGTTCGACCCCGGGGCCCTCCACGGCGATCGCCCCGGAGAGCAGGCCCATCAGCTCGCCCTTGTCGCCGCCGTGCTTCTTCAGCGCCTCCTGCTGGCGGTCGCTCACCTCGTTGCGCAGCGAGTCGACCCGGGACTCCAGCCGGTCGGCGGTCTCCGTCTCCTGATCGATGCGGTCGATCAGTTCCTCGCGCTCCTTGGCCACCACCGGAGCGGCCACCCGCGCCTGCGCGGCGCCCACCGTGACCACGGCGGCCGCGAGCACCAGACCGGCGGCGAGGCCCAGCTTCGCCCGCAGCCGGCCCGGCAGCGCCGACTGGCCGCGGGCCCTCTTGCGCTCGGCCGCCTCCGCGTACCCCTCGTCGAGGCCGTGCTCCATCACATTGGTCAGCAGCGACATGGAGGCGTCCGGGCGCGGGCGGCGCTGCGGGGTACTCCGTTCGGGCGGCTGCTGCGGCATGCCGCACATCGTCGCACGTCGGGGCCCTCAGCTCCGAATGGCCCCACCGAACTCGCCCGGAGAGCACGGAAATCCCGCGCTCTCCGGTACGAATGCCCGGATCAGCGCCCGGCGCTGTCCACGACCGCCGACCACTCGTCGAGCAGGGCCTGCGCGGAGGCGTCGTCCGGCCCCTCCGCCCAGAGGTGGGTGACGGCCTCCGCGGGGTCGGGCAGCACCATCACCCAGCGCCCGTCCGCCTCGACCACCCGCACCCCGTCCGTGGTGTCCACGGAGCGGTCTCCGGCGGCCTCCACGACGGTGCGCATCACCAGGCCCTTGACCGCCCAGGGAGTGGCGAGATCGCGGCGCAGCACATGCGCCCGCGGGATGCGCGCATCGATCTGGCTGAGCGTCAACTGGGTACGCGCGACCAGCCCGATGAGCCGTACGAAGGCCGCCGTCCCGTCGAAGACGCTGCTGAACTCGGGCACGATGAAGCCGCCGCGCCCGTCTCCGCCGAAGATGGTCTGATCCTCGCGGCCGACCCGCGTGAGGTCGTCGGGCGAGGTGGTCGTCCACTCCACCTGGGTGCCGTGGTACGCGGCCACCTGCTCGGCGACCCGGGTCGTCGTCACCGGCAGCGCCACCCGCCCGCTGCGGCGCTCGGCGGCCACCAGGTCGAGGAGCACGAGCAGCGCCCGGTCGTCCTCGATGATCCGCCCCTTCTCGTCCACCAGGGACAGGCGCTCGCCCACCGGGTCGAAGCGCACCCCGAAGTCGGCGCGGGCCGAGGCCACGATCTCGCCGAGGCGCAGCAGCCCCGCCCTGCGGGTGTCGGCCGTCTCGGTCGGACGGGACTCGTCCAGGCCGGGGTTGATGGTCAGCGCGTCCACCCCGAGCTTTCCGAGCAGGCTCGGCAGGACGAGGCCCGCGCTGCCGTTGGAGGCGTCCACGACGATCTTCAGCCCGGACTCGGCGACCCCGGAGGTGTCCACGTCCCGCAGCAGCGAGCCGGTGTACGAGTCGAAGACGCTGGCGGGGAAGCGCAGGTCCCCGATCTCCCCGGGGAAGGCCCTGCGGTACTCCTGCCGCGAGAACACCCGGTCGAGCTTGCGCTGGCTGGCCTGGGAGAGGTCGGCCCCGTCGCCGTCGAAGAACATGATGTCCACGGAGTCGGGCACGCCCTGGCTCGTACGGATCATGATCCCGCCGGCGCTGCCCCGCGCGGTCTGCTGCCGGGCCACGGGCAGCGGGACGTTCTCCAGGTCCCGTACGTCGATGGCGCTGGCCTGGAGCGCCGAGATGACGGCGCGCTTGAGCGCGCGGGCGCCTCGCGAGTGGTCACGGGCCGTCGTGACGGTGGAGCCCTTCTTCAGGGTGGTCGCGTACGCCCCCGCCAGCCTCACCACCAGCTCCGGGGTGATCTCGACGTTGAGGATCCCGGAGACACCGCGGGCGCCGAAGAGCTGGGCCTGGCCGCGGGACTCCCAGATCACCGACTGGTTGACGAAGGCGCCCGCCTCGATGGTCTTGAACGGGTAGACCCGCACGTTGCCCTGGATGATCGACTCCTCGCCGATCAGGCACTCGTCGCCGATGACGGCGCCGTCCTCGATCCGCGCGGCCCGCATGATGTCGGTGTTCTTGCCGACCACGCAGCCGCGGAGGTTGCTCTGCTGGCCCACGTAGACGTTGTCGTGCACGACCGCCTTGTGCAGGAAGGCGCCCGTCTTGACGACCACGTTGGAGCCGACGACGGTGTGCTCCCGGATCTCGACGCCGGCCTCGACCTTGGCGTAGTCACCGATGTAGAGCGGGCCCCGCAGCACCGCCTCCGGACTGACCTCGGCGCCCTCGGCCACCCAGACGCCCGGCGAGATCTCGAAGCCGTCGAGCTCGACGTCGACCTTGCCCTCGAGGATGTCGGCCTGCGCCTTCACATAGCTCTCGTGGGTGCCGACGTCCTCCCAGTACCCCTCGGCGATGAAGCCGTAGATCGGCTTGCCCTCCTTCATGAGCTGAGGGAAGACATCGCCCGACCAGTCGACGGAGGTGTCGGCCTCGACGTAGTCGAAGACCTCCGGCTCCATGACGTAGATACCGGTGTTCACCGTGTCCGAGAAGACCTGGCCCCAGGTCGGCTTCTCCAGGAAACGCTCGACCTTGCCGTTCTCGTCGACAATGGTGATTCCGAATTCCAGGGGATTCGGTACGCGCGTCAGACAGACGGTGACGAGCGCGCCCTTCTCCTTGTGGAAATTGATCAGCTCGGTCAGATCGAAGTCCGTCAGTGCGTCGCCCGAGATGACAAGGAAGGCGTCGTCCTTGAGGGCCTCTTCGGCGTTCTTGACGCTTCCCGCGGTGCCGAGCGGCTTCTCCTCGTTGGCGTAGCTCAGCTCCATGCCGAGTTCGTCGCCGTCCCCGAAATAGTTCTTGACCAGGGAGGCCAGGAACTGCACTGTGACCACGGTCTCATTGAGCCCATGTCGTTTGAGCAGCCGCAGCACGTGCTCCATGATCGGCCGATTGGCCACCGGAAGGAGCGGCTTGGGCATACTTGCGGTCATGGGACGAAGGCGTGTGCCCTCGCCTCCGGCCATAACGACGGCCTTCATGTCGGAAGCGTCCTCCTCTAAGAGACGACGGTTCAGCCGACTTCATCATCCGCCGCCATTGTCCCGTACATATCGATGCCGGGCCAGAGGGGTGGGGGCTGCCGCACTGCAGCCTCAATCGGCCATGCTGTCCGCCTTGACGAGACGGCGGACCTGAACCATGTAGAGGATCCCTGCCCACCAGTAGAGAGTTGTACCCCATCCCGCGAAAGCCCAGCCGAAAACCGCGGCCAACGAGGCGATCCAGCCGCTCGCATCGCTGAGGAGAAGTAGCGGGAAGGCGTACATCAGGTTGAAGGTCGCGGCCTTCCCGAGGAAGTTCACCTGCGGCGGCGGATATCCATGGCGCCGCAGGATCCCCACCATCACAAGGAGGACCAGCTCCCGCGCGAGCAGAACGCAGGTGAGCCAGAGCGGAAGAATCTCCCGCCAGGTCAGCCCGACCAGGGTGGAGAGGATGTAGAGCCGGTCCGCGGCCGGATCCAGCAGGCGGCCCAGGCTGCTGATCTGGTTCCAGCGCCGGGCCAGCTTGCCGTCCAGATAGTCGCTGACCCCGCTGAACATCAGCACCAGGAGGGCCCAGAAGTCACTCTTGGGGCCGCCGAACTCGGGACGCAGGATCAGCCACAGGAACAGCGGCACGCCCAGCAGGCGAGCCATGCTGAGGATGTTGGGGATGGTGAGCACCCGGTCGGTCTGGACACGGGTCTCCTGGACCTCCACCCGGGGGCCTCCTGGTTTACGAGCCGACGATGCCTGATGACTTTACCCTCAGCCGGCCTCGGCCCCGGCAGAGGGGTGGCGGCCGGGCCCGGCACATAAAGAAACCCCGGTTTCTGATCCGAAGACCAGAAACCGGGGTTTCTTCATCACGTTTAGTTCGGCGGCGTCCTACTCTCCCACAGGGTCCCCCCTGCAGTACCATCGGCGCTGTAAGGCTTAGCTTCCGGGTTCGGAATGTAACCGGGCGTTTCCCTCACGCTATGACCACCGAAACACTATGAAACACACAACCGAAGCCACACCACACCCACCTGGATGCGGGGCAGCGGTTGTTCGTGGTTTCAGAACAAACACAGTGGACGCGAGCAACTGAGGACAAGCCCTCGGCCTATTAGTACCGGTCAACTCCACCCCTCACAGGGCTTCCATATCCGGCCTATCAACCCAGTCGTCTACTGGGAGCCTTACCCTCTCAAAGGAGGTGGGAACACTCATCTCGAAGCAGGCTTCCCGCTTAGATGCTTTCAGCGGTTATCCCTCCCGAACGTAGCCAACCAGCCATGCCCTTGGCAGAACAACTGGCACACCAGAGGTTCGTCCGTCCCGGTCCTCTCGTACTAGGGACAGCCCTTCTCAATATTCCTACGCGCACAGCGGATAGGGACCGAACTGTCTCACGACGTTCTAAACCCAGCTCGCGTACCGCTTTAATGGGCGAACAGCCCAACCCTTGGGACCGACTCCAGCCCCAGGATGCGACGAGCCGACATCGAGGTGCCAAACCATCCCGTCGATATGGACTCTTGGGGAAGATCAGCCTGTTATCCCCGGGGTACCTTTTATCCGTTGAGCGACGGCGCTTCCACAAGCCACCGCCGGATCACTAGTCCCGACTTTCGTCCCTGCTCGACCCGTCGGTCTCACAGTCAAGCTCCCTTGTGCACTTACACTCAACACCTGATTACCAACCAGGCTGAGGGAACCTTTGGGCGCCTCCGTTACCCTTTAGGAGGCAACCGCCCCAGTTAAACTACCCATCAGACACTGTCCCTGATCCGGATCACGGACCCAGGTTAGACATCCAGCACGACCAGAGTGGTATTTCAACAACGACTCCCCCGCCACTGGCGTGACAAGTTCACAGTCTCCCACCTATCCTACACAAGCCGAACCGAACACCAATATCAAACTGTAGTAAAGGTCCCGGGGTCTTTCCGTCCTGCTGCGCGAAACGAGCATCTTTACTCGTAGTGCAATTTCACCGGGCCTATGGTTGAGACAGTCGAGAAGTCGTTACGCCATTCGTGCAGGTCGGAACTTACCCGACAAGGAATTTCGCTACCTTAGGATGGTTATAGTTACCACCGCCGTTTACTGGCGCTTAAGTTCTCAGCCTCGCCCACCCGAAAGTGAGCTAACCGGTCCCCTTAACGTTCCAGCACCGGGCAGGCGTCAGTCCGTATACATCGCCTTACGGCTTCGCACGGACCTGTGTTTTTAGTAAACAGTCGCTTCTCGCTGGTCTCTGCGGCCACCCCCAGCTCACCCAGCACGTGGGATCACCAGAAATGGCCCCCCTTCTCCCGAAGTTACGGGGGCATTTTGCCGAGTTCCTTAACCATAGTTCACCCGAACGCCTCGGTATTCTCTACCAGACCACCTGAGTCGGTTTAGGGTACGGGCCGCCATAAAACTCGCTAGAGGCTTTTCTCGACAGCATAGGATCATCCACTTCACCACAATCGGCTCGGCATCAGGTCTCACCCCTATGTACGACGGATTTACCTATCGCACGGGCTACACCCTTACCCCGGGACAACCACCGCCCGGGATGGACTACCTTCCTGCGTCACCCCATCACTCACCTACTAACCGCTTGGACCGGCGGCTCCACCACTCCCCTCAACTCCGAAGAGATCAGGGCGGCTTCACGGCCTTAGCATCACGATGCTCGATGTTTGACGCTCTACAGCGGGTACCGGAATATCAACCGGTTATCCATCGACTACGCCTGTCGGCCTCGCCTTAGGTCCCGACTTACCCTGGGCAGATCAGCTTGACCCAGGAACCCTTAGTCAATCGGCGCACACGTTTCTCACGTGTGTATCGCTACTCATGCCTGCATTCTCACTCGTGAACCATCCACCACTGCCTTCCGGCGCGGCTTCACCCGGCACACGACGCTCCCCTACCCAACCCAACACCCGTTAGGGCTATCTGCTGGATTGACACGACTTCGGCGGTACGCTTGAGCCCCGCTACATTGTCGGCGCGGAATCACTTGACCAGTGAGCTATTACGCACTCTTTCAAGGATGGCTGCTTCTAAGCCAACCTCCTGGTTGTCTCTGCGACTCCACATCCTTTCCCACTTAGCGTACGCTTAGGGGCCTTAGTCGATGCTCTGGGCTGTTTCCCTCTCGACCATGGAGCTTATCCCCCACAGTCTCACTGCCGCGCTCTCACTTACCGGCATTCGGAGTTTGGCTAAGGTCAGTAACCCGGTAGGGCCCATCGCCTATCCAGTGCTCTACCTCCGGCAAGAAACACACGACGCTGCACCTAAATGCATTTCGGGGAGAACCAGCTATCACGGAGTTTGATTGGCCTTTCACCCCTAACCACAGGTCATCCCCCAGGTTTTCAACCCTGGTGGGTTCGGTCCTCCACGAAGTCTTACCTCCGCTTCAACCTGCCCATGGCTAGATCACTCCGCTTCGGGTCTTGAGCGCGCTACTATACCGCCCTATTCGGACTCGCTTTCGCTACGGCTTCCCCACACGGGTTAACCTCGCAACACACCGCAAACTCGCAGGCTCATTCTTCAAAAGGCACGCAGTCACGAGACAAGCACAAGTGCTTGCCCGACGCTCCCACGGCTTGTAGGCACACGGTTTCAGGTACTATTTCACTCCCCTCCCGGGGTACTTTTCACCATTCCCTCACGGTACTATCCGCTATCGGTCACCAGGGAATATTTAGGCTTAGCGGGTGGTCCCGCCAGATTCACACGGGATTTCTCGGGCCCCGTGCTACTTGGGTGTTCTCCAAACGAGCCGTTGATGTTTCAGCTACGGGGGTCTTACCCTCTACGCCGGACCTTTCGCATGTCCTTCGCCTACACCAACGGTTTCTGACTCGTCGACCAACCGGCAGATTGATCAAGAAGAATCCCACAACCCCACATGCGCAACCCCTGCCGGGTCTCACACACACATGGTTTAGCCTCATCCAGTTTCGCTCGCCACTACTCCCGGAATCACGGTTGTTTTCTCTTCCTGCGGGTACTGAGATGTTTCACTTCCCCGCGTTCCCTCCACATGCCCTATGTGTTCAGGCATGGGTGACAGCCCATGACGACTGCCGGGTTTCCCCATTCGGACACCCCCGGATCACAGCTCGGTTGACAGCTCCCCGGGGCCTATCGCGGCCTCCCACGTCCTTCATCGGTTCCTGGTACCAAGGCATCCACCGTGCGCCCTTAAAAACTTGGCCACAGATGCTCGCGTCCACTGTGCAGTTCTCAAACAACGACCAACCACCCATCACCCCGCCACACAAGGCGAGTTCACTGGGGCCGGCACCGAAGACACCAGACTCACGTCCGTGCCCTCAGACACCCAACAGCGTGCCCGACACCCCCCACCACTTCTCTCCCGTTCCACGCCGAAGCAGTACTAGGAAAACAAGCCGATGAAAAATGCCGAGTAGTCAACGTTCCACCCATGAGCAACCAGCATCAGACATTCGCCGATGTACTGGCCTCTGACCCGGACAAGTCCGAGTGAGAAGTGCTCCTTAGAAAGGAGGTGATCCAGCCGCACCTTCCGGTACGGCTACCTTGTTACGACTTCGTCCCAATCGCCAGTCCCACCTTCGACAGCTCCCTCCCCACAAGGGGGTTGGGCCACCGGCTTCGGGTGTTACCGACTTTCGTGACGTGACGGGCGGTGTGTACAAGGCCCGGGAACGTATTCACCGCAGCAATGCTGATCTGCGATTACTAGCGACTCCGACTTCATGGGGTCGAGTTGCAGACCCCAATCCGAACTGAGACCGGCTTTTTGAGATTCGCTCCACCTTGCGGTATCGCAGCTCATTGTACCGGCCATTGTAGCACGTGTGCAGCCCAAGACATAAGGGGCATGATGACTTGACGTCGTCCCCACCTTCCTCCGAGTTGACCCCGGCGGTCTCCCGTGAGTCCCCAGCACCACAAGGGCCTGCTGGCAACACGGGACAAGGGTTGCGCTCGTTGCGGGACTTAACCCAACATCTCACGACACGAGCTGACGACAGCCATGCACCACCTGTACACCGACCACAAGGGGGACCCTGTCTCCAGAGTTTTCCGGTGTATGTCAAGCCTTGGTAAGGTTCTTCGCGTTGCGTCGAATTAAGCCACATGCTCCGCCGCTTGTGCGGGCCCCCGTCAATTCCTTTGAGTTTTAGCCTTGCGGCCGTACTCCCCAGGCGGGGCACTTAATGCGTTAGCTGCGGCACGGACAACGTGGAATGTTGCCCACACCTAGTGCCCACCGTTTACGGCGTGGACTACCAGGGTATCTAATCCTGTTCGCTCCCCACGCTTTCGCTCCTCAGCGTCAGTATCGGCCCAGAGATCCGCCTTCGCCACCGGTGTTCCTCCTGATATCTGCGCATTTCACCGCTACACCAGGAATTCCGATCTCCCCTACCGAACTCTAGCCTGCCCGTATCGACTGCAGACCCGGGGTTAAGCCCCGGGCTTTCACAACCGACGCGACAAGCCGCCTACGAGCTCTTTACGCCCAATAATTCCGGACAACGCTTGCGCCCTACGTATTACCGCGGCTGCTGGCACGTAGTTAGCCGGCGCTTCTTCTGCAGGTACCGTCACTCACGCTTCTTCCCTGCTGAAAGAGGTTTACAACCCGAAGGCCGTCATCCCTCACGCGGCGTCGCTGCATCAGGCTTCCGCCCATTGTGCAATATTCCCCACTGCTGCCTCCCGTAGGAGTCTGGGCCGTGTCTCAGTCCCAGTGTGGCCGGTCGCCCTCTCAGGCCGGCTACCCGTCGTCGCCTTGGTGAGCCACTACCTCACCAACAAGCTGATAGGCCGCGGGCTCATCCTGCACCGCCGGAGCTTTCCACCCACTTGGATGCCCAAGCAGGTCAATATCCGGTATTAGACCCCGTTTCCAGGGCTTGTCCCAGAGTGCAGGGCAGATTGCCCACGTGTTACTCACCCGTTCGCCACTAATCCCCCACCGAAGCGGGTTCATCGTTCGACTTGCATGTGTTAAGCACGCCGCCAGCGTTCGTCCTGAGCCAGGATCAAACTCTCCGTGAATGTGTACCGGTAATCCGGTCACACACACGAGAGCGGAACCAGGAAGAGGAATAATCCCCCCGGTCCACAGCATCCTCGCTGTGTGTTTCTTCAAAGGAACCCAAACCCAAAACAGTCACAAAGGACTGCCGAGAGTCAGGGGTATCAACATATCTGGCGTTGACTTTTGGCACGCTGTTGAGTTCTCAAGGAACGGACACTTCCTTCGTACTCACCCCGACCATTCAGCCGAGGCTTTCCTCCGGGCGTTTCCCTTCGGTGTTTCCGACTCTATCAGTGTTTTTTCTGCTCTCTGACCAGAGGTTCTGCAGGCATGCAGATGCTCAAGTCGGAGACGAAGTCTGACGAGTTGGGACTGCCGAGAAGTGGTGGAGATCGACTTGATTGCCGCTCTGTTCCGCTCTCAGGCAGGAGTAAGACTCTACAGGCCTGCGTTCAGGGCGTGCAAATCGCCGGCCTGATGCGGGCGGACGACCGGCGGGTAAGTATGGGTCCAAACCGTCTGCTTCCGGGAGGCTCTGTCCCATGACCGACGTGACATCACCGGTGGCCGGGAAGGCGATCGGGCTGGCCGCGGTGCCGGATCCTGTGTTCTCCGGGTCCATGGTCGGCCCGGGCACGGCGATCGATCCCGGCCGGGGCGCGACCGAGGCGGTGTCCCCGGTCGAGGGCATCGTCGTCTCGCTGCATCCGCACGCCTTTGTCGTGGTGGACGAGGGCGGCCACGGGGTTCTGACGCATCTGGGCATCGACACGGTCCAGTTGAAGGGGCAGGGTTTCGAGCTGCTGGTCTCCAAGGGGGACACGGTGCGGCGGGGGCAGCCCCTGGTCCGCTGGGATCCGGCGGCGGTGGAGGCCGGTGGCAAGTCGCCGATCTGCCCCGTCGTGGCCCTGGACGCGATGCCCGAGGCGCTCTCGGATCTGGTGGAGTCCGGCGACGTACGTGTGGGTGACAGTCTTTTCGGCTGGGTCTGAGAGATTGCGACAGCAGCCCAGGTGCCCGGGCAGGGGTCGCCGCGTGCACAGTGCGGGGCCTCGGCCCGGGCCGGCAGACAACCGGGACAGGTGAGATGGAAACAACGCTGCAGGGAGTCGGGGTCAGTCACGGAGTCGCGATCGGCGAGATCCGGCACATGGGCACCGCCGTGCTCGAACCCCCTGCCAGACAGATCCGTCCCGAGGACGCCGGGCGCGAGCAGGGCCGGGCGCGCAAGGCGGTGCAGGCGGTGTCGGCGGATCTGCTCGCGCGGGGCAATCTGGCGGGCGGCGAGGCGCAGGCCGTCCTGGAGGCCCAGGCGCTGATGGCCGACGACCCGGAGCTGAAGGCCGATGTGGAGCGGCGCATCGCGGTCGGCAGCACGGCCGAGCGTGCCGTGTACGACGCCTTCGCCTCGTATCGCGCGCTGCTCGCCGGGGCCGGTGAGTACCTGGCCGGGCGGGTGGCCGACCTCGACGATGTGCGCAACCGCATCGTGGCCCGGCTGCTCGGGGTCCCCATGCCGGGGGTGCCGGACAGCGACCAGCCCTATGTCCTGATCGCCCGGGACCTCGCCCCGGCCGACACCGCGCTCCTCGACCCGGCGCTCGTGCTCGGTTTCGTGACCGAGGAGGGCGGGCCCACCAGCCACAGCGCGATCCTCGCCCGCTCGCTGGGCGTGCCCGCGGTGGTGGCGCTGCCCGGAGCGGTGGAGCTGGCCGAGGGGACGGTGATCGCGGTGGACGGCAGTACGGGTGAGGTGTTCGTCGAGCCGACCGGGGAGGAGCGGGCGGAGATGCGGCGGGCCGCCGCCGAGCGCCGTGCCGCGCTCGCCGCCTCGACCGGTCCCGGTGCCACCTCGGACGGGCACAAGGTGCCGCTGCTCGCCAATATCGGCGGCCCCGGAGAGGTGGCCGCGGCGCTGGAGGCGGGGGCCGAGGGCGTCGGGCTGTTCCGTACGGAGTTCCTCTTCCTGGAGGAGGGGAGCAGGGCGCCCTCCGAGGAGCGGCAGTTCGCGGTGTACCGGGAGGTTCTGGAGGCCTTTCCCGAGGGGCGGGTGGTGGTGCGGGTACTGGACGCGGGCGCCGACAAGCCGCTTGCGTTCCTCTCCCCCGCCGACGAGCCGAACCCGGCGCTCGGGGTGCGCGGGCTGCGGGCGCTCCTCGACCACCCGGAGGTGCTGCGGACGCAGTTGGGCGCGCTGGCCCGGGCCGCGGAGGGGCTGCCGGTGTATCTGGAGGTGATGGCGCCCATGGTGGCGGACCGGCGGGACGCGCGGGACTTCGCCGCGGCCTGCCGGGAGGCGGGGCTGCACGCCAAGTTCGGGGCGATGGTGGAGATTCCGGCCGCCGCGGTGCGGGCACGGTCGATCCTCCAGGAAGTCGAGTTCCTCTCCCTGGGCACCAACGACCTCGCGCAGTACACCTTCGCCGCGGACCGGCAGCTGGGTGCGGTCTCCCGGCTGCAGGATCCCTGGGGCCCCGCGCTGCTCGACCTGGTCGCGATGGCCGCCGAGGCGGCCCGGGCCGAGGGCAAGAGCTGCGGTGTCTGCGGGGAGGCGGCGGCGGATCCGCTGCTCGCCTGTGTGCTGACCGGTCTGGGTGTCACCTCCTTGTCGATGGCGCCGTCCGCGCTGCCCTTCGTGCGGACGGCGCTGGCCAGGTTCACGCTGGCGCAGTGCGAGCGCGCGGCCTCCGCGGCCCGGGCCGCCGACAGCGCCGAGGAGGCGCGGCAGGCGGCGCGCGGGGTTCTTTCCGGGGAGTAGCGGTCTCCCTTCTGGGGATCCGGGGAGCAGCGGGCTCCCTTCCGGGGAGAAGTCGCCTGTGTTTTAAGGGAGTTGGCGGCCGGGAGTGCGAGGCGGCCCCGGTGTCGGTGTCCGGGGCCGCCCGCCGGACTCAGTGCAGATGGCCGCCCGGCGGTCGCTGGGGGCCGAGGTCCGGGGGTGTGCCGTACTCGACGCCGGATTCCGGGGCGATGAGTTCGCCGGTCTCGGCGTCGGTGCAGTAGGCGTCGAAGACCTCCGCGGCGGTGAGCGGCCGGAGCTGCTCCTCGCGCAGCCGCCAGCCGTGCACGCGGTCCGGTGCGCCGTCCTCGGTGGTGCGGACGACGAGGCCGCCGGGGCAGGCGTGGGCGAGGGCGGCGGCGAGGACCGTGGTGAACTCCAGGGCCTCGCCGGGGTCGACGGCGCGGGGCCCGCCCGGTGGCGCCGCGGCGTGCAGGGGCGCCGTGAGGCTGCCGTGCGGGGTCAGGGCGCTGCACACCAGGTGGTGGCTGCCCGGCCCCAGGGCGTCGAGCACCTGGCCGAGCAGGGCGTGGGCGCGGTCGAAGGCGCTCCGCCCGATGTCCTCGCCGCAGGCGGCGCAGTCCCCGGCGGTGGTGAGCAGGGCCGCCGCGTACTCCCAGGTGGCCTGGCGCAGGGCCTCGTCGAGGAGGTCCTCGGCGATCTCGCGCAGCGGCTGGCCCTCGTACCGCACGGCGGGGGCGCTGGTGGCGAGTTCGGCGGTGAAGCGGGCGCGGCTGCCCGGGGTGTCGGGTTCCAGGCCCGCGGTGGCGCAGAACTCGGCGTACTCGCCGGGGTCGAAGAGGGCGAGGGTGGTCTGGCGGCCCCGTGCCCTGCGGTCGGTGAGCAGGGTTTCGAGGTGCTTCAGATAGCGCTCGTGGTCGTCGAAGGCGAAGCTGCGGTAGCGGCGCATGGCGGCGAAGTCCTGCGCGTCGGTGAGCAGTCCGACGGTGCCGGCGATCTCGCGGCGCAGGACGTGGTGCGTCCCGCTGGTGGCGCTGGTCATGTGTCCCCCTGTGTGCACGGTTGATCGGTACTCACTCACCGTAGGCAGGGGCACTGACAGCGGATCCGGACACCGGTCCCGCGCCGCGGTCGCCGGTCAGCCCTGGGCGCGCTCGCGGGCCAGGTCCTCGTAGAAGGCGAGGAGTGCGACGTTGTCCACCGAGCCGGGGTTGACCGCCTTGGTGAGCGGGGTGCCCTGGAGGAGGCGCTTGACCGGGACTTCGAGGCGCTTGCCGGTCAGGGTGTGCGGGACGGCGGCGACCTCGATGACCTCGTCGGGGACGTGCCGCGGGGAGAGCTGTTCGCGGATGACCTGCTTGATGCGGCCGAGCAGGGCCTCGTCGAGCCGGGCGCCGGGGGCGAGGTGGACGAAGAGCGGCATCCAGTAGCCGCCGTCGGGCTGTTCGATGCCGAGGACGAGGGATTCGCGGATCTCGGGGAGGCGTTCGACGGCCTCGTAGATGTCGGCGGACCCCATCCGTACGCCCTGGCGGTTGAGGGTGGAGTCGGAGCGGCCGTGGATGACGACGGAGCCGCGGGAGGTGACGGTGATCCAGTCGCCGTGGCGCCAGACGCCGGGGTAGGTGTCGAAGTAGCTGTCGTGGTAGCGGCTGCCGTCCGGGTCGTTCCAGAAGTGCAGCGGCATGGAGGGCATCGGGTTGGTGACCACGAGTTCGCCGACCTCGTCGGTGAGCGGCTTGCCCTCGGGGTCCCAGGACTGGAGGTCGGTGCCGAGGCCGGGGGCCTGGAGTTCGCCGATGTGCACGGGCAGGGTGGGTACCCCGCCCGCGAAGCAGGAGCAGACGTCGGTGCCGCCGCTGACCGAGGCGATCCACAGGTCCTCGCGGACCTCCTCGTGCAGCCAGCGGAAGCCGTCGGGCGGCAGCGGGGAGCCGGTGGTGGCGACGCAGCGGACCCGGGAGAGGTCGAAGTCGCGGCCGGGGTGGACCTCGGCCTTGCGGCAGGCCATCACATAGGCGGCGGAGGTGCCGAAGAGGGTGGCCTCGGTGCGCTCGGCGATGCGCCACTGGGCGCCGGTGTCGGGGTAGCCGGGGCTGCCGTCGTACAGCACGAGGGTGGTGCCCGCGAGGAGGCCGGAGACGAGGAAGTTCCACATCATCCAGCCGGTGGAGGTGTACCAGAAGAAGCGGTCGCCGGGGCCGAGGTCGCAGTGCAGGCCGAGCTGCTTGAGGTGCTCGATCAGGATGCCGCCCTGGGACTGCACGATGGCCTTGGGCAGGCCGGTGGTGCCGGAGGAGTACAGCACCCACAGCGGGTGGTCGAAGGGCACCGGCTCGAAGGCGGGTTCGGTGTCGGCGGCGGTGAGTCGGGCCCAGTCGAGGGTGCCCTCGGGGGCCTCGGTGCCGAGCAGCGGGATGTGCACCACGGCGCGCAGGGTGGGGAGTTCGGCGCGCAGTTCGGCGACGGTCTCGCGGCGGTCGTGCTCCTTGCCGCCGTAGCGGTAGCCGTCGACGGCGAACAGGACCACGGGCTCGACCTGCTGGAAGCGGTCGAGGACGCTGCGGGCGCCGAAGTCGGGGGCGCAGGAGGTCCACACCGCGCCGACGGCGGCGGTGGCGAGGAAGGCGATTACGGCCTGCGGGATGTTCGGGAGGTAGCCGCTGACCCGGTCCCCGGGGCGGACGCCGAGGGCGCGGAGCTCGGCGCTGAGCGAGCCGACCTGGCGGCGCAGCTCGGACCAGCTGACGGGCACCGGCTGCTGCGACTCGTCCACCGCGAGCAGGGCGGGCTCCTCGCCGCGCGAGTCGGCAGCGCGCAGGGCGTGTTCGGCGTAGTTCAGGCGGCCGCCGGTGAACCACTGGGCGCCGGGCATCGCGCGCTCGCCGAGGACCTGGGTGTACGGGGTGGTGAACCGGACGTCGAACCACTCGACGACCGCTCCCCAGAAGGTGTCCAGGTGCTCGACGGACCAGCGGTGCAGGGCCGGGTAGCCGCCGTCGGCGGGCGCGCCGTGGTGCTCGGCGGCCCAGGCCTGGAACCGGGTGATCTGGGCGCTGTCGATGAATTCCTGGCTCGGGTTCCAGAGCGGCGCGGGCTGCGCTGCGGACATGGTGCGGCTCCCGTTGTCTACGCGTCGTGGGCGTCCGCGCGCACGGGCGTGGTGTGCGCGCGAGGCGGCGGCGGGCCGCTTCCCGGGATCCGGCCGGGGGGTGCGCCGGGCACGCCGGACGCGGCACCCGGCCCGATCCGCGGGGAGAGGCCCACGTGGACGATGCCATGTGAGCGGGCCGGGCACCAGAGCAGCTCGCGGGCGGCTGCCGGGCTCCGGCGGCAGCGGGTGGCGGTACGCACGGTGAACGGCGATTGAACAGCTCACACCCGGGGCCGTGTCGATGGCAGGGTGATCGCCATGAACGGTCGCGACCTGGTGCGTTCGGCGAAGGCGGTGGGTGCCCTGGGGGCTGCCCAGGGGATGCGTGCCGTGCGTGCCGCATGGCGCAACCGGCGGGCGGACGCGGCCGCGCTGCCCTCCCGCGCGGGTGAGCGGGCCAGGGTGCCGGGACTGCTCACCGGTGCCGAGCCGGGGCCCGGCGGGGGTGTGCTGCGCTTCGAGCGGGCCGAGCTGCGGATCACGGTGACCACCGGCGGCGCCGTCTTCTGGGGCTGGGACGGCGCGGGCCCCGAGCCCTCGTACGCGCTGGCCGGTGCGCCGCCCCCGCCGGATCCGCGGGCCCGCCTGGAGCCGGACAAGGAGGGCGGCTGGCGGGTGGTCTCGGAGCGGGCCACGGTCGCGGTCTCGCGGCACGGGGCCGTGCAGGTGCGGACGCCCGGCGGGGTGGTGCTGCGGCACGATCTGCCGCCGCGCTGGTGGGAGGTGGCGCCCGGCGAGCCCGCCCGGTGGGTGCAGCGCTCCGAACTGCCCGCGGACGCGCGGTTCTTCGGGCTGGGCGGGCGGTCCTCGGGGCCCCGGCTGCGGGCCGGTGCGTACCGGCTGTGGAACACCGATCCCGGGGGCTCCTTCGGCCCCGGCGACGATCCGCTCTCGCTGACCGTGCCGGTGCTGATGGTGGTGGCGGACGCCGGTACCCACCTGGTCTTCCACGACTCCTCCTGGGACGGCTCGGTGAGCCTCAGGGAGGGCGAGGAGGGGGCGGGTTCGGGCCACGACAGGGCGGCGGGCAGCGAGCTGCGGATGGACGGCGGTCCGCTGCGCTGCTGGGTCCTGGTCGGGGCACCGGCGCGGATCCTCGGCACCTGGACCGCGCTGACCGGCAAGCCCGCCGTGCCGCCGTCCTGGGCGCTCGGCCACCACCACGCGCGCTGGGGCTTCGGCAGCGAGGAGGAGGTGCGGCGGGTGGCCGAGGGGTACCGGGAGCACGGTCTCGCCCTCGACGCGCTGCATCTGGACATCGACCACCTCGACGCCCACCGGGTGTTCACGGTGGACACCGAGCGCTTCCCCAAGCTGCCCCAGCTCGCCGCCGAACTGCTCGGCGAGGGGGTGCGCCTGGTCTCGATCGTCGATCCCGGGGTGCGGGCGGATCCGGCCGAGGAGGTCTACGCGAGCGGCTCGGCGGCCGGGTTCTTCGTCCGCGACGCCGGGGGCCGGGAGGTGCGCGGAGTCGTCTGGCCGGGCGAGACGCGGTACCCGGACTTCACCGACCCGCGGGTGCGCGACTGGTGGGGCGCGCTCTACGAGGAGCGCCTCGGCCAGGGCTTCGCCGGTTTCTGGCACGACATGAACGAGCCGGTCTCCTTCGCCGCCTTCGGCGAGGCGACGCTGCCGCGTTCGGCCCGGCACGCGCTCGACGGCCGGGGCGGGGACCACCGCGAGGCCCACAACCTCTACGCGCTGTGCATGGCCCGCGCCGCCTACGAGGGCCTTCGCGCCCTGCGCCCCGGGGAGCGGCCCTTCCTCTTCTCCCGCTCCGGCTGGGCGGGCCTGCAGCGCTACGGGGGCACCTGGTCCGGCGATGTGGCCACCGGCTGGGAGGGGCTGCGGGCCTCGCTCTCGCTGGTCCTCGGGCTCGGGCTGTGCGGGGTGCCGTACTCCGGTCCCGATGTGGGCGGCTTCGACGGGCACCCTTCGCCCGAGCTGTATCTGCGGTGGTTCCAGCTCGGGGCGTACCTGCCGCTGTTCCGCACCCACGCGGCGCTGACGGCGGGGCGCCGGGAGCCCTGGGAGTTCGGCCCGGAGGTGCTCGGGCACGCGCGCGAGCTGCTGGCCGAACGGCGCAGGCTGCGGCCGTACTTCATGACCCTGGCCCATCTCGCCCACCGGGCCGGGGCGCCCTATGTGCGTCCGCTGTGGTGGTCCGCCCCCGAGGACCGGGCGCTGCGCGACTGCGAGGACGCCTTCCTGCTCGGCGACGCCCTGGTGGTCGCGCCGGTGCTCCAGGAGGGGGCCCGGCGGCTGCGGGTGCGGCTGCCGCGCGGGCGCTGGTACGACACGGCCACCGGTCGCTGCCACCGGGGCCCCGGAGGGATCGAGGTCGAGGCGCCGCTGTCGCGGATCCCGGTGTTCGCGCGGGCCGGGGCGGTGATACCCGTGCTCGGCCCCGACGGCGGGACGGCGCTGGAGGTCTGGGCGCCGGGCGAGGGGCGTTCGGGCAGCGGCCTGCTCGTGCCGGACACCGGGGACGGCTGGGCGGAGCCGCCGGTGGAGCGCTTCACCTCGCGGCAGCGGGACGGGCGGGTGACGGTGACCCGGGACAGCGGCGAGGAGCCCGGGTATCCGGTGCTGGTACGGGGGCTCTGAGGCCCGGCGCCCCGGCCCGTCCGAAGTGGGCGGCGGGCTCAGCCGTAGCGGCCCTCGAACCAGGCGCGGGCGGCCAGCGTGTGCAGTGGGAAGCCGAGTTCCTGCGGGCGCCGCAGCAGTCCGCGGCCCTCGGTCTCCTCGGTGGCGTCGAAGTGGGTGAGCGCTCCGGCGGGCCGCGGCGGGAGGAGGCCGAAGAGGAGCAGGTGCCCGTCGGCCGCGCTCATCACGTCGGCGAGGCGCACATCGCGGGCCGCGGCGTCGATGCCCGTCTCCTCGCGCAGTTCGCGCACCACGGCGAGCCGCCAGTCCTCGCGGTGGTCGACATAGCCGCCGGGCAGCGCGCTGGTGCCGCGGGCGGGCGCGATGGCGCGGGTGATGACGACCAGTCCGGTGCCCCGGGTGTCGTAGGCGGGCTGAAGGGCCACGGCCACGGGCAGCGGATTGCCGTAGACGGTGGTGCGGCAGGCGGTGCAGGTGCGGGGCCAGCCGGATGTCCCGTGCGGGTAGGGCGTCCCGCAGCCGGAGCAGTGCGAGTACGGCACGGGGGTGATGGTTCGGTCCTCGGATACGGGCACGCGCGGACTGTATCCGATCACCCGTCGGGCGTCTTCCGCCGAGGTCCGCGGCGGGTGGAGGCTGGGGCCATGACCTCAACTTCCGCTGCCGACCGCCCTGTTCGGCGTCCCGGCGCAGCCGCCCCGCAGCGGCTGCTCATCCTGCTCGCGGCCCTGCTCCTGCTCCTCGGGCTGGGGGTCCCGGCGGCCACCGCGCGCCCCGGCCCTTCCGCTCCGCGCGGCTTCGTGGAGCTGTCCGCGGTCGACCCGACGATCCGTCAGGAGATCCGCTATCCGAGCCGGCACAACTTCCTCGGGGTGCCCGTGGACGGCTACCGCAGGCCGGTGTGCCTGCTCACCCGGCCCGCCGCCCTGGCGCTGCACCGGGCCCAGCGCAGCCTGCTGCGGCACGGCTACTCGCTCAAGGTCTACGACTGCTACCGGCCGCAGCGCGCCGTCGACCACTTCGTGCGCTGGGCGAAGGATCTGGCGGACGAGCGGATGAAGGCCGAGTTCTATCCGCGGGTGGACAAGTCCCGCCTGTTCGCGGACGGTTACATCGCGGAGAAGTCCGGGCACAGCCGGGGCTCCACCCTGGACGTGACCCTGGTGCGGCTGCCCGCGCCGCCGACCCGCCCCTATGTGCCGGGCGAGCCGCTGACCCCCTGCTACGGGCCGAAGGAGCAGCGGTTCCCGGACAACTCCGTCGACATGGGCACCGGCTTCGACTGCTTCGACACCCTCGCGCACACCGACGACCCGCGCGTCACGGGCCGGCAGCGGACGAACCGGGACCTGCTGCGCGGCGCGCTGGAGGCGCAGGGCTTCACCAACCTCCCCGAGGAGTGGTGGCACTTCACGCTCGCCGGGGAGCCCTTCCCCGACACCTACTTCGACTTCCCGGTGGACCGCCTCTGAGGGGCGGGCTCAGGTCGAGGCGGGCACCCGCCCGGCGGCGGCCACCGCCATGGCGTGCTCCACCACGTCGATGAGGACGTGCTTGACGGTCTCGCGCTCCCGGGCGTCGCAGAGCACCACCGGGACCGAGGCGTCCAGGTCGAGGGCCTGGCGCACGGTCTCGGCGGGGTAGCGGTCGGCGCCGTCGAAGCAGTTGACGCCGACGACGAAGGGGATCGCGCGCCGCTCGAAGTAGTCGACGGCGGCGAAGCAGTCCTCCAGGCGGCGGGTGTCGGCGAGGACCACCGCGCCGAGGGCGCCGGTGGCCAGCTCGTCCCAGAGGAACCAGAAGCGGTCCTGGCCGGGCGTGCCGAAGAGGTAGAGGACCAGGTCCTCGCGGAGCGTGATGCGGCCGAAGTCCATCGCCACGGTGGTGGTGTTCTTGGTCTCGACCCCGCGGGTGTCGTCCACCGGCCGCCCGGCCTCGCTGAGCAGTTCCTCGGTCCGCAGCGGCTTTATCTCGCTCACCGCTCCGACCAGGGTCGTCTTGCCCACGCCGAAGCCGCCCGCGACCAGGATCTTGAGCGTGACGGGCTCAACCGGGGTCGTGCCTCGCTCAGGGCGCCCGAAGATCATCGGTTTTCTTCTCCTGATTCGGTTGATTCGGTGTCGTCTGATTCGGTGTCGTCCGGCGGCGGGCCGTATCCGCCGCCGCCGGGGGTCTCGATGACGAGGACGTCGCCGGGGCGGACGTCCGCGCTGTCGCTGCCCGCGAGGGCGAGGACGCTCCCGTCCGCGCGCTCGATCCGGTTGGAGCCAAGCGCGCCCGGACGGCCGCCCGCCATCCCGTACGGGGGCACCCGCCGGTGCTGGGACAGGGTGGAGACGGTCATCTCCTCCTCGAAGCGCAGCCGCCGGACGGTGCCGTCGCCGCCGCGCCAGCGGCCCGCTCCCCCGCTGCCGGTCCGCACCGCGAACTCCTCCAGGGTCACGGGCAGCCGCCACTCCAGGATCTCCGGGTCGGTGAGCCGGGAGTTGGTCATATGGGTCTGCACGGCGGGTGCGCCGTCGAAGCCCTCGCCCGCGCCGGAGCCGGAGGCCAGGGTCTCGTAGTACTGGTACCGGGCGTTGCCGAAGGTGACGTTGTTCATCGTCCCCGAGCCCTCGGCCTGCACCCCGAGGGCGGCGTAGAGCGCGCCGGTGACCGACTGCGAGGTCTCGACGTTCCCGGCGACCACGGCCGCCGGATGCTCCGGGGAGAGCATCGAGGCGGGCGGTACGACGAGGGTCAGCGGGCGCAGGCAGCCGTCGTTGAGCGGGATGTCGTCGTCGACCAGGGTGCGGAAGACGTAGAGGACGGCGGCGTTGACCACTGCGTACGGGGCGTTGAAGTTGCTGTCGAGCTGGGCGGTGGTGCCGGTGAAGTCGAGAGTGGCGGTGCGGGCGGCGCGGTCGGTCGTGACGCGGACCCGGATGACGGCGCCGGAGTCGGTCTCGTAGGCGCAGGAGCCGTCGCTCAGGGTGTCGACGACCCGGCGCACCGCCTCCTCCGCGTTGTCCTGAACGTGCCGCATATAGGCCTGCACCACGTCGAGTCCGAAGGTCTCGATCATGCGGGCGACCTCGTCGGCGCCCTTCTGGTTGGCGGCGATCTGGGCGCGCAGGTCGGCGATGTTGGTGTCCGGGTTGCGCGAGGGGTGGCGGGCCGAGGTGAGCAGCTCCCGGGTCTCCCGCTCGCGGAAGCGGCCCGCCTCGACGAGCAGCCAGTTGTCGAAGAGGACGCCCTCCTCCTCGATGGTGCGGCTGTCCGCGGGCATCGAGCCCGGGGCGATGCCGCCGATCTCGGCGTGGTGCCCGCGGGAGGCGACATGGAAGAGGATCTTTTCGCCCGCGGCGTCGAAGACCGGGGAGACCACGGTGACATCGGGCAGGTGGGTGCCGCCGTGGAAGGGGTCGTTGACGGCGTAGGCGTCGCCCTTGCGCATCCTCGTGCCGCGGCGGCGGATGCACTCGGTGACGCTGGTGCCCATGGAGCCGAGGTGGACGGGGATGTGCGGGGCGTTGGCGACGAGGTTGCCCTCGGGGTCGAAGAGGGCGCAGGAGAAGTCGAGGCGTTCCTTGATGTTGACGGACTGCGCGGTGGACTCCAGGCGGGCGCCCATCTGCTCGGCGATCGACATGAAGAGGTTGTTGAAGACCTCCAGGAGCACCGGGTCGGCCGCGGCGGAGGCCCCGGGCGGGGCGGCCTCGCCCTCGCGTTCCATGAGCAGGCGCCCCTCCGCGCCGAGCACCGCCCGCCAGCCCTCGTCGACCACGGTGGTCGAGCCGCTCTCGGCGAGCAGCGCGGGCCCCGCGACCGGCTCCCCCTCGGCCAGCGCCTCCCGGCGGTACAGCGGCACCCGGCGCCACCGGCCACCGGTGTACATCCGTACCTCGCCGGTGTGCGCGGGGCCCTCGGCGGGCTCGGTGAGGCGGCCGAGGTCGGGGGGTTCGCTGAGCCCGGTGGCCTCCGCGGACAGTGCCTCGACCACCAGCGGACGGTCCAGGGTGAAGGAGTAGGTGGCGCGGTGCCGGTCGGCGAAGTCCCGTGCCATCGCGGCCGGTTCGCCGAGCGGGACGCCGAGGGCGGTGTCGGTGCCGTCGTAGCGCAGATGGGCGGTGCACTCGGTGCGGATGCGGTCCTCGGGGACCTGTTCGGCGAGGAGTTCGGCGCGGGCGGCCTCGGTGAGTTCGCGGGCGGTGGCGCGTACCGCCGCCATGCCCTCCGCGTCGAGGGCCGCCTCCACCGAGCGCTCGCGCATCGCGGTGGTGTCGGCGAGGCCGATGCCGAGGGCGGAGAGCACCCCGGCCATCGGCGGGACGAGGACGGTGCGGATGCCGAGCGCGTCGGCGACCTTGCAGGCGTGCTGGCCGCCCGCCCCGCCGAAGGTGGTGAGGGCGTAGCGGGTGACGTCGTGGCCCTTCTGCACCGAGATCCGCTTGACGGCGCCCGCGATATTGGCGACCGCGATCCGCAGGAAGCCCTCGGCGACCTCCTCGGGGCCGCGGTCGTCGCCGGTCCGCTCCCGGATCTCGGCGGAAAGCGCCGCGAACCGCTCGCGTACCCGCTCCTCGTCCAGCGGCAGGTCGCCTTCGGGGCCGAAGACGGCCGGGAAGTGCGCGGCCTGGATGCGGCCGAGCAGCAGGTTGGCGTCGGTGACGGTGAGCGGTCCGCCGTTGCGGTACGAGGCGGGGCCCGGGTCGGCGCCCGCGGAGCCGGGGCCCACCCGGTAGCGGCTGCCGTCGAAGTGCAGGACGGAGCCGCCGCCCGCGGCCACCGTGTGGATGTCCAGCATCGGGGCGCGCAGCCGGACCCCGGCGATCCGGGTGGTGAACACCCGCTCGTAGGCGCCCGCGAAGTGCGAGACATCGGTGGAGGTGCCGCCCATGTCGAAGCCGATGACCTTGTCGAAGCCCGCGCGCTGGGACATCCGGGCCATGCCGACGATGCCGCCCGCGGGCCCGGAGAGGATGGCGTCCTTGCCGCGGAACTGCCCCGCCTCGGTCAGCCCGCCGTTGGACTGCATGAACATCAGCCGTACGCCCGGGAGTTCGGCGGCGACCTGGTCCACGTAGCGGCGCAGCACCGGGGAGAGGTAGGCGTCGACCACCGCGGTGTCGCCGCGCGGGACCAGTTTCATCAGCGGGCTGACCTCGCTGGAGAGCGAGATCTGCGGGAAGCCGATACGGGCGGCCAGCTCGCCCACGGCCTGTTCGTGCGCGGGGTGCTGGTGGCTGTGCAGGCAGACCACGGCGAGGGCGCGGATGCCGTCCGCGTAGGCCTGGCGGAGCGGGCCTTCGAGGGCGTCGAGGTCGGGGGGCCTGAGCACGGTGCCGTCGGCGGCGAGGCGTTCGTCGACCTCGACGACCCGGGAGTGCAGCAGTTCGGGCAGGACGATCTCGCGGGCGAAGATGCGGGGGCGGTTCTGGTAGGCGATGCGCAGGGCGTCGCGGAAGCCCCGGGTGACGACCAGGAGGGTGGGGGCGCCGGCGCGTTCCAGGAGCGCGTTGGTGGCGACCGTGGTGCCCATCCGCACGGCGTCGATCCGGGCCCCGGCGATGCTCTTCTCGCCTGCCCGGCGCAGGAGGGCGCCGATGCCCTCGACGGCCGCGTCGGCGTAGCGCGAGGGGTTGTCGGAGAGGAGCTTGTGGGTCAGCAGCGCGCCGTCGGGGCGGCGCGCCACGATGTCCGTGAAGGTGCCTCCCCGGTCAACCCAGAACTGCCAGCCCGCCACGTCGTACTCCCGCTTCCACGCTGCTCACAGCGCCCTCAGGCCGTCGATCACGTCGCGCAGAATACTCTCGTCGGGCAGCTCGGCCGGGGGCACCGGGCGCGTCACATGGACCAGTTCCGCGGTCACCAGATCGCCGATGAGTACGCGGACGACGCCGATCGGCAGATCCAGCTCGGCGGCGAGTTCGGCGACCGACTGCGGCGTGTCGCGGCACAGCGCCACGATGTCGACGTGCTCCGGCGACAGCGTCTGATCGGCCCCCGGGTCATGGGCGCGGGACTCCGCGACCACCACGGCGATCAGATCCAGGCGGTGCTGGGCCGGACTGGTGGTCCGGCCCCGCGTCATGGCGTAGGGAC
This sequence comes from Streptomyces sp. SCSIO ZS0520, assembly GCF_025643355.1. Taxonomy (NCBI): domain Bacteria; kingdom Bacillati; phylum Actinomycetota; class Actinomycetes; order Kitasatosporales; family Streptomycetaceae; genus Streptomyces; species Streptomyces sp. SCSIO ZS0520. The sequence continues at coordinate 7,243,314 of NZ_CP092644.1, read as the reverse complement.
GCACCACCGGTCCGGCGTCGGCGTCGAAGAAGTGGGCACTTTCCTGACCGTCAGCGCTCATGCCGTTCCGCTTACCCGCCCGAGCGGGGCGCGGTACCCAGGTGTACGCCCACTCTCTTGACCAGGAGGGTCATCTCGTAGGCCACCTGGCCGACATCGGAGCTCGCGTCGGAGAGCACGGCGAGGCAGCTGCCGTCGCCCGCCGCCGTCACGAAGAGGAAGGCGTCGTCGAGTTCGACCACGGTCTGGCGGACGCTGCCCGCCTCGAAGTGGCGGCCGACGCCCTTGGCGAGGCTGTGGAAGCCGGAGGCGACGGCGGCGAGGTGCTCGCTGTCCTCCCGGGTCAGGTCCTGGGAGACGCCGGTGGGCAGGCCGTCACCGGACAGCACGAGCGCCTTGCGGATGCTGGCCACCCGCTGCACCAGGTCGTCGAGCAGCCAGTTCAGCTCCCCGGAGCCTCCTGGTGCCGGCAGGTGCCCGGCGGCGTTCGGTGTGGTCATCGACCGTCCCCCTCAGGTGTCGTTCGCGGTCCAGTGTCCTCGGTGGCGCCCTGGTCGGCGGTGTTCTCGTCGCGGCCGCGCTGCCAGCCCCGCTGCAGGGAGGCCATCCGGCTGCGTACTTCGTCGGCGTCCCGGTCGGTGCCGTCCTGCTGCGGCGCGGGCGGCGCGCCCTGCCGGTCGGTGCGGCGGGCGGGGCCGTCCTTCAGCTGCGGCGCCAGATTGGCCTGGCGCACCCGCTTCGGCAGTCCGCCGGGCCCGGCCAGGGGCGCGGCGGGCGGTACGGGGCCCTCGGCCGCGGGCGGTCCGGAGCGGTAGGCCTCGCCGGCCTGCCGGATGCTGCTCTCCCGCGGTGCCGCCGGGGGCTGGGGTGCGCCGCCACCCGATGCTGCGGGTCCGCGCTGCTCCGGGGCCCTGCCGCGGGCGGGCGGCTGTTCGCCCGGGGGCTCCTCGACGGGGCGGCCGTGCGAGCTGACCAGCTTGGGCGCGGTGCGCTTGGGCAGCGGGCGCAGTGCCTCGGGCTGCTCCTGGCCGGTCGGCCGGGTCTCCTCGCCGCGGGCGTCGCGGGCCTGCTGGTGCTGCTCGGGCGGCAGCGGGGCGACCGGGCGCCGGGGGCGGAAGAGCCCGCCGCGCTCGCTGTCCTCGTCGAGGAGCGCGCCCGGGAACTCGGCGATGTCGTCGGTGCCCACGGGCGCCTCCAACTCGGTCGGCCCGTCCAGGACGATGGGCCTGCCACCGCCGGTGCCGCCGGGGAACGTGAGTGCGTTGTCGCGTGCGGACTGCCCGGCGGACTGCGCGGGGACGCGTACGCCGCCGGTGTCCTCCTCGCGGCCCTCGGGGTCCTGGGCCTCGGTGAGCAGGGCGTCCGGGATGAAGACGACCGCGGTGGTGCCGCCGTACGGCGAGGGCTGCAGGGAGACGCGGACGTTCTGGCGCTGGGCGAGGCGGCTGACCACGAACAGGCCGAGCCGGTCGGTGTCGGACAGCTCGAACTCGGGGGTCTCCGCCAGCCGCAGGTTGGCGTCCAGCAGGGCGTCGGCGGCCATGCCGAGTCCCCGGTCGTGGATCTCCAGGGTGAAGCCGTTGGCCACCCGGTCGCCGTGCACCTGCACCGTGGTGTGCGGGGGCGAGAACACCGTGGCGTTCTCCAGGAGTTCGGCGATGAGGTGGGTGATGTCGGCGACGGCCGGGCCGGTGACGGCCATCCGGGGCAGCCGCCGGACCTCGATGCGCTCGTAGTCCTCGACCTCGGCGACCGCGGCGCGGACCACGTCCATCAGCCGCACCGGCTTGCGCCACTGCCGGGAGGGCGCCGCGCCGGAGAGGATGACCAGGCCCTCCGCGTGCCGGCGCATGCGGGTGGTGAGGTGGTCGAGGCGGAAGAGGTCGGCGAGTTCGTCGGTGTCCTCGGTCCTGCGCTCCATGGTGTCGAGCAGGGTGAGCTGCCGGTGCAGCAGGACCTGGCTGCGGCGGGCGAGGTTGACGAAGACCTCGGAGACGCCCTGGCGCAGCTCGGCCTGCTTGACCGCGGCCTCCACGGCCGCCCGCTGCAGGGAGTTGAGCGCCTGGCCGACCTGCCCGATCTCGTCCTTCGGGTAGTCGAGCTGCGGCGCCTCGGTCTCCACGTCCACGCGTTCACCGGCGGCGAGTCGGCGCATCACGGCGGGCAGCCGGACACCCGAGGACTCGTGCGCGTCCTGCCGCAGCCGGCGCAGGTCGCGGACCAGGGCGCGGCCGATGCGTACCGACATGAAGAGCGAGAAGACGACCGCGAGCAGTCCGAGCACACCGGCGATCACCGCCTGGGTGATGACCCGGGAGGTGGCCGGGCCCAGGCTGTCGTCGAAGTGGTAGTAGGTCCTGATGCCCTCTTCGAGCATCCGGTCCAGGGCCTTGTCGGCGGTGGCGTCCCAGCGGTCGCTGGTGATCGCGCGCGGGGTGCCGGGCGAGGAGTCGCTGACCGCCTGCTCCGCGCTGCGCAGCGCGGAGGTCTCGCCGCCGCGCCAGAACTGCTCGTACGGGGCGGCCTGGTCGTCGGGCAGCAGCGGGAGGTTGACCTGGTAGAGGAGTTCGCGCTGCGCGACCAGGTCGGAGACCTTGCGGATCTCCTGGCGGTCCAGGTGGCGGGCGACGAGCGCCGAGCCGAGCAGGGCGTCCTCCTGGGCGAAGAGCTCGCGGGCCACCGAGACGCCGACCAGGGCGCGCCCCTTCTTGTCCACCTCGGCGTTGTCGAGGTGGGCGAGGCTGTCGAGCAGTTCGTGGCAGGAGGTGATCAGTTCGCTGTACTGGTCGAGCACGGTGGAGCGGGTGGCGGAGCCGTCGGCGACGGTGGCGCGCAGCGAGGGGATCTCCTGGAAGGAGTCCAGGACCTCGTCGAGGCTGCGGCGGGACTCGGTGCTGATGTCGTCGCGGACGTCGGAGCCGTCCACGGCGCGCTGCAGGGCGTCGATGGTCCGGTCGGTGGCGGCGCGGGTGGCCTTGAGCTTCTTCTGGGCGCCGGAGGCTCGCGGGTCGGCCAGGTAGACCATGGTCTGGCGGCGCTCCTGCTGGAGCACGACGACGTTGTTCTGGACCGGGAGGCCCACCTTGTTCAGGACGTCGTTGATACCGACGAGCTGCCGGGCCTCCTGCCAGGTGATGACGGTGGCGAAGGCCCAGATCGCGGTGAGGAAGAGCAGGGGCACAAGCAGCAACGCCACGATCTTCCGGCGGATCGACTTCCCGCGAAAGCCCATGGCCTCCCCTTGAAAGGCGCCCGCCGCGGTGGGGGCGCTTTGTGGTCAACGCGTGTGGTCAGGAAACGGCGCGAGCCTACTACTGACGGGGGAACATCTCGAAGGGATGTCCGGAGGCCTTCACTCCGCCTGCACGCCACCTCGTCCGCAGTTGTCCGCTCATTGGGGGAGATCACCTACCGCACCATGGCGGATCAACTCCCAAACCATCCGGCCGGGCGCAACGGTGAATTGACCTGAATCTTGCGCTCGGTGGGAATCTTCTGCGCGTCTGGATCGTCCTTGGTTACGGCGACACGGTGCGAAAATGACTCACTTGGGCAGAGTGGTGGACGTCCGGCTTGAGACAGCGCGAACCGGGCAGCCACGTGGTAACCGGAATGACAGCATCCGGAACGGCCGGTGGGGAGTGACGGGTTGATGAGCACAGCAGAGCGGCACCGGGAAGCGGCCTCACCGGCGGCCTTCGACGGGCGGTACGCACGGGCCGGGGAGTACACGGGGGACGCGGAAGCGGGCCGCCCGCTGTGGGCCGACGACCCGGTGGGGCGCCGCCGGATGCCCGACGCGGTCCGCAACGCCGCGGTGCGGGCGGTGCTGATCGTGGCCCTGACCCTGGTCCAGGCCGTGATCGCCTTCTTCTGCACCCTCGCCGGATCCTGGCTCGCCTTCCCGATGGTGCTCAGCAGCGTCGGCAGTACGGTCGTCGCCACCTGGGGCGTCCTGGACGTCTGGGTCACCCGGCAGGTGTGGAACCAGCGCAACGGCGTGGTCTCCGCCCCGAACAGCACGGCCCGCCAGCGGCGCCGGGAGCGCCGCAGAGCGCGCCGGGAGGCACGGGCGGCCGAGCGCTCGGCGGGCGGCTCACCACGGCGCGGCGGTACCGGGCAGCTCTCGCACCCCTGAGCGGCGGGTCCGCGCCCCCGCCGTCGGGATCCGGACGAATGACGGCGACCGGCCCCGGCACGCCTCCCGGCGCACTTCGGCCATCACCGGACGCGCCGGAGCCGCCGTCCCCCTTCGCACCGCGGGCGCGACTGCCCGTGGGGGCGCTTGACCGCGGGCCAACCGTCCGCGCGTCAACTGCCCGTGCGTGAACCGCTCCTGGGTGGCCCCGGCGTCAACCGCCCGCGGGGCGCGCGTCCGTGCGTCCGTGCGACGACCGCCCGTACGTCGACTGCCCATGGGCCGACCGCCCGTACGTCGACGGTCTCGGCCACCCGCAGGTCAACCGCCCGCGGGCCGCCGGTACATCCGCGTCGCGGTGATCTCCCCGTGCACGGTCTCCCCCGCCGACTGCTGCGGCAGCCCGGGCCGCAGATGCTCCTCGACCCGGATGTACTTCAGCCCCGCGCGCAGGTCCGCGTCGTTGCGCAGCCGGATCACCAGCGGGAACTCGGCCAGCGCCGTGGTGTCGAACAGGCCCGTGGTGTACAGCAGTTGCACCCCGAGCGCGTCCGCGACCGCCCGCTGCAACTCCAGGAGGTACGTGGCGTTGGCCCGCCCGATCGGGTTGTCCAGGAAGAGGGTGCCCGCGTGCCGGTGCCGGTCGCGGCCCCGGTCGTTGGAGCGCAGCGCGGCCATCGTGCAGTAGAGGGCGATGGCGGCGGTGAGCAGCTGGCCGCCGGAGAAGACATCGCCCATCTGCCCGACCGGTACGCGTTCGGCGCGCAGCACGGCGTCCGGCTTGAGGATCTCGACGGAGACCCCCCGCGGTTCCAGCGCGGCGCGCACCCCGCGCAGCAGCAGCGACATCCCGTCCCGGCGCAGATCGGAGTTCTTGCGCACGGCGGCCCTGGTCGCCTCGTCGATGACCTCGCCGAGGCGTTCGGTCAGGGTGGCCTGGTCGGGCTCCTCGAAGCGGATGCGCAGGAACTCCTGGCCGGACCACTCGCCGAGGCCCTCGGGCAGCCGGGAAAGCCGCTGCGCCGAGCGGAGCGTGGCGAGCGCCGACTCCACCAGCCCGCGCAGCCGGTCCACGATGCTGTCCCGGTTGCGCTCCAGCTGCTCCAGTTCGTCGGTGAGCACCCGCAGCCGGGGTGCGAAGGCCTCGGCCCACTTCGCGGCGTGCTCCGGCAGCGCGGCGGCGGGCAGTTCGCGGATCTGCTGCCGGGCCGGGGTGCGCACCTGCTCGTAGCGGGTGGAGTTGGCGTGCCGGACCAGGATGTCGGAGGCCTCGCGGACGGCGGACTCGGCGGCGGAGAGGTCGGTGGCGCAGCCGCGCAGCGAACGGCGGGCCTCGGCCGCGGCGCGCCGGGCCTCCTCCAGGGTGCCGCCGAAGGCCTCGGGCGCGCTCTCGCCCTCGGCCTCCTGGCCCTCCCCCGGGTCCCGCAGCAGGTCGCGCAGGAGGGCCCCGGTCTCCTCGAAGCCGCCGACCGCCTCCTGGGCGCCGCGGTGCTCGTGGAGCAGGGCGGTGTGCGCCTCGCGGGCCAGCTCCAATGCCTCGGTGTCCGCGGCGAGTTCGGCGGTCGCGGCCCGCAGCAGGGACTGCGCCTGCTCGGTGTCGGCGGGGACCCGGTCCTCGGGGAGTTCGGTGTGCGCGCCCCCGGCCTCGGGGGCCTGCCGCTCGGCCTCGCCGCGCAGCCTGCCGAGTTGCTCGCTCGCGGCGGAGGCCCGGGTCTCCAGGAGCTGGACGTGTTCCTCGGCGCGGGCGGCGGCCGCCTGCCGGGACGGCCCGTCGGCGCCGTCGGGCGACTGGAGCAACTGCCCGGCCCGGGTACGGACCTTGTTGCTGAGGCGTTCCAGCTCCGCGAGGGCGGCGCTGTCGTCGCTCTCGGCGCGGGCCTGCTCGGCGCGCAGATCGGCGCCGACGCCGACCTTCTCGTAGAGCTGGGAGGCGGCGCGGTGGGCCTCGCGCAGCGCGGGCAGGGCGACGGCCGGGCGGTCGGGGTCCGGGGCGGCGGGCTCGGGCAGGTCGTCGGGGACACCGGCGATCTCGGCGCGCTCGGCACGCAGGGTGCGGGCGGTGCGGCGGGAGTCGTCGGCGGCCCGCTGGGCGGCGCGGCGGTCCTCGTCGGCGGCCCTGGCCCGTTCCAGGAGGCGCCGGGCCCGCTCCTCCGACTCGGCGGCCTCGTCGGCGAGTTCGCGCAGCCGCACCTGCCAGCCGGCGCGCTCCCGGAGCCGGAAGGCGAGCCCGGCCAGCGCGTCGGCGGCGCGGCGGGCGCGCTGGGCCGCCTCCTGGCGCACCTCGCGCTCGCGGGCGGCCTCGGCCGCGGCTTCCTCGGCCTCGGCGCGCACCGGCCGGGTCTCGTCCAGGGCGCTCTGGCTCTCCTCGGCGAACTCCCGGGCGCCCTCGGCCGCTTCGGCGAGTTCGGCGAGCCGGCCCTCGGGGCAGCCCGCGCGCCAGGAGGCGAGGCGGGCGGCGAGGTCGCGGTCGAGGGCGAGGCGTCCGGCCAGCGCCCGGATCTCCTCGTCGCGGCGGGTGGCGCGCCCGCGCAGGGCCTGCCGTTCCTCGTCGGCGGCGCTCTCGTCGTGCATCGCCGGGTTCGGCGCGACGAGGAACACCTCCGGCGACTCCCCGGGCCGGGCGGGGGCGAGCAGCGCGGCGGCGGTGCCGACCGCCACCGTGGAGCGGGGCAGCAGGGCCGCCTCGGCGAGCGCCTCGCGGGCCCGGGCGTGGGTGGCCGGGTCGGTGATGACGACGCCGTCGACGAGTTCGGGCCGGGCGGCGAGCACCCGCCCGTGGTCGGCGGGGTCGACGGACTGGGCGAGGTAGCGCCAGCCGGGCAGCGCCGGGATGCCGTGCTCGCCGAGGAACTCGACGGTGGCGAGGACGTCCGGCCCCGGCGGCAGCAGCCCGCCGTCGCCGAGCGCGGCGAGGATACGGGCGTCGTCGGCCGCGGCGGTGCGCAGGTCGAAGAGCTGGCGTTCGGCCGCGGCGATCCCGGAGGCGAAGAGGGTGCGCAGCTCCTCGGCGCAGCGGTCCAGGGCCTCGGCGTCGAGCGGCTGCGGGACGGGACCCTGCGCGGGCTCCCCGGCGTCGCCCCCGGTGCGCGGTCCGGGCACGGCGGCGCGGGCGGGCGCCCCCGGCAGCCCGAGGAGTTCGGCGAGCCGCTCCTCGCCCGCGAGGGACTCGGCGGTACGCAGCTGGGTCTCGTACGCGGCCCGGGCGGCGCGGTCGGCGTCGGCGGCGCGGGCGGCGGTCAGCTCGGCGCGGCTCTCCTCGGCGGCGGCCTCCTTGGCGCGCTCCGCGGACTGCCGGGCGGCCTCGCGTGCGGTGTCCCAGGCGGCGACGGCGTCCTTCTCGGCGTCGCTGGCGGCGAGCGCGGCGCGCGCCGGGTCGGCGTCCGGGGCGAGCCCGTCCAGCCACCCGGCCCGTACCGCCTCGGCGGTCTCCTGCTCGACCTCGTCCAGGCGCTGGCGCAGATGCCCGGACTCGCTGCGGGCGCGCTGGGCCTCGGTGGCGGCGGCGGTCGCCTCCCGGTGGGCGCTCTCCCCCTCGGCTTGGAGCGCGGCCGAGCGCTCCTCGCCCTCGGCGGCGAGCTGTTCGGCCTCCTCGGCGGCGGCGTGCAGGGCGCGTACCAGCTCGGCGGCGGCCGAGGCGCGGGCGGCGAGGGCGGGTGCCGCGTCGCGTTCGGCCTCCTGGATCGCGGCGGCGACCCGGGCGGAGCGGTCCGCGGCGGCGCGGTGCCGGAGCACGACCTCGGCGGCCTGCCAGGCGGCGTGCAGGGTACGGGCCTCGGCCAGCTCCCGCTTCTGGGCGGCGGCCTTCTTCTCGGCACCGGCGAGGGCCAGGCTGGCGTGCCGGTAGGCGAGTTCGGCGGCGATCAGCGAGCTGCGGCCGCGGGCCCGCTCGGCCTCGGTGACCTGCTGGGCGGCGTCGGTGACCTGCCCGGCCAGAGCGGCGGTACGGGCGCGTTCCCGGGCGGCGCGGGCGCCGAGGCGCCGGGCGAGCTGGCGGGTGCGGCGCTCGGCGCCCGCGTGGATCTCGCGGGTACGGGCCCGGGTCCCGGCGGCCTCGACGATCCGGCCGAGGAGTTCCACCGAGCCCGCGGTGAAGTCGCGTTCGGCGATCAGCTCGGCGCGGCGGCCGAGCTTGTGCGCGAAGCCGCCGACCAGGTCGGCGAGTCCGTCGGTGTCCCGGGTGTCGGTGACCGCGCGCAGCAGCAGGTCGGTGAAGTCGGAGTCCTTCTTCACCGCGAAGAGCCCGGCGGCCTCGCCCTCGTCGGCGTTCATCTCGCGCTGGTAGCGGAAGAGTTCGGGGTCGAGCCCGAGGTCGGAGAGGTGTTCGGTCCAGCGCTCGTGGATCTCCTCCCAGTGGATCTCCAGATGCGGGTAGGCCTTGCCCGCCTCGGTGAGCGCGTCCCGGAAGCCCTTCATGGTGCGCCGCCTGCCGCGCGCCCCGGAGGCGCCCTCGGCCGGGGCGGGCACGGTGGTGGCCTCGGCGACCGGCAGGCTGTCCAGGCTGAGCCCGGGTCCGGGCCGGAAGGAGTACCAGGCCTCGGCGAATTTGCGGGGGTCGCCGGAGACCTGGCGGCCGCGCCACTCGCTGGTCTTGCCGACCACCACGCACTCGCCGGTCAGGGTGTGCTGCCACTCCAGGGCGACATGCCCGCAGTCCTCGGCGAGCAGGAATTTGCGCAGCACCCCGGAGCTGGCGCCGCCGAGGGTGTTGCGGTGGCCCGGCAGCATCACCGAGAAGATCAGCTTGAGCAGGACGGACTTGCCGCCGCCGTTCTCCAGGAAGAGCACCCCGGCGGGGGCGGGCCTGCGCGGCGGCCCGGTCGGCTCCTCCTCGAAGAACTCGGCCTGGGTGGGCGCGGGTTCGGGGACCGGCTCGCCGACCGAGCGCAGGTCGAGCACGGTGTCGGCGTAGCGGGCGCCTGCCGGTCCGATCGAGTAGAGGCGGATCCGGGACAGCTCGTACATGGCAGCGGACTCTCGTGGTGAAGGGGCCGGGCCGGTCCGGGGTGGCCGGGGCCTGGCTGGTCGGAGGGGCAGGAGGGTGGCGGGTCAGGGGGCGGAGCGGTGGGGCGGACGGTCAGGAGTGGAAGGGCAGTCCGGCGTCGGCGGCCAGTTCCTGGTCCTCCTCCGCCGCGGGCAGCAGGCTGGCGGTGCCGTCGGTGACGGGCACCACGCCGAGTTCGAGGAGTTCGGCCATGGCCGCGCCGCCCGCCATGTCCCGGACCTGGAGCTGGTAGCGCGCCGTGGTGCGGAAGGTGCCGCCCGCCTCGTCCCCGGTGCGCTGGAGGAACCCGGACTCGGTGAGGAAGGCGACCGCCTTGGCGATGATGCCGGTGGTCGAACCGGCCGGCCGCCGCGCGTCCTTGGTGGCCCCGGTGGCGCTGCGCCGCGACCAGACCCGCCAGGCGGCCTCGAGGCCGGGGGCGTCGGAGGCGGGGTCGGTGTTCTCGCCCTGCTCCTCGGCGCGTTCCTGGAGGCGCAGGCAGGCCTGGCGTACGAAGGCGTCCACGCCGTTGACGCTGACCCGGCCGATGTAGCCGTCGTCGGCGAGGTCCTCGGGCCGCGGGAAGGACATCGCGGCGACCGCGAGATGGGCGAGTCCGTGCAGGAAGCGGTCGGTGGAGTCGGCGGCGGTGCGCCGGGAGTAGTCGCCCATGCGGACCGCGAAGACGGAGTCCTCGGCGGCGGCCACGGCCATTCCGGCGCGCGGGGAGACCTCCAGGACCACCAGGCCGAGGCCGGTGGCGACCGCGTCGGCGAGGCGGGCGAAGGGCGGGTCCTCGCGGTAGCGCCGGAGCAGGTCGGTGTACTCCCGCTCGCGGGCGGGCTGGAGCCGCGGCTGGAGACCGAAGGAGACGAGCCGGGCCGCGTCGGCGGCGTCGGCGGGGGTGAGCGCCGCCGGGGTCCCCGGCGGCGCCGCGCTCTCGCTCCACGCGGGCTGCTCTGCGTGGTCGCTCACCACTGCTTCTCCTTGCTGCGGCGGACCGCGGTGATACGGGGGCCGGGGGCACGGCCGGTGGTACGGGGGCCGAGGACGGGCCCGGTGGCGGGGTGCGGGCGCCCGCCCGGGCCGGGCCGGGCGGGCGTACGTCCCGAAGTGCGGTGCGGCGGGCGGGTGTTCACGCGGCCTCCGTGCGGTCGGCGGCCATCCCGGCGGCGTCCAGGAGCGCGGTGCCGACGATCAGGTCCGCGCCGCCGAACTCCTCGTCCTCCAGCGGGGTCCCGTCGTCCACGGCGAAGAGCAGCTTCTGCTCGCCCTGCCGGTAGGCGGTGCCGACGGCGGGGCTGGCGGCGTGCACCGCGAGCAGGGCGACCAGATAGGGCAGTTCGGTGTCGCCGCCGGAGCGGCGCCGCGCCTCGGCGAGCAGTCCGCTCAGCCGCCGCGGGGCGTCGGCGGGCAGGTCGAGCAGCTCGGCGGCCTCGGCGAGCTGCTCCTCGCTGAAGCGGCTGTCGTCCGGGGTGGCGATCAGATCGGGCTCGGGCATCTCGGCGCCGAGGTGCTCGCGCTCCTGGGGCGGGGTGAGCAGGGTCTCGACGAGGTCGCCGATCCGTACGCTGTGCGGGCTGCGCAGTCCGGTGCCGCGGGCGAAGAAGACATCGCTCACCCGGCTCGCCCGCTCCACCGGCAGCGGGAGCAGCGGGGCGAGCAGCTGCCCGTACAGATCGAGCCCGGAGCGGGCGGCGGGGGCCGCGAAGGCCTGCCGGTCCTGCTCGGCGCGGAAGAGCGGTCCGGCCTCCAGGAGCCGGGACTGGAGCTGGGTGTGGCGGCGGATGCAGTCCTTGACGATGTCGACCAGCTCGGCGGCGCGGCGCTTCTGGTCGGGTTCCTCGGACTCGTCGCGGGCCTTGCGGATGTTGGTGAGGATCGCGTTCTCGTGGCGGTACCGGTCGGCGACATGGTCGAGGGCCTCGGCGATCATGTCGGGCACGGTGGTGAGCCAGTCGACCGCGCGGACGTTGCGCCGGGTGGCCTCCAGGGCGCGGCGCAGGGTCTCCGCGTACTGCACGGTGCGGTACCGGGCCTGCTCGGCGGCGAGTTGGGCGTCCGCGAGCCTGCCCCGGCTGATCAGCACCTCCAGCTTGACCTCGGCGGCGATCTGGGCGCTGGTGACGTCCGTGTCCAGGGCGCCGACCAGGACGTTGACCGCCTCGTCGGTGGTGCGCAGGTAGACGCTGCCGCCGGTGCCGGGGACCTCCTCGACGAGTTTGAAGTCGTAGTCGCGGCGGACGTAGGAGCCGTCGGGGGCGAAGGTGCCGTAGACGGCTCGGAAGCCGCGGTCCACGCTGCCGACGTTGATCAGGTTCTCCAGGACCCACTGGGCCACCCGCTGGTGCTCGGCGGCGGGGCGGCCCGGGGCCTGGGCGGCGACCCGGGGCAGCAGTCTGGCCACTATCTGGTCGTGGTCGGCGCCGGTGTCGAAGTCCATGTTGAGGGTGACCAGGTCGATGGCGGCGAGCGCCACCTCGGCCATCGCGTACCCCGAGTACTCCCCGGCGAGGTTCGCCTTGCGGGCGTCCAGGTCGTGCAGCGGGGCGGTGCAGGCGAGCGCGCGCAGCCGCCGGGCGAGCCCCTCGTCGGCGGCGGGGCCGGGGGCGGGCCGTGCGGCGGCGGAGTCCGTGCGGGCGGGCGAAGTCACGGTGGACAGCGTAGGTCCTCGGTCCGACAACAGCCGAAACGACGCAGCTGGGAGGGGGCGCGGGGCGGTCGGCGCAGGGGTGCGGGTCTGCTCTTCGCGTACGGGTGCGGAGGAGCCGTCGCGTACGTGCGCGGGCCCGGGCTCCGCGGGGTTCAGGCCCCGCCCGGCTCCGTGGCCGCCACCCGCTGCCCGTAGACGTCGAGCAGTTCGCGCAGCGAGTCGTCGAGGTAGGCGACGAGCAGTTCCTCGGCCTGCCGGATCTCCCCGGCCTCGAGGACCTTGAGGAGGTGGGCGTTGCGGGCGAGGTAGGGCTCGTGCAGGCGCCGGGGGTCGGCCACCACATGGAAGGCCAGGCGCAGTTCGGCCAGGACGCCGCGCATCAGTTCGTCGGTGCGCTCGCTGCCCGCGAGGGCGACGAGTTCGCGGTGGAAGTGGATGTTCGCGGTGGAGACCGCGCTCCAGCGGCCGGCGTGCGCGGCCCGCCGCCCCTCGAGGACGGTCTCTGCCACCGTGTGCAGCGGGCGGGGGCGCTCGCCGAGGGAGCGGACGACCGCGCACTCGACCAACTGCCGGGTGCGGTAGATGTCCTGGACGTCGGCGGTGCTGAGCATCCGGACGAACACCCCGCGGTTCAGCCGGTGTTCGAGCAGCCGCTCGTGGGTGAGCAGCCGGAAGGCCTCGCGCAGGGTGTTGCGGGAGACGCCGAGGGCGCCGCCGATGCTGTCCTCGGAGAGCCGGGTGCCGGGCGTGAAGTATCCCTCGCTGATACGGGACTTGAGGATGTCGGCGACCCGCTCCGCGGTGCTGGTGCGGCCGAGCAGGGCGCGGTCGCCCGCCAGTTCCGGCAGACCGGCCGGGCCGTCCGTCGCCCTCACGGTTCCTCGCTCTCCGGTGGCCGCCCCGCGTCCGCTCGCCCTCGTACGGCGGCCGCTCGCCACGCATCGGAATTCTGCACCGGGACGAGAGAACAAGACAACAGGGGTATTGAGGGATCGTTCAACGATCCTCTAGCTTGTCGGCGGGGGAACGGAGCAACCGGCACGGGGCAGCGGGCCTCCCGCCCGCGAGTCCGGCTGCTCGCACCACACCCGTCCGAGACCACGAGGTGCCCATGAGCACAACCCCGCCACCCGGCCCGACGACCACGAAGAACGCCTCACGGCAGCAGACCCCCGCGGAAGAGGGCGGCGCCCTCGGCTGGTTCCGCGACCTCGGACCGCGCGGGCAGCGCGCCTTCGGGGGCGCTTTCGGCGGCTATGCCCTGGATTCCTACGACTACTTCACGCTGCCGCTGAGCATGGTCGCGCTCTCCGCCTACTTCAGCCTGGACAGCGGGCAGACCGGGCTGTTCACCACGGTCACCCTGGTCGTCTCCGCGGTGGGCGGCGCCGTCGCGGGCGTCCTGGCCGACCGCATCGGCCGGGTGCGGGCCCTGCTGCTCACCGTCATCACCTACGCCGTCTTCACGGTGGCCTGCGGTTTCGCCCCCAACTACGAGACCCTCCTGGTCTTCCGCGCGCTCCAGGGGCTCGGCTTCGGCGGCGAGTGGGCGGTGGGCGCCATCCTGGTCGCCGAGTACTCCTCGCCCCGGCACCGGGGCCGCGCGCTCGGCGCCGTGCAGAGCGCCTGGGCGGTCGGCTGGGCGCTGGCCGCGCTCGTCTACACCCTGGTCTTCGCCTTCCTCGACGGCGATCTGGCCTGGCGGGTGATGTTCTGGACCGGGGCCCTGCCCGCGCTGCTCGTCCTGTGGGTGCGGCGCAGCGTGCACGACGCCCCCGAGGCGGAGGCCCGGCGCAAGGAGAACGTCCGCCCCGGCTCCTTCCTGGCGATCTTCCGCCCCGGTGCGGCGGGGCGGCCGGGGCTGCTGCGCACCACCCTCTTCGCGGTGCTCCTGTCGACCGGTGTGCAGGGCGGCTACTACACCCTGGCCACCTGGCTGCCGACCTACCTCAAGAACGAGCGGGAGCTGTCGGTGGTCGGCACCGGCGGCTATCTGACCTTCCTCATCTCCGGCGCCTTCCTCGGCTATCTCACCGGCGGCTACCTCACCGACGTCCTCGGCCGCAAACGCAATATCGCCCTCTTCGCCTTCCTCTCCGCGGTCAGCGTGCTGGCGTACACCAACGTCCCCGAGGGCGCCAACACCCTGCTCCTGATCCTCGGATTCCCGCTCGGCTTCTGCATGTCGGCCATCTTCAGCGGCTTCGGCTCCTTCCTCAGCGAGCTGTACCCGACCGAGGTACGGGGCGCGGGCCAGGGCTTCACCTACAACTCGGGCCGGGCGGTGGGCGCCGTCTTCCCGACCCTGGTCGGCTTCCTCGCCGACAGCTGGGGCGTGGGCGGCGCGCTCGTCTTCGGCGCGGTGGGCTACGGACTCGCCGCCCTCGCCCTGCTCGGACTGCCCGAGACCCGCGGAAGGGAACTCCTGTGAGCCGCCCGCGCGTTCACCCCACCGGGCCGCCGGCCGCGCTCGGTCCCGCCGAGGCGCGGCTGCGCTTCCGCTCCGGCCTCGCCGGACCGACCGCGGGCTGGGCCCCGGGCCACACCCAGGCCAATCTGATCGCGGTGCCCGCCGACTGGGCCTACGAGATGCTGCTGTTCTGCCAGCGCAACCCGGGCCCCTGCCCGCTGCTCGACGTCACCGACCCGGGTTCCTGGACCACCGTGCTCGCGCCGGACGCCGATCTGCGGACCGACCTGCCCGGCTACCGGGTCTGGGAGCACGGCGAACTCGTCGGCGAGCCGGACCAGGTGCGCGACCTGTGGCGCGCGGACCTGGTCGCCTTCCTCATCGGCTGCAGCTTCACCTTCGAGTCCGCGCTGAGCGCCGCCGGGGTGCCGATGCGCCACGTCGAACAGGGCCGCAACGTACCGATGTACGTGACCGACCGCCCCTGCCGCCCGGCGGGCAGGCTGCACGGGCCGATGGTGGTCTCGATGCGGCCGATCCCGCCGCGGCACCTGCCGGCGGCGATCCGCGAGACGGCCGTGATGCCCGCGGTGCACGGTGCCCCGGTGCACTGCGGCGACCCGTCCGTCCTCGGCATCGACGACCTCGGGGCCCCGGACTTCGGGGAGGCGGTGGACCCGCACCCCGGCGACATCCCCGTCTTCTGGGCCTGCGGCGTCACCCCGCAGGCCGTACTGACCGCCTCCCGGCCGCCGTTCGCGCTCACCCACGCGCCGGGGCAGATGTTCCTCACCGACGCCCGCGACGAGCAGTACCGCGTCGCCTGAGAAGGAGGCCGCCTCCATGCCCCTGACCGCCATCGACCTCAACGCCGACCTCGGCGAGGGCTTCGGCCGCTGGCACCTGACCGAGGACGAGGCGCTGCTCACCGTGGTGACCAGCGCCAACATCGCCTGCGGCTTCCACGCGGGCGACGCCGCCACCATGCGGCGGGTCTGCGCGCTCGCCGCCGAGCGGGGCGTACGCATCGGCGCCCAGGTCTCCTACCGCGACCTGGCGGGCTTCGGGCGCCGCGCCATGGACGTGCCCGGGCCCGAGCTGACCGCCGAAGTCGCCTACCAGATAGGCGCCTTGGAGGTCTTCGCCCGGGCCGCGGGCAGCCGGGTCGCCTATGTGAAGCCACACGGCGCGCTCTACAACCGGGTGGTGCGCGACGAGGAGCAGGCGGCCGCGGTGGTCGACGGGATCCTCCTGGCGGGCGGCGCGCTGCCGGTCCTCGGGCTGCCCGGCTCACGGCTCCTGGAGTACGCGGCGAAGGCGGGCCTGCGCGCGGTGCCGGAGGCCTTCGCCGACCGGGCGTACACCGAGGAGGGCACCCTCGTCCCGCGCGGCATCGAGGGCGCCGTGGTCACCGCCGCCGAGGAGGTGCTCGCCCGCTCCGTCGGTCTCGCGCGGGACGGCCGGGTCACCGCGCTCGGGGGCCGTGAAGTGACGGTGGCGGCGCGGTCCCTGTGCCTGCACGGGGACACCGAGGGCGCCGTGGAGCTGGCCCGGCGGGTGCGGCGGGGCCTGGAGTCGGCGGGCCTGCGGGTGGAGGCCTTCGTATGAGATGCCTCCCGGCCGGTGCGCACGCCCTCCTGGTCGAGCTGGACGACGGGGAGCAGGCGGCCGCCCTGCACGCCGAACTCCTGCGCCGCCGCACCGCGGGCGAGCTGCGCGCCACCGAGATCGTGCCCGCCGCCCGCACCGTCCTGCTCGACGGCCTCGACGACCCGGCCGCGCTCGCCGCCCGGCTGCCCGAATGGCGACTGCCCCCGGTGGCGGCCGTGGACGGCGCGCTCACCGAGATCCCGGTGCGCTACGACGGACCCGACCTGGCCGAGGTCGCCGCGCACTGGGGCCTCACCCCGCGGGCCGCGGCACTGCTGCACGCGGAGACCGTCTTCCGCGTCGCCTTCTGCGGCTTCGCCCCCGGCTTCGGCTATCTCACCGGCCTGCCCGAGCGGTACGCGGTGCCGCGCCGCCCCGATCCGCGCACCGCCGTCCCGGCCGGGGCGGTGGGCCTCGCGGGCCCGTACACCGGCGTCTACCCGCGCTCCTCCCCCGGCGGCTGGCAGTTGATCGGTACGGCGGAGTGCGTGCTGTGGGACGCGCAGCGCTCCCCGGCCGCGCTGCTCGCCCCGGGCATGCGGGTCCGCTTCGTCCCCCGGTACCTGCCGCCCGGGGAGGAGCGATGAGCGACCGCGCGCTCTCGGTGGTCCGGGCGGGCGCGCTCACCACCGTGCAGGACCGGGGCCGCGCCGGGCACGCCCACCTCGGGGTGCCGCGCTCCGGCGCCCTGGACGCCCCGGCCGCCGCGCTGGCCAACCGGCTGGTCGGCAACCCGGCCGGGGCCGCCGTCCTGGAGACCACCCTCGACGGCTGCGCGCTCCGGCCGCGCGGGACGGTGCTCGCCGCGGTCACCGGCGCGCCCTGCCCGGTACGGGTGGACGGCAGGCCGGTGGCCTGGGGCGCCCCGGTGCGGGTGCCCGCGGGCGCGGTGCTCGAACTCGGCCGGGTGACTGCGGGGGTGCGCAGCTATGTCGCCTTCGCGGGCGGCGTCGCGGTGGATCCGGTGCTGGGCAGCCGCTCGACCGATCTGCTCTCCGGTCTCGGCCCGGCGCCGCTGACCGAGGGCGCCGTACTGCCCCTCGGCCCGGCCGGGACCGCGCCCCCGCCGAGCGGATACGCGGCACAGCCCGCGCCGCCCGCCGAACTCCTCCTGCGGGCGAGGCCGGGACCGCGCGCCGACTGGTTCACCCCGGCCGCGCTCGCCCTCCTCGGACGCGCCCGCTACCGGGTCTCGGCGGCGAGCAACCGCATCGGCCTGCGCACCGAGGGCCCCCCGCTCCAGCGGGCCCTGACCGGCGAACTCCCCAGCGAGGGGCTGGTCCTGGGCGCGGTGCAGGTGCCACCGGACGGCAGACCCGTGGTCTTCCTGGCCGACCACCCCACCACCGGCGGCTACCCGGTGGCCGCCGTCGTCGCCCCCGCGGACCTGGCCGCGGCGGCCCAGGCGGTGCCGGGGACTCCGGTGCGCTTCCTGCTGGCGGAGGGTGCGTGAACTCCCGCTGTCCACTGGGGAGTTCGCGTGGTTCGGGTGGGGCCGGGGGCTCGCTCGCCCATGGAGCGGGCGGGTCCTCGGGGCCCCGTCACTCATGAAACCTGGCGGTTCCCCGGGTCCCGGTCGCCCACGAACCGGCCGAGCCTCGCGGCCCGGTGGGCCGTCCACCTGCGGGTCCGGCGGCCCGCTCGCCCGAGGACCTGGCGGGTCCGGGGCCCGCTCACCGATGAACCGGGCGGCCCTGTCACACTTTCGCGCCGCGATCCGTCAGTGCAGTGCAGGACCGCGGTTCCGCCGCCCAATCCCCCGGGGCGGCGGGACCGCATCTGTGCGTCCCGGGCGCCACCGGGGTACGCACGGCCGGGCGAGGCGGGCGACGGAGAAGGCCCTCCTCGCTCCGCGCCGCTCCCCTTCCACCCGGGCTGCCCGGACCACCCGTCCCGGACGTCGCCGCCCGCCGCCCTGACAGTTGCCGCACTGGATCCTGAACTGCCCTATCCGGCAGCGGAGTCGGGCACGGGCAGAGCCGAGTCGGCCGCAGGCAGCACGGCGTCCGGCACCGGCACCGGCACCGGCACCGGCAGGGCGGAGTCGGACGCGGATCGGGCGGAGGCAATCGCAGGCAGGGCGGCGTCCAGCACCGGCAGTGCCGAGTCGGCCGCAGACACAGCGGATTCCGGCACCGGCGGAGCCGAATCGGTCGCAGGCCGAGGGGAGTCGGCCGCCCCCGCGGTGGACACCGCCCCCACCCGGACCGCCCCCGCGGTGGACACCGTCCCCACCCGGACCGCCGCCTCGTGGGCGCGCAGGAAGCCCTCGACCGCCGCCGGCCAGCCGAAGCAGGCGGCACGGGCCCGCGCCGCCTGTCTGCGCGCGGGCTCCGGGCGGCGGAGGAGTTCCCGTACCGCCGCGGCGAAGGCCTCGCCGTGGTCGGCGGCGGTGGTGCCCGCCGGGCCGAGGACCTCGCCGAGCGCGGAGGAGGCGCTGGCCACCACCGGGGTGCCGCAGGCCAGCGCCTCCAGGGCGGCGAGGCCGAAGGTCTCGGCGGGCCCGGGCGCCAGGCAGAGGTCCGCGGTGGCCTGGAGGGCGCCGAGCCGGGCGCGGTCCTCGACGTGCCCGAGGAAGGTGACCGGCAGCCGCTGCTCGGCCGCGCGCTGGGCCAGCCGCCCGCGCAGCGGACCGTCCCCGGCGACCACCAGGACCACCCGCTCCCCGCGGGCCCGCAGACCGGCCACGGTCTCCAGGGCGGTCCAGGGCCGCTTCTCCACCGAGAGGCGCGCGCACATGGCGAGCAGGAGCTCCCCGTCCGGGGCGAGGCGGGCGCGCAGGGCGGGGTCCGCGAGACCGGGGTGCCGGTCGGCGAGGTCGACCCCGAGCGGCGCCCGTACGACATTGCGCGCGCCGATCCGCAGGAACTCCCGCTCGGCCCACTCGGTCGTACACACCACCCGCGAATAGGCCCTGGCGGTACGGAGGTTGAGGAAGTCCGCGGTACGGCGGGCGCCCTCCTCGCCGAGGCCCCAGGTGCGCAGCACGCCGTGCGCGGTCTCGTGGGAGACCATCAGGGCCGGGACCCGGGCGCGGCGGGCCCACTCGCCGGTCCAGCGCAGGGTGGTGCGGTCGGAGACCTCCAGGCGGTCGGGGGCCAGCTCGGCGAGCAGCCGCCGCAGCCGGGACCGGTCGAGCAGGACCCGGTAGCCGCCGGTGCCCGGGAGCACCGGTCCCGGCAGGGTGATCACGCGGCCCTGGCCGGTGTGCCGGTCCGAGGCGCGCTCGCCGGGCACGATCAGGACCGGTTCGTGGCCCGCGGCGAGGTAGCCCGCGCCGAGTGCGCGCAGTGCGGTGCGCAGTCCGCCGGAGGCGGGGGCGACGAAGTTCGCGATCCTGACAATGCGCAGGGGGCCGCCGCTCATGCCGCCACCGCCGTGCGCTCGCGCAGGACCTCGCCGTAGTGGCCGAGGAGTTCGTCGCCGACGGCGGCCCAGGTGCGCCCCTCGACGGCGGCCCGGCCCGCGGCGCCCTGCCGGGCCCGCAGCGCCGGGTCGGCGGCGAGCAGGGCCACCGCCTCCTTGAGCGCCCCGGGATCCCTGGGCGGGACGAGGAAGCCGGTGCGGCCGTGGTCGACCAGGTCGAGCGGGCCGCCCGCGGCGGGGGCCACCACCGGGAGGCCGCTGGCCATCGCCTCCTGCACGGTCTGGCAGAAGGTCTCGAAGGGGCCGGTGTGCGCGAAGACGTCCAGGGAGGCGAAGATCCGGGCCAGTTCGGTGCCGGTGCGGCGGCCGAGGAAGAGCGCGCCCGGCAGCGCGGACCGAAGCCCCGGCCCGCTCGGCCCGTCGCCGACCACGACGACCTTCACCCCGGGCAGCGCGCAGACCCCGCCGAGGAGTTCGACGTGCTTCTCGGCGGCCAGGCGGCCCACGTACCCGACGAGGAGTTCGCCGCCCGGGGCGAGCGTCCGGCGCAGGGACTCCTCGCGACGCCCGGGGGTGAAGCGCTCGGTGTCCACCCCGCGGGCCCAGAGGCGGACCCGGGGGACGCCGTGCGCCTCCAGGTCGCGCAGCGAGACCGTGGAGGGGGCCAGGGTGCGGTCGGCGGCGGCGTGGACATTGCGGATCCGCCGCCAGGCGGCGGCCTCCCCGGTGCTGAGGTAGGTACGGGCGTAGCCCGCGAGGTCGGTCTGGTAGACGGCGACGGCGGGGATCCGCAGCCGCCGGGCGGCGGCCATCCCGCGCACCCCGAGGACGAAGGGGCTGGCGAGGTGGACCAGGTCGGCGCGGTGCGCGGTCAGGGTCGCGGCGAGGCGGCGGCTGGGGAGCGCCACCCGGACCTGCGGATAGCCGGGCAGCGGCAGGGAGGGGACGCGGACGACGGGGCAGGGGGCGTCCGCGTCGGCTCCCGCACCGGCGGCGGTGGCCGGGGCGAGGACGAGGGGGTCATGACCGCGCGCGAGGAGGTGCCGGGCGGTCTGCAGGGCGCAGTGGGCAACGCCGTTCACATCGGGGGGAAAGGATTCGGTCACGATGACGACACGCATACCGGTGTTGTCCTCGTACCGGACGTGGCCCCGACGACGCGGGCCTTTCGCCCCGGAGAACGTCCCGTGAGCGTTCGGCCTCGCGGCAGCCGCGCGGGGCGTCCGGTGGGGGGTCGCGGCGGGCGGGGCCCGGTGCCGGGGGCCGGTGCCGGGGGCCGGGGGCCGCCGGTCGGCGGTCGGCGGTCGGCGGTCGGCGGTCGGGGCCGAAGTCCCTCGGCGGGGCCGTCGTCCGGTGGCGTGGCGAAGTCCCCTGGCGGGGTGAACTCCCGTGGCAGGGGCGGGAGTTCTGCGTCCGCCGCCGGGCCCGTCCCCCGTGGCCGGTCAGCCCGTCGCCACGTCCGGCCCGATGCGGCTGCGTACCGCCGTCTGCACCTCGGCCTCTTCCGCGGGATCGGCCGCGAGGCGCCGGAGCTGGTCGACGACGCGGGCGTCCGCGGTCTCCGCGTGCCG
Source organism: Streptomyces sp. SCSIO ZS0520 (assembly GCF_025643355.1). Classification (NCBI taxonomy): domain Bacteria; kingdom Bacillati; phylum Actinomycetota; class Actinomycetes; order Kitasatosporales; family Streptomycetaceae; genus Streptomyces; species Streptomyces sp. SCSIO ZS0520. Next base: position 7,222,545 of record NZ_CP092644.1, on the reverse strand, counting down.
GGCCGCGACCTCGCGGGTGGACTCCTCGCAGTCCCACAGGCACTCCACCGCGAAGGAGGCGGGGAAGCCCGGGTCGGTCACCGCGAGCGCGCGGGCCGCGCCGCCGCGCAGATGGGAGGAGGCCGTCTCCCGGTAGATGTGCCGCAGTACGGGGGCGGCGCAGGCGATGCCGAGCCGTCCCACCCCGTCGACCAGCGGCCACAGCGCGGGGGCGTCGGGCCCCTCGGCGCGGACGGCCTCCCGCAGGGCGCCGAGGACGAGGGGTCCGTCGGCGGCCGTGCCGCGGCAGGCGAGCAACCGGCCCGCGGCGGCGCCGAGTTCGTCGGTGCGCGGGGCCCAGCGCCTGGCCTGGGCGAGGGCGGCCGGGTTGCGCATGCGTTCGAAGGCGTCGACGGCGGCCTCGGTGACGGAGTGCGGGCCGGTCGCCGCGGCGGCCTCGACCAGGGCGAAGACCTGCGGGTCCTGGCTGTCGGCGAGATAGCGCAGGGCGGCGCAGCGGGCGCCCTCCTCGCCCTCGCGGGCGGCGGCGACGATCTGCGGCCGGTCCTCGGCGGCGGCGACGGCGGCCAGGCAGCGCGCGGCCGGCACCTGCCGGGCGGCGCCGAGGGCCACACCCTCCTGGGCCCAGTCCAGTACGGCCTGGACGCTCCAGTCGGGGCGCGGGCCCGCGGGCCGCAGCTGGCGTTGCCAGCGGTCGAAGGAGCCCTGCTCCTGGGCCGCGCGCACCCGGGCGCCCACCTCGGGGCGCGGATCCTCGGCCCACAGCCGCCACGGCCGGGGTTCGAAGGACTCGCGTACGGCGGTGGCGAGTGCGCGCTCTCCCTCGGCCGAGGCCGGGAACCTGGCGAGGATGCGGGGGGCGAGGGCGGCGAGCGCCGCGTCGTCGTCGCGCAGGGCGAGTTCGTCGAGGGCCCAGGCCCAGTTGCTGCCGTGGGCGGCGTACCGGCGCAGCAGCAGCAGCGCGTCCCGCCGCTCGTAGGAGGCGAGATGGCCGAGCACGGAGAGTGCGAGGCCGGTGCGGCTGTCCTCGGTGTCGAGGGTGTCCTCGACGTCGAAGAGGTGCCGCTCGATCTGGTCGAGTCCGCCGTTCAGGTCGAGGTAGAGCCGCGCGTAGTACAGCGAGCGGTTCTCCAGCTGCCAGTCGTGGCGGGGGTCGCGCAGCACACACTGGTCGAGCGCCGCGAGAGCTTCGGGGCGGGGGGCGGTGAGCGCGTGCAGCGTGCCGTCGCCGCGGCCCCGCTGGAGCAGGCCGAGCAGCGTGCCGCTGGGCGCTATGACCGTTTCGAACATGGGAACAGCCTCACATCGAGAGTCGACGCAACCGGGGACCGTGCACTACCTGGCTGCGTGACAACACGTCGGGGTGCCCGTCGTCTCGTGCTTGCTGAAGACCATGTTCCTCTGCCTCTCGTCGATGGCCCGCGGGGGGCCGCTCACGGGCCGCGCGGTGCGGGACCACCTGCCCCGCTGTCACGTCCGTGAATCACGACGTCATGATGGCCCAGGGCTTCTCGCCACCGCGACCAGATTTCCCACGCCTTGGCGACATCTCCTCGCCATCGGCCGTTTCCCCAGGTCAGGGCGGGTGCCTCAAGCGGCGCCGAAAAGTGTGAGCAGCTCCTGCTTGCCGAACATCCGGGCCGTGTCGACCGCGGACGGAATCCCGGACTCCGGATTCGCCCCGCCTTCGAGGAGGGCTTCGATCACCTCGTACTCGCCCTTGAACACGGCCCCGGCGAGCGGGGTCTGCCCCCGGTCGTTGGCGCGGTCCGCGTCGGCGCCGCGCTGGAGCAGGGCGCGCACCGCGGGGGCGTGGCCGTGGTAGGCGGCGAGCATCAGGAGGGAGTCGCCGCGGTCGTTGGTGAGGTCCACCGGAACCCCTGCGTCCACATAGGCGCCGAGGCCCTCCGCGTCACCGCCGCGCGCCATGTCGAAGACCCGCCCGGCCAGCTCCACCACCTCCGGATCGGGACCCGCGGCGGCCTCGGCAGCCTCGGGACCGGACGCTCCGGACCCCGGAATCTCAGGACCCGGGACCTCGGGATCGGGCGCTTGACCCATGGGGACACTCCGCCTCTCTGCCGCCCTGGACGGCTCTCGCACTTCGGACCGGACGCGCCGCAGCGGCCGTGATCCGGCCCCGTACGGGTGAATCGCCAGCGTACTGCGCGCGAGCCCCGCACCCCGGCGATCCGCGGGTCCGCACACCGTCCGCACGCGCGAATCCGCCCGTGACGCCCGGCCCGCCGGGCGGATGCCGGACGACCAGCGACCTTCGCCGGATTTCCACCCATTTGCAGCTTTAATCATATAGGCACATTCTGTGACCCTAGAAGCACTCATAGTGACCGTCCCCGCCAACCAGGAGAACTCTCATGATTCTGTCCATTTCGGGTGTGGTGCTCCTCGGAGTCATCGTCTTCGTCCTCTTCCGCAAGGACGGGCTCAAGGCCTCGCACGCCGTGGTCTGCGCGCTCTTCGGCTTCTACATCGCCGGTACCGCCCTCGCCCCCAGCATCGAGGCGGGCGGCGCGAGCCTCGCCAACATCCTCGGCGGGATCAAGTTCTGACCCTCCCGCACCCGTCCGGCTCCTTCCGCTCCTTCCGCTCCTTCCTCGGACCTTTCAGGAGACAGCCGTGGCCCGGCGCCCCCTCCCCCGCATCCTCAGCAACCCCCGCGCACAGGTGGCCCGCAGCCGGGAGCTGGCGCGGACGGCCGCCGACGGTGCCACCGATGTCCTCCACCCGCTCCTGACGATCAGCCGCGGACTGCGCCGACTCGCCGCGGCGGCTCGTACGAAATGGGCCGAGACCCCCAAGGACCGGCGCGGACCGCTGCTCTTCTTCGTCGCCGCCCTCGTCCTGACCGTCGCCCTCGTGCCGTACGGCCCGCTGCTCGCCCTCATCACCCTGATGGCCGCAGCGGGCTGGGCGGGCCGCGCACCGGGGGCCGCCGCCGAGCCCGAGGTCCCGCAGGAGGACCGCACCGAGCGGCTGCAGTCCCTCTACGACGCGCTCGTCCCGCACTTCTCGGTCCCCGAGGACCCGGATCCGCTCTACGCGCACGGCGGCGAGTGGTCGCGGGCCCTCGGCGACCACGACTTCGACGAGAACGGCCGGGTCAGCAGCCTGACCCTGCGCTACCCCGCCTACTTCCCGGACGGCGACCCGGAGGCGCGCGCCCGTATCGAGCAGCTCCTGCACGCCAAGGCGGGCCGGGGCCGCGAGTACCACTTCGACTGGGCGCAGGAGGCCAACATCCTCACGCTCACGGTGCTCGCGCCGCTGCCCACCGACATCGCCGCGCAGCGCTTCGTCACCGCGGCGGAGGAAGTGGTCCTCGGCTTCACCGACCCCGGCGCCGTCCGGCGCACCCTGCCGGTCAGCCGGGGCCGCGGCACCGAGGACCTCCCGCCGGTGGTCTGGCGCACCGGCGCCCGCTCCACCGAGCCGCATCTGCTCGCCGTGGGCCAGCCGGGCAGCGGCACCACGACCCTGCTGCGCTCGCTCGCCCTCCAGGCGCTCGAACACGGCGAGGTCCTGGTGATCGAGGGCAGCGGCAGCGGGGAGTACGCCTGCCTGAACGGGCGGCCGGGCGTCCTCGCCGTGGAGTGCGGGCTCACCGGTGCGCTCGCCGGGCTGGAATGGGCCGCCCGCGAGACCGAGCGCCGGCTGCTCGCCGCCAACCGCGCGCGCCAGGCGGGCCAGGCACCGCCGCCCGACTGCACCCGCCCGCTGTGGATCCTGCTCGACCGGCCCAGCGTGCTCGGGCACGTGGCCGCCGCGGACGGCAGGGGCGATCCCCAGTCGCTGCTCCAGGTCCCGCTGCGGCACGGCAGGGCGGCCCAGGTGACCGTGGTGGTCGCCGAGCAGTTCGACGGATTCGACGTGCTCGGCGAACCGGTGCTCCAGCACACCAGGGCCCGCGTCGTCCTCGGCCGCACCAACGAGGCCCAGACGCAACTGGTCCTCGGCCTCCCGCCGCACACCACCCCCACCGAGGAGATGCCCCCGGGCCGCGGCTACGCCCGCCTCGGCACCGGCCCGGTGCACCGCCTCCAGGTCCCGGTCACCCCCGACCCGTACGACGAGGCCACCAGCGAGACCCACCGGGCGGCGGTACGCGCCCTGCTGCCGGAGGCCGTTCCCGAGGCCGAGGCCGCCGCCGTTCCCAAGGCCCCCGCCGACACCGAAGCCGCCGAGGCCGAAGCCGCGGAACCACTGCCGGAGGCTCCACCCGGCGGCACGGCCACAGCGGAACCGGCACAGCCAGAGGAGACGGCACAGACGGCACGGACAGAGGAGACGGCGCAGACGGCGGACCGAGCAGGAGCAGCAGTACGGGACAAGGCTCCGGTCTCCCAGGCCTCCCGCGCACCCGTGCCCGTACTCGACGGCCCGGGGTCCTGAAGCCTCTACTCGGCCTCGCCGGGCGGCAGTTGACCTCCCTCGGCCCCCGCAGCGCACCCGGCCCGGATCCCCGCCGCCGGGTCCGCGCCCCTCAGGCCACGAAGGTCCGCGGCGACTCGCCGCCGGGCGCCGCGCCGCTCGCCACCAGGCGGGCCGCCGCCGCGAGCCGGGCCGCGGCCTCGTCGGCGACCGCGCCGCCGACCGTGAACGGCAGCCGTACGAAGCCCTCGAAGGCGCCGTCCACCCCGAAGCGCGGCCCGGAGGGCACCCGCACCCCGACCCGGTCCCCCACCTCGGCGATCCGGGAGCCGGACAGTCCTCCGGTGCGGACCCAGAGGGTGAGGCCGCCCGCGGGCACCGCGTAGTCCCAGTCGGGGAGTTCGCGGCGCAGGGCGGCGACCAGGGTGTCCCGGTTCTCCCTGGCCTGGGCCCGGCGCAGGTCGACGGCGGACTCCCAACCCCCGGTGCTGAGGAGCCAGTTGACGGCGAGCTGTTCGAGGACCGGGGTGCCGAGGTCGGCGTAGGCGCGGGCCGAGACCAGGCTGCGGATGACGTCCGGGGCGGCCCGCACCCAGCCGATGCGCATCCCGGCCCAGAAGGCCTTGCTGGCCGAGCCGACCGTGATCACCGTCGAACCCGCGGGGTCGAAGCCGCAGACCGGCCGGGGCATCGGCACGTCCTCGTCGAGGTTCAGCTCGATCATGGTCTCGTCCACCACGAGCACGGTGCCCGCCGAGCGGGCGGCCTCCACCAGTCCGCGCCGCTGGTCCTCGTCGGCGAGGGCGCCGGTCGGATTGTGGAAGTCGGCGACGACATAGGCGAGTCGGGGCGCGGCATCGCGCAGCACCTGCCGCCAGCGGTCCAGGTCCCAGCCGCCGAGCCCCTCGGCCATGGCGACCGGGACGAGGCGGGCGCCCGCCTCGCGCATCAGCTGGAGGATGTTGGCGTAGCTGGGCGATTCGACGGCGATGCGCTCGCCGCGTCCGGCGAAGAGGTGGCAGAGCGCGTCGGTGGCGCCCATGGCCCCGGTGGTGACCATGATCTGCTCGGGCATGGTCGGGATGCCGCGGGCCGTGTACCGCTCGGCGAGCATGGCCCGCAGGGCGGGCAGTCCGGCGGGGTAGTCGCCGTGGGTGTGCGCGTAGGGCGGCAGCTCCTCCAGGGCGCCCCGCACCGCGCGGGTGAGCCAGGGCTCGGGGGCGGGCAGCGCGGCGGTGCCGAGGTCGATCACCGAGCCGAGCGCCTCCGGCGGCAGCGGTTCGAGTCCGCGGGCGGGGAGCGGATTGCCCGCCGGTACCGCGGTCCAACTCCCCGCGCCCCGGCGGGACTCCAGGAAGCCCTCGGTGCGCAGCGCCTCGTAGGCGGCGGCGACGGTGGTACGGCTGACGCTGAGCGCGAGGGCGAGTTCGCGCTCCGCGGGCAGGCGGGCGGCGACCGGCACCCGGCCCTCCAGGACGAGCAGGCGGATCCCGTCGGCCAGCGAGCGGTAGGCCGGGGGGCGGCGCGAGCCCGGGCCCGCGGGCCGGCTCTGCTGGGAGGTGAGCAGCCGGGCGAGCTGGGTCGAGCCGACCGCCGAGGTCCACTGCGCCATGGAAATCAGTCCACCTTCCCCGGATTGGCCATGGATGGCCCTGGAATCACCGCCACAGAGTGTCACGGGTCAGGCCACTTCCACCACCGCAGCCGTCACCCTGGGGGTCCCTCTTGTCCGCCGTACCCGGTCCTCGCGCCGCCGCCGACTCCCCGGCCGCCGCCGCGGCGTCTGTCCCGGAACCCTTCCCTGAGGCCGCGCGCACCCCGGGCCCCGGCCGGCCCGGAGCCCGGCTGCCGCGCCGCCTCGTCCAGCTCTACGCGGGCCTCGCGCTCTACGGGGCCAGCTCCGCCCTCCTGGTGGCCGCGGGACTGGGCCTGGAGCCCTGGGGGGTACTGCACCAGGGGCTGGCCGAGCGGAGCGGTCTGTCGATCGGGGTGGTCTCGATCCTCGTCGGGGCGGTGGTGCTGCTGCTCTGGGTCCCGCTCCGGCAGCGGCCCGGACTCGGCACCGTCTCCAATGTGTTCGTGGTCGGCCTCGCCATGGACGGCACCCTCGCGCTGCTCCCCGCGCCGGACGCGCTCGCCGTACGGATCCCGCTGCTCCTCCTCGGCATCGCCCTCAACGGACTGGCCACCGGCCTCTACATCGCCGCCGCCTTCGGGCCCGGCCCCCGCGACGGCCTGATGACCGGGCTGCACCGGCGCACCGGGCTCTCGATCCGCCTGGCGCGCACCGGGGTCGAGGTCGCGGTGGTCGCCACCGGGTTCGTCCTCGGCGGCACGGTCGGCGCCGGGACGGTGGCCTACGCCCTGGCCATCGGCCCGCTCGCCCAGTTCTTCCTGCGCCGTCTCGCCGCCCCCGGGTCCCCGGGGGTCAGCGCGGTCGTCGCCGGGCGGACACCCCGCCGGTCCATACTGCGGCGGTGACCACCGAGCCCCGCCACCCCTACCTGGACCACCCCGGGCCGATCCCCTTCGCCCACCGCGGCGGTACGGCCGAGGGGCTGGAGAACACGGCCGCCGCCTTCCGCCGCGCGCGGGCGCAGGGCTACCGCTATCTGGAGACGGACGTCCACCTCACCCGGGACGGCGAGCTGGTCGCCTTCCACGACGCCGCCCTGGACCGGCTCACCGACGCCTCGGGCCGGATCGCCGAACTGCCCTGGACCGAGGTGCGGCAGGCCAGGGTGGCGGGCCGGGAGCCGATCCCGCTCTTCGAGGATCTGGTGGCGGAGTTCCCCGAGGCCCGCTGGAACGTGGACGTGAAGGCGGAGGCCGCCCTCGCCCCCTTCCTCGACCTGGTCCGCGCGGCCGGGCTCTGGGACCGGGTCTGCCTCGGCTCCTTCTCCGAGAGCCGCGTCGCCCGGGCCCAGCGGCTCTGCGGTCCCCGCCTTGCGACCTCGTACGGCACCGCGGGCGTCCTCGGGCTGCGGGCGCGCTCGCTCGGCCTGCCCTGGCCGGTGCGGGAGACGGCGGTCTGCGCGCAGGTGCCCGCGTCGCAGTACGGCGTCCCGGTGGTGGACCGGCGCTTCGTGCGCCGCGCCCACGCCCGGGGACTGCAGGTCCACGTCTGGACGGTCAACGAGGCGGAGCGCATGCACCGGCTGCTGGATCTCGGGGTGGACGCCGTGATGACCGACCGGCTCGACGTGCTCAGGGCGGTCTTCGAGGAGCGCGGGATCTGGGTCTGAACCCCCGGTCCGGCCGAGGCCCGAGGAGTTTCACCAAGACTCCACGGAGGCCTTCCGTACGCCCGCCGAGCGGCGATTTCGCCTCACCGGCACCACGACGCGCGGCCGGGACCCGGCGAAGGATTTAGCGTCCGGCGCCAAAGGCCGGTAGTGTACGCCCTTGGCCTGCAAGCCGTACCGTTACTGCGTGTCAAAGACGAAGAAGCGCTGGGTGACATCTCCCGCTAGATGTGACAAACCGGGCGGCTGTGGGTAAAACAAGGGGCGGCTACGACGGCGACACATGACCCTGACGGGAATCTTTACCGCCGACCGGACGTTGACCGGATGACGACGACAGCGACACCTGTCCTGTGGGCGACAAGCCCGGGAGGCACGATTCATGAGTGAGCGAGCTCTTCGCGGCACGCGCCTCGTGGTGACCAGCTACGAGACCGACCGCGGTATCGACCTGGCCCCGCGCCAGGCCGTGGAGTACGCCTGCGAGAAGGGGCACCGTTTCGAGATGCCCTTCTCGGTGGAGGCGGAAATCCCGCCGGAGTGGGAGTGCAAGGTCTGTGGGGCCCAGGCACTCCTCGTCGACGGCGACGGTCCGGAGGAGAAGAAGGCGAAGCCCGCGCGTACACACTGGGACATGCTGATGGAACGGCGTACCCGTGAGGAGCTGGAAGAGGTGCTCGCCGAGCGTCTCGCGGTTCTGCGCTCCGGTGCGATGAACATCGCCGTACACCCGCGGGACAGCCGCAAGTCCGCCTGATCCTCGGCGGATCACCGGCGGGACACGACAGTCCCCGGAGATCGACAAGCGCACGACGAACAAGAGCACGACGAGAGAGCCGCGGGCCGCGCACACACCGTGTGACGCAGCCCGCGGCTCTCTCGTGTGCGCAAGCGTGCGCGCGCGTCCGCCTTCCTTCGGGTACGCGTACGCGCGCCTCCCGGCCACCCGCGCGGCCTCAAGGGGCGGGCCGCGGTTCAGGGGGCGAGCGGCGGCCGCGGGTCCTGATCGGGGCCGGTGGGCTCCTCGTCCCTGATGACCTCGCCCTGGACGACCTTGCCGTCCGGCCGGTACATCCGGGCCCGGCGGAGCGGGTCCCCGAGACCGCCCGCGGCGGCCCGGTCCACGCGCCGCTCCATGGCCTTCTCGGCGGTCCGGCCGAGCGAGGTGCGCACCGGCGGCAGGAGCAGCAGCAGACCGGCGAGGTCGGAGAGGAAGCCGGGCAGGATGAGCAGCAGCCCGGCGAGCATCGCGAAGGCGTTGCCCTCGCTGCGCCCGGCGACGGCCGGAGCGGCACCGGACTGCTGCTGCTGCACGATCTCGGAGAGCCTGCTCATGGCCCTGCGCCCGGCGCGCTTGACGACCATGGCGCCGAGGACGGCACCGGCGAGCAGCAGCAGGAACACGGTGACCCCGCCCGCGGCCTCCGCGACCAGGGTCAGCAGCCAGATCTCCAGGACCAGCCAGGCGGCGATGCCCAGCGGGACGAATCTGCGCGCGCGGGAGCGCCGCGGGCGCGGGGCGGAGGAAGCCGAGGTGCCTGTGGTCATGGTTCCAGTGTGCCTGGCTCCCGCTCAGTGCGGGATAAGGAGCAGTCGGCCCCGACGCGGGTGGTCGCTCGCGTGACGTGGGTGGCCGGTCGCGTGACGCGGGCGGCCGCGCGCGGCGTGGCGGTCAGCCCTTGGCCGCCGTGCCGCCGCCGTCCGCCGTGCCCTCGCCGCGGCCCGCGATCCGGCCGAGGCGCCCCTGCACGCCCCAGACGGTGACCCGCCACAGCGCCTCGACGACGATGTCGCGGCTCATCTTGGAGTCGCCGTGCACCCGCTCGACGAAGGTGATCGGCACCTCCACCACGTGGTAGCCCGCCTTGACCGCGCGCCGGGCCAGGTCGACCTGGAAGCAGTACCCCTGGGAGGCCACCTCGGCGAGCCCGAGGCCCTCCAGGGTCTCCCGGCGGAAAGCCCGGAACCCGCCGGTGACATCGCGGATCGGCACGTCCAGCATCAGCCGGGAGTAGGTGCTGCCGCCGCGGGAGATGAACTCGCGGTACTTCGGCCAGTTCACCGCGCGGCCGCCCGGCACCCAGCGCGAGCCGAGCACGAGGTCCGCGCCGCCGAGCGCGGTCAGCAGCCGGGGCAGTTCCTCGGGCTGGTGGGAGCCGTCGGCGTCCATCTCGATCAGTACGCCGTAGTCGCGCTCCAGGCCCCAGCGGAAGCCCGCGAGATAGGCGGCGCCGAGCCCTTCCTTGCCCTTGCGGTGCAGTACGTGGACCTGCGCGTCGGAGGCGGCGAACTCGTCGGCGAGCTTGCCGGTGCCGTCGGGGCTGTTGTCGTCCGCGACCAGGACGTGCGCCTCGGGGACGGCCTCCCGTACCCGGCCGAGGATCGCGAGGATGTTCTCGGCCTCGTTGTAGGTCGGGATGATCACCAGGGCGGTGCCCAGCGGGCCGAACCTCTTGTCCCGGTCCTGTGCCGCCAAGGACTCGTCGCCGTCGCTCACTGCTGCCCCTTCGTCTCCGTACGCGGGGACCTACCTTAGTCGTCCCCGGTGGGGGCGCCGCGACGGCAGGTGCGGGGGCGGGGGCCCGCGGGGCGGCGGGCAGCGGATCGGGGCCCGGCGCTCTTCGGGCCGACCTGGGACCCGCTGGCTGCGGATCGACCGAAAGCCGTTGTCTACTGAGCGGCCGGGCCCCACCCGGGTCACACCCTCCCCCAAGCTCTCCGCGAGCTGGGAGGGACTCCCAGCCGGCCGGAACGCTCCCTCGCGGCGCAGCGGCGACGGCTGGGCCTGGCTCCCAGTGCTGGTGGGCCGGTGCGGCACACCACACTCAATGATCCAGCGGCGCGCGAAGGCCGCGGGGGATGTTCTCCGGTCGGATGTCCTGTGGTGGACCTGGCCGAAACTACCCGTTCACCAAGCCTTCCTGTCAACAGCCGTGCAGCCTGCGGCGTTTCGCGATCAGAGCTGGTCAGCCCCGAGAAGGCGCTGATATCAAGAGCTGCGGCGCACAGGGGCGTTGCCCGTCCGGCCGGGCCGGATCACTCGTCCGGCCCTACGAAGACGGTGCGCCCGCCGACCACCGTCCGCAGGGCTTCGGGCAGCCGCGTGCCCGGGGTCAGATCGGGCAGCCCGGGGGTCCCGGAGCGCGGGTCGGTGGACCAGCGCGCCACCCGGTCGTCGGGCGCCTGCACCACCAGTTCGCCGGTGCGCCACAGGACGTAGTCGGCGGGGGCGCCCGGCACCAGAACTCCCGCCTCGTCGTGTCCTCTTGCCCGCCAGCCGCCCCGGGTGTGGGCGGCGAAGGCGGCGCGTACCGAGATGCGGTGCTCGGGGGTGCGGTGGAACGCGGCGGCGCGCACCGCGGCCCAGGGGCCGAGCGGGGTCACCGGCGAGTCGGAGCCGAGGGCGAGCGGGACGCCCGCGCGCAGCAGGGCGGCGAACGGGTTGAGCGCGCGGGCGCGTTCGGCACCGAGGCGCTCCGCGTACATGCCGTCCGCCCCGCCCCACAGGGCGTCGAAGACGGGCTGCACCGAGGCGGTCAGGCCGAGTTCGGCGAAGGCGGCGACGGACTCGGGGCCGAGCAGTTCGGCGTGCTCGACGCGGTGCCGGGCGGCCCGGATCCGGTCGTGTCCGAGCTTCTCGGCGGCGGCGCGCACCCCTTCGGTGACGGCGCCGACCGCGGCGTCGCCGATGGCGTGGAAGCCGGCCTGCAGTCCCGCCTCGGTGCAGGCGAGGACATGTGCCGCGATCCGGTCGGCGGGGAGGTAGGCGGCGCCGGTGTGCCCGGCGTCCGCGTAGGGCTCGTGCAGGCAGGCGGTGTGCGAGCCGAAGGCGCCGTCCACGAAGAGGTCGCCCGCCGCCCCGGCCGCGCCGAGCGCGCGCACCCGGTCGGCGCCCTCCGCCGAGTCGACGAGTTCGCCCCAGTAGCCGGTGACCCGGGGGCCCGGCTCCGCGCGGGCGAGCGCGAGGAGCCCGGTGAAGTCCTCCTCGCCGGAGGTCACCGGCCCCCCGCACTCGTGCACCGAGCCGATCCCCAGCGAGGCCGCGCGGCGCAGGGCGGCCCGCTGCGCCTCGGTGCGCTGGGCGGCGGTGAGGGCGGCGAGGGCGGCGGTGCGCACCGCGTGGTGGGCGTCCTGGGTGAGGGGGGCGCCGGGGGTGTAGCCGGTGCGTGCGGTCACCCCGGGGACCAGGTCGAGCAGGGCGGTGGTGACCACCGCGGAGTGCACGTCGATACGGGAGAGGTAGAGCGGGCGGGAGCCGGTGGCCTCGTCCAGCTCCTCGCGGCTCGGCGGGCGGCCGTCGGGCCAGCGGGCGGCGTCCCAGCCGTGGCCGAGGAGCACGGCGTCCGCGGGCCGCGCCGCGGCGTGCGCGCGGACCAGGGCGAGGGCCTCGGCGCGGGAGGCGGCCCCGGTGAGGTCGAGGCCGGTCAGGGCGAGCCCGGTGGCCGTGGTGTGCACATGGGCGTCGGTGAACGCCGGGGTGACCAGGGCCCCTTGGAGGTCGACCACCTCGTCGGCGCCGTCCAGGAGGGCGTCCGCGGCGCCCTCGGAGCCGACCCAGGCGATCCGGTCGCCGCGGACCGCCATGGCGGTGGCGAAGGGGTCGGCGGGGCTGTGGACCTCGCCGCCGCGCAGCAGCACGGTGCGCGGCTCGGTTTCGGGGGTGGTGCGCTCGCTCATGGCACCAGTCTCCCGCCTCGCGCGGGCGCCGCGGTCCGCCGAGGAGCCGAGGCCTGGCGCGGGGCCTCAGACGCGGGGCGGGCGCGCCTCGTAGGGGGTGGAGAGGACGACCGTCGTACGGGTGGAGACCCCGGCGAGCGAGCGCAGTCGGGCCAGCAGGTTCTCCAGGTCGTGCGGGGTGGCGACCCGGACCTTGAGGATGTAGTTCTCGTCCCCGGCGACGCTGTGGCAGGCCTCGATCTCCGGTACTCCGGCGAGGCGTTCGGCGATGTCGTCGGGGGCGCTCGGATCGAAGGGCTTCACGGAGATGAACGCGGTCATCGGCAGGCCCACCGCCTCCGGGTCGACCACGGCCGCGTACCCGCGGATCACTCCGCGCTGTTCGAGCCTGCGCACCCGCTGGTGCACGGCCGAGGTGGACAGGCCCGTGGCCTTGCCCAAATCCGTGTAGCTCATCCGCCCGTCCTCGACGAGCAGCTGCACGATCCGTCGATCCAGCTCCTCCATGCCGGAGAACCTACAGGTCCGCTGGTCCGAGGAGGTAGCCACACGTCGGGAGGTCCCAGAGTGCGGGCAGCGGGCGGGCCCGCCGCGGGGCGGTGCGGCGTCCGGTGGGCGTGAAAGGGGCGCACCGAGGGGCGAGTTGTGCACGTCAGGGCGTATACGCCGGAGTGCGCGCCCCGAACGTACGCCCTGCGTGTGACGAACACCACAAGCCGCCGACCCCCTACAGAGGATTGGCACGGTTATCACGCGAAGGTCACGGGAAAAGCTTGCTGTGGCCGAGGCCGCAGTGCCCGGCCGGCCCATCCCGAGGGGGAGAATCCCATGCAGACTGTGAAGCGCCCCGGCCGCCAGGCCCGTACCAAGCAGGCGGTCGTCGAGCCCGAGCCGGAGGGTGTCGAACCCGGCGACCACCCGGGCAGCGAGGAGGGTTTCGAGATCGTCCGGCTCGCCTGCCCCGACTGCGCGCAGCCCATCGCCGTCCTCGCCGAGGAGGACGTCCTCCCGGAGCACGCCCTGTGCCCCACCCCCTGGAACCCCTTCGGCCTCCAGGTCTGCCCCGGCACCGGACTGCCGGTCGCCTCGGCCCGTCCGGCCGGTGACCCGTTCGCGGTCCGGGAGCCCGACACCGCCGTCCTCCTGACGCTGCCTCAGGGGCTCGACTGGCGGACGCAGCCCTTCTCGCACGCCGGTGGACCCGGCTCCCGGCCGGTGCGCACCCTCGCGCACTTCCCGAGCGCCGCGGCCTGACCCTCCGCTCTCCCCCGCGGCGCCGAAGGCGGCGGCGCGGGTGGACCCCGTCCGGCACGGACACCCGAGGCCGAGCACCCGCAGGACCCACGCGCCCTGCGGGCCGCCGCCGGAGTCGACTGCCGCACGTCCCGACTGCTGTACGTCCCGGGTGCCGTACGTACCGGGCGTGATCGCCTCGCGGTCGCCGCGGCCCCCGTCTCCGTTCCCGGCGGTCACGGCGCGAACCGATGCGCGAATCGGGGCGGCGGTGACCTCCGGGCCGCCGGGCGCGTTGGCCCGGCATGACCACCTCGTACTCGGCGACGGGCCGCCGTCGGCGCATCCAGGTGCCCACGTCGGCAGAATCGGTTCCGCAACCCGTGCCCGGGGATCCCCCCATCTACCGCGCGCTGCTCAGCCAGTGGGCCGACCGCGGCCGTACCCTGCCGGGGCGTCACGACCCGGAGTGGACCCGGCTCGCGGCGTCCCCGGCGGGTGCCGCCCGGCTCAGCGCTCCTCGGGGCCCACGAGGTGGCGGCCGATGACCATGCGCTGGATCTGATTGGTGCCCTCGACGATCTGCAGCACCTTGGCCTCGCGCATCAGGCGCTCCACGGGGAAGTCGGCGGTGTAGCCGTAGCCGCCGAGGACCTGGACCGCGTCCACGGTGACCTTCATCGCGGTGTCGGTGCACATCAGCTTCGCCATCGCGGCCTGCTTGGCGAAGGGTCTGCCCGCGTCGCGCAGCCGGGCCGCCGCCAGGTACAGCGCGCGGCCCGCCTCGATCTGGGTGGCCATGTCGGCGAGCAGGAAGCGCAGCCCCTGGAAGTCGGCGATCCGGCGGGAGAACTGGCGCCGCTCCCCCGCGTAGGAGACCGCCGCGTCCAGGGCGGCCTGGGCGACACCGATCGCGCAGGCCGCGATGCCGAGCCGACCGGCGTCGAGGGCGGCGAGGGCGATCGCGAAGCCCTGGCCCTCCTCCCCGATACGGCGGTCGTCGGCCACCCGCACCCCGTCGAAGTGCAGCTGGGCGGTGGGCGAGCCCTTCATGCCCATCTTCTTCTCCGGCGGCGCCGCGCTCAGACCCGCGGCGTCACCGGGCACCAGATAGGCGCTGATGCCGCGCGCGCCCTCGCCGCCGGAGCGGGCGAGCACGGTGAGGAAGTCGGCGACGCCGCCGTGCGTGATCCACGCCTTGGTGCCGGTCAGGACCCAGTCCTCGCCCTCGCGGACCGCCTTGGTGCGCAGGGCGGCGGCGTCCGATCCGGAGGTGGGTTCGGACAGGCAGTAGGCGCCGAGCAGTCCGCCGCCGAGCATCGCGGGCAGATGGGCCGCCTTCTGCTCCTTGGTGCCGAAGTTCGCGAGCGCGTGGGAGGCGAGGGAGTGGACGCTGACACCGAGCCCGACGGTGAGCCGGGCCGCGGCCAGCTCCTCCAGGACCTGGAGGTACACCTCGTAGGGCTGGTCGCCGCCGCCGAATTCGGAGCTGTAGGGAAGGCCCAGCAGACCCGCCTCGGAGAGCAGCCGGAAGACCTCGCGCGGGAAGCGTCCGGCCTCCTCTTCCTCGGCCGTGTGCGGCGCGATCTCCCGCTGGGCGATGTCTCGTACGAGCGAGATCAGATCCCTCGCCTCGTCCGTGGGCAGTTGACGCTCCACCGGCTGCGGCGCGCGGTCCGACATGACGACGCTCTCCTCCCTGTTGGGCTCGGCGGCGAGCACGGCAGGGGTAGGGCCGCGCCGCCGGAAACTCCCCAGTCGATGGTGCCGTTCCGGATCACGAATACGGCCGTGACCAGCGACTGTGGCGCGTTGAGTATGCCCGATCGGCCGCGGACGGCACAGGGTGGATGGCCTGTTGTGGCCGGGTCGATACCCGGCGCCGCGCGGGACGGTGAAGACGCTCCCTAGGTGCCGGAGGCGGGCGAGGAGTGCGGCCTGCCCTGGCTGGGGAGCAGATCAAGCCGCGCCGGAGCCGGGCAGGACGGCTCGAATTCGGCGATGGTGCGCAGGGCGTCCCCGAGCGCGCGCACCAGGACGTCGCGGACCGTGGCCCGGCTGAGCCGCTGGTGGCCGATCCAGTCCAGCGCCATGCCCTCCACGCTGCACAGCCAGCCGTACAGAGTGATCCGGGCCAGTTCGGGGATGTCGGTGCGGCCGTAGGCGCCCTGGGCGATGGTGGTGATGATCGCGTGGTGCACGCCGTCACGCAGCGCCTGCACCTCGCTGTCGAAGCCGATGCCGCCGCGGGTGATGGTGCGGAAGGCCGCCTGGTGCAGCTCGGCGTAGCGCAGATAGCCCTCGATGGTGCGGGAGACCCGTTCCGCGTTGGGGAGTTGGGGGTCCATCGCGGCGCTGGTCACCAGGTCGGCGAAGGTGTCCTCGATGATGGCGAGGTAGTAGCCGCGCTTTGACTTGAAGTAGTAGTAGATCAGGCCCTTGGCGACGCCCGCCTGCTGGGCGATGTCGTCCATCGACAGCACGTCGTAGGCGGTGTCGGCGAACAACTTCCGCCCGACCGCGATGAGTTCCGCCCTGCGGGCGAGAGAGCGCTCGGTGCCGCGCGCTTCCCTGCGTTCGGTCTCGCGCTGTGAACTCTTCTGCAATGCCTGGCCCTGGTCTCCGGCTCCCGGTGAACCACCGCAGTATGGCAGACCTGTTGCCCCCGGCCTACGGGCTGACCACCGGGTTCCGGCCGGTACGGCGGGCCGCCCGGCTCACCGCGGGACGGCCCGGCGGCTCAGAGCAGCCCGGCCTGGGTGACGAGCATCGCGAGGACGACCACCAGGGTCCAGCCGAGCACGTGCTCCAGGACCTTCGGCCCCTCGTCCTTCGGCCCGCCGGTACGGGCACGGACGCGGGCGGCAGCGGCGGAGGTCGAGGTCATGGCATCTCGCAGACGTCGTCGTGGTCGTGGCCCCCCTGGCCTCTCCAGATTGCCATCCCCGCGACCGGATGCGGGCGAGAGCTTGACCACATGCCCCGCCGCCCGGGCGGCGGGCCCCGGTTCAGCCGCGTACCGGCCGGACCCCGCCCCGTCCCGCCCGCCCGGCGCCCGAAGCCAGGTCGGCGAGGAAGCCCTCCAGGGCGAAGGCGGCGGCGCCCATGCTCACCGGATTGTGCGGGAGCCGGCACAGCTGCATGCTCACCGCGTTGAAGGGCTGGGCGAGCGCATAGCGGGCCGCCGCGGCGCGGGTGGCCTCCAGGAGCGGTTCGCCGAGGCGCTCCGCGGTCCAGTCGCCGAGCACGAGCACCCGCGGATTGAGCGTGTTGATCAGGGTCGAGAGGGCGGCCCCCAGGTGGTCACCGGTCTCCTCCAGGGTCCGTACGGCGGCGGGCTCCCCCCGGCGTACGGCCTCGGCGAGCCCCTCGATCGCGGCCCGCTGGTCCTCCAGGGCGGGCAGCGGGCTGTGCGGGTCGGCCTCGCGCAGCGTCTGCAGGATCCCCGGCGCGCTGACATAGGCCTCCACGCAGCCGAGACGCCCGCAGCGGCAGCCGCGCCCCTTGCGCACCAGGCTGGTGTGGCCCCACTCGCCCGCGCAGTTGGTCACCCCCCGGTAGAGGGCGCCGTCGAGGGCCATCCCCACGCCGACCCCGGTCCGCAGGGTGACCACCACCAGGTTGTCCACGCCGCGGCCCGCGCCGAACCACAGCTCGGCCACCGTGCTCGCCTTCAGCGGGTTGTCCAGGTAGAGCGGGAAGCCGAGGCGTTCGGCGAGCAGCGCCTTGAGCGGGACGTTCTCCCAGTGCCCGTAGACGGAGAGCAGGGAGACGCCGTGCTCCTTCTCCACCAGGCCGGGCACGCTCACGCCGATCCCGAGCACCCGCTCCCGGTCGGCGCCGGAGTCGCGCAGCACCTCGTCCACGCCGAGGGCGACCAGGTCCACGACGTCCAGGGGGCTGCTGCCGCCCGGGTCGAGGGGGCGCTCGAAGGTGCCCCGCACCTGCATGGCGAGGTCGAAGAGCGCGGTGTGGACGAAGTCCTCGGAGACGTCGGTGCCGATCAGCAGTCCGCGGGCGCCGTTCACCGAGAGCCGGGCGCGGGGGCGGCCGCCCCGGGAGTCCTCCTGGCCGACCTCGTGCAGCACCCCGGCCGCGAGCAGTTCCCCGGTGAGGGTGGCGACGGTGGCCGTGGACAGCCCGGTCGCGGCGGCGATCTGCTGCCGGTTCACCGGGCGGCCCGCGGCGTACGTGCACTGCAGTACGTCGGATCGGTTGCGTCTGCGGATGTCCCGCACGGTTCGCCGGATCATGGGGCCGTCTCCTCGGCTGCTCGCCGTCGGCCCATTCTAGACCTCAGAAAAAGGGAGAATCCGGCATTTACACCTGTTATCTCGGCCCTTAGTCTGAGGGGGAGAAAAACCGTCGGACGTCGCGCAGGGCCCCCGGGCGCCCCTCGACTCCACGGGCCCGGCACCGTCGCCGGACACCCGCCCCGACCCCCCGCAGCCCGGTCAGGAGACCCACCGCCATGGGCCGACACCGCTCCGCTTCGCCCGCGCCCCGCGGGTGCGCCCTGGTCGAGCTGCCCGCCGGCCGCGACCGGGTCCGCGAGGCCCGCCGGTTCACCGCCGCCGTGCTGACCCGCTGGCGGCTGCCCGAGGAGACCCGGGAGTGCGCCGTCCTGGCGGTCGGCGAGCTGACCGCGAACGCGGCGCAGTACGGCCGCAGCGAGATGACCGTGCTGCTCAGCCTCGGCACCGGTGAGCTGCGGCTCGTGGTCGCCGACCACGGCGACCTGAGGGTGCCGCGTCAGCCCCGCGCCTGCGGGCCGGAGGAGCGCGGCCGCGGGCTGGGCATCGTCGACTGCCTCGCCACCCGCGTCGAGATCACCGACACCGGCGCGGGCCGCACCGTACGGGCCAGCCTTCCGGCCGCGCCCGCCCCGGCCGACACCGCCGCGGCTGCCGCTCCCGCTGCCGCGCAGCCCGCCGAGCACGTCCTGACCGGCGACCCCGCTCCGACCGCCGATCCCGCGCAGCTCGCCCAAGCCGCCCTGGCGCCGGGCGACCCGACGGTGGCGGCCTGAGCGAACGAGCTCTCCGGACGCGGGGCGCTCCGAACGAGGGGTGCCGACGAACGAGGGGCGCTACGAGCAGCGGACGCGCCGTATCCCGCGGGCGCACCCCGGCCGAACCCCCGCGGCCGGAGCCCCGCTCCCGCAGGACCCGGCCGCCGCAGGGAGCCTCAGCGCACCCCGACCGCCTCCAGCGCGGCCTGCTGGGCCGCGGTGACCTTGGCCGGGAAGTACAGGTAGCACACCCCGCCCGTGCCAGAGACGACCTTGCCCTCGGCGTTGTAGCGCTTGGTGCGGAGCCAGATGTTCTCCCACTCGCGGCGCTTGTAGACGTGGCGGACGGCCGCGTTGTCCTTCGAGGCCGGGTCGTTGGCGATCACATCGCCCTCGGCGGTGAAGCCGACGACGGTCATGAGGTGCCCCGAGGTGCCGTACCCCGCGCCGGTCAGCTCCTTCTCCAGGAAGGACTGGGAGGTGATGACCGGGATCCCGGCGGAGACCAGCCGCTCCAGGTCGCCCAGCGAGCCGAGCCGGGTGACCAGGCCCTGCATGTCCTTGTAGGTGGCGGCGTAGGCGGCGTTGAACGGCCAGTTCCCGCAGCCGTCGTACTGGTAGTCGAAGGTGTACCGGGCCGCGTGGCAGACCTGCGGGTCGGCGTAGTCCGGGTTGACCCAGGCCAGGTCCTCGGCGCTCGGCTTGCGGCCCCAGGACTCGATGATCATCTGCGAGGAGGTGGGGCTGCACCAGGCCTCGCCGCCGTTGTCGTACTCGGGGTACTGGCCCACGTGGACGTTCTGCGAGTAGGCCGGGACCTTCAGCTCCTTGGCCAGGCCCGGCTCGGAGGCGGGCACCTCGAAGCGGTCCGGGATGTCGGAGCCCATCGCGCCGGCCCGCCAGACCGTCGGCGTCAGCGTGCTGCCGGGCTTGCGGTAGAGCGTCAGCCGCAGCCGGTACGAGACCAGGCGCAGGCCCGAGGCGGGGTCGTCCAGGGAGAAGGTGTCGGTCCAGATGCTGCTCTTGCCGTCGCTCTGGTCGTCGACCGAGGTGCGCCGGATGTCCCCGTCGCCCGACGCCCAGCGGCCCATGACGTACCAGGGCGTGCCCTTGCCGTCGGAGTAGGTGCCCTGGAGTTCGATCTGGAGCCAGGTGCCCGCGGGGGTCGCCGCGTTCCAGGAGGCGATGGCCTCGGTGGCGGGCACCTTCAGCCGGTGCACCGGCGAGGTCCACACCGCGTACTCCCAGCTGGCGGTCTTCTGGGTGTGCGGGTCCTTGTACTCGACGGTCCCGGCCGGGCGGGCGAGGGCGAGGCCGGGCCGGGCGCCGCCGACCGCGCGGGTGCCCTGGTGGCTGCCGGTGCGCCAGTCGGCGGCGGTGGTCCAGGCGCGGTAGTCGACTCCGGCCGGGGCGCGGTGGCGGCCCGCGGCGGCGGCGGGCAGGGCGGTGCCGGCGGTCGCCGCGAGGACGGCGGCGCCGGCGGCGGCCAGCATGGTCCTGCGTGAGGGGTGTTCTGCTCGGGTCATGGACTCACGTACCCCGTTTCGGTTCCGGTGGGCGGCAGCGGGCGGTTGGGGAAACTATGGCCGTCGGCGCCGCCTTCTGCCAGCGCTTCCGGGCCGGTGGACGCCACCAATATTGGCCTCGACCTCTGACATCGCGGCGGCGGTCGCGCGGGCGGAGGCCGCGGGCGGGGTCCTTCGCCCGGATCGGCCCCTGCCCACGAGGGCGGCCCGATCCCGCCGGAGGACCCTAGGCTGAACGCGATGACCTCCACCGATCCCCTCACCCGGCTGGCCGGGGAACTGCCGCTGCTCGCGCCCTCCTGCGGACCGGTGAGGCTGGTCGCCGTGGACGGGCACGCGGGCTCGGGCAAGTCCACCTTCGCCGAGCGCCTGGCCGGGGCCTGCGGCGGTGCGCCGGTGCTGCACCTGGACGATCTCGCCAGCCATACGGCGCTCTTCGGGTGGACGGACCGGCTGCGCGAGGAGGTGCTCGGCCCGCTGGGGCGCGGGGAGAGCGCCTGGTACCGCCCCTACGACTGGGAGGCACGGCGCATGGCACCGGCGCGTGAACTCCCGCCCGCGCCGGTGGTGTTGGTGGAGGGAGTCGGCGCGGGGCGCCGGGCCGTGCGCCCCTTCCTCGCCCGGCTGCTGTGGATGGACCTCGCGCGCGAGGAGTCCTGGCGCCGGGGCAGGCTGCGGGACGGCCCCGGGCAGGCCGCGTTCTGGCGCGGCTGGACGGCCGCCGAGCGGCGCCACTTCGCGGAGGACCCGAGCCGTCCCCACGCGGACACCCTGGTCCGGCAGCGCACCCAGGGGGGCGCGGGAGGGTACGCGCTCGCGCCCGGACCCGGAAGACCGCACCGAGGGCCTGAAGATGACACAGCGTGACGTGCACGCGGCGGTGCGCTGCGCGGCCTTCCGGCTTGCGCAGCCAGTCGCCAACTGCGCTTGACCCCGGAGCCATACAGGTCTTACGTTCTGAATGTGCGCTCTTTTCGGGCGCCGAGAAGACGCGAAGCCCCCGGTTGTTCCCCCGTGATCGGGGGCTTCGTTCTGCCCTGGGAAAGGGCAAATCGGGCGCACCGCGCGCCGATTCACTCACCGAGGGTCACCGCCGCGGATGCGCCCCCTCGTGCTTCCAGCCCCCGATCCACGCCTGCCGCGCCCTACGGCCGACCGCTGCACCGCAGGTACGATGATTATCGGTGCGACCCACGGACGGCTGCTCAGCGCACCGAGTCAACTCCCGTCCACAGCACAGCGGTTCGACGCAGGAAGCCGACGGGTAGTCATCCGGCGGCACGCCACGGGGGAACGGTTTGTGGGGGACGTGATGGACAGCGGGAGGAAGAACCCGCCCGGGCCGGCGGACCTCGCCTGGCTCCGAGGTGTCGACGCCTACACGATGGGGGCGTACACGCAGGCCGAGGAGGAGTTCCGGGCCGCGGTGCGGATCGACCCCGCGATGGCCGACGGCTGGCTCGGCCTGCACGCCCTGCGCGTCGACACCACCACCGCCCTGCTGCGGATGTTCCGCCACCGCGAGCGCTTCGGCGAACAGCGCGCCCGGCACGGCCGCGCCCTCAACTCCTGGTACTGGCTGGGCTGGTGGGTGCAGCCCGTCCTGGAGTCCTCCCGCGATCTGCTGCTGGCGCACGCCTCGCACTGGCTGGACGGGCGGCACGTCCCCGAGCTGGACCGGGCGCTCGCCGGGCTGCCGCCGGTGGACGCCGACCGCCAGGTCCGCTTCCTGCACGCCTGCCGCGCCTATCTGGTCAAGGACTGGGAGCAGCTCGTACGGCACACCGACCCGCTGCTCGACGATCCGCTGCTCGGCATCGAGGCGGGGCTGTTCGGCGGCATGGCCCGGGTCCGCCTGGAGATGTACGGGCAGTCCGAGCCGCTGCTCGCCGCCGCCCTGATGCGCTGCCGCAGCGAGCAGCCCCAGCGCAAGGAGCTGCGCTACTGGCTGGCCCGCGCCCACGAGGGCACCGGCCGCAGCGCCGCCGCCCTGCCGCTGTACCGCGCGGTGCACCGGGTGGACCCCGCCTTCATGGACACCTCGGCGCGGCTCGCCGCGATAGCGGAGGGCGACGGCTACGACGAGGCGGCGGACTTCGCGGCCGTCACGCTGCCCGGGGCCGGTCAGGACGTCCTGGACGGCCAGGACTCCCTGGACCCTCTCTTCCCCATCGAGGGGCGCGATCTGCGCTCGGCGGGCGAGTCCGGCGGGTCTTCGCCGACCGCCTCGCGCGCGGGCGCGGACCCGGTGCGCGAGAAGGCGGTGTTCCCGGTGCAGCCCGCCGTGCCGCGTCCGGCCGAGGGCCCGGCCGATCCGGCGCTGCTCGCCCGCACCCTCGCCGAGCTGGAGCGGATGGTCGGCCTGGAGCCGGTCAAGCGCCAAGTACGGGCCCTGTCCGCCCAGTTGAACATGGCGCGGCTGCGGTCCGTACAGGGTCTTCCGGTCCAGCCGCCGAAGCGGCACTTCGTCTTCTCCGGGCCCTCGGGCACCGGCAAGACCACGGTGGCCCGCATCCTCGGCCGGGTCTTCCACGCGCTCGGGTTGCTCGGCGGCGACCACCTGGTGGAGGCCCAGCGCTCCGACCTGGTCGGCGAGTACCTGGGCCAGACCGCGGTCAAGGCCAATGAGCTGATCGACTCGGCCCTCGGCGGGGTGCTCTTCGTCGACGAGGCCTATTCGCTCTCCAACGCCGGGTACGGCAAGGGCGACGCCTACGGCGACGAGGCCCTCCAGGTGCTCCTCAAGCGCGCCGAGGACAACCGCGACCACCTGGTGGTGATCCTCGCCGGGTACCCCGAGGGCATGGACCGGCTGCTCGCCGCCAACCCGGGCCTGTCCTCCCGCTTCACCAGCCGGGTCGACTTCCCCTCGTACCGGCCGCTGGAGCTGACCGCGATCGGCAAGGTGCTGGCGGCCGAGAACGGCGATGTCTGGGACGAGGAGGCGGCCGACGAGCTGCGCTCGATCAGCGGGCACGTGGTCGACCAGGGCTGGATCGACGAGCTGGGCAACGGCCGCTTCCTGCGCACCCTCTACGAGAAGAGCTGCGCCTACCGCGATCTGCGGCTCTCCGGCTACACCGCGCCGCCCACCCGCGACGACCTCGCCACCCTGCGGCTGCCCGATCTGATGCAGGCCTACGGCGAGGTGCTCTCCGGGCGCGGACCCCAGGACCCGTCCTCGCGCTGACGGGTCCCGGGTCCCGGCTCAGCCCGCGAGGGCCGAGCGGGCGCCGCCGGAGCGCGGGCCGCCGACCTTGGGTGCCGGTTCGGCGTCGCGGTGGGCGGGGTCGTGGACCTCGCCGACGAGGAGTTCCAGTACGTCCTCCAGGGCGACCAGGCCGAGCACCCGGCCCGCGGCGTCCGCGACCTGCGCGAGGTGGGTCGCGGCGCGGCGCATCACGGTCAGCGCGTCGTCCAGCGGGAGTTCGGCGCGCAGGGTGGTCATCGGCCGCCAGACCTGCTGGGGCACCGCCCGCTCGCTCTCCTCCAGGTCGAGGACGTCCTTCACATGCAGATAGCCCATGAAGGCGCCGCCCTCGGCGCAGACCGGGAACCGGGAGTACCCGGTGGCCGCGGTCAGCGCGACGACCTGGCCGGGGGTGACCGAGGGCTCCACGGTGACCAGTTCGGCGCGCGGCAGCAGGACCTCGGTCACCGGACGGGAGCCGAGCTCCAGGGCGTCCCCGAGGCGTTCCTGCGCCTCGGGTTCGAGGAGCCCGGCCTCGCCCGCGTCGGCGACCAGGCGGTTGAGCTGCTCGCTGGTGAAGACCGCCTCCACCTCGTCCTTGGGCTCGACCCCGAAGAGCCGCAGCACCACCCGGGCGCAGGCGCCGAGCGCGGCGGTGACCGGGCGGCAGAGCCGGGCGAAGGCGACCAGGCCCGGGCTCAGCCAGAGCACCGTCTTCTCGGGGGCCGCCATCGCCAGGTTCTTCGGCACCATCTCGCCGATCACCAGGTGCAGGAAGACGACCACGGCGAGGGCGAGGACGTAGCCGAGCGGGTGGATCATGCCGTGCGGCAGGTGGGCGGCCTCGAAGACCGGCTCCAGGAGGTGGGCCACCGTCGGCTCGGCGACCGCGCCGAGGGTCAGCGAGCACACCGTGATGCCGAACTGCGCGGCGGCCATCATCTGCGGCAGGTGTTCGAGTCCGTAGAGCACCTGCCGGGCCCGGGTGGAGCGCAGCGGCTCGATCTGGCTGCGGCGCACCGAGACGAGCGCGAACTCGGCGCCGACGAAGAAGCCGTTGGCGAGCACCAGGAGTATCGCGAACAGGAGCTGGAGCAGGCTCATCGCGCCGCCTCCGTGGCCTTCGCGGTCTGCACGAAGCGGACCCGCTCGGCCCGGTAGTGGCCGACCTGGCGCACCACGAGCCGCCAGCCGGGCAGTTCGGCCCGGTCGCCGGGGGCGGGGATGCGCCCGAGCAGATCGGCGACCAGCCCGGCGACGGTCTCGTACGGGCCCTCGGGCACGTCGAGGCCTATGCGCTGGAGCACGTCGACCCGGCAGCTGCCGTCCGCGTCCCAGGCGGCCCTGCCGTCCTCCTGCGGGACGGTGGCGAGCTGCGGCACGTCGTGGTCGTCGTGCTCGTCGCGGACCTCGCCGACGAGTTCCTCCACGATGTCCTCCAGGGTGACCACCCCGGCGGTGCCGCCGTACTCGTCGACGACGACCGCCATCGGCTGCGCGCTGCGCAGCTGGGCGAGGAGCGGCGCCACCGGCAGCGTCTCCGGGACGAGGAGCGGGGGCTGCGCGATCCGCACCACGAGGGTGCGCAGCCGCTCCGGGGCCGGGACCGCGAGGGCGTCCTTGAGGTGGACCATGCCGACGATCTCGTCGATGCGCTCCCGGTAGACCGGGAAGCGGGAGAGCCCGGTGGCCCGGGTCAGGTTGACCACGTCCTCGGCGGTCGCGGTGGACTGCAGGGCGCTGACCTTCACCCGCGGCGTCATCACGTGCTGCGCGGTCAGCTCGCCGAGCGAGAGGGTGCGGACGAAGAGGTCCGCGGTGTCCTGCTCCAGGGTGCCGGCCTGCGCGGAGTGCCGGGCCAGCGAGACGAGTTCGCCGGGGGTGCGGACCGAGGCCAGCTCGTCCGCGGGTTCCACGCCGAAGAGCCGTACCAGGCGGTTGGCCACCGCGTTGAGACCGGCGATCACCGGGCGCAGCAGCCGGGAGAAGAGGTACTGCGGACCGGCCACGAAGCGGGCCACCTGCATGGGGTGGGAGACCGCCCAGTTCTTGGGCACGAGTTCGCCGATGACCATCTGCACCGCGGAGGCGAGCAGCATGCCCACCACCACGGCCAGGGTGGAGACCGCGCCCTCGGGCAGCCCGGTGGCCTCGAGCGGCCCGCCGAGCAGTGCGGCGAGGGCGGGCTCGGCGAGCATGCCGACCACCAGGGAGGTGATGGTGATGCCGAGTTGGGTGCCGGAGAGCTGGAAGGAGAGTTCCTTCAGCGCGGCCACCACGGTGCCGGCGCGCTTGTCACCGGCCGCGGCCGCCTCCTCGGCGTCCGGGCGGTCCACGGTGACCAGGCCGAACTCGGCCGCCACGAAGAAGCCGTTGGCCAGGATCAGCAGGAATGCGGCTCCGAGGAGCAGCAGGGGGATGATCATGCCGCCGCCTCCACACGGGCGCGGACACGGTCCGCTCGGTGTCGGGAGAGGGCGGCGCAGGTACTACAGGACGATCCGTCCATCGCCGGAGGGAGTCACTCCTCGTTCAGCAGGAGCCCCTGGGCCCGACTCTGGCGTGGGCGGCAGGGGCGGGGCGCGGTGCGCGCCACCGTCCACCAGATTAATCAAGAGGTGCCGGGCGGCGGGAGTGCGTCCGGGCGGTCCGCTACGGGTTGTTCGTCACCTCTGGCCCTGTGGTGCCCGGGGTTCACTGCCGCCCCGGGACTCGGCGAGGGCGCGCAGGGCCTGCGCGTCGCGGACGGCGTGCTGCCGGGCGAGGCCGGGCTGGATGCCGAGCACGGGCAGGCTGCTGCCGTCGCTGAGGTCGAGGAAGACCCAGGGGTCGCCGGAGCGCAGGTTCACCCTGACGATCTCCGCCCAGTCGAGCCTGCGGCTGCTGGCGATGTTGACGACCGTGACCCCGGACTCCTCGGCGTGCACCCGCGGCCGGCTCAGCAGGGCGAGGGCGCCCCAGAAGAGCGCCGCGGTGAACACGAAGCTGGTCCGCTCGGCCGGACCGAGTCCCGGCAGCAGCAGCGCGATCACCGTGAGGACGAGGAAGAGGGCGCAGCCGCCGCCGAGCAGGATCGCCCGGGTCCGGCCGGGCCGGAAGGTACGCGGCAGCGAGGGCGGCTCGGCGGCGGGCTCGCCGTTCACGGCGCTCACAGGCGGCAGGCGTGGATGGCGGTGGTGAGGATGGCCCGGGCGCCGAGGGCGTAGAGGCCGTCCATGATGCGCTGCGCGTCCTTGGCGGGGACCATCGCGCGGACGGCGACCCAGCCCTCGTTGTGCAGCGGGGAGATGGTCGGCGACTCCAGGCCGGGGGTGAGGGCCACCGCCCGCTCCAGGTGCTCGGCGCGGCAGTCGTAGTCCATCATCACGTACGTACGGGCGACCAGGACGCCCTGGAGGCGGCGCAGGAACTGCTGCACCTTGGGGGTCTCGGTGTCCTCGCCGGTGCGGCGGATCACCACCGCCTCCGAGGTCATGATGGGCTCGCCGACGACTTCGAGGCCCGCGTTGCGCAGCGAGGTGCCGGTCTCCACGACGTCGGCGATGACCTGGGCGACGCCGAGTTCGATCGCGGTCTCCACGGCGCCGTCGAGGTGGACGACGGTGGCGTCGATGCCCTTCTCCGCGAGGTGCTTGTCGACGATGCCCTCGTAGGAGGTGGCGACCGTCATGCCGCCGAAGTCCTCGACGCCGCGGGCGGTGCCGGGCCGGGTGGCGAAGCGGAAGGTGGAGCGGGCGAAGCCGAGCGGCAGGATCTCCTCGGCGCCGGCCCCGGAGTCGACGAGCAGGTCGCGTCCGGTGATGCCGATGTCGAGGCGGCCGGAGGAGACGTAGATGGCGATGTCGCGCGGGCGCAGGTAGAAGAACTCGACCTCGTTGTCCGGGTCGACGATCACCAGCTCTTTGGACTCCCGCCGCTGCTGGTAGCCGGCCTCATGGAGCATCGCCGACGCGGGGCCTGAGAGGGAACCCTTGTTGGGGACGGCGATGCGCAGCATGCGGGCGGCTTCCTTTGCGGTAGGTGAGCGGAGGCTTCGGGTACGGGGCGCGTCCGCCGGGAGGAGCGGGCGGCGGCTCAGAGGTGGGCGTAGACGTCGTCGAGGGAGATGCCGCGGGCGACCATCATCACCTGTACGTGGTACAGGAGTTGGGAGATCTCCTCGGCGGCGGCCTCCTTGCCCTCGTGCTCGGCCGCCATCCAGACCTCGGCGGCTTCCTCGACGACTTTCTTGCCGATGGCATGGACGCCCTTGCCGACCAGTTCCGCGGTGCGGGAGGTGGCGGGATCGCCGTGGGCTGCCTTGTGCTGGAGCTCCGTGAAAAGCTCCTCGAACGTCTTCTTGGACATGGTGCGGCCTACTTTACGCGGAGCTGCGGGGCCGATGTGCGGCGCCTCCCTCGCGGGCGGCGCCGCACCGGACCAGGGATCAGTGCCAGGGCTCGGCGAGGCTGCGCAGGGTGACCGCGGTGGCGACGGCGGCGGTGACCGCCTCGTGGCCCTTGTCCTCGCGGGAGCCCTCGATGCCCGCCCTGTCCAGGGCCTGCTGCTCGTCGTCGCAGGTGAGCACCCCGAAGCCGATCGGCACCCCGGTGTCCACGGAGACCTGGGTGAGCCCCTGGGTGACGCCCTGGCAGACGTACTCGAAGTGCGGGGTGCCGCCGCGGATGACCACGCCGAGGGCGATCACCGCGTCGTAGCCGCGGCCCGCGAGCGCCTTGGCGGCGACCGGCAGCTCGAAGCTGCCGGGGACGCGCAGCACGGTGGGCTCGCTGATGCCCAGCTCGCCGAGGGCGCGCAGGGCGCCGTCCACCAGGCCGTCCATGACCTTCTCGTGCCACTGCGCCGCGATCACCGCGACCCGCAGGTCGCCGCAGTTCTTCACGCTCAGTTCGGGTGCGCCTTTGCCGCTCACGCGCTTCTCCTCGTACGTACGGGGTGGGGGTTGCTGCTGCCGGGCGCCGCGGCCCGGGGGATCTCGGGGGTCACTGGTTGCCGCAGCCGGCGGCCGGGGCCGTCTCCAGCCAGGGCAGGTCGTGGCCCATGCGGTCCCGCTTGGTGCGCAGGTAGCGCAGATTGTGCTCGCCGACCGGGCCCGGCATCGGCTCCCGGCCGGTGACCTCCAGGCCGCCGCGGACCAGGGCCGCGCTCTTCTCCGGGTTGTTGGTCATCAGGCGCAGGCTGCGCACCCCGAGGTCGGTGAGGATGCGGGCGCCCGCGGCGTAGTCCCGGGCGTCGGCGGGCAGGCCGAGTTCGAGGTTGGCGTCGAGGGTGTCGTGGCCGCGCTCCTGGAGCTCGTAGGCGCGCAGCTTGGACAGCAGGCCGATGCCGCGCCCCTCGTGGCCGCGGAGGTAGACCACCGCTCCCCTGCCCTCGGCGGCGATGCGCTCCATGGAGGCCTGCAGCTGGGGGCCGCAGTCGCAGCGCTGGGACTGGAAGATGTCGCCGGTCAGGCACTCGGAGTGGACGCGTACGAGGAGGTCCTCGCCGTCGCCGATCTCGCCGTGGACCAGGGCGACGTGCTCCACCCCGTCGACCGTGGAGCGGTAGCCGTAGGCGGTGAACTCGCCGAAGGCGGTGGGGAGTTTGACCTCGGCCTCGCGGCGGACGGCGGGCTCGCTGCCGCGCCGGTAGGCGATCAGGTCCTCGATGGAGATGATCGTCAGGCCGTGCTTGCGGGCGAAGGGCACCAGTTCGGGCAGCCGGAGCATGGTGCCGTCCTCGCCCGCGATCTCCACGATCGCCCCGGCGGGCCGCAGTCCGGCGAGCCGGGCCAGGTCGACCGCGGCCTCGGTGTGGCCGTTGCGCACCAGGACGCCGCCGGGCCTGGCGCGCAGCGGGAAGATGTGGCCGGGGCGCACGAAGTCCGCGGGCTCCGAGCCGCCCTCGGCGAGCAGCCGCAGGGTGGTGGAGCGGTCGGCGGCGGAGATGCCGGTGGTCACGCCGTGGGCGCGGGAGGCGTCCACGGAGACCGTGAAGGCGGTGCTCATCGACTCGGTGTTGTGCTCGACCATCTGCGGCAGGCGCAGCCGGTCCAGCTCCTCGCCCTCCATCGGCGCGCAGATCAGTCCGCGGCACTCGCTCATCATGAAGGCGACGATCTCGGGGGTGGCCTTCTCGGCGGCGACGACGAGGTCGCCCTCGTTCTCGCGGTCCTCGTCGTCGACGACGACGACCGGGCGCCCGGCGGCGATGTCGGCGATCGCCTGCTCCACCGGGTCCAGGCCGAGGTCGTCGGCCCCGGCGGACAGCCAGGCGGCCAGCTCGGGAGCACCGGCGGGCGCCTCGGGCGCCGCGGTCACGGGTGACGGGTGGGTGGTCATGCCGGTGCTCCTTCCATGAGGGGCTGGGCGTCCCTGCGGGAGCGCAGCCACCAGTCGCGCAGGCCCCACAGGACCAGGGCGCCGTAGACGAGGTAGATGAATCCGGAGAAGGCGAGGCCGCTGGAGAAGTTGAGCGGGACCCCGACGCAGTCCACGAGGAGCCAGGCGAGCCAGAACTCGACGAGCCCGCGGCCCTGGGCCACCATCGCGACCAGGGTGCCCACGAACACGTAGGCGTCCGGCCAGGGGTTCCAGCTGAGCGAGGGGTACGCGGTGAAGAGGCCGCCGACCGCGAGGGTGCCGACGGCCGCGCCGCCGAGCAGGAGCAGCCGCTCGCGCCAACTGGCGAAGCGCACGGCGACGCTGCCGTCCTGCGCCTGCTGCCTGCCCCTGCTCCACTGCCGCCAGCCCCAGACGGCGGTCACGATGATGACGAGCTGCTTGCCGACGCTGCCGGACTGGTGGACCGAGACATTGGCGGCGACCAGGACCGCGGCGGACAGGAGCTGGGCGGGCCAGGTCCAGATCGAGCGGCGCCAGCCGAGGGCGAGGCCGAGCAGCCCGACGGTGTTGCCGATCAGGTCGGAGTAGATGATGTGCTGCCCGAAGGCCGTGAAGGCCTCGGAGTTGAGCCAGTCGAGGGCGCTCACCGGGCCGCCTCCCCGCCGTGCGCGAGCAGCCGCTCGACGTACTTCGCGATCACGTCGACCTCCAGGTTGACCGGCTCGCCGGGCTGCTTGGTGCCGAGGGTGGTCAGCGCGAGGGTGGTCGGGATCAGGCTGATGGTGAACCAGTCGGGCCCCGCCTCGACCACGGTGAGGCTGACCCCGTCCACGGTGATGGAGCCCTTCTCCACCACGTAGCGGCCGAGCCCGTCCGGGAACGAGACCTTGACGATCTCCCAGTGCTCGGAGGGGGTACGGGCGAGGATCGCGCCGGTGCCGTCCACGTGCCCCTGCACGATGTGGCCGCCGAGCCGGCCGCCGACCGCGGTGGGGCGCTCCAGGTTGACCCGGGAGCCGGTGGCGAGCGCGCCGAGGCTGGAGCGCTTGAGGGTCTCGGCCATCACATCGGCGGTGAACTCCTCGCCCTCGTGCTCGACCACGGTCAGACAGACCCCGTTGACGGCGATCGAGTCGCCGTGCTGCGCGCCCGCGGTGACCTTGGGGCCCCGCAGCCGGAAGCGGGAGGCGTCGCCGAGTTCCTCGACGGCGGTGACCTCACCCAGCTCTTCGACGATTCCGGTGAACACTCAATGCTCCTTCGGGGAGAGGTTCGCGGTGATGCGCAGGTCGTTTCCGAGGCGCACGGTCTCGGTGGTCCGAAGCCGGAACGCCTCGCCGAGGGTGGTGATTCCGGCGTCGGCGAGGGCGGTGGGCCCGGCGCCGAGCAGGACGGGGGCGAGGTAGCCGACGACGCGGTCGACGGCGCCCGCCGCGAGGAAGGCGGCGGCGAGGGTGGGCCCGCCTTCGAGGAGGACGGCGCGGACCTCGCGCGCGTACAGGGCCGCCAGCAGCGCGGTCAGGTCCAGGCCGCCGCCCGCGCGGGGCAGCCGCAGCGGCTCGGGCAGGTGGGCGGCGGCCGGGGCGTCCTCGGCGACGGCGACCAGGGTGGGCGCCGCCCCGTCGAGGACGCGGGCGCCCGGCCGCACCGCGCGCGCCTCGGTGTCCACCACGACGCGCAGCGGCTGTACGGCGCCCTCGATGCCGCGCACCGCGAGGTGCGGGTCGTCGGTGCGGGCGGTGCCGGAGCCGACCAGGACGGCGTCGGACTCGGCGCGCAGCCGGTGCACGTCCGCGCGGGACTCGGCGGAGGTGATCCAGCGGCTGGTGCCGTCGGCGGCGGCACTGCGGCCGTCGAGGGTGGCGGCGTACTTCCAGGTGACATGGGGGCGGCCGAGCCGGACCGCGGTGAGCCAGGCGGCGTTGGTCTCGGCGGCCTCGTCGGCGAGCAGCCCCTCGGCGACCTCGACCCCGGCCTCGCGCAGCCGCCGGGCGCCGCCGGAGGCGCCCGGGGTGGGGTCGGCGACCGCGTAGACGACCCGGGCGACGCCCGCGTCGAGGAGTGCCCGGGCGCAGGGGCCGGTGCGGCCGGTGTGGTTGCAGGGTTCGAGGGTGACCAGGGCGGTGCCGCCGCGGGCGCGCTCTCCGGCGGCGCGCAGGGCGTGCACCTCGGCGTGCGGTCCGCCCGCGCGCTGGTGGAAGCCCTCCCCCGCGACCTCGCCCTGGGCGTCGAGCACGACGCAGCCGACGACGGGGTTGGGGCTGGTGGCGCCGAGTCCGCGCGCGGCGAGGGCCAGGGCGCGCCGCATGGCGGCCTGTTCGGTCGCGGGCGCTGGGACGGCCACCGGCTCTCCTGCCTCTCGGGCACGGACTCCGGGGCCTGTCGGTGACGACAGAATTCGACGAGCGGCACCGGGAGTCGTCGCCGAGAGCCAGGGGGCGCCTTACGGAGAAGGCGGACCCGAAACCTACGGCGGCGTGCACGAATGCCCGCCCGCCGCGCACTGCCTCCCATCCGGACTTTCACCGTCGGTCCAGGAATTTCACCTGGTCAACCGGCCACTGGATGCGGCCGGGTCGCGGACTGTAACCGCCGGTTCGGAATTGCACCGACCCCGGAGTGCGCTGCTTCTGGTACGCACTCAGTCTGCCA
This sequence comes from Streptomyces sp. SCSIO ZS0520, assembly GCF_025643355.1. Lineage (NCBI taxonomy): Bacteria > Bacillati > Actinomycetota > Actinomycetes > Kitasatosporales > Streptomycetaceae > Streptomyces > Streptomyces sp. SCSIO ZS0520. The sequence goes on along the minus strand of NZ_CP092644.1, from coordinate 7,190,299 downwards.
TCCCCAGGGCGGGCCGTACGAGTGAACAGCTGTGCGGTGGCTCACAACCGACCCCGGCACCGGTCACCGTATCCTTACCCGCAGTGACAATCGCGTGGCCGCAGGCTTGCGCGCAGGCGAAGGGACGGACGAGGGATGAGCACGATTCTGGTCACCGGCGGGACCGGGACACTCGGGAGTCTGGTCGCCGAGAAGCTCGGCGCCCGCGGCCACGAGGTCCGGGTCCTGAGCAGGCACGCCGAGCCGTACGCGGTCGATCTGCGGGACGGCCGCGGTCTCGACGCGGCGGTCGAGGGCGCCGAGGCGATCGTGCACTGCGCGAGCACCCCGCGCGGCGGTGACGAGCGGGCCGCCGGGCACCTGATCGCGGCGGCCCGCAGGCACCGGGTGCCGCATCTGGCGTACATCTCGATCGTGGGGGTCGACCGGGTGCCGCTGCCGTACTACCGGGCCAAACTCGCCGTGGAGAAGCAGCTGGAGGAGTCGGGGCTCGGCTGGAGCGTGCTGCGGACGACGCAGTTCCACGAGCTGGTCCTGATGATCCTGGAGGGCAGCGCGCGGCTGCCGGTGATGCTGCTGCCGAAGGAGGTCAGCGACCAGCCCATCGAGGTGGGCGAGGTGGCCGAGCGCCTCGCCCGCCTCGCGGAGGGCGAACCGGCGGGCCGGGTCGCGGACATGGGCGGCCCGGAGGTCCTGAGCTTCACGGAACTGGCCGAGGCCTACCTGCGCGCCTCCGGCCGCCGCCGTCGTACGGTGTCCGTGCCACTGGTCGGCAGGACGTACGCGGCGCTGCGCGAGGGCGGTCATCTGACGCCCGAACACGCCGTGGGCAAGGGCACGTTCGGGGAATTCCTCGGGACGCGGTTCGCGCGCGCCGCATGAACCGGGGGCCCCGGCGGGCAGAAGCTCCCGGGTGATTCCTTGCGGAGGGGGACGGCGGATGTCCGGGGCCGAGCGGATACGGCGCGCGCGGTGGGCGGTCGCCGCCGTCTTCTGTGTGCACGGCGCGGTCGCCGGGTCCTTCGCGACCCGGGTGCCGTGGATCCAGGACCACACCTCGGCCAGTGCCGCGCAGCTCGGCCTCGCCCTCGCCTTCCCCGCGCTCGGCGCCTCGGTGGCGATGCCGATGGCGGGCCGGGTCAGCCACCGCTTCGGCAGCCGCACGGCCCTGCGGCTGCTGCTCTCGCTGTGGACCCTCGCCCTGGTGCTGCCCTCGCTCGCGCCCGACCTGGTGCTGCTCTGCCTGGCCCTCGCGGTCTACGGGGCGACCTCGGGCATGGCGGACGTGGTGATGAACGCCCTCGGGGTGGAGACCGAGAACCGGCTCGGCCGCTCGATCATGTCCTCGCTGCACGGCTGGTGGAGCGCCGGCGCCCTGATCGGCTCGGCGGCGGGCACCCTCGCCGCCCACCTCGGCTCGGACGCCCGGCTGCACCACGTGCTCGCCGCGCTCACGCTCACCGCGCTCGGCCTGACCGTCTGCGGCGGGGTGCTCGACGTACGGGCCGAGGAGGACGAGTCGCCGCCGCCGCGGTTCGCGCTGCCGCCCGCCGCGGCGCTGCTGATCGGCGCGGTCGGCTTCTGCGCGGTCTTCGCGGAGGGGGCGAGCCTCGACTGGTCGGCGGTCTATCTGCGCGAGCAGCTGGGCTCGTCGGCGGGGGTGGCGGCGGCCTCCACCACCGGGTTCGCCCTGACCATGGCGCTGGCCCGGTTCGCGGGCGACCGGGTGGTGGACCGGCTCGGACCGGTGCGCACGGTGCGCGGCGGCGGGGTGCTCGCCACCGCGGGCGGACTCCTCGTGGTGCTCGCCGGGCACCCGGCGGTGGCGATGGCCGGGTTCGCGCTGATGGGGCTCGGGATCGCGGTGGTGGTCCCGCTCGCCTTCGCCGCGGCGGGCCGCAGCGGTCCCAACCCCTCGCAGGCGATCGCGGGCGTGGCCACGGTGACGTACACCTCGGGCCTGATCGCCCCCTCGGTGATCGGCGGCCTCGCCGATCTGACCAGCCTGGTGACCTCCTTCGCCCTGGTGAGCGCGCTCGCCTTCGGCCTGGTGCTGTGCGCGGGTGCGCTGCGCGGCGGACCGGCCCGGATCGGCGCGGACCGCGGCGGGGCTAAGGCTTCACCAGCTCCTGAGCGGCGGACCTGAGGCGCTCGCTCCAGGGCTCGGGGCGCAGTGTGTCCGGGTGCAGGCGGACCAGGACGCGGGTGCCCCGGGCGTAGGTCAGCGCGCCGTCGGCGGAGCAGAAGCGGAAGCCGTAGGTGAGGCCGGTGCGGCCGAGGCGCTCGATCCACAGGTGGACGGCGTAGTCGCCGGTGCGGTTGACCGGTGCCTGGTAGCTGATGTGCAGCTCCTTGACGGCGTTGCACATGTCCCCGGCCGCGTGCCAGTCGCCCTCGAAGACGAAGCCGCGCTCGTTCCAGAAGGCGGTCCAGGCGCGCTCGACCATCAGCGGGTAGCGGGCGTTGTGCAGCAGGCCGAGGGCGTCGAGGTCGTCGAAGTGCACCTCCACCGGGACCAGGCTTCCGTACCGGAGGACGGAGGGGGCTTCGGTGGTCACGGGTGGCTCCTGGGTCGCGCGGCGGGTTCCCCCTCATCCTAAGCGGCTGCTCAGCAGGGATGCGGGGGCCGGGGCTGCGCCGCATCTCACATCCGCGGCCCGCGCCGCGGCGCCCTCGCTCGCCGCGGGAGCGGTCCTGGGCGACGATGGCTGGGCGGGGTGTCCGCCGCCGTGCGCGGGCGCCCGAGGACCTCACCGAGGAGTGCGGTGCGCGAGGGCAAGGGCGAACGGCGGGTGGATCCGGCCGGGGCCGCACAGGGCCCGCGGACCCTCGCCGACACCATGCTCCGGCTGCTGCGGAGCCCGGACCCCGGCTCCCTGCTCGCGGCGGCGATGGACGGCTGCCTGGCCCGCACCGGTGCCCGCGCCGGCACCGTGTACCTGCTCCAGGACGACGGCTGGCTGCGGCTGGCCAAGGGGCTCGGCCTGTCCGAGGCCCTGCTCGCCACGGTCCGGCTGATCCCGCCCGAGGCGGACCTGCCGCTGGTCGAGGCCATCCGCACCCGGCGCCCGGTGCACGTCCGCGCCGAGGAGTACCGCAGCCGCTACCCGCGCGCCCACCTGCCGCCGGAGCCGACCGCCTTCAGCTGCCTGCCGCTGCTGGTGGACGGGCGCTGCCTGGGCACCCTGACCGTGCAGCTCTCCGGGACCGAACCGCTCCCCCGCTCCGGGCAGCGCGAGCTCGAACTGATCGCGGCCACCTGCGCGCACCGCCTGGACCATCTGCTCGCCCAGGGCGCCGGATCCGAGGACGCCCGGCTCGACCAGGCGCTGCGGCTGCTCCAGGGGCGTTCGCGGGCGGCCCGGCTCGAACTGGCCATGGCCAACGCGGAGATCGGCTCCTTCGACTGGGACTTCGCCTCCGGCCGCGTCATCGGGGACGAGCGGCTCTGCCGGATCTTCGGCCTCGGCCCGCACCACTTCGACGAGGGCGCCGAGACCTTCTTCCGCGCCATCCACCCCGACGACCGGGTACGGGTCAACCGGCTCGTCCGCGAGAGCGTGGACACCGGCGTCTACCGGGCCCAGTACCGGATCGCCCGGCCGGACGGGGCCGAGCGCTGGATCGACGCCAGCGGCAAGGTGGTCCCCGACTCCCACGGCCGCCCCACGGGCATGCTCGGGGTGGTCCAGGACCGTACCGAGCAGCATGCCCGGGAGGAGGGCAGCGCCGCCCGGCAGCAGTTCGTCCTCGACCTCTCGCGGGCGCTCAGCGAGGTCCTGTCCGTCCAGGCCATGGTCGAGAAGGTCTTCGACATCGTCCTGCCGGGCCTCGGCGGCCTCGCCACCGCCCTGTACCTGCGCGAGGAACGGGGCCTGCGCCTCGCGGGCTCCCGCGGCCCGGGCTGGCGGGAGTCCCGGCGGCCCGACTGGCTCGCCCGCCCCGACCACGCGCTGCCGCGGGACCCGCACGGCGAGCACCCGCTCTTCCTCGGCAGCCGGGCCGAGCTCTCCCGCCGCCTGCCGCACCACGGCCCGCGGCCCCCGGAGGGCGTCCACGCCGCGGCGCTGCTGCCGCTGACCGTCGAGGGGGAGCCGGTCGGCCTCTGGATGATCTGCTACGCCGAGCCGCGGGAGTTCACCGCCGATGTGCAGGTGGCGCACACCGCGGCCGCCGGGCTCCTCGCCCAGTCCCTGGCCCGCGCCCGGCAGTTCGAGTCCCGCAGGCGCCAGTTGAACGAGCTCCAGCACCTGATGCTGCCGCGGCGCGTGCCCGGGGTCCCCGGGATCGAGACCGTGGTGCGCTATGTGCCCGCCGCCGAGGGCCTGTACGTCGGCGGCGACTGGTACGACGTCCTGCCGATGCCGGACGGCCGGGTGGTCCTCGCGATCGGCGACGTCCAGGGCCACAGCGCCGAAGCCGCCGCCGTCATGGGCCAGTTGCGCACCGCGATGCGGGCGCAGGCCAATCCGGGCCCGCCGGTGGGCGAGCTGCTGGCGCTCGGCAACCGCACCCTGTGCGAGCTGGACACCGAGCTGCTCGCCACCTGCTGCCTGGTCGAACTCGACCCGTCCCGGGGCACGTTGACCGCGGTACGGGCCGGGCATCCCCCGCCGCTGCTGCTGCGCCCCGACGGGCGGGTACGGGAACTCGCGGTGCCCGCGGGGCTGCCGCTGGGCGCCTTCGCCGACACCGGCTACCCGGCCCTGACCGGCGCCCTCGCCCCGGGCGAACTGCTGCTGCTCTTCACCGACGGCATGCGGGATCCGCCCGGCGGCGGCCCCGAGGAGACCTTCGCCGAACTGCGGACGGCCCTCGTCCGCTGGGCGCACGGGGACGTCCCGCTCGGCACCCTCGCGGACCGGGCGGTGGCCTCCGCCCTGTCGCACGACACCCACGACGACCTCGCCGTGCTCCTGGTCCACCGCACCGGGTGAACTCCGCGCGGACGGACGGCTTTCCCTCGTACGGAGGAAGCCCGTGCCGCGTTCGCGGTGCCCGGCGCCCGCTGCTGCCACGCTGCCTGCATGGCGCAGCTGGAAGAGTCCACGGCCTCCGCGCGGCGGGTCGACGCGGTGGCGGCACGGCTGCGCGCCCTCGGCGCCGGCTGGCACGCGGCGGACGGGGTCGGGGTCTTCAACCGGGTCTATCTGACGGTCACCGAGGAGGTGGGCCGCCGCCTGGCCCGGGGTGCCTTCCGCGATCCCCGGGCCGCCGCCCTGCTCGACGTCCGCTTCGCCGAGCGGTACCTCGCCGCGGTCGAGGGCGCCGACCGGGGCGGCCATGTCCCGGCCTGCTGGCGGCCGTTGTTCCAGTACCGGCGGCATCCCGGGGTGCACCCGCTGCAGTTCGCGCTGTGCGGGATCAACGCGCACATCGGGCACGACCTCGCGCACGCGCTGCTCGACGCCTGCCACGGCCTCGGCTGCGATCCGCTGGAGCTGGAGGACGAGTTCGAGCAGGTCGGCGAATTGCTCCTGGCCCTGGAGGAGCGGATCCGGGAGGACCTGATGCCGGGGCCCGATCTGCTCCAGGTCGCCGATCCGCTCACCCATCTGCTCGGCTCCTGGAGCCTGGAGCGCGCCCGGGACGGCGCCTGGTCCGCCGCCCGGGCCCTGTGGGCGCTGCGTGAATTCCCGGGCCTGGCCGACGAGTTCGGGCAGCGGCTGGACGCGGCGGTGGGCCTGGTCGGCCGGATGCTCCTCACGCCGCTGCCGGACTGAGCCGCCGCCCCGGGAGCGGCGCGGCTCAGTCCTCCGGCAGCTCCACCGGCGCGATCTCCTCGTAGCGGTCGCCGGGTCCCGGGTTGGTGGGATCGGTGGCGCCGCCGAACTGGTGCATGACGCCCCAGACGGCGTTCAGGGCGGTCTGCACGGCGCCCTCGGCCCAGCCCGCGGTCCACGAGACGTCGTCGCCCGCGAGGAAGATGCCGCGCTTGTCCGCGGGCAGCCGGTCCTGCATGAAGTGGGTGAACAGGCGCCGCTGGTAGCGGTAGTGGCCGGGCAGATTGGCCTTGAAGGCGCCCATGAAGTACGGCTCGTTCTCCCAGGAGACGGTCACCGGGTTGCCGATGATGTGCTTCTTGATGTCCACCCCCGGGTAGATCTCGCCGAGCGACTTCAGCATGACCTCCATCCGCTCCCCGGCGGAGAGCGGCAGCCATTTGAGGCTGTCGTCGCACCAGGTGTAGGAGAGGCAGATCACCGCGGGGCGGTCGGGCCCGTCGTCCAGGAGGTAGGTGCCGCGGGTCATCCGGTCGGTGAGCGTCATCGACATCGTGTCCCGGCCGGTCGGGCGGCCCTGCGCGTCCACCGCCCCGTCGAGCCAGAACGGCCGGTCCACCGGCACGAACAGCTTCGAGGACTCCATGTAGTGGGTGCGCTCCATCGCCGTCCAGTGGTGGATGGGGAAGAGCGCGTCGTCGCAGTCGATCTTCGAGAGCAGCAGCCAGGACTGCGCGGTGAAGACCGCGGCGCGGTAGGTGCGGATGTCCCCGGCCGCGTCCGTGACGGTGATCCGGTTGCCCGCGGTGCGGCGCAGCCGGGTCACCGCGGGGCGCGGGTCGCCGCCGTGCAGCGAGGAGAGCGAGGTGCCCGGCGCCCAGTGCACGATCTTGCCCGGCTCGCGCGCCCAGAGCCGCAGCGGCAGTTGCTGGCTGCCGCCGACGATGCCCCGGTGGTGGTCGTCGGCCTCGGTGTAGACGACGCGCAGGATCTCCAGGATCGAGTTGGGGAAGTCGGTGTCCCAGCCGCCGGTGCCGAAGCCGACCTGGCCGAAGATCTCCCGGTGCCGGAAGGAGCGGAAGGCCTCGGAGGCGCAGAGGAAGCCGTAGAAGGTCTGGTCGTCGAGCTTCTCCACCAGGCGGGCCCAGATCTCCCGGATGCGCGGGACGTCCCGCTCACGCAGGGCCCGGTTCATCTCGGAGAACGCGGCGCCCTCCTCCAGGCAGGCCGCCCAGGCCTCGGCCACCTGCCGGTAGACCTCGGGGAGGTCGTCGAGGGTGCGGGCGTAGTGGCTCTCCCCCTTGAGGTCGACCACGGTGGAGGGGGTGGACTCGGCCAGCGGGTTGGGGAAGGGCCGGGTGTCGAGGCCGACGAGGTCGATGTAGTGCTGGAGCGCGGTGGAGGACGGCGGGAAGCGCATGGCGCCCATCTCCGCGGTCAGCTCCGGGTCGCAGCCCTCGAAGCCGACGGTGCGCAGCCGCCCGCCGATCCGGTCGGCCTCGTAGACGACCGGCTTGAGGCCCATCTTCATCAGCTCGTACGCCGTGATGATCCCGGAGAGGCCGCCGCCGATCACCGCGACCTCGCTGCCGTGCTCGGTGGCGGGGATCTGGCCGAGCCCGGCCGGGTGGGCGAGGAAGTCGTCGTAGGCGTAGGGGAAGTCCGGACCGAACATGGTGATCGGCGGCTGCCGGCCGTCGCCGTGCGGGAGGGCGGTGGGCACCGTGGACGTCATGGGGTACGGGCTCCTTGCGCGGGTGGGTGCTGAGGGTGGAGGCGTGCGGTACGAGGGGTGGAGACGCGGGGGTGCCGGGGGTGAAGACCGGGGGTGCGGTCGCCGGGGCGCGGTGGGGTCAGTGGCCGGGGCCGTACAGCTCCGGGCGGCGGTCGGCCAGATAGGGGTTCGCCGCGCGGGAGGCGGTGAGCAGGGCCGGGTCCACGTCGGCGAGCAGCAGTTCCTCGCCGGGGCCCGCGCCGGTGCTCGCGGCGGGCGAGGGTCCGGACAGCGAGGAGTACCCGGTGAAGGTGAACTCCCCTTCCGTGCCGGTGCGGTTCACATAGGCCAGGTAGAGCTGGTTCTCGAAGGCGCGGACCGGCACCACGGAGCGGGCCACGAAGCGGTAGGGCTCCATCAGCGCGGTCGGCACGAGCAGCAGGTCGGTGCCGGCGAGGGCGTGGGCGCGGACGTTCTCCGGGAACTCCACGTCGTAGCAGACCAGCAGGCCGAGCCGCAGCCCGCCGAACTCGGCCTGGACGACGAGCTGTTCACCCGGGGTGAACCAGCGCTGCTCGTACTCCCCGTAGAGGTGCGTCTTGCGGTAGTTGGCCAGGCGCTCGCCCGTGGGGCCGATCAGCTGGGCGGAGTTGTACAGGCGCGTCCCCGCGCGCTCCGGGTAGCCGTAGGCGACGGCGAGCCCGTGCCGGACGGCGATCTCCGCGATCCCCCGGGCGCCGGGGCCGTCGGCGGGTTCCGCCAGGCGGGCCACCTCCTCGCCGATGGCGTAGCCGGTGAGGTACAGCTCCGGTGCGGCGAGCAGCGCGGCCCCCTGCGCGGCGGCGCGGGCGGCGGCCTCGTCGAGGAGCTTGAGATTGTCGGCGGGGAACCCGGGCCGTCCGGAGCTCTGCAGCAGAGCGGCGCGCAGCGCGGGCATGCGGAAACCTCGTGGTGCGGTGGGTGCGGGGAACGTCTCGACGGTACGGGCGGGAGCCGCCGTCGAACAAGGCGCGAGCGTTGCTCATCGCCGGGCCATTCATTGCGCGGCCACCGCGCTGAGCAGCGATTTGTTGCGCGGGCGCGCGGAGGCGGGACCGGACACCCGGCGCCTGTGGCCGCCGTCACGCCGCGGCCCGGGAGAGCGCCGGTGTCCACCCGCGGCGAGGGCTCCGTCTCCACCCACCGGGGGACGCCGCCTCCCCCGTGCCGGAGTCCCTGTCCCTCGCGGTACGCCTCCGCTTCCACCCACGGGTGGAGGGCGCAGGTGGAGGGCACGGCGGGAGAGCACGGGGGACGGCTGGGGGGAGAAGTCCTCAGCCCGGGGAGCCGGAGGAGAAGCGGCGCAGCAGCGGGGAGAGGACGAGCACCGATTTGGTGCGCTCGACGAAGGGCTCGCCCGCGATGCGTTCGAGGACCCGCTCGAAGTGCCTCATGTCGGAGGCGAAGACCTGGACGAGGGCGTCGGCCTCCCCGGTCACGGTGGAGGCGGAGGCGATCTCGGGGTAGCGGGCGAGGCCGCGCTCGATGGCCTCGGGCGAGGTGTTGCTGCGGCAGTACAGCTCGATGAAGCCCTCGGTCTGCCGCCCGAGCGCCGCCGGGTCCACCCGTACGGTGAAGCCGGTGATCGCCCCGGTGGCCCGGAGCCGGTCCACCCGCCGTTTCACCGCGGGCGCGGAGAGGCCGACGAGCTGGCCGATGTCGGCGAAGGAACGCCGGGCATCCTCGGCGAGGGCGTGCACGATGCGTTCGTCGAGTTCGTTCAGTGGCACCAGGGGTCGTTCATCTCTGTGCGGGGCGCCGGCGGTGCGGAAGGCGTCCAGGGTGGCGCCGCGTCCCTGGTCGCAGGGGCAGTAGAACACGCGCGCCCGGCCGGGAGGTTCCGGCCGGGCGGCTCACGCCCCGGCGGCCGCGCGCGGGCTGCGGGGCCGGGGCCCTCGGGTCCGGCCCCGGCGCCGGAGTCCTCGGGTCCCGCCCCCGTCGGCGCCCTCAGGTCCAGCTGGCGTGCAGCGGCTTGCCCTCGGCGTATCCGGCGGCGCTCTGGATGCCGACGATGGCCTTCTCGGCGAACTCGGCGAGCGAGTCGGCGCCCGCGTAGGTGCAGGAGGAGCGCACCCCGGCCACGATCGAGTCGATCAGGTCCTCCACGCCGGGCCGCTCCGGGTCGAGGAACATCCGGGAGGTGGAGATGCCCTCCTCGAAGAGCGCCTTGCGGGCGCGGTCGTACGCGGACTCCTCCGAGGTGCGGTTGCGCACCGCGCGGGCCGAGGCCATGCCGAAGGACTCCTTGTACAGGCGTCCGTCGGGGGCCTGCTGGAGGTCGCCGGGCGACTCGTAGGTGCCCGCGAACCAGGAGCCGATCATCACATTGGAGGCTCCGGCGGCCAGCGCCATGGCGACATCGCGCGGGTGCCGCACCCCGCCGTCGGCCCAGACGTGCTTGCCGTGCTTCCTCGCCTCGGCCGCGCACTCCAGGACCGCGGAGAACTGCGGGCGGCCCACCCCGGTCATCATCCGGGTGGTGCACATGGCGCCGGGTCCGACGCCCACCTTGACGATGTCGGCGCCCGCCTCGATCAGATCGCGTACCCCGTCGGCGGCGACGATATTGCCCGCGACGACCGGCACCCGCGGGTCGAGGGCGCGCACCGCGCGGACCGCGGCGAGCATCGACTCCTGGTGCCCGTGCGCGGTGTCCACGACGAGGGTGTCCACCCCGGCCGCGAGCAACTGCCCGGCCTTGCCCGCCACATCGCCGTTGATCCCGACCGCGGCGGCGATGCGCAGCCGTCCCTCGGCGTCGGTGGCGGGCGTGTACAGGGTGGCCCGCAGGGCGCCGCGGCGGGTGAGGATGCCGGCGAGCCGGCCCTCGGCGTCCACGGCGGGGGCGTAGCGGCGGTTGGCGCCGTCCAGGCGGTGGAAGGCCTCGCGCGGGTCGATCCCGGCGTCCAGGAGCAGCAGGTCCTTGGACATCACCTCGGACAGCTGGGTGAAGCGGTCCACGCCGGTGAGGTCGGCGTCGGTGACCACGCCGAGCGGGCGGTGCTTCTCGTCGACCACCACCCCGGCGTTGTGGGCCCGCTTGGGCAGCAGCGCCAGCGCGTCGGCGACAGTCTGGGTGGGGGCGAGCACGATCGGGGTGTCCAGGACGAGGGGGCGGCCCTTGACCCAGGAGACCACCTCGGCGACGACCTCGATCGGGATGTCCTGCGGGAGCACGGTCAGTCCGCCGCGGCGTGCGACCGTCTCGGCCATCCGGCGCCCGGCGATCGCGGTCATGTTCGCCACCACGAGCGGGATGGTGGTGCCGGAGCCGTCCGGCGAGCTGAGGTCGACGCCCTGCCGGGAGCCGACGGCGGAGCGGCTGGGCACCATGAAGACGTCGTCGTACGTCAGGTCGTACGGGGGACGGATGTCGTTGAGGAAACGCACGTGCTGCACATCCCGGTGGATCAGAGGTGGCCCCCGGACAGGACAGCCAGGGGGAAGAGCACGTACCTCATTCTCCCACGCCGGGCCCGGGACCTGGCGTCCCGGAGAATCCTCCAGGGCCGGGCCGGGACGGCTGGTGCGATCAGCCGAGGGCCGGCCCGGCACCCCGCGTCCTCACCCGGCGGCGGATACGCGGCGTCGTGCGGCGGACGCGCGGCGTCAGGCGGGCCCCAGGGCGAGGGCCACGGTCAGGGCGGCGTCCTGCCGCGCGGCCTCGCCGAAGATCTCCTGCGCGGTGTGCCACTCCCCCGGGGCCGCCCGGGCGAAGTCCCCCCAGCCGGTGACGAGCAGCAGCCGCCCGCCCGCGCCGCCGGTGAGGGCGGGGCTGTCGGTGAGGCTGTCGGCGAGCGCGTCCCAGTTCCGCCCGAACCAGTCGGGCAGCGCGAGGGCGCTCGCGCAGCGGTCCATGAAAGCGGACTTGCCGCGCACCCCCGCCAGGTCGAGCCGGACCGCGCTCCAGCCCGCCTCGGCCGCCGCGGCCGTCAGGGACTGCTCGGTCATCTCGGCACCGCCTCTCAGAACACTTTGTGCGCCTCGGTCTCGTACGGGCCGTGCCCCGAAGTCACCGGGCCGCGGCTCCCCCGCCCCGGTTCAGTCGCCGTCCGGGTCGGTCCTGGCGAGCGCGGACCGCGGCGCGGAGCCCGCGCCGAGCAGGAAGTCGGCCGCGGCGGTGTCCGTGACCAGGCTGGTGACCAGGCCGGAGCGCAGCACCGCGTCGATGGCGCCGGCCTTGCGCTGGCCGCCCGCGATCGCCACCACCTCGGGGATGCGGCGCAGCCGGTCGGCCTCCACGGTGATGCACCGCTCCCCCAGGTCGCGCCCGACCCGGCGGCCCTGGGCGTCGAAGAGGTGCGCGGACATCTCGGCGGCGACGCCGAGCGAGGCGTAGTGGGCCCGCTCCTCGTCGGTGAGCATGTCGTGGACGGTGGAGATGCCGGGCTCCCAGGAGCCGATCGAGACGCAGGCCACGGTGACCTTGTCGAAGTACTCGAAGGCCCGGGCGATGCCGGTCTGGTTGCGCAGCGCCGCCGCGGTCGCGCTGTCCGGGAGCAGCATCGGGGCGTAGATCGGGTGCGCCTCGCCGCCGGAGACCTGGGCCGCGCGGCGGACCGCCTCGACGGAGCCGCGCTCGGCGGTGCCCGCGTCGTAGACCCCGGTCAACTGCACGACGGTGCACGGCGGCAGGCGGTCCAGGGCCGCCGCCATGTGGATCGTGGAGCGGCCCCAGGCGAGGCCGAGCACATCGCCCTCGGTGACGAGTTCGCCGAGGAGTTCGGCCGCGACCTCGCCGAGGTTCTCCGGGTCGGGCGACTCCTCGGCCTCGGCCGGCGACTCGACGACGACGGCGTGCCGCAGCCCGTAGCGGGAGCGCAGGGCGTCGGAGCGCTCGGCGTCGAGTTCGGCGGGCACCCGGATCTCGATCCGGACGAGGTCGCGTTCGAGCGCGGTCTCCAGGACGCGGGCGACCTTGAAGCGGCTGACCCCGAACTCCTCCGCGATCTGGATCTTGGACTTGCCCTCCAGGTAGAACCGACGGGCCATCGCTGCTGCCTGTACCAGCTCAGCAGGCCCCATCCGCATGGCTGAACGCCCCCCTGACGTGCCAGACACGGCGGTCTCCTCACTGCTTGTCACACTGCGGGTTCGCGGTTCATCCTCGCAGATCCCGCGGGGTCGATCAGCCGCGGCGAAGGGCGTTCACATTCCCGTGGCCCGGCCGTGACTCAGTGGCCGTGGGCCCAACTCGCCGCGGCGGTCGCCTTCTCGGCCTGCTCGCGCAGCGCCCGTACCGCCACCGCGGGGTCCTCGGCGCCGTAGACCGCGGACCCGGCGACGAAGACATCGGCCCCCGCCTCGGCGCACCGCTCGATGGTGGCCGCCGAGACGCCGCCGTCCACCTGGAGCCAGAGTTCCAGGCCGTGCTTGCCGATCAGCTCCCGGGTGCGGCGGATCTTGGGCAGCATGATGTCGAGGAAGGCCTGGCCGCCGAAGCCGGGCTCGACCGTCATGATCAGCAGCATGTCCAGCTCGGGCAGCAGATCCTCGTACGGCTCGATCGGCGTCGCGGGCTTGAGCGCCATGGACGCCCGCGCGTTCTTGGCCCGGATCTCGCGCGCGAGGCGCACCGGGGCGGCGGCGGCCTCCACATGGAAGGTGACCGAGTCCGCGCCGGCCTCCACGTACTGCGGGGCCCAGCGGTCGGGGTCCTCGATCATCAGATGCAGGTCCAGCGGCGTCGAGGTGGCCCGGCTGAGCGACTCGACCACCGGCACGCCGAGGGTGAGGTTGGGGACGAAGTGGTTGTCCATCACGTCGACGTGCAGCCAGTCCGCGCCTGCCGCGGCTGAGGCCTCCTCCGCCAGGCGCGAGAAGTCGGCGGAGAGGATACTGGGGCTGATCTGAACGGCCATGGTGCCAAGACTGCCACGGCCGTGGGCCGCGGGTGTGGGCGGTGCCCCGCTCACCGCGCCGGGCGGCCGCCGCAGGACGCACTCGGGGTCCACTGCGGGAGCGGAACCCTCGTCCGCCACCCGCCCGGCCGAAGGACGTACATGGCCCACGCACCGGAGCAGCAGGTCCCGGCGGCCAGGAGCCGCTGGGCACGGCTGGTGTGCGGCAGGCGCACCAAGTGGCTGACGGTCCTGCTGTGGCTGGTCGTCATCGTGGCCCTGGCCCCGCTGGCGCAGAAGCTCACCGACGCGCAGGACAACGACTCCCAGTCCTGGCTGCCCGGCAGCGCGGAGTCCACCAAGGTGCTCGACGCCTCCAAGGACTTCCGCGCCGAGAACATCCCGGCGGTGGTGATCTACGCCCGCGAGGGCGGTCTCACCGCCGCGGACCGGGAGCGGATCACCGAGGCCGCGGCCGAGGTGAAGCCGCTGCGGGACCACGGCATCCGGGGCTGGGAGTCCCGGGGCCCGGTGTACGACAGGCCGCGCGACCCGCAGGCCGCCCAGCTCTACATCCCGATCACGATGAACGAGGAGAGCTGGGAGCGGATCTCGCCCGCCGTGGACTCGATCCGGGACGTGACCGGCCGCAGCGGCGACGGCCTCTCGGTGCACATCACCGGTCCGGGCGGCACCTCCGCGGACTTCTCCAAGGCCTTCGCGGGCATCGACTCGACCCTGCTGCTGGCCGCGCTCGGCGTGGTGATCGTCGCCCTGCTCATCACCTACCGCAGTCCGACCCTGATCCTGGTCCCGGTGATCTCGGTGCTCGGCGCGCTGCTGACCGCGCAGGCGATCATCTATCTGCTCGCCGAGCACGCGGGGCTGACGGTCAACGGCCAGAGCGCGGGCATCCTCACCGTGCTCGTCTTCGGCGCCGGTACGGACTACGCCCTGCTCCTGGTCGCCCGCTACCGGGAGGAGCTGCGCCGCCACCACGACCGCCACGAGGCGATGGCCCTGGCCCTGCACCGGGCCGGACCCGCCGTCCTGGCCAGCGGCTCCACCGTCGTCATCAGCATGCTGGTGCTGCTCTTCGCGGAGATGAACTCGACCAGCGGGCTCGGCCCGGTCTGCGCGATCGGTGTCGCGGTGGCCCTGCTCGCGCTGCTCACCCTCTTCCCGGCGCTCCTCGTCATCTTCGGCCGGTGGATCTTCTGGCCGGTGATCCCGCACGAGGGCTCCGCGGAGCCCACCGAGCGGGGCCTGTGGGCGCGGATCGGGCAGCGCATCGACCGCAGGCCGCGCACGGTCTGGGTGGTGACGGCCCTGGTCCTCGCCGCGCTCTCCTTCGGCATCATGCAGCTGCGCGCCGCGGGCCTGTCCAACGAGGACGCCTTCACCGAGACCCAGGACTCCACCACCGGCCAGAAGATCTCGGCGCGCTACTTCCCGGCGGGCAGCGGCGATCCCCTGGTCGTCCTCGCCGACGCCGACCGGTCCGCCGAGGTCAGGCGCGCGGTGGCCCGCACCGAGGGCGTCGACCCGGCCTCCCTCGGGACCCCGCCGGGCACCGCGCGGGTCGAGGACGGGCGGGTCCTGTTCGAGGCGACGATGACCGACCCCTCGGACAGCGCCGCCGCGAAGCAGACCGTGGAACGGGTCCGCGACGCCGCCCACGCGGTACCCGGCGCCCAGGCCCAGGTGGGCGGCGGCACCGCCGCGCTGCTCGACGCCGACAAGGCATCCACCCGGGACAACAAGGTGGTGATCCCGCTCGTCCTGGTGGTGGTGATGCTGGTCCTGACGGTCCTGCTGCGCGCGCTGGTGGCGCCACTGGTCCTGATCGCGACCGTGGTGCTCTCCTACGCGGCGGCGCTCGGCATCAGCGCGCTCGCCTTCCGGCACCTCTTCGACTACGCGGGCGAGGACACCTCGTACCCCCTCTTCGTCTTCGTCTTCCTGGTCGCCCTCGGCATCGACTACAACATCTTCCTGGCCACCCGGATCCGCGAGGAGACCCGGAGACGGGGCACCCGCCCGGGCACCCTGACCGCCCTCGCGGCGACCGGCGCGGTGATCACCTCCGCGGGCCTGGTGCTCGCCGGCACCTTCGCGGCGCTCGGCACGCTGCCGGTCACCGGCTTCGCCGAGATCGGCTTCGCGGTCGCGGTCGGCGTGCTCCTCGACACCTTCGTGGTCCGGTCCGTCCTGGTGACCTCGCTCTTCCTCGACCTCGGCTCCCGGGTCTGGTGGCCCCACCGCCTCTCCCGCGCCCACCCGGAGGAACGCCCGCAGCAGGGCGCGCTGGACTGAGGCGGCCTGGGCTGAGACGGACTGGCCCGAGCCGCCCCGGACCGAGACGGACTGGTCCGGGGCGCCCCGGACCGAGACGCCCTGCCGACCTCCGGGTACGCGTCGTACGTACGGCCGCGGTGTCCGCGGTGGTGTCCGGCGGCGCGGTGCCGGGGCCCCGCTCAGTGCGGGACCGGCACCACCGCGACCGGGCAGTCGGCGTGGTGCAGGGCGACATGGCTGGTGCGCCCGAGCTGGAGGCCGTGCGCCGACTCGCCGCGGGGGACGGCGAGGACGAGCAGGGCGGCCTCGGCGGCGGCCTCCACGAGGACCAGCGGCGGCGGGCCCTGGACGGTCTGCGCGCTGACCCGGACCTCCGGATGCTCCCCGCCCGCCTCGGCGAGGGCCATGCCGAGGCGCCGCTCGGCCCACTGCCGCTCCGCGGGCCCGGCCGCCCGCGCGCTCCCGGCCGGGGCCCGCCAGGCACGTACCGCGACCAGTTCGCCGCCACGGCGGGCCGCCTCCCCGAAGGCGAACCGCAGCGCGGCCACGGCGCCGGGCCCCTCGCCGACGCCCACCACCACCGGCCGGTCGGTCGCCTCCCGGTTGCGTGCGGTGCCGCGGGCCACCACCACCGGGCAGAGCGCGCGGGCGGCCACCGAGAGCCCGACCGAGCCCAGCATCATGCCGACGATGCCGCCGTCCCCGCGGGGCCCGACCACCAGCTGCGCGGCCCCGCGCGCCTCCCGCAGCAGCACCTCGACCGGCTCACCGGCCTCGGTGACGGCACTGAGCGGGACCTGCAGCTGCCGGGTGCGGGCCCGGGCCAGGGCGGTGCCGAGCAGCTGGTCCGCGTAGGCGTGCTCGTCGGGGCGGCGCCGCCCGGCGGCGGGCAGACGGCGCGCGTAGTGCTGCCACAGGGAGGCGTAGACGATCCGCAGCGGCAGCCCGGTACGGGCCGCCTGGTCCACCGCCCAGTCGACGGCCTGCCACCCACCCGCCGAACCGTCCACCCCGACCACCAGCTGCCGCACCCCCGGCCGGTACGGATCCGCGGGGCGGCCCGCGAAGGCCGAACGGGCGGGCGGCTGCTGCCCGTTGGGGGTACGGGGCGGGGGCGCGGGGGCGTTGCCCGTACGGGGTTGGGGCTCACGGCCGTTGCCCGTACGGGGAGGAGGCTCGCGACCGCCGCTCGCCCGGGGAGGACGGCCCTGACCGCTGCCCGTGTCACCGTCGCGCGTACGGGCAGCGGAGTCCGGCCCGTCGCCGGGGCGGGGCGGGACTGCTGCTGCGGCCGTGCTTGCGGTGATGCGGATCAGCTCCCGATCGTCAGCACCTGGTCCGCCGCCGGACGGTCCGTGGGCGGGGCGCCGCGGCGGAACGCGGTGATTTCACCGTGCCTCACCCGGGGCGGTCGGCGCCATAGCCAGGACCGATCAGGGTTTTCGCCCGGCTTGTGCATCCGGCTCGCGCGCGGACCATCCTGGAGTGGGGGCCCCGGGCCGTACGGCCGGGAGGACCGGCGCGGGAGCCGGGGCAGGAAGCACGCCGCGGGCTCCCGGGGGGAGAGAGCGAGGCATGGCCATGAACGCGGACATCACCGTAGGTCTGGACGGGACCCCGGAGTCCCTGGCCGCGGCGGACTGGGCGGCCCGGGAGGCGCGGGCGCGCGGTGCGGGCCTGCGGCTGCTGCACGCCTGGGTGCTCCTGGAGCCCGAGGGCGCACCCGGCGACTCCCGGACCGGCGTCGCGGAGGAGGACCGCAACCACTGGGCGAAGAAGACCGTCACCGACGCGGAGCACCTGCTGGAGGAGGCGTACCCGGGGCTCCCGCTCAGCACCGAACTGGTCGCCGCCGACCCGGAGTCCGCGCTGCTCGACGCCGCCCGGGAGTGCGCGCTCCTGGTTCTCGGCTCCCAGGGCCTCGGCCGGACCGCCAGCTATCTGCTCGGCGCCGTCGCCCTGCGGGTGGTCGCACGCTCCGCCGCCCCGGCCGTCCTGGTCCGCGCGGAGCCCGCCGAGGGATCCGCGCCCGTACCGCACGCCGGTCCCGCCGACACCTCCACGCCGTCGACCGGGCCAGGGGCGGGCGGCCTCTCCGCACGGCCCGACGACCTCAGCGGCCTCGGCGATCCGGACGAGCCCGGCGGGAGGGATCCGGCCGGCCGGACCACCCCGGCCGTACTCGTCGGCGTCTCCCCGTACGAACCGGCCGCCGCCGAAGTGCTCGACTTCGCCTTCGCAATGGCGGACCGGCACTCGGCACCGGTGCACGCCGTGCACGTGCGGCAACTGCCCGTACCGATCTACGCGCAGGGTGATCCGGCCCTCGCGCCCGCCCTGGTCGAGAAGGCCGTGAACGGTTCGCGGGAGCAACTCCGGGCGGCCCTCGCGCCCTGGCGCGACCGGTACCCGCGGGTGCCGGTGCGCGAGACGGTCCGGCCCGGTTCGGCCGCCCGGATCCTGGTCGGCGAGAGCGCCGGGGCCCGGCTGCTCGTGGTCGGCCGCAGGCGCCACCCGGCCCGGCTGCGCCCGCGGCTCGGGCATGTGGTGCAGGCCGTCGCCCACCACGCGCCCTGCCCGCTCGCGGTCGTCCCGCATGACTGAGGACGGGGAGTGAGGGGCCTCGGAGGTAGCAGGGTTTCCGGGGCGGGCGCGGGTCCCGGCCCTCACCCGCCCCGGACGGGGGTCCCGGGCCCTCGGCTCATCAGGGCGCCCGGTCCCGCTCATGGCTCGCCGCACCACCGCCCGCTGCCTGCTACCTGCTACCCGGTCCGGGCCGCGTACCGGCGTACGACCCCCTCCAGGTAGTTCACCTGCGTCCCGCCGAGACCGGGCAACTCGGCGGGGGAACGGACGAAGGCGATCCGGTCCAGTTCCGGGTCGCGGCCCCGCGCCCGCTCCGAGGCGACCAGGGCCGCGAAGCGCTCACACAGCAGTCGGGCCGGGCGGACGGGGGCGCGGAACAGGAGCCCGAGGGCACGGCCCGGGGCATGGGTGAGCAGCCACAGCGACAGCTCCTCGGGCGGGGTCAGGAGGCCGGTCTCCTCGGCCAGTTCGCGGGCCGCGTGCCGCCGCAGGGTGTCGAGGTCCAGGGGCTCGGTTCCGGCCGGTGGTTCGGCTCCCCCGCCCGGCAGTTGCCAGCGGCCGGGGGCGGCCGTCGAGGAGGACATCCGCCCCACCACCAGGCTCCCGTCCTCGGCGGGCTGCACCACGCCGACGAAGAGCGAGGGCAGCACGGTGGCGCCGCCCACCCGGCGCAGGGCGTGGATCCGGTACGTCGCCCTGGTCCAGGTGACGACCAGGCGGCCCGGCCCCTCCCAGTCGAGCCCCGCCGCCCCGCAGACCGGCCCGTCGAAGAACCCGGGGTTGGCGCGGACCGCCTCCTCCCAGGCGCGGTCCATGGCCTGCCGCTCCCCGGGCGGCAACCGGAGCGGGGGCCCTTCGACGAAGCGGATCCCCCGCACCTCCAGAAGATCCACCGGGCCGGAGGGCGGCGGCAGTTGCTCGCTCATGGGGGCATGCTTCCACGCGCCGCACGGCAGTCGGCGCCTCTCGCCTCTCGACGCCTGACGCCACTTGGCGCCGCACGCCTCTCGGCACTTCACGGCACTCGGCGTTCTCGGCCACCCGGCGCTCTCGGCCACCCGGCGCTCTCGGCCACCCGGCGAGGCGTCCGGACCCCGGCTCAGGACGACGGCCGGTCCCCGCTCAGGCCGTCCTCCGCAGCAGGGCCAGATACATCGCGTCGGTCCCGTGCAGATGCGGCCACAGCTGTACGTCCGGGCCCTCGCCGAGGGAGGGGACCGAGGGGAACAGGGGCCGTGCGTCGAGGAGTTCGGTGGTGCCGTCCTTGTGCACGTCGTCCACCACGGCGCGGGTCTCGGCCAGGTGCGGTGAGCAGGTGGCGTAGCCGACGACGCCCCCGATCCGTACCGAGGCGAGCGCGCTGCGCAGCAGGGCACGCTGGAGGGGCGCGAAGCCCTCCAGGTCCTCCGGCCGGCGCCGCCAGCGCGCCTCCGGGCGCCTGCGCAGCGCCCCGAGGCCGGTGCACGGCACGTCCATCAGCACCCGGTCGAAGCTGCCGGGCGCCCAGGGCGGGCGGGTGCCGTCGGCCGTGACGACCTGGTACGGGCCGGGGTTGCCGGCCAGGGCCTTGGCGACGAGCCCCGCCCGGTGCGGCTGCTTCTCGGCGGCGAGCAGGCTCGCGCCGCGCTGGGCGGCGAGCCCCGCCAGCATGGCCGCCTTGCCGCCGGGTCCCGCGCAGCCGTCGAGCCAGCGGGTGTCGCGGCCTTCGAGCGGGGCGGCGGCCAGGGCCAGCGCCACCAGCTGGCTGCCCTCGTCCTGCACGCCCGCCCGGCCCTCGCGGACCATGTCGAGGGCGCCGGGCTCACCGCCCTCGCTGAGCCGCACGGCATAGGGCGACCAGCGCCCGGGCAGCCCCTGCTCCTCCCCCAGCGAGTCCAGGACCTCCTCGGCCGTGACCCGTCCGGGCCGGGCGGCGAGGGTGACCTCGGGGCGGTCGTTGTCCGCCTCCAGAAGGTCCTCGATCCCGGCGCGGCCGCCGCCGAGCGAGTCCCACAGCGCGGAGACGATCCAGCGCGGATGGGAGTGCACCACGGCGAGATGGTCCTCGGGGTCGTCCTCGTACGGCGGCGCCACCCGCTCCAGCCAGCCGTCCAGGTCGTACCGGGCGATCTTGCGCAGCACGGCGTTGACGAACTTCGCCCTGCCGTCGCCGAGCACCACCCGCGCCAGCTCCACGCTCGCCGAGACCGCGGCGTGCGAGGGGATGCGGGTGCCGAGCAACTGGTGCGCGCCGAGCGTGAGGACGTCCAGGACCGGCGGGTCGACCTCCCGCAGCGGCCGGTCGACGCAGTCCGCGATCACGGCGTCGTAGGTCCCCTGGCGCCGCAGCGAACCGTAGACCAGCTCGGTGGCGAGGGCGGCGTCCCGCGCGTCGAAGTCGCCCTTGGCGCGGGCGGCGCGCAGCAGCGGGGGCAGCACGAGGTTGGCGTAGGCGTCGCGTTCGTCGACGGCGCGCAGGGCCTCGAAGGCGAGGATCCGCACCGGGTCCTTCTGGGGACGCCGATACGGCTTGGCGGACTTGCCGGGGCTGCTGGACTTGCCGGGCTTGCCGCTCTTACGGGGACGCCGGTCGGGCTGGTCGTTCAAAGGTGCTCCGCTGCAGGATGGCCGCCCGGGAGCCTGTCTCCCGGACGCGGGCCCGCCGGGGTGGCGGGCGGATTCGTCAGACGCTCCAGCCTAGGGCCTGCCGGACACCGCGCGCCCGCCGTACGACGCCGTGCACGCGCCCCCGCCGCACCGGGCGCCGCGCGGCCGCCCCCCGGGCGAGGACGCGCGGTGGACGAAGGCCCTTGGACGCGCGGTGTCCGAGGGCCCTAGCGGAGCGCGTCCGGCGCGCCCACCCGCTCGTCCGCCGCGATGCGCACCCCGCGGGCCCAGTCCGGCGCGCGCATCGGCTTCTTGCCCTGCGGCTGGACCCACAGCAGCTCGACGGCGTACGAGCCGGTGCCCACGTACACGTTGTTCTTGCCTGCGGACAGCTCGCCCGGTGCCAGGTCGGTGTGGGCGGGGGCGGGGATCGCCTGGATGAGTTTGAGGCGCTCGCCGCGGAAGACGGTCCAGGAACCGGGGGCGGGGGTGCAGCCGCGGACCAGCCGGTCGACGCGGAGCGCGGGGGCCCGCCAGTCGATCTCGGCGTCCTC
The DNA here is from genome assembly GCF_025643355.1 of Streptomyces sp. SCSIO ZS0520. Classification (NCBI taxonomy): domain Bacteria; kingdom Bacillati; phylum Actinomycetota; class Actinomycetes; order Kitasatosporales; family Streptomycetaceae; genus Streptomyces; species Streptomyces sp. SCSIO ZS0520. The sequence goes on along the minus strand of NZ_CP092644.1, from coordinate 7,168,959 downwards.
CACGGTGATCTTCGGGGCCAGGCTGATCCCGTCGGGGGGCTGCGGCACGGCCTTCAGGCTGCCGTCCGCGATGCCGTCCATGGTCGCCGCGAGCAGTCCCGAACCGGCGAAGGCGAGCCGGGTCAGCAGGTCGCCGCTGGTGTCGGTGGGCCGGATCCGCTCGGTGACGGTGCCGTAGACCGGGCCGGAGTCGAGGCCCTCCTCGATCAGGAAGGTGGAGGCCCCGGTGATCTCGTCGCCCGCCATCAGCGCGTGCTGCACCGGGGCGGCGCCGCGCCAGGCGGGCAGCAGGGAGAAGTGGAGGTTGACCCAGCCGTGCGCCGGGATGTCGAGGGCGACGCGCGGCAGCAGGGCCCCGTAGGCGACGACCGGGCAACAGTCGGGGGCGATCTCCCGCAGCCGCGCGAGGAAGTCCTCGTCCTTGGGCCGCCCCGGCTTGAGCACCTCGATCCCGGCTTCCTCGGCGCGCTGGGCGACCGGGCTCGCGACCAGCCGCCGCCCGCGGCCCGCGGGGGCGTCGGGCCGGGTCACGACCGCGGCCACCTCGTGGCGGTCGGAGGCGAGCAGGGCGTCCAGTGCGGGTACGGCGACCTCGGGGGTCCCGGCGAAGACGAGCTTCATGGGTGGAGTGCGGCCTCTCGGGCGGAGCGTGACGGGCAACTCCCCAGTCTATGGGCCGGATGGACCGCCCGCCGCGGGGGCGTGCGTCCCGCCGCGCGCCATCCGCATATGCCCACGCGCCCCCTGGGCGTGACCATGGCGGGGGTGGCGCGTTGGTCAAGGAAGAGTTGACCAAGGGGTGCCTACGCGTACGCATCCCATCCGCTTCAACGCCGGTTCGAGAGGCTTGTTCATGGCCGACCACGCAACGCACGACGCCCAGGCACGGGCCAGCCTGCATCTGTTGGTGCGGGACATCGAGCGGGTCCGCCGGCAGGTGGACGCACTGCGCACCCTCACCGCCCAGTTGGGCAACGTCTACCGCCCGCGCCGCTCCGGGCCCTCCACGGGCTTCGTCGTCTACGGGCGGGCCCCGGCGCCCACCGTCCGCCTCGCCCAGGAACTCCGGGACAGCGTCGAGACCCTGGTCACCGCCGCCGTCGACTTCGACCGCTCGCTCGGCTTCTCCTGGGACGCGGTAGGCTCCGCGCTCGGCGTCACCAAGCAGGCCGTGCACCGGCGTTACGGTTCCCGGCGCGCCGCCACCACCCAGCCCGTCCCCGTCGACTCCGAGCACCCCGCGGAGACCCCCGCACCGGTCACCGTCGCCCAGCCGCTGCCCACGGTCCCGGCCGCCCGCACCATGCCGCCCCAGCCCTCGGCGGGCCCCCTGCGCGAGGAGCCCCGCCGCCCGCTCCGCGAGGACCAGCAGCCCCGCCCCGGCGCCTTCCCCGGCCCCCGCGGCGGCTGAACCAACCGTCCACGGCACCTGGTTGAACCATCCACGGCTGAACCATCCACGCACCGGACCCGGCTGCGTCAACCACCCACAGGACCACGGCAGTTGCGCCCCTCACGGGCATGCGGTGAGGGGCGCCGTTGTGTCGGGGCGGGGTCTGCCCCCTCAACTTCAGAAAGGTGTGGGCCGCTCGGCATCGGATGCGTGGCGAACAGCCGGAGAGTCAGTGCGTGGCGTACGGCCGGAGAGCCGATGGACGACTGCCGCACGACCAGAGCCGGGGGACGGACGGCTGAAGACCGCCCGGCAGCCTGCCCGAGATGTTGTCCGGCGATCGTCGACGGCCCACCGGGTAGCCGTACGCCAATCATCGGCCCCCGGTGGGAGTTTCCTCCCTCCTCACCCGATGTCCGGCGGATCCACCCGGATCCGTACCGGCTCCGCCCCGCTCCCGCCTGACCGCGCCAGGCGTCCCGCCTGCGCCGTCTTCAGTGCCGCGGCGAGGGCGGCGCCGCTGCCCGGCGGTACCCGGATCAGGGCCCGCTCCCACTGCTCCCCCGGCGGCGGGGCCCCGGTCCTGCGGGGCCGCGCGGGATCGGTGACCGGCAGCGGGACCGGCCCCAACAGCTCGGCGTCGGCGGGGAGTTCGGCCTCGCGCAGGAAGGAGGCCACCGCCTGCGGGGCGCCGGAGACCGCGGCCATCCGGGAAACCGGGGGGAAGCCCAGCTCGGCCCGCTCGCCGAGTTCGCGCACCGCGTGCCCCACCGGATCCCAGCGCACCAGCGCCTGTACGGGACGCAGCCCCGGCTCGGCGACCACCACCACGGTGCCGCCCGCCTCCTGGCCCCGTACCAGCGCCGCCGCGCCGATCCACCGCCGCAGTGCCTCCTCCCCCGCCCGCAGATCGGGCCGCCCGAGCAGCGCCCAGCCGTCGAGCAGCAGCGCGGCGGCGTAGCCCCCCTCGGCCACCGGCTCGGCCCCCGGCGTGCTGACCACCAGCGCGGGCGAGTCGGGGACCGTGTCCAGTACGTGCTCCCGCCCCGAGGTCCGCACCGGCACCGCGGGAAAGGCGCGGCCCAGCTCCTCGGCGGTCCGCCGGGCCCCGACGATCTGGGCCCGCAGCCGGAAGGCCCCGCACTCCTGGCAGTGCCAGCGCGGCTCCGGCCTTCCGCACCAGGCGCAGTGCAGGGCGCCGTCCTCGCGGGCCTGGAGCGCGCCCGCGCAGTGCCGGCAGCGGGCGGGCGTACGGCAGCGTTCGCAGGCGAGCTTGGGTACGTAGCCGCGCCGGGGCACCTGCACGAGCACGGGCCCGTGCCGGAGCCCTTCCCGCGCCGCCTGCCAGGCGAGACTCGGCAGCCGCGCGGCGCGGGCCGCCTCGTCCCGGGCCAGCTCGGCGTCGCCGACCGTGCGGATGAGGGGAGCGGCGCGGCGCACCTCGGCCCGCTCGGCCGTCAGGGGCTGCGCCCAGCCGGTGGAGACGAGCTGGGCCGCCTCCACCGTGCAGCTCCAACTTCCCAGCAGGAAACCGCATTTGGCGTGGGCGGCGCGCAGCAGCAGCACCTCGCGGGCGTGCGGCTGGGGGGCGTGCTGCTCGCTGTGGCTGCCGTCGCCGTCCTCCCAGAGGGCGACCAGACCGAGGTCGCGGACCGGGGCGAACATCGCGGCCCGGGTGCCGATCACCGCCCGCACCGAGCCCCGGTGGACGGCGAGCCACTCCCGGTAGCGCTTGGCGGGCCCGGCGTCCGCGGTGAGGACCGAGTGCCGCCCCTCGCCGAGCACGGCCCGCAGGGCGGCGTCCAGCCGTGCCACCGCGCGGCCGTCGGGCAGGACCACCAGCGCCCCGCGCCCGGAGGCGAGCGCGGCGGTCACCGCGAGCGCCAGCTCGGCCGCCCACTCGGGACCCGGCAGCGCGGTCCACACCGCACGCGGCGACTCACCGGCACCGAGCGCCGCCACGAAGCCCGGCCCGCGCGGATACCGCTCCCAGCTCCCGGCCCCGGGGACCCCGGGCGGCGGCAGCGGCTCGGGGGAGGCCTTCTTCTCCGCCTGTGCGTTGCGCGGCGGAACGGCGAGCTGGAGCACATCCGCGACGCTGCCCGCGTATCGGTCGGCGACCGCGCGGGCGAGGCCGAGCAGCTCGGGGCTGAGGACCCGCTCCGGCGACACCACCTGGGCGAGCGCGGCCAGCGGCCCCTGGTAGTCGGACTCGGCCCGCCGCTCGACCAGGAAGCCGCCGACCAGCCCGCCCCCCTCGCGGCGCCCCTTGTGCACCTGCCCCTTGCCGGCCCCGAACCGGACGCGCACCCGCACCCCCGGCTGGGCCTCGGCGTCCAGCTCCTCCGGGATCGCGTAGTCGAAGTACCGGTCCAGGTGCAGCGCCCCCCGGTCCACGAGCACCCGGCCGACCGGCAGCTCCGGCGCCAGCGCCGCCCCCCGCCAGGTACGCGGTTTCGCCCGCGGCTTCTTCGCCTCCCGCACACTCTCCCGAATCAGCGCAAGCTGCTCCGGCGGCGCCCCCTTCCCGCCCCGCTCCTCCTGCTCGTCCCCGCTGCTCACACAGGAATTCCTACCAGACGGAACGGACAGCACCGGAGTTGTCCACAGGCCAGCGACGAGGACGGGAGGCCGTTGTCCACAGACCTGGCGCCCGCTCCGTACGACCTGGCTGAATGTGCACCCTCGACATCGCGAACGCTCTGGGGTTCGCTTCCGACCCGGATGAAGTGGAAACAGGAAACTCCACCGATCTCCTTGCACCTGCTATCACCACCCGACGACTCTTGCTTGGCCGCCGGGTTCTCCGCGGAGCCGGCGACCCAGAACCATGAGGGGGTAGGAGTGCTGGACAGACCGCCCGTCTTCGGGGCCGAACTACGCCGCTTACGGCTGGCAGCGGGCATGACCATCGAACAGCTGGCACGGTCCGTTCACTACAGCAAGGCACAGATCAGCAAGGTCGAGACGGGTCGCAAACAGCCGACCACCGGCCTGGCCCGGCTCTGCGACGCGGCCCTCGGTGCGGACGGCGAACTGCACGGTCTCCTCGACGACGACGCCCCTCCACCGGCCGAGGCAGAGCGACGCGGCCGCAGGGATGCCCCCAGCAGGCGCCAGTTGGTCGCCGTGGGAGCCGCCTCCGTACTCGGGGTACCGGGCCTCGCCCGCCCCACCTCCGGTCGGCCCTCCTCCGCCGGGCACGCGGACGACGGGAGCCTGGCCAGTGCCTCGCGTGCGCTCTTCGACCAGTACCGGCAGCTCGGGCAAGTCGCTCCGGCGCAGGCGGTCCTGCCCGGCCTGAGCGCACAGACCACCGCGCTGAGCGAGCTGGCCCACGCGAGCGCCTCCACCACCGCACGCGACCTTTACGCGCTCTCTTCCCGGTTCGCCGAGTTCACCGGCTGGATGGCGCAGGAGGCGGGAGACATACCCTCCGCCCTGCGCTGGACCGATACGGCCGTCCAGCTCGCCCAGGCTGCGGGAGAGCCGGACCTCCGCCACTACGCGCAGGTCCGGCGCGGACTGGTCGCCTACTACGCGGGGCGGGCGGCGGACACCATCGGTCTCGCGCGGTCGGCCGAGTCCGGCGCGCTCTCTCTTCGCGTCAAGGGTCTGGCCGCCCAGCGGGAGGCGCAGGGGCACGCACTCGCCGGAGATCACACCGCCTGTTTCCGGGCACTTGAACGAGCCGGACGCCATCTCGCGGCGGATGCGGGCACTGCCGGGGAACCGGTGATCGGCACGACCAATCTGCCCGATCCGGCGGCCATGGTCACTGCCTGGTGCCTCCTGGACCTCGGCCGCCCCGGTGAGTCCGCCCGGATCTTCGACCGGGAGTGCGCCAGGATCCCGCCGCACGCCACGCGCACCCAGGCACGCTATGGCACCCGTCGCGCCCTGGCCCATGCGCAGGCAGGCGAGATCGACCTCGTCTGTTCTCTCCTGCCGTCCCTGCTCGGCCCCCTGGCGTCCGCCACGTCCGCGACGGTGCTCCTCGACGCCCGCAGGCTGAACCGGACCCTCGCGCGCTACCGCAGCAACCCCGCGGTGCGCGAACTGCTGCCGGAACTGGCCGCGTCTCTGCACGGCCTCCCGGGCTGAGCGCTCCTGCTCCTCCCCTCCCGTCCGCCGTACGAGCCCTCTCCGTCCTCCGCCGCTCCGTCATCCACTCCGTCCGAAGGGTCTCCTCGCCATGCCTCCTGTCTTCGTCAATTACCGCACCGGTGACGGCGAACACCTCGCCACCGTGCTCTTCCAATCCCTGAATGAACGATTCGGCGAGGGAACCGTCTTCCGTGCCAGCGACTCGATCAGAGCCAGTCAGACCTACGAGCAGGAACTGCTGCGAGGAGTACGGCGCGCCTCGGTCCTCCTCGTCGTGGTAGGCCCGACCTGGGCGAGCGCGCCCCAGCTCCACGACGAGACCGACTGGGTCCGCAGAGAGATCCTGGAAGCCTTCGCCTGCGGGATACCGGTCATCCCGGTACTGGCGAGCATCCGCGTCAAAAGGCTACGGAGCGATGAACTACCTGCACCGCTCAAGCAATTGGCGGGGCTCCAGTCCGTCCGCTACGACACCAACAGTCGCGATGCCAGCCTCTCGCACCTCCTGGACGAGCTCCTCTACGTCGTCCCCGAACTGAATGAGACACAGAAAGACGACTCACGGAGCGGGACGGAGCGGGGAAGCACGTCCAACACCGTGAGCGGAGGGCATCAGGGCTTCGTCATCCAGGGCGGCGGCGAGGTGTCCGGTGACATCCAACAGAACACCTTCGGCAACGTCCAGGGACCCGTGCACACCGGCAAGGGCGATCAGAGCATCCACCATCATCTGCCCGGCACGCACGTCTCCCACGGCAAAGGGGCCACCCACTTCTCCGGCGACAACAACGGCTGGATCCAGCCGAACACGGACGGTGGGCAGCCCGCAGAGGGCGAGGAGCAGTGAGCGATTCGCTCCGGACGGACATCGGGCAATCAGGGCCAACCCACACCGGCCCCGGAACACAGAACGTCTTCTACGGTGCCCGGTCCACCACCTGGGATCCCAGGCCACTGGCAACGGACCACCTTGAACGGCTCGCCGAGCGCTTCGTCGAACCGGCGGCGTACCGCGAGGCCCTCAAAGTCTTCCGAGAACGTGGCACCGTCCTACTCAGGGGGAATGCGGGCAGCGGCAGGACCGCCACCGCGCGCATGCTCTTACACGACAATCGACGGCTTTTCACCACGCTGCGCGAAGTCCTGCCGGAGACCGAAGACGGCAAACCCGGACTCGGCTCGTACATGCTCGGCGAACGCGAGGGACTGCTCCTCGACCTGTCGGAGCTGGGGCCCACGCTGTGGGAGAGCGTGGAGAAGGACCTGCCTGCTTTCCACCAGTCGGTACGAGAACGGCGCTCGCGCCTCGTGGTGGTGTTGCCGTCCAGCGAGGGTCAACGGACCGCGGACCCCTTCCTGGAGGAGCATGCAGTCGATCTCCTGCGTGCCGAACCCCTTGACGTACTGAACCGGTCACTGGGGCTGGTCGACGATCCCTCGCTGCCGCTTGATCCCCCACCGGAGGAAATTCTCGGATTCCTCAAAGGAGTCGAGCGGCTGAACGACGTCGCCTACCTCTCGGTACTGATCAGCCAGTACCGGGACCGCGATCCGGCGAACGCGGCCGTCGAGTGGTGCCGTTCAGCGGTAAAGGTATTGACGCAACCGCCGCGGGTACCCAGCAAGATGGAATTTGCCACGGCACGGCAGAAGGCGCTGCTGTTGTCCACGGCGGTCCTCGACGCGGCTCGGCCGAAGTCCGTGCACATCGTGTGCGAGAAACTGCTGGACAAGACCTCACACCAGGAGATCTCCGTACCGCTTCTGGACCGCACCGACCTCTCCACTCAGCTCGACGAGATAGGGGCAGTGCACGATGCAGACGGTCGAGTCCGGTTTAAAGAACCGGATTTCGCCCAGGCTGTCCGCAATCACTTCTGGGACTACACGCCCTGGCTGCGGAACGAACTGAAGGACTGGATCACAGAGTCCGTGGCCGAGCCTGTCCTCGACGCCCAGGAGCGATCAGCACTCGTGGCGTCCATGGCGGAAGAACTGGCACGCTCGCAAGAGCCTCACACCACGCTGTGGCAGTTCTCCCTTCAGCTGGCAGAGAGTTCGCTGCCGGAGGCGCGGCAGGCAGCGGTGGAGGCGATGGGATGGGGCCTCGCACACCCCTCGTGGGCCAGGGGGTTCAGCCGTCACCTGTACGACTACGCAAAGACAGCCTCCCTGTCCGAGCCCCTTCGCGGGGTGCTCATCGAGGCATGCCTCGGGCCCCTCGCCGAGCGCTTCCCGGATCAGGCACTGGTCCGACTACATCATCTCGCCCGCCGACTGGACAGCGCGGGAGCGGCCACGCAGGCTCTGCGCTCCCTGACCGCGGGCAATCCCCGGCTGTGCGGCTTCGCACTGGAGCGTCTCGCCCGAGGTATGAAACGGAACCAAGCGGAGCGGGACACCCAGCTCCTAATGGAACTGTCCACCCCAGGTGATCTGTTGAGCCCTCCTGGGAACGCTCAGCCCCTGCTGCTGTCTCGCGTGGTACGCCAGTGCCTCTCCCGATGCTGGCGCGTCCTCCTGACATGCAGGCCCCCCGCGGACTGGACCCCGGCTCTTCGTGACTGGTTCACCACCATCCACCAGTCACCCACCGGCCACGCGCCCCTCTTCCTGGATCTCCTCATGGCCGCCTGCCACGGGCACCCGGACGCGTACGGGCTGCTGTACCGAGCGGCACGCCACCACCCGATCCGCCCTCTGCTGCGTACTCGCCTCAACGACGCACGCGCCTTGTCCTTCTGATCGCCGGCCTCCGACGTGTCTTCCCGGGAGTTTGCTATGAGTTCCGGTCATTCCACGATGACTGGCTTTGTGGCCACCATCCTCGCCCTGCTGCTCGTGATCGCCGGCCTGGTGACCGAGTGGCCGTACTGGGTCTGGCCCCTCGCCATGGCCGTCCTGGTCCTCGGGACACTGGCCCTGCTGCGCTCCCAGCGGCGGCGGGCGCCGTTCATCCCGGCCGAGTACACCCGGGAGCCGGAGAGCCCGCTGCCCCAGGTGGAGCGCTGGGAGTGCGTGGTCGAGGGGATTCCCCTGCCCACCAGGGCCGACGACTACGACTGCCTCTTCAGCGCGGTCATCCGCTGGCGCCCGGAGGACGTACTGCCCGGGGCACCACCGGTGAACCACGAGGGTCTCGCGGTGAGTGCCGTACTGGAACGGGCCCGCCGCATCACCACGAATGCCGAGCCGGAGCGCTTGTCCCTGACGGAGCACGTCCTCGCCGGGGAACTCGCGGTGATGCAGGCGGACAGCAGCGGTCGGCTGCTCGCGATGGCGGCCGATGTCCGTCTGAGACTGACCGAGGTGGACCGGCAGCGCCTGGAGAAGCTCGCGACCGTACGCAAAGACGAGGCGGTCTGGGAGCACGAGCGCAAGTGGGAGATGAGCAAGCGCAGTTACCTCAAGGAGGACGTGCTCAAGACCACCGGGTCCGCGGTCGTCTGGTGGCTCGCGAAGCATGAGGAGCAGATCGACAAGACGGTCGACGACATCGGCCTGCTCACCGAACTCGCCTCCGCCGCCAATGACGAGGTGGTGCCGGAGCTGTTCCACCGTTTCGTGCCGGAACTCCGCGAGCACATGGCGGCCGGGGCCGAGCAGCCCCAGACCTCCCCCTCGCCCGCCCCCTGGCCGGGATCGGAGCCGATCTGGGAGGAGCCCGCGTACGAGGAACCGGAGGAGCCCGCGTACCCCGCGTACGGAGAGCCCGAGGAACCGCAGGAGCCCCTCGCCCCCGGTGTGGTGGAGCTGATCCAGCAGGCGATGGACCTGTCGGGCGTCCCCGCCGACCACGTGAACCGCGACCTCTTCCTCGCCAATGTGGCCGAGGCCGCCCGCGCCGCCTCCTTCGGGGACCTCGCCGCCCATCTCGATGAGGCCGACGAAGCAGACGGAACCGAAGAAGCCGATGAAGCCGGCGAGCCCCAGGCACCCGACTCCGAGAACTCCGGCCCCGCCTCCGACGGAGAACCTGGGCACCTGGGACGTAGGCGGTACGAGCCGTGGGATGCGGCGGCCCCGCCCGCCTCCTGGCAGGACGGATCCCGGACTGGGCACGCGAACGGCAGTGCGCCTCGCCCGGACGACCGGCCGACCGGGCGCGAGGATCCTGCCGACCAGCAGCCCGAGGAGGAACCGCCCGTGGACACCGGCCGCTGAAACGCCTGCCCCGGCTCAGAGCACGCAGCAGGGCCCGGCCCCTCCCGAAGAGGTGCCGGGCCCTGCCTCGTCCACGCGGAGCCGCTCAGAGCCCCGCGGCGGCCTTCAGGGCCGGTACGCGGTCCGTCCTCTCCCAGGTGAAGTCCGGGAGTTCGCGGCCGAAGTGGCCGTAGGCCGCGGTCTGGGCGTAGATCGGGCGGAGGAGGTCGAGGTCGCGGATGATCGCGGCGGGGCGGAGGTCGAAGACCTCGGAGACCGCGGACTCGATCTTCTCCGGGGCGATCTTGTGGGTGCCGAAGGTCTCGATGAACAGACCCACCGGCTCCGCCTTGCCGATGGCGTAGGCGACCTGGACCTCGCAGCGCGAGGCGAGGCCCGCGGCGACGACGTTCTTGGCGACCCAGCGCATCGCGTACGCGGCGGAGCGGTCCACCTTGGACGGGTCCTTGCCGGAGAAGGCGCCGCCGCCGTGGCGGGCCATGCCGCCGTAGGTGTCGATGATGATCTTGCGTCCGGTCAGGCCCGCGTCACCCATCGGGCCGCCGATCTCGAAGCGGCCGGTCGGGTTGACCAGGAGGCGGTAGCCCTCGGTCTCCAGCTTGATGCCGTCGTCCAGGAGCGCCTTCAGCTCGGGCTCGACGACGAACTCGCGGATGTCGGGGGCGAGCAGCGAGTCCAGGTCGATGTCCGAGGCGTGCTGCGAGGAGACGACCACGGTGTCGAGGCGGACCGCCTTGTCGCCGTCGTACTCGATGGTGACCTGCGTCTTGCCGTCCGGGCGCAGGTAGGGGATGGTGCCGTTCTTGCGCACCTCGGAGAGCCGCCGGGAGAGGCGGTGGGCCAGGCTGATCGGGAGCGGCATCAGCTCGGCGGTCTCGTCGCAGGCGTAGCCGAACATCAGGCCCTGGTCGCCGGCGCCCTGCCGGTCGAGCTCGTCCTCATCCCCCTCGACCCGGTTCTCGTAGGCCGTGTCCACGCCCTGCGCGATGTCGGGCGACTGCGCGCCGATCGACACCGAGACACCGCAGGAGGCGCCGTCGAAGCCCTTCTTCGAGGAGTCGTAGCCGATCTCCAGGATCTTGTCCCGGACGAGCTGGGCGATCGGGGCGTACGCCTTGGTGGTGACCTCTCCGGCCACGTGCACCAGGCCGGTGGTGATCAGCGTCTCGACGGCGACGCGGGAGGTGGGGTCCTCCCGCAGCAGCGCGTCGAGGATGGTGTCGCTGATCTGGTCAGCGATCTTGTCGGGGTGGCCCTCGGTGACGGACTCCGAGGTGAACAGACGGCGGGACACATCGCTCCCTGGGGTTGCAGCGGCTGCTGGCTGAGCATTGACGGACCCGGCCGGGAGCTGCGCCCGGCGTGGTGGTCCGCGACCAGTTTATCGGTCGGTACGCGCCGCCGGACCAGGTGTCTCCCTAGTTGAGAGCCCTGTGACCTGCGGCACGGGCATTCTGCGTCAGAGACGCCCGGGATAGCCAGGGCCACGCCGCGCGATTCGGGCCCGTTCACAAGCCCGCCATATACCGGGTGACCGGCCACGGAACACCTGATTACCGGCCACGCGGCGGCCAGGTCCGGCCATGCCCCGGAGGGCTTCCCGCGGACTCCGCGGTTCCGGAGTCAAGGGGCCAGACGGGCGGCGACCAGGTCCCAGACGGTGTCGGCGAGGGCTTCCTTGGGACCGTTCGGTACGGGGGTCTCGCTGCCGTCCGCGCCGAGGACCACGGCCTCGTTCTCCTCGGCGCCGAAGGTCTTGCGTTCGCCGACCTCGTTGACCACCAGCAGGTCGCAGCCCTTGCGGGCCAGCTTGGCGCGCCCGTTGACCAGGACGTCGTCGGTCTCGGCGGCGAAGCCCACCACGAGCTGGCCCGGGCGGGGCCGCGCGGCCGCGATCTCGGCGAGGATGTCCGGGTTGCGGACCAGCGCCACGGGCTCCGGCTCCTGGCCGTCCTTCTTCTTGATCTTCCCGGTGGCGTACGAGGCGGGGCGGAAGTCCGCCACGGCGGCGGCCATCACCACGGCGTCGGCGTCCGTGGCCGCCTTCACCACGGCCTCCCGCAGCTCCTTGGCGGTGCCCACGGGGACGACGTCCACCCCGGCCGGGTCGGGCAGCTGCGGATTGGCGGAGACCAGGGTGACCCGGGCTCCGCGCGCGGCGGCGGTACGGGCGAGGGCGTACCCCTGCTTCCCGGAGGAGCGGTTGCCGAGGAAGCGCACCGGGTCCAGGGGCTCGCGGGTGCCGCCCGCGCTGATCACCACATGGCGCCCCGCGAGGTCGGGCTCGCGGATGCCGCGGGCCAGCACCCGGCGGGCCAGGGCGAAGATCTCGGCCGGGTCGGGGAAGCGGCCCTTGCCGGTGTCGGCCCCGGTGAGGCGGCCGACGGCGGGCTCGACGACCAGGGCGCCGCGGCGGCGCAGGGTGGCGACGTTCTCCTGGGTGGCGGGGTGCTCCCACATCTCGGTGTGCATGGCCGGGGCGAAGAGCACCGGACAGCGGGCGGTGAGCAGGGTGTTGGTGAGCAGGTCGTCGGCGAGGCCGTGGGCCGCCTTGGCCAGGATGTCGGCGGTGGCGGGGGCGACGACGACCAGGTCGGCCCGCTGGCCGATGCGCACGTGCGGCACCTCGTGGACGTCGGACCAGACCTCGGTGGCCACCGGGTTCCCGGACAGGGCCGCCCAGGTCGCCGAGCCGACGAAGTGCAGGGCCGCCTCGGTGGGCACGACGCGGACGTCGTGGCCGGATTCCGTGAGCCGCCGCAGCAGCTCGCACGCCTTGTACGCGGCGACTCCGCCGCTGACCCCGAGAACCACCTTGGGCTTGTCCACCGTCTACCTCTCCCTGCTCGCCACCGTTGCCTGCCCGCTCAGGACAGCGCACGGCCGTGTACACGCCACGGCCGGGTCCTGACACACCACAGGCCCGGCGGACACTCTTCCAGCTCTCGCTGGGAGGTGACCGCCGGGCCTGTCGTGAAGTTCACGATCTGGCGCCCGCGGGCGTCCCGATCCTGCTCGTCGGCTGCTTACTGCGCCGGGCCCTCGATGGCCTCGGAGGTGAGCAGACCGGCGTTGATCTCGCGCAGGGCGATCGAGAGCGGCTTCTCGTGGACGTGGGTGTCCACGAGCGGACCGACGTACTCAAGGAGGCCCTCACCGAGCTGCGAGTAGTACGCGTTGATCTGGCGGGCACGCTTGGCCGCGTAGATCACCAGGCTGTACTTCGAGTCGGTGGCCTCGAGGAGCTCGTCGATCGGCGGGTTGATGATGCCCTCGGGCGTGGTGATGGAAGAGGACACGCTCTACCTTCCGAACGATGAGACAGAATGAGACGGAACAGTGGTGTGGCAGTGGATGGTTCTCGGAGGCCGGGCCCCCGCGGTCACACCACGTCCATCAAGGCTAGCAGCTCGCGGGCCACGTCCTCGACGGCGGTGTTGACCAGGGTGGTGTCGAACTCCGACTCCGCGGCGAGTTCGATCTTCGCGGCGTCGAGCCGGCGCTCGATGACCTCCGGCGCCTCGGTGCCCCGGCCGGTGAGCCGGCGCACCAGTTCCTCCCAGGAGGGCGGGGCGAGGAAGACCAGGCGGGCGTCCGGCATCGACTCGCGGACCAGCCGGGCGCCCTGGAGGTCGATCTCCAGGAGCACCGGCTCCCCCGCGCCGAGCCGGTCGAGGACAGCGCCGCGCGGGGTGCCGTACCGGTTGCCCGCGAACTCGGCCCATTCGAGGAGTTCGCCGTTGGCGACGAGCTTGTCGAACTCCTCGTCGGTGACGAAGAAGTACTGCACGCCGTGCTTCTCGCCGGGGCGCGGCCTGCGGGTCGTCGCCGACACCGAGAGCCAGACCTCGGGGTGTTCCTTGCGCATATGGGCGACGACCGTGCTCTTGCCGACCCCGGAGGGGCCGGAGAGCACGGTCAGCCGCGGACGAGCGTCCGGGGGTACGGGGGTCGTCCCCCGGGATGTTGCAGCCATGGAGCGATTATCCAGGTTCCCGGCGGTGCCCGGAAACGTCAGGCCGCGCCACCGCCGAACTCGCGCTCCAGGGAAGCGATCTGGTTGGAACCGAGACCCCGCACACGACGGCTCTCGGAGATGCCGAGCCGTTCCATGATCTGCTTGGCGCGGACCTTGCCGACGCCGGGCAGCGACTCAAGGAGGGCGGAGACCTTCATCTTGCCGATGACGTCGTTCTCCTGACCCTGCTTGATGACCTCGTGGAGCGAGGCGCCGGAGTGCTTGAGTCGATTCTTCACCTCGGCCCGCTCCCGGCGAGCCGCGGCGGCCTTTTCGAGCGCGGCTGCGCGCTGTTCAGGGGTAAGGGGCGGAAGAGCCACGCCTACGTCACCTCGGATGTCGAACTGTCGGATACGGACCGGTGAGGAACCTAGCGGCACCCCACCTGGTGAGCAACGTGCAACGCGCTTGCCCGTTCACTCTCGACGGAGACTAGCGGCCATGGCCGCTCCAGTCAGCGAGAACAGACGAAAAGTCCTGGTCAGCCTCGACTGAGCCCGACATTAGCGGCATAACACCCGAGAATTTTGAGTTCCTGCCACCGCCGGGGGCGCCGAGCGGTGTCGAGCGGGCTCCGCCGGAGCGGTTCCGGGGCGCGCCCGGCGTCCCCGAGCGCGCCGGAGCACGCCCCGACCGGCCCGGCCGCGGCGGCTGCCGCCACGGCCGGGGCCGCCGGTTCAGGCCGGGCCGAGGGCCGCCCGGATCTCGTCCGCGTACCGGTCGGCGGCGGCGCGCAGCCCCGCCGGGTCCGGGCCCGCGCCGAGCACCGCGCGGCTGACGGCGGGCAGCACCCGGTCCGCCGCGCCCGCGAAGAGCCGGGGCAGGTCCGCCGGGGTCGCGCCCTGGGCGCCGATGCCGGGGGCGAGGAGGGGGCCGTTGACCGCGAGGTCCTCTCCCGCTTCGGCGAGGGTGGCGCCGATGACCGCGCCGACCGAGCCGAGCGGCCGGGCGCCCGCGTTCTCGGCGGCGATCTGCCGCAGCATCAGCGCGGCCACACTGCCGCCGTCCGCGGCGCGGGCCCGCTGCACCTCGGCGCCCTCCGGATTGGAGGTGAGGCCGAGGACGAAGACGCCGGTGCCGTGCGCGGCGGCCAGGTCCAGGGCGGGCCGCAGCGAGCCGAAGCCCAGGTACGGGGAGAGGGTCACCGCGTCCGAGAAGAGCGGGGCGCCGGGGCGCAGATAGGTCTCGGCGTAGGCGGTCATGGTGGAGCCGATGTCGCCGCGCTTGGCGTCCATCAGGACCAGGGCGCCTGCCTCCCGGGAGCGGGCCACCGCCGTCTCCAGGACCGCGATGCCGCGCGAGCCGAAGCGCTCGAAGAAGGCCGACTGCGGCTTGAACACGGCCACCCGGTCGGCGAGGGCCTCGACGACGGTGTACGTGAAGCGCTCAAGCCCTGCGATGTCGTCGCCGAGGCCCCAGTCCGTGAGGAGCGAGGCGTGCGGGTCGATGCCGACGCAGAGCGGGCCGCGGGTGTCCATGGCCGCCCGGAGCCGGGTGCCGAAGGGTGCGAGCGGGCTCATGTACGGGCCTTCCGGGTGTCGGCACCGACGGCGTCGGCGAGGGTGGCGTGGCCGCTGGCGCGCAGCCGGGCGGCGAGTTGCTTGTGCAGGGCGCGGGACCAGAAGGGGCCCTGGTAGACGAAGGCGCTGTAGCCCTGGACCAGGCTGGCCCCGGCGAGGATGCGCTGCCAGGCGTCCTCGCCGGTCTCGATGCCGCCGACCCCGATCAGGGTGAGGCGCCCGCCGGTCCGGGTGTACAGGCGGCGCAGGACCTCCAGGGAGCGCTCCTTGAGAGGGGCGCCGGACAGTCCGCCGGTCTCGGCGGTCAGCTCCTCGGGCGAGCTGAGGCCCGCGCGGCCGATGGTGGTGTTGGTGGCGATGATGCCGTCCAGACCGAGTTCGAGGGCGAGGTCGGCCACCGCGTCGATGTCCTCGTCCGCGAGGTCGGGCGCGATCTTGACGAGCAGCGGTACCCGGCGGTGCCCGACCGCCCGGTCCGCCGCCCCGCGCACCGCGGTCAGCAGCGGCCTGAGGTGCTCCACGGCCTGGAGGTCGCGCAGGCCCGGGGTGTTCGGGGAGCTGACGTTGACCACCAGGTAGTCGGCGTGCGGGGCGAGCCGCTCGGCGGACTTCACGTAGTCGGCGGCGGCCTCCGCCTCGGGGACCGCCTTGGTCTTGCCGATGTTGACGCCGACGACGGCCCGGAAGGCGGGCCTGCGGGCGGCGAGGCGGGCGGCGACCGCGGCGGAGCCCTCGTTGTTGAAGCCCATCCGGTTGATCAGCGCGCGGTCGGCGGTCAGCCGGAAGAGGCGCTGCCGCGGGTTGCCGGGCTGCGGCTCGCCGGTGACGGTGCCGATCTCGATGTGGTCGAAGCCGAGCATGGCCATGCCGTCGACGGCGACCGCGTTCTTGTCGAAGCCGGCGGCGAGCCCGAAGGGGCCGTGCATGCGCAGGCCGAGGGCCTCGGTGCGCAGTTCCTCGAAGCGGGGGGCGAGGAGGGCGGCGAGGAAGGTGCGCAGGACGGGGACGCGGGCCGCGCGGCGGATCCAGCCGAAGGCCAGGTGGTGGGCGGCCTCGGGGTCCATCCGCCGGAAGACGAGCCGGAAGAAGAGTGCGTACATGGTGGTGGTGTCCTCATGAAGAGGGGGACACCGGTTCGGTGTCCCCCTCTCTCGGGTGCTAGTCGCGGGTCGCGGTCAGGTGCTCCGCGTGTTCCTGGAGGGAGCGCACTCCGACGTCGCCCTGGTTGAGCGCGTCGATGCCCTGGACGGTGGCCGCGAGCGCCTGGACCGTGGTCAGGCAGGGCACCGAGCGGGCGACCGCGGCGGTACGGATGTCGTAGCCGTCGAGGCGGCCGCCGGTTCCGTAGGGGGTGTTGACGATGAGGTCGACCTCGCCGTCGTGGATGAGCTGGACGATGGTCTTCTCGCCGTTGGGGCCCTCGCCCTCGGAGTGCTTGCGCACCACCTTGGCGTGGATGCCGTTGCGCTTGAGGACCTCGGCGGTGCCGGAGGTGGCGCAGAGCTCGAAGCCGTGGGCGACCAGCTCCCGCGCGGGGAAGATCATCGAGCGCTTGTCCCGGTTGGCGACCGAGATGAAGGCGCGGCCCTTGGTGGGCAGCGGACCGTAGGCGGCGGCCTGCGACTTGGCGTAGGCGGTGCCGAAGACGGAGTCGATGCCCATGACCTCGCCGGTGGAGCGCATCTCCGGGCCGAGCACGGTGTCCACACCGCGGCCGCGGACGTCGCGGAAGCGCGACCAGGGCATCACGGCCTCCTTCACCGAGATCGGCGCGTCGAGCGGCAGGGTGCCGCCGTCGCCGCTCCTCGGGAGCAGGCCCTCGGCGCGCAGTTCGGCGATGGTGGCGCCGAGCGAGATCCGGGCGGCGGCCTTGGCCAGCGGCACCGCGGTGGCCTTCGAGGTGAAGGGGACGGTGCGCGAGGCGCGCGGGTTGGCCTCCAGGACGTAGAGGATGTCCCCGGCCATGGCGAACTGGATGTTGATCAGTCCGCGCACCCCGACGCCCTTGGCGATGGCCTCGGTGGAGGCGCGCAGCCGCTTCACGTCGAAGCCGCCGAGGGTGATCGGGGGCAGCGCGCAGGCCGAGTCGCCGGAGTGGATCCCGGCCTCCTCGATGTGCTCCATGACGCCGCCGAGGTAGAGCTCGGTGCCGTCGTAGAGGGCGTCCACGTCGATCTCGATGGCGTCGTCGAGGAAGCGGTCGACCAGGACCGGGCGGCTCGGGCTGATCTCGGTGGACTCGGCGATGTACGCGGAGAGCCGGGCCTCCTCGTAGACGATCTCCATGCCGCGCCCGCCGAGGACGTAGGAGGGGCGCACCAGGACCGGGTAGCCGATCTCGTCGGCGATGGCCTTGGCCTCGGCGAAGGTGGTGGCGGTGCCGTGCTTGGGCGCGGGCAGTCCGGCCTCGGCGAGGACCTGGCCGAAGGCGCCGCGGTCCTCGGCGGCGTGGATGGCCTCCGGCGGGGTGCCGACGACCGGGACGCCGTTGTCCTTGAGCGCCTGGGACAGGCCGAGCGGGGTCTGCCCGCCGAGCTGGACGACGACCCCGGCGAGCGGTCCGGCCAGCGACTCGGCGTGCACGATCTCCAGTACGTCCTCCAGGGTGAGCGGCTCGAAGTAGAGCCGGTCGGAGGTGTCGTAGTCGGTGGAGACGGTCTCCGGGTTGCAGTTGACCATGACGGTCTCGTAGCCCGCCTCGCTCAGCGCGAAGGAGGCGTGCACACAGGAGTAGTCGAACTCGATTCCCTGGCCGATGCGGTTGGGGCCCGAGCCGAGGATGATCACCGCGGGCCGCTCGCGCGGGGCGACCTCGCTCTCCTCGTCGTAGGAGGAGTAGAAGTACGGGGTCTTCGCGGCGAACTCGGCGGCGCAGGTGTCCACGGTCTTGTAGACCGGGCGGATGCCGAGGACGTGCCGGACCTCGCGGACGACGTCCTCGCGCAGCCCGCGGATGCCGGCGATCTGCGCGTCGGAGAAGCCGTGCCGCTTGGCCTCGGCGAGGAGTTCGGGGCCGAGCTCGTCCGCGGCGGCCAGCTCGTCGGCGATCTCCTTGAGGAGGAAGAGCTGGTCGACGAACCAGGGGTCGATCTTGGTGGCCTCGAAGACCTCCTCGGGGGTGGCGCCCGCCCGGATGGCCTGCATGACGGCGTTGATCCGGCCGTCGGTGGGGCGCACCGCCTCGCGCAGGAGGTCCGCCTTCTCGCCGGGGTCGCCGGTGAAGGCGAACTGCGAGCCCGCCTTCTCCAGGGAGCGCAGCGCCTTCTGCAGGGCCTCGGTGAAGTTCCGGCCGATCGCCATGGCCTCGCCCACCGACTTCATGGTGGTGGTGAGGGTGGAGTCGGCCTGCGGGAACTTCTCGAAGGCGAAGCGGGGGGCCTTGACGACCACGTAGTCGAGGGTCGGCTCGAAGGAGGCCGGGGTCTGCTCGGTGATGTCGTTGGGGATCTCGTCGAGGGTGTAGCCGACGGCGAGCTTGGCGGCGATCTTCGCGATCGGGAAGCCGGTCGCCTTGGAGGCGAGCGCGGAGGAGCGGGAGACCCGGGGGTTCATCTCGATGACGATGACCCGGCCGTCCTCCGGGTTGACCGCGAACTGGATGTTGCAGCCGCCGGTGTCGACGCCGACCTCGCGGATCACCGCGATGCCGATGTCGCGCAGGATCTGGTACTCGCGGTCGGTCAGCGTCATCGAGGGGGCGACGGTGATCGAGTCGCCGGTGTGCACGCCCATCGGGTCGAAGTTCTCGATGGAG
This sequence comes from Streptomyces sp. SCSIO ZS0520, assembly GCF_025643355.1. NCBI lineage: Bacteria > Bacillati > Actinomycetota > Actinomycetes > Kitasatosporales > Streptomycetaceae > Streptomyces > Streptomyces sp. SCSIO ZS0520. The sequence goes on along the minus strand of NZ_CP092644.1, from coordinate 7,150,003 downwards.
CAGACGACCACGACGTTGTCGTGCTTGTCGCGCATCAGCTCCAGCTCGTACTCCTTCCAGCCGAGGATGGACTCCTCCAGGAGCACCTCGGTGGTCGGCGAGAGGGTCAGGCCCTGGCCGGCGATGCGGCGCAGCTCCTCCTCGTCGTGCGCGAAGCCGGAGCCGGCGCCGCCCATGGTGAAGGAGGGGCGGACGACCACGGGGTAGCCGCCGAGGTGGTCGACGCCCGCGAGGACCTCGTCCATGGAGTGGCAGATCACCGAGCGGGCGGACTCGCCGTGCCCGATCTTGCCGCGGACGGCCTCGACGACCTCCTTGAACAGGTCGCGGTCCTCGCCCTTGTTGATCGCCTCGACATTGGCGCCGATCAGCTCGACGCCGTACTTGTCGAGGGTGCCGTTGCCGTGCAGGGAGATCGCGGTGTTCAGCGCGGTCTGGCCGCCGAGGGTGGGCAGCAGGGCGTCCGGGCGCTCCTTGGCGATGATCTTCTCGACGAACTCCGGGGTGATCGGCTCGACGTAGGTGGCGTCCGCGATCTCCGGGTCGGTCATGATCGTCGCCGGGTTGGAGTTGACCAGGACGACCCGCAGGCCCTCGGACTTCAGGACGCGGCAGGCCTGGGTGCCGGAGTAGTCGAACTCGGCCGCCTGGCCGATCACGATCGGGCCGGAGCCGATCACCAGGACGGACTGGATATCGGTGCGCTTAGGCACGCGAGGCCTCCATCAGGGAAACGAAGCGGTCGAACAGGTACGCGGCGTCGTGCGGACCCGCTGCCGCCTCGGGGTGGTACTGGACGCTGAAGGCCGGCCGGTCGAGGAGCCGGAGCCCCTCCACCACCTCGTCGTTGAGGCAGACGTGCGAGACCTCTGCGCGGCCGAAGGGGGTGTCGAAGGGACCGTCGAGGGGGGCGTCGACGGCGAATCCGTGGTTGTGCGCGGTGACCTCGACCTTGCCGGTGGTGCGGTCCTGGACGGGCTGGTTGATGCCCCGGTGGCCGTACTTGAGCTTGAAGGTGCCGAGCCCGAGGGCGCGGCCGAGGATCTGGTTGCCGAAGCAGATGCCGAACAGCGGGGTGCCGCGCTCCAGGACGCCGCGCATCAGGGCGACCGGGTGCTCGGCGGTGGCGGGGTCGCCGGGGCCGTTGGAGAAGAAGACCCCGTCGGGCCCGGCGGCGTACAGCTCCTCCAGGCTCGCGGTGGCGGGCAGCACGCGCACCTCTATGCCGCGCTCGGCCATCCGGTACGGGGTCATGCCCTTGATGCCGAGGTCGACGGCGGCGACGGTGAACCTGCGGGTGCCGTGCGCCGGGACCGTGTAGGCCTCCGCGGTGGCGACCTCGGCGGCGAGGTCGGCGCCCGTCATCTCGGGTGCCTGGCGGACCTCGGCCAGCATGGTGCCCTCGTCGGGCAGCGCGTTGCCGGAGAAGATGCCGACCCGCATGGCGCCGCGCTCGCGCAGGTGGCGGGTGAGGGCGCGGGTGTCCACGCCGCTGATGCCGACGACGCCCTGCGCGGCCAGCTCCTCGTCGAGTGTGCGCCGGGAGCGCCAGTTGGAGGGCTTGCGGGCGGGGTCGCGGACGACATAGCCGGAGACCCAGATCCGCCCGGACTCCGGGTCCTCGTCGTTGACGCCGGTGTTGCCGACGTGCGGGGCGGTCATCACCACGATCTGGCGGTGGTACGAGGGGTCGGTGAGGGTCTCCTGGTAGCCGGTCATGCCGGTGGAGAAGACCGCTTCGCCGAAGGTCTCCCCCACGGCCCCGTAGGCGCGGCCACGGAAGGTGCGGCCGTCCTCCAGGACGAGGACTGCGGGGACCTTCGCGGTCTCCCTGGCGGGGGTGCTCATGGTGTGGCGCCTTCCGTGAGGTACGGGGTGGTGTCGGTGGTGGCCAGGGTGGTGACGGCGGTGACCCAGTCGGCCTGGGCGGCGGAGCGGTCGAGCCGGAAGCCGGAGTCGATCTCCCGCTCGCCGTGCCGCCAGGTGACGATCAGCAGGCCGCCCTCGGTGAGGACCTTGCCCGCGATGCCCTTGTCGAGCCGGGCCCCGCGCAGCCGCCCGCGCGGTACGAAGAAGTCGGCGGCGCCCGGTCGGCGCACGTGCAGCCCCTCGGCGGTGAGGGTCAGCTCCGCCCGGCTCCGGGTGCCCAGGCCGTGCGCGACGATGCGGTCCAGCCAGAGCCCGGCGGTGGTCGAGCCGTGGTAGCGGCCGCTCGCGGTGAGCAGCGCCTCGCCGGGCTCCTCGGGGGCGGCCGGCAGCGGGGGCAGGTCGCTCTGCAGGGTGCCGCGCCACTTCCAGCCCTGGCGCATCAGCCAGTAGAGGAAGGCGACGAACACCGCGAGGCCCACGAGCCAGCCGATCCGTGGGGCCCAGTCGGTGACCTCCGCCGACTTCTGCTCGGCGGCGAGGGAGTAGAGCTGATGGATCACACGAGTTTCCCGTCTGCGACTGTGGCCCGGCCCCGCAGCCAGGTGTGCGTGACGCGACCCGGCAGCTCACGGCCCTCGTAGGGGGTGTTGCGGCTGCGGGAGGCGAAGCCCGCGGGGTCCACCGCTCCACGGTAAGCCGGATCGACCAGCGTGAGGTTGGCTGGCTCGCCGGGTGAGACGGGGCGTCCCTGGCCGGTCAGGCGGCCGATGGCGGCGGGGCGGAAGGACATCCGCTCGGCGAGCTGGGCCCAGTCGAGCAGCCCGGTGTCGACCATCGTGTGCTGGACCACGGAGAGCGCGGTCTCCAGGCCGACCATGCCCATGGCGGCGGCGGCCCACTCGCAGTCCTTGTCCTCGTGCGGGTGCGGGGCGTGATCGGTGGCCACGCAGTCGATGGTGCCGTCGGCGAGGGCCTCGCGCAGGGCGCGCACGTCCCGCTCGGTGCGCAGCGGCGGGTTGACCTTGTAGACGGGGTCGTAGCTGCGGACCAGTTCGTCGGTGAGCAGCAGGTGGTGCGGGGTGACCTCGGCGGTGACGTTCCAGCCCTTGGACTTGGCCCAGCGCACGATCTCCACCGAGCCCGCGGTGGACAGATGGCATATGTGCACCCGGGAGCCGACGTGCGCGGCGAGCAGTACGTCGCGGGCGATGATCGACTCCTCGGCGACCGCGGGCCAGCCGCCGAGCCCGAGTTCGGCCGAGACGACGCCCTCGTTCATCTGGGCGCCCTCGGTGAGCCGGGGCTCCTGGGCGTGCTGGGCGACGACGCCGTCGAAGGCCTTCACGTACTCCAGGGCGCGCCGCATGATGACCGCGTCGTCCACGCACTTGCCGTCGTCGGAGAAGACGACCACCCCGGCCGCCGAGTCGTGCATGGCGCCCAGCTCGGCGAGCTGCCTGCCCTCCAGGCCGACGGTGACGGCGCCGACGGGCTGCACATCGCAGTAGCCGGACTCCTTGCCGAGCCGCCAGACCTGCTCGACGACGCCCGCGGTGTCGGCGACCGGGAAGGTGTTGGCCATGGCGTGCACCGCGGTGAAGCCGCCGGCGGCCGCGGCCTTGGTGCCGGTGAGCACGGTCTCGGAGTCCTCGCGGCCGGGCTCGCGCAGGTGGGTGTGGAGGTCGACGAGCCCGGGCAGCAGCACCCGGCCCGCGGCGTCGACCACCTCGGCGCCCTCGGCGCTCAGCCCCTCGCCGACGGCCTCGATCCTCTCGCCGTCGATCAGTACGTCCTGCGGGGCGCCGCCGAGCACCTTCGCACCTCGGATCAGGGTCTTGCTCATGTCGGTCACTTCTCCTCGGTGGCGGGGGCGGGGGCGGTCTGCTGGGCGGTCTGGTCCTGGCCGCCGAGCAGCAGGTAGAGGACGGCCATCCGGATGGAGACCCCGTTGGCGACCTGCTCGACGACCGTGCAGCGCTCGGAGTCGGCGACCTCGGCGGTGATCTCCATGCCGCGGACCATGGGCCCGGGGTGCATCACGATGGCGTGCCCGGGCATCCGCGCCATGCGCTCGCCGTCGAGCCCGTACCGCCGCGAGTACTCGCGCTCGGTGGGGAAGAAGGCGGCGTTCATGCGCTCGCGCTGGACGCGCAGCATCATCACGGCGTCGGACGCGGGCAGCACCCGGTCGAGGTCGTAGGAGACCGCGCAGGGCCAGCTGCCGACGCCGACCGGCAGCAGGGTCGGCGGGGCGACGAGGGTGACCTCGGCGCCGAGGGTGTGCAGCAGGTCGACGTTGGAGCGGGCGACCCGGCTGTGCAGGATGTCGCCGACCAGGGTGACCCGCTTGCCCGCGAGGTCCTGGCCGAGCCCGGTGTCCCGGCCGACCAGGCGGCGCCGCATGGTGAAGGCGTCGAGCAGGGCCTGGGTGGGGTGCTGGTGGGTGCCGTCGCCCGCGTTGACCACGGCGGCGTCGATCCAGCCGGAGGTCGCGAGCCGGAAGGGCGCCCCGGAGGCGCCGTGCCGGATGACGACCGCGTCCACGCCCATCGCCTCCAGGGTCTGCGCGGTGTCCTTCAGGGACTCGCCCTTGGAGACCGAGGAGCCCTTGGCGCTGAAGTTGATGACATCCGCGGAGAGCCGCTTCTCGGCGGCCTCGAAGGAGATCCGGGTGCGGGTCGAGTCCTCGAAGAAGAGGTTGACGACGGTACGGCCGCGCAGGGTGGGCAGCTTCTTGATCGGCCGGTCGGCGACCCGGGCCATCTCCTCGGCGGTGTCGAGGATCCGGACGGCGTCGTCCTTGGTGAGGTCGGCGGCCGAGATGAGGTGACGCATCATCGGGAGGGCTCCGTAAGAACGTTCAGGATTTTTCCGGCATGCCCCGCGCAGGGGTGCGCGGCGCGGACCGGTCGGAGTCGGTACGTCGCAGGGAGGGGCGCGTCAGCGCTCGCCGGTCTCTTCCGCGGCGGTCGCGCCGAGCAGGACCGTGTCGCGGCCGTCCTCCTCGGCGAGCTGCACCTTGACCGTCTCGCGCAGCGAGGTGGGCAGGTTCTTGCCCACGTAGTCGGCGCGGATGGGCAGTTCGCGGTGGCCCCGGTCGACGAGGACGGCGAGCTGCACGGCGCGGGGGCGGCCGATGTCGTTCAGGGCGTCGAGGGCGGCCCGGATGGTGCGGCCGGAGAAGAGGACGTCGTCGACGAGGACGACCAGGCGGCCGTCGATGCCCTCGGCGGGGATGTCGGTGCGGGCCAGCGCGCGCGGCGGGCGCATCCGCAGGTCGTCGCGGTACATGGTGATGTCCAGCGAACCGACCGGGATCTGCCCGCCGGTGATCTCCTGGAGCTTGGCGCCGAGCCGCTGGGCGAGGAAGACGCCGCGGGTCGGGATGCCGAGGAGCACCACGTCGTCGGCGCCCTTGGCGCGTTCGACGATCTCGTGGGCGATGCGGGTGAGGACCCGCGCGATGTCCGGGCCCTCCAGTACGGGGCGGGCGGAATCGGGGGCGGAAGCGCGCTGCGCACCGCGCGGTGAACTGCTCTGCGAACTGCTCTGGGCGTCCATACGAAACGGACCTCCTTCTCCGTCTCACAGGACGGTGTTAAAGGACGTCGAAATTGCGCCAGCCATCCTACCAGCAGCGATCGGCTCTCTCCTCACCGGCCGTCCACCCCGGCACACTCTTCCCTCGGAAGGGGCGCTCGGACTCCGTTCGGCTTGACGCATCCAAGTAACGCTGCGTAACCTCACAGTGAGTTACCAGCCGCGCGGCGGAGCCGCACGTCGTTACTGCGTCCGGGGAGCCTTATGTCAAGCGAATACGCCAAACAGCTCGGGGCCAAGCTCCGCGCCATCCGTACCCAGCAAGGACTTTCCCTCCATGGTGTCGAGGAGAAGTCCCAGGGGCGCTGGAAGGCGGTCGTGGTCGGCTCCTACGAGCGCGGCGACCGCGCGGTCACCGTGCAGCGCCTTGCCGAGCTGGCGGACTTCTACGGGGTCCCGGTGCAGGAGCTGCTGCCCGGCGGCACTCCCGGGGGCGCGGCCGAGCCGCCGCCGAAGCTGGTCCTCGACCTGGAGCGCCTCGCGCACGTACCGCCGGAGAAGGCGGGCCCGCTCCAGCGTTATGCGGCGACCATCCAGTCCCAGCGGGGCGACTACAACGGCAAGGTCCTCTCGATCCGCCAGGACGATCTGCGCACCCTCGCGGTGATCTACGACCAGTCCCCCTCGGTGCTGACCGAGCAGCTCATCAGCTGGGGCGTGCTCGACGCGGACGCGCGCCGCGCGGTCGCCACCCACGACGAAAGCTGACCTTTCGGAAGAAACGTCACATCGAAGGGCGGGCCCGGAATTCCGGGCCCGCCCTTCGTCTGTGGTGCTCCCCCGGGCAGACCCGCGGGAGCACCGGAAACGGCTGGGGGGCTTCACCGTCCTGTGTGGTGTCCGCGGTGTCCGGTGCGTGCTCTCGGTGCGGCGAGCGTGCGTGCCGGGCGCCGTGGGCGCCGTGCGGGACGGTGAAGACGCCCCCTAGTGCGCCTCGTCCCGGCGCAGGCTGGGCTTGAGCTCCTTCAGCCGGCCGAGGAGTCCGTTGACGAAGGACGGCGAGTCGTCCGTCGAGAACTCCTTGGCGAGCTGCACGGCCTCGTCCAGCACCACGGCGTCCGGGGTCTCGTCGACCCAGAGCAGCTCGTACGCCCCGATCCGCAGGATGTTGCGGTCGACGACGGGCATCCGGTCCAGCGTCCAGCCGACCGCGTACTGCGCGATCAGCTCGTCGATGCGGGCGGCGCGCTCGGCGTAGCCCGCGACCAGCTCCCTGGTGTACTCGCTGACCGGCGGCTGCCGGGTGTCGGAGCGCGCGTGCCGGATCCAGTCGGCGAGCACCGTCAGGACGTCGGTGTCGCGCTGATCGGACTCGAAGAGGATCTGGAAGGCGCGCTTGCGGGCCGTATTGCGGGCAGCCACGGTTAGCTGTTCACCCGGCCGAGGTAGTCGCTCGAACGGGTGTCGACCTTGATCTTCTCGCCGGTGGTGATGAAGAGCGGCACCTGGATCTGGTGGCCGGTCTCCAGGGTGGCGGGCTTGGTGCCACCGGTGGAGCGGTCGCCCTGGACGCCCGGCTCGGTCTCCTGGATGACGAGCTCGACGGCGGCGGGCAGCTCGACGAAGAGCACCTCGCCCTCGTGCTGCGCGACGGTGGCGGTGAAGCCCTCGATCAGGAAGTTGGCGGCGTCGCCGACGGACTTGCGGTCGACGTGCAGCTGGTCGTAGGTCTCCATGTCCATGAAGACGAAGTAGTCGCCGTCCATGTAGGAGAACTGCATGTCGCGCTTGTCGACAGTGGCCGTCTCGACCTTGACGCCGGCGTTGAAGGTCTTGTCGACGACCTTGCCGGAGAGCACGTTCTTGAGCTTGGTGCGCACGAAGGCCGGGCCCTTGCCGGGCTTGACGTGCTGGAACTCGACGACGGACCAGAGCTGGCCTCCGTCGAGCTTGAGCACCATGCCGTTCTTGAGGTCGTTCGTGGAAGCCACGGTTGCGGAATCTCCTGGACTGACGCGATGGACGACAAAGGCCCCGCCTCAGAGCGCGAGCAATTCCTTTGTCGTGATGGTGAGTAGCTCGGGTCCGCCGTCCGCCTCGGGGCGCACGACGAGCGTGTCATCGATCCGGACCCCGCCCCGGCCCGGGAGGTGGACCCCCGGTTCGACGGTGACCGGCACACAAGCGTCCAGTTTACCCATGGCCGCGGGGCCGAGCCGCGGGTCCTCGTCGATTTCGAGTCCGACCCCGTGTCCGGTGCGCGGCGCGAGGCCCTCGGCATACCCGGCGGAGTCGAGCACCCCGCGGGTCACCCGGTCCACATCGCGGCAGGCCGCGCCCGGGGCGAGGGTCTCCCGGCCGGCCCGCTGGGCGGCGAAGACCACCTCGTACAGCTCGATCTGCCAGTCCGCGGGCGAGGTCCCGATGACGAAGGTGCGGCCGACCTCGCAGCGGTAGCCGCGGTAGGAGGCGCCGAGGCAGACGGAGAGGAAGTCGCCCTCCTCGACCCGGCGGTCGGTGGGCCGGTGCGCGAGCATGCCCGAGTGCGGGCCGGTGCCCACCGAGGTCGGGAAGGCCGCGCCCTCGGCGCCGTGGTCGACCAGGCGGCGTTCCAGTTCGAGGGCGAGGTGCCGCTCGGTGCGGCCGACGAGGATCGACTCCAGGAGTTCGCTCAGCGCCTGGTCGGCGATCTCGGCGGCGATGCGCAGACAGGAGATCTCCTCCTCGTCCTTGACCAGGCGCAGCCGCTCGACGGCGCCGCCGAGGTCGGCGAGGCCGAGCCGGGGCGCGATCTGGGAGAGCGCGCGGTGCCGGGCGACCGTCAGATGGTCCTCCTCGACGGCGAGCGACCTGGCACCGTCCGCCCCTTCACTGACCAGGAGTTCGGCCGCCGCGACCGCAGAGTCCGCGCCGGGCGCCGCGAGCACGTGCAGCCGCAGGCTCTCGTCGGGCCGCCCCGTCTCGCCCTGGGCGCCCAGGGCCTCGGGGCACAGCAGCACGTCCTCCTTGCCGCCGAGCAGGACCGCGGCGCCGCTCGGGGCCACCCCCGCGAGATAGCGGACGTTGGCGGGGCGCGAGACCAGGGCGGCTCCGCTGCCCGTCGCCGTGCAGTGATCCCTCAGCCGCTCGCGGCGGGCGGCGTACACCTCTGACATGAACCGAGCGTACGAGCGGGGCGCCCGCCCGGCTTTCCGGGCGCGTCCGACCGGACGAAGCCGGGAGCGCCCCGGTGGCCCGCTACTCCCCCGGGCCGCGGCTCACCACTGGGGCGGGCTGGTGAGGGCGCGGGCGAGGACCTCGTCGAGGGCCTGCGCGGTGGCGGGGACGTCCAGCTGGGAGTTGTCGATGATCGGCAGCCCGGAGCCGTACCAGCCCGCCATCCGGCCGTGGATGCCCGCGACCTCCTCGTCCGAGAGCCGGCGGTTGCCGCTGCGCTGGGCGTTGCGCTCCAGGACGATCTCCAGGCCCGGCAGCAGGACCACCGGCAGCAGCCCCGGGCCCACGTGCCGCTTCCATCCGCCGAGGCCGATCACCGGGCGGTCCGGGAAGACGGCGTCGTCGAGGATGCAGGAGATGCCGTTGGCGAGGAAGTTGCGGGCGGCGAATCCGCAGGTGCGGCGCGCGAGCCGGTACTGCGCCTCGGAGTTGTCGTTCCACCCGGTCTGCGGGTCGGCGAAGCCCGAGCGTACCCACTCGCGTACGTCGTCCAGGCTGATGTGCGCGGTGGGCACCCGGCGCCGGTCCGCCCAGAACTTCGCCACGCTGGTCTTGCCGGCACCGGCCGGGCCGATGAGCAGCACGGCGAGGGTGACGTCGGCGGCTCCGGAGGCGTCGACCGCGGGCGGCGGGGTGGGCATGGCCACCGGGGCGCCGGGCGGCAGCTGGATGTGCCCGGTGGTCTCCGGCGGCGGCTGGCTGCCGTGCGGCTGCGCGGGCGCGGGGTGCGCGGCGGCGGGCGGGAGGGAGCGGCGCGGGTGCTGGAGGCGGGGGCGGCGCGGGTGCCGGGGGCGGTGCGGGTTCGGCCGCCGCGGGGCGCGGGGGCTCCGGCGCGGGGGCGCCCGGCACGGGCGGCACGGGGCCGGGCGCGGGGGGCGGCACGGCTCCGGGTGCCGGAGGCGGTACGGGCCCGGGTGCGCGGGGCGGCACCGGGGCGGGCGGGGGCGCGGATCCCGGGAGCGGGGGGTCCCGGCTGGGGGGCGCGCCGGGGACGGGGCCGCCGCGTACGGCGCGCATGCCGAGGGGGACCGTGGGCGGCTCGTTGGCCGCGTGGTGCGCGCCCCCGCGGTGGCCGGCCCGGGCGGTCGGCCCCGGCGCTCCCGGCGGCGGCAGCGGTGATCCACCTGCGTGCTGCATCCCGTGCCACTCCGTCTCGTACAGGCAACTGGCTTGGGGTGTACGGGTGTTGAGCAGCCCGCTTTCCCGCGGTGCGGCGCGGGAACCCCGACGAACGGTACCTTCCCCGCCCGGCGAAGAGTGAACGGCCCCGGGGCGCGCAAAGTGCCCGGCTTCCGCGCCGGGGCGCACTCCGGCCTGTGGAAAAGGCCACGTCCGGGGAGCGGAACCGAGGCGGCCGTCTCCCCGTCCGCGCGGCATGGCGGTGCCCCGGCGTCCACCGACGCCGGGGCACCGTCGAAGGCTCGGCAGGGCGGGGCTACTCGGCCACCTCGCCGTAGGCCGCGAGGAGCACGGACGGGTCGGGGCCTTCGAGGACCGCGGGCTTGGCGAGGCCGTCCAGGACGATGAAGCGCAGCAGGTCGCCGCGGGACTTCTTGTCGACCTTCATGGTCTCCAGGAGCCGCGGCCACTGGTCGCCGCGGTAGTGCAGCGGCAGGCCCACGGACTCCAGGACGGCGCGGTGCCGGTCGGCGGTGGCGTCGTCGAGGCGGCCGGCGAGCCTGCCCAGCTCCGCCGCGAAGTGCATGCCGACCGAGACCGCGGCGCCGTGCCGCCACCGGTAGCGCTCGTTCTTCTCGATGGCGTGCGCCAGGGTGTGCCCGTAGTTGAGGATCTCCCGCAGCCCGGACTCCTTGAGGTCGCCGGAGACCACCTCGGCCTTGACCCGGATCGAGCGCTCGATCAGCTCGGCGGTGTGCGGACCGGCCGGGCTCCGCGCCGCCTCGGGGTCGGACTCGATCAGCTCCAGGATCACCGGGTCCGCGATGAACCCGGCCTTGATGATCTCGGCGAGCCCGGAGACGTAGTCGTCGACCGGCAGCGAGTCCAGGGCGGCCAGATCGCACAGGACCCCGGCCGGGGGGTGGAAGGAGCCGACGAGGTTCTTGCCCTCGGCGGTGTTGATGCCGGTCTTGCCGCCGACCGCGGCGTCGACCATGCCGAGCACGGTGGTCGGTACGGCGACCCAGCGCACCCCGCGCAGCCAGGTCGCGGCGACGAATCCGGCCAGGTCGGTGGTGGCGCCGCCGCCGACGCCGACGATGACATCGCTGCGGGTGAAGCCGGACCGGCCGAGCGCCTTCCAGCAGTAGGCGGCGACCTCGGCGGTCTTCGCCTCCTCGGCGTTCGGCACCTGGATGGCGATCGCCTCGTAGCCCTGCTCGGCGAGATCGGCGCGGATGCCCTCCCCGGTCCCGGCGAGGGCCTCGGGGTGGATGACCGCGAGGCGCTTGACGCCGTCCCCGATCAACGAGGGGAGTTCGCCGAGGAGTCGGCGGCCGATGACCACCTCGTAGGCCTCGGTGCCCGCGGAGGCGCCGACCTCGATGCGGAGCGGGGGCTGGTTGCTCATGGCGTCTCCTGCCGGGGTTCCTGGGGCGGGGGCCCGGGCTGGGCGGCGGCCAGGTCCAGGGCGTCGAGGACGGCCTGGGCGACCTCCTCGGGGGTGCGGCCGCCGGTGGTGATCTCGGCGGTGGCGACCTCGGTGTAGAGGGGGCGGCGCTCCTCCATCAGCTCCCGCCACTGCTTGCGCGGGTTGACGGCGAGCAGCGGGCGGGCGACGCCGAGGCCGGTGCGCCGCACGGCCTCCTCGACGTCCATCGAGAGGTAGACGACGGGGCGTTCGGCGAGGAGTTCCCTGGTCGAGGCGTCGAGGATGGCGCCGCCGCCGAGGGCGAGGACCCCGGTGTGCTCGGAGACCGCGTTGCGTACCGCCTCGCGCTCCACGGCCCGGAAGTAGGGCTCGCCGGAGTCCACGAAGATGTCCGCGATGGGCCGCTTCTCCTCGGCGACGATGTCCGCGTCGGTGTCCCGGTAGCCGGTGCCGAGCCGCTCGGCGAGCAGCTCGCCCACGGTCGACTTGCCGACCCCCATCGGCCCGACGAGGACGAGCACGGGTCCGGTCACGGCGTTTCCGGTCACGGCGTTCACCGGATCCGCAGGTTGTCGAGGTAGGAGCGGACGTTGCGCCGGGTCTCGCCGACGCTGTCGCCCCCGAACTTCTCCGCCACGGCGTCGGCGAGCACCAGGGCCACCATCGCCTCGGCGACGATCCCGGCCGCGGGCACCGCGCAGACGTCGGAGCGCTGGTGGTGCGCGCTGGTGGCCTCGCCGGTCTTCACGTCGACGGTGGCGAGCGCGCGCGGCACGGTCGCGATCGGCTTCATCGCGGCGCGCACCCGCAGCAGTTCACCGGTGGTGAGCCCGCCCTCGGTGCCGCCGGAGCGGCCGGAGGAGCGGCGGATGCCGTCGGCGGTGCGGACGATCTCGTCGTGCGCCTGGGAGCCGGGGACCCGGGCGAGGTCGAAGCCGTCGCCGACCTCGACGCCCTTGATCGCCTGGATGCCCATCAGCGCGGCGGCGAGCCGGGCGTCCAGGCGCCGGTCCCAGTGGACGTGCGAGCCGAGCCCGACCGGCACCTCGTAGGCGAGGACCTCGACGACGCCGCCGAGGGTGTCGCCGTCCTTGTGGGCCTGGTCGATCTCGGCCACCATCGCCTTGCTCGCGTCGGCGTCCAGGCAGCGCACCGGGTCGGCGTCCAGCTTCTCCACATCGGCCGGGACCGGGAGCACTCCGTACGGGGCCTTGGCGCTCGCCAGCTCGACCACGTGCGAGACGATCTCGATGCCCGCCGTCTCCTTCAGGTACGAGCGGGCCACCGCGCCGAGCGCCACCCGGGCCGCGGTCTCCCGGGCCGAGGCGCGCTCCAGGACCGGGCGGGCCTCCTCGAAGTCGTACTTCTGCATGCCGGCGAGGTCGGCGTGGCCGGGCCGGGGCCGGGTGAGGGGCTCGTTGCGGGCGAGGGAGGCCAGTTCGTCCGGGTCGACCGGGTCGGCGGCCATCACCTTCTCCCACTTGGGCCACTCGGTGTTGCCGACCATGACGGCGACCGGTGAGCCGAGGGTGAGCCCGTGGCGTACGCCGCCGAGGAAGGTCACCTCGTCGCGCTCGAACTTCATCCGGGCACCGCGGCCGTAGCCGAGCCGCCGCCGGGCGAGGTGGTCGGCCACCATGTCCGTGGTGATCGGCACGCCGGCGGGAAGTCCCTCCAGCGTCGCGACCAGTGCGGGGCCGTGCGACTCCCCCGCGGTCAGCCAGCGCAACCTGCTCAACGGTGCTCCTCATGCTCGCGACTGGAACTGCGGCAGGGCCCTGCTCGGTGCGCGGCCCGGGCCCGCCGCCTCGATCCTCCCACGTCCCGGGGGTGGATCAGGCCGCCGGTCCACCTGGCGGACCGGGCACCGCCCCGGGGTGCGGCGGCCTCGCGGCGGCCTTCCCGGGCGCGGGCTCAGCGCGCCGCGAGGGCCGCCTCGCCCGCCGCGCGCATGGCCGCGAGCGGTGCCTCCGCACAGCCGGTCATCTGCTCGACCTGGAGCACCGCCTGGTGCACGAGCAGGTCGAGGCCGCCGACCACGGCGCCGCCGCCCGTCGACCAGCGGGCGGCCAGGGTGGTCGGCCAGGGCTCGTAGAGCACGTCGAAGAGGGTGCCCGGCGCGGCGGGCACGGCCGCCGCGAGTGCGTCGGTGGCCCCGGCCGGGGTGGTGGCGATCACCAGCGGCGCGCCGAGCGCCCGCTCGGCGTCGGCCCAGTCGGCGGTGCGGACCGCGACGCCGAGGCGGCGGCCCCACTCGCGCATCTCGGCCGCCCGCTCCTCGCTGCGGACGTACGCCACCACCTCGCCCGCGCAGACCTGGGCGAGCGCGGCGAGGGCCGAGGAGGCGGTGGCGCCCGCGCCGAGCACCGCGGCGCTGTCCACCTTCTCGACGCCGCGTTCCCGCAGCGCGGCGACCATGCCGGGGATGTCGGTGTTGTCGCCGCGGCGCCTGCCGTCCGCGCCGAAGACCACCGTGTTGACCGCCTCGACCGAGGCCGCGGTCGCGCTGACCTCGTCCAGCAGCGGGATGACGGCACGCTTGAGCGGCATGGTGAGCGAGAGCCCCGCCCACTCCGCGGTGCGCCCGGCCAGGAACTCCGCGAGCCCGGCCTCGTCCACCTCGAAGCGCTCGTACGTCCAGCCGTCGAGGCCGAGTTCGGCGTAGGCGGCGCGGTGCAGGACCGGCGAGAGGGAGTGGGCGATCGGGGAGCCGAGCACCGCGGCCCGCCGGTGGGTCATTCGCACTTGCCTTCCTTGCGGGCCTTGTTGAATTCCGCCACGTACTTCTCGTGCTCCTTGAGCGTCTTCGAGAAGGTGGTGGTCTTGCAGTCGATGGAGATGAAGAACATCCAGCCCCCGGAATCCGGCCCGATCGCCGCCTTCAGCGCGTCCTCCCCGGGATTGCCGATCGGCCCCGGTGTGAGTCCCCGGTAGAAGTACGTGTTGTACGGATCGTCGTAGGACCGGATCTCGCTGGTCGGGATGTCGATATTGCTCTTGTTCTTCAGGTAGTTGTACGTGGAGTCGAATTCGAGCTTCTGGTTGGTGACCGTGTTGCTCGGCTTCAGGCGGTTGTAGACGACGGCGGCCATCCGGCGGAAGTCCTCGTGGGTGATGCCCTCGGCCTGGACCAGGCTGGCGACGGTGACCAGCTGCAAGGGGTCCTTGAGGTCCAGTTCCTCCGCCTTGCCCGCCAGGTCGTACTTCGCGTATTCGCTGTCGGCCCGCTTGACCATGCGCTCCAGGACGTCGGCGGGCTTCATGCTCTTGTCCACCGGATAGCTGGCCGGATAGAGGAAGCCTTCGAGTGGGTCCTTCCGCTTGCTGCCGTTCTCCGCCCATTTCGGCAGTCCGAGCGAGCGCCATTCCTTCTTGGCGACCTTCTGCGTGGTGCCGCTCGCTATGCCGAGCCGTTTGTCGATCTCCGCGTAGATCTGCGTATTGCGGCGGCCCTCGCCGATGATCAGCGCATTGCGGCTCTTCGGGTCCAGCATGAGCGTGACGGCGCTCTTGCCCGACATCTGCTCGCGCAGGGTGTAGAAACCGTGCTGGATGCGCTGGCCGTCCGGATTGTCGCCCTGGGCGTCGACGAAGGCCTGGACGCTCTTGACGATGCCCTTCTTCTTCAGGGCCTGCCCGATGTCGTAGCCGCTGGCGCCCGCCGGGATCTCCACGGAGACGGTGCCGCTGCCTTCGCCCGAGTAGTCCGGGGCCGGGCCGAAGCGGTCCTGGTAGAACTGGTAGCCGAAATAACCACCGCCGCCGATCACCCCGGCGAGCAGCACGGTGGCCACCATGCAGGACAGGCCGCTGCGGCTCTTCTTGCCGCCGCCCCCGCCACCGCCCCGCCGGGCGGATCGGCCGCGCCGCCCCGCCCGCCCCTCGTCGAAGTCGTCGTCGTCCTGGTCACCGCCCGCGAAGAAGGCGTGCTCGCCCTGGTCGGGACCGGGGTCCCAGCCGGAGCCCGGATCGTCCGCCCCGGCGCGGGCGGCGGCCTCCGGCTGCGGGGGCCTGCGGCGGCCCTGCCCGGGGTGCGGCTCCTGGGGGGCGGCCCCCTGCGGGCGGGCCTGCTGCCCCTGCCCCGCGGGATCGCCGTAGTGGTCACCGGGGGCCCCGCCGTGCGGGTGGCCGCCCTGACCGCCGTAGGGGTCCTGCCCGCCGCGCGGATCGCGACCGCCGTACGGGTCCTGACCGCCGTACGGATCCACCGGCACACCGGAGCCGTAACCGCCCTGGCCGCCCTGCGCCTGCGCGCCGCCGTCCCAGCCGGACTCGTACTGCCCGGTGCCGTAGGACTGCTGGCCCCCGTAGGACGGGTCGCCTCCGCCGTAGGACTGCTGACCGGTGTCGTAGTGCCCGGAGCCATAGGGCTGCTGCGGGTGCTGACCGGTGTCGTACGACTGCTGCGGGCCCGTGTCGTACGACTGCTGCGGGTGGCCCGTGTCGTAGGGCTGCTGCCCGGTGCCGTACTGCTGCTGCCCGTAGCCCTCGTGGGTGCCGTGGGTGCCCGTGTCGTAGGGCTGCTGGTACTGGCCGGTCCCGTACGGGTCGCCGGAGGCGTAGGGGTCCTGGCCGTAGGCGGGGTCGGGGGCGCCGTGCTGCCAGCTCTCGTACTGCTGCGGGGACTGGTCGCCGTAGGCGGGGCCCTGGCCCTCGGCCTGCTGGCCGCGGTATCCGTCCCCGTAGAGCGGGTCGTCCGGATGCCACGGATCGGGGCCCGGGCCCCGGCCATACTCAGTCATCGATCCCCTAGAGCCGCGAGGCGCGCCACGTGGGACACGACAGCGAAGCCGCCTCGGTTGCCTGCGGCCGGTTGTTCGAACACCGGCACATCGCGCGGAACGTTACCGTATCGCGATCAGACAACCACTTCGACGGGTTCCCCGGGCGGAGCACCGGTGGTGCGCTCCGATTCCAGGGCGTTCTGGAGGATCACCACCGCGGCGGCCTGGTCGATCACGGACCGGCCCTTCCTGGACTTCACGCCGGAGGCGCGCAGCCCCTGGCTCGCCGTCACCGTGGTCATCCGCTCGTCGACCAGGCGTACCGGCACCGGAGTGATCCCCCGGGCCAGCTCCTGGGTGAAGAGGCGGATCTTGGCGGCGGCGGGGCCCTCGCGTCCGTTCAGGGAACGCGGGAGCCCGACCACCACCTCGATCGGCTCGTACTCCTCGACCAGGGCGCGGAGCCGCCGGTGGGCGGCCGGGACATCGCGTCCCGGCACGGTCTCCACCGGCGTCGCGAGGATCCCGTCGGGGTCGCAGGAGGCGACCCCGATCCGGGCGTCCCCGACGTCGATCGCGAGCCTGCGGCCCCGGCGCATCGCCGTGCTCACACCGTCTCGGCGACGAGGCGCTCGACGGTGGCGAGGGCCTCCCCGACGGCCGCCGGGTTCTGGCCGCCGCCCTGGGCGACGTCCGGCTTGCCGCCGCCACCGCCGCCGAGGGTCTTGGCCGCGGCGCGGACCAGGTCGCCGGCCTTGAGGCCCCGCTCGCGGGCGGCCTCGTTGGTGGCGATCACGGTCAGCGGGCGGCCGTTCGCCGTGGTGAACAGGGCGACCACGGCCGGGCGGTCGCCCGGGATGCGGCCGCGGACGTCGAGGACCAGCCTGCGCAGGTCGTCGGCGCCGGTGCCGTCCGGCACCTGGCCGGTGACCAGGGCGACGCCCTTGATGTCGGCGGCGCCCCGGGCGAGACCGGCGGCGGCCTGGAGCACCTTCTCCGCGCGGAACTTCTCGATCTCCTTCTCGGCGTCCTTGAGCTTCGCCAGCATCCCGGAGATCTTCTCGGGCAGTTCCTCGGGGCGCCCCTTGACCAGCTCCTGGAGCTGGGCGACCACGGTGTGCTCCCGGGCCAGGAAGTTGTACGCGTCCACGCCGACCAGGGCCTCGATGCGCCGGACCCCGGAGCCGATCGAGGACTCGCCGAGCAGCTTCACCAGGCCGAGCTGGGCGGTGTTGTGCACATGCGTGCCGCCGCACAGCTCCTTGGAGAAGTCGCCGATGGTGACGACCCGGACCTGCTCGCCGTACTTCTCGCCGAACTCGGCGATGGCGCCCTGCTTCTTGGCCTCGTCGATGCCCATCACCTCGGCCTGGACGTCGAGTTCGCGGGCGAGGACCTCGTTGATCCGCTGCTCGACATCGGTCATCACGGCCGTGGGCACGGCCGCGGGGGAGCCGAAGTCGAAGCGGAAGCGGCCGGGCTGGTTCTCCGAACCGGCCTGGGCGGCCGTCGGGCCGAGGGCGTCCCGCAGCGCCTGGTGGGTGAGGTGGGTGGCCGAGTGGGCGCGGGCGATGGCCTTGCGGCGGCGCACGTCGATGGTGGCCTGGGCGGCGGCGCCGACGGTCACCTCGCCGACCTGGACCACGCCCTTGTGCACGTACACACCCGGCACCGGCTTCTGGCAGTCGCGGATCTCGATCACGGCGCCGCTGTCCAGCCGGATCCGGCCGGTGTCGCCGATCTGGCCGCCGCCCTCGGCGTAGAAGGGGGTGCGGTCCAGGACGACCTCGACCTCGTCGCCCTCGGAGGCGGCGGGCGAGGAGACCCCGTCGACGAGCAGGCCGACGATGCGGGACTCGCCCTGCTCGAAGGCGTAGCCGATGAAGTCGGTGGCCCCGGCGGCGTCGGCGATCTCGCGGTAGGCGTGCAGGTCGGCGTGGCCGGTCTTCTTGGCGCGGGCGTCGGCCTTGGCGCGCTCCCGCTGCTCCTTCATCAGGCGCCGGAAGCCGTCCTCGTCCACGGACAGGCCCTGTTCGGCGGCCATCTCCAGGGTGAGGTCGATCGGGAAGCCCCAGGTGTCGTGGAGCAGGAAGGCCTTGTCGCCGGGCAGGACGGTGCCGCCCGCCGACTTGGTCTCGGTGACGGCGGTGTCGAGGATGTTGGTGCCGCCCTTGAGGGCCTTCAGGAAGGCGGCCTCCTCGGCGAGCGCGGTGCCCTCGACGCGCTTGCGGTCGGTCAGCAGCTCCGGGTACTGCTGGCCCATGGTGGTGATCACCACGTCGAGGAGCTGCTCGACGACCGGCCCGGTGGCGCCGAGGATGCGCATATTGCGGATGGCCCGGCGCATGATGCGGCGCAGGACGTAGCCGCGGCCCTCGTTGCCGGGGGTGACGCCGTCGCCGATGAGCATGGCGGAGGTGCGCATGTGGTCGGCGATGACGCGCAGCGAGACATCGGAGCCGGGGGCCGCGCCGTAGGCGACGCCGGTCAGCTCGGTGGCCTTGTCGATGACCACGCGCAGGGTGTCGGTCTCGTACATGTTCTGCACGCCCTGCAGGATCATCGCGAGGCGTTCCAGGCCGAGGCCGGTGTCGATGTTCTTGCTCGGCAGGTCACCGAGGATCTCGAAGTCCTCCTTGCCGGTGCCCTCGCCGCGCTCGTACTGCATGAAGACCAGGTTCCAGATCTCCACGTACCGCTCGTCGTTGACGGCCGGGCCGCCCTCGGGGCCGAACTCGGGGCCGCGGTCGTAGTTGATCTCGGAACAAGGGCCGCAGGGTCCGGGGACGCCCATGGACCAGAAGTTCTCCGACTTGCCCAGGCGCTGGATGCGCTCCTTGGGGACGCCGACGACCTCGTGCCAGATCCGCTCGGCCTCGTCGTCGTCGAGGTAGACGGTGATCCAGAGCTTCTCCGGGTCGAGGCCGTAACCGCCCTTGTCCTGCGGGCTGGTGAGCAGCTCCCAGGCCAGCTCGCAGGCGCCTTCCTTGAAGTAGTCGCCGAAGGAGAAGTTCCCGCACATCTGGAAGAAGGTGCCGTGCCGGGTGGTCTTGCCGACCTCTTCGATGTCCGGGGTGCGCACGCACTTCTGCACGCTGGTCACGCGCGGGGCGGGCGGCTTGACCTGCCCGAGGAAGTACGGCTTGAAGGGGACCATGCCCGCGGGCACGAGGAGCAGCGTCGGGTCGTCCGCGATCAGCGACGCCGAGGGCACGACCTTGTGCCCGCGCTCTTCGAAGAAGCGCAACCAGCGGCGGCGGATTTCAGCCGACTCCATCAGTGGTCCTCATTCCGGTTGTACGAGTACGGGGTGTACCCGAAGGTCGGGTTCTTGCTGTGCTTGACGTGGTCGAGGGCGATCACCCGCTGCGCGGCGGGCAGTTGCCCCGGCGCGGCCTCGCCGATGCCCAGGGCCTCGCCGAGCTCCGACTCGCGCTGGGCCATGTTGTGCCGGACGTCGAGGGCGAAGTCCTTGAGCCGGTGGCCCGCCTCGACCGCCTTGTTGGCGGCCTGCGCGGCGAGGCTCTCCGGAGTGAGCTGCTGGATCTTGCGGTTGACCTTGGTGGTGGCCCACACGCCGGCTGCTGCGCCCGCGGTGAACCAGAACGTACGGCGGAACATCGCTGGGTCAGTCCTTCTTCCGGTTGGCCCGTGCCTCGCGGCGGGCGCGGCGCGAGGCGGGCACGGTGCGGCCGACGATCACCGAGGCGGCGGGGGCGGGCGGTTCGGCGCCGGGGCCCTTGCGGCCGAGGGCGCGGCGCACTCCGTAGCCGAAGGCGGCCACCTTGACCAGCGGGCCGCCGAAGGTGGAGGCCACCGTGGTCGACAGCGCGTTGGCGTTGGAGGTGACCTCCTGGACATCGGAGGCGATGGCGTCGACACGGTCGATCTGGGTCTGGGCCGAGCGGACCGCCGTCGAGGCGTCCGCGAGGAGCGGCACCGCCTGTTCCGTCACCTCTGTCACGAGTCTGGTCGTCGCCTTCAGCGTCTGGGCCAGCCTCACCAGGGCCACGGCGAGGAAGGAGACCAGAATCGCCCAGAAGACGGCCACCAGGATCCCGGCCACCTCACCACCGGACACTGTTGCACCCCTGCCTGAGACATCGCGTGTGTGCCGCGGGGCCGCACGTGCCCCGCACCCCGATCGCGCCGAACACTCGCTGCGATCGGGAGAATCGAGAAAAACGTCCTCCGAGCCTATCGCGCCCCGGCCCGGGCCCCGTAACGCGTTTCGGCGCGCACCGGGGGCGGTCAGGGGCCCCAACGCGAGCCCGCCGCCCCTTCGGCGCGTGAGCGGCGAAGGGGCGGCGGGACGGAGCGCGGAAGGCGCGGTGCTACGACCGGGTCAGCGGGCGTAGTACTCGACGACGAGCTGCTCGTCGCAGATCACCGGGATCTCCTTGCGGTTCGGGTCGCGGTCCAGGCGGAAGGCCAGGGCCTTCAGGTTGACCTGGAGGTAGCGCGGGGTCTCACCCTCGGGGGCGAAGCCGCCCTCACGGGAAACCTGGAACAGCGGCTTCTCGCGGGAGCGCTCGCGCACCATCACGACGTCGTCCGGGCGGACACGGAAGGAGGGCTTGTCGACCTTCTTGCCGTTGACCTCGATGTGACCGTGCACGACCATCTGGCGGGCCTGGTAGATGGTGCGCGCGATGCCGGAACGCAGAACCAGGGCGTCGAGGCGACGCTCCAGCTCGATGATCAGGGCCTCGCCGGTCTTGCCCTGGACCTTGCTGGCACGGTCGTAGGCGCGGACGAGCTGGCGCTCGGAAACGTCGTACTGCGCGCGCAGACGCTGCTTCTCGAGCAGACGGACCTTGTAGTCCGAGTTCTGCTTGCGGCCACGGCCGTGCTCACCCGGCGGGTAGGGGCGGGCCTCGAAGTACTTGACAGCCTTCGGGGTCAGCGCGATACCGAGCGCACGCGACTTCTTGACCTTGGGACGGGACTGGTTCGGCACGAACCAACCTCTTTCTCTTGAATCGGCTCACCAGGGTTAGGGGAGGTCGCATCCGCAGACCGGGAATCCCGCCGTCTTCCGCCGCGAGGCGGAGGGCGGGCAGCCGCTCCCAGTTCTGGGCACATACGTGCAGCACGCGAGTGGCCCACCGCTTCTTGCCCCGGGGGGCGGAGGTGGTGGGCTGCCCGCGACACCTTCGACGGTGCGCGACGCTCCTGGAGATCCCGGCCGGGGCCGGGCTCCGGCTGCCTGTCCCGTTCTGGTGGTGCCGACCGGGGCCGGACACGGGACGCAGCGCTGGGGGAAGTCTACCGGCTCCCGGCAGGTGCCCCGAACCGGTCCCCCTGCTCCCGCCGGGGTCAGTCCTCCTGGCCCTTGCCGCCCTTGCCCGGGCGCTCCTCCCGGTTCCTGCCGGGGCGGTCCTCCCCCGCCCGGGGCGCCGGGCGGCCCTCGGCGAGGCGCTCGCGCACCCGCTCGACGACGTCCGCGTACCGGGCCTCGGCGCCGTACCGGGTGGGCCGGTAGTACTCCTTGCCCGCGAGGGCGTCCGGGGCGTACTGCTGCGGGGCGATGCCGCCGGGGACGTCGTGCGGGTAGAGGTAGCCCTGGGCGTGGCCGAGCTTGGCGGCGCCCTTGTAGTGGCCGTCGCGCAGATGGGCGGGGACCGGTCCGGCCAGGCCCCGGCGGACGTCCTCCAGGGCGGAGCCGATGGCGAGGGTGGCCGCGTTGGACTTGGGGGCGAGCGCGAGGGCGATGGTGGTGTGGCTGAGGGTGAGCGCCGCCTCCGGGAAGCCGATCATCGCCACGGCCTGGGCGGCGGCCACCGCGAGCGGCAGGGCGTGCGGGTCGGCGAGGCCGATGTCCTCGCTGGCGGAGATCATCAGCCGACGGGCGATGAACCGGGGGTCCTCGCCCGCCTCCACCATGCGGGCCAGATAGTGCAGGGCGGCGTCCACATCGGAGCCGCGGATGGACTTGATGAGGGCGCTGGCCACGTCGTAGTGCTGGTCGCCGTCCCGGTCGTACTTCACCGCCGCGCGGTCGACGGACTCCTCCAGGGTGGTCAGGCTCATCTCCTCCTCTCCCTTGGCCAGCGCGGACCCGGCCCCGGCCTCCAGGGCGGTGAGCGCGCGCCGGGCGTCGCCGCCCGCGATGCGGAGCAGGTGCTCCTCGGCGTCCTCGGGGAGGGCGACCGCGCCGCCGAGCCCGCGCTCGTCGGCGACGGCCCGGCGCAGCAGGCCGCGCAGGTCCTCCGAGGTGAGCGGTTCCAGGGTGAGCAGGAGCGAGCGGGAGAGCAGCGGGGAGATCACCGAGAAGTACGGGTTCTCGGTGGTGGCGGCGATGAGGGTCACCCAGCGGTTCTCGACGGCGGGCAGCAGGGAGTCCTGCTGGGCCTTGCTGAAGCGGTGGATCTCGTCGAGGAAGAGGACGGTCTCCTTGCCGAAACCGCCGGTGGCGCGGCGGGCCCCGTCGATGACCGCGCGGACCTCCTTGACGCCCGCGGTGATCGCGGAGAGCTCCACGAAGCGCTTGTTGGTCGCCTTGGAGACGACATGGGCCAGGGTGGTCTTGCCGGTGCCGGGCGGCCCCCACAGCAGGACCGAGGAGGGGCCCGCCGGTCCCCCGCCGCCCTCGCCGACCAGGCGCCGCAGGGGCGAGCCCGGCTTCAGCAGGTGCTGCTGGCCGACCACCTCGTCCAGGGTGCGCGGACGCATCCGTACGGCGAGAGGACTGCTGCTCGGGTCCTTCTCCTGGCGCTCTTCGGCGGCGGCGGTGAACAGATCGGGTTCCACGTACGAAACCCTAGGCCACCCCACTGACAGCGCGGTCCCGGACGGTGGCGCCGGGCGCCTTCGCTGACCGGTTCGGCCGGGACCGGTTCAGCTGGTCCAGAAGTCCCACCAGCGGGTCAGGACGAGCATGCCGATGATGCCGAGGTGCAGCACCGGCAGGACCCAGGTGAACTCCCCGAAGAAGCCGCGCAGCCAGTGCGGCGCGGGCAGCAGGCCGCTGCGGATGTTGGCGGAGGTGACGTACCAGAACATCAGGATGGTGGCGGCCCAGGCGAGGCAGCACCACAGGCACAGGGCGTTGATCCGGTACAGGGACTGGAACTGCAGCCAGGTGCAGAAGCCGACGCCGAAGAGGGTGCCCGCGTTGAGGGTGAGCCAGTACCAGCGGGGGAAGCGGGCGCGGGCGAGCAGGCTCATGCCCACGCAGACGACTGTCGCGTAGGTGACCAGGCCCAGAAGGGGGTTGGGGAAGCCGAAGGCCTCTGCCTGGTCGCTCTTCATGATGCTGCCGCAGGAGACGACCGGGTTGATGCTGCACCCGGGGGTGAAGTCCGGGTCCTCCAGGAGCTTGAACTTGTCGAGCGTGATCACCCAGGAGGCGAGCACCCCGGCCGCACCGGTGAGCACCAGGAGCAGGGCGAGCGCGGTGCTGCCGCCCACCCGCCGCCCGGTGTCCGCGGCCGGGCGCGAGGAACCGGAGGAGGCGCCTTCGGTGGCTGTCTTCGTCTCGCTCATCACGCCGATCCGTCACTGTGGGGGTGGGCTCAGGGCAGAGACATTGTGCCGTACGGGACCCGATCGGCGCCGTTCGCTGTGGATAAGCGGAGCCTGTGGAAAACACGGTCCCGCGCGCCGGGAGGCGGCTGCCGAGAGGCGCGACCGCGCACACGCGCGAGGGCGGCCTCGCGCCTGACTCGGACCGGGCTGCCCCCCCAGGCAGGGGCGCGCCCTCAGAGCGAGCGGGTCTCAGCTCAGCCGGACCTCAGGCCGAGCTGCCCTCAGACCGGGCGGCCCTCAGGCCAGCCGGGCCAGCAGCTCATCGGTCAGCGCGTCCAGCGGGACCGCGCTCTGCTCGCCGGACTCCAGGTCCTTGAGCTGGACGAGGTTCTCCGCGAGGTCCCGCTCCCCCGCGATGACCGCGAACCGGGCGCCGCTGCGGTTGGCGTTCTTCATGGCGCCCTTGAGCCCGCGCCCGCCGAAGGCGAAGTCGGCGGCGACGCCCTGCTTGCGCAGCCCGGTGACCACGCCGAACAGCACCCGCCGCGCCTCCTCGCCGAGCGGCACCGCGAACACGCTGGTGGCGGGCGGCAGTTCGAGGCTGACGCCCTCGGCCTGGAGGGCGAGCACCGTGCGGTCCACGCCGAGCGCCCAGCCCACCGAGGGCAGCGAGGGGCCGCCGATCATCTCGGAGAGGCCGTCGTAGCGCCCGCCGCCGCCGACCGCGGACTGCGAGCCGAGGCCGTCGTGCACGAACTCGAAGGTGGTGCGGGTGTAGTAGTCGAGGCCGCGGACCAGCTTGGGGTCGTCCTCGTAGGCCACCCCCGCGGCGGTGAGCAGCTCGCGCACCTGCTCGTGGTAGGCCTTGCAGGCGTCGCAGAGGTAGTCGCGCAGCAGCGGCGCCCCGGTCAGCTGCTTCTGGACGGACTCGCGCTTGTCGTCGAGGACCCGCAGCGGGTTGATCTCGATCCGGCGCCGGGTGTCCTCGTCGAGGTCGAGACCGCGCAGGAACCCCTGGAGCGCGGTCCGGTAGACCGGCCGGCACTCCTTGTCGCCCAGCGAGTTGAGCAGGATGCGGAAGGTGCGCAGCCCCAGCGAGCGGTAGGCCTGGTCCGCGAGGACGATCAGTTCCGCGTCGAGGAAGGGGTCCTCGGTGCCGATGGCCTCGGCCCCGACCTGGGAGAAGTGGCGGTAACGCCCCTTCTGCGGGCGCTCGTAGCGGTAGTACGAGCCCGAGTACCAGAGCTTGACGGGGAGCTTGCCCTCGTTGTGCAGATTGGCCTGGAGCGCGGCCCGCAGCACGGAGGCGGTGCCCTCGGGGCGCAGCGCGAGCCGGTCGCCGCCCTTGGTCTCGAAGGCGTACATCTCCTTGCTGACGATGTCGGTGGACTCGCCGACGCCGCGCGCGAAGAGCTCGACGTTCTCGAAGCCGGGGGTCTCGACGTACCCGTAGCCGGAGTTCTTCAGCGGCGCCGCGATGGCCTCGCGCACGGCGAGGTAGGTCGCGGAGTCCGGGGGGATGAGGTCGTAGGTGCCCTTGGGGGCCTGGAAGGTGTTCACGGGAGCTTTCTCGTCACATTCCTCGTCGCGGGGCCGTGGAGGGATCAGGCCCCAGGCCGGCGGCCACCTGCCGCAGATACGGGTTGGTGGCGCGCTCCTGGCCGATGGTCGTCTGGGGACCGTGCCCGGACAGCACCACGGTCGAGTCGTCGAGCGGCAGGCACACCCGGCCCAGCGACTCGAGGATCTCCGGGTGGCTGCCACCGGGGAGGTCGGTGCGGCCGATGGAGCCGGCGAACAGCAGGTCGCCCGAGAAGAGGACCGGAGGGATCTCCGGGCTCTCGGGCATCCGGAAGGTCACCGACCCCTTGGTATGCCCGGGCGCGTGCGCCACACCGAACTCCATTCCGGCGAGCCGCAGCAGGGCACCGTCGGTCAGCTCCTGTACGTCGTCCGGTTCGCCCACGGTCAGCTCGCCCATCAGCGGCATCCCGATGGAGCGGCCGAGCGCCTTCTCCGGATCGCTCATCATGTAGCGGTCCTCGGGGTGGATCCAGGCGGGCACGTCGTGCGCGCCGCAGACCGGGACGACGGAGGCCACATGGTCGATGTGGCCGTGGGTGAGGACGACCGCGACGGGCTTGAGCCGATGCTTCCTCAGCGCTTCCTCGACGCCCTCGGCGGCCTGGTGGCCCGGGTCGATGATCACGCACTCCTCGCCTGCGGCGGGGGCGACCAGATAGCAGTTGGTCCCCCAGGCCCCGGCGGGGAACCCGGCAATGAGCACGATCGTCCTTCGTTCGTCGGCGACGGTTCGGCCGGGCCCGCGGCGGCGGGGAACGCGGCTGCTCAGAGCCTACCGGCGGAGCCGATCCCACAGCCAACCCGTATACGGTACGGGCACCCTCGCGCCGGAGTCGGTACGGCGCGGGCCCGCAGCCGTCACGTACACACGCACGAGGAGACGACCCGTGGTCAGCCAGGAACAGCGGCGCAAGCAGCTCGCCAGAGAGAAGCGGATACGGCAGCAGCAGCGCCGTGCGGCGGCGCAGCGCAGGGCGCGGCAGCGCACCATCCTGATCGGCGCGGCCCTGGGGCTGCTCCTCGTGGTCGCGGGCGGGCTCTGGGTGGGCGGCGTCTTCGACGGCGACTCCGGCGGCAGCAGCGCCGAGGACCCCTGCGGCAAGCCCGCGGCGGGCAAGGTGAAGCCGCTCTCGTTCACGAAGGAGCCGGCCCTCACGATCGACAAGTCGGCTGACTACACGATGGAGTTGGACACCACCTGCGGCAGCATCGGCATCGCCCTGGAGGCGAAGGCCGCCCCGCACACGGTGAACTCCTTCCGCTTCCTCGCGGGCAAGGGCTACTTCGACCACACCCGGTGCCACCGGCTGACCACCGGCACCGTCAACGTCCTGCAGTGCGGCGACCCGCGGGGCGACGGCGAGGGCGACCCCGGCTACACGCTCGACGACGAGAACCTCAAGGACAAGCGGCTGCGGGGCGGTGTCTACCCGGCGGGCACGGTGGCGATGGCCAACAAGTACAACGCCCAGACCGGCAAGGGCCGCGACTCGGGCGGCAGCCAGTTCTTCCTGGTCTACCGGGACACCCAACTGCCGCCGGACTACACGCCGTTCGGCACCGTCTCGAAGAGCGGTATGAAGGTGCTCAAGAAGATCGCGGACGCGGGCGAGGACTCGGGCGGCGGCGACGGGGCGCCGAACGCCACGGTGGTCATCGACAAGGCCACCGTGCGCACCTCCTGACCGGGGTCGGGGCGAGCGGGGCGCGGACACTGTTCGCACCGGGGGGCGCACGCGGCGTCATCAAGCGCTGCCGGGGGCTCCCGCCTCGCAAGTTCGGTCGCGCGGGATGCGGACAGCCGCCCCGCCGGTCGCCTATGTTTGCGGTGACGAAACTGTGGACGATGCCCGGGGGCGGCAGTACCCGAGGGGCATCATGTGGAGGAGGCGCTGTGAGCAGCGACCCGTGGGGCCGCGTCGACGAGACGGGCACCGTGTACGTGCGTACGGCCGACGGCGAGAAGGTCGTCGGTTCCTGGCAGGCCGGATCCCCGGACGAGGCCCTGGCCTACTTCGAGCGCAAGTACGAGGGCCTGGTTGTGGAGATCGGCCTCCTCGAACGCCGGGTGAAGACCACCGACCTGTCGGCCAAGGACGCCCAGACCGCCATCGACCACCTGCGCGAGCAGGTGGACGCCCACCATGCGGTCGGCGATCTCCAGGCCCTGCGCGACCGTCTCGACAAGCTCGTCGAGACGGTCGAGGCGCGGCGTGAGGAGCGCAAGGTCCAGAAGGCCAAGCAGTCCGACGAGGCGCGGCAGGCCAAGGAGAATCTGGTCGCCGAGGCGGAGGAGCTGGCGCAGAGCGAGCAGTGGCGCTCGGCGGGCGAGCGGCTGCGGGCCCTGGTGGACACCTGGAAGGGGCTGCCGCGTCTGGACCGCAAGTCCGACGACGAGCTCTGGCACCGCTTCTCGCACGCCCGCTCGGCCTTCTCCAAGCGGCGCAAGGCGCACTTCGCCTCGCTGGACGCGCAGCGCGAGGAGGCCCGCAAGACCAAGGAGCGGCTGGTCTCGGAGGCCGAGTCGCTCTCCGGCTCGACCGACTGGGGCGGCACCGCGGCGCGCTACCGCGAGCTGATGGGCGAGTGGAAGGCGGCGGGCCGCGCCCAGCGCGAGCACGAGGACGATCTGTGGAACCGCTTCCGCGGCGCCCAGGACGTCTTCTTCGCCGCCCGCGGCGCGGTCTTCGCGGAGCGGGACGCGGAGCAGTCGGAGAACCTCAAGCTGAAGGAGGAGCTGGCCGCCGAGGCCGAGCGGCTGCTGCCGGTGACCGACCTCAAGTCGGCCCGGGCGGCCTTCCGTTCGCTCAACGAGCGCTGGGAGGCCATCGGCCACGTACCGCGTGACGCCCGCCCGAAGGTGGAGGGCCGGATGCACGCGGTGGAGCGTGCGCTGCAGGACTCCGAGGAGGCCGAGTGGCGCCGCACCAACCCGGAGGCGCGGGCCCGCGCGGAGGGCCTGACCGGTCAGCTGCAGGCCGCCGTCGACAAGCTCGGCAAGCAGATCGAGACCGCCCGTGCCGCGGGCAACAACGCCAAGGCCGACAAGCTCCAGAAGGAGCTGGACGGCCGCCGGGCGCTGCTCGACCAGGCGCTGAAGGGCCTCCAGGAGTTCGGCGGCTGAGGCTGCCGCCCTCCGCAGGAGCAGGGCCCGGTCCGCGCGTCGGCGCGGACCGGGCCTTCGCGTGTGCGCGCTGTCCTAGGCCGTTTCCGGAAAGTCCCGCCGTTCGCCCGAAGGGCGGGCCAGGCGGCGTCTGGTGCGTGCTCTCGGCGCGGCGGGCGAAGGTCCTCGTACCGGATGTACTCGGGCTTTCGCCCGGTGCGGCGAGAGCGAGAGTGCGGGCCAGGCGTCGCGTGGCAGGCGGGACTTTCCGGACACGGCCTAAGCCGGGCCGCCCACGCTCCCGTACTCCGCGATGTCGAGGGCGTGCTTGAGGACCTCGCAGGCCTGGATGTGGTTGCCGGACTCCTGGAGCAGGTCGGCGAGCCTGCGGCAGACCAGGACGGCCTCGGGTCCGTACACCTTGTGCACGTGCTGGAAGGCCAGTTCGAGGACCTCGATGGCCTCGCGGAGCTGGCCCGTCTCGGCGAGCAGCTCCGACAACTCCAGCTGTACGGCGAGCAGTTCGCCGCGCCCCTGGCTGACCTGCTCCTGGAGGGCGAGGCGCAGGACGGGCAGCGCGTCCCGGGTGTTGCCCTCGGCCCGCAGCAGCCGTGCCAGGGTGAGGCCGGTGGCGACCAGGGCGGCGCGTACGTCGCTGGCGAGGACGGGGCCCGCGGGGGCGCTCGCCGAGGCGCGGGCCTTGTTGCGGGCGAAGGGCAGCCGCCCGACCCCGTTCTCCTGGGAACGCTGCGGCAGCGGCCGGTTCTTGGCCCGCAGCCGCTCCTCCAGTACGCGGTAGAGCGTGTCGAGGTCGATGAGTTCGGGCCCCTCGGGGACCCCGGCCCGCAGGACGCTCAGCAGCTCCCCGGTGAAGGCGGTGTAGCGCTCCCCGTCCGGGGCGAGCGCGAGCCGGTCGCGGGGCGAGGCCGTGAGGACGTACGCGCCGTCCACGGCGGCCTGCGCCGCGAGCACCTCCTCGCCGGCCAGGGTGCGCGCGGCCCGGCCGCTGAAGCAGCAGTCGAGGACGACGATCTTGCGCCGGGCGCGGGAGGACCGCAGGGCGGAGCGCAGATGCTGGTAGGCCACGGCGGTGTAGCCCATGGCCTCGCGGGAGTCGACGAGGGAGAGGTAGAGGTCCGCGGACTCGGTGTCCCGCATGCCGTGCCCCGCGTAGTAGACGAGCAGGGTGTCGGTGGCCTCCTCGGCCGCCTCGTGCACCGGGTCGAGCATCGCGGGGGCGCTGACCGGATCGGCGACCACGGTGCAGTGCTGGACGGGCAGGCCCCAGACCGTCGCGTCGCACAGCTCGCCCGCGAGGTCCACCACATTGGCCTCCACCGCCGGGAGTTGGGGCAGATGGCGGTAGGAGGCGGTGCCGAGGAGCACGGCGCGGGAGCGGGCCGGGTCAGGAAGCGCCGTCATCGGCCGTGTCCTCCCCGTCCGGTCCGGGCCCGCCCGGTTCGAGGACCGCGAGCACGCGCCGCAGCGTCTCCTCGTCGCGCGCCGCCTCCCCGCTGATCTCCACGCGCAGCTCGCCCCGGCTCAGGACGAGGTGCGGGGCCCGGCGGCGGGAGAGCTGCCACTGGAGCACCGAGACCGCGAGGGCGGCGGTGGACAGCGCGCTGCCGAGGACCAGTTGGAGCACGTCGAAGCCGGTGCCCATGGCGCCGTCGGGGGCGGGCCCGGCGGCCGCGAACTCCGTGCGGAGCCCGCCGTCCAGGGTCTCGTCCTCACGTAACCAGCGTGCCAGGGACCGCAGTTCGTCCTCGGTGTCGGCCGCCACCGCCGAGACGGACACCCGCGCGCCGGTCACGACCGGTCCCCCATTCGCCGGTCGGCGTGCCGGTTCACCCGGGCGAGCAGGTCCACGGCCCGGTCGCCCGCGCCCAGCCGCGCCAGGCAGACCGCGTGCCAGTACTGGCTGAGGAGGGTGGTCGGATGGGCCGGGCCGAGCGAGGAGAGGCAGACCGGCACCACGACCGAGAGCACCTGCGCGGCCTCCTGGAGTTCGCCGCGCAGCACGAGGTTGACCGCCTCGCGCTGGCGGGAGCGGGCGCCGCCCGACTCCGCGGTCCCGTCCTTCATCCGCTCCCCCGCCCCGGCCGGCTGCCCGCTCAGGGCCTCCGCGCCGATGTCACCCGGTAGACGTCGTACACGCCCTCGACTCCGCGGACCGCCTTCAGGACGTGGCCCAGGTGCTTGGGGTCGCCCATCTCGAAGGTGAAGCGGGAGGTGGCCACCCGGTCCCGTGAGGTCTGCACGGCCGCGGAGAGGATGTTGACGTGCTGGTCGGACAGGACGCGGGTGACGTCCGAGAGCAGCCGGGAGCGGTCCAGGGCCTCCACCTGGATGGCGACCAGGAAGACCGAGGACTGGGTGGGCGCCCACTCGACGTCGAGCATCCGCTCCGGCTCCCGGGCCAGCGAGTCGACGTTCACGCAGTCCGCGCGGTGCACCGAGACGCCGCTGCCGCGGGTGACGAAGCCGATGATGGGGTCGCCCGGCACCGGCGTACAACATCGGGCGAGCTTGACCCAGACGTCCTCGACACCCTTGACGACCACACCCGGGTCCGCGCTGGAGCGGCGGCTGCGGCTGCGCCCGGAGCGGACCGGCGGGGCGCTCTCGGCGATGTCCTCGTTGGCGGCCTCCTCGCCGCCGAGGGCCTGCACCAGCTTCTGCACGACGTTCTGCGCGGCGACATGGCCCTCGCCGATCGCCGCGTACAGCGAGGAGATGTCGGGGTAGCGCATCTCGTGGGCGAGGGTGACCAGGGAGTCGCCGGTGAGGATGCGCTGGATCGGCAGGTTCTGCTTGCGCATCGCGCGGGCGATGGCGTCCTTGCCCTGCTCGATCGCCTCGTCGCGCCGCTCCTTGGAGAACCAGCCGCGGATCTTGTTCCGCGCC
Organism: Streptomyces sp. SCSIO ZS0520; assembly: GCF_025643355.1. Taxonomy (NCBI): domain Bacteria; kingdom Bacillati; phylum Actinomycetota; class Actinomycetes; order Kitasatosporales; family Streptomycetaceae; genus Streptomyces; species Streptomyces sp. SCSIO ZS0520. The sequence goes on along the minus strand of NZ_CP092644.1, from coordinate 7,119,039 downwards.
CGTGGCGACTTGACGAAGCCGAGCCAGTCCCGGGAGGGTCCCGCGCCGGCCGCCTTGGAGGTGAAGACCTCGACGAGGTCGCCGTTGTCCAGGGTGGATTCGAGCGGTACGAGGCGTCCGTTGACGCGTGCGCCTATGGTGCGGTGGCCGACCTCGGTGTGCACGGCGTAGGCGAAGTCGACCGGGGTGGCGCCCGCGGGCAGCGCTATCACATCGCCCTTGGGCGTGAAGACGAAGACCTCGTTGCGGGAGAGGTCGAAGCGCAGCGACTCCAGGAACTCCGAGGGGTCCTCGGTCTCCTTCTGCCAGTCGAGCAGCTGCCGCAGCCAGGCCATGTCGTTGACGGCGTCGGCGTCCTTGCCGGACTTGCCCGCCGCCCGGGTCGTGTCGCTGCGCACCTTGGAGGTGCCCGCCACGGCCTCCTGCTTGTACTTCCAGTGCGCGGCGATGCCGTACTCGGCGCGGCGGTGCATGTCGAAGGTGCGGATCTGGAGCTCCACGGGCTTGCCCGAGGGGCCGATCACCGTGGTGTGCAGCGACTGGTACATGTTGAACTTCGGCATCGCGATGTAGTCCTTGAACCGGCCGGGGACCGGATTCCATCGCGCGTGCACCGTGCCGAGCGCCGCGTAGCAGTCGCGGACCGTGTCGACGAGGACGCGGATGCCCACCAGGTCGTAGATCTCCGCGAAGTCCCGGCCGCGGACGATCATCTTCTGGTAGACGCTGTAGTAGTGCTTCGGGCGGCCGGTGACGGTGGCCTTGATGCGGGCGGCCCGCAGGTCGGCCTGGACCTCGTCGGTCACTATGGCCAGGTATTCGTCCCGCTTGGGCGCCCGCTCGGCGACCAGCCGCACGATCTCGTCGTACATCTTGGGGTAGAGGATCGCGAAGGCGAGGTCCTCCAGCTCCCATTTGATGGTGTTCATGCCCAGGCGGTGGGCGAGCGGGGCGTAGATCTCCAGGGTCTCGCGGGCCTTCTTCTCCTGCTTCTCCCGCTTGAGGTAGCGCATGGTGCGCATGTTGTGCAGGCGGTCGGCGAGCTTGATCACCAGGACCCGCGGGTCCTTGGCCATGGCGACGACCATCTTGCGGACGGTCTCGGCCTGCGCGGCCTCGCCGAACTTGACCTTGTCCAGCTTGGTGACGCCGTCCACGAGCAGCGCGACCTGGTCGCCGAAGTCGCGGCGCAGGGTGTCGAGGCCGTACTCGGTGTCCTCGACGGTGTCGTGCAGCAGGCCCGCCATCAGGGTCGCCGGGTCCATGCCCAGCTCGGCGAGGATGGTGGTGACCGCGAGCGGATGCGTGATGTACGGGTCGCCGCTCTTGCGCTTCTGCCCCCGGTGCCAGCGCTCGGCGACCTGGTAGGCCCGCTCGATCTGGCGCAGCGTACCGGTCTCGATCTTGGGATCGTTGCCGCGCACTATCCGCAGCAGCGGTTCGAGGACCGGGTTGTACGGGTTGGAGCGCTGCACGCCGAGGCGCGCGAGCCGGGCCCGGACGCGGTTGGACGAGGCATTGCGCGAGGTGGCGCCGGAGGCGGGCCGCACCGCGGGGGCCGGACGCTCCGCGGACGGCTTCGGGCGCGAGGGGGCAGCCGTCTCGCCCGCTGCGGGCTCGGGTGCGGGAGCCTCACCGGCACGGGGGGCGGCGGAGGCCGCGGGCCGTCCGGACTCTGCGTCGGACTTCGCGGCGATGGGCTGGGCCTCGTCTGGCAAAGGGCGCTCCTCGGTGCGCGAGCCGGGTCCCCGATCAGGTCCCGGACAACCATGGTAGCGATCGCCCCGGTACGTCTCGCCCCGAGCCCTGCGCGGGGGCCTGCGGCCGGCTTCGCGAGGGGCCCGTGGACCGCCTCGGCGAAGGGCCCGTGGGCGGTCTCCGCGGACGGGCCCGTCGACCCGGTCCGCGAACTCCGCGAACGGGGCAGGCACCGGTGGTCGGCCGGTGCCTGCCCGCCGGGTCAGGGCTGTCCGGGAGCGGTTCGCCCCGGCAGCTCAATGTCCCTCGGTGCCGCTCAGCGCCACTTGAAGAGGGCGGCGCCCTTGACCTTCATTTCCTTGTGCGCGGCGACATTGCCCCAGGGCACATTCTTGATGGCCCCGGTCTTTCCGCAGCCCGCGTTGTACCACTTGGCCTTGCCCTTCGAGAAACCCTTCACCTTGACGCAGACGCTGCCGCGCTCGGCGGCCCACTGGTAGGCGGCCTTGTACTTCGGGTTGCCGAAGATGGAACAGGTGCTGTCCTTCACCTTGCTCCACTTTCCGGGAAGGCTTCCGGCGTTCTTCCAGGAATTCGAGCACGTGACGCCCACCGAGGCGGGCGCCTCCTGCGCCTTGGCCGGTGCGGCTCCGGCCGGTGCCGCGGCGACGGTCAGCGCCGCGGCCGAGACGAGCGTCACCATTCCCGCGGAAACCCTGTGCGAGAGAGTCACTTTTCCCCTCCGTTTTTCTTGCTGTGCTTTTGTTGCCGTGCTTTCTTGCTCCGTCGGCCGCTTTCGCGACAGCGGCCGACGTGGTCAAGATCGATCCTGACATCAAGATCAGATGAACTCCAGTTATTTGAGCAGAACTTGAGACATCCGGGCCGGCGAGTGGAGAGAGGCGTACGGAGAAGCGCGGAAGAGCGGTGCCGGAATTCCCGCGTACTTCCGGCGGCGTACCGCGCGAATACGCCGAGGCGGATCTGTACGGGGCGGGCCGCGCATGCGGAAGGCGGCCGTTCCCGGAAAGGAAATCCAGGAACGGCCGCCTTCTCGCCTGATGGGTGCGGGCCGCGGGTCAGACCGTGAGCAAAGCCTCCAGCGGGGCCTCGCCGAGCGCCTTCTCCAGCCGTCCGCGACCGCCGAGGACGCTCAGCTCCATCATGACCACGGCACCGGCGACCTGGGCACCCGCGCTGCGCACGAGCCGTACCGCGGCCTCGGCGGTGCCTCCGGTGGCCAGGACGTCGTCGATGATCAGTACACGGTCACCGGAGGACAGGTCCTCGGCGTGCACCTCGATCTCCGCGGAGCCGTACTCCAGGTCGTAGGACTGGCTGAGGGTGGCTCCGGGGAGCTTGCCCGCCTTGCGGACCGGGATGAAGCCGACCCGGGCCCGGACCGCGGCCGGGGCGCCCAGGATGAAGCCCCGGGCCTCCAGTCCGACGATCTTGGTGGCGCCGCTGCGGGCCACCGCCTCTGCCAGGGCCCCGGTGAGCGCCTCGAAGGCCTCCGGGTCCGCGAGCAGCGGGGTGATGTCCTTGAACATCACCCCAGGCTGCGGATAGTCGGGGACGTCCCGGATGCGGCTGAGCAGCAGCTCCTTCAGCGCGGCCGTCTCGGTCATCGGCGCTTCCCCGAGGGGCGGCCCCGCCCGCGGCTGCGGGCGACGGGCTGGTTGCGCGGGCCGACGACCGCGGGCGAGGCGTCCTCGGAGTCGTCCGCGGTCGCCCCGGTGTCCTCGTCCTGCTCCACGGTGGCCCCGCCGGAGTCGCCCTTGGCCGCCGCTGCCGCGCGCTTGCCGAGCACCCGCTTGCGCAGCGCCTTCATCTTCGGCTCGCGCTCCTTGAGGTCGGCGACCAGCGGGGTGGCGATGAAGATCGAGGAGTACGCACCGGCCGCGAGGCCGACGAACAGCGAGAGCGAGATGTCGTTGAGCATGCCCGCGCCGAGCACGCCGCCACCGATGAAGAGCAGTCCGGCGACCGGGAGCAGCGCGACCACCGTGGTGTTGACCGACCGCACCAGGGTGCCGTTGATCGAACGGTTGGCGACATCGCTGTAGGTGAGCTGGTTCTGCTTGGTGATGTCCTTCGAGCTCTCCTTCAGGGAGTCGAAGACCACGACGGTGTCGTAGAGCGAGTAACCGAGGATCGTCAGCAGACCGATCACGGTGCCCGGGGTGACCTCGAAGCCGACCAGGGCGTAGATGCCCACCGTGATCGTGATGTCGTGGATCAGCGCGATCAGCGCCGCGACCGCCATGCGCCACTCGAAGGCGATCGCCAGATAGATCACCACGAGGATCATGAAGACGATCAGGCCCGTCCAGGCCTTCTGGGCGATCTGCTCACCCCAGCTGGGGCCGACCAGTTCCGCGTTGATGCGGTCCGGGTCGATCTTCAGCTCTTCGGCGAGCGCGTCCTTGATCGGGGTCGCCTCGGCGGTGTCGATGCTGCTGATCTGGATCCGCAGACCGCCCTGGCCGAGCTCCTGGACGATCGCGTCGTGCGAGGAGGCCTTCTCCGCGGCCTCCTCCGCCTGGGAGACGGAGACATCCGTCTTCGGGGTGTTGAAGACGGCACCGCCCTTGAACTCGATGCCCATGTTGAGTCCCTGGACGGCGAGACCCACGATGGCGGTGATGGTGATCAGGACCGAGAGGCCGTACCAGATCATCCGCTTGCCGATGAAGTCGTAGCTGACCTCACCGCGGTGGAGCCTGGCCCCGAGATCGCCGAGCTTCGACACCTCAGGCCTCCTTCGTGTCGGAAGAGTGGGTGCGGCGGGTGCGGCGCAGCGGCGGCTTGGCGCCCAGCCGCTTCGGGTCGAGTCCCGACCACGGATGACCGTTGGCGAAAAACTTCTTCCGCGCGAGGATCGTCATCAGCGGCTTGGTGAAGAGGAAGACGACCACGACGTCGAGCAGGGTCGTCAGCCCTAGGGTGAAGGCGAAGCCCTGGACCTTGCCGACGGTGACGATGAACAGCACCGCGGCGGCCAGGAAGGACACGAAGTCCGAGACCAGGATGGTGCGCCGGGCCCGGGGCCAGCCGCGCTCGACGGCGGGCCGCAGGGAGCGGCCCTCGCGGATCTCGTCCCTTATGCGTTCGAAGAAGACGATGAAGGAGTCGGCGGTGATACCGATCGCGACGATCGCTCCGCAGACGGCCGGGAGGTTCAGCGCGAAGCCGATCGTCGGGCCGAGCAGCGCCATGATCGTGTAGGTCAGGGCGGCCGACACGAGCAGCGAGGCGATGGCGATGAGCGACAGGCCCCGGTAGTAGGCCACCAGGTAGATGACGACCAGCGCGAGGCCGATCGCACCGGCGATGAGGCCCGCGCGCAGCTGCTCCCCGCCGAGCGCCGCGGTCACCGTGGTGACGGTGTCCTCCCGGAAGGAGAGCGGCAGGGCGCCGTAGGAGAGGATGTTGGCCAGGTCCTTGGCGGACTGCTGGTCGAAGCTGCCGGAGATCTCGGCGGTGCCCTGGGTCAGGGCCCGGCTGACGTAGGGGTCGGAGACGACCTCGCCGTCCAGGACGATCGCGAACTGGTTCTGCGGGGACTGCTTCTTCGCCAGCTCGCCCGTGATGTCGCCGAAGGCCTTGGCACCCTTGCCGTTGAAGTCCATGGTGACCTTCCACCCGGCACCACTGGTGGTGTCGAGCACGGCCTTGGCGTCGTCCACGTCCCGGCCCTGGACGCCGACCGGACCGAGGATGTACTTCTGCCACTGCTTCTGGTTGTTCTGGCCGCAGCCGAGGACGACGTCCTTGCCCTTCGCCGCGGCGGACTGCTCGGCGGTCTTGGCGCGGGTGGCCCTCTTGGTGCAGTCCAGCGCCATGAAGCGCTTCTGCAGGTCGGCGGCCTTCGCCTCCTCGCCGCTCGGCTTCGGCGGCGTGGACTCCTTGTCGGAGGGCTTGCCCGAGGGGCTCGCGGTGGGGGTCGGGTCGTCGGCCGTCAGGCCCTCGCTGAGCGGGCGGCCCTGCGTGGTGGCCGTGGGGCTGGGGCTCGCCTTGTCCCCGGCGCCCCCGGTGGCCTTGTCGTCCGGCTCGGCGGCGTCCTTGTCCTCGCCCTGGCCCTTGTCCTTGTCGCCGCCCTTGTCGGGGCTCTTGGACGGGTCGGCCGGGGGCTGCTCCTTCTGCGGTGCGCCCGGGGCGAGGGTCAGCACGGGACGGAAGAAGAGCTGGGCGGTCGTACCGACCTGCTCACGCGCCTGCTTCTCGTTGCTGCCCTTGGGGATGTTGACGACGATATTGTCGTTGCCCTGGGTCTGCACCTCGGCCTCGGAGACACCGAGGCCGTTGACACGGCGCTCGATGATGTCGACGGCCGTGTTCATATTGGTCTTGTTGACCGCGTTCTTCTCGCCCGGCTGACTCTTCGCCTGCAGCGTGATGCTCGTGCCCCCGGCGAGGTCGATACCCAGGCGCGGCTTGGTGTGCCCGGAAGCGAACATCCCCCCGGTGAGCGCCACCAAGGCGATCAGGATGAAAGCCAGCGTACGGCCAGGGCGGCCCTGGCTGCTGGGCCTCCGGCCCTTCTTCGGTGCTGCCACCTTCTCGTACTCCCTCTCGGGCCGACCGCCCCCGGATCCGGAGGCGGAGGGCCATGGCCTGGTGTCGGGACTCCGCGCGGCGCGCGCAGGGGCCGCGGGCGCGCCTCAGGGCGCGCCGCGGTCCCGGGCGCGACTACTTCGCGTCGGACTCGCCGTCGGTCTTCTTCGGCGAGGCGTCCTCGGTGCCGGCCTCGGCGGGCTCGTCGTCCTTGGCGAGGTCGATACGGCCGTCGTCCTCGGAGTCCGCGGTCTTCTCCGACGCGGTCTCGTCGGCGTCGGTGAGGGAGGAGGCGTCGTCCGGCACCTCGGTGCCGGTGCCGTGCACGATGCGGTTGTACTCCTCGTCGTCGAGGACGGCGCCCACGGAGTTCTTCGCGTACACGGCGTGCACGCCGGGGGCGACCTCGAGGAGGAGGGTGTCCTCGTTGACCTCCTTGACGGTGGCGTACATGCCGCCGATCGTGCGGATGCCGGTACCCGGTTGCACCTGCTCCCGCATCTGCACGGCCTGCTGCTGCTTCTTCTTGGCAGACCGGGTCATCAAGAACATGGCCCCGATAAGCACGACGAACGGGAGGAGGGTCAGAGGACTCACGGGTGGGTACTTCCTTCATGCGACCGCGCTGGGGAGCGGGGCCTGGTCGACGGGGGTGGTCGCACCGCCACAAGGGCGGCATCGGCGGAGTCTAAAGGAGTCCGCACGCATGGAACAACGCCCGGCATGGCACCGGGGTTCCTGGCCACCTGAGCCTTTGCGCCGTCAGCCCCTGAACAGGTCCTGCTGGGCCCCGCCGCCCGCGGCCGCCGGAGGCGGGGTGAGACCGAGGTGCGCCCATGCCGCGGGGGTGGCGACGCGGCCGCGCGGGGTGCGGGCGAGCAGCCCCTCGCGTACGAGGAAGGGCTCGGCGACCTCCTCGACCGTCTCCCGCTCCTCGCCCACCGCGACGGCGAGGGTGGACAGGCCGACCGGGCCGCCGCCGAAGAGTTTGAGCAGGGCGCCGAGCACCGCCCGGTCGAGCCGGTCGAGGCCGCGCTCGTCGACCTCGTAGACGGCGAGGGCCGCCGCGGCGATCTCCTGGGTGATCGCCCCGTCCGCCTTGACCTGCGCGTAGTCCCGGACCCTGCGCAGCAGCCGGTTGGCGATCCGGGGGGTGCCGCGGGAGCGTCCGGCGATCTCCGCGGCGCCCGCGCCGTCGACCTGCACGTCGAGCAGGCCGGCCGAGCGGTGGACGACCCGGTGCAGCTCGGCGGGCTCGTAGAACTCCATGTGCGCGGTGAAGCCGAAGCGGTCGCGCAGCGGCGGGGGCAGCAGTCCGGCCCGGGTGGTGGCGCCGACCAGGGTGAAGGGCGGCAGTTCGAGGGGGATGGCGGTGGCGCCCGGGCCCTTGCCGACGATCACGTCGACGCGGAAGTCCTCCATGGCCATGTAGAGCATCTCCTCGGCCGGGCGGGACATCCGGTGGATCTCGTCGAGGAAGAGGACCTCGCCCTCCTGGAGGGAGGAGAGGATCGCGGCGAGGTCGCCCGCGTGCTGGATGGCGGGGCCGCTGGTGATGCGGATCGGGGCGCCCATCTCGGCGGCGATGATCATGGAGAGGGTGGTCTTGCCGAGCCCGGGGGCGCCGGAGAGCAGGACGTGGTCGGCGGTGGCGCCGCGCTGCCGGGCGGCCCGCAGGACGAGGTCGAGCTGCTCGCGCACCCGCTCCTGGCCGACGAACTCGCCGAGGGACTTGGGGCGCAGCGCCGCCTCGACGGCCTGGTCCTCGCCGTCGGCGTCGGCGCCGACGAGCCGGCCCTCGGCGCTGTCCTCGGGGGCGTCAGAGGTGTCGTCCCAGTTCACGGGTGGTGGCCTCGCGGGGTCGGGGCGGTCGGGGCCGCCGGTGTGCGTCGGGGTGCGGGGGTCTGCGGGAGGGGTGCCCCTGGGGCGCGGGGCGTCAACCGCGCCCCGGGAATTTCCCCACTTCGGGGGAGCGCGGCGCCCGCCGCCCGCTCATCGGGTCCGGTTCAGGGTCTGCAGGGCCGCCTTGAGCAGCGGGCCGATCTGCGGTGCGGCGCCGCCGCTCTCGGCCTGCGGGGCGACCGCGGCCACCGCCTCGTCGGCCTCACGGGTGGCGTATCCGAGGCCGATCAGGGCGGCGTGCAGCTGGTCCTGCCAGCCCGCGGTGACCGGGGCGCCCACCGCGGGGCCGGTGCCGAGCGGGGCGCCGAGCCGGTCCTTCAGCTCCAGGAGCAGCTTCTGCGCCCCCTTCTTGCCGATGCCGGGGACCGCGGTCAGCGCCTTCTCGTCGGCGGTGGCGACCGCGCGGCGCAGGGCGTCGGGGGTGTGCACGGCGAGCATGGCCTGGGCGAGCCGGGGCCCGACCCCGCTCGCGGTCTGGAGCAGTTCGAAGGTGGACCGCTCGTCGTCGTCGGCGAAGCCGTAGAGGGTGAGCGAGTCCTCGCGGACGACGAGGGAGGTGGCGAGCCTGGCCTGCTGGCCGAGGCGGAGCGCGGACAGGGTGCCGGGGGTGCACTGCACCGCCATGCCGATGCCGCCGACCTCGACCACGGCGCTGTCGGGGGCGAGCGCGGCCACCGGGCCGCTGACGAAGGCGATCATCGCCTGACCTTTCGTACGGACGCGGGGGCGGGCGCGCGGCGGGCGGCGGCCTGGGCCTCGGCGAGCCGGTTCTGCGCGGGCGCGCGCCAGATGTGGCAGATGGCGAGGGCGAGGGCGTCGGCGGCGTCCGCGGGCGTCGGCGGGGCGGCGAGGCGAAGGAGCCGGGTGACCATGGCGCCGACCTGGGCCTTGTCGGCGCGGCCGTTCCCGGTGACGGCGGCCTTCACCTCGCTCGGGGTGTGCAGGGCCACCGGCAGTCCGCGGCGGGCCGCGCAGAGCATGGCGACCGCGCTGGCCTGGGCGGTGCCCATCACGGTGCGGACGTTGTGCTGGCTGAACACCCGCTCCACGGCGACGAGTTCGGGCCGGTGCTCGTCCAGCCACTCCTCGATGCCGCGCTCGATCGCGACCAGCCGCAGCGGGGTGTCCGCCTCGGCGGGGGTGCGCACCACGCCGACGCCGAGCATGGTCAGGGGCCGGCCCGCGGCGCCCTCCACGACGCCGACGCCGCACCGGGTGAGCCCCGGGTCCACGCCGAGTACCCGCATGCCGCCCCCTTCCCTCGCTCAACTGTTTGTGCAGGCTATCGGCTTGGTCCGACAACGGCCGCGCCGACGCCCCAGGCGGGCGCCCGAGTGGTGACGGTCCCCGGGCCCCGGCACGCGCGAACGGGCCGCCGGGGTGTTCCCCGCCGGCCCGTTCCGCTGCGCCGAGTTGAGCCGCCGTCAGGCGTCGACCTTGGCCATGACCTCGTCGGAGACGTCGAAGTTGGCGAAGACGTTCTGCACGTCGTCGCTGTCCTCCAGGGCGTCGATCAGCTTGAAGATCTTGCGCGCGCCCTCCTCCTCCAGCTCGACCTGCATGGTCGGGACGAAGTTGGCGTCGGCGGAGTCGTAGTCGATCCCGGCCTCCTGGAGCGCGGTGCGGACCGCGACCAGGTCGGTGGCCTCGCTGATCACCTCGAAGGACTCGCCGAGGTCGTTGACCTCCTCGGCCCCCGCGTCCAGGACGGCGCCGAGCACATCGTCCTCGCCGAGCTCGCCCTTGGGGACGATCACGACGCCCTTGCGGTGGAAGAGGTACGCGACGGAGCCGGGGTCGGCCATGCTGCCGCCGTTGCGGGTCATGGCGACGCGGACGTCGGAGGCGGCGCGGTTGCGGTTGTCGGTCAGGCACTCGATGAGCACCGCGACACCGTTGGGGCCGTAACCCTCGTACATGATCGTCTCGTAGTCGGCGCCGCCCGCTTCGAGGCCGGCGCCGCGCTTGACCGCGGAGTCGATGTTCTTGTTGGGGACCGACTGCTTCTTGGCCTTCTGGATGGCGTCGAAGAGGGTCGGGTTGCCGTCGATATCGGCGCCGCCGGTGCGCGCGGCGACCTCGATGTTCTTGATCAGCTTCGCGAAGAGCTTGCCGCGCTTGGCGTCGATCACGGCCTTCTTGTGCTTCGTCGTGGCCCATTTAGAGTGGCCGGACATCTGCCTGTCTCCTTCGCGTAACCCATCTCCGTACGAACTCCCCCGGAACTGCGGGAGTCCGGAGGGTACCGCCAAAGATCCTACAAGGATCCGGGGCGGCCCCGCCCCGCGCGGGTGCGGGCGGGGCAAGGCCGCCGTTCAGCCCGCCGCGCGCACCAGGTCCGCGAAGAGCCCGTGCAGGCGGTGGTCGCCGGTCAGCTCCGGGTGGAAGGAGGTGGCCAGCGCGTTGCCCTGGCGTACGGCGACGATGTGGCCGCCGTGTTCGGCGAGCACCTCGGCGCTCGCGCCCACCGACTCCACCCAGGGGGCGCGGATGAAGACGCCGTGCACCGGGTCGGCCAGGCCCTTGACCTCGACCGCCGCCTCGAAGGACTCGTTCTGCCTGCCGAAGGCGTTGCGGCGGACGATCATGTCGATGCCGCCGAGGGTCTCCTGGCCGGACCTCGGGTCGAGGATCTTGTCGGCGAGCAGGATCATCCCGGCGCAGGTGCCGTAGACGGGCAGCCCGGAGCGGATCCGCTCGCGCAGCGGGTCGAGCAGGCCGAAGAGCACGGCCAGCTTGGAGATGGTGGTGGACTCGCCGCCGGGCAGGACGAGTCCGTCCACCGCGGCGAGTTCCTCGGGGCGCCGCACCGGCCTCGCCACCGCGCCCGCGGCGGCGAGGGCCGTGCAGTGCTCCCGTACGTCGCCCTGGAGTGCCAGGACGCCGATGACGGGTGTGCTGCTCATCGGGGGTGCCTCACCAGCCGCGGTTGGCGTAGCGCTCGGCCTCGGGGAGGGTGTCGCAGTTGATGCCGACCATGGCCTCGCCGAGGTCGCGGGAGGCGTCCGCGATGATCTTCGGGTCGTCGTAGAAGGTGGTGGCCTTCACGATGGCCGCGGCGCGCTTGGCCGGGTCGCCCGACTTGAAGATGCCGGAGCCGACGAAGACGCCCTCGGCGCCGAGCTGGCGCATCAGCGCGGCGTCCGCCGGGGTGGCCACGCCGCCCGCGGAGAAGAGGACGACGGGCAGCTTGCCCAGCTCGGCGACCTCCTTGACCAGCTCGTAGGGGGCGCGCAGCTCCTTGGCGGCGGCGAAGAGCTCGTTGTTGTCGAGGGCGCGCAGGCGGCCGATCTCGTTCTTGATCTGGCGCAGGTGGCGGACCGCCTCGACGACGTTGCCGGTGCCGGCCTCGCCCTTGGAGCGGATCATCGCGGCGCCCTCGGCGATCCGGCGCAGGGCCTCGCCCAGGTTGGTGGCACCGCAGACGAAGGGGGTGGTGAAGGCCCACTTGTCGGAGTGGTTGACCTCGTCGGCCGGGGTGAGCACCTCGGACTCGTCGATGTAGTCGACCCCGAGGGACTGCAGGACCTGCGCCTCGACGAAGTGGCCGATCCGGGACTTGGCCATCACCGGGATGGAGACGGCGCCGATGATGCCCTCGATCATGTCCGGGTCGGACATCCGGGCCACTCCCCCGTCCTTGCGGATGTCGGCGGGCACCCGCTCCAGGGCCATGACGGCGACGGCACCCGCGTCCTCGGCGATCTTCGCCTGCTCCGGGGTGACGACGTCCATGATCACGCCGCCCTTCAGCTGCTCGGCCATGCCTCGCTTGACGCGGGCGGTGCCGGTCTGCGGCGTCTCGGCGGTGGTGTGCGGGAGCGTGCTGGACACAGGGGACCTCACTGGGGGAAGGAAGGCTGTTGCAGGCTTGAGGAAACCCCGGTGAAGCAGGCCACAGCAAGGGCCAATGAACAGCCGGTGGATCGTTTTGGCCCCTCGCGTGAAGACGCCCGCGTACGTGCAGGGGTGGACGCGTGCACTCGTACGAGGGGTTTGCGGACTCCTGCGGGTGACCGCGCGGACCTGGGCTGACGGCGGCCGGGGGGCCGCTCGGCCGCGGGGGGCCGCTCGGCCGGGGCCGGTCCGGTCAGCCGGTGGCCCGGTCGGCGAGGGCCTCCGGCGGCTCGTCGTCCATCTCGAAGGCGAGCGGGAAGGGGGCGTGCCCCGCGAGGCGGAACCAGCGGACCTTGCGGTGCCGGCGCAGCGCCCGGGCCGCGCGGACCGCGTCGTTGTGGAAGCGGCGGGCCATCGGCACCCGGCGGACCGCCTGCGCCAGTTCCTCCGCAGCCGCCACCCCGCCCGGCGCCTCGCGGACCGCCTCCACCTGAGGCGCGTCGCCGAAGACCGCCCGCAGCGCCTGGCTCAGCTCGCTCTCGGCGACCTCGCGGTGCTCCTCCTCGGCCTGCCGGGCGGCGTGCGCGGCCTCGTAGAGCACGATCGACGCGGCCGGGTCGAGCACCCCGGAGGTGGCGAGCTCCTGGGCGACCGAGGCGCGGCGCAGGAGCTGGGCGTCGAGGGCGGCGCGGGTGGCGTCGATACGGGCGTGCAGCCGGTCGAGGCGGCCCGCGGTCCAGCTCAGGTAGAGGCCGATCGCGAACAGGGCGACCGCGATCCAGATCAGGGTGGGTGTCACGGGCGAAGGCTACCGGGCGGCGGCCGGCCGCCGCCGCACCCGAGCGCGCACGGGCAGCGGCCGGACTCGACTCCCGGCGCGCGCAAGCGAGTTGGCCACCGACGACGGGCCGCAGCAGGTCCAGGTGACGGCTCCCCCGCGCGCGCAGGCGAGTCGGGGCGTAGAGGACCAGGGTGACCGCCTTGAACAGCGACTCCCCGCGCGCGCAGGCGAGTCGGTCCGCGGCGCCCGGTGAGCGACGGCCGGGCCCTCGGCTCCCCGCGCCCGCGGGCGCGTCCGCGAGGCTTCCTCAGCTGCGCGCCAGTCCGAAGCGCTGGCGCAGGCCCGGGCGGTCGTCGGTGGCGACCGAGGCGGCGCCGTCGGTCACGGTCTCGTAGACGGCGAGGATGTCCGCGCCCACCGTCGACCAGTCGAAGCGGCGCACATGGGCGCTGCCGCGCTCGCGCAGCTCCGCCCGGCGGGCCGGGTCGCCGAGCAGCCGTACCGCGGCCCCGGCCAGCGCCTCGGCGTCCTCGTTCGCGAAGATCTCGCCCGCGGCGCCCCGGTCGAGCACCTGGACGAAGGCGTCGAGGTCGCTGCCGAGCACCGGCGCCCCGGCCGACATCGCCTCGACGAGGATGATCCCGAAGCTCTCGCCGCCGGTGTTGGGCGCCACGTACAGATCGACGCTGCGCAGCAGCCGGGCCTTGTCCTCGTCGCTGACCATGCCGAGGAACTCCACCCGCTCCCGCATCCCGGCGGGCAGCGCGGCGACCGCCTCCTCCTCGTCGCCGCGGCCCGCCACCAGCAGCCGGGCGTCGGGGCGCTCGCGCAGGATCGAGGGCAGCGCCCGCATCAGGACCGGCAGTCCCTTGCGGGGCTCGTCGATGCGGCCGATGAAGCCGATGGTGCCGCCGGTGTCCCGCTCGGCGGCCGGGGTCCCCCACTCGGGGCGCGGCTCGGCTCCGGCGAAGAAGTCGACGTCCACGCCGTTGGGGATGACCACGGCGTCCCCGCCGAGGTGCTCCACCAGGGTGCGCCGGGCGTACTCGCTCACCGCGATCCGGGCGCTGATCTTCTCCAGAGCCGCCTGCAGGATCGGGTACGCCGCGATCATGGCGCGCGAGCGCGGGTTGGAGGTGTGGAAGGTGGCCACGATCGGGCCCTGCGCCGCCCAGCAGGTCAGCAGGCCGAGCGAGGGCGAGGCGGGCTCGTGGATGTGGATGACGTCGAAGGTGCCGTCGTGCAGCCAGCGGCGCACCCGGGCCGCGGACAGGAAGCCGAAGTTGAGCCGGGCCACCGAGCCGTTGTAGGGCACCGGAACGGCGCGGCCCGCGGAGACCACGTAGCGCGGCAGCGGTGTCTCGTCGTCGGCGGGGGCGAGCACGGAGACCTCGTGGCCGAGGGCGATGAGGTGCTCGGCGAGGTCGCGGATGTGGAACTGGACGCCGCCCGGCACGTCCCAGGAGTACGGGCAGACGATCCCGATCCTCACGGGCTCTCCCGGCGGGGTTCGAGGTCGGCGAGCCAGAGCCGCTGGAGCATGTGCCAGTCCTCGGGGTGGTCGGCGATGCCCGCGGCGAAGACGTCCGCGAGCGCCTGGGTCATCTCGGCGGTCTTCTCGGCGCGGCTGCCGGCGGCGGGCACCTCGACCGCCGGGTGCACCCGGCCCCGCATCACGGGTGAGTCGTCGTACCAGAGGGTGACCGGCAGCAGCAGCGCCCCGGTCTGCTGGGCGAGGGCCGCGGGCCCGGCGGGCATCCGCGCGGTCTCGCCGAAGAAGTCGACGTCCACCCCGGAGGCCGAGAGGTCGCGGTCGGCGACCAGGCAGACCAGGCCGCCCGCGCGCAGCCGCCGGGCGAGGGTGCCGAAGGCGGCGCCGCCGGTGTGCGGAAGGACCTCCATGCCGAGGCTCTCCCGGTAGGCGACGAAGCGGTCGTAGAGCGTCTCGGGGCGCAGCCGCTCGGCGACGGTGGCGAAGGGCACCCCGAGCGCGGTGGTGACCCAGGCGCCCGCGAGGTCCCAGTTGGCCAGGTGCGGCAGGGCGAGGATGACGCCCCTGCCCGCGGCGAGGCCGTCGGTGAGGTGGTGCACGTCCTTCGGGTCGAAGCCGGTGCGCCGGCGCTCCTCGCTCCAGGCGGGCAGCCGGAAGGACTCCATCCAGTAGCGCAGATACGAGCGCATCCCGGCCCGGGAGAGCGCGGCCAGCTGCTCGGGCCCCGCGTCCGGCACCACCCGGGCGAGGTTGGCCTCCAGGCGCAGGATGCTCTTGCCGCGCCGCTTCCACGCGGTGTCCGCGATGGTCTGCCCGAGGCGGACCGCGAGGGGTTCGGGGAGCTGCTTCACGGCGCCCCAGCCGAGCCCGTAGAGGCTGTCGGTGAGCCGCTCCTGCGCGGTGCTCACGACCTGGCCTCGCTCTCCTCGGCGGCAGCGGCGGCATCGGCCTCGGCGGCTTCCCTGCGGACGGTGACCACCCGCTGGACGAGGGTGACCAGGCTGCCCAGGGCCACGATCCACAGCGCGATCGGCAGCAGCCACTGGATGCCGGGCACCCCGAACTTGTGCAGCCCCGCGAATCCGGCGGCCACCAGCGAGATCACCAGCCGCTCGGCGCGCTCCACCAGGCCGTTGACCGCGACCGGCAGCCCGATCGCCTCGCCGCGCGCCTTGGTGTACGAGACCACCTGGCCGCTCGCCAGGCAGAAGATGCTCACCGCGCAGAGCACGATGTCGTCGCCCCCGGCCGCGTACCAGAGCGCCAGGCCGCCGAAGATCGCGCCGTCCGCGACCCGGTCGAGCGTGGAGTCGAGGAAGGCGCCCCAGCGGCTGGAGCGGCCGAGCTGGCGGGCCATGTTGCCGTCGACGAGGTCCGAGAAGACGAACAGCGTGATGACGACGGTGCCCCAGAAGAACTCGCCCATCGGGTAGAAGACCAGCGCGCCCGCCATCACCCCGGCCGTGCCGAGCAGGGTCACCGTGTCGGGGCTGACCCCGCGGCGGATGAGGAACGAGGCGAACGGCGTGAGGACACGCGTGAAGAATGCACGCGCGTACTTGTTCAGCATGGCCTTCCCGGGGGTTCGATGCGCCGCCGGCCCCTGCTGGCCACCGGCGCGCCCATCGTAGTCATGTCAAGGGGGGTGCCGCGGACGGGCCGGGGCGGCCCCCGCCGCCGTGCGTATGGACGCGGGGCGGCGGCGGTGCAAAGCTCGAAGGACCGCGGGCGTCGCCGGAGCCGCTCCCGCACCGGTCCGCGCGCCGACGTCCCCCGCGACCTCACCGCGCACGGAAACCGGGAGGCACGCCATGGGCGCCAGCTCGCACACCCCCTCCGGAGCCGCCGGCAGAGCACCGTCGGCCGGTCCGCCCTCGTCCCTGCGGAACGTCGTGCTGGTCGGCCACAGCGGAGCCGGGAAGACCACCCTCGTGGAGGCCCTGGCGCTGAGCACCGGGGCGGTCAACCGGGCGGGACGGGTCGAGGACGGCACCTGCGTCTCCGACCACGACGAGATCGAGCACCGCCAGCACCGCTCCGTACAGCTCTCGCTGGTGCCGCTCGGCTGGGACGGACTGAAGATCAATCTCCTGGACACCCCCGGATACGCCGATTTCGTGGGCGAGTTGAGGGCCGGTCTGCGGGCGGCGGACGCGGCCCTCTTCGTCGTCTCGGCGGCGGAGGGCGCGGAGGGCGTCGCCGGGGCGACCCGGCTGGTCTGGGAGGAGTGCGCGGCCGTCGGGATGCCGCGCGCCATCGTCCTCACCCACCTGGAGAGCGCCCGGGCCGGCTTCGAGGAGATGACCCGGATCTGCGCCGAGGTCCTCGGCGGCGAGGACCCCGACGCCGTCCTCCCGCTCTACCTGCCGCGGTACGGCACCGAGGCTCCGGACGGCCACGCGCCCGTCACCGGCCTCATCGGGCTGCTCTCGGGGCGCCTCTTCGACTACTCCTCCGGCGAGCGGGTGGAGTCCGAGCCGGAGCCCGGGCAGCTGCCGCTGATCGAGACGGCCCGCAACCGCCTGATCGAGGGGATCATCGCCGAGAGCGAGGACGAGACCCTCATGGACCGCTATCTCGCGGGCGAGCCCATCGACGCCGAGACCCTGGTCCAGGACCTGGAGCGGGCCGTCGCCCGGGGCACCTTCCACCCGGTGCTCGCCGCCGCCCCCGCGGCTCCCGGCGCCCGCCAGGGCCTCGGCACCGTCGAACTCCTGGAACTGGTCTCCGGCGGCTTCCCCACCCCGCCGGAGCGCACCGTGCCCCCCGTCACCACGATCTCCGGCAGCCCGCGCGAGGAGCTGCGCTGCGACCCCGGGGGCCCGCTGGTCGCCGAGGTGGTGCGCACCGCCTCGGACCCGTACGTCGGCCGGATGTCCCTGGTCCGCGTCTTCTCCGGCACCCTGCGCCCCGACGAGACGGTGCATGTCTGCGGCCACGGCCTCGCCGACCGCGGGCACGAGGACCACGACGTGGACGAGCGGGTCGGCGCGCTCTCGGTGCCCTTCGGCAAGCAGCAGCGGGTGGTGTCCGAGTGCGGCGCCGGGGATTTGGCCTGCGTCGCCCGCCTCAGCCGGGCGGAGACCGGGGACACCCTCTCGGACCGGGCGGACCCGCTGCTGATGGCGCCCTGGCGGATGCCCGACCCGATGCTGCCGGTCGCGGTCGAGGCGCACAGCAAGTCGGACGAGGACAAGCTCTCCCAGGGGCTGGCCCGGCTCGTCGCCGAGGACCCGACGATGCGGCTCGAACACAATCCGGACACCCGCCAGGTGGTCCTGTGGTGCCTGGGCGAGGCGCACGCGGGAGTCGCCCTGGAACGCCTGCGCAGCCGCTACGGGGTGCAGGTCGACGTGGTCGGGCACCGGGTCGCGCTGCGCGAGACCTTCGCCGGGCGGTCCGCGGGCCGGGGCCGCCATGTGAAGCAGTCCGGCGGGCACGGGCAGTACGCGATCTGCGAGATCGAGGTGGAGCCGCTGCCCGGCGGCACCGGCGTCGAGTTCGTGGACCGGGTGGTGGGCGGGGCGGTGCCCCGGCAGTTCATCCCCTCGGTGGAGAAGGGCGTCCGCGCCCAGGCCGAGCGCGGCTTCGGCGGCGGGCACCCGCTGGTGGACGTACGGGTGACCCTGGTCGACGGCAAGGCGCACTCGGTGGACTCCTCCGACGCCGCCTTCCAGACCGCGGGCGCCCTCGCGCTGCGCGAGGCGGCCCAGGAGACCCGGCGGCACCTCCTGGAGCCGGTGGCCGAGGTGGCGGTGCGGGTGGCCGACGAGTTCGTGGGCACCGTGCTCAGCGACCTCTCCTCCCGCCGCGGCCGGGTCCTCGGCACCGAACAGGCCCCGGGCGCCCGCACACTGGTCCGCGCCGAGGTGCCCGAGCTGGAGATCGAGCGGTACGCGGTGGACCTGCGCTCGCTCACCCACGGCACCGCCCGCTTCTCGCGGGCCTATGTCCGGCACGAGCCGATGCCGGAACAGGTGGCGGCCCGGCTGCGGGAGGAGCAGCGGGAACCGGCGTAGTCCGCGCCCGGCCCGCTCCCGACCGGGGCGGGCCGCGGCCGCTCCCCAACTCCCTTCGCGGGCACGGCACTTCACCGCGGCGAAAACCGGTGCCCGGCCTTCCGCTGCCACCTGACGAATCGCGACGGGCCCGATACGCTGAGCACCTGATCAAGACCGTGACCTGAGCAACAGGTGTGCCGGGCAGCGAAGTCGGGAAAATGCCGCAGCAGCGAATGCGGTGGCGATGGGGGCGGGCAGTGTCGGACGGATTCGATTTCTCGCCGGGAGCGCAGGTCCCGCTCTCCGGTGCGGCCGGACAGACCGCGGCGACCCAGGCCCTGGCCTCGGCCGCGTACCGCGACCGGCCGGTGGAGGAGATCCTCAAAGCGGACAACGAATGGCATCAGTCCACCGTGTCCGCGGGCCGGCTGTCGCTGCTCAAGCCGAACCTCGGGGAGGCCTTCGCGCGGGCCGTGCAGGACCGCATGCTCGGCGGGGCCAGGAAGCCGCTCATCCAGTCCTTCGGGATAGACCCGCAGGCCGTGGTCGAGCACTGCCTCGCCGCCATCCGCATCCGCAAGGAGCGCGACACCTGGCTGACCGCGGTGATGGCCCTGTGCGGGCTGATCTTCCTGCCCGGACTCGTGTTCTGGCTGCTCGTCTTCCAGATCCGCCGCATGGTGGACCGCACCGACAACAAGCGCGCCTCCGGCCTCGCCACCACCGTCCTCGTGGTCGGCGGCATCCTGGCCGTGCTCTTCGTGGTCAAGACGCCCTTCGGCGGCTTCTGGGCCTGGTACACCCGGGCCGCCGTGATCGCCCCCGTACTCGGCTGGTTCTGGGCCAAGCGGATCTGCGAGCGCACCGCCCAGGACCTCTTCACCCGCTGGGAGAGCCTGCTCTCCGGCGGCGGCCTCGGCGCCAAGATCCCGGAGGCGGTGCCCACCGACCCCAACGAGACCGCCGCCGAGCGCCTGCGCCAGGGCCTCGCCCGGCTCACCGCCGAGCAGCACTCCAACTCCGTCTTCTACGCGGGCCCCAAGGGCATCCTCGGCATGGGCACCCGCTGGGGCAGCTGGCACCTCGCCGAGGACCTGGTGCCCAAGGACCCCGACAAGGAGATCCACCCCTTCCGCAGCTGGGACGTGATCCGCGCCATCCACGACCAGCTGCGGATGCTGGAGCGCGGGCCGCTGCACACCGGCGGCTTCCCCAAGCCCTCCATCCGGCACTGGATCGTCACCCCGGTCGGGGAGAACGCCAAGGCGGTGGCCCGGCCCACCGGCACCGACGTCGACGCCTTCCAGATCAAGCAGCACGAGATCCAGCGGATCTGCAACGAGCAGCAGTTCGGCAGCGGCGACCGGCACTACCTGGGCGTGCAGTTCACCCTCTGGGACGGCCAGTTGGTGATCACCATGCTGATCACCGTCACCGTGCTGCACGAGACCCTGCGCATCGAGGTCACCGGTCACGCCCTCGGCCCGGTGAACTCCCTGTTCACCACCAAGCCCTCGCCGAAGACCAAGCAGGTCTCCAAGGCCGTCCGCTTCTGGGAGACCACCACCAAGAAGCTGCCGCTCATCGAGACCGACGAGGTGGTGCGCCTCGCCGCCCGCGCCCCCTTCACCTGGTACCCCCCGCTGCTGGACTACCTCGGCGGCAAGCTGACGCTGCCCGAGCCCTTCGGCCTGCGGCACGCCTGGGCCGACCAGCCCTGGCGGCACCGCTTCATGGCCGACGACGCCCTGCGCGCGGCCACCCCCGTCCTGCGGGTGGTCCACGCGGCGGCGATCAAGGTCCTGGACGAGAACGGCGTGGACACGACGCGCTTCGGCTCCCGCTCGATGGCGCTCAGCGGATCGGTGCAAGAGGCCACACCGAAGAAGGCGGATCTGTACGACGCGTGAGGAGCGGGGCGTCGGGGTTGCTGGAGGTGGGGCCGCCGCGGCCGGGGTCGAAGCTGCTCGGGTTGCGTGGGGTGGCGGAGCCGCTGGAGTCGTGGGAGCCGCTGGGTATCAACTGACAGATGACGGATGACAGATGACGATATCTGTCATCCGCCATCCGTCATCTGTTATCCGTCACCTGTCAACTGACATGCACGCCCCCGCCCCAACCCCCGCACACCCGCCACCAGCTCAGCCCCACCACCCCGGAGAACTCGAGCACCCCAGCGGACTCAAGCGGCAGAACTCACGCTCCAGGCCAAGCCGAAGCCAGCAACTTCCGTGTGTCCGCCAGGAGTTGGGGCAGCACCTTCGTGTGCCCGACCACCGGCATGAAGTTGGTGTCGCCGCCCCAGCGCGGCACGATGTGCTGGTGCAGATGGGCCGCGATGCCCGCCCCGGCGACGGCCCCCTGGTTCATGCCGATGTTGAAGCCCTGGGCATTCGAGGCGGTCCGCAGCGCCGTCATGGCCTGCTTGGTGAGCACCGCCAACTCGGCGGTCTCCTCGGCGGTCAGCTCCGGGTAGTCGGCGATGTGCCGGTAGGGCACCACCATCAGATGGCCGCCGTTGTACGGGTAGAGGTTCAGCACCGCGTACACGTGCTCGCCGCGGGTGACGACGAGCCCGTCCTCGTCGGACTTCGCGGGGATGGAGCAGAACGGGCAGCCGTCGCCCGCCTCGGGCCCGGTGGGTTTGTTCTCCCCCTGGATGTACGCCATCCGGTGCGGGGTCCACAGGCGCTGGAACGCGTCCGGCGTCCCCACTCCGATCTGCTGCTCCGGCTCACTGGTCATGGGGTGCAGCATATGGCGTCCGGCGGGGCCGGCGGGGGGCCGGGGGCACATCCGCGAACGGGGCCCGGTACGGCATCGCGCCGTACCGGGCCCCGCCCCGAGCCTCAGACCTGGACGCGGTCCTCGACGACCTTGACCAGCTTCTCGATGGCCTCCTCGATCGGGATGCCGTTCTCCTGCGAGCCGTCGCGGTAGCGGAAGGAGACCGAACCGGCGGCCATGTCCTCGTCGCCCGCGATGACCATGAACGGGAGCTTCTGCTTCTGCGCGTTGCGGATCTTCTTCTGCATCCGGTCCGAGGAGGAGTCCACCTCGACCCGCAGCCCCCGCTTGCGCGCCTTCACCGCGAACTCCTGGAGGTAGGGCACGTGCGCGTCCCCGATCGGGATGCCGAGCGCCTGCACCGGCGCCAGCCAGGCCGGGAAGGCGCCCGCGTAGTGCTCCAGGAGCACCGCGAAGAAGCGCTCGATCGAGCCGAAGAGGGCGCGGTGGATCATCACCGGACGCTGCTTGGAACCGTCCGGCCCGGTGTACTCCAGGTCGAAGCGCTCCGGCAGGTTGAAGTCCAGCTGGATGGTCGACATCTGCCAGGTACGGCCGATGGCGTCCTTCGCCTGCACCGAGATCTTCGGCCCGTAGAAGGCGGCGCCGCCCGGGTCGGGGACCAGCGGCAGGCCCTGCTTCTCGGCCACCTTGCGCAGGGTCTCGGTGGCCTCCTCCCAGACCTCGTCCGAACCGACGAACTTCTCCGGGTCCTTGGTGGACAGCTCCAGGTAGAAGTCGGTCAGTCCGTAGTCGCGCAGCAGGTTCAGGACGAAGGTGAGCGTCGAGTCCAGCTCGTCCGCCATCTGCTCCTTGGTGCAGTAGATGTGCGCGTCGTCCTGGGTGAAGCCGCGGGCCCGGGTGAGGCCGTGCACCACGCCGGACTTCTCGTAGCGGTAGACGGTCCCGAACTCGAAGAGCCGCAGGGGCAGTTCACGGTAGGAACGGCCGCGGGCGTCGAAGATCAGGTTGTGCATCGGGCAGTTCATGGGCTTCAGGTAGTAGTCCACGCCCTCGTCGAGCTGCATGGGCGGGTACATGCCGTCCGCGTACCAGTCGAGGTGGCCCGAGGTCTCGAAGAGCTTCCCCTTGGTGGCGTGCGGGGTGTAGACGAACTCGTACCCCTCCTCCTCGTGGCGGCGCCGCGAGTAGTCCTCCATCACCCGGCGGATGATGCCGCCCTTGGGGTGGAAGACGGCGAGGCCCGAGCCGATCTGGTCCGGGATGGAGAACAGGTCCAGCTCGGAGCCGAGCTTGCGGTGGTCGCGCTTCTCGGCCTCGGCGAGGAACTCCAGATGCGCCTTCAGCTCCTCCTTCGAGGGCCAGGCGGTGCCGTAGATGCGCTGGAGCATCGGGTTCTTCTCGCTGCCGCGCCAGTAGGCACCGGCGTTGCGCATCAGCTTGAAGGCCGGGATGGTGCGGGTGGTGGGCAGGTGCGGGCCGCGGCAGAGGTCCTTCCAGGACAGCTCGCCGGTCTTCGGGTCGAGGTTGTCGTAGATGGTCAGCTCGCCCGAGCCGACCTCCACATCGGCGCCGTCGTCCGAACCGGCGGAGCCCTTGATCCCGATCAGCTCCAGCTTGTACGGCTCCCCGGACAGCTCGGCCCGCGCCTCCTCGTCGCTGACCACGCGCCGCGAGAAGCGCTGGCCGCGCTTCTGGATCTCCTGCATCTTCTTCTCGATGGCCTTGAGATCCTCCGGGGTGAACGGCTTCTCGACGTCGAAGTCGTAGTAGAAGCCGTCCTTGACCGGCGGGCCGATGCCCAGCTTGGCCTCGGGGAAGAGTTCCTGCACCGCCTGGGCCATGACATGCGCGGTGGAGTGCCGCAGGATGTTCAGCCCGTCCTCGGAGGAGATCTCCACGGGCTCGACCTGCTCGCCCTCGCCGACCACGTACGCGAGGTCCTTCAGCTCGCCCGCGACCCGGGCGGCGATCACGGTGCGCTCACCGGCGAAGAGCTCGGCGGCGGTAGTGCCCGTCGTCACCACGCGCTCTTCCCGCTCGGAATCGCGTTGGATGATCACACGGACGTCTGACACCGGTCTCTCCTGACTGAAGGTGGTCGCGCGGCCGACGGAAGAGCGCGCGCAGAGGAATCGTACCGAGCCGGGGGCCGCCGGAGCGAAGCGGCAAAAACGCGCCGGGCACGGCGGCGGCCACCGGCCGGACGACCGCGGCGGACCGAGGCCCGGGAAGCAGAAGACCGGCCCGTCGGCTGACGGACCGGTCTCTTCCGGGTGGGCGATACTGGGTTCGAACCAGTGACCTCTTCGGTGTGAACGAAGCGCTCTCCCACTGAGCTAATCGCCCGGGAACGCACTGAACCATACAGGGGGGCGCGCCCCTGCTCCAAACCGCATTCCCGGTACGGGTCTTGATCGGCCGGTGCGGGTTCTCGATCGCCTGGTACGCGTCTCGATCCGCGGTGCCGGGCACCGGTCCCCGGCACGGACCCCGAGTGCCTCCGGCTCACAGCTTCCACCGACAACCGGCGCCCGCACCTCCCCCGCCTCCTCGCCCGGACCTCGCGCACCGCGGCCACGAAGACCTGCGGGTACGGACACCTGCGGTACGCGCCTCCCGGCCGCCGGTACGGACACCTCCCGGCCGCCGCCTCAGCCGACCTCCGCCCGGCTCGCGAGACGGTCCAGGTGCGCGCGCAGCCCGCGCTGCCCGGCCCGCATCATCAGGGCGTGGTTGGCCAGGAACACGGCCCGCCCCGGCACCGCGAGCCTGCGCATCAGCGGCTTGCGCACCTCGACCTCCTGCTCGTAGACCGCCCTGGTGCCCGCGCCGCCGGGTCCGGTACGCACCGTCCAGCGCGCCCAGCCCTGGAGGTCACCGCTCATCTCGATCTCCAGGACGCCCGAGCCGGGGTCCCGCCTGCGCTCCCGGGCCGTGACGACCAGGTCCACCGGCAGCACCGACCTGAACCGCGCCCGCCCGCTGTGCTCGTCCAACGGCACCACCTCGCGCACCTGCGGCCACCACAGCGGGTAGTTCTCCGCGTCCTCCAGCACGGCACCGACCAGCGCCGGACGGGCGGGCAGGTACCAGACACTGCGAAAGCGGTAGTGACACCAGTTCATGCTCCGAGTGTGCCTGGCGAGGCCTGTGGGCGAGGGGTTGCGGCGTGCGGGGCGTCGGCGCATCCGCGCGTAGGAACCGCGTAGGAACACCGCCCCCGCGCTGCTCCCTCCCGGGCCGGGTACCGGCCGCCCTCCCCTCCCCGGCTGAGTACGAGCTGAGTATCCGCACCCATGCCCCGGCGGGGCCCGGGCCAGCAGACTCGGGCCATGACGAACACGCCGACACCCGCCGAGGAACTCCGGCTCCTCGACCAAGAGCTGCGTCAACTCGACGCGCGCCGGGCTCAGTTGCTGGCCCGCAGAGCCTGGCTGCTCGGCATGCTCGGCGGGGTGCCGCAGGGACCCTGGGGGCAGCCGCAGATCCCGGGCCGCCGCTGGGGCTCCGCACCGCGGGCTCCCGGGGCCGGGTGGAGCGGCGCGGCGCCGCAGGCTCCCGGGTCCGGATGGGGCAGCACGGCACCCCAGGGTTCCGGGGCCGGATGGGGCAGCACCGCGTCGCAGGGTTCCGGCTCCGCGGCCCCGCAGGGCCCGGGGACCGGCTGGGGCACCCCGCAGGCCGGAGGCTTCGCCCCGGGGCGCGCCCACGCCCGCACCCCGGTGCACCCCGCCCACCCGGCGGGCGCGCGGCAGACGGCTCCGGAGGCCTCCGGCCCGCGGGTGCAGAATCTGCTGCTGCTCTTCGGCGGGCTGCTGCTGACCATCGCCGCGCTCGCCTTCACCCTGGTCAGCTGGGGCCACCTCGGCATCGGCGCGCGGGCCGCGGTCCTCGCGGCCGTCACCGCCACCGCCCTCGGCGCCCCGGTGCCGCTGCTCCGCCGCGGCCTGCGCTCCACCGCCGAGGCCCTGTCCGCGCTCGGCCTGGCGCTCACCCTCCTCGACGCCTACGCCCTGCACGCGGTCGCCCTGCCCGACACGGACGGCACCGCCTACGCCGCCGCCTCCCTGACCCTGCTGACCGCCCTGTGGACGGCCTACGGCACGGGCCTCCCGAAGCTGCGCCTCCCGGTCCCGGCGGCGGTCGCCCTGGGCCAGGCACCCCTGCTCCTCCTCGCCGCCCACCTCGACGCGGGCCCTTACCTGTGGTCCTCGGCCCTCCTCCTGACCGCGGCCACCGACCTCCTTCTGGTACGTCGGCCGGGACCGCTGCCGGTGCGCCTGGTGGCCGCGGCCTCCGCGCTCACCGCCTTCGCCGTCGCCGTGGCCCTCGCCGCGGAGCTCTCCGCCGAGGCGCAGGGCGCCGGCCCGTCCCTGGGCTCGGCCGCGCTGCTCGGCTGCGCCGGGGCGCTCGCCCTCACTGCCGCCTGGCGACCGGGGCCGCTGGGGATCTCGGTGCCCTCGGCCGCCACGGGCGGACTGCTCCTGATCGCGGCGGCGGGCGGCGCCCTGCGCACCCTGCTGCCCTCCGACTGGGCGGTGCCCGGCTACCTCCTCTGCGCCCTCACCCTGCTGGCCGCCATCGGCCACCACCACCTCCGGCCGACCGGAACCACCGGAACACCCGCCACGGAGAAGGCCGGTTGGGATCAGCAGAACGCGGCGGCCCCCGCCCAGACACCCGGCACCCCCGCCGAGGAAGCCAACGCTCCGTCCCTTCCGCTCGACGTCCGGCGCGGAGTTCTGGGCGCCGCCGCCGCGGTGGCCGCCCTCATCGGCGCCTGGGCGCTGCCCGCCGCCCTGCACACCTTGGCCGCACCGCTCGACGTACTCGACCAGGTGTGGGGCGGCGCCCGCGGCGACTTGCTCGGCCAGGGCCTGGACGAGCCCCGCCCGCTGCCCGCCCTGCTGGTCCTCGCGCTCCTCGCCGCCTGCGTGCGGTACGCGGGCCGTACGGTCCGCAGCGCGCCGGAGGCCCTGCGCGCGGCCGCCGACCCGGTCGCCACGGTGCTCGCCTGGTCCGCCCTGTACTGCCTGCCCCCGGCGGCGGAACTCCCCTATCCGGCCGTGGTCGCCGGGCAGTCGGCACTCTGCGCGGCCCTCCTGCTGCTCGCCGTACGGACCACCGAGGCAGCCCTCTCCCCCACCGCGCTGGGCCTGGCGCTGACCTCCGCGGGCGGCGCGCTCTGCCTCTCCCTGGGCACCGAGGCCTGGACACTCGGCACCCTGGCCATGCTCACCGCCCTGTTCACCGCGACCGCCCTGTTCACCGCGACCGCCGGCCTCGCCGTCCGGTCCACCGCGGCTTCCGGGGCTGGTGCTGCCGCCGGTGCCCCTGTGGCGGCCGGTAGCGGTGCCGGTACCGATCCCACCGCACCGGGTGCCGGCGCTGGCGCCACGGCAACCGCACCCGGCGCCACCGAAGTCGGTCCCGGTGTCGCCGGTGCCACGCATGCACCCAGCGCCGTACTCGGTGCCAGCGCCGCACCCCACGCCGGTCCCACCGCCCTGGTAGCCGTCCGCGCGGCCCTGCGAGCGGCGGCGGTGGCCGCCGCCCTGGCCTTCGGCACCGGACTCCTCGCGGCCGCGGGTGCCGCCGCCGACTGGCCCGCCGCACGTACCGCCCTGCTGGTCCTGGTGCCGGCCGCGCTCGCCGTGCTCCTCGCCGGGCGGGTGCTGCGGGAGCCCGCGGGGCGCCTCGCCGCCGAGGTGACCGGGGCCGCCGCCGCGGTCCTCGCCCTCGGTCTCGCCGCCGCGGAACCGCCCGTACTGGCGCTGGTCCTCGCCCTCTGCGGTGTCCTCGCCGCCGCCGAGGCGCTGCACGAGGACCGCAGGCGCGCGGCGGGCCTTGTCTCCGCGGTGCTCTTCGTCCTGGCGTCCTGGGTGCGGCTCGGCTCCTGGGAGGTCACGGCGCCGGAGGCCTACACGCTGCCCGCGACCGTGCCCGCACTGCTCCTCGGACTGCTGCGCCGCCGCCGCGACCCAGGGGCCTCCTCCTGGACGGCCTACGGTCCCGGGCTCGCCGCCACCCTGCTGCCCTCGCTGGTGGCGACCTGGCTGGACGGCGACTGGCAGCGCCCGCTGCTGCTCGGTCTCGGGGCCCTCGCCCTCACCCTGGCCGGGGCGCACCGGCGGCTCGCGGCTCCGCTGCTGCTCGGCGGGTCCACCCTGGTCCTGGTCGCCCTGCACGAACTCGCGCCGTTCCTGGTGCAGTTGGCCGACGCGCTGCCGCGCTGGGTGCCGCCCGCGCTGGCCGGGCTGCTACTGCTCGCGGTCGGCGCGACGTACGAACGGCGGCTGCGGGACGCACGCAGGCTCCGCGGCGCCCTGTCCCGGATGCGCTGAGGCCGCCCCCGGCGTCCGGTTCCCTCGGGTCGCCGACGGCCCCGGGGGAACCGGGAGTTGTCCCGGTTCCCTTCGCAGGGGTTCGCACGGGGCGCGAAAAGGAAGGACCGTGGGTGAGTTCAGGCCAAGCGGCGGCGAATTCGGCTCGCCCCGGGCGAATTGCGGTCCGCGGCCGCGCACAAAATCGCGGGGCGTCACCGGAACGGAATACGGGGATTCGCATTCCTCCGCCATGGTCACGGATGAGTCACCGTCAGATTCCGGAAAGGGAACCGGAATCCTCCACTACGGAATGCGGACACGACCGCGGCCCGGAGGCGAAGGCCTCCGGGCCGCGGAACCGGGTGGGCGATACTGGGTTCGAACCAGTGACCTCTTCGGTGTGAACGAAGCGCTCTCCCACTGAGCTAATCGCCCGGGCGCACGGAGAACATTACCGCATGTCAGGTGTGCCCCCGACCACCCGGCGATCACCCGCGGGACCGCCCCGGCCCCCCGCGCCCCGGCAGGTCACTCCTTTATGTTCCAGGGCAGTTCCAGGCCGAAGCGCCACAGGTAGACACCCGCGAGCACGGCGATGATCAGCAGCCCGATCGTCGTGAGGATCATGTTGCGGCGCCGCACCTTGGGGTCGAGCGCGCGCTGCGCCGCCGCGGTGACCTTGCGCTTGGTCCAGCGCAGCACCAGCTGGGCCCAGACGAACTCGGTCGCCCAGATGGCCATGCCGCCGAAGATCACCAGCCAGCCGGGCCCCGGCAGCGGAAGCATGATGATGCCCCCGACGACCACCACGAGACCCACCACGAAGACGCCGACCTGCCAGCTCAGATGCAGGTACCTGCGCGCCTTGACGAAGTCCGGAGCCCGCGAACCGAGCGGTCTCTCCTCCCGCTCCTCCTTGACCACCACCACGCCCTCCGCCATCTCGTCACTCCCCGTATTCATGCCGCCAAACCTACCCGACAGAAACATGTCACCGGAATGGGCCCACAGGCTGAAGAAACACTCCGCCATCCGAGGTACCTAAAGCGACTCAAAACACTCAGAGGGGTTTACAACGGCACCGTAGGTGGCATGTCGATTTCGCCGACGTGCGAATCCCCGAGCGCACACTGAGCGAAAGGCCTTGGCGCTTATGAACACCACGGTCAGCTGCGAGCTGCACCTGCGCCTCGTTGTGTCGAGCGAGTCCTCACTGCCTGTTCCCGCAGGACTGCGGTATGACACGGCCGATCCCTACGCCGTGCACGCCACCTTCCACACCGGAGCCGAGGAGACGGTCGAGTGGGTCTTCGCCCGCGACCTCCTCGCCGAGGGCCTGCACCGGCCCACGGGCACCGGAGACGTCCGCGTATGGCCGTCCCGGAGCCACGGACAGGGCGTTGTCTGCATCGCCCTGAGCTCCCCGGAGGGCGAGGCTCTGCTCGAGGCCCCGGCGCGGGCCCTGGAGTCGTTCCTGAAGCGAACGGACGCCGCGGTGCCACCCGGCACCGAACACCGCCACTTCGATCTCGACACGGAGCTCTCACACATCCTGGCCGAAAGCTGAGGCCGGGCCCCCTGGGAGCCCCCCGGCGCCGTCCACTCGGGGAGACGGCGCGGGCACGGACAAGCGCAGACTGACCGGCGTCGCCGCCGCGGTTCGCCGCGGCGCGCGGCGCCGGTGCGCTGCACGGCCGCGGGCCCCGGTCCGGTCGCGGCCACCCCTGGTAACGGGCGACTCACGCCCCTGGTCGGGTACGAGCCGCTAGCATCGGCGGGCATCCGACCGACCCAGGCCAGGGAGCGACCCGTGCAGATCACCCATGACACCCGGTGCGCGCTGCTGACCGTGGTGGACCTGGTGAACTCCGCTCCCGAGGAGGACGGCCCCGACGCCCTGGGCTCGGTGGCCGACCTCGCCGCGTTCGTCCGCGACCACGACGTGAGCGGTGTCGGCGCGCTCTGTGCCGAGGATCTGGCCGCGGTCCACGCGGTCCGCGGCCGCTTCACCGAGGTGTTCGCCGCCGCCGAGCCCCGGGCGGCTGCCGCCGTCATCAACGAGCTGGTCGCCGCCGCGGGCACCACCCCGCAGCTCACCGACCACGACGGCTACGACTGGCACGTCCACTACTTCGCCCCCGGCGCCTCGGTCGCCGACCACCTCGCCGCCGACTGCGGCATGGCCCTCGCCTTCTTCGTCGTCGCGGGCGAGCAGGAGCGGCTGCGCCGCTGCGAGGCGCCGGACTGCCAGAACGCCTTCGTCGACCTGTCCCGGAACCGCTCCCGCCGATACTGCGACAGCCGCACCTGCGGCAACCGACTGCATGTGGCCGCCTACCGGGCGCGCCGCAAGGAGGCCGCGGGCTGAGCCCCCGGTGACCGCGCGTCACCGGACGCCGGGCGCCGGAGGGCCGCTCTCCGGCACCGGAAGGGCACCTCACAGGAACAGCAGATCGTGCAGCGAGGCCGAGAGCAGCAGGCAGCCGATCACCGCCAGGAAGATCATCAGAGGTGGCTGCGAGAGGGCGAAGAGACAGCCTCGGCGCTCCTGGGTCTCGGCGGGGTATTCGGCCGTGGCCTGGGCCGCGGTCGACGGGGCGGCGGGGGTGCGGGAACTGTCGGGCATCTCGCGATGATCATGACGCAGGGCCGGAGGGCCCCCGCCCCGGGACGCGCAGAAACCAAGGGTCTTCGCCGGATCTTGTGACACGCTTGCCACACTCGGCAGCCCCGCGGGCCCTCCCGCCCCCGCAGCGCCTTCCTCGGCCGCCCCGCTTCACCCGCCGAGCAGGCTGCACACCGTTGCACTCGGCGGACCCGGGACGCCGTACGTCAGGGCCCGTATGCCATGTCCCGTACGCCCGATCCCGTGGACCGGACCCGGGACTTCGCAGTCCCGTGCCTCAGATGCCGTGCTTCTTCAGGATGGCCTCGATGTCGCTGAAGTCCTCCGAGCCGCCCGTCGCGGGCGAGGAGCCCCGGCGAGCGGCGGGCTGCTGTCCCAGGGGCGGGGCCGCGGCGGCCGGTGCCACGGCCCGGTCCTGGGCCGCGCGCGCCGCCTTGCGCTCCTTGCGGGTGCCGCCGCCGCGGCGCTCCACGGCGCGCGTACCGGTGAACAGGAGCCAGGCGCCGCCGAGTACGCCGAAGCCCGCCCAGGCCATCGGGCTGAAGGCGGTGTCCACGGCCCACTCCACGGCGCCGGTCATCACCAGGCCGAGGGGCACCAGGGAGTAGGCGGCGAGCCGGGCGGCCGCGAGGAAGCGCTTGCGGTAGGCGGTGACCCCGGCGATGCCAAGGCCCGCCACGGCTACGGCGGAACACACGGTCTCGGCAAGCATCCGGTCCTCCAGCGGCCTCGGCCGTGCGGGTCACGGCTCTCCCTCCATCCTGCACCCGTTGTCCGTCCGGGGGCCACGGTCCCCCCGCGGGCTCAGGGAGATCTCGGGGTCGCCCCTCCTCCCCTGGGCCGGTCGGCCCCTCGTCCGCAGGTCCGAGTTGGGCGTGCGGGCGGCGGGCTGGAACACTGACGGCATGAGCGACTCCACTCCGGCCGGTTCCGCGGCGCTTCCCCTGCTCGACGTCTGGTGCGAGCTGCAGTGTCCGGACTGCCGGACCGCCCTCGCCGACCTGCGCGCGCTGCGGGAGCGCTACGGCGACAAGCTGGAGCTGCGGCTGCGCCACTTCCCCCTGGAGCGGCACAAGTACGCCTTCGCCGCGGCCCAGGCGGCGGAGGAGGCGGCGATGCAGGGCCAGGCCTGGACCTATGTCGAGGCGGTCCTGGAGCGGGTGGAGGAGCTGGAGGCCCAGGGCGAGCCCTTCCTCGTCCAGGTGGCCCGCGAACTCGGCCTGAACGCCGAGGAGTTCGACACCGCGCTGATCGACGGGCGGCACATCCTGATGGTCGACTCCGACCACGCCGAGGGCAAGGCGATCGGCATCACCGGCACCCCGACGTACGTCATCGGGGGCGAACGCCTCGACGGCGGCACGAGCCAGGAGGGGCTGCGCGAGCGGATCGAGGAGATCGCCGACCGCCTGCTCGCCGACGCCAAGGACTGAGCCGCCCCTACCGCAGGGATTTCTCCAGCGGCCCCGAGCCGTCCGTCCCCGTCGCCTCCGGGTCGCCGCCCGGCAGATAGCCCAGGGCGCGCGCGAGCCGCAGGCCGGGGGTGGCGTCGCCGGGCAGGGTCACCGTGATGGCGCCGCAGCCCCAGTCGCGGGCGATCTCCTCGGCGGCGAGCGCGGCCACCGTGCCCCGGCCCCGGTGCCGGTCGGCCTCCTGGATCCGCAGTTCCCGCACCTGGGCCACGCCGGGGCCGCGTTCCGGGTCGGTGGCGAGGTGGACCAGACCGACGGGCCGCCCGTTGACAC
Organism: Streptomyces sp. SCSIO ZS0520; assembly: GCF_025643355.1. Classification (NCBI taxonomy): domain Bacteria; kingdom Bacillati; phylum Actinomycetota; class Actinomycetes; order Kitasatosporales; family Streptomycetaceae; genus Streptomyces; species Streptomyces sp. SCSIO ZS0520. Next base: position 7,087,323 of record NZ_CP092644.1, on the reverse strand, counting down.
ACACCTGGTAGCGGCGGGACAGCGCGCCGCCCTCGCCTCGCTGGAGCGGCTCCACCGGCCGCAGCGTGGTCGTCATGCCGGGGTGTCTACCCTGCTCCGCGGGTCCGGTACGCCTCCGGGCCGGACGGCCTCGTAGCCGGACTCGGGATCGAGGTCCTGCCCGGCTCAGGGGTCGAGGTCCTGCCCGGCTCAGGGGTCGAGGTCCTGCCCGGCTCAGGGGTCGAGGTCCTGCCCGGCGCGCTCCGCGAAGACACGCATCGCCTTGGCGGTGGCGGGGCCGGGAGCGGCCTCGATCCGGCGGCCGTCCACCCGGTGCACCGCCTGCACATCGCGCAGGGTCGAGGTGAGGAAGACCTCCTCGGCGCGCTCCAGGGCGTCGAGCGGGAGGTCGGTCTCCTTGGCGCCGGTCCACTCCAGGGTGAGGGCCCGGGTGATCCCGGCGAGGCAGCCGGAGGCGAGCGGCGGGGTGTGGATCTCCCCGTCGAGCACCACGAAGACATTGGATCCGGTGCCCTCGCACAGCCGTCCCGCCGTATTGGCGAACAGCGCCTCGGAGGCCTCCTGCTCGTGGGCCCGGGACAGGGCGAGGACGTTCTCCGCGTACGAGGTGGTCTTCAGGCCGGTGACCGCGCCGTGCTCGTTGCGCCGCCAGGGGACGGTCACGACGGCGGTGGAGTCGGGGCGCCGGGTGGTCTCGGAGAGGGCGACGAGCAGGGTCGGGCCGGTGTCGCCGCGCTCGGAGCCGAGCGGCGAGACGCCTCCCGTGTAGGTGACGCGGATCCGGCCGAGCGGCACCGGCTGGTCCGCGAGGACCGCCTCGACGGCGCGGCGGACCTCGGCCCGGTCCGGTTCCGGCAGGCCGAGGCCGAGGGCCGAGCGGACCAGCCGCTCCACATGCCGGGTCAGGGCGAAGGGGCGGCCCGCGAGGGCCTTGACGGTCTCGAACACCCCGTCCCCCACGGTCAGTCCGTGGTCGAACACGGAGACCCGCGCGGACTCGGCGTCCCGCAGGGCTCCGTTCAGCCAGATCTTCACGCCGCTGATCCTCCACTTGGCTCGTAGGTCCCCGACGCTACCGCGAGCAGCCGGGAGGCTTTCAGTTCGGTCTCGCGCCACTCGCGTTCCGGATCGGAGCCCCAGGTGATCCCGGCGCCGGTGCCGAAGCACAGCCGGGCGGTGTTCCGGTCGGCCCGGAAGGTGCGGATCCCGACGGCCAGCTCGCCGCGGCGCCGGTCCGCGTCGACCCAGCCGATCCCGCCGCAGTAGGGCCCGCGCGGCACCGGCTCCAGCGCGCGGATCAGGCGCAGCGCACGGGACTTGGGGGCGCCGCTGACCGAGCCGGGCGGGAAGGCCGCGGCGAGCAGTTCCGGCCAGCCCGCCCCGGCGCACAGCTGCCCGCGGACGGTGGAGACCAGGTGGACGAGGCCGGGATGGCGCTGCACCGCGCAGAGTTCGGGCACGGTGACCGAGCCGGGCTCGCAGACCCGGCCGAGGTCGTTGCGCACCAGGTCGACGATCATCACGTTCTCGGCGCGGTCCTTGGCGGTGAGCGCGGACGCGGTGCGCCCGGTGCCCTTGATCGGCCCGGAGGCGACCTCCCGGCCGCTCCGGCGCAGGAAGAGCTCCGGCGAGGCGCAGGCGACCTCCACCCCGTGCGCGGGCAGCCGGATCAGGCAGGCGTACGGGGCCGGGTTGCCGCGGTCGAGCAGGGCGGCGAGGCCGCCGAGGTCGGCCTCCGGCGGGAGCGGTGCGGTGAGCAGTCGGCAGAGGTTGACCTGGTAGACCTCGCCCGCGGCGATCCGGTCCCGGATGGTGCGCACACCCTCCGTATAGGACCGGTGGCCGAGGGAGGTGTCCCAGGCCTCGGGGGCCGGTCCCGGCCAGGCTCCGGGGCGGGCCGGCGGGGCCGCCTGCTCGCGGACCGCGGCGAAGCGGGCGCAGACCAGGCCGCCCTCGAAGTCCTGGCAGACGGCCCAGAAGCCGGTCGAGTCCAGGGCCGCGGGGTCGTCGGTGACGTCGAGGAGCCCCTCGGCCAGACGGCTCCCGAAGCGGGCATTGGCGGACATATGGCGCACACTCGTGAGTCTAGGCCGGGTGACCTGCGGGTGCCCTGGAGCGGTCACAGCGCAGCACGCTGCGTAAACGCGTTTTTGTGCTGGCCGTGGAATCCGCTAGAGTTCACTTCGTCGCCGGGCCGCGCGAGCGGGCCGAAACGACAGGCGGACGTGGCTCAGTTGGTAGAGCATCACCTTGCCAAGGTGAGGGTCGCGAGTTCGAATCTCGTCGTCCGCTCGACGTGGGGGATCTTCCCGAACCCCCGCTCACTCCTGGTGGAGTGGCCGAGAGGCGAGGCAACGGCCTGCAAAGCCGTCTACACGGGTTCAAATCCCGTCTCCACCTCCAAGGACGATTAGCTCAGCGGGAGAGCGCTTCCCTGACACGGAAGAGGTCACTGGTTCAATCCCAGTATCGTCCACTCGAACCACTGGCAGCAGAGGTTCAGTCCCGCGCGATTAGCTCAGCGGGAGAGCGCTTCCCTGACACGGAAGAGGTCACTGGTTCAATCCCAGTATCGCGCACGCAGTCACCGCGGCCCCGGCCGTGGTCCCCGAGGACGATTAGCTCAGCGGGAGAGCGCTTCCCTGACACGGAAGAGGTCACTGGTTCAATCCCAGTATCGTCCACCAGCTGCAGAGGCGGTCCGGTCGCACGGTGTGCGGGCGGGCCGCCTTCTCGTTTCTCCCCCGCCGCGGCACGACACGGCGAAGTCCCGGACCGCTCAAGGGAGTCCGGGACTTCGCGGGTGCGGGCGCGCGGGCGCACCCGGCGCCTGGCTCAGGAGGAGAAGAGCATGTGCCCGAAGCCCTTGTGCCGGTGGTGTCCGTACTGCCCGTGGTGGCCCTGCGGGGCGCCCCAGGCGGGGGCGGGGGCGGCCGGGTAGGCCTGCGGGGCGGCGGGCGGGGGCGGCGGTGCGGGCTGCGACCACTGCGACTCCAGGCGGGTCAGGGACTCCAGCTCGCCGTAGTCGAGGAAGATCCCGCGGCAACCGCTGCACTGCTCGATCTGCACGCCGTTGCGGTTGTAGGTGTGCATCGGGGCATGGCACTTGGGACACTGCATGCTCGGCTCAACTCCTCGCCGGTGGGTACGGCTTGGCCGGGGACCGCCCGGCTCCGGTGCAGGGAACCCTACTTCGTCGGGTTCGCCGCCGGGCGCCCGGTTCGGCGGTCAGGCGGTGGCGGTGGAGCGCTCGTCCTCGGCCCCGGCCGGTGCCGCTCCGAGGCCGGGGGTGGACTGGCGCACCGCGGGGATGGCGGCGGCGATCGCGGCGGAGAGCAGCGCCACCCCGCAGCCGATCACCAGGCCGGTGCGGAACCCGCTCTCCGAGGTGAAGGTCCGGGCACCCGTACCGGTGGTCAGCTGCGCGAGGACCACGCCCATCACGGCGGCGCCGACCGAGGTGCCGAGCGAGCGCATCAGGGTGTTGAAGCCGTTGGCCACCGCCGTCTCGGAGAGGGCGACCGAGCCCATGATCAGGGCGGGCATCGCACCGTAGGCGAGACCGACGCCGCTGTTGATCACCATCAGGGCCAGCATGATGCCCCAGGCGGAGCCCATCAGGGCCAGGGAGAGGGCGTAGCCCGCGGCGATGACCAGTGCCCCGCTGAGCAGGGTGAGCTTCGGGCCGCGGGCGTTGGTCAGCTTTCCGCCGAGCGGGGAGACCACCATCATCATGAGGCCGCCGGGTGCCATCCACAGACCGGCCGCCAGCATCGACTGCCCGAGGCCGTAGCCGGTCGCCTCCGGGAACTGCAGCAGCTGGGGCATCACCAGCATCCCCGCGTACATCGCGAAGCCGACGAAGACCGAGGCGATATTGGTCAGCAGGACCCTGGGCCGGGCCGTGGTGCGCAGGTCGATCAGCGGGTCGGTGGTCCGGATCTCCCAGCTCCCCCAGGCGAGCAGGAGCACGGCGGAGGCGGCGAACAGGCCGAGGGTGGTCCCCGAACCCCAGCCCCAGTCGGCGCCCTTGGAGACCGCGAGCAGGAGGCAGACCAGACCCGCGCCGAGGCCGAGGGCACCGGGGACGTCGAAGCGCTGGCCCCGGGCGCCGGGCGGCACGTCCGGGATCAGGAACCAGATCAGGGCCGCGATCACCGCGGCCAGGGCGGCGGAACCCCAGAAGAGCACCCGCCAGTTCGCGTACTGGGCGACGGCGGCGGACAGCGGCAGGCCGAGCCCGCCGCCGATCCCCATGGAGGCGCTGACCAGCGCGATCGAGGGGCTGAGCTTCTCCTTGGGGACCACATCGCGCAGCAGGGCGATGCCCAGCGGGACCACGCCCATGCCCATGCCCTGGAGCCCGCGTCCGACGATCATCGGGACGATCGAGGAGGAGAGCGCGCAGATCACCGAACCGGCGAACAGCGGTACGGAGCAGGCAAGGAGCATCCGGCGCTTGCCGAGCAGATCGCCGAGGCGGCCGACGACGGGGACGCACACGGCGGCCACGAGCAGGGTCGCGGTGATCACCCAGGCGGAGTTGGCCGGCGTGGTGTGCAGCAGCACCGGAAGGTCCGCGAGGAGCGGGGTGACGAGGGTCTGCATGATCGCCGCGGTGGTGCCGGCGAAGGCGAGGGTGAGGATGATCGGGCGGGAGTGCGCGGCGGTGTGCGGCGGAAGGTGGGGCGCGGGGTGGAGCGGAGGATGGGGGGCGTCCGGCATGGGGCACTCCTCGACGGGGACCAGTGGATATGCACCATACACATGGCGTGCATCATGCACATCCACGAGAGGGCGTGAGAGAGTGGGACGTCCAGCCCCGAGGCCGCCGTCCCTCCACCCCACAGCCCGGCACTCGCCCCGATTCCGGACCTTGCCCCCGCACCGCCACCCCTCCCGCCACCGCAGATCGACACCCGTCCAACCGGAAGGCACCGGGCGCATGACCAAGCCCACGCATGAGGTCGAGTACGAGCAGATGCTGCTCAGCCGCCACACGTTCCTGAACCAGCGCGGCGGACGCCGCAAGGACGGCCTCCTCGAGCGCAGCGCGTACATCCTGCTCAGCCGCATCCGGGTACAAGGGCCCATGTCGATCGGCGAGTTGAGCGAGGCCTTCGGTCTCGACGCCTCCACCCTCAACCGGCAGACCGCCGCCGCCATGCGCGCCGGTCTCGTGGACCGCGTCCAGGATCCGGGGGGCGGCATGGCCCGCAAGTTCCGCATCACCGAGGTGGGCGAGCGGATGCTCGACGAGGAGCGCGAGGGCATCGTCCGCGCTCTGGACGAGGTCATGACGGACTGGTCGGCCGAGGACGTCCGGGCCTTCGCCGGCTATCTGCGCCGCTTCAACACCGGCATCGAACGCCTGGGAGGACGGCCCTGGCCCCGGGAGGAGTGACGGGGTGGACGGGGTGGGGGCTCCGGCGAGCCCTCCCCACCGACCGGCAGCGGAACCCCGGCAGGCGCCCTCCCCGCGGCAGTTGACCCCGCCCCGGTGATCCGCCCCCGGAACGCCGGTTCCCGCGCCGGAATCGCAACGCCCCCGTGCGCGCCCGGCAACGAAGGCGAAATCCGCGCGGCCGAGGATCAACAAAATGTTGAAACGCCGCGCGGGAGGGGATCAGGGCAGGGACACCACCGCCGTTCTCCGCCATGGCGCGCGGCGGCCCGCTCCCGTACGCCCCGCCCGCCCCGGAGACCCCATGTCACAGGCACCCGACCCGGCCGCACCCGACCGGGCGGCATCCCCCGCACCCGCCCGCCACCCGGTGGACCAAGTCCCCTCCCCCGCCCGGCTGTTGCTGCTCGGGCTGCAGCATGTGCTGGTGATGTACACCGGCTGCGTCACGGTCCCGCTGGTCTTCGGCGCGGCCGCCGGGCTCGACACCTCCACGGTCGGGCTGCTGATCAGCGCCGACCTCCTCGTCGCCGGTGCGGTGACCCTCGTGCAGTCGCTGGGGGTCGGGAAGGTGCTCGGCGTACGGCTGCCCGTGGTCGCCGGGGCCACCTTCACCGCGGTGACGCCGATGATCCTCATCGCCGGTGAGTACGGACTGCGGGCCGTGTACGGGTCGATGATCGCCGCCGGGCTCTTCGGGCTCCTGGTCGCGGTGCCCTTCGCCCGGGCGGTGCGCTTCTTCCCGCCGGTGGTCAGCGGCACCGTGATCACGGTGGTCGGTCTTTCCCTGATCGGCGTCGCGGCGGGCCTGATCGCGGGCGAGGACCCCGAGGCCGAGGGCTACGCGGCCCCCGGCCATCTGGCCCTCGCGGGCGGCATCGTGCTCCTGATCGTCCTGCTCACCCGCTTCACCCGCGGTTTCCTCTCCCAACTCGGCGTACTGATCGGCCTGATCGCCGGCACCCTCGTCGCGGTCCCGATGGGGCTCACCGACTTCTCCGCGGCCAGGGACGCCGACTGGTTCGGCCTCGCCGCGCCCTTCCACTTCGGCGCCCCGGAGTTCCCGGTCGCCGCCGTGGTCTCGCTGTGCGTGGTGATGCTGGTGACCTTCACCGAGTCCACCGCCGACATGCTCGCCGTCGGGGAGATGACCGGGCGCCCGGTGGACCGCCGCTCCCTGGCGCGCGGACTGGCCGCCGACGGCGTCTCCGGCGTACTCGGCGGGATCATGAACGGCTTCCTGGACACCGTCTTCGCCCAGAACGTCGGCCTGGTCGGCATGACCCGGGTGCGCAGCCGCTATGTCGCCGCCGTCGCCGGGGGCATCCTCGTCGTGCTCGCGCTCATACCCCGGCTCGGCGAACTGGTCGCCTCCCTGCCGGGTCCGGTGGTCGGCGCCGCGGGTCTCGTCATGTTCGCCACGGTCACCTCGGTCGGCATCGGGAGCCTGCGCAAGGTCGAGTTCGAGGGCACCGGCAATCTGATGATCGTCGCCGTCTCCCTGGGGGTCGGCATGCTGCCCGTGGTGGCGCCCGACTTCTACCGGGCCTTCCCGACCTGGGTGCAGATCATCGGCGGCAGCGCGATCACCAGCGCCGCCCTCACCGCCTTCCTCCTGAACCTGCTCTTCCACCACACCCCGAGCAGCTGGTCCCGGGGGTCCGCGGACTCCTGAGGCGCCCGGCTCCCCCACCCGGCGGCGCGCACCCGCGCCCGGCCCTTCAGGCAGGCCTACCGGGCGCTCCGGCCGGACCGGGGGCGAGCCCCGCCATCCGTACGCAGGCGTCGGTCATCGACTGCTCCGCCTCGTCGAGCGCGCGGTCCGCCCCGGTGGCCTTCACCAGCGCGAGGGCCGCGGACTGGACGGTCACCGCGCGGGCGGGTACGTCGAGTACGGGCCAGGGGTCGCCCTCCGGGGGCACCGCGGGGCCGCCCGCGGACCGGTAGGCGGACAGGAAGCGCGCCCACTCCCCGGGGCCGAGGATCCCGCAGGCGTACCAGGCAGCGGGCCGGGCGAGGTCCCAGGCGGGGTGCCCGGTGCCGAGGTCGTCCACGTCGATGAGCACCCAGCCGCCGCCCGGCTCCCGTACCAGCTGGCCCAGGTGGACGTCCCCGTGGCACAGCGCGCTCCCGGGCACCGGCGCCTCGCCCCTGGCCCAGGGCGGCAGCGCGGACCAGGCGGCGAGGACGGCCGGGGCGGCGGGGTGCGCGGCGGCGCGGGCGCGCAGCCGGGCCACGGCGCGGGCCGCCCGGGCGGGGCCGCGCATCGCGGGCAGGCCGGACGGCAGTACGGAAGGGTCGGTGCGGTGCAGCCGGGCCAGGAGCCGGGCGGCGGCCTCCCAGGGCGCGGCCTCGGGGTGCTCGGGGTCGACGGGCTCGCCGTGCGGCCACAGGGTGACCGGTCTGCCGTGCAGTTCGACGGGGTCGGTGCGCAGCGGCGGGAGCAGGATGCCGCCGAGCGCGGGGTGCGCGGCCAGCGCCGTACGCAGGGCGAGTTCGCGGGGGTCGGTGCCGGGGGCGTGCGCCTTGGCGACGGCCTCGCCGTGCCGGACCACCGCGGCGTCCTCGCGGTCGGCGAGCACGGCCCCCGGGGCGGGGCAGGCGCAGTCGCGCTGTCCGGGCAGATGGACCGCGCCGCGCACGGTGGCCGCGAGGGCGCGCAGCACGGTCGCAGACACGGACTCCCCCTGATGACTGGTGCCGGGTGCCGGGTGTCCGGCGGACTGTGCTCACCGGTTACCGGTCACCGGAGAACTGGCGGATGTCTCGGTACCGGAGACCCGGCGGACGTCTCGATACCGGAGACCCGGTGGACGTCGTCCCGGTACCGGAGAACCGCCGGACGACCTCGAAAGGGAGCCTACGGGGCGGGACGCGGACGGTGTACCCCGGGGAAAAGCAATGCCGGCGCAGCTCCCCAGCTGCGCCGGCATCTGTGCCGTCCGCCGCACCCCCGTCCCCACGGGGTTGTTCAGGCCGGATGTCCCCGCCCGGGCCGCTCTCCCGGGCCTGGAGTGCCGCTCAGCGCTCCAGCATCACGCCCACGGACGACGCTTGTGTGACCACTGCGTCCCAGCCGCCGAAGACGACCACGAGCAGGGCCGCCAGGGGCAGGACCATGGCCGCCGCCACCGCGGGGTGGCGGGTACCGGAAGGGCGCACTCCAAGCCCTGTCACGGTACGGCGCACGGTCGCACCTGCGAGGGAGAGGGCGGCCGAGGCATGCGGGGCCTGGGCCCTGCGCCTCTGCGTACGGAGAATGCTCCGTGTCGCGGTGTCCGCCATGCTCCCTCTCCTGACCGAAACGGTGGTCCGATGCCGTCCCCCGGCACCTCACCTGGCGGCGGCGGGCGTCTGGCCTCGGGGGACGAGTGCTGCACCCGCCGCTCGACCTCAAATCTAGGGGCGGGGCCGGTCGGCGACGTCATGCCCTCGTATCGAATGGCGGGCCTCCCGGAGGATGAGCGCGGGCGCGGGGTGTACTCCACTGGGTGGAGACGCGGGGTGGAGATCCGGGCGGGTCCTCGGGGTCTTCCCGGAGGGGTCCCGCCCCGGCCCGGGTGAGGTCGCTCACCCCGATGATCACCCAGCGCCCGGCTCCCGTGGGCCCACGGTGACCGCGGGGTGCCTCCCGCGGCCCGGAGCGCCCCGCGGCGCGGGCCCCTCGGGTGCGCTCCCCCTGGAGGTCAACCGGCCTGGTGTGCACGGGAACTGACGGAGCGACAGGAGCGGGAGCGGGTCGGGCGCCCGGCGCTGAGGGTCCCTCAAGTCGCCTGCCCTGTACTGAAGACGGCCCAACGGGAAGGCGCGGCCTCTGCGCGCTCCGCCCGCGGTAAACGTAAGCTGTGGCACGTCAGACGGACCAGCGACGGGGATGAACATGGCGATGATGCGGCTCCGGCGCGAGGACCCGCGAGTCGTCGGCTCGTTCAGGCTGCACCGCCGGCTCGGCGCGGGCGGGATGGGCGTGGTCTACCTCGGCTCGGACCGCCGCGGCCAGCGGGTGGCGCTGAAGGTGATCCGGCCTGACCTAGCGGAGGACCAGGAGTTCCGCTCCCGCTTCGCCCGCGAGGTCTCGGCGGCGCGGCGCATCCGCGGCGGCTGTACGGCCCGCCTGGTGGCCGCGGACCTGGAGGCCGAGCGCCCCTGGTTCGCCACCCAGTACGTACCGGGACCCTCGCTGCACGACAAGGTCGCCGAGGGCGGTCCGCTGACGGCCGCCGAGGTGGCGGCGGTCGGGGCCGCGCTCTCCGAGGGCCTGGTCGCGGTGCACGAGGCCGGGGTGGTCCACCGCGATCTCAAGCCCTCCAACATCCTGCTCTCGCCCAAGGGCCCCCGGATCATCGACTTCGGGATCGCCTGGGCCACCGGGGCGAGCACCCTCACCCACGTCGGCACCGCGGTCGGCTCCCCCGGCTTCCTCGCCCCCGAGCAGGTGCGCGGCGCGGCGGTCACCCCGGCCACCGACGTCTTCTCGCTCGGCGCCACCCTCGCCTACGCGGCCACCGCCGACTCGCCCTTCGGGCACGGGAGTTCGGAGGTCATGCTCTACCGGGTGGTGCACGAGGAGGCGCAGCTCAAGGGGGTGCCCGACGCGCTGGCGCCGCTGGTGGAGGCCTGTCTGGCGAAGCACCCGGAGGACCGCCCGAGCACCCTGCAGCTCTCGCTGCGGCTGAAGGAGATCGCCGCCCGCGAGGCCCAGGGCCTGCCCGAGTCCCGGATCCCGGCACCGCACACCGAGAGCGGCACGACGGAGCGGGTCACCGCCGCGTACCCGGAGCCGCACACCCCGCGCCGCCCCGCCCAGGGCGCCCCGACCGGCCCCCGGCAGACGGCGGCCCGCCCCGGCCCGGCCCGCCAGGGCGCACCCGCCAGGCCGACGTCCGGCCGCCCCGCCACCGGGCGCCCCGCGAACGGTCGGCCCGCCACCGGCCGCGCGCCCCGGCAGGGCGGCAGGCCGACACCGCGGAACAAGGCCGGGCGTCCCGCGCCGCGCGGCACCGGCTCGGTGCGCAGGCCCGCCAACCCCCGGCTGCTGCGCCAGCGGCTCATCGTCTTCGTCGTGGTGACGCTGCTCGTCGCCCTCGGCATCGCGGCGGCCCAGGGCTGCCAGGGTCCGGCCAGCGGGCTCGGCTCCCGGCCCGCGGTCCCGGTGAGCGGGACGGGAGCGGCGCCCGGGGAGGCACCTCAGGTCCGGGACGCGTACGCGCCGTAGAGCCCGGGGGACGTACGGGGACGTACGGGGACGTACGCACGCGAGAGGTGCGCGCCCACGGGAGACGTACGCGTCGTAGGTCCGGGAGACGCGCGGAAGCCCGGAGCCGAGGGGGCCGGGACCGGAGTCGGGCCGGGGCGGACCGGGACCGGAGTCGAGGGTCTTCGCGGCGGTCATGTCCGGTCCGTAGGGCGGTAGTTGGCCGGAACGGGTGGCATTCCGCTCGCTTCGCGCGATATCGCCCCCTCGGGCGTCTACGGTACCGATGTGCCGCACCGTCCCTCGCGGCCGCCCGAGGAGGACTCCCCGTGTCATCGCCCTACGGCCCCGCACACGCTCCCGTCGGTGATGTGGGCACCGCGCTCATGCTGATCGACTCCCAGCTCAAGGCCATCCGCGCGGGACGGACCGAGCACGACCCCGAACAGAAGGCGCTGAGCGACCAGTTCATGGCCTCGCTGGGTCCCGAGGGGGCCGTCGCGGTACTGGACGGCACCTGCACCGTGATCTACATGTTCATGAGCTGGCTGCGGCAGGCCCACGAGCACGAGGACAAGGACGTGATCGAGTACGTGGTGCCGACGCTGGTCGCCTCGCTGCGTCTGATGCCCAGGAGCGTGCGTCCCGAGACCATCCCCACCATGTCCGCGCTGGTCATCGCCGCGGGCACCGGTCTGAGCCCCACCCTGTGGCGCGAGCAGTACGGCGACTGGACGGAGAAGGAGATAACCGCCCTGGAGGCGACCACCTTCCTGCTCGCCGAGCACATCAGCCGCGTCACCGAGGACCCCGACTTCGCGGTCCGCATGGTCACCGAGGCCCTGGCGAACGCCGAGGACCACTGAACTCCCGCCGTCCTGGCGGCACGGGGAACCGGTCGCCTTCTCGGGCCGCCGTGGAGCGCGGAGTCGCGTGGGGGCTCAGAGCCGGGTCGAGGCTCAGAGCCGCGTCGAAGCTCAGAGCCGCGTCGTGTGGAAGGCCACGGCGGAGGCGGCGGCCACGTTGAGGGAGTCCACTCCGGCGGCCATCGGGATGCGGACATGTTCGTCGGCGGCGCGCAGGGCGGCGTCCGACAGCCCGTCGCCTTCGGTGCCGAGCAGCAGCGCCAGCTTCTCGTACCGGCGGGCGGCCAGTTCGTCGATCGTGATCGACCGCTCGCCGAGGCACAGGGCGGCGGTCACGAACCCGTACCGCCGGAAGACCTCGATCTCCTCCGGCCAGGAGGTCAACCGGGTCCAGGGGACGGTGAAGACCGCGCCCATCGAGACCTTCACGGCCCGGCGGTAGAGCGGGTCGGCGCAGCGGGGCGAGAGGAGGACGGAGTCCACGCCCAGGGCGGCGGCGTTGCGGAAGGCGGCCCCCAGATTGGCGTGGTCCACCAGGTCCTCGAAGAGGGCGACGCGTCGGCCCGTACTCCGCTGCGGGTCCCCGGAGGAGGGCGAGGACTCGTCCGCGGGGCGGCCCTCGGCCGAGGACCGGTCCGCGGTCCTGGGGGCGGCGCCGAGGAGTTCGGCCGCGGCGGGCAGCGGCTTGCGCTGGAGGGAGGCGAGGGCCCCGCGGTGCACGTGGTAGCCGGTGACCCGCTCGGCCAGCTCGGGGCTGACCACGTAGACCGGGGCGGTCGCCTCCGCGATGACGTCGGACATCACCTCGACCCACTTGGCGGAGAGCAGCATCGAACGCATCGCGTACCCGGCCTCGCGGGCCCGGCGGATGACCTTCTCGCCCTCGGCGATGAACAGCCCCTCGGCGGGTTCCCGGCGGCGGCGCAGCTCGACGTCGGTGAGCCCGGTGTAGTCGCCGAGGCGGGGGTCGTCGGGGTCGTCGACGGTACGGAGTTCGGCCACGGGGTGAGGCTGCCTTGTCGTAGGAGTGCGGGGTACGGGTGCGCGGGAGCCGTCAGGTGAGGGTGCCGGGGGCTGCCGGGGCCGTGTCGCCGACCTCGACGACCTCGCCGACGACGATCACCGCGGGCGGGCGGACCTCGGCGGCGCGGACGACCTCGCCGACGGTGGCCAGGGTGGCGTCCACCCGGCGCTGGGCCGCGGTGGTGCCCTCCTGGATCAGGGCGACCGGGGTGTCCGGCGCCCGGCCGTGGGCGACCAGCGCCCGGGCGATCCGGCCGATCTTGTCGACGCCCATCAGGATGACCAGGGTGCCGCGCAGCCGGGCGAGCGCCGCCCAGTCGACCAGGGAGCGGTCGTCCTCCGGCGCCACATGGCCGCTGACCACCGTGAACTCGTGCGCCACCCCGCGGTGGGTGACCGGGATGCCCGCGGCCCCCGGGACCGAGATGGAGCTGGAGATGCCGGGGACGACGGTGTACGGCAGGCCCTCGGCGGTCAGCGCCTGCGCCTCCTCCATGCCGCGCCCGAAGACGAAGGGGTCGCCGCCCTTGAGCCGTACCACCGCCTTGCCCTGCCGGGCGTGCTCGATCAGGGCGTGGTTGATGGCCTCCTGGGCCATGTAGCGGCCGTAGGGGATCTTCGCGGCGTCGATCACCTCGACGTGCGGGGGGAGTTCGGCGAGCAGGTCGCGGGGGCCGAGCCGGTCGGCGATGACCACATCGGCCTCGGCGAGCAGACGGCGCCCGCGGACGGTGATCAGATCGGGGTCGCCGGGGCCGCCGCCGACCAGGGCCACCGGGCGCACGCGCGGCGCCTCGTCGGGGCGGACGCCGACCGAGGGCACGGCCAGGGTGCCGTCGCCGAGCGCCTCCACCAGGATGTCCCGGATGGCGGCGGTGCGCCGCGGGTCCCGGTCGTGGACCTCGGTGGTCAGCACGGCCACGGTCACGCCCTCGCTGCGCCCGGTGGCCGGGGTGAGCGCGGTCGCCGCGTCGGCGTCGTCGGCGCGTACGCACCAGATCCGGCCGCGTTCGGCCTCGGCGGAGGCGGTGCGGTTGGCGGCCTTGTCGCTGGTGGCGATCAGCGCATACCAGGCGCCTTCGAGGTCCCCCTCGGCGTACCGCCTGCGTTCCCAGACCAGCTCGCCGGAGTCCGCCATCGCCTCCACCGAGGGGGTCGCGGAGGGCGAGACGAGGAGGATGTCGGCGCCCGCCGCGATCAGCGCGGGCAGCCGGCGCTGGGCCACCTGACCGCCGCCGAGGACGACGGTGCGCCGCCCGGTCAGTCTCAGTCCGACGGGGTAGGCGGGGTGTTCGGCCATGGCGGTACGGCTCCTCGTGCGGGTGGTGCGATGCGGTGCGGGCCGCTGCGGCACTGGAGCGGCGTGTTCACGTACGGTCCCCGGGGCACCTGCTGCTCCCCGGTTCGCGCCCGGTTCCCCGGACGACGCCCGGTCACCCGGTTCACGTGCGGTTTCCCGGTTCCTCAGCTTACGGCGAGGGGCGCGGCGGGGCCCAGTCGCGGCGGTCCGGCGCCCCCTCGGCGGGGGGCCGGGCCGCGAGGACCCGGTCACGCGCGAGCCGGCCGTCCCCGGGCCGTACCGCGCGTGACCCCCTTACTTCTCGGTGACCCCGGCCGAATCGAACGTGGCCACCTCGTGCATAGCGCGGGCGGCGCTCTGCACCACGGGCAGCGCGAGCAGCGCGCCCGTGCCCTCGCCGAGGCGAAGGTCCAGGTCGACCAGCGGACGCAGGCCGAGTTTGTTCAGGGCGGCGACATGGCCCGGTTCGGCGCTGCGATGGCCCGCGATGCAGGCGGCCAGCGCCTCCGGGGCGATGGCGCGGGCCACCAGGGCGGCGGCACCGGCGCTGACGCCGTCCAGGATCACGGGGGTGCGCAGCGAGGCGCCGCCGAGCAACAGGCCGACCAGGGCGGCGTGTTCGAGCCCGCCGATCGCCGCGAGCACCCCGATCGGATCGGCCGGGTCGGGCTGGTGCAGGGCGAGGGCCTGGCGTACGACCTCGGTCTTGCGGGCGAGGGTCTCGTCGTTGATGCCGGTGCCGCGGCCGGTGACCTCGGCCGGGTCGGTGTCGGTGAACACCGCGATCAGGGCGGCCGAGGCGGTGGTGTTGGCGATGCCCATCTCGCCGGTGAGCAGGGCCTTGTTGCCCGCGGCCACCAGGTCGCGGGCGGTCTCGATGCCGACCTCGACGGCGGCGACGACCTCCTCGCGGGTGAGCGCGGGGCCCTCGGTCATGTCCGCGGTGCCCGCCCGGATCTTGCGGGGCAGCAGGCCCGGGGTGGCCGGGAGTTCGGCGGCCACGCCCACGTCGATCACGCAGACCTCCGCGCCGACCTGCGCGGCGAAGGCGTTGCAGACCGCCCCGCCGGACAGGAAGTTGGTCACCATCTGGGCGGTGACCTCCTGCGGCCAAGGGGTGACCTGCTGGGCGTGCACCCCGTGGTCGCCCGCGAAGATCGCCACCGCGGCGGGCTCGGGCACCGGCGGCGGGCACATCCGGGAGAGGCCGGAGAGCTGGGCGGAGATGATCTCCAGCATGCCGAGCGCCCCGGCGGGCTTGGTCATCCGCTTCTGCCGCTCCCAGGCCTCGCCGAGCGCCTTGGCGTCCAGCGGCCGGATACCGGCGACGGTCTCGGCGAGCAGGTCGTGCGGCTCCTCGCCGGGCAGCGCGCGGCGGCCGTACGTCTCCTCGTGCACCACCCAGGACAGCGGGCGGCGCTTGGACCAGCCCGCCTGCATCAGCTCGGGGTCCTCGGGGAACTCGTCGACGTAGCCGACGCAGAGGTAGGCCACGACCTCCAGGTGCTCGGGCAGGCCGAGGGCGCGCACCATCTCGCGCTCGTCGAAGAAGCTGACCCAGCCCACTCCGAGCCCCTCGGCGCGGGCGGCGAGCCAGAGGTTCTCCACGGCGAGCGCGGAGGAGTACGGGGCCATCTGCGGCTGGGTCTGCCGGCCGAGGGTGTGCCGGCCGCCGCGGGTGGAGTCGGCGGTGACCACGATGTTCACCGGGGTGTCGAGGATGGCCTCGACCTTCAGCTCCTTGAACTGCTTGGCCCGCGCCTTGGGCAGCGACTTCGCGTACGCCTCGCGCTGCCGCATCGCCAGCTCGTGCATGGTGCGGCGGGTCTCGGCGGAGCGGATGACGACGAAGTCCCAGGGCTGGGAGTGCCCGACGCTGGGCGCGGTGTGCGCCGCTTCGAGGACCCGGAGCAGGACCTCGTGCGGGATGGGGTCGTCGCGGAAGCCGTTGCGGATGTCGCGGCGCTCCCGGATGACCCGCAGCACGGCCTCGCGCTCGGCCTCGGCGTAGGCCGGGGCGGCGGGACCGCGGGGCGGGGCGGGGTCCCCGGCGGCCGCGGAGGCGGGGTCCGCCCCGCTCACCTGCGCGGCGGCGTCCGGCACCGGCTCGCCGCCGGGGGCTCCGGTCTTCTGGGCCGCGGTGTCCGCGGGGGCCTCGGTACCGGGCTCGGGCACCTCGCGGGCCGCGGACCGGCCGTCGCGGGGCGCCGGGACCGAGGCGGCCTGCTGCGCGTCCGGGGTGGTCCAGGGGGCGGCCGACTCCTCGCCGGGGAGGACGGGTTCACCCGCGGGGGCGGGCACGCCGGGAAGCCGGGGGGCGTCCTGCTCGGCCACCGGATCCGCCTCCGGTCCGGCCGAGGGGTCCGCCTGCTGCGGCTCCTGCTGCGGGGCGAAGGCCACCACCTCCTCGGACGCCTGGAGCGGCTCCCCCGCCTGCGCGGGTACGGCCTCCTGTGCTGCGATGGCAGAGCCCTGCGCCGTGAACTCCTCGTGCGGTACGAGGTGGACACCGGTCCCGCCGAGTACACCCCCGGACTCCACCCCGGGGTGGAACTGCTCCGCGGGGACACCCTGCCCGTCCAGCTCCGCCACCGGGACGGCCTGCGCGGCGGCGTGCGCCTGCTCCGGGGTGAGGGACGGCTCGGCAGCGGGGGCGTCGTCGAACTCCCGCGCGGCGTCGGTGTGTTCGGGGTAGCCGGCGGGGGATACGGGGGCGGGCTCCTCGTAGGACAGGGGTTCCTCGTAGGAGGCGGACTCTCCGTGGGGCGCGGACTCTCCGTGGAGCACCGACTCGTCGTGGGGCGCGGGCTCGTCGTAGGCGGCGGGTTCCTCGTAGGAGGCGGGGACCGGCTCCGCCTCGGTGGGCGCGAGCTGGGCTTCGGTGGCCTGGGCTTCGAGGCCCGGGACCTCGGCGGGCTGCGCCTCGGCGGCGGCCGCCGAGCCGTGCGGACCGTCCTCGGCCGGGGCGGCTGCCACCGCCTCGGACTGCCCGACCGCCTCGGCGAGGTGCGCTTCCTGGTCCAGGCGCGGTGCCTCGGCGAGGTGCGGTGCCTCGACTCCCGCCTCCGGGAAGGCGGTTGCGTCCTCCGGCAGGTGCAGGGGGTGCGGGGGCGTGGGGGCGAGGTGCGGGGTGGTGGGGATGACGCCGTCCACGGGCACGAAGCGTCCGATGGAGTCGGCCTCGCCCGGGGCGGGCTGACCGTAGGGGACGCCCTGCGCGGGGGTGTCCGGCACCGGGGCGTAGCCGGCCGGGGCGGCGCCCGCCTGCGGGGCCGCGTCGAAGGCGCCCGCGGAGGGCGGGAAGCCCGCGTTGTCCTGCGGGGCGGCCGGGGCCTGACCGTGGAAGGCGGGGTCGCCCTGGCCCGGGAAGGCGGGGTCGCCCTGACCGTTGAGGGCAGGGTCTCTGTGACCGTTGAGGGCAGGGTCTCCGTGACCGTTGAGGGCAGGGTCTCCGTGACCGACGAAGGCGGGGTCCCCGTGGGCCGGGAAGGCGGGGTCGGCGTAGGCACCATCGCCGTAGGTCCCGTCTGCGAGGGCACCGTCGCCGTGGGCGCCCTCGGCGTAGGCGAACTGACCGGATTCCGCGCCCTGTTCGGCGGCCGGGTAGCCGCCGGGCTGCCCAGGCTGGTAGTCCGCCTCCGGGTAGCCGCCGGGGTAGGCGGCGCCCTGGTGCGAGGCGTCCGGAACGACCGTTTCTGCCGCCGCTGCCTGCGGGCCCTCCGGGTGGCCGCCGTCCTGGGGCAGGCCTTCGGGGGTCCACGGCACCGCGCCCTGCGGCGGGGTGTCACCGGGGCCCGCGGGGTCCTCCTGCGGGATGTCCAGGTACTCGGGTCCGGTGGCGGGCCCCGGGGTGGTCACGGGGGCGGGCTGGGCGGCGGGGCCGCGGTCGGCCAGCGAACGCACCGGGCTGGCGGGCGGTCCCGAGTGCAGGGGGCGCCGGGGGGCCGCGGAGTGGGCCGCGGCCGGGGTGCGGGCGCTCATGTCGAGGGCGCCGCTGTCCCGGCCGGAGCGCTCGTGGGCGCCGGGCTCGTGTCCGGTCCGGCCGGGGGGGAGCTGGCCCTCCATCCAGGCGCCCTGGGCTCCCGGCATGAGCAGCAGGTCGTCCTCCTCGGCGGGGGCGGCAGAGGGGCCGGCGTAGGCGTAGGCACCCTGGGCGTGCACGCCCGGCTGCTCCACCATGCCCGCGCTCTCCGGCAGTCCCTCGCCGGGGACCTGGCCGGTGTCCGTCATGCGTAACCCCTCGCTCAGTGCTTACTCGGACCGTGCCCGGTCGCGGCCGGGTCCGTACTCCGCGTGTGGCAGCGCACCGACCGCCCACAGGGAGAACGAGCGTGTGCGCCGTGCGGCACGTGCCGTCCGCAGACGAGCGGACACCAGGCATTGTGCTGTGCCGACCACCTCCGGGGCACGTGGATCGGCCACGGCCCGGTGTGGACTGCGCCACTTCACGCCCTTGTGGTGCCGCTGCTCCCCCGGTCCCAAGAGGACCGCCCTTTTGGGACATTGGGCCCTCCGGGACGGTCCGTCCTCAGCGGTACGACGATCGGCCAGCCTACCTGCCGCGGCGTCCGCGGGGGCTCACGGGGCGCGGTCCGGGAGCAGCCCGCTGAGCAGGAAGGCGACCGTGCGCTCGCGCTCCGTCCAGCTGCCGGTGTCCAGTTCGACGGACTGGAGCAGGGCGCATTCGACCTGGTAGCCGTGCTCGGCGAGGTCCCGGCCGAGGAGTTCGGCCTCGTCCCGGGTGGCCGCGTGGGTCACGATCCGCTCGGGTCTGCGGTCGGCGACCGCCGAGACGACGGCCGCTCCCCCGCCGCCCACCCGTACGACATCGGGCTCGGGCAGGCTTTCGAGGATGTGCGGGGCGGTGCCCTGGACGACGCTGAGTTCGACCCCGGCCCTGCGGGCTGCGGCGGCCGTGCGCCCGCAGCTGTCCGGGTCCCGGTCGACGGCGATGACGGCGGCGCCGAAGCGCCCCGCCTCGGCGGCGAAGGCCCCGCTGCCGCAGCCGATGTCCCAGACCAGATCGCCCACCCGCGGGGCGAGCCGGGCGAGTTGGGCGGTCCGCAGCCGCTCCCCCTCGCCCTCCTTCGGGGTGCCCTCGTAGGCGCCCGCGGGCAGCACCCAGCCGCGCGGGCCGCGCCCCGGGTCGCGGCCGGCGATCCAGCCGGTGTCGGGCGCGGTGGTGCCGCCGAGGACGATGACGACGTTCGGGTCCCGCCAGCTGTGGTCGGCGGCCTTCTCCGAGGTGACCACGGTGACCTGCTCGCGCGGGGTGCCCAGCTCCTCGCAGATCACGAAGGTGCGGTGCACCTTGCCGAGGAGCAGGCCGAGTTCGGCGGGTCCGGCCCCGGGTGAGGTGAGCACGGCGACCTTGGGGTGGGCGCGGCAGACGTTGACCGCGCGGCGCAGGGTGCGGCCGTGGGCGACCACCACCTGGGCGTCGTCCCAGGGGGTCCCGGCGCGGGCGAAGGCGGTGGCGACCGAGGAGACCGCGGGGACGACCTCGACCTCCAGGCCGTAGTCGGGCGAGCGCAGGGTGCGCACCACGCCGAAGAAGCCCGGGTCGCCGTCGGCGAAGACCACGGCGGTGCCGCGGTGGCCGACGATGCGGCGGGCGGCGAGGTGCATGCTGCCGAGCCGGATGCGCTCCGCGCCGGGGGGCACCTCGGGCAGGGCCAGGTGGTGGGCAGCGCCGGCCACCAGGGTGGCCGCGGACAGGGCGCCGCGCGCCGCCTCCGTCAGCGGCGTGCCGTCCCAGCCGATCACCGTGACCCGGTCGGCCATCGTCGTCCGTCTCCTGAGGTTCAAGCGTTGTGCGGGGCAGCCGCGAGCGCGGGCACGGCGAGCGTACCTGGTGGCACCCGGTGACCCGGCACGCGGAGGGGAGCGGGGGCGCGCGGACGGGCGGCGGGGGCGGTCAGTTCCAGTCGGGGTAGGAGGCGTAGCCCCCGGCCTCGGCGAGCTGGTCGGCGACGCCCTCCAGGTCCTCCGGCAGCAGGCTCCAGACGATGAGGTCGGTACGGAACTCGCCCCAGCCGCCGTGCTCGTCCTTGCCGCGCGCTATCCAGGCACCCCGCAGCACGCCCTCGCTGATACAGCCGATCTTCTGCGCGACCTGCTGGGCGGCGGTGTTGTCGGCGGCGGTGCGCAGCTCCAGGCGCTCGAACTTCTGGTCGTGGAAGAGCCATTGGGCCACCGCGAGCACGGCCTCACAGGCATAGCCCTCGCCGCGCGCCCAGGGCGCGATGACGTACACCGCCTCGGCGGAGCGCACCCGCCAGTCGGTGTGGCGCAGCTGGACGAAGCCGACCAGGCGCTGGGTGAGGAACTCGGTGACGGCGAGCACGATCCCGCGCCCCTCGGTGCGCTCGGCGGGCGCCTCCTCGGTGAGCCAGGCCCGCGCGTCCGCCTCGGTGTAGGGGTGCGGCAGGGCGGTCCAGGAGGTGACCAGCTCGTCGTTCATCATCTCGGTGAGCGCCGGTACGTCGGGTTCCTCGAGGGCACGCAGCACCAGCCTCTCCGTACTGATGGAGATGTCGGGGAAGGTGGTCGTCATGCGGCACTCCGTAACCTTCAGGCAAGCTGAAGGGCCCAGCATGCAGCATCGCGGGCGTCAACCGCACCACGGGGGTGGGCTGTCGGCGCCGGGGCGCGCACCGGCCCCGCCGCGCGCGGGGCGGGGCGGGGCCGGGTGCCGGGGAGCGGATCAGCCGACGGAGAGCACCGAACCGGCGTACTTGTCCTTGATGAACTTCTTCACCTCGGGCGAGGTGAGGAGCTTCGCGAGCTTCTTGACCCGGGGGTCGTCCTCGTTGCCCTTCTTGACGGCCAGGAAGTTGCCGTACGGGTTGTTCTCGGTGGTCTCCAGGACCAGCGCGTCCTCGGCCGGCTTGAGACCGGCCTCGATGGCGTAGTTGCCGTTGATCACGGCCGCGTCCACGTCCTTGAGGGAGCGGGCGACCTGCGCGGCCTCCAGCTCCTTGAACTTCACCCCGCGCGGGTTCTTCGCGATGTCCTTCGGGGTGGCCTCGTTGCCGACGCCGTCCTTCAGTGTGATGACCCCGTTGGCGTCGAGGAGCTTGAGCGCGCGGGCCTCGTTGACGGTGTCGTTGGGCAGCGCGATGGTGGCGCCCTTGGGCAGCTGCTCCGCCTTCTTCGCCTTCTCGGAGTAGAGGCCGAGCGGCTCCAGGTGGACGGTGACGACCGGGGCGATGTGGGTGTTGTTCTTCTTGTTGAAGTCGTCCAGGTAGGGCTGGTTCTGGAAGTAGTTCGCGTCCACGTCGCCGTTCTCGGTGGCCGTGTTCGGCGTGACGTAGTCGGTGAACTCGCGTACGTCCAGCTTCAGTCCCGCCTTGTCGGCGAGCTTGTCCTTGACGAAGTCGAGTATCTCGGCGTGCGGTACGGGGCTCGCCGCGACCTTCAGCGGGGCGTCGGGGTCGGACTCGGAGTCGCCGCCGCAGGCGGTGAGGCCGAGGGCGAGGGCGCCGGTGGCGAGGGCCGCGGTGGTGATCCGGAGGGTGTTACGCACGAAAAGTGCCTCTTTCTGGGTGGGTGCTGCTCCCCGCCGCGGGGGGTGCGGGGCGGACTGGGTGGGACCGGAAAGGGTTCAGGGGGCCGGGAGTTCGGAGCTCTTGACCGGCTCCGGGGGCTGCCCGGCGGACTGCTCCGGGGACCGCTCGGGCGCCGCGTCCCGGTCGCGCAGGAAGCGCAGCCGGGGCGCCGGGCCCGCGTGGCCGCTGCGGCGGTGCAGGCCCCGGGCCGCGAAGTCGCCGGCGAACTGGATGACGGAGATGACGACGGCGAGCACCGCGACGGTGACCCACATCAGGTCCGACTCGAAGCGCTGGTAGCCGTAGCGCACCGCGAGGTCGCCGAGTCCGCCCGCGCCGACGGTGCCGGCCATGGCGGAGTAGCCGATGAGGGCGACGATCGTGGTGGTGGTGCTGGCGATCAGCGAGGGCAGCGACTCGGGGATCAGGACCTTGCGGACGATGGTCCAGGTGTTGCCGCCCATCGCCTGCACCGCCTCGACGAGGCCGCCGTCCACCTCCCGTACCGCCGTCTCGACGAGCCGGGCGAAGAAGGGGATGGCGCCGATGGCGAGCGGGACGATGGCGGCCTCGCGGCCGATGGTGGTGCCGGTGACCCAGCGGGTGAAGTCCATCAGGGCGACCATCAGGATGATGAAGGGCATCGAGCGGGCGACGTTCACCACCTGCCCGGTGACCTTGTTCACCGCCTGGTTGCCGAGCAGCCCGCCGCGGTCGGTGAGGACGAGCAGGATGCCGAGCGGCAGCCCGCCGACGACGGCGATCAGCGTGGACCAGCCGACCATGTAGAGGGTGTCCCAGCTCGCCTGCTCGAGGAGCGGCTGCATCTCCGACCAGGTCACTTGGTCTCCTCCTTGGCGAGCGCGGCCACCGGGGGCGCGGCGGGTCCTGCGGGCGGTGCGGCGGTCGCGTCCGGGCCGGGGGGCTCGGCGCGTTCGACCTGGAGGCCCTGCTCGCGCAGGAAGCCGATCGGCACCACGTTGTCCTCGTAGCGGCCGGGCAGTTCGATGCGCATCCGGCCGACCTGCTTGCCCGCGACGGTGTCCATGGCGGCGCCGAGGATGGAGATGTCGATGTTGTAGGTGCGGGCGAGCTGCGAGATGACGGGCCGGGTGGCGGCGTCGCCCTGGAAGGTGAGGTCGACGACGGTGCGTTCGGGGTCCTCGCCGCCGCCGCTGACCGGGAAGAGCGCGGCCGCCAGCTCCGAGCCGGGGGTGGCGAGCAGCTCGGTGACGGTGCCGGACTCGACGATCCGCCCCTCGCGCATCAGGGCGGCCGAGTCGCAGATGCTCTTCACCACGTCCATCTCGTGCGTGATGAGCAGCACGGTCAGGCCGAGCTGCCGGTTGAGGTCGCGCAGCAGCCCGAGGATGGAGCGGGTGGTCTCCGGGTCGAGGGCGCTGGTCGCCTCGTCGGAGAGGAGCACCTTCGGCTCGGCGGCGAGTGCCCGGGCGATGCCCACGCGCTGCTTCTGGCCGCCGGAGAGCTGGGCGGGGTAGGCGCGGGCCCGCTCGCCGAGGCCGACCAGGTCGAGCAGTTCGGCGGCCTTGCGGGCCCGCTCGCGGCCGGAGCGGCCGAGGATCTCCAGCGGGAGTTCGACGTTGTCCTGCACGGTGCGCGAGGACAGCAGGTTGAAGTGCTGGAAGACCATGCCGATCCGGCTGCGGGCGGCGCGCAGTTCGCGGCCGGCCCGTGGCCCGCGCCCGGCCAGGGCGGTGAGGTCCTGCCCGGCGACCGTGACGGTGCCGGAGGTGGGGCGCTCCAGGAGGTTCACGCAGCGGATGAGCGAGGACTTCCCGGCGCCGCTCTGCCCGATGACGCCGTACACCTCCCCCTCGGCGACATGCAGGTCCACGTCGTCGAGGGCGGTGATGGCGCGGCCGCGCGGACCGCCGGACCGGTAGATCTTCGTCAGGCCCGAGGTGGTGATCACAGGGTTTCCGTCACTGTCGAGTGCACGGCACGCGGGGTGCCGGGCACGGGGCGTCGGTTGCGGCACGCGGCACGGCCGACCCGCGGGGCGGGATTCCCGGGTCGTGTGCGCGGGGCCGTGCCGCCCGGCTCGGCGGAGCGGGCTGTGGCACGGGGCTCGGCGGCTCGCTTCGGGGCGCGAGTCCAGGCGGTGATGCAGGGGCCCTCAGCAGGCACACATTCGACACATACAGCGAGCACCGGGCGCCGATCGCGCCTCGGTCGCGGGGGTGCGGCTGCTCGTCGTGGTCATGCGGGCAAGTAAAGCAGACGTGCGAGCGGCGGTGACCTCGGATGCCCGTATTCCGGACAGGTTCGTCCGGCACCTGGACACCCCCGCAGGGCCCGTGCCGCGGGGCCCTCGGGGGCCGGTCGTGCGCTGGGCTTTCGCCGCCGCCCGGGCCGCTCCTGTGGTCAAGGCCACTGTCCCGTAGCCGGACAGGGGCGGGATCCGGCGCCCCCGCGCCCCGTAATAAAGTCGGCCCATGCTTGACGCCCTGACGATCGCGATCAGTGCGGCCGCGCTCGCGCTCGCCGCCTGGTGCGGTTTCGCCGCCTACCGGGATCAGCCCACCAAGGACTGGCACTTCATCGGCATGGCGGTGGTGACCCTGCTCACCGTGGTGCAGCTGATCGTCGGCATCGTCCGGCTCGCCCAGGGCCAGGAGGCGGACCAGGGCACCACGATCTTCGTCAGCTATCTGCTCGGCGCCTTCGCCTGCGTACCGGTGACCGGATTCATGTCCCTCGCGGAGCGCACCCGCTGGGGTTCGGCGACGGTGGCCGCGGGCGGCGTGGTGCTCGCGGTGCTCGAAGTGCGGCTCTACGACATCTGGGGAGGCTGAGGTGGCGACACCCGAGAAGGCCGAGGACTCCGGGTCCGGCGGCGAGGCGGCCGAGGCACCCCGCCGCAACCGCCTGATCAGCGGCCCCGGCACCCTGCTCCTCTGGGTCTACGGGGTGATGGTGGTCGGCGCGGTCTCCCGCTCCGCGGTGCAGATCTCCACCGAGTTCGACCACGCCCCGCTCGCCTACTCGCTCTCGGCGCTCGCCGGTCTGGTCTACGGATTCATCACGTACTCCCTGGTGCGCGGCGGCGAGAAGGCCCGGCGGGCGGCGCTGGTCTGCTGCGCCGCCGAACTCGTGGGCGTCCTGACCGTGGGCACCTGGACCCTGGCCGACAAGGCCGCCTTCCCCGACGCCACGGTCTGGTCGGACTACGGCATGGGCTACCTCTTCATCCCGGTACTGCTCCCGCTGACCGCGCTGTGGTGGCTGCGGCGCCCGCGGCCGGACGCGGACTGACGCCGTCGCGGGGCGGGACACGGCGAGCGGGGTTCCGGGGCGGAGCGCCGCCCGGCGCCTAGGCTGACCACGCCTTTCGCCCATGCCCGGCCCGCTCCTCGCGCACCGCCCGCAGCCGGTGGTCCGCACGGCGGGCGCGCGGCGCGTACGCCGCTTCCGGCCGCGGCCGGAGTCAGGAGATCCGCCCGTGGCCGCCCCCGTGCACTGGCTCTTCGGCGATCAGCTCGGCCCGCACTTCCTCGCCCCCGGGCCGGACGGACCCCGCCGGGACACCCCGCTGGTGATGATCGAGTCCCGGGCGGTCTTCCGCCGCCGGCGCTTCCACCGGGCCAAGGCCCATCTGGTGCTCTCGGCGATGCGCCACCGGGCGGCGGAGCTGGGCGAACGGGTCCGCTACGTACGGGCCGAGACCTACCGGGAGGGGCTGCGCGAGGCAGCCGGGGACCGGCCGGTGACCGTGCACCACCCGACCTCGCGCGCCGCCCTCGGCCTGGTGCGCTCCCTGGACCGGGTCACCGTGCTGCCCGCGCGGGGCTTCCTCGTCCCGCTGGAGGAGTTCGGCCGCTGGGCCGAGTCCCGCGAGGGTCTGCGCCAGGAGGTCTTCTACCGCTGGGTGCGCCGCGAGCACGGCCTCCTGATGGCGGGCGGGGAGCCGGAGGGCGGCCGGTGGAACCACGACCACGACAACCGGGAGCCCCCGCCGAAGGGCGCCGCCGACCTCGGTCTGCCCGCGCCCTACCGGCCCCGCGAGGACGAGATCGACGAGGAGGTCCGCCGCGACCTCGACCGCTGGGAACGCGACGGGGAGGTCTCCTTCGTCGGCCGGGACGGACCGCGCCGCTTCCCGGCCACCCGCCGGGAGGCCCTGGCCGCCCTGCGCCGCTTCCTCGGCCACCGCTTCGCGGACTTCGGGCCGTACGAGGACGCGATGCTCGCCGGGGACCCGGAGATGAGCCACAGCCTGCTCTCCTCCTCGCTCAACCTGGGGCTGCTCGACCCCCTGGAGTGCGTGGAGCGCGCCGAGTCGGCCTGGCGCGACGGCGAGGCCCCGCTGAACAGCGCCGAGGGCTTCATCCGGCAGATCGCGGGCTGGCGCGAGTACGTATGGCAGCTGTACTGGCACTTCGGCGAGGAGTACCGGCACCGCAACGCGCTCGGCCAACGCGAGCCGCTGCCCGGCTGGTTCCTCGACCTGGACGCGGACGCGGTCACCGCGCGCTGCCTCTCCGAGGTCCTCGGGCAGGTCCGCGACACCGGCTGGACCGCGCACATCCCGCGCCTGATGGTGCTCGGCAACTTCGCCCTCCAGCGCGGCTGGGACCCGGCCGCGGTCACCGACTGGTTCCACCGCTGCTTCGTGGACGGCTACGACTGGGTGATGCTGCCCAATGTGATCGGCATGTCCCAGTACGCGGACGGCGGCCGGATGGTCACCAAGCCCTATGTCTGCGGCGGCAGTTACCTCAACCGGATGAGCGACTTCTGCGGCCCCTGCGCCTACCGGCCCACCCGGCGCACCGGCGAGGAGGCCTGCCCGTACACCACGGGCTACTGGACCTTCCTGCACCGGCACCGGAGCCGCCTTGAGGGCAACCACCGCATGGCGCAGGCCGTCCGGGGGATGGACCGGCTCGGCGACCTGGCCGAGGTGCGCCGCCTGGAGGCCGGGCGCGAGGGGCCGCCGTGAGCGTCAACGGGCTTGTACGGGAAGGGACTTGTACGTGCAGGGGCTTGAGGGCGACCGTCCGTACGCCTAGGCGCTCTTGACGTACGCCCCGGCCTCCGCGCCCTTGACCAGGGTGACGACGGTGAGCCTGCTGTCCACCCGCTCGCTGCTGAGCGGGGTGTAGCCGTGCTTGCGGTACAGGCGCAGATTGCCCTCGCTGCGGTGGCCGGTGAAGAGCTGGTACCGCTTGACGGCGCCCGCCTCGCCGAGCCGGGACTCCATGGCGGCGAGCAGCCGTCCGCCGAGGCCGTGCCGCTGCATCCGGGGGTGGACGATGAGCTTGCCGATGTGCCCGGTGCCCTCGGCGTCGAGGGTGCCGCGCACGGAGGCGACCACCTCCTGGCCGAGCCGGGCCACCAGGACGGTGCCGGTGCGCAGTTCCTCCTGGACGGAGGCGAGCGGCTGGGTGAGGGGTTCGAGGGAGTAGTCGCCGTAGAGGGCGGCCTCGCTCTGGTAGCAGAGGTACTGGAGCTTGAGGATCTGCTCCGCGTCCCGCTCCCCAGCTGCCGCGATGGTCACGCTCATGCCCATCTGCACACGCCTCCGCTCACCCGTGCCTCAGGTTGTCCCCCACTCCTTTTCCCAGGCTTCGGGGGCGGCAACCTCCGCCGCCAGCATTCTGCGCAGACATCCCAGGCAACGGGAACGTTCCGGCCCCAGACTCCCCTGTGAGATACCCAACTCCCCTGCGATTTCCCGGTAGGTACGGTCCTCCGGCGACAGAAGTGCGGTGACCAGCGCGGCGCAGCGGCCGGGCAGCCGGCGGACCACCGCGTGCAGCCGGGCCCGCTGATGCGCGTTGACGGCGAGCTGCTCCGGGGTGCGGGCGGCGAGACGCTCCGTGAACTCGCCGGGCTCCGGGGCGTCCTGCGCCTCCCAGCGCGTCCGGTGCCGCCAGCCGCGGGCCTCGGCGCGGACGGCGGCGCGCAGCCAGCGGGCGGGCTCGGCGGGCGGGCCCTCGGCGGCGAGGTGCTCCAGGAGGCGCAGCCAGACGCCCTGTTCGAGGTCGGCGGGCTCGGCGCGGACCGCGGCGGCCTCGGCCGCGGCTTCGGCGGCCAGCAGGGGCCGCAGCCCGGCGTACAGCTCCTCGCGAGCCGCGGGGACATCGCGAGCCTCAGGGACATAAGGGGTGGTGCGGCAGGTCATGCCCGAAGGCACGCGGCCGCCCGGCGGTTGGTTGCCCGGGCGGCCGCGGTGCACTCCAAGGGGGTCGCGCTCAGCGCTTGTTGACGAAGTCCTCGCGGGCGAGCCGCGCGGTGTCCGGGTTGTCGGAGAAGATGCCGTCGATGCCGGTCGCGAAGTACACCTGGAAGGCGCCGAAGGCATCCCCGTAGGCGTTCGGGTCGCTGCCGCGCCGGAAGTCCGCGGGCAGGAAGGTGTTCTCGTTGCGCATGGTGTACGGGTGCAGAATCAGGTGCGCCGCGTGCGCGTCGCGGACCAGGGTGGTCGGCTCGGTCAGCTTGCCCGCGGCGTCCTTGGGGATGACCAGGTCCAGGGTGGGGCCGATGCCCTGCGCGAAGCCCGCGATCCACTTCAGGCCCTCGGGCGTGATGAGGTCGGCGACGGTGCGCGGGTCGCCGGACTCCACGAAGTCCCAGGGGCGGCTGTCGGCGGTGGACAGCAGCACGACCCGCGGGCCGGCCACCTGCTTCGCGAGCCGCTGGATGCTGCCCGGCTCGAAGGACTGGAGGAACTGGGGCGCGTTCTTCCGGTGGCGGCCGTACTTGCGCAGCAGCCGCACCAGCGGCTCCTCCAGACCGAGGCCGAGCTTCCGGAAGTACGTGGGGTGCTTGGTCTCGGTGTGCAGCCAGACGGGGCGGCCCCGCCTGCGGCCCTCGCGCTCGGCCCAGTCGAGGACCTCCTCGAAGGTGGGGATCTCCCAGCGGCCGTTGTAGAGGGTGTTGTGCTGGCGGTTGCCCGGGATGCGCTCGATCGCGCGCAGGGTCTTCAGCTCGGCCAGCGTGAAGTCCTCGGTGAACCAGCCGGTGAGCTGCACCCCGTCGACGCTCTTGGTGGTCTTGCGGGCGGCGAACTCCGGGTGCTGGGCGACATCGGTGGTGGCGGTGATGTCGTTCTCGTGACGGCAGACCAGATGCCCGTCCTTGGTGGGCACCAGGTCCTGCTCGACGACGTCCGCGCCGAGGTCGAGGGCCAGCTGGTAGGAGCCGAGGGTGTGCTCGGGCCGGTAGCCGCTCGACCCCCGGTGGCCGACGACGGTGGGCACCGGCAGCGCGTGCGCGCCCCCGCGGTCCCGGCTCGCGGCCCCGGCAGCCGAGGGCACGCCGAGGACGGCCGCCCCCGCTCCGGCCACCGCCGCGCCGAGCAGCGCCCTGCGCCCCGTACCGCCCTGCCGCGGGCCCGCGCCCCTGTCCTGCTCGCCGTCAAAGCCCTGCTTCGCCATCGGCTTTCCTTCCCTGGCTGCTGTCCTGAACCGGTTGTGGCACCTGCGAAATCGAGTCAGATCGTAGGTGCCGCCACATGGCGTACGGGATACCCGCGCCGGAACTCAGGGGTGCGGTCGGGTGACCGGCGGACGGCGGCACAAGGGCCGCGGGGCGGGCGGGACTTGGCGGACCGGGCCGGACGAAGGGGCGCGCGGGGCCGCGAACCGGGCGCCCGGGGGCGTGCGCCACGGACCGGCCGGTGTGCGCCGGAGCCCTGTCCCCGAGTAATGTCCTCACCTGCACAGACTTCGCCGTCGATCGCATGGCTCCGGAGGGTCAGTTGTCCCGTTTCGCGCTCATCAAGGCGGTTTTCGGACCGGTCATGCGCCTGATGTTCCGCACGCGGGTGGAGGGCGCGGAGCACATCCCCGGCGACGGTCCGGTGATCCTCGCCGGCAACCACCTCACCTTCATCGACTCGCTCATCCTGCCGCTGGTCTGCGAACGCCAGGTCTTCTTCATCGGCAAGGACGAGTACGTCACCGGCAAGGGCGTCAAGGGCCGCCTGATGGCCTGGTTCTTCACCGGCGTCGGCATGGTCCCGGTCGACCGGGACGGCGCGAACGGCGGGGTCGCCGCGCTGATGACCGGCCGCCGGATCCTGGAGGACGGCCGCATCTTCGGCATCTACCCGGAGGGCACCCGCTCCCCCGACGGCCGCCTGTACCGCGGCCGCACCGGCATCGCCCGGCTGACCCTGATGACCGGCGCCCCGGTCGTCCCCTTCGCCATGATCGGCACCGACAAGCTCCAGCCCGGCGGCGCGGGACTGCCCCGCCCCGGCCGGGTCACCGTCCGCTTCGGCGCCCCCATGGAGTTCTCCCGCTACGAGGGCATGGACCGCGACCGCTACGTCCTGCGCGCGGTGACCGACTCCGTGATGGCCGAGGTGATGCGCCTGTCCGGCCAGGAGTACGTGGACATGTACGCCACCAAGGCCAAGGCCGCCTGACCCGGCGCACCGGCTGATCAGTGGGGGCGGGCACCGGGTGCCCGCCCCCACCGGCGTGTCCGGCCCCGCTCCCCCACCGGCGTACCGGCCGCTCCCCGCCGGGCCCCGGATGGCGGCGCGGGCGCGGGCGGGCGAGCCTGGAGACCTCGGAGCGCGCACCCGCGAGGAACGCAAGGAGCGCGAGGCACGCGAGAAAGGGGCGCGGACGTGGCAGGCGACGGCGGCCCGGCCAACTCCCCGAAGGCCGACCCCGGCCTGCTGGGGAAGCTCCTCGACACCCTGGAGACCGGCGTCTTCGTCCAGGACGGGGCGGGCACCATCACCTCGGTCAGCCCCCGGGCGGAGGAGCTGCTCGGCCGCGGCGCCGCCGAGCTGATCGGCCGCGACGCCCACGACCATCTGCACCGCACCGAGAACGGCGCCCCCCTCCAGCGCTCCGCCTGCCGCCTCACCCAGGCCTTCCTCAGCGGCCAGACCCTGCTGTCGGGCACCGAGTGGTTCGCCCGCGGCGACGGCGGTGTCATCGCCGTGACCTGCCTGATGGCGCCCTTCGCCGATCCGCGCGAACCGGGCGGCGCCGTCCTCTTCTTCGAGGCGCCGGACCTGACCGCCGAGGGCGCCGGTTCCTCCTCCTCGGACGTGGCCGACCGGCTGGCCCTGGTCGCCGAGTCCACCACCGTGCTCACCTCCTCCCTGGACACCGACAAGGCGCTGCGGGCGCTGGTCGGCCTGATCGTGCCCCGATTGGCGGACTGGGCGGTGGTCGACCTGATCGGCGAGGAGGGCGAGGTGCGCCGGGTCGCCGTGGTCCGCTACTGGGACGGCGAGTACGTCAACATGGAGGAGTTCCTCGGCCCGCTGCCCGCGGCCTCCGGGACCTCCCGGATGCCGCTCTCCCAGGCGCTGCGCGGCGGGGCCGCCGTCCTGGTGCGCGCCGAGGACTACGCGGTGCCGCCGGACTCCCCGCTCACCGAGATCCAGCAGGACTTCTTCCGCTCCACCGGCATGCACTCGGCGGTGATCGCCCCGCTGCGGGCGATGGGCGGCACCGGCGGGCGGATCATCGGCGCGCTCACCGTCGGCCGCGCCGACCAGAAGCGGCCCTTCGGCGCGACCGATCTGGCCCTGGTCGACGACATCGCCCGCCGGGCGGGCCTCGCGGTGGACAACGCCCAGCTCTACGAGGGCCAGCGCCGGGTCGCCGAGAACATGCAGCGGCACCTGCTGCCGCCGATGCCGAAGATCCTCGGCATGGATGTCTGCGCCCGCTACGAACCGGCCCCGCACGCCTCGAAGGTGGGCGGGGACTGGTACGACGCCTTCCCGCTGCCGGACGGCTCGGTGGCGATGGTGATCGGCGACGTGGTCGGGCACGATCTGGCCGCCGCCGCGTACATGTCCCAGGTCCGCAATATGCTGCGCGCCTTCGCCTGGGGTGAGGAGACCTCGCCCGGTGCCGTGGTCTCCCGCCTGGACCGCGCCCTCGGGCACATCAGCGACGCCCCGATGGCGACCATGGTGATGGGCCGCCTCGAAGGTCCGGAGGGCGGGCCCTGGCGGCTGCGCTGGACCAACGCGGGCCACCCGCCGCCGCTGGTGGTGCGCCACGACGGCCGGACGGACTTCCTCCAGGGCGGCGCGGGCATGCTGCTCGGCACCGATCTGCCCAGCACCCGTACCGACGCGGTGACCGCGCTGTCCCCGCACTCGACGGTGGTGCTCTACACGGACGGACTCGTCGAGACGCGCAGCAGCTCGCTCCAGGACGGGCTGACCCGGCTCAGCGCGCACGCCTCCTGGCTGGCCCAGCGGCCCCTGGACGAGTTCTGCGACCGCCTGATCGACCTGACCAGGCCCGTGGACAACCACGACGACATCGCCCTCATCGCGCTCCGTCCGGTGCCGGGGGCCGGGCCGGAGAGCCGGGCCGGGTAGCCTCCCCGGCTCCGGCGGGCCGCTTCGTACGCAGGACCGCGGCGCACAGTGCCAGGGTCCCGGCGTACAGGAGCAGGTAGCCGTTGCCGTAGAGGAGTTCGAGGCCGTGCCACTCGGGCAGGGCCACCAGGCCGAGCGGGGGGCGGTCCATGCGGTGGCCGGTGAAGAAGTGCACCGGCCAGGCGAGGGTGAGCAGGGCGAAGACCGCGAGCGCGGGCACCGCGAGGCGCGGCGGCCAGGGGCGGGCGCATGCCGCGAGCACCACAAGCGGCACGAACCACACCCAGTGGTGGCTCCAGGAGATCGGCGAGACGGCCGCCCCGGTGAGTCCGCACAGGCTCAGGCCGAGCAGCGGCAGACCGCGCCGGTGCGCCGCCGCGGCGAGGGCGAGGCCGAGCGCCGCGAGCAGGAGCGCGGGCGGTCCCCACACCAGGAGGGAGGGTTCGGCGGTGTCGGTCAGCCGGGCGACGGTGCCGTGCACGGACTGGTTCATCTGGCTCGCCACCTCGCCGATGCGCTCGGACTCCAGGAAGGTGCCGCCCCAGTAGTCCAGGCTGTCGGAACCGGCGGCGAGGAAGCCGAGCCCCACGGTCGCCGCCGCGGTGGCGCTCGCGGTGGCCGCGGCCCGGTACTGCCGGGTCAGCAGCAGATACGCGACGAAGATCGCCGGGGTCAGCTTGATCCCGGCGGCGATCCCGACGCCCACGCCCCGCAGCCGCGCTCGGCCCGGGGAGCCGCCGCCCGCCAGGTCCGCCACGATGAGCAGCATCAGCGCCAGGTTGACCTGGCCCAGGTACAGCGTCCAGGCCACCGGCTCCAGCCAGAGCAGCAGCGCGGTGAGCGCCGCGCACCAGGCCCAGGCGGGGCGGCCGCGCACCCCGGCGGCGCGCAGCACGAGGAGCACGGTGCCCGCCAGCATCGCCAGGCCCACCGGGAAGACCAGGGCCTGCCAGAGGCCGAGCGGAAGAACGGTCAGCGGGGCGAAGAGCAGTGCCGCGAAGGGCGGGTAGGTGAAGGAGAACTGGCCGCCGCCCAGGCGCTGTTCGTACAGCGGGGTGCCCTCGCGCAGCGCCTGGCCGCCCGCCCGGTACACCGACAGGTCGAAGAAGTCGCTCATCACGACGAAGCCGGTCTGGTGCCAGTGCACCAGGGCGTGCAGGGCGAGCAGCGCCACCGAGAGCGGTACGGTCCACAGCGCCGCCCGGGCGGCGGGCCCGAGGCGCCCGGCCCGCGGCGCGGTCGCCGCCTCTCCCCGGCGGTTCACCGCTCGCCCCCGGCGGCGGCGCAGTCCCAGAGGCGCTCGGGGGCGCCGGGCGGTCCTGAGACGTGCTGGGAGCGGTAGCGGGCGGGCGGCACCTCGGCGCAGTGCCCGGCCACCCAGCCCTGGCGCTCCTGGGCCACCCGCCCGCCCATCGCGCCGTGGAAGCCGCCGGTCATCACATAGCGCAGCTCCCCCGAGGAGACCAGGCGGGCCAGGCCCGCGGTCGAGGGCACCGGGGCCGCGCCGGTGAAGCCGCCCATCGGCAGCACGCTGCGGCCCGCGCGGAGGTAGGGGGCGGCGGTGTTCGCGGTGGGTACGGCGAGGACGTAGCGCTCGCCGCGGTGGTGGGCCTCGGCGTAGGCGAGCAGGCCCGCGTGCGGGGCGGTCATGTTCATCGTGCCCATCTCGGGTGGGAGCCTGAGGTCAGGGGGGAAGCCGTGCAGGGCCGCCATGGCGGGGGCGGGCAGCGTGGTGCTCCGGGCCGAGACCGGGTTCAGTCCGGTCAGCCCGGTGAAGGGCCGCCCCGAGGCGGACAGCGCCCAGAGCCCCGGCCCGCAGAGCAGGGCGGCGGCGGCCAGGGCGGTCACCCGGGTCAGGACGGCGGGGGCGGCGGCCTGCCTTGTGGCCGTGACGGGATCCGGGGCGGCGAACTGGGTGGCGGCCGGGCGGGAGTCGGTGGCGGACTCGGACTCGGACTCGGACTCGGACTCGGACTCGGACTCGGCGGCAGTCTCGGAGTCAGCGGGGGTCTCGGAGTCGGCGGGGGTCCCGGCGCCGGCGGGAGTCCCGGCGCCCCGGCCCCGTAGCACCGCGGGTCCCGCCGCGAGGACGGCGGCCGCGCTCACCGCCACCGCCGCGACCAGGGTGGACTGCCACAGCGGGGCCCCGCCCCGGGCCGAGAGCACCACCGCCCAGGCGCCGCCGAGGGAGACCGCGAGCGGCAGCAGCGGTCCCGGCCGGGTGCCCGCCGTCCAGGCGCGGGCGGCGAGGATCAGGCCAGCGCCGGTGAGCGCGGCGACCGCGGGGACCAGGGCGGCCGTGTAGTACGGGTGCACGGCCCGGGCCGCGCTCAGCACCACCGCGTGCACGAGCAGCCAGGTGCCCCACAGCAGCCAGCCCGCGCGCACCGGGTCGGTCCGGGGGCGCCCGCGGCGGGCGAGCAGCCCGGCGAGCGCGGCGGCCACCGCGAGCGGCAGCAACCAGCCCACCTCGGTGCCGAGTTGGCCGCCGGTGAGCCGGAGGACGCCGGGCGGGCCCCCGAAGTCGGTGAGGAAGCTGGCGAGGGAGCCGCCGGAGAGGTCGGCCCGGTCGGTGAAGCGGCTCAGCCCGTTGTAGTGGAGGAGCATCTCCCAGACCGAGTTGTGGGCGCTGCCGTCCACATAGGGGCGGTGCTCGGCCGGGGTCAGCGCCACGGACAGCGGCCAGACGGCGCTGGCCGCGAGCACCACCGCCCCGGCGAGGGACAGCCGCCCGAGCCGCCGCCGAAGGCTCCCGGCCGCGGCCACCCCGTAGGCGAGCGCCAGCGCGGGCAGTACCAGATAGGCCGCCGCCATCTTGACGTGGAAGGCCGCCCCGACCCAGAGCGCCGCCGCGAGGAGCGGGCCCCCGCGGTCCTCCTGGAGCGCGCGGAAGCCGGAGCGGGCGGCGCAGACCAGGAAGAGCACGAGGAAGGTGTCGGGGATGTCGACCCGGGCGAGGACCACGGTGACCGGGCTCAGCGCGAAGACCGCGGCGGCGGCCACCCCGGCAGCCGGGCCCGCCCAGCGGCGTACCGCGGAGTACAGCACCGGCACGGTGAGCGCGGCGGCCAGCGCCTGCGGCAGGAGCAGCGCCCAGGTGTGCGCGCCGAAGAGCCGCACGGACAGCGCGGGGAACCACAGGGCGCCGGGGACCTTGTCGACGGTGAGGGAGCCGGCCGGGTCGTAGGCGCCGAACCAGAAGTTGCGCCAACCGCCGCTCATGGAACGGGCGGCGGCCGCGTAGTAGTAGTGCGGGTCGGTGCGGCCGACGGCCCAGAAGGCGAGCAGGAAGGCGGTCGCGGTGGCGGCGGCCACCGCCCAGGTGCTGCCGGGCACCTCGCGCACCCGGCGGGCCAGGAGGGTGCCGCCGGGCGCGGCAGGGGCGGCGCCGGTCAGCGGGCCCGTGGCGGTGCCGCTCATCCGAGGGCGGGGTTGGCGTGGGCCGGGTCGCCGAGCAGGTGCACCCGGCGCAGATGGCGCGGGGCCCGGCTGCGGAAGCGCTCCCGGCCGTGCAGCAGCGCGTGGTTGTCGGCGAGCACCACATCGCCGTCCTGCCAGGCGTGGGCGAGGGACCAGCGGGGGTCGGTGAGCGCCGCGCGCAGCCCGGCGAGCAGTTCCGGTACGTCCTCGGCCCCGACCCCGGCGAACTCGTGGGCGGGCCGGTTGAGGAAGTCCGGCTCCTCCTCGGGCGGCGGGGCGTTGAAACGCAGGGTCGGGGCGCCGGAGACCGGGTGCTCGACGAGCAGCGGGGAGACGGCCTTGCCGCCGTAGTGCACGACCTGCCCGATGCGGTAGGTCACCGTCACCTGCCGCCAGCGGTCGAGGAGTTCGGGATCCGTCTCGTCGAGCAGCCGCACCGTGTCGCAGAAGGTGGTGGCGCCGCCGTCCTCGGGTCCCGGTGCCCGCAGGCAGTGGAAGACCTGGAACTCGGGGACGAAGGGCTTGTACATCCCGTCCCAGTGGAAGGGCACGCTGGAGCAGTCGAAGATGTGGTCGGTGGGGTCCTGCGCCTCCCGCAGCTCCAGTACGTCGCCGAAGGGCCAGCTCATCACCTCGCCCCACTGCCGGCACCAGGCGGCCAACTCCTCGGCCTCGGCGGGCACTTCGTAGCCGCGCAGCAGCACAAGGCGGTGGGTGCGCACCAGTTCGCGCAGGGTGGGCACCGGCAGCTCGGTGAGCCGCTGCCCGCCGTCCGCCCGGCTGCGTACGCCGAAGGGCTCCATGGCGCTCAGCCCGGGGATCCGGGCCTGGTCGGAGGTGAGGGTCATGGGGGCTCCTGGGGTGGGGGTGGGGATACGGGGCCTGAGGTGTCCCGCGGCCGGGGCGCCCGGCGCGGGTGAGCCGAACGGGTCTGCTGCGTACCGGAGTTGCCGAACTGCCCTGCTGCCGGGCCGAGTTGCCCAACTGCCAGGCGGCGGACGCGCGTTGCCGAACCGCGCGGCGCTACACGCGAGTTCAGGTGGGGCGGGCGGCGGGTGCGAGCGGGCGGTCCGCGCTCTCCCGTGCCGGGGGCGCGGTGCGGGTGGCGACGAAGTGGCTCGGCCTGCCATCCCGGTGGACCAGCCGGGCGCCCTCGGCCTCCGCCTCCGAGCGGCGGCAGAGCGCGAAGACGCCGTCCCGTTCGACGGCGACCGCGTGCCAGGGGGTGAGCCAGCCGTCCTCGCCGCGCGCGCTCAGCCGGATGCCGAACTTCGGCGATCCGCAGTCCTGCGGGTGGATCGAGAGCCGTACGGCGCCGGGGAAGTGCTCGGAGACCAGGGTGCCCCAGGCACGGCTGCGGCCGATCACTCCGTAGGCGCGGCGCCGGGCCTCGCGCTGGAGGGCGCTGCGGCTCTCGGTCCGCTCGGGGGTGAGCCGGTCCTCGAAGAGGAAGCGGGTCAGGGCGCGGTAGAGCCGCAGGACCTCGGCGTCCGCGCGCACCTGGGCGCGCAGTTCCTCGGGCGATTCGCCGTAGCGGGCGTCCAGCCAGGCGCGTACCCGCTCATGGGGCTCGCCCCGCATCTCCTCCAGGTCGTCGGCGCTGAACAGGCTGAGCGCGCCGCCGGGCAGACCGGTCAGCATCCGGCCCAACTCGGCCTGGTAGGCGGTGATATGGGCGTCCGGCACATCGATCAGCTCGCTGAAGACCCGGCCGTCCGAGCAGAGCACGATCCGGGCGCCCGGCGGATGGATCTCGCGGATCCGCGCGCACAGCCCGTCCAGGAACTCCAGCGCCAACTGCTCGGCCCGGTCCGGGAGTACGCCGAGGACCTTGGCCGGGTTGGGCGATTTGCAGGGGAAGCCGGGGAGGACGAAGACCACCGGTTCCCCGGCCCGCACCCGCTGCCGCACGGTCTCCAGATGGGGCAGCAGGCACCGCTCGCAGGGGGTGTCCCCGGGGGTGTCGCACCGCCAGGCACCGGGCGCGCCACGGCGGTACCGCATGACCGTCCGCAGGATCTCCCGCGCTGTTTCCTCCGTGCTCGTCACGATTGGCCCCGCCCCGGATCGCCGCCTGAAATCGGAGCTCAACTATGGGTACGGCGGCGCTCTTGTGGCTCATCCCAGAGGTTCATAGGCTCGCCCTATGGTGCTTGAGACCCGGCATCTCCAGGTCGTCCGCGCGGTCGCCGAGGCGGGGAGCGTGACCCGGGCGGCGGCGCTGCTCGGCGTCTCGCAGCCCTCCCTCACCGGCCAGCTCCAGCGGATCGAGAACCGGCTCGGCGGGCTGCTCTTCGTGCGCGACCGGCGGGGCGCCGTGCCCACCCCGCTCGGCGAGTTCGTCCTGGCGAAGGCCCGGCAGGTGCTGCCCGCGATGGAGGCCCTGCACCACGAGTCGCTGCGCTACAACGCCCAGGGCGAGGAGCAGCGCCGGATCCGCTACGGGGCGGTGCCGGGCCCGCTCATGGCGGGCACCTTACGGCGCCTCGGTGAACAGAGCCCCGGCGAGGTCACCCTGCGCACCGAGACCTCCTCGGCGATGCTCGTCCAGCTCATCGCCCATCAGGCCCTGGAGTTCGCCAGCGTCCTGGACCATGTGGAGCGGCCGCTGCGGCTCGGCGCCGAGATCGGCAGCCGGGTGATCGCCGTGGAACCGGCCATGGCCCTGCTGCCGGAGAGCCATCCGCTGGCCCGGCGCCCCGAGGTGGAGATCGCCCAACTCGCCGACGCCACCTGGGTGGTGCCCCCGATGGACGACAACGGGCTGCGCGAGTGCCTGCTGCGGCTGTGCGCCGAGGCGGGCTTCACCCCGCGGATCACCCACGAGACCGAGGCCACCGGCGCCCGCGACCTGATCAGCGAGGGCCACGGGGTGGGCCTCGGCCAGGCCACCTTCCGCGACACCGCGGGCATCGCGGTACGGGGCCTGGCCCGCACCCCGCTGAGCATCCGCCACATCCTGATCTGGCGGCGCGGCGTGCCGGGTCCCGCCCTGGTCGAGGAGGTCGCCGCGCACGCCGCCGCGGCCTACACCGCCGCGGTCGCCCGCAGTCCCGCCTACCTCAACTGGCTGGAGCGCCACCCCGGTTACCCGGCGGGCGCGGACCTGCCCGGGGCCGCCCCGGGGCCGCCCGGCCCGCCGGGTCCGGCCCCGGCGGACTCCGGGGGACTCTTCCGGCGCTGAGCCGCGCGCCTCAGCTCTTCGCCTCGGCCCAGGCCCGCTGCACCGCCAAGTCCTGCTTGACCTCGGCGAGTTGCACGGCGACCGCCGAAGGGCTGGTGCCGCCGCGGCCGTTGCGGGCGGCCAGGGCGCCGGGGACGTCGAGGACGGTGCGCACCTCGGGGGTCAGATGCGGGGAGATACGGGCGAACTGCTCGTCGGTGAGCTGGTCCAGCTCGATCCCGGCGGACTCGCACTCCTTGACGCACTCCCCCGCGACCTCGTGCGCGACGCGGAAGGGCACGCCCTGCTTGACCAGCCACTCGGCGATGTCGGTGGCGAGCGAGAAGCCGGCCGGGGCCAGTTCCTCCATGCGGGCCGCGTTGACCGTGAGGGTGGCCATCATCCCGGTGAACGCCGGGAGCAGCACCTCCAGTTGGTCGCAGGAGTCGAAGACGGGCTCCTTGTCCTCCTGCAGGTCGCGGTTGTACGCCAGCGGGAGGGCCTTGAGCGTGGCGAGCAGCCCGGTCAGATTGCCGATCAGGCGGCCGGACTTGCCCCGGGCCAGCTCGGCGATGTCCGGGTTCTTCTTCTGCGGCATGATCGAGGAGCCGGTGGAGAAGGCGTCGTGCAGGGTGACGAAGGAGAACTCCTTCGTGTTCCAGAGGATGATCTCCTCGGCGATCCGGGAGAGGTTCACCCCGATCATCGCGGTGACGAAGGCGAACTCGGCGGCGAAGTCCCGCGAGGCGGTGCCGTCGATGGAGTTGGCGGCCGAGCCGTGCTCGAAGCCGAGGTCCGCGGCGACGGCCCCCGGGTCCAGGCCGAGCGAGGACCCGGCGAGCGCCCCGGAACCGTACGGCGAGACCGCGGTGCGCGCGTCCCACTGCCGCAGCCGCTCGGCGTCCCGGGACAGGGACTGCACATGGGCGAGGACGTGGTGCGAGAAGAGCACCGGCTGGGCGTGCTGGAGGTGGGTGCGCCCGGGCATGGCGACGGCCGGGTGCGCCTCGGCGAGGCCGGTCAGGGCCTCCTGGAGGTCGGTGAGGAGTCCGCCGATGATCCGCGCGTGGTCGCGCAGGTACATCCGGAAGAGGGTGGCGACCTGGTCGTTGCGGGAGCGCCCGGCGCGCAGCTTGCCGCCGAGGTCGGGGCCGAGCCGCTCCAGGAGCCCGCGTTCGAGGGCGGTGTGCACGTCCTCGTCGGCGACGGTCCCGGTGAAGGAGCCGTCGGCGACATCCGCCTCCAGCTGGTCGAGCCCGGCCAGCATCCGGGTCAGCTCCTCGGCGGTGAGCAGTTCCGCCTTGTGCAGGACGCGGGCGTGCGCGCGCGAGCCCGCGATGTCGTACGGGGCCAGGCGCCAGTCGAAGTGCACCGAGGCCGACAGCCTGGCCAGGGCCTCGGCGGGCCCGTCGGCGAACCGGCCACCCCACAGCCGGACGTCACCGCTGTTGCTGCTCACTTGCCACTGCTTTCGTCGAGTACGGACAGGGAGGTCGTACGGCCGCCGGGCCGGGCCCGGAGGCGGACCGCCTCCCGGCCGAGGCGGCGGGGAGGCGGTGTCAGGCTACGGGGCGGCGCGGTCCCGAGCGGCGCACCCGGCGCGCGTTCCGGTGCGCGGCGGCCGGGCGCGCGGCGCGGCCCCGGCGGGGGCGGCGCTCAGGCGAGGTCGCGCTTGGCGGCGATCTTCGAGGAGAGCCCGAAGATGTCGATGAAGCCCTGCGCCTTGGACTGGTCGAAGGTGTCGCCGGAGTCGTAGGTGGCGAGGTTGAAGTCGTACAGCGACTGCCCGGAGCGGCGGCCGGTGACGACGGCCCGGCCGCCCTGGAGGGTCATCCGGATGTCGCCGCTGACGTGCTGGCTGGCCTCGTCGATGAAGCCCTCCAGGGCGCGCTTGAGCGGGGAGAACCACAGGCCGTCGTAGACGAGTTCGCCCCAGCGCTGCTCCACCTGCCGCTTGTAGCGGGCGAGTTCGCGCTCGACGGTGACGTTCTCCAGCTCCTGGTGGGCGGTGATCAGGGCGATCGCGCCGGGGGCCTCGTAGACCTCGCGGGACTTGATGCCCACAAGCCGGTCCTCGACCATGTCGATCCGGCCGATGCCGTGGGCCCCGGCGCGCTCGTTGAGCTGCTGGACGGCCTGGAGCACGGTCACCGGCTTGCCGTCGATGGCGACCGGCACGCCCTTCTCGAAGGTGAGCACGACCTCGTCGGCCTCGCGGGGCACGGCCGGGTTCTGGGTGTACTCGTAGACGTCCTCGATCGGCGCGTTCCAGATGTCCTCCAGGAAGCCGGTCTCCACGGCCCGCCCGAAGACGTTCTGGTCGATGGAGTACGGGGACTTCTTGGTGGTGGCGATCGGGAGGTTCTTCGACTCGCAGAAGGCGATCGCCTTGTCCCGGGTCATCGCGTAGTCGCGGACCGGGGCGATGCACTTCAGGTCGGGGGCCAGCGAGGAGATGCCCGCCTCGAACCGGACCTGGTCGTTGCCCTTGCCGGTGCAGCCGTGCGCCACGACCTGGGCGCCGTGCTTGTGGGCGGCGGCCACCAGGTGCTTGACGATGGCCGGCCGGGAGAGGGCGGAGACCAGCGGATAGCGGTCCATGTAGAGGGCGTTGGCCTTGATCGCCGGGAGGCAGTACTCCTCGGCGAACTCGTCCTTGGCGTCCGCGACCTCGGCCTCGACGGCACCGCAGGCGAGCGCGCGCTTGCGGATGACGTCCAGGTCCTCGCCGCCCTGGCCGACGTCCACGGCAACGGCGATGACCTCGGCGCCCGTCTCCTCGGCGATCCAGCCGATGGCGACGGAGGTGTCCAGGCCGCCCGAGTAGGCGAGTACGACGCGCTCGGTCACGGGTTTCTCCTCACAGTGCATTCGCTGACATGCATGAGTATGCATTGCTCTGCATGGTTCGTCAATTCCGCTCGCCCGGGCCCCAGCCGAGGAGCTCGCGCAGCACCGTCAGATGGCTCTCCTCCAGCACCTTCGTCGCGGTGAGCAGGACCACCGGGCCCTCGGCCGTACGCCGCCGGAGCTGTGCGAAGGCCTCGGCGGCCGGTCCCGAGTCCAGCTCGGCCCGGTAGCGCTCGGCGAACTCCCGGTAGCGGGACCGCTCGTGGCCGTACCAGGTGCGCAGCCCGGAGGAGGGGGCGACCTCCTTCAGCCAGGTGTCCAGCCGGGCCGCCTCCTTGGAGAGGCCGCGGGGCCAGAGCCGGTCCACCAGGATCCGCGCGCCCGCCGCCGGGTCCACCGGGTCGTAGACGCGGCCCAGGGCCACCGCCCGCCCCCGCTCGTCGCCCGCCCCGCCACCTGTCGTCCGTCCGCTCGTCATGCCGCCATCGTGGCCCCGGGCACGAGGCGGGACGGCGAGCCACACCGGTCGGGGGCGGGCGGATGCGGGCTGCGAGGCGGGCGCGGCGGGTCCCGGCCGCGAGGCGGGCGCGGCGGGTCCCGGCCGCCGGACGGGCGGGTCCGGGTCCAGGGACGGGGATCCGGGTCCCGGGGCGAGCGGATCCGGGCGCCCGGGCGGGCGGGTCCGGGCCGCGCGGGCCGCGGGCGGGCGAGTCACCGGGGCCGGACGAGGGAGTTCCGCCCCTGCGGACGGCCGTCCCGGCCTGCCCCCGCCGCTGGAGCCCCGTAGCGTCGGGGCATGCGCCGAGCCGCCACCGCCACCGCCCTCGTCCTCGCCGCCCTGGCCGTCTGCGGCGCCGCCGCGCCCGCGGGCGGGAGCGCCCGGGACCGGCCGCCGCTGCCCGCCCGGATGGCCGACACCGGCGGCGGCAGCCAGCTGCTCACCGCCGAGGCCCCGCACGCGCGCGCCACCCGGGGCACCCTGACCTGGTGGGAGCGGCGCGGCGGCCGGTGGACCGCGGTGGGCTCGGCCCCGGCGCGCTTCGGGGCGGCCGGGCTGACCGAGGGCACCACCCGCGAGCAGGGCGGCAGGACGACACCCACCGGGCTCTTCGACCTGCCGTACGCCTTCGGGATCCGCCCCGCCCCGGCCGGGACCACCACCGCCTACCGCCGGGTGACCGGGGACTCCTGGTGGTGCGAGGACACCCGCTCCGCCGCGTACAACCGCTGGAGCGAGCCGCTGGCGGCGGACTGCCGGGCGAGCGAGTCGGAGCGGCTGGCCTCCTACGACCCGCAGTACCGCCTCGCCCTGGTGGTCGGCTTCAACTACGAGCGGCCGGTGCGCGGACGGGGTGCGGGGATCTTCCTGCACGTGAACGGCGAGGGCGCGACGGCGGGCTGCGTCTCGGTGCCCGAGGAGGCGATGCGGCGCGTCCTCGACTGGGCCGAGCCCGGGCGCCACCCGCACCTGGCGATCGGGACCACCGCGGGG
This sequence comes from Streptomyces sp. SCSIO ZS0520, assembly GCF_025643355.1. NCBI lineage: Bacteria > Bacillati > Actinomycetota > Actinomycetes > Kitasatosporales > Streptomycetaceae > Streptomyces > Streptomyces sp. SCSIO ZS0520. The sequence continues at coordinate 7,044,728 of NZ_CP092644.1, read as the reverse complement.
GCGACGGCGCTCACCCGGTACTGAAGTGGAGGAAGCCGCGTACCGGTCGCGCCGGGACCGGTACCGCGCCGCGATGCACGAGTTCCTGGCGCAGAGCAGCCGGGTGCTCGGCAGGCAGCTGAACCGCGCCTGAGGGACGGGCCCGCACGGGCGCCGGATCCCCACCGGCCGGGACCCGGCGCCCGTACGTGCCGCCCTCAGGCCACCGCGGCCGCCAGTGCCTCCCGGGCCGCGGGCAGGGCGCGCTCGCGGTCGGCGGGGACCAGGCCGATCCGGGTGCGGCGGTCGAGCAGGTCACCCTCGTCGAGGGCGCCCTCGTGCCGTACCGCGAAGCGCAGTTCGGCCCCGGTGATGTGCGCCGCGACCGGGTCGAGCAGGGCGGCGTCCCCGGCGGCCTCGGCGAGGACCGCGGGGGCCTCGCTGCCGTAGCGGGCGACGAGGCGGGCCGGGAGCCCGGCGGTGCGCTCGATCGGGCCCGCGCCGACCAGCGGCAGGGTGCGGGTGCGGCAGGGTCCGGCGCGCAGACCGGCGCGGGCGAGGCCCGCGTCCACCGCCTCCTCGGCCATCGCCCGGTAGGTGGTGAGTTTGCCGCCGACCGCGGTGATCACCCCGGAGGGCGAGGTGAGGACCGCGTGGCGGCGGGAGAGGTCCGCGCTGCGGCCGGTGCCGGTGTCGAGCAGCGGGCGCAGTCCGGCGAAGGCGCCGATCACGTCCTCGCGGCGCAGCTCCACCGCGAGCACCCGGGAGAGGGTGCCGAGCAGGAAGGCGATGTCCGACTCGGGGGCCTCGGGCACCTCCGGCACGGGGGCGTCGAGGGGTTCGTCGGTGAGTCCGGCGTAGACCCGGCCGTCCGGCTGGGGCAGGGCGAAGACGAAGCGGTTGGTCTCGCCGGGCACCGGGACGGTCACCGCCACCCGCGGATTGCCGAGCAGCTCGGCGGGGAGGACGACATGGGTGCCGCGGCTGGGGCGCAGGCGCACCCCGGGGACCAGCCGGTCGGCCCAGACCCCGGTGGCGTTGAGGACGCAGCGGGCCCTCAACTCCAGTGTGTCGCCGGTGAGTTCGTCGCGCAGCAGGGCGGTGTCGCCGGTCAGCTCGACGGCGGAGCAGCGAGTGAGGATGTGCGCGCCGTGGGCCGCCGCGGTGCGGGCGAGGGCGACCACAAGACGGGCGTCGTCGACGAGTTGGCCGTCGTAGGAGAGCTGGCCGCCGCGCAGCCCGGCGGGGTCGAGCGCCGGGGCCAGGGCGAGGGTCAGGGCGGCAGGGATGCGGCGGGAGGGCGGCAGGCTCCCGGCGCCGACCTTGGCGCTCAGCCGCAGGGCGTCCCCGGCGAGGAAGCCGACCCGGGTGAGCACGGCCTGGAGCCGGGAGACGTCCTCGTGCAGCGGCAGCACCATGGGCAGCGCGCGGACCAGGTGCGGGGCGGTGCGGCCCATCAGGACACCGCGCTCGCGGGCGCTCTCGTAGGCGACGCCGACCTCGCCGGAGGCCAGATAGCGCAGTCCGCCGTGGACCAGCTTGGAGCTCCAGCGGCTGGTGCCGTGGGCGAGGTCGTGGCGCTCGGCGAGGACCACGCTCAGCCCGCGGGAGGCGGCGTCCAGGGCGATACCGGCGCCGGTGACCCCGCCGCCGACGACGAGGAGGTCCACCCGGGGCCGCTCGCCGAGGAGTTCGAGGGAGCGGGCCCGGCGTCCGGCGTTCAGCGAGGCGGAGCGGGGGCCGGACTTCGCGGTCGGGGGGTGCGCGGTCATGAGGTGGCCTCCCGGGGGCGCAGATAGCCGTCGAGCAGATGGGCGAGGGAGGCGAGCAGCCGCTCCTCGGTGAAGACGTCCTCGACCAGGCGGCGCGAGGAGGCGATGGACTGCACGGTGAGCAGCACGACGCGGGCCAGCTCCTGCGGGTCGCCCGCGCGTACCGAGCCGTCCTGCTGGCCCTCGGTGATCTGGGCGAGCAGCAGCTCCAGGGCCGCCAGCTGGCTGGAGCCGAGCCGGTGGAAGACGTAGGTGGCGAGCAGTTCGGCCTCGCTGTCGACGAAGCGGTTGAACATCGAGTGGTGCCAGACGGCGGCGACGGTGCCGGTGCAGCCGTGCACGATCCGGGAGAGCGCGTCGGCCTCGGTGGCCGCGGCCGCGGAGGCGGTGAAGACCGCGCGCAGCTCGCGGGTCATGAGGTCGCCGACGAGCGAGGAGATGTCCGGCCAGTAGCGGTAGACGGTCGGCCTGCTCACCCCCGCCCTGCGGGCCACGTCGGTGAGCGTGGTGCGCCGCACCCCGAAGGCCTCCACGCACTCCCGTGCGGCGTCGAGGATGTCGTCCTCACTTTTACGCATTGGCGTCATGTGTAAGACTGTACGACATGAAGCGACCCACTCACCACGTCGTCGACATGGCCTGGAACGCCTGGGGCGATCCGGCCGAGCGCCACGCCCTCGACGAGGACACCCGGCAGCTGATCGCCCAGACCCTCGGCGTCGGCACCGCCGCCCCGGCCCGGGTCCCGGCCGAGGAGGTGGCGCTGCGGCCCACCGCCCTGCCCGAGGAGGCCCGTGCGGCGCTGGCCGCGGTGGTGGGCGAGGAGCACGTACGCACCGACGCGCCCGCCCGGCTGCGCCACCTCGGCGGCAAGAGCACCCCCGACCTGCTGCGCCGCCGCGCCGGGGAGGCGGGCGAGGCACCCGACGCGGTCCTCACGCCCGCCGACCACGGGCAGGTGCAGTCGGTGCTCGACACCTGCGCGCGGCAGGGGGTGGCCGTCGTCCCCTTCGGCGGCGGCACCAGCGTGGTCGGCGGTGTCGAACCCTTCCGCGGCCCCTTCCCCGCGGTGGTCAGCCTGGACCTCCGGCGGCTCGACGCCCTGGTCGCCCTCGACACCGAGTCCGGCACCGCCACCCTCCAGGCGGGCCTGCGCACCCCGGAGGCCGAGGAACTCCTCGGCGCCGAGGGCTTCACGCTCGGCCACTTCCCGCAGAGCTACGAGTTCGCCACCATCGGCGGCTACGCGGCGACCCGCTCCTCGGGTCAGCTCTCCGCCGGGTACGGGCGCTTCGACGCCATGGTCACCGCGCTGAAGGTCGCCACCCCGCGCGGCACCCTGGAGCTGAGCCGGGGCCCGGCCACCGCCGCCGGGCCCGATCTGCGGCAGCTCTTCCTCGGCTCCGAGGGCACCCTCGGCGTGATCACCGAGGTGACGGTCCGGGTGCACCGCACCCCCGAGGAGCGGATCGAGGAGTCCTGGTCCTTCCCCTCCTTCACCGAAGGGGCCGCCGCCGTACGGGAGTTGGCCCAGCGGCAGCTGCTGCCGACCTCGATCCGGGTCTCCGACGAGACCGAGACCTTCATCAACGCGGTCATCGCGGGCGGCGCGGCCCCCGAGGACTGCCTGTCCGTGGTCGGCTTCGAGGGCACCGGGGCGCAGGTGGCCGCCCGGCGGTCGGCGGTGGCCGAGGTGCTCGCCGCGCACGGCGCGGTCAAGGTCGCCGCGGACTCGGCGGCCGCCTGGCGCCGTTCGCGCTTCTCGGCCCCGTATCTGCGCGACGCGCTGCTCGACGCGGGCGTCCTCGCCGAGACCCTGGAGACCGTGACCTCCTGGTCCGGGCTGCACGCGCTGCGCACCGCGGTGACCGGGGCGCTCACCCGCGAACTCGCCCGCGAGGGCTTCGACCCGGTGGTCTACTGCCACCTCTCGCACGCCTACCACTCCGGCGCCTCGCTCTACTTCACGGTGGCGGCGGACGGCGGCGCGGACCCGGCGGGACGCTGGGCGGCGGCGAAGCGGGCGGCGGGCGACGCCATCGCCGCGGCCGGGGGCTCGATCACCCACCACCACGCGGTGGGCATGGACCACCGCCCGTGGATGGAGGCGGAGATCGGCCCGCTCGGCGTGGAGGTCCTGGCCGCCGTCAAGCAGACCCTCGACCCGGCCGGGATCCTCAACCCCGGCAAGCTGATCCCGGCCGGCTCATGACCGGGCACGCCACGCTCCTGGTCAACCCGGCCTCGGCGAAGGGCGGTTCGGCCCGGGTCGCCGGGGAGGCGGTACGGCTGCTCGGCGCGGCGGGCTGGCGTACGGCGGTGATCTCCGGCGACGACGCCGCGCAGTCCCTTGCCGCGGCGCGCGAGCAGGTGGCCGAGGGCACCGATGTGCTCGCGGCGGTCGGCGGCGACGGCACCGTGCACCTGGGCGTCCAGGCGGTGGCGGGGACCGGGGTGCCGCTCGGCGTGGTGCCCGCCGGGACCGGCAACGACTTCGCCCGGATGCTCGGCATCCCGCGCACCGACCCGGCGGCCGCCACCCGGCTGCTCATGGACGGCCGCCGCCGCACCGTCGACCTGGCCCGCTGCGGGGAGCGCTGGTTCGCCACCGTGCTGACCTCGGGCTTCGACGCCCTGGTCAGCCATCGCGTCAACACCCTCAACTGGCCCCGCGGCAAGGCCCGTTACCAGCTGGCCATCGCCCTGGAGGGCCTGCGGCTGCGCCCCTTCCCCTTCCGGATCCTGCTGGACGGCAAGAGCGTCGAGCAGGAGGCGATCCTGGTCGCCGTCGGCAACACCGCGTACTACGGCAGCGGACTGAAGATCTGCCCGGACGCCGCGGTGGACGACGGGCTCCTGGAGGTCACGCTGCTGCGCGCCGCCGGCCGCCGGCAGCTGATCGGCCTGCTCCCGCTCCTCAAGCGCGGCGCCCACCTCGGCCACCCGCTGGTGGAGACCTACCGGGCCCGCGAGGTGGAGATCCACGCACCGGAGGTCTTCGCCTACGCCGACGGGGAGTTCGCCGGAGACCTGCCGCTGCGAATCACCTGCGCGCCCGGGGCGGCCACGGTCCTGGTGCCGTACTAGGGGGTGTCTTCACGGTCCCGTGCGGTGTCCGCGGTGTTCGTTGCGTGCGCTCGGTGCGCCGGGCGAAGGTTCTCGTAGCGGAGCTGCTCGGGCCTTTGCCCGGTGCGGCGAGCGTGCGTGCCGGGCGCCGCGGGCGCCGTGCGGGACGGTGAAGACACCCCTAGGTGTATTGATCACGAGCGTTGTTAACGCTGGTGGGGCTTGATCACGGCGAAGGCCCCCGTGTGTGGTGGAGGTGTCGAATCTTCACCGAACGCACGGAGGCCTTCGTGTCCCACCGTAATGCCCGGCTGACCGTCCACGGCAGGCGCCTGCTCATCACTCGTATCCGCGCGGGCCGCCCGGTCGCGCACGTCGCCGCGGAGATGGGCATCTCCCGGCCCACCGCCCACAAGTGGATCCGCCGCTGGCGGTCCGAAGGCGAAAGCGGGCTCCTGGACCGTTCCAGCCGCCCGCACACGACACCCCACCGCACCGCTTCCCACACCGAAGCCCGCGTCTGCCGCCTGCGGCAGGACCGCAAGCTCGGCCCCGCCCGCATCGGACCGGTCCTGGGCCTGCCACCCTCGACCGTGCACCGCATCCTTACCCGGCACGGCCTGAACCGCCTCGCCTTCCTGGACCGCCCCACCGGCCAGGTCATCCGCCGCTACGAACGCGACAGGCCCGGCGAACTGCTCCACGTCGACGTCAAGAAACTCGGCCGGATCCCCGACGGCGGCGGCCACAAAGCCCTGGGCCGCCAGGCCGGCCGGGCCACCCGCAGCAGCATGGGCTTCGACTACATCCACTCCGCCGTCGACGACCACTCCCGCCTCGCCTACAGCGAAATCCACCCCGACGAGAAGGCCACCACCTGCGCCGGCTTCCTGCACCGGGCCGCCGCCTTCTTCACCGCATCGGGAATTGACCGCATCGAGCGGGTCCTGACCGACAATGCCTGGTCCTACCGCAAGAGCCTCGTCTGGCAGCAGGCTCTGGCCGACCTGGGCGCGAGTCGCAAGCTCACCCGCGCCTACCGGCCCCAGACCAACGGCAAAGTCGAACGCTTCAACCGCACCCTGCTGGAGGAGTGGGCCTACCTGCGGCCCTACACCTCCAACGACGAGCGATCCGCAGCACTGGCAGACTTCCTCCACACCTACAACCACCACCGCTGCCACACCGCACTCGGCGGCCAACCACCCATCACCCGCGTCAACAACCCTGCGAGTCAATACACCTAGGGCCTTTCGTTTGGATCGGGCTGGATCAGGGAGCGGGGGCTGGTGCGTGCAGCTGCAAGGCGGAGGAGGGCGTCGACGCGGAGCGTCGGCAACCGACGACAACGCCGCAGATGTGCGTGCCAGCCCCCGCGAGCCCAGCCCGATCCAAACGAAAGGCCCTAGGGCTGAGCCGGGCGCGGGTCCGCGGTCGTACCGGATGTAGCGACCACATATCGAGACGGCCTTGCGTGCGGCCCGGGTGAGCGCGTTCCATCCGCCCGTGGAAACCGAACAGCGCACTGCCCGCACCACCCCCGCCGCCGACCGGGCCGCCCGGCGCGCGGTCACCCTCTTCCCGGTGCTCGTGCTCGCCGCGGGCGCCCTGGGTCTCGCCGTGCCGGACGCCTTCACCGGGCACGGCGAGCAGGTCCCGTACCTGCTCGGGGTGGTGATGTTCCTGATGGGTCTGACCATGACCGGCAAGGACTTCCAGGGGGTGGTCCGGCGGCCGTGGGCGGTCGGGCTCGGTCTGGTCGCGCACTATGTGATCATGCCGGGCCTCGGCTGGCTGGTGGCGCACGCCCTGGGGCTCTCGCCGCAGCTGGCGGCCGGGGTGATCCTGGTGGGCTGCGCGCCGAGCGGCACCGCCTCCAATGTGGTCACCTATCTGGCCCGGGGCGATGTGGCGCTCTCGGTCTCGGTGGCGACGGTCTCCACCGTGGTGGCCCCGCTGGTCACGCCGCCGCTCACGCTGCTGCTCGCGGGCGAGTACCTGCCGGTGGACACCGGCTCGATGATGACCGACATCCTCAAGACGGTGCTGCTCCCGGTCTGCGCGGGGCTGCTTGTCCGCCTCTTCGCGGGGCGCTGGGTCGACCGGGTGCTCGGCGCGCTGCCCTGGCTCTCCGCGCTGACGGTGGCCCTCATCGTGGCGATCGTGGTCGCGGGCAGCGCCGAGGCCCTCAAGTCGGCCGCCGCGCTCGTGTTCCTGGCGGTGGTGCTGCACAACGGCCTGGGCCTGGCCCTCGGTTACGGCGCCGGGAAGCTCGCCCGCCTCGGGGCACCGGCCTCCCGGGCGATGGCCTTCGAGGTCGGCATGCAGAACTCGGGGCTCGCCGCCTCCCTGGCCAGCGCGCACTTCAGCCCCCTTGCGGCGCTGCCCGCCGCGGTGTTCTCCGTCTGGCACAACATCTCCGGCGCCCTGGTCGCCGCCTGGATGGCGCACCGCGGCAGGGCGGCACCGGCCGGGGACTGAGCGGCACCCCGCGCCAAAGCGCCGAGGCGCCCCTCAGCGGTGCCCGTACTGCTCAGTGGTGTCGGTACCGCCCAGTGGTGCCCGTACCGCTCAGTGGTGCCCGTTCTGCGCGAGCCGCAGCATGTGGTCGGCGAGCGCCTTGCCGCCCGAGGGGTCCCGGCTGATCAGCATCAGGGTGTCGTCCCCGGCGATGGTGCCGAGGATGTCGTGCAGTTCGGCCTGGTCGATGGCGGAGGCGAGGAACTGGGCGGCCCCCGGCGGGGTGCGCAGCACGACGAGGTTCGCCGAGGCCTCGGCGGAGATGAGGAGTTCGGCGGAGAGCCGGCGCATCCGCTCCTCCTTCGCCGACTCCCCGAGCGGGGCGCGCGGGGTGCGGAAGCCGCCCTCGCTGGGCACCGCGTAGATGAGGTCGCCGTCGGTGTTGCGGATCTTGACCGCGTTCAGCTCGTCGAGGTCCCGGGAGAGGGTCGCCTGGGTGACGCTCAGCCCGTCGTCGGCCAGCAGCTTCGCCAACTGGCTCTGCGAACGCACCGGCCCGCGGTTGAGGATGTCCACGATCCGGCGGTGCCGTGCGGTGCGCGTCTGCGGTACCGCGGGCCCCGCCTGCTCGTTGTCCTGCGCCTGGCTCATCGTCGTCTCAATCTCCGGCTCGTCCGTCCCCGCTCGGCCGCAGGGCCCCGTCGAGGACACCGGGGAGCGCTTCGAGGAAGGCGTCGGCCTCGTCGTCGCGGAGGTTGAGCGGCGGCATGAGCCGTACGACATCGGGGGCGGGCGCGTTCACCAGGAAGCCGGCGTCCTGAGCCGCCTGCTGCACCCGGGGTGCGAGCGGCTCGGTGAGCACGATACCCAGCAGCAGGCCCGCACCCCGGACATGTGACGTCAACCGGTGCTTGTGGGACTCGATTCCGGAGCGCAGCCGCTCCCCCACCCGCTTGGCGTTCTCCAGGAGGTGCTCGTCCGCGAGGGTGTCGAGCACGGCGATCCCCGCGGCGCAGGCGACCGGATTGCCGCCGAAGGTGGAGCCGTGCTGCCCCGGGTTCAGGAGCCCGGCCGCGGCGCCGAAGGCGAGCGTCGCGCCGATCGGCAGTCCGCCGCCGAGGCCCTTGGCCAGGGTGAGGACATCCGGCTCGACACCCTGCGCCTGGCAGGCGAACCAGTGCCCGGTACGGCCGATCCCGGTCTGCACCTCGTCCAGGACGAGCAGGGTCCCGGTGGCCCGGGTGATCTCCCGGGCCGCGGCGAGATAACCCGGCGGCGGCACCACGACCCCGTTCTCGCCCTGCACCGGCTCCACCACGAAGAGCGCGGTCTCCTCGGTGACCGCGGCCCGCAGCGCCTCGACGTCCCCGTACGGTACGTGGGTGACCTCGCCCGGCAGCGGGTGGAAGCCCTGCTGCTTGCCGGGCTGGCCGGTGAGGGCGAGGGCGCCCATGGTGCGGCCGTGGAAGCCGCCCTCGGTGGCGACCATGTGCGGGCGTCCGGTCAGCCGCCCGATCTTGACGGCGGCCTCGACCGCCTCCGCGCCGGAGTTGGCGAAGTACACCCTGCCCTCGCGTCCGGCGGCGGCGAGCAGCTTCTCGGCGAGCTGCACCGGCGGCTCGGCGACGAAGAGGTTGGAGACATGGCCGAGGGTGGCGATCTGGTCGCTGACCGCGCGGACCACGGCCGGGTGCGCGTGGCCGAGGGCGTTCACCGCGATCCCGCCGACGAAGTCGAGGTAGGCGCGGCCGTCGGCGTCCCAGACGGTGGCGCCCTCGCCGCGCACCAGGGAGAGCCGCGGGGTGCCGTAGTTGTTCATCAGCGCGCCCTGCCAGCGCGTGGTCAGTTCCTGGTTGCTCACGGCCGCTTCCCTCCGGTGGCCTCGGGCGGGTCCGGCACGACCATGGTGCCGATCCCCTCGTCGGTGAAGATCTCCAGCAGGATCGAGTGCTCCACCCGTCCGTCGATCACCCGGGCGGTGCGGACCCCGCCGCGTACCGCGTGCAGGCAGCCCTCCATCTTCGGGACCATGCCGCTGGCCAGCTCGGGCAGCAGCTTCTCCAGCTCGGAGGCGGTGAGCCTGCTGATCACCTCGTCGCTGTGCGGCCAGTCCTCGTAGAGGCCCTCCACGTCGGTGAGGACCATCAGCGTCTCCGCGCCGAGTGCCGCGGCGAGCGCGGCGGCGGCGGTGTCCGCGTTGACGTTGTAGATGTGCCCGTCGTCCGCGGCCCGGGCGATGGAGGAGACGACCGGGATGCGCCCGTCGTCGAGCAGCGCCTCGAGGGCACCGGTGTCGATACGGGTGATCTCGCCGACCCGGCCGATGTCGACCAGCTCGCCGCCGATCTGCGGCTGGTGCTTGACCGCGGTGATGGTGTGCGCGTCCTCGCCGGTGAGCCCGACGGCGTGCGGGCCGTGCTGGTTGAGCAGCCCGACGAGTTCGCGCTGCACCTGCCCGGCGAGCACCATGCGGACGACGTCCATCGCCTCGGGGGTGGTGACCCTGAGCCCGGCCCGGAACTCGCTGACCAGGCCCTGCTTGTCGAGCTGGGCGCTGATCTGCGGGCCGCCGCCGTGCACCACCACGGGGCGCAGTCCGGCGTGCCGCAGGAAGACCACGTCCTGCGCGAAGGCCGCCTTGAGCTGGTCGTTGACCATGGCGTTGCCGCCGAATTTGATGACGACGGTCTTGCCGTGGTGACGGGTCAGCCACGGCAGCGCCTCGATGAGGATCTCCGCCTTGGGCAGTGCGGTGTGCTTGCGGGTGCTCATGAGGAGTAGGCGCTGTTCTCGTGGATGTAGTCGGCGGTCAGGTCGTTGGTCCAGATGGTCGCGGCGGACTCGCCCGCCGCGAGGTCGGCGGTGATGACGACCTCCCGGTAGCGCATGTCGACCCCCTCGCGGTCCTCGCCGACGCTGCCGTTCCTGCACACCCAGACGCCGTTGATGGCGACGTTCAGGCGGTCCGGCTCGAAGGCGGCGGAGGTGGTGCCGATGGCGGAGAGCACCCGGCCCCAGTTGGGGTCCTCGCCGTGCAGGGCGCACTTGAGCAGGTTGTTGCGGGCGATGGAGCGGCCGACCTCGACGGCGTCCGCCTCGCTGGCCGCGCCCACCACGTCCACCCGGATGTCCTTGCTGGCGCCCTCCGCGTCCCCGATGAGCTGGCGGGCCAGATCGGCGCAGACCGCGCGGACGGCCTCCGCGAACTCCCCTTCCTCCGGGACGACTTGGGCGGCCCCGGAGGCGAGCAGCAGCACGGTGTCGTTGGTCGACATGCAGCCGTCGGAGTCCACCCGGTCGAAGGTGGTGCGGGTGGCCTCGCGCAGCGCCGCGTCCAGCGCCGGGGCCTCGACCTCGGCGTCGGTGGTGAGCACCACGAGCATGGTGGCGAGCCCCGGGGCGAGCATGCCCGCGCCCTTGGCCATGCCGCCGACCGTCCAGCCGGCGCCCTCGACCACGGCGGTCTTGTGCACCGAGTCGGTGGTCTTGATGGCGAGCGCGGCCTTCTCGCCGCCGTGCGCGGAGAGTTCGGCCGCCGCCTTGTCCACGCCCGGCAGCAGCCTGTCCATCGGCAGGGTGACACCGATGAGCCCGGTGGAGGCGACGGCCACCTCGGCGGCGTTCACCTGGAGGACCTCGGCGACCCGCTCGGCGGTGGCGTGCGTGTCCTGGAACCCCTGGGGGCCCGTACAGGCGTTGGCGCCACCGGAGTTGAGGATGACCGCGGAGACCAGGCCGCCCTTGAGCACCTGCTCGGACCAGAGCACCGGGGCGGCCTTGACGCGGTTGCTGGTGAAGACGCCGGCGGCGGCCTTGCGCGGCCCGTTGTTGACCACGAGGGCGAGGTCGGCCTTGCCGTTCTCCTTGATCCCGGCCGCGATGCCCGCGGCCGTGAATCCCTGTGCTGCCGTGACGCTCACTGCATCTCCTTGTTCGTCCCGCGGTTCCTCGCGGTGGTCGTCGCGGTCTTCGTCGCGCGGTAGGTCGTCGTCGTCCCGTACGAGGCCGTCCCGTACGGGATCGTCGCGTATGCCAGCGCCTCGTACGAGGTCATCCTGTATGCCGTGGTCCCCCATGCCGCCGTCCCGTAGGGCGCCTTCTCCCGGCGGGAGGCGCGGGGCCGGGTGGTGCTCACGGGGCGAGGCCGGTGAGCGGGAGCCCGAGTTCCTCGGGCAGGCCGAGGGCGAGGTTCATGCTCTGCAGGGCGCCGCCCGCGGTGCCCTTGGCCAGGTTGTCGATGGCGCTGACGGCGAGCACCCGGCCCGCCTCGGTGTCGTGGGCCACCTGGATCTGCACCGCGTTGGAGCCGTACACCGAGGCGGTGGCCGGCCACTGCCCCTCGGGCAGCAGGTGCACGAAGGGCTCCTCGGCGAAGGCCTTCTCGTACGCGGCGCGCAGCACCTCGGCCGTGACGCCGGGCGCCGCCTTCGCGGAGCAGGTCGCGAGGATGCCGCGGGGCATGGGCGCGAGGGTCGGCGTGAAGGAGACGGTCACCCGCTGCCCGGCCACCGCGCTGAGGTTCTGGATCATCTCGGGCGTGTGCCGGTGCACCCCGCCCACGCCGTACGGGGACATCGAGCCCATCACCTCGGAGCCGAGCAGATGGGGCTTGGCCGCCTTGCCCGCGCCCGAGGTCCCGGAGGCGGCGACGATCACGGCCTCCGGCTCGGCGAGGCCCTCCGCGTAGGCGGGGAAGAGGGCGAGGGAGACCGCGGTCGGATAGCAGCCGGGCACCGCGATCCGCTTCGTCCCGGTCAGCGCGGCCCGGGCGCCGGGGAGCTCCGGCAGGCCGTAGGGCCAGGTCCCGGCGTGCGCGGAACCGTAGAACCGCTCCCAGTCGGCGGCCTCCCGCAGCCGGAAGTCGGCACCCATGTCGACGACGAGGACCTCGGGCCCGAGCTGCTCGGCGACGGCGGCGGACTGCCCGTGCGGCAGCGCGAGGAAGACCACGTCGTGCCCGCCGAGCACCTCGGTGGTGGTCGGCGCGAGCACCCGCTCGGCCAGCGGCAGCAGATGCGGCTGCACGGAGCCGAGCCGCTGCCCCGCGTTGGAGTTCGCGGTGAGCGCCCCGATCTCCACCTCCGGGTGCGCGACCAGCAGACGCAGCAGCTCCCCGCCCGCGTACCCGCTCGCTCCCGCCACTGCCGCACGTACCGTCATGAGTAAGCCTCCTCCTTGAAGGCATGACTATACGTTTCCTCGCACTTTTATGCAATGGGACTTCTCGGGGGTGCGGAGCAGGTTGCGACGGAGATTTTTAGTTGGCACATGGAGAACGCTGGTTGGCAAATCTTGGTCCCCTCACGCTGTGTTGCGGGCAGTACCAGCGAAACGCCCCCGTCGCCGGTCGAGTGCTGCTTCTCTGGATGAGTGGGCGAGGCAGCGAGAGCGAAGATCCCGTCGGATTCAAGTCAGCTGGACCACCTTGTCACGGCGTACGACGGGGACGCCGGACTGCGGGATCGGCTGCGGCTCGGGGACGACTGGCCGCGTCGGTGGAGTTCGACGTGGCAGGTGGGCGCCGACGAGGTCTGCTGGCCGGTCCGGGACATGGCTCACGTACCGGTGATGTCGTCCCGGCCGATGCGGGGGTTCACGTGGCGGGCGAAGCAGCGGCACCGCCCCGGCCTGGAGGCGATGGCGTCAGCGGGCGGGAAGCATGGCTTCGAGTCGCTGAAGGAAGTGAGCCTGCTGGTCGCGCTGGACTTCTTGAGGGCATCGGAAGTGCTGTCGCAGCCGTTCCGGCTTGATTTCGAGCATGCGGGCGGGCGTGCCTGGCACATCCCGGACTTCCTGGCCGTGATCGGCAGTGGGATGTGGTTGCTGGACGTCCGCCCGATGGAGCTGATCAAGGAAGAGGACGCGCTGAAGTTCGCGGCGGCCAGGGAAGTGGCGGCTGCCTGCGGCTGGCGGTACTCGGTGGTCGCGGGCTGGCGACCGCATGTCTGGAGCGTCCTTGACCACCTGTCCTCGCGCCGGCGGCCGGCGAGGGACCTTCTCGGCATGCGCGAGCAGCTGCTCACCGCTATCAGCGGGCAGAAGGGGCAGGCGATGACGTTCTCCGACCTGGCGGAGGCGACCATCGTGCCTTCCGTTGGCCGGGCGAACATCGTCCGGCTGCTCTGGCACCGCGAGCTCGGCGTTGACCTGGGCAGTCCCTTGCGCCACAGCTCACTGATCTGGGCGGTGTGATGGCAGCGAGGCGATTCTTGCAGATCGCGCCGGGTAGGCGGGTCGCGCTCAATGGCGTCGAGTGGACGGTTGACGACGTCCACGGTCAACTCGGCCGGCTCGTCCTCGTGGATGACGACGGCCGCGCGGAGACCCGCTCGTTCCGTTAGCTCATCAACCATGCTGACCTGCGGCTTCTTCCGGCAGTCGCATCAGGGCGCCCGCCGCCGGTCGCCCGGCAGCCGAGGACACTGGCCGACTTGACCAAGGACCAGTTAGAGCGGGCCCGGCTGCGGGCGGCGCACGTGCTGGAGGCCGAGACGGGGTTCCGGAAGGGCCACCCGGCTCGGGCCCTGCCGGGTGAGCCCCGGCCGGCCTACGACCCGGACCGCACGACGTTGACTCAGCGTCGGTACGCGAAGGCTGCGGAGATAGAGGCGATGCCCCGTCCGGAGGCGGTCCGGTGCGGTCTGCAGCACCTCAGCTACCGGACGCTGGTACGTCTGTCGGGACTGGCGGGCGACAGTCTCCTGCTGGCCTGCGCGGACGGGCGCTGGACGCGGCGACGCAGCGGGCACCGCACCATCACGAAGGAGGTCCGGGAGGCGATCTTCGCAGTAAAGGCCGAGTGCGGCCCACGCGCCCGCCTGAGCCAGGGTGCCAAGCACCGGTTGATGCACCAGTACATGCGTGAGCGATTCCCGACGTTTCCCACTGAGAGGATCCCTTCACGCTGGACGCTCGCGGCCGTCTGGAAGGAGTGGTTCGGGCCCAGCGGAGCCCGTCCGCGTTACGGGCGGACGGCGGAGGCGGCCGCGGAGGCCGGGGTCTCCGGCCGGGTGGTGGTCCACAGGCCGGGCCAGGTTCTGGTGCTGGACTCGACCCCGATGCCGGTGAAGCTGCGCGAGACCGTGTTCGGCGACGCGATCACCGCGACGCTGACCCTCGCACTCGATCTCTACACGCACGGGCTGCCGGCCTTCCGGCTCACGCTCCAGTCCGACACCTCGGTCGACATCGCGATGCTGCTGCGGGACGTGATGCTGCCGCTTCCGATGCGGGACGGCTGGGGCGAGGACATGGAATGGCCCTACGCAGGGGTGCCGGCCGAGGTGATCGCCGAGTTCACCGGGCACCGGGTCGCCGCTCTGCCGTTCTTTGCCCCGGGGACGGTCACCACCGACCACGGCGGCCCCTACAAGAATCACGACCTGGTGGAAGCCGAAACGGAGATCGGCTGTCGGATCCTGCCTGCTCGCGTCCTGCGGCAGACCGACAAGTTCGCAGTCGAGCGCCAGTTCCTCACCATCCAGACCATGCTCTTCGAGCACCTGCTGGGATTCACCGGCGGTGACGTCGCGGACCGCGGGGCCGACCCCGAACGCGATGCGAGCCTCACGCTCACGCAAGCCGAGCACATCATCGCGACCTGGATCGTCCAGATCTGGCAGAACCGTAAACTAGGCGAATACGCCCCGAGTTGGGCACCGGGTGAAGACCACAGCCCCAACACCCTGTTCGCTGCCGCGATGGAACAGGGCGGCTTCGACCTGGACTTCCCCGAACCGAGCTTCTACTACAAGGTCCTGCGCAAACACCACGTGAAGATCCATCCTCGTCGCGGGGTGAAGATCCTCGGGCTCTGGTATCACCACCCGGTCTTCGACGAGCCGCGCTTCCAGCAACCCTCCGCCCGGGGCGGCAAACACGCGGGCAAGTGGGTTGTCCGCAGTGACCGGAGGGACCGCCGGCAGGTGTTCTTCCAGGACCCTGCCGACCACGAGACCTGGCACATTCTGCGCTGGAGAGGACTGCCGCCCGAAGGTGAGATCCCTGCTTTCTCAGACAAGACTGCCGACGCCCTGCTGACACGCGTGAGGGCGAACAAGATCAGGATCCATTCCGAGAGCGAGCTCCTGGAACATCTGCTCGGGATCCTCGGCTCGGTCACCCCAGTCGACCAATGGCCCAGCCAGGCCAAGAGGAAGGCCGGAAAGAAGCAGCGCGTCGCCCAAGCCCGCGAGATCACCCGCGCACAGGCTGCGGCCGCTGACCGCCCCGCCGCACCCGCCATCGCGGATGAGCTAGCTCCGGCTGAGATGCCCGCGGCCTGGGCCGAGCACGCCCGCACGATCGACCACGCGGTCGACGCCGACCGCCGTCGACGACGCGAAGAAGCCCTCGCCGACGTCAAGCCCGTAGCCCCGGCAACGCTGTACGAGGCCCTGAACCGGCGTCCCATGTTCCGGCTTCCGCCCCCCGACGACTCGGAAGCCGATACACCTGTCCAGGAGGACCACACGTGACCCGAGCCCTCTCTCACGATGATCCGCTGGACGGTCTGCCTTCACGAGCCAGGATCGCCGAGCTGATCCTGGGCAGCCGCCCGCCCCTCGACACCTACGTTGGCTGGCAGCACTACCGCACCCACTACGACCTACTCGTCCCCGCTCCGACGATCTCCCCGCAAAAGTGGTCGATGCTCCCTGAGAGCCGCCGGTACGACTACGACCTCTACCGGGAGCTGACGAACGCGAACCTCCCGCTGCAGGACACCCCCATGCATGACAAGGTCGGCAAGCTGATCCGGCGCCGGTTGAGCGGCAACACGAGGAAGAAGAACGACCCGACCCGCGCCGGCGTCATGATCAGCGGCTGGGGCAACTACGGCAAGACCGCGTCTGTCTGCTCAGCCGGGGCCGTCTTCGAAAAGCAGTGGCTTGAACTCCACAGCCACCTCAACCCCCAGGCTCTGCCGGGCACCCGCGATCTCCACGCACCGGTCGTCTATGTCTCGACCCCGGTGACGGCAACGCCGAAAAGCCTTTGCACGTCGATCTTAGGCTTCTTCCGGGCCCCGACGCGCAAGTCGGCCACGCTGCCGGAACTGGTACGGCAGGTCGCCGACTCCCTTTACGACCATGGCGTCAAAGCTCTGATTCTGGACGACATCAGCCGGCTGCGGATGCACAGAGCCGACGACCAGGACGTCCTCGACCTGATGCGGGCCCCTATGAGCCTGGACGTCACTCTGATCCTGACCGGCGTCAACATCTCCGGCATCGGGCTGCTGCGTGAGGCCAAGTGGAACAAGAAGACCCGGCAATGGGAGATGCCACCGCTGGAGTCGACCCGCATCCACGGTTTGGAGGTCACCCAGACGGAACACCGCTTCGAGCTCATCGAGATCGACCGGTTCCGCTACACCACCCCGAAACAGATCGCGGCCTTCGTCAATCACCTGAAGGGAATCGAGAAGCACCTGCGGCTGATGAACGCGACGCAGGGCATGCTCACCGGCGGCGGTATGCCGGAGTACTTGATGCGTCGCACCGGCGGTGTCATCGGCCTGCTGGGACGCCTACTCGAAGACGGCGCCCAGGAAGCCATGGACTCCGGGAAGGAAATGATCGACGAGAGCCTGCTGGACGAGATCGTGCTCCGGCGGGACGAGCCCGAGCAGCCGCCGGACGAGCCCGTCATCCCAGCCGCCCCGCGGACCGCCGTCAAGAAGCCCACGCAGGCGAAACGACCCCGGAACACCGTTTTCGATGACCCTGGCCCGGCTGCCCGCGCGGGCGCCTGACGGAGAAGCCACGATGCATCCACTGCCCCGGAGTCTCGAACCTGCCTCAGGAGAGTCCCTTGTCAGCTACCTGCTTCGGCTGGGGCATCGCCTCAGCCTCCCGCCTCTGCAACTGATCCGTGCGGCGGGCTGGACCGATCGCGTCCAAGCCCATCACATCCCAGGCAGTCTGCTGCTGAATCTCACCGGGCCGGAGGCCCAAGGATTCGCCCGACTGACCCGCCAGACAGCCGAGGAAGTGTCGGCACTGACACTGACACAGTGGCGAGACCGGTATCCCCCCATCGCCTGGTCTTCCGTGTCCGGACCGGGACCGGGACAGAGGCCGGACCCATGGCTCTTCGTCGGCTCCCCACGGTATTGCCCCACCTGTCTGGCGGGCGACTGCACCCCAGCCCAGCGATTCCACGGCGGTCCCTGGCGCAAGCTATGGCACCTACCCTTTGTCTTCAGCTGCGTAGAACACCAGACCTATCTGGAAGCAAGCTGCCCGCGCTGTGGGCAGCCGCGCGCCATATCAGGGCGCCTGATTGAGCGGGCCAACGATCACACCCTGCACCCAGCGCAATGCCGGTGGACGATCGGCACCCCAACCCGGAAACGAAAGTCCCGCGCCTGCGGCGGCAGACTCGATCAGCGAGTTGCTACAGATCCTTACCGTCGGCCACACCCAACACCGGACATCCTTCGCTTCCAGCAGTCCCTGCTTGCCCGCCTAGAACCGCTGACTCCGGCCTCGGACGCATCCGAGTACTTCACTGATCTCCGGCTGGCCACCGCACTGATCGCTACTACTTGGCCAGTAGGGCAACATCTTCTCGACACCACCTTCACCGGGCATGTGGCCGCGTACGTCCACTCCGCTTCAGGGAATTCGAGTACCAGCAACGGTTTGCAGCACTCTCGCTTGCGCGATGTACCGCCCCGTGACCCGATCGCCTGTGCCGGACTCCTACGCGCCGCACACGCCTTACTCGAAGCAGACGATCTGTCCGAACACCTTTCCCACCTCGTCCACACCCCCGGGGAACGGCCGACACGTACGCCCTGGGTACGCATCTACGCCCGACATGAAAACTCGTGCTCACCACGATTCCGAGACGCAGCCGAACCCCTGACCCGCACCTACCGCAAAATCGGCGGCCCACAGGGGTTCCGAGCACCACTGCGGGACGACTACCGACCAGAACACATCCCCGCATACCTGGAACTGGACTGGCATGAAAGATACTTCGCACCTATTACCGGCATTGCCCCGAAGGTGCTACGCCGAACCGCTGCAGTCCGGCTCGTCCAATGGGCCATAGGCGGACCCCTAGACGAGGCCGCGGCTTACCTCGGCATCACCCCAAGCCTGGTGCGGTTCAGAAGCAACACCGACTTCAAACGCTGGGAGCGCGCAGGACGCAGTCCAGCCGAGTTCGAACGAGTCCTCCGCGAGCTCGGTGCCGAACTCCGAACACCCCGGCGACCACTCATCGACTACCAGCGCCGACGCGAGGCGCTCAGGGATTGGGCCCTTCCTCCGGACGAATGGGACGCCCTGGTCAGCGAGTTGCCACCGCTTCCCGGCCCCATCCGGCCACCGGTCGGCGACCGCAAACGCCAGGACGCCTCCGTCTACATCTGGGTACAGGTCACACAAGGCGAGCACCTCTTCGCCCCACGCCCCATCGAGGCCGAACAGCCTCAAGACGTCCAACGCGAATGGGCTCTTCGCCGCAACACCACCTGGTACAACCTCGTCCGGCCAGACACCTTTCGGCACTACGCCGACCTACGGAAACTCCTCGCCGAATATGCCCAACAGCTCGCCCGGTTCATCGACTCGGGTACAGGCAGTTCACTAACAGTCAACTAACAGCCCGACGCTCACACACAGTAGACGCGGACTACCACGATCCGCCAACAAGGATTTCCCAGGGGCTACTAACGTGCATGGCTCAGAGCGTGATCTACCCACCAAGAATTCCGGTCACAGCGTTTGCAGGCAGAGCTCGCACGTGTCACAGAGAGGAAGCAGTACTACTCTGGCCACGATCTGACCAAGGCATTCTCACTCGTCGCGAAACGGCGGTGGGAAGCCAAGGTGGGATACGGTGTCATCGAACGCTCCGCCGAGCCGCGCTTAGCCGTGACGCGTTCGAGCAGACGAGCATCTACCATGGCTGCATGCACTGGATCGACAGTGAAAAGGCAGCCGCCTGGACGAATTCCCTCACCCCTCCCAAAACTCGCATACTGAGTAACCGAGTGGGGCCGGTCAGAATTGCACGCGAGGTCGTTCGCCGATATCCCGACTGGGCAGGGTTCGAACATCGACTTCCGGAAGTCCGGAACGATTGATGAAATCAGCAAAGGAGATTCCGGCTGTCTCCATGAGTTCGCAGCAGTGCGCGTTGCAAGAGTACGGGAACTGCTGGATTCCCAAGAGGGCCTGGCTCAACTTTCCTCCCCCCTCGGACCGACAAGGCTTTTTATGCCCGCGAGTAGGTGTGTTCACTCATAACACCGAGCGTTTTTGCTCTAACCAGGAGAGCCGCTAGCGAGACGTGCCACTTCGCTTTCAAGCGAAGAGGGCCAATCGAGATGTTCCGAAAGTCCGGATCTGAAGTCGTTAGCTGACATGAGGAACGCAGCAGCAAACTCGTGGGCTTGGCTCTCGGTGACATCCTCACCGATTTTCCCGGTGAGGCCATGCAAGACCAGGTGCCCTAGTGACGGGAAGCATTTGAGAACATCGCCATGCCGGATCGCTGCCCGCTGGGGGCAAATCCGCGCCCGATCCTGTGGCGTGCAGTCGGCGACTGGGCCGACGACGTAGATTGGCTACAGCGGACTACCGCTCTAGCGGCACACACTCGTCGCCGGCGTGCAGCGCTCCAGGAGCTTTACAGCCAATGCAGACACGTGCATGCGAAGAAGTTTCAACGGGCCCAACACCCTTTCCATGACAGCGAACCCATATAGATTCGCCATAGCCGGAGAGCCCATCAATAGTGTCGGACTGACCGACCGCCCGATGTGCTGACGCGACCGTTGGCGGGCTACTGGTAGACGGTGGTGATCGGCGTGGAGACACTGGCTCCGATGCCGGGGGCTGCGTAGGAGATGGTCCACAGCGCGGCTGTCTTGTTCGGGTAGCCGTACAAGTAGCCGTACAAGTAGCCGCCGTCGTCGCAGCCGTAGTTCAGGCGCTGTCCCGCCAGCGTCGCGGTGCCTCCAGCGTCGCGGTGCCTCCATCGGCGAACGAGCAAAGGGCACCGTTGGCCAGGACAAGGATGATCGGTTCGATGTCGGGTCCGCCCGGCATGTGGTTGTTGTTGCCGGGAAAGCCCTCGACGACCGACAGCTCGACCATGCGGTCGGGGGATTCGTCCAAGCACAGGGCGCTGGTGTCCGCGGGGTTGGAGTCCGGGGAGAAACACGGGTCGAGGATCCGGTCGCCAGCGGTACAGCGCCAGGCGTCCGTGCGCATTGTGGATTCGGCGGGCCCGAAGCAGGAGCCACTGGCCCGGTCAGTGATGGTGATGCCGGTTGCCGGGGTACCGCCCGGCGCCCAGGGACTGAGGGTGACCACCTGGGTCTGCGCCGACACGGACGAGGCCGCGGCGGCCGGGGTCTGTGACTCGCTGATGCCTGGATGAGCGAGTCGTGACGTGGTCGCTGTCGGTCCGGCGGCAGGCGTGGAACGGGCCGCAGTTGCCTGCGGGGAGTGGGTGCCGCGCGCTGGGGCGTGGCCGGAGGCCAACGCGAACCAGGTGCCCGTGGCGGCCGCGGCAAACACGGCGGCCGCTGCGACGATGAGCCAGGCGCGCCTGCCAGGACGGCGTATCTCGGGAGCGGGCCAGGCGGGGTCTTCCGCGGTCGGAGGGTGCCACTGCTCGGCGATCAGGTTCTGGACCTCGGTCGGCCGGTCGTGGACATCTCCGAGGACCTGGGTCGCCTGCTCGCCGAGCAGCTCCCCGGTCTCCTGCGCCACGGCGGCGGACGAAGGCCGGTAGCCCGGGTCTTTTGCGAGGCACGCCGTCACCAGGCTGAGCATGTCATCGGGGACGCCGGCGAGGTCCGGCTCGGCACTGAGGGCGCGGAACGCGAGGGCCTCGGCGTTGCCGGTGCCGAAGGGGTGGCGGCCGGTGGCCGCGAAAGCGAGCAGAGTACCCCAGGCGAACACGTCCCCGGGCGGCCCGGTAGTGCCGTCCCGGTAGTACTCGGGGCTCAGCCAGCCCGGGGTCCCGGTCAGCAGGCCGGTGCGGGTGACTGCGGTACCGTCGGCGACGTGGGCGATGCCGAAGTCCAGCAACCGCGGCCCGTCCGGGGCCAGAATCACGTTCGCGGGCTTCAGGTCGCGGTGTACCACCCCGGCGGCATGCACGGCCGCGAGCGCCCCGGCCGTACCTGCGGCGAACAGGTGCAGTTGAAACCCGGTCAGCGGCCCGTGTACCGCCGTGTGATCGCCGAGCGTCGAGCCGGGTACGTAGGCAGTCGCCAGCCACGGGATGTCCGCTTCGGGATCGGTATCCAGCAGCGGTACCAGGCACGGGCCCGAAACCCGCCGCAGCACCGTGATCTCGCGCCGGAACCGGGCCCGGAACTGGCCATCCGCCGCCTGCCCGGCGTGCACAGCCTTCACCGCTACCCGCTCGCCGCGCTCCCCCACCGCGGCGTACACCGTGCCCATCCCACCCGCGCCCAGCACCCCGACCATCCGGAAACGCCCGATCCGGGCCGGGTCCGAAGCACGACGAGCAGCAATCCGCGACACGAACAAGACCCCCGCCGAGAGCGACTATGGACGAGATGTGAACCCTAGGGGGGATCGCAGACGCCACACGCCAGTTGGCATCAGGTGGGATCCGCCCATGCCTTGCTCGCCTGGTCGGCCGCATAGCATGCGGCACGCTCGCCACCACATTTGCCAGACGCTGCCCAGCGGTGGGCCTGTTGCTCCCCAAGCGGTCCACCGCTTGACCAAAAACTCCCCCACAGCGGCTTTTCGTAACACATACTACTTGTCGCCTCACGCGCCACAGACTGTACGGCGTGGTGATGGCAAGGATTCCGTCGGGCTGCTCCGGGAGCACCATGCACGTCACCCACGCCAAAGTGGCTAACTTCCGCGCCTTGCGTGACGCGGAGATCCAGATCGACGCGTCGACGACACTGGTCGTGGGCCGGAACAATAGCGGCAAAACATCATTCGTCAATCTGTTCGAGAAATTCTTCAGCCCGAGCGACGATGTCAAGTTCGTCCTTGAGGACTTCACCACAAGTCGCATTGCCGACCTGGAGCACGCTCGCCGACAGTTCACTGACGCCGCACAGCTGGACACTGCGGGAGACAGAGAGGCCGCGGAAGCTTTGCGGAGCAAGGCGCTTGAGCTGGTGCCGGCCATTCGTCTCGCGATTACGGTCGAATACGACGAGGAGGACGACCTCGCCCCCATCAGCGCCGCGATCCTCGATCTCGACGAGACCTGCCGCAGTATCCGCATCGTTGCCACGCTGGCCGCCGGCGACCCGGTGAAGCTCGTTGCGGACTTCAGCGAAGCCGCTCGCCGTGCTGGGAGCCAGTTCGACAGCTACAAGTGGCTGCGTCGGAAGTTCAACGAGTACTTCACGGCGACATACCGTGCGGTGAGCCCCGTCGATGACTCGGTCAGCCGTGAACTCAAACCGACTGCCGCGCGGTCGATACTCGCCGTGCGCTTCATCTACGCGCAGAACAAGTTCGACGACACTCCCGCGGACAAGACCCGGACCCTGTCGAAGACGTTCGAGGCCTACTACCGGGCCTCAAGCAGTGATGACAACCGCGGGCAGAATGTCGACCGGATCGAAGAGGCGCTCGCGCTGGCGTCGAAGGAGTTGGACTCCAACTACGACGAGCTCTTCGAGCCGTTCCTCGACGACCTGAGTCGCTTCGGCCTGGAGTTGATGTCTCCACTGCACCCGCCCCGGATCGTCGCTCTGATCGAGGGCGCTGCCGTCCTGCGCGGGAGCACCCGGATCCAGTACCCCTCTGGGGATGATCAGTACCCGCTGCCTGAAGGCCACAACGGCCTCGGCTACAGCAAGCTCATCTTCACCATTTTGCAGATCAGGGGCTTCATCGAGAGCTGCAGCAAGGCCAGCCCACAGCCTGCGCTGCAGATCCTTTTCATCGAGGAACCTGAGGCCCACCTGCATCCCCAGATGCAGGAGACGTTCATCAAGAACATCGAGGAGTACATCCGGAGCAAGACCGACCGGAAGGTGCAGGTCGTCATCACCACGCACTCTTCCCACATGGTCGCCAGGAGCGGTTTCTCGAAGATCCGCTACTTCGACGCCGCGGAGCACCACGTCACCATCAAAGACATGTCCACGTTCCAGGCCAGCGTCAAGAAGAGGAACGACGGCAGGGAAACTCTGCGGTTCCTGGAGCAGTACATGGAACTGCACCGCTGCGACATGTTCTTCGCAGACAAGATCATCCTCATCGAGGGGACGGCCGAACGTCTCCTCCTGCCGAAGATGATCGCCCGTTGCGCAGCGCGTCTCCAGCACCAGTACGTCTCGGTCATCGAAGTAGGCGACGCCTACGCGGTCCGCTTCCGCAGCCTGCTGGAGTTCCTCAACGTCAAGACCCTCATCATCACGGACATCGACTCCGTCGACCCGTCGCAGAAAAAGCGCCCCGGCTGTCATCCTGCCACCCCGGGTGCCTGCACCTCCAACTCCACCCTGAAGCACTGGCTTCCGGGCAAGGAAGTCATCACCGAACTGCTCTCCACACCAAACGAAGACAAGGTGAGCAAGAACGTTCGAGTCGCCTATCAGGTGCCCGAACAGCCAGGCGGGTCCTTCGGTCGCAGCTTCGAGGACGCCTTCATCATCGCCAACGCCCTCGTCCTCGCCGACAACATCTCCGGCCTCGCTCTGAAGGGGCACTTCGAGCGCACTGTGGGCGAGCACCCCAGCGAGGCAGCAATCGCGACGCACGCTTACCAGATCGCGGAGAATCTCCGTGACCACAAGACAGACTTCGCCTTCGACGCCATGCTTCTGGACGGCTGGAAGGTGCCCCGGTACATCGACGAGGGCCTGCAGTGGCTGACACTACCGTGAAGACGACGATCGACAAGGTCATCGGTGAACTGGAAGCACGCCGTAGCTTCCTAGTGGAGGCCGGTGCCGGCGCTGGCAAGACGACGACACTGGTCGAGGCTCTGGAGCACAGCCTCCGGAGCCAGGGTGCGGAATTGGCAAGCAAAGGCCGTCGCATCGCATGCATCACCTTCACCAACGTGGCCAAACGCAAGATCACCGACCGGCTCCACGACAACCCGCTCGTGACGGTTGCAACCATCCATGAGTTTCTCTGGGAGATCATCAAGGGCTTCGGAGCCGAGCTGTGGCAGCAGATCATTGAATATAACGATGCTCTGCCGACGCCCGAGGATCTCAGCGAGCTCAGCAGCCCTCGGCCGCCTGTCCAGTACGTCGACCGGCGACGGCGCCTGGACCGGGGGGAGATATCCCACGACGAGGTCATCGACCTCGCGCTGCGCATGGTGACCCGGCATCCCAAACTCACGCGTCTCATCGCCGATTGCTACCCCGTCGTCTTCGTGGATGAGTACCAGGACACCTCCCCCAAGACAATCCGCCTGCTGCTCGACCACCTCGCCGGGGCCGGCCGACAGTCCTGCGTCGTTGGACTGTTCGGCGACTCCATGCAAAAGATCTACGCCACGGGGCAGGGCGCCGTTCTGCACTCCAAGCTGACCGTCATCACCAAGCACGAGAACTACCGCTGCTCTCCCCCGGTTGTCGCCGTTCTCAACAAGATCCGTCCCGAGTTGCAGCAGGAAGCGGTGGGCGAGCACACAGACGGGGAAGTACACCTCTTCCTCAACTCCGCCCTGCCCACTGGCCAGGCACGCCTCGATGCGGCTCGCCGGCAACTCGCCGAACTGGGCTGGAGCGATGACACCACCAGCTACCTGATGCTCACCCACCGAGGGATCGCGGGAGCCCTGTCCTACGGTGCCCTTCTGCAGCAGTACCAGATCCTCGGCTCGCGAGGTCGCGACAAGCTTCTGGACAACGACGAGCCCTACATCGAATATTTCAGCCGGGTCGAAGCGCTCTGTCGTGCCTTCCACGCGCTCGACTACGCAGAGCTCACAAGCCTTTTGGTGGCAGGACGGACCACCATCACACGTCACACTGACAAGCAGCGGATCGCAGCCGACATCAGACAACTGACCACGGTGCGAGAGTCCGGAACAATCGGTGACGTACTCGACCACATGGCTCGGCAGCACCTTCTGTCAGTGCCCCGCAAGCTCAGCGACCTCGAACGCCGACGGAAGTCTGAGGACCTCGAAGGCTACGACGCAAAACTGGCCGAATTCTCTAACGCCCTGCGGGAAGTCCCCTACAAGGAAGTCATCCGCTTCATCGAGTACCGCGAACAGCTCACCCCGTTCCACACCCAGCATGGAGTCAAGGGCGACGAGTTCGACAACGTCATCGTGATCATCGACGACGGGTCGTGGACCCAGTACAACATGGGCAAGATGCTCACCGGCCGTGACCTCGAGAAACGACTGGAGCGATCACGCAACCTCTTCTACGTCTCGTGCTCCAGAGCCCGCCGTGGCCTCGCAGTCGTCTTCCTCACCGACATCCCCGACGAAGCCCTGCCCAACGCCTTCGACTGGTTCGCGTCGGGCACCGTGCACCCTTGACCCCGAGGAAGGGTATGAGCGCCTCGACGGTCACCCTGGACTTGGGGACTCCCCGACGGGCTCCTCGCCCCGAGTCGGTGCTCCTGCTGCGATCGCCGAACTCGTTGCCCACCATGCGGGCACGGCAGCGGAGCGAGTTCGGGAACGTAGCACGCCCGCAGGTTCTCGACGTGGAATCCACAACTCCCCGTCCGGGAGCTGGCGTTATGTCCTGAGCACCACCCTTTTCATTGATCACTCACTACCTTTCGTCGCCGGAGTCCTCGGCGAGATGTCCGTGGTGCCGGTACACCATTTCGTCGGGGTGACGGGTCACCCGGGCCAGCCGCCAGGCAGCGTCGTAGGACATGCGGCCGTGTTCTTGAGCACGAAGCCGCAGGGCCAGGAGGCTGGTTGCCGGGTCAAGCAGCCAGCGCAGGGCGAGGAGCTTCATCGGGCTGTACCCGCCTCGGAGACGGGGCGCGGCTCTGCGCCCTCGTCGCGGACACTCTCGGACGCATCAGCCGCTGACGGCTCGCCGGGCGCCGGCCAGGCGAGCGCGTCGTTCCATCCCATCTGGTCCAGGACGGTGCGGACGGTGGTGGTGAAACGGGCGTGTTGTCCTGGGTCGCTGCCCAGTTTCTCCCAGACGTACAGGAGGGTGTGGGCTATGCGTTCGGCCTTGGACTGGACGTCGTCGGCCGCTCCGACGAGGGGGAGAATCTTCTCCTTGAAGAGGTCCCAGTCGAGGGATTCCAGGTCGTCCAAGTGTCGGTCGAGCCACCAGATACGCGTGGCGTCCGGGCTGTTGAACACCGCTTGTCTGAACCGATCTCGGCGTTCGTGTTCCAGCGCGACCTGGAGTGTCACCTCGCGTAAGGCGTCTTGGTACCTCTGGGCCCGGTCCGCGTCTTGCTCGGTGAACAGCAGGGTGATGTGTGCTTTCAGCCAGAGGCCTGGTGTGTCCTTGGGGGTGTGCCAGTGCGCCGCGGCGAGTGTGAGGTCTTCTTGTGCACTGGTGAGCTGTTCGGGCATGTGGTTCTGGGTGATGCCGCGGCCGAGTTCGTCCAGGGCGAGTCGTGCGGCGGCTCGGGCGGTGGCTGCTCCGCCGGCCTTGATGTTGGCGTGTGTCCGGTAGGTGAGGGTGCCGCGGGCGCAGAAGCGGATGCCGGGCAGGCGTGTGGGCCACTGGGCCCGGATCCGACTGCGCCGGCGGCTCCACCACGGGCCGGGTCCGTCGGTCGTCAAGGGGTCGATACCTCCTTGGACGCCTGGTAGCGGTTGGCGGCCAGCACCAGGACCTCGCGCCAGAAGGGGAGGATGGCTGCTTCCTCCGTGACCATGAGCCGGTCGAGACCGGGGCGGAGGCTGGGCGGGGCAAAGATGTCTGCGAGGACGTCCACCACGGCTTCCCGGCGGTCGGGGTCCTCTTGGAATCGCTCATGCCATCGCGACAGTTGCGTGACGACCGCGTCCACGGCGTCGTCGGTGGACAGCAGCTTCTGCCACGCGTGGATGATGCGCGGCCGGGCTTCGGTGTCTCGTGTGTTGTGCAGGATCAGGTCTGTTCCCTCGTCGCTGGAGACGAGGGCGAGGAAGGATCCGAGAGTCTGGCGGCGCAGGGTCTCGTCGGCGGGCCGGCTTTCAACGTCGGTGAGCCATTGGTCGACGGCCTTGCGTACATCGTCAGGTCGTTGCAGCGTTAGCTGCTGGAAGGCGTTGATGACGGTTGCGGAGCCGAATGGCTTGTGGCCTGCGGCTTTACCCAGCCGTGTCAGTGCGAGGGCCGGTTGTTGGATTCCCCAGCTGCCTGCGCAGATCTCGATGACGAGGTCAACCTTGTCGTCCGAAGGGTTCTTGGCGTCCATCCACTGGCGCAGGCGGTCCCTGACGTAGCGGCCGAACTCGGCATCCCCGGCTGCTTTGGTGAGTGCTTCCACGGCCAGGGCCCTCCGGGGTCCCTTGAGGTCACTCGCCAGTCCGTCGAGGATGGCCCGGTCGTGGCGGTGCGCCGCCAGTTTCCACAGTGCGGTGGTGATCAGTCGGGCGTCCTCTTCCGGGACGGTCCGGTCTGCGGCGATGCCGATGGCCCACCTGCGCAGGAGCTCGTGCTGGGTGGGGAACTCGTCCCACAGGTGACGCAGGATGGCGGTGGGCAGGCCTTCCTTCTGCGTGTCGTGAAAGGCCCGGTCTCCGTCGCGAGTGATCTTCGCGGCGTCCAGTCGGCTCGATGTGGTGGCGTCGGTCAGAACGTTGACAGGGTTGCGTTCGAGGCCGAGTCGGGTCAGGAGGTCATCGGCTGCCTTAATGACCGACCTGCGTTGTCCTCCGTGCAGCAAGGCGCCGGCCCAGACTGTGACCCGGGTGGACAGCAGCTGCGCGTCGCCCCCCGTTGCCCGATTCCTGTTGAGGAGTTTCTCGACTTCCGTGTGCCAGTCGCCGAACTCATTGACGATCGCCTGGATCTGCTCCGGGCCGGAGGCCCGGAGCAGACGGTCTGCCAGGCGCCACGCGGCGCGCGCGGACGGGTTGGCCTTCCAGATGTCAGCGAACTCGGTCCTGTCCAACCAGGCCACACGATCGCTGCGGTAGTTCGCCCGGAATTCCGCTGTGACGAGGGCCCGTGCGTCGGGCGACTCCAGCCGGACGGTGAAGGGCAGCGTGGGCTCAGCCCAATGGCCGTACCAGTCGGCGGGCGTGGCCAGGATGACGAGGAAGGAGTTGTTCTTGCGCAGCTCCGCCCCATGGCCGACCAGGTCGGTGCCGAGCCGCTCGCCAGGTTGCTCCGCGAGGTCGGAGAGATCGAGGATGCATCCCATCCCCGCCTCTCTCGGCAGCGGGCGGACCGAGGGCCTGGACCATTCCGGGTCGAGGTCGAAGAGGGCCGGCGGAGGACTGGTCACGGTACGCAGCAGGCGTATGGCAGCCGTGCGCCGGCCGGTGCCCTGTGCCGCGCAGAGCACGATGACTCCGTATTCGTCCAGCAGTTTGGAAGCGGCCTCCCACTGGTCTATGTTGCGCGGTGGGACGAACCGACCGTCCTGGCTCGCCTTGCAATCGGCGTCGCTCTCGGTGATGGGGATGGGGATCGCCTGATCACCGTTCAAGTGCAGGTTGTAGGCCTGGATACCGTGCTCACCGGAGTGATTGAAGCTCACGGAGCTGGACTGCCTCTGGCCGTTCAGCTCGCCGCCCTCCGGCAATGGAGGGGAGCCTGCGGGCGCAGCCGACTCGACGGGCTCCCCCGACGGTGGCTCCGCCGACAGCGACGTGATCTCCGTGCCTTCTCGCTGGCCCTGCTCGTTGTCGATCATCATTGCCCCCGTCCAGCGCCGAAGTGGTTGTATGCCTGGACGCCGTGCTCGCCCGTGTGACTGAAGCTCACCGTGCCCGGGGCCGGGGGTGCTGGCTGCGGTGATGCTCCGGGCGCAGGGGCCGGCTGCTCCGTGGCCGCATCCGTGGTGTCGAGGGGTTCGAAGATGTCCGGGTCCGCGAGCCGCCAGTCGAAGCCGGGGATGTGGACATAGGCCGGCTGCTGGAACTTCTTCACCTTCACCAGGTGCCGCATGAACTGGTCGGGCAGGACATCGCCGTTGACGCAGCCGCTCTCGAAGACATCCTCGTAGACGCGTTGCGAAATGATCACCGCGGTGTTGGTGATCTCCGGGTTCGCACGGTTCAGCAGGGTGCGCAGTGCGTCGTCGTCCAGGAGTCGGTGGGTGTGCACCATCGGTACGCCCAGCCCGGTGTGCGGCAGCGGGCCGACGTGAATGCTGACCCTGAGCTGCAGGGGCGTACTGGCGGGGCTATCCGCGCGTCGACGCCCCAGAACCTGACTCAAGGCACCGGGGAAGCAACCCACCAGCGCGGGCAACACCTCCGGGTCCATGCCAGCGACGTAGCTGTCTCCGGCATGCTGGCCGAACACCCGCAGCTGCCACTGAGCGCTCACGTTGCTGGCACTGAGCGCCTCGGACAGCAACGGCAGGATGTCGGCGTTCACTTGCTGCATGCCCTTGCTGTCCAGCGCACTGAAGTTCCGGGCGTCCACCGCCAGTACGGCCCGGTAGGGCCACAACGGCTCCCACGACGGCAACATGTGCCGCTCCTCTCGTCGGGTGCTGTGCCGCGAAATCGCGGCGAACACGACCCTCGTGGAGCAGCAGGGACGAGATGGTCCAGGACTGGACGGTACGGGCGTGCCCTGAGTCACATGCTGGCGTCGCCCTGGCAGCCGATGCCCCCCGGACGCTCCTTCTCGTCCCGGGCGGCTGCCCTGAGGTGGGCGACATCGTTGATAACCAGGTTCCGGCGGCCGAGTGTGAGGGCCCCGGCCGCCTGAAGCTGGCTGAGAGCGTCAAGCGCTGATGAGCGACTCATGGACGCCATGGTGGCCAGCTCCGTGCGGACCATGCCCAACTCAACGACCAGGCCGTCGTCGCCGTGCGGGTGGCCGATTTCATCTGCGAGGTGACTGACGATTCGGGCCATGCGCGCCACGCGTGGCAGGTGCGCGAGGTCCGCTCGCAAACGTTCGTGGCTGTTAAGCCGTTCTACGGTCAGCCGGTAGACCACCGTCTCCAGGCGATGACGCTCTATGTAGCCGCGGAAGGCGTGAGCCGGCAGAACGAAGCCTGTACACGGACGGACCGCGGTAACAGTGGCCGAGCGTGGGCGCCCGAGTAAGACGCCCATTTCCCCGAGCACTTCGCCTGGTCCGCGCAGCGTCAGCGTCAGTTCGTCCCCGCACTCATTGATCTGCGTCACCTTTACCAGGCCGTCGACCAGTGCGATGACGGAGTCCGGCGACTCCCCTTCTCGCAACAGCACGGATCCACGCCGGAACGTTCGCCGGCGCCCGCGTTCCACGAGGTCGCGCCATACGTCGGCGGATACCAGGGAGCAGAAGTTCATCAGCGGCCTGCCTTCCTGGTATGTCATCCGACCACGGTCGCGAGAGCGAAGGCGGTGCAGCCCGCAACCGCAAACATGAGCGACCACTGCACACGGCGGTGCTTGATCCAGGCGATCTCGCTCATCACCACCAATTGCCGCGCCAGCGGTGGCAACGGATCTTTGTCCCGGAGAACCTCTTCGAGCGCCGCCGGTTCCAAGTGTCGAACATGCCCGAAGTACAAAAAGTCGTCATCCCGTTCAGGCCCCCGCCGCTCCTTTCGGAGGTTCGGCGAAATGGCCCAGGCAGCGCAGCAGGCGCCGCCCACCATGAGCAAGACGCCGCACCACAGCAACAACCGTGATGCGCCCGAGTCGAGGTCACCCGCGGACCGTTGAGAACTCGCCAGCAGTCCTAAGACAGCCAAGGACGTGGATTGCATGGTCAGCGCAAACGAGGCCTTCGAATCAGCCTTGGCTGTCAAATCCGCAACGGCCGCCTGAATCCGCCACGCAGTCTCCGTCGACTCGACCGCCATCAGCGCTCCCCCTTTGTGTCAGGCAGGGCATCCACCTGTCAGCCCGGGCAGAAGCATGGACAACGCAGGCGTTCCGAAAACCTCACTTGGGACACTTTGGCCAAGAACGGACTCCCCGGGTGCTGCAGCAGGATGCGACTCGCCTGACGACAGGGTTCCTCCCCGCGTACTGGACACGCGCCAACAACGAAAGCGTCTGGATCCCACAAGAACCAGCGCCAAAGCCGAGCGTGAACCTGAAGCGCTCCGGTAGCGCCCAGGACTGACAACGGACGCCACTTCCCGACCCCGAACGTCCGACTCCTACGGGACCGAGTTCACCAGGCGCTCGGCATCGCCGACGAGGAACCGGCCCACCCCATCACTCACTCACAGTGAGCATCCAAGCTCATGATTCGCCAACTATGCCTCTCATGATTTGCCAACAAGGATTCTCCACGTGCTCCCGACCTGCGCGTCCCGGTCCATGATTCGCCAACTACAGTTCTCGGTCACAAGGTGCATAAGATCCCCGGCATGACACTGCGCCCCGTCCTGGTGAACATCAAAGCTGTCGACGACTCGGCGGTCGGCCGGTTCTGGGCGGAGGCGCTCGGCTGGCAGGCCTCCGGCGGGGAACCCGGGGCGACCGCCGTCAAACCGGACGGCTTCGACTGGCGGGACCCGGTCTCCGTCTGCCTCGACGTCATCGCCGTGCCGGAGCCGAAGACGGCGGTGAAGAACCGGGTGCACCTCGACCTCGCCACCACCTCCGCCGCCCATCAGGCGGAGCTGATCGCCCGTCTGCGGGACCTCGGCGCGACCCCCGCCGACGTGGGCCAGGGCGAGGTGCCGTGGACGGTCCTCGCCGATCCGGAGGGCAATGAGTTCTGCGTGCTCGAACCCCGGGAGGTCTACCGGGACACCGGGCCGATCGCCGCCGTGGTGGTCGACTGCGCGGATCCGCGGACCATGGCCCGGTTCTGGGACCAGGCGATCGACTGGACCCTGCACGAGGTGACCGAGCAGCGCGCGGTCTGGCGCTCCGCCCGGGGCGTCGGCCCGTACCTCGAATTCCTCCGCGTCGGCGGGAAGAGCGTGCCGGACCGCGTCCATCTCGACCTGGTGCCGGACGCCGGTGACGACAAGGCGGCGGAGGTGGCCCGGCTGCGGGCGCTCGGCGCCGGGGATCTCGACATCGGGCAGGGCGAGGTCCCGCGGACGTGCCTGGTGGACCCGGAGGGCCATGAGTTCTGCGTCCTCGCCCGGTCGTAGGGAGTGCCGTGCGGCGGTGCGCTCCCCCGGCCGGGGCTCCGACGACCTCCCGGCGGCCGGGCCCGGTCGCGGTTGACCTTGAAACGGTTGACCTTGAAACGGTTGACCGTGACACGGTTGACCTCGACACGGTTGACCTTGACACGGTGGCAAGCTCTTCACTCCTCGTCGAGGAGGTGGTCTCGATGACGACCACGGGACAGGAGTCCGGGGCGGCCGGGCAGACGGAGGCGGTACGTACGCTCAAGGGGCTGGCGGACGCGCGGCCGTCCGTACGGCTGGGGGCGGCGCTTGCGGCCGGTGCGCACCCCGACCCGCGCTACGTCGGCACGCTGATCGAGCGCTGCGCGAGCGAGCCCGAGTTCTTCGTCCGCGACACGCTGACCTGGGCACTCACCCGCCACCCGGTGTCCCTGACGCTGCCGGGGCTGCTCCGCGCACTCCGCTCGGAGCACGCCCAGGCCCGGAGCCAGGCCCTGCACACCCTCTCCAAGATCGGGGACCGGGGGGCCTGGCCGTCGCTCACCCGGGCGCTCCTCGCCGACGCCGAGGACGAGGTGGCGCGGAGCGCCTGGCGGGCCGCGGTGGTACTCGTACCGGAAGGCGAGGAGCCCGCCCTGGCCGCGGCCCTCGCGACGCAGCTCGGGCGCGGTGAGCGGGAGACGCAGCTGAGCCTGAGCCGGGCGCTGGTCGCGCTGGGCGAGGTGATCGTGCCGGAGCTGCTCGCGGCGGAGGCGGCCCCCGACCCCCGGGTACGCGCGCACGCACTGGCCACCCGGCAGCTGCTGCGCGACCCGGACACCGGCTTCGGGTACGCCGTCGAGGAGGCGAAGCGCGTCGTGGCGCTCGGCGGCTCCGAACCGGAGGGAGGCCTCTAGGTGTTGATCGGTGAGGTGGCGCGGCGGTCCGGGGTCAGCGCCCGGATGCTCCGGCACTACGAGTCGCTCGGCCTGGTGCGCCCCGCGGCCCGCAGCGGCTCCGGCTACCGGGAGTACTCCGGGGAGGACGTCCGGCGGATCTTCCACATCGAGAGCCTGCGGGCGGTGGGGCTCTCGCTGCGGGAGATCGGACGCGCGCTCGACGACCCGGGCTTCACGCCCACCGCGCTCGTCGACGACCTCATCCGCCGCACGCGCGAACGCCTCGCGGCGGAGGGCGAGTTGCTGACCCGGCTGGGCCGGATCCGGTCCGCGGACCCCGGCGGCTGGGACGACGTCCTGCGGGTGGTCGCCCTCCTCCAGGCGCTGGGTTCGAAGAGCCCCGGCGCCCGCCAGCGCGCCGCCCTCTCCTCGGCCGAGGAGGTCCCGGTGCCGGTGGAGGCCCTGGCCGAGGCGGCGCTGAACGAGACGGAGCCCCATGTCGCCGGGGCCCTGCGCTGGGCGCTGGCCCGCTCCGGCGAGGGCGTCCCGGCCCTGCTCGCGGAGGGCCTCGGCTCACCGGCGGCCGCGGTGCGCGAACGGGCCGTACGGTCCCTCGCCGAGCTGCCCGGCGAGGAGGCCGCCGCCCTGCTGCGGGAGGCCCTGGCCCACCCCGACGAGGTGGTCCGCGGGCAGGCGGCGCTGGCGCTCGGGACGCGCGGGGAGACCGGCACCGTCCCGACGCTCCTGGACATGATCGTGGCGGGCCGGAACGACACCGACGCCGCCGACGCCCTGAGCGTGCTGGCGGGCGACCCCGCGGCGGCGGACCGGATCGCTGCCGAACTCCTCGAACGCCTCGGCCGCGAGACCACCGCGGCGCCCGCCCGCGGACGGCTGACCCAGGCGTTGGCGGACATCCCGGGGGCCAGGGCCGCGGACGGCCTCGGGGCGCTCTCGGGGGATGCGGACCCCGCCGTCGCGCTGACCGCGCGCTATCTGCTCCGGCTGCGCGGGGCGGGGTGACCGGCTGCCGCCACGGTCTCGGCGTATCTCTCCGCTCGCTCGCTCGGGCTTCGCGGAGGGACCATGACGGGGCCCGCCCCGGGTGCCGCGCGCCCCGCGCCGGTCCACGCGCGGCGAGGAGGCCTCAGCTTCCGGCGGCCTCGCTCCCGACCGCCTCCGCGATCCGCCGGGCGGCCTGGGCGGGCGTGAGGTACGTGGTGTCGACGACCTCGGCCGCGGTGTGCAGCCAGGTGCGGGCGGCCTCGGCG
Organism: Streptomyces sp. SCSIO ZS0520; assembly: GCF_025643355.1. Classification (NCBI taxonomy): domain Bacteria; kingdom Bacillati; phylum Actinomycetota; class Actinomycetes; order Kitasatosporales; family Streptomycetaceae; genus Streptomyces; species Streptomyces sp. SCSIO ZS0520. The sequence goes on along the minus strand of NZ_CP092644.1, from coordinate 7,010,160 downwards.
TACGGGGCGAGGTACCGGAGCCGGAACGGGGAGTCGGGGCCGATGGCGGTGTCGCCCGCGATACGCGCGCGGAGGGTCTCCTGATCCGCGTGGAGGACGAAGTGCCGTACCGGGATGGCGTGGTGGGCGAGGCCCGCGCTGATCTCGCGCCAGTACTCCTCGACCAGGACGGTCATGGGCATCACCAGGGTGCCACCGGTGTAGTCGAGGACGCGGCGGGCGGTCTCCACCACGAGCTGCCGCCAGGGCGGCCAGTGCTGGAAGTTGTCCGTGGCGGGCAGCCCCGGCGTGATGTCCATGAGGGTCTCGCCGACCTTCTCGGCGTCGAACACCCGGGAATCGGGCAGCAGTTGCCGCACCTGCGCGGCGGTCGTCGTCTTGCCCGCGCCATGGGTGCCGTTGAGCCATACGATCACGGACCCACGCTAGGGCGGTCCGGCCGCGTACGTCTGCCGCGCGGTCGGGCGAGGCCGTCGCGGGCCGCGGGGCTCCGCTCTTACTGCGGTCCGTCCCGTGCGCATTCCTGCGGTCCGTCCCGTACGACCGCACGCACGCCCCACGCCCGAGCCGCCGCGCCTTGCCGCAGGGGCATACGGTGTTGCCCATGACGCAGGCCGACGGAGAACTGGACAGCTTGGTACGCGGGCGGATCCGGGCGCTGCGGGTGGCCCAGGGCTGGTCCCTGGAGGAGCTGGCCTCCCGGGCGCGGCTCAGCCAGTCCACGCTCAGCCGGATCGAGAACGGGCAGCGGCGCCTCGCCCTGGACCAGCTCGTCACGCTCGCCCGCGCGCTGGACACCTCCCTCGACCAGCTGGTCGAGAGCGCCGCCGAGGAGGTCGTCTCCAGCCCGATGATCGACGCCGCCCACGGGCTGATGCGCTGGCCCCTCAAGGCGGAGCCCGGCATGACCGTCGTACGCCAGCGGATGACCGAACCGCCGCCCGACAACCCCGCGCGGATGCGGGCCCACCCCGGCCGCGAATGGCTCGTGGTGCTGTCCGGCACCGCGGTGCTGCTCCTCGGCAACCGGCGGCTGCGGATCGAGACCCATCAGGCGGCGGAGTTCCCCACCATGCTCCCGCACGCCATCGGCGCCGAGGGCGGCCCCTGCGAGATCCTCGGCATCTTCGACCGCGACGCCCGCCGCGGCCACCAGCGCGGCAAGGACCCTGGCGGGATGCAGAGCCCGGAGGCATGAGCGCTCCCGGCACTGCGAGCACTGCCAACGCTGCGAGCACTGAGAGCGTCGTGAACGCCATGAACGCTGTGAGCGCGGTGGAGGCGTGTACGTGGCGGAGGCCATGGATGCCCTGAGCGCCGCGAGCGCTTCTTGCGCGTACGGCAGCAGGGCGGGCCATCGTCTTGCGTATCGCGAAAACATCCTCCCGGTAGACGCAAGACCCGCCTAGCTTGGCGGCATGGACCACACCCCGCACTCCCCCTCGCCCCACACCCCGCACTCCTCCTCGCCCCACACCACTCACGCGAGCGGCCACGGCGGCCACGGCGGCCACGACCACACCGCCGACCAGTCGGAGATCCTCGACCTGGACGCGGAAGTCCTCGCCGACCACCTCGACGCGCTCACCGCCTGGCTCCCGGTCGGGGCCGCGCCCCGCCGCATCCTCGACCTGGGCTGCGGCACCGGGGCGGGCACCCTCGCCCTGCTCGGCCGCTTCCCCGGGGCCGAGGTGACCGCGGTGGACGCCTCCGCCGCGCACCTGGACCGGCTCCGCGAGAAGGCCGCGGCGGTGGGAGCGGACGACCGGGTGCGCCTCGTACAGGCCGACCTCGACGCATCCGCCTGGCCCGGCCTCGGCACCCCGCAGCTGGTGTGGGCCTCGGCCTCCCTGCACCACCTGGCCGACCCCGCCCGCGCCCTGCGCCGGGTACGTGAACTCCTCGCCCCTGGCGGGCTGTTGGCGGTCGTCGAACTCGCCGGGTTCCCCCGCTTCCTCCCCGCGGACGCCCCCGAGAGCGCCCCCGGCCTGGAGGAGCGCCTCCACGCCGTGCTCGACCACCGGCACGCCGCCCAGCTGCCCCACCGCGGCGCCGACTGGGGTCCCCTGCTCACCGGGGCCGGATTCACCGTCGAGGATCAGCGCACCCTCCGCCTCGCCATCGGCTCCCCGCACACCGAGGCCGTGGGCCGCTACGCGCTCGGGGGCCTGCGCCGGATGCGCGAGCGCGCCGCCGCCGAGCTGGCCCCCGGCGACCTGGCCGCCCTCGACCGGCTGCTCGACACCGCGGGCCCGCAGAGCCTCCTGCGCCGAGCCGACCTGGCCGTACGCACCGAGCGCACCGCCTGGGCCGCCCGCCGCGACTGAGCGGCACCCCGCGCACCGCGCGCACCGCGTGCACCGATGAGCTTCCGCGCCCCTCGGCGGAGTTCGGGACGTACGGGGGTGGGGAGCAGGCCGCGGGAGCGCCCCGGGGCCCTCCCGCGGACGCCGTCCGGAGGTCGCGCCGACGCCGTCCGGGGCCACAATGGGGCACATGAACCTGGACGACCTGGTCCGGCTGCGCCGCGCGCGGGACACCATGGACCGGGACTACGCGGAGCCGCTGGACGTTCCCGCGCTGGCCGCGGTGGCGCTGATGTCGCCGGGGCACTTCTCCCGCAGCTTCCGCACCGCCTTCGGCGAGAGCCCGTACAGCTATCTGATGACCCGGCGGGTGGAGCGGGCCAAGGCGCTGCTGCGGCGGGGCGATCTGAGTGTGACCGAGGTCTGCTTCGCGGTCGGCAGCACCTCGTTGGGCTCCTTCAGCTCGCGCTTCACGGAGCTGGTCGGCGAGAGCCCGAGCGCCTACCGCGCACGCGGCCACGAGGAGAGCGCCGCGATCCCGCCCTGCGTCGCCAAGTACGCCACCCGCCCGGTCAGGAACTGAACCGCCCTCGGGAAGGGGGCTCCGGCCCGGCTCCGCCAGGCGAACCGCTCACGCGAACCGGCCGGGCGAACGGGTCAGCCGAACCGGTCAGGCGAACCGGTCAGGAATGGAGAAGCAGGATCCGCCCCCGGCTCGTAGCGTCGTCGGCATGGACATCAAACTCGCCACCTGCTTCCTCGCCGTCGACGACCACGACAAGGCGCTCGCCTTCTACCGGGACATCCTCGGCCTGGAGGTACGCAACGACGTCTCCTTCGAGGGGATGCGCTGGGTGACCGTCGGCAGCCCCGCCCAGCCCGATGTGGAGGTCGTCCTCGAACCCCCGCTCGCGGACCCCAACGCCTCCGCGGCCGACCGGCAGGCCATGGCGGAACTGCTCGCCAAGGGGCTGCTGCGCGGGGTGCACTTCGCCACCGACGACCTGGACGCCACCTTCGAGAGAATCCGGGCGGCCGGCGGCGAGGTGCTCCAGGAGCCGATCGACCAGCCCTACGGCGTCCGCGACTGCGCCTTCCGCGACCCGGCGGGCAACATGCTCCGCTTCAACCAGGCCCGCGGGAAGTAGGGCCGCGGGCGGCGGGACCGCCGGGGGCCGGGACATGACCCGTTCGTACGGTAGTGTCCCGGCCCCGGCCTGGGAGGACCCGGGGCCGAGCGCGGACGGTTCCATCGGCGGACGCGACGGCGGAGCCGGATCCGGCCGCGTGAGCCGGACCCGAAGACGGACGCGCAGACGAAGACGGACGCAAGGACGGGGACGGGGACCGCTGGGGGCGGACCCTGCCACAGAGCGGAGAGAGCATGAGCAAGCCCAAGGGGACGGACACGCAGCCGCCCGCGCCGCACGCCGCGGACAGCCACGACCTGATCCGGGTGCACGGCGCGCGCGAGAACAACCTCAGGGATGTCAGCATCGAGATCCCGAAGCGGCGCCTGACGGTGTTCACCGGCGTCTCCGGCTCGGGCAAGAGCTCCCTGGTCTTCGACACGATCGCCGCCGAGTCGCAGCGGCTGATCAACGAGACGTACAGCGCCTTCGTCCAGGGCTTCATGCCCACGCTCGCGCGGCCCGAGGTGGACGTGCTCGACGGGCTGACCACCGCCATCGCCGTCGACCAGCAGCGGATGGGCAGCGACCCCCGCTCCACGGTCGGCACCGCCACCGACGCCAACGCGATGCTGCGCATCCTCTTCAGCCGCCTCGGCGAGCCGCACATCGGACCGCCCGGCGCCTACGCCTTCAACGTCCCCTCGGTGCGGGCCAGCGGGGCGATGACGGTCGAGCGCGGCGCCAAGAAGGCGGAGAAGGTGACGTACTCGCGCACCGGCGGCATGTGCCCGCGCTGCGAGGGCCGCGGCTCGGTCTCCGACCTGGACCTCGGCCAGCTCTACGACGACTCGCTCTCGCTCCACGAGGGCGCGCTGACCATCCCCGGCTACAAGACGGGCGGCTGGAACTACCGGATGTACACCGAGTCCGGCCTGGTCGACCCGGACAAGCCGATCCGCGGGTACACCAAGCGGGAGCTGCACGACTTCCTGCACCGCGAGCCGACCCGGCTGAAGATCGCGGGCATCAACATGACCTACGAGGGCCTGGTCCCGCGGATCCAGAAGTCGATGCTCGCCAAGGACCGGGAGGCGATGCAGCCGCACATCCGGGAGTTCGTGGACCGGGCGGTCACCTTCACCACCTGCCCCGACTGCGAGGGCACCCGGCTCACCGAGGGCGCCCGGGCCTCGAAGATCAAGCGGGTCTCCATCGCCGACGCCTGCGCGATGGAGATCCGGGATCTGGCCGAGTGGGTCCGCGGCCTGGCCGAGCCCTCGGTGGCGCCGCTGCTCACCGCGCTCCAGCAGACCCTGGACTCCTTCGTGGAGATCGGCCTCGGCTATCTCTCGCTCGACCGGCCTGCGGGCACCCTCTCCGGCGGCGAGGCGCAGCGGGTGAAGATGATCCGCCACCTCGGCTCCTCGCTCACCGATGTCACCTACGTCTTCGACGAACCCACCTCGGGCCTGCACCCGCACGACATCCAGCGGATGAACGAACTGCTGCTGCGGCTGCGCGACAAGGGCAACACCGTGCTGGTCGTGGAGCACAAGCCGGAGCTGATCGCCATCGCCGACCATGTGGTCGACCTCGGCCCGGGGGCCGGTACGGAGGGCGGCACCGTCTGCTTCGAGGGCAGCCTCGCCGGGCTGCGCGGCAGCGACACCGTCACCGGGCGCCATCTGGACGACCGGGTCGCCGTGAAGGAGGCGGTACGCGAGCCCAGCGGCGCCCTGGAGATCCGCGGGGCCACCGCGAACAACCTGCGCAAGGTCGACGTGGACATCCCGCTCGGGGTGCTGACCGTCGTCACCGGGGTCGCGGGTTCCGGCAAGAGCTCGCTGGTGCACGGTTCGCTGCCCGGGCAGGCCGGTGCCGAGGGTCTGGTGTCGATCGACCAGAGCCCGATCCGCGGCTCGCGGCGCAGCAACCCGGCGACGTACACCGGTCTGCTGGAACCGATCCGGAAGGCCTTCGCCAAGGCCAACGGCGTGAAGCCCGCGCTGTTCAGCGCCAACTCCGAGGGCGCCTGCCCGCATTGCAACGGCGCCGGGGTCGTCTACACCGACCTGGCGATGATGGCGGGAGTGGCCAGCACCTGCGAGGAGTGCGAGGGCAGGCGGTACCAGGCCTCGGTCCTGGAGTACCGCCTCGGCGGGCGGGACATCAGCCAGGTGCTCGCGATGTCGGTGGCCCAGGCCGAGGAGTTCTTCGGCTCCGGCGAGGCGCACACCCCGGCCGCCCACCGGATCCTGGACCGGCTCGCGGACGTCGGGCTCGGCTACCTCACCCTCGGCCAGCCGCTCACCACCCTCTCCGGCGGCGAACGGCAGCGGCTGAAGCTGGCGACCCATATGGCCGAGAAGGGCGGCGTCTACGTCCTCGACGAGCCGACCACCGGACTGCACCTCGCCGATGTCGAGCAACTGCTGGGCCTGCTCGACCGGTTGGTGGACTCCGGCAAGTCGGTCATCGTCGTCGAGCACCATCAGGCGGTCATGGCCCACGCCGACTGGATCATCGACCTCGGCCCCGGCGCGGGCCACGACGGCGGAAAGATCGTCTTCGAGGGCACCCCCGCGGACCTGGTCGCGGCCCGGTCCACCCTCACCGGTGAGCACCTGGCGGAGTACGTGGGCGGGTGAGGCCGACCACCGGTCCGCTCGCCCGGGCGGACTGTCGGCGGATCCGGTCGCCCGGGCGGGCTCTCTGCGGGTTCGGTCGCCCGGGCGAGCTGAGGGCCGATCCCGTCAACTGCCGTGCGCGGGACCGGACTCGGGGGCGCGGGCGGCCCGCTCGGTTCCACCGGGGGTACGCCCGCTCCCCCGGCGGGTGAGGAGCGGCAGGCACACCAGGGCGCCGAGAGCGTGGAGCGCGGCGGCGGCGAGCAGTGCCGCGGGGACCGAGAACGTGGCGAGCAGCCCGGCGAGTCCGGTGCCCGCGGCGAAGCCGGTGATCTTCAGGCTGGCCCCGGTGGTGAAGACCTGCGCGTGCAGGTAACCGGGCGCGTCCCGGTGGCGCACCGCGAACAGGGCGGTGAGCTGCGGACCCCCGGCCGCCCCGAGGGGCAGGACGGCCGCCAGGAGCAGCAGCGGCACACCCGTGGCCGCGAGCAGGCAGGCCGCCGCGAGCGCCAACGGCGTCCAGAACAGCAGGAGTTCGGGCCGGACGAGAGATGCGCGGCGGGCGAGCAGCGCATTGCTCAGCAGGGAGACGAGCGCCGCCGCGGTCAGCAGATGGGCGCCCCGCCCCGGCGCACCGAAGGCCGCCGCGCCCAACAAGGGGACGCAGGCGAGAAACGCGCCCTCGCCCGCACACCCGCACACGGAGGCGGCGGTGGCCCGTGCCAGGGCGCGGGTGGCCCCCAAGGCGCGGACACCCGCGCGGAGTTCGGCCGCCAGGCCGGGCGGCGCCCAGGTGGCCGACCTCGCGCGGGCGCCGACGCGGAAGCGGGCGGCCAGGTCCGGCAGCGTACGGACGGCCGCCAAGGCGCGGACGCACACGGGTAGTTGAGCCATGAGGCCCGGCAGCCTACGGATGGGCGCCAAGTGGCGGAACACGGACGGGAGTTGAGCCGTGAGTCTCGGCGGCGTACGACTGGGCACCAGGTCGCTGACGCACGAGGGAAGTCGGGGCACACGGCCCGGCAACGCAGGGCGGGGCGCCAAGTCTCGCAAGTCGGCGGGGAGTTGAGCGGCGGTGCCCGGCGGGCAGACGGCCGTCCCGTCCGGCGTGCGGCCCTCAGGGCGTGTGCGGCTCTGCTCCCCCGGACGGCCGCCGGGTGCCCCGCCTCGCGGGGGCAGGCGCAGGGCCACCGGCGCGGCCGCCCCGATGAGCAGGGCGGCGAGGAGGACGCCGTACGGTGCCCCGGCGAGTGCCGCCGCGGTACCGGCGAGGGCGGGGCCCGCGAGCGCGGCGAACTGGAAGGTCATGGCGTCCCTGGCGTTGGCGCGTGCCAGGCCCTCGGGGCTTACCAGGCGCGGCAGTTGGGAGGTCCAGCCGCCGGAGAGGGCGGGGCCGAGCAGGCCCGCGCAGCCCGCGAGTGCCGCGCTCAGCACGAAGGGGGCGCGGCCGAGGCTCACGAGCAGCAGGAGCAGCGCCGCCGCGTGGCCGCCGAGCGCGAGGGCGAGCAGTCGGCCCGGCCGCGCCGAGCGGTCGAGGAGGGCGCCGAGCAGCGGCCCGCCGAGCGCCGCCGCCGCGGTCAGGGCGGCGAGCAGCCCCGAGGCCCGCGCGGCGGAACCGGTGACGGCCAGCGCGGTCAACAGCAGGGCGGGGCCGCAGAGTTCGTCTCCGGTACGGGCGCTCGCGGCACCGCCGAGGTAGACGCGCGGGGTGCGGTCCGGCCGGGCGCCCGCACTGCGGTCCGGCCAGGCACCCGCACTGCGCTCGGGCCGGGCGCCCGCACTGTGCTCGGGCCGGGTGCGGGGAAGGCGGTCGGGCCGGGCTCGGGGTGGGTGACCGGGGCCGCCGGGGGGACGGTTTCGCATGGGCGGCACGGTAGGGACGTAACGCAGAAGTTGACCAGGCGCGTTACATTGGGCCGGTGACTGCCTCCGCGTACGAGTGGTCCACGCGCCACTCGGTCCTGACCAACGCCCGCCGGACCGCGGCTCTGGTGAACGTCCTCTCCGAGGAGGACGCCGACTCGGAGGCGGTGGCCGAGGTGCTGCGCGCCTACGGGGAACGCGGCCCGCTCACGCTCACCGGAGCCGAGGTGAGCGCCATGCGCGAGGTGGCGCGACAGCTGCGTACCGTCTTCGCGGCGGACGGCACCGACGCGGCGGCCGAGGCGCTGAACCAGCTCCTGGCGCGGACCCCCGGCGCGCTGCGGCTCAGCGCCCACCAGGGCGGCACGCCCTGGCACCCGCACCTGGACAGCAGCGACGAGGCCCCCTGGGACGAGTGGTTCCTCGCCTCCTCCTGCCTCGCCCTGATGGTGCTGGTCTGGGACCAGCAGCGGCCCCCGGGCGGAGTCTGCGCCGCGGACCGCTGTACACGCGTCTACCTCGCCCAGGGCAGCGGAATGGCCCGCCGGTACTGCTCACGCCGGTGCGCGACGCGGTCCAGAGTGGCGGCGCACCGGGCTCGCTCCTGAGCGGGGCGGACGGAGCCGGGCGGATAGAAGCCAAGCGGACGGAGCCGGGCGAGCGGGGGCCAGACGGACGGGGCCAGGCGGACGGGGGCCAGGCGCAAGCGAACCGAGCGGACACGGGTCGAGCAGGCCCGGACCAGGCGAGCCCGGACCGGACGGACGCGGACCCGGCGAACGCAGGCCGGGCGTACGGGCCAGGCGGACGCGGGCCAGGCGAACGCGGCAGAGCCACGCTCACCGCAGCGCGACCCTCACCACAACCCGCCCCGCCCTCACCGCAGTGCCACCATCACCGCGTCCGTAGTCGAGCACCAGGCCTGTCGGGCCTCGGTGAAGCCCTGGGCGCGGAGGGTGTCGGCGTGCCACTGGACCGTGGTGGGCCGGTCGGGGCGGGGTGCCGCGTGGTCGGCCGGGGTGCGGGGGTCGCCGAGCAGGGCAAAGCGGCGGGCGGCGGGTTCGGCGAGGGCCTCGTCCTCGGCGAGGTGGCGCCACCAGTGGGACCAGTCCAAGGCGCCCTCGGCCAGGGCGCGTTCCTTGCGCGCACAGTGGAAGGCGGCGACGGCGGCGTTGATGCGCGGGGCGGACTCGTCGGTCATGTGGTCGGCGTTGAGGAAGGCGCCGCCCTCCCGGACCGCCTCGGCCAGCTCCCCGTACAGCCTCCGCAGCGGGGCCTCGTCCAGCCAGTGCAGGGCGGTCGCGGTGAGGACGACGTCGTAGGTGCGGTGCGGCAGGGCGGACCGCCAGTCGGGGCCGGTGAGGTCGGCGGTGACGAAGGCGGCGCGGGGCTCGTCCGCGAAGTGGCCGCGGGCGATGGTCAGCAGGGCCGGGTCGAGGTCGACGCCGGTGCTGTGCGCGCCGGGGAAGCGGCGGAGCAACCGGTCGGTGATGCTGCCGGTGCCGCAGGCCAGGTCGAGGACGCGCGGTTCGGTACCCACCAGGGCCTCGACCAGGTCCAGCATGACCCGGAACCGCTCCTCGCGGTCGGGCATGTACCACTCCTGCTGGCGGTCCCAACTCTCCTGCCAGGCACCCCAGTTCGTACCGCTCGCGGTCACGGTCATGCGTCCTGCCTCCTTGCTCCGGCCCCGGTGGCGGGCCCGCGACGCTCCTCGTCACGGCCTCCGTCAGCGCGGGACGGCCTTTCCTGATCCCTGCTTTGATCCCTGCTTTGATCCCTGTGCTGGTCCCCGTCCTGATCCCTGCTCCAGCGGTCGCGGGCCCGGTCCGGGGACCGTCGCCGCCTCCGGGCCCGGTTCTTCCGCCGGTTCCTGTCCGCTCAGCGCCGCCTCGACCAGCTCCCGGCCCGCCGCCGAGCGGGGTGCCGCGAGCAGCGCCGCGCACTCCCCCGCCTCGGCCACCCGGCCCGCGTCGAGGATCACCAGATGCTCGGCCAACTGCCGTACGAGGCCCAGCTCGTGGCTGATCCAGAGCAGGGCGGTGCCCTCGGAGCGCAGCCGGTCGGCCACCGCGAGCAGCCGGGCGGCGGCCACCGGGTCCAGGGCGCTGGTCACCTCGTCGCAGATCAGCACCCGGGGCCGGGCCAGTGCGGCGCGCGCGAAGGCGGCCCGCTGGAGTTCGCCGCCGGAGAGCCCGCCGGGGCCGCGCCGGGCCGTCTCCTCGGGCACGCCCAGCTCGTCGAGCAGGGCGGCGGCCTCCGCGCGGGCGGCGGCGGGGCTCAGCGCCCGCAGCCGTACGGCGGTGCGGGCCACCTGGTCGAGCACCGGGCGGCGCGGGTCGAAGGAGCCCTTCGCCTCCTGCCAGACGTACTGGAGCCGGCGGATCTGTGCCGTGCCCCGGCGGCGCAGGATGTCCAACCTCACGCCGTCCAGGTGGACTTGGCCGTTGTGGCGCTCGTGGAGTCCGGCCAGGCAGCGGGCCAGGGTGGTCTTGCCGCTGCCGGAGCGCCCGGCGACCGCCAGGCAGCCGCCCGGGGCGAGCCGCAGGCCGATGTCGTGCAGCACCCGGCCGCGGCCCCCGGGGCGCAGCCAGGCGTGCAGCCCGCTGACCTCCAGGCCTTCGGCGGCGGCCACCGGCGGTGCGGACTGCGGGCGCGGGCGCGGCGCGGGCAGGGCGGTGCGGGGCAGCACCTCGGCGGGGCTGCCCTCGGCGGCCACCCTGCCCGCTTCGAGGCGGACGGCGCGGTCGGCCAGCGCGCGGACCAGGCCGTGGTCGTGGCTGAGCAGGAGGAGGGCGAGGCCCTGACCGGCGAGGGCGGTGAGTTCGCGGGTCAGGTCGAGCCGGGTGACCGCGTCGAGACCGGTGCCCGGTTCGTCGAGGACGAGGACCCGCGGCCCGCAGGCCAGGACCTGCGCCAGCGCGACCCGCTGCCGCTGCCCGCCGGAGAACTGGTGCGGGAAGCGGCGCAAGATGCCCCGGTCGTACGGGAGTTGGGCCCCGGCGAGCGCGGCGGCGGCCGACTCGGCGGGGGTGCGTCCCGGCTCCGGGCGGTGCAGCCGGGCGAGTTCGGTGAGCACGGCGCCGGTGCGCCGGGCCGGGTTGAGCGCGCTGCCGGGGTGCTGCGGCATATACGCGAGGGTGCCGCCGCGCACCTCGGCGGCGCGGTCCGTGACGCCGCCGGGGCCGAGCACGGGGACGCCCGCGACGGTGATCTCACCGCTCAGGCGCACCCCCGGTTCGTACTCGCCGAGCAGGGCGAGCGCGGTGGTGGTCTTGCCGCTGCCGGAGGGCCCGACCAGCGCGGTGACGCGGCCGGCCGCCAGCCGCAGGTCGACCCCGTCGAGGAGGAGTCGGTCCCCGGCGCGCGCGGTGAGCGCGCGGACCTCGACCAGCGGGTCCCGGCCGGTCGGCTCCCCGGTCAACTCCTCGGTCGGCGCGCTCACTCGGGTGCCTCCTCGGCCCGTACCGCGAGCGCCCGGCCCGCGGGGGCGGCCGTACCCGCCTCGGCGGCGGGGGCGAGCAGGCGGTCGGCGAGGAGGTTGAGGCCGACGGTGAACATCACCAGCATCGCGGCCGGGGCGCAGACCGCCCAGGGCTGGACGAGCAGGGCCTCGCGGCTGCCGGCAACCGTGACGCCCCAGTCGGCGGAGGTGGGCTCCATGCCGAGGCCGAGGAAGTTCGCGGCGGCGACGGTGAAGACGGCGGTGGCGATCCGGGTGCCGATGTCGGCGGCGGCCACCGGCAGCACCGCCCTGCCGATGTGGCCGAAGAGCACCCGGGAGCGGGACTCGCCCTGCATCCGCATCGCCTCGGCCACCGGGCTCCCGGCGGCGTCCAGCGCGGCGGCGCGGACCAGGCGGGCCACGGCGGGGACGTTGAGCGCCGCCACGGTCAGCGCGATGGCGAGCGGCTGCCCGCGCCAGCCCACCCCGACCACGCTGATGACAAGCAGCGAGGGCAGCGGCAGCAGGATCTCCACCGGCCGCATCAGGATCTCGTCGACCGCCTGGTGCCTGCTCGCCGCGGCGGCGAGGCCGAGGGTGCCGCCGAGGAGGTAGGCGAGGGCCACCGCGCCGGTGGCCACCCCGAGGGCGCTGGGTCCGCCGCGCAGCAGCAGGCCGAGCACATCGCGTCCCATGCCGTCGGTGCCGAGCGGATGCCCGCCGCCTCGGGCGTAGGGGGCGCCGTCCGCGGGGGTGACGAGCGGTGCGAGCAGGGGCCCGAACAGGGCGGTCGCGAGCGGCAGGGCGAGCAGCAGGGCCGCTCCGGTGGCGAGCAGGCGCCGGGGGCGGTGTGGGGCGGGGGCCGTCATCGCAGCACCTCCGTGCGCGGGGCGAGCCGGTGGCAGACCAGGTCGGCGGCGAGGTTGACGAGCAGGGCGAGGGCGGCGAGCAGCAGGGTCAGCGCCTGCACGGTGGGGACATCGCGGTTCTGCACCGCGTCGACGAGCGCGGTCGCGGTGCCGGGGATCGCGAAGACCGCCTCGACCACCAGGACGCCGCCGAGCAACTGGTCGCCGGTGCGGGCGAGTTCCTGCACCCCGGGGACCGCCGCGTTGGGCAGGACATGGCGGAGGACGAGCCGCCCGCGCGGCACCCCGAGGCGGCGGGCCTGCACCGCGTAGCCCGCGGAGAGCGCGGCGAGGGTGCCCGCGCGGATCTGCCGGGAGAGCAGGCAGACGGTACGCGCGAGGAGCACGGCCACCGGCAGCACGAACAGGGCGGGGTGGCGCAGCAGATCGCCGCTGTCCGCGCCCACCCAGGTCGAGGGCAGCCAGCCGAGGCGCAGCGAGAAGACCGCCACCAGGGCGAGGGCGAGCACGAAGTCGGGCAGCGAGGTGAGGGCGAGCAGCACGGCGGACAGGGCCCGGTCCAGGCGGGTCCCGGCGCGCAGCCCCATCAGGAGGCCGAGCACCACGGCGAGCGGCACCACCAGGGCGGCGGTGACCGCGGCGAGCAGCAGGGTGGCCGCCAGGGAGTCCGCGAGGATCGCGGTGACGGGCTGGTGCCCGGCGAGCGAGGTGCCGAGGTCGCCGTGGAGCAGGGCACCGGACCAGTCGGCGAAGCGCTCCACCAGGGGCCGGTCCAGGCCGAGTCGGGCCCGCAGCTCGTCGACCTGGACGGCCCCGGCCTGCTCGTTGAAGGCGACCTCGGCGGCGTCCCCGGGCAGCATCGAGGTGAGCAGGAAGACGACGACGGCGAGCACGGCGAGCTGGCCGAGGGTGAGCAGGCCGCGGCGCAGCGCGTAGCGCAGCATGCTCAGCGGTCCCCTCGCCCGGTCCGACGCGCGGCTCGCGGCCCGGCGGGCGGGGCTTCGTACGCGCTCATCTCAGGTGAGCCAGACCTTGTCGAAGCGGGCCCAGTCCACGGTGTTGGGCGGGGCGGCGCGGACGCCGTGCAGCCGGTGCGAGACGGCGTTCAGCCAGTCCGGGTGGCCCCACAGGAGCAGTCCGCCGCGCTCGCGCACGGTGCGCTGGAGGCGGCCGTAGCGCGCGCCGCGGTCCCGCTCGTCCACCACGGCCTGGGCGGCGGCGAAGTCCGCGTCGAAGTCCTCGTGCCGCCAGGCGGTGGCGTTCTGCGGGGAGTCGCGCAGCAGCCGCTGGCTCAGATAGGTGGGGATGGGCATGGCGCCGCAGCGGTGGCTGCCGAGGGTGCCCTTGGTGAGCATGTCGGTGAAGTAGCTCTCCGGCGGGCCGCTGCGCACCTCGACGCGCAGCCCGGCCTCCCCGGCCTGCTGGGCGAAGAGATGGGCCGCGTCCACGAATCCGTCCGCGGCGGTCGAGGTGTAGAAGTCGATCTTCTTGTTGAGCAGTCCGGTGCGGCGCAGCAGCCGCCGCGCCTCGTCCACGTCGCGCTCGCGCTGCGGCACCCCCTGCGGGTAGTACGTGAACCCCTTGCCGTACATGTCGTTGCCGAGTCCGCCGCGCCCGCCGAGGACCACCTCGACGAGGCGTTCGCGGTCGGCGAGGAGCTTGAGCGCCATGGCGGCGTCGGGGTCGTCGAAGGGCGGCCGGTCGGTCTTGAGCGCGATGCCCTCGGCGCTGCTGCTGGGCGCGGAGACGATCCGCACCCGCGGGTTGCCGTCGACCACGCGCGCGAAGGTCGGCGTCATCTCGTGCGCGTAGTCGACCTCGCCCGCCTGGACGGCGCTGCCGCGGGCCTCGGTGGCGGCGGAGTGGATGCGGATCTCGTCGAGGTAGGGCGCCCCGTCCCAGTGGTCGTCGAAGCGGACGGCGGTGAAGGAGCGTCCCGCGGTGAAGGAGCGGAAGCGGAAGGGGCCGGTGCCGACGGGCTTGCGGGGGTCGCGGTAGCCGCGGCGCACGACGGGGGTGCCGGTGGTGGCGAGCAGCGAGGGCAGTTCGGCGCCGGGGGCCTTCAGGACCAGTTCGACGGTGCGGGTGCCGATCGCGCGCGAGCGCCGCAGGTCGATCAGGGCGAGCGAGGGCCGGGCGAGGTGGTCGGGGGCCTTCGGGTCGAGGATCCGGGCGAGGCTGTACAGGACGTCCTCGGCCTCCAGCCGGTGCCCGTCGTGGAAGACCGCCTCGCGCAGCGTGAAGCGCCAGACCCGGGCCTCGGCGTCCGGCTCCCAGCTGCGGGCGAGCCGGGGCACCGGGCGCAGGTCGGCGTCGAGGTCGACCAGCTTGTCGAAGACCGCCTTGTGCCGCGCCATGTCCACGAACTGCCGCTGGGCGTGCGGGTCCATGGTCTCCTTGGCCCCGAAGCCGGGGAAGGCCGCGCGCAGGGTGCCGCCGCGGCGCGGGGGCCCGCCGCCCTCGCCGCCGCCGTCCGCGGCGCAGGAGGTGAGCAGCGCGGCCCCGGTGGCGGTGGCGAGCCGGAGGAAGCCTCGACGGGTGCTGTCGGCCTGCACGCTGTTCCTTTTCGCCGTGATGTGCTCGCGGGGCCGGGGACGCGGAGGTCCGCGCACACCCCTTATTGCGAATAGCTCGCAATAAGTCGCCTTCGCCAAGAGGGCATCACGGAAGGCCGGGCACCGTCAAGAAGGCGCTCGTCACATCACCGGGCGCCGCCAACTGCCCCTGCACGCCGCCCCGCACGCCCCCTGGGCCCGCCGGCGACCGGGCCGACGCGGCTCCCACCGCCGCGCACACCGGCCGGGGCCGGCTCGGCGGCGGGCGTGAACTGCCCTGCCACAGCCGCCAGTTGGTCGCGCAGCCGGGTGAGCCGGTCGATCTCCGCGTCGAGGGCGGCCACCCGGCCCGCCACCACGTGCGCGGTGCCCGGGTGGGGCGTGCCCCCGCAGCGGCGCGGGGCCGGATCGCCCGCCAGCTCGTCGAGCCGGTCCGCGCAGCGCCGTACGTCCCGCACCGTGAGCCCGAGGCCGAGGAGTTCCCGGACGACCCGGATCCGGGCCAGGTCCGCGGACCCGTAGACGCGCTGCCCCGAGGCCGAACGGACGGGCGCGGGCAGCAGCCCGTTCTGCTCGTAGAACCGCAGCGCCCTCGGTGTGGTGCCCGCGGCCGCCGCCGCGTCGCCGATCCGCATGGCCTCCTCGCCGCTCCGCATGGCCGCGCCCTTCCTTCCGTACGGGCCCCGCCGGACCCGGTGCCTGCCGTCCCCGGGGGCCGGTGCCGCCGCCGGGCTCGCCGGGCGGCTCACCCCTCGCCGGTGAGGTCCACGAGTACGGTGCCGAAGTGGGCGCCGCCCAGCATGTCCTGCAACGCCCGCGGCGCCCTTTCCATGCCCGGGATCCTGACGTGCGGGAAGCTGATCTCCCCCGCCCGCAGCCAGTCGCCGAACCGGGCCAGCCACTCGGGCCCGGCCTCGGGGTGGTCGCCGCCGTTGAGCCCGTACAGCGTGATGCCCTTGGTGATCACCCGGAAGACGTCGACGGCGGTGGGCGCGCTGCCGCCGCCCCGCGCGGGGTCCAACTGCCCGGAGAGCGCGCCCACCAGGGCGAAGCGCGCGCCCTGCCGGGCCGCGAGCACGGCCGCGGCGAGCTGCTCGCCGCCCACGTTGTCGAGGAGGACGTCGATGCCCTCGGGCGCGGCGCGGCGCAGCTGCTCCGCGAAGGACCCGGCGCCGCGCACCAGCACCGCGTCGTAGCCGAGTTCCGTCCGCAGCCGCTCGGCCTTCGCCGGGGAACCGGTGGTGCCGATCACCCGGGCGGCGCCGAGCCTGCGCGCGATCTGCCCGGCCAGCGAGCCCACCCCGCCCGCGGCCCCGGTCACCAGGACGGTCTCGCCCTCCCGCAGCCCCGCCAGGTGCACCAGCCCCGCGTAGGCGGCCGAGCCCGAGGACAACCGGGCCGCCGGATCGGGCAGTTCGGCACCCACCGGAGTGCACCCCTCCACGGGGACGCTCGCGTACGTACGCCAGCCCGCCAGATGCTCCACCAGCGCGCCCTCGGCCAGTCCGCTGCCCGGCGGCGCGCTGACGACCTCCCCGAGGGCCGGACCGAAGAGCGTGTCACCGACGCCCAGCGGGGGCAGCGGCAGTCCCTCGGTGTCCCCGCCGAGGAGGGTGCGCAGACCGGCGAAGAGCTGGAAGTACCGGTTGCGTACGAGGACTTCGCCGGGGGCGGGCCGCGGCAGGGGCCGCTCGACCAGCTCGAAGTCGCCCGCGCGGGGCAGCCCTTCGGGCAGGCGCCGCAGACGCACCTCGGTGGCGGAAGCGGGCAGGGCGGGGCTCATGGTTCCTCCTGGCGGGACGGCCGGTGGCGATCGGCGATCACCGATCGGGCGGCGAAGCTAACTCCTGACCCGCACGTCAGGGGCAAGGGGGATTTTCGGTTCGGTCGCGGTCGGCGGTCGCGGTTGCGGAACCGGTTTCGGAACCCGTCGCGGTCCCCGGCCGCGGTCTCGTCCTCGGCCCGGGCCCGGACCCGCCCCCAGCCCCCGGCAGCCCGCCCGCACCCCGATCCGGGGGGGGAGGCGGCGTCACCCTGGTCCTCTCCGCAGGATGCGGCACCCTCGCTCACGTCGCAGGGAGGCGCGCCCTCAGCCTCCTGACCGGCGCCCCGGCCCCCTCACCAGGCGGCGCCCCCGCCTTCCAGGCACAGGCTCCACCGGCCCTGGTGCCCGTCGAGGACCACCGTGGAGAGCGGGCGGGCGTCGATGTTCCAGTACGTGCCGGGCGGGGCCTTGAGCGCGTAGACGACGGCGGCGCGTACCACCGAGGCGTCCGCGACGGCGAGGACGCGGCCGTCGGCGGTGACCGGCCGGGTGTCCAGCCAGCGGCCGATGCGGCTGATGAAGCCGAGCAGCGACTCCCCGCCGTGCGGGGCCGAGCGGGGCTCGCCGAGCCAGTGGTCGACCGCGCCCGCCTCGTGGGCGGCGACCTCGGCCAGGGTGTGCCCGCGCCAGCGGCCCATGTCGCAGTCGCTCAGGGCGGGTTGGGGCAGGGCGGCGTAGCCGAGCGCGTGGGAGGTGTCGCGGCAGCGCGGGGAGGGTCCGCAGTAGCGCAGTTCGGCCACGCCCAGGGGGACCAGCGCCGGTGCGGCGAGCTGTACTTGGTCCCAGCCCAACCGGTCGAGGGGACGGTCGTCACCGAAGCGTTCGGAGAGCAGTGAGGTGCTGCGCGCGGCTGCGAGAAGCGTGACCCGAACAGGCATGCGGCGATCGTGGAGGCGCGCGCCCGGGCGGTCAAGGGCGCATGCCGGGCGCTCGGCCACGCGTGCGCGCCGGTTCGTGCCCGGATGCCCCGCCGCCCGGGCGGCCGTCCGGTCGGCCGCGCCTCAGCCCCGTACCTCCGACCAGGCCTCACCGAGCCGCTTCACCCCTTCCGCGACCTCCGCGGTGCTCGCCACGGCCGCGTAGGTGAGCCGCAGGTGCGGGGCCGGGGGTTCGGCGCTGAAGTAGGGGCGGCCGGGCGCCACGGCGACACCCCGGCGCAGCGCGGCGGCGGCGAGCGCGCCCTCGTCCGCGCCGTCCGGCAGCCGCAGCCACAGGTGGTAGCCGCCCAACGGGAGGTGGGTGAGGGCGAGTTCGGGCAGCACGGTCCGCAGTGCGGTGGCCATGGCCGTCCGCCGCCCGGTCAACTCGGCGGCCACGGCGCGCAGATGGCGCGGCCAGGCGGGGGCGCCGACCAGTTCGAGGGTGGCCTCCTGGAGCGGGCGGGGCACGAAGAAGTGGTCCACCACCTGGATGGCGCGCAGCCGCTCCAGGACCGGGCCGCGGGCGGCGAGGCAGCCGATCCGCAGGCTCGGCGAGGTGGCCTTGGTCAGCGAGCAGACGTGCACCACCACGCCCTCGGTGTCCTCGGCGGCGAGCGGGCGCGGCAGCGGCCCGCTGTCCTGGTGGGCGAGGCGGCGGATGTAGTCGTCCTCGACGACGAAGGCCCCGGCCTCCCGGGCGAGGGCGAGCACCTCCCGGCGGCGCCCGGCCGCGAGGACCGCGCCGGTCGGGTTCTGGAAGAGCGGCTGGCAGACGAAGACCCGGGCCCCGGTCGCGCGGAAGGCCTCCGCGAGGAGTTCGGGCCGCACCCCCTCGGTGTCCACCGGCACCGGCACCGGGCGCAGGCCCGAGGCGCGGGCGATGGCGAGCATGCCCGGGTAGGTCGGCGACTCGACGAGGACGGGGGCACCGGGGCCCGCCAGCGCCCGCAGCGCGGTGGTCAGGGCGTTCTGGCCGCCGGAGCAGACCAGGACCTCGGCCGCGGTGACCGCGCCGCCGATGCCCCGGGCGAACCAGTCCCGCAGCTCGGCGAGCCCCTCGACCGGCGGCCTGCCCCAGGCGCCGGGCCGCCGTCCGGCCCGGGCGAGGGCGCCGGACATCGCCCGCTCCGGCTGGAGCGAGGGGTGCAGATAGCCGCCGTTGAACTCGATCACCCCGGCGGGCGGCGCGGCGAGGGTGGCGAGCACCCCGGAGGCGTCGACCGTGCGGGGCACCGCCTCCGCCGTCGACTCGGCGCTGAGCGCGACCTCCTGCCAGGAGGTGTCCCCCACCACCGGCCGGGCCCGGCCCCCGGCTCCCGGGGCGCGGAAGGCACCGGCGCCGGGGCGGGTCACCACCAGCCCCTCGGCGACCAGGACTGCGAGCGCGCGGGAGACGGTCACCGGGCTGACCCGGTAGCGCTCGACGAGCTGCCGACTCGACGGCAGCTTCTCACCGTCCGAGTAGCGGTTCAGTTCCCCGCGCAGCCTTTCGGCCAGCTCACCCACGCTGCTACGCTCGTTCATGAGGACCGAGAATAGCGCTACCGACGCAAGCCCGATAGCAGTCGCCCCACCGCCGGCCACCCCGGGACCCACCGGTACGAAGGCCGGGAGCACCCCCTCCAACACCACCGGCACCACCGGCCCCGCCGCCGGAACCGCCCTCGCCGCGCTCGGGGTTCTCGCCTTCTCGCTGACCTTCCCGGCCACCGCCTGGGGCCTCGAAGGCTTCGGCCCCTGGTCGCTGGTGACGGTGCGCTCCGTCCTCGCCGCACTGCTCGCCGGGGGCTGCCTGCTCGCCCTGCGGGTGCGGCCGCCCGCCCGCCGCCACCGGTGGCCGCTGGCCGTGGTCGCCGCCGGGGTGGTGCTGGGCTTCCCGCTGCTCACCACTCTCGCCCTGGAGACCTCCACCACCTCGCACGCCGCCGTGGTCGTCGGGCTGCTGCCGCTGACGACGGCCCTGTGCTCGGCGCTGCGCACCGGGGCCCGGCCCTCGCGGACCTTCTGGACGGCCGCCTGCGCGGGCGCCGCCGCCGTACTCGCCTTCACCCTCACCCAGAGCGGCGGCGCCCTGAGCCGGGCGGACCTCTACCTCTTCGGGGCGCTGCTGATCTGCGCCGCCGGGTACACCGAGGGCGGCCGCCTGGCCCGGGAGATGCCCGGCTGGCAAGTCATCGGCTGGGCGCTGGTCCTCGCGCTGCCGCTCACGCTGCCCGGCGCGGCCCTCGCGCTGGCCGCCGAGCCCGCGGCGCTGACCGCGCACAGCGTCACCGGGCTGCTCTGGGTGGCCGCCGGTTCGCAGTTCCTCGGCCTGGTGGTCTGGTACCGGGGCATGGCCGTGATCGGCATCCCCAAGGCGAGCCAGCTGCAGCTCGCGCAGCCGCTGCTCACCCTCGGCTGGTCGGTGTGGCTGCTCGGCGAACCGCTCGGCTGGGCGGCCCCGGTGACCGCGCTCGCCGTCCTCCTGTGCATCGCGGCCACCCAGCGGGCCCGCGGCTGAGAGTCGCGCGCGGCCCCGCGGTCGTAAACTGGCCGGGCGGACAGGACCGGGCCGGTGAGCGGCTGTCCTGGCAGTACGAGGAGGTGACTCCCGATGCACGCAACCAAGGGCGACGAGCTGCGGGTGCACGGCAGGGTCGTGGGCCAGCAGGACAAGGTCGCGGAGATCGTCGAGGTACTGGGCTCGGGCGGGAATCCGCCCTATCGCGTCCAGTTCGAGGACGGGCACCGGGCCATCATGTCGCCGGGGCCGGACAGCGTCGTCCAGCACCGCGGCGGCAGCGGCCGGACCGGGCAGGATCTCGACGACACCCCCTAGGGGCTCCCCGAGCCGGCCCGATCCGGCCGCGGGACCCCGCGGGGCCGAGCCCGCGGGGGCGCCCCGTTCTCAGGCGGGCGGCACGGCCCGGTCGCGGTAGTGGCCGGTGACGATGCGGCGCAGCGCCCCCGCGGGGTCGCGCACCACGTCCTTCGCGGCGAAGTACACATGGCCCCGCACCTCGGGCGTCTTCTCGGCGAGCGCGAGGTGCCGGGAGAGTTCGGCCGGATCCCGCCAGGCCTTCGGCTGGGCCGGGTCGCCCGCCTTGTAGAGCGCCTCGCCGGTGTAGAGCCGGACCCCGGTGCCGCGTACGACCCCCGCCCACCAGGGCAGCAGTTCCGCGTAGTCGGCGCCCTTGTTGCCCAGGTGCCAGTAGAGCTGCGGGCAGACGTAGTCGATCAGGCCCTCGCGCACCCAGCCGCGGGTGTCCGCGTACAGCTCGTCGTAGGACTGGAGTCCCGCGCTCTTGGAACCCCGCGCGTCGGTGGAGGCGTTGCGCCAGATCCCGAAGGGGCTGATGCCGAAGGCGGTGCCCGGGCGGAGCTTCTTCAGGGCGGCGCCGGTCTCGCGCACCAGGCGGGTCACATTGTCCCGCCGCCAGTCGGCCAGGCTCCGCCCGCCGCCGTGCGCCTTGAAGGCCGCGGCGTCGTCGAAGCGCTGCCCGGCCACCGGGTACGGGTAGAAGTAGTCGTCCCAGTGCACCGCGTCCAGCGGGTAGCGGCGGACGGCGTCGAGCATGGCCTCCCGTACGAAGCCGCGGACCTCGGGCAGGCCCGGGTTGTAGTAGAGGGAGCCGCCGTAGCGGACCGTCCAGCCGGGATGCTTGCGCGCGGGGTGGCTCGCGGCGAGCCGGGCGGGGTCGTCGTGCTGGGCGATGCGGTACGGGTTGAACCAGGCGTGCAGTTGGAGCCCCCGGCTGTGCGCCTCCTTCACGGCGGTGCCCAGCGGGTCCCAGCCGGGGGCCTTGCCCTGGGTGCCGGTGAGCACGGCCGACCAGGGTTCGTGCGGCGAGGGCCACAGGGCGTCGGCGGCGGGGCGGACCTGGAGGACGACGGTGTTGAGGCGGCGGCGGACCGCGGTGTCGAGCAGGGCGAGGAGTTCGTCACGCTGGGCGGCGGCGCTCAGCCCGGGCCGCGAGGGCCAGTCGCGGTTGGCGATGCTCGCCACCCACATCCCCCGCAACTCCCCCTGCTTCGCGGGTGCGGGGCGGGCGGCGCCCGTGGTCGTCAGACCGGCGAGGGTCAGTGCCGCGGCCGTGCTGAAACCGCGTCGGCTCATGCGTTCCATGCGTCGGACCTCACATCAGATACTCGTAGATTTCGGGCATTTCGCCGCTAAGCATGCCCGACCCGGCCCGTGGACCCGTGGATGATCCGGAGTAACGTGCAGGGGCGAGGCGGACGCCGAGACCCGGACGGCCGCCGGCTTGAGGATCAGCGAAAGGTGCCTTGTGACCGACATCGAACGCGTCGGAGTAGTGGGCTGCGGCCAGATGGGAGCGGGCATCGCAGAGGTCTGCGCCCGCGCCGGACTGGACGTCATGGTCGCCGAGACCACCGGCGAAGCCCTGGAGATAGGCCGCACCCGGCTCTACAACTCCCTCTCCCGGGCCGCCCAGCGGGGCAAGATCAGCCAGGAGGAGTTCGACTCCACCCAGGCGCGGCTCAGCTTCACCACCGACCTCGGCGAGTTCGCCGACCGCGACCTGGTCATCGAGGCGGTCGTGGAGAACGAGCAGGTGAAGACGGAGATCTTCCAGGTCCTCGACCAGGTGGTGACCCGCCAGGACGCGATCCTCGCCTCCAACACCTCCTCCATCCCGCTGGTCAAGCTCGCGGTGGCGACCTCCCGCCCCGACCACGTCATCGGCATCCACTTCTTCAACCCGGCGCCGGTGCAGAAGCTGGTCGAGCTGATCCCGGCCCTGACCACCTCCGAGGGGACCGTCGCCCGGACGCAGTCCATGGTGGAGAAGGTGCTCGGCAAGCACGCCATCCACGCCCAGGACCGCTCGGGCTTCGTGGTGAACGCCCTGCTCATCCCCTATCTGCTCTCCGCGATCCGGATGTTCGAGTCCGGCATCGCGAGCCGCGAGGACATCGACAACGGCATGGAGCTGGGCTGCGCCCACCCGATGGGCCCGCTCAAGCTGAGCGACCTGATCGGCCTGGACACGGTGGCCTCGGTCGCCGACTCGATGTACGCGGAGTACAAGGAGCCGCTCTACGCCGCTCCCCCGCTGCTGCAGCGGATGGTCGACGCGGGCCGCCTCGGCCGCAAGACGGGCTCCGGCTTCTACGCCTACGCCTGAGCCGCCCGCCCGCTCCTTTTCGGACGGACCCGGCCCCTCCTCCTGAGCCCTCCACCCGAGCCCTCCGCCTCCGGATGGAGGGCTCCGGTGCGGGCGCCTCCACCCCACAGCGTCACTTTCCGTAGGCGATTACGCGCCATTTCCGGCCCGGAACCGCCCCCTCCGCCTTTCACACGGTGTGTGCGGAGCGCTCACGCATATGCCCCGTCCACACCCTCCCGCCGCGCCCACCAGCGGAGTTGACTCGTATTCGCACACACGAGCGACAATTTCGAGAGAAATGGGAGGCCGGTACGTGACCGCCGAACACGAGCGTCTCTTCGACCAGGACGAGTGCAGGGAGTTACGAAGGGACCTGGACGTGGGGCTCGCGCGGGTGGAGGGCAGGCTCGCCCTGCTCACCCAGCGCGATGAACAGAGCGCCAAGGAGCAGGACGAGCTGAACGCCCGCCTCGCCGCCCTGGAGCACACCCGCTGGCCGCTGCCCGCGATCACCGCGCTCACCGCGGCGGGCGCCCTCGCCGTCACCCTGTGGGCGACCTTCGGGCGCTGAGCCGGTGAACGCGCGCCCGGGCAGCGGCCGTTCGGGCGGGACTCAGCCCAGGCGCAGATGGTGCAGCAGGAGCAGCGCCGCCGCCATATTGGCGGCCGGCACCTCGCCGCGGGCGATCAGGTCGGGGACCAGCTTGAGCGGGACCCACTCGCGCCGGTCCGACTCGAAGGCGTCCTCGGGTTCGCCGGTGCACCGGGCCTCCTCGGCCCAGTAGATGTGGTGCCGGGCGTCGGTGATGCCGTTGGAGGGCTCGACGCTCATCAGGTGCCGCAGCGGTCCGGGCCGCCAGCCGGTCTCCTCGTGGAGCTCCCTGGCCGCGGCCGCGGCGAGGTCCTCACCGTCCTCGACCACGCCCGCGGCCAGCTCCCAGCCCCAGCTGTCGGTGATGAACCGGTGCCGCCACAGCAGCAGCACCTCGTTGGCGGCGTTGACCACGGTCGCCGCGGCCACCGGGCGCATCCGTATCAGGAAGTGGTCCAGGTGGCGGCCGTCGGGGAGTTCGACGTCCGCGAGGTTCACCTGGAACCAGGGGTTGCCGTACACGGTCTCTTCGCTCTGCTTCGCCCACTGCACGTGGAGCCACCTCCGGGGGTACGGGGAGTAGTGGCTCCATGGCAGCAGGCGGCGGTGCGCCGGGGCAGGCACCGGACCTCACAAGGGCACGCGCAGCGCCTTCTCGATCACCTCGGCCGCACCCGCCGCCTCGGGCGAACTGCTGCCGAGCAGCGAGGCCCGTACGGTGCGCATCCGGTCCCGCAGCCGCTGGGACTCCATGCCGCGCGCCTCCTCGGCCATCCTGGTCGCGGTCGCGGCGGCCGAGTCGTCGGCGCCCAGGCGCAGTTCGACCTTGCTGAGCATCGCGAGCCGGTGCACGCGGCCCCGGTCGTGGGCGGGCGCGGCCACCGCGGCGACGGCGTTCTCGCGCGCGGCCCGCAGCTCCCCGAGGCCGAGCAGCGCCTCCGCCACCTGGACGTTGACCAGGCCCGGCTGCACATACCCGGTCTCGTCGGGCTCCTGGCCGCGGTGGATGCGGCCCGCGGCGGACTCGGCGCGGGAGATGCAGCGGTAGGCGCTCGCGGTGTCGCCGAGCCGGGCGTAGGCCTTGGCCTGCATCGCGTACAGGTCGCAGGCGAGGGCCGGGGTGATCTCCCGGCCGGCGGCCCGCAGCGCCGCCTCCGCGAAGGCGACCGACTGCCGGAACTCCCCCATGAACAGGGACTGGTTGACGAGGAGGGCGATGACATAGGCGCCCAGTCCCCGGTCGCCGCTGGCCTTGGCCAGGCGCAGGGCCTGATGGAAGTAGCGCTGGGCGAGTCCGTGCGCGTTGGAGTCGTAGGCGCAGATCCCGGCGACGGCGACCAGGCCGCCGGTGGCGCGGTGCAGCTGGCGCCCGGTCGCGTCCGGGTAGCTGCCGCGCAGCAGGGCGGCGGTCTCGGAGTTGAGGAAGCCGACGATGCGGGCGCGGGTCGCCACCCCGCCCGCCTTGCGGTACATCTGCTCGTAGTGGGTACGGGCCGCGCGCAGCATCTCGATGTCGGCGCGGTCCACCCGGCGGGCCCCGCCCCGCGAGACGTCGATGTCCTCGGGCGGGTTCTCCCACTCCCAGACCGGCATCACCGCGGGGGTGCCGGTGACCGCCGGGGCGCCGAGCAGATGGGGGCGCTGCTGCTCGTCGCTGCGCCACAAGGCGGTCGCCCGCTCCACGAAGCCGGAGAGCGAGGAGGTCGGCGCGGCGCCCGGCTCCCCCGGCACCCCGAGCCCGATGTCGTCCAGGGTGACCGGGCGGCGCAGCCGTGCCGCGAGCACCTCGCAGATCAGGTCGGGGACCTGGCCCCGGGGGCGCTGGCCCTTCAACCAGCGGGCGACCGCGGTGTGTTCGTAGCGCAGGCTGAGCCCGCGGGCCCGCCCGGCCAGGTTCACATGGGCGGCGAGGCCCGAGTGCGAGATGCCCGCCTCGTCGAGTATCGCGTCGAGCAGTGTGTTGGGCTGCATGGTGCCCTCCGGTGGCTCAGAGCGGAAAGCGTAGACCAGCGGGCGGGAAGTTTCGCCGGTGCGGGGGGAGTTGGCCGGGGTCGGTCCGCCCGCTCCCGGGCCGGTCCCGGCGGGGAGTCGGGGGCCCGGTCCGCGAAGGCCCGCCGCGCCGCGCACACGGGGTGTGAACGCAGTGCCCGCTCCTGCTCGGAACGTGCCCTGTCGCAGACTGTTTCACGCCGCTTGACTGAAATCCCTCGTAAGAGGCCGGAAAGGCCACCGGCTCTCCCGCATCCGAACGGTGGCCACCGCCGCGCCGTCCGCCCCGCCGAGGCCCGCCCGAACATCCCGGCCGGGCGGGCGGCGCCCTTCCGCCTTTGCGAGCACGGACCCCCGAGAGCACGAAGGGGCGCGCCTTCCCGGCGCGCCCCTTCGTGTGCTGCCTCGCTGCGTGTGCCGCCTCGCCGCGTGTGCCGCCCGGTGGCTCAGGCGCCGCGCAGCACCGCCCCGGTGCGCTCGCCCGCCAGCGCGACGGCCGCCTCGCGTGCGGTCGAGGCCTCCTCCACGGTCAGCGTGCGGTCCGGGGCCCGGAAGCGCAGCGCGTACGCCAGGGACTTCTTGCCCGCGCCGATCTGCTCCCCGGTGAAGACGTCGAACAGCCGGATGGACTCCAGGAGTTCGCCCGCGCCCTCGCGCAGCACCCGCTCCACGTCCCCGGCCGGTACCGAGTCGTCCACCACGAGCGCCACGTCCTGGGTCGCCACCGGGAAGGTGGAGATCCGCGGACCGGGCACCACGGGCTCACCCGCGGCCTCCACCCGGTCCAGGTCGATCTCCATGGCGCTGGTACGGGCGGGCAGGCCGAGGGCCTTGACCACCCGGGGGTGCAGCTCGCCCGCGTGCCCGACGAGGTGCTCGGTGCCGTCGACGACGACCGCGAGCTCCGCGCAGCGACCGGGGTGCCAGGGCCCGTAGGCGCCCTGGCGGACCAGGAGTTCGGCACCCGCCTCGCGGGCCACGGTACGGGCGGCCTCGACGGCGTCGGCCCAGTCGGCCGGGCGGCCCCTGCCCCACCAGCCGGACTGCTCGCGGGCGCCCGCGAGGACCACGGCGGCGCGGCGGGGCTGCTCGGGCAGCGCGGCACCGAGCGCGGCGATCTCCTCCTCGGTGGGGCGCCGGTCCACCGGCAGCCGGGCGGCGAGCCGCCGCTCCTCGCGCGCCAGGAAGACCAGGCCGGTCTCGAAGAGCGCGAGGTCGTGGCTGCCGCGGCCGTCGTTGCGGCGGAGCGCGCCGAGCAGCCCGGGCAGCAGGGTGGTGCGCAGCGCCGGTTCCTCGTCGGAGAGCGGGTTGACCAGCTTGACCAGCCGCCGGTGCGGATCGTCGGCGGCCAGGCCGAGCTGGTCCAGCGCGTGCTCGGACAGGAAGGGGTAGTTGAGCACCTCGACATAGCCCGCCCCGGCGAGGGCCCGGCCGATGCGGCGGTGCAGCCGCTGCCGCCCGGTGAGCCCGCGGCCCGCGGGGGGCTTGGGCAGCGTGGAGGGCAGGTTCTCGTACCCCTCCAGGCGGATGACCTCTTCGGCGAGGTCGTTCGGGTCGGTCAGATCGGGGCGCCAGGACGGCACGGTGACGGTCAGCTCGTCCCCTCCCGCGACGTCGCAGCCGATCTCCTGGAGCCGCCGTACGACGGTCTCGCGGCCGTAGGCCACGCCCGCGACCCGGTCCGGGTGGTCGGCCGGGATGGTGACGGTGCGGGGCTCGCCGGGGGCGACGACCTCGGTGACGCCCGCCTCGGCGGTGCCGCCCGCGAGCAGCACCAGCAGGTCGACGGTGCGCTGCGCGGCGGCGGCCGCGGCGAGCGGGTCCACGCCCCGCTCGAAGCGGCGGGAGGCCTCCGAGCCGAGCTTGTGGCGGCGGGCGGTGCGGGCGATGGAGAGCGCGTCGAAGTGCGCGGCCTCGATCACCACGTCCGTGGTGCCGCCGATCCGGCCCGTCTCCGGGTCGGGTACGGCGTCGGCGATCTCGGTGTTGGCGCCGCCCATCACCCCGGCGAGGCCGATCGGACCGCGGTCGTCGGTGATGACCAGGTCCTGGGCGTCGAGCACCCGGGCCGCCCCGTCCAGGGTGGTGAACTTCTCGCCCTGCTCGGCCCGGCGCACCCCGATGGTGCCCTCGATGCGCGCGCGGTCGTAGGCGTGCAGGGGCTGGCCCAGCTCCAGCATCACGTAGTTGGTGACGTCGACGGCGAGCGAGATCGGCCGCATCCCGGCCTTCTGCAGCCTGCGCTGGAGCCAGATCGGAGAGCGGGCCTCGGGGTCGAGTCCGGTGACGGTGCGCGCGGTGAAGCGGTCGCAGCCCTGCGGGTCGTCGATCCGGACCGGGTAGCCGTGGGTGTTGGGCGCCGGTACGTCGAGCAGCGCCGGGTCGCGCAGCGGCAGCCCGTAGGCGGTGGCGGTCTCGCGGGCGACGCCGCGCAGCGAGAGGCAGTAGCCGCGGTCGGGGGTGACCGCGATGTCCAGCACCTCGTCGACGAGTTCGAGCAGCTCGACCGCGTCGGTGCCCGGCTCGTACTCGGGCGGCAGCACGACGATGCCGCCCGAGTTGTCCTCGCCCATGCCCAGCTCGCCGCTGGAGCAGATCATGCCGCGGGAGACCTTGCCGTAGGTCTTGCGCTCGGAGATCGCGAAGCCGCCGGGCAGCACCGCGCCGGGGAGGACCACGACAACCTTGTCGCCGACGGCGAAGTTGCGGGCGCCGCAGACGATCTCCTGCGGCTCGCCGGTGCCGTTGGCCTCGCCGACGTCGACGGTGCAGAAGCGGATGGGCTTCTTGAACTCGGTCAGCTCCTCGATGGTCAGCACCGTGCCGACCACCAGCGGACCCGCCAGACCGGCGCCGAGCCGCTCCACGGTCTCCACTTCGAGACCGGCCGAAATGAGCTTGGCCTGTACGTCGCGCCCGGTGGCCGTCTCCGGCAGGTCGACGTACTCCCGCAGCCAAGAAAGCGGGACCCGCATCAGATCTCCATCCCGAACGGCCGGGTGAACCGGACGTCGCCCTCGAACATGTCACGCATGTCTTCGACGTTGTGGCGGAACATCAGCATCCGCTCGATGCCGAAGCCGAACGCGAAGCCGCTGTACTTCTCCGGGTCCACCCCGCAGGCCACCAGCACCCGCGGGTTGACCATCCCGCAGCCGCCCAGCTCGATCCAGCCCTCGCTGGAGCAGGTGCGGCAGGGGCGGTCCGGATCGCCCACCGAGGCGCCCTTGCAGACGTAGCAGAGCATGTCCATCTCGGCGGACGGCTCGGTGAAGGGGAAGTAGTTGGGGCGCAGCCGGGTCTTCATGTCCGGGCCGAAGAGCGACTGGACCATGTGGTCCAGGGTGCCCTTGAGGTCGGCCATGGTCAGGCCCTCGTCCACGGCGAGCAGTTCGATCTGGTGGAAGACCGGGGAGTGCGTCGCGTCCAGCTCGTCGGTGCGGTAGACCCGGCCGGGGCAGACGATGTAGACCGGCGCCTCGCGCTCCAGGAGGGCGCGCGCCTGCACCGGGGAGGTGTGGGTGCGCAGGACGACCCCGGACTCGTCGCCCTCGGTGGGCTTGCCCTCGGGGGTGGTGCCCTCGACGAAGAAGGTGTCCTGCATCTGCCGGGCCGGGTGGTCGGGCAGGAAGTTCAGGGCGTCGAAGTTGAACCACTCGGCCTCGGCCTCGGGCCCCTCCGCGACCTCGTAGCCCATCGCGACGAAGACGTCCGCGACGCGCTCCATGAAGGTCGTCAGCGGATGGCGGGCGCCCGCGGGCTCGCGGTCGTAGGGCAGCGTGACGTCCACCGCCTCCTCCACGAGGACGCGGGCGTCGCGCTCCTCCTCCAGGGCGCTCTGGCGGGCGGCGAGCGCCTTGTTGACGGCGCCGCGGGCCTGGCCCACGCGCTTGCCCGCCTCGGCCTTGGCCTGCGGCGGCAGGGCGCCGATCTCGCGGTTGGCCAGCGCGAGGGGGGAGCCGCCGCCGGTGTGGGCGACCTTCGCCTCCTGGAGGGCGTCGAGGTCGCCGGCGGCCTCGAAGGCGGCGAGCGCCTCGTCCCGCATGCGCTCGATCTGTTCCGGTTTCAGTGCCTCGACCTCGACAGGGTCGTACGACTTGTTCGGTGCCGACATCTCTTCCCGTGCTTCCGGTTGGGTGGCGGTGGTCCCCGTCGCGGACTCGTCTGCGGATACGTGCGATGAGCGGCCGATACCGCGCTCACAAGGACGCAAAGGTGCCAAAGGCCGAGTCTAGCGGGGTGGAGCGGGGCGAAGGCGCCCGTGGTGGCTAGGCGAGATACGCCGGGGCCGCCACGGGCAGGGTAAATCGGAACTGGGCACCGCCCCCGGGGCCCCGCTCGACGGTGATGGTCCCGCCGTGCGCCTCGACGATGCCCTTGACGATGTAGAGCCCGAGACCGGTGCCGCCCCGTTTGCTGCCCCGCCAGAAGCGGGTGAAGACGCGGCCCATCGACTCCTCGGGGATGCCGGGGCCTTCGTCGCTCACGGTGACGGCCGTTCCTTCCTCGGCGCCGTCCGCGGACGGGGACGGCTGGGCGGGGTTGTCCAGGCGCGCGGGCGCCACCTCGATGGTGACGGTTCCCTCGCCGTGGCGCACCGCGTTTTCCAGCAGGTTGCTCAGCACCTGGTCGATCTTGTCGGGGTCGGCCCACAGGGCGGGCAGCGGCTGCTCCACCCGTACCAGGAAGCGGTCCGGGAGCCGGCCCGCGGCGACATGCGCCTGGATGTGCCGGCCGACGGCGGCCCCGATGTCGACGGGCTGGCGGCGCACCTCCAGGCGCCCGGAGTCGATCCGGGAGATGTCGAGCAGCTCGGTGATCAGCCGGGTGACGCGGTTGGCGTCGGCGTCCACGGTCTCCAGCATGAGCCGCTTCTGGTCGTCGGTGAACCGCTCCCACTTGGCGAGCAGGGTGGCCGTGAACCCCTTCACGGAGGTGAGCGGGGAGCGCAGTTCGTGGGCGACGGTGGCGATGAGCTCGGCGTGGCTGCGTTCGGTGCGGCGGCGGGCCTCGGTGTCCCGCAGGGCCACCACCACCTTGCGCACCGGCCCGGTCGGGCGGCTGCGGACATAGCGTGCCGAGACCAGGACCTCCCGCCCGCCGGGCAGCAGCAGATTGCGCTCCGGCTGCGCTACGCGCGTGGAGAGGCCGCCGTACGGATCGGTCAGCTGCCACCAGCGGCGGCCCTTCAGGTCCTCCAGGGGCAGCACGGTCTCCAGCGGGGCGCCGAGCGCCTGCGCGGGGGAGGTGGCGGTGATCCGGGCGGCGGCGGCGTTGAAGCAGACCACCCGGCCGTCCGCGTCGGCGACGACGAGTCCGTCCGGGAGTTCGTCGGGGTCGAGCCCCGGTGCCTCCGGTGCCGCGGGCGCCCGGTCCGCGGGGCAGGCCGCCGGTGGGGCCTCGTCCGCCGCGGGGACGGCGGCCCGGCGCGGCCCGGGTGTCCTCGGTCCGCCAGCGGCGAGACTCATGCGCCTACCCCGCCCTTCGCCCTCGTTCGGTCCTCGGGCGGGTCACCTTACCCAATGGAGGTCGCTCAGCGGCATCCGCCGGGTGCGCGCTGTGCACGGGCGGAGGCGTACAGGCAGACCGCGGCGGCCGTCGCGAGGTTCAGGCTCTCGGCGCGGCCGTGGATCGGGACGCGCACCACGGCGTCCGCGAGGGCCCGGGTCTCCTCGGGCAGGCCCCAGGCCTCGTTGCCGAAGACCCAGGCGGTCGGCCCGCCCATGGCGCCCTGGTCCAGCTCGGCGTCCAGGTCCTCCTCCCCCGCCCCGTCCGCGGCCAGGATCCGCACCCCGGCCTCCCGCAGCCCCGCCACGGCCCGCTCCACCGGGACCCCGACGGCGACCGGCAGATGGAAGAGCGAACCGACCGAGGCCCGTACGCACTTGGGGTTGTACAGGTCCACCGAGGCGTCGGTCAGCACCACCGCCTCGGCCCCGGCGGCGTCCGCGCAGCGCAGCACGGTGCCGGCGTTCCCGGGGTCGCGTACGTGGGCGAGGACGGCGACCAGGCGCGGCCGGGCGGCGAGCACCTCCTCGAAGCGGGTGTCGAGGAAGCGGCAGAGGCCGACGACGCCCTGCGGGGTGACCGTGTCGGACATCTCCGCGACCACCTCGCCGGAGGCGGTCAGGACCGGGATCCCGGCCGCCCGGCAGGCGTCGAGGATGTCCGCGTGCCGCTCGGCGGCCTCAGGCGTGACGTAGACCTCGACGAGGTGCGCGAGGGCTTCCCGTACGGCCTGCGGGCCCTCGGCGAGGAAGCGCCGCTCCTTGCCGCGGAAGCTGCGCTTGGCGAGGCGGCGGGCGGCGACCACGCGCGGGGAGCGCAGGGACGTCAGCTCGGGGAGTGCGGCCATCAGGTGGGGGCTGCCTTCGTGTCGGTCGCGTCAGGGGTGGTGCGCCTCCCGGGGCCGGGACGCGCGCGGACCCGCAGGCCAGGGGGCCTGCGGGTCCGGCGTGGGCGGTGGTGTGCGCCCGGGTGTCAGGCGGCCTTCGGCGCGTTGACGTCGCTCGGCAGCGCCTTCTGCGCGACCTCGACGAGCGCCGCGAAGGCGTTCTGGTCGTTGACCGCGAGCTCGGCGAGGATCTTGCGGTCGACCTCGACGTTGGCGGCCTTCAGACCCTGGATGAAGCGGTTGTAGGTCATGCCGTTGGCGCGGGCCGCGGCGTTGATCCGCTGGATCCACAGCTGGCGGAAGTCGCCCTTGCGCTTCTTGCGGTCGTTGTAGTTGTAGACGAGGGAGTGGGTGACCTGCTCCTTCGCCTTGCGGTACAGGCGCGAACGCTGACCGCGGTAGCCGCTGGCCTGCTCGAGGATTGCCCGGCGCTTCTTGTGGGCGTTCACTGCCCGCTTGACGCGTGCCACTTGTTGACTCCTTGTAGCGGGGCCGCGGTCATGGTCACGCGGCCCGGTTTCGAATAGGTCCCGGTCCAGTCGTCAGGCCCCCGAGCGGGGGCCTGAGGTCACTTGCCGAGAAGCTTCTTGATCTTCGCGGCGTCGCCCGGGGCCATTTCGGCGTTGCCGGTGAGGCGACGCGTCACGCGGGACGACTTGTGCTCAAGCAGGTGGCGCTTGCCGGCGCGCTCGCGGAGCACCTTGCCGGAGCCGGTGATCTTGAAGCGCTTCTTGGAACCGCTGTGCGTCTTGTTCTTCGGCATAGCGCCGTTCTCTCCTCGTCATTGGCGCCCCCTGCCGGTCCGGCGTTCAGCGGACCGGCGCGACGGGAGCGTCAGCTGTTTCGGTGTCGTCCGGGACCGCGCCCCGGATCAGGCCTCGACGTGCTCTTCGGCAGGTTCCTCGGCGGACTGCTCCGCGGGCTGCTCGGCCGTACGGGCCTGGCCCTGGCGCTCGGCCTTGCGGGCGGCCTGGGCCTCCCGGGCCTCGGCCATGGCCTCGGTCTTCTTCTTGTGCGGGCCGAGAACCATGATCATGTTGCGGCCGTCCTGCTTCGGATTCGACTCCACGAAGCCGAGGTCCTGGACGTCGTCCGCGAGGCGCTGCAGCAGCCGGTAGCCGAGCTCCGGCCGGGACTGCTCGCGACCACGGAACATGATCGTGATCTTGACCTTGTCACCCTGCTTGAGGAACCGGACGACGTGACCCTTTTTGGTGTCGTAATCGTGCGGGTCGATCTTCGGCCGGAGCTTCATCTCCTTGATGACCGTGTGCGCCTGGTTCTTGCGCGCCTCACGGGCCTTCATGGCCGACTCGTACTTGAACTTGCCGTAGTCCATGAGCTTGCAGACGGGCGGACGGGCGTTCGCCGCCACCTCGACCAGGTCGAGGTCGTACTCCTGGGCAAGCTCCAGGGCCTTGGCAAGCGGAACGATCCCGACCTGCTCGCCGCTGGGACCGACAAGACGCACTTCGGGAACGCGAATCCGGTCGTTGATGCGGGGCTCGGCGCTGATGGATCCTCCTCGGTAGCACCACGCGACGGTCTGGCGGACAGCCGCGCAAGTCTGTAGTTCGTGAGACCTAACCGCGCCGGTGCATGAAAAATGCCCCGGACGATCACAGACGGGGCTCCTGTACTACCGGAACACCGCCGCGGATCGCGGGGCTATCGGACGGAGAACACCCCAGGGGCGCTTTCCGTCTGACCGGTGACCCGCCGCCCGGAGGGCGAGAGGGTGGGAGTGCGGAGCCTCCACTTGTGGGCCGGACACGTGGGTGTCCAGCCGGTCGTCACACAAGGTTAGCAGCTTTCGGGAGTACCGCCAAAGCGGCGGAGGCCCGCCTCCTTCCGCGGCAGCCGCCCTCCCCCGGGTCGACGGCGGCGCTCCCGCGCGGGCCCTGCGACCGGGCTGCCTCGCGGGTCCCGCCGCCGGGCTCCGCCGCGGGCCGGCCGCGCCCCGGACCCGAACTATCGTGTCCGGCATGAGCGACGCCAG
Organism: Streptomyces sp. SCSIO ZS0520; assembly: GCF_025643355.1. Lineage (NCBI taxonomy): Bacteria > Bacillati > Actinomycetota > Actinomycetes > Kitasatosporales > Streptomycetaceae > Streptomyces > Streptomyces sp. SCSIO ZS0520. Next base: position 6,976,532 of record NZ_CP092644.1, on the reverse strand, counting down.
CCAGGACCATCCGGCCGCCGAGGGCAGCGCCCCGGGCGCCCCCGACTTCGACACCATGACCCGCGACATCGCGGACGTCCCCGCGGTCGAGGTGATCACCACCGTCGCGGTGCATCTGCTGAGCGCCGCCGCGGTCAACCTGGGCCTCGCCGAGGGCGGCGAGGCCCACAAGGACCTGGACGAGGCCCGCAAGCTGATCCACTCCCTGGCCGGTCTCCTGGACGCGAGCGCCACCGAGATCAGCTCCTTCCACGCCGCCCCGCTGCGCGACGGGCTCAAATCCCTCCAACTCGCCTTCCGCGAGGCCTCCGCGGTCCCGGACGAGCCCGGCCGAGGCCCCGGCGAGAAGTACACCGGCGCCGTCTTCGGCTGAACCGCGGATCCACGCGGGTAGGCGGGCGTCCGTGCGCGGACCAGTTGCGTCTCTCCGTACGCGGACTGTGCGTACGGATCTATGCACGCTTCTCTGTGCACGCGTCCGTACGCGGACGCGCAGGTACGCACGCATCACGCGCAGCAGGTATGCACGTATCAGGTACGCACGCGTCAGGGGCGTACGTACAGGGGCTCGCCCGGAGGTGTCGCCTCGGGCGGCAGCAGGGCGAGGTCGAGGCCGCGGACCAGCCGGGCGCGCAGCGTCTCCTCGGCGGCCAGGCGGGCGGCGACCGAGCGGAGGGCCGCCGCCGGGTCCGCGCCGCCGTCCAGGACCAGGGCGAGGGTGCCGTCCGCCTGGCCCGCGCCGAGGTGGGCCCGCAGCACCGCGGGCTCCGCGGCGACCGCGCCCCGTACCGCCTCGGCCACCGCGGGGTCGGCCAGCGGATCGGTGCTGGTGCGGCCCTCGGCCAGGGCGAGCAGTGCCGCCCCGGTGAGCGGGTAGGCCACCGGGCCCGCCACATCGAGCAGGACGGTGTCGGCCTTCTCGTGGGCGGCGGCCTGGAGCGCCTGGTGCAGCGGTACGGCGACGGGGCGTGCCGCCGGGTCCCAGCGGGCGAGGGTCTCGGTGGAGGTGAAGGCGGGCAGGGCGGTGCGCGCCCCCGCCTTCAGGGTGGGCACCGCCATGTCGCTGGTCTTCTCGTGGCGCAGCCCCCGCTCGTCGGTCTCCACCTCGCCGAGCACCGCGACGACGGGCACGAGCAGGCGGGCCCCCGCGAGGGCGCTCAGCACCTGCCCCTCGGCCGCGGGGTCGGCCGACCAGGCCGCGAGGGCGGCGGCCAGCCGGGGGTCGGCGGTGCCGTCGTCGTCGCCGAAGGCGGAGTCGGGGATGTTCTTGTTCGCCACAGCCGAGGAGCCTACCGAGCGCGGCGGCCCGGCCGGGGCGGCGGGGGCCCGCGGGGCTCCGGGAGGCCGGGGCTCCGGAGGGAGCCGGGACTTCGGAGGGGGCCGGGGGCTCAGCGCGGACCGAAGGCCGAGCCCGGACCGGAGACCCAGCCCGGACCGGAGACCCAGCCCGGACCGGAGACCGAGCCCGAGCCGGAAGCTCAGCACTCGCTTCGGGCACTCGCTCCGGGCACTCGCTCCGGGGGCCGGTGCTCAGCGTGGGCCGGGGCGCCGTCCGCGCCACAGGTACACGGCGGCACCGACCAGGAGCACCCCGGAGCCCGCGGCCAGCGGGCCCGCCCACCGGGCGATGGGATGGGTGGCGGGGCCGCCGTCGGGGCCGGGGCCGAAGTGCGACTTCGCGTACCCCTTGGCGGACATGGCCGCCGGCTCCGCCTTGCCGCCCTCGCGCAGCGCGGCCACCGGGTCGAGGAAGCCGAAGCCGCGGGAGTCGTCGTGGCCGCCCTCGGGGGCCGGGTCGGCGGTGCGTTCCAGGAGGCGCTTGACCTGGGCGGGGTTCAGGTCCGGGTGGGCGGCGCGGACCAGCGCGACCGCGGCGGAGACGAAGGCCGAGGCGGCGCTGGTGCCCCAGCCCCGGTAGTACTTGTGGTCCGGGTCGGCCATCACGATCTCGTCGCCGGGCGCGCTGACGGTGGCGTACCAGCGGCGGGTGGAGAACTTCGAGCGGTTGCCGTAGCGGTCGACGGCGGTGGCCACGATCACCCCGGGATAGGCCGCCGGGTACGAGATGTGGTCGCCCTTCTCGCCGCCGTTGCCCGCGGAGGCGACCAGGACGGCGCCCTTCTTCAGCGCGTACTGCACCGCCGCGTCCTCGCCCGCGTCCGGGTGGGCGGAGGCCGAGTCGTCGCCGAGCGAGAGGTTGATGACGTCGGCGCCCTGGTCGGCGGCCCAGCGGATGCCCTGGGCGAGGGCGCTGCCCCGGCTCTGGCGGGCCTTGCGGCGGGCCGGGTCGCCTTCCTCCAGGATCACCCGTACCGGCAGGATCTTGGCCGCGGGGGCGAGCCCGAGGACGCCGTCGCCGCGGTCGGTGCCGTGGCCGTGCCCGGCGATGATGCTCGCCATGGCGGTGCCGTGCCGGGCCCAGGCGCGGTCGCCGCGGCCCGCGCCGAAGCCGACGATGTCCTTGCCGGGCAGGACGTTGCCCTTGAGGTCGGGGTGTTCGGCGTCGACTCCGGTGTCGAGGACGGCGACGGTGATCCCGGCGCCCTTGCCGCTGCGCCAGGCCTCCTCGGCGTCCAGGGCCTCCAGGCCCCACTGGCGGGCGCGTACGGAGTCGGCGTGGGCGGCGGCCGGTGGCAGCAGGGCGAGCAGGGCGGCCGTCAACAGGGCTGCCCCGGCGCGGTACTTGGCGGTGCTCATCAGTCCTTCTCCGGTCCGGAACCGGCCTCGGTCCGCAGGCTGCGCTCCAGGCGGTCGGCGAGCCCCTTCGCGTCGTGGCCGAGACCGGCCTGGGCGGGTGTCGTCTCGGCGCCCTCGGCGACCGCCTCGGCCGCGGACTGCGGGGCGAAGACCTTGCGCCCGTCGGCGAATCCGGAGACCGCGTACACCACCACCGGCGCGTCGGTCAGCACCGACACCGTCCACGAGGCGCGCTGCGCGCTGCCGAACTCCCCCGCCACGGTGCCCTCGACCGGGTAGGTGCGGGGCATCAGATCGGCCCGCCGCCCGAGCCCCTCCTCGGTGAACCGGCCGCGCAGCGCCCGCATCGCCTCGGCGTCGCCCTTGGTGAACAGCAGCCCCACGGTGGTGACTTGGCTGCGGGTGGCATCGGTGTACGTGGCGCGCAGCAGCCGCAGGCAGCCGACCGGGGCCAGCGCCTTGGCGAGCAGCGGGTCGAAGGCCTCCGCGCAGCCGGAGTCCGGGGCCACCCCGATCCGGGTCCAGGTCCGGTCGGCGCCGCCCGGCCCGGCGCCGCCGCCCTTGACCGTGGTGGGGAACAGCTCGTCCACCGGCAGGTTGTGCCACAGCCCGGCGGCGTCCTCGTACCGCTGCGCCGCCGTGACCGCGCCGTCCTCCCCGCTGAGCGCGATGCCCGCGGCGCCGCCGCCGATCAGCCCGATGCCGAGCACCAGGCAGCCGAGGGCGGCCGCGAGGCGCGGCACCCGGCCCTCCCGGACCAGCCGCAGCCGCGCGGTCGGCTCGTCCGCCGGGGGGAAGGGGTACGTCTCCGCAGGCGCGAAGCTCACGAAGGGCCGCCCGGCACCGGGGCCCGGCGTCAGATCGACGGCACCGGTGGAGCGCAGGGCCGCCTTGCCCCGGGGGGAGACGGCAGGCGGGACGGGCGGAGGCGGGGGGATCGAAGCCGCCGGAGGGGTCGAGGGCGCGGGCCGGGCGGGAGGCGTCGAAGCCGCCGGGGGCGTCGCGGGGGCGGGCGGGGCGGCAGGCGTCGAAGCCGCCGGGGGCGTGGGCGGGGCCGGGGGGGGCACAGGCGGGAAGGTCCCTGTCTCCGTACGGGGTGAGCGGGGTGAGGGGATCGCGGCAGGAGGCGGGCTCTGCCGGGGCGGGGCCGGGACCGGGGCGGTCGGGTACGGGGCGGTCGGGTACGGGGGCGTGGCGAGCGGGGCGCCGGTGCCCACGGTGGGCGGGGTCTCCGGCGGGGCCGGGAGGGGCGGGCGCGGGGGCGGGCCCGGGAGTGCGTCCGACGAGGCCGATGATGTCGGCGGGGCCGGAGGGTCCGGTGAGACCGGCGGAGCCGATGAGGTCGGCGGGACCGGCGGGGCCGGCGGGGCCGGAGGCCGCGACAGCTGTGACAGCTGCGGCTGCGGCTGCGGCTGCGGCTGCGGCTGCGGCTGCGGCTGGTCAACGTCCGTGCCAGGGGCGGGAGTTGAGCCGGACCCCTCCGAAGTGGCAGGAGCGGGCGGAGTGTCGGGGAAGCGCGCGGAGGCCACCGGAGGCGGCGGGGCCGGTATCGCGCCCGTGTCGGAGGGGGTGAGCCGGGGGAAGACCCGCGACCCACCGCGGGCGCCCGACTCGTCAGCGGGACCGGAGGACGCGGAGGAACCGGCAGCGGAACCGGAAGGCGCGGAGGCACCGGCAGCATCCGCCGCCTCAGCCGCGCCCGAGCCCCGCCGCTCCGCCGCACCCGGAGGCTCGGTCGACTCCGGCTGCCGCGTACCCGAAGACCTCTCCGCCCCCGGCGAGATGCCCGTCCGCGACAAGGCGCCCGTACCGGACGCACTCTCCCTACGCGGCGAGGTCCCCGTACCCGAGGACGTGCCCGCACCCGAGGACGTCCCCGTACCCGAAGATGCCTCCGTACCCGACGAGGCATCCGCACCCGACGAACTCTCCGCGGCCACCGCGTCCCCGCCCGGCGAAGGCGTCGGTGGGCCGGGATCCGGAGGGGGTGCGGCCTGGGGTGGCGACGCGGGGGCCTGTCGTGCGTCGGTGTTCATGCGTCCGCACCCCCTCCACGACTGCACCGCCCGGCGCTTCGCCTGCCGCTCACTGTCACCACGCGGAGACGGCCGAGACGCACCGGCCGGTTCCGTCACGCCCTTGTGCGGAGGCCGTCACTCCACGCGTGCGCGTCACTCTACGGGCTGAACGCGGCGTACCGTCAGTCAGTCCCCGGCTACCGGGGGATTGGCCCGTATCATCCCCCTACCCTGCGATAATCCGATCTGACAGGCTGCCAGCATGACTGCCCGCTCCACCGACCGAGCCCGCTACGACCGTGCCACCGCCCACCTCGACGCCCCGCTCGCCCTGGTGGATCTGGAGGCCTTCGACGCCAACGCGGCGGACCTCGTCCGCCGGGCGGCCGGGAAACCGATCCGGGTCGCGAGCAAGTCCGTCCGCTGCCGGGCGCTGCTCGAACGGGCCCTGGCGCAGGAGGGCTTCGCGGGGGTCATGTCGTTCACCCTGGCCGAGTCGCTGTGGCTGGCCCGCTCCGGTGTCGAGGACGTACTGCTCGCCTACCCGACCGCCGACCGCGCGGGCCTGGCCGAACTCGCCGCCGACCCGAAGCTCGCCGCCGCGGTGACCCTCATGGTCGACGATCCCGCCCAGCTGGACTTCCTCGACGGGGCCCGGGCCGGTGGCCGCGAGGAGATCCGGATCTGCCTCGAACTCGACACCTCCTACCGCCTGTTGGGCGGCCGGGTCCGGATAGGCGCCCGCCGCTCCCCGCTCCACTCCCCCGCCGCACTCGCCGAACTGGCCCGCGCCGTGGACCGGCGCCCCGGCTTCCGGCTGGCCGGGGTGATGGGCTACGAGGGCCACGTGGCCGGTGTCGGCGACACGGTGCGCGGGAAGCCGCTGCGCTCACGCGCCGTACGGGCCATGCAGGCGGCGGCCCGGCGGGAACTGGCGGTGCGGCGGGCGGCCGCCGTGCGGGCGGTGCGCGCGGTGGTGCCGGAGCTGGAATTCGTCAACGGCGGCGGCACCGGCAGCGTGCAGCACACCGCCGCCGAGGAGGCGGTGACCGAGGTGACCGCCGGTTCCGGACTGTACGTACCGCGGCTCTTCGACGACTACTCCTCCTTCCGCGGCAGGCCGGCCGCCCTGTTCGCGCAGCCCGTGGTGCGCAGGCCGGGGCCCGGTGTGATCACGGTGCTCGGCGGCGGCTACCCGGCCTCGGGCGCGGCGGGCACCGACCGGCTGCCGGAGCCCTGGCTGCCGGAGGGGCTGCGCTACGACCCGATGGAGGGCGCGGGCGAGGTGCAGACCCCGCTGCTCGGCACCGCCGCCGACGACCTCCTCCTCGGCGACAAGGTGTGGTTCCGGCACGCGAAGGCCGGGGAGCTGTGCGAGCGCTTCGAGAGCCTGCACCTGGTGGAGGGCGAGCGGATCACCGCCACCGTCCCGACCTACCGCGGCGAGGGCCGCACCTTCCTCTGACCCCGGGGAGGCCGTCTCCTTCTGAGCCTGGGGAGCCGCCGTCTCCTTCGTCGAGTCGGCGACAGCGTGGAGGCGCTCTGTCGCCGGCGGGCTTCCCGTCTTGGCCACCGCCTCGCATGCCTCGGCCGGTGACGCCGAGGCTCGCGCTCTCGGGCCCCCGTCGCAGGACTCCACCAGCCGCACAGGGATTCAGCGCCCGAGCAGTCGGACGCCCAACTCCCAGAAGCGCCGGGCGGAGTGCGGATCGACGGAGTGCGACGCGGCGTCGGCCGATGGCAGCGTCTCGTCCGGTGGGATCGGGAAGGGGGGGAAGAGCCGTGCCGTCAGGGCGCGTCGGCCGCGGAGACGGCGTCCGCCCGGTCCCCCTTGGATGCGATCCGGCCGAAGGCGTCGGAGCCCGTGGTCAGCGCGTGCTGCGCCTTCCGCCAGGCGTCGTCGCCGGGGTCGAAGGCGGTACGCAGGTAGGCGGCGGTCAGCTCGGCGACCGCGGCGACCCGGTCGGGGCTCTCGTCCGTCGTCTCGGCGCCGTCGTGCCCGGCGATCCCGCCGAGCAGGTGCTCGCCGCCGAAGACGGTGAGCAGGGTCTTGGGACCGGGGCCAGGCGGTAGGGATCGGCGTGCCAGTCCGGGCCGGTGGTCGTCCAGTGCGGGGAGTCGTCCTTGTCACAGGCGACAACCAGCGCCGAGGTGGTCATCGTGGTGAGGTCGAGGGTGCGGAAGAGCGGCACCCGCGCGGACATGAAGCCGTCGAAGGCGTCACCGCCCCGGCCGATCGCGGCGAGCAGCACGCCCTGGGTGATCCGTGGTTCGAGGCAGGTCACCGCCTCCCCGGTGTCGGGATCGGTGACCGTGGCCCCCAGCAGGAGTTCGGCGGTGAACCCGCCCAGCGAGTGCCCGGCCACGGCGACCTTGCCGCGGTCCAGGCGGCCGGCCAGCTGCGGCACGGCACCTTCGATCTCGTCGAGCCGGTCGAGGACGAGACTCATGTCCTCGGCTCGGGAGCGCCAGAACAGCGGGGCGTCGGGATGGCCGGCGACCTGGCGGCTCAGCCTCGGGGCGCTGAGGTGGTGGGGCTGGATGACGACGAAGCCGCGGGCCGCCCAGACCTTGGCAAGCGGCAGATAGCCGTCGAGCGAAGCCAGGCCGTACGCATTGCCGTGACCGTGCGAGAACAAGACGATCGGCAGGTCGGTGCCGCTCATCGGCGCGGAGACGCGGACCTCGAGGTCCATGGGGCGCCCGGGTGCGGACAGCGCCACCGGGCTGACCGACAGCACCGGCGGGACTCTCGGATGCAGGTAGGTGTCGGCGGTGGAAGTCCACTCGGTCATGGCACACGTTCCCTTCGGAGATCGCCGCGCACGGACCGGCTCGGGGCACGACAGCAGCGGGGGCGTCCGCATCGGCTAGGCTGGGACCGAAACGGAACCTTGCTCCATTTACAATACGGAGCATTGTTCCGGATATCAAGCGGAGCATTGTTCCGCCTCGGCGGCGAACGGAAGGACGGTGCGGTGTCTGCTGCGGACAAGCCCCTCCCGGAGGCGGCTCGGAGCACCCGGGCCGATGCGGTACGCAGTCGGCAGAAGCTGCTCGCGGCCGCCGGGGAGGTGTTCGTGGACTCCGGCGTCGACGCGCCCGTCCGGGAGATCGCGGCCCGAGCGGGCGTCGGCATGGGGACCCTCTACCGCCACTTCCCCACCCGGGCGGATCTCGTGGTCGCCGTCTTCCGCCACCAGGTCGAGGAGTGCGCCGACGCGGGCCCGCGGCTGCTCGCGGACACCGACTCGCCGTCGGCGGCACTGCGCCAGTGGATCGACCTCTTCGTCGACTTCCTGGTCACCAAGCACGGGCTGGCTCATTCGATGCAGCCCGACAGCAGCGGCTTCGGCGCGCTGCACGGGTTCTTTCTGGAGCGTCTGCTGCCCGTGGCCGAGGAGCTGCTCGACGCCGCGGTGCGGGCAGGAGAGATCCGTACCGGGATCGAGCCCTACGAGCTCATGCGCGGCATCGGCAACCTCTGCATCGCGCCCGACCACGACCCCCGCTACGACCCGCGCCGCCTGATCGATCTGCTCCTGCTCGGCCTCCAGCAACCGAAGACACCCTGAGCCGCCCCGAGTTCGCCGACTTCTCCTCCCGATCAGCCACCGGCGGGACGTCCTCCACACACGGTCGACCGGGCCGCGGCGACCGTGCTCCCGCCGTCAGCCCAGGTCGGACATGTCGAGTACGAAGCGGTAGCGGACATCGTTGCGCCGGAGACGGTCGAGGGCCTCGTTCACCTGCGCCGAAGGGAGCAGTTCGATGTCGGCGGTGATGCCGTGCTCGGCGCAGAATTCCAGCATGGCGGCGGTCGCCGGTCTGCCGCCGCTGCCTGCGGAACTGAGCTTCTTGCGTCCCAGGAGCAGGTCGGTGGCCTCCACGGCGACAGGGCCGAGGTACCCGAGGAGGCTGAGCGTTCCGTCCAGGGCGACCAGACGCAGGTACGGGGCGAGATCGTGCGGGGAGGAAATGGTGTCGACGACGATGTCGAACCGGTCTCGGGCGTCGGCCATCCGCTCCGGGTCCGTGGAGACGATGAGGCCCTGAGCGCCGAGTCGGCGAGCGTCGTCGGCCTTGTCCGGTGAGCGGCTGATCACCGAGGTCTCGGCACCGAGCGCCGCGGCGATCTTGACCGCGAGGTGGCCCAGACCGCCGAGTCCCGCTACGGCGACGCGCGTTCCCGGCCCCGCGCCGAGCGCTCGCAGCGGCTCCCAGACGGTGATCCCCGCACAGAGCAGCGGAGCCGCGGCGGCCGGATCCAGCCGCGCGGGAAGGGGGTAGGCGAAACGGTCGCGGACGACGTACTCGCGGGAGTAGCCCCCCAGGGTGGCCGAGCCGTCGTGCCGGTCGGTACCGGCGTAGGTCAGGGTCGGGAAGGCATGGCAGAAGTTCTCCTGACCGGCCCCGCACATGGCGCACTCGCCGCAGGAATCGACGATGTTGCCCACCGCGACCGGGTCACCGGCGGCGAACCCGGTGACCGCGGATCCGGTCTCGGTCACCACTCCGGTGAACTCGTGCCCGGGCACCAGGGGCTGGGCTCCTTCGACGTCCCGGGCGCTGACGGCGTGCAGATCGGAGTGGCAGACGCCGCAGTAGTCCACCCGGACCGCGAGGTCATCGGGCCGCAGGTCGCGCCGTTTCAACGGTGTCCGTCGCAGCGTCTTCGACGGACCCTCCACCTGCCAGCCGACCGTGTTCCTCATGCCGTCTCCTTTCAGACAGAACGGTCTGTCTGTTTCAGCGTACGGCCCTCCGGGCCACCAAACAAACCAACTGTTCTGTTCAGTATCGTGAGGGCATGGCCGATCAACCCCTGACCTCGCGCGGAGCCGCCACGTACCAGCGCATCCTCGGTGCGGCGACCCAGGAGTTCGCCGAGTACGGGATCGCCGGAGCGCGTGTCGAGCGGATCGTGGCCGCGGCACGTACCAACAAGGCGCAGCTCTACGCCTACTTCGGCAGCAAGGAAGGGCTCTTCGACGCCATCTTCTTCAGCTCGCTGGAGCGGATCGTGAATGTCGTCCCGATCGACGCCACCGACCTCGCGGACTGGGCCGTACGCCTCTACGACGAGTATCTCCGCCGCCCCGACCTCATCCGGCTGGCCACCTGGGCCCGCCTGGAGCGCCGCCCGGCCGGCCACCTGGTGGACCGGCCCGACCGCCCCGACGATCACAAACTGCGCGCCATCGCGGAGGCCCAGGCCGCAGGACTGGTACGGCAGGGAGACCCGTTCGACGTCATGGCCATGGTGATCGCCATGTCGATGGCCTGGTCACCGGTCAGCAACGTGTACGCGGCGACCGCGCAGGAACCCCCCGAAGCACACGAGCAGCGTCGCGCACTGCTCCGCGAGAGCGTCCGCCGCGCCATGACCGCCGATCAGCAGAGCATCTGATCGAGCGGCACGCCGCACATCATCGGCCCCCAGCCACGGCACGGAGCTCGGCCTTCCTGACACCGACACCGACGCCGCAACCGACGCCGACACCAGCACCAGCACCAGCACCAGCACCAGCACCGAGAGGGCAGGGGCACCGTCGGTGAGCGACGTCGTCATGACCGGCGGAGCCCGGTCGACGACAGCCGTAGCGGCATCGGTCAGCCCAGCGATGCAGTCGCCGTACGCAGCTCCTCCAGGGCCGTCAGCGCATAGGGCGCGAGCCCCCCGGCGTCGTCCTCGTGGCTCTCGGACCACCGGGCATAGCCTCGCTTGAAGGCGAGGACTCCCAGCTCGGCCGCGAGATGTGCGGTCGGGTCGGGGACGCCGCGGGCGGCGAGCGCGGCCGTCATGGCAGCCGCGAGACCCACGCTCTTGAGGGCGTCGCGCTCCTGAAGTTCGGTGCTGGCCGCCACCGCCGCCCTCAGGCGGGGGGCGAGTTCGCGGTTCGTCGGCCCCATGGCGCTCGACGCGTGCTCGAGGCCGACCGCCACCGCCTGGAGTGGGGTGGCGTCCGCCGGAGCCTCGGTGATGCCCTCGGCGAGCAGCCTGCTGAGCGTCTCCTGACCGGCGGCCAGGAGCTCGCGCTTGTCGGAGAAGTGCCGGAAGAAGGTGCTCTTGGTGACTCCCGCGCGCTCGGCGATCTGCGCCACCGTGGTGGCGTCGTATCCCTGCTCGGTGAACAGGTCGACGGCCGCGACGACGAGTCGCTGGGTCGCTCCTGGTTGCCATCTGGCCATGGGGCCCAGGATAGGTGACGGGACTGTTGTCCCGTCACCCTGTAGTGTCAGTGATGGGACAACAGTCCCATCACTGACAGGGAGCGCTCATGCATGTCTTCCTCACGGGCGGTACCGGCACCATCGGCTCCGCCGTCGTCGCCGAACTGCTCGGCCACGGCCACACCGTTCTCGCGCTGGCGCGCTCGGACGACTCCGCGCGGGCCCTTGAGGGGGCTGGCGCCGAGGTGCTGCGCGGGAATCTGGCGGACCTCGGCGTCCTGCGGGCCGGAGCCGGGCGGTCCGACGGCGTGATCAGTCTGGCGTTCGGACGGGACTACAGCAGTCCGGAGTCGCTCGCGCGGTCCGTCGCCGAGGAGAGCGCCGCCGTCGCCGCGCTGGGGCAGGAACTCATCGGAAGCGACCGCCCGATCGTCGCGGTCTCCGGAACACCCTGGGTGCCGGGGCGCGCTTCCACCGAGGCCGATCCGCTGCCGACCGACGGGCCGGTGGGCGGTCGGAGCCGTGCGGTCACGGCGCTGCTGGATCTCGCCTCCCGCGGTCTGCGCAGCTCGGCTGTCCGCATGCCGCGCACCGTCCACGACCAGGGCCGGGGCGGATTCGCGGGCCTGCTGACCGATCAGGCGCGGCGCACCGGTGTGGCGGGCTACCCCGCCGACGGCACCCAGCGCTGGCCGGCCGTGCACGCACGCGACGCGGCAGCCCTGTTCCGCCTGGCCCTGGAGTCGGCCCCCGCCGGGACGGCCTGGCACGCGGTCGCCGACGAGGGCACCGCGGTGCGGGACATCGCGACGGTGATCGGCCGGCGGCTGGGCCTGCCGGTCGAGGAGGTTCCGCAGGAGAACTTCGGCCCGTTCGGCCCGATCTTCGCCATGGACCAGCCCTCCTCCAGCGAGCACACCCGCGAGGCCCTGGGGTGGCGGCCGACCCACGCCGGCCTCCTGGAGGACCTGGAGAACCTTCAGCCCTGACGCACCGGTTCGCGGGCTGCTCCGGCCGGTGCGGCCGCGGTTCCGGCGGGAAGTCAGGCGTCGTCGAGGGAGGCGGACCGGTCCCGCAGGGCTGTCACCATCGCCTGTGCCCGGGCAGAAGGGCGCGGCCCGGTCACGACGACCGTCGCGCGGCCCGGCCAGTGGCTGTCGGCGACGGCCACGGCCCGTACGCCCGTCGGCAGGACCGGCAGAGCCAGGTCGGGGATCACGGTGAGGCCCAGACCGGCGGCGACCAGGCCGAGGCGGGTCGACCAGCCGCGCGCCGTGTGGGCGATGTGCGGGTCCGGCAGGGTCGGCCAGGCCCCGAACTGCGGCTCGCCCGCGGCGCCGTCTCCGGCGATCCAGTGTTCGTGGGCCAGTTCCGCGACGGTGACGTGGTCCTGGCCGGTGAACCGGTGGCTCTCCGGGACCGCCACCAGAAGATCGCCCTGGAGGGCCGCGGCCTGCCGTAGTCCGCTCAGGTCGTAGTCCGGCAGCCCGTGGCCGACCCCGATGACCGCCACGTCCAGCCGGCCCGCCCGGAGCCGCCGCAGCAGGGCGGGCGTCGAGGCCTCCTCCAGGACGACCGCGAGACCCGGATGGCCGGAGACCAGCTGTGCCATCGCTCTCGGGACCAAGGCCATGGCCGCGGTGGGGTAGGCGCCGATCGCCAGGCGCCCCGCGAGCCGGTCGCGCAGGCTGGCGAGTTCCCCCTCGGTCGCCGCCAGGTCGGCGAGGACCGCCGTCGCGCGCCGGACGAGTACCTGGCCCGCCGGGGTGAGCTCCACGCCTCGGGGCCTGCGGTCGAAGAGCGGCCCTCCGGCCGCCGCTTCCATGGCGGCGACCTGACGGGAGACGGCCGACTGCGTGTAGCCGAGCGTCTCGGCGGCCCGCGTGAACGATCCCATGGCGGCGACCTGCTGGACGACGCGGAGGCCGGCGAGGGTGAACTCAGCCATGGTCGGGGAAACTACCATGCGTTCTGCGCATGCGGATCATGCGGAACCATCGTTGGACCGCATGGCTGCGGCGGGGGCAGGCTGGCGGTATGACACAGCGATTCACGCGCGGCGAACTCGTGGCGCGACTGGTCCGGGCCGGTGAGCTGGAGGTGTCGGGCGAGGATCCGGCCGAGGCCGCGGCGTATTTCGACAGGGAGAGGTTCCGCTTTCACGGGCCGGACGGATTCGAGGCCGACTTCGCCGGACTCACCGCCTACTTCGCGTCGGTGCGCGAGGCCTTCGACGACCGGTCGATCCGGCGCGGCATCGTGGTGGCCGAAGGCGACCACATGGCCTGCCAGACGTGGATCGAGGGCACCTTCGTCCGCGAGTTCGTCCGGTCTCCGGTCGGCCCGCTGCCGCCCAACGGCCGACGCGTCGTATTCGATCTGCTCAACATCTTCCGCTTCGACGGGCAGGGGCGCCTCGTCGAAGAGTGGGTACGCACCGACAACCGCGCTCTCCTGCGGCAGTTGGAGACCGTCTCCTAGGAGGTCAGGAAGAGCGGTCGCCGACTCGCCGCCCGGGACGGCCTCTTGGAGCAGGCGAGCCCCAGCACGGCGAGGCCGGGCGACCCGTGGTGCCGCCGCCCGGACCGCCGCGGGCGCCTACTCCCCGGGGTCGACGGAGCTGCCGACGCCGCCGTCCCCGGACTCCTCGCCGAGCCCGCGGATCCCCTCGACGAACTTGTCGATGTCGCCGACCGGGGGCGCGTCCTTGCCCGCGTCCACCACGATCCGTACCAGGACCATCGACTGGGAGCCGGTGCTGGAGGGGAAGGCCACCGACTGCACGTAACCGCCGGGCCCGGCACCGGTCTTCACCTTCCAGCGGACCAGATAGCCCTCGCGCCCGGCCACGGTGACCCGCTCCGACTTGACCTGCTTGTGCGAGGTGATGCCGTCGAAGGGCTCGCGATCGAGGGCGTCGGTGCCGTAGGCCTTCTCGGCGGCGTCGGAGATGTCCTTGGTGGCGAGGGCCTTCGCGGAGGTCTCGCTGCTGCCGGTCGCGGTACGGCTGCTGACCGTGCCGTGGTGGCAGAATCCGGCGTCGCCCGGGCAGTCGTAGGTGTGCGGGGTGGTGACCAGGACGGTGACATCGCTGGCGTAGTCGTCGGGCTTCTCCCAGCCGTCGAGTACGGGCACGCTGATGCCGTTGAGCTGGTCGCTCGCCCGGGAGGGGTCGGGGTCCTCGGACTCCTGCGACCCGCTCGGCGAGGGGGACGGCGTGGGCGTCGGCGAGGCGGAGGCGGTGGCCGTCGGGCCCGGGTCCGGCTCGGGGTCCCCGTCGTCCTCGCCGAGCAGCAGGGCACCGGCGGCGATCGCGGCGACCAGGACCACTCCGGCCACGGTCAGGGCGATGACCTTGCTGCGGCTGCCGTTGGTGTCGGTGCGCTGGGCCATCGCGGCCGTGGGGTAGTCGCCCTGCGCGGGGCCGAAGCCGCCCTGGGCCGGGCCGAAGCCGCCGGGTGCGGTCTCCGGCGCGGGGGTGCGCCGGTGCTCGGTCCATGTGGTGCCGTCCCACCAGCGCTCTGCGCCCGGTGCGTCGGGATCCGGATACCAGCCGGGCGGGGTCGACATGCTCATGGCGGCACTGTAGAACGCCCGGTCAGCGGTCGTACACGCGCCCCCGGCGGGTTCCGGCCGGGGGCGCCCCTCGCGGGCGCGGGACCTCAGGCCGGGCGGAGCGGCGCCCCCAGCCGGGCGGCGAGGACCGCGGGCGCCTCGGCGAGCGAGGGCCCGTACCAGGTGAGGTGGCGCCCGCTGACCAGGGCCGCGGGCACCGGGAAGGACTCGGGCCCGTCCTCGGCGGTGAAGCGGTACGGCTCGTCCGGCAGCACCACCAGATCGGCCCCGCCGGAGGTCAACTCCCCCAGCGGCACCCGGGGGTAGCGCTCCTCGTGCCCGGCGTAGAGGTTGCGCACGCCGAGGCGGGCAAGCAGGTCCCCGGCGAAGGTGTCGCGGCCGAGCACCATCCAGGGCCGCCGCCAGACGGGGACCACGGCCGTACGCCCGGGCTCCTGGACGGGCGGCGCGGCCCAGGCCTCCTCGGCCTCGTCGAGCCAGCGGGGGCGGGCCGGGACGCCGCAGGCGGTGAGCACCCGGGCCAGCTCGCGGAAGGCCTGGGGCAGGGTGCGGATCTCGGTGAGGAGGACCTCGATGCCCGCGGCCCGCAGCTCCGCCAGGTCCGGGGCGCGGTTCTCCTCCTCGTTGGCGAGCACCAGCTCGGGGGCGAGCGCGAGGATCTCCCCGACGCGCGGATTCTTGGTGCCGCCGATCCGCGGGACGTCGAGCCCGGCCGGATGCGTGCACCAGTCGGTCGCGGCGGCCAGGGCACCCGGGGCGCTCACCGCGAGCGTCTCGGTCAGCGAGGGCACGAGCGAGACGACTCGGGGACGCGGCATCGGTGCGCTCCTTCGGACGGCGGCCGGGATGCCGAGCCTAGGGGGTGCCCGAGGCTCAGGCGGGCGGGGCCGGGGCCTCCGCGGGACCGCGGGCCGGGACGGGTGCGTCGGTGGCCGGATCCGGACGGTCCCGTACGGGGATCCGGGCGGCCGCGGAGGGAAATCCGGGGGCTGCGGAGGGGGAGCCGGGCGGCCCGGTGGGCGGAGCCGGGCGGGGCGGGCGCGTCGGAGCCGGGTCCGGGGGCCGCCGCGTTGCAGGCTGTCGCCATGCAGCCGGGGATCTTCAACCGCATGCTCGGGCTCTTCCTGGGCGGCGAGCACCGCTCCTTGCACCTCAAGGCCGCCGGGACCGCGACGCTCTTGCTGCTGGTCACGGTCTTCGTCTCCTCCTGGGCGGTGGTCGCCGCCGAGGAGGGCGCGTCCGGCGCCAACATCACCGACTATCCCAAGGCGCTGTGGTGGGCGGTGGAGACGGCGACCACCGTGGGCTACGGCGACCTCTACCCGGTCACCCTGTGGGGCCGGATCGTCGCCCTGGTGGTGATGGGCGTCGGCATCACCACCTTCGGGATGGTGACCGCGGCGCTGGCGACCTGGTTCGTCGGACACGAGCAGCGCCGAGGCCGCATGCTGCACAAGGCGGAGCACGAGGCGCGGCAACTCGCCCAGGACGCCGCCGAGGACGCACAGGACACGGTGCGCTCCCTGCACCGGCGCTTCGACCGGCTGGAGGAGGCGCTCGCCGGGGGTCAGGGCGGTCAGGGCGGCGGGGGTCCGCAGGACGGGTGAGCGGTACTTCGCGGGGGCGAGCCGTACTACGGGGGCGTAGAGGCGGACCCGCACGGCGGCGGGATACGGAGGCCGCACAGCGGCGGGAGGCGAAGGCCGGACGGCGGCGTGCGGAGCCGAGCGGGGCGGGACACGGATGCGGGCGGGCGCGGCCCGGACCTCACGCACCCCGGCGGGCGGAGACCGCCTCAGCCCCGCCCGCGCTCCTCGATCGCGTCGATGTGCCCGGCCACCGCGACCACCAGGACCCGGGTGTCCGGCACGGTGGCCCGCCAGCGGTGGCGGACGCCGCCGGTCAGGTAGAGGGTGTCGCCGCGCACCAGGCGGTAGGCGCGGCCCTCGGCCTCCACCTCGACGGCGCCGTCCGCGACATAGAGCAACTCGTCGTTGCGGTGCTGGAATTCGCGGCGGCCGTCGTGGTCGCCGGTGAACTCCAGGGCGTGCAGCTGGTGGCGGCCGCGGACCAGGGCGCGGACCCGGGATCCGGTCGCCGGTTCCGGTTCGGCCTCGGCGCGCAGCAGATCGACCTCGCGGGCCGGGTCGGCGGCGTCGAGGAGTTCCACGGCGGTGGTGCCCAGCGCGTCGGCGACCTTCTGCAAGGACTGGGCGCTCGGGCGGGCCCGGTCGTTCTCGACCTGGCTGAGGAAGGGCACGGACAGCCCGCTGCGCTCGGCGACGGTGGCCAGGGTGAGGTGCAGCGAACGGCGGCGCCTGCGGACGGCCGCTCCCACCCGGCGGTTCTCCTTGTCGTCCATCGCCCCCACTCCCTCCCGTGCCTCGCCCCGCGGCCGTGCTGCGAACGGGCCGCGATCCGGTGTGTCTCTCTGCACCTTACGCACCCTCCGCAAGCGGAACCCGGGCTCCGTCCTCTTGGCGTGCACACAGTCTCGTGAAATCCGGGCCGGGGCGATGGTTTTCCCCGATTTCCGCCCGACCGGTACCGATCGGCCGCCAAGCTGTGTCCCTACGGCACCCTGACGGGCCGCCCGGCGACGGCCGGTACGCGCCCGCTCACGCCGGAGGGCGGGCCCCGCCACGCAGCGGTGCCCGCCCTTCACCCGGGGTGTTCCGGTCCCCGCCTCGCGGCGGGACCGGCCCCGCACTACATCGGCGCCATCCTGTCGACGATGCCCGGGTGCTCCTTCATCCAGGCGGCGACGGCCTCCTCTTCCTTGCCCTTGCCGCGGTCCTTGATCTCGTTCTCCAGACCGGCGAGTTCCTTCTCGCTCATCTTGAAGTTCTTGATCCACTTGGTGAGCCGCGGGTACTGCTCGGGGAACTTCTTGCTGGAGATGGTCCGGATCGTATTGCCCGTACCGAAGTGCCCCTCGGGGTCGGCCAGCTTGGTCAGCTTGTACTCGTTGTAGGCCCAGTGCGGGGTCCACAGCACGACCGCGACCGGCTCCTTCTTGGCGTAGGCGCGCTTCAGCTCGGTGAGCATGCCGGGCGTGGAGCCGTCCACGACCTCGTACTCCTTGTCCAGGCCGTAGCCGGGCAGCACCTTCTGCTTGAGCAGGTTCATCTCGCCGGTGCCCGGCTCGATGCCGATGATCTTGCCCTTGAAGGTGTCGCCCTTGCCCTTGAGGTCGGCGAGCGACTTCACGTCCTTGACGTACGAGGGCACCGCCACCTCCAGCGAGGTGGGCGAGTACCAGCTGCCGAGATCCTTGAGGTTCTCCTTGTTCTTGTCCCAGTACGACTTCTGCGCGTACGGCAGCCAGCCGTCGAACTGGAGGTCCAGATCACCCCGCGCCAGCGCCGTGTAGACCGGGCCGACGGCGAACTGCTTGAGGTTCATCCGGTAGCCGCGCTCCGCGAGGACGGCCTTCCACAGGTAGGTGACGGCGATGTCCTCCTCCCACGGGAACCAGCCGACGTTCAGGGCGCGGGCGGCCTCGCCCTTGCCCTTCTGGGCGACGGGGGCCCACTTGTCGACGAGCGAGGGGTTCTTCTTCAGCCAGCCGCGGACGGCCTCCTGCTCCTTGCCCTTGCCCGCCTTCTGGATCTCGGCCTCCAGGCCGGTGAGCTGCTTCTCGCTCATCCTGAAGTCCTTGAGCCACTTGGCCACCTGCGGGTTCTCCGAGCCGAAGCCCTTGCGGGAGAGCGAGTGGATGCCGTCGCCCTTGCCCCAGGCGCCCTTGGTGTCCTTCAGCTTCTTCAGCTTGTAGTCGCTGTAGGCCCAGTGCGGGGACCAGAGGGTGACCGCGACCGGCTCCTTCTTGGCGTAGGCGCGCTTCAGCTCGGTGAGCATGGCGGGCGTGGAGCCGTCGACGACCTCGTACTCCTTGTCCAGGCCGTACTCCTTGAGGACCTTCTTCTTCAGCAGGCCCATCTCGCCCGCGCTGGGCTCGATGCCGATGATCTTGCCCTTGAAGGTGCTGCCCTTGCCCTTGAGGTCGTCGAGGGTGTCGACGCCCTTGACGTAGGAGGGCACCGAGAGCTCCAGCGAGGTCGGGCTGTACCAGCTGCCCATGTCCTCCAGCTGCTTGCCGTACTTCTTCCAGAACTCGGCGTGGGTGACCGGCAGCCAGGAGTCGGTCTGGAAGTCGACCTGGCCCTGGGCCAGGCCGGTGTACAGCGGACCGGCGGCGAATTCGGTGGTCTTCACCTTGTAGCCGCGCTGTTCGAGCAGCTCCTTCCACAGGTACGTGGAGGCGATGCCCTCGTCCCAGGGGATGTAGCCGATGTTCAGCTCCTTGCCCTGGCCGACGTTGGTCGAGGCCTCGACGCTGTCGGAGTCGCTCTTGCCGAAGACGCCCATGCCGCCCGCGACGAGCGCGAGGACGACGACGCCGACGACCGCGACCGCGGGGCGCGGGCGGTAGTCCCAGAACTTCAGGCCGCCGGTGGTGCGGGCCTTCTGGGCGGCGCGGCGGCCGAGCGGGGAGAGCTGGGTGCCGAGGGCGCTGGTGAGGCGGTCCAGGTAGATGGCGATGATGACGATGCCGAGACCGGCCTCGAAGCCGAGTCCGACGTCGAGGTTGCCGATCGCCTCGTTGACCGCGCCGCCGAGCCCGCCGGTGCCGACCATGCCCGCGATGACCACCATCGACAGGCCCAGCATGATCACCTGGTTGACGCCCGCCATGATCGTGGGCAGCGCCAGCGGCAGCTGCACCCGCAGCAGGGTGTTGCGCGGCGAGGTGCCGAAGGCCTCGGCGGCCTCGACGAGTTCCTTGTCGACCTGGCGGATGCCGAGTTCGGTCATCCGCACCCCGGGCGGCAGGGCGAAGATCAGGGTGGCGACGATGCCCGCCGGGACGCCGAGGCCCACGAAGAGCATGGCCGGGATCAGGTAGACCATGGCCGGCATGGTCTGCATCAGGTCCAGGACGGGCCGTACGACCGCGCTGACCGTGTTCGAGCGGGCGGCCCAGATCCCGAGCGGTACCGAGATCAGCAGCGCGATGATCGTCGCGACCAGGACGAGTGAGAGGGTGCCCATCGCGTCCTCCCACAGTTCGAGGGAGTCGATGAGCAGGAAGCCCGCGAAGGCGAGCACGCCGCCGGTCAGTCCGCGCAGCCAGAAGGCGAGGACCGCGAGGATGCCCGCGAGCAGCATCGGCTCGGGCGCGGTGAGCACCCCGTCGATGGCGTCGTACATCCCGCTGGAGACCGACTTCACGAAGTCGAAGAGCCAGGCCATGTGGTCGACGAGCCAGTCGACCCCGCTGTCGACCCAGTCGCCGAGAGGAATCCTAGGCACCCGCGCTCACCTTGCCCGTCTCGCTGCCGTCCTTGCCGATCGCCACCGGGGGCGCCGCGCCGGCGGGCTCCTCCGCGGGCGGCATCGGGTCCCCGAGCACGGCGAGCAGCCGCTGCCGGGTGACCACACCCGTCAGCCGGCCCTCGGCGTCGGTGACGGCGACCGGGGTCTCACTGCCCGCACAGGGGGTGAACAGCTCCAGTACGGGGGTGTGCTCGCGCACCGTGGCGGGGGCCGCGGCGAGGACGTCCTCGGCGGTCCGCAGCTCCTTGCCGCCCGCGGTCCTGGTCCCGAAGGCCTCCTCGGGGTCGGCCATCACCGCGCCCGCGGTGAGCACCCGGGAGCGGTCGACGTCCTGGGTGAAGGCGGCGACATAGTCGTTGGCGGGGGTGACAAGGATGTCTTCCGCGGTGCCGGTCTGCACGATGCGGCCGTCGCGCATGACCGCGATCTGGTCGCCGAGGCGCATCGCCTCGTTGAGGTCGTGGGTGATGAAGACGATGGTCTTCTTCAGCCGCCGCTGGAGTTCCAGGAGCTGGTCCTGCATGTCCCGCCGGATCAGCGGGTCGAGCGCGCTGAAGGACTCGTCCATGAGCAGCAGGTCGGCGTCGGTGGCCAGCGCCCGGGCCAGGCCCACGCGCTGCTGCATGCCGCCGGACAGCTCGTCGGGCCAGGACTTCTCCCAGCCCTTGAGCCCGGCCAGCTCCAGGGCCTCGGTGGCCCGCCGCTCGCGCTCGGAGCGCGCCACGCCCTGGACCTCCAGGCCGTAGGCGGCGTTCTCCAGGACGCTGCGGTGCGGGAAGAGCGCGAAGTGCTGGAAGACCATGCTGATCCGGGTGGCCCGTACGCGGCGCAGCTCCCGGGCGCCGAGCGCGGTCAGGTTCTGCCCGTCGAAGAGGACCTGGCCCGAGGTCGGTTCGAGCAGCCCGTTCAGCATCCGCAGCAGCGTGGACTTGCCGGAGCCGGAGAGGCCCATGACCACGAATATCTGCCCGGGTTCGACGGTGAAGGACGCGTCGATGACGGCGGCGGTGGTCCCCTCGGCCCGCAGTTCCCCGCGGTCCGCACCGCCCTTCAGTTTCTCCACCGCGTCAGCGGCTCGTCTGCCGAACACCTTGTACAGATGCTCTGCTTGCAGTCTGGACACATGCACCTCTCGGGTCGAGCGAAGCGGGCCCGCGCCTCCCCCGTCGCAGGCCGGGGCGTGGAACGGGGTCTGCCCGCATCAGCCGGCCGCAACTGGGCGGGGCCGGTCCACACCGCGTGCGCGCCTGCCCCGGTTTACACGCGTCAAACCAGCCAGTGCCGCAGGTCACAGCTTCCCCTTCTGGCTTGATTCGCACCAATCGCGAGGTACGGACGCGGAGCGTGACGGCGCTGTCGGTGGGGTGCGGCATGATGCCCGGGTGACTCAGCGACGGCTCATGCTCCTCGACACCGCCTCCCTCTACTTCCGCGCGTACTTCGGCATGCCCGAGTCGGTGCGGGCGCCCGACGGCACCCCGGTGAACGCCGTGCGCGGGCTGCTCGACTTCATCGACCGCCTGGTGCGCGACCACCGCCCCGACGCGCTGGTGGCCTGCATGGACGCCGACTGGCGACCCGAGTGGCGGGTCGAGCTGATCCCCTCGTACAAGGCGCACCGGGTCGCCGAGGAGCACGCCGCGGGACCGGACGAGGAGGAGGTGCCGGACACCCTCGCCCCCCAGGTCCCGGTGATCGAGGCGGTGCTCGACGCTCTCGGCATCGCGCGGATCGGCGTCGCGGGGTACGAGGCGGACGATGTGATCGGCACCCTGGCCACCCGGGCGAAGGGCCCGGTGGACATCGTCACCGGCGACCGCGACCTCTACCAGCTGGTCGACGACGCCCGGGGCGTGCGGGTGCTCTACCCGCTCAAGGGCGTCGGCTCGCTCCAGCTCACCGACGAGTCCTGGCTGCGCGAGAAGTACGGCGTGGACGGCGGCGGGTACGCGGATCTGGCGCTGCTGCGCGGCGACCCGAGCGACGGCCTGCCGGGCGTGCCGGGCATCGGCGAGAAGACCGCCGCCAAGCTGCTCGCCGAGTTCGGCGACCTGGCCGGGATCCTCGCGGCCGTCGGCGACCGCACCGCCAAGCTCACCCCGACCCAGCGCAGGCGCCTCGACGAGTCGCGGCCCTATCTCGCGGTCGCCCCGAAGGTCGTCCGGGTGGCCACCGACGTCCCGGTGCCGGACCACGACCCGGCCCTGCCCGCGGGACCGCGCGACGCCGCCGCCCTGGGCGAGCTGGCCGCGCGCTGGAATCTCGGCGGCTCCCTGGAGCGCCTGCTCACCACGCTCGGGGGCGCCTGAGTACCCGAAGCGCCCCGGGCCGGAGCGGCGAGGAACCGACCCAGGAGCCGACCAGGAGACCGTTCACCGGAAGCTGCTAACTTAGGACACCCTAAGTACGAATGCCGAGCAGTTGACGGGGAGTCCTCCATGGCCAAGCGTTCCGCACCCCAGGTCCATCTCGCCGAGGTGGTCCGCACCGAACGGCTCACCCCGCACATGCAGCGCGTGGTGCTCGGCGGCGAGGGCCTCGCGCAGTTCGAGGCCGGGGACTGCACGGACCACTACGTCAAGATCCTCTTCCCGGCCGCCGGGGTCAGCTACCCCGAGCCCTTCGACATCCAGCGGATCCGCGCCGAGCTGCCCCGGGACCAGTGGCCGGTGACCCGTACCTACACGGTGCGCGCCTGGGAGCCGGAGAGCCGCGAGCTGACCGTCGACTTCGTGGTGCACGGCGCGGAGGGCCTGGCCGGTCCCTGGGCCGCCGCGGCCCGGCCCGGCGACCGCGTCCGGCTGCTCGGCCCCGGCGGCGGCTACGCCCCGGACCCGGCGGCCGACTGGCATCTGCTCGCCGGTGACGAGAGCGCCCTGCCCGCCGTCGCGGCCGCCCTGGAGGCGCTGCCCGCGGGCGCCGACGCCCGGGTGTTCGTCGAGGTCGCCGGGCCCGAGGAGGAGCAGAAGATCACCACCGACGCGGAGATCGTCTGGCTGCACCGGGGCGGGCGGCCGGTCGGCGCCGCGCTGGTGGAGGCGGTCCGCGCCCTGGAGTTCCCCGCCGGGAAGGTGCACGCCTTCGTCCACGGCGAGGCGGGCTTCGTCAAGGAGCTGCGCCGCCTGCTCCGCGTCGAGCGGGCGATCCCCCGCGAGCAGCTCTCGATCTCCGGTTACTGGCGCCTCGGCCACAACGAGGACGGCTGGCAGGCCTCCAAGCGCGACTGGAACGCGGAGGTCGAGGCCGAGCAGGAGAGCGGCAGCGGGGCGGCCTGAGCGGAGGGGCGGCCTGAGCGGACCGGACCTAGGGGCGGGCGGGGCGGACGCGGATCCCGGGACCGGGAGCCGGGCTGTCGGAGGCCGGGCCCAGGCGCCCGGAGGGTGGCGGCCGGACCCGGGCGTCCAGGGACCGCCCCCGCCTGCTCCCGCCCCCGTACGCTGGACCGTGATGAGACGCAGACCGCATGTCCCCGGCTGCCCGCTCCCCCAGCGTGAGGGAGTGGATCCGGTACGGCTCCGGCTGCCGGGCGAGGGCCCCTGGGCCACCGTCCGGGACCACCTGGCCGAGCGCCTCGCCCCGGGGGCCGCGGTCGTCGACGCCATGCTGGACCGGGGTGAATTCGTCCTCGCGGACGGCGCCGCCGTGACCCCGGCGACCCCGTACGAACCGGGGCTGTTCGTCTGGTTCCACCGGGAGCTGGCGCCCGAGGAGCCGGTGCCCTTCGGGATCGAGGTGGTCTACCGGGACGCGCACATCCTGGTCGCCGACAAGCCGCACTTCCTCGCCACCACCCCGCGCGGCTCGCACATCACCGACACCGCGCTGGCCCGGCTGCGCCGCGAACTGGACCTGCCGCAGCTCGGCGCCGCCCACCGGCTGGACCGGCTCACCGCCGGTCTGGTCCTGTTCACCCTGCGTCCCGAGGAGCGCGGCCGGTACCAGACCCTCTTCCGGGACCGCCGGATCCACAAGGAGTACGAGGGGGTGGCGCCGTACCGGCCCGAGCTGGCGCTGCCGCGCACCGTGCAGAGCCGGATCGAGAAGGAGCCCGGGCGGCTCACCGCCGAGGAGGTGCCCGGCGAGCCCAACGCCGTGAGCCACATCGAACTCCTCGCGCACCGCGCCGGGCTAGGCCGCTACCGCCTGCTCCCCACCACCGGCCGCACCCACCAGCTCCGGGTGCACATGAACGCCCTCGGCATCCCCCTCCTCGGCGACCCCCTCTACCCCGAGGTGGCCCCGGCCGACGCCCCGGAGGACCTGGACAGCCCCCTCCAACTCCTCGCCCGCACCCTGGAGTTCACCGACCCGGTGACCGGCCGCCGGCACCGTTTCGACAGCCGCCGCCGGCTCTCGGCCTGGCCCGCCGCGGAGTAAGGGACGGCCGACGGTGGGACGGCGGACGGTACGGAGCAGCCGTACTGAGCGGCGCCCCCGCGCCGAGCCGCCCCGCCCGACGGAACCGCCCGGGCCCGCCCCGCGCCGTGAACCGCTCCCCCGCCCCGGTCGTACGGCGGATACTGGACGTATGAGCATCCCGGACACCGGAATCGCGGAGCTGCGGCAGCGGCTCGGCCGGAGCCTGTTCGCGCGGGTGGCCGGGCCCGAGGGCGAGCAGCACCGCGCCCGTATCCACGACACCCCGGGGCCGCGCTGGTTCGCCCCGGAGCGGCCCATCCGCACCGTGCACGCCGACGCCGCGATGTACACCGGCGGCCTGAGCGCACTGCTGCTGCAGTCCCTGCATCCGCGGGCCATGGCCGCCGTCGCGGCGCACTCCGGCTACCGCGGGGACCCCTGGGGCCGCCTCCAGCGGACCAGCTACTTCCTCGCGGTCACCACCTACGGCACCGCCGAGGACGCCAAGGACGCGGTGGACCGGGTGCGTTCCGTCCACGAGCGGGTGCGCGGGGTGACCGCGGGCGGCCTCGACTACCACGCCGGGGACCCGCACCTCCTGGAGTGGGTGCACACCGCCGAGGCCTACTGCTTCCTCCGCGCCCACCGGCTCTTCGGGGCCACGCCGCTCTCGGACGCCGACTACGACGCGTACGTGGCCGACACCGCCGAGGTGGCCGCCGCCCTCGGCGCGCTCGACCCGCCCCGGGACGTGGCCGCGCTGCGCGCCCGGCTGAAGGCCTACCGCCCCGAGCTGCGCGCGACCCCCGAGGCCCGGGAGGCCGCCCGCTTCCTGCTGCTGCGGCCCCCGCTCCCCTTCGCGGTACGCGGCCCGTACGCGATCCTCGCCGCGAACGCGGTGGCGCTCCTGCCGTCCTGGGCCCGGGCCATGCTCTGGCTGCCGCGGCTGCCCCTGGTCGAGACGGCGGGCGTACGTCCCGCGGGCCGGATCCTGACCCGCGCCATCCGCTGGGCCAGCAGCCCGCCGTCCGAGGACTGAACGGCCGGGCGGATCAGCGCACTTGACCCGCCCGGCCGCGCTCATGTCCTGCCTGAGCGCCCCGCCTCGACATCCAACTCCTCAGCCGCGCAAGCCTCTTGACCCGACCGGCAGGCAACTCTCCGCCCGCTCACCGCCCTTGGCCCCGCCACCACCGCAGCAGGCGCCGGCCGAGGCCGCCGCGCCGCTCGCTCTGGGCGTGGCGGGCGGCGCCGGGGGCGGTCGCCGGTGCGGGGGCGGCCGGTTCTGACGCGGGCGCCGAGGCAGGCGCGGGCCCCGAGGCGGGCGCGGGCGCCGAAGTCGCGGCCGTCGCGGGCGAGTTCGCCGTCAGGGAGGAGACCTCCCAGTTCCCGCGCGGCGCCGGTACGGTGACGGCCTGCCCGGCGGGTTCCTGCGGAGGCCGGGGCGCGAACTGCACCGGCAGCTCCACCAGATGCCGCGAGAGCACCGAGGAGCGCCAGCGCAACTCGCTCTCGGGCACGGCGAGTTCGACATCCGGCAGCCGCATGAACAGGGCGTCCACCCCGGTGTCGGCGATGGCGCGGCCGAGATCCTGGCCGGGGCACTCGTGCGGCCCGCCGCTGAAGGCCAGGTGCGCCCGGTTGCCCTGCATGGGGGCCTCGGGGTCGGGGCGCACCGCCGGGTCGACATTGCCCGGGGCGATGCCGAGGATGAGTCCGTCGCCCGCCCGGATGTGCTTGCCGCCCAACTCGGTGTCCTGGGTGGCGAAGTAGCCGATCATGGCGCTGAACGGAGGCTCGTCCCAGAGCGACTGCTCGACCGCCTCCGGCACCGTCATCTGGCCGCCGTTGAGCTGGGCGCGGAAGCGCGGGTCGGTGAGCACCATGCGCAGCACGTTGGCGATGAGGTTGGCGGTGGCCTCGTAGGAGGCGATGAGGACCAGGCGCAGGTGCTGGGCCACCTCCTCGTCGGAGAGCCGGGACTCGTGGGTGATCAGGGCGCTGGTGAAGTCCTCGACCGGCCGCTCCCGGCGGCGGCGCACCAGCCGGGTGAGCGCGGCCATCACGTAGGCGTTGCTGGCGATGGCGGTCTCGGTGCCCTGGATCATGTCGCGGGCGGCCTGCACCATCCGCTCGTCGTACTCCTCGGGCATGCCGATGACCTGGCACATCACCATCATCGGCAGGTGCTCGGCGAAGCGGGAGACGAGGTCGGCGCGGCCGTCCTCGCAGAACTCGTTGACCAGGCGCTGGCTGAAGCGGTTGATGTGGCGGCGCACCCCGCGGTGGTCGATGGTGGCCATCGCGCCGGTCACCGCGCCGCGGAGCCTGCGGTGCTCGGCGCCCTCGACGAAGCTGCACATCGGCTGCCAGGTGAAGACCGGGGCGAGCGGGTGGTCGGGGCCCGCGGAGCCGTCCTGGACGGCGCGCCAGTGGCGTGAATCGCGGGTGAAGTGCGAGGAGTTGCGCACCATCTGGAGGTTCTCGCCGTGTCCGAGGACCGCCCAGATCGGCAGGTCGTCGTGGAGCAGGGCGGGGGCGACCGCGCCGTGCTCGGCGCGCATCCGCTCGTAGACGGCGGCCAGGTCCTCCGCCTCGGGTCCGTACAGGCGGTGCGCGCCGCCGGGTCCGCGGCCGTGCGCGGGGCAGCCCGGCGGGGGCGCGAGGGCGGTGTCGTCGGTGCCGGGTCGGTAGGGCGAAGGGGTCGTCACGGTGTCGCTCCGAGGTTCCGGTTCCGGGTGAGGGCGTACGTACGGTGGGGTGGTCTGATCGGTCAAGTGGCGTGCGCGGTGGGCGAGTTCGGAGGCGGCCGGGTCCGCGGGCGACCGTGTTCAGGACGGCGCGGTGCTCAGGGAGTGCAGGAAGCGCATCAGGCTGAGCAGGACGTCCCGGCTGGAGGCGCGGCGGCGGGCGTCGCAGTGCAGGATCGGGATCTCCTCGGGCAGGTCGAGGGCGGCGCGGAGTTCGGCCACCGGGTAACGGGGCGCGTCCGGGAAGGAGTTGACGGCCACCACGAAGGGCACCCCGCGTTCCTCCAGGCGCCCGATGACGTCGAAGCTCACCTCCAGGCGCCGGGTGTCCACCAGGACGACGGCCCCGAGTGCGCCCTCGAAGAGGCCGTTCCACAGGAACCAGAAGCGCTCCTGCCCGGGGGTGCCGAAGAGGTAGAGGACCAGCTGCTCGGTGATGCTGATCCGCCCGAAGTCCATGGCGACGGTGGTGGCGGTCTTCGTCGGGGAGCCGTAGTCGTCGTCGATGCCGATCCCGGCCTGGGTCATCGTCTCCTCGGTGGTCAGCGGTCTGATCTCACTGACCGAGCCGACCATCGTGGTCTTGCCGACCCCGAAGCCGCCGACGATCACGACCTTCACCGCGGAGGTGGCCGTCGCCGGGAGCACGTCCTCGCGGCGGGGACCGGCGAGGGTGTCAGAGCTGTTGAAGTCCATGCATCACCGCTTCGAGAAGGGTCCGGTCCGGGAGCGCCGAGCGGACGACCGGGGCACGCGCCTCGACGAGCCGGGCCGCGAGCAGCTCGGTCAGCAGTACGGTCACCACGCTGAACGGCAGGTTCAGATAGGCGGAGAGTTCGGCCACCGACAGCGGGGTGGCGCACATCCGCAGCAGGGCGGCCTGTTCGGGCGGCGCGGTGGGCGGCGCCTCGCCCCGCGCCACGATCAGGGTGACCAGGTCGAGGGCGGCCCGCTCGGCCGCCTCGGCACCCCCGGTCAGGACGTACAGGCGCTCCGGGTTGGCGGCCGACCCGGTCAGCGGGGCCCGCCGTTCGCGCCGCGCACCGGTCATACGGGCTGCCCGTCGCGGCGGGGCGGGCTGGTCAGATGGGCGCCGATGCGGACCACCAGGTCGCGCATCCGGTTGCCGATCAGCCCGGCGTCGACGGTCTCCTCGGCGAGTACGGCGAGGTAGGCGCCGGCGCCCGCGGCCATCAGGTAGAAGAAGCCGCCGCTGACCTCGATGATGACCATCCGCATCCGGCCGTCGCTCTCGGGGATCTCGGTGGCCACGGCCGCGGCCAGGCTCTGGAGTCCCGCGCAGGCGGCCGCGATCCGGTCGGCGGCGTCCGGATCGCCCCCGTACTGGGCGATCCGCAGCCCGTCGGCGGAGAGCACCACGATCTGGCGGGTCTGGGGGACGCCGTCGGCGAGTTCCTTGAGCATCCAGTCGAAGTTGGCGCGCTGATGGATCACTGGTGGTTTCCCTCCTCCTCGGACGCCGGGTGGCGGCGTCCCTCGGCGCTGGTCTCGTCCGAGCCGCTCGCGCCGGTCATGAACGCCTCGATCCACAGGCCCGGTTCGGGTTCGCCGCCGCCTCGCACCTCGCGGGCGGGCGCGGCCTGGGCGCGTTCCGCGAGGCGCCGGGTGTAGGAGGAGCGGACCCGGCTGCGGCGCTGCGGGAGGCCGTTCGGGGTCCACTCCTCGATCGGGGGCGGGTCGAAGGACTCGGCGACCACGGCGGGGACCAGCGGCGGCGAGGCGACCGGCCCGGTCGGCTGCCGGTGCCGCTTGGCCGGGCGGGCGGGCTCCTCGATGAGCCGCCCCTCCTCGTTGACCCGGGGCACCGCGGCGGCGCCGATGCCGTGCGCGAGCGCGGGTGCCGGGGCGGTGGTGAGCATCTCGCGGGGCACGACCAGCACGGCGCGTACGCCGCCGTAGGCGGACTGCCGCAGCGAGACCTGCATCCCGTACATCTGCGCGAGCCGCCCGACCACGGCCATGCCGAGGCGAGGGGTCTCGCCGAGGTCGTTGAGGTCGATGCCCACCTGGGCCTGGGCCAGCATCCGCTCGGCGCGGGCCCGGGCCTCCTCGCTGAGGCTGACGCCGCCGTCCTCGATCTCGATGGCGATACCGGTCTGCACCTCGACGGCGGTGACATGCACCCGGGTCTGCGGCGGCGAGTAGCGGGTGGCGTTGTCGAGGAGTTCCGCGCAGGCGTGGATGAGCGGCTCGACGGAGGTGCCGAGGACGGCGACGTCCACGAGGGAGTGCAGATCGACGCGCTGGTAGTCGAGGATCCGGGACATCGCCCCGCGCAGCACGCTGAACAGCGGTACGGGGCCGGGCCATTGGCGGCCGGGCCGGGCGCCGCCGAGCACCGTGACGGAGTCGGCGAGGCGGCCGATCAGGGCGGTGCCGTGGTCGATGCGCAGCAGGTCGTCGAAGACCTCGGGGTTGCGGCCGTGGTCCTCCTCCATCTCGCGCAGTTCGGCGGCCTGGCGGTGGACGATCGCCTGCACCCGGCGGGCGATGTTGACGAAGGCGAGCTGCGCGGACTCGCGCATCGCCCGCTCGTTGTCCACGATCTCCAGGACATCGCGCAGCAGCGCCCGGCCGGCCATCGGCAGATCGCGGTGGACCGGGTCGGCGTCCACCAGCGCCTGCACCACCTCGGCGGGCGACTCGCCCCGGCCGAGCCGCAGCAGCGCCTCGGGCAGCAGATCGCGCCCGAGGCGGACGCTCTGCTCCTCGTGGGCGTCGGTGCGGCGCTTGAGGAAGGCGATCTGGTGGGCGTGCCGGGCGCGCAGCCTCCGTGCCGTACGGAAGCCGCGTACCGCCTGTGCCGCGACGGCGAGGACGAGGAGCAGGCACACCGCCCCGCACACCGCGACGGCCGGCCGCGCTCCTTCGTCCACCAGGGCCGCCGCGGCTCCGGCCACCGCGGCCATCAGCACGGCGGGCAGCAGCAGTACGCGCGCATAGGGGACTTCGCGGCCGGTGGGGGGCGGTTCAACACTCACCATGTCTGCCCTCTGAAGACTTCTGGACGGGGGACCTAGGTCGTCGCGCGCCGCCGGGAGCAGCCGGATCCGGGCACACAGAAGGTGCATAGGGAACCAAGGCCCGAATACGTCTCAACTCGGTGCGCTGCGGGCGAGCTTAGCCCCGCCGCAGCCACCGCATGTCATCTTCCGCAAGGCCCTGAAATCGCCCGCCAGGAGTCCTAGACTCGGCTCCATTTGCACGCAGCGAAGTCGCCCGCTCGCAGAAGGTGATCACGTACGGGCGCGTGGATGGCGCGTGGACACGGAGGCCGGAAGGCGCATCCGGAATGCCGCGGCCCGGTGCGCGCCCGGTCACCGGGAGCGGGGCACCCGGCCCCTGACCAGTCAGTTCGACACCGCTTCGAACGGGTAGCGTTTCACAGAGGCACAAAGGGCAAGGCGCTGTACATGACAACACTTTCGCGCAACGCCTCGACCGCCAGCAGAGTCATCGCGCTCGCCGCGGACGTCCTCGCCTTCATCATCGGGCTGTGGATCGTGCTCTACCTGCTGGACGCCAACCCGGGCAACGACCTGGTGCAGGTCACCCATGACGCGGCCCGCTGGCTCGCCACCTGGTCCCACGACCTGTTCACCTTCGACAAGGAATGGGCCCGCGTGGTCTGCGGCTACGGTCTGGCCGCCGTCGTCTACCTCTTCGTCGGCCACGCGATCGCGGGCCGCCTGCGCAAGCACTGAGCCCCGGCCGGTCCGGCGCCGCCCTCGGGCGGCGCCCCGCGCCGACGGCACCGGCTCCGAGGGGCTAGCCCACCGAGGAGTACGCCACCACTCCGCGCAGCACCGCCTCGACCGCGCGCCGGGCGTTCTTGGCGACCGTCGACTGCTCGGCGGGCGCGGCGGCGGCGATCTGGCCGAGCACGTCGATGACCTGCTTGCACCAGCGCACGAAGTCGCCCGCGGGCATCTCCGCCTCGCGCAGCACCTCGTCGAGCCCCTTGCCGGAGGCCCACATGTACACCGCCCAGGCGAAGCCGAGGTCGGGCTCGCGCTGCCCGACGCCCTCGGTCTGGCTGATCCGGAACTCCTCCTCGACCGCGTCGAGCCGGCCCCAGATCCGCACCATCTCCCCGAGCGCGGCCTTCGCCTTCCCGGACGGCACCTTCGGCGCGACCGCGTCGTCCCCGATCCGCGACTCGTACACCAAGGCCGAGACGCAGGCGGCGAGTTCGGCGGGGCCGAGGCCCTCCCAGACCCCGTCCCGCAGGCATTCGCTGGCGAGCAGGTCGAGTTCGCCGTAGAGGCGGGCGAGGCGCCTGCCGTGCTCGGTGACCTCGTTCCCCCGGAGGTAGTCGAGCTCGGTCAGCAGGGCGACGATCCGGTCGAAGGTGCGGGCGATGGTGTTGGTGCGGCCCTCGATACGGCGCTCCAGCTGGCCGGTGTCGCGCAGCAGCCGGTGGTAGCGCTCGGCCCAGCGGGCGTGGTCCTCGCGCTCGCCGCAGCCGTGGCAGGGGTGCGCCCTCAGCTCCGCCCGCAGCCGGGCGATCTCCTGGTCGTCGGCGGCCGCCGCGCGCTGCTTGCGGTGCCGCTCCGGGGCGATGTGCCCGGCCTTGGTCCGCAGCGCCGAGGCGAGATCGCGCCGGGACTGCGGGCTGCGCGGGTTGAAGGACTTGGGGATGCGCATCCGCTCCAGCGGCTCCACCGGCACCGGGAAGTCCATCGAGGCCAGCCGCTTGACCTGGCGCTCGGCGGTCAGCACCAGCGGGCGCGGCCCGTCGTGCTGCTCGAAGCCCCGGTGGCCGTTGGAGCGGCCGGCGGCGAGGCCCGGGTCGAGCACCAGGGCGAGCCCGGCGAACTTGCCGGTGGGCACGTGGATCACATCGCCCGGCTTCAGCTTCTCCAGCGCCGAGGCGGCCGCGGCGCGGCGCTGCAGGGCGCCCTGCCTGGCCAGTTCGTTCTCCCGGTCCTTGAGCCGGCGGCGCAGCGCCGCGTACTCCTCGAAGTCGCCGAGGTGGCAGGTCATCGAGGCCTTGTAGCCCTCCAACCCCTCCTCGTTGCGCTGCACTTGGCGGGAGATGCCGACCACCGCGCGGTCCGCCTGGAACTGCGCGAAGGAGGTCTCCAGGAGCTCCCGCGAGCGGTGCCGCCCGAACTGCTGGACCAGATTGACGGCCATGTTGTACGAGGGCCGGAAGCTGGACCGCAGGGGATACGTACGGGTACCGGCGAGTCCGGCGAGGTGCTCGGGGCTCATCCCGCGGTGCCAGAGCACGACGGCATGGCCCTCGATGTCGATGCCGCGGCGGCCCGCGCGCCCGGTCAACTGGGTGTACTCGCCGGGGGTGATGTCGGCGTGCTGCTCGCCGTTCCACTTGACGAGCTTCTCCAGGACCACGGACCTGGCGGGCATGTTGATGCCGAGCGCGAGGGTCTCGGTGGCGAAGACCGCCTTGACGAGACCGCGGACGAACAGCTCCTCCACGACCTCCTTGAAGGTGGGCAGCATGCCCGCGTGGTGGGCGGCGATCCCGCGCTCCAGGCCCTCCAGCCACTCGTAGTAGCCGAGGACGTGCAGGTCCTCGCGGGGGATGGACTCGGTGCGCTTCTCCACGATCTCGCGGACGGTGGCGCGCCCCTCCTCGTCGTTGAGCCGCAGCCCCGCGTACAGGCACTGCTGCACCGCGGACTCGCAGCCGGCCCGGCTGAAGATGAAGGTGATGGCGGGCAACAGGCCCTCGGCGTCGAGGCGTTCGATGACCTCGGGGCGGCCCGGTGTCCAGATCCGGGTGCGCTGGCGGCGCTCGCGCTCCCGGTCGGCCTCGCGCATCGCCCGGCCGCGGCGGCGGTCCTTGCCGAAGGCGGGGCGGCTGGCGTCCATCCTCGCCATCCGCGTCAGATCCGGGTTGACCGCTCTCTTGCGGCCCTCGCCCTCCTCGAAGAGGTCGTACATCCGCCTCCCGGCCAGGACGTGCTGGAAGAGCGGGACCGGGCGGTGCTCGGAGACGATCACCTCGGTACGGCCGCGGACGGTGTCCAGCCAGTCACCGAACTCCTCGGCGTTGGAGACCGTCGCCGAGAGGGAGACCAGGGTGACCGACTCCGGCAGGTGGATGATCACTTCCTCCCAGACGGCGCCGCGGAAGCGGTCCGAGAGGTAGTGCACCTCGTCCATGACCACATAGCCGAGGCCGAGCAGGGCCTGGGAGCCCGCGTAGAGCATGTTCCGCAGCACCTCGGTGGTCATCACGACCACCGGCGCATCGGAGTTGACGCTGTTGTCGCCGGTGAGCAGGCCGACCTTGTCGGCGCCGTAGCGCGCGGCGAGGTCGCTGTACTTCTGGTTGGAGAGCGCCTTGATCGGCGTGGTGTAGAAGCACTTCTTGCCCTGGCCGAGTGCCAGGTGGACGGCGAACTCGCCGACGATCGTCTTGCCGGAGCCGGTGGGCGCGGCGACCAGCACCCCCATGCCCTCTTCGAGCGCCTGGCAGGCCTCGGTCTGGAAGGGGTCGAGCCCGAAGTCGTACATCTCGCGGAAGGAGGCGAGTGCGGTCGCCTGCTCTGCGGCACGCCTGCGCGCTGCCGCATATCGCTCGGCCGGTGAGAGATCCTCTGTCATCGTGCTTTCGAGACTACCGGCCACCTCTGACAGTGCACGATCTTTATGAGGATCGTCCTACCGGCCCCGCTCAGAGCCCGAGGAACCGCACCGCCCCCGGCACGCACTCGGCGGTGAGCGGCAGCGCCCCCACCGGGTCGCCGTCCGCGTACGCGGTGACCCCCGGCGCCGCCAGTTCGACCCGGGCGGCCCGGTGCACGGTGACCGAGGGGTGGTCGAGGTGGGTGCCCTTGTAGACCCGGGGGAAGACCCGCAGCAGATCGGTGCGGCTCGCCTCGCCGACGACGGTGACCTGGAAGAGCCCGTCCCGCATGTCGGCCCCGGCGCAGATCCGCATCCCGCCGCCGTAGGAGGGCCCGTTGCCCACCGCGACGAGGGTCGCCTCGATCTCCCGCACCTCTCCCCCGTCGAGCCGTATCCGGTACGGGATCGGCCGGAAGGCGGCCAGCTCGGCCAGGATGGCGAGGTCGTACTTGAACCGGCCGAGCGGCAGCCGGATCCGGTTGCCGCGGTCGTTCACCCGGGAGTCGAAGCCGGAGGCGAGCACGGTCCCGAACCAGGTGCCGGGGCCTGCGGCCGCACTGCCGGGGCCCGCGCCCGCGGTGCCGGGGGCCGCGCTGCCGGGGTCCGCGGCGTCGGGGCCTTCGGCGCCGGGGCCGGTGCCGCCCGTCCCCGGGGTCCCGGTGCCGCCCATCCCCGGGGTCCCGGTGGCGACCCGGCCGAGGTCCACCGGGGTCGCCCGCAGCGGCTCCGAGGCGGGCACCGCGAGGACCCGGGTGAGCTCCAGGGCGGCGGCCCGGGGATCCCGCAGCGGAAGTCCGAGCGAGCGGGCCAGGTCGTTGCCGGTGCCGACGGCGACCAGGCCGAGCGGCACCTCGGTACCGCCCACCACCTGGAGGGCGAGCCCCGCCATGCCGTCACCGCCCACGGCGATCAGCGCGTCGGTGCCCTCGGCGACGGCCGCCCGCGCCTTCCCCACGGCCTCGGCCGCGTCTCTGCCGACGACCGTGCGGACCCGGTGGCCCGCCGTCCGCAGCAGATCGGCCACCGGTCGGGCGGCCCGGGCGCCGCGGCCGCGGCCGGCGGTGGGATTGACGAAGAGGATGATCTCGCGGGTCACGGCTGGACGATATAAACCGCCGCCCGCCAGGGCAACAGCTCCGGCAGAGCCCGCGGACTCCGTTGCCGCGGGCCGCCGCTGACGCTCCGTCGACTCAGCGGTGGCGGACGGCCCGGGACCCGCTCAGGTCACGTCCCGGGGACAACCTGGAGTCCAGTCCCCGGGGCCGCTCAAGGCCCTGTCCCCCTGTCCCCCAGGACGGCTCAGGTCACGTCGTCGTAGCCGTTGACCCGGTGCGGGTCCGAACCGGCCTGCTCCGGCAGGGCGGGCGCGGAGGCCACCGCCTCCACCTCCTCGATCTCCTCCGGGGAGTCGAGTTCCGAGGCCTCGTCCTCGGAGGGGCCGAGCGCGGCGATACGGGCCTTGCGGCGGTCGTTGACCAGGGAGAACCCGGCGGCGACGAAGTACAGGAAGCAGATCGGCCCGGCCAGCGCCAGCATGGTCAGCGGGTCGGTGCTGGGCGTGACGAGCGCGGAGAACACGGTGATGCCCATGATCATGCCGCGCCACCAGCCGATCATCCGGCGGCCGGTGATCATGCCGGTGAGGTTGAGCATCACGAGCAGCAGCGGCAGCTCGAAGGAGAGCCCGAAGACGATCACCATGCGGGTGATCAGGTCGAGCAGTTCGTCCAGGGGCAGCTGGTTGTCGAGGTTCTCCGGCGAGAGGTCGAGGAGCACCGTCGCCATGGTGGGCAGCGTGAGGTAGGCGAAGAGGGCGCCGCCGAGGAAGAGCGGGAAGCCCGCGGCGACGAAGGCCAGGGCGTACTTCTTCTCGTGGCGGTGCAGCCCGGGGGCGATGAAGGCCCACAGCTGGTAGAGCCAGATCGGCGAGGCGAGCACCACACCGGCCGTCAGGGAGACCTTGAGCGCCAGGGTGAAGGGCGTCAGGAGTCCGTTGAGGACGATCCGGGCACAGGTGCCGCTGTCCTGCTTCGCGAGCTCGGAGAAGCTGGCCTCGCAGCCGACGGCGTCGAGGATCGGTTCGGTGAAGAACTCGATCATGTCCTTGTAGAAGAAGGCAGCGACCACCGTGACCACGACGATCGCCAGGACGGCCTTCGCGAGCCGGTTGCGGAGCTCACGAAGATGATCGCCGAGAGACATCCGTCCCTCGGGATCCTTCTCCTTCTTGCGGGCAGACTTGAGCAACCCACGTCCTCATCTCGTACCGCGAGCCGGTCGGTTCCGGCCCTGAGTCAGCGCTTGGTGGTGTCCGTCGGCTCACTGACGGGACGCGAGCTGTTGACGTCGCCGGGAGCGGCCTGGATGGTGCGCTGCTGCTCCGAGACGGGCGGGTCGGCCGGGGCCTGGTCCTGGTCCTTCCCACCGTCGTTCTTCATCGCCTTGGCCTCGCTCTTGAGGATCCGGGCGGACTTGCCCAGCGAGCGCGCCATGTCCGGGAGCTTCTTCGCGCCGAACAGCAGGATGATGACGACAAGAATGAGAATGATCTCGGGAGCGCCGAGCTTTCCAGAAAACATGTCTACCTTCTCACCGAGGCGGCGTGGGCGATGCTGCCCGTCGACCGGATGCGTCCCGGCCACCGTGCTGTCCGAGATCGTAACGCTCAGGGGTGAACGTGCGGCAATACCTGCGCGTACTCCCGGTCACGGCCCGCGCCCCATTCCTCGGGCCGTGCGCAAAAGCGTACCTGGCGGGTGGCCGGGCCCGACAGACACGATCTGTTCAAGCCGGTCGCCGGTGCCGGACCGGGGGCTCAGCGCAGATCCGTGGGCAGGCTCTCGCCGTGCGCGCGGGCCGCGGTCATCGCGGCCCGCTCCAGTTCCTCGGATGCCCGGCCGATCTCCTCGGTGGCCCGCGCCACCTGCTGCCCGAGCCGCTGCGCCTCCGTGAAGACCCGGACCGCCAGTACACCGAGGACCGCGATCCCGGCGAAGCCGAGTCCGATCGCGAGCATTGCCCAGAACATGCTGCGAGCCTAGAGGAGGGTGCCCGAAGTCCCGGCATCCGCCCGGCGGAAGCGGGCTCCGGGCCCGGGCACCCGTCAGGTCTTCGGCTGGAGCCGCAGGGTGCTGACCCCGCCGCCGCTGAGCAGTTCGACGATGCGCTCCCCGGCGGGCTTGCGGACGGCCGAGCCGCACTCGGGGCAGGTGAAGGAGTAGAAGGTGGTCCGGCTGGACCCGCCGACGGCCAGCCGCAGCGCACCCGCCGGAAGCTCGAAGCGCGCCCGGCAGTCGGGGCAGCCGGCCCGGAACTGCACGGGCTCGCCCGCTCCGGGGGCGGCGGTGACGGACTCCTCGGCGGGCCCGGTGCTCTCCCGGGCGGCGGAGGGTGCCGGCTCGCGGGCGACGGAGAGCGCCGGGGCGCCGCCGTCCGGCCCGCCGGTGGGGCCCGGTCCGCCCGGCTCCCGGCCGCTCACAGCCGCTCCCGGTCCGCGTCGAGCCCGTCGTAGGCGGCGAGGGCCCGGCGGGCGGCGTCCCGGGCGCTGTCGGCCAGTTCCCGGGGCGCGACGATCCGGCCGTCCTGGCCGAGGCGCAGGGCGAGGCGGCGCAGCGAGCCCGGGTCGGGGGCGCGCAGGCTGATCCGCAGCCCGCCGTCGGGCAGTTCCTCGGCGCTGTCGTGCGGGTAGTACTCGGCGACCCAGCGGCCGCCGGGGCCCACCTCGACCACCACCTCCGGGTCCTCGGCGGCGGGCTGCACCAGGCCCTCGGAGAGGTCGCGCAGCTCCACCTCGGGCGGCTCGGAGGGCTCGTCGAGGACCTTGATCTCGGCCACCCGGTCGAGGCGGAAGGTCCGCCGCGCCTCGGAGCGGCGGCACCAGGCCTCCACGTAGGTGTGCCCGATGCTGACCAGGCGGATCGGGTCGATCTCGCGGTCGGAGAGCTCGTCGCGGGCGGGCGAGTAGTAGCGGATCCACAGCCGCCGCCGCTCGGAGATGGCCCGGTCCACATCGGCGAAGACGCCGCCCTCGGACTCGAAGGTCACCGAGAGCCGGGCGCTGGCCCCGGCCGCCTCCCCGGCCGCGGCCTCCAGCTTCGCGGTGGCCCGCAGCAGGGCGCCGCGGTCGCTCTCGCGCAGCCCGGGCAGGGTGGCCACGGCGCGCGCGGCGACCAGGAGCGCGGTCGCCTCGTCGGCGGCCAGGCGCAGCGGCTCGGCCACGTCGTCGACGTTGTGCCACCAGATGTGCTCGCCGTCGGTGTCGATGTCGAGCAGATCGCCGCCGCGGAAGCTGGTCCCGCACATGGGCAGTACGTCGAGGTCGCTGATCAGCTCGTCCTCGCTGACGCCGAAGGCGCGGGCCACGTCGGCCACCCGGGCCCCCGGGCGCTCCTTGAGGTAGGTCACCAGGGAGAGCATCCGGCGGGTCTGGTCGATGGCGTTCGCGTGGTGGGCGATACGCGCGGGTCCGGCAGTCACTTCGCTCCCCCTCAGCCCTTGGCCACGGCGCGCAGCCGGTCCACCACATCGGCCCGCAGCTCCGCGGGACCGAGCACCACCACGTCCGGCCCGAACTCCACCAGCCAGGCGTCCAGACCGCGGCCGTACGGGATCTCCAACTCGTCCCAGCCGTCGCCGAGTTCGCGCACCGACAGGGCCCTGGCCCGCAGCGGGTAGCCGGAGCCGGTGCGCAGCCGGATCCTGGCGGTGCCCTCGCCGCCCTCCCCGGCCCAGCTCGCGACGGTCTCGCGCACCGTGACCACATCGGGCACCTGCGCGGTGAACCGGCCCGCCCTGCTGCGCACCTTGCCGGTGATCCGGGAGAGCCGGAAGACCCGCTCGGCGCCGCGGTCCCGGTCGAATCCGGCCAGATACCAGTGGCCGCGCCAGCACTCCAGGGCCCAGGGCTCGACCTGGCGGGGCTCGGGGCGCACCGCGTTGGACTTGCGGTAGTCGAAGGCGACCGGCCTGCGGTCGCGGCAGGCCAGCATCAGCGGTTCGAAGGCGCTCTCGTGCACGGGGATCCGGGGTTCGAGGGCGCCGTGGGTGGACTCGGGTCCGGTCTCCTCGGGGAGGCCCGCGGCGCGCAGCTTCTGCAGGGCGCCGCTCGCGGCACCGGCGAGGCGCGCCTGCTGCCAGACCTTGGCGGCGAGGCCGAGGGCCGCCGCCTCCTCGGGGTCGAAGGCGACGGGCGGCAGGCGGTTGCTGTCCCGGCGGGCCAGATAGCCGACGTCGCCGTCGAGGTTCTCCACCGTCTCGATGACCAGGCCGAGTTCGCGCAGATCGTCCTTGTCCCGCTCGAACATCCGGTTGAAGGACTCCTCGGAACTGGCGGAACCCCGCTGGAAGGCCTCGACGTAGGCCTCGATGGAGTCACGCAGCTCGCGCTTGCTCAGCGCCCGGCGTGTGCCGAGGAGGCACAGCGCGAGGTTCATGAGCCGCTCGGCCTTGGCAATGGCCATCTACGCCCTTCCTCACGGTCCTTCGGCTCCGACCGTATCGCTCCGGTGTTGATCGGCAAAAGCCGAGGGCCCCTGCCCTCGGGCACGGGTCCTCGGCTCTGCGGCTGCCCGGGTCCGCCGGTCAGGCGGGCCCCGGGGCCGGGATCTCTCAGACGGCGACCAGGTCGCAGACGAAGATCAGGGTCTCGCCCGGCTTGATGCGGCCGCCACCGGCGCCGCGGTCACCGTAGGCGAGGTGGGCCGGGATGGTCAGCTGGCGGCGGCCGCCGACCTTCATGCCCTGCACTCCCTGGTCCCAGCCGCTGATGACCTGGCCCGCGCCCAGCTGGAACTGGAGCGGGGTACCGCGGTTCCAGCTGGCGTCGAACTCCTCGCCGCTGGAGAAGGCCACGCCCACGTAGTGGACGGAGACGGTGTCCCCCGCCTTGGCCTCGGGGCCGTCGCCGACCGTGATGTCCTTGATCTCGAGGTCGGCCGGGGGCTCGCCGCCCGGGAAGTCGACCTCGGGCTTGTCGATGCTCACGTCACTTGCTCCTGTTGGTGCGGATGACAACCGGGACAGTCTCGCATCCCGGGACTCACATCTTGGCCAGGATGTCCACGCAGAAGACCATCGTGGAGTCCTTCTTGATGGGGCTGCCCTGCGGCGGCTTGTCCCCGTAACCCAGCTTCGGCGGGACGACGACCAGGACCCGGCTGCCGACCTTCTTGCCGGTGAGCCCCTGCGCCCAGCCCTTGACGACCTGGTTGAGGCCGAACTGGGTGAGCTGCTTGCGGCCGTACGAGGAGTCGAACTCCTTGCCGTTGTCCCAGAGGACGCCCTTGTACTGGACGAGGACGGTGTCGGTGGCCTTCAGCTCCTCGCCGTCGCCCTCGATGACGTACTGGTCGATCAGCTTGGTCGGCGCCTTGGCCTTCGGCACCTCGATGGTGGGGGCCTTGCCGTCGGTGTTGGTGGAGACCTTGGGCACGTCGATGTTGTCCTGCGCGACCTTCTTGCCCTTGGCGGAGCTCTTGGCGTTGAAGGTGTCCACGACGTCCACGACGAAGACGAGGGTGCTGTCGCCCTTGATACCGGCCTTCGGGTTGCCCTGCTTGCCGTATCCCAGCTCCGGCGGGATGGCCAGCTCGACCCGGCTGCCGACCTTCTTGCCGACCAGGCTCTGGTCCCAGCCGGGGATGACCTGGCCGACGCCGATCTGGAAGATGGCGGGCGCGCCGCGGTCGAAGGAGTTGTCGAAGACCTTCGCGCTGTCCCAGATCTGGCCCAGGTAGTCGGCCTGGAGGTAGTCGCCCTTGGCCACCTCGGTGCCCTTGCCGGGGATGAGGGTCTTGACCGCGAGGTCGGAGCTGGGCTTGCCGGGGCCCTTGGCCACGGTCGGCTTGTCGCGGAACTTCTTGCCGCCGGTGACCGCGGGCAGCGGGCCGTCCACGATCTTCGCCTTCGGCGGCGAGGAGGGCGAGGGGGACGAACTGCTGCTGGGCTTCTTGCTCTTGTCGGACTTGTCGTCGCCGCACCCGGCGACTGTCAGCAGTCCGGCCGGGACGGCGAGGAGTAGGGAGCGTCGGCGCACGGTGGGGGCCTCGTATCGATCGATCTTGTGGTGGGCGTGCGCGCCACCTTACTGACGAAAGCAGCGTCTTGGGCCCGGGAGAGCCCGGATGTCCCGGCCCGCTCCCGTACGGGGGCCCGCCGTGCTGCACGGCAGAGGCGACGCGAGGCGTCGTACGCACACAACGTACGACGCCTCGCGTGACGTTCCCGGCCCGCCCTCACCGGATGGGGTGAACTCACATGCCCGCGATGAGCTTTTCCACCCTGTCGTCGACCGAACGGAAGGGGTCCTTGCACAGCACGGTGCGCTGCGCCTGGTCGTTGAGCTTCAGGTGGACCCAGTCGACCGTGAAGTCCCGGCGCTGCTCCTGCGCCCGGCGGATGAAGTCGCCGCGCAGCCGGGCCCGAGTGGTCTGCGGGGGCACCGACTTGCCCTCGAAGATCTTCAAGTCGCTGCAGATACGAGTGGCCTGGCCCTTCTTCTCCAGGAGGTAGTAGAGGCCGCGGCGGCGGTGGATGTCGTGGTAGGCGAGGTCTATCTGCGCGACCCGCGGGTGCGACATGGTCATGTTGTGCTTCTCGCGGTACCGCTCGATGAGCTTGTACTTCATGACCCAGTCGATCTCGGTGCCGATGCGGTCGAGGTCCTCCTGCTCGATCGCGTCGAGGGTGCGCTCCCAGAGTTCGAGGACCTGCGCCACGGTGCCGGTGCGGATGCCGCGCCGGTCGACGAAGTCGGCGGCCTTCTCGAAGTACTCGCGCTGTATCTCCAGGGCGGAGGCCTCGCGGCCGCTCGCCAGGCGCACCTTGCGGCGCCCGGTGGTGTCGTGGCTGACCTCGCGGATGGCCCGGATCGGGTTCTCCAGGGTGAGGTCGCGCATGACGGTGCCCGCCTCGATCATGCGCAGCACGAGGTCGGTGGCGCCGACCTTCAGGAGCATGGTCGTCTCGGACATGTTGGAGTCGCCCACGATGACGTGGAGCCTGCGGTAGCGCTCGGCGTCCGCGTGCGGCTCGTCGCGGGTGTTGATGATCGGACGGGAGCGGGTCGTCGCGGAGCTGACGCCCTCCCAGATGTGCTCGGCCCGCTGGCTCACGCAGTACACCGCACCGCGCGGCGTCTGCAGCACCTTGCCCGCGCCGCAGATGAGCTGACGCGTCACCAGGAACGGAATGAGGATGTCCGCGAGCCGCGAGAACTCACCGTGCCGCGCGACGAGATAGTTCTCGTGGCAGCCGTAGGAGTTTCCCGCCGAGTCTGTGTTGTTCTTGAAGAGATAGACGTCGCCCGCGATTCCCTCCTCGTGCAGGCGGCGTTCGGCATCGACCAGCAGGCCTTCCAGAATGCGCTCGCCGGCCTTGTCGTGGGTGACGAGTTCCGTCACGTTGTCGCATTCGGGAGTTGCGTATTCCGGGTGCGATCCCACGTCGAGGTAGAGGCGGGCGCCGTTGCGCAGAAAGACATTGCTGCTGCGGCCCCATGACACGACACGGCGGAAGAGGTACCGCGCCACCTCGTCAGGAGACAGGCGGCGCTGTCCCCTAAACGTGCATGTGACGCCGTACTCGTTCTCCAGCCCGAAAATGCGGCGGTCCATGACTGAACATTACGCCTGATGGCGTGTACTGAAACCGGGTTCGGCGGCACCGTTTCGATCATTTTCCGAACCGCGGGCCACCAGGGCACTCTTCGAGGGCGCCGCGAGCACCCGCGCGGTGGCCGCCACGACCAGCAGGGCCAGGGCGCCGACGATCGCCGGGACCGCGAATCCCGGGCGGATCCCGCCCCATTCGACCACCGGCCCGGCGGCGGCGGTGCCCACCGCGGTGCCCACCGTGAAGGTGGTCACCAGCCAGGAGAAGGCCTCGGTGACGGTGCCGCGCGGGGCGTGCCGGTCGACCAGGACGAAGGCGCAGGCGATGCACGGCGCGAGGAAGACGCCCGCGAGCACCGAGAGCAGGGTCATCGCCACCGGGCCCGGGGTCAGCACCAGGGGGAGGTAGCAGACTGTGAGAAGGGCGACCAGGACGGCCAGTCGCCGGTGCGGCTCCCCGCTCCAC
This sequence comes from Streptomyces sp. SCSIO ZS0520, assembly GCF_025643355.1. NCBI lineage: Bacteria > Bacillati > Actinomycetota > Actinomycetes > Kitasatosporales > Streptomycetaceae > Streptomyces > Streptomyces sp. SCSIO ZS0520. Next base: position 6,933,922 of record NZ_CP092644.1, on the reverse strand, counting down.
TGCCGCGCGCCGTAGACCGATCCGCCGATCAGGGCGCCGAAGCCGATGCCCGCCATGATCCAGCCGTAGACGGAGTCGCCGCCGTTCTCGTCGGCGTAGGCGACCCCGGCGACCGCGATGGAGCCGAGCGCCATGCCCACGAAGAGCAGGGCGCCGAGCAGCGCGAGCAGCCCCGGTGAGCGCAGCGCGCCCAGCCAGTGGGCCTCGCGGGGCGCGCTGCGCCAGCGCCGGGAGGGCTCGGAGACGACCACCGAGAGCGCCCCGAGCACCCCGATGAGGCTGAGCAGCAGCAGGGCGCCCTGGGCCGACCAGAGCGAGACGAAGAGGGTGATGAGCAAGGGGCCCACGGTGAACATGACTTCCTGCGCCACGGCGTCCATCGCGTAGGCGGTGTGCACCTGTTCCTCGCGGTCCAGGACGTCGGACCACAGGGCGCGCAGTCCGCCTTCGAGGGGCGGGGTGAGCAGTCCGGCCAGGGCCACCGTCGGATAGGCGGCGCCGAGGGCCGAGGGCCCGGTGAAGGCGAAGGCGGACATGGCGAGCGCCGAGGCGAGCGCGGCGGGCAGTTGCACCCGGGGCTGCCCGTACAGGTCGACGAGGCGGCCGAGGAGGGGCTGCCCGACCGCGTTGGCCACCCCGTACACCGCGGCCAGCGCCCCGGCGAGGCTGTAGCTGCCGCCCTCCGCGCGGAGGAAGAGCACGATCGCGATCGCGGCCGTGGCATTGGGCAGCCGTCCGACCAGGGTGCCCGTGAGCAGCCTGGCCGCATGCCGTGCCCTGAGGATCTCCAGATACCCCGCCGCCATCCCCGGCCCTCTCCCCCACCCTCACGGCGGATGATCAGTAATACGTATAACGTCGCCACCCATACGTACCATGAGGCCCACCCGGAGTCCACTCGGCCGACCGCCCCGCGCACCGCCGGGCGGGCGTGCCGGGCCCGTCCGGGAGCACCGGCCCGACACCCGACGCACGACGGAGGCACCCGTGAGGCACGCCGCACCGGAGGGGGGAGCCGGCCGTCCCGCCGCCGCCCGACCCACCAGCCGGGACGTCGCCCGCGCCGCCGGGGTCTCGCAGGCCGCCGTCTCGCTGGTGCTCGGCGAGAAGTGGCGCGGGCGGGTGTCCGAGGCCACCGCCGACCGGGTCCGGGAGAGCGCCCGGACGCTCGGCTACCGGCCCAACCTCGCCGCCCGCAACCTCCGCCTCGGCCGCACCCGCACCGCGCTGCTCGTCGTCCCCGCGCTCACCAACGAGTTCTTCGCCCGGGTCTACACCGGCGCCGCGGAGGTCGCCGCCGACCACGGCTTCGGCGTCGTCCTGTACCCCTCCCCCGGCGGCGTCGGCCCGGCCCGGGACCCCTTCGACTCCGCCCGCGCCCTCCTGGACGGCGTGATCGCCTCCTCGATGGCCGCCGAGGCGCTGGCCGCCATCCGCGGCGACGAGCTGCCGCTGGTGATGCTCGACAGCGACCCCGCCGACAGCCGGGGCGCCGCCCTGGTCAACCTCGGCATCGCGGAGGGCATGCGCCAGGTCGCGGACCATCTGCTCGCGCTCGGGCACCGCCGCTTCCTGCATCTGGCCGCGGACATCGACAGCTGGACCTTCCGGGTACGCGCCCGGATGCTCGCCGAGCGGCTCGCCGAGGCGGGCGCCGAGCTGCGCACCGCGCCCACCCCGCTCTCCGTCGCGGGCGCCCGGGAGGCCACCGGGTCCGCGCTGGGCGCCCCGGGCTCCCCGCCCACGGCGCTGGTCTGCGACGACGACCTGCTCGCGGCCGGGGCGCTGAAGGCCGCCCGGCGGCTCGGGCTGCGGGTCCCCGAGGACCTGTCGGTGACGGGCTTCGACGACGTCATGCTCGCGGGCGCGGTGGACCCCGAGCTGACCACCGTGCATCTGCCCGCCGAGGAGTTCGGCCGCCAGGGCATGCGCACCCTGCTCACCGTCCTCGACGGCGAACGCCCCGCGCCGCTCACCCTCCCGGCCCGCCTGGTGGTACGGGGCTCCACCGCACCGCCCGGAGCGCGCGGGGACTGACCGGACGGCGCGCTCCGGGTCGTACGAGCCGGCTGACGGGCGCGGGGACGCCGCATGCCCCGGCCTGCGCGGCCGGGGCATGCGGATGCGTACTGCTGCGGGGCGGCGGGCTACTTCCCGGAGTCCCCGTCCTTGCCCTCGCCCTTGCCGCCGTCCTCGTCCTCCTCCTCGGAGGCGGCCGAGGAGTCGCCGCCGAGCAGCCGGACCAGCTGGCCGCCGACGATCCGCTTGAACTTCCGCTGCTGGGGCCGGGTCCGGTCCAGCACCGCGACCTCCAGGCGCTCGGCGGGGATCTCCCGCTCGCCGCCGTTGGTATCCCGGGAGAGCGCCTGCACGGCGAGCCGCAGCGCCTCGGCGAGCGTCATGCCGTCCCGGTGCTGCTGGTCCAGATAGGTGCTGATCTGCTCGGAGTTCCCGCCGACCGCGACCGAGCCGTGCTCGTCCACGATCGAGCCGTCGTGCGGCAGCCGGTAGATCTGGTCGCCCTCGGGGCTCTCCCCCACCTCGGCGACCACCAGCTCCACCTCGTACGGCTTCTCGGCCGCGCTGGAGAAGATGGTGCCCAGCGTCTGGGCGTAGACGTTGGCGAGGCCGCGGGCGGTCACGTCGTCGCGGTCGTAGGTGTACCCGCGCAGGTCGGCGTAGCGGACACCGCCGATGCGGAGGTTCTCGTACTCGTTGTACTTGCCGGCGGCCGCGAAGCCGATCCGGTCGTAGATCTCGCTGAACTTGTGCAGCGCACGGGACGGGTTCTCACCGACGAAGACAATGCCGTCGGCGTACTGCAGCACGACCAGGCTGCGACCGCGTGCGATGCCCTTGCGGGCGTACTCCGCCCGGTCGGCCATGGCCTGCTGGGGTGAGACATAGAACGGCGTCGACACCGGCTGTCCGTCCCTTTCTGTCAGTGGAGCTGGGGAGTCGGGGGATCAGTGACCGCGGCGCGTCACAGCAGTTCCGCGCGCGGGCCGTCCGGCTGCTCCTGGCGCCGCTCCACGATCGAGCGGGCGACCGCGGAGGACTCCTCCTCGGTGAGCTTTCGGAAACCGTCCTCGGTGATCACGGTGACGATCGGGAAGATCCGCCGGGGCAGATCGGGGCCGCCGGTCGCCGAGTCGTCGTCGGCAGCGTCGTAGAGCGCCTGGACGACCAGGGTGACGGCCTGGTCCTCGGTGAGGTCCTCGCGGAAGAGCTTCTTCATGGCGCCGCGGGCGAAGACCGATCCGGAGCCGGTGGCCGCGAAGCCCCGCTCCTCGGAACGGCCACCGGTCACGTCGTAGGAGAAGATCCGGCCCTTGCCGCGGTCGACGTCGAAGCCCGCGAAGAGCGGCACCACGGCGAGGCCCTGCATGGCCATGCCGAGGTTGGAGCGGATCATGGTGGAGAGCCGGTTGGCCTTGCCCTCCAGGGAGAGCTGGGCGCCCTCGACCTTCTCGAAGTGCTCCAGCTCCAGCTGGAAGAGCTTCACCATCTCCACGGCCAGGCCCGCGGTGCCGGCGATGCCGACCGCGGAGTACTCGTCCGCCGGGAAGACCTTCTCGATGTCGCGCTGGGCGATCACATTGCCCATGGTGGCCCTGCGGTCACCGGCGAGGACGACCCCGCCGGGGAAGCTCGCGGCCACGATGGTGGTGCCGTGCGGGGCCTCGAGGGCGCCCTGTACGGGCGGCAGCTGCCGGTTGCCCGGCAGGACCTCCGGCTGGTGCTCGGTCAGGAAGTCCATGAAGGAGGAGGACCCAGGCGTCAGGAAGGCAGCCGGCAGACGCCCGGTGCTTCGGGGATTGGCTTCCACACGATTCCTTCCAAGTAGGCGACAGCCCGGCTCACATGCTGGGACGCGGTTCCCAACTCGCCGATGGCCGAATTGCAGTTGAGTACGCCCCGACCCTACCCGCGTTGAGGCGGTGATCCACATGTTCGGCCGAAGGACTCTTCTCGCGCTGCGGGACTCTTCCCGCGGCGGGCGGGCCGTCCCGCGGACCGCGGGCACGCTGCTCAGGGGGCGGGCCCGCCGCGGCACCGGTCGCGGCGGCCGCCTCGGCCCCGCGCCGGTGCCGCGAGGGCACCGTCCTGCCGGGTGGGTGTCACGGCGTACCGGACACCGGTCCGCTCCGGTCGGCGGTCCGCGCCGTCCGGAGCCGGGCGGGCCCTACTGGCCGCCCTTCTGCACGAACGACCGCACGAAGTCCTCGGCGTTCTCCTCCAGGACGTCGTCGATCTCGTCCAGGACCGAGTCCACATCGTCGCTCAGCTTCTCCTGGCGCTCCTTGAGGTCCTCGGAGCCCTGTGCGTCCTGAGTCTGCTCCTCGACGTCCTCGGTGGGACGCGTGGCCTTCTGCTGTCCGCCGCCGGTGTCCTTGGTCGCCATAAACCTCACCCCGCTCGGTTCGACGTACTGCGCGCTGCGCAGTCGTACAAGATCAGACCCTACAAGCAGGGACTGACATCGGCCCCGCTGTTCCTACAACGTCCGGGGGCCATCCCGATGATTCCCGGGAGCCGCACCTTTCAGACCGGATCCGGGCCACCGGATCACCTGCCGGACAGCACCCGGACCAGCTCCTCCGCCGTGCGGCAGCGGTCCAGGAGCTCCTTGACGTGGTCCCGGGTGCCGCGCAGCGGTTCCAGGGTGGGCACGCGCTGCAAGGAGTCGTGACCCGGCAGGTCGAAGATGACCGAGTCCCAGGAGGCCGCGGCCACGTCGTCCGCGTACTGCTCCAGGCAGCGGCCGCGGAAGTAGGCCCTGGTGTCCTCCGGCGGCTGGCTCTCGGCGCGCTCGACCCGGCCCTCGTCCAGCAGCCGCTTGATCTTGCCGCGCTCCACCAGGCGGTTGTAGAGGCCCTTGTCGGGGCGCACGTCGGCGTACTGGAGGTCGATCAGATGCAGCCGGGCCGCGTCCCAGTCGAGGCCGTCGCGGCGCCGGTAGCCCTCCATCAGCTCGCGCTTGGCGACCCAGTCGAGCTCCCCGGACAGGCTCATCGGGTCGCTCTCCAGGCGGCCGAGCACGTCCTCCCAGCGGGCCAGGACGTCCTTGGTCTGCTCGTCCGCGTCCGCGCCCCAGCGCTCCTCCACGTACTTCCTGGCCAGCTCGTAGTACTCCATCTGGAGCTGGACCGCGGTGAGTGTCCGGCCGCTGCGGAGCGTGACCAGATGGCTCAGGGAGGGGTCGTGGGAGACCTGGTGCAGGGTGCGTACGGGCTGGTCCACGGCGAGGTCCACGGCGATGAAGCCGTCCTCGATCATGGACAGGACCAGCGCGGTGGTGCCGAGCTTGAGGTAGGTCGAGATCTCGGAGAGGTTGGCGTCCCCGATGATCACGTGCAGCCTGCGGTACTTCTCCGCGTCGGCGTGCGGCTCGTCGCGGGTGTTGATGATGGGCCGCTTCAGCGTGGTCTCCAGGCCGACCTCGACCTCGAAGTAGTCGGCGCGCTGGCTGAGCTGGAAGCCGTGCTCGTGGCCGTCCTGGCCGAGGCCCACGCGTCCGGCGCCGGTGACGACCTGGCGGGAGACGAAGAAGGGCGTCAGATGGCGCACGATGTCCGAGAAGGCGGTCTCCCGCTTCATCAGGTAGTTCTCGTGGGTGCCGTAGGAGGCGCCCTTGTTGTCGGTGTTGTTCTTGTACAGATGGATGGGCTGGGCGCCCGGGAGCGCCCCGGCCCGCTCCGCGGCCTCGGCCATGATGCGCTCGCCCGCCTTGTCCCAGAGGACGGCGTCGAGCGGGTTGGTGACCTCGGGCGCGCTGTACTCGGGGTGGGCGTGGTCGACGTAGAGCCGGGCACCGTTGGTCAGGATCACATTGGCGAGGCCGATGTCCTCGTCGGTGAGCTGACTGGAGTCCGCCGCCTCCCTGGCGAGGTCGAAGCCTCGCGCGTCGCGCAGCGGGTTCTCCTCCTCGAAGTCCCAGCGGGCCCGCCTGGCCCGGTGCATCGCCGCCGCGTAGGCGTTGACGATCTGGGACGAGGTGAGCATGGCATTGGCGTTGGGGTGACCGGGGACGGAGATCCCGTACTCCGTCTCGATGCCCATTACTCGCCGTACGGTCATGCGGCCCTCCTTGCCCGGCGGCGCTCCCGTGCGGGAACGACGCTCATGTACCGCTCCTGCTGTGCGGTGCCCGACCCCGCACCGCGCGGCTCAGCGGTACCGTCGAGCCTAGAACGCCATTGCCCCGGTGGGGAGATCATTTGCGTCATTGCTTCTCCTCGGCCAGCCGGAATTCGCCGTACCCGGATCCGGGGAGAAAAACAGGCGGCTGCGGATGCCCCACCGCGGGGCATCCGCAGCCGACCCGTCTTTTACAGGTACTGACCGGTGTTCGCCACCGTGTCGATGGAACGTCCCGTGTCCGCGCCCTGCTTTCCGGTGACGAGCGTACGGATGTAGACGATCCGCTCGCCCTTCTTTCCGGAGATCCGGGCCCAGTCGTCGGGGTTGGTGGTGTTCGGCAGGTCCTCGTTCTCCTTGAACTCGTCCACGCAGGCCTGCAGGAGATGGGCGACCCGCAGACCCTTCTGGTTCTGTTCCAGGAAGGCCTTGATCGCCATCTTCTTGGCCCGGCCGACGATGTTCTCGATCATGGCGCCGGAATTGAAGTCCTTGAAGTACAGGACTTCCTTGTCGCCATTGGCGTACGTGACTTCGAGGAAGCGGTTCTCCTCGGACTCGGCGTACATCGCCTCGACCGTGGACTGGATCATCGCGTCCACCGTGGCGGCCTTGTCGGTGCCGTGCTCCGCGAGGTCGTCCGCGTGCAGCGGGAGCCGCTCGGTGAGGTACTTGCCGAAGATGTCCTTGGCCGCCTCGGCGTCGGGCCGCTCGATCTTGATCTTCACGTCGAGGCGCCCGGGGCGCAGGATCGCCGGGTCGATCATGTCCTCGCGGTTGGAGGCGCCGATGACGATGACGTTCTCCAGGCCCTCGACACCGTCGATCTCCGCGAGCAGCTGCGGGACGATGGTGTTCTCGACGTCGGAGCTGACGCCGGAGCCGCGGGTGCGGAAGAGGGATTCCATCTCGTCGAAGAAGACGATGACGGGGGTGCCCTCGCTGGCCTTCTCACGGGCCCGCTGGAAGACCAGGCGGATGTGCCGCTCGGTCTCGCCGACGTACTTGTTGAGCAGCTCCGGGCCCTTGATATTGAGGAAGTAGCTCTTCCCGGCGGGCTGCCCGGTGACCTCGGCGACCTTCTTGGCAAGGGAGTTGGCGACCGCCTTGGCGATCAGCGTCTTTCCGCAGCCGGGAGGGCCGTAGAGCAGGACGCCCTTGGGCGGGCGCAGCTCGTGCTCCTTGAAGAGGTCCGGGTACAGGTACGGGAGCTCCACGGCGTCGCGGATGCTCTCGATCTGGCCGCCGAGGCCGCCGATCTTGTCGTAGCTGATGTCGGGGACCTCTTCGAGGACGAGCTCCTCGACCTCGCTCTTGGGCACGACCTCGTAGACATAGCCCGAGCGGGGTTCGAGGAGGAGCGCGTCACCGGGGCGGATGGTGACGTCCTCGGCGAGCAGCGGCTCGGCGAGCCGGACCACCCGCTCCTCGTCGGTGTGCCCGAGGACGAGGGCGCGCTCGCCGTCCTCCAGGATCTCCTTGAGCGTGACGATGTCGCCGACCCGCTCGAACTCCATGGCCTCGACCACGTTGAGCGCTTCGTTGAGCATCAGCTCCTGGCCGCGCCGCAGCTCGTCCAGGGGCACGCTCGGGCTGACGTTCACCCGGAGCTTGCGGCCCCCGGTGAAGATGTCGGCGGTACCGTCCTCGTTCGCCAAGAGGAAGACACCGAAACCGGCGGGCGGCTGTGCGAGCCGGTCGACCTCTTCCTTGAGGGCCACGATCTGGTCGCGGGCCTCACGGAGCGTATTGGCGAGCCGTTCGTTCTGGGTGGAAACACCGGCCAGATTGTTCTGCAGCTCGACGATCCGCTCTTCGAGAATCCTCGTGTGCCGCGGAGAGTCGGCGAGCTTGCGTCGCAGGACGGCGATTTCCTGCTCGAGATAGGCAATCTGACCGGAAGGGTCCTCGGACCCTCGTCCCGGGCGGATGCCGCGGTTGATGTCGTCGTCGTGGGCTGCCACGGTCCTCACCTCCTCCAAGGGGAGCTGGACGCTTCCAGACCCTACCTGGGTGGGTGCCGATTGAAACCCCTAGATCACAAAGACCGACGGGGTGTGTCCGATCTTCACCCTTGCGCTCTCCCTCACGCCAGGGGAATACCCACCTGAGGGCCGCGGAAAGCGGGCGGTTGTATCGTCGAAGCGTTCAACACCCGTCGGAGCCGGCCCGACTTGCCCCTTTTTCCGGGCCGCCCGGCACCGCGAACGGCAGGGAGACAGACCGTGCAGGACCAAGGCGGTGCGCCCGCACCAGGCGGCGCCGACCTCGAAGTGTGGATCGACCAGGACCTGTGCACGGGCGACGGGATCTGCGCGGAGTACGCGCCCGAGGTCTTCGAGCTGGACATCGACGGTCTCGCCTACGTCAAGGGCGCGGACGAGGAGCTGCTGCAGGCCCCGGGGGCCGCAACACCCGTACCGCTGACCCTCCTCAGGGATGTCAGCGACTCCGCCAAGGAGTGTCCGGGCGACTGCATCCACGTACGCCGGGTTTCGGACAAGGTGGAGGTCTACGGGCCCGACGCGGAGTGATTCCGCGACCGCTCCGGGTGAGGAAAAGGCCGGGCCCGGGATGCCGTCGACGGCGTCCCGGGCCCCTTTTCTCGTGCTCGTCTTCTCGCCAGATTCTCGCCACGGACGGTGACCGGCCGTGGCGTGCCTCACACGGTGCGGGCCTGGTCCCCGGTGCTGCGCGCGAAGGCGCCGTCCTGCCAGTGCCAGCTCGCCTTCTGCTTCTGGTCGGGGCAGCAACTGGGCACCTCGGGCGAGGAGTAGCCGAGGAGGGTGGCCGCGACGCGTCCGTCACGGACGGTCAAGTCGGTGGCGTTCTTGCGGTCCTTGGGGTCGAGCAGGGTCGCCACCACGCGCGGCTTCCCGCCCTCCCCGGAGGGCTGCGTCAGCACGTAGACCCCGTCCGGCGGGCTGCCCGAACCGGCGTCGCAGCGCACCGCGGCCACCGTCTCCGGTCTGCCGTCGCCGTCCAGGTCCCCACTGGCCCGCTGCTGCACCTTCGCCGCCACCGGACCGCAGTCCAGCGGGAAGCGCACTCCGTCCGGATCCGGTGCGGCGACCGGCGCGCTGCGCGCGGTGCCGCCCTTGTCCGGCTGGGCGGCCGTGGCGTGATCGGGCTGGAGGAAGGAGGACCCGGCGAGCACGGCGGCCACGGCCGCGGCGGTGGCCACCCAGTGGATGGGCCGGGTGGTGGCGTGCGCGAGTTCCGGGACGGCGGATTGCTGCACTAGGAGCGTCTCCTGTGGGCTGTACCGGCTGGGGGATGGCCAGCATCGTGCCATACGTCACACTCGGCCGGAACGCCGGGGGCGCATTCTTCGGCGCGCACCGCGCGCGAAGGGGCGCGCACGCCAATGCGCGGGCCCCGTGCCCGAGTTCACCGGAGCGGCGGGAACTCGGGCACGGGGCCCGGGAGTTGCAGGGGCAGGGCGGTCAGCGCGGGGTGCCGCCGTCGGCGTTGGGACCGGCGTAGTCCTCGCCGTAGGCGCCCTTGGCCGGCCGCCTGCGGCGCATCGGCGGCTCCACGCCGTCGGCGAGCCGCCGGGCGGTGAGCAGGAAGCCGGTGTGGCCGATCATCCGGTGATCGGGGCGCACGGCGAGTCCTTCGATGTGCCAGTTGCGGATCATGGACTCCCAGGCGGTCGGCTCGTTGAAGCAGCCGATCTCGCGCAGGGATTCGACGGTACGGGCGAGCTGGGTGGTGGTGGCGACGTAGCAGCAGACGATCCCGCCGGGGACGAGCGCCTTGGAGACGACGTCCAGGCACTCCCAGGGGGCGAGCATGTCCAGGATGACCCGGTCGACCTCGCTGTCGGAGAGGTTGTCCTGGAGGTCGCCGACGGTGAGCTGCCAGGCCGGGTGCGGACCGCCGAAGTAGCGCTCGACGTTCTGCTGGGCGATCTCCGCGAAGTCCGCGCGCCGCTCGTAGCTGTGCAGCATCCCGTGGTCGCCGATGGCGCGCAGCAGGAAGCTGCTCAGCGAGCCGGAGCCGACCCCCGCCTCCACGACGCGGGCGCCGGGGAAGATGTCCGCGAAGGCCAGGATCTGCCCCGCGTCCTTGGGGTAGACCACGGCGGCACCGCGGGGCATGGACAGGACGTAGTCGGGGAGCAGGGGGCGCAGCGCCAGATAGGCGACGTTCCCCGTGGTGCGGACGACGCTGCCCTCGGGAGCACCGATCAACTCGTCGTGCGGGAAGGAACCCTTGTGGGTGTGGAAATTCTTCCCGGCTTCGAGCGTGAAGGTGTAGTGGCGTCCCTTGGGATCGGTCAGCTGTACCTGGTCCCCGACCTTGAAGGGCCCGCGACGGCGGGCGGCACCGGTCGGTTCGGACATGGGGACCAGCCTACCTTTCGGCCGGCGGGCCCCCGACCAGGTGTACGGGCGGTGACCCGCGCGGACCCCGGGCGGGCGCCCTGGGCGGGACCCGGCGGCGGGGCTCGCTGGGCGCCGGTGCTCAGTTCGGGCGGGCCATCGCCTTGACGAAGGCGCGCTCCACATCGGCGGCGGAGAGCACCCCGTAGATCTCACCGGACTCCTCGACCACCAGGTACTCCGAGGCCGGAGTGGCGCGCAGCACGTCGAGCAGCTCCTCGCCGGACAGCTCGGCGGAGACCAGCATGCCCGGGCTCAGCTCCTGGGAGAGGCTGCCCGCGGCGACCCAGGGGCGCCGGTGCTGCGGCACCCCGACGATGGCGGCCTCCCTCACCAGGGCGCGGGGTTCGCCGTCCGGGTCGACCACCACCAGGGCGCGTGCCCCGGCCTCGTTGGCGCGGCGCAGCGACTCCGAGAGCGGGGTGTCGTACGCGACCGGGACGGCGCGCCGGGTCAGGGTGCGGGCGCGGAGTTCGGGCAGGTGCTCGCGCAGCCGGGCCATGCGCAGGCTGTTCCCGGCGCCGGTCCAGATGATCCCGGCGAGGATCGCGGCGAGCAGGGCGTCGGTGAGGGTGTCCCAGCCGCCGAACTCCTGGGCGTCGTCGCCGAGCGCGCCGGACTGGGTGAGCAGCGGCAGCCCGACCAGTACGGACAGGGCGAGGCCGCGGCCGACCCAGGCCGCGGCGACGGTACCGCTCATCGGCTTGCCGGTGATCTTCCAGACCACGGCGCGCAGCATCCGGCCGCCGTCCAGCGGCAGTCCGGGCAGCAGGTTGAAGGCGGCGACGAGGAGGTTGGAGATCATCAGCCCGGCGAGCAGGACCCCGGGGACCGTGCCCGGCTCGACGGCGAGCATGCCGAGGTAGAAGACCCCGGCGAGCACCAGGGAGAGCAGCGGTCCGACGAAGGCGAGGATGAACTCCCGGCCGGGGGTCTCCGACTCCTTCTCGATCTCCGAGACGCCGCCGAAGAACTGGAGCTGGATCCGGCGCACCGGCAGCTCGAAGCGGAGCGCGGCGACGGTGTGGGCCAGCTCGTGGACGAGCACCGAGGCGTAGAAGGCGACGGCGAAGAAGAGCGAGACCAGGTAGCGGGCGCCGCCGAGTTCGGGCAGCACGCGTTCGAGCTGCTCGCCGAAGACCCAGGTGATGAGCACGGCGACCAGGAACCAGCTGGGGGCCACATAGACCGGGACGCCGAAGGGACGGCCCATCAGGATGCCGCCGCCGGGCTCGGGTCGGCGGGACGGCGGCTTGGCCCCCCGCGGATTGCCCCGGGCGCGGCCGCGGTCGTGGTCGTCCTGCGGGGCGGACCCGAAGGGCGCGGGGGCCGAGGAGGACGGCGGCGCGGGCTCGGGGGGCGGGGCCGATGCGGGCGGCGGGGGTGCGCCGCCGTCGCCGCTTCGGGGGGTGTCACGGTCGCCTTGGCGGGTGCCGCCGTCGCCCTTCTCCGCCGGGTCCTCGGCAGGCGGGGGTGCCGGGGCCTCCGCGGGCCGTGGTGCGCGGTCCTCCGCGGGCGGGGTCGCCGGGCCCTCGGCAGGCGGCGGTTCCGGGCCCTTGGCGGGCGGGGTGACCGGACCCTCCGCACGCGGCGGTTCCGGGCCCTCGGCGGGTGGTGGTCTGTCCTGTCCGTCCGCTTCGGGAGACGCGGAGCCGGTGTCGGCGCCGTCCGAACCCGTCGGCCGGTCGCGGTGGTCGTCCGCGCCGTGGCCGCCGGGGTGCGGCTGCCCGCTCTCGTCCACGCTGTCCCCTCGTCGAAGCAACTCTTCGTACTCTTCGTCCGGAAGCCACCCTCGCTCCCGATCATGCAGGGCGAGAGGGGCTGCCGTCGATGGTATGCGTCCGCTGTCGGTGCGGGGCCTTAGGGTCTGGCGCATGGAAACCAGTGCCGAGGGGACGGCCGCACGGGTGGCGACCGCTGTGCCCGCCGCGCCCGCCTCCCTTTCGCCCTCCCGCGCGAGCGACTTCATGCAGTGCCCGCTGCTGTACCGCTTCCGGGTGATCGACCGGCTTCCGGAGAAGCCGAGCGAGGCGGCGACCCGGGGCACGCTCGTGCACGCCGTCCTGGAGCGGCTGTTCGACGCCCCGGCCGTGGACCGCACCGCGCCGCGCGCCAGATCGCTGGTGCCCGGCCAGTGGGACCGGCTGCGGGAGTCCAAGCCGGAGCTGGTGGAGCTCTTCGCGGGGGACGAGGACGGCGCCCGGCTCACCCGCTGGCTCGGCGAGGCGGAGCAGCTGGTGGAGCGCTGGTTCACCCTGGAGGACCCGACGCGTCTGGAGCCCGCCGAGCGGGAGCTGTTCGTGGAGGCGGAGCTGGAGTCGGGGCTGCGGCTGCGCGGCATCATCGACCGGGTCGACGTCGCGCCCACCGGCGAGGTGCGCATCGTCGACTACAAGACCGGCAAGGCGCCCCGCCCCCAGTACGCGGAGGGCGCGCTCTTCCAGATGAAGTTCTACGCGCTGGTGGTCTGGCGGCTGAAGAAGGTGGTGCCCCGGCGGCTCCAGCTGGTCTACCTCGGCAGCGGGGACGTCCTCACCTACGACCCGGTCCCCGCCGACCTCGAACGCGTGGAGCGCAAGCTGCACGCGCTGTGGGAGGCGATCCGCGAGGCCACCGAGACGGGCGACTGGCGGCCGCGGCCCACCAAGCTGTGCGGCTGGTGCGACCACCAGGCGCACTGCCCGGAGTTCGGGGGCACTCCCCCGCCGTATCCGCTGCCGGTGAGGGCGGCCGCGGCGGACGGCACCGTACAGGGCAGAATGGCCCAGGGCCTTCCGTCGGATCCCGCCTGATCCGAGTGGACGGCCCCTGGGCTAGCAAGAGGGAGACTCACGTGGCCATCCGTGTCCTACTGGTCGACGACCAGCCGCTGCTGCGCACCGGTTTCCGGATGATCCTGGAGGCCGAACAGGACATCGCGGTCGTCGGCGAGGCGGGCGACGGACTCCAGGCGCTCGACCAGGTCCGCGCCCTGCAGCCCGATGTCGTCCTGATGGACATCCGGATGCCCCGTATGGACGGCGTGGAGGCCACCCGCCAGATCACCGGGCCCGGCCGCGACGGACCGGCGAAGGTCCTGGTGCTCACCACCTTCGACCTCGACGAGTACGTGGTGGAGGCGCTGCGCGCCGGGGCCAGCGGCTTCCTGCTCAAGGACGCCCCGGCGGGCGAACTCGTCCAGGCCATCCGGGTGGTGGCGGACGGCGAGGCGATGCTCGCGCCCAGCATCACGCGCCGCCTCCTGGACAAGTACGCGGGCCACCTCCCCTCCGGCGACGAGCCGGTGCCGGACGCCCTCAACACGCTCACCGAGCGCGAGGTCGAGGTGCTGAAGCTGGTGGCGCGCGGGCTGTCCAACGCGGAGATCGCCGCGGACCTCTTCGTCAGCGAGACCACCGTGAAGACCCATGTGGGCCATGTGCTCACCAAGCTGGGCCTGCGCGACCGGGTGCAGGCCGCGGTGTACGCGTACGAGAGCGGGCTGGTGCGCCCCGGGGCCCAGTAGGCGTCCCGCCCGCGGGCGGGACGAGGCGGAGAACGAGGCGGAGAACGAGGCGGCGGGCCCGCGGCACCGGAGTGCCGCGGGCCCGCCGTCGTTCACGGATGCCGCCGGGGCCTCAGTCGCTGACGCCCCGGCTCAGCTCCCACAGCTGGAGCACGGAGGAGGAGTTCAGCGCCCACTCCACGCCCTGGATGTCGTCGCGGGCGGCCACGTACTGCTTGCCCTGCCACAGCGGGAGCACCGGGACGTCCTCGGCGACGATGTCCTGGATCTCCTCCAGGCTCTCGGCGGCGCCGAGCCGGTCGGCCTCGCGGCGGGAGGCGGGGATCAGCTCCTCGCGGATCCGGCTGTCGGCGTAGGAGGAGCCGAGGAAGTTGTCCTTGTCGAGGAAGGGCGCGAGGAAGTTGTCGGCGTCGGGGAAGTCGGGGAACCAGCCGAGTCCGTAGACCGCGTACTCGCCCCCCAGCTGCTCGGGGCGGTACTTGCTCCACTCGGTGCCCTCGATGCGCGCGCGGAAGAGGCCGCTGTCGTTGAGCTGGTCGCGCAGCAGCGCGAACTCCTTCTTCATCGCCGGGCCGTAGTGGTCGGTGGTGTAGTGCAGGGTGAGCTTGACCGGGGTGGAGATGCCCGCCTTCTTCAGTGTGGCGCGGGCCTGGGAGTCGCTCGGCCTGCCGTAGGTGTTGAAGAAGGAGTTGGCGTGCCCGGTGATGTTGGTGGGCACCAGGGAGTACAGCGGCTCCGCGGTGGCGCCGTAGACCTTGGCGGCCAGCGCGCCGCGGTCGACGAGCTGGGCCATCGCCTTGCGGACGGCCTTCTCGCGGACCGAGGGCGCCTCGGTGTTGAAGCCGAGGTAGCGGATCTCCAGGCCGGGCAGCTCCACCAGGTTGATGTGCCGCCCGGTGGCGGTGGACAGCTCGCGGATCTGCTCCGGTGACATGGTGCGCGTCATCAGGTCGATGTCGCCCTTGTCGAGGGCCCTGCCCATGGCGTCGGCACCGGCGAAGGAGCGCAGCTCCACCTTGTCGTTCTTCGGCTTCAACTGGCCCTGGTAGTGCGGATTGCGGGTGAAGACGGCCTTGACGAGCGCGCCGCCCTCGGTCTCCGCCTTCATCCGGTACGGGCCCGATCCGCTGATCTCGAAGCCGTCGCGCAGCCGCCCGGCCCGGTAGTCCGCCGGGTTGACGATGCCCGCGGCGGGGGTGGCGAGCTTGTACGGGAAGGTGGCGTCGGCGGTGTTGAGGTGGAAGACCACCGTGTCCGCGCCGCGGGTCTCGATGGTGTCGATGCTCGACAGGAGGGCGACCGGGCCGCTCTCGCTCTTGATGGCGCGGACCCGGTCGAGCGAGAACTTCACGTCCTTCGCGGTGACGGGGGTGCCGTCGGAGAACTTCAGGTCCTCGCGCAGGGTGCACTCGTAGCGCTCGTTGCCGGTGTCGGTGAAGCGGCACCGGCGGGCGGCCTCGGGCTCCGGCTCCCCGTCGCCGCGGGGCACCGCGGTGAGGGTCTGCACGGTCTGCCGCAGGACGTTCCAGGTGCCGGCGTCGTAGGCGAAGGCCGGGTCGAACGGGGCGGGGGCGTCCTTCGAGGTGGTGAACCGGTCGGTGGTGCCCACGACGATGGCCCCGCCGTCCCCGCCGCCGCCACCGGAGCCCCCGCAGGCTGCGAGCGCGAAGGCCAGCAGGCCGACGACGGCCGGCAGCACCAAGGTCTTACGGTTCATGCGCGAAGTTCTCCCGGACTGGGTTCCCGGACTCCGGGCGCGGCGGGGGTGGGCCGCGTGGTGTACGGGGGTTGAGGCGTGGTTCTCACGGCCTGACACTAACCCCCGTATCCGAGCGCCTCGGGCGTCAGCGGGCGAGAGCGCGGTTACGCAGCGAAACCGTACGCGGACTGTGCGAAACCCCGACACGGGCCGCTTTCGAACACGGGCTGACGAATCGGGGCACAAGAGGCGCGGCGGTGCCCGGATCCGCCCGCTCGGAGCGGGACGGGGCCCGCCGCGGTCAGTCCGCTGGTGGCGGATTTCACACGATCCGTCCGGGCGGAAAACAGCCGCTTCCGGCCATTTCCCACCCGGCGCCGCGGGGCCGCGCGCACCGGTCCGGCGGCGGCACCGCCCCGGGTCTGATCAGCCCTTCACCAGGCTGCGCAGGAAGCGCAGGTCGACCTTCTCCAGGGAGGGGACCACGGTGCGCCCGGGCGCCGGGGAGATCGGCGCGACGGAGGGCACGGCGACGACGGTGCAGCCCGCGGCCTCGGCGGCGGCGACTCCGGTGGCGGTGTCCTCGATCACCGCGCATCTGACCGGATCCGCGCCGAGGCCCGCCGCGGCGAGCAGATACGGGTCGGGGTGCGGCTTGGTCCGCTCGACCTCGTCGCCCGCCACGGTGAGGGCGAAGTGCCCGGCGCCGAGCGAGGTCAGCACCCGGTCGATGATCCGCCGGTGGGAGGCGGAGACCAGGGCGGTGGGCACCCCGTTCGCGGTCAGCTCGGCGAGCAGCCGCTCGGCGCCCGGCATCAGCGGCAGGGTCCGGCCGATGCGCTCCTCGAAGCCGTCGTTGAGCAGGACGACCAGCTCGTCCAGGGAGACCTCGGCGCCGGTGGCCTCGATCAGGAAGCCCGCGCTGCGGCTCATCGGGCCGCCGACCACGACATCGCGCCATGCCTCGTCGAGGCGGTGGCCGAGCCGGGCGAAGACCTCCACCTCGGCCTCCCACCAGAAGCCCTCGGTGTCCACCAGGGTGCCGTCCATGTCGAGCAGGACGGCTTCGAGCACGGAGCTCTCCGCCTGCTGGGTACCGAGCGCCGGGACCGTACTGGTCATCTGGCCGCTCACCGCCTTCCGTGGGGGACGGGCAGGCCGGTCGCCCCCAACCGCGGGCGACCGGCCTGTACTGGACCGACCAGTGTACGGCGGACCGGGCCCGCCCGCCCTGTGCGGCGGCGCACACCTCGGGTCTTTCGCGTACGGCGGGCCGGACCCGGTGGTCAGCGGGCGTTGAAGTACTTGGCCTCGGGGTGGTGGATGACCAGGGCGTCGGTGGACTGCTCGGGGTGGAGCTGGAACTCCTCGGACAGCTCGACGCCGATCCGCTCCGGCTCCAGGAGCTCGGCGATCTTCGCGCGGTCCTCCAGGTCGGGGCAGGCGCCGTAGCCGAGCGAGAAGCGGGCCCCGCGGTACTTCAGCGCGAACATGTCCTCCATGGCCTCCGGGTCCTCCCCCGCGAAGCCGAGCTCGGAGCGGACCCGGGCGTGCCAGTACTCGGCCAGCGCCTCCGCCAACTGCACGGAGAGGCCGTGGAGTTCGAGGTAGTCCCGGTAGGCGTTGGCGGCGAACAGCTCGGCGGTGGACTCGCCGATCCGGGAGCCGACGGTGACCACCTGGAGCCCGATGACATCCGTCTCGCCGCTCTCCTCCGGGCGGAAGAAGTCGGCGAGGCAGAGCCGGCGGCCGCGGCGCTGGCGCGGGAAGGTGAAGCGGGTCCGCTCGGCGCCGTCCTCACCGAGGATGATCAGGTCGTCGCCCTTGGACACACAGGGGAAGTAGCCGTAGACGACGGCGGCCTCCAGGAGGTTCTCCCGCTGGAGCTTGTCCAGCCAGCCGCGCAGCCGGGGGCGGCCCTCGCTCTCCACCAGTTCCTCGTAGCTCGGCCCCTCGCCGGTGCGGGCCTGCTTCAGCCCCCACTGCCCCTTGAAGAGGGCGCCCTCGTCCAGCCAGGAGGCGTAGTCGGCGAGCTGGATGCCCTTGACCACGCGGGTGCCCCGGAAGGGCGGGGCGGGCACCGGGTTGTCGGTGGCCACGTCGGAGCGGACGGTGCCCTCCTCGGGGCGCTCCTCGACCACGGTGGCCGCGGCGGCCCGGACGCGGCGCTGCTTCAGCTCGGGCAGCTGGGCGCCCGGCACTCCCCGCTTGACCGCGATCAGGGCGTCCATCAGGCGCAGGCCCTCGAAGGCGTCCCGGGCGTAGCGGACCTCGCCCTGGTAGATCTCGTGCAGGTCCTGCTCGACGTAGGCGCGGGTGAGGGCGGCGCCGCCGAGGATCACCGGGAAGTCGGCGGCCATGCCGCGCTGGTTCAGCTCCTCCAGGTTCTCCTTCATGATCACCGTGGACTTCACCAGGAGCCCGGACATGCCGATGACATCGGCGCTGTGCTCCTCGGCGGCGTCCAGGATGGCGGCGACCGGCTGCTTGATGCCGAGGTTGACGACGTTGTAGCCGTTGTTGGACAGGATGATGTCCACCAGGTTCTTGCCGATGTCGTGGACGTCGCCGCGCACCGTGGCGAGCACGATGGTGCCCTTGCCCTGGGAGTCGGACTTCTCCATGTGCGGCTCCAGGTGGGCCACCGCGCTCTTCATGACCTCGGCGGACTGGAGCACGAAGGGCAGCTGCATCTGCCCGGAGCCGAAGAGCTCGCCGACGACCTTCATGCCGTTCAGGAGGGTCTCGTTGACGATGTCCAGGGCGGGCCGGGTCTCCAGCGCCTCGTCGAGGTCGGCCTCCAGGCCGTTGCGCTCGCCGTCGATGATCCGCCGCTCCAGGCGCTCGCCGAGCGGGAGCGCCGCGAGTTCCTCGGCCTTGCCCGCCTTCATCGACTTGGTGTCGACGCCCTCGAAGAGTTCGAGCAGCCGCTGCAGCGGGTCGTAGCCCTCCGCGCGGCGGTCGTAGATCAGGTCCCGGGCGACCTGGACCTGCTCCTCCTCCAGGCGGGCGATCGGCAGGATCTTGCTGGCGTGCACGATCGCCGAGTCGAGCCCGGCCTTCACGCACTCGTCCAGGAAGACCGAGTTGAGGACGATACGGGCGGCCGGGTTCAGGCCGAAGGAGATGTTGGACAGGCCCAGCGTGGTCTGCACGTCCGGATGGCGGCGCTTGAGCTCGCGGATGGCCTCGATGGTGTGGACGCCGTCCTTGCGGGACTCCTCCTGGCCGGTGCAGATGGTGAAGGTCAGGGTGTCGATGAGGATGTCCGACTCGTGGATGCCCCAGTTGCCGGTCAGGTCCTCGATGATCCGCTCGGCGATGGCGACCTTGTGCTCGACCGTACGGGCCTGGCCCTCCTCGTCGATGGTCAGCGCCATCAGCGCGGCGCCGTGCTCCCGGGCAAGCGCGGTGACCTTGGCGAACCGGGACTCGGGGCCGTCCCCGTCCTCGTAGTTGACCGAGTTGATCACCGCGCGGCCGCCGAGCTTCTCCAGTCCGGCCCTGATCACCTCGATCTCGGTGGAGTCGAGCACGATCGGCAGGGTGGAGGCGGTGGCGAAGCGCCCGGCGAGTTCGGCCATGTCCGCGGCGCCGTCCCGGCCCACGTAGTCGACGCACAGATCGAGCATGTGCGCCCCCTCGCGGATCTGGTCGCGCGCCATCTCCACGCAGTCGTCCCAGCGGCCCTCCAGCATGGCCGTACGGAACTTCTTGGAGCCGTTGGCGTTGGTCCGCTCGCCGATGGCGAGGTAGGCGGTGTCCTGGCGGAAGGGCACCGTCTGGTAGAGCGAGGCGGCGCCGGGCTCCGGGCGGGGCGTCCGCTCGGCGGGCACCTCGCCGCGCACCCGCTCGACCACCTGGCGCAGATGCTCGGGCGTGGTGCCGCAGCAGCCGCCGACCAGGGAGAGCCCGTACTCCTGGACGAAGGTCTCCTGGGCGTCCGCCAGCTCCGGCGCGGTCAGCGGGTAGTGCGCGCCGTCCTTGCCGAGCACGGGCAGGCCGGCGTTGGGCATGCAGGCCAGCGGGATCCGGGAGTGGCGGGCGAGGTAGCGCAGGTGCTCGCTCATCTCGGCCGGTCCGGTGGCGCAGTTCAGGCCGATCATGTCGATGCCGAGCGGTTCCAGGGCGGTCAGCGCGGCGCCGATCTCCGAGCCGAGCAGCATGGTGCCGGTGGTCTCGACGGTGACCGAGCAGATCAGCGGCAGGTCGGTGCCGGTGGCCTCCAGGGCGCGCCGGGCGCCGAGGATGGCGGCCTTGGTCTGCAAAAGGTCCTGGGTGGTCTCCACCAGGAGCGCGTCCGCGCCGCCCGCGATCATGCCCTCGGCGTTCTGCTGGTAGGCGTCGCGCAGCGTGGTGTACGGGGCGTGGCCGAGGGTCGGCAGCTTGGTGCCCGGGCCCATCGAGCCGAGGACCCAGCGCTGCTGCCCGGTGGAGAGGGTGAACTCGTCGGCGACCTCGCGGGCGATGCGCACCCCCGCCTCGGAGAGCTCGTAGACCCGCTCCGGGATGTCGTACTCGCCGAGCGCCGCGTGGTTGGCGCCGAAGGTGTTGGTCTCCACGCAGTCGACGCCCACCGCGAAGTACTCCTCGTGCACCGTGCGCACGATGTCGGGGCGGGTGATGTTCAGGATCTCGTTGCAGCCCTCGAGGTTCTGGAAGTCGTCCAGGCTGGGGTCCTGCGCCTGCAGCATGGTGCCCATCGCGCCGTCGGCGACCACCACCCGGGTGGCGAGGGCCTCGCGGAAGGCGGCGATACGGGTACGGCTGTCGGCGAGGTCGGGGGTCGGCAACGAGGCCATGAGAATGCTCCCTGGGATGCGACGGCTGTCGGCTTTGCGGCTTCCCTGCGGAAGGCGCACCGGGCCAGCCTAACCGTGCCCGGGCCCGGCCGTCAGGGCGTCCAGCACGCGGACGCCCGTGCCACAGTCCGGACCCCGGTGCCGAAGGGGCCCGTCAGGGGCGTGTTCCGCCTCCCGCGGCGGGGCGCGGCGGTCCGGCCGTGCCGCGGATCGCGGGGCGGCGGACCCGCGGCACGCGGTGTGGCGTGTATTGGCGGCAGGTCGGTAAAGACCGATAGTGTTCAGCATTGCCGAACACCACGGCCTTGCACCCTACTTGCCGACCTCCTTCGCTGCCGCCCCCGGGCGCAGCGCCCCGGGTGGCTCGCCGAGCCGCCGCCCCCTGCCCGTCCTCACCGGCCCCGCCGCTCTCGCCCAGGCCGTTCGAAGGGAGCCCCGCGCATGGCACGCAACATCCAGTCCCTGGAACGCGCGGCCGCGGTACTGCGCCTGCTCGCGGGCGGCGAGCGCAGGCTGGGCCTCTCCGACATCGCCACCGCCCTGGGCCTGGCGAAGGGCACCGCCCACGGCATCCTGCGCACCCTCCAGCAGGAGGGCTTCGTCGAGCAGGACCCCGCCTCCGGGCGCTACCAGCTCGGGGCGGAGCTGCTGCGCCTCGGCAACAGCTACCTCGACGTGCACGAGCTGCGCGCCCGCGCCCTGGTGTGGACCGACGACCTGGCCCGGGCCAGCGGCGAGAGCGCCTACCTCGGGGTACTGCACCAGCAGGGCGTACTGATCGTGCACCACGTCTTCCGGCCCGACGACAGCCGCCAGGTCCTGGAGGTCGGCGCGATGCAGCCGCTGCACTCCACCGCCCTCGGCAAGGTGCTCGCCGCCTACGACCCGGTGGCCCACAGCGAGCTGGTCGAGTCCGAGCGGGGCAGCTTCACCGTGCACACGGTGACCGGCCTCGGCCGCATCGAGACCACCCTCGACCTGATCCGGGCCCGCGGCTACGCCACCGACATCGAGGAGACCTGGGAGGGCGTCGCCTCGGTCGCCGCCCCCATCCACGACCGCCGCCGGATGCCGGTGGGCGCCGTCGGGGTGACCGGGGCCGTCGAGCGGGTCTGCAAGGAGTCCGAGCCGCTGCCCGGCCTGATCGCCTCGGTGCGCGACTGCGCCCGCGCCGTCTCCCGGGATCTGGGCGCCAGCCGCTTCTGAGCCGGTGCGCGCGCCTCCGGGCGGGGCGCCTGCCCAGCGGGGCGCACCGGCGCCGCCCAGGGCCTTCCCGTACCCCCTCCCGGCGGGCCCGAGCGGCCTCCTCTCCCCGGCCCCGAGCGGCCTGCCGAGCCCGGCTCGCGGGCACTCCGAGGGCCCCTCCCGGTCCGCCCGACATGCGGATGGCGGCCGGAGCGCGGACGATCGATAACGATCGGAAATCCAAGTCAATCCGATAGCCGCACCGTCTTGACGAGTTGGTGACCCCGCCGCGAGACTCGCGCCCACCGGTCGGCATTGTCGAACACCTTGCGGCAATACGCGCTAGGGTGTGACAAGGCCACGGGCCGGTACGCCCTCACCCGAGGGCACGAACCACCGGTGGGACCCGGGGTTCGCCTTCCCCTGGACGAAGGACAAAGGAGTCGCGGGTGTCCAGCTCCGACATCTTCACCGGCGAGGTCATCGGGACCGCCGTACTCATCCTGCTCGGCGCCGGCGTCTGCGCCGCCGTCACGCTCAAGCGCTCGAAGGCACAGAACGCGGGCTGGCTCGCCATCACCTTCGGGTGGGGCTTCGCGGTGCTCACCGGCGCCTACATATCGGCCGGTGTCTCCGGCGCCCACCTCAACCCCGCGGTCACCCTCGGTCTCGCCATCCAGGGCGGCACCGAGTGGTCCGACGTACCGCTCTACCTGGCCTCGCAGCTGCTCGGCGCGATGATCGGCGCCGCCCTGGTCTGGGTCGCCTACTACGGGCAGTTCCGCGCCCACCTCTCGGACCCCGAGATCGTCAACACCCCGGGCCCCGAGGGCATGGTCGACGAGCGCCTCGAACCCCAGGCCGGCCCCGTGCTCGGCATCTTCTCCACCGGTCCGGAGATCCGGCACGCGGTGCAGAACCTCCTCACCGAGATCATCGCGACCGTGGTCCTGGTCCTGGCCATCCTCACCCAGGGCCTCAACGACGAGGGCAAGGGCCTCGGCGTCCTCGGCGTCCTCATCACCGCCCTCGTGGTGGTCGGCATCGGCCTCTCGCTCGGCGGCCCGACCGGGTACGCCATCAACCCGGTCCGCGACCTCGGCCCGCGCATCGTGCACGCCCTGGTCCCCATGGCCAACAAGGGCGGCTCGGACTGGGGCTACGCCTGGATCCCGGTCGTCGGCCCGCTCATCGGCGGCGCCCTGGCGGGCGGACTCTACGAGCTCGCCTTCGCCTGATCCCGCCCCGCGACCGCACCACGACCCGAGGAGCACACCGTGACCGACCAGACCGCCAGCAACTCGCACGGCACCGGCCCCTTCATCGCGGCCATCGACCAGGGCACGACGTCGAGCCGCTGCATCGTCTTCGACCGCGACGGGCGCATCGTCTCCGTCGACCAGAAAGAACACGAGCAGATCCTCCCCAAGCCGGGCTGGGTCGAACACAACGCGGCCGAGATCTGGACCAATGTCCAGGAAGTCGTGGCCGGAGCGATCCAGAAGGCCGGGATCGGCCGGGACGACATCAAGGCGATCGGCATCACCAACCAGCGCGAGACGACGCTGCTCTGGGACAAGAACACCGGTGAGCCGGTGCACAACGCCCTCGTCTGGCAGGACACCCGCACCGACGCCCTGTGCAAGGAACTCGGCCGCAACGTCGGCCAGGACCGCTTCCGCCGCGAGACCGGGCTGCCGCTCGCGAGCTACTTCGCGGGACCGAAGATCCGCTGGCTGCTCGACAACGTCGAGGGGCTGCGCGAGCGCGCCGAGGCCGGGGACATCCTCTTCGGCACCATGGACTCCTGGGTCATCTGGAACCTCACCGGCGGCGCCCAGGGCGGCGTGCACGTCACCGACGTCACCAACGCCTCGCGCACCATGCTGATGAACCTCCACACCATGAAGTGGGACGACAAGATCCTCACCTCGATGGAGGTCCCGGCCGCGGTCCTGCCCGAGATCCGCTCCTCCGCCGAGGTCTACGGCGAGGTCACCGGCGGCCCGCTCGGCGAGCTGCTCGGCGGGGTGCCGGTCGCCTCCGCGCTCGGCGACCAGCAGGCGGCCCTCTTCGGCCAGACCTGTTTCGCCGAGGGCGAGGCCAAGTCCACGTACGGCACCGGCACCTTCATGCTGATCAACACCGGCGGGAAGGCGATCAACTCCTACTCGGGGCTGCTGACCACGGTCGGCTACCAGATCGGCGACAAGAAGCCGGTGTACGCCCTGGAGGGCTCCATCGCGGTCACCGGCTCCCTGGTGCAGTGGATGCGCGACCAGATGGGCCTGATCAACTCGGCCGCCGAGATCGAGACGCTCGCCTCCTCCGTCGAGGACAACGGCGGCGCCTACTTCGTCCCGGCCTTCTCCGGCCTCTTCGCCCCGTACTGGCGCTCGGACGCCCGCGGGGTGATCGCCGGACTGACCCGGTACGTCACCAAGGCGCACATCGCGCGCGCCGTGCTCGAGGCCACCGCCTGGCAGACCCGCGAGATCTCCGACGCCATGACCAAGGACTCCGGCGTCGAGCTGACCACGCTCAAGGTCGACGGCGGCATGACCTCCAACAACCTGCTGATGCAGACCCTCTCGGACGTCCTGGACGCGCCCGTGGTGCGCCCGATGGTCGCCGAGACCACCTGCCTCGGAGCGGCCTACGCCGCCGGCCTCGCCGTCGGCTTCTGGCCGGACACCGAGGCGCTGCGCGCCAACTGGCGCCGCGCCGCCGAGTGGACCCCCCGCATGGACGCGGAGACCCGCGAGCGCGAGTACAAGAGCTGGCTCAAGGCCGTGGAGCGGACCATGGGCTGGCTCGACGACGAGAGCTGACCGCAGGTCGGCAACTCTCAGTAGCACTAGAGGAGTTGGACACATGACCACCCTGCAGAGCGTTCCCGCACCCGGAACGCGCCCGACTGCGGGTTCCCGGCCGGAACGGGCCGAGACCCGGGAGCGCCTGTCCGCGGCGACCTTCGACCTCCTGGTGATCGGCGGCGGCATCCTGGGCATCTCCACCGCCTGGCACGCCGCACAGTCGGGTCTGCGGGTGGCCCTGGTGGACGCCGGCGACTTCGCCGGCGCCACCTCGTCCGCCTCCTCCAAACTGCTCCACGGCGGTCTGCGCTACCTGCAGACCGGCGCGGTCCGGCTGGTCGCCGAGAACCACTTCGAGCGGCGGGCCGTCTCCCGCCAGGTCGCCCCGCACCTGGCCAACCCGCTCACCTTCTACCTGCCCGTCTACAAGGGCGGCCCGCACGGCGCCGCCAAGCTCGGCGCCGGCGTCTTCGCCTACTCCGCGCTCTCCGCCTTCGGCGACGGCGTCGGCCACCTGCTGAGCCCCGCCAAGGCCCAGCAGGACGTCCCCGAGCTGCGCACCGAGGGCCTCAAAGCCGTGGCGGTCTACGGCGACGACCAGATGAACGACGCGCGGATGGCCCTGATGACGGTGCGCGCCGCGGCCGAGGCAGGCACCGTCGTCCTCAACCACGCCGAGGTCACCGGGCTGCGCTTCACCCGCGGCCGGGTCAGCGGCGCCGAGCTGCGGGACCGCGTGGACGGCGCCGAGTTCGGGGTGCAGGCGCGCCTGGTGCTCAACGCCACCGGCCCCTGGGTGGACCACCTGCGCCGGATGGAGAACCCGGACGCGGCCCCCTCGATCCGGCTCTCCAAGGGCGCGCACCTGGTCCTCAAGCGGACCGCCCCCTGGCGCGCCGCGCTCGCCACCCCGATCGACAAGTACCGCATCACCTTCGCCCTGCCCTGGGAGGACATGCTCCTGCTCGGCACCACCGACGAGGAGTTCGAGGGCGACCCCGGCGAGGTGGCGGTGACCGAGAGCGACATCGACCAGATACTCGACGAGGCCGCCTTCTCGGTCCGCGACAACCAGCTCAAGCGCGAGCTGATGACGTACGCCTTCGCCGGACTGCGGGTGCTGCCCGGCGGGCCCGGCGACACCTCCAAGGCCAAGCGGGAGACGGTGGTCACCGAGGGTCCCGGCGGCATGCTCTCGGTGGCGGGCGGCAAGTGGACCACCTTCCGGCACATCGGCCGCACCGTGATGAACAAGCTCGCCACGCTGCCGGGGCGGCCGCTCGGCGAGGACATGGAACCGCAGTCCCAGCTGCCCAAGCGGCTGCCGCTGCCGGGCATCGCCAACCCGCGCGCCGTCACCCACCGGCTGCTCGTGGACGGCCCCGCCCCGGGCCCGCGGATGGCCGCCGACACCGCCAAGCACCTGGCCACCCACTACGGTTCGCTGGCCCTGGACATCGCGCGCCTGGCCGAGGAGCGCCCCGAACTGGCCGAGCGCATCCACCCGGACGCCCCGGAGATCTGGGCCCAGGTCGCCTACGCCCGCGACCACGAGTGGGCCGAGACCGCGGAGGACGTCCTGCGCCGCCGCACCACCCTGACCATCCGCGGCCTCGACACCGAGGACATCCGCGGCAAGGTGGAGAACCTGCTGCGCCGCTGAGCGGCAGGCTCTCGGCAACAGGGCCCGAGGGGCGGTCACTTCGGTGGCCGCCCCTCGGGCCTTTCCTCCGGCTCGGCTCCTTCTTCCGGCTCGGGCCCTTCCTCCGGATCGGGTCTCTCTCCCGGGTCGGGCCTTCCTGCCGGGCCGGGCTCGCGATCCGGGGGAAGTCCCTGGCGGTGTGTCCGGCAGCCGGACCCCGCCATACGCCGTACATCCGCCCGCAACGGACCGGAGTGAGGGTGGAGGCGTCCCGTCCGCCGCCCCGGGCGGGGGCCGCCCGGCGGAAGGAAACCCGGTGAAGTTCCAGCTGCTCTCGCTCGTCAGCCACGCCCCGCACCCCCTGACCGGCGAACTCCCCTCCCCCGCCGACCGCCTGGCCGAGGTGGTGGCGCTCGGCGAGGAGGCCGAGCGGCTCGGCTTCGAGGCCTTCGCGGTCGGCGAGCGGCACGCCGGGCCCTTCCTCTCCTCCAGCCCCACCGTCGTACTCGGCGCGCTCGCCGCGCGCACCACCCGCATCCGCCTGCTGACCGGCGTCACGGTGCTCGCCGTCCTCGACCCGGTCCGGGTCGCCGAGGACTACGCCACCCTGGACCAGCTCTCCCGCGGCCGGATAGAACTCGTCGTCGGCAAGGGCGCGGAGGCGGGCCACTTCGCGCTCTTCGGGCTCGACGAGGAGCGCCAGTGGGACCTCCAGCGCGAGAAGTACGAACTCCTGCGCAGGCTCTGGCGCGAGGAAGGCGTCGACTGGACCGGCGAGTTCCGGCCACCGCTGAAGGGGGCGACCACCTTGCCGCGGCCCTTCGGGGATCCGCCGCGGATCTGGCACGGCTCGGCGACCAGCCTGCACTCCACCGAACTGGCCGCCCGGTACGGCGACCCGCTCTTCACCGCCAACGCGATCCAGCCCCGGGCGGCCTACGCCAAGCTCATCGCCCACTACCGGGAGCGCTTCGCGGAGTACGGCCACGACCCGGCGCGGGCCCGGGTCGCCGCGGGCTCCGGCGGACTGCTGATCGCGGACAGCTCGCAGCAGGCCGTCTCCCGCTACAAGGAGCTGTACGAGGCGAGCGTGCGGCGGACCTTCAAGCCCGAACTCGCCGGGAAGGCGGGCTACAACACCCCGTACCGCACCATCGAGGAGGCCGTCGAAGAAGGACCGCAGCTCATCGGCTCGCCGCAGCAGATCATCGACAAGATCCTCGGCTACCACGCCCTCTACGGGCACGACCTCCAGTCGGTCACCGTGGACGGCTTCGGCCTCGGCGGGCCGGAGCAGCGGGAGACCCTGCGGCGCTTCGCCGAGGAGATCGCGCCGGTGGTGCGGCGGGAGGCCCCGAGCACCCTGTGGGAGTGAGCGCCGGGCGCCCGGCGCGCGTGCCCGGGTGCCCGCCCCCTGTCCACCCGGAGCTGCGGAGCGAGTGCCGCGGAGCCCGTAAGGTTGGGGCGTACACGAGGGCACGTCGGAAGGAGGCGCTGGGTGATCGAGCTCGAGGGGGTTCCCGAGCTGGTCGACCCGGTCATGGTGGCCGCGTTCGAGGGCTGGAACGATGCCGGTGACGCTGCCTCCACCGCGGTCGCGCATCTGGAGAAGGAGTTCAAGGGCGAGGTCTTCGCGGCGCTGGACGCCGAGGACTACTACGACTTCCAGGTCAACCGCCCCACGGTCTTCCTGGAGAACGGCGCCCGCAAGATCACCTGGCCGACGACCCGTCTGTCCGTGGTCCGCGTCGGCGGCGACAAGCCCCGTGACCTGGTCCTGGTGCGCGGCATCGAACCGTCCATGCGCTGGCGTTCGTTCTGCAACGAACTCCTCGGCTTCGCCCATGAGTTGGGCGTGGAGCTGGTGGTCGTCCTCGGCGCGCTGCTCGGCGACACCCCGCACACCCGGCCGGTGCCGGTCAGCGGGGTCACCTCCGACACCGACCTGGCCCGCACCATGAACCTGGAGGAGACCCGCTACGAGGGCCCCACCGGGATCGTCGGCATCCTCCAGGAGGCCTGCACGCACGCCGGGGTCCCGGCCGTGAGCCTGTGGGCGGCGGTCCCGCACTACGTCTCCCAGCCGCCGAACCCGAAGGCGACCCTGGCGCTCCTGAACCGCCTGGAGGACCTGATCGACCTGCGGATCCCGCTGGGCGAACTGGCCGAGGACGCCCGCGCCTGGCAGCTCGGCGTCGACCAGCTGGCGGCCGAGGACAGCGAGGTCGCCGAGTACGTGCAGTCGCTGGAGGAGGCCCGGGACACCGCGGAGCTGCCGGAGGCCTCCGGGGAG
Source organism: Streptomyces sp. SCSIO ZS0520 (assembly GCF_025643355.1). Lineage (NCBI taxonomy): Bacteria > Bacillati > Actinomycetota > Actinomycetes > Kitasatosporales > Streptomycetaceae > Streptomyces > Streptomyces sp. SCSIO ZS0520. The sequence goes on along the minus strand of NZ_CP092644.1, from coordinate 6,905,451 downwards.
GCCATCGCCCGCGAGTTCGAGCGCTATCTGCGCCGCAGGGACGGCGGCCCCGCGGCGGGCGGCCACGCCACCGAGAGCGGCGAGACCTCCCCGTATCTGCGGGACACCGGCCCGAGCGGTCGGGCCAAGCCGCCGCGCTCGCCGAAGCCGTCCGCGGAGGACGAGGGCGGGTCCGGGCCGGGTTCCGGGTCCGGCGGGTCCGGTTCGGGCTCGGGCTCGGAGGAGCCGCCGGAGGACTGAGCCCCCGAGAGGGCCGAGTCGAGACGAGGACACGGCGGCGGGCCGGTGGATGCCACCGGCCCGCCGCCGCTCCGTGCGCGCAATCCCTTATGCGCAGTGGAACTTGGCCGCCGCCCAGTCGCCGTGGTCGCCGGTCTTCTTCTTGTCGGTGTCGGTGACCTTCAGGTGGACGTGCCGGGCGCCGGTCACGTCCAGGTCGACCGGGACGGTGTCCGAGGTCCCGGTGAGCTTCGGCGAGGTCCACAGCACCTTGCCGTCGGCCTCCACGGAGAAGGCCACCTCGCCGTAGTCCTTGATCTCGTCGTCGATGCCCACGTCCGCGGTGAAGCGGGAGCACCGGCCGCCGAGGTGGACCTCGATGTCGGAGTTCGCGTGGGTGCCGATCCCCTTCTCGTAGCTCTTGCCCGCGAGGCTGAGGGGCCTGCCGTCACCGGCCGCGGACTCGCCGTTGCTCTGGTCGCGCTCGGCGGGCCCGTAACCGTTGGTGTCGTTCAGCCAGTCCAGGTCGCCGGCCCAGGTGTCGCCCTTCGGCGGCTTCGGCACCGCGGCGACCCCGAAGGCGCCCAAGACCGCGCGGTCCTCGCCGGCGGCCGTGTAGCGGGCGCGGACCTTGAGGGTGCGCTCGCCGGACTCGGCGTCGGCGGGCGGGGTGACCTTCACGTCCACCTTGGCGGTGGTGCCCGCGGGGATCCGCCGGAGGTCCTTCAGGGGCTCGGCCCGCCAGCCCTCCGGGAGGTCGAGGGCGAGCCGCACCCCGGTGGCGTCCCGGGTACCCGCCGTCACGCCGAAGCGGACGGTGGAGGCGGTGCCCACCGGGATCTCCTGGCCGGAGGGGGCGCTGACCCCCGCACCGGCGCCCGGCACCTTGCCGCCGACCGCGCTGGTGTCCTCGGCGTGCAGGGTGAAGGGGCGGCCGGTGGAGCGCGGCGCGGTCTTGACGTGGATCACCCCGGCCCGGTCGTCCCGGTCGTAGTACCAGCCCTCCTCGGCCTTCTCGTACGCCGCCGCGGAACCGAGGTCGCGCAGCCGGTGCCCGCCGATCCGCACCGCGCTCGGCGCGTCACCGGTGTGCAGGCTGAAGGAGTACGGCCGCTGCTCCGCCTTGCCGTCGAAGGAGCCCTCGGCGGCGCCCACGTCGAGGCGGATGTCGCCGCCGCCCTGCCGCGGGGCGCGCACCTCGACCCGCTGGGTGGAGGACTTGCCGTCCCGGTGCTCGCGGGTGACGCCGTCGTCCTCGTAGAGCGTGAAGGAGGACCTGCCCTGCGGGTAGACGTCCCAGGCGACCTGGTCCTCCGGGTCGCGGTCCTTGTAGGACCTGATGCCGGGCCACATCGGCACCGTCGCACCGGCCTTGACGAACATCGGCAGGGTGTCGAGCGGGGCGTTGTAGCCGTTCAGCGTGGTCGGGCCCTCATAGGTCCGGCCGGTCCAGTAGTCGGTCCAGGTGCCCTTCGGCAGATAGATCCCGTCGCGTACGTCGGTGTCCTCGTAGACCGGGGCGACGAGCAGGTCCTCACCGGTCAGGAACTCGTACTTGGCGGCGTCGGTCGCGGCCTTCGGGTCCTCGGGGTATTCGAGGGCGAGCGGGCGGACCGCGCCCACGCCGGTCTCGGTGGCCTCATGGGCGTAGGAGTACAGATACGGCAGCAGCGACTCGTGCAGCTTCTGGTACTTGCGGTTGATGGCGGTGTAGGGCTCCCCGTGGACATAGGGCTGCTTGTCGCTGGGCGCCCAGCCGTCCATGGTCATCGTCATCGGCAGCAGCGACTTCCACTGCAGATCGCGGACGTACGTCTTGGGGCTGCCGCCGAAGATCCCGTCCACGTCGCCGGTGGTGTAGGCGAGCCCGGACATGGTGGCGCCCGCGTAGGTCGGGATCTGGAAGCGGATGTTCTCCCAGCTGCCGGACTGGTCGCCGGACCACTGCACCCCGCAGCGCTGGGCACCGGCCCAGGCCTCGGGTGCCCAGGTGAAGCCGCGGGCGTCGCTGTTGTCCTCGATGCCCCGGTAGGCGTCCTTGCAGCCGTCGAGGGCGAACTTGTAGCCGTCGCCGACCCAGGCCACGTCCAGCTTGGCGACCCGCTGGCCCGCCTTGACCTGGTCGGCGAGCTTGTCGAGGCCGTCCTCGGTCCACATGCCGAGTTCCGCCTTGCGCTCCTTCATGCCCGTGCCGGTCTCGGCGAGGTTCTCGTAGCCGCAGCCGTAGCCGTCGTTGACCAGCATCCAGCCGAGCGGGAGGTCGTTCTCCAGGTACTTGTCGGCGACCTTCAGCGAGTCCAGGGTGTGCCGCTCGCCCCGGTTGGCGTTGTGCAGGTAGCAGTCCGAGTCGCCGATCTCCAGGCCGTAGAGGGGCGGCAGGAAGGGCTTCCCGGTGAGCTGGGTGTAGTCGCCGATGACGTCCTTGGCGGTGTCGCCCGCGAAGTAGTAGGCGTCGAAGCGCTTCTCCTTCGCGGCGGCGGTGACCGGCTCGTCGAAGGTGTACGTGTTCGGCGCGTAGGTGTTGCGGAAGACGCCGTACCCGGCCGAGGAGAGGTAGAAGGGCACCGAGTTGGGGTGCCCGCCGTCGTCCCAGTTGTAGTCGACACCGACCTCGACCCGCTGCCCCCGGTGCGAGGTGTTGCCGCGGCCGTTCTGCATCCCGGCGCCGTAGAACTGCTCCTCCGCCCCGCGGTCGAGGGTCTGGGTGGTGCTGTCCTTGGTCCAGGTGAGGCCCTTGGTCTCCTCCCAGACCTTGCTGCCGTCGGCGCGGTACAGCGCGAAGCGCAGCGGGGACTTGTAGGCCCGCAAGGTGACCGCGCCGGTGCTCAGCTCGTAGCGGTCGCCCTTCTCCTTCCACCGGGTCGCCGGGGGCTTGCCCTGCGGCTGCACGATGTCCTTGCCGGTCGGGTCGGTGAAGGTGCCGTCCGGGGCGAGTTCGATCCGGAAGGTCTCCTTGTCGACGAAGCTGACGCGGGCCTTCGCCGCGCCCGCCGACAGCTGGTAGACGGAGCCCTTCGCCGCGAAGCCCGTCACCTTGCCGACGGTCGTGCCCTCCTCGGCCGCGGGGTCCTCGGCCTGGGCCGAACCCGCCGTTCCCACAAATGTCGCGAGAAGTCCCGCGAGGGCTCCCGCAAGGGCCACTCTCTTGCGTATTCGTGATTGCATGTTGAGCTTTTAGCGCAGATTCGAGCAGCGAGGCAAGGGTTCCGGGTAAAGGAAGGCCCCCGAACTTCGCGGGGAAGTCCGGGGGCCTGTGCGGAATATGAGGTTTTGTCCGGCACTGGGCCGACTCCGGGAGCGCCGCTTCCCGAGCCCCGGGGTCGACGCTCCCCGTGCCCGGGAGGCGTGCCCGGGAGGCGTCGTGCCCTAGAGGGCCACTCCGAGGAGCGCGTCCACGGCGCGGGAGACCACTCCGGGCGCCCCTTCGTCGGTGCCGCCGCTCTCCGCCTGGCGGGCGGCCCAGCGGTCCACCGCGGCGAGCGCGGCCGGGGCGTCGAGGTCCTCGGCGAGGGCCGCGCGCACCTCCTCGACCAAGGGCTCCGCCTCGGGTCCGTCGGGCCGGGAGACGGCGGCGCGCCAGCGGGCGAGCCGGTCCACCGCCTCGTCGAGCACGGCGTCCGTCCACTCCCAGTCGGCGCGGTAGTGGTGGGCGAGGAGCGCGAGCCGGATGGCGGCCGGGTCGACGCCCGCGCGGCGCAGCGCGGAGACGAAGACCAGGTTGCCCTTCGACTTGGACATCTTCTGCCCGTCGAGGGCGACCATGCCCGCGTGCACATAGGCCTTGGCGAAGGGGAACTCCCCGGTCAGCGCCTGGGCGTGGGAGGCGCCCATCTCGTGGTGCGGGAAGGCGAGGTCGCTGCCGCCGCCCTGGATGTCGAAGCCCATGCCGAGGTGGTCGAGCGCGATGGCCACGCACTCGATGTGCCAGCCGGGTCTGCCCGCGCCGAGGGAGCCGCCGTCCCAGCGGGGCTCGCCCTCCCGGGCCGCCATCCACAGCATCGGGTCGAGCGGGTTCTTCTTGCCCGGGCGGTCCGGGTCCCCGCCGCGCTCCGCGGAGAGCAGCCGCATCGCCGCGGCGTCCAGGCCGGAGACCTGCCCGAAGTGCGGGTCGGCCTCGACGGAGAAGTAGACGTCGCCCTCCAGCTCGTAGGCGGCGCCCAGGTCCCGCAGGCGCTCCACCTGGGGCACGATGCCCGGGATGGCCTCGACGGCGCCGATGTACTGCCGCGGGGGCAGCATCCTCAGGGCCGTCATGTCCTCGCGGAAGAGGGCGGTCTCCTTCTCGGCGAGCCCGGCCCAGTCGATCCCGTCCCGCTCGGCGCGCTCCAGGAGGGGATCGTCGATGTCCGTGACGTTCTGCACGTAGTGGACCTGCCGCTTGGTGTCGAGCCACACGCGCTGCACGAGGTCGAACGCGTTGTAGGTCGCCGCGTGACCCAGGTGGGTCGCGTCGTACGGGGTGATGCCGCAGACGTAGATACGGGCGACGGGACCGGGGTCGAGGGTGACGAGGCCGCCGGTCGCGGTGTCGTGGATCCGGAGGTCGCGGCCCGTGCCGGGCAGGGCGGGGACCTCAGAAGCGGGCCAGGCATACATGCCTTGAGCCTAACCGGACACATGTTCCGGGTACGAACCGGACGCCCGCGGATGGCCTGTTGGGCACCCTTGCCCGGAACGCCCCGATGTGCTGGGACACTCGACCGGACCGCGCGCGGCGGGTACCGGCGCGCGCCCGGCCAGGTGCCGGGACCACCCCGATCCGCCCCGGTCAGCGCGGAGCCGCCCGGCGTGCAGCTCAGATCGGCGGCCAGGGGATCGCGGGCCACTCCCCGCTCGGCTCCGGATGGCGCCCGGTGGTGAGCAGCACGGAGATCCGGCCACGCAGCGCCGCCACCTCGGCGCCGGTCAGCAGCTCGGAGAGCCGCGCGGCCAGCGGCTGCCCCTCGGCGAGCCGCTTCTCCAGGGCGCCGAGGGCGGTGCGCGCCTCCTCGGTGAGCGGCTCGCCGGCCCAGCCCCAGAGCAGGGTGCGCAGCTTGTCGTCCACATGGAAGGTGACGCCGTGGTCGATCCCGTAGAGCCGCTCACCGGCGCCGGGCAGCAGATGGCCGCCCTTGCGGTCGGAGTTGTTGATCACCGCGTCGAAGACGGCGAGGCGGCGCAGGCGCGCGTCGTCGGCGTGCACGAGCAGGGCCGTGCGCCCCGCGCCGACCTCGGCGAAGCCGATCGCCTTCCAGCCCTCGGCGGGCTCCTCGGCGTCCACGAGGGCGAGCAGCTCGGCCTCCGGCACCGCCTCCACCCACAGCTGGCACATCCCCCGCCCGTGCGGCCCCTCGCGCAGCACCGTCGGCGGCACAAGGCCCCAGCCGAGCGCCTCGGAGATCTCGTAGGCGGCGACCTCGCGCTCGGCGAGGGTGCCGTCGGGGAAGTCCCACAGCGGCCGCTCCCCCGCCACCGGCTTGTAGACGCAGGCGAGGCTCTCGCCCTCGTACGTCACCTCGCACCGGAGGACGGCGTTGGAGGCCTCGGGGATCCGGCCGCGCACCACCAGCTCGCCCCGGCGGAGCAGCTCGGCGGCGCTCACTCCCCGCGCCGGTATCCGTTCTGGCGCGGACATACGTGTCCCTCCGGGTCGAGCGGCAGGCTGCACAGCGGGCAGGGCGGGCGTCCGGCGTTCACCACGTCGAGGGCGCGCTTGGCGAAGGCGCGGGCCTGGGTGCCGGTGAGGCGGACCCGGAGCATCGGCGGGCCGTTCTCGTCGTCCTGGAGGAGCGCCTCCTCGGCCTCGGCGAGGTCGTCCTCGCTCTCGGCCTCCAGCTCGACCAGGGCCTGCGCCTCGACGACCATGCGCTGCTCGTCGCCGTCCCAGGCGAGCGCCATGGTGCCGACCCGGAACTCCTCCTCGACCGGGGCGTCCAGCGGCGCGGTGTCGGAGATCTCGGCGGGGGCGACGGCGGGCACCGAGGCGCTGCCGCCACTGCGCCGCACCACCTCGTCGAGCAGCTCGTCCATCCGCTCGGCGAGCGCGGCGACCTGCGTCTTCTCCAGGGCGACGCTGGTCACCCGGCCCCCGGCCGAGGCTTGCAGGAAGAAGGAGCGGCGCCCGGGCAGCCCGACCGTACCGGCGACAAATCGCTCCGGCGGGTCGTACAGGAACACCTGACGGGACACGAACTGTCTCCCAGCGAATCGGCGGCAAGGTTTACGGCGACCGGATCACCCTACTGCGGCGGACGATCACGGTGCGCCCGCACCGCCCCCGACGGTGGCGTCACCGCCCGCTTCCCGGTCCGCGGACTCCTCGCGCGGGACGAGGGAGGCGAAGTCGCCGGTGTCGCCGAGGCGGAGCAGGAAGGGCCGGGTGCGGGTGTAGCGGATCACGGTCACCGAGCAGGGCTCGACGGAGATCCGCTGGAAGAGGTCGAGGTGCAGCCCGAGCGCGTCCGCCACGAGGGACTTGATGATGTCGCCGTGCGAGCACATCAGATACGTGGCCTCGGCGCCGTGCTCCGCCTCGATCCGCGCGTTCCACTCCCGTACCGCCTCGCCCGCGCGGCTCGCCATGGCGCGCATCGACTCGCCGCCGGGGAAGGCCGCGGCCGAGGGGTGCTGCTGGACGATCTCCATCAGGGGCTCGCCGACCAGCTCGGAGAGCTTGCGTCCGGACCAGTCGCCGTAGTGGCACTCGCCGATGCGCTCCTCCTCGTGCAGGGCGAGGCCCGGGCGCTCGGCGAGCAGCGGCGCGAGGGTCTCCTGGCAGCGCTGGAGCGGGCTCGCCACGGCGGCGGCGAGCGGGATCCCGGCCAGCCGGGCGGGCAGCGAGGCGGCCTGGGCGGCGCCGCGTTCGTCGAGGGCCACACCCGGGGTCCAGCCGGCCAGCAAGCCCGCGGTGTTGGCGGTGGATCGTCCATGGCGGACAAGCAGCAGCGTCGGCATGCGGGCCAGGGTAGGCGAGGAAGTACGGGGGGTGGGGTGCGGGCCCCATCCGGCCCGGGGAGAATGCGGCTGATGATTGTCGACTGCGCCATCTACCGCGACGGGCGGCGGACCGAGGAGCCCTCGGACCTGCCCCGGGCTCTGCGTACCGCACGCGCCGGTGACCAGGCCTTTGTGTGGATCGGTCTGCTGGAGCCGACCGAGGAGGAGTTCGCGCAGGTCACCCGCGAGTTCGGGCTGCATCCACTGGCCGTCGAGGACTCCCTGAAGGCGCACCAGCGCCCGAAGCTGGAGGTCTACGACGACTCGCTGTTCGTGGTCCTCAAGCCGGTGACCTACGAGCCGGACAGCGACACCGTCTCCTCCGGCGAGCTGATGATCTTCATCGGCGACTCCTTCGTGGTCACGGTGCGGCACGGCAGGGACACCACCCTCGCCGACGTACGCAAGCGGCTTGAGGCCGAGCGCGAGACCCTGCGGCACGGACCGACGGCGGTGCTCTACGCGGTCTCCGACGCGGTGGTCGACCACTATCTGGAGGTCGCCACCGAGCTGCAGAACGACCTGGAGGAGCTGGAGACGGAGGTCTTCTCGCCCACCGGCGGCGGGCGCGAGACGGCCTCGCGGATCTATCTCTTCAAGCGCCAGATCCAGGAGTTCCGGCGGGCGACGGGACCGCTGCTGCCCCCGCTGACCCGGCTCGCCGGACTCGGCCCCGCCGGCTCCGCGCTGCCCTTCCTCGACGAATCCGCGCAGCCCTTCTTCCGCGACGTCAACGACCACCTGACCCGCGTCAACGACTCCACGGAGACCCTGGACCGGCTCGTCTCCGACGTCCTGTCGGCGCACCTGGCGCAGATGAGCGTCCGGCAGAACGACGACATGCGCAAGATCTCCGCCTGGGCCGCGATGGCGGCCGTCCCGACGATGATCGCCGGGATCTACGGAATGAACTTCGACCACATGCCCGAACTGCGCTGGACCTGGTCGTACCCGGCCGTCGTCCTGGTGATGGCGGTCCTGGAGGTCGGCCTGTACCGCCTGTTCAAGCGCCGCGGCTGGATGTGAGCCGGGGCGCCGCGGTCCAGGCGGTCAGATCCGCCGCCCGGTCCGCTTCAGGCGAACTCGGGTGCGGGGGCGGGCGGTCCGCCGAGGGCGTCGCGGCGCTCGGGCATGGCCAGCGAGACCATCCGCCGCCAGCCCGCGAGGCGCTCCCAGGCGTAGACCGCGTGGACGCCCGCGGCGAGCAGGGCCGCCTTGGGCCGCGACCAGCCGAGCACGCGGCCCATGTGCGCCATCACCGCGAGGCCGACCTCCCGGTAGACGCGGATCTCGGCGAGCGCGCACTCGCGCAGCGCCGCCTGGATGGCGCGGCCGTGCCCGGCCGCCGCGAACCGCAGCAACTCCTCGTGGCAGTACGCGAGATGGCTGTCCTCGTCCGCGGAGATCATCCGCACCGCGCGGCCGACCTCGGGATGGTCGCCGAAGTGGGTGAGCAGCAGCTGCATCTGCTCCGAGGCCCGCTGCTCGGTGACCCTGCTGTGCGCGAGGTAGGTGACGAGGTCCTCCACCGTCAGCGGCTCCTCGCGCCGCAGCTGCGCGTGCGGCAGCCCGATGCCCTGCTTCTCCAGGAGCATCGTGTAGTCGGTCTCGGGCGGCACCTCCACGGGCGCCACCCCGCGCTTCTTCATCAACGCCCGGAAGATACGGCCGTGCTTGTCCTCGTCGGCCCCGTGCCGGGCGATCTTCGGCGCGAGCGCCCGCTGCTCCTCGGGGACCAGTGCGGCGATCCGGCCGTTCTCCCAGCCGCCCTGCTCCTCACCGCTGGCCGCGACGGAGCAGAACAGCCGGAAGGACTCGTCGTTGTCGAAGATCTCCTCGAACAGGCTCTTGACCGAAAGCATCTGCCTTGCCACCTCCGTGCGACGTCCCGCAGGAGACGAGTACACGGCCGCGCCGACGGCCCGGCAACGCGACAGTCGCACAACTGGGCCGAACGGATGAGAAGCAGGGCGTAACCGGGTGGGATCCGAGCCGTTGAGCAACGCGACGGCCGTGGCGGGGAGACCCCCGAGCCCCCACCACGGCCGCGGCGCCTCCGCGAGGCCGACTCTCAGGCGAGACCGGCGAGTTCGAGCGCCTCGACACCGGCCCGCAGCGAGGCGAGCCGCTCCTCGCGCGAGAAGCCCGCGGGGGCGAGCGTCAGCGTGGTGACCCCGGCCTCGGCGTAGGCCGCCATCCCCTCCGCGATCCGCGGCACGGAGCCGAGCAGCGTGGTCGAGTCGATCAGCTCGTGCGGGATCGCGGCGGCGGCGCCCTCCTTGTCCCCGGCGAGGTACTTGTCCTGGATCTCCGCCGCGGCCTGCTCGTATCCCATGCGCTGGGCGAGCTGGTTGTAGAAGTTCTGCTTGCGGCTGCCCATCCCGCCGACGTACAGCGCGGTGTAGGGCCGGAAGGCGTCGGCGAGGGTGGGCACGTCCTTGTCCTCGCCGAGCGAGAGCGGCACGGTCGGCACCACGTCGAAGCCCTCCAGGGTCTTGCCCGCCTTCTCGCGGCCGGCCCGCAGATGCCGCAGCGCGGTCTCCTCCAGGTGCGCGGCCGCCGGGAAGATGAGCAGCGCGCCGTCCGCGATCTCGCCGGTCTGCTCCAGGTTCTTCGGGCCGATCGCGGCGATGTAGAGCGGGATGCGCTCGCGCTCGGGGTGGACGGTGAGCTTGAGCGGCTTGCCGGGGCCGCCGGGCAGCGGCAGGGTCCAGTGCTCGCCCTCGTAGGACAGCCGCTCGCGGCTCATCGCCTTGCGGACGATCTCCACGTACTCCCGGGTCCGGGCCAGCGGCCGGTCGAACTTCACGCCGTACCAGCCCTCCGAGACCTGCGGCCCGGAGACGCCGAGGCCGAGGCGGAAGCGGCCGCCGGAGAGGGAGTCGAGGGTGGCGGCGGTCATCGCCGTCATGGCGGGCTGCCGGGCGGGGATCTGGAAGATCGCGGAGCCGACGTCGATCCGCTCGGTCTGCGCCGCCACCCAGGACAGCACGGTCGCGCCGTCCGAGCCGTAGGCCTCGGCGGCCCAGCAGACGTCGTAGCCGAGCCGGTCGGCCTCCTTGGCGACGGCGAGGTTGTCCGCGTCCATTCCGGCGCCCCAGTAGCCGAGGTTGATGCCGAGCTTCATAGCCATCCGCCGTCCCCTTACTGATCAGTAATGTCCCTGTGCCGCCGACCCTAGCGCCCGGCGCGCGCTTGCGTCAGGCCCCGCCGGGCGCGCGTTGTCCACAGGCGCCCCACGAGCCCGCGCGCGGCCAGTAATCTCAGCGCCCATGGAACAGAGGCATCTCGGCCGCACAGGCCTGCGCGTCTCGCGCATCGGACTCGGCACCCTGACCTGGGGCCGGGACACCGACGAGAACGACGCGGCGGACCTGCTCAAGGTCTTCTGGGAGGCGGGCGGCACCCTCGTCGACACCGCCGATGTGTACGGCGACGGCGAGTCGGAGTACCTGCTCGGCAGACTGGTGGACAGCCTCGTCCCCAGACGCGACCTCGTCCTCGCCACCAAGGCGGGCAGCGTGCCCGACCCGGAGCGCCGCTTCGACGGCTCCCGCGGCCATCTGCTCGACGCCCTCGACGCCTCCCTCACCCGCCTCGGCACGGACTACGTGGACCTCTGGCAGATCCACGCCTTCGACCCCTGGACCCCGCTGGAGGAGACCCTCGGGGCGCTCGACCTGGCGGTGAGCAGCGGCCGCGCCCGGTACGCGGGGGTGTCCAACTTCTGCGGCTGGCAGCTCGCCAAGGCCGCCACCTGGCAGCTCGCCGCCCCCGGGACCCGCACCCGGCTCGCCAGTACGCAGATGGAGTACTCCCTGCTCCAGCGCGGCGTCGAACGCGAGGTGCTGCCCGCCGCCCTGGACCTCGGCGTGGGCCTGCTGCCCTCCTCGCCCCTGGGCCGCGGGGTGCTCACGGGCAAGTACCGGCACTCCACCCCGGCCGACTCGCGCGGCGGTTCGGAGCACCTGGCGCCCTTCGTCGCGCCGTACCTGGACGAGACCGCGAACCGGATCGTGGAAGCGGTCGCGACCGCCGCCGACGGCCTCGCCGCCACCCCGCTGCAGGTCGCCCTCGCCTGGGTGCGCGACCGCCCCGGCGTCAGCGCGCCGATCGTCGGGGCACGCAACGCGCAGCAGCTCAGCGCCGCGCTGTCAGTGGAGGCGCTTAGTCTTCCCGGAGAGATCTGCCAGGCGCTGGACGACGTCTCCGCGCCCGTGCACCGCTATCCCGACCAGGACTGGAGCACGCTGTGAACGCCGAACCCGCACTCGCCCGGGACACCGAGCCGGGACCGCCGGAGGATCCCGCGACCGACGCGGCGGATACGGAGGCGGTGGCGGCGGACGCGGGGGGCTCAGAGGACCCGGCGGACTCGGGCGGCTCGGGTGACTCGGCGGCTGGCCGGGATTCCGAAGCGGCGGGGGACGGAGAGACCGCCGCGGACGAGACGGCAGGAACGGGCGCAGGAGCCGCCGAGGACGGGGCGACCGAGGCCGAGGAACCGGCCGCCCGGACCGAGGGATCCACCCCCGCCCCGGAGGAACCGGCCTCAGGCACGGAGGAACCGGCCTCAGGCACGGAGGAACCGGCCTCGGGCACGGAGGAATCCGCCTCCGGCACGGAGGCATCCACCCCCGGTGCCGAACTGTCCGAAGCCGAGGCCGAGTTGCAGGCACAGCGGGAGCTGCGGGCGAGGATCGAACGGCGCAAGGCGGAGAAGCAGAGCGCCCCGGAGGCGGGCACCAAGCTCAGCGGCAAGGCGGCGGACCTGCTGGCCGCGGTGCGGGCGGTGGAGAGCGGGGAGCGGCCCGCGGAATCGGTCTTCGCCGAGCCCGCGGCGCCCCGGCGCGCGGCCGCCCCGCCGTCCCCCGGCCCCCGCACCCGCCCGGCGCCCCGGACCCCCGAGGGCCCCGCGCCGGAGGCCGTCGAGGCCGTGGCCGCCGTACTGGGCGAGGGCGGCGCCCCCGCCACACTGGCCGCGCCCACCGCGGTGACCCTCGGCCCCGAGGCCCCGGAGCTGCTGCGCGCCGACCCCTGGCAGCTGCTGCAAGTACCGGGTGTCCGCCCGGACCACGCCGACGGATTCGCCCGCGCCCTGCTCGGCGGGGATGCGTCGCCCGCCGACGAGCGCCGCGGCCGGGCGCTCACCACCTGGCTGCTCGCCCAGGCCGCCGCGGCGGGGCATACGGCCCTGGAGGCGCCCCAGCTGACCGAGGCGCTGGCCCGGCAGTCCGTCCCCGACCCGGAGGCGGCGGTGCAGAGCGCGATCGCCGAGGGCGACATCCTGGTCTTCCAGGACGCCCTCGACGAGGGGCCGTCCGGCTCCCCCGGGCCCGCCGGGGGTTCCGCTTCGACCGCCGGGGGTGCCGCCTCGCCCGCCGAGGCGCCCGAAGGCGAACAGGGGCCTCCCGTACGGGTGTTGCTGGGCCTGGAACGCCACGCCCTCGCGGAGGAGAGCCTCGCCGACGGGGTGGCACGGCTCGCCGCCTCCCCCGCCGAAGGGCCCGCGGCCGGGTCCTGGGAGGACGCCGCCGCCCGGCTGGGCGGTTCGGCCGCCGAGCTGGTGCGGGCGGTGGCCGGTCACTGCCTGGTCCTGCACACCGGCGGCGAGACGGCCCGCCGGGAGCCCGCGGCCCTCCTCGCCCTGGCCCGCGCGAGCGGCCTGCGCGTCTGCGCGGCGGCCCACACCCCGTACGGGGCACGCCAGTTCGCCGCCCTGCTGGACCGGGCCGAGTCAGGCGGCGCGGCGGCGGAGAGCGGTACGGGGAGCGGTTCCGCCGACTCCGCCGAGGTGGTCACCACCGTCTCCGCGCTGCTGCGGGGCGCCGCGGGCCCCGCACGGGACGCCGAGGGCGCGCTCGCCGTGGACCTCCTGGTGGTCCTGGACGCTCCCCAACTCGACGTGGAGACCGCCGCCTCGCTGGTCGAGGCGCTGCCCGACGGTGCCCGGCTGGTGCTCTCGGGCGACCCGGCCGTGCTCTGGTCCGCGGGCCCGGGGCGGGTCTTCGCGGATCTGCTCGCGGCGCGCCGCTGCCCGCACATCGCGTCCCGCACCCCCGACCCCGGGCCGCTGGGCGAGCTGACCTCGGGCATCGGTGCCGGGGAGCTGCTCCAGGTCGAGGCGCCGGACAAGGAGGTCGTGATCGTGCCGGTGCGCGAACCGGCCGAGGCCGTGCACCGCACCGTGCAGCTGGTCGCCGACTCGGTACCGCGCGCCTTCGCGGTCCCGGCCGGGGAGACCCAGGTGATCACCGTGGGACACGGCGGCCCCGCGGGCACCCAGGCCCTCAACGCGGCGCTCAAGGAACGCCTCAACCCGGGTCCTGGCCGGTTCGGCGGCTTCGACCCGGGCGACCGCGTGGTGCACACCCCCGCGCCGGGCCTCGCCGTACCGGGAGTCGTCGCCGGGGCCGAGGCCGAGGGGCTGCGCCTGGACTGCGAGGGCGGCACGGTCGTGGTGCCGAAGGACCGGGTGGGTCCCGAAGTGGTGCGCCACGGCTGGGCGATCACCGCGCACCAGGCGGTCGGCAGGCGCTGGCCGACGGTGGTCGTGGTGCTGCCGGGCGACGCGGGGGGCGCCCTCACCCGCTCCTGGGTCTACACCGCCTTCGGGCGCGGGGAACGCCACCTCTCCGTGGTGCACGGAGTGGAGGCGGCGCTGCCCCGCGCGGTGGCGGAACGCCCCGTGAAACCGCGGACCAGCCGCCTGGAGACCCTGCTGCGCGCCCCCCAGGAGGCACCGGCCCCGCCAAGCTCCCCGGGCGAACCGGCCTCCTAGCCGCGCACGCCCCCTTCGTCCTCCCCGTCATCCTCGTCCTCTCCGTCGTCCTCCTCGTCCTCGTCGAAGACGGCGCTGACGTCGAAGCGGAAGGCCACATCCGCGGGGTCGACCTCGTCGAAGGGGGCCGCGAGCCACTCCCCCGGGTCGGCGGGCCGGGCGGAGGTCGTGACCCAGAGGGTGGAGTCGCCCTCCTCCAGGCCGAACTCCTTGTGGCGGGAGGCGATTTCGTCCGGGTCGAACTCCCCGAACACGATGCCGAGCGAGCCCTGCAGCGTCTCGGCACCGGCGTCCGAGGGCTCGCCCCGGCCGCGCTCGACGGCCTCGATCCGCTGTGCCTGTGCCTTCAGCCGCTGGGGTTCCGTCACGGTGTAGTCGCGTCGGATCAGCACGCTGAGCGCGTTCGGCGCCTCGGGCCCGGCATAGGGCGGCAGTCCGTCCGGGCCGCCGGGGATCTCGAAGGGGGTGACCTCGTCGTAGCGGTCGTAGAGGAGTTCGTCGTACTCCTCCGCCGCCGCGGCCAGCTCGTTGAACGCTTCGTAGACGGCCGGGTCGTCCTCACCCGACCGGCGCTCGACGGCCGCCAGGTGGCGGTCGAGCGCGGCCTTGACCGCCTCGGCGGCGGCGCGTACCTCGGCAGCGGTGGGCTGCGCAGCATCAGACATAGGGCAGACGCTATCCGTACCGGGGGCTTGCCCGCACAATAGATGGCGATGCCGGAATACGAATTTGTCGATGTGTACGTGCCGCGCGGGGTCTCCCGCAAAGAGGCGACACGTCTGCTCACCGACCACGCCGAGTACGGGCACTGGGAGTTGGACCGTCTGAGTCTGCGCACCGACGGCAGCCGCCGGGTGCGCCTGAAGCGACGGATCATCCGTCAGGTGCGCGCCACCTGGTGACACTCCGCGGGCCCCACAACCGCACAGTGACGCCGGAACGGGCCCCGTGAGCACACGGGGCCCGTTCCGGTTCCGCCCTGCCGTCAGGTGAGATGCCTCACCCTCGCGGGGTTCAGGCGGCCACGCGCGAGCGGCGGTAGAGCACGGCACCGCCGAGGACGGCACCGGCGGCCAGCGCGGCGGCCGCACCCACCGGCACCGAGCTGCCGGTGTGGGCCAGCTGCGGCTGCTGGGGCTCCGCCTGCGGGGCGGGCGCGTTCGGCTCGTCCGGCTGCTCGGCGGGCGGCTGCTCGTGCTTGACCGGCGGCTTCTCCGGCTTGACCGGGGGCTTGACCGGCTCGGTGTTGTTGGCGCAGTCGTTGCCCACGGCCGGGTTCAGCAGGCCGGCGACATTGATGCTGTTGCCGCAGGCGTTGACCGGGATGTCGATCGGGGCCTGGATCTGGTTGCCCGAGAGGACGCCCGGCGAGCCGGTGGCCTCGCCGTCCGCATGCGCACCGCCGCTGTGGCTCCCGGAGGTGCTCTCCTCGCCGTGCGAGGCGCCCTTCCCGGAGGTCCCCGAGGTCTTCGCCGACCCGGCGTCCCGCGCCGAGGACTTCCCGTGGTCGCCGCCCCCGTTGACGCAGGTGTTGCCCGCGGCCGGGTTGAGCAGACCGACGACGTCGATGGTGTTGCCGCAGACGTTCACGGGTACGTTCACCGGCACCTGGACGGTGTTCCCGGACGCCACTCCGGGCGAGTCCGAAGCACCGCCGCTCGCGTGGGAGTCGGCGTGTGCGTAGCCGCCGGCCACGGCGATGACGCCGGTTGCCGCGGCCACGGTGAGCAGGCCTTTGCGCGTGACCTGTCGCATAGGTTTTCCCTCTTGTACTTTCCGGCAGACGCACACGCACCGATTGCGTGGCGTGGAATTCCCGGCGGTCCCGGAGCGCATGGCACGCACTCCGGGACCGCGGGTCAGACCCTCAAGGGGTGAGGCACAACGTCACTTGTTGACGCAGACGTTGCCGACCGCGGGGTTCAGCAGACCGATCACGTCGATCGTGTTGCCGCAGAGGTTCACCGGGATGTGGACGGGCACCTGTACGACGTTGCCCGAGATGACGCCCGGCGAGTGCACGGCAGCGCCCTGAGCGCCGGAACTGGCAGAGGCGACACCCGCACCGGCAAGCGCGAGTCCACCGGTGGCAGCCGCGACAGCGACGACCTTCTTGATCATTATTCCTCCTCGTTGGCAATGCGATCCCAGACCGCGGATCACACCACCAGTAACGAGAACGGAGTAACGCGGGTACGAGCCGACACCCCCATTCACTCTTTCCGGTAAACGGGACCGGTCAACTGGCCGCCGGAATACGCCAGTCGGAGTGTCGTTTCAACTGCCTTTTCCCGCGGCGGATCGGCCGTGGCGGAGTGAGAGGACAACTCCGCGTCGACGGCGGCGCGTTGACGCCGCCGTCCCGTCGGGGGCCGCGGAGATAGTCAGCTGGCGTCGAGAAAACGGTCGAGGACCCGTACGCCGAACTTCAGGGACTCGGTGGGCACCCGCTCGTCCACGCCGTGGAACATGCCCGCGAAGTCCAGCTCCGGCGGCAGCTTCAGCGGCGCGAAGCCGAAGCCGCGGATGCCGAGGTCGTCGAAGGACTTGGCGTCCGTACCGGCGGAGAGCATGTACGGCACCGCCCGGGCGATCGGGTCCTCGGCCACCAGCGCGGTCTGCATGGCGTCGACCAGGGCGCCGTCGAAGGTGGTCTCCAGGGCCTTGTCGGCGTGCACGTCCTCGCGCTTGACCCGCGGGCCGAGGATCCGGTCCAGGTCGGCCAGGAACTCCTCCTCGTACCCCGGCAGGAAGCGCCCGTCGACGTGGGCGGTCGCCTGGCCGGGGATGACGTTCACCTTGTAACCGGCGCCCAGCTGCGTCGGGTTGGCGGTGTTCTGCAGGGAGGCGCCGATCAGCTTGGCGATGCCGCCGAGCTTCGCGAGCGTGTCGTCCATGTCCTCCGGGTCGAGCTCGGTGCCGAGCGCGTCGGAGAGTTCGTCCAGGAAGTGCCGCAGCGTCTTGGTGACCCGTACCGGGAACTTGTGCCGCCCCAGTCGGCCCACGGCCTCGGACAGCTCGGTGATCGCGTTGTCCTTGTGGATCATCGAACCGTGACCGGCGGTGCCGTCCACGGTCAGCTTCATCCAGTGCATGCCCTTCTGCGCCGTCTCGACCAGGTAGAGCCGCAGCTGCTCGTTCACGGTGAAGGAGAAGCCGCCGACCTCGCTGATGGCCTCGGTGACGCCCTCGAAGAGATGCGGGTGGTTGTCGACCAGGAAGCGCGCGCCGTACGTACCGCCCGCCTCCTCATCGGCGAGGAAGGCGAGCACCACGTCGCGCGGGGGCTTGCGGCCGGTGCGCAGCCGCTCGCGGACCACCGCGAGGGTCATCGCGTCCATGTCCTTCATGTCCACGGCACCCCGGCCCCAGACGCAGCCGTCCGCGATCTCGCCCGCGAAGGGGTCGTGCGTCCAGTCCGCGGCGTTCGCCGGTACGACGTCGGTGTGCCCGTGGATCAGCAGACCCGGCCGCGAGCGGTCCTCGCCCTCGATACGCGCGACAACGGAGGTGCGGCCCGGATGCGACTCGAAGATCTGCGGCTCGACGCCCACTTCGGCGAGCTTCTCCGCCACGTACTCGGCGGCCTTGCGCTCCCCCGGGCCCGAGTGGTCGCCGTAGTTGCTGGTGTCGATCCGGATGAGGTCGCGACAGAGGTCGACGACCTCGTCCTGTGCGGTCACGCCGGCTCCTGCCGTCCTTGACTCGCTCACGCTGCTTCCTCCCGATGTGGCGTCACTGGTGGTCTCCCCTCATCCTCCCCCGTCGCCGCCCCGCACCCAAGACGGGGCACCGCCCGTCATCCGGCGTTCACACCCGGCACACGGGTGATCAGGCACCCCTCGATGTTTGCTATGGTTTTCCACGTCGCCGCGGGAGACCGCGGAGGCCACCGAGTCCGGGTGGCGGAATGGCAGACGCGCTAGCTTGAGGTGCTAGTGCCCTTTATCGGGCGTGGGGGTTCAAGTCCCCCCTCGGACACCAGCAAGAACAGCCCCTGAAATGGGGCTTTCTTCATTTCCGGGGCACGCCCCGACGGGGCGACGCGCCCCGACTCCCCCCGTCCCCCGCCCCCTTCACCCCACCCCGCGCCCCTTGCTCACCGCCCCGCCCCCACCCGATCCGGGTCCGCCTCCCTGCGTCCCAGCATCAGGGCCGTGTACAGGAGCAGTGCCGATCCCAGGCCGATCGCCCAGCCGTAGTCGGCGAGGGGGCGCAGGAAGGGGATCAGGCCGTCTTCGGGGAAGGGGCCCTTGCCGGGGGCGGAGTGGGAGCCGCCGACGGCGAGGAGGCTGCCGGTGAGGAAGGCGGCGACCGCGCGCCAGTTCCAGCCGGAGCGGTACCAGTAGCGGCCCTCGGCGCGGTAGAGGTCGGCGACGTCCAGGCGGGTGCGGCGGATGATCCAGTAGTCGGCGATGAGGATTCCGGCGACCGTGCCGAGCAGGCCGCCGACGACGCCGAGCCAGGTGAAGATGTACAGCTCGGGGGTGGAGGTCAGCTTCCAGGGCATGATCAGGACGCCGACCAGGCCGGTGAGCAGGGCGCCGGTGCGGAAGGAGATGCGCCGGGGTGCGAGGTTGGCCAGGTCGTACGCCGGGGAGACCACGTTGGCGGCGATGTTGACCGAGATCGTCGCGATGAAGACGGTGACCACCGCGAAGAGCAGGCCGAAGACGTTGTCGGTCTTGCCGGCCAGTTCCACCGGGTCCCAGACGGCGGCCCCGTAGACCTGCTGGGAACCGGCCGTCACCAGGACCGACATCAGCGCGAAGGCGGTCATCGTGGTGGGCAGGCCGAGGGTCTGGCCCCAGACCTGGGCGCGCTGGCCCTTGCCGAAGCGGGTGAAGTCGGGGATGTTCAGCGAGAGCGTCGACCAGAAGCCGATCATGCCCATCAGGCCCGGGAAGAAGACCGGCCAGAAGTCCGCTCCCCAGCCGAGCTCGGAGGGCTCGTGCAGCAGCGGTCCGAAGCCGCCCGCCTTGTTCGCGATCCAGACCAGCAGGACCACCGCGCCGACCAGGACGAAGGGCGCGGCCCAGTTCTCGAAGCGGCGCAGGGTCTCCATCCCCCGGTAGATGATGGCCATTTCGAGCACCCAGAAGACCAGGAAGCAGACCCACAGCGTCCAGGGGTAGCCGCCGATCTGCGCGGCGCCGGTCCAGCCGCCGAAGATGTTGCCGACCAGGATGAAGATGCCCTGCCCGCCGATCCAGGTCTGGATGCCGAACCAGCAGCAGGCCACCGCGGCCCGTACCAGGGCGGGCAGGTTGGCGCCGCGCATGCCGAAGCTGGCGCGGGCCAGTACGGGGAAGGGGATGCCGTGCTTCGGCCCGGCGTGGCCGGTGAGCAGCATCGGCAGCAGCACGATGACATTGGCGAGGGCGATGGTGAAGACGGCCTGCTTCCAGTCCATGCCGAGGGCGACGAGTCCGGAGGCGAGCGTCCAGGAGGGGATGTTGTGCGCCATCCCGATCCACAGGGCGGCGAAGTTGTACGTGGTCCAGTGCCGGTCCGCCTGCGGGACCGGCAGCAGGTCCTCGTTGCTGAAGCGGGAGTCCCCGGCCGGGGCGGGACCGGTGGAGCGGGGCGGGACGGTGGAGGTCATGGCGGCCTTTCGCTGGGGACTGCGGGGGAGGCCTCTGCTCCCCGCACCTCCGGACCGGGTCCCGGGGCCGCGCTGCCCCGGGGCCGGGGGTCAGAGCCCGGAGAGGGCGGGGATGACGGACTTCCCGTAGGCGTCGACGGTGCTCTCCTTGGCGTCGTGCATCGCGTAGACGGCGAACTGGTCGACGCCCGCGGACCGCAGTGTCCGCAGCTTCTCGATATGGGCCTCGACCGGGCCGAGCAGGCAGAACCGGTCGACGATCTCGTCGGGGACGAAGGCGGTGTCCGGGTTCCCGCTGCGGCCGTGGTGGCTGTAGTCGTAGCCCTGGCGCTCCTTGATGTACGCGGTCAGGGCCTCGGGCACCAGTCCGGAGTGCTCCCCGTAGCGGCTGACCAGGTCGGCCACGTGGTTGCCGACCATGCCGCCGAACCAGCGGCACTGCTCGCGGGCGTGGTCGAGGTCCTCGCCCACGTAGGCGGGGGCGGCGACGCAGATGGTCAGGGCGTCGGGGTCGCGGCCCGCGTCCGCGGCGGCCTGGCGGACCGCCTTGACCATCCACTCGGTGAGGAAGGGGTCCGCGAGCTGGAGGATGAAGCCGTCGGCCCGCTGCCCGGCGAGCGCGAGCGCCTTCGGACCGTACGCGGCCATCCAGACCGGGAGTCGGCCGCCGTCCACCCAGGGGATCCGGACCGGGTTGCCGTCGACGACCGCCTCGCGGCCCTCGGCGAGGTCGCGGATGGCGTCGATGGACTCGCCGAGGCGGGCCAGGGTGTTCGGGCGGCGTCCGGCGACCCGCATCGCGGAGTCGCCGCGGCCGATTCCGCAGACGGTGCGGTTGCCGTACATGTCGTTGAGGGTGGCGAAGGTGGAGGCGGTCACCTCCCAGGTGCGGGTCCCGGGGTTGGTGACCATCGGGCCGACGGTCAGGTGCTCGGTCTCGGCGAGGATGCGGCTGTAGATGACGAAGGGCTCCTGCCAGAGCACCGCCGAGTCGAAGGTCCAGCCGTAGCGGAAACCGGCGTCCTCCGCGCGGCGCATCAGCTCCACGACCGCGGAGGCGGGCGGGTCGGTCTGCAGGACGAGTCCGAAGTCCATGGGCACTGCTCCTTGCTGACGGTCGGGGGCGGGGTCAGCCCAGGTACTGGCAGGTGGCCCGGGGTACGTAGGTGCCGTGACCGGCGCGGCCGGTGAACTCCCGCTGGTCCAGGACGACTTCGCCGCGGGACAGGACGGTCTCCACCCGCCCCCGGATGCGGCGGCCCTCGTAGGCCGAGTAGTCGACGTCCATGTGGTGGGTCTCGGCGGAGAGGGTCTGCTCGGCGGCCGGGTCGTAGACGACCACGTCGGCGTCGGCGCCCGGGGCGATGGTGCCCTTCTTCGGGTAGAGGCCGAACATCCGGGCCGGGGCGGCGCAGGCGATGTCGATCCAGCGGCGGCGGGAGATGTGCCCGTCCACCACGGCCTGGTGGAGGAGGTCCATGCGGTTCTCCACCCCGGGCATGCCGTTGGGGATCTTGGAGAAGTCGCCGCGGCCCAGCTCCTTCTGGCCGGTGAAGCAGAAGGGGCAGTGGTCGGTGGAGACGACCTGGAGCTCGTCGGTGCGCAGGCCCTTCCAGAGCGCGGCCTGGTGCTCGCGGGGGCGCAGCGGGGTGGAGCAGACGTACTTGGCGCCCTCGAAGTCGGGCCGGTCGAGGTCGTCGGTGGACAGGAAGAGGTACTGCGGACAGGTCTCGCCGAAGACGGGCAGGCCCTTGTGCCGGGCGGCGGCCAGCTCCGCGACCGCCTCCTCGGCGGAGACGTGCACCACGTACAGCGGGGCCCCGGCGACCCGGGCCAGCTGGATGGCGCGGTGGGTGGCCTCGGCTTCGAGGAGGGTCTTGCGGACCTCGCCGTGGACGCGGGGGTCGGTGCGGCCCTCGGCGAGTGCCTGCTCGACGAGGACGTCGATGGCGATGCCGTTCTCCGCGTGCATCATGATCAGCCCGCCGTTGGCCGCGGCACGCTGCATGGCCCGCAGGATCTGCCCGTCGTCGCTGTAGAAGACGCCCGGGTAGGCCATGAACTGCTTGAAGGAGGTGACGCCCTCGTCGACGAGCAGGTCCATCTCCTTGAGCGAGGACTCGTTGACGTCGGAGAGGATCATGTGGAAGGCGTAGTCGATCGCGCAGTTGCCCTCGGCCTTGGCGTGCCAGGCGTCGAGTCCCTCGCGCAGGGCCTTGCCGCGCGACTGGATGGCGAAGTCGACGATGGTGGTGGTGCCGCCCCAGGCGGCGGCCCGGGTGCCGGTCTCGAAGGTGTCGGCGGCGTAGGTGCCGCCGAAGGGCATCTCCATATGGGTGTGCGCGTCGACCCCGCCCGGCAGGACGTACTTCCCGCGCGCGTCGATCGTCCGCTCGACCGCCCAACTCCCGGACGCCGAGGGCGCGTCGGAGGCGGCGAGGGCGACGATACGGCCGTCCTCGATCAGGACGTCGGCGTAGGTCTCCTCGGCTGCGGTGACGACGAGACCGCCGCGGATCGCGGTGCGGGTCATGCTCCCCACTCCTTACCTGGGCTTACCCGGGCCGTTGGCCTGCGGGTGCGGTGCGGGCCGCGGGGCGGCGGACGTACCGGTGGACGGGTGACGGGTGACGCGACTACAGGGTGGAAGTTCCGGTGGGCCGGCGGACCGGCGGCCGGGGGCGGGAACGGCGGACCGGCGCGCGGGAGGCCGAGGCCGCCGCGCGCTGGTCCACCGGTGGATCCGCCGCTGGAGGGGCCGGGGTCAGCCGCCCCCGGTGGCGGTGCGCAGGGCCTCGCCGAGGATCCGGCCGCCCTCCTCGGCCTCGGCGACGGTGAGGCTGAGCGGGGGTGCGACCCGCAGCACGCTGCTGTGGTGGCCGCCGCCCTTGCCGACGAGCAGTCCGCCCTCGCGGGCCGCTTCGAGCACCGCGGCGGCGAGCGCGGGCGCGGGCCCGCCGGTCGCCGGGTCGGTCAGCTCGATGCCGATCATCAGGCCCCGGCCGCGTACCTCCCGTACCTCGGCGATCCCGGCCGCCGCCGCCCGCAGCCGCTCGATGAGCAGTCCGCCGACGCGGCGGGCGTTGCCCTGGAGGTCGTGTTCCAGGAGGTAGGAGAGGTTGGCGAGGCCCGCGGCCATGGTGACCGGGCTGCCGCCGAAGGTGGAGAGGGAGTTGGCGCCGAGGCTGTTCATCACCTCGGCGCGGGCGACCACGCCGCCGATGGACATGCCGTTGCCGATGCCCTTGGCGAAGGTGAGGATGTCCGGCGGGCCGTTCTCCTGGTGCGCCTGCCAGCCCCAGAAGTGCTCGCCGGTACGGCCCCAGCCGGTCTGCACCTCGTCGCTGATCCACAGGATGCCGTGCCGGTCGAGGACCTCGCGGAAGGCGGCGAAGAGCCCGTCGGGGCCGGAGGTGAAGCCGCCGACGCCCTGCACCGGCTCCGCGATGAGGGCGGCGACCCCGCTCTGCGCCTGGCCGAGCAGGTCCTCCAGGTCGGCGACGCAGGCGGCGGTGAACTCCGCGTCGCTCAGCTCGGCGAACGGCCCGGTGGAGCGGACCCCGCCGTGCACCCAGAGGGTCTGCAGCGGGGACAGGCTCGTCGGCGACCAGGCGGTGTTGCCGGTGATGCCGACGGCGGAGAAGGACCGGCCGTGGTAGCTGTTGCGCATCGCCAGGATCTGGTTGGAGCGCCGGTGGGTGGTGGCGAGCATCAGCGCGGTGTCGTTGGCCTCGGTGCCGGAGGCGGTGAAGAAGACCCGCGCGTCCGGGATGCCGGACAACCGGGCGACGCGCTCGGCGAGTTCGATCATCGGCCGGTTGAGGTAGAGGGTGGAGCTGTGCAGGATCCGGCCGGCCTGCTCGCTCACCGCCTTGGTGACCTCGGGCAGCGCGTGCGCGGTCATGGTGGTGAGGATGCCGCCGAAGAAGTCGAGGTAGCGGTTGCCCTCGGCGTCCCAGACGTGGCGGCCCTCGCCGTGGGTGATCTCGATCGGCCGGTCGTAGTAGAGCGCCAGCCAGTCGGGCAGGACCGCGCGGTGGCGCGCGTGCAGCTCCTCCGGGCGCCCGCTCACGGCTTGACCAGCCCCTGGTAGGCGTCGGGCCGTCGGTCCCGGTAGAAGGCCCACTGCTGGCGGACCTCGTCGATCAGGCCGAAGTCCAGGTCGCGTACGAGGAGTTCCTCCTGCTTGTCGTCGGCGACCTCGCCGACGAACTGGCCCCGGGGGTCGACGAAGTAGCTGGTGCCGTAGAAGTCGTTGTCGCCGTACTCCTCGACGCCGACCCGGTTGATGGCGGCGACGAAGTACTCGTTGGCGACGGCGGCGGCGGGCTGCTCCAGCTGCCACAGGTAGGCGGAGAGGCCGCGCGAGGTGGCCGAGGGGTTGTAGACCAACTGGGCCCCGGCGAGGCCGAGTTCGCGCCAGCCCTCGGGGAAGTGGCGGTCGTAGCAGATGTAGACGCCGATCCTGCCGACGGCGGTGTCGAACACCGGCCAGCCGAGGTTGCCCGGCTTGAAGTAGTACTTCTCCCAGAAGCCCTTGACCTGGGGGATGTGGTGCTTGCGGTACTTGCCGAGGTAGCTGCCGTCGGCGTCGATCACCGCGGCGGTGTTGTAGTAGAAGCCGGACTGCTCGACCTCGTAGACCGGGACCACCAGGACCATGCCGGTCTCCCGGGCCAGCTCCTGCATCCGGGTCACCGTCGGACCGTCCGGTACGGCCTCGGCCCACCGGTAGTGCTCGGCCTCCTGCACCTGGCAGAAGTAGGGGGCGTTGAACACCTCCTGGAAGCCGAGCACTTGCGCGCCCTGCTCCGCCGCCTGCCTCGCGTACGCCTCGTGCTTCGCGATCATCGATTCGGTGTCGCCGGTCCAAGTGGACTGGACGAGCGCCGCCCTGACGACCTTTCCCATGAACAGCTCCTTCAGGAGTCCGCTGCTGCTGTCTACGCACGTAGATCCGGGCCGTGGGGAAAGAACGTAGAAGCCCTCGCACCACTTAGGCAATACCGCCACCGTTACCCGACGAAGACGATCACATTTCCGGGGCGCCCGGCAGGAGGCGCGCACGCCGGGGTGCACACTCCCGGCACCCCTCCCGACCGGGCAGAATGGCCCCATGCCCCGCCGTTCCGCACGCCCGCAGTCCGCCCCCGTCTGCCCCTGCGGCACCGGCGCCGCGTACGCCGCCTGCTGCGGCCGCTACCACGCGGGGAAGGAGTCCGCGCCCACCGCCGAGGCCCTGATGCGCTCGCGCTACGCCGCCTTCGCGCGCCGCGAGGAGGCCTATCTGCTGCGCACCTGGCATCCGCGCACCCGCCCCGGGCAGCTCGGGCTCGATGCCCGCACCCGCTGGCTGGGCCTGGAGATCCTGGCGACCGAGGGCGGCTCCGCCTTCCACCGCACCGGCACCGTCGCCTTCCGCGCCGCCTATGAGGACGCGGCGGGCAGGCAGTCGCTCACCGAGCACAGCCGCTTCGAGCGGTACGAGGGCGCCTGGGTGTACGTGGACGGGGACCACGACTGAACTCCCCGCATACGCAAGGGAGTTGACGGAAAGGCTCAGGGGGCCAGGACGTCCAGTTCGTGCAGGGCGCCGACGGTGATCTCCCGGGTCAGCTCCTCGGCGCGGCGGGCGTCGCCCTCGCGCACCGCCTCGGCGACCCGCACATGCAGGGTGACGGCCTCCGGATCGGGATCCTCGAACATGACCTGGTGCTGGGTACGGCCGGTGAGCACCTCCGCCACCACATCCCCGAGGCGGGCGAACATCTCGTTGCCGGAGGCGGTGAGGATCACCCGGTGGAAGGCGACGTCGTGGACGAGGTACCCCTCCAGCTGGTGGCCGCGGGAGGTGGCGACCATGCCGAGCGCGCACTCGGTCAGCTCGGCGCACTGCTCGGGGCTGGCGTTGCGCGCGGCGAGCCCGGCGGCCACCGGCTCGACCGCCGAGCGCAGCACGGTCAGCGAGCGCAGCTGCCGCGCGCGGTCCCGGCCGGCCAGCCGCCAGCGGATGACCTGGGGGTCGTAGACGTTCCACTCGGCGGTGGGCCGTACGGTCACGCCGACCCGGCGCCGGGACTCCACCAGGTGCATGGACTCCAGGACGCGGACGGCCTCGCGCATGACCGAGCGGGAGACCTCGAAGGACTGGGCCAGCTCGTCGGTGCGCAGCACACTTCCGGGTGGGTAGTCGCCGGCCGTGATGGCGGGCCCGAGCGCCTGGAGTACCCGCGCGTGCAGCCCTCTGGCCGGTGTTGTCATGGCGTCAGCCTACGAGGCGCCCACCCGGAATAAAAAGTCAGATGTTTGTGTCACAGACTCTTGAATTCGTCATACCTAATGGGTTTCAGTGTCGTGTCACATGGATGTCGAAGAGGACGGCGAGGCCCGATGAGCACCCCCCAGGTAGTCGTCGTGATGGGCGTGTCAGGTACCGGCAAGACCACCATCGGCCCGCTGCTCGCCGCCCGGCTCGGTGTCCCCTACGCCGAGGGCGACGACTTCCATCCGCCCGCCAACATCGCCAAGATGTCCGCGGGCACCCCGCTCACCGACGAGGACCGCTGGCCCTGGCTCGACGCCATCGGCGCCTGGGCGCACCGGCGGGCCGGACTCGGCGGGGTGGTCAGCAGTTCGGCGCTCAAGCGCAGCTACCGCGACCGCCTGCGCGCCGCCGCCCCCGGCGTCGTCTTCGTCCACCTCACCGGCGCCCGGGAACTCATCGAGTCCCGGATGTCGCACCGTACCGGGCACTTCATGCCCACCGCGCTGCTCGACTCCCAGTTCGCCACGCTCCAGCCGCTCCAGCCGGACGAGCCGGGCGTGGCCGTGGAGGTCTCCGGCAGCCCCGCCCAGATCACCGAGCGGGCCGTGACCGCGCTGCACGGTTACGCGGGCAGCCGCCCGGCCCCCTCGGCCTAGGCCCGTATCCCTCAACTCCCGCTCCCCGAACGGCCGGACCGGTGTTCCGGCCGGCCCCCTCTCCCCCCGTCCCCCATCCTCCAAGGAAGATCGCCGTGACCCGTCTCAGCGTCGAGATGCTGGCAGCGGACGCCCCCGAGCCCATCACTTCGGCGGGCCATGCCCAGCTGGGGATAGCCGTGCTCGCCGGCATCGCCGTCATCGTCCTGCTCATCACCAAGTTCAAGCTGCACGCCTTCCTGGCGCTGACCATCGGCTCGCTGGCCCTCGGGGCCTTCGCCGGGGCCCCGCTCGACAAGGCGATCACCAGCTTCACCAACGGCCTCGGCTCGACCGTGGCGGGTGTCGGGGTGCTCATCGCCCTCGGCGCGATCCTCGGCAAGCTGCTCGCCGACTCCGGGGGCGCCGACCAGATCGTGGACACCATCCTCGCCAAGGCGAGCGGGCGCGCCATGCCCTGGGCGATGGTGCTCATCGCCTCGGTGATCGGGCTGCCGCTCTTCTTCGAGGTCGGCATCGTGCTGCTGATCCCGGTCGTGCTCATGGTGGCCCGGCGCGGCAACTACTCCCTGATGCGGATCGGCATCCCCGCGCTCGCCGGGCTCTCCGTGATGCACGGCCTGGTGCCCCCGCACCCCGGGCCGCTGGTCGCCATCGACGCGGTGCACGCCAACCTCGGGGTGACCCTGGCCCTCGGCGTCCTCGTCGCGATCCCGACGGTGATCATCGCGGGGCCGGTCTTCTCCCGCTTCGCCGCGCGCTGGGTGGACGTGCCGCCGCCGGAGAAGATGATCCCGCAGCGCGCCTCGGACGACCTGGAGCGGCGCCCCGGCTTCGGCGCCACGCTGGCCACCGTGCTGCTGCCCGTGGTCCTGATGCTCTCCAAGGCCGTGGTGGACATCGTGGTCGACGACCCCGAGGCCACCGTGCAGCGGGTCTTCGACGTGGTCGGCTCGCCGCTGATCGCGCTGCTCGCCGCGGTGCTGGTGGGCATGTTCACGCTGGGGCGGGCGGCCGGGTTCACCCGGGACCGGCTCTCCACGACGGTGGAGAAGTCGCTCGTACCGATCGCCGGGATCCTGCTGATCGTGGGCGCGGGCGGCGGCTTCAAGCAGACGCTGATCGACTCGGGCGTCGGCGAGATGATCCTGGAGATCTCGAAGGACTGGTCGATCCCGGCGCTGCTGCTCGCCTGGCTGATCGCCGTGGCGATCAGGCTCGCGACCGGTTCGGCGACGGTGGCGACCATCTCGGCCGCCGGTCTCGTCGCCCCGCTCGCGGCCGACATGTCGACCGCGCACACCGCGCTGCTCGTGCTGGCGATCGGCGCCGGATCCCTGTTCTTCTCGCATGTGAACGACGCGGGATTCTGGCTGGTGAAGGAGTACTTCGGGCTCAGTGTCGGGCAGACGATCAAGACCTGGTCGGTGATGGAGACCATCATCTCGGTGGTCGCCGGAGGCCTGGTGCTGCTGCTCTCGCTGATCCTGTAGCGCCTCGCCGCTCCTCCGGCGCACCGGCGCCGCGCCGCGGAGCGCCCCGAGGGCACCGCTCTGGTCGTCCACACCCGTGCGCCCGTGGACGCCGTGGCCGCCGGACTCAGCGGCCGACCACGCGAGGCGCCCGGCCGGGACATCCCAGCCGGGCGCCTCGCCGGGCTCCTGGAGACAGCGGTCGGTCACCGTGCCGCGACGACCGCCGGAGTGCGCCTCTCGGCGGTGCGAGGTGCCACGCGGGTGGGCGTCACCCCCAACAAGCTGACGCGGTATAGCCCGCGTAGTTGTCGTTGTAGACGTAGAACCAACCGTTGCCGTTCGATGTCCCGCAAGCGGTGTACCGGCCGCCCAGGATGACGCTGTTCACACCGCAGGCCCATGTCTGCCCCTTCAGGGCAGTGGTCACCAGGGCGGCACCGGTGCTGGTACTGGTGCGGATGGCCACGTTCTCCGATGCCGTCGCCTTGCCGTCGTCACAGGCGGTGTTGGACCTGAGCTGGGGCGGGCCGTCCGCCGCACCGGCGACTCCCGGCAGGGCAAGGCCGATGACGGCGGCGACCGCCAGCGTGACGGTCAGCCTCGATCGCATGATCTTTCCCATGGCGCCCCCTTTGATCCGCACTTATGCAGTGGACACCGATAAGTAGCGCCCGGGCTCCGTACCCCGTCAAGCGTCCGGTAGGAGGTTGACCTGTTTCCACCGGGAGCCTCAGCGCGGCGAGGCCGCCGCCTTCTCCAGCTGGAAGGCCTCGTTGCCCAGCCCGATACGGGCGTGTGCCTCGGGGCGCCGGGCCTTGAGGACGAGTCCGTGGACGACGCCGGTCAGCGCGGCGAGCAGGATCACCCCGGGCAGCACCCAGCTGAGCGGCGAACCGGGGCCCGCGCCGACCAGGACGTCGAAGTCCTTGACCGTGTAGACCGCGATGACGAGCAGGGCGACGACGGCGAGGCCGGAGGCGAGCAGCCGCCAGGCCTGGGCGGCGGCCGCCCCGCGCCGCGCGAAGAAGACGATCACCGCGAGGCTGGCGGCGGCCATCAGCACGATGACGCCGAGGGCGCCGACATTGCCCATCCAGGTGAACAGGTGCAGCACGGGCGCCGTCGGGTCCCCGGTCGGCTTGTCGTCGGTGAGGGCGAAGACGCCGACCACGACGAGCGAGACAGCGCTCTGCAGCAGGGCGCCGGTGCCGGGGGCCCCGCTGGCGCTGCTGGTCCGGCTGAAGACGGCGGGCAGCAGCCCCTCGCGGCCCATCGCGAAGGCGTAGCGGGCGACGACGTTGTGGAAGCTCAGCATCGCGGCGAACATGCCGGTGACGAAGAGGACATGGACCACGTCGGTGAAGGTGCCGCCGAGGCGCTCCTCGGTGAGGAAGAAGAGCAGTCCCGCGCTCTGCTCCCGGGAGGCGGAGACGATCCCCGCGGGCCCGGCCGCGACGGTCAGCGCCCAGCAGGTCAGCGCGAAGAAGACGGCCACGAAGCCGACCGCGAGGAACATCACCCGGGCCACCACCACCTGGGGGCGGCTGGTCTCCTCCGCGTAGACCGGCGCCTGCTCGAAGCCGAGGAAGGCCGCGACGCAGAAGCACAGGGCGGTGCCGACCCCGGCGCCGGTGAGGGTGTCCGGGTTGAAGGCGTGCAGGGACAGTCCCTCCTTGCCCGGGTCGGCGACCGCCGCGATGTCGAAGACGACGACCAGGACGACCTCGATGAGCAGCAGGACGCCGAGCACCTTGGCGTTGACGTCGATCTTCAGCAGGGCGAGCGCGCCGACCACCAGGACGGCGAGCAGCGAGGGGATCCACCAGGCGACCTCGGCGTCGAGGTAGGTGTGGCAGAGGCTGGAGACCTCGTAGCCGAAGATGCCGTAGATGCCGACCTGCAGGGCGCTGTAGGCGACCAGGGCGACCACCGCGGCCCCGGCGCCGACGGTGCCGCCGAGTCCGCGGGAGATGTACGCGTAGAAGGCGCCCGCGTTGTGCACATGGCGGCTCATCTCGGCGTAGCCGAAGGAGAACAGGGCGAGGACCAGGCCGAGGAGGACGAAGAGCAGCGGCTGCCCGACGATCCCCATCACCCCGAAGGTCGTGGGCATGACACCCGCGACCACCATGAGCGGGGCGGTGGCGGCGAGCACCGAGAGCAGCAGCCCCACCGTGCCCAGGCGGCCCGCGCGCAGCGCGCGTTCCTCGCCCCGGAAGGTGCTGATGGATCCGGCGGCGCCTGACGCGGCTCTCGCCTGGCTCGACTGCGAACTGCCCGTCGTCATGGCGGGGTCGTCCTTTCCGGGGGAGGGGGTGTGCGGTGCCTGGGAACCGTGCGGTGGCGGCTCAGGCCGAGCCGAGCGCGGCGTCGCGCGCGGCCCGGAAGGCGTCGAAGGGGTCGCGGTCCGGATACGACCACGGGTGCGGGGTCGCGTGCGGGCCGATCCGGTGGAAGAGCGCGGCGGCCTCGGCCGCGCGGCCCTCGCAGAACTTCGCGTGGGCGAGGAAGTTGAGGTCGACGCGGTTGCGCGGGTGCTGGTCGCGGCCGTACTGCAGCCACCAGTCGAAGGCGGACTTCATCACCTGGCGGGCGCGGCGCCCCACCCAGTGGCCCGCGGCGACCGGGTCGGCCGGTTCGCTGCCCGCGGCGGCGAGCACCCGGTAGCGCTCGGCGTGCGCGACCACCGGGAGCAGCGCCAACGGCGAGTCCACCGGCGCCTGTTCGGCGGCCCAGGCGGCGAAGTCGTAGACCTCGTGCAGCGGGTCCTGACCGGCGTCGGGCCGCCGCTCGGCGAGCCGGGCGACCATCAGATGGTGCGCGTGGTGGTGTTCGGGATGGCGGTGGCGGACCTCGTCGAAGAGCCGGACCACGTCCTCCTCGCGCCCCAGGCTGCGCTCCAGGATCAGCAGGCCGAGCCAGGGCGTCGGGTCCTCGGGCACGAGCAGCGCGACCCGGCGGCAGGCCTCCCGGGCGGCGTCCGGCTTCGCCTTGCGGTGCAGCGCGCGGAAGACGGTGGCGACGGACTCCAGGACCCGGGCGTCGGTGGACTCCGGCTCGACCAGCTGCCAGTCGCGGGCCCAGGCGACCGTGCTCGGCTCCTGCGCGAGCGCGGTGAGCCGGTGGCCCCTGCGGTCCCAGTCCTCACCGGTCTCGGCGAGCAGGGCGCGTACGGCGCTCCAGCGGCCCTGCGCCAAGGAGACGCGGGCGGCGGCGAGTTCGGTGTCGTCCAGTGCGGCGTCGAAGACGTGCGCGGCCTTCTTGCGGCCACGTCCGAGGGGAGGCGGGGGTGGGGACACCGCGGGACTTCCTCCACGACGCGGCTCGGCTGGCGAATGATCTCGGACAGCAAAGCGGCCCCCGCCGCTCCGCGTCAAGGGCGGAGGGGGAGAGTGCGCACCCCCCGGCGAGGGGCGCGGGCGCCGCTCCCGGGCGCCCCCGGACGCCGCCCCGCAGGCCCGCCGGAGCACCCCGGGCGGTGCCCGCTCCGCCCCCGGCACACCCCCTCACCTGCAACTCACCGAGGGTGGCGGCCCGTTCACTCATCCCGTTCACCGGGGGCCCGACCGCACCCGCCCACCGCACCTTTCGGCCACCACTCCCCCGATCCGGCCAAGCCCACAGTGGCGTGAATCATGGCGGCCGATTCTCCGCGATACCGGTACGGAGGGGAGGTCCCGGGCGGCGGCCCACACCTCACGGAGCGGCACCGCCCCCACACGGGAGGGAGAAGTTGCGCACGAATTGGACGCGTTTCGGCCGCGGCGGGCTATCGTCGGCCCTGCCCGCCCGCTTCCGCGGAACCGTGTCGAGTAGGTGCGTCAGGTGTCGGTTCTGGTCCTCGTCCTCGCCGTCGGCGCGGCCTGCTGCCTGGGCACCGGATTCGTCCTCCAGCAGCAGGCCGCCCAGCAGGCGCCGCTGAAGGACTTCATGTCCTGGCGGCTGCTGCTCGACCTGGTGCGCGTGCCGCGCTGGATCGGCGGCATCGCCTTCATGGTCTGCGGGATGGTGATGGGCGCGGTGGCGCTCGGCCGGGGCCAGGTCACCCTCGTCGAACCGCTCCTCGCCACCAACCTCCTCTTCGCCCTCCTCCTCTCCCGGCACATGACCGGGCAGCCGCTCGGCCGCCAGGGCTGGGCCGGGCTCGCCCTGCTCGCGGGCGGCGTCACCGCCTTCATCCTCGCCGGGGAACCGGAGGGCTCCGACCAGGTGGCGGGCCCGCTGCGGCACTGGCTGATCTTCGGCATCGTCACCGGCATCGCCCTGCTCCTCGCCGCCGCGGCCCGCCACCGCCAACTGGCCGCGGGCCCGGTGCTGCTCGGCATCGCGGCGGGCCTGCTCTACGGGGTGCAGGACGCCCTGACCCGGGTGAGCGGGCTGCGCCTGAGCGAGGGCGGCTGGCCGCAGCTGCTCGCCAGCTGGCAGCCGTACGCGGTGGTCGTGATCGGGGTGACCGGGCTGCTGCTTGTGCAGAGCGCCTTCGAGACCGCGCCGCTGCGCCGGTCGCTGCCCGCGCTGACCGCCGCCCAGCCGCTGGCCGGGATCGTCTGCGGGGTGGGCTTCCTCGGCGACCGGGTGCGCACCGACACCGGCGCGCTCGCCTGGGAGGCGGCCGGGCTCGCCGCGGTGGTCACCGGGATCGTGCTGCTCGGTCTGCACCCGGCGATGCCGCCCGGCTCGGGCGGCAGCTCCGACGAGCGGCTGCGGGACCTCCAGCCGCACTGAGGGCCCGCGCCCGCGGAGCGGGGGCGCGGGCCCCGGGGCCGGACGGCGCGCCCCCTGCTTGGATGGAGGCATGAACCCCGCTGAGGAGATCCTCGACATCGTCGACGCCCGGGACCGGGTCCTCGGGCAGGCGCCCCGCGGCGAGGTCTACGCCCGCCGCCTGCGCCACCGCTGCGTCTTCGTCCTCGCCACCGCCCCGGACGGCCGGGTCTTCGTCCACCGCAGGGCCGCGACCAAGATGACCTTCGCCGGGTACTACGACATGTTCGTGGGCGGGGTCGTCGGCACCGGCGAGTCCTACGAGCAGGCCGCCCTGCGCGAGGCCGAGGAGGAACTCGGCGTCAGCGGACTGCCGCAGCCCGCGCCGGCCCTGAAGTTCCTCTACGAGGCCCCGGAGGACACCGCGGACACCGCGCGGGGCGGCGGGGAAACGGGCGAGGCGGGGCCCTTCGGCTGGTGGTCCTGGGTGTACCAGGTGCCGCTCACGCTGCCGGTGCGCCCGCAGGCCGAGGAGATCGACTGGCACGGCTTCCTCACCGAGGAGGAGATCGACGCCCGGCTCGGCGACCGCGACTGGACCCCGGACAGCCTCGCCGCCTACGCCCTGCTGAAGTCCTGGCGGGCGAAGGAGCGCGGCTAGGGTGCGCGCGGTGCGGCGGACGGTACGGCTGTGGCTGGCGCCCGGGCGCCTCGCCGAGGAGGGCGACACCCCGGACTACCGCTTCTCGCTGGCCAATGAGCGCACCTTCCTCGCCTGGCTGCGCACCGCGCTCGCGCTGATCGGCGGCGGCTTCGCGGTGGACCAGTTCCTGCCCGATCTGCGCTGGGGCCTCCGGGTCGGCCTCGCCCTCGCCCTGCTGCTCGCGGGGGCGCTGAGCGCGCTGCGCTCGGTCAGCCACTTCGTACGCTGCGAGCGGGCGATGCGGCGCGGCGAGGATCTGCCGCTGTCCCGCTTCCCCGCGCTGCTGAGCCTCGCGATCGCGGTGGTCGCGCTGGCCATGGTGGTGGTCGTCCTCACCGGACGGCAGTCGTGAGCGGCCCGGCGGCGAACGGCCGGGACCCGGGGCTCCAGCCCGAGCGCACCCGGCTGGCCTGGCGGCGCACCACGCTGGCCGCCACCGTCGCCGTGGTCCTCGCCCTCAAGTCCGCGCTGACGGACGGCGCCGGACCGCCGGCCCTGCTCGGCTGCGCCCTGTGCCTGGGCGCCTGGCTGGGCTTCCTCGGCGTCGCCCACCGCCGGATCACCGCCCTCGCCTCGCGGACGGGGAGCCCGGTACCGCTGGCCCCGCGCCTCGCCGCCGCGGCCGCCGGGTGGACGGTGGCCCTCGCCCTGTGCGGGGCGGCGGTACTGCGCTGACGCCCGCCGGGGCCCCGGCGGCTCACCCCTCGGGTCACCTCGCCCAGGGTGTGTCCGAGCCCAGGGCCTCTCCGGCAGGGCGCATCCGCAGGGCGTCGGAGGGTCCCTAGTCCGCCCCGCCCAGATCGGCCTCGCCCCAGTCCACGGTGACCACGAGCTTGCCGCGGGTGTGGCCCTCCTGGCTGCGGCGGTGTGCCTCGGCCGTCCGCGCCAGCGGGAAGGTCTCGGCCACCCGCACCGAGAGCACCCCGTCCTCCACGAACTCGCCGAGCCGCCGCAGGTCCTCGGCGTCCGGCCGGACGAAGACGTACCGCCCGCCGAGGTCGACCACCTCCGGGTCCGCGATGGAGACCAGCCGTCCCTCGGCGGGCAGCAGGGCCTCGGAGCGGCGCAGGGTGGCGCCGCCCACCGTGTCGAAGACCGCGTCCACGCCGTCGCCGGTCAGCTCGCGCACCTGCTCGCCGAGGTCCTCGGCGTAGTCCACCGGCTCGGCGCCCAACTCGCGCAGCCAGTCGTGGTTGGCCGGGGAGGCGGTGCCGATGACCCGGGCGCCGAGGTGCAGGGCGAGCTGGACCGCGGCCGAGCCGACGCCGCCCGCCGCCGCGTGCACGAGCAGCACCTCGCCCTCGCGGATGCGCAGCGCCCTGGTGAGGACCTGGTAGGCGGTGAGCCCGGTCAGCGGCAGACCCGCGGCCTGTGTGAAGCTCATGTTGCGGGGCTTGCGGGCCAGGGTGCGGACCGGGGCGGCCACGTACTCGGCGCAGGTGCCGCGGGAGAGCATGTCCTCGCGTACGTAGCCGACGACCTCGTCGCCGACCGCGAACTCGGTGACGGAGACGCCGGGCTGGACCACCACGCCGGAGACGTCCCAGCCGGGGATCACCGGGAAGACGGCGTCCAGGAGGCGGTCGAGCCCGCCCTCGCGGCACTTCCAGTCCACCGGGTTGACGCCCGCCGCGCACACCCGCACGAGCACCGAGTCCGGGCCCACCTTCGGGTCCTCGCACTCGCCGTACTCCAGGACCTCGGGTCCGCCGAAACTGCGGTAGCTGATCGCCCTCATGGTGCCCCCTGTTGGTGCGGGCCGGTGGGGTGGACCTCTGCCGAGGCTGCCACAGATGCTGCCGCCCGGCATCACGGGCGGGGCGGCACCGGGCGGGGCGGCACCGGGCGGGCGCCGGTCAGGGCCGCAGGGCGCGCAGCAGCAGGTCCGCGAGGTGGCCGGCGACCTGCTCGGCGGTGAGCGGGCCGCCGGGCCGGTACCAGGTGGAGAGGTGGTGCACCGAGCCGAAGTGGTAGTCGACCACCAGGTCGGCGGGGGTGGCCGAGGAGAAGACCCCGGTGCGCTGGCCCTCCTCGACCAGGGCCCGGAAGCGCTCGTGGTAGCGGCGGCGCTCGGCGCGTACCTGCTTGTGCTTCTCGGGGCTGAGGTGGTGCATGGAGCGGAAGAAGATGGCCGCGTCGTCGAGGTTCTCGATGGTGGTGACCACGACATCGGCCGCCGCCTCGCGCAGCCGCCGCTCGATCGGGGCGTCGGCCCCGGCGTAGGCGTTCAGCCGCTCCTGCTGGAGCCGGAGCACCCGGGCGTAGACCTCGTGCAGCAGGTCCTCCTTGGAGCCGAAGTAGTGGTAGAGCGCGCCCTTGGTGACGCCCGCCGCCTCGACGATCTCCTGTACGGAGGTGCGGTCGTAGCCCTGTTCGGCGAAGAGGCGGGTGGCGGCGGCAAGGAGTCGCTGGGGTACGGGGGCCGCCGCCCCCTCCGTCGCTCTGTCCACTGCCGCCACCCCGTCCTTCTGCTCTGCCTGCTCAGCCGTCCTGCGCGCGCGAACGCAGTTCCCGTCGGAGGATCTTCCCACTAGTCGTCTTGGGCAGATCCCGGAGGATCTCCACTTGCCGCGGGTATTTGAAGGCGGCGAGCCGCTCGGCGCAGTACGCGGACAGCTCCTCGGGCCCGGCCTCGGCTCCCGGGCGCAGGCTGACGTAGGCGCGCACGGTCTCGCCCCGGTAGCCGTCGGGCGCCCCGACCACCGCGGCCTCCCGGACGGCGGGGTGGGTGTAGAGGACGTCCTCGACCTCGCGCGGCCAGACCTTGAAGCCGGAGGTGTTGATCATGTCCTTCTTGCGGTCCACGACGTAGAGCCAGCCCTCGGCGTCCATGAAGCCGATGTCCCCGGTGCGCAGTTCGCCGTCCGGGAAGGTCTCGGCGGTCGCCTCGGGGCGGCCCCAGTAGCCGGGCACCACCTGCGGTCCGCGCACCGCGATCTCGCCCTGCTCCCCGAGCGGCACCTCCCGGCCCTCCGGGTCCAGCACGCGCACCACGGTGTCCGGCCCCGGCACCCCGACCGCGAGGGTCCCCGAGACCGGGTCGACGGGTGCGCGCAGTCCGGGCGGTACGTGGGCGCAGGGCGCGCTGCACTCGGTGAGCCCGTAGCCGTTGTGGAGGTAGGGGCCGAAGGCGGCCTCGAAGCGTTCGACCAGGGCGGGCGGCAGCGGGGCGCCGCCGCTGGAGACGGAGGCGAAGGAGGCGAAGTGCTCCCGGCTCGCCGCGGGGTGCGCGGCGAGGGCCATGAAGGCGGTGGCCGGGCCGACCGTGTAGGCGGGCCGGTGCTCGGCGAAGGCGTCCAGGACCACCCCGGCCTCGAAGCGGTAGGCGAGGGCGAGGGTGCCGCCGCTGTTCAGGCAGGCGCAGAGCTGGGCGACCATGCCGGTGATGTGGAAGAGCGGGGCGAGCGCGAAGTAGCGGGGGCCCTCCGGCAGGGCGAGGCCGACCCGCTGCCGCTCGGCGTTGTAGAGCAGGTTGCCGTGGGTGTTGGCGGCGCCCTTGGGGGTGCCGCTGGTGCCGGAGGTGTAGCTGATCAGCGCGGTGTCCGCGGGCCGGGGCGGGGCGGTGCCCGGGGCGGGCAGCCCGGCGCGGGCGGTCTCGGTGAGGTCCTCGGCGTCCTCCGGCACCGGCAGCCGGTCGAAGCCGAGGACGCGCGGGTCGTCGCGGCTCTGCAGGTCGCGCTCGCAGGCGGTGAGGACGATCCGTACCGGGGAGTCGGCCGCGGTCGCGCGCAGGAAGGACTCCCAGGCGCGGTCGGAGCAGACCAGGGCGGTGGCGCCGGAGTCCCGCAGGGCGTGGCCGACCTCGGCGGACTTGTACATCGGGTTGAGCGGGACCACCGCGGCGCCCGCCTTCCAGGCGCCGAGCACGGCGAGCACGTACTGCGGGGAGTTCTGCAGATGTACGGCCAGGCGCTCGCCGGGGGCCAGTCCGCGGGCGGCGAGCCGGGCGGCCACCGAGTCGGTGAAGGCGTCCAGTTCGCGGTAGCTCAGGCGGCCGTCGAAGTAGGCGAGGGCGGTGCGCTCCGGGTGGGCCGCGGCGCCCTCGCGCAGGGCGTGCACCAGGGAGTCGCGGGGGTGGACGGGGGCGCGCTGGGCCGGGTTCAGGACCCCGAGCCAGGGCATGGCCGCGTACGGGGAAGAGGTCATCAGCGCTTCGCCTCCCACTGCCGCTGGAGCTTGTTCATGCCGCCGAGCCAGCGGTCCGGCTCGGCGGCCCTGGCCCGGTAGAACTCCGCGACCTCGGGGTGCGGCAGGATCAGGAACCGCTCCTCGGCCATGCCCGCGAACAGGGCCTCGGCGACGTCCTCCGGCTCGATCGCGGTGGGCGCGAGGACCAGCTCCCCGGCCCCGCCCGCCGCGGTGAGCATGTCGGTGCGCACCCCCTGCGGGCAGATGGCGTGCACCTTGACGCCGCGGTGCCGGTAGGTCAGCGAGAGCCATTCGGCGAAGGCGTAGGCGCCGTGCTTGGAGACGCTGTACGGGGCGGCGCCGATCATGGTGAGCAGTCCGGCCGCGGAGACGGTGGAGACGAAGCGGCCGCCGCCGCGGGCGAGCCAGCCGGGCAGCAGCTGCCGGGCGGCCCGTACATGCGCCATCACATTGACGTCCCAGGCCGCCGCCCAGATCTCCTCCTCGGCGTCCTCTGCGCCCGGTGAGGGGAGCCCGGCGTTGGCGCAGTAGACGTCGATCCCGCCGCCGAGCGCCCGGGCGGCCTCCGGGACGACGGCCGAGGCGTCGCCCGGCACGGCGAGCCCGCCGATCTCCCGGGCCACGGCGGCGGCCCGTTCCGCGTCCAGGTCGTTGACGGCGACCCGCGCCCCGGCGGCGGCGAACCGGCGGGCGAGCGCGGCCCCGATCCCTCCTCCGGCGCCGGTCACCACCACCTTGGCGTCCTCGAATGCGTCCACGGGATCGCGCGCGGAATCGGTCACGGGATGGTCTCCTTCGACTCGGCTCTGGGCGCATACTAAGCAGTCGGTCAGGTCGGGTGGAAGGGTTGTGGAAGCACGGACTCCGCTCCTGGTGGCGCCTGGTTCGTTCCGCGCAGGGGCGGGCCGCGCTAGCGTGCGTGGCCGCACATCCCAGCGAGCGAGAGCGCACGGAGGTCACCCATGAACGTGTCCAGAAGGGGCCTGCTGGCCGCGAG
Source organism: Streptomyces sp. SCSIO ZS0520 (assembly GCF_025643355.1). Classification (NCBI taxonomy): domain Bacteria; kingdom Bacillati; phylum Actinomycetota; class Actinomycetes; order Kitasatosporales; family Streptomycetaceae; genus Streptomyces; species Streptomyces sp. SCSIO ZS0520. The sequence goes on along the minus strand of NZ_CP092644.1, from coordinate 6,866,922 downwards.
CACCACGGCGGCCGGCGCCCTGGCCCTCGGCGGCCCGGCCGCGGCGGCCGGTGCGGCCGGGACCGGACCGGCGGGCGGCCGGCTGCGCACCGGCTTCGAACGGCTGGCCGCCGACGGCTACGCGCTGCTCGACGGCGACCGGGTCGGCGTGGTCACCAACCCGACCGGGGTCACCGGCGGCCGGGCCCACTCCCACGGCGAGCGGGTCCCGGTCCGGCACATCGTGGACGTGATGCACGCCGACGAACGCGTGGACCTGCGCGCGGTCTTCGGGCCCGAGCACGGCTTCCGGGGCACCGCGCAGGCGGGCGGTTCGGAGGGGCGCTACGACGACCCGGCCACCGGGCTGCCGGTCTACGACACGTACCAGAAGAGCGGGCAGGCACTCGCCGAGATCTTCACCGCCTCCGGGGTCGACACCGTCGTCTTCGACATCCAGGACGCGGGCGCCCGCTTCTACACCTACATCTGGACCCTCTACGACTGCATGGAGGCCGCCCAGCTGGCAGGCAAGCGCTTCGTCGTCCTGGACCGGCCCAACCCGGTGACCGGCCGGGCCGCCCTCGGGCCGGTGCTGCACGAGGAGTTCGCGAGCTTCGTCGGGCGCAAGCCGATCGCGCAGGCGCACGGGATGACGGTGACCGAGCTGGCACGGCTCTACAACGGCGAGTTCCTGAAGACGCCGGTGCCGCTGGAGACCGTCACCATGACCGGCTGGCGCCGCGGCGACTTCTACGAGGCCTCCGGTCTGCCCTGGGTGCCGCCGAGCCCCAATATGCCGACGCCCGACACCGCCCTGGTGTACTCCGGCACCTGCCTCTTCGAGGGCACCAACCTCTCCGAGGGCCGGGGCACCACGCGGCCCTTCGAACTCCTCGGCGCGGAGGGCGTCGACCGCCGCTGGGCCGAGGCCGTCAACGCCCTGGAGCTGCCCGGCGTCGGCTTCCGGGAGGCCTACTTCGCGCCGGTCTTCTCGAAGTTCGAGGGCAAGACGGTGGGCGGCGTCCAGCTGCACGTCCACGATCGCGAACGCTTCGACCCGGTGCGCACCGGCATCGCGCTGCTGGTCACCGCGAAGCAGAGCTGGAGCGGTTTCGCCTGGCGCGAGGACAACTGGATCGACAAGCTCACCGGCAGCACCCAGGTCCGTACGATGATCGACGCGGGGGCGGACACCGACGCGGTTGTGGACGCCTGGCAGCGGGAGCTCTCCACCTTCCGACGCATCCGTGCACAGTACCTCCACTACCGCTGAAACCGGCCGCCGCGAGGCCCGAGCGTTGGGGCGTCCGCGCAGGTCAGCAGGGGTGAACGGGCCGCCGCCCGGTCGTCTTCGGACGGCCGGGCGGCGGCCTTCTCATCGGATTCTCATCGCCGGCGGCCGATTGCCGGGATCCGGGAGGCCTGCTCGCACGTCTACGGGTAGACGTCCGTACGACGACGCCTGGTACGTGTGACGGAGGTACAGCGAGATGGCAGGATTCAGAAGCCTCGCAAGACAGGTACGCGACTCCCGCAACGACCTTGCCCTGCGCAGGTATTCACTGCGCAAATGCCTGGAGCGCTTCGCCCCCTACGGGCACCGCGCCACCTGGGACCACCTGTGCTCCCGGGCCGGTTTCGCCCCCGAGGACCGCTCCCCCGACCCCCGCCAGCTCCTCTTCGCCCTCGACGAGCTGGAGGCCGCCCGTGCGGTCTGGCTCGCCTACGAGGACGACTTCGCCGAGCGCCGCAGGCGCGAGAAGCACGAGGGACTGCGCAGCCCCGGCAGCATCGACGACTGGCACCGGTTGACCTGGGGCGGCTTCGGCGTCGCCTGGTGCGACGACCCCGAGCTGCACCCCGGCGAACCGCTCGCGGTGGTGCTCGGCCGCCTCATCGACGCCCTGGAGCGCAGCCCCGGCACCGCCTGCCCGGTCTGCGCGGGCCGCGAACTGGGCTGGAAGAACGACCTGGCCCACGAGCCCTCCTCGGCCCCGGTGTGCACCGACTGCGGAATCGTCGTCCCGCGCCCGGTCCTCACCGAGGCGGCCCTCGACCGGGCCTGGCGGGCCAGGGAACTCGTCACGGCCTGAGACCTCCGGGCCCGGGCCGCCACCCGGGCCCCCGGCCGCTCCCGGTCCAGGTCTCGGCAACGACCCAGGGCTCGACAAGGGCCCAGGGCTCGACAAGGGCCCAGGGCTCGACAAGGGCCCAGGGCTCGACAAGGGCCCAGGGCTCAGCAGCAGCCCCCGAGTGGCTGCCCGCCACCGGCGGGACCCGGCTCCTGTGCGCGGGTCCCCCGGGCCAGCTCCGTGCGGGGCGCGTCCGCGCGGCCGCGCTCCCCGCCGGACCTGTCCTCGCGGGCCTTCTCGCCGAACAGGACCGAACCGGTGATGCGCTCGCCGGTCACATCGTCCGGGTTGGAGAGCGCGCAGTTCTCCAGGGACAGGCAGCCGCAGCCGATGCAGTCGGTGAGGTAGTCCCGCAGGCGGCTCAACTGCGCGATACGCGCGTCGAGTTCGGAGCGCCAGGACTCGGAGAGGCGTGCCCAGTCGTCGCGGTTCGGGGTGCGCTCCTCGGGCAGCTCCGAGAGGGCCTCGCGGATCGTGGCCAGCGGGATGCCCACCCGCTGGGCCGCCCGTACGAAGGCCACCCGGCGCAGCGCGTCACGCTGGTAGCGGCGCTGGTTGCCCGAGGTGCGGGTGCTGTGGATCAGCCCCTTGGACTCGTAGAAGTGCAGTGCCGAGACGGCGGCGCCGCTGCGCGCGGAGAGCTGGCCGACGGAGAGTTCGTGGATCTTCTCAGGAATCTTGGGCACTCTGCCCAGCCTACTCACCGCCGGTGCGGCCCGGACGGGCCCGGATCGCGTTGACATCCGGCCCCCGGCCACGCAAGCTGAGCAAGCGCTTGTACATCGATTGTGGGAGGCCCAGGGACATGGCAGAGCCGAGGATCTTCACTTCCGCCGAGGAGCTCACGGCGGCGGTGGGCGAGCAGCTCGGGTACAGCGACTGGCTGGAGGTCGACCAGAAGCGGATCGACCTCTTCGCCGAGGCGACGGGCGATCACCAGTGGATCCACGTGGACCCCGAGAAGGCGGCCGCGGGCCCCTTCGGCACGACCATCGCGCACGGCTATCTGACGCTGTCCCTGCTGCCCCTCTTCGTCCCGCAGCTGCTGCGGGTCGAGGGCGCCAAGATGGGCGTCAACTACGGCTCCAACAAGGTGCGTTACCCCTCCCCGGTGCCGGTCGGCTCCCGGCTGCGGGCGACCGGCGCGCTCACCGAGGTGACCGAGGCCGGCGGGGGCGTGCAGGTGACCGCCCGCGTCACGGTGGAGCGCGAGGGCGGCGAGAAGCCCGCCTGCGTCGCCGAGGCGGTCTCGCGCTACTACTTCTGACGCCGGGGCCCCTCCCCGAGGCCGCGTACCGAACGCACGCGCGCCGCTGCCCGTTTCCCGGGTTGCGGCGCGCGGGCGTTCCTGCGTGTGCGGGCGTTGCGGCGTGTCCGGGCGTACGTGGTGTGCGGGCTTGCGTCGTGCGGGCGGCGGCCTCGGGGCGAGGCCCCGCCGAGGTCCGGCGCCGAAAGACTCGGCTTACCTCGATTGACGCCCCCCGGCGCGCGTTGGTCAGATCATGCCCCCACCGACTGCGGCACCCCGCAGGCCCGTGTGGCGGCACTTCTCCTTCGCACCCGCTCTCCCCTCCGGGCCGTCCGGCCGGGAGGCCATGACGAGACCGCGCGCCCTCCCCCGGCTCGCGCGCCCGTATCCCGCACCCGGAGGTCCAGTTGACCGAGCACCGTCCCCACCGCAGAAGCTTCCTGAAGGCGGCCGGCGGCCTCTCCGCCGCCATGGCGCTCGGCGGCGGGAGCGTCCTCGCCGCCGCGTCCACCGCCCACGCCGTCGGCGACGGCTTCGGACTGCGCATCGTGGACCGCAACGAGGGCGACCCGCGCATGTGGTACTACCGCTTCGCGACCGACGCGATCGCCTGGGACCCCGGCGTCAACGTCCTGCTGCCCGACGGCTACCACACCAGCGGGCGCCGCTACCCCGTCCTCTACCTCTTCCACGGCGGCGGCACCGACCAGGACTTCATCACCTTCGACCGGGCGGGCGTCCGCGCCTGGACCGCCGGGAAGCCGATCATCGTCGTGATGCCCGACGGCGGGCACGCGGGCTGGTACTCCAACCCGGTCAGCTCCCACACCGGCCCCCGCAACTGGGAGACCTTCCACCTCAACCAGGTGCTGCCCTGGGTGGACGCCAACTTCCGTACGTACGCCGAGTACGACGGCCGCGCCGTGGCCGGCTTCTCGATGGGCGGCTTCGGCGCGCTGAAGTACGCCGCCAAGTACTACGGCCACTTCGCCTCGGTGAGCGCCCACTCCGGTCCGGCCAGCATGCGCCGTGACGCCGGGCTCGTCACCCACTGGGCCAACGTCTCCTCCGCCGCCCTCGACCTGGGCGGCGGGACGGTCTACGGGGCGCCGCTGTGGGACGAGGCGAGGGTCAACGCCGACAACCCGGTGCAGAACGTCGAGCGCTACCGCAACAAGCGGGTCTTCCTGGTGGCCGGCACCAGCCCCGACCCGGTCAACTGGTTCGACACCGCCAACGAGACCCAAGTGCTCGCGGGCCAGCGGGAGTTCCGGGGCCTGCTCGGCAACGCGGGCATCCCGCACGAGTGGCACGAGGAGCCCGGCGGCCACATCATCCGGGACTACATGTTCCGGCGCGACCTCGACGGCATCATCGCCCGCCTCCGCAAGGCGTAGCCGCACAGGCGTAGCCGCACAGAGGGGCGGCGCGGGTGCCCGCGCCGCCCCTTCGCGCGTCGGCCCGCCGGGCCAGCCGACGGGACCTCGCGGCCGGTCCGGGCCGGGTCTAGCCTTCGGCGGGCTTCGCGCCGACCATGCGCAGCACCAGGTCCGCGTAGAGGGTGCCGACCTCGTCGGGGGTGCGGCGGCCCGCGGCGTTGAACCAGCGGGCGACGTCGATGCAGAGCGAGAGCACGGCGAGCGTGGTGCCGGGGATGTCCGGGACGTCGAACTCCCCTGCCGCCACCCCGTCGTCGAGGATGACGCGCACCTGGGCGTCGGCCTGCCTGCGCAGCGTCACGATCTCGGCGCGGCTCTCCGCGCCGAGCGCGTCCAGCTCGTACTGCACCACGCGCGCGGTGGTGTGCTGACCGGCGTGCCAGCGGACGAAGGAGCGTACGGCGCAGGCGAGCCGTTCGGCCGCGCTGCCCTCGCCCTCGGCGGCCGTCCGCAGGATCTCCACCGCCTTCTCGTGGCCGATCCGGCTGATCCGGTAGAGCAGCTCTTCCTTGGTCTTGTAGTGGATGTAGAGGGCGGCGGGGCTCATCCCGGCGCGGCCCGCGATGTCCCGCGTCGTGGTCGCGTGGTACCCGCGCTCGGCGAAGGCGTCCACCGCCGCGATGAGCAGCCGGCGCGCCGCCTCCGGGGCCACTTCCCCCCAGGGCCGGGCCTCACCCGCGCTGTCGTCCTTGGCCGCCGCCATCCGATGCTCCTTCCGCCGTCGCGGGGAACACCCTACCTGCTGGTGAGCAAGCGCTTAGAGCTTTCGGATCCCGCGCGCGGCCGGGACCGTGCGCGGGCGCCCCGCGGACCGCGTGCCACCGCGTGCCCAGGGGCCGCGCGCCCGGGGCAGGACGCTCCCGGGAGCACGCGGCCCGGGCTCAGAGCTTCTCGAAGGGGTCGTGCTGACTGAGCAGCTTGTCCACCCGCGCCTGGTCGACCCGGCTGACCAGCTGCCCCGCCTCCTGCCGGTCCCGGATGACCTTCGCCAGGGTGAAGCAGGAGGTCACCAGGAAGAGCACCGCGATGGTGAGGAATCCGCGGACCCAGGCGTTCGCCTCCAGGCGGTAGATGCCGATGGCGGTGGCGGTCAGGGCGACCGAGAACGAGGCGACGGCCTGGCCGTAGAAGGCCGCCGTGCTCTGCTGCTTGACCTGTGTCTCACTCATGGGGAGAGCCTCGCGCGGCACGGCGCCGGTCGCATCCGTACGGGTACTCAGCCGCGCGGGCCCGGCGTACTCAGGACCGCCGGGGGCGAACTCCCCGTCCGCATCCGGGTGTTGGCGGCTCAGAAGGCGCTGACGCCGGTGAGCGCCCGACCGATGACGAGTTTCTGGATCTGGCTGGTGCCCTCGTAGAGGGTCATCACCCGGGCGTCGCGCAGGAGTTTGCCGACCGGGTACTCGTCGATGTAGCCGTAGCCGCCGAAGACCTGGAGGGCGTTGTTGGCGGCCCGTACCGCGGCCTCCGAGGCGAAGAGCTTGGCGGTGGAGGACTCGGTGGCGAAGGGGCGGCCGCGGTCGATGAGGTCCGCGACGCGCCAGGTGAGCAGGCGGGCCGCGTCCACGTCCACCGCGATGTCGCTGAGCAGCTCCTGCACCAGCTGGTGGTGGGCGATCGGCTTGCCGAACTGCTCGCGCTCGCCCGCGTATCCGACCGCCGCGTCCAGGGCCGCCTGCGCGATGCCCACACAGCCCGCGGCCACCGACATCCGCCCCTTGGCCAGCGCCGACATGGCCACCGAGAAGCCCTTGCCCTCGGGCGCCAGCATCGCCGAGGCGGGCACCCGTACGTTCTCGAAGTGCAGCTCCGCGGTGGCCTGGCCGCGCAGTCCGAGCTTGCCGTGCACGGTGCGGCGGCTCAGGCCGGGGGTGTCGGTGGGCACCAGGAAGGCGGAGACGCCCTTGTGGCCCGGGGCGCCGCCGGTGCGGGCGAAGAGCAGGACGACATCGGCCCAGGTGCCGTTGGTGATGAACATCTTGGTGCCGTCGATCAGATAGTCGCCGCCGTCGCGGACCGCGCGGGTGGTGAGGTTGCCCGCGTCGGAGCCGGTGCCGGGCTCGGTCAGGCCGAAGCAGCCGACGTACGCGCCGGAGGTGAGCCCGGGCAGCCAGCGCTGCTTCTGCTCCTCGCTCCCCCAGTGCGCGATCGTCTTGGCGACCAGGCCGAGCGAGACGGAGACGATGCCGCGCACCGAGGAGTCGCCGCGCCCCAGCTCCTCGGTGACCAGGCAGTACGCGAGGTGGTCGCCGCCGCTGCCGCCGTACCGCTCGTCGACGGTCAGGCCGAGGAAGCCGACCTCGCCCAGCTTCTTCACCAGGGAGCGGTCGACGCTCTCGGCGCGGTCCCAGTCGACGACATGCGGCGTGATCTCGCGGGCGACGAAGTCCTCGGCCAACCGCCGTACGGCCGACTGCTCCTCGCTGAGCTCCAGGTTCACGGGTGCTCCCGTCGGAAATTAGCACTGCTAGTTTTTGGCTGGCAGCCCTACTATGTGCCGCATGGCCCGACCACGCAAGCCCCTCCTCAGCGCCGACCGGATCGTCGCCGCCGCACTCGTCCTGGTGGACGAGGAGGGGCTCGGCGCGGTCTCCACCCGGCGGCTCGCCGCCGAACTCGGGGTGAGCGGGCCCTCGCTCTACAACCACTTCCGCACCAAGGACCAGATCCTGGAGGCGGTGGCCGACGCGGTCAGCGCCCAGGTCGACCTGTCGATGTTCGAGGACGGCCGGGACTGGCGCCGCGCCCTGCACGACTGGGCCGTCTCCTACCGCGAGGCGCTCACCGCCCACCCGCACCTGGTGCCCGTACTGGCGCAGGGCCCCGGGCGGCGCCCGGCCGGTCTGCGCCTGGCCGACGCGGTCTTCGGCGCGATGGTGGCGGCCGGGTGGCCGCCCGCGCAGGCGACCTCGATCGGCGCGCTGATGCGGTACTTCGTGCTCGGCTCCGCGCTCGGCTCCTTCGCGGGCGGCTTCGTGGACGACGTCAGCGCCTACGACCCCGCCGACTACCCGCACCTCGGCCAGGCCCACCTGCTCGCCGAGCGCCAGGAGCAGATCGACGCCCGCGCCTTCGAGACCGGCCTCAGCGCCCTGCTCGACGGACTCGCCCTCCAGCACGCCCGGTTGACCGGCGCCGGCACCCCCTCCTGAACCCCGCGCCGCGCACGCGGCGGCCCCGCACGCGCGAGGGGCGCCCGCCGTGCGCGGACGCCCCCTGAGCCACTGCCGGGCGGCCGTCCCGCCGCCCCGGTGGCCTCACCAGCCGACGGCGACCGCCAGCCACTGCGGGTCGTTGTGCGAGACGAAGGAGGACTGCCCCGCGAAGTCGTCGTACGGGAAGCCGTACGAGAGCCTGTCGATGGAGTGGTCGTGCCAGAACTTCGCGTAGTAGTTCGCCGGGGCCTCCTTGTAGTAGAGGTCCGGGGAGGACCACTGGTCCTCGGGGAGCTGCGCCACATGGCGGTTGAGCGCGGAGCACTTGCCGGCCTCGTTGGCCAGCACGCCCGCGCAGCCGAAGATGTCGGAGGTGGGCGCGTTGATCCCGACCGAACTGGCGTAACCGCTCATGTAGTCGGCGTACTTGCCGCCCTCCCGGAAGTCGGGGACGCTGCCGGGCGAGGGGATGCGGTACGGCTTCTCCACCTCGCTGAGGGAGGCGAACTCGGCGGGCACGGCGTCCTTGAACTTCTGCCAGGTGGCCTCCCGGTCCTCCTGGAAGGTCTCGTAGTCCTCGCCGACCTGCACGTCGTAGCCGTCCTCGGCGTGCAGCCGCATGGCCAGCTTCAGGGCGAAGGCGTCCACGCGCGTGGTGTTGCCGTTGAAAACGTTGTCACCGACGGTGAACTCGATGAAGTCGGCGTACTTGCTGTCCGGTGAACCGAGGTGGAAGTACATCCGCCCGGCGGAGTTGGCCGCCATGTCCAGGGTGTCCTGCTCGGCGATGGAGTGCGTTTCGTTGTTGAACGTCCAGTAGACCTCGTTGTCCGGGTACTTGCCGTTGGTCCGGTTGAGGATCTTGACCGTCAGGACGTTCTGCGCGGGCGGGATGCTGCCGGTGTCCCCCCAGAAGGAGTCCGGCGGCTGGCCGTCGGCGCGGACGGCGGGGTGGTGGTCGGGCGCCTCGCTCGCGCCGGCGGGGGCGCCGCCGGCGAAGGCGCAGAGGGCTGCCAGCGCGGTGACCAGGAGTGCAGGACCGCGGCGGCGCGCCGTCGGACGAAGGGTGGGGGGCATGGTTCCTCCCTGACTCGGGTGGCGGGCACGGCAGGCGGGCGCCTGCGAGGCCATGGCGGGACCTGCGCCCCGTCCCGGTCGGCTCCGGGGGCGGGACGGGGGGCGGGGGCCCGCTCAGAGAGTCCGCCCATGGCATGCCCGTGTCAAGATGATGGATTCAAGACATGAACGGTGATCAAGGGAGAGCCCGGTCGGTGAGTTCGTTACCTCGACACGGGCGCCGCCGCCGTCCGCCCGCCGCCCCGGCGCGGGTCCCCCGAGGCGCCGTCGCCTGCCAGGCGTTCGTCAGCCGCCGCGGCGGCCGGTTTCCGCTCCCCGGGCAGGCGGAGCCGAGCCTTCACCAGGACAACACATTCGGGTTCTCGACTGGCCCCCGGGACACCGGCAAACTGACATGCTCACGCCTATCAGCCCGCCGTCCCCCACCAGGACTGATGAAGAGGACATCTGTGAACGGCAATCCGCCCTCCCGGTTCATCCCCTCCCGTCGCGCGAGGCGCCTGACCCTCTCCGGCCTCGGCGCCGCCCTCGTACTCGTCGTCGCCTTCCCGACGGCCGCCTTCGCCGACCCGCCCGGCTCGCTCCCCACCAGCGCCGGGGAGCGGGAGAAGACCTACCAGCCCGCCTACGACTACGACACCGACGGCTGCTACGCCACCCCGGCCATCGGCCCCGACGGCACCATCGCCCCGGGCCTGGCCCTCGGCGGTGACGTCAACGGCAACTGCCGGGACGCCTCGGACCTGGACAACACCAACACCTACTCGCGCGAGAAGTGCAACAACGGCTGGTGCGCGATCGCCTACGCCAGCTACTTCGAGAAGGACCAGGCCGCCCTCGGCCCGGGCAGCGCCGGGCACCGGCACGACTGGGAGCACGTGGTCGTGTGGGTCAAGGACGGGGAGTCCGAGGCGCAGTACGTCTCGACCTCCAACCACGGCGGCTTCACCGTCCACAACCGGGCCGACCTGCCCTTCGAGGGCACCCACCCGAAGGTCGTGTACCACAAGGACGGCATCCTGACCCACTACTTCCGCGCGGCCAACGGCAACGACGAGCCGCCGGAGAACCACAAGGGCAGCTGGCAGTACCCGGCCCTGGTCGGCTGGGACGGCTACCCCGCGGGGCTGCGCGACCGCCTGGTCCAGGCCGACTTCGGCAGCGCCACCCTCGGCATCAAGGACGACACCTTCGCCTCGCACCTGGCCTCGGCCAAGCCCGCGGACATCCCCTTCGACCCCAACGCCTGAGCGGGGGGCGCCCGTCGGGGCGCCCCCGCCCGGGTTCAGGTCACGGGAAGACGACCAGCGCCCGGCCGCCCTTGCCCGCCACCATGCGGTCGAAGGCGGCCGGGATGTCCGCGAGGCCGATCCGCTCGGTCACCAGGAGGCCCAGGTCGAAGGCGCCGCCGCGGATGTGCGCGGCGATCTCCGGCAGGTCCGTCGCCGGGTCGGAGTTTCCGTAGACGCAGCCGCTGAGGGTGCGGCCGTAGTGGAAGATCTCCAGGGCGTTGAAGCTGACCTGCTGGTCCTTGCCGCCGATGCCGACCACGGTGGTGCGGCCACCGCGCCGGGTGGACTCCCAGGCGGTGCGGATGGTGACCGCGCGGCCCACGCACTCCACCGCGACATCGACGCCCTGGCCCCCGGTCAGCGCGCGGATCTCCTTGGCGGTGGCCTCGGAGGCGAGCACGAACTCGGTGGCGCCCGAGGCCCTGGCCAGCTCCTCCTTCTCCGGCGAGACGTCCACGGCGACGATGGTGGCGGCCCCGGCGATCCGCGCCGACTGGAGGGTGGCGAGGCCCACTCCCCCGACGCCGAAGACGGCCACCGTCTCGCCCGGCTGCACCCGCGCCGAGTGGTGGACGGCCCCGTACCCGGTGAGGACCGCGCAGCCGAGCAGGGCGGCCTCGGCGAGCGGGACGCCCTTCGGCGCGGGCAGCAGGCACTTCTCCGCGACCACGCTCTCCTCGGCGAAGGCGGCGACGTTCAGGCCCGGGTACAGCTCACCGCCGTCCGCCCGGTGCGCGTAGACGCTGCGGGCGCCGGTCAGCGCCTCGGCGCAGAGCCAGACCTCGCCGAGCGAGCAGGCATGGCAACTGCCGCAGGACGGGGCCCAGTTGAGGACGACCTCGTCGCCCGGGGCCACGCTGGTCACCCCCTCGCCGACCTCCAGGACGGTTCCGGCGCCCTCGTGGCCGAGCACGGCGGGCACCGGCACCCGCATGGTGCCGTTGCTCAGCGAGAGGTCGGAGTGGCAGACCCCGGCGGCGGCGAGCCGCAGCCGCACCTGGCCGGGTCCGGGGGCGGGCAGGGCGATCTCGGCGAGCTCCAGGGGGGAGCCGACGGCGGGCAGTACGGCGGCGCGGACCACGTTCACAACTCCTGACGAAGGCACAGCGGTTCGGGACCGGGAACAGTAGCGGCCCCGGGTGTCACGGCGGCCCGGAACGCGGAACTCCGGCGGCGGGCTCGGGGCTCAGGGCTCAGGGCTCAGGGCTCAGGGCTCAGGGCTCAGGGCTCAGGTGACGGGGCTCGGGTTCGGGGCGCGGCGCCCCGGGCCCTGCGTCCGGGCCCGGGGACTGCGGTTCAGAACTGGAGCGACTTGGTCTGCAGGTACTCGCTGAGTCCGTGGCCGCCGAGTTCGCGGCCGACGCCGGACTGCTTGTAACCGCCGAAGGGGGCGAGGATGTTGAAGCGGCCGCCGTTGATGTCGACCTGGCCGGTCTCCAGGCGCCGCGCGAAGGCGGCGGCCTCCTCCTGGTCCGCCGCCCAGACCGCCCCGGCGAGGCCGTAGACGGTGCCGTTGGCGATGCGTACCGCCTCGTCCTCGTCGCGGTACTTCAGGATGCTGAGGACCGGGCCGAAGATCTCCTCCTGGGCGATGGTCATCTCGGGGGTCACCTCGGCGAAGACCGTGGGGCTCACCCAGTAGCCCTGCTCGCGGGGCGCCTCGGGGCCGCCGGTGACCAGGCGGGCGCCCTCCGCGATGCCCTTCTCGATGTAGCCGCGCACCCGCTGGTGCTGCTTGGCGTTGACCACCGGGCCGATGCGGTCGCCGTACTTGTCCGCGGCCTTCGCGGCGAGGGCCACGGCCTGCTCGTACTGGTCCTCGTGGACGAGCATCCGGGTCCAGGCGCTGCACGTCTGGCCGGTGTTGGACATGACGTTGGCGACGCCGACGTTGACCGCCTTGGCGAGGTCGGCGCTCGGCAGGATGACATTGGCGGACTTGCCGCCGAGTTCGAGGGCGACCCGCTTGACGGCGCCGCCCGCGGTGGCGCCGATCTGCCGCCCGACCGCGGTCGATCCGGTGAAGGAGACCAGGTCCACGCCCTCGTGCTCGGCCAGCGCCTGCCCCGCGACCGGGCCGAGCCCGGTGACCAGGTTGAAGACGCCCGCCGGCACCCCGGCCTCGTGCACCGCCTCGGTGAAGAGCTGGGCGGTCAGCGGGGTGTCCTCGGCGGGCTTGAGGACCACGGTGCAGCCCGCGGCGAGGGCGGGGGCGACCTTGGCCACGATCTGGTGCAGCGGGTAGTTCCAGGGGGTGATCGCGCCGACCACGCCCACCGGTTCGAGCAGCACGGTCGAGTTGCCGACCTTCTCCTCGAAGGCGTACCCGGCCGCGAGTTCGGCGTACGAGCCCGCCACCGCGACCGGCATCCCGGTGTGCACCGACTGCGAGAAGGCGAGCGGGGCGCCCAGCTCGGCGGTGACGGTCTCGGCGATCTCGTCCTTGCGGGCGGCGAGCGCGTCGCGCAGGGCGGCCAGGCGGGCGGCCCGCTCCGCGGGCGGGGTGGCGGCCCAGGCCGGGAAGGCGGCCCGGGCCGCGCGTACCGCGGTGTCGATGTCCTCGGCGGTCCCGGCCGGGACCGTGGCGATCACCTGCTCGTCGGCCGGGTTCACGACGCTGAGCGACTCGGTTCCGGCGGCCGGCCGCCAGTCCCCGTCGATGTACATCCCGTCGTGCGCCTTCATCAGTACCTCCCGGGCAGTGGACTCGTCCGCGCCCCAAACTAGCGGCGTTAGTTTTGGGGCGCCAGAGCGAGCCGTCCACCACTGCGGAGCTTCTGTGCCGAGGAGCGGAGCGGACGGAGCCGGGAAGGGCTCAGCAGAACCAGCCGTCCTGCACCCAGCCCTTGCGGTTGACGTCTCCGTAGGCGAATCCGTAGACCCAGCTGCCCTGCTTGCTCTCGACCAGGAAGGTCTGGCCCTGGTGCAGGGTGCCCATCCAGGCGCCCACCGGCTGGGTGCGGACGAAGAGGTCGGTGGCGCAGACGGTCTCCCGCTCGCCGATGGTGCCGTTGGCCGCCTGGGCGGAGGTGGCGGAGCCGAGCAGCAGCGCGGCCGCGCCGAGCACGGCGGCGATCGCACCCGCGCGGGCACGCGGGCGCCGGGTCAGGATGTTCGGGGACATGGGGTCTCCTGGGGTCGAAGAGGGCGAGCGACGAGAGAGGGGGATGCGGCGGGAGGGTGCCGCGGGGCGGGCTACCAGGAGCCGTAGCCGCCGAGGCACTCCACGCGCACATAGCCCCAGTCGTTGGGGCCGAAGTCGAAGGTGGCGGCCCAGCCGTTGTAGACGGGGTGGGCGCCGCGGGTGTGGCCGACCTTGTCGCCCTGCGGGAGGGTCCGCTTGAGGCCGGTGGGGCCGCCGGCGCTGTCGTAGTTGGCGTAGAAGCTCGCCGAGGCGCAGGTGATCACCGCGTGGTCCGGGGTGACCGGGTCGGCGATCGCCGCGGACTGCTGGAGCGCGAAGACCGCGGAGGCTCCCGCGAGTACGGCGAAGGTCTTGCGGATCTTGGTCATCTGGGGGCAACTTCCGCTGGGACGACAGGGGTTGACGCGCGTAGCGAGGCTGAACCCCTGCATATTGGCATGCACACAACACCGCGACAATGGGGCGGTCGGAGGCAGTGGAACGGGGTTCAGCGCACCCGCTCCCGCGCGGCGCCGAGGGCCGGATTCCCCCCGGTGTCCCGCTGCGGCGCCTCGCCCCGCAGGCCCAGTCCCGCGGCGAGTACGAGCAGGCCGCCGAGCAGCACGAACGGGGCCGCGGCGCCCGCCGTGCCCGCGAGGAGGCCGGCCGCGGCCGGGGCGGCGACCTGCCCGAGGCGGTTGCCGGTCAGCCGCAGGGCCAGGGCGGTGGAGCGGGCCCCGGCGGGCGCCGCCCTGACCACCGTGGTCATGGACAGCGGCTGGCCCACGCCGAGGCAGAAGCCGAGGACCGCGAGGAGCACCGCGAGCGCCCAGACCGGCAGCGGCAGGGCGACGGCGGCGCAGAGCAGCCCGGCCGCGAGGCAGGTCGCGGTGAGCAGCGCCCGGCGGCCGCACCACCGCAGCATCGGGCTCATCACCAGGCGGCAGGCGATGGTGGCGCCCGCCCGCAGGCTGAGCAGCACGCCGACCACTGCGGGGGCGATGCCGCGCTCCTCGCCGACCACCGGCAGATAGGCGGTCAGGATGTCGGTCGCGGAGAGCACGGCCAGGCTGATGAACATGCCCGCGGGCACGCCCCGGGCGCGCAGGATCCGCGCCACCGGCGGCCGTTCGGCGCGGGGGCCGGGGGCGGGGCCGGGCTCGCGGTGCTCGATGCGCCAGGTCCACAGCAGGGCGAAGGCGCCGCCCGCGGCGGCGAGCAGCAGGGCGAGCGCGCTGGTGTGGGACCGGTCGCCGCCGATGACGGCACCGGCGGCGACCGGGCCCGCGAGCTGCCCGAGCGAGGCGCCGATGGTGAAGTGGCCGAAGTTGCGGTCCTGCTGCTCGGGCGGCGACTGCCGGGCGACGATCGACTGCGCCCCGATCACGAAGGCGAGGTGTCCGAGGCCCATCACCCCGCTCCACAGGGCCATCGCGCCGAGCGAGCCCGCGGTGCCGCTCAGCGCGCAGCCGCCCGAGATCAGCAGCACGCCGAGCGGCAGCAGCGGGGCGCAGCGGCCCCGGTCGGTACGGCGGCCGAGCGGCACCGCGGCGAAGAGCGGCAGCAGGGCGTAGACGCCCGCGATCACCCCGACGGCGCGCTCGTCGGCGCCGAGGGCGAGGGCCCGGTAGGAGACCGCGGGCCGGGCCATCGAGACGGCGCCCTGCGCGAAGCCGAAGGCGAGGACGAGGCGCAGCAGCCAGGCCCGGTTCGTACCGGCGCTCGCGCGGGGTGCGTACGGCATGGCTCAGCGGGGCCCGGCGGCTCAGAGGATGCCGAAGAGGAGCCCGGCGCCGAGCACCACGAGGGAGGTGAAGGCGGCCCACTTGACGGTGAAGCGGGTGTGGTCGCCGAACTCGACCTTGGCCATGCCGACCAGGACGTAGACCGCGGGGACCAGCGGGCTGGACATGTGCAGGGGCTGGCCGACGATCGAGGCGCGGGCGATCTCCAGGTTGGTCACGCCGTGCGCGGAGCCCGCCTCGGCGAGGACCGGCAGGACGCCGAAGTAGAAGCCGTCGTTGGACATGAAGTAGGTGAGCGGCAGGCTCAGTACACCGGTGACCAGGGCCATGTGCGGGCCCATCGACTCGGGGATCACCCCGACCAGCCACTCGGCCATGTGGTCGACCATGCCGGTGCCCTGGAGCACCCCGGTGAAGACGGCGGCGGCGAAGACCATCCCGGAGACGTTGAGGACGTTCTCCGCGTGCGCCCCGATCCGGGCCTTCTGCTCGTCCATCCGCGGGAAGTTGACGGTGAGCGCGAGGGCGGCGCCGAGCAGGAAGAGCACCGGGATCGGCAGCCACTCCATGATCATGGCGGTGAGCAGCAGCACGGTCAGGGCGGCGTTGAACCAGTACAGCTTCGGGCGCAGGGTCTCGCGGTCCGGGTCGAGGCCGCGCAGTCCGTCGTTCTCCTCCCCGGCGGGGGCCGCGTGGTCGCCGGTGCCGCCGGTTCCCCGCCCGGAGGCGGTGCCGCCGGCTGTCTTGGCTGCGGCGCCCGCGCCGACGAGCACCTGCTCGTCCTCGGCGGCGGTCTCCTTCTCGTTCTCCTCGTCCTCACCGGGTGCCGTGAGGATCCCGAGCCGCCTGCGCTCGCGCATGCCGAGGACGTAGGAGAGGACGAGGACGGCGAGCAGGCCGACGGCGAGCGCCGGGATCATCGGGACGAAGACATCGGCGGCGTCGACCTTGAGCGCGGTGGCGGCGCGGGCCGTCGGGCCGCCCCAGGGCAGGGTGTTCATGACGCCGTTGGCGGTGGCGGCGACGCCGGTCATCACGACGAGGCTCATGCCGAGGCGCTTGTAGAGCGGGTACATCGCCGAGACGGTGATCATGAAGGTGGTGGAGCCGTCGCCGTCCAGCGAGACCACCGCGGCGAGCAGGGCGGTGCCGATCACGATGCGCAGCGGATCGGCCTTGCAGAAGCGCAGGATGCCGCGGACGATCGGGTCGAACAGCCCGACGTCGATCATCACGCCGAAGTAGACGATCGCGAACATCAGCATCGCCGCGGTGGGGGCGAGGGTGCCCACGCCTTCGAGGACGTAGTCCCCGAGATGGGCGCCCTTCCCGACGAAGACGCAGAAGAGTGCCGGGATGAGCACGAGCGCCGCGATCGGCGACATCTTCTTCATCATGATCAGGACCAGGAAGGTCGCGATCATGGCGAAGCCGAGGATGGTCAGCATGGGTGGACACCTAACGTTCGCCCTTGAACTCCCCACAGGGCCGGGGGTGCGGATGACGTTAGGTGGCCACTTTGCTGTCATCAAGGCGTAACACTGCGAGCAATAAGAGCAAAACCCCAGCTCAGCCGGGGGTCATCCGTGAGCGCTCGGTACGGCCGCGCTGAGCTGCACCGGAACCGCGTTGAGCACCGCGGTGCCCGAGAGCGGGTCGAGGAGGGTGCCGTCGAGCAGCTGGTTGACGTTGACGCCGGGGTCGGCGGCGGCCACTCGCAGCCGGGTGCCGGGCCGGTCGTGGCCCCAGCCGTGCGGCAGGCTCACCACCCCGGTGCGCACCGTGTCGGTCAGCTCCGCGGGGACCACCACGGCTCCGCCGCCGCCCTCGACGCGTACGGGGGTGCCGTCCTGCACGCCGAGGCGGGCCGCGTCCTCGGGGTGGAGGTGCAGGGTGCAGCGGTTGGAACCGCCGGTCAGCGCGGGCACGTTGTGCAGCCAGCTGTTGTTGGAGCGCAGATGGCGGCGGCCGACCAGGAGCAGCTGGTCCGGGCTCGCGTCGAGGGCGGCGCTCAGCCGCGGCAGGTCCCCGGCGATCGGCTCCGGGAGGAGTTCGATGCGCCCGGAGCGGGTCTTCAGCGGTCCGGGCAGCCGGGGTTGCAGCGGCCCGAGGTCGATGCCGTGCGGGTGGGCGAGGACCTTGGTGAGGCTGAGGCCCTCGGGGTCGGCGCCGAAGCCCTCGCCGTACGGGCCGAGGCGCAGCATCATGTCGAGCCGCCGCTCGGCGCCGTCCTCGCCGGTGAGCTGGGCGGTGAGTTCGGCGACCTCGCGTCCGTGCACCGGTGAGCGGGGGTCGGCGACGGCCTTGCCGAGGGTCTGGGCGATCACCAGGGCGTCCACGGCGCCGGGGTCGGTGCGCTCCCGGCCCCGCTCGGTCTCGCTCCAGTAGGTGCCGCCCGCCGCGAGGACGAGCCGGGCGAGGATCTCCGACTCGTCGGGGCGCCCCTCGGGCCGGGGCAGGGCGGGGCGGCTGTAGCGGACCTGGTTGCGTACCGCGAAGCCGTTGAAGGCGTAGTCGAAGTGGGCGCTCTGCGAGGGCGGCGGCGGGGGCAGCACCACGTCCGCGTGCCGGGAGGTCTCGTTGAGGTAGGGGTCGACGCTGACCATGAAGGAGAGCGAGGCGAGCGCCGCGTCGAGGCGGTTGCCGTCGGGCGCGGAGAGCACCGGGTTGGCGGCGACGGTGAGCAGCACCCGGATCGGGGTGCCGCCGGGCGCCGGGCCGTCCGCGCCCCGCTCACCGGCGGTGCCCTCGTCGAAGGTGTCGATCTCCTCCGCGAGGGCGGCGAGCGGGAGTTCGCCCTTGGCCTCGGGGTGGCGGGAGACCCGGCTGTGCCAGCGGCCGAGGTCGAAGCCGCGGCCGGGACCGGCGGGGCGGTGGGCGGCGCGGTCGGTGGCGGAGAGCGGGAAGAGGGCGCCGCCGGGGCGGTCGAGGTTGCCGGTGAGGATGTTCAGTACGTCCACCAGCCAGCTGGTGAGGGTGCCGTGGGCGACGGTGCTGCTGCCGATGCGGCCGTAGACCGCGGCGGTGGGGGCGGCGGCGAGTTCGCGGGCGAGGGCGCGCACCGTCTCGGCCGGGACGTCGCAGGGGCCTGCGACCTTCTCCGGGGTGAACTCCCGTACCGCTTCGGCGAGTTCGTCGAGGCCCTCGACCAGGTCCGTCAGGGCGCCGAGGCGGACCAGCTTCTCCTCGAAGAGGACCTGGGTCATCGCGGCGAGCAGCAGGGCGTCGGTACCGGGCCGGAGGGCGAGGTGGCGGTCGGCGAGGCGGGCGGTGCGGGTGCGGCGCGGGTCGACGACGGTGAGGGTGCCGCCGCGGGCGCGCAGGGCGCGCAGCCGGCCGGGGAAGTCGGGCGCGGTGCACAGGCTGCCGTTGGACTCCATCGGGTTGGCGCCGAGCAGCAGCAGGTGGTCCGTGCGGTCGAGGTCGGGGACCGGGATGGCGAAGGCGTCGCCGAAGAGCAGCCCGCTGGAGACGTGTTTGGGCATCTGGTCGACGGTGCTGGCGGTGAAGAGCCCGCGGGTGCCGGTCACCGTGCTGAGCAGCGGCGGGTAGAGGGCACCGGCGACGGTGTGCACGTTCGGGTTGCCGAGGACGATGCCGAGGGCGGCGGGGCCGTGCTCCTCGATCAGCGGGCGCAGCCGCGCCGCGACCGCGTCGAAGGCCTCCTCCCAACTCACCTCGCGCAGCTCGCCGTCCTTGCGGAGCAGCGGGGCGCTCAGCCGGTCGGGGTCGGCGTCGGCCTGCGGGAGGGCGGCGCCCTTGGGGCAGATGAAGCCCTTGCTGAACACGTCCTCGGCGTCGCCCCGGGCGCCGGTGAGGCGGCCGTCCTGGACGGTGAGGCGGAGCCCGCAGGTCGCCTCGCACAGCGGGCAGACACGGAGGACGGTACGTGGTGCGGACATGAGCGCTCCCGGCGGCGGTGGCTTCCCTGGCACACGGACCCCCCAGAGCATACCGACCGGTAGGCACGGCGCCAGAGGGCCCGCGGGCCGGAGCACGGCGGGCCCCGGGGTCAGTCCAGGCGCTTGGCCAGATAGGCCTGGAGCAGTTCCCGCATCTCGGCGATGATCCGCGGGTCGCCCTCGGGGCTCACCCGGAAGGCCAACTGCACCAGGGCGTCGGCCGATTCGACGGCGACCAGGAAGGTGCGGTGCAGGTCCTCGTCGGGGCGGCGGCCGAGGTGGGTGGCGAGCAGTTCGGAGAGCTGGCCCGCGAGCAGGTGGTTGGGGCGGCCCTTCGGGGAGCCGACCGGGATCTGGTTGCCGAAGTCGACGTAGCTGAAGCCGGGCATCGTCCGCTTCATGTCCAGGTACTCGTCGAGCACCGCGTCCATCACGCCGCGCCAGTCCCCCGGCGCCATGGCGGCGAGGCGGCGGGTGATGCGCGCGCTGTAGTCGGCGAGGTTGCGTTCGGCGAGGGCCTCGACCATGGCGCGTTTGTTGCCGAAGAAGCGGTACACGGAGCCGATCGGCACAGCGGCCCGCACGGCGACGGCCCGGGTGCTCAGGTCTTCGTAGCCGGCCTCGTCGAGCAGATCGGCGCAGGCGTCGAGGATCCGGCTGAGCCGTTCGGCGCTGCGCTGCTGGACGGGTGCACGGCGGAGTGAGGTGGAGTGCTGCACGCACTTCATGATGCCCTGCCGCGCGGTCCGGTAATACGAACAGCCCTTCCCCTAAGGGGTCGCGTATCGCGTGAAAAGGGGCCGATGCGGCACCGCGGCCGGAAATCGATACCCGCGGTCACCGGATCTCCCCGAAGCGGCGGCGGTTCCCCCTTGCGGGACGGCGAGCGGAATCCTACGGTGTCCCATAGGAATCATGGACGAGGGAGCGACGATGAGCGGGGACGCACGCAAGACCGCCGCGGCACTGGAGTACCTCACGGGCTTCGGCAACGAGCACAGCAGCGAGGCGGTGCCCGGCGCCCTGCCGCTGGGCCGCAACTCGCCGCAGCGCGCACCGCTCGGCCTCTACGCGGAGCAGCTGAGCGGCACCGCCTTCACCGAGCCGCGGGCCCGCAACCGCCGCTCCTGGCTCTACCGGATCAGCCCCTCCGCGGCCCACCCCGCCTTCGTCCGCGGGGAGAACGCGGCCGTGCGCACCGCCCCCTTCACCGAGCAGGTCCCCGACCCCAACCGGCTGCGCTGGAACCCGCTGCCCGCCCCCGCGCCCGGCACCGATTTCCTGGCCGGACTGTGGACCCTCGGCGGGAACGGCGACGCCCTCCAGCGCACCGGCATGGCCGTGCACCTCTACCACGCGAACGCCGCCATGGAGCGGGTGTTCAGCGACGCGGACGGCGAACTCCTGATCGTCCCCGAGCGCGGCGGGCTGCTGCTGCGCACCGAACTCGGCCTGCTCGCCGCCGAACCGGGCCAGGTGGCGCTGATCCCGCGCGGCGTCCGCTTCCGGGTGGAGCTGCTCGACGACAGCGCCCGCGGCTATGTCTGCGAGAACTACGGCGCCCCCTTCCAGCTGCCCGACCTCGGCCCGATCGGCGCCAACGGCCTCGCCAACGCCCGCGACTTCCAGGCCCCCGTCGCCGCCTACGAGGACGTCGAGGGCCCCGTCGAGGTGGTCAACAAGTACGGCGGCAACCTCTGGCACGCCACCTACGCCCACTCCCCGCTGGACGTCGTCGCCTGGCACGGCAACCTCACGCCGTACGTCTACGATCTGCACCGCTTCAATGTCATCGGCTCGATCAGCTACGACCACCCGGACCCCTCGATCTTCACGGTGCTCACCTCGCCCTCGGACACCCCGGGCCTCGCGGGCGTGGACTTCGTGGTCTTCGCCCCGCGCTGGCTGGTCGGCGAGGACACCTTCCGGCCGCCGTACTTCCACCGCAATGTGATGAGCGAGTACATGGGCCTCGTCGAGGGCGCCTACGACGCCAAGCAGGCCGGGGAGGGCGGCTTCGCCCCCGGCTGCGGCTCGCTGCACAACATGATGTCCGCGCACGGCCCGGACCGGGAGACCTTCGAGAAGGCGAGCGCCGCCGAGCTGCGGCCGCAGCGCATGGACGACGGCCTCGCCTTCATGTTCGAGACCCGCTGGCCGGTCCTCACCACCGGGCAGGCGGCACAAGCCGGACACCGGCAACCGGGCTACGACGCCGTATGGCAAGGTCTGGAGCGGCACTTCACACAGGGATAGCGATTTGGGAGAGGCCGTGACCGCTTTCGCCCCGGATTCGATCGTCCTCAACCGCAAGCTGCCCCTGTGGTACCAGGTCTCGCAGTCCCTGCGCGCCTCGATACTGGGCCGCCCCGCCGACGCCCCGCTGCGGCTGCCCACCGAGGAGCAGCTCGCGGGGCACTACGGGGTCAGCGTGCTCACCATGCGGCAGGCGCTGAAGGAGCTGGAGGACGAGGGCCTCATCAGCCGCCACCGCAGACGCGGCACCTTCATCGAACCGAGCGCCCTGCGCGGCGCCCCGGTACGCCTGCTCGGCTCGGTCGACGCGATCGTGGCCCAGCAGTCGGGCATGAGCACCGAGTTGCTCTCCCACGGCACGGGCCCGGTGCCCGGCGCCCTCGCCGAGCACTTCCCCGGCGCGGCGGAGGTGGCCACGTACCACCGGCTGCGGCGGGACGAGGAGACCGGGGAGCCGACCAACCACGCGGTCAACCACGTACGGGCCGAACTGGCCGCGCGGATCGACCTCGCGGACCTGGAGCGGCGGCCGATGACCAAGGTGCTCCGGGACCTCGACGGGGTGCACATCAGCCGGATCACCGACACCGTCGAGGCGCGGCTCGCGGACCCGGAGACCGCGCGGCTGCTCGAAGTGCCGCTGCTCAGCCCGATCCTGCACTACACCGGCATCAGCTACGACGCCGAGGGGGCGGTCCTGGACGTGGCCGTCATCCGCTACCGCGGCGACCGCTTCTCCTTCACCGTCACCCTGGACGCGCACTGAGACGAGCGCCCGAGGGCCCCTGACGGCGAGGAGCCGCGAGGGTGCTCGCGCGCCGTGGCGCCCGGCGCACCGGCCCTGCGGCCCCACCCCCGCCTTCTCTCCACGCCCAACCGGCTGCCTCACCGCCGCACACCCGGAAATCTATGCTCGCCGAGGTAGACATTGAGCAGTGGTGTGGCTATGGTTCTTCTCGTAGTCGAGAGAGACAAGAGAGCCCGGCAGACACGGACTACCGGGAGGCGGCGCTTCTCCAGGCCGTCGGCAGTACGCATCACCAGCAGTACGCGGCGGACGCGGCCGAGCAGTACGCAGGACGCCGCCCCCGCCCGACAAGCAGTTGATCACCGAGGAAGAAACGGAGGAACCAGGCACCATCAGGATCGCCCGGGCGGTATGACGAGCCCGGGTACCGCAGGACATCGAAAGTGAGGTGGTCTACGGTCACGCAACCGCGATCCCCGCAGCTCCGGCAGCTTCCAGGCCGGATACGCGGAAACAGAAGGCCGGCGCAGCATCGAGGCCGGCAGATGGTGTAGTAGCTCCTTCGGGGCCCTGGTGCCAGATGGCACCAGGGCCCCTCGACGCGTCCACAGAGAGGTGCAATGACCGCAGAGGATTCGTTCGGCAGGCTCGACGACGACGACTATCCCGCGTACACGATGGGCCGGGCCGCGGAGATGCTCGGCACCAGCCAGGGCTTTCTCCGGGCCATCGGCGAAGCCCGCCTGATCACCCCGCTCCGCTCCGAGGGCGGGCACCGGCGCTACTCCCGGTACCAGCTCCGCATCGCCGCCCGCGCGCGTGAACTCGTCGATCAGGGCACCCCCATCGAGGCCGCCTGCCGCATCATCATCCTGGAGGACCAACTCGAAGAGGCCCAGCGCCTCAACGCCGCGTACCGGGCGGGCGGAGCGGCGGATCCGCCGCCCAGGGGCCGGGAGCCGGACGGAGATGCCGGGTCCTGAGAGGCGGCATCGCCCGAAAGGCACCGTGCGCGCCCGCATTCCGCGCTTCCGTCGAGGCGGAATCTGTGACCGCTGGATGAGGGTTTGCCACACGGCGCGGGGACATTGCCGCCGGGCCGGACCGGGGCGGGTATTCCGCGCGGCGGCGGGCCGAAACGGCGTGCTACTGTCGATCCCGGTTGTCCTCGCGGTTTTCGAACCCCCAGCAGCTCCGAGCGGCCTCTGCGCCGCATACGGGAGCGCTTGATACTTCCGGTCACTTCCGGGTCGTTTCCGGGTCATTTCCGGTCAGGGCGTCATCGCGGCAACACGGTATCCGCACCTGCGGATCCCTGCGTACTGCCCCAAGGAGATACGACATGGCTTCCGGCACCGTGAAATGGTTCAACGCGGCCAAGGGCTTCGGCTTCATCGAGCAGGAAGGCGGCGGTCCCGACGTGTTCGCCCACTTCTCGCAGATCGCCGCCGAGGGCTTCCGCGAACTGGTCGAAGGCCAGCAGGTCACCTTCGACATCGCCCAGGGCCAGAAGGGCCCCACCGCCGAGAACATCGTCCCCGCCTGAACACCCGACGCGCACTCCGCCGCCGGGGCCCGCATCCGCCGGGATGCGGACCCCGGCCGCGGGCATTTCCCGCACACGGTCCCGCCCGCGGCGGCGACCGCCGCCCGGGGACCCCGGCAGGGACGCGGAGAATTTCCGCTCCGCGCCCCGCCGGTGCCCCGTTTTCCCGGTCCGCCCGATGCCCTGCCTTTTCCGCTTTTCCGGCACGGATCTCCCGCGGACAGATGTCCTTTTCCATTCCCTCCGGCTCGTCCTTGCGATTCCCGCGCCATTCCCGGCTGCCGGAATTCCTTGATACGTGCCGTATCAAGGAAGGTTCTCGATGAACCCCACACGTACGAACAACCGCTCCGCACGCAGCCGCCGCCGCTCCGGCGGTGCCGCCTACGGCGCCGGTACGGTCCCCGCTCCCCGGTTCGGCCGCTCCGGCGCCCCGAGCAGGTCGGGCAACCCCGGCCGGTCCGGGAACGCGGGCGGCTCCGGCGGACGCGGCCGACGGCCCGCCGCGGTCCAGGAGTTCGCCCTGCCGGAGACGGTCACTCCGCCGCTGCCCGCCGTCGAGTCCTTCACGGACCTCGACCTGCCCGCCGAGCTGCTGGCCGCGCTCACCAGCCAGGGCCTGTCGGTGCCGTTCCCGATCCAGGGCGCGACGCTGCCGAACTCCCTGGCGGGCCGCGACGTCCTCGGCCGCGGCCGGACCGGTTCCGGCAAGACGCTGGCCCTCGGGCTTCCGCTGCTCGCCCGGACCGCCGGAGGGCGCGCCGAGACCCGCCGGCCGCTTGCCCTGATCCTGGTCCCCACCCGGGAGCTCGCCCAGCAGGTCACCGACGCCCTCACCCCGTACGCCCGGGCCGTCAGGCTGCGGCTGGCCACCGTGGTCGGCGGGATGCCGATCCGCAAGCAGGCCAACGCGCTGCGCGACGGCGCCGAGGTCGTGGTCGCCACCCCCGGACGCCTCAAGGACCTCATCGACCGCGGTGACTGCCGCCTCGACCGGGTCGCCATCACCGTCCTCGACGAGGCCGACCAGATGGCCGACATGGGCTTCATGCCGCAGGTCACCGCCCTCCTCGACCAGGTGGGCGCCGAGGGCCAGCGGATGCTGTTCTCGGCCACCCTGGACCGCAACGTCGACCGCCTGGTCCGCCGCTACCTCAGCGACCCGGTCGTCCACTCCGTCGACCCGTCCCAGGGCGCGGTGGTCACGATGGAGCACCACGTCCTGCATGTGCAGGGCGCCGACAAGCACCGGGTCACCACGGAGATCGCCGCACGCGAGGGCCGGGTGATCATGTTCGTGGACACCAAGCGCGCCGCGGACCGCCTCGCCAAGGACCTCCTCGGCAACGGCGTACGGGCCGCCGCCCTGCACGGCGGGAAGTCCCAGCCGCAACGCACCCGTACCCTCGCCCAGTTCAAGACCGGGCACGTCACCGCCCTGGTGGCGACGAACGTGGCGGCCCGCGGCATCCACATCGACAACCTCGACCTCGTCGTCAACGTGGACCTGCCGAGCGACCACAAGGACTACCTGCACCGCGGCGGGCGCACCGCCCGCGCGGGCGAGTCCGGCCGCGTCGTCACCCTGGTCACCCCCGAGCAGCGGCGCGAGATGAGCCGGCTGCTGGCCGCCGCGGGCATCAGCCCCCAGACCGCCCAGGTCCGCCCCGGCGACGAGGCCCTGCACCGGGTCACCGGCGCCCGGACCCCCTCCGGTGTGCCCGTCGTCCTCGCCGAGCCGGCGCCTGCGGCCCAACCGCGCAAGCGCGGCGCCTCCTCCCGCGGCCGCCGCGGTCCGGGCGCCCGGCGCGGCAACGGGGGCGGGCGCCAGTCCGCCCTCGGCAAGGCCGCCTGAGCCTGAGCGGCACCCGCACTCCGTACCGCTCCACGTCGAACCGGGCAGCGCTCCGGGCGTTCTCGCCCCTGCCCGGTTCGACCGGGAGCTTCGCAGCAGCCCCTTCCCTTCTTTCCCCGTGTGAGGCCCTTGTGCGCTGTGTCATCGCCCGCTTCCCGTTCGATCTCACCCCGAGCGGCGTGCTGGAATCCATGAAGGGCGTCGAGCCCGAGCAGATCACCGGCGAGTCGGTGACCCTCGGCGGCCGCGTCTACCCCGTCAAGCAGGTCGGCCAGGTCGTCACGCGCCAGGACCCCCGCGATTTCACCGCCGGCGAGGTCGTCCGGGCCATGACCCGGCTCGGCTTCCCCTGCCACGGGCTGCCCCGTGCCGCCGCGCCCGCACCGGCCCTCAGCCCGCTCCAGCGGGCGTCCGCGCTGCTCGGCAGCGGATGAGCCTCTGAACGCGCTGCGGGCCCCGCCGATGTCGGCGGGGCCCGCGGCCCGGCACCCGGACCGCGCCGGACCGCGGGGGCTTGAGGGGTCCTACTCGGTGCGGTAGGCCTCCAGTTCACCGATCGAGGTGAAGGTGCGGGTGCCGCCCGGGGCGCCGATGATCCGTACGCCGTCTCCGGCGACGGGGGCGAAGCTCAGCTCGTAGGTGCGGTGCGGGCCCGCCGAGGAGTTGTAGGGGTAGGCCGGGGCGGTGCTCAGCTGGGAGACGTCCTTCCAGACGCCCTTCTGGCGCACCTGCACCCGCAGGTCCCGGGCGAACCAGCCACCGTCGGGGAACATCGCCCCCGTGGTGTAGGCGACCTTGTCGAGCGTGTACTGCCGGGGCCAGGTGTAGCCCCACCAGCTCTCGGCCTTGGCCTCGTCGTTCCAGTCGTCCTCGGACTCGGTGCGGTTGCCGTTGTGGTAGAAGCCGCTGTTGCCGAAGTGCGCGACCCGCTCGGTGGGCACGGTGCCCGGCTCGCGGGCCAGGTTGCGGGCCGCGTCCGGCGGGTTGTCCGGCGCCGAGGAGGTGGCGGGCGCCAGCTTCAGCTGCCGCAGGGAGTAGGTGTACGACCAGTGGTCGCCCGCGGGCACTCCGCCGCCGCAGGGGCAGACATTGGACTGGAGCCACATCGAACGGCCGTCCGCGCTCAGGTACTTGGAGGGGATGGTCGTCGCGTAGCCGCCGTGCTTGGCGTGCGTCCACGGATAGCCGCCGAAGTCCTTGGCGTCGAAGCGGCGCCAAGGGCCCCAGGGTGTCGGCGACTCGTAGAACTCGAAGGTGTACTCGGTCCACGAGGTGTACAGATAGCGGCCGAGCGGCTTGTTGTAGACGACTCCGCCCTGGCTGATCACGCTCATGTTCTTCGCGCGGCCCGGAGTGTAGACGTCCGGGTAGACCCGCCGGTCGTCCTCGATGACGGCCTTGCGCCGGGCGATGTCGGCGCTCCACACCGGCTTGCCCGTGCTGTCGCTGCCCGCGGCGAACTCCCAGGCCGCCCGGTTCATGATCTCCGCGCGCGGCACCCGGGCCAGGAAGACCTGGGTGGGGTCGGGGACCGAGTCGTCGAAGGAGTCGCGCCAGTTGTGGTCGAGTCCGTAGGCGTAGACATAGCCGTCGGGCGCGTTGCCGTAGGCCTTGCCGTAGTCGAGGAACATCACCGTGGTGAACAGGCCGTCCGGGAACATCGGCTTGGACCTGTCCCACTGCCAGGTGCGGCCGTGGTCGGTGGACTTGGCGACGGTGGCGGCGGGCGCGTCGTTGAAGTCGAAGGCGAGGTCCTGCACGGCGAGGTAGAGGTCCCCGCCGACGCAGGCCATCCCGGTGGGCTTACGGGTGTGCTCCGCGTTCCAGACCTGGCCCACGGCGTCGCCCTGGGAGAGGCTGGTGCCGCGCAGGCTGCCCGGCATGCCCTCGATCCGGGCCACCCCGATGTCGCTCATCGGGGCGCCGAAGCCGACCCCGTCGCCGTAGGCGGTGTAGACGTGGTCGTCGTCGGACCAGCAATTGGGCCACAGATCACCGTGGTTGACGTTGTCGCCGACCGCGGGGGCGCCGACCGTGGCGCCCGGGGCGACGTCCACGGTGGCGAAGAAGTCGCCGACCGGAGGGGAGACGGCGGGCCGGGCCGAGGCACCGGAGCCGCGGGCCGGGGCGTCGCTGCCGCTCGCCAGGGGCGCCGCGGTGGCGGCGAGGCCCAGGGCGAGCGCGGCTGAGGCGAGCGTCCTGGAGAAGGTCCGCCGTCGGCGGGGTCGTACCACTGCGGGCATGAGCAGCTCCCGTGGCCGGGTCGTGGGGATGAGCGTGCGCGGTCCGATGGAGCGGTGAGCAGAGCGCGGCGCCGAGCGCGGAACCGAGCGCGGCGCGGGGCGGTAATCGATTTCAGCGGCACCGTAGACGTGCCGCCGGGGCCGGTCAAGCCCCGGCGGCAGAACGCCTGTTGACGGGCGGGAGCGGGACGCTCGACGGCACCGGGAGCGGGCTGCGGGGCCGGGGCCCCGCGGTCAGGCCCCGGGACCGGCCGTGCTCTCCCGCGCCTGCAGCTCGGTGCGCAGCACCACCGTCTGCAAGGGCCGCTCCCCGCCGCTGATCCGCTCCTGGAGCAGGGTGGCCGCGGTGAACCCCAGGTCGTACGAGGGCAGCCGGACGGTGCTCAGACTGGGCCTGACCAGCGGGGCCCAGGGGATCTCGCCGAAGGAGAGCACCCCGAAGCCGGGCGCCGCGAGCCCGGCCTCGGCCAGCGCCTGGAGCGCACCCACCGCCATCAGGTTGTTGGCGGCGAAGACGGCGTCCGGCGGCTCGGGCAGGGCGAGCAGTTCGCGCATCGCGCGGTGGCCGCCCTCGACCCGGAAGTCGGCGTAGCGGATGTGCTCCTCGCGCAGCGCCTCGGCGGCCCGGGTCTCGGTGGGGTTCTCGCGGACGAAGTCCCGTACCGCGGTGCGGTATCCGGCGAGCCGCTCCTCCGAGGTGGAGGCGCCCTCGGGCCCGGTGAGGCAGGCCAGGCGCCGGTAGCCGCGTTCGAAGAGGTGCCAGGTGGCCTCCTCCGCGCCGTGCGCGTTGTCGACCAGGACCACGTCCACGGTGGAACCGCGCGGGCGCCGGTCCACCGCGACCACCGGCATCTTGCGCGATTCGAGGGCCGAGAGGTCGGTACGCGAGCGGGAGGCGGCGGCCACGATCACCCCGGCCATCTGCTCGGCGAGCGCGATCTCCAGGTACCGGCGCTCCTTGTCCACGTCCTCGTCGGTGTTGCAGAGCACCACCGAGAGGTTGGTCTGCTGCGCGGCGTCCTCGACCCCGCGGGCCATGGCGGTGAAGAAGGGGTTCTCGATGTCGGGGATGAGCAGGCCGATCACGCTGGCGCGCTGGGTGCGCAGCGAGCGCGCCACCCGGTTGGGCGCGAAGCCCAGCTCGGTGGCGGCGGCCCGGACCCGTTCCGCGCGTTCGGCGGTGACCCGGCCGCCGTTGAAGACCCGGGACACGGTCGCCGGGGAGACCCCGGCCGCGCGTGCCACGTCGTGGATGGTTGTCGCCACTGCTGCTCCCGCCCTCTGTGCCCCGGGGCGGGTGTCGGCACGCGGACCGGCTTCTTTGCCGCTCCGCGTCGCACCCCTTGACACCCCGGTGAGGCGAACCCTACGTTCGCGTGAAATGGATTTCAAGTGATCCACCCGTCCGGGCATTCCGGACTCGTTCCTGCTCAACTCCCCCTTGTCTCCCCCGTGTTGGCAAGGTTCTGGCAGGGATAAGCAAGAAATCGTTTTCAGACCTGGAGCCGCGTGTGTGGACCCCGTACGGCATGGACGCCCTCTCCCTGCGCAGCAGCGCGGTGAGCCGCTCGATCAGCGCGGAGAACCCGACCGGCGCCAAGGGCGGCGGGGGCCGGGCGACCGAGGGCACCGGCGCGAAGGCGGCGAGCCTGCTCGGGCGCGGCTGGAAGATCTCCCCCAGCATCGACATCGCCCCCGGTGAGACGGCCGAGCTGGCCGACATCGCGGGCCCGGGCACCATCCGCCACCTGTGGTGCACCACCGCCCCGCACCGCGCCTGGCGCGGCACCCTGCTGCGGATGTACTGGGAGGGCGCCGAGGACCCGGCCGTCGAGGTGCCGCTCGGCGACTTCTTCGGCCAGGGCTGGAACCAGTACGCCCAGCTCTCCTCCGCGATGGTGGCCGCCAATCCGAACGGCGGCTTCAACTCCTACTGGCCGATGCCCTTCCGGGACTCGGCGCGGATCACCCTGGAGAACCTCTCCGCAGAGACGGTCACCCTCTACTACCAGGTCGACTACGAACTGGGCGAGGTCCCGGCGCAGGCCGGCTATCTGCACGCCCGCTGGCGGCGCAGCAACCCGGTCCCCCGCGGCGAGGTGCACACCCTGCTCGACGGGGTCAGGGGCCAGGGCCACTACGCCGGTACCTACCTCGCCTGGGGCGTCAACAGCCCCGGCTGGTGGGGCGAGGGCGAGGTGAAGTTCTACCTGGACGGGGACGAGGAGTTCCCCACGATCTGCGGCACCGGCACCGAGGACTACTTCGGCGGCGCCTGGAACTTCGACGTCCCCGAGCAGGGCTACACCGCGTACACCACGCCCTTCCTCGGCCTGCACCAGATCCTGCGGCCCGACGGGCTCTACGCCAGCCAGCAGCGGTTCGGGATGTATCGGTGGCATGTGCCCGACCCGGTGCGCTTCGCCGAGGACCTGCGGGTCACGGTGCAGAGCCTCGGCATCGGCCCCGGGCACGACAACGGCCTGCCGCACCGCTACCGGCACACCAGCGACGACCTGGCCAGCACCGCCTTCTTCTATCTGGACGCCCCGGACTCCCCCGCTTCGCGGCCGCCCTCCCCCGGTCGCCTGGACCTCGAAGTCGACTGACCCGCGGGCGCGTTCGACTCCGGGGTCGAGGCGGCCGGTCCACGGGCCCGCCGCTCACCCCGCGCCCCGCCCCCGTACCCGATCCCCGCACGCGACCCGACACGAGGACAGGAGCACCGCTCATGCTCCAGCACGGCAAGGACGCCGCTCCCCCACCGCCCACCCGCCGCCGGTTCCTGACCGGCATGGCCGGTGCGGCGGGGGCCCTGGCCGCCCCGGCGGCGCTCACCGGCTGCGGCTCGGCGGGCTCCGGCGGCGGCGAGCTGGTCTTCTGGAACTTCTACGGCCCCCAGCACGGCCCCGACCCGGCGGCCAACCGGCAGAGCGAGTGGTTCACCAAACTGGTCGCCGACTGGAACGCCCGCGAGCGCGTGAAGGTCAGGCTCCAGTACCTGCCGACCTCCGCCTACCTCAACGGCTCCAAGGTGCCGACCGCCTTC
Source organism: Streptomyces sp. SCSIO ZS0520 (assembly GCF_025643355.1). NCBI lineage: Bacteria > Bacillati > Actinomycetota > Actinomycetes > Kitasatosporales > Streptomycetaceae > Streptomyces > Streptomyces sp. SCSIO ZS0520. Next base: position 6,836,128 of record NZ_CP092644.1, on the reverse strand, counting down.
GCGACCGGCGCAGGCCCGGACATCTTCCTGTGCAGCCCCGGCGACTTCCTGCGCTACTACAACGGCGGCGTCCTGGAGGAGCTGACCCCGTACCTGGACAAGGGCGTGGTCGAGGACTACGGCTCCACGCTCACCAGCCGCATGGTCGAGGACAAGGTCTACGCGCTGCCGATGGAGAACGAGCCGCTCGCGATGTTCTACGACGTGGGCGCCTGGGAGAAGGCGGGCCTGTCCGAGGGAGACATCCCGAAGACCTGGGACCAACTGCTGGACGTCGGCGACAAGTTGCGCCGCCGCGGCCGGGCCGGACTGGTCTTCGAGACCCAGCCGGGCTACTTCCAGAACTTCACCTGGTACCCCTGGATGTGGCAGGGCGGCGGCGACGTCCTCGACCGCGAGGGCGCCCCCGCCTTCGACTCCCGCGCCACCCGCCAGGCCCTCCAGCTCTGGCAGGACGCGGTACGCCACGGCATCGCCCCGCGCACCAACCCGGCCGCGGGCGACCTGGTCGCCGGCTTCCGCTCCGGTCAGGCCGCCCTGTGGCAGAACGGCATCTGGCAGGTGGCGGGCTTCAAGGCGGCGGCGCCGAAGTACCGCTACGGGGTCTTCAAGCTGCCGGTGCCCGCGGGCGGCAAGTACGTCACCGCGCTCGGCGGCTGGTCCTTCTGCGCCAACGCCCGGGGCCGCGACCCCGAGGCCGCCGCCCGCTTCTGCGCCTGGGCGCTCGGCAGCATGCGCGAGGACTGCGTCGCGCGGATGACCGAGTGGTGCACCGTCGCCAAGTCCGATGTGGCGCCGCGTACCTCGGCGCTCGAACTGGGCGCGCGCAAGGGCGGCTACGACGCCGCGGCGATGCGCGCCTTCAAGGACGAGATCTTCCCCGGCGGCCGCGCCGAGCCCCGCTATCCGCCGGTCGTCTACAAGGCGATCTCCGACGCCGTCCAGGGCAGCATGCTCGCCGGCCGCTCCGTGTCCTCGCAGGCCGAGCGCGCCGCCGAGTCGATCGCCGCCTACACCAAGAGCTACCAGGGGGCGAGTTTGATATGACCAGCCTCGGCACCGTGCCCGACACCGCCGCCCGGCGCCCGGCCCGCGCCGCGCGCGAGCGCCGGCGGCTCAGCCGCAAGCACCGCGAGTGGCTCGCCGCCGCGCTCTTCCTCGCCCCGGACTGCATCGGGCTGCTGCTCTTCGTCGGCATCCCCATGCTGCTCTCGATCTTCCTCGGCTTCTTCCAGGTCAGCGGCTTCGGCAGCTACCGCTGGGTCGGCCTCGGCAACTACGAGCGGATGATGTCCGATCCGCTGTTCTGGGACGCGATGCGGATCACCGCGATCTACGTCGTCGTCCTGGTGCCGGTGCTCTTCGCGGTGAGCCTCGGCCTCGGCCTCCTGGTCAAGCAGAAGCTGCCCGCCGTCGGCGCCTTCCGTACCGCGCTCTTCCTGCCGTACGTGATCAGCCTCGTGGTGGTCGGGCTGCTGTGGAAGTTCCTCCTGGACGACCAGGTGGGCGCCGTCAGCGGGGCCATCGAGGACGCCGGGCTCGGCCACCACTCCTGGCTCGGCGAGCCCTCCCTCGCGCTCGCCTCGCTGATCGCGGTGACCGTCTGGGTGATGATGGGCTACTACATGGTCATCTTCCTGGCCGGCCTCCAGGAGATCCCGCAGGAGTACTACGAGGCCGCGAAGATCGACGGCGCCGGGCCCTGGCGGACCTTCCGCAGCATCACCTGGCCGCTGCTGCGCCCCACCAGCTTCTTCGTCCTGCTGATGTCCACGGTGGCCGCGCTGACCGGCGGGCTCGACCTGATCTTCGTCCTGACCTCGGGCGGACCCGCCAACGGCACCTCGCTGGCGATCTTCTACATCTACCAGCAGGCCTTCATCTTCGGCGAGTACGGCTATGCCTCGGCGCTCGGCTCCTTCCTGGTGCTGATCATGGTCCTGGTCTCGGCCGTGGTCTTCCGGGTCACCCGCGGCGGGAGGTTCGACGATGGCGAATGAGACCCTGACCGGCTCGTCCGAGAGCCGCAGCGACTCCCCGCGCGCCGTGCGCGCCCGGCGCGGCATCGGCCGCGGGCGCTCCGCCCGGGCCGGTCTGACCCTGCTCGCGCTGATCCTCGCCGTGGCCTCCGTGCTGCCGGTGCTCTACATGGTCTCGGCCTCCTTCAAGACCCGGGACACGGTCACCGACGGGAAGCTGCTCCCGAGCGAGTTCACCTTCGACAACTACCGCTACGTCTTCACCGAGGTGCCCTTCACCCGGTACCTGCTCAACAGCTTCCTGATCTCCGCGGTGATCACCGTGGTGGCGCTGCTCTTCCACTCGATGGCCGCCTACGCGCTGGCCCGGCTGCGCTTCCCGGGCCGGGAGAAGCTGTTCGCGCTGATCTTCTCCACCCTGCTCGTCACCGCCCCGGTGGTGCTGATCCCGCTCTTCCTGGTGGCCAGGGAGCTGAACCTGCTCGACAGCTACGCGGGCCTGATCATCCCGGCGATCTTCAACGCCTTCGGCATCTTCCTGCTGCGGCAGTTCTACCTGGGGCTGCCGCGCGAGCTGGAGGAGGCCGCGATCGTCGACGGCTGCGGGCACTGGCGGGTGTACTGGTCGATCGTGCTGCCGATGTCCCGGCCGATCCTCTCGGCGCTCGCGGTCTTCTTCTTCCTGGCCAACTGGAACGCCTTCGTCTGGCCGCTGGTGGCCACCAACGACCCGGATCTGACCGTGGTCCAGCTCGGCATCTCCACCCTGCAGAACCAGTACACCTCGAACTGGAACTACATCCTCGCGGCGGCCACCGTCGCGGCCCTGCCGATGCTCGCGCTCTTCTTCGCCTTCCAGCGGCAGATCGTCGAGTCCATCAAGACGTCCGGCATCAAATGACCCTCCGGCGGCGGGCGCCCGGCCCCGGCAGCCGCGCCCCGCCCCCCGCGCCCGCCGCACCCGACCACCCCGCACATCCGCCGCACCCCCACCCCACGGAGGCACCTTCATGGCACGCATCGGTCTGCTCTCGCTCTCGGACGGGCGCGACTTCGTCCACCGCGACGTCACCGAGCACATCGCCCGCGCCGCCCGCGAACTCGCCGCCATGCTCACCGAGGCCGGGCACGAGGTGGTCCTCGCCCCCGAGCAGGTCAGCAGCAACACCCTCGCCACCAGCCAGGCCCGCTGGCTCAGCGACCAGCACCTCGACCTCACGATCTTCCACCACTCGGTGTGGACCTTCCCGCACTTCACCATGCTCGCCGCCGAGGCCACCCGGGGCCCGCTGCTGATGGTCGCCAACATCGACCCGCAGTTCCCCGGCATGGTCGGACTGCTCGCGGGCGGCGGCGGCCTGGACCAGATAGGCCGGGTGCACAGCCGCGCCTGGGGCGACCTGAGCGAACCGGCCGTACGCGAGCGGATCCTCGCCGAGGTCCGGGCGGCCACCGCGGTCCAGCGGCTGCGCGGCTCCACCTTCGGGCGGATCGGCGGGCGCCCGATGGGCATGTACACCGCGGTCGCCAACACCGACCAGTGGATGCGGCAGTTCGGGGTGGACGTCGAGGAGATCGACCAGTGGGAGATCGTCCGGCGCAGTGAGAACGCCTCGCAGACCCGGGTCACCGCCGCCCGCGAGTGGCTGGAGAAGCACGCCGCGGGCGTGCACTACGACGGCAAGCAGCTCACCCCCGAGCTCCTGGAGCGCCAGATCCGCTCGTACTACGCGATGCGGGAGCTGATCGAGGAGTGGAACCTCGACTTCTCCGGCATCAAGGGCCAGCCGGAGCTGACCACCCACTTCTGCACCATGGACGTCGCCGAGGCCTTCCTCAACGACCCCTACGACTGGGAGGGCCCCAAGGAGACCCATGTCACCGCCACCGAGGCCGACATGGACGGAGCGCTGAGCATGCAGCTGCTCAAGCTGCTCTCCGGCGACCCGGTGCTCTTCGCGGACGTGAGGCACTACCACGCCGACCGGGACGTCTGGGACCTGTGCAACTCGGGCCAGCACGCCACCTGGTACGCCGCCCGCTCCGAGGACCCCGCCGAGAACCTCTCCCAGGTCCACTTCCACCCGGAGGTCTTCTACTTCCCCGCGGGCGGCGCCAGCGTCCAGCACCTGGCCGCGCCCGGCGACCTGACCTTCGCCCGGCTCACCCGCGACAGCGGCGAGTACCGGATGCACGTCATGCGGGGCTCCTTCGAGACCTACGACGAAGCGACCAACGACCGGATGATGCGCGCCTCCACCTTCGAGTGGCCGCACGCCTTCGCCCGCCTGGACGCCCCCGCCGACGACTTCCTCGGCCGCTTCGGCTCCAACCACATCCACGCGGTGCCCGGTGACTACGTGGCCGAACTGCGTTCCGTATGCCGCCAGTTGGGGATCCGCTTCGACGGCTTCGGCTCGGCGGCCTGAGCCGGGCGAAGGGCAGGAACCACGGAGGAAGGACATGACCTCATCGGCACCGCCCCTGCTCGCCATGCGGGGCATCGCCAAGTCGTTCCCCGGCGTACGCGCGCTCAGCGGCGTCGACCTCACCGTGCACGCCGGTGAGGTCGTCGCCCTGCTCGGCGAGAACGGCGCCGGCAAGTCGACGCTGATGAACATCCTGGCCGGGGTCCACGCGGACTACGAGGGCAGCATCCTGCGCGACGGCGAGCCGGTCTCGCTGCACTCCCCGCGGGACGCCGCCCAGCACGGCATCGCGATGATCCACCAGGAGCTCAACCTGGTGCCCGAACTCTCCGTCGCGGAGAACGTCTTCCTCGGCCGGGAGCCCACCACCGCCCGCGGCACCGTCCGGCGCCGCGAGATGGAGGAGCGCACCACCCGGCTGCTCGCCGGACTCGGCCTGGACCTGCCGCCCCGCCGGGCCCTCAAGCACTGCCAGATCGCCGAGCGCCAGCTGATCGAGGTGGCCAAGGCGCTGAGCCTGGACGTGCGGATCCTGGTGATGGACGAGCCGACCTCGGCCCTCGCCGACGCCGAGGTGCGCCGACTGCACGCCGTGATCCGCGGACTGACCGCGCGCGGCGTCGGCGTCGTCTACATCTCGCACCGCCTGGAGGAACTCGCGGAGATCGCCGACTCGGTGACCGTGCTCCGCGACGGGGTGTGCACCGGGCGCCGCGCGATGGCCGAGACCAGCCGCGCCGAACTGGTCCGCCTGATGGTCGGCCGCCCCCTGGACGAGCTGTACCCGCGCCGCCCCGGGCAGGCCCCGGCCGCTCCCCCGCGCCTGAGCGTACGGGGCCTGCGGCTGCCCTCGGTGGGCGGCGGCCCCGCGCTGCACGGCATCGACCTGACCGTCGCGCCCGGCGAGATCGTCGGGCTCGCGGGACTGATGGGCGCCGGGCGCACCGAGGTGCTCCAGTCCCTCTTCGGGCACTACGGGGCCCGGGCGAGCGGCGAGTTCACCCTGGACGGCCGGGCCTACCGGCCGCGCAGCCCCGGTCAGGCCATCCGCCGGGGCCTCGCCCTGGTCGCGGAGGACCGCAAGGCGCAGAGCCTGGTCCTCGGCAACACGGTCCGCTTCAACGCCTCGCTCGCCGCGCTCGGCAGATTCGGCACCCCCTGGCGGACGGTGCGGCGGCGGCGCGAGGCGGCGGCGGTGCGCGGGCAGCTGGACGCGCTCGCGGTGCGCACCCCGGGCATGGAGGTCCCGGCCGGGCAGCTCTCCGGGGGCAACCAGCAGAAGGTCGTGCTCGCCAAGTGCCTGCTCACCGAGCCCGGGCTGCTCCTGATGGACGAGCCGACCCGGGGCATCGACATCGGCGCCAAGGCGCAGATCCACACCCTGATGGACAGGCTCGCCCAGCAGGGCACGGCGATCCTCGCGGTCTCCTCCGAACTGCCGGAGCTGATCGGCATGTGCGACCGGATCCTGGTGCTCTGCGAGGGACGGCTGACCGGCGAGTTCCACCGCGACCCCGCCCGGGGCCCGGTGGCCGACGAGGAGTCCCTGCTCACCGCGGCGATGGCCCGCCGGACGGTGGCCGACGCCCCGAAGACGGCGGTGGTGGACCCCGGCGCGGGACCCGCCGTGCCCGCGCCCCGCGCCGGGGGACCGACATCCCGGGCCGGCGGCACCGGGGACCCCGGCGGCAGCCCCGGGGAAGCGAACGAGGACGAGGAGAGCGGCGCATGACGAGCACCCTCGACACCGCCGAGGCGGCCGAGGCGAAGGCACCCGGGAGGCTGCGGCGGCTGCTGCCGCTCTTCGGCTCCCTGCAGAGCTACATCGGCCTGGTGCTGATCTTCGTGGCCGGGGTCGCCACCAAGGGCGATGTCTTCCTCAACCAGACCAACCTCACCAACGCGGTCGGCAACTTCTCCTCCCGCGGCATCCTCGCGGTCGGCGTCACCCTGGTCATCATCACCGCGGGCATCGACCTCTCGGTGGGCTCCCTGATGGGCTTCGCCTCGATGGCCGCGGCGATGATGCTCTTCCACCACGACATGCCGGTCTGGCAGATCGTGCCGCTGTGCATGCTGATCGGCGCCGCCTTCGGCTTCGTCAACGGCGCGGGCACCTCCTGGCTGCGCATCCAGTCCTTCGTGATGACGCTGGCCATGCTCTCCATCGCCCGCGGCCTGGACCGGCAGATGTCCGACAACGCCTCGGTGGGCACCACCGTCGCGGGCCCGGACGGCAAGCTCACCGAGAACTCGGCCTCCTTCCAGGGCCTCGGCACCCCCGGGCACAACGTCCTGGTCGGCGTCCTCGGCCCGGACGGGATCTACTTCCCCGTCCTCGCCTTCGTCCTGGTCTGCGTCGTCTTCCATCTGCTGCTCTCCCGGACCCGCTTCGGGCGGCATGTGTACGCGGTCGGCGGCAACCCGACCGCGGCCCGGCTCTCCGGCATCAACGTCACCTTCGTGGTGATCGCCGTGTTCACCCTCTCCGGCATGCTCGCCGGTTTCGCCGGGCCCATCGACGCGGCGTACAGCGCCTCGGCGGACCCGATGGCGGGCAACGGCTACGAACTCGACGCGATCGCCGCGGCCGTGATCGGCGGGGCGAGCCTCGCCGGCGGCAAGGGCACCATCGCCGGCACCTTCGTCGGCGCGCTCATCCTCACCCTGCTCGACAACGTCCTCGGCCTCAACGCCGTCAGCGACAACTGGCAACTGGTCATCAAGGGCTCGATCGTCGTGTTCGCCGTGGTCCTGCAACGCCCGGACCTGCTGCGCGGCGCGGGCCGCCGTCTCGGCCGCCGCTTCGGCAAGACGCCACCCAGCGAGGAGAAAACCGCATGAAACGCACCGCTACCTCCGTACTGGCCGCCCTGTGCGCCGCGGCCCTCGCCGGCGGCTGCGCCTCCAAGACGGACACCGCCGACGGCGGCGACTCCGGCAAGGACGGCGGGCAGTTCGTCATCGGCTACTCGCAGTCCAACAACGCGGAGCCCTACCGCCAGCAGCTCAACAAGCAGCTCAAGCACTTCGTGGCCCGGCACAAGAACCTCAAGCTGCTTCCCATCACGGACGCGCGGCAGGACAACGCCACCCAGGTCAGCCAGGTGCAGAGCTTCATCCAGCAGAAGGTGGACCTGCTCATCGTCTCGCCGAACGAGCCCGCCCCGCTGACCCCGCCGGTGGAGCAGGCCTGCAAGGCGGGCATCGACGTGCTGGTCCTGGACCGTACGGTCAACACCGACTGCTACACCTCCTTCATCGGCGGCGACAACTACGCGATCGGCAGGAAGGCGGGCGAGGCCGCCGTCAAGGCGCTGCCGGACGGCGGCAACGTCGCCGAGCTGCGCGGGGTGCTCTCCGCCCAGCCGCAGATCGACCGCGACAAGGGCTTCCGGGACGCGGTCGAGGGCCACGGCATCAAGATCGTCGAGGCCCGCGAGGCCAAGTGGACCCGGCCCAACGCCATCAAGGTGATGAACCAGTGGCTGGCCCGCGGTACCGACATCGACCTGGTCTACGCGCACAACGACGACATGGCGATCGGCGCGCACGGCGCGGCCTCCGGCGCGGGCAAGGCGAAGCGCATCAAGTTCCTCGGCATCGACGGCCTCGCCATCCCGGACGGCGGCATCCGCGCCGTCCAGCAGGGCCGCCTGCTGTCCACCTTCGTCTACCCGACCGGCGCCGAGGAGGCCGCCGAGGCCGCCTACGCCCTCTCCCAGGGCAAGAAGCCGAAGAAGAAGCAGACCCTGCCGACCGTGGAGGTCACCAAGGCCAACGCGGCGAAGATCTACGAGGAGTACGACGTCAGCGGCGGCTGACCACCGCGCGCCGTACCCGTACGCCCGCACCCGCCCGTCACGGCGTGCCCCGGCCCCGGCCGGGGCACGCCCCCGACCCCAGGACCGCCATGACCTCCTCCGCCGCCCCGAGCGGGCTGCTCCTCGGCATCGACATCGGCACCTCCTCCGCCAAGGGCGTCCTCGCCCGCCCCGACGGCACCCTGCTCGCCTCCGCCCAGCGCGAGCACACCACCTCCTCGCCGCGCCCCGGCTGGTTCGAGCACGACGCCGAGGACATCTGGTGGGCCGATCTGCGCGCCCTGGCCCGGGAGTTGCTGGCCCAGCTGCCCGCGGGCGAGCGGCTCGCCGGGGTCGGCGTCAGCGGCATCGGCCCCTGCCTGCTCCCGGCGGACGCGGCGGGCACCCCGGTCCGGCCCGCGATCCTGTACGGGGTGGACACCCGGGCCGGCGCCCAGATCGCCGCGCAGAACGCGCACTACGGCGCCGAGGAGATCATCCGCCGCTGCGGCGCCCCGCTGACCAGCCAGGCGGTGGGCCCCAAGTTCGCCTGGCTGCGCGAGCGGGAGCCGGCGGCCTGGGCCCGTACCCGCCGCTGGTTCATGGCCAGTTCGTACCTCACGCACCGGCTCACCGGCGCCTACGTACTGGACCACCACTCGGCCAGCCAGTCGGTGCCGCTGTACGACCCGCGGGCGGGCGCCTGGATCCCCGAGTGGTGCGAGGAGATCGCGCCGGGCCTGGAGTGGCCCCGCCTGGTGTGGCCCGCCGAGACCGTCGGCGAGGTCACCGCCGAGGCCGAGGCGGCGACCGGCATCCCCGCCGGGACGCCCGTGGTGGCGGGCACCGTGGACGCCTGGGCGGAGGCCGCGGCGGCGGGCGTACGGGACCCGGGGGACGTGATGCTGATGTACGGCACCACCATGTTCCTGGTCAACGTGGTCGGCGAACCGGTGGGCGACGCCCGGCTCTGGGGCACCGCCGGGGCCTTCCCCGGCACCCACTGCCTGGCCGCGGGCATGGCCACCTCCGGGGCGGTCACCGGCTGGCTGCGCGAGCTGACCGGCGCCTCCTACCCGGAGCTGACCGAGGAGGCCGACCGGCTGCCGCCCGGCGCCGAGGGCCTGCTGATGCTGCCGTACTTCGCCGGGGAGCGCACCCCGCTCTTCGACCCGGACGCCCGGGGCCTGATCCACGGGCTGACCCTGCGGCACGGCCGGGGCCACCTCTACCGGGCCGCCCTGGAGGCCACCGCCTTCGGGGTCCGGCACAACCTGGAGACCATGGTGGAGGCGGGCGGCTCACCGAAGCGCCTGGTCGCGGTCGGCGGCGGCGCCCGCGGGCTGTGGACCCGGATCGTCTCCGATGTCACCGGGCGCCCCCAGCAGGTGCCCCGGCACACCATCGGGGCCGCCCACGGGGACGCCCTGTTCGCGGCGCTCGGCACCGGTCTCGTCTCGGCCGCGGACCTCGGCGGCTGGAACCCGGTGGCCTCCGTGGTGGAGCCCGATCCGGCCACCGGGGAGGTCTACGAGGAGCTGTACGGCCTCTACCGCGAGCTGTATCCGGCCACCAGGGAAGCCGCCCATGTCCTCGCCGCCCGCCAGCACAAGGACGCCTGAGGGGCGGGTGATCCGCCCCCGGTCCCGTCCCCCGAAGGGCGCCGCCGTCGTACGATGCCGGGCGTGACCGACGACGACGCGCCGCTGCTCGCGGACCTCCTGCCGTGGTCCGTCGCCGCCCCGCGCCTCGGCCGGGCCTGGCCGCTGGCGCCCGACGCGGCCTCGCTGAAGGCCCGTTGGGAGGCCTTCGGCAAGGCGGAGGGCGCCGAGCGCGAGCGGCTGCTCGGCCCCACCCGCTCCCGCACCCTGCACACCGCGGTGGCCCAGCTCCCCGGCCGCCGCACCGGCACCGACCGCCTGGCCGGTGAACTCGGGCCCTGCCCCGAGCCGGTACGCGTCCTGCACGCCCCCTTCGACGAGCAGTGGCTGATACCCGACCACCGGCTGATCGACGCGGCCCGCCCCGAGCTGTGGCGGGTCGCCGACGCCCGGCAGATCTTCCTGGTGGAGCAGCCCTTCACCCCCGGCGACGGGAGCCCCCCGCTCCTCGCCACCTCGCTGCTCCCGGGCGCCGTCCTCCCGCCGGACGGGCAGCCGCACACCGTACGGCCGGGCAGGATCAGGCCGCTCTTCCGGCGCCCGGGCGGTCAAGAGCCCAATCTGGCACCGGGGTTGGGCACCTTCCTGGACGCCCGTCTCGGTCTGTCCACCGCCCCCGAGGACCTGCTCGCCTGGATCCTCGCCGTCGCCCGGGGCGGGCCGAAGGGCCCCCGGGTGCCGCTGCCGACCGGCCCGGAGGTCTGGACCCGCGGCGTGGAACTGGGCCGGCACCTGCTCTGGCTGATGCGGCGCGGCCCCGGTGAGCGGCCCCGGATGCCGGGCGGCAGGCGGCCCTACGTGCGCGCCCCGCTGCCCGCGCGGCCCCCGGCCCCGGAGTACGACCCCGAGGAGGAGACCCTCCTGGTCGGCACCGGCCGCGTCTCCCCCGTACCGGCCGGGGCCTGGGAGTTCCGGGTCGGCCAGGTCCGGGTCCTGGAGGCCTGGTTCGCCCGCCGCGCGGCGGCCGGGGAGCCCGGGAGCCTCGCCGCGCTCGCTCCCGCCGCCTGGCCGCAGTCCCGCACCTCCGAGCTGCTCGAACTCCTCACCGTGCTCGCCCTCCTCGCCGAACTGCGCCCGCAACAGGCGGAGTTGGCCGCCGCACTGGCCGGTGCTCCCGGCCGGGCGGAGCTGAGTGCGGCGGGCGTGCTGCCGCCGCCGCCCGCCGCGCGGCGCCCCGCCTCCGTACTCGACCACCAGGAGGAGGGCCCGGGCGGGCAGTTCGCGCTGCTGTGAGGCGGGGCGGCCGGGGCGCTCCCCGACCGGCGGCCGGTGCGGGCCCGGGCGCGCGGCGCGTGACGGACGCCTCGGTGACAAGCCCGCCCGCCGGGGACATGATCGCTCGCATGGAGCCCCCCACCACCCCGCCCTCCCCTGATGTGCAGCCGCTGCCGCTGGACGGCCTCACCGTCGTCGCCGTGGAGCAGGCCGTCGCCGCCCCCTTCGCCACCCGGCAGCTCGCCGACCTCGGCGCCCGGGTCATCAAGGTGGAGCGCCCCGGCGGCGGCGACTTCGCCCGCCACTACGACACCGCCGCCGCGGGACTGGCCTCGCACTTCGTCTGGTGCAACCGCGGCAAGGAGTCGATCGCCCTGGACCTCAAGGACCCGCGCGGACGGGACGTGCTCGGCCGCCTGCTCGCCACCGCGGACGTCTTCGTGCAGAACCTCGCCCAGGGCGCGGCGGCCCGCCTCGGCCTGGACGCGGCCACCCTGTGCGCCGCCGACCCCCGGCTGATCGCGGTGGACATCTCGGGCTACGGCACCGGCGGCCCGTACGCGGACCGGCGGGCCTACGACATGCTCGTCCAGTGCGAGGCGGGCCTGGTCTCGGTGACCGGCACCCCCGAGCAGCCGGTGAAGTCCGGGATCCCGGCGGCCGACATCGCGGCCGGGATGTACGCCTTCTCCGGGGTGCTCGCGGCCCTGGTGCGGCGCGGGACGACCGGGCGCGGCGGCCCGGTGGAGGTGTCGATGCTGGAGGCGCTCGCGGAGTGGATGGGCCATCCGCTGCACCACACGATCCACGGCGGCACGGCACCGGTACGGACCGGCCTCGCCCATACGGTGATCGCCCCGTACGACGCCTATCCCACCGCGGACGGCGGCCGGGTGCTGCTCTCGGTGCAGAACGACCGGGAGTGGCGCAGGCTCGCCGCCCAGGTGCTCGGCAGTCCGGAACTCGCCGAGGACCCCGATTTCGCCACCAACGCGGCGCGGGTGGTCCACCGGGAACGTACCGACGCCGCCGTCGCGCGGGCCCTCGGGGAACTCACCGCCGAGGAGGCGCTGCGGCGGCTGGACGCGGCGGGGATCGCCTGTGCGCGGCTGCGCGGGATGACCGGCCTGGCCGCGCATCCGCAGCTGGCCGCGCGGGACCGCTGGCGGGAGATCGGCTCTCCGGCCGGTCCGCTGCGGGCCCTGCTGCCGCCCCTCACGCTGCCCGGCGGGGAGGAGGCGCGGATGGGGGCGGTGCCCGGGCTCGGCGAGCACACCGAGGCGCTGCTGCGCTCCGTGGGGATGACGGAAGCGGAGATCACGCAGCTGCGCCAGGACGGTGTGGCCGCCTGAGCGGTGACCGGTGTGCGGTAGGGGCTCAGCGCCCCCCGAGCAGCGTGCGGCGCAGCCGCCGCAGCGGCGCGAAGAGGGAGACCTTCCGCACCCGGGCACGGCGGCCCGTGGGGGTGTGCTCCTGCGTCTGCTCGCGGGTGGTCAGCTCGCGCATCAGCAGCGTGGCCTCCGCGGCCTCGCGCTGCGGGACCACGGGTCCGCCCATCACGGCGAAATGCCGGTCGAGCCGCGACTTGGTCGCGCTGCTCCCGCAGTTGATGGCAGGCACTCGCGCCCTGTTTCGTACAGTTATCTGTTCCATGTCACTCCCCACCCGTACGACGGCACCCGGCCCGGGCAGCTCAACACTATCGTCCCCACGGGACGCACGTGTATCCCGATACCCGTATTCACCTTTCCCACAAGGGTGTTGACGATCACTCTCCGAATCCGGCCCTCCTCTTGAGCATGCCCGAAAGCCCCCGGGTCAGCCATGACTCCCGGCAGCGGAAGGGGCCGGTGACGGGGCGTGAGGACGGGGGCGGTGGGCCCGGAGGCGGGGGTCCGGCGTGTCGAGGGGTGGACCCGGCCCCGTACGCGGCAGGTCCGGGCACCCCGAAGGAGGCCCGGACCTGCCGACCGCTGTGGCACACCCCGTCAGGAAGCGCTCTCCAGCGCGGGGAGGTAGCCGCCCGACTGACCGGCGGCCGTCGGGTGGTACGAGTTGGTGACGTCCGGCAGGCTGACGCTGTGCAGCCAGGCGTCGCCGGAGCAGATCTCGTGACCGGTGAAGTTGCCGACGACGCTCGCGAAGCTGAAGCCGTGGGCGGAGGCGCGGGCCGAGGTGACCTGGTTCAGGAGGTCGGAGGCGCCGTTGACCGCGGAGCGCTCCTCGTCCGTCAGACCCGCCACGCAGCTTCCGTCGATCTTGTAGAAGCGCGGGTAACCGAGCACGACCACATGGGCGTTGGGGGCGCGCGAGGAGATCTGGTCGTAGACCTGGTCGAGCTTGGCGGGCAGCTCGTTCTCGACGAAGGAGCGGGCCGTGTTGATCCGGCTGATGCAGTTGTCCTCGCCCGGCAGGACGCAGTTGATCATCACGTCCGAGAAGCCGGCGTCGTTGCCGCCGATGGAGATGGTGACGGTGCCGGTGCTGGCGCTGAGCGGGCCGAGCTGGTTGGCGAGCACATCGCCGGTGACGGCGCCGGAGCAGGCCGTGAAGTCGAACGAGGAAGGCGAGTGGGCGTTGGCCCACAGCTGCGGGTAGGCGTTCGCGCTGCGCTTGCAGCCGCTGCTGTCGTAGTCACCCGCGCCCACTCCGGAGGAGTAGGAGTCGCCGAGGGCCACATAGCCGTCGGCGGCGGCCTGGTCCGCGCTCGCCGCGCTCGCCCCGGTGAGCGCGGCGGCCCCGGCCAGGGTGAGGGCCGAGACATAGGCCGCGAGTCTCTTCAGTTTCATCTGCTACCTCCGTGGGGGGATCTCTGCGCAACTGTGTTAGCACGCGGGGAAGTTGACTGGAAGTGTCCATGTCAATCTTTTCCTCGACACGCCACCCGCGCCCTTCTCCGGTTCCGCACACACCCGTACAGACAGGACCTGACGGACCCTCGGCCGCGCCGCGGACTACTCGCGTAGACCAGGCGCCGCGCGCCTTCCCGGGGATGTCCGGGAAGAGGTCGGTCGGGTGCCTGTCTCATGCCCCGCCGGTACGCGGTCCACGCGCGTCGACCGCCTCGAACCCGTGTTTCCGTGCGGGGAGTTGACGCCCCTGCCGGGGCACAGCGGAGTTTTCCCGCACAGAAGGGACAGCGGGCGGGGGCACGGAAACCGGGTGCACCGGGCAGAGCGGTGACGGATCATGGCGGCATGCCCGCGAACCCAGAGGAAGCCCTGCCGATCCGGCTCAACGTCGATGACAGCGACTCCCCTTCGGATGTCGTAGACGCCCTGTTCCTCGGTCGCTTCGCCACCGGTGAGCAGCCGTACTCGCACAGCGTGAACATCGAACGCGTACGCACCGGCGCCACCCTGCTGCCGCCGGGGGCGCGGGTGCTGCGCGCGGCCCGCGACGACGACCGCAGCGCCGTGCTCGCCGAGGGCGAGGGCTGGACCCTGCTGGTCTCGCGCTGGAGCCGGGGCGCCGATGTCACCGTCACCGCCACCAGCGCCGAACTCGCCGAGCAGACCGTCTCCGCGGCCACCGAGGGCGCCCAGGACGAGCCGGAGCCGCAGCCCGAGGACGTCACCATGGGCTTCTGGTACGTCTCCCCGCGCCGCGGACCGCACCGGACGACCCGTCAGATCTCCGCGGGGACCTGGCCGGAGGTCCGGCAGAACTACACCGCGCCGGTGGCCGACGCCATGGACGGGCTGATGAAGACCACCCCGGAGGACATCACCGGGCGGCTGCTCCTGCTGCACGGACCGCCCGGCACCGGCAAGACCTCCGCGCTGCGCACCCTCGCCCGCTCCTGGCGCGACTGGTGCCAGGTCGACTGCGTACTCGACCCGGAGCGGCTGTTCAGCGATGTCGGCTACCTGATGGACATCGCGATCGGCGAGGACGAGGGCGCCGCGAAGAGCCGCTGGCGGCTGCTGCTCCTGGAGGACTGCGACGAGCTGATCCGCGGCGAGGCCAAGCACACCGCGGGCCAGGCGCTCTCCCGGCTGCTCAACCTCACCGACGGGCTGCTCGGCCAGGGCCGCAACGTCCTGGTGGGCGTCACCACCAACGAGGACCTGGAGCGGCTGCACCCCGCCGTGGTGCGCCCGGGCCGCTGCCTCGCCCGGATCGAGGTCGGTCCGCTCACCCGCGCCGAGTCGCTGGGCTGGCTGGGCGAGGAGGCCGCGGGCCACGAGAGCGCCCTCGGCCGCGAGGGCGCCACCCTCGCCGAGCTGTACGCGCTGCGCCGGGGCACCTCCCCCGCCTCGGTGCCGGACCAGCGGCCGGGGGCGGACGCGGGGCTGTACCTCTGAGCCGCCGATGAACCTTCTGCGCGGTGGAACCTCTGCGCGGTTGCAGCTCCGAGCGGTTGAAGCTCTGGGCGGTCTCGCGGGCCGCCGGGATCCGGGATCAGTGGGCCGCCGGGATCAGCCGGTCAGCGGGCGGGCGGTGCGGTCCCGCGGGAGCCGTGCGCTCCCGCGGGAGGAGTTCAGTCCGCGGCGCCGTAGGCCGCGCGCAGGGCCTGGTGGGCGGCGCGCAGGGCCTCGTCCTCGGTCAGGCCGAGCCGTCTGGCCTGGGCGGCGAAGGACTGCGCGGCCTCGGCCGCCCTGCGGTCCGCGGCCTCGCCCGCGGCGGCGATGAAGGTGCCGTTGCGGCCGCGGGTCTCGATCACCCCGTCGCTCTCCAGGGCGCGGTAGGCCTTGGCCACCGTATTGGCGGCGAGGCCGAGTTCCTGGGCGAGGCCGCGCACGGTGGGCAGCCGGTGGCCCACCGGCAGCCGCCCGGTCCTGGCCTGCTCGGAGATCTGCGCGCGCAGCTGCTCGTAGGGGGCGGTGCCCGCGTCGTCGTCGATGCTCAAACCGGTCTTCGAGGTCACCGGGCGATTGTCCCGCACCGGGGCGCGCGCGGGCGCCCGGGACCGGCGGGCGGCCGGGGAACTGGGCGCGGAATCGGGCGCGGAATATAGGGAGGCGCCTCGGGTCGTGCCGCGCGTAGCGTGCGCCGCATGGATGTGATCGTTCGCCCGCTGCGCCCCGGGGACCCCGCGGATACCGAGGCCTTCGTCCGGGTGCGCCGCCGCGCCCTGCCCTTCATGGTGATGACCGCCGACTCCCTCGCCTTCGACCTGGCGCACGCCCCCGCGCAGAAGCGGTTCCGGCCGCTGGTCGCCGAGGAGGACGGCGAGGTCGTCGGCACCGCGCAGGTCGGTATCGCGCACGAGAGCGCGGAACCGGGGCAGGGCTTCGCCAATCTCTACGTACAGCCGGACCGGGAGGGGCGCGGCGCGGGCTCGCTGCTGCTCGCCGCCGCGGAGGAGCATCTGGCGCGCTCCGGGGCGCGCGAGGTCTGGTCCTGGGTCTACGACGAGCCCCGCAACCGGGAGTTCGCCCTCCGGCACGGCTACACCGCCAAGCGCTCCGCGCACTTCCTGCGCCTGGACCTGGTACGGGACGCGCTGCCGCCGCGCCTCGACCCCCCGGCCGGGGTGGAGTTGCGGCCCGCCTCCTCCTTCGCGGCCGACCCGCGCCCGGTCTTCGCCCTGGACGCGGAGACCACGGCCGACGAGCCGAGCGATGTCGGCGCGGTCCTCACGGACTACGAGGGGTGGCTCGCCGACACCTGGAACCACCCGCTGACCGATCTGGAACTGACCACCGTCGCCGTGGTGGACGGGCGCCCGGTCGCCTTCAGCCTGGCCGAGACGGACCGGGAGACGCGCTACTCCTCCGGCATGACCGGCACCGCGCGCGCCCACCGCGGCCGGGGCCTGGCCAAGCTGGTGAAGAACGACTCGCTGCACCGCGCCCGGGAGGCCGGGATCCGGGAGGCCTTCACCGGCAACGACACGGACAACGGCCCGATGCTCGCCGTCAACACCTGGTTCGGCTACCGGGTGTGCGGGACGGAGGTGCGCCATGTCCGGGCACTCGGCTGAACTCCCCGGGACGGTACGGGTGGTCCTGGTCAAGGCGGGCCGGACGAAGATCCGCTACCCGGCGCGGCTGCTGAGCGACGACGGGGAGCGGGTGACGGTCCGCGCCCCCTGGGCGGGCGAGGGCACCCGGGACTTCGGCTTCGTCCGCTTCGAGCCGGGGGACGTCTTCACCGAGCACTACTGGCGGCACCGGTGGTACGCCGTCAAGGAGGTGCGCGCCGCCGACGGCAGCCTCAAGGGCTGGTACTGCGACATCACCCGGCCCGCGGTGCTCGGCGGCGGCGATCTCACGGTGGAGGACCTGGACCTCGATCTGTGGCGCTCGGCGGACGGGCGGCAGGTGCTGCGCCTGGACGAGGACGAGTTCGCCGAGAGCGGTCTCGCGGCGCGCGATCCGCAGGCGGCGGCTCAGGCCCTGGCCGCCCTGGACGCCCTCGAACTCCTCGCCCGGCAGGGCGACTTCGAGGCCCTGCTCGCGGACTGAGACCGCTTCCCGGCCCCTCGAACCGGTCGTGATGCGCGGTTTGTTCCGCTTTGTGATTGCAGTTTGCCATCGGGGCGCCTTCTCATGGTCATCACGTGCTTCGGATGGGTATGCCTCCCCACAGCGTGACAGTCGCCACTGACAACGCGCCGTTGATGAGGAACGCTCCCGGCACGGGTCCACCTCGGTACTCAGGTACGGGACCCGGTGGGCACCAAGGAGGCAGTCATGCGCCGTGTGACCGTACAGCGCCCCGTCGTCAAGCAGCCCTCCCGCCGCGTACGCGAGGAGGCCGAGGAGAAGACCGCGCACCGGACGGAGGTCCGCAAGGACATCCGCCGGACGTGGTGGCCCGAGGACTGAGCACCCGGAGCCTTCCGGGACCCGGCACCTTCCGGAGGGCACCTTCCGGGACAGAGGATGTCCCGCCCGGCGGACCGGGCGGGACATCTGTTCAGGTGGGACATCTGGTCAGGTGGGACTTCTGGTCAGGCGGGATGCCCGCTCAGGAGAAGCAGGTGGTGGGCGTGGCGTGCGCCGGGTCGAGGGCGTTGGCCACCTCATGGAAGACGATCTTGTCCGTGGTGCCCGCGAGCACATGCTCGGAGAGGTCCGCGGCGCAGAGGTCCTGCAGCCGGACATTGCGTACGCCGGGGCCGTCCAGGAACTGGGTCCGCCAGGGCGTGACCACCTCGTCGTACTGCGTCGCGATCACCGTGTACTGCACGCCGGGCACGGTGTCCCCGCCCGCGTTGAGCTTCTGCATCAGGGGCGAGCCGACGACCTGGTCGGTGAGGGCCGGGGTGTGCTCGTTGAGCAGGTTCTCGATGCCCGGGAAGTAGGGCAGCAGCTTGGTGAAGCCGCTGAGGGTGGTGCCGTGGTTGCTCGGCGCGATGCCGACCAGCGCGTTGACCTTGTCCGCGCCGCCGAGGAACTTCAGGTAGTAGCGGGGCATCATGCCGCCCTGCGAGTGCCCCACCAGGTCGACCTCGCCCGCCCCGGTGGCGGAGCGGACCTTGTCGACGAAGGTGCCGAGCTGCGCGGCCGACTTGTCGACGGGACCGAGCCCCTTGAAGACCGGGACCCCGGGCAGTTCCCCGTAGTTCAGGGAGAAGACGCAGTAGCCCCGGTCGACCAGGTACGGGGCGAGGACCAGCCAGTTGTCGACGGAGTTGGCGAAGGTCCCGTGCACCAGGACCACCGGGCGCGGATGCGCGGCGGAGGGCTTGCAGGAGTAGTCGTTCCAGCCGGAGCTGACGGCCGCGGTCCGCTCGGGTGCGGTCGCGGCGGCCGCGGGTGCGGCGGTGAAGGCGGCGGCGAGCAGGAGGCCCGCGGCGAGTGAGCGGCGCAGGCGCTTCCAGGGCAGCGTCACGTGATCTCCTTGCGGCTCGGTGAAAAGGGAGAGGGGGTTCCGCCTGTGATCCGGATCACGAGGTGCCGTGCTCATGCCAAATTACGCGCCAGTAGCCCCGGATTGAAGCTCCGCGTCAGCAGAAATTGCCGGGCCGGTACGCCTGCCCCGCCCGCCCGGGCCGGGGCGAGGGCCCGGCACCTCCGATCAGGTGGCGGCGGAGCCCACCGCCCGCGACACGGCACCGGACCGGCCGCCGAAGGCGCCAGACTGCGCGGGCCCGGCCTTCACCCACCCCAGGAGCCCGCCATGGACCACCCCTCCCCCGGCTCGCCCGCCGACCGCGTCCATCCCGCCGTCTGCGCCCACACCCACCTCTTCCCCGGGGGCAGCTGCCGACTGCGGGAACTCCCCGACCCCGAGGGCTTCGCCGCCGCTCCCCGGCCCCTCGGCCTGGCCCTGCACTTCTCCGACGGAGTCGTCGTCGCGGACGCGGAGCTGCTGGTCGCCGAGGACGGGGACACCGTCCTCACGGTCCCCGCGTACACCACGGGAGCGGGCACCCCCGTCTCCGAACGCCTGTGGCCGGTACGGAAGTTGCTGCCGGACGGCGGGGAGGTGGAGGTACGGGTCGGCGCGCCCGCCCAGCTCTGAGGAGGCACCCGTGCGGTGAGCCGCACCGCGGGGGCGCCGCCCGGGCGGTGGACCGCGCGGCGGCGCCCCCGCCGGTCTTCCGGCGGGCGCGGGGCGTTCACGCGGTGGTCGCGGTGTGAAAGCCCCGTGGTTTTCCGGGGTTTTTCCGGTACTCCCTGGCGCGTGTGTCGTGCACAAGACAATGCTGATCAGCCGAGTGTGCTCACGTGCATCCCCCACCACAGGAGTCACCTTGCTCATCCACGCTCTGCCCAGAGCAGCCCTCGCGCTGACCGCCCTGGGCGCCCTGGCGGTCCTGCCCGGCGGCTCGGCCGCGGCCCAGCAGGAGGCGGCCGCGCCGGCCGCCACCGGCCGCGCCCCCGAGCCGGTGCCGCGCACCGCGGAGGAGATGCTGCGGCCCGTCGCGCCGCCCCCGGCAAGCACCCTGGACACCGGGGCGGGCGCCGCGGGCCCCGGGGCCACCTCCATCTCCGACGGCGACGGCCTGGAACTCGGGCACCGCAGCCGCCCGGTCGCCCCGGGCGTCACCATGGACGCGTACGACCGTCTGGAGTCCGACAAGTGGCTGCGGGTGCACTCGCTCTCGGTGGACCTCGGCGGCGGCACCAAGGTGGACTACCTGGACTCCGGCAAGGTCGCCGGGCGCAAGACCCTCTCCGAGCTGGCCGCCGGGCACGACCCCGGCAAGGGCCGCCGTACCGTCGCCGCGATCAACGGTGACTTCTTCGACCTCAACGGCACCCAGGCACCGGCCGGTTCGGGCCTGCGCGGCGGAAAGTTCGTCAAATCGCCCGCGGAGAAGAACAACCGGGTCGTGGGGGTGGGCCCCGCCGACGCGGGCCGGATCCTGGAGCTGTACTTCGACGGCACCCTCACCCTCCCCGACGGGAAGCACGCGCTCGGCGCGCTCAACACCGCCGATGTGCCCGCGGGCGGCATCGGCGCGTACAACTCCCAGTGGGGCGAGGCCGACCGGAAGCTGACCGTGGACGGCGGCGAGCGCGCCACCGAGGTCAGTGTGGTGGACGGCAAGGTCACCGCGGTGGGCGACAAGCCCGGCAAGGGCGCGATACCCGAGGGCACCACGGTGCTGCTCGGCAGCGACGCCGGGGCGGACACCCTGGCGGGCCTGAAGGTGGGCGACAAGGTCTCCCTGGAGTACAGCCCCCGTACCGACAAGGGCGAGGTCCCCGGCACCGCGATCGGCGGCCGGGAGCTGCTCGTCGTGGACGGCGAGCCGGTCGACCACGAGGGCGGCGGCAACAACGCCAACGCCGCGCGCACCGCCGTCGGCTTCTCCGAGGACGGCAGCAAGATGACGGTGCTGACCGTCGACGGCTGGCAGACCGACAGCGTGGGTGTCACCCTCACCGAGCTGGGCCTGATGATGAAGCGCGCCGGTGTCCACAACGCGCTCAACCTCGACGGCGGCGGCTCCACCGCGCTGCTCGCCCGCACCCCGGGCAGCGACGAGATCCCGCTGCAGAACAGCCCCTCGGACGGCCGGGAGCGCGATGTGCCCAACGGCCTCGCCTTCACCGCCCCCGAGGGCAGCGGCAAGGTCGAGGACTACTGGGTCGAGACGGCCATGAAGGCCACCGACGCGGCCACCGTCGACCAGGTCAAGGGCGGCCACCCCGAGCGCGTCTTCCCCGGCCTGACCCGCGAACTCACCGCCAGCGCCTACGACGAGACCTACGGGCCCGCGGACGCCACCCCGAAGTGGACCAGTTCGGACACGGAGGTCGGCGAGGTCGACACGAAGGGCGTGTTCACCGCCGGGCACGGCGGCACCGCGAAGGTCACCGCGGCCAGCGGCAGCGCCTCCGGCGACGTCGAACTGACCGTGCTCGACAAGCTCGACCGGATCCAGCCGAGCACCCGCCGGGTCGGCATCGGCAGCGCCGAGGAGAGCGGCCACTTCGGGCTCGTCGGCCTGGACGCGCACGGCGGCAGCGCCCCGATCGAACCCGCGGACGCCACCCTCGACTACGACCACGACCTCTTCTCGATCACCCCGGACGACCGGGGCGGCTTCACCGTCAAGGCCAAGGACGGCTCCGAGGAGCAGCTCTCCGGGCAGGTCACCGCCGAGGTGGGCGGCAAGAGCACCGTGCTCGCGGTCACCGTCGGCCTCACCGAGCAGCAGGAGGCCGACTTCGACGACGCCGAGTCCTGGAAGTTCAGCCAGGCCCGCGCCGACGGCTCGCTCAAGCCGACCCCGGAGGGCCACGACGGCACCGGCCTGGAGATGACCTACGACTTCACCAAGTCGAACGCCACCCGCGCCGCGTACGCCACCCCGCCCAAGACGATCCCGGTGGCGGGCCAGCCGCAGTCCTTCGGCCTGTGGATCAAGGGCGACGGCAAGGGCACCTGGCCGACCCTGCACCTCAAGGACGCGGCGGGCGCCGACCAGTTGCTGCGCGGCCCCTTCGTCGACTGGACCGGCTGGAAGAAGATCGAGTTCAAGGTCCCGGCCGGGACGAACTACCCGGTCAGCGTGCACCGCTTCTACGTCGCCGAGACCATCGCCTCCCGGCAGTACGCGGGCAAGGTCACCTTCGACGACCTGACCGCCGAGGTCCCGCCGGACGTGGACCTGCCCGCGCAGCCGGTCTCGAAGGACCCGCTCATCTCCACGGCGGCGGGCGCGGACGGCCGCGACTGGCGGTTCGCCGTGATGTCCGACGCGCAGTTCGTGGCCAAGGACCCGGACAGCCCGGTGGTCGCCCAGGCCCGCCGCACCCTGAAGGAGATCAAGGCCGCCCGGCCCGACTTCCTGGTGGTCAACGGCGACCTGGTGGACGAGGGTTCACCCGAGGACCTCGCCTTCGCCCACAAGATCCTCGACGAGGAACTGGGCGAGGACCTGCCCTGGTACTACGTACCGGGCAACCACGAGGTCATGGGCGGCAAGATCGACAACTTCACCGAGGAATTCGGCGCCCCGCAGCGGACCTTCGACCACAAGGGCACCCGCTTCATCACCCTCGACACCTCCAGCCTGACCCTGCGCGGCGGCGGCTACGAGCAGATCAAGGAGCTGCGCGGCCAGTTGGACAAGGCGGCCAAGGACCCGGACATCGGCTCGGTGATGGTCGTCGAGCACGTGCCGCCGCGCGATCCCACCCCGCAGCAGGGCAGCCAGCTCAACAGCCGCAAGGAGGCCGCGATGCTGGAGAACTGGCTCACCGGCTTCCGCCTCAGCACCGGCAAGGGCGCGGGCTTCATCGGCTCCCATGTCGGCACCTTCCACGCCTCGCACGTCGACGGGGTGCCCTACCTGGTCAACGGCAACTCCGGCAAGGCACCCGCCACCGCACCCGACCGGGGCGGCTTCACCGGCTGGTCGATGGTCGGCGTCGACCCGGTGCCGGCCGGGCAGCAGGAGGACACCCGGAACCGGCCGTGGGCGGGCGGACCCGACTGGCTGTCCGTGCAGACCCGCGCCCACGTGGACGGGCTCGCCCTGAGCGCCCCGGACCAACTGCCCGCGGGCAAGGCCGAGTCGGTGACCGCCACGGTGACCCAGGGCGAGGGCGAGGAGGCGCGCGAGGTGCCGGTCGGCTTCCCGCTGAGCGCCGACTGGTCGGGCTCCGCGAAGCTGTACGTCGGCGACCCGGACGACGCCGGCCCCGCTGACGTCGCGGCGTACGACCCCGCGACCGGCAAGCTCACCGGCCTGCGTCCCGGCAAGGCCACCGTGCAGGTCACGGTCAACGGCACCGCCGAGGAGGCCTCCTTCACGGTGAGCTGAACCGCCGCCCGGGTGCGGTGCCCACCGGTCCTCCGGCGGCACCGCACCCGGGCGGGACGGTGTGCGCTTCCCCGCGCCGAGTGGCCGGTTGAACGGGCGGTCTGCCTGGTCAACCGGCCCTCTCGGTCGGTGGGTCGGGAGTGCCCCGTCGCCGCTTCGAGTGCGGCTTCGGGTCCGGTTCCGCCAGGGTGCCCGGCATGACCGCCCGGGGGCCGAACTTCGCGCGGGCCCGGTCGGCGACCTCCTCGATCCGGCGGAGCTTGTCGTCCACCGGGTCGAAGCTGAGCTGGCGGGAGGCGCTCTCGGCGGGGCCGAGTCCCTCGGCGCGCAGCAGGATCCCGCGCACCCTGGCCCGCTGGAGGCCGAGCGACTCGTACATCCGGTACGCGGCGGCGCTCAGCACCGCCGAGTGCGCTCCGGCCTCGGGCAGCCGCCTGCTGCGGGTCAGCCCGGCGTGGCCGGTGCGTCCGACGCAGCGCACGGTCAGGCTCAGGGTGCGGCACACCTGGTGCTCGGCGCGCAGCCCCGCGCCGAGTTCACCGGCC
Organism: Streptomyces sp. SCSIO ZS0520; assembly: GCF_025643355.1. Classification (NCBI taxonomy): domain Bacteria; kingdom Bacillati; phylum Actinomycetota; class Actinomycetes; order Kitasatosporales; family Streptomycetaceae; genus Streptomyces; species Streptomyces sp. SCSIO ZS0520. Next base: position 6,812,318 of record NZ_CP092644.1, on the reverse strand, counting down.
GCGGCGAGCAGGGCGCGCCGGTGCAGGAAGGGGTCCAACTCGTCGCGGTCGAAGCGGCGTTCGGCGGTCAGCGAGCGGGCGGCGGCATCCGGCACCACCCGGCTGCGGTCGGTGCCCCTGGCCCGCTCGCGCAGCTCCCGGCCGGCCCGGGCGCCGAGCAGCCGCTGGAGGGCGGGCAGCGGGGCGGCGGCGACCCGGCCGAGGGTGTCGAGCCCGTAGGAGTCGAGCGTACGGACGGTCGCCCGGCCCACCCCGGGCAGCGCGGCCACCGGCCTGCCGGAGAGGAACTCCCCCACCCCGTCCGCCTCCTCGGGCACCACCCGGGGCCTGCCGGGCTCCGCCTCGGCCGCGGCCATCCGGGCCGGTACCGGGGTGGGCCCGGCCCCGACCACGCAGTCCACCCCGTGCCGGGCGAGCGCGCGGACCCGGATCACCTCGGCGAGCTGGACGGCGTCCCGGCCGAAGTACCGCTCGGCCCCGCGCAGGTCCGCGAGCGCCCCGTCCGGCGGCAGCGCCTGCACCAGCGGAGTGAACTCGCCGAGCAGCGCGAGCAGTTGGGACATCGCCCCGTCCTGCCCCGGGGCGAGTCCGAAGCGTACGCAGAGCACGGTCATCCCGCGCTCCCGGGGCTCTGGTGCCAGAGCTTGCGCGGGGGCCCGTTCCCCTCACCCGCCGGGCGCAGGTCGGCCCAGGGGTGCATCTCGTAGCCGGTGGACATCCGGATGCGACGGCCTCCCGTACCGTCCGCGCCGACCTGGCCGTCTTCTACCTCGCCGTTTCCGACCTCGCCGTTTCCGACCTCGCCGTCTCCGGTCTCGCTGCCTCCGGTCTCGCTGCCTCCGGTCTCGCTGCCTCTGGCCTCGCCGTCTCCAGCTCCGCCGTCTCCGGCATCGGAGTCTCCGGATCCGGCGGTGGCCGCGCCCGCGCCGGTGGCCGTGCGGTCCGTGGCCGCGCGCTCCATGGCCGTGCGGTCCGCGCCCGGCCCAGCGGGGCCCGGCCTCGCGCGGTCCGCGCCCGGCCCGGCCGGGCGTGACCCAGCCATGCCCGGCCCCGGGGGTTCGGCGGCGAGGCGGCGGGCCACCGCGTCCAGGCCGCCGGTGGTGCGGAGTTCGGACAGGTCGGCGAGGTTCCAGGCGGCCTCGCCGACCACGCTAAGGCTGCGCGGTCCGCGCCGCTGCACCACCCCGCGCACCAGGAGCAGCCAGGAGTGGAAGACCGTATGGGCGCAGGCGGCGTGGGCGTCGTCGAAGAAGGCGAGGTCGACCAGGCCGGTGCCGTCGTCGAGGGTGGTGAAGATGACCCGCTTCCCGGAGCGGATCGGCGGGGTCTGGGTCGCCGCCTTGGCGCCCGCGACCAGGACCGTCTCCCCGTGCCTGGCCGCCCGCAGCCTGCGCGCGGAACGCACCCCGAGTTCGGTGAGGAACTCCGTGTGGTCGCCCATCAGATGGCGGGAGGCGTCCATGCCGAGGACGCCGAGTTCGGCGCTGAGGCGCTCGGCGTCCCCGAGGTCGGGCAGGCCCGCGGGCGCGGTGCCGCGGCCTCCGGCGAGCGGGAGCTGCTCCCCGTAGGAGCCGCGGGCGCCGCGGTGGAGTTCGCTCAGATGCAGTTGCAGGTCGCGGCGGTTGGCGCCGAAGGCGTCGAGGGCGCCGACCTGGGCGAGCCGCTGGGCGACCGGTTTCCCGGGCCGGCCGCGCTCCCAGAAGTCGAGGAGCGAGGAGTAGGGCTGGGCCCGCTCGATACGGGCGGCCTCGGCCTCGCCGATGCCGTGCACATCGCCGAGCGCGAGCCGGATCCCCCAGCGCGGGGCCGCCCGCCGCCCCGCCGCCCGCTCCTCGAACCGCCCTTTCTCGGACACCAGTTCGATACGGTGGGCGACCGCCGAGCGGTTCACGTCCAGCGGCAGCACCGGCACCCCGCGCCGCCGCGCGTCCGCGAGCAGCAGCCGCTTCGGGTACATCCCCGGGTCGTGGGTGAGCAGTCCCGCGTAGAAGGCGGCCGGGTGATGGGCCTTCAGCCAGGCGGACTGGTAGGTCGGCACCGCGAAGGCGACCGCGTGGGCCTTGCAGAATCCGTAGCTGCCGAAGGCCTCGATGATCTCCCAGGTACGGGCGACGGTCGCGGCGTCGTACCCGCGCCCGGTCGCGTGCTGGGCGAACCAGACGCGGATCCGGCCCTGCGACTCCGGGTCGGAGAGCCCGCGCCGGACCCGGTCCGCCTCGCCCCGGCCGCAGCCGGTCATGATGTCGACGATCCGGATGATCTGCTCGTGGAAGACCACCACCCCGTAGGTCTCGCGCAGCGGTTCCTCCAGGTCGGGGTGCGGGTAGCGGACGGGCGCGCGGCCGTGCCTGGCCTCGATGAAGGGGCGCACCATGTCGGCGGCGACCGGGCCCGGCCGGAAGAGCGAGATGTCGACGACCAGGTCCTGGAAGTCCGCGGGCTGCAGCCTGCCGACCAGGTCGCGCTGGCCCGGCGACTCGATCTGGAAGCAGCCGAGCGTCTCGGTGGACCGGATGAGCCGGTACGTCAGCGGGTCGCCCTCGGGCACCGCGTCCAGGTCGACGCGCTCCCCGCTCGCCCGCTCCACCTCGGCGACCGCGTGCGCCATCGCCGACTGCATGCGTACGCCGAGCACATCGAGCTTGAGCAGGCCGAGGTCCTCCACGTCCTCCTTGTCGAACTGCGACATCGGCAGCTGCTCCCCGCTGGTCGGCACCACGGGGGTGCGGGCGTGCAGCGAGGCGTCCGAGAGCAGGACCCCGCAGGGGTGCATGGCGACGCCGCGGGGCAGCGCGTCCAGCGCCTCGACCAGTTCCCACAGCCGCCGCCTGCCGCCCTGCTGCCTCATCTCCTCGGCGAGCGGGCGCAGTTCGGGCAGCTCCCGCATCGCGCTGCGGGCGTCGCGGGCGCGGATGTGCGGGAAGGCCTTGGCGATGCGGTCGATGTCGGCGGGGTCCAGGGAGAGGGCGGCGCCCACGTCGCGGATCGCGTGGCGGACCCGGTAGGTCTCGGGCATCGCGACGGTGGCGACCCGTTCGGCGCCGAAGCGGGCGAGGATCGCACGGTAGGCCTCCAGGCGGCGGGCGGACTCCACGTCGATGTCGATATCGGGCAGGACGAAGCGGCGGGTGGAGAGGAAACGTTCCATCAGGAGGTCGTGGGCGAGCGGGTCGGCGTGCGCGATCCCCAGCAGGTGGTTGATCAGGGAACCGGCGCCCGAGCCGCGGGCGGCGACCCGGATGCCGAGGCCCCGGATGTCGTCCACGACCTGGGCGACGGTCAGGAAGTAGGAGGCGAAGCCGTGGTGGGCGATGATGTCCAGCTCGTGGTGCATCCGCTCCCAGTAGCCGCGGGCGCCGGGCCCCCGGTCGTAGCCGCGCAGCAGCATCCCGGCGGCGGCCCGGGAGGCGAGGGCGCGCTGGGCGGTGCGGCCCGCGGCGCCCACCAGATGAGGTTCGGGGAAGCGTACGGAGCCCATGCCGAGGTCGTCCTCGGGGTCGACCCGGCAGGCGGCCGCGGTGTCCCGGGTCTGTTCGAGCAGGCGGTGGGCGGTGTCGCGGCGGTAGCCCGCGGCCTCCACGACCCGCTCGGCGGCCTGCCGCATCGCCCCGGCGTCCTTGAGCCAGCGCTCCCCGCTGTCCAGTTCGCCGCGGGCGTCCACGGGCACCAGGCGGCGCGCGGCGTCCAGGACGTCGGCCACCGGTCCCGCCCCGGGGTCGGCGTAGCGCACGTCGTTGCTCAGCACCGGGCGCACCCGCTGCTCGGCCGCGAAGCCGACGGTACGGGCGGCCAGGCGCAGCGAACCGGGTCCGGTGCCCTCGCGGCCGTGCCAGACCGCTTCGAGGCGCAGGTCCTCGCCGAAGAGTTCCCGCCAGGGCGCGAGCAGCCGGGCCGCGCGGTCCGGGCGGCCCGCGGCCAGCGCCCGGCCGACGTCGGAGGCGGGGCCGAGCAGCACCGTGAGGCCCTCGGCGGGCAGCGCGGCGCGGCTGAGCAGCGGCTCGCCCTCGGCGGTGTGCGCGGCGGAGACCAGCCGGCAGAGCGAGGCCCAGCCGAGGGCTCCCTCCCGGGCGAGGAAGGTGACCCGGGGCGAGGACTCGTCGACGAAGGCGCCGCCGCGTACCGGTGCCCGCCGGACACCCGAGGCGTCCCGTCCGGGGCGCTGGGTTTCGGCCACCGCTAGCTCCACCCCGAAGAGCGGGCGGATCCCTTCCCGCGCGCAGGCCTTGGCGAAGCGGACCGCTCCGGCGAGGGTGTTCCGGTCGGTCAGCGCGAGGGCGTCCATGCCCCGCTCGGCGGCGCGGGCGGCCAGCCGTTCCGGATGCGAGGCCCCGTACCGCAGGGAGTATCCGGAGGCGGCATGCAGATGCGTGAAGCCCGGCACACGCACCTCCCAACCGTCCGGTTTCCTGCCTCCCCGGTCTCCACCATAGACCACTCTTCGAACGTACGTACGAGAGGCGGGGCGGCCCGGACCACCGGGAACCGGCCAGGCGCCATCGGCCCCGGAATCACGGGGCTCCGGTCCTTTCCGGCCACTGCGGGAGGAGGGGTCCCGGTCGCTCCGGGGTCCGGCTCCGGACGCTGCGGGACCCCGGGTCCGGCGTCCCCGGAACCCCGGTTCCGGACGCTGCGGAACCCCGGTCCCGGTCACCGCGGGGCCTGCCCGGGCTGACACCCGGGCGGGCACGGCGGAGGCCGGCCCGGCGGAGAACCGGGCCGGCCTCGGCCGGTCGGGAAAGGGCTCCGGCCCGCCCGGGCGAGCGGGCGGGCCGGAGAGTGGTGCGTGTGGTGCGCTGTGCGGTGGTGCGTGTGGTGCGGTGGGTCAGCCGATCTCGGCGCCGAACTCGGAGAGCGCCTCGGGCACCGGCTGGAAGAAGGTCTCGCCGCCGGCGGAGCAGTCGCCGCTGCCGCCGGAGGTGAGGCCGAGCGCCTGGTCACCGGCGAAGAGCGAGCCGCCGGAGTCGCCGGGCTCGGCGCAGACGTCGGTCTGGATGAGGCCCTCGACGGTGCCCTCGGCGTAGTTCACCGTGGCGTTCAGGCCGGTGACGGTGCCGTCGTGGACCTGGGTGGTCGAGCCGCTGCGGGTCACCTGCTGGCCCTCGGTCGCCTCGGAGGCGCCCGCGATGGCCTGGGTGCTGCCGTTGTAGAGGTCCACCTCGCTGGGGTGCGCGGTGTCGCCCGTGTACTTCACCAGGCCGAAGTCGTTGCCCGGGAAGCTGGAGCCGGCGTTCTCACCGATGACCGGGCCGCCCTGCGACTCGGACCAGCTGGTGATGGCCTCGGTGCAGTGACCCGCGGTGAGGAAGTGCGGCTCACCGCCGACGGTGACGTTGAAGCCGAGCGAGCAGCGGCCGCCGCCGCCCCAGATCGCGTCGCCACCGGCGATCAGCGACTTGAACTCGCCCTTGCTGTGCTTGAGCTGGACCTTGCTGCCGAGCTGGTCGACGACCTTGTTCAGCTTGGCGAGTTCGGCGCCCTTGACCGTGCGGTCGGCGGTGACGACGACCTTGTTGGCGGAGTTGTCGACCGACCAGGCGGTGCCCGGGATGCTCGCCTTGTCCTTGAGCGTGGCGCGGGCGCCCTTCAGCTCGGCGAGGGAGTGGTCGACGACCTTGGCCTTGGCCCCGGCCGACTCGACCGCGGAGGCCGCGTCCTGGTTCAGGACGTTGACGACCAGGTGCTTGCTCTGGGCGTCGTAGTACGAGCCCGCGGCATCGCTGCCGAGGTCCTTGGTGAGGGAGGAAGCGAGCTTTCCGGCCGCCGTCGCGGAGAGCGATTCGGCGGAGACATCCGTGCTGGCGTTCGCGGACTGGAAGGAGATTCCCGCGACGACCAGGGCGGCGACACTCGCGCCGGTCACGGCGATACGCCGGGTGGAAATGCGTCGGTGCTTCACGTACGTCCTCCTGTGGGGGGACGACTCCGGGGGCACGTGGGGTTTGCCCGGAGCCGGAAGGCTGATGGCACGGAGCCCGACGGAAAGCCAGTAATGCGTCGCGTCCATGCCAACGGTTGGCCCCACTATCCCCACGGAGAAGCGAACCGGACAAGGTCGACTTCACGTCGCGTCGAGGAGCACGGCCACCGCTCTCCGGGCAGGCGAAGACACCTGGTCAGAGCAGGACCGTCCCTTTCGCAAAGGCGGATTGCGAGGTTCCGGCCGCTTCCTCTCCAGGTGTAGACCTGTCTTGTTCTCGCCCTTTCTTGAGGCTGATCGACCCCCTGACAACGTCGGACTCCGACCCCGGAGGCGCGCGAAAAAACCGATGCGGCACAATGCGCGCCACCCTCGCCTCCCGCCCCTGTCCCCCGCTGTACGACATCAGTCGAAACGGCGCCCGGGGACGGGCGGCGGGCCCCCGCGTCCGAGGACGACGGGAGCCCGCCTCACAGGAGGGACCGTGGTGCGCGCGATCCGGCGGCGGACGCCGGCGCGGCTCAGTAGACGCTGACCCCGTAGGCGCTCAGCGCCTCGGTGACCGGCTGGAAGAAGGTCGTTCCGCCGGAGGAGCAGTTGCCGCTGCCGCCCGAGGTCAGACCGTAGGCGGTGCTGCCGCCGTAGAGCGGGCCGCCGGAGTCGCCGGGCTCGGCGCAGACCGTGGTCTGGATGAGGCCCGAGACCACGTCGCCGCCGCCGTAGTTGACGGTGGCGTTCAGGGCGGTGACCCGTCCGCTGTGGGTGCCGGTGGTGGAGCCGGTCCGGGTGACGGTGGTGCCCACGGAGGGGGTGGCGGCACGCGTGATGTCCACGCCGCCGGCCGTACCGGGCTTGGCGATCGAGGTGTTGGTGTACCGGACGAGACCGTAGTCGTTGCCCGGGAAGCTGGAGCCGGCGGTGGAGCCGAGCACCGTGCTGTGCCCGGAGTTGGACCACCAGGTGCCCGCGCCGTCGGTGCAGTGGCCGGCGGTCACGAAGAAGGAGGCCCCGGAGCTGTCCCGGACGTTGAAGCCCAGGGAGCACCGCCAGCTGCTCGCGTAGATGGCGTCGCCGCCCGCGATCAGCTTGTTGAACGTACCGGGGGTGTGCTTGATCTCCAGGGCACCGGCCTTGGCTCCGGCATCCTTCTTGAGCTGGGCGATCTCCGCCTTGGAGACGGTGCTGTCGACGGTGACGACCAGCTTGTTCGTCTTGGCGTCGACAGCCCAGGAGGTGCCCGCGACATCGGACTTGAGGACCGAGTCGGCCGCCTGGCTGAGCTGGGTGGCGCTGTACGTGGTCGTCTCGCCGGCGTGTGCCGCGGGCACGGCGAGGGCCGCCGCGGCCACCAGGCCGGACGAGAGGGCGATCAGGCGGGTGGGTCTCGCCACGCCGCTGCTGCGGGGGGTGGTGCGCATCAACCTCACTGCTGGTTCCTCCCAGGGAACTCGGGGGCCCGCGTGGGGCCGGGGCCCGTGAGACGCGGTCGGCGCCCGGCCGCCCGGACCCCGGGCCGCCGTGCACCTGACAAGCGCTGCTCGGAGTATTCGGTCGGCGATTGAGCGGCACAAGGGTGGCTTTCAGCCGTACCGCTCGCCCGGTGCCCGCCGAAGCGGAATCCGGCGGAGGCGCGCGCGGGCACCCGGCGCGGTGACCGCCGCGCCGGGTGTTTCCCCCGGGTGAACTCCCGGCGCGCTCAGCCGGAGGGCAGCAGCCGCAGCTCGCCCGCCTCGACGGGCACGTCGAGGGTGTTGCCGGGCGGCGGGAAGGGGCACAGGAAAGCGTCGGCGAAGGCGCAGGACGGCAGCCGGGCCCGGTTGAAGTCGACCACGGCGGCGCCGTCCGGCCCGGGCGCCGCCGTGTCCAGGAAGCGGAAGCGGTAGCTGCCGCGCCCGCTGGTGGCATCGGCGAACACGGCCCACAGCGAGCCGTCCCCGAGGACCGCGACCTGCACGGTCCGCCGCTGTCCTGCCAGTTCGAAGGCCAGCTCGCCGCCGAGCCCGAGCCCCCGCTCCCGCCCGTCCGCATGCGCCACCCGCACCGTGCGGCCGGTGCCGTACGGGGTGAACCGCCCCGGCACCGCGAGGTCCGGGTCGAAGGCGCCGGTGGCGATCCCCCGGAAGGCGGCCCTGGCCGGGCTCGCCGGGTCGAAGTCGCGTACCGCCCAGGCGCCTTCGCGCTCCAGGACGACCAGCCGGCGGCGCCCGAGGGCGACCCGGGCCGCGGCCGGCGGACCGCTGTCGGGGCCGAGCCGCAGCTCTCCGGCGAAGGGCGCTTCGTCGACGATCAGTCCGTCCCCGGCGGCCGCCCTGAGCACCGGCGCCCCGCCCTCCGGCGGGAGGATCCACTCCCCGGGGATGGCCGGAAGTCGACCGTCCGGATAGTCGGAGAGCCAATGTGTGCTACGCAGCGCCGTCAGCCCGTAGGGCGCCGAGACCTCGGCGGTCCGCTCCGCGCGCCACCGCTCCCACTCCTGCCGTTGCCGTTCCTGCCGTTCCCGTTCCTGCCGTTCCCGCTGGTCCCCGGGTGCCGTCCCGGTGGTGCCGTGCTGCGCCTGTGCCATGTCCCCTCCCGCCTCGCTCTCCTGTGGCTCCCGGGCCCGGGGCCGCACGCCCCGGCCCGCTCACACCCCCTGCGGCGGTGCCGGTTCGCCCAGGCCGAGGTGGGCGCGCAGGGTGCTGCCCTCGTACCGGGTGCGGAAGACGCCGCGTTCCTGGAGGAGCGGCACCACCTTGTCCACGAACTCGTCCAGGCCGCCGGGGGTGACATGCGGGACGAGGATGAAGCCGTCCGCGGCCTCGGCGGCGACGAACTCCGCCATCTCCGCGGCCACCGCCGCCGGGGTCCCGACGAAGGACTGCCGCGCGGTCGTCTCGATCACCGTCTGCCGGGCCGAGAGCCCCTTCTCCTCGGCGAGCGCCCGCCACTTGGCCGCCGTCGCGCGGGGATCCGCGAGCCGCACCCGGCCCTGCGCGAGCGAGCTCTCCGGCTCGGGGTCGAAGTCGGGCAGCGGGCCGTCCGGGTCGAGGGCGGACAGGTCCACGCCCCAGACCTGTTCGAGGGCGAGGATCGCGTTCTGCGGGGAGACCTGGAGCCTGCGGATCACCGCGGCCCGCTCCTGCGCCTCGGCATCGGTGTCGCCGAGGACGACGGTGACCCCGGGCATGATCTTCAGGTCCTCGGGGCGGCGGCCGTGCGCGGCGAGCCGTCCCTTCACCTCGGCGTAGAAGGCGCGGCCCGCCTCCAGGGTGCCGTGCCGGGTGAAGACGATGTCGGCCGAGGCCGCCGCGAAGTCCCGCCCCTCGGCGGAGTCACCGGCCTGGATCACCACCGGGTGCCCCTGCGGCGCCCGGGGCACCGTGAACCGCCCCGCGATGTCGAACTGCCTGCCCCGGTGCGCGAAGGGCCGCTGCTCCCCCTCGGGGGTCCAGGAGTCCCAGAGTTCGCGTGCTGTGGCGAGGAACTCGGCGGCGCGGGTGTAGCGGTCGGCGTGGTCGAGGTAGCCGCCGCGCCGGAAGTTCGCCCCGGTGAAGGCGTCGGAGGAGGTGACCACGTTCCAGGCGGCGCGGCCCCCGCTGACGTGGTCCAGGGTGGCGAGCCTGCGGGCGAGTTCGTAGGGCTCGTTGAAGGTGGCGTTGACGGTGCCGGCGAGGCCGAGGTGCGCGGTGACGCCCGCGAGGGCGCTGAGCACGGTCAGCGCCTCGGGCCTGCCGACCACGTCGAGGTCGTGGATGCGGCCCTTGTGCTCGCGCAGCCGCAGCCCCTCGGCGAGGAAGAAGAAGTCGAAGAGGCCGCGCTCCGCGGTCCGTGCGAGGTGCTCGAAGGAGGAGAAGTCGATCTGCGAGCCGAGGAAGGGGTGCCGGGCCGGGCCGCCGCCGGGGCGCCGGACCCCCGGCTTCGCCGTGCCGTTCTCGGCGGCGAGGACGTCCTCGGGGCGGCCGAAGGGATCGGCGCTCCATACGGTGGTGTTGTTGACGCCCGGGAAGTGGGCGGCCAGATGGATCTGCCGGGGCGGCCTGCCCCGGTCGGCGGCTGTGCTCATGACTGCTCCCCCGTGAGGGCGTACTGGTTGGCCGGGCGGGGCAGCCGCAGGTGCTCCCTGAGCGTGCTGCCCGGGTAGAAGGTGCGGAACAGGCCGCGGTGCTGGAGCAGGGCGACGGTGCCGTTGACCAGCCGTTCCAGGTCGCCGCGCGGTTCGGCGGGCCGCAGGTGGAAGCCGTCCACGGCGCCCGACTCGTGCCAGGCGGCGAGGAGTTCGGCGAGGCCGACCGGGCCGCCCCGGTAGAGCGGGCCCTCGGCGGTCCCCCGCGGCCCGCCGCCGCCGTGCCCCGGGGACGCGGCCCCCTCGCCGCCCGCGAGGTCGACGGTGAGCGAGGCGAGCACCCGCAGCTCGTCCGGGTCGCGGCCCGCCGCCCGGGCCTGTTCGTGCAGCGCGGCGCGTGCCTCGGCGGCCTGCCCGGGCGAGGTGGCCGCGATGAGGGCGACATCCGCGTACCGGGCCGCCGTCCGGCGGGCGTGCGCCGAGGCCGCCTCGACGACGGTGACCGGGTGGCCCTGCGGCGGGCGCGGCACGATCGAGGGGCCCTTCACCGAGAAGGTGTCCCCCTGGTAGTCGGCGTAGTGCAGCTTCTCGCGGTCGATGAAGCGGCCGGTGGCCGTGTCCCGGATCTCCGCGTCGTCCTCCCAGCTGTCCCACAACCGCCGGGAGGCCTCCACCACTTGGCCCGCCTCGTGCCAGAGCCGCTCCTCGGGCGCCGAGTGCCGCCGTCCGAAGAGGCGGGCCTCGCCCTCGGTGGTGGACACCTCGGCCCGCCAGCCGGCCCGGCCGCGGCTGACCCAGTCCAGGGTCGCCACCTGCGCCTGTACGTGGAAGGGCTCGGTGTGGGTGGTGGTGAGGGTGGGGACCAGGCCGATCCGGCTGGTGGCGGGGGCAACCGAGGCGAGGACGCCGAGTGCGTCGAGGCCGGGCCGCAGGAAGGAGTCGTCCAGGGTGACGAAGTCGAGGCCGCCGGACTCGGCGAGCCGGGCCGACTCGGTGTACCGGGCGGGGCGGTTTACGTCCGGCTGGTCGAGGGCGGCGGCGAGGTGGAGCCGGCCGCGGCCGGTGGGTGCGGTCATGAGGGGTCGCCTTTCACGGACAGGGCCCGGCGCGGACCGCGGTTCACAGGACTTTGGAGAGGAAGGCACGGGTGCGCTCGTGCCGCGGGCGGTCGAGGACCTCGGCGGGGGTGCCGCGTTCGACGATGCGGCCCTCGTCCATGAAGACCACCGTGTCGGCGACCTCGCGGGCGAAGCCGATCTCATGGGTGACCACGATCATCGTGGTGCCCTGCTCGGCCAGGTCCCGGATGACGTCCAGGACCTCGCCGACGAGTTCGGGGTCGAGGGCGGAGGTGGGTTCGTCGAAGAGCAGCAGCTTGGGTTCGAGGGCGAGCGCGCGGGCGATGGCCACCCGCTGCTGCTGGCCGCCGGACAGCTGCCGCGGATAGGCCCGCCGCTTGTCCGCGAGGCCCACCCGCTCCAGGAGCCGGTCGGCGCGGGCGACGGCCTCGGCCCGGGACAGGCCGAGCGCCGAGACCGGGGCCTCGGTGAGGTTGTCCAGGACGGTCAGGTGCGGGAAGAGGTGGAAGTTCTGGAAGACGAAGCCGATTTGGGTACGCTGCCGCAGGATCTCGCGCTCGCGCAGCTCGTAGAGCCTGTCGCCGACCCGCCGGTAGCCGATCAGGCCGCCGTCGACGCTGATCTGCCCGCGGTCCACCTTCTCCAGGTGGTTGAGGGTGCGCAGCAGCGTGGACTTGCCGGAGCCGGAGGGCCCGAGCACCACGGTCACCTCCCCCGGGTACACGTCGAGGTCGATTCCGCGCAGCACCTCATGGCTGCCGAAGCGCTTGTGCACGGCCCGGACCTCGACCATGGGCGCCCGGCCCGTGTCCTCCGGGGGCGCGGCGGCGCCGGTGGTCTTGGTCAGGGCGGGTGTGCCGGTGGTCTCGGTCATCGGATCCTCTGCGATTCGGGAAGGCGGCGGGGGCGGAAGTCGCCCTGGGGGCGGGCCCGTTCAGGCCGCGGCGCGGGCGGCGGGCTCGCGCAGCAGACACAGCAGCGCGCGGGCCGCGGCGTCGTTCTGCCGGAAGGCGGGGCTGTTGGTACGGGGCCGGGTGAACGCCCCCGAGCTGCGGGCGTCGGTGTGCGGGCCGAGCGCGAAGCGGCGCGGATGGGTGCCGCCGCCGGTCCGGCGCAGCCGCCCGTCGGCGGGGTCGACGGCGAGCAGTCCCTCGGGGCTCGCCACCGCGTCCTCGGCGTACAGCGCCCGCAGCAGCAGGTCGCGGGTGCGCCCGAGATGCGGTTCCGGCAGCCGGGCCTCGACCAGGGCGCGGGCGTCCAGATGGGCGCCGGGCACCGAGCTGCTGCGCGCCCGGAAGACGCCGTCCTCGCGGGCCACGGTGAGCCCGGCGCCGAGGAACCGTACGATCCCGGCGCGCGAGAGGGCGAGCAGCTGGCGCAGCCGGGGTCCGGGAGGGCCGGAGGCGAGGTAGCTGAAGAAGCCGTGCCAGTCGGTGCCGGTGTCGCCGAGCCGGGCCAACTGCCCGTAGACGGAGAGCAGTCCGAGGAAGACCGCGAGGTCGGGGCTGTGCGCGGGGTCGTGGCTCCGGTCCAGGTCGGCGGCGACGTACCCGCGCAGTGCGGACTGGAGGCCGTCGAAGGAGTCGTGGCGCACCCCGCGCAGCGGCCGGTCGCGGGCGGCGAGGTCGAGCCGGTCGGCGGGGTCGACGCCCGCCCGGTCGAGGAGGTCGCGCAGCTCGCGTCCCGGCGGGCGGCCGGGGTCGGCGGGCGTCGGGAAGTCCTCGGGGGCGAGGGCCGCGTACCGCTTCTCGAACGCGGCCCAGTCCAGGCCGGTGCGCTCCGGGTGGGCGGTGAACAGCCGGTGGTAGTGGGCGAAGCCGAGTTCCTTGGCGATCAGCGGCCAGACCTCGCGGCGGAAGTCGAAGCCGCCGGGCCGCGCCCGCAGCTCCTCGACCTGCTCGGGGCCGAGGAAGCGGGGCAGCGGCGGGTTCGCGCCCGTCCAGGGGTAGCCGATCTTGGAGTGGTAGGGCACCCCGCGCCGGGAGCCGACGTGCAGCACCGGTTCCCGGCCGGAGGGTACGTAGCGCAGGCCGCCCGGCGCCCCTGGCTCCTCCTCATAGCTGCCGCCGCGGCCCTCGGTCAGCAGGACCATCAGGTCGACGAAGGCGAGGCCGAAGCCGCGGACCAGGACCGGTTCGCCGGGTGCGAGCGCGGAGAGGTCGCTGTCCGCGGTGAAGTCGGGCGGCAGGTGCAGCAGCCGGTGCCGCTCGGCGTAGGCGGTCAACTCCCGCTGCTCCGCGTCGGGTTCGGCGTCGAGGTGGCCGAGGGTGAGCACCACCGCCTCGGCTTCGAGGGGCTCGGCGCGGCCCTCCAGGTGGATCTGCTGCACACCGCCGGGGCCTTCGCTCAGCCGGACGGCCCGGGCCCGATGGTGCCGGACGGTGAAGTCGCCGGGCAGTGCGGCGAGGGTGTGCTCGTAGACCCAGCGCAGATAGCCGCCCTGGATCTGCCGCCCGGGGAAGGTCTGGCCGGGCAGCCCCGACCAGGTGTCGAGGGCGGGGCCCGGGCGCACCGGCCCCTCGGTCTCCACCGTCTCGTCGGTGAACATGGTGACGTCCTCGGCCATCGAGTTCATCCACAGCAGCGGCGACTGCGCCTCGCGCCAGATCCGCCCGCCGCCCGGCGGATAGGGGTCGACGAGGTGGATGTCGAGCCCGTCCCCCGCGTACAGCGCCGGGGCGTTGGCGGCGATCCGCTCCAGTACGCCGGTCCCCCGCGGACCGGCGCCGACGATCACCAGTCGGGGCCTCATCGCGCACGCCCCGAGCCGCGCGCATAGTGCCGCTCCACGTAGAACTGGCCCGCGCTGAGCACCGAGGTGACCACCACGTACCAGAGGGTCGCGACCAGGAGCAGCGGGATGACCTGGTAGGTGCGGTGGTAGACGAGCTGGACCGAGTAGAGCAGGTCCTGTACGGCGATGACGCTGACGATGGAGGTGCCCTTGAGGGTGCCGATCAGCATGTTCCCGGCCGGGGGCACGATGGCGCGCATCGCCTGCGGCAGCACGATGCGCCGCCAGCGCCGCAGCCGCCCGAGCCCGAGCGCCTGCGCGGCCTCGATCTGGCCGGCGTCGACGGAGAGGATCCCGCCGCGGACCACCTCCGCGGCGTACGCGGCCTCGTGCAGGGTGAGTCCGATGATCGCGATGGTGACCGGGCCGAGCAGGTCGACCGTCTTGACCCCGAAGAGCTGCGGGTAGAGCGCGCCGATGTTGAACCAGAAGAGCAGCTGGACCAGGATCGGCATCGAGCGGAACAGCCAGACGTACCCCCAACTCACCGCCCGCAGCACCGGGTTGGTGGAGAGCCGCATCGCGGCGAGCAGGGTGCCGAGGGCGAAGCCGAGCGCCATCACCACGGCCGTGAGCCACAGCGAGAGCCAGAGCCCGCGCAGCACCGAGGCCGAGGTGAAGTAGTCGCCGACGACGTCCCACTGGAAGGCGTCGTTGCGGACCACCGAGTTGAGGGCGAGCCCGAGGAGGGCCAGGACCACCAGGGCGGCGGCCCACTGCCCGTAGCGGCGCTGGGGGACGATCCGGGGCGGTCCGCCCGGGGAGGCGGTGGGGCCTCCCGCCGCGGGGACCTTGGGATGGGCGAGGGTGTCGGAGGACATGCGAAGGCTCCGTGATGCTCGTCTCGAACACGGTGGTGCCTTCACACGGGCGGCCCGTGGGCGCGCCTTACGGCCGAGCCCCTCAGCAGGGCCGAGTGATGAGAGTACGGCGCCGCGACGCGCCGCTGTCAAGGCTGTCCATACTGTGAGCAGGGCGCCGAGGGGCAGTTGACGCACCCGGGGATGCCTGCTCCACTTGTGCCATGCATCCGCAGCAGTGGCTGGTCACGCGCTCCCACATCGACTTCGGTCGCGTGTGGTCCGCGTCGTGTTGACGCTCCGCTGAGCCGACCCCCTGCGCTGCCCGCATCTTCTTCGGTGCCCGGGCCGGTCTCCCTCTTCTGATCCCGGTACGCCCCGCGGCGCCCGGCCCACCGGTACGCCGGCCCCGGCACCCGGGGCCCGACCGCCCCACCCCGCCTTCACACGGCACCGAGCACCCCTCCCCTCGCTCTCCCCTTCTGCTTTGCGGCAGTCCTCTTTCCTGATCCCTCCTTCGTCCTCTGCCTTCACCTGTCCTTGGTTTGTCGATCCCGCCTGCCCTGGCGGCACACCGCGGCGGCCTCCGACGACCGCCGCGGCACTTCGCCGTATCTGGAGACCCTGAGAAATGAACGCCTCCCCGCGCCGCACCCGGCGCCACACCACCGTGTTCGCCCTGATCACCGCGAGCGCCCTCGCCCTGACGGCCTGCGGCGGCGGCTCCGACGACGCGGGCCCCGGAGGCGAGGGGAGGGGCGCGGTGCCGACCGAGGACGTGGTCTCCGGCGTCAAGAAGGACGCGGCGGCGGCCCGGCTGCTGCCCGCGGAGGTGCGCGAGCGGGGTTCGCTGCGCCTGGCCACCAATGTCGGCGGCAGCCCGCCCGGCAACTCCTACCTGGAGGACGGCAAGACCATCACCGGCCTGGACGCCGATATCGCCACGGCCACCGCCAAGGTGCTCGGCCTGCGGCTCAGGACGGAGGCGGCCGGCTTCGAGGCGATCCTGCCCGCCCTCAGCAGCGGCAAGTACGACGTGGGCACGGGCAACTTCGGGGTGACCGAGGCCCGCCGCAAGACCATCGACTTCGTGACGTACATCAACGACGGCCAGGGCTTCGCGGTCCGCGAGGACAGCGACCTCAAGAAGGTCACCGACCTGAAGCAGCTGTGCGGACTCGACATCGGGACCAGCGCGGGCACCACCTTCGAGGCCACCCTGGAGGAGAACAAGCACATCTGCGCCGAGTCCGGGAAGAAGCCGTACGCGGTCAAGACGTACGCGGAGCAGGGCGCCCTGTGGCCCTCGCTCCAGCAGGGCAGGACCGATGTGCTGATGAGCACCATCAACGGGCTGCGCTACGGGGTCGCCCAGCAGGAGGGGCTGAAGTTCCTCGGCGAGTTCCACCGGCTGGACGTCGGCTTCGCCTTCAAGAAGGGCACCCCGCTCGCCCCCGCCTTCCAGGCCGCGGTCAACCGGCTGATCGAGGACGGCACCTACGCCCGGATCCTGAAGAAGTGGGGCACCGAGAAGTCCGCCCTGCCCGCCTCGAAGATCTCCCCGCCCGAGATCAAGGACTGACCCCGGCGCGGAACCGGCCGCCGGAGCGGTCCCCCGGCGAGGGCTCCGGCGGCCGGGTCGTTCCCCGCTCAGGTACGCGGGCCGCCCTCCGCAGGCCCGCGCGGCTCAGCAACTGCAGTCGCAGCACTCACAGCATTCGCAGCAGTCACAGCAGCCGTCGCAGCCCCCGCAGTCGCAGTTCCCGCACCAGCCGTCGCGCTGCTGCCGGGACCAGGGGCCCTCGTACTGATCGGCGCAGCAGACCTGGCAGGTGCAGAAGAGGCCGAGCGCCACGGCACAGCCGGCGAGCAGCCCCCGCGGCCGCCGCGGCGGACGCCCGCCGCCGCCACCTCCGCCGTCCTCGGGGCCGCCGGGACCAGCCGGGCCACCGGGACCGCCCGGCGCGGGGGTGGTGTACGGGCCGGGCTGGGCATAGGGGTTGCCGGTCCCCGGGCCGGGCTGGGGGTAGGGAGGGCCCACCTGCGGGCCGGGCTGGGCGTACGGGTTCCCGGGCACGGGCGCCCCCGGGTACGGCGCGCCCTGCGGAGGGCCGAAGGCTCCCCGGGCGGGCGCGTGGCCGCAACTCGCGGTGCCGAAGGCCCGGTCCACCGACCTGGACAGTTCGTGCACGAGCAGCAGATGGGCCAGCTTGGCGTCGGTGAACTCGGCCTCGCGCAGGGCGAGGCGGATCCCGTGCAGGGCGTCGTCGGCGAGGCGGCGGGCCTCGGAGCGCGGGGTGCCGGTGGCGGTCAGCGGGTTCCAGGCCCCGGCGGCGGCGTCGGCCGACTGGTCCTCCACCGCGTCGAGCAGGTGCGCGAGGCGGCCGAAGAGGCGGCCCGCCTCGGCGAGCGGCTCCGCGTTCCCCGGCCGTCCCGCGAGCACGGCGGTGTGCGCGAAGGCCGCCGCGGTCGCCGTCTCGGTGGGCTCGGTGACGGTGAGCAGCGGCGTCCCGGGCCCGGCCAGGGCCTCGATGCCGGGCTGCCGGTCCACCGCGTCGAGCAGTACGGCGGTGTCGAAGCCCACGGCGGAGCCGCCGCGGTGCCCGGCGCGGTTCCAGCCCGCGGCGACCCGGCGGGCGGCCACCGCGAGGGGGCGGCGGGCCAACAGGCCGTCCCCGTCGGTGAGATGGTCCTGCATCTTGGCGGAGGCGAGCACCAGGGAGACCGCGGCGGCCAGCCGGGCGCCCTCTCCGGTGGCGACCGAGGCGGTGCGCATCCCGCGCAGCGGGCAGGGGCCCGCGGTGCGCCTGCCGTCCGCGGCCCGGGGCGACTGGGCCTCCGTCAGTACGGAGATGAGCAGTCCGTCGTAGTTGGTGACCACCCGCGCGAACTGCCCGTGGTCACCGCGCAGGGCGAGGCACAGTCCGCACAGGTGCGCCATCCACTGGCTTTTGAGTCCCTCGGTCAGGCGGTGTGCACAGGGCCTGACTATTCCGAACACGACGGTCCCCCACGGTCGTACGATCTTGGCGGCGAGCATCGTATCGAGCAGGCATTCACCCGTACGCGCCGCCCATCACCCGTACGCCGTGAAGAATCATATTTCACTCACCGTCAGCATCCGTACGATGCAAGGGCCTTGGGATTCCGCGCGCCCGAGGGGCGCGTGTGCACCAGTCACGTCACGAAATGCCCGCACGGCTGTTATCTCCTTGGCATGAGATCCGCATCATGGACCACGATGGGGAAAAGAACACAGAAGACCGCTGTGAGAGGAGGCGTCCATGGGATCGGTGCGCAAGGCGAGTGCCTGGCTGGGCCTCGTCGACGACAACGCCGACGAGCGTTACTACGACGGATACGAAGACGACTCGGCCGAGGGGCCCGAGCGCGGCGATGCCTGGGTGACCGACCCGCGGGTGCGGGTGGCGGCGGACTCGGCCGAGGACCGGGGCCACCGGATCGGCACGGTCACCCCGGACGGCTTCCGTGACGCGCGCCGGATCGGCGAGCTCTTCCGGGACGGCGTCCCGGTCATCATGAACCTCACGGCCATGGAGCCCGCCGACGCCAAGCGCGTGGTCGACTTCGCCGCGGGCCTGACCTTCGGCCTGCACGGTTCGATCGAGCGGGTCGCCAACCGGGTCTTCCTGCTGACGCCCGCCCACACCCAGATCGTCAGCGGCCAGGCCTCCGGCCGCTCCTCCGACGGCTTCTTCAACCAGAGCTGAGCAAGGCCCTCACCCCGGCGCCGCGGTCACCGTCCTCCGGTCACCGGAAGGCGTCGAGCCCGGTGAGGGCCTTGCCGAGCACGAGCTGGTGCATCTCGACGGTCCCCTCGTAGGTGAGCACCGATTCCAGGTTCGTGGCGTGCCGCATCACCGGATATTCCAGTGAGATGCCGTTGGCGCCGAGGATCGTGCGGGAGGTCCGGCAGATTTCGATGGCTTCGCGGACATTGTTGAGCTTGCCGAAGCTGACCTGCTCCGGGCGCAGCCGCCCGGCGTCCATCCGGCGGCCCAGATGGTGGGCGAGCAGAATTCCCTTGTGCAGTTCGACCGCCATGTCGGCGAGCTTCGCCTGGGTCAGCTGGAATCCGCCGATCGGCCGGTCGAACTGCTCCCGCGTCTTGGAGTAGGCGACCGCGGACTCGAACGAGGAACGGGCGGCGCCCATCGCGCCCCAGACGATTCCGTAGCGCGCGTGGCTCAGGCAGCTGAGCGGTCCGCGCAGCCCGGCGCCCTCGGGCAGCACCGCCTCCTCGGGCAACCGCACCTCGTCCAGGACCAGTTCGCTGGTGACCGAGGCGCGCAGCGACCACTTGTGCTTGATCTCGGGGGCGGAGAACCCCGGTGCCTCGGTCGGTACGACGAAGCCGCGGATGCCCTCGTCGGTCTGCGCCCAGACGACGGCCACCTGCGCGACCGAGCCGTTGGTGATCCACATCTTCCGGCCGCTGAGCACCCAGTCGCCGCCCTCGCGCTTGGCGTGGGTGCGCATCGAGGCGGGGTCCGAGCCGTGGTCGGGCTCGGTCAGGCCGAAGCAGCCGATGATCTCGCCCGCGGCCATCCCGGGCAGCCACCGCTGCTTCTGCTCCTCGGAACCGAAGCGGTGGATCGCGTACATGGCGAGCGAGCCCTGTACGGAGACCAGCGAGCGCAGGCCCGAGTCGGCCGCCTCCAGCTCCAGGCAAGCGAGGCCGTACTGCACCGCGCTGGCGCCCGCGCAGCCGTAGCCCTCGAGGGACATGCCGAGGGCGCCGAGCGAGCCGAGCTCCTTGGCCAGCTCGCGGATGCCGGGCAGTTCGCCGCGCTCGTACCACTCGGCGATGTGCGGCAGGACCCGGTCGGCAGCCCAGGAGCGGACCGAGTCGCGGATCGCGAGGTCCTCCGGGCTCAGCAGGTCGTCGATGCCGAGCGGGTCGGCGGGGTCGAAGGGCGGCAGCTTCGAGGGTGCGGGCATGGCGGTCGGCCTCCGGCGCGGAAAACTAGCAGTGGTAGTCAGCGTGCGGGGCCGACGTTACGGCGCACCGGGCGGCGCGTCCAGGACAGGGCGCCCGGGGCGGCCCGTCCGGGCAGGGTGCCGCGTGCTCAGCGCAGCGGCTCGGCGGCCACCGGCGCGCGCTCGCGGGCGGACTGCGCGGGCAGCGAGAGCGCGGGCTGCTGCCCGGCCGGGGCGACGGGCGGCTGCTCCGCACACTCCGCGAGGTGCTCCGGCGAGCAGTCCATCAGCTTGGGCAGGCGCAGGGCGGCCACCGCGCCGAGCAGCAGCAGGGCGGCGCTGACCAGGAGCGAGACATGCAGTCCGGTGAGGAAGGAGTCGCGGGCGGCGGCGCGCAGGGCGGCTCCGGCAGGGCCGCCGAGCCGGTCGGCGACCTCGTAGGCCTCGCCCAGGGAGTGGCTCGCCTGGGCGGAGGCGCCGGAGGGCACGCCCTCCACCCGGTCGAGGCCGGGCGAGTACGCGGCGTTCATCACGCTGCCGAGCAGGGCGATGCCGATGCCCGCGCCGAGCTGGTAGGAGGTCTCGCCGATGGCCGCGGCGGCGCCCGCCTGCGCCTTCGGGGCCTCGCTCAGCATGGACTCGTAGGCACCGAAGAGGGTGACCTCCAGGCCGAAGCCGAGCAGGACGAAGCCGACGAGCATGAGGCCGGGGTCGTCCTCGCCGCCCATCGCGGTGAGGACCACCACCGCCGCGGCGGTGAGGCAGAAGCCGGCGCAGACCATCCGGCGGGGCCCGAAGCGGTGCAGCAGCCGGGATCCGGCGAGACCGGCGGCCATCGCGGCGACGGTGAGCGGGAGCAGCCGGAGCCCGGTCTCCAGCGGGGTGAGGCCGAGGACGAGCTGCAGGTACTGCGCGGCGATGAGTTCGAGGCCGACCAGGGCCAGCATCGCGAGCACGATGCAGCCGACCGCGGTGGAGAAGGCGGGCCGGGCGAACATCCTGAGGTCCACGAGCGGATGGGCCCGCCTGCGCTGGCGCCGTACGAAGGCCACCAGGAGGCCCGCCCCGGCGAGCAGCGGCAGCAGGGTCAGCGGGCCGAGCGGGTCCTCGCCGCCGCCCGCGCGTTTGACCCCGAGCACCATGCCGAAGAGTCCGGCGGCGGCCATCAGCGCCCCGAGGACGTCCCAGGGGCCCGAGGGGTCGCCCTTGGACTCGGGCAGCAGCATCCGGCCGACCGGGATGCTCACCAGCATCAGCGGGATGTTGATGAGGAAGACCGAGCCCCACCAGAAGTGCTCGATCAGGAAGCCGCCGAGCAGCGGGCCGACCGCGGCGCCCACCGCGGCGACCGCGCTCCAGATGCCGATCGCCAGCGCCCGCTCCCGCCGGTCGGGGAAGACCTCGCGGAGCAGCGAGAGGGTCGCGGGCATGATCATCGCGCCGCCGACACCGAGCAGGGCCCGGGCCAGTATCAGCACGTCCGGGGTGCGGGCGAGGGCCGCGAGCGCGGAGGCGAGCCCGAAGAGCGCGTAGCCGAGGAGCAGCACCCGGCGCCGCCCGATGCGGTCGCCGAGGGTGCCGAAGAGGATCAGCAGCGAGGCGCAGACCAGCGGGTAGACGTCGACGATCCACAGGAGTTCGACCGAGCCGGGCTTGAGGTCCTCGCTCACCGCGGGGACGGCCACGTGCAGCACGGTGGCGTCCACGGCGACCAGGAGCAGGCTCACGCAGAGCACCACGAGGACGAGCCAGCGGTTGGCACCGCCCGCCGGGCGGTGCCGGGCGGCGGCCGCGAGGCGGGACGCGGCCGTGGTCGTCCCGGACATGTACTACCTCCCAGAGGGTCCTCGACGGGGCGGGGGTGCCGGGGAGCCGCACCTCCGCGGCACGGGCGCCCGGGCGGTACTGCCTTCCCGCGGCTGGCCTCGGCGAAAGCGAGTGAGTCGACAGAGTACGCGAGAGATCCGGACAGCCGAGTGGCGGACCTCTCACCGGCCGCGGGCCTCCCGGCGGTGTGGCTCCCCCGGCGGGGCCTGCTCACGGGCCTCTCCCGCCCGGCGGGGCGGGCCTCGGGGCACCGGCCGGAACCCGCCGGGCCCGCTCGCCCGCCCGGCCGGTGGCCGCGGGGAAAACTCACGCAAATACACTGGTGAACGCCGGGAGTACGGGCCCCGAAAAGTTGTTCCGTAAATTCGCGGGAAAATCGTGGGCGGTAGCCCGGGAAATCGGGGAAACCCTGCCGAATTACCTCGCCCGTGAGAGCAATGCCACATCACATGGTCATCACAAACCCCTCGGTTCGAGGAGAAGATCAGCTCACTCCCTGTAGCTTCGATTGGGTGCGCACCGAACGAAACCTCACCCGTCTCGGCCGGGTCTTCGCCCGGCTGGACCGTGAGCCGGAACGGCCGGCCCACATCGACGTACCGTCGATGAGCCGCCACAGGGTCGTGTTCTTCGCCGCGACGCTGGTGTTCTACGCGGCCATCGTCGCCGCGGTGGTGACGACGACCTGGCTGGTCCGCCTGGACTGGCAGGTCATGTTCTTCCGTCCGTACCAGCAGTGGCCCGAGATCCACGCCTTCCTGGACTACTACGTCGTCCTCGGCCAGCGCGGCCCGACCGCGGTGATGGTGGCGGCCTGGCTGGGCTGGCGCTCCTGGCGGCAGCACACACTGCGGCCGATGCTCGCGCTCGGCGCCTCGCTGCTGCTGCTCAACATCACCGTCGGCGCCGCCAAGCTCGGCATGGGCCGGCTCGGTCCGCACTACGCCACGGTGATCGGCTCCAACGAGATGTGGCGGGAGGGCGACATATTCCCCTCGGGGCACACCGCGAACGCGGTCGTGACCTGGGGAATCCTCGCCTACCTCGCCTCCACCCCGCGGGCCAGGCGCTGGCTGTCGGCGCTCTCGGCGGTGGTGGCCCTCGGCGTCGGTCTGACCACCGTCTACCTCGGTACGCACTGGCTGAGCGATGTCGTCCTCGGCTGGGCCGCGGGCCTGCTGATCCTCCTCGCGCTGCCCTGGTGCGAGCCGCTGATCGCCTCGGTCGAGGCCTGGCTGTTCCGGCTCCGGGACCGCCTGCGGGACCGCGGGGCCGCCGCCCCGGTGCCGGTCGCCCCGGTGCCCGCCCTGGTCCCCGCCGAGGCGAAGGACAGCGACATGGCGGCCCGGGAGGCCGCCCGGGCGCCGCGCGCCACCGGCCACGCCCCCGGCACCTTCCACACGAGCCGTTCGGAGCGATCGCCGGGCGCCCCGGCGGGCAGCAGACGCCCCCCGCAACCGGACCGGCTGCCGCGCACCAACCCCTCGGCCCGGCCCGTCGCGGGCGGCTGAGCGCTCCGGACGGGCGCGCGCGGGTCACCCCGGCGCGGCCCGGCCGTACGCGAGCACGGCGAAGGCCCCGGCTCCTCCTGCGAGCCGGGGCCTTCGCCCTGTCGTACCGGCCGGTTCCTCTCCGGTCCGGACCGCCGTCCTGCCTGCTGCCTGTCCCGCCGCGGGGGCTCAGCCCTTCCAGGAGCGGCGTACGACGCCGTCCGCGACCTCGAAGTTCAGCCGTCCCGCGAGGTACTCCATGGTGATCATCGCGCCGGGCGGTACCGCGCGCACGGTGGACCAGCCGCGGGCCCGTGCCTGGTCCTCGGCGGCCTGGGCGCTGAGTCCCACGTAGGTCTCGGGCTCGTCCTGCGGCTCTTGGGGCGGGGTCGGAATGCGTGCCATGCGGCCCACCGTAGGCGGCGGGGGCGGGAGGCGGTAGTCCCGGCCGGGCGCGGGGTGCGCCCAGCACGGACACCCAGCGTCACCGTCGCTCTCCCGTCACACTTGTGTCACAGCTGATCAACACGGGGATCGGCGATTGCCGCTTCGTACTGCCGAGCGGTTACCCGTTTGGACGGCACCCGTCCGGGTCAATTCACGGCCGCTCAGCCCGGTCGCAAAAATAACCCCCGGGAATTACGTGCACTCTTGAAAACGCGTCACTTGTTTTCCCCCGGAGAATTACGGACCACGGGCGCGCTGTCATGGAACCTTCACGTCTTTCCCACAGGATCCGCGCCCGGTCCGGTGCGGGCGGACACCGACAGGCGGCGAGCGAAACCCATGGTCTCCCCCACGGACACCCGTATCGAGGCACAGCCCGCACTCCCGCCCGCCCCCGCGCGGGGCCGCGGCCGGATCCTCGTCGACTGGCTGACCACCACGGACCACAAGAAGATCGGGCACCTGTACCTGATCACCTCCTTCTGCTTCTTCCTCGCCGCCGGGCTGATGGCCCTGCTGATGCGCGCGGAACTGGCCCGCCCGGGCCTCCAGGCGCTCTCCAACGAGCAGTTCAACCAGCTCTTCACCCTGCACGGGACGATCATGCTGCTGCTGTTCGCGACCCCCACCTTCGCCGGGTTCGCCAACGAGATCATGCCCCTGCAGATCGGCGCCCCCGATGTGGCCTTCCCCCGCCTGAACATGCTCTCGTACTGGCTCTTCCTCTTCGGCGGCCTGATGGTGATCGGCTCCCTGCTCACCCCGGACGGGGCCGCGGACTTCGGCTGGTTCGCCTACGCCCCGCTCAACAGCGGTGAGCACACCCCGGGCGTGGGTGCCGATCTGTGGATCATGGGGCTGGCGCTCTCGGGCTTCGGCACGATCCTCGGCGCGGTGAACTTCCTGACCACCATCATCGGGATGCGCGCCCCGGGGATGACCATGTTCCGGATGCCGATCTTCACCTGGAACGTGCTCTTCACCTCGATCCTGGTGCTGATGGCCTTCCCGGTGCTCGCCGCCGCGCTGCTCGCCCTGGAGGCCGACCGCCGGTTCGGCGCCCAGGTCTTCGCCCCGGCGAACGGCGGCGCGCTGCTGTGGCAGCACCTGTTCTGGTTCTTCGGGCACCCGGAGGTCTACATCATCGCGCTGCCGTTCTTCGGCATCATCACGGAGATCATCCCGGTCTTCGCCCGCAAGCCGATCTTCGGCTACGCGACCCTGGTGGCCGCCACCATGACCATCACCGGGCTGTCCGTGGTCGTCTGGGCGCACCACATGTTCGCCACCGGCGCGGTGCTCCTGCCGTACTTCTCGCTGCTGTCCTTCCTGATCGCGGTGCCGACCGGCGTGAAGTTCTTCAACTGGTCCGGCACCATGCTGCGCGGCTCGCTCTCCTTCGAGACCCCGATGCTCTGGGCGACCGGCTTCCTGGTCTCCTTCCTCTTCGGCGGCCTGACCGGCGTGATCCTCGCCTCGCCGCCGCTCGACTTCCACGTCACCGACACGTACTTCGTCGTCGCCCACTTCCACTACGTGGTCTTCGGCACCGTCGTCTTCGCGACCTTCGGCGGATTCCACTTCTGGTGGCCCAAGTTCACCGGCAAGCTGCTCGACGAGCGGCTCGGGAAGATCCACTTCTGGACGCTCTTCACCGGCTTCCACACCACCTTCCTGGTGCAGCACTGGCTGGGCGCCGAGGGCATGCCCCGCCGGTACGCCGACTACCTGGCCGCCGACGGCTTCACCGCGCTCAACACCCTCTCCACCATCGGCGCCTTCCTGCTCGGCCTGTCCACGCTGCCCTTCCTCTACAACGTCTGGCGTACGGCGAAGTACGGCGAGAAGGTCACCGTCGACGACCCCTGGGGGTACGGGCGTTCGCTGGAGTGGGCCACCGCCTGCCCGCCGCCGCGGCACAACTTCGTCACCCTGCCCCGGATCCGCTCGGAGTCCCCGGCCTTCGACCTGCACCATCCCCGCTACGCGTATCCGGCCGTGAAGGACCACCCCCACGCGCCAGTGAGTCAGACAGACGGTCCCGGAGCACCCGGCACTCCTCGATGAGCGCGGTGGGCTCCAGCACCTCGAAGGCGAAGCCGAGCAGCAGGACATGCAGGAGCAGGACGTCCGTCCGGTGGGCCCCGGTGCGCAGCAGGCAGCTGGTCGCGCTCTCCGCCTCCAGGACCCCGTCCGAGGGCGAGACCCGGGCGGCCGCCTCCGCCAGCGGTACGAAGAGCCGCACCACCGCCCGGACCGCGTACACCCCGGTGGAGACGCCGCGGGAGACATAGGCCGCCAGGTCCTCGGCCGGCGGCGGGCGGGGCACGAAGCGCGGGCCGTGCGGCGGGCGGAGGGTGAGCCGGTCCACCCGGAAGGTGCGCCAGTCCTCGCGGTCCAGGTCCCAGGCGACCAGGTACCAGAGCCGTTCGGTGCAGACCAGGCGGTGCGGTTCGGCCCGGCGCCGGGTCTCGGTGCCGCCGTGGTCGCGGTAGCCGAAGCGCAGCGTCACGAAGTCCCGGCAGGCGTGGGCGAGTTCGGTGAGCAGGCCCGGGTCGGCGGCGGCCGCTCCCGGGCCGCGGAGCAGGGGGACGGTGTACGCGGTGAGCGCGCCGACCCGGCGGCGCAGCCGGTCCGGGAGCACCTGCTCCAGCTTGGCGAGGGCGCGTACCGAGGTCTCGCCGATGCCCTCGACGCCGTGCCCGGCGGCCGTCCGCAGCCCCACCGCGACGGCCACCGCCTCCTCGTCGTCGAGCAGCAGCGGGGGCAGTTCGGCGCCGGCACCGAGCTGGTAGCCGCCGCCGGTGCCGGGGCTGGCGTTGACCGGGTAGCCGAGTTCGCGCAGCCGGTCCACGTCCCGGCGCACGGTGCGCGCGCTCACCCCGAGCCGGTCCGCCAGCGCCGTGCCGGACCACTCGCGGTGGGCTTGCAGCAGGGACAGCAGGCGCAGCAGTCGGGCCGAGGTCTCCAGCATGGCGCCGAGTCTGCCAGGCCTTGCGGACAGGCCGCGTCCGCAAGGCCGGTCGTACGGCGGCCTCGGTCGGGTGCGGTTCCGGGGTCGGGTGCCGTTCCGGGGTCGGGTGCGGTTCCGGTCGGGTGCGGGCGGGGCCCTCGCGGTCGCGGCCGTACGCGATCCCGGTCGGGCCGCGCCTCGGGCACTCGGCCCGCTCGGGCCCGGTCCCCCCGGGAACGCTT
The DNA here is from genome assembly GCF_025643355.1 of Streptomyces sp. SCSIO ZS0520. NCBI lineage: Bacteria > Bacillati > Actinomycetota > Actinomycetes > Kitasatosporales > Streptomycetaceae > Streptomyces > Streptomyces sp. SCSIO ZS0520. Next base: position 6,785,786 of record NZ_CP092644.1, on the reverse strand, counting down.
CAGCCCGGTCACCCGGGAACGCGCCCCCTCAGACCCGGTCCACCGCCAGCGAGAGGTTGTTGTCGACGGTGTAGTACGGCCGGGCCGTCAGCTCGCCGCCCGCGGTCGGGACCGTGGTGGGCGGATAGGTGAACACCGCCTTGCGGTCGGCGATGTCGTCGAGCAGCCGGGCGAGGCGGGCTCGCGGTCCCGGTTCGCCCTCGGGCAGCAGCCACAGGTCCCAGACGCCGGGCCCGGCCGCCTCGGTCAGCTGCGCGTAGTCCACGCAGAGGGTGAAGGCGCCGGCGGTGCCGGTGAGTTGGGCGCGTACCACCGGCTTGTCGCGGTGGCGGCCGCGGAGTTCGGCGTGCCCGCCGGGGGTCAGCCGGGCGCCGATCAGCCGCCCGTGCACGGTCAGGCGCTCCTCGGTCGGCAGGATCTCCCCCGCCTCGGCGTGCGGGGCCCGCCACCAGCTGCGCACCGTCAGATTGCCGTGCTTGGTCGCGTACGGGATGCGCACCGCGACATGGCCGAGGGCGCCGCCGGGGACCCGGTCGACCAGCGAGCGCAGGTCGAGCAGGCGGGGCGTGAGGCGCAGCGGCTCCTCCCCGGTCACCTGGGCGAAGGCGTCCCAGCGGCCCTCGGCGAGGGAGACCCCGCTCGGCAGCGCCGCCCGCAGATGGCCGCCCGCGGACGGGGCCAGCGGCAGCCGCACCTCCTCGGCGGTCTCGGCGGTCTCCTCGCCGGTGCGCCGCCTGAGCAGCAGGTGCGCGGTGCCGGGCGTGCCCGGGTCCTCGACGTCGAAGGTGAGTCCGCCCGCCGAGTCGGCGACGCAGTCGGCGTGCAGCAGCTGCGGCGCCGCGTCCTCGCGCCGGTCGTCCGGGGAGGCCGGAAGCAGGGTGGTCATGCGGTGCGCCCCTTCAGGATGGCGGTACGGCCGGCGTCGCCGAGGGCGTAGACGCTGCCGAGCAGCGCTCCCCTGGTGCGGTGCAGGGAGCCCCGCATCCGGCCGCCGCCGCGGCGGGTCAGGTCGGTCAGCAGGGACTCGAAGCGCTCGCCGACCTGCGAGGGGTCGAAGCGCTCGGAGTCCCGCAGGGCGGCCGCGGCCATCCCCCTGCGCAGCTCGTCGTCGTTGATGAGTTCGAGCAGGCCGGAGGCGATGGACTTGGCGCTGCCGGTCTTCACCAGGCGCCCGTCGACCCCGTCGTCGATGATCTCGCCGGGCCCGTGCGGGCAGTCGGTGGCGACCACCGGCAGCCCGCAGCGCATGGCCTCGACGATGGTCATCCCGAAGGACTCCAGGCTGGAGGTGACCGCCGCGATGGAGCCCTTGGCCCACTCGGGCTCGATCGGGTTGGCCCGGCCCATCAGATAGACGTGGTTGTAGAGGCCGAGCCGGTCGATCAGCCCGCGCAGCTTGTCCTGCTGCTTGCCCGAGCCGTAGATCCGCAGCCGCCAGTCGGGCCGCGAGGCGCGCACGATGTCGAAGGCCTTGATCAGCAGGTCGTAGCGCTTGACCGGCGCGAGCCTGCCCGCCGCGACGACCCACTTGCCGGAGCCGTCGGCGGGCTGCACGCTCGGCGCGGGCACCGAGTTGGGCACCGCCTCGATCCGCACCCCGGGCAGCCGCATCTTGTTCCGGTAGGCCCGCGCGTCCGCCTCGGTCGTCGTGGTCAGCGCGTCCAGGCGGGGGTACACGGCGCGCAGCTGCCTGCGCAGGGAGGGCGTGTGGCTGTCGAGGGTCAGGTGCTCCTGACCGATGCGCACCGGTCCCGGCCGGGTCTCGCGCGCCAGGTGCACATTGAGCCCGGGCCGGGTGCCGATGACGACATCGGCCTCGACGCCCTTGAGGTACGCGGCGATACGCCGGTCGGTCAGCCGGCTGTACTGCGCGTACCTCCCCTCGGCGTTCGGGAAGACCGAGGCGGGGCGCAGGTAGTCGGGTGCGTCCCCCTCGTAGTGCGGGCTCTCCTTGCGGATGTCGACGAGATGACGGACCTTCACGCGTGGGTCATGGCTGAAGGTCGGCTGCTCGCGGTGCCGGAAGACCGAGACGATCTCGACCTCGTGGTGCTCGGCAAGCGCGTCGGCGAGGTTGTAGGTGGTCCGGATGGTCCCGCCGATTCCGTACGCGTTGTGGAGGAGAAAGGAGATGTGCATACGGCCCCGTATCGCATTGTTTGCCTGCGGATGACCCAGCTCATCCGCCTACCGGAAGGTTAGACCCGGGTGTTCGCCCGATGGTTGGGCATCATCATGGTCTTGTTCCAAGAACGTTTCCCGATTGAGAGGTGGTTTCGGGAACTCATCTGTATCCGTGCAGGTGGGGAGCGGGATACGGCCTCGCCGGGGAATCCGCCGAACGGTGCATACACGTGTTGACGCGTGCCCTGGAGCACCGCAGGCCAGGACTTGCCGGACCGCTTTGTCGCACATGCGTGCCCCGAGGGACCCGGCGGCCCGGGGACCGTGACCCGGACGGCGGATTCCCCGTTGTCCTGGATTGAGCCGGGAGTTGCCCGGCGGCCGCACGAACCGATACCGAGGAGCCCCCCGTGCCGCGCATGCTCGACCTCAGCGACGACGTACGTGCCGAGATCGGCGACGAGGAAGCCGACAGGCTGCTCGCCGGCGACAACACCCCCGGGGGCTACGACTGCACCTCCTGCCGCACCCCCGGCGACTCGGAGCAGGAGCACACCAGCACGGTCCTGTTCGTCGGCGAGGAGACCGCGGTCCTCGCCTTCGCCCACGCCACCTGCCTGCCCTCCCAGGTGGTGCGGGTAACCGAGGACCAACTCCAGGGCGCGGTGCGCTCGCTGACCGAGGGCGAGGCCTCCGCCGCGGACGCCCCGCAGCCCGCCGTGCTCGGCGTGACCAGCGGACTCGTGCTCCTGGAGGACGAGTTGCACCCGGCGCTCGTGGTCGAGCCGACCGGCGCGGTGGCCCGGCCCGGCAGCACGGCCGGGGTGGACGAGTTCCTCTCCCTGCTGCTCGAACACGGCTTCCAGCCGCTGCCCCGCCTGGACGCCGTACCGCGGGTGCTGCACGGCTGGTCGGTGCTTGTCGCCACCGGTCAGCTGCACGCGGTCCTGCAGCCGGGCGCCTCCGGCGGGGCGCCGGTCGCCTGGTGGCAGGCGCACCGCCCGCTCCAGGTGACCGACAGCTGGCGCACCGCCGCCGCCAAGCTCCAGCAGGTGCTCGTCTTCGCCGCCCCGGCCGGTTCCATCGGCCGCCAGCCCCGCGAGGACCTGCTGCGGAACGCCCTGGACCGGGCGGCGGCGGGCGGCCTCCTCGCGGGCGCCGCGATGCCGCTCTCCGGCACCTGAGCGGGGCGGCGGGCGCCCGGGCGCACCCGATTCCCGGACCGTCGGGGCGAATTGGGCGCGCCGCCCGCATCCGAGAGCCCGGTGGGTCGTTGGCTCATACGTGCACGCCTACGACCCCAACCGCCGCCCGCTGAGCCCGATCCCCTCGATGCGCCCCGCGCACGACCTCGGGGCAGCCGTCTCCCCCACCCCGATCTACGACGCGCTCTACGCGGAGTACCGCAGGGCCTTCAAGGCGCTTCCGGGTGACCGGACGGGCGAGGAACACCTGACCTTCCGCGGTTTCGGCGCGGACCTCACGGACCTGTGGGCGGGGCGGCACGATCCGCTGCCGGGGGTCACCCACCACTCGGGCACCTACCAACTGCCGGAACCGGGCCGCCGCAAGGGCCGCCACCGCACCCCGCCGCCCGCCTGGCAGCCGGTCGGGCGGCTGCCGGGCGCCGGGGACCGGGTGCCCGCCGCGCTCCCGCCGGGTCCGCGCCGGGAGCGCTGAACCGGCGCCCGGCACACGAGGAGACCCGGCACATGAGGAGGGCCGCCCCGGCTGATCCGGGGCGGCCCTCCTCATGCCGCCTACTCGTCCCGCCCTGCGCGGCGGCTACTTCTTGCGGCCGCGCTTCTCGCGTACCCGTACCGAGATGTGGATCGGGGTGCCCTCGAAGCCGAACTCCTCGCGGAGCCTGCGCTCCACGTAGCGCCGGTAGCCGTGCTCGATGAAGCCGGAGGCGAAGAGCACGAAGCGGGGCGGCTTGGTGCCGGCCTGGGTGCCGAAGAGGATCCGGGGCTGCTTGCCGCCGCGCACCGGGTGCGGGTGGGAGGCGACGAGTTCGCCGAGGAAGGCGTTGAGGCGGCCGGTGGGCACCCGGGTCTCCCAGCCCGCGAGCGCGGTCTCGATCGCCGGGACCAGCTTCTCCATGTGGCGGCCGGTGCGCGCCGAGATGTTGACCCGGGGCGCCCAGGCGACCTGGGCCAGCTCGGTCTCGATCTCGCGCTCCAGGTAGTAGCGGCGCTCCTCGTCGAGGGTGTCCCACTTGTTGTACGCGAGGACCAGTGCCCGCCCGGCCTCCACCGCCATCGTCACGATGCGCTGGTCCTGGATGCTGATGGTGTCGGCGGCGTCGATCAGGACGACGGCCACCTCCGCCTTCTCCACCGCGGCGGCGGTGCGCAGCGAGGCGTAGTAGTCGGCGCCCTGCTGCAGGTGGACCCGCTTGCGGATACCGGCGGTGTCCACGAACTTCCAGGTCCTGCCGCCGAGTTCGATCATCTCGTCGACCGGGTCGCGGGTGGTGCCGGCGAGTTCGTTGACGACGACGCGCTCCTCGTCGGCCACCTGGTTCAGCAGGGAGGACTTGCCGACGTTGGGGCGGCCGATGAGGGCCACCCGGCGGGGGCCGCCGACCGCCGTGCCGAAGCGCTGCGCGGGCGCCTCGGGCAGCGCCTCCAGTACGGCGTCGAGCATGTCGCCGGTGCCGCGGCCGTGCAGGGCGGAGACCGGGTGGGGCTCGCCCAGGCCGAGCGACCAGAGCGCGGTGGCGTCGGCCTCGCCGCTCGGGCCGTCCACCTTGTTGGCCGCGAGCACCACGGGCTTGCCCGCCTTGCGCAGCAGGCGGACCACGGCGGTGTCGGTGTCGGTGGCGCCCACCGTGGAGTCGACCACGAAGACCACGGCGTCGGCGGCCTCGATGGCGTACTCGGCCTGGGCGGCGACGGAGGCGTCGATGCCGAGGACGTCCTGCTCCCAGCCGCCGGTGTCGACGACCTTGAAGCGGCGGCCCGCCCACTCGGCCTCGTAGGTCACGCGGTCGCGGGTGACGCCGGGCTTGTCCTCGACGACGGCCTCCCGGCGGCCGATGAAGCGGTTCACCAGGGTCGACTTGCCGACATTGGGGCGGCCGACGACGGCGAGCACCGGCAGCGGGCCGTGACCGGCCTCCTCGATGGCGCCCTCGACGTCCTCGGCGTCGAAGCCCTCCTCGGCGGCCAGCTCCATGAACGCCGCGTACTCGCTCTCGCCGAGTTCGCCGTGGTCGTGCTCCGCGGCCTCGAAGGCCGCCGAAGGCTCGGCGTCCCCGGGCTGGATGGGGTCGTTCATGAAGTGCGTACCTCGTTCATCGTGGTGATCGTGGCCCACCGGCGCGGGCGGCCCACTGCTCAAGTGTCACTCAGCGCCCGGTCAGCCGCCTGGCGTTCTCCAGGTGGGCGGCGAGCCGCTCCTGGATCCGCACGGTGGCCTCGTCGAGCGCCTTGCGGGTGCGCCGCCCGCGGGCCGTACCGGGACCCCCCGAGGCCTCCTGCGCCTCGAAGGGTTCGCCGAAGACCAGGTCGATCCTGCTGCGCAGCGGCGGCCAGGCCGGTATCAGGCGGCTGCGCCCCTCGGCGCTGCCGAGCACCGCCACCGGCACGATGGGCGCCCCGCTGCGCACCGCGAAGTAGGCGAGTCCGGCCCGCAGCGAGCTGAAGTCGCCCTCGCCGCGGGTGCCTTCGGGGAAGATGCCGAGCACGCCGCCGTTGTCCAGGACGCCCAGGGCGCGCGTGATCGCGGCGCGGTCCACCGAGTCGCGGTCGACGGAGAGCTGCCCGATGGCGTCGAGGAAGCTGCCGAGCGGGCCGCCGAACATCTCCTTCTTGATCAGGAAGTGCACGGGGCGCGGGGAGGCGCCGAGCAGCATCGGCCCGTCCACGAAGTGCGAGTGGTTGACGGCGAAGATCAGCGGACCGCGGGCCGGGACCTTCCAGGCGCCGAGCACCCGCGGACGGTAGAAGCCGTGCACGAGCGGGACGCCGATGCGTCTGCCGAGTTCGGCGCTCCGCTCGGTGGGCGCCGGTGCGGGAGCGCTCACTTCGCGGCCCGCTTCTCCTCGACGAGGGTGACGACGCACTCGATGACCTGCTGGAGGGTGAGCTCGGTGGTGTCCACCTCGACGGCGTCGTCGGCCTTGGCGAGCGGCGAGGTCTTGCGGCTGGAGTCGGCGGTGTCCCGCTTGATCAGCGCCTCGCGGGTGGCCTGGACGTCCGAGCCCTTCAGCTCACCGCTGCGGCGGGCGGCGCGCGCCTCCGGCGAGGCGGTCAGGAAGATCTTGAGGTCGGCGCCCGGCAGCACGGTGGTGCCGATGTCGCGGCCCTCGACCACGATGCCCCCGGCGGCGGAGGCGGCGATGGAGCGCTGCAGCCCGGTGATCCGGGTGCGCACCTCGGGCACCGCGCTGACGGCGCTGACCTTGGAGGTCACCTCGGGGGTGCGGATGGCCTGCGCCACGTCCCTGCCGTCCACCGTGATGGCGGGGGCGGCCGGGTCGGTGCCGGAGACGATCTCGGGCTTGGCCGCGGCGGCGGCGATGGCGGCCGGGTCCCCGACGTCGATGCCGTTCTCCACCATCCAGCAGGTGATCGCCCGGTACTGGGCGCCGGTGTCCAGGTAGCTGAGGCCGAGCTGGGCGGCGACGGCCTTCGAGGTGCTCGACTTGCCGGTGCCGGAGGGGCCGTCGATGGCGACGATGACGGCCGGGGTGGTCTCGGCGGCGGTTTCCACGGCGAAGGACACCTTCCTGGTACGGGGTGAGGGCGCGAGCGGGGCGCGAATGTGCCCCGCACAAGGTTACTGGCTCCGCGAAGGCCCGGTTCACGGCCGTCGGACGCGGACCCCACACCGTACCTTCCGGGGGCGCGGGGGGTGTCGGCAGCTTCCGGTACGCGGGATCCGCCGGCCGCCTGCTGCCCCGGCCCACCGGAGCACGCGCCCGCCGCGAGGCCGGGGCACGGACGGGACGGGGCACGGACGACCGCGGCTGGGACGACCGCGACTGCCCCGCCCGCCCGGCGCCCCCTCAGGTGCGCAGCGCCCAGCCCTGCTCGCCGAGAGCCCGGGTGAGCACCGGCACCGCGCCCGGCTCCACCATCAGCTGGACGAAACCGGCCTGCTGCCCGGTGGCGTGCTCGATGCGGACGTCCTCGACGTTGACCCCGGCGCGGCCCGCGTCCGCGAAGATCCGGGCGAGCTGCCCCGGCTGGTCGTCGATGAGCACCGAGACGCTCTCGTACGTCCGCGGGGCCGCGCCGTGCTTGCCGGGGACCCGGACCTGCCCGGCGTTCCCGCGGCGCAGGACCGCCTCGATGCCCGAGGCGCCCTGGGTGCGCTTGTCCTCGTCGGAGGAGTGCAGGGCGCGCAGCGCGGCCACCGTCTCGCCGAGGTCCTCGGCGACCTCGGCGAGCACGTCCGCGACCGGGCCGGGATTGGCGGAGAGGATGTCGATCCACATCCGGGGCTCGGAGGCGGCGATCCGGGTCACATCGCGGATGCCCTGGCCGCACAGCCGGACCGCGGCCTCCTCGGCCTCCTCCAGGCGGGCGGCGACCAGGCTCGACATCAGATGCGGCATGTGCGAGACCAGGGCGACGGCGCGGTCGTGCGCCTCCGCGTCCATGACCACCGGGACCGCACGGCACAGGGCGACGAGTTCGAGGGCGAGGTTGAGGACCTCGGTGCCGGTCTCCGGGGTGGGCGTGAGCACCCAGGGCCGCCCCTCGAAGAGGTCGGGGACGGCGGCGAGCGGTCCCGACCGCTCCCGGCCGGACATCGGGTGGGTGCCCAGGTACGCCGAGAGGTCGAGCCCGCGGGCCCGCAGTTCGCGCAGCGGCCCGCCCTTGACGCTGGCCACGTCGAGGTAGCCGCGGGCGAGGCCGCGCTCCATGGCGTCCGCGAGGGTGCCCGCGACCCGGGCGGGCGGCACCGCCACCAGGGCGAGGTCGACCGGGCCCTCGGGGGGCGTGTCGGTCCCGGCGCCGAGGGAGGCGGCGGTGCGTACCGCCTCGGGGTCGTGGTCGGCCAGGTGCACCCGCACCCCGCGGGAGGCGAGGACCAGGGCGGCCGAGGTGCCGATGAGTCCGGTGCCGATGACGAGCGCGCTTCTCACTGGGCGATGTCCTTGCGGAGGGAGGCGGCGGCCCCGAGGTAGACGTGGGTGATCTCGGCGCGCGGGCGGTCGGACTCGATGTGCGCGAGCAGGCGGACGACCCGGGGCATGGCGCCCTCGATGTCGAGTTCCTGGGCGCAGATCAGCGGGACGTCGGTGATGCCGAGCTTGCGGGCGGCGGCGGCCGGGAAGTCGCTGTGCAGATCGGGGGTGGCGGTGAACCAGATGCTGATCAGGTCCTCGGTGCCGAGGCCGTTGCGGGCCAGGACCGCGGTGAGGAGTTCGCTGACCTGCTCGTCCATGTGCTCGGCGGTGTCCCGCTCCAGCTGGACGGCGCCCCTGACCGCTCGTACCGCCACCCTGTCGCTCCTTGCCTGGTCGTGCTCGTGCTGCCGTGCCCGCCGCGGGCGTCCTCCGGGCGGCCGACGCCGCTTGCGGCGTACGCGCCCAGGGTAGTCAGCCCGGGCGGGGGCGGCGCACCGAGCCCGCCCTTGGAGACCGCGGCCGGAGCCCGGCCCGGGCCGTGCGGCGGGCCCCCGGCCGGGGGCCGAAAAGCCGTGGTGGGCGGGGGCGCCCGCTCGTAGTCTCGGCGCATGTCCGAAGCCGCAGCGGGCGCTGTCCTGCCCGATCCGCCCGGCCCCGCCGCCCTGGTGGAGCGCCACACCGTGTACGCCTGTGTCATGGGCTCGCGCGCCTTCGGCCTGGCCACCGAGGGCAGCGACACCGATCTGCGGGGCGTCTTCGCGGCCCCCGCCCCGCTGTTCTGGCGGTTCGAGAAGCCGCCGGGGCATGTGGAGGGCCCCGCACCGGAGCAGTTCTCCTGGGAGATCGAGCGGTTCTGCTCGCTCGCCCTGCGCGCCAACCCGAACATCCTGGAGTGCCTGCACTCCCCGCTGGTCACGCACCTCGACGACACCGGCCGCGAACTCCTCGCCCTGCGCGGGGCCTTCCTGTCCCGCCGGGTGCACGAGACCTTCGTCGGCTACGCCCGGGGCCAGCACAAGAAGCTCGAAGCCGATGTCCGCCGCCACGGCGCACCGCGCTGGAAGCACGCCATGCATCTGCTGCGGCTCCTGATGAGCTGCCGCGATCTGCTGCGCACCGGGCGGCTGGTCGTCGAGGTGGGCGAGCAGCGCGAGCCGCTGCTCGCGGTGAAGCGGGGCGAGCTGTCCTGGACCGAAGCCGAGAAGTGGATGCACCGCCTCACCGCGGAGGCCGAGCAGGCGGCGACCCGCACCCCGCTGCCCGCGCAGCCCGACACCCGCCGGGTGGAGGACTTCCTCGTGGGGGTGCGGCGGCGGTCGGTGGCCTGACCGCCGCCCTCGCTCACCGGGCCGGTGCCCGCCCGGAGTCGTGAGCATCCACCGCTCAGGCGTCCCAGAGCGCCCCGAGCGTCACCAAGCGGCTTTCGTACTCGATGCGGTCGGCCCATTCGCTGGGCCAGGTGCCGGTGCCGTGGTGGGCCCCGGCGAAGGCGCCGGTCAGGGCGGCGAGCGAGTCGGAGTCGCCGGAGGTGCAGGCGGCCCGGCGCAGGGCGGTGACCGGTTCGTCGGCGAACTGCAGGAAGCAGAGCAGCGAGGTGGCGAGCGCCTCCTCGGCGATCCAGCCCGCGCCGGTGGCCTGGCAGGGGTCGGTCTCCGGGGAGACGGATCCGAGTGCCGAGCGCAGCCGCTCCAGGGCGTCCAGGCACTCGTCCCAGCCGCGCCGGATGAACTCCTCGGCCGAGGCCGCGCGGCTCCGGGTCCACAGGTCGCCGAGCCAGTGCTCGTGGTAGGTCTCCCGGTTGTCCAGGGCGTACGAGCGCAACTGGCCGACCAGCTCGGCGGGTTCGCTGCCCTCGGCGAGCAGGCGTATCGCGTGGGCGGTCAGGTCGGAGGCGGCGAGCGCGGTGGGGTGGCCGTGGGTGAGGGCGGCCTGCAACTGGGCGCCGCCCGCGCGCTGTTCGTCGCCGAGGCGCGGGACGAGGCCGAGCGGGGCGACCCGCATATTGGCGCCGCAGCCCTTGGAGTCGATGCGGCCGGCGTCCTGCCAGGGGCGCCCGGGGTCGGCGAGGAGCTCGCAGGCGCGCAGGCAGGTGGCGCCGGGGGCGCGGTCGTTCTCCGGCGAGACGGACCAGTCGACGAAGGCCGCCCGTACCGCCTCGGTCATCTGCGGGGCGTCCAGCGGGCCGCGGTCCATCGTCTCGCGCAGGGCGTCGCCGAGGGCCAGGGTCATCTGGGTGTCGTCGGTGACCCGGGCGGGGTCCGGCAGGTCCAGCTCCCGCCAGGGGCCGTGCGCGGCGAGGATCGCGGGCAGGTCCTGGAACTCGGTGGGTGCGCCGAGCGCGTCCCCGAGGGCGAGTCCGAGCAGCGAACCGGTGGCGGCGGCGAGCACGGGAGGCTGGGTCATCAGGGGCGTCCTTCGGGTCGCAGGAGCGGCGGGTGCAGGGCAGTGGCCGGGCCCGCGCGGTAGAGGGCGGCGGGTTTGCCGCGGCCCCCGGTGAGGCGGGCGGCGCCCGGGACCGGCTCGACGAAGCCGGGGGTGGCGAGCACCTTGCGGCGGAAGTTGGGCCGGTCCAGGCGGGTGTCCCAGACCGTCTCGTAGACCTGCTGGAGCTCCCCGAGAGTGAACCGCGGCGGGCAGAACTCCGTTGCCAGGCAGGTGTATTCGAGCTTGGCGCCGATGCGCAGCCGGGCGTCGGCGAGGATCTCGGCGTGGTCGAAGGCGAGCGGTCCCGCGGCGGCGGGGGCCACCCAGTCGGCGCGGGCCGCGTCTCCCCCGCCGCGCGGCTCGGGCAGGTCCGGTACGAGCGCGGTGTAGGCGACCGAGACCACCCGCATCCGCGGATCGCGGTCGGGTGCGCTGTAGGTGGCCAGCTGCTCCAGGTGCACCGCGTCGGCCAGTGGCCCGGCGAGCCCGGTCTCCTCGGCGAGTTCGCGGCGGGCGGCGGACTCCGCGGACTCCGCGGGCAGGACGAAGCCGCCGGGCAGGGCGCGGTGCCCCGCCCAGGGTTCCTGCCCGCGTTCGACGAGCAGCACCTGGAGCAGGCCCTCGCGGACGGTGAACACCGCCAGATCGACCGCCACCGCGAAGGGTTCGAAGGCGTACTTGTCGTAGCCCTCGGGCTTGTCGTGCTCCTCGGGCTTCTCGTGCTCCCCCGGCTTGTCGTCGGGCTTCTCCGGCCTGTCGTCGTGCCCCTCCCGGCGTGCGGCCCGTACGCGGCCGGTGCCCGCGGGGCTCACCGGCCCTCCCCCGCACCGGCGCCCGTCAGATCGGGCAGCGGATCGCCGAACTCCCAGCCCGCCGCGAGCAGGGCGTCCACCGCGCCGACGGCCGTCCGCAACCGCTCCTCGCGGGAGCCGCGCAGGTGCACGAACGGCCGCCCGGTGCGCAGGAGTTCGGCCTGGAAGCGCCCGGTCATCCAGGGGCGCAGCTCCTCGCCGTCGCGCAGTCCGTCGTCCTCGAAGGGCACCGACGCGTGGTCGGTGAGCAGCCACAGATCGTGCCGTACGCGGTCGGCGATCTCCTCGGTACGGGGGCTGCGGCCGCCGAGGTAGCGCTCGTGCCAGAGCGTGGTCGCGAAGGAGTCGGTGTCGCAGAAGAGCACCGGTCCGCCCGCGCAGGCGGCCTCCTCCTCCAGGGCGTTCTGCCGCTCGGCGATGAGCGGGAACTCCGCCGCGGTGAACTCCGCGTCCTCCCACCGCGCTTCAGGCCACCGGTCGCGCAGCGCGGCCAGCTTGCGCTCGCTGTACCGGCGCCCGTACTCGGGCACCCAGCGCGTCCGGGCCCAGACCCCGCCGCGCGCCCGGTAGTGGGCGGCGAGCGCGCGGGCCAGGGTGGTCGTCCCGGTCGACTCGGCGCCGAGCACGACCACCCGCCGGGTCAGCGCGGCCCGTACCGGCGGGGCGAGGTGGTGCCACTGGGCCACCGGGTCGGCGCGCACCGCGGTGCCGGAGACCGGGAAGGCCTCCCGGGCCGGGTCGACGGACTCGTGGACCGCCCCGAACCGCCGGGCCAGCTCCGCCCCGTACTCCTCGGAGGTGAACACCGCGTCCACCTTCTCCGGCACGCCCCGGCGGAAGACGGCCAGGTGCGCGTCCCAGATCTGCGGGTCGGCGAGGTTCATCGGGATGTCGTCGACGACCCCGACGACCCGGCAGTCCGGGTGCACCTCCCGCATCCACCGGACCCGGTCGGCCAGCGGCAGCGTCTCCACCGAGGCGGCGCAGACCAGCACGGTCAGCCGCTCGCAGCGGGCGCGGGCGGTGCGCACCAGATGGTGGTGCCCGGCGTGCGGCGGATAGAACTTGCCGAGGACCAGGCCGTGCCGAGGGCGGCTCATGCCGCCGCCCCGGCCGGAAGCGGGCGCCCGGTCTCCAGCTCGGCGCGCCAGTTGCGCAGTCCGAGCAGGCACAGGGCGAGGAAACCGGCGTAGAGCAGGGAGGTGAGGTACAGCTCCTTGTACGCGTACAGCGGGATGTACACCAGGTCCGCGGCGATCCACAGCCACCAGGACTCCAGCCGCTTGCGGCACTGCCCGTAGGTCGCCATCAGGGAGAGCGCCGTGGTCAGCGCGTCCCAGAAGGGGACCGTCGAGTCCGTCTGCCGGTCGAGCAGCACCATCAGACCGAGGGTGCCCACCACCCCTGCCGCGCCCAGCCACAGCCATTCAGCGCGGCTGGTACGGCTGACCGCGAGGCCGCCGGGACCGGGACCACCCCCGTGGGCCCAGGTCCACCAGCCGTACGCGGCAAGGGTGATGAAGACCAGCTGGAGGGCGGCGTCCGCGTACAGGCCCGAGTCGGTGAACAGCAGGATGAACAGCAGGTTGTTGGCGATGCCGATCGGCCAGTTCGCCATCCGCTGGCGCGCGACGAGCCAGACGCACAGCGCCCCGCTGCCGAAGCCGAGCACCTCGGTCCAGCTGACCGGGGTGTCGAGCACGGTGAACAGGGTCGTCCGCAGGGGATCGAGCAGGTCCGCGAGACTCACTCCCGCCTCCTTAATGGTCAGTACGACTATAAAGAGGGGGAGGTGGGGGCGCAAGGGTTTTCGGGTGGGGTGGCCGGGCGTGGCACGGGCCCAAGAGGCTCTGCCGTACGGGGAGTTGGCGGAGGCCTGGGGAGCTGGCGGAGCCTGTGGAGTCGGCGGAGGTGTGCGGAGTCGGCGGAACTCTGCGGATGATCTGCCGGGACGGCAGACGGCGGCGGCCGGTCCCCGTCACCGGGACCGGCCGCCGCCGCACACGCGTCGTCACCGGGCGGGCCCGGCGCGTTCGTACGAGAGGTCCTGCTCCGTACGGAGCCTCCCCGGGCCTACAGCTCCACCTCGCGCATCAGCATGCCGACCTCCGTGTTGGAGAGCCTGCGCAGCCAGCCGGACTTCTGGTCGCCCAGGGTGATCGGGCCGAAGGAGGTCCGCACCAGCCTCTCGACCGGGAAGCCCGCCTCGGCGAGCATGCGGCGCACGATGTGCTTGCGGCCCTCGTGCAGGGTGACCTCGACCAGGTAGTTGCGCCCGGTCTGCTCGACCACCCGGAAGTGGTCGGCGCGGGCGTAGCCGTCCTCCAGCTGGATGCCGTCCTTGAGCATCTTGCCGAGGTCGCGCGGGATGGGCCCGTAGATGGCGGCGAGATAGGTCTTCTTCACGCCGTACTTGGGGTGGGTCAGCCGGTGCGCCAGCTCGCCGTGGTTGGTGAGCAGGATGACACCCTCGGTCTCGGTGTCGAGCCGGCCGACGTGGAAGAGCCGCGTCTCCCGGTTGGTGACGTAGTCGCCGAGGCACTGCCGCCCCTCGGGGTCCTCCATGGTGGAGACGACCCCGGCGGGCTTGTTCAGCGAGAAGAACTGGTACGACTGCGTGGCGACGGTCAGGCCGTCCACCTTGATCTCGTCGTTCTCGGGGTCCACCCGCAGGCCCTGCTCGATCACGATGCTGCCGTTGACCTCGACCCTGGCCTGCTCGATCAGCTCCTCGCAGGCGCGCCGGGAGCCGTAGCCCGCGCGCGCGAGGACCTTCTGCAGCCGCTCGCCCTCCTGCTCGGCGCCGGGGAAGGTCTTCGGGGGTTTGACCTCCTTCTTGCCCGCGTACCGCTCGCGGTTGCGCTCCTCGGAGCGGGCCTCGTACTCCCGGGAGCGGGCCGGTGCGCTGCGGCCGCCGCGCTGCTGCTGCGACTGCTTCGGCCCGCCCTTGGCGCCGCCCCGGGCCGTGGCGCCGCGGCCCTTCTTCGCGCCCTCGCCGGAGGGCCCGCCGGAACCGCCCGCGTCGTAGCGGCGCTCCTCGGGGCGGGGCCGCCCGGTGCGCTTCTGCTTGTCGTCGCGCGAATTCCCTGCCCCTCGGTAGTTACCGCGCCCGCTGTCCTTGCCGCTGCTTCGCATCAAAGTTCCGTCTTGTCGTATGCGTCCTCGGAATCCGGAGCGTCCGGATCGAACGACGGCACGCCTTCCTGCGTCTCGGCCTCGATCGCCTCCGCCTCGGGGAGGAAGGGCGCGAGCTCCGGGAGTTCGTCCAGGCCGCGCAGGCCCATCCGCTCCAGGAAGTAGTTCGTCGTCGTGTACAGGATCGCACCTGTTTCGGGTTCCGCGCCCGCCTCCCCGATCAGCCCGCGCTGGAGGAGGGTCCGCATCACGCCGTCGCAGTTGACCCCGCGGACCGCCGAGACCCGCGAACGGCTCACCGGCTGCCGGTAGGCGACCACGGCGAGTGTCTCCAGGGCGGCCTGGGTCAGCCGCGCCTGCTGCCCGTCCAGGGCGAAGCCCTCCACGGCCGCCGCGTACTGCGGGCGGCTGTAGAACCGCCAGCCCCCGGCCACCAGGCGCAGCTCGAAGCCGCGGCCCTGCACGGTGTACTCGTCGGCCAGCTCGCGCAGCGCGTCCGCGACCTTGCGCCGCGGCCGCTGGAGCAGCTTGGCCAGGTGCTCCTCGGTCGCCGGTTCGTCGACCACCATGAGCACCGCCTCCAGGGCGGGCTTCAGCTCCAGCTCGGCGACGGACCCCGGGTCCCCGGCCACGGCGCTCGCCTCGGTGCCGGTCTGCTCGGTCATACGGTCTCCTCGGCGGGGGCGGAGTCGGGGGCAGGGGCGGCGGCGGGTGCGGGTGCGGGCGCTGGGAGGGGGGCCGGGCCGGGGGCGGCGGGCGCGGGTGCGGGGTCCGCGGCGGAGTCGGGATCGACGGCGGGCGCCGGACCGGCGGCCGGCTCGGGCCCGGGCTCGGGCGCCGCGGCGGTGTCCGTGCGGCGGGCCTGGGCCGGGGCGCTCTCCTGGTCGAACTCGTCGGTCACCAGCGGCTGTTCGCCCGCCTGCCCGGTCCAGCGGACGAGGAGGTCCCCGAGCGCCTCCTCCTGCTCCAGGGTGACCGCCTTCTCCCGGTACAGCTCCAGGAGCGCGAGGAAGCGGGCCACCACGGTGAGGGTGTCCCCGGCGTCCTCGATCAGCTCCCGGAAGCTCGCCTGTCCGGCCGCCCGGAGCCGCGCCACCACCACCTCGGCCTGCTCGCGGACGCTCACCAGCGGGGCGTGGATGTGGTCGACGTACACCTGCGGCTTCGGCCTCGGCTGCATCGCCTTCACGGCCAGCTTGGCGAAGCCCTCCGCGCCGATGCTGATGACGACCTCGGGCAGCAGCTCCGCGTGGTGCGGCTCCAGGCCGACGGTACGGGGACGCCGCAGCGCCTCGTCCTCCAGGCGCCCGGCGAAGATGTCGGCGATCTGCTTGTAGGCGCGGTACTGGAGCAGCCGCGCGAAGAGCAGGTCCCGCGCTTCGAGCAGCGCGAGATCCGCCTCGTCCTCCACCTCGGCGGCCGGGAGCAGCCGCGCCGCCTTGAGGTCGAGCAGGGTGGCCGCGACCACCAGGAACTCGGTGGTCTGGTCGAGGTCCCAGTCGGGCCCCATGGCCCGGATGTGCGCCATGAACTCGTCGGTGACCTTGGACAGCGCCACCTCGGTCACATCGAGCTTGTGCTTGGAGATCAGCTGGAGCAGGAGGTCGAAGGGCCCCTCGAAGTTGGCGAGCCGCACCTTGAAGCGGCCGTCGTCGGGGGTGGGGCCGGGGGTGGGGTCGGAGCTGTCGTCGTGAGGGGGCTCGTCAGCGGGGGGCGCGGGTTCCCGGGGTCCGTCTACCGGGACCTCGTCAGCCGGGATCTCGTCGGCCGGGACCGCGTCAGCCGGGCGCTCGCCTTCCGGGGTCCCGCCTTCCGGGGTCCCGCCTTCCGGGGTCCCGCCTTCCGGGGTCCCGCCTTCGGGGGCGCCGCCTTCGGGGGCGCCGCCTTCGGGGATCTCGTCAGCCGGAGGCCCGTCTTGCTGGTCGGGTTCCTCGGCGGGCTCCGGCACCCTCTCCACCGGCTGAGGCTCCGACGCCGACTCCGTCCCCGGCGGCTGAGGCTCCGTCCCCGGCGGCAGGGGCGCCGGTGCCGCCCCCGGCCCCCGGCCCAGGGCGCGGCGGCGGCCGCGCGGGGACGGGGCGGGATCGTCGGTGGTCGGCATGGTGGTCCAGTGGGGCGGGGGCTTCGGGCGGGCAGGCTATCGTTCCCCGCCCCGGTTCAGGGGGACCCCCGGCAGGGCTCGCGAGCCCGCGTCCGGAAGGCTCAGCGCCCGCGCAGGCGCCGGACGAGGATGCTGGCCTCGCCGCGCGACTCCAGGTCCGCGAGCACCACGGCGACCGCCTCGCGGACGATGCGGCCGCGGTCGACCGCGAGTCCGTGCTCGCCGCGCAGCACGAGCCGGGCGTGCTCCAGGTCCATCAGCTCCTCGGCGGAGACATAGACCGTGATCTTCTCGTCGTGGCGCTCCCGGCCGCTCGGCCTGCGGGCCGCCGCGCGACCGCCCTGGCGGCGGCGTCCGCCGGAGCCCGACTCGCCCTCCTCGGCGCCCTTGTCCTGCTTGCGGCGCCCGGGGCGGGCCTCGCCCTCCTCGGTGTGCGAGGCCTCACGGCTCGCGGCGCCGGTCTGGCCGCCCTCGGCGGTGGCGTGTTCGGCGCTGCCGCCCTCGGCGCGCGCGGAGTCGGACGGGTGGTCGCCGGAGGCCGCGGAGTCGCTCTCACCGGCCGGGGCGGGCACCCGTGCCTCGCCGCCCGCCTGGCGCTTGGGGGCGGAGGCCTGCAGGGCCGTTCCCCCGGTGGTACGGAACAGCTCGTCGGCCCCGGGCAGACTCACTCGGCGTGACACCGGGCGAGCACCTCCCTGGCGAGCTGGCGATAGGCGGCGGCACCGACGGAGTTGGAGGCGTACGTGGTGATGGGCTCACCGGCGACCGTGGTCTCCGGGAAGCGGACCGTACGGCCGATCACCGTGTGGTAGACGTGATCGTCGAAGGCCTCGACGACCCGGGCGAGGACCTCGCGGCTGTGCACGGTGCGCGAGTCGTACATCGTCGCCAGGATGCCGTCGAGCTCCAGGTCCGGGTTGAGCCGCTCCTGGACCTTCTCGATGGTCTCGGTCAGCAGGGCCACCCCGCGCAGCGCGAAGAACTCGCACTCCAGCGGCACGATCACCTTGTGCGCGGCGGTCAGGGCGTTGACCGTGAGCAGGCCGAGCGAGGGCTGGCAGTCGATCACGATGTAGTCGTAGTCCGCCATCAGCGGCTTGAGCGCGCGCTGGAGCGTGGACTCGCGGGCCACCTCGGAGACCAGCTGGACCTCGGCGGCCGAGAGGTCGATATTGCTCGGCAGCAGGTCCATGTTGGGCACGGCGGTCTTGAGGAGCACCTCGTCCGCCGCCATGTTCCGCTCCATGAGCAGGTTGTAGACGGTGAGGTCGAGCTCCATCGGGTTCACGCCGAGCCCGACCGAGAGCGCGCCCTGCGGGTCGAAGTCGACGAGCAGCACCCGGCGCCCGTACTCGGCGAGGGCGGCACCCAGGTTGATGGTCGACGTGGTCTTGCCGACGCCGCCCTTCTGGTTGCACATCGCGATGATCTTGGCGGGACCGTGGTCGGTCAGCGGCCCCGGGATCGGGAAGTACGGCAGCGGCCGCCCCGTCGGGCCGATCCGCTCCCGGCGCTGGCGCGCGGCGTCCGGCGCGAGGGTGGCGGCGTACTCGGGGTCGGGTTCGTACTCCGCGTCGGGATCGTAGAAGTGACCCTCGGGCAGCTCTTCGTAGTCTGCGGGGTGGCGAGTGACCGATGGGGTGTCCCCGCTGCGGTCCGGGACCATGCCGTTCACGTGAGGGCCATCCATGCTCTGGTGTGCTGGGGTCGGGATCTGGCGGTCGGCGGAGGCGTGGACAGCTACGGAGCCGACACCTTCGGGCCTCGCGGGATTCTGGTCCCGCGTCGGCATTCCTGGTTGACCACCCCCGGGAGCAAATGTCGACTCATTCACAAGTCGTTTTACCTCCTTGGCGACCAGGAAACTTCTAGATAGGTCAGCGTGGCACCATGCCGACGATTGGCGACTCTATGGCGTGTCACCACCTCGCAGCAACACAATCCACCGGACCCGGCAGCTTGTGTCGGGAGCCCAACACCCTTCTGTCAAGGGCACATGGCCTCCGCGGGCGATATTTTCCCGGTGTGCGAATCGGGTAAAGGCGTACGTTCGAGGCGAGTTGAGCGCGCCCGTAGCGAACAACGCAGAACGGGGTGCACAGTGACGCGACACACAGCCACACGCCTACGGCCGGACCCGTCGAGCGAGGTCCGGCCGTAAGCGTGAGCGGTGCGAACGGAGTTGACGGATCAGCCGAGCAGCGCGGCGAGTTCGACGTGCTCCATGCCGTGGGCCTCGGCCACCTCGCGGTAGACGACCTTGCCCTCATGGGTGTTGAGGCCCTTGGCCAGCGCGGGATCGCGGCGCAGCGCCTCGACCCAGCCGCGGTCGGCGAGCTCCACGACGTACGGGAGCGTGGCGTTGGTCAGCGCGTAGGTCGAGGTGTTGGGCACCGCGCCGGGCATGTTGGCGACGCAGTAGAAGACCGCGTCGTGCACCGGGAAGGTCGGCTCGGCGTGCGTGGTCGGCCGGGAGTCCTCGAAGCAGCCGCCCTGGTCGATGGCAATGTCGACAAGCACACTTCCGGGCTTCATCCGGGAGACCAGCTCGTTGGTGACCAGCTTGGGCGCCTTGGCCCCGGGGATCAGCACGGCGCCGATCACGAGGTCGGCCTCCAGGCAGGCGCGCTCCAGCTCGAAGGCGTTGGAGACCACGGTCTGGATCTTCGTGCCGAAGATGCGGTCCGCCTCGCGCAGCTTGTTGATGTCGCGGTCGAGCAGGGTGACGTGGAAGCCCATGCCGATGGCGATCTGCGCGGCGTTCCAGCCGGAGACACCGCCGCCGATGACCACGGCGCGACCGGCCGCCACACCCGGCACGCCGCCGGGCAGCACACCGCGCCCGCCCACCGGGCTCATCAGGTGGTACGCGCCGACCTGCGGGGCGAGCCGGCCGGCCACCTCGGACATCGGGGCGAGCAGCGGCAGCGCCCGGCTGGGGAGTTCGACGGTCTCGTAGGCGATCGCGGTGGTGCCGGAGTCGATCAGGGCGTCCGTGCACTCCTTGGACGCGGCGAGGTGGAGGTAGGTGAAGAGCGTCTGGCCCTTGCGCAGGCGGTGGTACTCCTCCGCTATCGGCTCCTTGACCTTCAGGAGCAGGTCGGCGGCGGCCCAGACCTCGTCCGCGGTGTCCAGGATGCGGGCGCCCGCCGAGACGAACTCGGCGTCCGTGATCGAGGAGCCGACTCCTGCCTCGCGCTCGATGACGACCTCATGGCCGTGGCGCACGAGCTCGTGCACGCCCGCCGGAGTGATGGCGACACGGAACTCGTTGTTCTTGACCTCGCGGGGGATACCGACCTTCACGTCGATCACGGTCCTTGGCTCGGGGGGTTTCAAGTGGGGGATTCCCTACACAAACCCGGATGCTGTGGATGACACGGGAATACACCGCATACACCGCGAAGACCCGCGGCGAACCCAGTCTAATGAAGGATTTCCCCGTGTCTAGCCTTCCAAAGCATCAATCTTCATCGAGTGCACCATGTGTTTCATAGGCGGAAGGTCCGCTTCCCCTAGGACCCCGTATTCCCGGCGGTCCCCGCCCGCTCCCCCGCCTCTGTGGCGCCCGTCACCTGCGAAGACCTGCCGTCCGGGATGCCGTCCACGTCCGCGGCGGGAGCCGCCTCCAACGGGGCGGGCCGCGCCGCGGGGGTCCGCACGGGGCTCTCGGCGGCGCTCTCGGCGGCGGCCTTCTTGGCCGGCTTCCTCGGCCGGGGCTTCGCCGTCTCGCTCTTCGGCTCGCCGAGGACGGCCTCCTCGGCGCCGGGGGCCGTCTTCTTCGCCGCGGCCTTCTTGGCGGCCGTCTTCTTCGCGGTGGCCTTCTTCGCCGTCGCCTTCTTCGCGGCGGCCTTCTTGACCACGGTCTTCTTCGCGGGGGCCTTCTTCGCGGGCGCCTTCTCCGCGGCACCGGCCGAGGCCGCACTCTTCCGCGGCTTGCGCGGCGGCTTGGCGGCGGCCGCCTTCACCTTGGTCTTCGCCGGGGCCTCGACGAGCTCTGCGGGCTCCACGGACTCCGTCGCCTCCACGGGAGCCTCGGCCGGTACGGGCTGCGGCTCGGGGGCGGGCTGCGGCTCGGGGGCGGGCTGAAGTTCGGGGGCGAGCTGAGGCTCGGGAACAGGCTGCGGTTCGGGGAGGGGCTGCGGCTCCGGCTCCTCGACTGGGTCCGGTTCCTTTACGGGCTCCGCTACGGGCTCCGGCTCCGCCTCGATGACGGGCTCGGGCGCCTTGATGAGTTCCAGCTCCGGTTCCGTGGCGGACGCCGGTTGCGGTTCCGTCACCGGCTGCGGATCCGTCACCCGCTGCGGCTCGGCCTCGGCTTCCACGACGGGCTGCGGCTCCCTGACCGGTTCCGGCTCCGGCTCCGGCTCGGGCTCGGGCTCCGGCTCCGGCTCCGGCTCCGGCTCCGGCTCAGTGAGGGACTCAGGCCCGGGTTCCAGGACCGGCTGAAGCTGGGGCTCCGGCTCAGGTTCCGAAACCGCCTCCGGCTCCCGCTCCTCGACTGCCTCCAACTCCGGCTCCTCGACCACCTCCGGCTCCGTCACCGCCACCGGCTCCGCGACCACCACGGCCGCCTCCGGCTCCCGCTCCGTCACCGCCCCCGCCCCATCGGCCACCGAGCCCCCCTCCCCCTCCACCAACCGCTCCGCCGCCTTGCGGTGCAGCCGGGCGGCAGCGGGATCGCCGAGGCGTTCCAGGGCGTCGGCGAGGCGGTGGCGGAGGGAGGATTCGAGGTCGGTGTCGCGGGTCTGGCGGGCCCACTGGACCGCCTCGTGCCAGGTGCGCAGCGACTCCGGGTGGCGGCCCGCGTACTCCTGGACGCGGGCCAGCTCGCCCAGCGCCCCGGCCTGCGCCGCCGCGTCCCCCGCCCTGCGGTACCCCGCGACCGCCGCCCGCCAGCTGCGCTGGGCCTCGGGGTACTGGCCCGCGCAGGCGAGCACGCCGCCGATGCGCCCGTACAGGACGGCGGCCTCGGCGCGTTCGTCCCGGGCCTGGCGCTGGGAGAGGGCGCGCCCGTACCAGTCGGCGGCGCGCTCCCAGTCGCCCAGGGTCTCGTGCACCGCGCCGAGGGACTCCATGGCCCGGGCGGTGGCGTACGCGTCCCGGGCGACCCGTCCCGCGTCCAGGGCGGCCCGGTAGCGGTCGAGGGCGGCCTCGGTGCGCCCCGAGCGCGCATCGAGGTCCGCCAGGTTCAGCAGGGCGGCGGCACGCTCCGCGGGCAGCGCGCGGCGCTCGGCGATCTCCAGGGCGTACCCGTGCAGGGCGTACAGCCCGGCGGCCTCCGCCTCGGCGTCGCGGTGCGCGAGCAGGGCCCGTACGAGAGCGGAGATCAATCGCCGTGCCAGGGTGTCGAGTCGGCCGTCGGCCACCGCCATCCGCACCGCGGCGAACAGGGCGGGTTCGCGCGCCGAGAGCCACCGGGCGGCGGCCGCCTCGGAGGGGAAGCGCTGGGCGCTCGGCATCCTCGCGAGCAGCAGGCGCCCCTGGCTGCCCTCGGGTTCGGTGACCGCCCGGCAGGCCTGGAGCAGGCGTACGGTCCGCTCCAGGAGCCGGGCGCGGGCGAGTTCGCGCTCCGCGGGCCGGTCCTGGGCGGCGCCGAGACGGCTGAGGTGCGGCACCAGGCAGCCCGGGATCTCGTACTGCGGCGGCGTGCCGGGCAGCCGCCGCAGCAGTCCGGTCGCGGCGAAGTCGGTGAGGGCCTCCTCGGCCTCCGGCACCGAGCAGCCCGCGAGGGCGGAGGCGGTGTGCGGGTCGAGGAGCCCGGCGGGCGCGAGGCACAGGGCGCGCAGGGCGCGGGCGGCGTGCGGGGGCAGGCTCTCGTAGACGTACCGGAAGACCCGGGCGAGGGCGGTGCCCTCGGTGACCTCGCCGTGCAGTCGCCGGGCGAGGTCGAGCACGGCGGCCCTCGGGCGGACGGCGAGCCAGCCGCCGGCCAGGGCGAGGGCGCCGGGCTGGCCCGCGCACTCCTCGACCAGGGATTCGGCGGCCCGCGGGTCCACGGTGATCCGCACCCGGCCGGTGAAGCGGGCCAGGTACTCCAGGGCGGACTTGGTGTCCAGCCCGCCGAGGGCGCAGGGCCGTACGTTGGGGATGCCGGTGAGCGGGCCCTCGGCGACCACGACGGCCAGGCAGTGGGGGGCGTCCGGGAGCAGCGCGTCGACCTGTTCGGCGCTGCGCGCGTCGTCGAGCAGGAGCACGGCCCGGCGGTCGGCGAGCGCGCCGCGCAGCGCCTCGGTGAGTTCGTCCTCCTCGGCCCCGGGCCCGGCCGGGGCGCCCAGCTCCGCCAGGAGCTGCTGGGCGAGGCGGGCGACGGGGACGGGGGTGCCGTCGGGTTCGGCGAGTCGGGCGGTGAGGAGTCCGTCGGGGTAACTGTCCGCGACGCGTGCGGCGAGTTCGCGGGCGAGCGCGGTGCGCCCGGAGCCGGGCTTGCCCGCGATGAGCAGGACCCGGGCCCGGGGCGCCTTGCGGCCCGCGATGGTGTCCAGTCCCGCGCGCGCGATGTCGCTGTGGAGTTCCTTCAACTCCCGTGTGCGGCCCAGGAAGTGAGCATCCGTCAACTCGTCCTCGGGGTGCGGCTCCCGGTCCGTACCGGGCACCCGCAGTCCGCTGCCGTCCACCGCCCATTCCGTCACCGGGCCACGCTCCCGTCGCCTTGCCGACCGAGTGCCCGCCGTATCGGGAACGGGCACCCGCCGAGCCTAGTTCACTCTCTGCGACGAACTGCGGAGAGCAGGGCGGCGGCTTCCCTCGTTCGGATCAGCCGATGGTCACACGGAGAACGGGCGGGCGGGCCACGGCGCTTCGGCCGGGCGCAGCGCCCCGGGGCCCTCGCCGCCGAGCACGGCGTGCAGCGAAAGCACCCCGAGGGCAAGGCAGTTGTTCTGGAGTTCGCCCGCGAGCACCCCTCGTACCAGAGCGGGCAGCGGCACCATGGCCAACTCCATGTCGGCCTCCTCCTCGGCGACTTCGAAGCGCTCGCCCTCGGCCTCGGACAGCTCCCGGGCCAGGAAGACGCGTACCGCCTCGTCGGAGCCGCCGGGCGTGGTGAAGACGTCCGTGAGCACCCGCCAGTCCTCGGCCTTGAGGTGCGCTTCCTCGTAGAGCTCGCGCTGCGCCGCGTGCAGCGGGTTCTCGCCCGGTACGTCGAGCAGCCCGGCCGGCAGCTCCCAGAGCTTGTGCCGTACGGGGTGGCGGTACTGGCGCAGGACGAGGACGCGCTGCTCGGTGTCGAGGGCGAGCACGGCGACCGAGCCGGGGTGCACCTGGTAGTCGCGGCGGGCGGCCGAACCGTCCGGCATGACCACCTCGTCGGTGCGCACCGCGGTCTTCTTGCCCGTGAAGGGGGTCGTGCTCGCCCTGACCTCCCACTCCTCGGGGCTGTCCTTGATCGCCATGCCGAAGCCTCCCACGCGCCGCAAACGAAGAACCGGGGTACGCGCCCTCGCGAGCGCGTACCCCGGCAACGCTATCCCGGCGGGGGCGGCTCAGCCGTCCGTGCCGGGGGCGAGCTCCTGCCGGCGGGCGACGGCCGCCTTCACCAGGCCCGCGAAGAGCGGGTGCGGGCGGGTCGGGCGGGAGCGCAGCTCCGGGTGGGCCTGGGTGGCCACCAGGTACGGGTGCACCTCGCGCGGGTACTCGACGTACTCGACGAGCTTGCCGTCCGGGGAGGTGCCGGAGAACTGGAGCCCGGCCTTCTTCTCCAGCTCGGCGCGGTAGGCGTTGTTGACCTCGTAGCGGTGGCGGTGGCGCTCCTCGACGTACTCCTTGCCGTCGTAGACCTCGCGCACGATCGAGTCCTCGGCGAGCTTGGCCGGGTACATGCCGAGCCGCATGGTGCCGCCCATGTCGCCCTCGCCGGCGACGATGTCGAGCTGCTCGGCCATGGTGGAGATCACCGGGTGGCCGGTCCCCGCGTCGAACTCGGTGGAGTTGGCGTCCGGGATGTCCGCGATGTTGCGCGCGGCCTCGATGACGATGCACTGCAGGCCGAGGCAGATGCCGAGCAGCGGGATCCGGTTCTCCCGGGCGTAGCGGATCGCGCCGACCTTGCCGCTGACGCCGCGGTCGCCGAAGCCGCCCGGGACGCAGACCGCGTCCACGCCCGCGAGCTGGGCCTCGGCCCCGGCGGGGGTCTTGCAGTCGTCGGAGGTGACCCACTTGATCTTCACCCGGGCCCGGTTGGCGAACCCGCCCGCGCGCAGGGCCTCGGTGATGGAGAGATAGGCGTCGGGGAGGTCGATGTACTTGCCGACCAGGGCGATGGAGACCTCGTGGTCGGGGTTGTGCACCCGGTCGAGCAGGTCGTCCCAGACCGTCCAGTCCACGTCCCGGAAGGGCAGGTCGAGCTTGCGGACGACATAGGCGTCCAGGCCCTCGGTGTGCAGCACCTTCGGGATGTCGTAGATGGACTTGGCGTCGATGGCGGCGACCACGGCGGCCTCGTCGACATCGCACATCAGGGAGATCTTGCGCTTGATCGAGGTCGGAACGTGACGGTCCGCTCGGAGCACGATCGCATCCGGCTGAATACCGATGTTCCGCAGCGCGGCGACCGAGTGCTGGGTCGGCTTGGTCTTCAGTTCGCCGGAGGGGCCGATGTAGGGGAGCAGGGAGATGTGCACCACGAAGACGTTGTCGCGGCCGACCTCGTGGCGGACTTGGCGGACCGTCTCCAGGAAGGGCAGCGACTCGATGTCGCCGACGGTGCCGCCGACCTCGGTGATGACCACGTCGACGTCCTCGGTGGCCATCCGGCGGATGCGGTGCTTGATCTCGTTGGTGATGTGCGGGATGACCTGCACGGTGTCGCCGAGGTACTCGCCGCGGCGCTCCTTGGCGATCACCGTCGAGTAGACCTGACCGGTGGTGACGTTGGCGCTGCCGTCGAGGTCGACGTCGAGGAAGCGCTCGTAGTGGCCGATGTCCAGGTCGGTCTCGGCGCCGTCGTTGGTGACGAACACCTCACCGTGCTGGAAGGGGTTCATCGTGCCGGGGTCGACATTGAGGTACGGGTCCAGCTTCTGCATGGTGACCCGCAGGCCGCGCGCCTTGAGCAGCGCGCCCAGGCTGGAGGCCGTGAGCCCCTTGCCGAGGGACGAGGCGACACCCCCGGTGACGAAGATGTGCTTGGTCGTCGAATTCGAGGATCGGGGCGGCATGGCCAAGAGGGGGCTCCCGTGGTCGCGGTCTGAGGTGCTGAGCGGGCCCGGAACGTTCTTCGGGTGGCGCCGCTGCGGTCGGGGGCCAGGCCCACCGGTCCACGGGCTACCAGGGTAACAGCGACCAGAGGAGACTGCTTCCGGCCACGCTCCGCGCACGGAATGCGGCACACGTCACCTCTCGCCCACCCGTTCGGCGCAGCCGGGTTGCCGAAGACGGTGCACGGATCACCCGGTGCGGACGTATCCTGCTCGGACACTCGCCGACGAGCGCCGTATCCGGGCACGTGGCATGCCCCGGACCAGGGGCGTCGGAGTGACCGAGGGAACGACGACGCCACGAGCCGCGTCTTTTCCGACAAGAGCTCGTCGCAGACGATTCACACAGAATCCTTGACCCGCATTGCAAGGCCCCCGAGCGGGCACCGTGGCCGTTTGACTGGAGATGTACGTGGCCGGGCGCATCGAGGACTACGCACTTATCGGAGACATGCAGACCGCCGCGCTGGTCTGCCGGGACGGCACGATCGACTGGTTGTGCCTGCCCCGCTTCGACTCCCACGCCGTCTTCGCCGGGCTGCTCGGCACCGAAGAACACGGCTTCTGGAGACTGGGGCCGGCGGCCGGGTCCGAGGACCCGCCGCCCGCGGTCCGCCGCAGCTACCGCGGGGATTCGCTGATCCTGGAATCCGAGTGGGACACCCCCCGCGGCACGGTCAGAGTGACCGATTTCATGCCGCCCCGCGACGGCGCACCCCAGCTGGTGCGGATCGTGGAGGGCGTCACCGGCCGGGTGCCGATGCGCTCCGCGCTGCGGATGCGCTTCTCCTACGGCCGGATCGTGCCCTGGGTGCACAAGGTCGACGGGCGCACCGTGGCGGTGGCCGGACCCGACTCGGTCTGGCTGGACGCCGAGGCGGAGACCTACGGCAAGGACCTGACGACCTACGCCGACTTCACGGTCTCCCCCGGTGAGCGCGTCGCCTTCACCATCTCCTGGCAGCCCTCGCATCGGAATCCCCCGGCGCTGCCCGAGCCCGAGCAGTCGCTGGAGGCCACCGAGGAGTTCTGGCGGGAGTGGGTCGAGCAGTGCACGTACCACGGCCCCTACCGGGAGGCCGTGATCCGTTCGCTGATCACGCTGAAGGCGCTGACCTACGCGCCCACCGGCGGCATCGTCGCCGCGCCCACCACCTCGCTGCCGGAGGAGATCGGCGGTCTGCGCAACTGGGACTACCGCTACACCTGGCTGCGCGACGCGGCGATCACGCTGTCCTCGCTGCTGCGCACCGGCTACCGCGACGAGGCCCGCGCCTGGCGCGAGTGGCTGCTGCGCGCGGTGGCCGGCGACCCGGAGAGCCTGCAGATCATGTACGGCATCGCCGGGGAGCGGGAGCTGGGCGAGGCCGAGCTGGACTGGCTGCCCGGCTACGAGGGCTCCGCCCCGGTGCGCGTCGGCAACGGCGCCGCCCACCAGCTCCAGCTGGACGTCTACGGCGAGGTCACCGAGGCCCTGCACCTGGCCCATATGACGGGCCTGGCGCGCAACGACCACGCCTCGCTGCTCCAGCTGAAGCTGATCCGGCACCTGGAGGACCACTGGTACGAGCCGGACGAGGGCATCTGGGAGGTGCGCGGCCCGCGCCGCCACTTCGTGCACTCCAAGGTGATGGCCTGGGTCGCCGTCGACCGCACCATCAAGCTGATCGAGTCCGGCGACGCGGACGGCCCCCTGGAGAAGTGGCGCGAGCTGCGCGACGACATCCACCGGGACGTCTGCGAGAAGGGCTACGACCAGGAGCGCAACACCTTCACCCAGTCCTACGGCTCGAAGGAGCTCGACGCCTCGCTGCTGCTCATCCCGCAGATGGGCTTCCTGCCGCCGGACGACAAGCGCGTCATCGGCACCATCGAGGCGATCCAGCGCGAACTGTCCACCCCGGACGGCTTCATCATGCGCTACCCGACCTCCGGTGAGGACGAGGGTGTGGACGGGCTCTCCGGCGACGAGGGGGCCTTCCTGGCCTGCTCCTTCTGGATGGCGGACGACCTGGCGATGATCGGCCGGGTCGACGAGGCCCGCAAGCTCTTCGAGAAGCTGCTCGCGCTCCGCAACGACCTCGGCCTGCTCGCCGAGGAGTGGGACCCGGTCCTCCAGCGCCAAGTGGGCAACTTCCCGCAGGCGTTCAGCCATGTCCCGCTGATCGACACCGCCCTGCGGCTCACCGCCTCGGGGGCGTACGGGGGCTGAGGCCCGCCCCGGCACCGACGCAGCACCCTCCGGCCCGCGGCCCCAGCCGCGGGCCGGAGTGCGTCACCCGGTCAACTCGTCGTAGACGCCGAGGACTTGGGCGGCGGCCTCGTCCTCGGAGGGCCAACTGCGGGTCAGCGCACGGGAGGCGACCCGGAGCCGCTGCCTGCGGTACGGGTCATCGAGCAGCGCGGTGACCGCGCGGGCCAGGGCCTCGGCGTCCCCGTGCGGCACCAACTCGGCGGCCCCGCCGACGAGTTCGGTCATCATCCCGACCTCGGCGGCGACCAGCGGCACCCCCGCGAGCAGGGCCTCCTGGGCGAGTACGGAGCGCGCCTCCCGGCTGCCGGGCACCAGGACGAGGTCCGCGGCGCCGAGCAGTTCCGGTACGTCGGTGCGGCGGCCGAGCAGGCGTACCGGCAGGTCCTCGCGGCGGATGCGGCGCTGGAGTTGGGAGCGCAGCGGCCCCTCCCCCGCGATCAGCACCAGCGGCTGCGGTTCGAGGCCGCGCCAGGCGCGGGCCGCGTCGAGCAGGGTCCGGTAGCCGCGGCCCGCGTGCAGGGCGCCCACGGCGAGCAGCAACGGGCGTCCCACGGCGCCGAGTTCGGCCCGGGTCTTGTCGGGGTCGGCGGTGCTGCGCCCCGCCGTGTCCCCCTCGTGGGGCGGGCGCGCGCCCGGGTGGGCGAGGACGGCGAGCCGGGCGTCGCGGGCGCCCAAGGCCCGGGCCCGGCCGACGAGTTCGGGGGTGGCGCCGAGGACCACCGAGGCCGCCCTGGCCACCCGGCGCTCCACCAACTCCCGTACCCGCGGCCGGGAGCCGTCCCACGAGCCGCCGCTGTACCAGGTCACCACGAGGGGCACCGGGCGTCCGCTCAGGGCCAGCGAGGCGCGCAGGGCGGCGTGCGGTCCGTGCGCGTGGACCAGGTCGGCGCCGGAGCAGGCCGCGCGCAGAGCGGCGAGCGAGGCGGGGTCGCCGCGCCGGGGCACCGGTACATGGACCGCTCCCGCGCCGGTGAAGTCGTGCGCCTCCTCGGTCCGCTGCGGGGAGCACACGGTCACCCGCACCCCGCGCGCGGTGAGCCCGGTGGCCAGCGCCCGCACCTGGCCGCTGCTGCCGGCGCTCACCCCGCCGAGCACCTGCACGGTACGCAGCGGCGGACGACCGTATGGTGCGAGGCTGCTCACGTGGGGGGTTCCTTGGTTCGGTGGTTCGGTGGGGGGAGTTCTGCTTGCTGTTCATGGGGGCAGGGCGGCCGGTCCGTGGCGGTCTCCGGTGGGCCGGGGGCGGGTGTTCGGGGCACTGGGTGCCACCCCGGGTGCTGCGCACAGGATGCCAGGCCGAGCGGGCGCCGGGGCCGCAGTCCGGCGTCCGGAGCGGGGCGCCGGGGTGAGCAGGGGGAGGCGTTCCACTCGTACCGGTGGTTTCGGGGCCCGGGATTGACGGGGCGGCAGGGCCGGGGCACATGCCGGATGGCACGGGGGGACGCGGCGGGGGCGGCGGTGGCCTCTCAGCCGTCCGCGCGGGCCGTGGCGAGGAGTTCCTCGGCGTGGGCGCGGGCCGTCTCGGAGTCCTCCTGGCCCGCGAGCATCCGGGAGAGTTCGCGCACCCGGTCCTCGCCGTCGAGCACCTTGACCCCGGAGCGGGTCACCGAGCCGTCGTCGGTCTTCTCGACGAGCAGCTGCCGGTCGGCGAAGGCGGCCACCTGCGGGAGGTGGGTGACCACCACGACCTGGGCCGACTTGGCGAGCCGCGCGAGCCGCCTGCCGATCTCCACGGCCGCCTTGCCGCCGACGCCCGCGTCCACCTCGTCGAAGAGGTAGGTGGGCACCGGGTCGTTCCCGGCGAAGACCACCTCGACGGCGAGCATCACCCGGGAGAGTTCACCGCCGGAGGCGCCCTTGGCGATCGGGCGGGCCGGGGCGCCCGGGTGCGGGGCGAGCAGCAGCTCCACCTCGTCGGCGCCGGTGGGCCCGCAGGCGACGGTCCGGCCCTCGACCTCGACGCCCTCGGGGTCCTCGGTCTGGCGGATCTCGAAGGAGACCCGGGCGTGCGGCATGGCGAGCGAGGCGAGTTCCGCGGTGACCGCCGCGGCGAAACGCTCCGCGGCCTCCCGGCGCACCTGGGTCAACGCCTGGGCCAGGGAGCCGAGTTCGGTCCGCAGCGCCTCGCGTTCGGCGGTCAGCTCGCCGGTCCGCTCGTCGTCGCCGTCCAGGTCGGCCAGCCGGGCCGCACCGGCCTCGGCCCAGGCGAGCACCGTGGCGATGTCCTCGCCGTACTTGCGGGTCAGCTGGGTCAGGGCGGCCCGGCGCTCCTCTACGGCGGCGAGCCGCAGCGGGTCGGCGTCCAGGTCGTCGGCGTACCCGGCGAGTTCGCCCGCCACGTCGCCGAGCAGGATGCCGATCTCGCCGATCCGGTCGGCCAGGTCGGCGAGCGAGGGGTCGTGGGAGCGGACCGCCTCGACGGCCCGGTGCGCGCCCGCGACGAGGGCGCCCGCGTCGATGCCCTCGGGGTCCTCCGGATTGCCCGCGAGGGCGGCGTGCGCGGCGGTGGCCGCGGAGGCGAGGGCCTCGGCGTGACCGAGGCGTTCGGCCTCGGCGGCCAGCTCGGTGTCCTCGCCGGGCCGGGGCTCCACGGCGGCGATCTCCTCCAGGCCGAAGCGCAGGTGGTCGGCCTCCTGGGCGCGTTCGCGGGCGCGGGTGGTGATCTCGTCCAGCTCGGCGGTGACGGCCCGCAGCCTGCGGTAGGCCTTGCCGTACGCCTCCAGCGGCCCGGTGACCGCCTCGCCCGCGTACCGGTCCAGGGCCTGGCGCTGCCGGGAGAGTTTGAGCAGCCCCTGCTGGTCGGTCTGGCCGTGCACGGCGACCAGTTCGTCGGCGAGTTCGCCGAGCACGCCGACCGGCACCGAGCGCCCGCCGAGGTGGGCGCGGGAGCGGCCCTCCGCGGAGACGGTCCGGCTGATCAGCAGCGCCCCGTCGTCGAGTTCGGCACCCGCCTCCTCGGCGCGCCGCACCGCCGGGCCGCCCTCGGGCACGGTGACCCGGCCCTCGACCACCGCCGACTTGGCCCCGATACGCACCAGGGCGGCGTCGGCGCGCCCGCCGAGCAGCAGGCCCAGGCTGGTGACGACCATCGTCTTGCCCGCGCCGGTCTCCCCGGTCACGGCGGTGAAACCGGGCGACAGCTCGACGACCGCGTCGTCGATGACCCCGAGCGACCGTATCCGCATCTCCTCCAACACGGACACGACCTTACGAGGTCGGGGCGCCGCTGTGCGACGGGCCCCGGTATCCGGTGCCGAATCCGCAGGTGGCGGGCGGTCGTATCACCCGCCTGAGTGGGCCGCCCGCCCGCGGATCCGGCCGGTCGGCGCCGGTCAGTGGGGCGCCCCGCGCCAGCCGGAGACCGGCAGGGCGAACTTGGCGACCAGGCGGTCGGTGAAGGAGGCGTGGTGCAGCCGCGCGAGCCGGACCGGGACGGCGCCGCGGCGGACCTCCACCCGGGCGCCCGCGGGGAGTTCGACGGTGCGCCTGCCGTCGCACCAGAGCACGCCGTGCGGGGTGTGCGGCTGGACCTCGACGGCGAGCACCGAGTCGGGCGAGGTGACCAGCGGCTTGGCGAACAGGGCGTGTGCGCTGATCGGGACCATCAGCAGCGCCTCCACCTCGGGCCAGACCACCGGGCCGCCCGCGGAGAAGGCGTAGGCGGTGGAGCCGGTGGGGGTGGCGCAGACGATGCCGTCGCAGCCGAAGCCGGTGACCGGGCGGCCGTCGACCTCCAGGATCACCTCCAGGATGCGTTCCGGGGAGACCTTCTGGACCGCGGCCTCGTTCAGCGCCCAGTCGCGGTGCACGGTGTCGCCGTTGTTGTGCACGACCACGTCGACGGTCATCCGCTCCTCGACCTCGTAGGAGCGGGTGACGACCCGGTCGACCACCTTGTCCAGGTCGTCGCGCTCGGCCTCGGCGAGGAAGCCGACCCGGCCGAGGTTGACCCCGAGCATCGGCACCCCCGAGGCACGGGCGAACTCGGCGCCGCGCAGCAGCGTGCCGTCGCCGCCGAGGACGATGAGCAGCTCGCAGTCGTCGAGGCACTCCGGGGTGGCCTCCGCGACCAGTTCCACCTCGGGGGGCAGCGGCAGGTCGGCGGCCTCCGCCTGGAGTACGCGCACCCCGAGGCCGGAGCGGAGCAGTCCGGCCACCACCAGTTCGGCGCTCCGGATGGCCGCGGGCCGCCCGGTGTGGGCCAGCAGGAAAACAGTACGAGCTCGGCTCTGAGTCAACGGGGCCCCTCCGCCACAGCACGGTCAACATCCGCCGGGTCCAGCTCGGGAGCACCGGCACGCAGCCACAGAAAGTACTCGACGTTCCCGGAAGGACCGGGCAGCGGGCTGGCCGTCACGCCCTCGGCGCCGAGCCCGAGTGCCCAGGCCTGCCGGGCGACTTGGCGCACCGCCTCGGCCCGCAGCGCGGTGCTGCGCACCACTCCCCCGCTGCCCAGGCGCTCCTTGCCGACCTCGAACTGCGGCTTCACCATCAGGACGAGGTCCGCCTCGGGGGCGGCGCAGCGCACCAGGGCGGGCAGCACCAGGCCGAGCGGGATGAAGGAGAGGTCGCCCACCACGAGCTGGACCGGGACCCCGCCGAGGTCGTCCAGGCTCAGCTCGCGCACGTTCGTACGGTCCCGGACGGTCACCCGCTCGTCGCTCTGCAGGGACCAGGCGAGCTGGCCGTAGCCGACGTCCACGGCGACCACCTCGGCGGCCCCGGCGCGCAGCAGCACATCGGTGAAGCCGCCGGTGGAGGCCCCGGCGTCCAGGGCGCGCCGCCCGGTGACCACCAGGCCCCGGGGCCCGAAGGCGGCCAGCGCCCCGGCGAGTTTGTGCCCGCCGCGGGAGACGTAGTCGGGGTCGCCGTCGTCCTTGGAGACCACGATGGCGGCGCTGGTCTCCACCTGGGTGGCGGACTTGCTCGCCCTGGCGCCGCCGACGGCGACGCGTCCGGCGGCGATCAGCTGGCCCGCGTGCTCGCGCGAGCGCGCGAGCTTGCGGCGGACCAGTTCGGCGTCGAGGCGGCGACGTGCCACTCCTGCCACTGTCGGTTCAGCTCCTGTGTCCGTGCCGGTGTACGGAAGGTCCTCCGTGACCGGGGTCGGCGGGTGTACGGCGGGCTGCCGTCACCGGGGCGGTGCGGGGTGCGGTCCGGGCGGCGGGGGCCCGGGGTGGCTGTCGAGGCCGGTGAGCGTGTCCCGCAGGCCGCGGTGCACGTCCTCGTAGACCTCGGTGTGGCCGTCGGGGGTGAGCAGGTCCGCGTCGGCGAGCCGCCCGAGATACCCGTCGACCTCGGCGTTCCCGGTCGGCTGCCGTTCCACACCGAGCGGGGCGGGTCCGGCGGGGGCGTCGTCGGGGGCGGGTACCGCCGCGGGATCCTCGGCGGTACCCGCGGGAGCGGCCGCCGCGGGGTCCTCGGCGGTTTCCCCGGGAGCGGCCGCGTCCCGCTGACCGGCGGCGCTCCGGTCCCGCTCGGCCTCGGCCGCCGCCTGCTGCCCCTCGGCGGCGGAGGGTTCCTGTTCCGGGCTCGCCGTGGTCTCGTCCATGCCCCGACGCTACCGCGCGCGGCCGGGGTCCTTCGCCCGGATCGGGCCGGGCCCGATCCGAACCCGGGACCCTGGGGTACCGTCGATCGAGATGGCCACCGTAGAGCAGTGCCGCGCCGCGCTCGGCCGCCTCTCGGAGCAGATGGGCCGGGCCGGGGGCGAGGTGCGCCGGGCCGCCGCCCTGGACCGCTCGCTCAGCTGCCACCTCACCGACCACGACGCCACCTTCACCGGCCGCCTGCACGAGGGCCGGATCGACGGGCTCCGGCTGCACGAGGGACCGCCGACGGCGCCCAAGGCGCAGATCCGGCTCGCCATGACCGGCGACGACCTGGTCGCCCTCGTCGACGGGGAACTGCACTTCGCCCGGGCCTGGGGCTCCGGCCGGGTCAGGCTGGAGGCGGGGCTGCGGGACCTGCTGCGCCTGCGCCGCCTGCTCTGAACCGGCTCCGGAACTCTTCACGCCGGGCCGCGGACCTCAGACGTCGCCCTCCCTCAGGCGTTGTCCTTCACCACGCCGTCCTCGGCCACACTGTCCTCGGCCACGCCGTCCTCGACCACGCTGTCCCGCACCGCGGGCTTCTTCGCGAGGAGCGGGCCCGCGCCGGCTCCGGCGTCCTCGCCGTGCTCGCGCGCCCGGGCCTTTCCCGCCGCGCCGCGTGCCGAGCGGGCCGCGGGCACCACCAGCGGCGTACCCGTCTCGGGGTCGTCGATGACCTGGCAGCGCAGGCCGAAGAGCCGCTCGACCAGCTCGGCGGTGACGATCTCGGCCGGGGCGCCCTCGGCGAGCACCTTGCCGTCGCGCAGGGCGATGAGATGGGTGGCGTACCGGGCCGCGTGGTTGAGGTCGTGCAGCACGGCGACCAGGGTGCGGCCCTGGTCCTCGTGGAGTTCGGCGCACAGGTCGAGGACGTCGATCTGGTGCTGGATGTCGAGGAAGGTCGTCGGCTCGTCGAGCAGCAGCAGCGGGGTCTGCTGGGCGAGCGCCATGGCGATCCACACGCGCTGGCGCTGGCCGCCGGAGAGTTCGTCCACCGGCCGGTCCGCGAGGGCCTCCACACCGGTCGAGGCCATCGACTCCCGTACCACCCGCTCGTCCTCGGCGGACCACTGGCGCAGCAGGCCCTGGTGGGGGTAGCGGCCGCGGGCGACCAGGTCCCCGACGGTGATCCCGTCCGGGGCGATCGAGGACTGCGGCAGCAGGCCGAGGGTCCGGGCCACCTTCTTGGCGGGGTAGGACTGGATGACCTCGCCGTCCAGGAGCACCCGGCCCCTGCTCGGCTTGAGCATCCGGGACAGCGCGCGCAGCAGGGTGGACTTGCCGCAGGCGTTGGGCCCGACGATGA
This sequence comes from Streptomyces sp. SCSIO ZS0520, assembly GCF_025643355.1. Taxonomy (NCBI): domain Bacteria; kingdom Bacillati; phylum Actinomycetota; class Actinomycetes; order Kitasatosporales; family Streptomycetaceae; genus Streptomyces; species Streptomyces sp. SCSIO ZS0520. The sequence continues at coordinate 6,750,757 of NZ_CP092644.1, read as the reverse complement.
CGGTGAAGGAGTTGTCGGGTATCTCGACGGAGAGCTGCTCGGCGATGACCCGCTGGTCGTAGCCGAGGGTCACGTCGTCGGCGATCAGCCGGTTCACTTCAGGGACGCTCCTGCTCTGGTTTCGGGTCGGTGAGGGGGCCGGTGCGGCGGCCGCGGGACGGCGGCTCATATCCGCCCGGCCCGGCGTTCGGTGACGAGCAGCCACAGCAGATAGGCGCCGCCGAGCACGCCGGTGAGCACGCCGACCGGCAACTGGTCGGCGCCGAAGATCCGTTGGGAGGACCAGTCGGCGACCACCAGGAGAGTGGCGCCCATCGCCATCGCCGGTACGAGGTTGGGTCCCGGCGCCTTCGTCAGGCGCTTGGCGAGCTGCGGCGCGGTGAGGGCGAGGAAGCCGACCGGACCGGCCGCCGCGGTGGCCGCCGCGGTGAGGACCACGGCGGAGAGCATGAGCAGCAGCCGGGTGCGCTCGACCCGGACGCCGAGGGCCCCGGCCGCGTCGTCGCCCATCTCCAGCATGCGCAGCGGGCGGGCGTTGACCAGGGCCAGCGGTACGAGCACCGCGCACAGCGCGAGCAGCGGCCAGACCTGGTCCCAGTCCCGGCCGGTGAGCGAGCCGGTCATCCAGACCAGGGCGCGGGCGGCGTCCACCAGGTCGGCCTTGGTCAGCAGATAGCCGTTGACCGCGGTGACGATGGCGGCGGCCCCGATGCCGACGAGGACGAAGCGGTAGCCGTGCACCCCCCGCTTCCAGGCGAGCAGGTAGATCGCGGCGCCGGTGAGCAGGCCGCCGGCCAGGGCGCCCAGGGTGACCTGGGTGGCCGAGCCGCCGAGCACCACGATGGTGAAGAGGGCGCCCGCGGTGGAGCCCTGGCCGAGGCCGAGGATGTCCGGACTGCCCAGCGGATTGCGGGAGACGGACTGGAAGACGGCGCCGCCGAGACCGAGCGCGGCACCCACCAGGAGCGCCACCAGGACCCGCGGCAGCCGCAGGTCGTTGACGATGAACTCCTGGCCGGGATTGCCCTCGCCGAGCAGGGTGCGCACCACGTCGGCGAAGCCGATCGGGTAGTCGCCGGTCCCGATCAGGACGACGCTCGCGAGCAGGGCGGCGAGCAGCAGGAGCAGGACCACCAGGGCCGAGCGCGCCTCCACCCGGACCGAGAGCCCGCCGCGGGTGCGCAGCGACTTCACGGCCGGGCCCTTGCGCGCCGACCTCACGGCCGGGCCGTTGCGCGGCGTCTTCACAGCCGGGGCGTTGCGCGGCGTCTTCACAGCTGGGCCATCCTCTGCCGTCGCACGAGCAGGATGAACACCGGGCCGCCGATGATCGCGGTCACGATGCCCACCTGGAGTTCCGCCGGGCGCACCAGGAGCCGCCCGAGCACATCCGCGCCGAGCAGCAGCACCGGCGAGAGCAGCGCCGAGTACGGCAGGATCCAGCGCTGGTCGGGCCCGGTGAAGGAGCGCACCACATGCGGGACCATCAGGCCGACGAAGGCGATCGGCCCGCAGGCGGCGGTCGCCGCGCCGCACAGCAGGGTGGCCGCGCCGAGCGAGAGCGCCCGGGTGCGGGTCAGCCGGGCGCCGAGCGCGCGGGCGGTGTCGTCGCCCATGGCCAGGGCGTTGAGCGGGCGCGCCAGGAAGAGCGTGAGGAGCATGCCGAGGGCGAGGAAGGGCAGCACCTGGAGCAGGATGTCGTTGTTGGCGTAGGCCAGCGAACCGACCGTCCAGAACCGCATCTTCCCGAGCGCCGCGTCGTCGACGATCATCACGGCCTGGAGGTAGCCGCTGAGGGCCGCGGTGAGCGCGGTGCCCGCGAGCGCGAGCCGTACCGGGGTGGCGCTGCGGCTGCCGCCGAGCGCGTACACCAGGACGCCCACGGCCGCCGCCCCCGCGAAGGCGAACCAGACATAGCCGGTGAGGGAGTTGACGCCGAGGAAGGTGATGGCGGTGACCACCGCCGCGGAGGCGCCCGCGTTGATGCCGAGCAGCCCGGGGTCGGCGAGCGGATTGCGGGTGAGGGCCTGGAGCACCGCGCCCGCGAGTCCGAGCGAGGCCCCGGCGAGCAGCCCGAGGCCGGTACGCGAGAGGCGCTCGCCGACCACCACATCGCTGAAGGTGCCCGAGTCCTGGAAGACCCCGTGCCAGACCTGACCGAGGCTGAGCGGTTTGGCGCCGATCGCGATACTGGCGGCGGCGACCGCGACCAGGAGCACCAGCGCCGCGAGCAGTCCGGCGCCGCGTATCGCGTGCCTCGGCGGCGGCGCGGGAACACTCACCGCGCGCTGTTCAGGGGGACCTTCGACCAACACCCGGTTAGGGTAGCCTATCCTCCGGATCCGGGCTGATGGGCGGGGGTGCCGCCGCCCCCGCCGGCAGCGCGTACCGCCCCGGCACCCGGCCCGCTCACAGCCCCAGCCGCGCCAGCGCCTTCCCCGCGTCACCGCGGCAGGCCCGCTCGCCCCCGGCGCTCCAGGCCGCCGCGCACAACGCCCGCAGCCCGTCCAGCGGTTCGCCCTCGCCGGTCAGCTCCAGCGTCTCGCCCCGGGCCGCGGCCCGCCAGCCGCCGCAGCCGAACTCCCCTTCGTACGCCCGCACTTCGGGCTGCCCGGTGAGCAGGCCCCGCAGGTCGGCGTCGACATAGGTGGGCCGGTGCTCGGGCACCGCCGCGAGCAGCTGGGCCGGGTCGGTCACCCCGGTCAGGACGAGCAGCGAGTCGACCCCGCCGTTGAACGCCCCCTCGATATCGGTGTCCAGGCGGTCCCCGACCACCAGCGGCCGCCGCGCCCCGGTCCGCAGGATCGTCTCCTTGTGCATCGGCGGCAGCGGCTTGCCCGCCACCTGCGGGCTGGCGCCGGTGGCGATCCGCACCACCTCGACGGCCGCCCCGTTGCCGGGCGCGATCCCGCGCGCGCTCGGGATGGTCAGATCGGTGTTGGAGGCGAACCAGGGCAGCCCCCGCGCGACCGCGTAGGAGGCCTCCGCGAAGCGGCCCCAGGGCAGTTCGGGCCCGCCGTAGCCCTGCACCACGGCCACCGGCTCCTCGTCCACCGACTCCACCGGCTCCAGGCCCCGCTCCCGCAGCGCCACCCGCAGGCCCTCGCCGCCGACGACCAGCACCCGTGCACCGGCGGGCAGTTGCTCGCTCATCAGCCGGGCCACCGCCTGCGCCGAGGTGATCACGTCCTCGGTCTCCGCCGGGACGCCGAGTTCGGTGAGGTGGGCGGTGACCGCCTCCGGGGGGCGCAGCGCGTTGTTCGTCACATAGGCGAGGTGCATGCCCCGCTCCCGCGCGGCCGCGAGCGAGTCCACCGCGTGCGCGATCGCCTGACCGCCCGCGTACACCACCCCGTCCAGATCGAGCAGCGCCGTGTCGTAGGCGCTGTCGAGCCGGTCGGCGCTGTGGCCGGGCAGGGTCCTCGGGCTGTGGTCCATGGGTGTGTTCCGTTCCTGTTCGCCGCTGCTCCCCCGATCCTCTCGTATCCGCCGCGCAGACTTACGATGCACAGATGAACAACGCTGGTCCCGCAGGCGGTCCCCGAGGCAGCGGCCTCGATCTCCAGCCCTTCCGGGGCATCCGCTATGTCCCCGAACGGGTCGGCTCCCTCTCCGCGGTGACCTCGCCCCCGTACGACGTCGTGGTCCGCCCCGACGGGCTGCACCAGCTCCAGTCCGCGGACCCGCACAACATCGTCCGGCTCATCCTGCCCCAGGCCCCCGACCCCGAGACCAGCAGCGAACAGGCCGCCGGCGCCCTCACCAGCTGGCTCGCCGAGGGCATCCTCGCCGCCGACGAGACCCCCGCGCTCTACGTCTACGAGCAGCGCGGGGAGTCGATGCTGCAACGCGGGATCATCGGCGCCCTGCGGCTCTCGGAAGCGGAGGAGGGCGTCGTCCTGCCGCACGAGGACGTGATGCCGCAGATCGTCGCGGAACGCGCGGCCCTGATGCGGGCCACCGCCGCCAACCTCGAACCGCTGCTCCTGTCCTACCGCGGCGACGCCGAGGAGTGCGGTACGGCCACCGTCGTCGACCGCACGGTCACCACCGCCCCGCTGCTGAGCACCACCACCGAGGACGGCATCCGCCACACCCTGTGGTCCGTGACCGACCCCGCCTCGCTCACCGCCGTCCAGGAGGACCTGGCCCGGCACGAGGCCCTGATCGCCGACGGCCACCACCGCTGGGCCACCTGCCTGCGGCTGCGCGCGGACCGTCCCGGCCCCAGCCCCTGGGACTTCGGCCTCGTCCTGCTGGTGGACACCGCCCGCCACCCGCTCCAGGTCCGGGCCATCCACCGCCTCCTGCACCGGGTACCGGTCCCCGAGGCGCTCACCGGCCTCAAGGACGCCTTCCGGGTACGCGACCTCGGCGGCGACCTGGACCGGGCGCGGGCCGCCCTCGCCGAGGCGGCCGCCGAGGGCAACGCCTTCCTGCTCGCGGGCGACGGCTCCTTCCATCTCGCCGACCGGCCCGACCCCGCCCTCCTGGAGCGGACGGTGCCCGGGGACCGCCCGGCCGCCTGGCGCTCCCTCGACGCGACGGTGCTGCACTCCACCCTGCTCGACCAGGTCTGGCGGATCCCCGACACCCCGGACCACATCGGCTACATCCACCACACCCGCGCCGCGGTCACCAAGGCCGAACGCGACGGCAGCACCGCCGTCCTGATGCACCCGGTCCGCGAGGACGTCGTACGCGAACTGGCCCGCCAGGGCGTCACCATGCCCCGCAAGTCCACCTCCTTCGGCCCGAAGCCCGCGACGGGCCTGGTCCTGCGCAGCCTCACCCTCTGAACACGCGCAGGGGGCGCCCTCCGGGAAGGAGAACGCCCCCTGCTTCTGGGCTACTTCGGTTCCTGGGTTTCTCGGTTCCTTGGCTCCTTGGCTCTTCGGTTCCTCGGTTCCTCGGTTCCCAGGCTGACGTCAGTGGTCGGTGCGGTTGCCGGAGTCGTCGATGCCAGGGGCGTCGATACCGGAGTCGCCGTCGTGGCCGGCGGATGCGCTGTCGTCGTCACCGGAGGAGTCACCGGCGACATCGCCGGAAGCGTCGCCGGAGTCCGGGTCCTCTCCGTCGATCGCCTCGTCGTCCGTGTCGGCCACATCGTCCGCGTCGACCGTCTCGACCACGTCCTCCACGTCGATGTCCTCCACGTCGACCAGGTCCTCGTCCGTGCCCTCGTCGAGAGCGGCATCCGTCTCGGCCGAGGCGCTGGGCGTCACGTCCGCGGCTTCCCGGCTGTCGGCTTCCGCGCCCGCGTCCCCGGCCTCGAAGCCGGGCTCCTCCTCGTCGCCGAGCGCGTCCGTGAACTCGACGCCGTCCAGCTCCGCGAGCCGGTCGGAGGCGTCGGTGCTGCCGTCCTTGTCGGACTCCACGGCCTTGGCGAACCACTCCCGCGCCTCGTCCTCGCGCCCCGCCTCGAGCAGCGCGTCCGCGTAGGCGTACCGGAGCCGGGCGGTCCAGGGCTGCACCGAGTTGGAGGCGAGTTCGGGGCTCTGCAGCGTGACGATGGCCGCCTCGGTCTGCCCGAGGTCCCGGCGCGCACCGGCCGCGACGAGGCGCATCTCCACCTGTCCGGCCTTGTCAAGCTTGTGCACCTCGGGCTCACCGGCCATGTCGAGCGCCTTCTCCGGCCGCCCGAGACCCCGCTCGCAGTCCGCCATGACCGGCCACAGCTCGGTGTTGCCCGTCATCCGCCGGGCCGCCCGGAACTCCCCGAGCGCCTCGCTGTACTTCTGCGTCGCGTACGCCGCGAATCCCGCCGCCTCGCGCACGGCGGCCACTCGCGAGGCCAGCCGCAGGGCCACCCGCGAGTAGCCGTACGCGCCCTCGGGGTCCTCGTCGATGAGCCGGGCGACCATCACCAGGTTCCGCGCGACATCCTCCGCCAGCGTCTTCGGCAGGCTCAGCAGCTCCTGCCGTACGTCCTTGTCGATCTCCTCGCCGGTGACGTCCTCGGGGATCGGCAGCCGCTTGATCGGCTCGCGGTCCCGGTCACGCTCGTCCCGGAACCGCCCACCGCCGTGGCGGTCGTCCCGCCGGTCGTCACGGCCGCGGTAACCGCCACCGCCGGGCCGGCCCCGGTCGTCCCGCCGCGGCCCGCGGTCGTCCCGCCCACGGAAGCCACCGCGGTCGCCGTCCCTGCGGTCGTCCCGCCGGAACGGAGCACGGTCATCACGTCGGTCGTCACGGCGGAACGGGGCCCGGTCGTCACGACGGAAGCCACCGCGGTCACCCTCACGCCGGTCGTCCCCACGGCGCTCGTCACGCCGGAACCCTCCCCCGCGATTGTCGTCACGCCGCTCATCACGCCGGAACGGGGCACGCTCGCCCTCACGCCGGTCATCACGCCGGAACCCACCACGGTCACCGTCCCGCCGGTCGTCCCGCCGGAAGCCCCCGCCGCGGTTGTCGTCCCGCCGCTCATCCCGGCGATCGTCCCGGCGGTCATCACGACGGTCATCACGGCGGTACGAGGGCCGGTCACCGTCACGGCGGTCATCGCGACGGAAGCCGCCACGGTCGTCCCCGCGGCGCTCGTCACGGCGGAACCCGCCACCCCGGTTGTCATCGCGCCGGAACCCACCACGGTCACCGTCACGCCGGTCATCACGGCGGAACCCGCCGCGCTCCTCACCACGGCCCGGCCCGTCCTCGCGGCGGAACGGCGGACGCCCGCCCTCACGCCGGTCGTCGTCACGCCGGAAGCCCCCGCCGCGGTTGTCGTCACGCCGGAAAGATCCCCGGTCCTCGCGACGCCCCTCACCGCGGTCGTCCCGCCGGAAAGCCGGACGCTCATCACGTCGCTCGTCCCGGGGGAAGCGGCCACCGGGACGGTCGTCACGGCGGAAGCCGCCGCGGTCATCGCGCCGTTCCTCCCGCCGGAATCCCCCGCGGTCGCCGTCGCGGCGGTCGTCCCGCCGGAACGGGGCACGGTCGTCCCGCCGGTCGTCACGACGGAACCTGCCCCCGCGGTTGTCGTCCCGCCGGTTGTCGTCACGGCGGAAGCCACCGCGGTCGCCCTGCCGGTCGTCACGGCGGAAGCCACCGCCCCGGTTGTCGTCCCGGCGGTCGTCGCGCCGGAACGGAGGCCGGTCACCGTCCCGCCGGAAACCCCCGCGGTCACCCTCACGCCGGTCGTCCCGACGGTCGTCCCGACGGTACGAGGGCCGGTCACCGTCACGGCGGAAGCCGCCACCACGGTTGTCGTCGCGCCGGAAGCCCCCGCCGCGGTTGTCGTCACGACGTCCGGCGCCGGCACGGTCATGGGAGCGGGCGGGCCGGTTTCCCCCACGGTCACCACTGTCCCGGCGGCGCTCGTCGCGCTCGGGTCGCTCGTCGGGAGAGTTGGGGGACATGGGTGACTCCTCTGTCTTTGGTACGCAGTCATTCTCGCGCAGCCCGGTATCGAGCGCGCGGCATGGAAAACAAAAAAGGACCTGTGGTCCCAGCGTGAACGCTGGGACCACAGGTCCTCAAAGATTGTTCGGCGGCGTCCTACTCTCCCACAGGGTCCCCCCTGCAGTACCATCGGCGCTGTAAGGCTTAGCTTCCGGGTTCGAAATGTAACCGGGCGTTTCCCTCACGCTATGGCCACCGAAACCCCTTCAGACTCCCCGTACGAATACGGAGAAAAGAACAGGGCAGCGAACAAGCACACTCTTCAATTAAGCAGTGGAACTGTTCAGCCAGCACAACTGTTCGTTGTCTGGGAACTACACAGTGGACGCGAGCAACTGAGGACAAGCCCTCGGCCTATTAGTACCGGTCAACTCCACCCCTCACAGGGCTTCCATATCCGGCCTATCAACCCAGTCGTCTACTGGGAGCCTTACCCTCTCAAAGGAGGTGGGAACACTCATCTCGAAGCAGGCTTCCCGCTTAGATGCTTTCAGCGGTTATCCCTCCCGAACGTAGCCAACCAGCCATGCCCTTGGCAGAACAACTGGCACACCAGAGGTTCGTCCGTCCCGGTCCTCTCGTACTAGGGACAGCCCTTCTCAATATTCCTACGCGCACAGCGGATAGGGACCGAACTGTCTCACGACGTTCTAAACCCAGCTCGCGTACCGCTTTAATGGGCGAACAGCCCAACCCTTGGGACCGACTCCAGCCCCAGGATGCGACGAGCCGACATCGAGGTGCCAAACCATCCCGTCGATATGGACTCTTGGGGAAGATCAGCCTGTTATCCCCGGGGTACCTTTTATCCGTTGAGCGACGGCGCTTCCACAAGCCACCGCCGGATCACTAGTCCCGACTTTCGTCCCTGCTCGACCCGTCGGTCTCACAGTCAAGCTCCCTTGTGCACTTACACTCAACACCTGATTACCAACCAGGCTGAGGGAACCTTTGGGCGCCTCCGTTACCCTTTAGGAGGCAACCGCCCCAGTTAAACTACCCATCAGACACTGTCCCTGATCCGGATCACGGACCCAGGTTAGACATCCAGCACGACCAGAGTGGTATTTCAACAACGACTCCCCCGCCACTGGCGTGACAAGTTCACAGTCTCCCACCTATCCTACACAAGCCGAACCGAACACCAATATCAAACTGTAGTAAAGGTCCCGGGGTCTTTCCGTCCTGCTGCGCGAAACGAGCATCTTTACTCGTAGTGCAATTTCACCGGGCCTATGGTTGAGACAGTCGAGAAGTCGTTACGCCATTCGTGCAGGTCGGAACTTACCCGACAAGGAATTTCGCTACCTTAGGATGGTTATAGTTACCACCGCCGTTTACTGGCGCTTAAGTTCTCAGCCTCGCCCACCCGAAAGTGAGCTAACCGGTCCCCTTAACGTTCCAGCACCGGGCAGGCGTCAGTCCGTATACATCGCCTTACGGCTTCGCACGGACCTGTGTTTTTAGTAAACAGTCGCTTCTCGCTGGTCTCTGCGGCCACCCCCAGCTCACCCAGCACGTGGGATCACCAGAAATGGCCCCCCTTCTCCCGAAGTTACGGGGGCATTTTGCCGAGTTCCTTAACCATAGTTCACCCGAACGCCTCGGTATTCTCTACCAGACCACCTGAGTCGGTTTAGGGTACGGGCCGCCATAAAACTCGCTAGAGGCTTTTCTCGACAGCATAGGATCATCCACTTCACCACAATCGGCTCGGCATCAGGTCTCACCCCTATGTACGACGGATTTACCTATCGCACGGGCTACACCCTTACCCCGGGACAACCACCGCCCGGGATGGACTACCTTCCTGCGTCACCCCATCACTCACCTACTAACCGCTTGGACCGGCGGCTCCACCACTCCCCTCAACTCCGAAGAGATCAGGGCGGCTTCACGGCCTTAGCATCACGATGCTCGATGTTTGACGCTCTACAGCGGGTACCGGAATATCAACCGGTTATCCATCGACTACGCCTGTCGGCCTCGCCTTAGGTCCCGACTTACCCTGGGCAGATCAGCTTGACCCAGGAACCCTTAGTCAATCGGCGCACACGTTTCTCACGTGTGTATCGCTACTCATGCCTGCATTCTCACTCGTGAACCATCCACCACTGCCTTCCGGCGCGGCTTCACCCGGCACACGACGCTCCCCTACCCAACCCAACACCCGTTAGGGCTATCTGCTGGATTGACACGACTTCGGCGGTACGCTTGAGCCCCGCTACATTGTCGGCGCGGAATCACTTGACCAGTGAGCTATTACGCACTCTTTCAAGGATGGCTGCTTCTAAGCCAACCTCCTGGTTGTCTCTGCGACTCCACATCCTTTCCCACTTAGCGTACGCTTAGGGGCCTTAGTCGATGCTCTGGGCTGTTTCCCTCTCGACCATGGAGCTTATCCCCCACAGTCTCACTGCCGCGCTCTCACTTACCGGCATTCGGAGTTTGGCTAAGGTCAGTAACCCGGTAGGGCCCATCGCCTATCCAGTGCTCTACCTCCGGCAAGAAACACACGACGCTGCACCTAAATGCATTTCGGGGAGAACCAGCTATCACGGAGTTTGATTGGCCTTTCACCCCTAACCACAGGTCATCCCCCAGGTTTTCAACCCTGGTGGGTTCGGTCCTCCACGAAGTCTTACCTCCGCTTCAACCTGCCCATGGCTAGATCACTCCGCTTCGGGTCTTGAGCGCGCTACTATACCGCCCTATTCGGACTCGCTTTCGCTACGGCTTCCCCACACGGGTTAACCTCGCAACACACCGCAAACTCGCAGGCTCATTCTTCAAAAGGCACGCAGTCACGAGACAAGCACAAGTGCTTGCCCGACGCTCCCACGGCTTGTAGGCACACGGTTTCAGGTACTATTTCACTCCCCTCCCGGGGTACTTTTCACCATTCCCTCACGGTACTATCCGCTATCGGTCACCAGGGAATATTTAGGCTTAGCGGGTGGTCCCGCCAGATTCACACGGGATTTCTCGGGCCCCGTGCTACTTGGGTGTTCTCCAAACGAGCCGTTGATGTTTCAGCTACGGGGGTCTTACCCTCTACGCCGGACCTTTCGCATGTCCTTCGCCTACACCAACGGTTTCTGACTCGTCGACCAACCGGCAGATTGATCAAGAAGAATCCCACAACCCCACATGCGCAACCCCTGCCGGGTCTCACACACACATGGTTTAGCCTCATCCAGTTTCGCTCGCCACTACTCCCGGAATCACGGTTGTTTTCTCTTCCTGCGGGTACTGAGATGTTTCACTTCCCCGCGTTCCCTCCACATGCCCTATGTGTTCAGGCATGGGTGACAGCCCATGACGACTGCCGGGTTTCCCCATTCGGACACCCCCGGATCACAGCTCGGTTGACAGCTCCCCGGGGCCTATCGCGGCCTCCCACGTCCTTCATCGGTTCCTGGTACCAAGGCATCCACCGTGCGCCCTTAAAAACTTGGCCACAGATGCTCGCGTCCACTGTGCAGTTCTCAAACAACGACCAACCACCCATCACCCCGGGACCACATCCCGAGTTCACTGGGGCCGGCACCGAAGACACCAGGCATACAGCCCGTGCCCTCAGACACCCAACAGCGTGCCCGACACCCCAGACCCCCATGAACCGCGTTCCACGCCCCGAAGAGCAGTACTAACCATCACGAAGTGACCGAAGATGCCGAGTAGTCAACGTTCCACCCATGAGCAACCAGCATCAGACATTCGCCGATGTACTGGCCTCTGACCCGGACAAGTCCGAGTGAGAAGTGCTCCTTAGAAAGGAGGTGATCCAGCCGCACCTTCCGGTACGGCTACCTTGTTACGACTTCGTCCCAATCGCCAGTCCCACCTTCGACAGCTCCCTCCCGCAAGGGGTTGGGCCACCGGCTTCGGGTGTTACCGACTTTCGTGACGTGACGGGCGGTGTGTACAAGGCCCGGGAACGTATTCACCGCAGCAATGCTGATCTGCGATTACTAGCGACTCCGACTTCATGGGGTCGAGTTGCAGACCCCAATCCGAACTGAGACCGGCTTTTTGAGATTCGCTCCACCTTGCGGTATCGCAGCTCATTGTACCGGCCATTGTAGCACGTGTGCAGCCCAAGACATAAGGGGCATGATGACTTGACGTCGTCCCCACCTTCCTCCGAGTTGACCCCGGCGGTCTCCCGTGAGTCCCCAGCACCACAAGGGCCTGCTGGCAACACGGGACAAGGGTTGCGCTCGTTGCGGGACTTAACCCAACATCTCACGACACGAGCTGACGACAGCCATGCACCACCTGTACACCGACCACAAGGGGGACCCTGTCTCCAGAGTTTTCCGGTGTATGTCAAGCCTTGGTAAGGTTCTTCGCGTTGCGTCGAATTAAGCCACATGCTCCGCCGCTTGTGCGGGCCCCCGTCAATTCCTTTGAGTTTTAGCCTTGCGGCCGTACTCCCCAGGCGGGGCACTTAATGCGTTAGCTGCGGCACGGACAACGTGGAATGTTGCCCACACCTAGTGCCCACCGTTTACGGCGTGGACTACCAGGGTATCTAATCCTGTTCGCTCCCCACGCTTTCGCTCCTCAGCGTCAGTATCGGCCCAGAGATCCGCCTTCGCCACCGGTGTTCCTCCTGATATCTGCGCATTTCACCGCTACACCAGGAATTCCGATCTCCCCTACCGAACTCTAGCCTGCCCGTATCGACTGCAGACCCGGGGTTAAGCCCCGGGCTTTCACAACCGACGCGACAAGCCGCCTACGAGCTCTTTACGCCCAATAATTCCGGACAACGCTTGCGCCCTACGTATTACCGCGGCTGCTGGCACGTAGTTAGCCGGCGCTTCTTCTGCAGGTACCGTCACTCACGCTTCTTCCCTGCTGAAAGAGGTTTACAACCCGAAGGCCGTCATCCCTCACGCGGCGTCGCTGCATCAGGCTTCCGCCCATTGTGCAATATTCCCCACTGCTGCCTCCCGTAGGAGTCTGGGCCGTGTCTCAGTCCCAGTGTGGCCGGTCGCCCTCTCAGGCCGGCTACCCGTCGTCGCCTTGGTGAGCCACTACCTCACCAACAAGCTGATAGGCCGCGGGCTCATCCTGCACCGCCGGAGCTTTCCACCCACTTGGATGCCCAAGCAGGTCAATATCCGGTATTAGACCCCGTTTCCAGGGCTTGTCCCAGAGTGCAGGGCAGATTGCCCACGTGTTACTCACCCGTTCGCCACTAATCCCCCACCGAAGCGGGTTCATCGTTCGACTTGCATGTGTTAAGCACGCCGCCAGCGTTCGTCCTGAGCCAGGATCAAACTCTCCGTGAATGTGTACCGGTAATCCGGTCACACACACGAGAGCGGAACCAGGAAGAGGAATAATCCCCCCGGTCCACAGCATCCTCGCTGTGTGTTTCTTCAAAGGAACCCAAACCCAAAACAGTCACAAAGGACTGCCGAGAGTCAGGGGTATCAACATATCTGGCGTTGACTTTTGGCACGCTGTTGAGTTCTCAAGGAACGGACACTTCCTTCGTACTCACCTCGACCATTCAGCCGAGGCTTTCCTCCGGGCGTTTCCCTTCGGTGTTTCCAACCTTACCAGACGCTTTCCGTCCCGATTTCCGGTCCGTAATGTCATCCAGTGGCCGTTGGAGAGCCTTACCTATTCAGTCGCCTTCCGGCTCCCTTTCGGTGTCCCTCACGCTAGCGGAATTCCCTCCGGACTCATAATCGAGCCTCTTCGGCAGATTTCGGCATGCGAAAGCTGCACCCGATGAAGGGGATGTGCCTAGTGAGTGGGTTCGCCGCTCCCGGTGGTCGGCTGACTGCCGGACCGGTTCAAGCGGCTCGGAGTACATTACGGGGCTGCGAAGGCCGGGTCAAGTTCGGCGTTTACGCGGGGCGTGTGCGCGGTAGGGGCTGACGGTCGGGTCCCCGTCGACCCAGAACCGCCAGGGGTGCACGCCCCCTTCACCCGCCACCCCGGTCCGGGGCCCCGTACGTACCAGGTCGGAGGGTGTGGGCGTACCCGCGAGGACGGACAGGGGCGCCTCGGTGGAGGCGCAGACATCGGCGCCGTCGAGCAGGCGGTCGACATCGAGGGCGGTGGCGAGCCGGGCGGGGCCTTTGGCCAGTTCCTTGTCATTGCGGGCCGAGAGTCGCCGTTTACGAGCGGCTTCGGTCCCACTGAGGATCTCCCCGGCGCGCAGCAGCACCCCGCTGGCCATGCCCTCCTCGCCGCAGACCAGGTTGAGGCAGTGCCACATGCCGTAGGTGAAGTAGACGTACGCGTGTCCGGGCGGGCCGAACATCACCGCGTTCCTGGCGGTCCGGCCGCGGAAGGCGTGGGAGCCGGGGTCGATCTCACCCGCGTAGGCCTCGACCTCGGTGAGGCGGAGCTCGATCGTGCCCTCCGGCGCGGTGCGGACGAGGGTCCGCCCGAGCAGGTCGGGGGCGACCTCCAGGACGGGGCGGTCGAAGAAGTCACGGCTGAGGGGCGTACGGTCGGGGGCCACGATCATGGCGCCCAAGCCTAACCCCGGCTCCGCGGCGGCCCTCGGGGCACGGAACCGGCGGCCGGTGGAGCGGAACCGCCCGGGCCCGTATCGCGTTCTAGGGTTTCGAGGATTGAGTCGTCACCACAGGCTGGGCCTGGGGAGGAGAAACATGGGGTTCAAGAAGCTGCTGGCGAGTCTGGGTGCCGGCGGGGCCTCGGTCGAGACGGTGCTGACCGAGGCGAACGTGGTGCCCGGCGGTGTGGTCCAGGGCGAGGTGCGGATCCAGGGCGGCTCGGTCAGCCAGGAGATCGAGGGGCTGTCGGTCGGCCTGCAGGCGCGGGTCGAGGTCGAGGGCAACGACCAGGAGTACAAGCAGGACATCGAGTTCACCAAGGTGCGGCTCGGCGGGGCCTTCACGCTGGCCGAGAACGCGGTGCACGCGGTGCCGTTCGCCCTGGAGATCCCCTGGGAGACGCCGATCACCAGCATCGACGGGCAGCAGCTGCGCGGCATGAACATCGGGGTGAGCACGGAGCTGGAGATCGCCCGTGCCGTGGACTCCACCGACCTGGACCCGGTGGACGTCCACCCGCTGCCCGCCCAGCAGGCCATCCTGGACGCCTTCATCCAGCTCGGTTTCCGCTTCAAGAGCGCGGACATGGAGCGCGGGCACATCCGCGGCACCCGGCAGAAGCTGCCCTTCTACCAGGAGATCGAGTTCTTCCCGCCGCAGCAGTACCGCGGGCTGAACCAGGTGGAGCTGAGCTTCGTCGCCGACGACCGGGAGATGGACGTCGTCCTGGAGATGGACAAGAAGCCGGGCCTGTTCAGCGAGAGCAGCGACACCTTCCGCTCCTTCAAGGTGGGGCTGCACGACTACCAGGCGACCGACTGGACCGCCTACCTCAACCAGTGGCTCTCCGAGGTCGGCAGCCGCCGCAACTGGCTCTGACCTCACCGCGGTCCACCGCGTGAGCCCCGGCCCACGGCACGCAGCGAGTCCTGTGCCGTGGGCCGAGCGCTGTCCGGACTCCCGTACGCCCGGCTCCCCCTGCGGACCGCCTGCCGCGGGCACGGCGGGCGCGCGACCCTCTAGGCTCGGCCCGCAGAGTGTTTGCCGATCAGTGAGGTGCGAGAAGTGACCGAGCTCAACAGGCCGCCCCTTCCCCATGACTTCCACCCCGAGGTGCCCGCGTTCACCGTGGTGAGCGACGATCTGGCGCCGGGTGGCACGCTCAAGGACGATCAGGTCTACGCGGCCGGGAACACCTCGCCGCATCTGCGCTGGGAGGGCTTCCCGGCGGAGACCAAGAGCTTCGCGGTGACCTGCTTCGACCCGGACGCGCCGACCGGCAGCGGCTTCTGGCACTGGACCGTCTTCGACATCCCGGTCTCGGTGACGGAGCTGCCGGTGGGCGCGGGCACCGGCTCCTTCGCGGGCCTGCCCGAGGGCGCCGTGCAGGTGCGCAACGACTACGGCACCCACGACTTCGGGGGTGCCGCCCCGCCCGCGGGCGACCCCGCGCACCGCTATGTCTTCACCGTGTACGCGGTGGACCAGGAGAAGCTGGGTCCCGACGCCACGGGCTCGCCCGCCTTCGTGGGCTTCAACCTCCGCTTCCACACCCTCGCCCGGGCGCAGCTGCTCGGCGAGTACGCGGCACCCGCCGGCGGCTGAGCCGTCACCGGACCGTTGCCCGCCCCCAGTCTTGGACCTGACCGGGGGCGGGCAGTCTTTTTGCACCGGGACCGCCGCACTGCCCGGGCGCCCGGATATTGCGTTGTCCATCCCGGCGTCCCCGGCCAGAGTTGATCCCGGCCCGCTCGCCGACCGGGGGGGACGGGCCTGTGCACATGGGAGGTGGGCGGGATGCGTGACACGCTGGTGCTGAATGCGAGCTTCGAGCCGTTGTCGACGGTGACGTTGAACCGGGCCGTCGTTCTGGTGCTCCAGGACAAGGCCGTGGTGGAGCAGGCCCACCCCGCCCTCCGTATGCGCGGCGCGGCCGTCGATCTGCCGGTGCCGCGGGTGATCCGGCTGTGCCGGTACGTACGGGTGCCCTTCCGAAGACAGGCTCCGTGGTCGCGGCGGGGTGTGCTGGTGCGTGACCGGCACCGGTGCGCGTACTGCGGGCGGCGGGCGACCACCGTCGACCATGTGGTGCCGCGTTCGCAGGGCGGCGCGGACGCCTGGCTGAACACGGTGGCCTCCTGCGCGGAGGACAACCACCGCAAGGCGAACCGGACTCCGGAGCAGGCGGGCATGCCGCTGCTTCGCCAGCCCTTCGAGCCGACTCCGGCGGACGCCATGCTGCTGACGCTGGCGCAGGACCACCTGGAGTCGCTGCCGGGGTGGCTGTCCACGTCGGCGGCCTGAGAGGCCGGTTGGGCCGCCGGAGAGTGCGGATACGGGAAGGCGCCCGTCCCCTGAGGGGGCGGGCGCCTTCCCGTGTATGCGGTCGCGGGCCTCGGTGGAGGGCTCCAGCTCGGCGGGGCCTCAGTCGATCGAAGGCTTCTCCAGGCGGTCCGAGCCGCTCGGGGACGGGGACGGCACGCTGGGCGAACCGCCGCCCATGGGGCCGAAGTTGCCGATGGCGCCGGAGAGTCCCTTGAGGGCGTCGCCGATCTCGCTGGGCACGATCCAGAGCTTGTTGGCGTCGCCCTCGGCGATCTTCGGGAGCATCTGGAGGTACTGGTAGGAGAGCAGCTTCTGGTCCGGGTCGCCGGCGTGGATGGACTCGAAGACCGTACGGATGGCCTGGGCCTCGCCCTCCGCGCGCAGGGCGGCGGCCTTGGCCTCACCCTCGGCGCGCAGGATGGCCGACTGCTTCTCGCCTTCGGCGCGCAGGATCTCGGACTGCCGGACACCTTCGGCCTGGAGGATCGCGGCGCGCTTGTCGCGGTCGGCGCGCATCTGCTTCTCCATCGAGTCCTGGATGGAGGTGGGCGGCTCGATCGCCTTCAGCTCGACGCGGTTGACGCGGATGCCCCACTTGCCGGTGGCCTCGTCGAGGACGCCGCGCAGGGCCGCGTTGATCTCCTCGCGGGAGGTCAGGGTGCGCTCCAGGTCCATGCCGCCGATGATGTTCCGCAGCGTGGTGACGGTGAGCTGTTCGATGGCCTGGATGTAGCTGGCGACCTCGTAGGTCGCGGCGCGGGCGTCGGTGACCTGGTAGTAGATGACCGTGTCGATGTTGACGACCAGGTTGTCCTGGGTGATCACCGGCTGGGGCGGGAAGGGGACGACCTGTTCTCGCAGGTCGATCCGGTTGCGGATCGAGTCGATGAACGGGACGACGATGTTGAGTCCCGCGTTCAGGGTGCGGGTGTAGCGCCCGAAGCGTTCGACGATCGCGGCGCTGGCCTGCGGGATGACCTGGATCGTCTTGATCAGGGCGATGAAGACCAGCACCACCAGAATGATCAGGACGATGATGATCGGTTCCATCGTGGATGCCCGTACCCTTCGTGCCTAGAGGTTCGCGGAAGACCGCCCGTACGGACCGTGCGGACCGTACCGAAGATCTTGCTGGTCGAGTCTGTCAGAGAGCAACTCGGCTTGCCCGGTGTTCCGTTCACGTCCCGTCACATGACGATGGCGGTCGCACCCTCGATGTCCACGACGTCGACTTCCTCACCGGCCTCGTAAGTCTGCCCCGAATCGAGCGAGCGGGCGGACCAGACCTCGCCGGACAGCTTGATCCGGCCACCGTGGCGGTCGACGCGCTCCAGGACGATGGCCTGTTTTCCCTTCAACGCCTCGACGCCGCTGGTGTGTTCGGGCTGCCGTCGGCGGCTGCGCGCGGCCAGCGGTCTGACCAGCGCGATCAGCGCCACCGAGACGATCACGAAGACCAGGACCTGCGCCACGGCTCCGCCGCCGGCCCCGGCCGTGATCGCGGCGGCCACGGCGCCGACGGAGAACATCCCGAACTCCGGCATCGCGGTGATCACCAGCGGGATACCGAGCGCCGCCGCACCTATGAGCCACCACACCCACGCGTCTATGTCCACCGGTTCATGGTAGGTCGACCGGTTGCTCCCGCGACAGGGTGCGATCAACTTCCGTGTACGGCGGTGGACTTGGCGGGGCGTCAGCTCATCGGCAGGCCGCGGGCGGTCCAGCGGTCGCCGGACTGCTCGACCAGGAGCGGCAGCCCGAAGCACAACGACAGGTTGCGCGAGGTGAGTTCGAGTTCGAGGGGGCCCGCGGCGAGCACCTTGCCCTGGCGGATCATCAGGACGTGGGTGAAGCCGGGGGCGATCTCCTCGACATGGTGGGTCACCATGATCATGGAGGGGGCGAGCGGGTCGCGGGCGAGGCGGCCGAGGCGGCGTACGAGGTCCTCGCGGCCGCCGAGGTCGAGTCCGGCGGCGGGCTCGTCGAGCAGCAGCAGCTCGGGGTCGGTCATCAGGGCGCGGGCGATCAGGGTGCGCTTGCGCTCGCCCTCGGAGAGGGTGCCGAAGCGGCGGTCGAGGTACTCGCTCATGCCGAGCCGGTCGAGGAAGGCGCGGGCGCGCTGCTCGTCGACGTCCTCGTAGGACTCCTGCCAGCTCGCGGTCATGCCGTAGGCGGCGGTGAGGACGGTCTGCAGCACGGTCTGGCGCTTGGGCAGCTTCTCGGCGAGGGCGATGCCCGCCATGCCGATGCGCGGGCGCAGCTCGAAGACGTCGACCTTGCCGAGCCGGTCGCCGAGGATGCTCACGCCGCCGCTGCTCGGGAAGAGGTAGCTGGAGGCGATGTTGAGGAGGGTGGTCTTGCCCGCGCCGTTGGGTCCGAGGATGATCCAGCGCTCGCCCTCCTTGACCGACCAGGAGACCTGGTCCACCAGAGCACGGCCCTCGCGGACCACGGAAACGTCCTCCAGCTCCAGTACATCGCTCATGAGCGCGTTGTCTCCCATTGCAGTCTCGTCCTCGCGTCCGCCTGTGTGCACGCGTTCCCCAGGGAAAACCTACGCCACCCGTGCCGGGGCCCGGTCCCCGAGGTCGCCCCGGGGGTGCCCGGTGGCGCCTCGGGCGGGCCCGCGGGGCCCGTAGGCTGAGGGGCATGTTCTTCGAACCACGCTCCGGCCGGCTCGCCGCGTGGGGCAACGCGCTCCTCGCCGGCCTGGTCTCGCCCGACGACGCGGTGGCGGCCGTGGTCGCCGAGGACGCGGTGCACCGGGTGGCGGGGCTGCCCGGGGAGAGCGGCCAGGTCGGGCTGACGCTGGCGCTCGGGCGGCTGCGGGCGCTCGGGGTGCGCGGGCTGCGGGTGGCGCTGCCCGCGCCGGGGCATCCGCTCGGCCTCAGCGGGCCGCCCGACTTCAACGCCCGTGCCCTGGAGGCGGAGGAGGCCGTGGTCTGCCACGGCGCCGCGCTCGGCCTGGTGCCCGATGTGTACGAGGCCGGGCCGGTGGAGGGACTGTCCACCGAGGTGGTCTGGCACTGCCTGGAGGTCAGGCAGGCGCCGCCCGCCGATGTGCCCTCCCTCGGCGAGGCCGAGCGCGAGCTGGCCCAGGCCCTCAGGGAGGCCACCGAGACCCTGGCGCAACTGGACGTGGCGGGCTCGGGGCCGGTGGCCGAAGCGGCCGTCGACGCCTACCGGGCGCGCGCCGAGCGCGGCCGGGAGCTGCTCGCGCCGGGCTATCCGCCGCGCGCGGTACGGGTGTTGGAGCTGGCCCAGCGGGTGGCGCTGCTGATCGACATGGCCGAGGAGCACGGCCCCGGCGCCGCCGTCAGCGCCTCCGCGATGGATGCGCGGTCGCGGGCGCTGCGGCCGGTGGAGCGCACGGCGCGGCGGGCCCAGGTCGCCGCGTACAACGCGTATGTGGAGGAGAGCGAGCGCGGCGTCCGCTGAGCTGGGGGCGTGCGCCCGCGCCTGTTCACGCGCGGGGGTCGTGGGCCCGCGTCTGTTCACACGCGAGGGTCGTGGGCCCGCGTCTGTTCACGCGGGGACCGGCCGCGCGGGCTCAGCCGGTGACGCCGTGGCGGACCGCCCACAGGGCGGCCTGGGTGCGGTCGGCGAGGTCCAGTTTCATCAGGATGTTGGAGACGTGCGTCTTGACGGTCTTCTCGGAGAGGACCAGGGCGCGGGCGATCTCCCGGTTGGAGCGGCCGTCCGCGATCAGCGAGAGCACCTCGCGCTCGCGCTCGGTCAGGGCCCCGGCCCGGCCGCTCGTCCCGCCGCCCGGTTCGTCCTCGGAGAGCAGCGCCCCGGCGACCTCGGGCTGGAGCAGTACGTGCCCGGCGTGCACGGAGCGGATGGCCCCGGCCAGCGCCTCGGGGTCGACGTCCTTGTAGACGTATCCGGCGGCGCCCGCGCGCAGGGCGGGGACGACGGTGCGCTGCTCGGTGAAGCTGGTGACGATCAGCACCCGGGCGGGGTTGGCGAGTTCGCGCAGCCGCCGCAGGGCGGCGACGCCGTCCATGCCGGGCATCTTCACGTCCATCAGGACCACGTCGGGGCGCAGCCGCTCGGTCTGGTCGACCCCCTCCTCGCCGTCCGAGGCCTCCCCCACCACCTCGATATCGTCCTGGACCTCCAGGAAGGTGCGCAGGCCCCGGCGTACGACCTGGTGGTCGTCGACGAGGAGCACGCGGATCCGGCGGTCGTCCGGGGTGCGCCGGGCGGGCTCGCGACCGGGGTCCGGTCCTTCGGCCGGGGGCGGCGTGGTCTCAGTGTGCTCAGCCACCGGGGACCTCCATGTCGATCGTGGTGCCCTCGCCGGGCGTGGAGTGGACCGTGAGCCTTCCGCCGACCCCGCGGGCCCGGTCGCGCATGGAGACCAGTCCGAGGTGGCGTCCGGCACGGCGTACGGCCCGGGGGTCGAAGCCCTTGCCGTCGTCGGTGACCCGCAGGGCGGTGCCCGCGCCGCGGCGTCTGAGGGTGACGTCGACGCGGGTGGCCCCGGAGTGCCGCAGGGCGTTGTGCAGGGCTTCCTGGGCCACCCGGAGCATGGCCTCCTCCTGGGCGGCGGGCAGCGCGCGGACGCCGGTGCCGTCGAAGGTGACCTCGGCGCTGTGCGCGCGGTCCAGGACGCGGATCTGGGTGCGCAGGGTGGCGACGAGGCCGTCCTCGTCGAGGGCCGCGGGACGCAACTCCACGACGGCGGCGCGCAGTTCGTCGGCGGCCTCGGCGGCGAGCGCGGCCACCTGCTGGAGTTCGCCCTTGGCGCGGGAGGGGTCGCGGTCGACGAGGGCGGCGGCGGCCTGCGCGGTCAGGCGCAGCGAGAAGAGCTTCTGGCTCACCGCGTCGTGCAGGTCGTGGGCGAGCCGGGAGCGCTCCTCGACGATGGTCAGCTCGCGGCTGCGTTCGTAGAGGCGGGCGTTGGTCAGGGCGATGGCGGCGTGCTGGGCGAGGATCGCGAGGAGTTCCTCGTCGTCCTCGGTGAAGCCGCAGTCGGCGCCCGGCGCGGGGCTCTTCTTCTTGTTGGCGAGGAAGAGGGCGCCGATGATCTCCTCGCCGTCCTTGATGGGCAGCCCGAGGAAGTCGCTCATGTCGGGGTGCGCGGCGGGCCAGCCGCCGAAGCGGGGGTCCTTGCGCACATCGTCGAGGCGCTCGCGCCGGGCGTCCCGGAGCATGGCCGCGAGCACCCCGTGCTGGCGCGGCAGCGGGCCGATGGCGCGCCACTGCTCGTCGCTGACCCCGTCCACCACGAACTGGGCGAAGCCGCCGTGGTCGTCGGGGACGCCGAGGGCCGCGTACTCGGCGTCGAGCAGCTCCCTGGCCGAGGCCGTGATCGTCTTGAGGACGTCGCGGACCTCCAGGTGGCGGCTCATGGCGAGCAGCGCGGAGCTGACCGCGGACAGGCCCGAGCGGGGGGCGTTGCTCATGGCCTCACCGTACCGGCGCCCGGTGACCGTGCGTATCGGACGTGTGGCGGCCGAGGCCTGCGACCTGCGGCCTAGGCCTCCGGCCCCGGGACGGTCCCTGCGCCCGGCGGTGTAGGGCGAACGCCCGGGTGGGCTCCCGCCCCGCGGCCGAGGCGGCGGGGGGCGGCGGGTTCCTAGCGTCCGGAGGCAGGAAGCGGAACCGGAACGCGGAGGAACCGGAGCAGTCGGCCGGAGAAGAGGAGCACGATCATGCCGGTGGCACTCGTCACAGGAGCCTCGAAGGGACTGGGCCTCGCGCTGGGCACCGCGCTGGCCGAGCGCGGCTGGGACCTGGTGGTGGACGCGCGGGACGCGGCGGTACTGGAGGCGGCGGCGCGGCGGTTGTCCGCGCCGGGCACCCGGGTGCGGGCGCTGCCCGGCTCGGTGACCGACCCGGAGCACCGGGCGGCGCTGGTGGCCGAGGCGTGGGCGCTCGGCGGTCTCGATCTGCTGGCCGCCAATGCCAGCGCGCTCGGGGCCGCGCCCCTGGTCCCGCTGGCCCGGCACCCCCTCGACGGGCTGCGGGAGGCCCTGGAGACCAATGTGGTGGCGGCGCTGGGCCTGGTCCAGGAGTCGCTCGGGCTGCTGCGGTCCGCCCCGGCCGGAGCGGTCCTCGGCATCAGCTCGGACGCGGCGGTCGAGGCCTACGGGACCTGGGGCGGCTACGGCTCCTCCAAGGCGGCCCTCGACCAGCTCCTCGCGGTGCTCGCCGTCGAGGAGCCGGGCCTCAGGGTCTGGGCGGTGGACCCCGGTGACATGCGCACCGAGCTGTACCGGGCGGCGGTCCCGCTGGACGACGACAGCGGGCGCCCGCTGCCCGCCGCGGTGGTGCCGGCCCTGCTGCGGCTGCTCGACGCGCGCCCGCCGAGCGGCCGGTACGCGGCCCCCGCGCTCCTGGAGCGGTCATGAGCCTCGGCCTGCGCGTCCCCGAGGAGCTGTCCGCCCGGATCCCGGCCGAGCAGCGCGGCCCGGGCCGCGACCAGGGTTCGGTGCGGCTGCTCGTCTCGTACGGCACCCGGGTGACGCACCACCGGTTCGCCGAGCTGCCGGGGCTGCTGCGCCGCGGGGACGTCCTGGTGGTCAACACCTCCCCCACGCTGGCCGCCGCGGTGGACGGCCGGGCCGACGGGGAGGCGGTGGTGGTGCACTTCTCCACCCGCGGGGACGACGGGCGCTGGGCGGTGGAGATCAGGGAGCCGGACGGCACGGGCGCGACCCGCAGGCGTCCCGGTCCCGGGCCCGCGCGGGTACGGCTGCCCGGCGGGGCGCTGCTGGCCCTGGAGGAGCCGCTCGACCCGGCGGGCGGGCGGCTGCGGTGGGCGCGGCTGCGCGGGGCGGGGGTCCCGGCGCTGCTGCGGGTGCACGGGCGCCCGATCCGGTACGGGTACACCGCGCGGGACCAGCCGCTGTCCGCGTACCAGAGCGTCTTCTCGCTGCCCGCGGCGGACGGCACGGGGAGCGCGGAGATGCCGAGCGCGGCCCGGCCGTTCACCGCGCCGCTGGTGGCGGAGCTGGTGAGCCGCGGGGTGCAGTTCGCGCCGGTGCGCCTGGACACCGGGGTGGCTTCGGCGGAGGTCCAGGAGCCGCCGTATCCGGAGCGGTTCGAGGTGAGCGGGGCCTCGGCCCGGCTGATCAACGCGGCGCGGCGGGAGCGGGGCGGCCGGGTGGTCGCGGTCGGGACCACGGCCGTGCGGGCGGTGGAGTCCGCGGTGGGTCCGGACGGTCTGGTGCGGGCGTTGCACGGGTGGACGCCGCTGGTGGTGACGCCGGGGCGCGGGGTGCGGGCGGTGGACGGGCTGCTGACCGGGATGCACGAGCCGGAGGCCTCGCATCTGCTGATGCTGGAGGCGATCGCGGGGGCCCCGGCGCTGCGCGGCGCCTACGCGGCCGCGCTGCGCGAGCGCTACCTCTGGCACGAGTTCGGCGACAGCCACCTGCTGTTCCCCTGAGCGGGGAGCGGGCGGCTCTCCCGCCCGGGACGCGGGCGGCGCCGGGGTCCTTCGCGGGCTCCGGCGCCGCCGTGGAGGGGGCGCCCCACCGGCCCCGCCGGAAAGCCGCGGGCCCATGGCGAGCACCATCTCGCAATTTCGGGAGAAAAGGGACGGAAGGTGTCCTGCGGCATCGCGGAATTCCCTCACGGAGCGAATTGCCGCAGCAACAAAGCGCAAGAATGGCCGCCCCCGCCTGTGACGCCCGGCATAGGATCCAGGTCACGTACGAAGTCGGCTAGTGGAGACAAAAAGGACCGGAAAGCGGCTCCCATGCCCGTTCAAAAGGGACACCTCGGACCCCTGATCCACTAAGGCCGTTCGTACGTCACACCTTTGCCACAAATTTTTGCGACCGCTAAGAATTACCCCGTCGCTCGGCGCTGCGGCTGTCTACCCGCGGCGTTGGTGCCGGAAACATCTGTCCCCGCCGGAACCAGGGCCTTTCCTTTGGATCGGACTGGATCAGGGAGCGGTGGCCGGTGCGTGCAGCTGCAAGGCGGAGGAGGGCGTCGACGCGGAGCGTCGGCAACCGACGACAACGCCGCAGATGTGCGCACCGGCCACCGCGAGCCCAGCCCGATCCGAACGAAAGGCCCCGGAGCGACCTCCGCTATTCGAAGAGGTCACTACTGCCATGCGCAAGAACATGACGATTCCCGGTCTACGCAAGCCGCTCACCCGGACCCACAAGAAGTACGGGGTCGCCGGTGTCGCCACCCTCGGCGCGGCCGCCCTCGCCCTCTCGCTGGCCCCGAACGACTCCGGGGCCGAGACCGAGGACGTGTCCGCCGCCCCGGTGGCCGTCACCAGCGCGACCGGCGAGCGGCAGATCAAGGATGTGCACGCCGGCATCACCGACCAGCTGGCGCAGGCCGACCAGCGGGCCAAGGACGCCGAGGCCAAGCTGAAGGCCGAGCAGGCGGCGAAGGCGAAGAAGGCCGCCGCGGCGAAGGCGGCCGCCGCGGCCGAGGCCAAGGCCGAGGCGAAGAAGAAGGCCGAGGCGAAAGCCAAGGCCGACCGCAAGGCGAAGCCCGCCGCCAACCGTTCCGTGGCGCGCAAGCCGGTCTACGCGAACAACCTGGACGGCTGGATCCGCGAGGCCCTCGCGGTCATGAAGGAGAAGGGCATCCCCGGCTCCTACGAGGGCATCCACCGCAACATCATCCGCGAGTCCGCCGGTGACCCCCAGGCCATCAACAACTGGGACATCAACGCCATCAACGGCGTCCCCTCCAAGGGCCTGCTCCAGGTGATCCCGCCGACCTTCCAGGCGTACCACGTCGAGGGCACCTCCTGGGACATCTACGACCCGGTCGCCAACATCACCGCCGCCTGCAACTACGCGGCCGACCGGTACGGCTCGATGGACAACGTGAACAGCGCCTACTGAGCCCGGCCGCCGAGGCGGTACGCGCATACGCCGGAGGGCGGCACCCTGTGCGGGGTGCCGCCCTCCGGCGTACGGCATGCGGACCCGTGGCGGCCCGTACCGGCTAGTTGCGCATGACCTCGGGCTCGTGGCGGCGCAGCAGGCGCTGCACGGCGAAGCCGCAGGCGAGGGCGATGACCACCATGGCCAGCATGTTGATGGTCCACTGCCCGGCCGTGGCCTCCCACAGCGGGTCGAGGTTGTCCTTGTCGCTGAGGTCCCAGGGCGTCATCACATGCGAGAGGTCCAGGGTGCTGCCCGCCGCGGCGAGCGCCCAGCGGGAGGGCATCAGCCAGGCCAGCTGCTCCAGGCCGAGCTTGCCGTAGATCTGGAAGAGCGTGCCGGTGAAGACGAGCTGGACGATCGCGAACATCACGAGCAGCGGCATGGTCTTCTCGGCGGTCTTCACCAGGGCGGAGATCACCAGGCCGAACATCATCGAGGTGAAGCCGATGGCGATGATCGCCAGGCACAGCTCGGCGGCCGGCGGCATCAGCAGTCCCTCCTCGGGCAGCTCGCGCACCGAGAAGCCGATCGCGCAGATGATCACGCCCTGGAAGGCGGTGATCACCCCGAGCACGATCACCTTGGACATCAGATAGGCCGAGCGGGACAGGCCGACGGCGCGTTCGCGCTCGTAGATGACCCGTTCCTTGATGAGTTCGCGGACCGAGTTGGCCGCTCCCGAGAAGCACATGCCGACCACCAGGATCATCATGATCATGCCGGCACTGCTGTTGTACGTGTCCTTGTCGCCCTTGGTCGGATCCGGCTTGACCAGGCCGTAGTCCGAGGGGATGACCACGCTGACCACGCCGAGGACCACCGGCAGGACCACCATCAGGCCGATGAAGCCGGGGTCGGAGGCGATGACCGAGACATAGCGGCGCACCAGGGTCCACAGCTGGGAGCCCCAGGTCTGCTGCTTCTGGGTCCTGACCTGCTGGGGCTGGATGTAGGCGGGCTGCGGGGGCGCGACCGCGTCGATGTCCGCGGCGTACATCCGGTAGTGCTGCGAACCGCGCCAGCGGCCGGACCAGTCGTAGTCGCGGTAGTTCTCGAAGGCGGAGAAGACGTCGGCCCAGGTGTCGTAGCCGAAGAAGTTGAGCGCCTCCTCGGGCGGGCCGAAGTAGGCGACGGAGCCGCCGGGCGCCATGACCAGGAGCTTGTCGCAGATCGCCAGCTCGGCCACCGAGTGGGTGACGACCAGGACGGTGCGGCCGTCGTCGGCGAGGCCGCGCAGCAGCTGCATGACGTCGCGGTCCATGCCCGGGTCGAGGCCCGAGGTCGGCTCGTCCAGGAAGATCAGGGAGGGCTTGGTCAGCAGCTCCAGGGCGACCGAGACGCGCTTGCGCTGGCCGCCGGAGAGGGCGGTGACCTTCTTCTCCTTGTGGATGTCGAGCTTCAGCTCGCCGAGCACCTCGTCGATCCGGGCCTCGCGCTCGGCCTCGGCGGTGTCGCCGGGGAAGCGGAGCTTGGCCGCGTACCGCAGCGCCTTCTGGACGGTCAGCTCCTTGTGCAGGATGTCGTCCTGCGGGACCAGGCCGATGCGCTGGCGCAGTTCGGCGAACTGCTTGTAGAGGTTGCGGTTGTCGTAGAGGACCTCGCCCTGGTTGGCGGGGCGGTAGCCGGTGAGCGCCTTGAGCAGGGTCGACTTCCCGGATCCGGACGGGCCGATGACCGCGACCAGGGACTTCTCCGGTACGCCGAAGGAGACGTCCTTGAGGATCTGCTTGCCGCCGTCGACCGTGACGGTCAGGTGGCGGGCCGAGAAGGAGACCTCACCGGTGTCGACGACCTCTTCGAGCTGCCCGCCGACCAGGCGGAAGGTCGAGTGGCCGACGCCGACGACGTCGTTCGGGCCGAGCAGGGCGGTGCTCGACTTCGCCATCGGCTGGCCGTTGATGTACGTGCCGTTGTGGGAGCCGAGGTCGCGGATCTCGAAGCGGCCGTCCGGCGTCGCCGTGAACTCGGCGTGCAGGCGCGAGACCTGGAGGTCGGAGACGACGAGCTCGTTCTCCAGGGCGCGGCCGATGCGCATCTTGCGGCCGAGGGCGAGCTGGTGGAACGTCGTCGGGCTGCCCTGCGCGGACGGCCCGCCCCCCTGCTTGCCGGCGCCCTGACCGGGGCCCTGCTGCTGCGGGACCTGCGGCTGCGCGTGCTGCTGCGGAGCCGGGGCCTGCTGCTGGTGCTGCGGCTGCTGCCAGCCTCCCTGCTGCTGCGGGGGTTGCTGGTGCTGCTGCTGTTGCCAGCCTCCCTGCTGCGGCTGCTGCTGGGGCGGAGCCTGCTGCGGCGCCTGCTGGGCCCAGCCCCCGGCCTGCTGCTGGTAGGCCTGCTGCGGCTGCGCCTGCTGCTGGGCCTGCTGCGGCGCGGCGGCCCCCGTGGTCAGCCGCGGGCCGTCGTTGGCGTTGCCGAGGTTCACCACGCTGCCGGGGCCGAGCTCCCACTGCTGCACGCGCTGGCCCTGCACGAAGGTGCCATTGGTGCTGCCGTGGTCCTCCAGGACCCAACTGCGCCCGTTGAAGCTGATCGTGGCGTGCCGCCACGAGACCCGCGCGTCGTCCAGCGCGATGTCACCCTGCGGATCGCGGCCGAGGGTGTACGGCCTGGACGGGTCGAGCGTCCAGGTCCTTCCGTTCAATTCCAGTACGAGTTCCGGCACTCCAGCCCCACTGATTTGTCCCCCGTGATGCCCCCGTCACGGGGAGCCAGGGTTGGCGAACATCGTGAGGAACTATTTCAGGCTCCGGCCCCTGACCGAAAGCCGGGCCTTGTGAAGACTGCGCACGAAGGTGTCGCGGTTTGACCTCGGCCAGTGCAAAACCACCCCGGTCGGTGGTAAGCGGCCTCGCAGGGAGCCGAATTGCCGCTACTTCGGGCAAGAGGCGCGAATAGGCGGCAGTTGACGCGCGTCCACCGCTCTCCTTTTTTCCGTGGCCGGTACATCCGGGCGCTTTCGGAGCCTCGGAAGGGCTGGTCGATCGTGACGAGGTCGTGACGTGTGCGGGCGCGGCGGGACCGGCGGGCGCACGCCGGGCGGCGGGAGCGGCGGCCCGGGCGGCGCCGCTCCGGCTGATCGGTGAGTGGGGTGCCGGCCTCCTCCGCAAGGCGGGCTCCGGCCATGATCGGGCCGCCCCGGGACCTCATGGGCGGTACCGGTGACCGGCGCTGTCCGGTCCTCGGACCGCCGCCGCGCGCCGTCCCGGGCGGCGGATACGGTGGGAGCACCATGAGCGCTTCGCAGAATCCCGACGCCCCCACGCTTCTCGTCAAGATCTTCGGCAAGGACCAGCCGGGGCTCACGGCGGGACTGTTCGAGACCCTCGCCGCCTACTCCGTGGACGTGATCGACCTGGAGCAGGTCGTCACCCGGGGCCGGATGGTCCTGTGCGCCCTGGTCACCCAGCCGCCCGCCGGGGCCGAGGGCGATCTGCGGGCCACCGTGCACCACTGGGCGGAGACCCGCCGGGTCCAGGCCGAGATCATCTCCGGCACCGGCGACAACCGCCCGCGCGGCCTCGGGCGCTCCCATGTCACCGTCCTCGGGCACCCGCTGACCGCGAAGTCCACCGCCGCCATAACGGCACGCATCAGCGAGAGCGGCGCCAATATCGACCGCATCTTCCGCCTCGCCAAGTACCCGGTGACCGCCGTGGAGTTCGCGGTCTCGGGCACCGACACCGCGACCCTGCGCAGCACGCTCGCCCCGGAGGCCGCCGCGCTCGGCGTGGACGTGGCCGTGGTCTCGGCGGGGCTGCACCGCAGGGCGCAGCGTCTGGTGGTGATGGACGTCGACTCCACCCTCATCCAGGACGAGGTGATCGAGCTCTTCGCCGCGCACGCGGGCTGCGAGGACAAGGTCGCCGAGGTGACCGCCGCGGCCATGCGCGGCGAGCTGGACTTCGCGGAGTCGCTGCACGCCCGGGTCGCGCTGCTCGCGGGCCTGGACGCCTCGGTGGTGGACGAGGTGCGCAGCGCGGTGCGGCTCACCCCGGGGGCGCGCACCCTGATCCGTACGCTGAAGCTGCTCGGCTACCAGGTGGGGGTCGTCTCGGGCGGCTTCACGCAGGTCACCGACGCGCTCCAGGAACGCCTCGGTCTCGACTTCGCGCAGGCCAACACCCTGGAGATCGTCGACGGCAAGCTCACCGGGCGGGTCACCGGGGAGATCGTGGACCGGGCGGGCAAGGCACGGCTGCTGCGCCGCTTCGCCGAGCAGGCCGGGGTGCCGCTCTCGCAGACGGTGGCGATCGGCGACGGCGCCAACGACCTCGACATGCTGAACGCCGCCGGGCTCGGGGTCGCCTTCAACGCCAAGCCGGTGGTCCGCGAGGCCGCCCACACCGCGGTGAACGTCCCCTTCCTGGACACCGTGCTCTATCTCCTCGGGGTC
The DNA here is from genome assembly GCF_025643355.1 of Streptomyces sp. SCSIO ZS0520. Lineage (NCBI taxonomy): Bacteria > Bacillati > Actinomycetota > Actinomycetes > Kitasatosporales > Streptomycetaceae > Streptomyces > Streptomyces sp. SCSIO ZS0520. The sequence goes on along the minus strand of NZ_CP092644.1, from coordinate 6,721,211 downwards.
ACCCGCGAGGAGGTCGAGGCGGCCGACGCCCACGCCGACTGAGCGGGGCGGGTCCGCCGGGCGGGACCGCGGCAGTCGATGCGCCCGGCGGGTACGGGCACGCCACCCGCGTACGGATCCGATACGCGACCGGGCCCGGCGCCGCCTGTGCGGTGCCGGGCCCGTGGGCTGTGCGCGCTGCGGGGCGGTGGGGCGGGGCGGGTCACTCCCCGCCGGGCGCCCAGTAGTCGACGAGGGTGCCGACGCCGGGTTCGAGGGACTTCCAGGGGCCGGTGAAGGTGAGCACGGCGTAGGCGGCGGTCGGGAAGCCGCGGGCGGCCATCCGGCTCGCGGCCTCCGGCTCGGACTCTCCGGCGAGGATCTCGGCGAGGGCCTGCACACCCGGGTTGTGGCCGACGAGGGCGAGGGTGCGCACCTCGTCGGGGGTCTCTTCGAGCAGCGCGATCAGCTGCCCCGGGGAGGCCTCGTAGACCCGCTCCTCGTAGACCGTCTTCGGACGGGTCGGGAGTTCGGGGACCATGAGCTTGAAGGTTTCGCGGGTCCGGGTCGCCGTGGAGCAGACGACCAGGTCGGGGACGATGTCCGCGTCGGCCAGTTTCCGGCCGGTGACGGGGGCGTCCTTGCGGCCTCGCTCGGCGAGCGGGCGTTCGTGGTCGGAGACCTGTGGCCAGTCGGCCTTGGCATGCCGGACAAGAACAATCCTGCGGGATTCGGCGTCGCTCATGCACTCCAGCTTCGCATGAAACGCGCCACCGGGCGCTGGGAGTTGAGCGGCGGCGCCCGCCGGGACCGGGCAGGGCGGCGGATCAGGCGCCGCGGCTCGCCAAGGCCTCCTGGAGGCGTTCGAGGAGCTGGGTCAGGGCGGTGGTGCCGCCCGCGGCGTGCGCCTCGGCCGGGTTCAGGAGCAGGAGCAGCAGGGCGCCGAAGGCGACGGCGGGCAGCGCGATGGACCACCAGGGCAGCTGGATCTCGATACGGTCCTGTCCCTGGTCCCGTGCCGGGGTGTGCGCGGACATGACGCCTCCGTGGTCTTCGCTCCTGGTGCGCCGCGTCCTCGCGGGCACTCTTCGAAGCTACGGAATCCCGGGTCGGCGTCCCATCCGGTGACCCACCCACTCCACCCTGACCTGGCCCCCCTAGGGGACGGGGGGTTAACCCCACCATGGGTGCGGGGAGTTCGGCCTCCGGGGCCGGGGCGGCCGGGCCGCGTCCGGTGCCGGGATCAGGGCGAGGCGATGGTGGCGATGATGCCGATGACCACGGTGATGCCGATCATGGCGCCGAAGACGAGCAGCAGCTTCTTCTGGCCGTTCGGGGGATGAGGTTCGAGCACTGGCATACCGGCAGTGTCCCACCCCCGGCCGGTGCGCGGGCGCCCGGGTCGGGATCGCCCGCACCCGCCTCAGGCCCGGGCCCGCGCCGCCTCGTCCTCGATGACCCGGGGGCGGCCCGCGAGCACCCCGACCGCGATCTGCGGCAGCATCAGCGCGCCCATCAGCGCCAGCGGCAGGTGCCAGCCGCCGGTGTGCTGGTAAAGCACGCCGACGAGGAGCGGTCCCGGCAGGGAGATCAGATAGCCGGTGCTCTGCGCGAAGGAGGACAGCTCCGCGACCCCGGCGCTGGTGCGCGCCCGCATGCCGATCATGGTCAGGGCCAGCGGGAAGGCGCAGTTGGAGGCGCCGAGCAGCACCGCCCAGAGCCAGGCACCGCCCGCGGGGGCCGCCCACAACCCCAGGTATCCGGTGAGCCCGCACAGGCCGAGGGCGACCACGATCGGGCCCTGGTGCGGCAGCCGGGAGGCCAGGCGCGGGATGACGAAGGCCAGCGGCACCCCCATCACCATGGTGACGGCGAGCAGCAGCCCGGCCCGGCCCGCGGGGACCCCGGCGTCCCGGAAGATCTGCGCCATCCAGCCCATGGTCACGTAGGCGCCGGTGGCCTGGAGCCCGAAGAAGACGGCGAGCGCCCAGGCGGTACGGCTGCGGACCAGGCGGAGTCCCCTGCCCTCGGGGGCGGCCCCGGTGTCCGCGGGGGCGGTGGGCTCCTCGGCCTCCGCACCCGGGGCCGCGTCCCGCCGGAGCCGGGCCAGCGGCAGCCAGGCGACGAGGGCGAGGGCGGGGAGCGCGGCCCAGGTGGCGAGGCCGCGCTGCCAGTCGCCGCCGAGCGCCCCGGTGAGCGGGACGGTGGCGGCGGCCGCGGAGGCGGTGCCGAAGGCGAGGGCCATCGAGTACAGGCCGGTCATCGAGCCGACCCGCTCGGGGAACCAGTGCTTGACGATCACCGGCATCAGCACATTGCTGACCGCGATGCCCATCAGGGCGAGCGCGGTGGCGGCGAGGAAGCCGGGGGTGCCGCCCGCGTAGGGGCGGATGAGCAGGCCCGCGGCGATCGCGGCCATGCCCGCGCAGACCACGGCCGAGGGCCCGAAGCGCCGGGCCAGCCGGGGCGCCATGATCCCGAAGACGGCGAAGCAGAGCGAGGGCAGCGAGGTGAGCAGCCCGGCGACCGTGCCGCTCATGCCGAGTCCGTCGCGGACCTCTTCGAGCAGGGCGCCGAAGCTGGTGATGGCGGGCCGCAGGTTCAGCGCGGCCAGCACGATGCCGGCCATGACCACCCGCGGCAGCCGGCCGGGCAGGCCCGTGCCGTCCGCTCGCGGGGCGGGCCCGGGGGTGCGGGAGCGGGGTGTCCGGGACTCGGCGGTCGCGTGGTCGGGAGCCATGACGCCCATCATAGAATCATGGGATGATTGGTTGTCCAGGCGTTTACAGTGAGTTCACACACGTACGAAACGTCCGTGCGGCACACTGTCCGCCACGCCGCCCGCCCAAAGGACCGACATGCCTCTGAGCCACCCCCGCCGCTCGGCCCTGGCCGACCAGGTGATCGCCGAGCTGCGCCAGCAGATCTCCTCCGGTGAATGGCCCGTGGGCTCCCGCATCCCCACCGAGAGCGAGCTGGTCGAGCAGCTGGGGGTCGCCCGCAACACGGTCCGGGAGGCGGTCCGCGCCCTCGCGCACAACGGGCTGCTCGCCATCCGCCAGGGCTCGGGCACCTATGTCCTCGCCACCAGCGAGCTGGCCGGGGTGATGCACCGCAGGTTCGCCCAGACCGATCCGCGGCACATCGCGGAGCTGCGGGCCACCCTGGAGTCCGGGGCGGCCGGGCTCGCCGCCGAGCGCCGCACCGAGCGGGACCTGGCCCAGCTGGAGTCGCTGCTCGGGCGCCGGGACGCGGCCTGGGAGGCACGGGACCTGGAGGCCTTCGTGACCGCCGACGCCAGCTTCCACCTCGCGGTGGTGGCCGCCTCGCACAACGAGGCGCTGAGCGCGATGTACGCCGACCTCGGCGAGGTGCTGCGCGCCTGGCTGCGCGAGGACGTGGGCGAGGACCTGGCGCCGGAGGCCCTGATGAGCCACCGCCCGCTGGTCGAGGCGATCCGGGACGGCGACTCGGTCACCGCCGCCGCCGAGGCCGCCCACTACCCCCTGCAGTGCCGCAGCACCGTCGCCGCCCTCGGCCACCCGGCGGCCGGCGTCACGGGCTGAACCCGGCAGCCCCGTACCTCCGCTCAGCGCTGGTGGCTGACCCAGGCCGCGCGGACCTCCTTCCAGCAGCGCCCGTCGAGCCGCACCGTCCGCGCGGGCCCCGCGGCCACCGCCGCGCCGTCGCTGTCCACGTCCCACCAGCGCGCGCACTCCAGATGCAGCCGCAGCCGGTCGGTCTCGGGGTACGGGTTGTGGCAGTCGGCGACGGTACGCGGGCCCGCGGTGCGCAGCCGGCACTCGGCACCGAAGGGCGCCTCGGCCCGGGCGGCGGGGCGGGGGTCGAGCCGGGGCACGGTGTCGCCCGGCAGCGCGAGCAGCAGGGCGAGTCCGGCGAGGACGGCGGCGGTGGCCTCGGCGTGCCTGCCGCGGGCGGGCGTCCTGCCCGGCGGGGGCGGGGGCGGGTTCGGGCCCACAAGGGAACCTCCTCGGCCGTACTGCGGCAGGACGCTCGGCGCCGCCGCGGCTGCACCACAAGGGGAAACCGCTCGGAAGATCCGTGCCCCCAGCCTGCGCCGGACGGCCGCCCGCCGCCGCCCCGCCTGGCCCGAACGGGCGACGCCCCGCCCGGGCCGCACAGGGCGGCCGGGCGGGGCGTCGGAGGGTTCCGGGGTCAGGCGCCGATCATGTGCACGCCGCCGTCGACGTGCACGATCTCGCCGGTGGTCTTCGGGAAGAAGTCCGAGAGCAGCGCGACCACGCCGAGGCCCGCGGGCTCCGGGTCGGCCATGTCCCACTCCAGCGGGGAGCGGGTGTTCCAGACGTCCGCCAGCTCGCTGAAGCCGGGGATCGACTTCGCGGCCATCGAGCCGATCGGGCCCGCCGAGACCAGGTTGCAGCGGATGTTCTGCTTGCCCAGATCGCGGGCGAGGTAGCGGCTGGTGGCCTCCAGGGCCGCCTTCGCCGGGCCCATCCAGTCGTACTGCGGCCAGGCGAACTGCGCGTCGAAGGTCAGGCCGACCACCGCGCCGCCCTGGTCCATCAGCGGCAGGCAGGCCATGGTCAGCGACTTCAGCGAGTACGCCGAGACGTGCATGGCGGTGGCCACCGACTCGAAGGGGGTGTTCAGGAAGTTGCCGCCCAGCGCGTCCTGCGGGGCGAAGCCGATGGAGTGCACGACGCCGTCGAGGCCGCCGAGCTTCTCGCGCACGATGCCCTCGACCCGCGCGAGGTGCTCGTCGTCGGTGACGTCCAGCTCGATGACCTCGACCGGCTTCGGGAGCTTCTTGGCGATGCGCTGGGTCAGGGTGGGCCGCGGGAAGGCGGTCAGGATGATCTCGGCGCCCTGCTCCTGAGCGACCTTGGCCGTGTGGAAGGCGATGGAGGACTCCATCAGCACTCCGGTGATGAGGATGCGCTTTCCGGCGAGGATTCCGCTCATGGCGTTCAGTGACCCATGCCCAATCCGCCGTCAACGGGGATGACGGCTCCAGTGATGTACGAGGCGTCGTCGGAGGCGAGGAACCGCACCACGGCGGCGACCTCGGCGACCGTGGCGTACCGGCCGAGGGGCACCTGCGAGACGATCGACTCGCGCTGCTCGTCGGTGAGCGCGGCCGTCATGTCGGTGTCCACGAAGCCCGGGGCGACGACGTTGAAGGTGAGGTTGCGGGAGCCGAGTTCACGGGCGAGGGAGCGCGCGAAGCCGACCAGACCCGCCTTGGACGCGGCGTAGTTGGCCTGCCCCGGCGAGCCGAGCAGTCCGACGACGGAGGAGATGAGGACCACGCGGCCCTTCTTGGCGCGCAGCATGCCGCGGTTGGCGCGCTTGACCACCCGGAAGGTGCCGGTGAGGTTGGTGTCCACCACGGAGGTGAAGTCCTCCTCGGACATCCGCATCAGCAACTGGTCCTTGGTGACACCGGCGTTGGCGACCAGGACCTCGACGGGACCGTGCGCGGTCTCGATCTCCTTGTAGGCCTGCTCCACCTGTTCCGCGTCGGTGATGTCGCACTTGACGGCGAGGAAGCCGGCCGGCGGCTCACCGGAGCGGTACGTGATGGCGACCTTGTCGCCGGCGTCCGCGAAGGCACGGGCGATGGCGAGGCCGATGCCCCGGTTTCCTCCGGTGACGAGAACCGAGCGGCTCAACGGATCACCCTTTCACTAGCGGTCTGGTACCCGAAACCTATCGGTTGGCCCGCAGGTCGAGGCAATCGGCCACCCGACAGTGGCTGCTCGGCCGCGCTGTCGGATCCCTACAGAAACCCCGCGGCCGCCGCCCGGCGAAAGAGGTGGTCAGCGGGGGCCGCGCACGACATGATCGGTTGCGGACTCCTCGGGTCCGCGCCCCGGTGCGCCCCTCGCGGCGGGGCACCGGCCCGCACCCGGAACGTGCCCCTTCGAGTAGGAGAGACCGTGCCCCATCAGGTGGACGAATCCTTCACGGCGCTGCCCCTGCGGGCGCTCGCCGACGCGGCCCTGGCCCGCGCCCGCGCGCTCGGCGCCGACCATGCCGACTTCCGTTTCGAGCGGGTGCGTTCGGCCGGCCTGAGACTGCGCGACGCACGCCTCGCGGGCTCCTCGGACACCACCGACCTGGGCTACGCGGTCCGCGTGGTGCACGGCGGCAGCTGGGGCTTCGCCTCCGGTGTCGACCTGAGCATGGACGCCGCGGCCCGGGTGGCCTCGCAGGCGGTGGAGATGGCGAAGCTCTCGGCGCAGGTCATCAGGGCCGCGGGGTCGGACGAGTTCGTGGAGCTGGCCGAGGAGCCGGTGCACGCCGAGCGGACCTGGGTCTCCGCGTACGAGATCGACCCCTTCACGGTGCCGGACGAGGAGAAGACCGCGCTGCTCGCCGAGTGGAGCGCCCGGCTGCTGGCCGCCGAGGGCGTGGCGCACGCCGACGCCACCCTGCGCACGGTCCACGAGAACAAGTTCTACGCCGACACCGCGGGCACCGTCACCACCCAGCAGCGCGTGCGGCTGCACCCGGAACTCACCGCCGTCGCGGTGGACTCCGCCAGCGGCGAGTTCGAGTCGATGCGCACCCTCGCGCCGCCCGCGGGCCGCGGCTGGGAGTACGCGCGCGGCACCGGCTGGGACTGGGACGGCGAACTGGAGCGCATCCCCGGGCAGCTCGCCGAGAAGATGCGCGCGCCCAGCGTGCGGCCGGGCCTCTACGACCTGGTGGTGGACCCCTCGAACCTCTGGCTGACCATCCACGAGTCGGTCGGCCACGCCACCGAGCTGGACCGCGCCCTCGGCTACGAGGCCGCCTACGCCGGCACCTCCTTCGCCACCTTCGACCAGCTCGGGAAGCTGAGGTACGGCTCCGAGCTGATGAACGTCACCGGGGACCGCACCGCCGAACACGGCCTTGCCACCATCGGCTACGACGACGAGGGGGTGGCCGCCCAGTCCTGGGACCTGGTCAAGGACGGCACCCTGACCGGCTACCAGCTCGACCGGCGCATCGCGAAGCTGACCGGCCTGGGGCGCTCCAACGGCTGCGCCTTCGCGGACTCCCCCGGCCGGGTCCCGGTCCAGCGGATGGCGAACGTCTCGCTGCGCCCGGACCCGGCGGGGATGTCCACCGAGGAGTTGATCGGCGGGGTGGAGCGCGGCATCTACGTGGTCGGGGACCGCTCCTGGTCGATCGACATGCAGCGCTACAACTTCCAGTTCACCGGCCAGCGCTTCTACCGCATCGAGAACGGGCGCCTCGCCGGCCAGCTGCGCGATGTCGCCTACCAGGCGACCACCACCGACTTCTGGGGCTCCATGACGGCCGTCGGCGGCCCCTCCACCTATGTCCTCGGCGGCACCTTCAACTGCGGGAAGGCGCAGCCCGGTCAGGGCGCGGCCGTCTCGCACGGCTGCCCCTCGGCCCTCTTCAGGGGCGTCACCATCTTGAACACCGCACAGGAGGCCGGGCGATGAGCAGGACCATCCGTACGCAGACCCCGCACGAGACCGTCGAGCGCGCCCTCGCCCTCTCCCGCGCCGACGGCTGCGTGGTGATCGCCGACGAGGCGTCCTCGGCCAATCTGCGCTGGGCGGGCAACGCGCTGACCACCAACGGCGTGACCCGCGGCCGCACCCTCACCGTGATCGCGACGGTGGACGGCGCCGAGGGCACCGCCTCCGGGGTGGTCTCGCGCTCCGCGGTCACCGGCGAGGACCTGGAGGCGCTGGTGCGGGCGGCGGAGGCGGCGGCCCGCGCGGCCGGGCCCGCCGAGGACGCCCAGCCCCTGGTCGAGGGGACCCCGGCCTCGCCGGACTTCACCGAGCCGCCCGCCGAGACCACCTCCGCGGTCTTCGCGGACTTCGCCCCGGCGCTCGGCGAGTCCTTCGCCCGCGCCCGGGCAGGCGGCCGCGAGCTGTACGGCTTCGCCCACCACGAGATGGTCACCAGCTACCTCGGCACCTCCACGGGGCTGCGGCTGCGGCACGACCAGCCCAACGGCACCCTGGAGCTGAACGCCAAGTCCCCCGACCGCAGCCGCTCGGCCTGGGCCGGCCGCGCCACCCGCGACTTCCGGGACGTCGACCCGGCGGAGCTGGACGCGGAGCTGGCGGTCCGCCTCGGCTGGGCCGAGCGCCGGGTGGAGCTGCCCGCGGGCCGGTACGAGACCCTGCTGCCGCCGAGCGCCGTCGCCGACCTCCTCGTCTACCAGATGTGGTCCTCCGCGGCCCGGGACGCCGCCGAGGGCCGGACCGTCTTCTCGCGCCCCGGCGGGAGCACCCGGGTCGGCGAGCGGCTCAGCCCGCTGCCGCTGACCCTGCGCAGCGATCCGTACGAACCGGGCCTGGAATCGGCGCCGTTCGTGCTCGCGCACTCCTCCGGGGACGACTCCTCGGTGTTCGACAACGGCATGCCGCTCGCCCGTACCGACTGGATCCACGAGGGAGAGCTGGCCCGGCTGACCACCACCCGGCACAGCGCGCGGCTGACCGGGCTGCCGCTCGCGCCCCCGGTCGGCAACCTCGTCCTGGACGGTGGCGGCACCCGCTCGCTGACCGAGATGGCCGCCGCCACCGAGCGCGGGCTGCTGCTGACCTGCCTCTGGTACATCCGCGAGGTGGACCCGGCGACGCTGCTGCTCACCGGGCTGACCCGGGACGGGGTCTACCTGGTGGAGAACGGCGAGGTCACCGCCGAGGTGAACAACTTCCGCTTCAACGAGTCGCCGGTGGACCTGCTCGGCCGGGCCACCGAGGCGGGCCGCAGCGAGCGGACCCTGCCCCGGGAGTGGAGCGACTGGTTCACCAGGGCGGCCGCTCCCCCGCTGCGGGTGCCGGATTTCCATATGAGCTCGGTCAGCCGGGGCGTATAACCTCGTACGCGGCGGCGGTCCGGCGAGCGGACCGGACCGGTGGACAGCAGCAACCTAGGAGACGCGACAAGGTGACGGACATCGTCGACGAGCTGAAGTGGCGGGGCCTGCTGGCCCTCTCCACCGACGAGGACGCATTGCGCAAGGCGTTCGCGGACGGCCCCGTCACGTTCTATTGCGGCTTCGACCCGACGGCGCCCAGCCTGCACCTGGGCAATCTGGTGCAGATCCTGACCATGCGGCGGATCCAGCGGGCGGGCAACCGTCCGCTGGGCCTGGTCGGCGGCGCCACCGGGCTGATCGGCGACCCGAAGCCGACCTCGGAGCGCACCCTGAACGACCCCGAGACGGTCGGCGACTGGGTGGGCCGCCTGCGCGCGCAGATCGAGCCCTTCCTCGACTTCGAGGGCCCGAACGCCGCGCTGATGGTCAACAACCTGGACTGGACCTCGGGCCTGTCCGCGATCAGCTTCCTGCGCGATGTGGGCAAGCACTTCCGGGTCAACAAGATGATCGCGAAGGAGGCCGTCGCCCGGCGGCTCAACTCCGACGCGGGCATCAGCTACACCGAGTTCAGCTACCAGATCCTCCAGGCCATGGACTTCCTGGAGCTGTACCGGCGCTACGGCTGCACCCTGCAGACCGGCGGCAGCGACCAGTGGGGCAACCTCACCGCGGGCACCGACCTGATCCACCGGGTCGAGGGCGCCCCGGTGCACGCGCTCGGCACCCCGCTGATCACCAAGGCGGACGGCACCAAGTTCGGCAAGACCGAGTCGGGCACCGTCTGGCTGGACCCGGAGCTGACCACCCCGTACGCCTTCTACCAGTTCTGGCTGAACGCCGACGACCGGGACGTCCCGGGCTTCCTGCGGATCTTCAGCTTCCGCTCCCGCGAGGAGATCACCGATCTCGAGCGGCAGACCGAGGAGCGCCCGCAGGCGAGGGCGGCCCAGCGCGCCCTGGCCGAGGAGCTGACCACCCTGGTGCACGGCGCCGACCAGACCGCCGCGGTGATCGCCGCCTCGAAGGCGCTCTTCGGCCAGGGCGAGCTGGCGGAGCTGGACGAGGCCACGCTCACCGCGGCCCTCTTCGAGCTGCCGCGCATCCGGGTGGCGGCGCCGGCCCCCGTGGTGGACCTGTTCGCGGAGGTCGGGCTCGTGCAGAGCAAGTCCGCGGCGCGGCGCACCGTGAAGGAGGGCGGCGCCTACGTGAACAACGCCAAGGTCACCGCCGAGGACGCGGTGCCGGGGACCGGGGACCTGCTGCACGGCAGGTGGCTGGTGCTGCGGCGGGGCAAGAAGAACCTCGCGGCGGTGGAGATCACCGGCTGAGGCCTCGGGCGCACGAGTGACGAGAGGGCCGGTAGCGCGTTCCGTACGCGGTACCGGCCCTCTCGCACGTGCACCCGGGTGCGCCCGCTGCCACGGCGGCGGGCGCACCGGGGCCCGCTCAGGCCCGTGAACGCCCTTGCCCGGCGCCCTTGTTGCGGTGCATGGCCAGCCAGGCCATCTCGCCGAGCCAGACCAGGAGCACCGCGCCCGCGAGCTGGAAGGCATGGCGCCACCAGTCGATGCCGGCGGTGGTGTCCACTCCGGCCCAGCGGGCGACCGCGTTGCCGAGCACGGCACCGCCGATACCCAGGATCGTCGTCATCCACAGGGGGATCTGCTGCTTACCGGGGATGATGGCCTTCGCGATGAGACCGAGCACGAAGCCCACGATGATGGCCCACAACCAGCCCATGTCGCCTCCTCAAGGTGGCGCTCTCGACGCATGTGGTGCCAGTGTCGGCCGATACCTCCTCGGGCGCATTCCGGGAGGCGGCGTACGGACGGCCCGCGGCGCCCGTACGGCACCGGCCACGGTGCGGCGTGATGCGGACGAAGCGGCGCCCCGGTCTCGAATGCGGGCGGTACGCGGCGTACCGTGGTGCTGTTCGGGCCGTCGCGCGGTTCGGGCTGTGGGCAGGTCCGGGCGAGCGACGGCAGGTGAGGTCATCCATGCGCAGGCAGCAGAACAGCCCTCAGGTCTTCCGCATCACGGGCGCACGGCAGGGCCTCGCGGAGGATGTGCGCGGCAGGCAGCGCCGGTACGTGATCTCGATGGGCGTGCGCACGGTCTCCGTCATCCTCACCGCCGTGCTCTGGGACGTGCAGCGCCACATCGCGGTCGTCTGCCTGATCCTCGGGGTGCTGCTGCCGTACGCGGCCGTGGTCATCGCCAACGCGGGCCGCGAGAACGCCCCCGTACTCCCCAAGACCGTTCTGCCGCCGCCGAGTCGGCCCATGCTGGGTACGGTGATCCCCCGCGAGCCGACCGCCTCGGCGCCTCCCGCCGGGGCCTCGATGCCGGGTGCCGCAGCGCCCGGGACGGCGGCCGAACCGCACTGAACGGGGCCTGACCGGGGCCTCGACCCGAGCTGAACAGGGCTTTACCGGGGACCCTTGTCCAGCTCAAGAAAAGCTCAGATCAATGTGGTTGTTGGGGGGGTCGGCGCAGGGCACCCCGTGACATACTTCTTGAGCGCTCCGCATCCCCCGTCGGAGCGACTGACCGACGCCGGGCAGCTCCCCCCGTGGCTGCCCGGCGTCGCCGCGTTCCGGGGCGGCAGAGCCCCTGGTGCCCCCGCGCGGCGGAGGCCGTCACGGGGGCACCAGGGGCATGGGGGCATGGCACCGGCGCCTCGCAGTGCCGGAGGACCGCCGGTCGTGCCGCCGGTCAGAAGTGGATGTCCTGCACCCAGCCCCAGCGCTGGGCGTTCGGGACGTAGACCTTGGTCCAGCCCGCGTTGCGCTCGGCGGTCCGGTGGACGTGCCAGCCGGGCTTGACGTTGCCGATGACGAAGCGGTTGGCGGCGTCGCGCAGGGTGCCCTTGCTGCGGATCTCCTGGCGGTCGTCGACCACGGTGCCGGGCGCGACCCGGAAGTCGACGGTGCGGTAGTGGTCCGCCTCGACGGCGCTGCGGCCCTCCAGGATCCGCTGCGGCACCGGCTCACCGGCCGGGTAGGAGCTGTCCGGGGTCGGGAAGGGCTCGCCGCCGATCGAGGTGCCGATGCAGGTCGGGTCGACAAAGCCCCACCAGGCGTGCGTCGAGCTGCTGCGGTGCTTCTTGTCGCTGATCATCGCGTAGTTGCCGTTGACGTTGTAGCGCCAGGCGACGACCTCCCCCGGGGCGATGCGCCAGGCCGGGTCGTTCCCGATGACGCCGTCCTTGGGGTAGTTCTCGTACACCCGGCAGTCCTTGGCCACGGTGTAGTCGAGGATCAGGGCCACATCGCGGGCCGCGGTGGCCTGCGGGGCCGCCGTGACCGTGAAGGCCGCGCCCGCGGCCAGACCCAGAACCGATGTGCGCAGCGTCCACCGACGCACGCGTCCGAGAGTCGTACCGGCAGCCATACCGTTCCTCCTTGGGCGTTCGCTTGACCGGAGCATGACACACCTTGCTCAGAAGAACCCTACTGTACTTCTGACTCTCCGGACGCCCACCTACGGGCCGTGAACACCTGACCCGAACCAGAGCGCTCAAACCCGGGGGCGGGGAACTGCGGGAGCCTCGGCGCAGGCTCAGGAAAAGCTCAGATCAATCGCGAAGTTCCGCCGCACCCCGAGGAATCCCCCATGCCATACTTTCCCGCGCTCCGCGTCCCCCGTCGGAGCGAAGAACCGCTACCGGGTATGTCCGGTACGGGGTCTCATGCGGGCACGTCCGTGGTGAGGGGGTGAGATGGATGGATGATCGTCAGGAGAAGTCGCCCAAGTCCTGGACCGGCGCCGAGAAATGGCAGGTCTGGCTCGGGCTGCTCGGCTTACTCGTAGCGATCACGGGATGTGTGGGGCAGTTCGTCCAGTAGGGCGCCCACCCATGAGACGGTCGAGACCGGCGCTGCACACGCAGCGAGTCCGGTCGAAGCTTGGGCGACCGGACTCGTGACCACTGCGCGGAGGGCCTCGCTCTGGCAGGAGCGGGGTCCTCCGCCGTGAGCGGTGGCAACCGTCCACGGCACCGGTAAGGCTACCGCGCCGAGCGCCTCCGGCGAGGAGGTAGGTGACATTCTTGTTCCCCCTTCCGCACGGCTCGGCTCCCCCGCCCCACCGCCCCTGGTGACCGCCGGGCCCCGCCCGCGCTCCTCTAGGCTTGCCGCGTGAACCTCCCGCTCTCCCCCGAGGAATCGCCCGCCGACCCGCAGTGCTCGGCCAAGGGCTGCCGCGCCGACGCCGTCTGGGTGCTCGCCTGGAACAACCCGAAGCTGCACACCCCCGAGCGCCGCAAGACCTGGCTGGCCTGCGAGGAGCACCGGGCGCACCTCTCGTCCTTCCTGGACGTACGCGGCTTCCTCAAGGACGTGGTGGCGCTGGAGGAGTGGGAGGCCACCGACTCCTAGGGCCCTCCTCCGCTCTCCGCGCCGACCGGGCGAAGGGCGCAACCGCCGTGCGCCCGGCGGGAGTTCAGCCGCCGATGGCGGACATCGGGCGCTCGGGCTGGAGGAAGGACGGGTCGTCGAGTCCGGAGCCCGCCTTCTTGCCCCACATCGCCTTGCTCCAGAGCGCGGCGAGCTCCGCGTCCTCGGCGCCGGTGCGCAGGGCCGCGCGCAGATCGGTCTCCTCGGTGGCGAAGAGGCAGGTGCGGATCTGGCCGTCGGCGGTGAGCCGGGTGCGGTCGCAGGCCGCGCAGAAGGGCCGGGTCACCGAGGCGATCACCCCGACGCGGCCCGGGCCGCCGTCCACCAGCCAGCGCTCGGCCGGGGCGGAGCCGCGCTCCCGCTCCCCCTCCGGGGTCAGCGTGAACCGGCGCCGCAGGGAGACCAGGATGTCCTCGGCGGTGATCATCCCGCTGCGCTGCCAGCCGTGCTGGGCGTCCAGCGGCATCTGCTCGATGAAGCGCAGCTCGTAGGCGTGGGCCAGGGCCCAGTCGAGGAGTTCGGGTGCCTCGTCGTCGTTGAGGCCGGGCATCAGGACCGCGTTGACCTTCACGGGGGTCAGTCCCGCCTCGTGGGCCGCGCGGAGGCCGGCGAGGACGTCGTGGTGCCGGTCGCGGCGGGTGAGGGTCTTGAAGACCTCGGGGCGCAGGGTGTCCAGGGAGACGTTGACCCGGTCGAGGCCCGCCTCGCGCAGCGCGCTCGCGGTGCGGGCGAGGCCGATGCCGTTGGTGGTGAGGGAGAGCCGGGGGCGCGGGGTGAGCGCGGCGGCCTCGGTGAGGATGGCGGTGAGCCCGGGACGGAGCAGGGGTTCGCCGCCGGTGAAGCGCACCTCGGTGATGCCGAGCCGCTCCACCGCGATCCGTACCAGGCGGACGATCTCCTCGTCGGTCAGCAGGTCGGGCTTGGCCAGCCACTGCAGGCCCTGCTCGGGCATGCAGTAGGTGCAGCGCAGATTGCAGCGGTCGGTCAGCGAGACGCGCAGATCGGTGGCGACCCGCCCGTAGGTGTCGGCAAGCAGTGCGGGCCCCCTTCCCTGGAAACCGGTGTGGTGCCGGGCTCTGGTGTCGAGCGTACGTGACCGCGGTGGTACTCCCCGGGTACGCGTCTCCGCTGACGGAACCGCATCTGCCGCCCCCGGTCGGGCCGGGAGCGGCAGATGCGGTCGTGCGGGAGCCTCAGTGGGCGCCGGTGCCGGTGAGGGAACGGACCTCCAATTCGGCGTACTTGGCGGTGTCCGGCTCCTCCTTGGACAGGACGGTGCCGAGCCAGCCGAGCAGGAAGCCGACCGGGATGGAGATCAGGCCCGGGTTCTCCAGCGGGAACCAGTGGAAGTCGACGTCCGGGAACATCGAGGTCGGCTTGCCGGAGACGACCGGCGAGAAGAGCACCAGGCCGACCGCGGTGACCAGTCCTCCGTAGATCGACCAGAGGGCGCCCTGGGTGGTGAAGCGCTTCCAGAAGAGGCTGTAGAGGATGGTGGGCAGGTTCGCCGAGGCGGCGACCGCGAAGGCGAGGGCGACAAGACCCGCGACGTTGAGGTCGCGGGCGAGGGCGCCGAGGCCGATGGAGACGATGCCGATGAGCACGGTGGCGTACCGGGCGGCCCGCACCTCCTGCTTCTCGGTGGCCTGGCCCTTCTTGATCACGTTGGCGTAGATGTCGTGGGCGAAGGAGGAGGACGAGGCCAGGGTCAGTCCGGCGACCACCGCGAGGATGGTGGCGAAGGCGACCGCCGAGATGGAGGCGAGCAGGATCGCGCCCCAGGTCGAGTCCACCCCGCCGAGATGCAGGGCGAGCAGGGGCGCCGCCGTGTTGCCCGCCTTGTTGGAGGCGATGATCTCGTCGGGTTTGATCAGTGCGGCGGCGCCGAAGCCGAGCGCGATCGTCATCAGGTAGAAGACACCGATGATGCCGATGGCCCAGTTGACCGACTTCCGGGCGGCCTTGGCGGTGGGCACCGTGTAGAAGCGGATCAGGATGTGCGGCAGTCCGGCGGTGCCGAGCACCAGGGCGATGCCGAGCGAGAGGAAGTCGAGCTTGGTGGTGGAGTCGATGCCGTACTTCAGGCCCGGCTCCAGGAAGGCCGAGTGCTTGCCGCTGTTGTCGGCGGCCGAGCCCAGCAGGTCGGAGACGTTGAAGTCGAACTTCAGGAGCACCAGGAAGGTGATCAGCAGGGCGCCCGCGATCAGCAGGACCGCCTTGACCATCTGCACCCAGGTGGTGCCCTTCATCCCGCCGATGGTGACGTAGACGATCATCAGCACGCCGACCAGGGCGACGATGCCGACCTTGCCCGCGTCGCTGGTGATGCCGAGCAGCAGCGAGACCAGCACGCCCGCGCCCGCCATCTGGGCCAGCAGGTAGAAGATCGACACCACGATGGTGGAGGTGCCGGCGGCGGTGCGCACCGGGCGCTGGCGCATCCGGTAGGCGAGGACGTCGCCCATCGTGTAGCGGCCGGAGTTGCGCAGCGGCTCGGCGACCAGGAGCAGGGCGACCAGCCAGGCCACCAGGAAGCCGATGGAGTAGAGGAAGCCGTCGTAGCCGAAGAGGGCGATGGCGCCCGCGATGCCGAGGAAGGAGGCCGCGGACATGTAGTCGCCGGAGACGGCGAGGCCGTTCTGGAAACCGGTGAACTGCCGTCCGCCCGCGTAGAAGTCGGCCGCGTCCTTGGTCTGGCGGCCCGCCCACACGGTGATGACGAGGGTGGCCAGGACGAAGACCGCGAAGAGCGAGATGATCAGCGGCCGGTGCTCGCTTGCCTCACCCGCGGCGAGGGTCATTGCCGGGCTCATGCGCCGCCCTCCATCCGGGACTTGATCGCCTCGGCCCTCGGGTCGAGCTTGGCCGCGGCGTGACGGGAGTACCACCAGGCGATCAGGAAGGTGGTCAGGAACTGGGCGAGGCCGAGCACCAGGGCGACATTGATGTTGCCGAAGAGCTTGGTGCCCATGAAGTCGCCCGCGTAGTTCGACAGCAGGACGTAGAGCAGGTACCAGGCGACGAAGGCGACCGTCAGCGGGAAGGCGAAGGAGCGGTGGGCGTGCCGCAGTTCACGGAATTCGGCGCTGGCCTGCACCTCGGCGAACTCCTCTGCGGAGGGCAGCGGAGGCCTGCTGCCCGGGCCGCCCTTCGACGGCGGTGGTGGTTCGGTGGCCACGGCTTCTCCTCGCGGTGCGGCACAGGGGTACGTACGGATATCGGCGGGGCGGCGGGCGGGCCGGGGCCGGGGGCCCTGGCGCGGACGCACGCCCCGGGGCGGCGCAGTGAGCTGGATCACGGAACCGTCTGGCGATGTTAGGGCTCTACGGCGTGATCCAACAGGGGGTGGGGGACAGCTCCTCGCAGCTGTTCGATCCGGGCGGGCCCGAGCGGCTTTCGGCCGGACGTCCTGTTTTCTTCCGGGATTCCGTTGCTGGCCAGCGAGGACGGAGATAGCTTCACCCTGACCTTTCGGTCATGTACCTGCCCGGGCAGCATCCTGTTCGGGCCCCTCCAAGTCCGGATGATGTGGAGACCCCACCCCATGACGCATCGCCGTTCCAGACGCGGCCTGGCACTCGCCGTGCCGCTCTCGCTGGCGTTCACCGCGGCCCTCACCGGCGCGCTGCCCTCGGCGGCCTCCGCCGGTCAGGCCCCCGCGACCGCCACCACCGGGGCGAAGGGCCCCGAGCTCGCCTACGTCGTCAACACCTGGCCCGGTCACGGCACGGCCGCCAGGGTGAAGAAGGCGATCACCGCGGCCGGCGGCACCGTCGTCGTCGCGCACGAGAAGATCGGCGTGATCGTCGCCCACTCGGCGGCGGACGACTTCGCCCCGCGGCTGCGCGAGGTACCCGGCGTGCAGTCCGCCGGTGCCACCCGCACCACCCCGCTCACCCCGGCCGCCACCACCGAGGAGGGCGCGCCCCAGTACCTGCCGAAGGGCGCCGCCGCCCGGGCCCGCGCCGCCGAGGGCGCCGAGCCGCTCGAAGCCGACCAGTGGGACCTGCGCGCGATAGGCGCCGACAAGGCCGCCCGCGTCAACCCGGGCAGCCGCAAGGTGACCGTCGGCGTCATCGACACCGGTGTGGACGACACCCACCCCGACCTGGCGCCCAATTTCTCCGCCGCCCAGTCCGCCAACTGCGTGGGCGGCAAGGCCGATACGAGCCCCGGCGCCTGGCGCCCGTACAACCCGGACGAGGACTACCACGGCACCCATGTGGCCGGTGAGATCGCGGCCGCCCGCAACGGCGTCGGCGTCGCCGGAGTCGCCCCCGGCGTCAAGGTCGCCGGTATCAAGGTGAGCGACCCGGACAACGGGCTCTTCTACCCCGAGAACGTCGTCTGCGCCTTCGTCTTCGCCGCCGACCACGGCATCGAGATCACCAACAACAGCTACTACGTGGACCCTTGGCTCTACAACTGCCTGGCCGACCCCGACCAGAAGGCCATCGTCGAGTCGGTGAACCGGGCGCAGCTCTACGCCCGCGGCAAGGGCACGCTCAGCCTCGCCTCGGCCGGGAACTCCAACCACGACCTCGCCTCGCACGAGATCCTGGACGAGTCGAGCCCGGACGACTCCACCCCGGTGCCGCGCACCGTCGACCCGCACAAGTGCCTTGACATCCCCACCCAGTTGCCCGGTGTGGTCACCGTCAGCGCGACGGGTGTGCAGGACCTCAAGTCGTACTACTCCAGTTACGGCAAGGGCGTGATCGACATCGCGGCGCCCGGCGGCGACAAGTACCAGATCCCGGACACCCCGGAGAAGAACGGCCGCATCCTCTCCACCCTCCCCGGCGGCAAGTACGGCTATCTGCAAGGCACTTCGATGGCGTCCCCGCACGCCGCGGGCGTCGCCGCGCTGCTGAAGTCGGCCCACCCGCGGGCCACCCCGGCCCAGCTCCAGTTCCTCCTCGCGGCCCAGGCCGACAACCCCGGCTGCCCGACCGAGCCCTACGACCCGGACGGCAACGGCACCGTCGACTCCACCTGCGAGGGCGGCAAGCGGGTCAACGGCTTCTACGGCCACGGAATCGTGGACGCGCTCGACGCGGTGCGCTGACCGGGCGGGGCGCGTAGCGCGCGCCTTCGCGCCTCCGGCGCTTCGGGCCTTGGGTCTCGGGTCTCGGGTCCCTGGCCTTGGGTCTCGGGCCTCGGGTCCCTGGCCTTGCGTCTTGGACCTGGGGCCTTGGGGCTTGGGGCTTGGGGCTCGGACGCGGTTCGGGAGGGGTGCGGCTGGACCTGGCATCCGGTCGGCCGCACTCCTTGCGTCCGCGGCGCCCCTCCCACCCCGGCCCCCTCACCGCCGTGCCGCTCCCACCGGCCTGCCGACCCCGTCGGCCGGTCGGCTCACCGGTCCCCCCGCGGACTCACCGCCTCACCCCCTTCACCCCCTACGGAGAAGCCATGTCCCGTCCCCTGATCCGCTCCCGCAGAACCGCCGTACCGCTCGGCGTCGCCGTCGTCTCCGCGCTCGCCCTGTGGCCCGCGGTCAGCGCCTCCGCCGCGCCCGCGCCGGTGCCGAGCGCCACCGAGGCGAAGGGCGCCGCCGCCGAGGGCACCCTCAGCTATGTCGTCAACATCCGCCCCGGGCACGGGCCTTCGGCCGCCCTGCGCAAGGCGATAGCCAAGGCGGGCGGCACCGTCGTCGCCTCCTACGACCGGATCGGCGTCGTCGTGGCGACCTCCGCCGACCCCGCCTTCGCCGAGACGGTCCGCGCGGTACGCGGCGTGCACTCGGCCGGGGCGACCCGTACCGCCCCGCTGCCCGCGCAGTCCACCACCGACGTCGGCACCCCGAAGGTGCTCACCGAGAAGCAGACCAGGGCGCTCGCCGCCGAGGCGGAGCCGGGCCAGGACCCGCTGGAGCCGCAGCAGTGGGACCTGCCCGCCATCAAGGCGGACAAGGCGCACAAGAAGACCCTCGGCAGCGACCGGGTCACCGTCGCCGTCCTGGACACCGGGGTCGACGACACCCACCCCGACATCGCGCCCAACTTCGACCGCGCGGGTTCCGTCGACTGCGTCGACGGCAAGGCCGACACGGCGGACGGCGCCTGGCGCCCGAAGAGCGGCGAGAGCCCGCACGGCACCCATGTCGCGGGCGAGATCGCGGCCGCCAAGAACGGCGTCGGCGTCACCGGTGTCGCGCCGGGCGTGAAGGTCTCCGGCATCAAGGTCGGCAACCCGGACGGCTTCTTCTACGCGGAGGCCGTGGTCTGCGGCTTCGTCTGGGCCGCCGAGCACGGCGCGGACGTCACCAACAACAGCTACTTCACCGACCCCTGGTACTTCAACTGCGTCGCCGACCCGGACCAGAAGGCGCTGGTCGAGGCGATCACCCGGGCCACGCGCTACGCGGAGAAGAAGGGCGCGGTGAACGTCGCCGCCGCGGGCAACGAGAACTTCGACCTGGCCGCCGAGGAGCTGGTGGACCCCTCCAGCCCGAACGACACCACCCCCGGCGAGCGCACCGTCGACCCCTCGGAGTGCTTCGACATCCCGACCCAGCTGCCGGGCGTCGTCACCGTCGCCTCCACCGGAGCCAAGGGCCTCAAGTCCTCCTTCTCCAACCACGGCCTGGGCGTCGTCGACATCGCCGCGCCCGGCGGCGACTCCACCGCCTACCAGACCCCCGAGCCGCCCGCCACCAGCGGGCTGATCCTCGGCCCGCTGCCCGGCGGCAAGTGGGGCTACATGGCCGGCACCTCGATGGCCTCCCCGCATGTCGCGGGCGTCGCCGCCCTCATCAAGTCCCGCCACCCCTACGCCCCGCCCGCCCTCGTCAAGGCCCTGCTCTACGCCGAGGCGGACGCGGTGCCCTGCACCGACCCGTACGACATCGACGGCGACGGCAAGATCGACGCGGTCTGCGAGGGCGGCAAGAACCGGAACGGGTTCTATGGGGTGGGCGTGGCGGACGCGCTGGACGCGGTCCGGCGGTAGGCGGGGGCTGTGCGGGCGGTGAGTTGGCGCTGGTCGGTGGTGAGTTGACGCCGTTCGGTGGTTGGTCGCACGGCAGGTGACAGGCAACAGATGACGGATGACGGATATTGATATCTGTCATCCGTTATCTGCCACCTGTCAGCCGCCAGTCACCAGTCACCAGTCACCAGTCACCAGTCACCAGTCACCAGTCACCAACCGTCCGCCAGCCGAGCCCGGCCTTGCTTTGCCCGGTCTAACCTTGCCCACCCGAGCCCGGCGCAGAGCCAACTCCGCCCCCGATCCCGACCCCAGCCCCAGCCCCAGCCCCAGCCCCAGCCCCAGCCCCAGCCCCAGCCCCAAGACGATCCCCCGCCCCACACGTCTGACCTTCACCGCTTGCCCACACCATCGAACCCCGGTGAAGATCGTGCGGTGAGCCGACCCCAGAACACCGCCGCGCCCACCCCTGCGGTCCCCGGGCCGGTCTCCACCCCGCCGCCGCCCACCGCCGCGCCGCGCATCCTCGCCGTACTGGCCCTGGTGACCCTCGCGGCCCTGATACCCCTCTTCGGCCCCGCCGCAGCGCTGGACGGCACCGGCGAGGCGGCGGTACCCGCGACCCGTACCCTCTCGCTGCTGCGCGCCGTGCTCTTCGGGGCCCTCTGCCTCCAGATCGGCGAGGTCTTCGCGGAGTCGCTGGCCCGCCGGATCCCCGGAGCGCGGGCGCTGCCCGGCGTCCGGTCCTGGACCCCGTACGCGGCCGGGGCCGGAGTGCTCGCCGCGCTCGGGCTCGCCGCCATCGTCTCCACCGGCAATCTGCTGCCGCACCACCTCCACGACATCGACTTCGGCGCCCTCTCCCGCAGCCGCGAGGGGATGCTCGCGCTGGTCGAGGTCAACGCCTTCGTCTTCGCCTGGCTGCTCGGGGGCGCGCGGAGCCCGCTGGTGCGCCTGCTGCCGCCCGCCGCGGTGGTACTCGCCGAGGCCCTGCGCGCCCACCCGCCGACCGAGGAATCCGCCCTGTTCGGCAGCGCCCTGACGGTGGTCCACCTGAGCTGCGCGGCGGCCTGGGCGGGCGGACTCCTGTACGTACTGCGCCGTCAGCGGGCCTGGCGGGCCGCGCACCCCGGGGAGGCGGTCGCCCTGCTCGGGCGGTACGCGCGGGCGGCGGGCCTGCTGCTCGCGGCGCTCACCGCGACCGGGGTGTGCAGCACGCTGCGCCGGATGCCGCCGGAGACCGTCCTCGACCAGCTCTTCACCACCGGGTACGGGCGGACCCTGTGCGCCAAGGTGCTGCTCGTCGCCGTGGTGGCGCTGCTCGCCCTCGCCGCCCGGCTGCGCCTGAGCCGCGCCGCCGACCCGCTGAGCGCCGGTGTCCCGGCCCGCGCCGAGGTGGTCCTGCTCGCCGCGGTGGTCGTGGCGAGCGCGCTCCTGACCGCGATGCCGCTGCCGATCCACTGGTAGGCCGGCGGCGACTGCCGAGCGCCGGCAACCCGCTGACCGGCCCGCGGCGGGGACCAACCGCCGACAGACCGGCCACCGATCACCGATACGCCCGCGACGCTTGCCGACCGCCCCGTCCCCAGACCTGCCGCACCGTCAACTCACCCCTGAACGGACCGCCTTGGCACCTCACGGGGCACCCGCCCCGCCGTCCGCCCCTCAAGTAGGCCCCCGCAGACCCCTGCTGAGGCCGCGACAGAAAGGTCCGGGGTACGCGCTGTCGTAGCGGGCCCTTATCCTCGATGACCATGCTCCACGACAACCGCACCGCCTTCGCCGGTTCCTGGCCCGAGTCGTACCCCTCGGGGTATGCCGTGGTCGACGTCGAGACGACCGGTCTCGCCCGGGACGACCGGATCGTGTCCGCCGCGGTCTACCGCGTGGACGCGCGCGGCGAGGTCGAGGACCACTGGTACACGCTGGTGAACCCGCAGCGCGACCCGGGCCCGGTATGGATCCACGGGCTGACGAGCGAGGTGCTCTCCGGCGCCCCGCTGTTCGAGGAGATCGCCCAGGAGTTCTCCGAGCGGCTCGCGGACCGGGTGCTCGTCGCGCACAACGCCGTCTTCGACTGGTCGATGATCGCCCGCGAGTACGCGCGGGCCGAGCGGACCCCGCCGGTGCGCAGCCGCCTGTGCACCATCGCCCTGTCCAAGGAGCTCGGCCTGCCGCTGCCGAACCACCGACTGGAGTCGCTGGCCGCGCACTTCGGCGTCGTACAGCAGCGCGCGCACCACGCCCTCGACGACGCCCGGGTGCTCGCCGAGGCCTTCCGGCCCAGCCTGCACGCCGCGGCGAGCCGGGGCGCCCGGCTGCCGCTGCTCGAATGCCGGCCGCTGACCGAGCTGCCCGCCGCGGTCTCCGCGAGCACGCCCCGCATCGGCCGCCAGTCCTCGGGCGCCCCCTCCGCTCCTTCCTCTCCTTCCTCCCCTTCTTCCTCGTACGGCCGGTCCTACGGGGCGGGCAGTTGGCGGCCCTCGCGCAAGCGGCCGCCGTGCCCCTATCCGAACCCGGGCCGGTACGAGCCGGGACGGCCGCTGCGGCAGGGCATGCGGGTGGCCTTCTCCGGGGACACCTCCGTGGACCGCGAGCTCCTGGAGGACCGGGCCGTGGCGGCGGGGCTGCACGTGGCGTCCAGCCTGTCGCGGCTCACCAGCCTGCTGGTCACCAACGACCCGTACTCGGCCACCTCGAAGGTGCTGCGGGCGGCGCAGTACGGCACCCCGGTGATCGACGAGGCGGCCTTCGGGCAGCTGCTGCTGGACGTGGCGCCCGCCGGGTCCTGAGGCGCCGGGCGGCCGGGCCCGTGGCGTGCCCTCGCCCGGCCGTCAGACGGGTGATTATCGGCCCGGCCCGCGCCCGCGTGCTCGCATCGCGCCGCCCCGCGTCCCACTCTGTGGCGCATGGCACGATGTGAGGTCTGCGGAAACGACTACGGCATGTCCTTCGAGGTGCACGCGCAGGGCGCGGTGCACGTCTTCGACTGCTTCTCCTGCGCCATCCACCGCATGGCGCCCATCTGCGAGCACTGCCGGTGCCGCATCATCGGCCAGGGTGTCGATGTCGACGGCCACTGGTACTGCGGGGCCCACTGCGCCCGCGCCGAGGGGATGGTGGGCATCGTCGACAAGGTCTGACCCCGGACGGCGCCGCAGCGCCACCCCTGCCCGACCGCACCCCGCGACCGAGTTGTACGGTCGTGGGGTGTACCGCTTCCTGTTGTCCCGGCAGTGGGTGATCCTCACCCTCCTGACTCTGCTCCTCATTCCGGTGATGGTCAGGCTGGGCTACTGGCAGCTCCACCGGCACGAGCACCGGGTCGCCCAGAACGAGCTGATCTCGCGCACCCTCGCCGCGAAGCCCGTACCGGCCGAGCAGCTGACCTCCCCGGGCCGCGAGGTCCCGCGCCGCGACCTCTACCGCCAGGTCACCGCCGAGGGCACCTTCGACACCGCGCACGAGGTCGTCGTACGCCGCCGCACCAACGGCGACGACGAGGTCGGCTTCCACGTACTGACCCCCTTCCTCCTCAAGGACGGCCGGGCGCTCCTGGTCAACCGGGGCTGGATTCCCGCGGACGGGCCGCAGACCGCCTTCCCGAAGATCCCGGCGCCGCCGCGCGGCGAGATCACCGTCAGCGGGCGGCTGATGCCGGACGAGTCGACGGCGGCGAGCGGCATCAAGAACGTCAAGGGGCTGCCCGACCGGCAGATCATGCTGATCAGCAGCCGCGCCGAGGCCCGGTCCCTCGGCCGCGAGGTGCTCGGCGGCTACGTCCAGCAGACCGCCCCCGAGCCCCGCGGCGACTCCCCCCAGCTGCTGCCCGCCCCGGACCACAGCAGCATCGGCCCGCACATGGCCTACGCGATCCAGTGGTGGCTGTTCGCCGCCGCGGTCCCGGTCGGCTGGGTCGTCCTGGTGCGCCGCGAGCGCCGCGACCGGAGCGGCCCGCAGGAGGCCGCGCCCGAGGCGGAGAAGGCGCCCGCGCCCGCCTGAGCCCGGCGCGCGGCGACCCGCCCTTTGCCCGGCCGGGCGGCCGGGGCAGGATGGGGCCCATGGATCTTGGGCTGAAGGACCGTGTCTACCTCGTCACCGGCGCCACCCGCGGGCTCGGTCACGCCGCCGCGCGTGAACTGCTCGCCGACGGCGCGAAGGTCGTCATCAGCGGACGCGAGGAGCGGGCGGTGGCCGAGGCCGCCGCCGGGCTCGGCGCGGGCGCGCTCGGCGTGGCGGCGGACAACGCCGACCCGGAGGCGGCCTCGCGCCTGATCGCCGCCGCCCGCGGGGAGTTCGGGCGCTTCGACGGCGTACTGATCAGCGTCGGCGGACCGCCGCCCGGCTTCCTCGCGGACAACACCGACGCGCAGTGGCAGGCCGCCTTCGACTCCGTCTTCCTCGGCGCGGTGCGGCTCGCCAGGGCCGCCGCGCAGGAGCTGGAGGAGGGCGGGGTGATCGGTTTCGTGCTCTCCGGTTCGGTGTACGAGCCGATTCCCGGGCTGACCCTCTCCAACGGGCTGCGGCCGGGGCTCGCGGGCTTCGCCAAGTCGCTCTCGCAGGAGCTGGGCCCGCGCGGCATCCGGGTCGTCGGCCTGCTGCCCGCCCGTATCGACACCGACCGGGTACGCCAACTCGACGGACTCTCCCCCGACCCGGAGGCGGCCCGCGCCGCCAACGAGGCCCGGATCCCGCTGCGGCGCTACGGCACCCCCGAGGAGTTCGGCCGCAGCGCCGCCTTCCTGCTCTCCCCCGCCGCCTCGTATCTGACCGGCCTGATGCTGCCGGTGGACGGCGGGGCGCTGCACTCCATCTGAGCGCGGGCTCCGCGTTCCCCCCGGAGCCCAGGCGGGCGGCCGGGAGAGACGGTGCGGGCCCGGCGGATTCCCTTGCCGGCATGGTCAGTTGACGCGTTCGGCCCGATGGCCCACGGTACGCAGCCGGACCTCGGCGGGGAGTTCACCGAGGCCCGCGCTGCGGCGGGCGTGGGCGAGCGCCTCGGTACTGAAGCGCTCCAGGAGGTCGGCCGGTACCGCGTGCGGTTCGAGCCGCAGCCGGACCCGGGCCTTCGGGGACTGGCGCCGCCCGGTCAGCGAGACCTTCGCGCGGCCCACGCCCTCGTACGCTCCGACCTCCGCCTCCATGGCCTGTTCCAGGGCGCGGCCGCGCAGTCGGGCGCTCTCGTCGTCGTGGCTGTCGACGAGCAGTTCGGACAGCCGCCGGCGGCGCAGCGCGGAGGCCAGCCAGCCGAGCGCGAGCAGCAGGCAGACGGCGAGCACCGCGATCACCACCCACCACCACCAGCCCTCGTCGTGCCAGCGCTGCCGGTCGGCCGTGCTCAGCAGGACGTCCTTCTTGCCGTCGTGGATCCACCAGGAGGGCGGCTTGGCGCCGAGCCCGATGGCGAACACCGAGCCGCCGAGGACGAGCAGCACGAGACCGCTCAGTGCGAGCAGAACGCGGTTGAGGGTGCCGGTCATCGCCGCCCGCCCTTCGCTCCAGGGGCCGCAGCCGTCCACCGCACGGGCTTCATCCCTTCCTGCCGGGGCGTGAGACCCGCACCGCGAGCGCGGGCGGATGTCCGAGGCCGAGCTGTCCGATGCCCCCGGCGAGGGCGGTGTGCAGATCGGCGCGTACCTCGTCGAGTTCGCGGAAGTGCGAGACGGCGTGCACCTTCGCCTTGCGCCGCTTCACCCGCACCCGCGCGGACTGCACCCCGGCGACCTCCATCGCCCGGTCCCGCAGCACCAGGGCCGCGGTGTCCCGGTGCAGGGCGCCGCGCACCCCGGGCCGGTAGCGGGTCATCGACAGCAGTCCGCGGCGCCCCGGGGTCAGGGCGAGCAGCAGCAGCCACAGGCCGAGTACGGCGGCGATCCCGGCGCCGGTCAGCACCCAGGTGTCGTCCAGCGGGCGTTCGGCGAGTTCCCGGGCGAGCGTCTTGCGCCACTGCATGGCCTTGCGTCCGGCGCGTACCGCCACGACGTCGTAGAGCAGCAGGGCGAGTCCGAGCAGGAGCAGCAGCGAGAGCAGGGCGGCGGGCAGGCGGCGCCGGGACCAGAATCGGCGGGCCCGGCCCTGCGGTCCGGGCGACGGCGCGGTGGCTCCCGCGGGCGGCTCGCCGGTTCCCTCGGGCGGGCCGTTCGGCTCGTCGAGGACGGGCATCCGCCGGGTGGCCGCCTGTCCGGTGCCCTCGGGTCCGGTGTTCTCGGGTCCGGTCACCGTACTCTCCGTCCCGCGCCCGGCTGGTCGGCCGGATGCAGCCGCTCCACCTGTACGGCGACCTCGGGGACCTCCAGACCGGCCAGCGAGCCGACCCGGCTGACCACCCGGCGCCGTACCGCGCCGCACTGCCCGCCGATGTCGGAGGGGTAGCCGAGTTCCAGGGAGATCCGCACCCGGGCGGCTCCGCGCCTCACCGAGACCGTGGCATGGGGTGCCGCGCCGGGGCGGGGGCCGCCCACGGCCTCCCGTGCCGCCTGCGCCGCGATCTTCGCCACGACCCGGTCGGCGATGCTGGTCGCCCCGCGCTCCGCGGGTGCGACGACCTCACCGGGCACCCGTCACCGCCGCCGGTCGCCGCGGTCGCGGAAGAAGTAGCCGGGCTCCACGTCGCCGTCGAGGTACTTGCCCACCACGAAACCGATGGCGCCCAGCGCCGCCACCAGCAGGAAGGCACCGAAGCCGCCGAAGTATCCGGCGAAGGCCAGGGCCATTCCCGCGATCATGCCGATCACGGCGTTGCTCATCTGCTGCGCTCCTCGTCGAGTCACTGCGCTGTGGGCCCGCCACCGGGCCCGGGGCCCCCTTCGGCGCTACGTCCGAGAGGCTGTCCGGAAGCTACTGAACCCGGGACTCGCTCTCCTCGTCGTCCTCCTCGTCCGGCAGCTTCACGTCGCTGACGGCGATGTTGACCTCGACGACCTCGAGTCCGGTCATCCGCTCCACGGCGTTGATGACGTTCTCCCGCACATCGCGGGCGACATCGGCGATCGACACCCCGTAATCGACCACGATCTCCAGGTCCAGGGCGGTCTGCGACTCGCCGACCTCCGCCTTGACGCCCCGTGAGACGGACTTGGAGCTGCCCGGCACCCGGTCGCGCATGGCGCCGAAGGCGCGCGACATGCCGCCGCCCATCGCGTGGACCCCGGCCACATCGCGTGCGGCGAGACCGGCGATCTTCTCGACCACGCCGTCGGCGATGGTGGTCTTGCCCCGCTCGCCGGAGCCGCCGCCGCGCCTGCCGCCGGGGCGGCGGCCCGTCTCCTCGGCCGAGGCACCCTGCCCGGGCTCGTTCTTCTTCCAGTCGGTGGTCTCAGGCATCGCTCTACATCCTTTTCGGAAGGAGATCTGCTTCCTCGCACAGATTAGGAGCCTTTGCCGGGTTTCGCGCCATGGATGAGGCAGTCTGGGGCAATGACAGCGGACCAGTGGACGCGCAGGGTACGAGAGCAGCTGGGCCTCGGCAGGCTGCTGCCGCTCGGCGGCGTGCACGGCGGCGCCTGGCTGGCGGAGTCGGCGGCCCGCGGGGAGTTGCTGCGGGCCGCCGCCCACCTGGCGGGCGTACGGGTCGGCGCGCTGCGGGTGGGGCCATTGGAGGGAGCGGCCACCCGGGAGCCCGCGGTGCCGCCGCCCGCGAGCGCCCTGCGGCCGGGACCGCTCCGCCTCACCGCGGAGTTCGCGGCGGCCGGGACCCAGCCGCTGCCCGCGAGCGGGGCCCAGCTGCGTGCCGTACTGGAGGCGGCGGCCGGTGAGCGGCTGGGACTCGACCTCGCCCGGATCGATCTGCGCGCCACCGGGCTGCTCGACGTCGACGCCGAGGCGGCCGCGCCCCGCTCCGAGGACGCGGCCGCTCAAGAGGACGCGGCCGCTCAAGGAGCCGAGAACGCGGCCGTTCGAGGAGCCGAGAGCACGGCCGTTCGAGGAGCCGAGGACTCCCCCGGAAGCCGGGACTCCCTTGATGCCGCCGGTCCCGGGGGCGCGAGCGCGGAGGAGGAGCGCGTCCGGCAGGCGGCCACGCGGGTGCCCGGGGTGGCGCGGCTGACGGGCGTGCTGGGCGGGCTCGGCCGACCGGTCCATCTGGAGACGGTGGACGGCGGTACGGCGGCGCTGCCCCGGCGCCATGCCCGGGTGGAGCTGGCGGTGGCCCGCGGACACCAGGCCCTGGAGGTGGCCCTGGCGGTCCGGCGGGCCGTCGGCGCGGCCCTGCCGGACGAGCCCTCGGTCGCCGTGGTGGTCACGGCGGTCGACGGGGAACCGGCCGGGAAGTGACCGGCACCGACCACGGGCGACGACCCGGGCACCCGGGATGCGCCCGCGCTGCGGTCGGCCCTGATGGGCAGTCGATGAACCGGAAGCGGAAGGCCCTGATGGGCGGCCGGTGAACCGGAAAGAGAGCCGCCCGTCAGAGTCGGGGCCCGGGACGCCGGCCGGGCCCCGGTGGCGTCACTCGCCCAGCCCGACCAGGTCCCGGAGTCGGCGGCCCTGGGCGGCGCGCTCGGCGGTCCGCTGGGTGTCCAGGTCCTGGGCGGTGGCGGCCTTCTGGAGCAGGGCCTTGGTCTCGATGACCGCGTTGCGGGGGGCCTGGAGCAGGGCGGCGGCGAGGTCCTTGGCGGCGGCGTCCAGCTCCTCGCGGGGGACGACCAGGTTGGCGAGACCGGTGCGCTCCGCCTCCTCGGCGTGGACGTAGCGGCCGGTGGCGCAGATCTCCAGGGCGCGGGCGTAGCCGACGAGGGAGACGAGCGGCTGGGTGCCGGTCAGGTCGGGCACCAGGCCGAGGCTGGTCTCCCGCATGGCGAACTGCACGTCCTCGGCGACGACGCGCAGATCGCAGGAGAGCGCGAGCTGGAAACCGGCGCCGATGGCATGCCCCTGCACGGCGGCGACGGTCACCAGGTCGGTCCGCCGCCACCAGGTGAAGGCCTCCTGGTACTCGGCGATCGTCGCGTCGAGTTCCGCCTCGGGACCGCGCCCGAGGTCGATGAAGGAGGGCTCGCCCTCGAAGCCCTCGGGGGTGAAGGCCTGCCGGTCCAGCCCGGCGGAGAAGGACTTGCCCTCGGCGCGCAGCACCACCACGCGCACACTGCCGGGCAGCGCGCGGCCGGTCTCGACGAGGGCGCGCCAGAACGCGGGGCTCTGGGCATTGCGCTTGTCGGGATTGGCGAGGGTCACCGTCGCGAGGTCGTTCTCGACGGTGAGCCGCACGCCGTCCTTGTCCAGTACAGGTGCGAGCGAAGTCATGGGGCGCCTCCGGTGGGTGCAGTCGGCACGGGCTCCCGCGGAAACCCGTAAGTGACTGCACAGTAACCACCCGGCGGCCCGCAGGACCGACCGGGTGACCACCGCCGAAGGCAGTCGTGCCGCCCGGAATCAGCCGGCCGAGGCCTTCTTGCCCCGCGTCGCTCCGCCACGACCGCGCAGAACGACACCGGATTCACTCAGCATCCGGTGCACAAAGCCATACGAGCGGCCGGTCTCCTCGGCCAGCGCTCGGATGCTCGCACCGGAGTCGTACTTCTTCTTCAGGTCTGCCGCGAGCTTGTCGCGCGCGGCGCCGGTAACCCGGCTGCCCTTCTTGAGAGTCTCGGCCACCCGGTCCTCCTCATGGGAAGTGCGCTCTGGGGTTCTCATGATCACCCCTCCCGGGCTTCCTGGCCACCCATTCGGCAAGGTCTCTCCGACAAACATGGAACCCGGGAGGCCTCGGGGACGTCCGCAGAATTCCGGACGTCGGCCGGGATAAAGAAACAGAGTTGCCGGTTTGTCGAGTGAATTGCCAGGTCAGGGCGGTACGGCCGCGGAATTTCGCGGAGCGCGGCGGCGCCGGAGAAATTCCGTGTACGACACACCGCAGGGTCGGCGGGCCTCACACAGATGAGGGATCACTTGTCGGCCGAATGATCCATAAGCCGGGGATCAGCTATTCGATCAAGCAAAGGCGACCCCCGGAAGGGGGCCGCCGCCGCCCGCCGCCGTCCCTCAGGCCAGCGCGACGAGGTCCGCGTAGTCCGCGCCCCAGAGGTCTTCGACGCCGTCCGGGAGCAGGATGATCCGCTCCGGCTGGAGCGCCTGGACGGCGCCCTCGTCGTGGGTGACCAGGACGACGGCGCCCTTGTAGGTGCGCAGGGCGCCGAGGATCTCCGCGCGGCTCGCCGGGTCGAGGTTGTTGGTGGGCTCGTCGAGGAGGAGGACGTTGGCGGAGGAGACCACCAGGGTGGCGAGCGCGAGCCGGGTCTTCTCGCCGCCGGAGAGCACGCCCGCGGGCTTGTCGACGTCGTCGCCGGAGAAGAGGAAGGAGCCGAGCACCTTGCGCACCTCGACCAGGTCCAGGTCGGGCGAGGCCGAGCGCATGTTCTCCAGGACCGAACGCTCCGGGTCGAGGGTCTCGTGCTCCTGGGCGTAGTAGCCGAGCTTGAGCCCGTGGCCCTCCAGGACCTGGCCGGTGTCCGGCTTCTCGACGCCGCCGAGCAGGCGGAGCAGGGTGGTCTTGCCGGCGCCGTTGAGGCCGAGGATGACGACCCGGGAGCCCTTGTCGATGGCGAGGCCCACGTCGGTGAAGATCTCCAGGGAGCCGTACGACTTGGACAGGCCCTCGGCGGTGAGCGGGGTCTTCCCGCAGGGCGCGGGCTCGGGGAAGCGGAGCTTGGCGACCTTGTCGCTGCGGCGCTCGTCCTCCAGGCCCGCGAGGAGCTTCTCGGCGCGGCGGGCCATGTTCTGCGCGGCGACGGTCTTGGTCGCCTTCGCCCGCATCTTGTCGGCCTGCGAGTTGAGGGCGGCGGCCTTCTTCTCGGCGTTCTGCCGCTCGCGCCTGCGGCGCTTCTCGTCGGCCTCGCGCTGCTGCTGGTACAGCCGCCAGCCCATGTTGTAGACGTCGATCGCGGAGCGGTTGGCGTCCAGGTAGAAGACCTTGTTGACGACCGTCTCGACCAGGTCGACATCGTGGGAGATCACGATGAAGCCGCCGCGGTAGGTTTTCAGGTAGTCGCGCAGCCAGACGATGGAGTCGGCGTCGAGGTGGTTGGTCGGCTCGTCGAGGAGCAGGGTGTCGGCGTCCGAGAAGAGGATCCGCGCGAGTTCGACGCGGCGGCGCTGGCCGCCGGAGAGGGTGTGCAGGGGCTGGCCGAGCACGCGGTCGGGCAGGTTGAGCGCCGCGGCGATGGTGGCCGCCTCGGCCTCGGCCGCGTAGCCGCCCTTGGTGAGGAACTCGGTCTCCTGGCGCTCGTACTGGCGCAGCGCCTTCTCGCGGGTGGCGCCGCTGCCGCTCGCGATGCGCTGCTCGTTCTCGCGCATCTTGCGCAGCAGGGTGTCGAGCCCGCGCGCGGAGAGGATGCGGTCGCGCGCGAAGACGTCGAGGTCGCCGGTGCGCGGGTCCTGCGGGAGGTAGCCGACCTCTCCGGAGCGGGCGACGGTGCCGGCGGCGGGGATGGCCTCACCGGCGAGGACCTTGGTGAGGGTGGTCTTGCCCGCGCCGTTGCGGCCGACGAGGCCGATGCGGTCGCCCTTGGCGACGCGGAAGGTGGCGGACTCGATGAGGATGCGGGCGCCGGCTCGCAGCTCGACGCCAGAGGCGGTGATCACGG
This sequence comes from Streptomyces sp. SCSIO ZS0520, assembly GCF_025643355.1. NCBI lineage: Bacteria > Bacillati > Actinomycetota > Actinomycetes > Kitasatosporales > Streptomycetaceae > Streptomyces > Streptomyces sp. SCSIO ZS0520. The sequence goes on along the minus strand of NZ_CP092644.1, from coordinate 6,689,478 downwards.
TCATACTCCGGGCAGGGTGGAAGGACGGCGGGCGGACGGGGGCGTCGGACGCCGTCTAATGCACAAGGAGAATGGCCATGGGCCAATCCTAACGGCGGCGGCAAGCGCTTTTTCCCGGGCCCGGCGGCCCAACAGGCGCCCGGACCGGGCCGATACGCCCTCCGGCGCGGCTCCCGGCCGCCGGGCGCGGTCCCGCGCCCGAGGCCGGGCGGCGGGTGGCGGCCCGCGGGGTCCGGGCCGTTGTCAGTGCCGGGTGCCAGACTGTGGAACCGGTCACATCAGGACCGTATGACGCACGAGGCGCACGAGGAGACAGACCATGGCAAACCCTCCGGCGGGGACCGCGAGCATCTACCCCACCCTGCTCTACGCGGACGCCAAGGCGGCCATCGCCCAGCTCAAGGAGGCCTTCGGCTTCACCGAGCTGAGTGTGTACGAGGACGAGGACGGCACCGTGCTCCACGCCGAGCTGGCCCAGGGCAACGGCGCGGTGATGCTGGGCTCCAAGGGCCGCGGCGGCGCCTTCGACACCGCGATGAGGAACGCGGGACCCGCGGGGGTCTACATCGTCGTGGACGAGGTGGACGCCCACCACGCACGGGCGGCCGCGCGGGGCGCGGAGATCCTCATGCCGCCGACCGACCAGGACTACGGCAGCCGGGACTACATGGCCCGCGACCTGGAGGGCAATGTGTGGAGCTTCGGTACGTACGCGCCCGAGCTGCCCCGGTAGCGCCCGGGGCGGTCCGCACACGCCGAAGGCGTGCTCAGGCGCCGCCGGTGTGCACCTGGAAGGCGGCCCGGCGCACGGCCTTGGCCAGCGCGGGGTCGGGGTGCGCGGCGGCCAGGGCGACGAGCACCTGCACGGTGCGCGGGTGGCCCACCGCCTGGACCGCCTTCAGGAAGGCCGGGATGGAGGGTTCGAGCGCCGACTCCAGGTGGCGGACGAGGAGTTGGGCCTCACCGTGATCGGCCACGGCGGCCGCCGTGTCCACCCAGAGCCAGGTGGCCTCGGTGCGGGTCAGCGCGAGCTGGGCCTCCTCCGGGTCGGCACCGGCGAGTTCGGCGAGCCACAGCAGGGCGTAGGGCCGCAGCGAGATCTCACCGAGCACGGCGCGCACCTCGCCCTCGGCGGGGGCGCCGACCACCCGCAGGGCGTCGAAGGCGAGCCCGCGGAGCAGGGCGTCCTCCCCGCGGGCGGCGGCGAGGAGTTCGTGGACGGCGCTGCCGACGGGACGGGCGGCGAGCCAGGCGCGGTACTCCGCGCGGGCCGCGTTCGGCCGCAGCGGGGCGCAGCCGCGGAGCATGTCCTCGGCGGACTGCTCGATATTGCCCGCCGGGCTCTGCGCGGCGACGCAGATCTGCTCCAGCTTGACCCACACCGCCCAGTTGCCGAGCGGGGTGAGGGCGGCCTGCCCGTCGGCACAGGTGAGCGCGCCCACCGCGGTGAGCGCGTCGAGGGCCCAGTCGAGCAGCGGGGCGAGCTGGGCCTGTTCGGCGCCCTCGGGCAGCGGCTCCGGCTGCGGCCCGTAGGGGATCTCGCAGCGGCCGCTGCGCAGTTCGCTGACCCGCTGGTCGAGGAGGTCGAGGAGCTGCTCCACGGGGACCGGCCCCGCGGAGAGCTGGAGGAGGGAGAGCACCTGCGGCATGGCACCGACGACCTCGCCGACGGCGGCCCCGCCGATGCCCTCCGGGCCCTGGCGCACCAGCGACCAGGCGTCGAAGAGGGCCACCCAGCCGCGCAGCACGGCGCTGTCGTCGCGGTCCCAGGCCCGCAGCCGCCAGCCGGGGCGGGCGGTGCCGTCCTGCGCCTCGACCAGACCGGCCAGCCGCGCGGTGTCCCAGTCGGCCCGTACCTGAGCGGGGGTCAGGCCGAGGGTGCGCGCGGCGAGTTCGACGGCGTCCTCGGTGAGGGCGCCGCCCGCGTCGGCCGGGGTCTGGCTGCCGGAGCGCACCCGGGTCCCGGCCCAGCGGGCGAGCCGGGCCGCACCGGCGAGGGAGCGGCGCGCCAGCCCGGCCAGCTCGCCCTGCGCCGGGGTGCCCTCGGGCGGCCGCGGCGCGGGGCGCTTCGAGGGCCGCTGGGCCGCCGGGCGTGACGCGGCAGCGAGGGGACGGGAGCGGACGAGTCGGAGTCTGGAGTCGCGCGGGGTACGGGACGTCACAGGTGCAGTCTTCCGGTTGACGGTCCGAAAACCCAAACGGAATGACGTACGCCGCTCCCGGGGCCCCCGGCTGAACGGGGTGAGGCCCGCCCCGGACAGGGCGAAACGGAAGTGCCACTACTGGCCGGTTTCCGCCCCCTGCCCGCCGCCTGTCCGCCGTGCGGGACAGCCCGGCAAGATCGTCGGGGCGGCACTGGAGGAATCTCAGAGGAGGCCTGGACGGAAAGGAGACCCGGAGACGAGTGACGCGAGAAGGCCGCGGGGAAGCGGCGAGGCCGCCCCGGCCGGAGGGGAGGGACCTCAGACGAGCGGAGTGAGGAAGCGCCGCAGGGCCTCCTCGTACTCGGCGGGGGCCGCGTTCCACAGCGCCCCGTGCGAGGCGCGCGGGACCGTGTGCAGGCTGACCAGGTCCTGCCGCCGCTCGGCGAGCTCCAGGGAGAGGGCGTACGGGGCGAGCCGGTCCTCGGGGCTGTGGAAGAGCAGGGTGGGGGTGGCGAGGGCGGCCGCGGCACCGGCGGCGAGCCCGTCGCCGCGCAGCCCGGCGCGGCCCTGGGCGGCGCGCACCGCGAGCGGCAGGATCGGGGCCGGGGTGCGGCGCGCGGCAGCGAGTCCGCGCAGCGCGGCCTGCCAGCTGAGCACCGGGGAGTCGAGCACCAGGCCCACCACGCGCTCGCGCAGCGGGGAGTGGGTGGCCGCGTGCAGGGCCATCGCGGCGCCGGTGGACCAGCCGAGGAGGATGACCCGCTCGGCGCCGTAGCGGACGGCGTAGCGGATGGCCGCGTCCACATCGCGCCACTCGCGCTCGCCGAGCCTGCTCACGCCGTCCGGATTGCGCGGGGCGCCGAGGTCGCCGCGGTAGGAGAGGGCGAGCACCGGCAGGCCGAAGTGCTGGAGCTGGTCCATCAGGACCATCGGGTGCTCCCGGGTGGTGCCGAGCCCGTGCACCGCGATCACCCAGGTGGTCCGGGGGGCGGGCACGAACCAGGCCGGGAGGTCGCCGAGTTCGCCGGGCACGTCCACATCGGCGTAGTCGAGGCCGAGGGCACTGAGCGGATCGCCGAGGTAGACCTGCGGCGTGAACCGGACCCGGGTGCCGGACCGGAGGCTGCCGTGCGTGACGGCGTCCAGCCGCCGCACCACGGTGTCGGCGGGCGAAGCGGGGTCCGCCTCCAGGACCGGGCCGGTGACCGCGTGGCAGCCGTCGCCGGTGAGGCCGAAGACGCCGGGGCGCAGCGAGGCCAGGGAGCGGGTGAGCATGATCCGTCCGGCTCCCGCCGCGTGGACGGTCAGCCGGGGTTCGGTGGGCAGCGGCCTGCCGGGCTCGGCCCGCAGGGCGGGCTCGCTGGCGAGTCGGCCGACAGCCAGTGCTGCCGCGCCCACGCCGAGTACCGCGGAGACGGTCGCCGCCGTCGCTGTGACAGTGCGCACCGCTCCAGTGTGGGTGCGGGACGCGGGGTCGGCCAGCGGAGGCGGTTCCGCGGGGCGTGGCGGGGAGGCGGGACCGGCCGCCGGGGGGCCGCTCAGCCCGGCTCCCCGCTCCCCTCGGCCGCTCCCTGCCCGTACCCTCCGAGTCGCTCCCCCGCCTCGTCGAGTTGGGCCTCGGTCAGGAGGGTGGGGGCGCGGCCGGGGACGGTGCTGGCGGTGAGCCAGAGGCGGCACATCCACTCCAGCTGGGCGGTGCGGTCGTAGGCCTGGTCGAGGCTCTCGCCGTAGGTGAGGGCGCCGTGATTGCGGAGCAGGCACCCGGTGCGGCCGCGCAGGGCGCGCAGGGCGGCCTCGGCGAGTTCGGGGCTGCCGTAGAGGGCGTAGTCGGCCACCCGGGGCGGACCGCCGAGGGCGGCGGCCATGTAGTGGATGGGCGGGAGCCGGTCCACCAGGGTGGAGACGGCCGTCGCGTGGACGGCGTGGGTGTGGACGATCGCGGCGGCGTCGGTCGCGGCGTACACGGCGAGGTGCAGGGGGAGTTCGCTGGTCGGCTTGAGGCGGCCGTGGACGGTGCGCCCCCGGAGGTCGACGGCGAGGAGGTCCGCCGGGGTCAGCCGGTCGTAGGGCACGCCGGTCGGGGTGACGAGGACGGTGTCGCCGAGCCGGACCGAGACATTGCCGGAGGTGCCGACGACCAGCCCCTCGGCCACGGTCCTGCGCGCGGTCGCCACCAGCGCGGCCCAGGCCGCGTCGAGCGCGGGGCGCCCGGCCGCCGGGAGTCGCGCGGCCGATGCCGCCGGGGCTCCCCCGGCCGGAACCGCCGGGGCATGCGTGTCCGGTGCCGCCTGAGCCTCTGCGCCCGAAGCCGCCCGGGGCTCCGGGTCCGATGCCGCCCGGGCCTCCGCATCCGATGCTGTCCGGGCTTCCGCGTCCGAAGCCTTACGGGTCTCCGCGTACGGTCCCGTCGCGCGCTCGTCTCCGGCTCTTGCCGGGGGTGCGTCCTCGTCCATGCCGGTGATCCTGCCAGGCGGGCGGCCGCCGGGCTCCGGCCGGGCGGGGACCGGCCGACCTGGGCGTACTGCTGTGACGGAGCCTCACCCTGCCCCGTACGCCCCATTTATGAATATTGATCAGATAAGCGTGTTACTCCACAGAATCTAGACAAACCGTGGCTAATCTCGCCGATGATTTGTCCTGCACATCGCGACCCGGGGGCAACATGGCTCACGTCCTGCAACCCACTCGCCGCCGCGCCCGCCTCCTCTCGGTGGCCGTGGCCTCCCTCGCCATCACCGGCAGCACGCTCGCCACGTCCTCCGAAGCCGTGGCGGCGGCGAAACCACGAGGCCACGACGTGTCCTCGCACCAGGGAAAGATCAACTGGCCCCAGGCCAAGAAGAACGGCGCCCGGTTCGTCTACATCAAGGCGACGGAGGCCACGAACTACCGGAACCCCTACTTCGCGAGCCAGTACAACGGCTCGTACAAGGCGGGGATCCTGCGCGGCGCCTACCACTTCGCCCTGCCGAACAAGTCCTCCGGCAAGACGCAGGCGCAGTACTTCCTCCAGCACGGCGGAGGCTGGAGCGCGGACGGCAAGACGCTGCCGCCCGCGCTGGACATCGAACACAATCCGTACGGCGCCAACTGCTACGGGCTGAGCACCGGTTCGATGGTCAGCTGGATCAAGTCCTTCAGCGACGAGATCAAGCGGGTCACCAAGCGCCGCCCGGTCATCTACACCAGCGCCAAGTGGTGGAACACCTGCACCGGCAGGAGCAGCGCCTTCGCCAAGGAGCACCCGCTCTGGCTGGCCAACTGGGCCTCCACGCCCGGCCCGATGCCCGCGGGCTGGTCCTTCCAGACCTTCTGGCAGCACGCCACGAAGGGCTCGCTGCCCGGGGACCAGAACGTCTTCAACGGCGCGATGTCGCAGCTGCAGAGGTTCGCCTCCCGGTAGCAGGCGGCAGACACCTTCGCGGGCCGCGGACCGGCACCGACCGGCCCGCCGTCCGCCTCCGCCGCCGTCCGCCTCCCGCGGGCGGCGGCGGTGCGCCGCCCCGGCCGCGGGCGGCGCGCACGCGGAACCCTCGATGCGGTCACCTCAGGGCCCTGGTCAGTTCATCTGGTGTTCACTCAGGCTGCTTACGTTCATCGAGCCAATGACGTCCACTCGAAGCCTGGGTTAATGGAACACTTCACCCTCCTGCTCGGGGTCGTGATCATCACCGCCCTCGTGTTCGACTTCACCAATGGTTTCCACGACACAGCCAACGCGATGGCCACGACCATCTCGACGGGCGCACTGAAGCCCAAGACAGCGGTGGCGATGTCCGCCGTGCTGAATCTCGTAGGCGCCTTCCTCTCCGTGGAGGTCGCCAAGACGATCTCCGGTGGAATCATCGACGAGGACGGCATTCGCACCGAAGTGATCTTCGCGGCGCTGGTGGGCGCCATCCTCTGGAATCTGCTGACCTGGCTGCTGGGCCTGCCGTCGAGTTCCTCCCACGCGCTCTTCGGCGGCCTGATCGGCGCCGCGGTGATGTCGGCGGGCTGGTCCTCGGTCAACGGCTCCACGGTCGTCACCAAGGTCCTGCTCCCCGCCCTCGCCGCACCCCTGGTCGCCGGGATCGCGGCGGCCTTCGCCACCCGGCTCACCTACCGGCTCGGCAGGGGCACCGACGAGAAGGCCACCGCGAAGGGGTACCGCGCCGGGCAGATCGCCTCCGCCGGTCTGGTCTCCCTCGCGCACGGCACCAACGACGCGCAGAAGACGATGGGCATCATCACCCTCGCCCTCGTCACCGGCGGCGTGCTCTCCCCCGGCTCCAACCCGCCGGTCTGGGTGATCACTTCGGCCGGTCTGGCCATCGCGCTCGGCACCTACCTCGGCGGCTGGCGCATCATCCGCACCATGGGCAAGGGCCTGACCGATCTCGCGCCGCCGCAGGGCTTCGCCGCCCAGACCAGCGCGGCGACCGTGATCCTCGCCTCCTCGCACCTCGGCTTCTCGCTCTCCACCACCCAGGCCTGCTCGGGCTCGGTGATGGGCGCGGGGCTCGGCCGCAAGGGCGGGGTGGTCCGCTGGTCGACCGCGACCCGGATGTTCGCCGCCTGGGGGCTCACCCTCCCGGCCGCGGGCCTGGTCGGCGCGGGCGCCCAACTCCTCACCGAACAGGGCAACTGGGGCACCGTCCTCACCGGCGCGCTGCTCGTCGGCGGCTCCGGAACCATCTGGCTGCTCTCCCGCAGGCAGCCGGTGGACCAGCACAACGTCAACGACATCGGCAGCGCCGAACCCGCCGGGGTGGTGACCACCGCGATCGCGGCCGTCACCCCGCCGCCCACCGCCACCCAGGCCGCCGAGGCGGCCGCGACCCCCGACACCGCCACCGCGGAGCAGGCGCCCACCCAGCCGCTCCGCGCGACCGCCTGAGGAGCCGGCATGAACATCGACTGGGCAGCGCTCGGTTCCGTCTTCGGAGTCAGCCTCGTGGTGACCGTCGCCATGGTCGGCGTCTTCACCCTCGGCGTCGTCGGCCTCGCCCGCCGCGAGGCCGCCGTGAGCCGGCAGGGAGGCACGGCACTGGCCACCACCGGCGCCTGCCTCTGCTTCGTGGCCTGCGCCGCGGTGGTCGGATACGGAATCCAGCTGATCGTCGCCTGAAACACCAACGGGCCGCCCCCGCGCGGCCCGTGCACGACGCGCGCCCCGGAACCTCGTCCGCGAGGGACCGGGGCGCCCGTACGTCGGCGCCCGGCGCCAAGCGGCCCGCCGGGCCCCGGCTGTGGGGATCGGCACACTCTTCCCGCCCAGGTCAGCGGCCAGTTGACGGGGGTGGCGGTGCGTGGTGGACTGCCCCGAGCCGAAGTACGGCGGCAGAGAGGAAGCCGGTGCGAGTCCGGCGCGGTCCCGCCACTGTCACCGGAGAAAGCGCTCCCCCAGTACGAGCCACGGCCCACCCAGGGTGGTCCCGGCCCGCGGGGAGCCGCCGATCCGGAAGCCAGGAGACTCTCGCCGTCGTCATCACGTCGAACCGGGGCGCGGACCCTGAGTGAGGACACATAGCGATGCCGGGCCGCCCGCCTCTGGATTCCCCTGCCGAACGCGCCCCGCGCGCCACCGCACCCCGCCGAGGCGAGCCGGCGGCCTGAGCGATGGGTGCCGAACGGGTCTTCGCCTGCGGCGCCGCCACCGGTCTCCTCGGTGACCTCCTGTTCGGCGATCCCCGCCGCGGGCATCCGGTCGCCGTGTTCGGACGCGGGGCGGCGGCGCTGGAACACCTCCTGTGGCGCGACCACCGGGGCTGGGGCGCACTGCACACCGCCCTCTGCGCCGGAAGCGTCGTGGGCGCCGGCGCGCTGGCCGCCCGACTGGTGCGCCGCTCCCCCGCCGCCGCCACCGCGCTGACCGCGGCGGCCACCTGGGCGGTGGTCGGCGGCACCTCGCTGGCCCGGGAGGCCACCGCGATCGGCGAGGCGCTCGCCGCCGGGGACACCGGGGCCGCCCGCGCCCGGCTGCCGCATCTGTGCGGCCGGGACCCGGAGTCCCTCGACGCGGCGGGCATGGCGCGCGCGGTCGTCGAGTCGGTGGCCGAGAACACCTCCGACGCGGTGGTCGGCGCCCTGGTCTGGGGCGCCCTCGCCGGGGTGCCGGGGCTGCTCGGCTTCCGCGCGGTCAACACCCTGGACGCGATGGTCGGCCACAAGTCGCCCCGCCACCGCCGCTTCGGCTGGGCCGCCGCCCGCCTCGACGACCTCACGGGCGCGCCCGGCGCCCGGCTCACCGCCGCCCTCGCCGTCCTGGCGGGCGGGGACCCGCGGGGCGCCGCCCGGGCCTGGCGCGCGGACGCGGGCGCGCACCCGAGCCCCAACGCGGGCCCGGTGGAAGCCTCGTTCGCGGGCGCGCTCGGCGTACGGCTCGGCGGCACCCTCTCCTACGGGGGCCGGGTCGAGCACCGCCCCGTGCTGGGCGGCGGCGGCCGGGAGGTCGAGGTGACCGACATCCGGCGGGCGGTGCGGCTCTCGCGCCGGATCACCGCGCTCAGCCTGGTGGTGTGCGCGGCGGCGAGCCTCGTGCGGACCCGGGCGGGTGCCCGGTGAACGGCGGGGGGCTGCTCGTCGCGGGGACCACCTCGGACGCGGGCAAGAGCGTGGTCACGGCGGGCATCTGCCGGTGGCTGGTGCGGCAGGGCGTGAAGGTGGCGCCCTTCAAGGGCCAGAACATGTCCCTCAACTCCTTCGTCACCCGGGAGGGCGCGGAGATCGGCCGGGCCCAGGCGATGCAGGCCCAGGCCTGCCGTGTCGAGCCGAGCGCCCTGATGAACCCGGTCCTGCTGAAGCCGGGCGGCGACCGCACCAGCCAAGTCGTCCTGAAGGGGCGCCCGGTGGGCGAGCTGAGCGCCCGCGGCTTCTTCGGCACCGGGGACGCGCGCCTCGGCACGGGCCTGCACGGCGGCGGCCGCGAGGCCCTGCTCGCCACCGTCGTGGAGTGCCTGGAGGAGCTGCGGAGCAGCCACGACGCGGTGATCTGCGAGGGCGCGGGCAGCCCCGCCGAGATCAATCTGCGCCGTACCGACCTGGTCAACATGGGCATCGCCCGGGCGGCGCGGCTGCCGGTCCTGGTGGTCGGCGACATCGACCGCGGCGGGGTCTTCGCCTCCTTCTTCGGTACGACGGCGCTGCTCGCCCCCGAGGACCAGGCGCTGCTCGCCGGATACCTGGTGAACAAGTTCCGCGGCGATGTCTCCCTGCTCGAACCGGGCCTGGACATGCTCCGGTCGCTCACCGGCCGCCGCACCTACGGCGTGCTGCCCTTCCGGCACGGCCTCGGCATCGACGAGGAGGACGGCCTGGCCGTCTCGCTGCGCGGGGCGGTGCGCGAGTCGGCGGTCAGCGAGCCCGCCGGGCCTCAGGTGCTGCGGGTCGCGGTCTGCGCCGTACCGCTGATGTCGAACTTCACCGATGTGGACGCGCTGGCCGCCGAACCGGGCGTGGTGGTGCGCTTCGTGGACCGCGCCGCGGAACTCGCCGACGCGGACCTGGTGATCGTGCCCGGCACCCGCGGCACCGTGCGGGCCCTCGGCTGGCTGCGCGAGCGCGGGCTCGCCGGGGCCCTGGCACGCCGGGCCGCCGAGGGCCGCCCGGTGCTCGGCATCTGCGGCGGCTTCCAGCTGCTCGGGGAGCGCATCGAGGACGAGGTGGAGTCCCGCGCGGGCACCGTCGAGGGGCTCGGGCTGCTGCCGCTGCGGGTGCGCTTCGCCCGCGAGAAGACCCTCGGCAGGCCGCACGGCGAGGCCTTCGGCGAGCGGGTCGAGGGGTACGAGATCCACCACGGCCTCGCCGAGGTCACCGGCGGCGAGGCCTTCCTGGACGGCTGCCGCTCGGGCTCGGTCTGGGGCACGCACTGGCACGGCTCGCTGGAGTCGGACGGCTTCCGGCGGGCCTTCCTGCGCGAGGTCGCGGCGGTCGCGGGCCGCCGCTTCGTGCCCGCGCCCGGCACCTCCTTCGCCGCGCTGCGCGAGCAGCAGCTCGACCACCTGGGCGACCTGATCGAGGAGCACGCGGACACCGATGCCCTGTGGCGGCTCATCGAGTCGGGGCCGCCCGCGGACCTGCCCTTCGTCCCGCCGGGGGCGCCGTGACCCCCGTACCCGGCCCAGCCCGCGCACATCCCGTACACCCCGCACACGAAGGCAATCTGGAGGGCGACGCATGAGCACCCCCTATCCGTTCACCGCACTGGTGGGCCAGGACGACCTGCGCCTGGCGCTGCTGCTGAACGCCGTGTCCCCGGCGGTCGGCGGTGTGCTCGTCCGCGGCGAGAAGGGCACCGCCAAGTCCACGGCGGTACGGGCCCTTTCGGCGCTGCTGCCCGCGGTGTCCACGGTCCCCGGCTGCCGCTTCTCCTGCGATCCCGCGGCGCCCGACCCCGGCTGCCCGGACGGCCCGCACCGCCCCGGCGAGAGCGCGGCGCGACCGGCCCGGATGGTCGAACTGCCGGTCGGCGCCTCCGAGGACCGCCTGGTCGGCGCGCTCGACATCGAGCGAGCGCTCGCCGAGGGCGTCAAGGCCTTCGAACCGGGCCTGCTCGCCGACGCGCACCGCGGCATCCTCTACGTGGACGAGGTCAACCTGCTCCACGACCACCTGGTCGACCTGCTCCTCGACGCCGCGGCGATGGGCGCCTCCTACGTGGAGCGCGAGGGCGTCTCCGTACGGCATGCCGCGCGCTTCCTCCTGGTCGGCACGATGAACCCCGAAGAGGGCGAGCTGCGGCCGCAGTTGCTCGACCGGTTCGGGCTGACCGTGGAGGTCGCCGCCTCCCGGGAGCCGGACCAGCGGGTCGAGGTGGTCCGGCGGCGCCTGGCCTACGACGAGGACCCGGAGGCCTTCGCCGGGCGCTGGGCCGCCGAGGAGAACGCGCTGCGGGAGCGTGTCGCCGCGGCCCGCGCGCTGCTGCCCGCGGTGCGGCTCGGCGACGGGGCGCTCCGCCAGATCGCGGCGACCTGCGCCGCCTTCGAGGTCGACGGGATGCGCGCGGACCTGGTGATGGCGCGCACCGCGACCGCGCTGGCCGCCTGGGCGGGCCGCGAGGAGGTCCGCGAGGAGGACGTACGGCAGGCCGCCCTGCTCGCGCTGCCGCACCGGCGGCGCCGCAACCCCTTCGACGCCCCGGGCCTGGACGAGGACAAACTCGACGAGACGCTGGAGGAGTTCGGCCCCGAGGACCCGCCGCCCGGCGGCGACGGCGGCCCCGAAGGCGGTCCCGAGGACGACCCGGACGGCGGCCCCGGCGGCCCCGACGGCGGCGGGCGGCCCCCGGCGGACCAGGACCCGGCGGACGGCGGCCGGGCCGAGTCGGAGACCGGCGAGGCGCCCGGGGAGCCCGGCGCCGAGGTCCCCGAGCAGGGCCGCGGTGAGCCGCAGCCCTCGGGCGCGGGCGGCGAGCAGCGGGCGGTGGGCGCGGGCGAGCCCTTCCGTACGAAGGTGCTGAGCGTGCCGGGCCTCGGCGAGGGGGCGGCCGGGCGGCGCTCCCGGGCGCGTACCGAGCACGGCAGGACCACCGGCGCCCGCAGGCCGCGCGGGGCGCTGACCAAGCTGCACCTGGCGGCGACCGTGCAGGCCGCGGCGCCGCACCAGCGGGCAAGGGGCCGCAGCGGGGCGGGACTCGTGGTGCGCCGGGACGATCTGCGGCAGGCCGTCCGGGAAGGCCGCGAGGGCAATCTGGTCCTCTTCGTGGTGGATGCCTCCGGTTCGATGGCGGCCCGCAGGAGGATGGGCGCGGTCAAGGGCGCGGTGCTCTCGCTGCTCCTGGACGCCTACCAGCGGCGCGACAAGGTCGGCCTGGTGACCTTCCGCGGCGCCGCCGCCGAGCTCGCCCTGCCGCCGACCTCCTCGGTGGACGCCGCCGCCGCGCGCCTGGAGACGCTGCCCACCGGGGGCCGCACCCCGCTCGCCGCCGGTCTGCTGCGCGCCCACGAGGCGCTGCGGGTGGAGCGGCTGCGGGACCCGGCGCGCCGCCCGCTGCTCGTCCTGGTCACCGACGGGCGGGCCACCGGCGGCCCCGACCCGCTCGCCCATGCCGCCCGCGCCGCCCGTCTCCTCGCCGCCGAGGGCACCGCCTCGGTGGTCGTCGACTGCGAGACGGGACCGGTCCGGCTCGGCCTCGCCGGGCAGCTCGCGCGCGAACTCGGCGGCACCGCCACCACCTTGGACGAGCTGCGCGCCGACTCGCTCGCCGGTCTGGTCAAGGACGTCCAGTCGGCCCCGACCTCCAGGAGGGCAGCCTGATGCCGCAGGGAAAGCCGTCCGTCGTCCCCGACGACGGGCTCACCACCCGCCAGCGCCGCAACCGGCCGCTGGTCTTCGTGCACACCGGCCCCGGCAAGGGCAAGTCGACCGCGGCCTTCGGGCTCGCGCTGCGGGCCTGGAACCAGGGCTGGCCGATCGGGGTGTTCCAGTTCGTGAAGTCGGCGAAGTGGAAGGTCGGCGAGGAGAACGCGCTGCGCACCCTCGGCGCCTCCGGCGAGGGCGGCACCGTCGACTGGCACAAGATGGGCGAGGGCTGGTCCTGGATCCAGCGGGCCCCCGCCGAGGGCGAGTTGACCAACGAGGACAAGGCCCGCGAGGGCTGGGAGCAGGTCAAGCGCGACCTGGCGGCCGAACGCTACCGGCTCTACGTCCTCGACGAGTTCGCCTACCCGCTGCACTGGGGCTGGATCGACACCGCCGAGGTGATCTCCGTACTGCGGCAGCGGCCCGGCACCCAGCACGTGGTGATCACCGGCCGCAACGCCCCGCCCGAACTCCTCGGCTTCGCCGACCTGGTGACCGAGATGACCAAGGTCAAGCACCCCATGGACGAGGGCCAGAAGGGCCAGCGGGGGATCGAGTGGTGAACTCCGTGCCCCGGCTGGTCGTCGCCGCGCCCGCCTCGGGCAGCGGCAAGACCACCGTCGCCACGGGCCTGATGGCCGCCTTCACCGCCCGCGGCCTCGCCGTCTCCCCGCACAAGGTGGGCCCCGACTACATCGACCCCGGCTACCACTCCCTGGCCACCGGCCGCCCGGGCCGCAACCTCGACGCCTACATGTGCGGTACGGAGCTGATCGCGCCGCTCTTCGCGCACGGCGCCCGGGGCTGCCGACTGGCCGTGGTCGAGGGGGTGATGGGCCTCTTCGACGGGGCCGCGGGCGCGGGCGAACTCAGCTCCACGGCCCAGGTCGCCAAGCTCCTGCGGGCCCCGGTCGTCCTCGTCGTCGACGCCTCCTCGCAGTCCCGCTCGGTGGCCGCCCTGGTGCACGGCTTCGCCTCCTGGGACCCGGGCGTGCGGCTGGCCGGGGTCATTCTCAACAAGGTCGCCTCCGACCGGCACGAGGAACTGCTCCGCGAGGGCCTGGAGGAGTCCGGGGTGCCCGTCGTCGGCGTCCTGCGCCGCGCTCCCCAGGTGGACACGCCCTCCCGGCACCTGGGCCTGGTCCCGGTGGCCGAGCGGCACACCGAGGCGCTCGCGGCGGTCGAGGCGATGGCCGCCCAGGTGGAGCTGGGCTGCGACCTCGACGCCCTGTACGCCCTGGCCCGGAGCGCGCCGCCGCTGGACGCCCCGGCCTGGGACCCGGCCGCGGCCGTGGGGCCCGCCGTGCCCGGGCGGCCGCGGATCGCGGTCGCGGGCGGCGCCGCCTTCACCTTCTCCTACGCCGAGCACGCGGAACTCCTCACCGCGGCCGGTGCCGAGGTGGTCCCCTTCGACCCGCTGCGCGAGGAGCAACTGCCGGAGCGGACCGCGGGCTTGGTGATCGGCGGCGGCTTCCCGGAGATGTACGGGCCCGAGCTGTCCGCGAACGAACCGCTGCGCAAGTCGGTGGCGGACCTCGCCGCCTCGGGCGCCCCGCTGGCCGCCGAGTGCGCCGGGCTGCTCTACCTCAGCCGGTCCCTGGACGGGCGGCCGATGTGCGGGGTCCTGGACGCCGAGGCGCGGATGTCCGGGCGGCTGACGCTCGGCTACCGGGAGGCCGTCGCCCTCGCGGACGGCCCCCTCGACGCGGCGGGCGGCCGGGCCCGGGGGCACGAGTTCCACCGTACGGTCGTCACCCCGGGCGCGGGGGCCTCGCCCGCCTGGGGCTTCACCTCCCCGCAGCGGCGTACCGAGGGCTTCCTCCAGCAGCAGGTGCACGCCAGCTATCTGCACACCCACTGGGCGGGGCGGCCGGGGGCGGCGCGCCGGTTCACCGAGCGGTGCGCCGCGCCATGAGCCCCGTCTCAGCCGCCGGCGGTCCCGATCACCAGCCACATCAGCGCGGCCCCCGCGAGGGTGCACAGCAGGGTGGAGCGGGCCGGGTGCCGGTGACTGGCCTCGGGCAGGATCTCGGCCGCGGCGATGTAGAGCAGGGCGCCCGCGAAGAAGCCGAGATAGCAGCCGAGCGCCTGCTCCGGAATGGTGAACAGCAGGGTGGAGGCGGCACCCGCGATCGGCGCGAGCGCGTCCGCGAGCAGCATGGCAAGGGCCTTGCCGTGGGCGTTCCCGAGGGCGGCCAGGGTGTAGGTGTTGAAGCCGTCGGCGAAGTCATGGGCGATCACGGCGACCGCGACGGTCGCGCCCATCCGCGCGTCCACCTGGAAGGAGGCGCCGATCGCGACGCCGTCGGCCAGGCTGTGCCCGACCATCGCCCCGGCCGCGCCGAGCCCCAGCTCCCGCGTCCCGCCTCCGTCGTGCGCCCCGTGCTCGGCCTTGCGCAGGGCGAGCAGCCGCTCGGCGAGATGGGCGAGCAGGAAGCCGCCGACGAAGAGCACCAGGGCGGCGGGCACTCCGTACCAGTGCTGGTGCGCGGCCTCGAAGGCCTCCGGCAGCAGGTCGAGCCCGACCACCCCGAGCATCAGCCCGCCCGCGAAGCCGAGCACCAGATGCCGCCGGTCGGTGACCCGCCGCGCGGCCCAGCCGCCGACCAGCGTCATCACCAGCGATCCCAGCGCCACGAGCACGGCCATGCCCCCTTGCTAGCGGATCACCCGACGGCGTGCACGCCGCGCGGGGCGGCGCGTCCGAAACCGGGGGCTCCGTCGCAGACGGGCCCGTCGGCGGCGGGGCCGGAGCCGTCCGGCCCCTCGGCGGGTGGCTCGCCGTCGGCGGATCCGGGGCCGAGTGGCCCCCTGCCGGTGGACGACCGGCTCGGTCCGCCGTCGTCCGGAGCGGCGGTTCGGCGTCCGGCCTCGCTCCTCGTCGGGGTGGGCGCCTCCCGGGACGTCCCGGCCGAGGAGGTGCTGGCCCTGGTACGGGCCGCGCTCCGGGACGGCGGCCTCTCCCCGCTGAGCCTCGCCGCCCTGGTCACGGCCGAGACCCGGACCGGTGAGCCCGGCCTCCTCCGGGCCGCCGCCCGGCTCGGCGTCCCGCTGCGGGCCCGCCCGGCCGCGGAACTGGCGGCCGTCCCGGTCCCGCACCCCTCGGCGCGGGTCCGCACCGCCCTCGGCACCCCCTCGGTCGCCGAGGCGGCGGCGCTGGCCGAGGCGGGGGCCATGGCCGGGAAGACTCCCCCGGCCGTGGGTGGGGAACTCCTCGTACCGAAGCGGAAGTCGGCGGGCAGCCCGGCCCGGGCCACGTGCGCGGTGGTACGTCTCGCGGGTGCGGGCGGGGGCCGGGAGGGCGAGTACCGGTCCGGCAGCCTCGTCGAGGCCGGCGTGGGGGACGCGGAGTCGGGTGCGGGCAGCGGCGCACCGGCACCGGCGGTCGCGGCGGCCGTCCGGCAGGCCACGCTCGTCCTGGTGCCGGAGGGGGCTCCGGCGGATCCAGGCGACGCGCCCGAGGCAGCCGTACGCTCCCTGCTGCGGCCTGACGTCCGGGTCCTTCGGTACGGCGGTGGCCCCGGGGCGGCGGAGGGGGACGCGATCGCCGTCCGCGCCGCCCGGGAGGGAGAACGGGTGGTGGTGCTGCGCAGGGCCGGGGCCGAGTCCGGCACCGAGGCAGGCGCCAGGCCCGCAGCCGGGCCCCGGGCAGAGCCGGGCACCGGGACAGCGATCAGCGACAGCGACCGGCACCGGCGCGGCTCCGGCCCCGCCCTTCACCGAGGACCCACGGCGGCCATGAACACTCCCCCGCGCACCGACCCCGGACACGACCTGCGCCACCACGGTGACGCCGAAGTACGCGACAGCGGCGCCGCGTTGACGGATCTCGCGGTCAATGTGCGCACCGGCACTCCCCCGGCCTGGCTGGCCGAGCGCATCGCCGCCACCCTGCCGGGGCTCGCCGCCTACCCCGACGGCCGGGCGGCGCGCAGGGCGGTGGCGGCCCGGCACGGGCTGCCCGAGGAGCGGGTACTGCTCACCTCGGGCGCGGCGGAGGCCTTCGTCCTGCTCGCACGGGCGCTTGCGGTGCGCCGACCGGTCGTGGTGCACCCGCAGTTCACCGAGCCCGAGGCCGCGCTGCGGGACGCCGGTCACCGGGTGGAACGGGTACTGCTGCGTGCCGAGGACGGCTTCCGGCTGGACCCGGCGGCGGTGCCCGAGAGCGCGGACCTGGTCGTGCTCGGCAACCCGACCAACCCGACCTCGGTACTGCACCCGGCCGCACAGCTCGCCCGGCTCGCCCGCCCCGGCCGCTGCCTGGTGGTGGACGAGGCCTTTATGGACGCGGTCCCGGGCGAACGCGAGACCCTGGCCGCGCGCACCGACCTACCGGGCCTCGTGGTCCTGCGCAGTCTCACCAAGACCTGGGGCCTCGCCGGACTGCGCATCGGATACGTCCTGGCGGAACCGGAGACCGTGGCCGCCCTGGAGCACGCCCAGCCGCTGTGGCCGGTCTCCTCACCCGCCCTGGCGGCGGCCGAGGCCTGCATGGAACCCCGCGCCCTGGCCGAGGCCGAGGCCGCCGCCCGGACCGTCGCCGCCGACCGCGCCCGCCTGTGCGAGGGCCTCGGCGCCCGGGGCCTCGAGTACGTCCACGGCGCCGAGGGCCCCTTCGTCCTGTTCCGCGCCCCCGGCGCCGAGGCACTGCGCGCACGGCTGCGCACCCTCGGCTTCGCGGTCCGGCGCGGCGACACCTTCCCCGGCCTGGACCGCGACTGGCTCCGGCTCGCGGTACGCGGGGAGGCCACCACGAGGAGCTTCCTGCGGGCCCTGGACGAGGCTCTCGGCAGGGGCTGAGTACGGAGACTGGGGCAGCCGGGGACTGCCGCTCCCGGGGAGTGGCAGTCCCCTGGAGCGGCAGTCCCCGGAAGTGGCGGACCCCGGAAATGGCGGTCACAGGAGCGCCTGGCCCAGGACCATCCGTCCCGGGACCGCCGCTCCTGGGTCAGGACGGCCCCGGGTCAGGACAGCCCCGGTTCAGGACGGCCCCGGAGGCAAGCCCTCAGCTACCGCTGCGGCTGCCGCGGTTGTTCCGGTTGCGCCGGGCGAGGAGCGCCGCGCCACCGCCCAGTCCGAGCAGGACGGCGCCGCCGCCCGCGAGGTAGGGGGTGGTGGAACTGCCGCCGGTCTCGGCCAGGTTCTGCTCGGGCTTCGCCGCGGAGGTCTGGGGCTCGACGTCGGCCACGGGCTTCTCGGGCTTCGGCTCCGGCTTGGCGGCCGGGGGTGCCTCGCAGGTGGCGCCCGCGAGGGTGACGGTGCCCTCGACCTCGGCGACGTTCAGCTCCAGGGGGTTGACCGAGACCTTGAGTTCGAGCGCGGAGGCCGCCGCGGTACGCGAGGTGGTACGGGTCGAGGACAGCGCGAGGCTGACCTCGCCGACCCCCGGCACCTTGACCTCGGTGGTGCCGCCGGTGGTCAGCGAGACCTTCTTGCCGAGCACGGTGACCGCGCCGAGCAGATCGGCCTCGGCGACGGGCTTCTCACCGGCCTCGCAGGTGGCACGGGAGGACACCGCGCCCACCTCGATCAGCGAGAGCAGCGGCAGCCCGGGCACATGCACCTTGGCGTGCGCGAGTTCGGTGCGCCCCTCGGCCTTGCGCTTGCTCACCTCCGCCTCGGCGGAGGCCACATCGGCCCGCAGTACGGAGAAGGGCTTGCCGTGGTCGACGCCGTCCAGGGTGGCCGTCAGCGCCGTCTTCTCCGCACTCCGCGGCGCCTGGACCTCGTTGAGGCTGAGGTTCAGCGGCACCTGCACGGTCTTGTTGAGCAGGGAGACATCGAGCCCGGTACGCAGCACGACAGCGCTCGCCCGGCCCTGCTCCGCGGTGGCGTGCGCGGTGCCGGTGGTGGCGAGCGCCGCGGGCACGGTGAGCAGCGCGAGGCTCGCCGAGGTGGCGGCGAGACGGCGTACGGGCAGGCGGAAAGTGTTGCTGTTCAAGGTGGTGGGACCTCACAGGAGACATTGGTGAGGGACCCCGCCTCCGCCGCGCACTGGGGGACAGGCAGCGGCGGTGCGGTATCCGTGCCCGGAATCCTTACGCACATGGAGTGAACAGGCGGCAACCTGGAGTGAGTTCACTCCAAAGGGGGGTTTCCGCTCCCGCATTCGATTCCCTGACCACAGGGCTTTCCCCGCGTCCCAGACGTTGCCCCGCCCGGAACCACGGGAACCGCACCGCTCACCGCGGCACCTCAAACGAACCGGGCCCATCGCACCGACCGCGTACGCAAGTTGACGCCCCCACAGGAACGCGGGAGGAAAACGAGCCCCCTCGACCCCACGTCACGCTCCGGTCAACCCGGCGCCAACACCCACGCCTTCACCCCCGCACTCCTCACGTCTCAGGCGTCAGACCCCAGGCCTCACAACTCACGCCTCAGCCTCAGGCCTCACAGCTCATGCCTTACATCTCATGCCTGAGGCCTCGTACCCCGCCCGCCCTGGACCCCGGGGCCCGCCCCGGCCTCGGGATCACGCGACCCTCACCCCTGGGCCTCAGCCTCAGGCCGTCACGCGGCCGTTGACCACGATCCGCCGTGGGTCGGCCAGGACCCGTACGTCCGCGCGCGGGTCGCTGTCGTAGACCACGAGGTCGGCGGGGGCACCCTCCTCCAGGCCGGGGCGGCCGAGCCAGGAGCGGGCACCCCAGGTGGTGGCCGAGAGCGCCTCCAGGGGCGGGATGCCCGCGGTGACCAGCTCGGCGACCTCCTCGGCGACCAGCCCGTGCGGCAGCGAGCCGCCCGCGTCGGTGCCGACGAAGACCGGCACCCCGGCGTCATAGGCCGCCCGCACGGTGTCGTACCGGCGCTCGTACAGCCTGCGCATATGGGCCGACCAGCGCGGGAACTTCTCCTCGCCGCCCGCGGCGAGCTTCGGGAAGGTGGCGATGTTGACGAGGGTGGGCACGATGGCGACCCCGCGCTCGGCGAAGAGCGGGATGGTGTCCTCGGTCAGCCCGGTGGCGTGCTCGATGCAGTCGATGCCCGCCTCGACGAGGTCGCGCAGCGAGTCCTCGGCGAAGCAGTGCGCGGTGACCCGGGCGCCGAGCCGGTGCGCCTCGGCGATCGCCGCCTCGACGGCCTCGCGCGGCCAGCACGGGGTGAGGTCCCCGGCCTCGCGCTCGATCCAGTCGCCGACGAGCTTGACCCAGCCGTCGCCGCGCCGGGCCTCCTGGGCGACATAGGCGACCAGGTCCTCCGGCTCGATCTCGTGCGCGAAGTTGCGGATGTAGCGGCGGGTGCGGGCGATGTGGCGGCCCGCCCGGATGATCTTCGGCAGGTCCTCCCGTTCGTCGATCCAGCGGGTGTCCGAGGGCGAACCGGCATCCCGGATCAGCAGGGTGCCCGCCTCCCGGTCGGTGAGCGCCTGCTTCTCCGCGACCTCGTCGGGTACCGGTCCGTGCGCGTCGAGCCCCACATGGCAGTGGGCGTCGACGAGCCCCGGCAGCGCCCAGCCCTCCACGGTGCGCACCTCCCGCGCTCCGGCCGGCCGCTGGTAGGTGACGCGGCCGGAGACCACCCAGAGCTCGTCCCGTACCTCCTCGGGCCCGAGGAGGACCCGCCCCTTCACGTGCAGCACCGTGTGATCGCTCATGCCCGCACCCTAAACCCGTCCGGGCGCCCCGCAGGAGGCCCCTTCGGGCCGCCCGACCGCCCGCCGGAACGGGCCTCTCGGCGGGGCGCCGAACCCGTCCGCCACCGACTCCGCGGCCGAGGCCTCAGCGCGGTTCGGCGGTGCCCGCGATGCGGTCGAGCCACTCCCGCAGCAGGGCGCGTTCGAGGTCGGTCAGGGCGGTGGCCCTCGGCAGGGCGGCACGCAGCGCCACGGCGGCACCGACCGGCCCGGGGTCGGCCAGAACGGGGGCCTCGGTGGTGATCGCGGCGATGACGGCCTCCCGGGCGTCGAGCGAGAGATCGAGGTCGCGGCGCTCCTCGGGCATGGCGATCAGGGTGAGAGCGGCCCCGGTCCCGGCGGCCCGGACGAGATGGGTGGCACGCTCCTCGCCGATCCGCAGCCGCCCCGCCTCGGCGATCCGGCGGATATGGGCGGCGAGGATCTCGGCACCGGCGGCGGCCGCGGGCGGTACCGCTCCGGGGCGCGGCTCGCACATGAGCTGGTAGAGCGCGGGATTCGCCAGGCCGAAGCCGATGTGCAGATCCCAGCCCGCGCGGAGGTCGTCCACCGGGTCGGCGAGGGGTTCCCGGGCCGTCTTGCTGTCGAGGTAGGCCCGGAAGCCCTCGGCGGCCACGGCGTCGAACAGCCCCTGCTTGTCACCGAAGAGCCGGTAGATCGTCGGGGCCTGCACCCCCGCGGCGGCACCGACCGCCCGGGTCGAGACGGCCTCTCGCCCGCCCTCGGCGAGAAGTGCGGTGGTGGCGTCGAGGATGCGCTCGCGCGGACCGCGCTCGGCCGCGGGACCGGTCGGGACGGGCGAAGCGTTCGTGTCGTGTGCATCGGCAGGCAGCTCTCCAGGCATGTTTCCAACGATAACAGGAGCACGTTAGCACTTCTCTAGTAACGATGCTACGGTGAACTTGTTAGCGATGGAAGCAGCAGTTTCGGAATCCCTCCGGAGCACGCTTCCGGGCCCGCCGCGCCCCCGCACGCGCCCAGGCGGCACCGCACGCACACGCACACGCACACGCACAGAAGGGAATCTCATGATCATCGTCACCGGAGCCACCGGTCAGCTCGGCCGGGCCGTCGTGGAGCGGCTGCTCACCCGGGTGCCCGCCGGACAGCTCGGCGTGAGCGTCCGCGATCCGTGGAAAGCCGCGGAGCTGGAGGAGTCGGGCGTACGCATCCGCCGGGGCGACTTCCTGGACCCGGGCAGCCTCGCCCACTCCTTCGAAGGGGCCTCGCGGATCCTGCTGGTGTCCGTCGGCCGGACCGGCGAGAGCGCCCTGCGCGCGCACCGCACGGCCATCGAGGCCGCCGCGAGCGCCGGGGCAGACCACCTCTTCTACACCAGCCACCAGGGAGCCGGCGCCGCCTCGGCCTTCTCCCCCATGCACACCCACGCCGCCACCGAGCGGCTGCTGCGGGAGTCCGGACTGCCGTGGACCTCGCTGCGCAACGGCTTCTACGCCTCCTCCGCGGCGGCGCTGCTGCCCGCCGCCCTGGAGAGCGGCGAGCTGGTCCTGCCGGAGGACGGGCCGGTCTCCTGGACCGCCCACGCGGATCTGGCCGAGGCGGCGGCCGTCGCGCTGACCGAGGACGGCCCCCAGGGGCCGACCCCGGGCCTGACCGGTGCCGAGGCGCTCGACATGGCGGAAGTCGCCGCGCTCGCCTCGGAGTTGACGGGCCGGCCGATACGCCGGGTGGTCGTCCCGGACTCCGTGTACCGGGAGTCGCTGCGCGCCCAGGGCCTGCCCGAGGAGGCGGCGGAGCTGTACCTGGGCCGGTTCGCCGCGAGCCGTGCGGGCGAGTTCGCCGAGGTGGGACCGGAGCTGCCGAAGCGCATCGGCCGACCGGCCACGACGATGCGGGAGGTGCTGGCGGCGGCGCTCCCGGCGGCCCGCTGAAGGGCCGCCGGGTGTCCGGACCGGGGCGCCCGGGAAGGTCCGGTGCGCCGGGCACGGGCCCTGCGGCGAGGGCCCGGGGCTACGGCCGCTTGTCGACGGGCGGCATGCCCTCTTCGACCTGGGCCGCGGCCGGGTCGAGGACCCGGGCCAGGAAGTGGCGGGTGCGCTCGTGCCGCGGGTTGCCGATTACCTCGGCCGGCGGCCCCTCCTCGACGATCACCCCGTCGTCCATGAAGACGACCCGGTCCGCGACCTCGCGGGCGAAGCTCATCTCATGGGTGACGACCATCATCGTCATGCCCTCGTCGGCGAGCATGCGCATCACCGCGAGGACGTCACCGACGAGTTCGGGGTCGAGCGCGGAGGTGGGCTCGTCGAAGAGCATCACCTCGGGTCCCATCGCGAGCGCGCGGGCGATGGCCACCCGCTGCTGCTGGCCGCCGGAGAGGGAACCGGGAAAGGCCTTCGCCTTGTCGGCGAGGCCGACCCGCTCCAGGTTCTCGGCCGCGACACGTCCCGCCGCGGCCTTGTCCCGGCCGAGCACCCTGCGCTGCGGCAGCGTGAGGTTCTCGGTGACCGACAGATGGGGGAAGAGGTTGAACTGCTGGAAGACCATGCCGATACGGCGCCGTACGGCATCGATGTCCACATCGGGGTGGGTGAGCTCGCTGCCGCCGACGAACACCCGCCCCCGGCTGGGCTGTTCGAGCAGGTTCACGCAGCGCAGCAGGGTGGACTTGCCCGAGCCCGAGGGGCCGATCACGCAGACGACCTCGCCCTGGCGGATCTCCAGGTCGATGCCGCGCAGTACGTGGTTGTCGCCGAAGGACTTGTGCAGCTGCTCGACCAGGATCTCGGGGCCGGTCGCAGGGTCCGCGGTCGCCTCCTTGCGCAGTCCGCTGCCGCCGTGCTCGCTCATCGGGTGGCCTCCGCCGCTCGTGCCTCCAGTTTGCGCACCACGAAACCGAGCGGGACGGTGACCAGCAGGTAGCACAGGCCCGCGACGAGGATCGGGGTGGAGTTCGCGGTCTCGCTGGCCAGGTCGCGCCCGAACTTGGTCAGCTCCCGCTCCTCCAGGGTCACGCCGAGGAAGAGCACCAGCGAGGAGTCCTTGAAGAGCAGGACGAGTTCGTTGGTGAGCGGCGGGATCACGACCCGGAAGGCCTGCGGGATGATGATCGAGACCATGGCCCGGGTGTGCGAGAAGCCCAGCGAACGCGCCGCCTCCATCTGCCCCTTGGGGATCGCCTGGATCCCCGCCCGGATGGTCTCGGCCATGTACGCGGCGGAGACCAGACCGAGCGCGAGGGCGACCTTGCCGTAGGTGCCGCCGGGGATCTCGGTGCCGGGGAAGGCCAGGGGCACGGCCACGCCGACGAAGATGAAGATCAGCAGGGCGGGCAGGCCGCGGAAGACCTCGATGTAGATCCCCGCGACCCACCGGTACGGCCCGACCGAGGACAGCCGCATCAGCGCGATGAGCAGCCCGAGCACCAGGCCGAGCAGGAAGCCGGACAGGGTGTAGAGCACCGTGTTGCGCAGCGCGATGGTGATGATGTCCGGGAAGAGCTGCTTGGCCAGATCGGTCTGGGCGAACTGGTTCCGCAGCCGGTCCCAGTCGGCCGAGAGCCCGATGAAGACCAGGACGCCGACGAAGACCAGGTACTGCGCCCCGCGCGAGAGGGCCCGCTTGCGGCGCCGGGTCATACCGGTCTTGACGGGGGTCCGGCCTGCCTCGACTCCGCTCATGAGGCGGAGGCCGAGGGCTCGGCGGCGGCCTCGTAGGGGCCGATCCACTTCTCGTACAGCTTCTTGTAGGTGCCGTCGGCCTTGGCGTCCCGGATGGCCTTGTTGAGGGCCGCGAGGAGCTTGGTGTTGCCCTTCTTCACGGTGAAGCCGTACTGCTCACCGGTGTCCAGGTTGTCGGCGATCTTGAAGGCCTTGGCGTTGTCCTTGTTCTTCAGCCAGCCCTGGACCACCGGGTAGTCGATGATGACGGCCTGGACCTGGCCGGTGCGCAGCCCGTTGAGCAGGGCGTCGGAGCTCTCGAAGGAGGTCGCGCCGAGCTTCCTCTTCGCCGCGTACTCCTCGCCGGTGGTCTGCACCTGGGCGCCGAGCTTCTTGCCCTTGGACTTGAGATCGTCCAGCGAGATGATGCCGCTCTTCCTGTCGACCAGGACGGCCTGGGTGGCGGAGAAGTACGGGTCGGAGAAGTCGACGTTCTTCTTGCGCTCCTCGGTGATCGTCATGCCCGCGGCGGCGAGGTCGCACTGGCCGGAGTTGAGGAAGGCACCGGTCTTGAAGTTCTCGAAGGGGGTGTCGACGATGTCCTGCTTGACCTTGAGGTTCTTGGCCGCGATGTCGACAAGCGAGACGTCGAAGCCCTGCACCTTGCCGTCGATCTCCGACTGGAACGGCGGGTACGGCAGGTGGGTGCAGGTGGTCAGCTTGCCCGCCTTGACCACCTCGACGCCGCCCGCGGCGGTGCCCTTCTTGTCCCCGGAGGAGCAGCCTGCGGCGAGCACCAGACCGGCGGCGGCGGTGACGGCGGCGAGGGTGCGGGCTCTGCGGCCGAAGACCGTCGGATTCACGGGAACCTCCAAGGAGAAATGCGGCGGCCCGCCGGGAGCGGCGGGCGGGGTACCGGGGGAACGGCGGCCGGGTCGCGGCCCGGTCGGGCGCGGTCGGTCAGGGGCCCCGGGTGCGGGAGCGTGCCGACTGTACGGCCAAACGGGAGCCCGGGGGCCGAAGCCGCGGAACCCGTCCGCCGCTGTGTCGGAGCCCCGGTCCGGCGGGAGGGGCCCGGCGGGAGGGATCCGCCACGGGCGCGCAGCGCGCACCACGGCTCCTCCCTCTGCTCCGGCATCCTGTGATTATAAGGAATGCTTTGGCCTGCCCCAACCAAAGGGAAGGCACCGGGAACCGGGCGCCCGGGGACCCCGCGGCCCCCGGCAGCGGGCCCGCCCCGGGCCGGGCGGCGGGTTTTCCACAGGCCGGCGCGGACCGGAGGCGACACCCTCTAGGGTCGGGGCAGCCGGACACGTACTGGGAGAGCGCACCATGACCCACCCCTTCCTCGACCTGCCCCCGATGAGCGCGGCGCAGTTCGCCGCGATCGAGCAGCGGGTGGCCCGGCTGCTCGGCACCCGGCAGGACGTCCTGATCATGCAGGGCGAGGCCCTGCTGCCGCTCGAGGGCTGCATCCGCGCGGCCGCGGGCCCGGACACCACCGCGCTGAACGTGATCACCGGCCCCTACGGCCAGACCTTCGGCGGCTGGCTGCGCGACTGCGGCGCCGAGGTCGTAGACCTGGCCGTGCCCTTCGACAGCGCGGTACGGCCCGAGCAGATCGCCGAGGCCCTCGCCGCGCGTCCGGAGATCGACTTCGTCTCCCTGGTGCACGCGGAGGCGGCGACCGGCAACACCAACCCGGTGGCCGAGATCGGCGAGGTGGTCCGGGCGCACGGCGCGCTGTTCATGGTGGACGCCGTCGCCTCGGTCGCCGCGGAGCCGCTGCTGCCCGAGGAGTGGGGCGTGGACCTCTGCGTCATCGGCGGGCAGAAGGCGATGGGCGGCCCGGCGGGCGTCTCGGCGGTCTCGGTCAGCGAGCGCGCCTGGGAGCGCATCGCCGCCAACGAGCGGGCGCCGCGCCGCTCCTACCTCTCCCTCCTCGACTGGAAGGAGCGGTGGATCGACGCCGGCCGCGCGGCCCTGCCGCACGCCCCGGCCCAGCTGGAGATGCTCGCCCTGGACGCCTGCCTGGAGCGCATCGAGACGGACGGCCTGGCCACGGTGACCGCGCGGCACGCACGGGCCGCGGCGGCCTGCCGGGCCGGGGCGCTCGCCATGGGCGGCGGCCTGGAACCGTATGTGCACGACAGCGCGGCGGCGGCCCCGGTGGCGACCACGCTGCGCACCACCGGCGGCATCGACGCCGCCGCCCTGGTGGCCCGGGCGCTGGCTCCGGCGGGCGGGCTGCCGCTGGCGGCCGGGGGCGGCGCGCTCGCGGGCGAGATGGTCCGGGTCAACCACTACGGTCCGCTGGCCACCCCGGAGGTGGTCGACGCCAGCCTGAGCGCGCTCGGCGGCGCGCTCCTCGCGCTGGGCGGCGCCCCCGAGGTGACCGCGGCGCGCAGGGCGGCCGCGGCGGTGTGGGGCTGAGATGCGGGCGGGGGTCGGGCGACGCTCCGTGGCGGTGCGGGAACAGAGGGAGGAAATGATCACTCCAATGACCCGTACGGCTCAACGGAAACAGGAATTTCCTATTTCCTCGCACGCCACATCCACGCATAATCCAGTACGCATATTCAGCGTAGCTTCCCATTTGCTTCTGCCCCGTTTTTCGGGACCTAAACACAGAGGTTTCCTGTAGTCCGGACCACATAATTCCACCGGGTCTCCAGAGAGTTACGCTCTTGTGACGCACTCCACAAGCTGTCCGTTACGCGCAGAACCTCCCGGGCAAATCGCCATCTTTCGCCGGGAGCACGTGCGTGTGGGCGCGCACGCGCGATAACACAGAAGCGCGTTCTTCGTAACCCCACCTGCCGATGCAATTTTCGGAATTGCTCGGTAAATTTAATTTCCATGACCGCTGCACAGGCAGACCTTGTACGTGCCCCACAGAGCTTTGTGGAAATGCCGGAGGGACTGCGGCTCGACACCCCAGAGGTGGAAGACGGAGCCGCCATCTGGCGCATCGCCCGAGACTCCAGGACCCTCGATCTCAACTCCTCGTACAGCTACCTGCTGTGGTGCCGTGACTTCGCCGGCACCTCGGTGGTGGCCCGCGAGGAGGAGTCGGCCGAGCCGGTCGGCTTCATCACCGGCTACATCCGGCCGGAGCGCCCCCGGACCCTCATGGTCTGGCAGGTCGCCGTGGACGAGTCGCAGCGGGGCAAGGGTCTCGCCTCCGCCCTGCTCGACGGTCTGACCGCGAAGGCCGGGGCCGAGCGCGGAATCGATTCGCTGGAGACCACGATCAGCCCCGACAACACCGCCTCCCAGCGGCTGTTCACCTCGTTCGCCGAACGCTGGGGCGCCGATGTCGCCCGTTCGGCCCTCTTCGACGCGGGACTCTTTCCCGAAGAGGGACACGAGCCCGAGGTGCTGTACCGGATCAGCCCCTTGGCCCAAGCTTCGTGATCACACAGACGCACCTCCGCGTGCCGTCCGAGCAATCCCAGACTTCCTCGCACACCCCCCGCAAGCCCTCATCTCCCAGGAGATCGCTGTGACCATCACCCAGCCCGACCTGAGCGTCTTCGAGACTCTGGAGTCGGAAGTGCGCAGCTACTGCCGCGGCTGGCCCGCCGTCTTCGACCGAGCTCAGGGCAGCCACATGTACGACGAGGACGGCCACGCCTACCTCGACTTCTTCGCCGGCGCCGGCTCGCTGAACTACGGCCACAACAACGCCGTCCTCAAACGCGCTCTCATCGACTACCTGGAGCGCGACGGCGTCACCCACGGCCTGGACATGTCGACCACGGCCAAGCGCGCCTTCCTGGAGTCCTTCCAGAACATCGTCCTACGCCCCCGGGACCTGCCCTACAAGGTCATGTTCCCCGGCCCCACGGGCACCAACGCCGTCGAGTCGGCGCTGAAGCTGGCCCGCAAGGTCAAGGGCCGCGAGGCGATCGTCTCCTTCACCAACGCCTTCCACGGCATGTCGCTCGGCTCCCTCGCGGTGACCGGCAACGCCTTCAAGCGGGCGGGCGCCGGCATCCCGCTGGTGCACGGCACCCCGATGCCCTTCGACAACTACCTGGACGGCAAGACCCCCGACTTCCTGTGGTTCGAGCGGCTCCTCGGCGACCAGGGCTCCGGCCTGAACACCCCCGCCGCGGTGATCGTGGAGACGGTGCAGGGCGAGGGCGGCATCAACGTGGCCCGCGTCGAGTGGCTGCGCCAGCTCGCCGAGCTGTGCAAGCGCCGCGACATGCTGCTCATCGTCGACGACATCCAGATGGGCTGCGGCCGTACGGGTGCCTTCTTCTCCTTCGAGGAGGCGGGCATCGTCCCCGACATCGTGACGGTCTCGAAGTCGATCAGCGGCTACGGACTGCCCATGTCGCTGTGCCTGTTCAAGCCGGAGCTGGACATCTGGGAGCCGGGTGAGCACAACGGCACCTTCCGCGGCAACAACCCCGCCTTCGTGACGGCGGCCGCGGCCCTGGAGACCTACTGGACCGACGGCGCCGCGATGGAGAAGCAGACCCTCAGCCGCGGCCAGCAGATCGAGGAGACCCTGGCCGCGCTGCGCGAGGAGCACAGCGACGAGATCAAGCAGTACCGGGGCCGCGGCATGGTCTGGGGCGCCGAGTTCCGCGACAAGTCGAAGGCCTCGGCCGTCGCCAAGCGCGCCTTCGAGCTGGGTCTGCTGATCGAGACCTCGGGCCCCGAGAGCGAGGTCGTGAAGCTGCTTCCCGCGCTCACCATCACCCCCGAAGAGCTGGACGAGGGTCTGCGGATCCTCGCCCGCGCGGTGCGCGAGACCATCTGACGGCTCGCAGGGCACCCTCGTACAAGCAAGAAAGGCGTCAACAGACAGTGATCGTCCGATCGTTCCAGGAGATCGAAGGCACCGACCGCCATGTGAAGAGCAAGTCGGGCACATGGGAGAGCAAGCGCATCGTCCTCGCCAAGGAGAAAGTCGGTTTCTCCCTGCATGAGACGGTCCTGTACGCGGGTACGGAGACGTCGATGTGGTATGCGAACCACATCGAGGCCGTGCTGTGCGTGGAGGGTGAGGCGGAGCTCACCAACGAGGAGACGGGCGAGAAGCACTGGATCAAGCCCGGCACCATGTACCTCCTCGACGGCCATGAGCGCCACACCATGCGTCCCAAGACGGATTTCCGGTGTGTGTGCGTCTTCAACCCTCCCGTGACAGGACGGGAGGACCATGATGAGAACGGTGTCTACCCGCTGCTGACTGAGGAGGGCTGAACAATGACCGTCACACCGGAGATCAACGACCTTTACCCGAGCCGTGGCGCCACCGAGGTGGCTCTGCCGCGCATGGACCCGGTCGTCTGGAGTGCGCCTGGCGCCCCGGGCCCGATCCCCGCCTCCGAGCTTCAGGCTTATGAGCGTGACGGTTTCCTCCCGATCGAGCAGCTGATCACGGCTGACGAGGTCGCGGAGTACCACGCCGAGCTGGAGCGCCTGGTCACGGACCCGCAGATCAAAGCCGACGAGCGCTCCATCGTGGAGCCGAAGTCGGCGGAGATCCGCACGGTCTTCGAGGTGCACCGCATCAGTGAGGTCTTCGCGAAACTCGTCGCCGACGAGCGCGTCGTCGGCCGGGCGCGGCAGATCCTGGGCTCGGACGTGTACGTCCACCAGTCCCGGATCAACGTCAAGCCCGGCTTCGGTGCCACCGGCTTCTACTGGCACTCGGACTTCGAGACCTGGCACGCCGAGGACGGCCTGCCGAACATGCGCACCGTCTCGGTGTCCATCGCGCTCACCGAGAACTACGACACCAACGGCGGTCTCATGATCATGCCGGGGTCGCACAAGACCTTCCTCGGCTGTGAGGGCGCCACCCCGAAGGACAACTACAAGAAGTCCCTGCAGATGCAGGACGCGGGCACGCCCTCGGACGAGGCCCTGACGAAGTTCGCCGACCAGCACGGCATCCGGCTGTTCACCGGCAAGGCGGGCTCGGCGACCTGGTTCGACTGCAACGCCATGCACGGCTCGGGGGACAACATCACCCCGTACCCGCGCAGCAATTTCTTCCTCGTCTTCAACAGCGTGGAGAACAAGGCGGTGGAACCCTTCGCGGCGCCGGTACGGCGTCCGGAGTTCATCGGGGCACGGGACTTCACGCCCGTGCGCTGAGCACGGCCCCGGAAGGGCCCGGCTCCCCTCGGGGGCCGGGCCCTTCGGCGTGCGCGGTGCTCAGGCGGCCAGCAGGTCGAGGAGCCGGTCCACATCCGCCGCGGAGTTGTACAGGTGGAAGGCGGCCCGCAGATTGCCGGCCCGGTCCGAGACGGAGACCCCCGCCTCCTGGAACGCGGGCTGGAGGCCGCCGAGCCCCGGCACCGAGACGATCGCCGAGCCGGGCGCGGGCACCGGCTCCCGGCCGATCCGCTCGAGCCCGGCGCGGAAGCGGTCGGCGAGGGCGAGATCGTGCGCCCGGATGGCCGGAAGCCCGATCTCCTCGACGAGGTCCAGGGCGTGCCGGGCCGCGGTGAAGGAGAGCAGGCTCGGGCTCTCGTCGAACCGCCGTGCCGAGCGGGCGAATGCGGTGACCGGCCCGTAGCAGCTGTCGAAGGGGCGCTCCCCCGCCACCCAGCCCGCGAAGACGGGGCTCAGCCCGCCGAAATCCTCCGGCACGGTCAGGAAGCCGACACCGCGCGGCGAGAGCAGCCACTTGTAGGCCACGTCCACCGTGAAGTCGTACTGCCCGGCGTCGAAGGCGAGCCAGCCGAGCGCCTGCGAGACATCGATGCAGGTACGGGCGCCGTGCGCGGCAGCGGCCGAGCGGATCGCCGCCAGGTCGGCGAGGCGCCCGTCGGCGGACTGCACGGCGCTGACCGCCACCAGCGCGGTGCCGGGCCGCACGGACTCGGCGATCCGCTCCAGCGGGACGGTGCGGACCTTCAGATCGGCGCGTACGTGGAAGGGGTTCACCGCGGAGGCGAAGTCGCCCTCGGCGGTGAGGACTTCGGCGCCGGACGGGAGCGAGGTGGCGATGAGGCCGACAAAGGTGGCGACCGAGGAACCGGCCGCCACGCGCTCCACCGGCACCTGGGCCAGCCGCGCGTAGCCCGCCCGCGCGGCCTCCACGTCGGCGAACATGTCCAGGGGGGCGCCCTCGGCGACGGACTGCGCCGCCTCGTGCAGCGCGGCGACACTCCGGGCCGGGAGGAGTCCCGCACTCGCGGTGTTGAGGTAGGTGGACCGGGGGGCGAACTGCTCGCCTGCGAGGCTGCCTGCCAGATTCTCCATGAGGCCACTCTGCGCCCCGGCCGACCTGAAGTCCATTGCCCGGAATTGCGGGGTATCCCTAAGCAGTCCTTATGAGTGGGCCCTGAGCTGGGGTTACGCAGCCCCGTCCGCGGGCGGGCCGCCTCGCGTCCCGCGTCCGTCCCCGTCCGCCTCAGGCCCGCGCGCCCGTCCGTCTCAGGCCCGCGCGGGAGCGGGCTGCCCGGTCCCTCCGCTCTCCCCGGCCTGTCCGGTGGCCGCCGTCATCCTGCTGAACTGCGCGCGGTAGGCGCTCGGGGTCAGGCCGGTGCGGCGGACCAGGTGGGTACGGAGCGAGTCCGCGGTGCCGAGTCCGCAGGCCTGGGCGATGCGGTCCATGCCGAGCGCGGTGGTCTCCAGGAGCTCCTTGGCCCGTTCGACGCGCTGGTGCAGCAGCCACTGGAGGGGGCTGACCCCGCTCTCCGCGTGGAAGCGGCGGGTGAGGGTGCGCACCGAGACGCCCGCGTGCCGTGCCAGGTCGGCCAGGGTGAGCGGCTCGTCGAGGCGCCGCATCGCCCAGCCGCGGGTGTCGGCGCAGGCGGTGCCCCGCTCAGGCGGCAGCGGGGTCTGGGTGAACTGGGTCTGGCCGCCGGGGCGTACGGGGGCCACCAAGGCGAGCCGGGCGACCTCGTTGGCGACGGCGGCGCCGTAGTCGGAGCGGATCATGTGCAGGCACAGGTCGATGCCCGCCGCGTAGCCGGAGGCGGTCAGGATCCGGCCGTCCTCGACATAGAGGACGTCGCCCTTGAGGTCGAGGGCGGGATAGCGGCCGCGCAGCTCGGCGGCGAGCTGCCAGTAGGTGGTGGCGCTGCGCCCGTCGAGCAGCCCGGCCTCGGCCAGGAGGAAGGCGCCGCTGCACAGCGAGGCGACCCGCAGCCCCGCCGCGGCGGCCGCGCGGACCGCCCGTACGGCGCGCGGATCGGGCTCGTAGCGGTCGCCGGTGCCCGCGACCAGCACGGTGTCGGCCCGCTCCAGCTCGTCGAGGCCGCGGTCCACGTGCAGGGCGAGCCCGCCGGTGGTCGGCACCGGGCCCGGCTCGGGCGTGCAGATGGCGACCTCGTAGCCCGGCCGGCCCGCCACGTCGACCTTGGAGAAGAGGAGTTCGGGGATCGCCAGATTGAACATGGACAGCGGGGCCGGGGCGACGACCGCGACCCGGTGCGGCCGCCGCCCGCCCTCCCGCGGCTCGGCGGACGGCGGCCCGCCCGGCACGGGTGACCCCGGCTCGGCGGCCGTACGGACAGGGGCGTCGGTCGGATGCGTCATGATGGCCAGAACCTCCGGAGCCATGGCGTTCAGGCCACTACTGTACGGGGCCGCGCCCGGCGAACCTGAGGGCATGTCCGCGAAGATCACCGCACGGCCCGTCCCCGGCGCCCCGCCGCGCCCCCGCCACCTCTCCCCCGGCGGCACCCTGCTCGCCGCCCTCCTCGGCTTCGGCCTGATCACCCTCGACGCCACGGTCGTCACCGTCGCGCTGCCCGCCATCGGCGATCGGCTCGGCGGCGGAATGGCCGGACTCCAGTGGGTGGTCGACGGCTATACGCTCCCCTTCGCCGCCCTGATGCTCTCCACCGGCGCCTTCGCCGACCGGGCGGGCGCCACCCGGGCCTTCGCCCTCGGCGTCGCCCTGTTCACCCTCGCCTCCGCCGCCTGCGGCGCGGCCCCGACCCTGCCGGTGCTGCTCGCCGCCCGCGTGGTGCAGGGCGTCGGCGCGGCCGTGGTGCTGCCCGCCTCGCTCGCCCTGGTCCGGGGCGCCTATCCGGACCCCGCCCGGCGGGCCCGCGCGGTGGCGCTCTGGGCGGCGGGCGGCTCGGTCGCGGTGGCGCTCGGTCCGGTCGCGGGCGGCGCGCTCACCACCTTCTGGGACTGGCGCGCCCTGTTCCTGCTCAACCTGCCCGTGGGCGCCCTCGTCCTGCTGCTCCTGCGCCGGGCCCCGGCGGCGACGCGACGGCCCGCCCCGGTGGACCTGCCCGGGCAGCTGCTCGCCGTCCTCGCCCTGACCGCGCTGACCTTCGCCGTCATCGAGCGGGGCGGCACCGGACTGCTCGCGCTCGCCCTCGCGGCCGCGGCCTTCGCCGCCTTCCTCCTGGTGGAGTCGCGCCACCCGCACCCCGCCGTCCCGCTCACGCTCTTCCGCGACCGCACGGCCGCCACCGCGGTCGCCGCCGGAGCGGCGTGCAGCGTGGCCTTCTACGGGGCGGTCTTCGTCTTCGCCCTCTTCTTCCAGCGGGTGCAGGGGCACTCGGCGCTCTACGCGGGCCTGATGTTCCTGCCGATGACGGGCCTGATCTCGGCGGTGAACCTGCTCTCCGGGCGGCTCGCCGGACGCCTCGGCCCGCGCCCGCCGATGCTGGCGGGCCAGCTCCTCGCGGTGGCCGGGCTGCTCCTGCTCCTGCTGGTCGGCGCGGACACCCCGGGCGGACTGCTCGCGCTCGCCCTGGTCCCGCTGGCCCTCGGCTGCGCGCTCACCATCCCGCCGCTGACCGCCGCCATGATGGACGCGGTGCCCGCCGAGCGCGCGGGCCTCGCCGCCGGGGTGCTGAACTCCGCCCGGCAGGTGGCGGGCGGCCTCGGCATCGCCGGGATCGGCTCGCTCGTCGCGGGCGGCGGCACCGGCGGCACCACCACCGGCGCGGACTTCACCTCGGGCCTGCACACCGGACTGCTGGCCGCCGCCGCGCTGCTCGCCCTGACCGCGGCGGCCACCTGGCGGCTGCCCCGCCGCCGGGCCGCCCATCGGGAGGCGGGCGTTGTCAGTGGCAGCGCCTAGGCTTCCGCAGCAAGCCCGGGGTCGCAGAACGCGGCGCCCGGCAAGCCGTCTCCACAATCCGTATCCGTACGCCCGTATTTCGGGCTCCCACCCGCCCCACGGAGGCCCGATGGACGTCGCCCTGCGCCCGGTGCACGACAGTGACCTGCCGGTCTTCTTCCGGCAGCAGACCGACCCCGAGTCGGTGCGGATGGCCGCCTTCGGCCCCGAGGAGTACGCGGACCGCGACCGCTTCGACGCGCACTGGGCGCGGATACGGGCGGTCCCGTCGAGCGACGTGCTGCGCACGGTGCTGCTCGACGGGGACGTGGTCGGCAGCGTCGCGGTCTACGGCCCGCCGCAGGAGCGCGAGGTGACGTACTGGATCGACCGGTACTACTGGGGACGCGGGGTGGCGACGGCCGCGCTGCGCGCCCTGCTCAGCGAGGTGTCCGAACGCCCGCTGCGGGCCCGCGCGGCGGCAGACAACGCGGGCTCGCGGCGGGTCCTGGAGAAGTGCGGATTCCGCCTCGTCGCCCGGGACCGGGGCTTCGCGCACGGCCGGGGCGAGGAGACCGAGGAGGTGGTGCTGCGGCTGGACTCCTAGGCGGTGGGACCGGGATCGGCAGGCTGCCGTGACCACCGCCCACCCGGCCGGGCCCGCCGGGCGGACCCGGCCCGCGGTCAGCGCCGCCCGGCTCCCGTACGCCCGAGTCGGCCGCGCCCGGGCTCAGTCGACGCCGAGCACCTGCTTGACCGGGTCGATGGCGAAGTAGACGACGAAGAGCGCGGCGGTCGCCCAGAGCAGCCAGTGCACCGAACGGGCCTTGCCGAGCACGGCCTTGAGGACCACGAAGGAGACGAAACCGGCGCCGATGCCATTGGTGATCGAGTAGGTGAAGGGCATCACGGCGATGGTCAGGAAGGCGGGCACGGCGATCTCCGGCTGCTGCCAGTCGATCCGGCCGACCTGCGCCATCATCAGGAAGCCCACGGCGATCAGCGCGGGCGCGGCGGCCTGCATCGGCACGATGGTCAGCAGCGGCGTCAGGAAGAGCGCCAGGCCGAACATGCCGCCGGTGACCAGGTTGGCGAAGCCGGTGCGCGCCCCCTCGCCGACGCCCGCCGCCGACTCGATGTACGAGGTGCTGGAGGAGGCCGAGGCCGCCCCGCCCGCCACCGCCGCGGCGCCGTCGATGAGCAGCACCCGGCCGAGGTTCGGCACCCGGCCGTCCTGGTCCACCAGCCCCGCCTCGGTGCTGATGGCGACGACGGTGCCCATGGTGTCGAAGAAGTCCGAGAGGACCAGGGTGAAGAGCAGCAGCACCACGGTGAGCGCGCCCGCCTCGCCGAAGGCGCCGAAGAGGCTGAAGTCGCCGAGCAGTCCGAAGTCGGGGGCGGCGACCACGTCCGAGGGGACGGTGGGCCGGGTCAGGCCCCAATTGTCCACCGTGGCCGCCTCGTTGATGAGCACGGCCAGGGCGGTCATCACCACGATGCTCAGCAGGATGGCCCCCTTGACCCGGCGCACCAGCAGGCTGACCGTGAGCAGCACCCCGAGGCAGAAGACCAGGGCGGGCCAGCCGCTGAGTTCGCCGCTGCCGCCGAGCTGTACCGGCACGGTGGTCTCGGCGGCGTCCGGGATACGGGTGACGAAGCCCGCGTCGACGAAGCCGATGAAGGCGATGAACAGGCCGATGCCCACGCTGATCGCCACCTTCAGCGGCTGCGGTATCGCGTGCATCACCGCCTCGCGCAGCCCGGTGACCACGAGCAGGCAGATCAGCAGCCCCTCCAGGACCACCAGGCCCATCGCATCGGCCCAGCTCATCATCGGCGCGATCTGGTAGGCGACCACGACGTTCAGGCCGAGCCCGGCGGCGAGCGCCAGCGGCAGATTGCCGCCCACCCCCATGATCACCGTCATCACGGCGGCCACCAGGGCGGTGGCGGTGGCCAGTTCGGCGGCGTCGAGCTGGTGGCCGTACTTGTCCTTCGCGCCGCTGAGGATGATCGGGTTGAGGACGAGGATGTACGCCATCGTGAAGAAGGTGGCGAGGCCGCCGCGGGCCTCCCGGCCGAGGGAGGAGCCGCGGGCGCTGATGTGGAAGAAGCGGTCGAGGCCGCCCGCACCTCCGGGCCGGGTACCGCTGTCGCTCACCGGGCTGCTGCTCCTGGCCATGCACGCTCCTCGCTCCGGGGCCCGCGGGCCCGCTCGGGGACGGACGGATTCCGTCTGCGGCCGGATTGTGCCGCGCGCGAGGCCCCGGCAGGTGTGCGGCGTGTTACGGAATCGGGCGCCCAGCGTGGCCCCGGCCACCGGGAACGTCCAGGGGTCACGCGGGAATCCGCCCGCGCGGCCCCAGGAGAGCGGCGACGGGCCGGGCCAGATCACCGTTGTCAACCTCGGCGAGCGGGCCCGGTCGCGCGGTGGTCAGCCCCGCGGGCTCCACCCCGGCTCCCGCCCGCTCAGCCCGATCGTCCGGTCGAGCAGCGGCGCCCCGGCGGGTACCTCGACCACCGGCCCGAAGATCGGCGGGCGTTCGCTCTCCTCGGCGGCCTGGGCGAGGAAGCCGTGCGCGGCCCGCAGCGCGGCCGGGTCCGGCGCGTACTCCTGACCGGTGGCGCGGGCCAGATCCCAGCCGTGCACGAGCAGTTCGTCGGCGACCACCAGGGCGGCCACCTCGCCGGGCAGGTCGACACCGCCGGCCCTGGTCATCCCCTGGTACGCGGCGGGCTCCCGCCAGGCCTCGGCCAGTTCGGCGAAGAGGCGCGGCAGGGCGGTACGCCAGTCCGCGCGCAGCTCGGGCAGCCGGGAGTCCGGGGAGACGTCGAGACCCGGCCCGAGATTCTTGCGGCCCGCGTCGGCGAAGGCACCGGTCAACTCCACGACATGGCCGAGCAGCTGCCGCACCGTGTAGTCCGGGCAGGGCGTCGGCTGATCGAACTGCTCCTCCCGCACCCCCTCCGCGAGGCGCAGCACCTCCTTGGTCTGCGGTCCCAGATCGAGGATGTCGGCCATGGTGCTTCTCCCTGGTTGTGGGTTGTGAGTTGTGGGTCGTGGGTTCTGAGTTGTGGACTGTGGGTCGCTGGTCGTGGGTCGCGACTTGTCGGGTGTGGGTTGTCGCTTGTCTCTACGTCACTTGTCTTGTCGGGGATGGGCTGTCTCTCGTCGGGGATGGGTCTCGGGTGCGGTTACGGGTGGGTGAGCGGTCACGGATGTGCCCGCGCCCGGTGGCTCCGGCGCGCCCGGCGCCCGTACAGGGGTAGACCGCGCCCGCCGCCGGAACTCATCGCCGCGCCGCCGGGCCGGTCTCCCGCGCCGCCTCTGAGGTGGCCGGGGCGGCCGGGGATACGGCAGGTGCCCGATGCCCGGTCGGCGTCCTGCCGCGCAGGATCACCGCCGTGGACACCACGAACGCCCTCAGGGGCACTCTCGGGCCGGTGCTCGCCGACCGCAACGCCAGGCTCTGCCTCGCCACCGTCCTGGTCTCCGGCTTCGGCTCCACCGCCCTCTGGCTGACGGCCGGGATCTGGGTGAAGGACCGCACCGGCTCGGACAGCCTCGCCGCGCTGTGCGCCTTCGCCCTGTGGGCCCCGCAGCTCGCGGGCCCGCTGCTCGGCACCCTCGCCGACCGCCACCGGCGCCGCCCCCTGCTCCTCGCGGGCAATCTGGCCCTCGCGCCCCTCGTCGCCTCCCTCTGCCTCGCGGGCTCCCGCCTCTGGTACGTACTGGGCGTGCTCTTCCTGTACGGCGCCCTCGGCGCGGTGCTGGACGCGGCCGAGACTGCATTGGTGGCCACCGCCCTGGACGGCGCGCTCCTCGGTGCGATGAACGGGCTGCGGACGGCGGCGGGCGAGGGCACCAAACTGCTCGCCCCGCTCGCCGGGGCCGCCCTCTACACCGCCTTCGGCATCCGCGCGGTCGCCCTTCTGGACGCCGCGAGCTTCCTGCTCACCGCCTGGCTGGTCCTGCTGCTCCGGGTGCGGGAGAGCCCGCCGCCGCGCACCGGGGACCGCCTCGCCCGGACCCTCGCGGGCGCCCGCCACCTCCGGCACACGGCGGCCCTGCGCCCGCTCGTGCTCGCCGCGGGCGCCACCCTCGGGCTCGCCGGGCTGAACGGCGCGCTGCTCTTCGCCGTCGTGGACCGCGGGCTCGGCCGCCCCGCCACCTTCGCCGGGATCCTCTACGCGGCCCAGGGCGCCGGTTCGGTCCTGTGCGGGCTGGCCTCGGGCGCCCTGCTGCGCCGCTGCGGGGAGCGCGGGCTCGCCGTCCTCGGCATCGGCGTCTTCGCGGTGGCGGTGGCCCTGCGCGCGCTGCCGTACGCCCCGCTCGCCGTGGGGTGCAGCCTGCTGATCGGCGCGGGCCTGCCCTGCGTACTGATCGCCGCGTTCACCGCCGTCCAGCGGGGGACGCCGCCCGCGCTCCTCGGCCGGGTCGCCGCCACCGCGAGCACCGTGGTCTTCGTCCCGAACGCGCTCGCCCTCGGCCTCGGCTCGGGCCTGGTCGCCGTGGCCGACCACCGGCTGCTGCTCGGCCTGGCGGGGGCCGCAGGCCTGCTCTGCGCGGGGGCGCTCGCCCGTACCGGAGCGGGTTCGCGGACCGGCGGGAGCGGAGGGCGGCAGCCGCCGGGACGGCCGGAAAACATCTCCCCCGGGTAAGGGAACGGTAAAGCGGGGTCGCTCGTTACTCCTGGCATGACAGCTATGACCCCCGGTTCGAACATCCCCCTGCCCGTCCCGACGGTGGCGGTCGAGGTCGCCGCCCCGGTGCGGCTGGACGTCTCGGGCCTGCTGCTCACCGGCGACGGCAAGGTGCGCTCCGACGACGACTTCATCTTCTACAACCAGCCCTCCGGCCCCGGTGTCACCTACCGCAGCGGGAACGGCGCGGGCCCCGACTCGGTCACCGTGGACACCGCCGCGGTGCCGCCGGGCATCGAGAAGATCGTCGTGACGGCCAGCCCCGACGCGGCGGGCCAGAGCTTCCAGGGCATCGAGCCGACGGCCACCGTCCGCGACCCCGCCACCGGCGCGGCGCTCGCGAGCTTCACCCCGCCGGGCCTCGGCGCCGAGACGGCGCTCGTCGTGATGGAGATCTACCGGCGCAACGGCGCCTGGAAGGTCCGCGCCGTGGGCCAGGGCTATGCGAACGGCCTCGCCGGGATCGCCACCGACTTCGGTGTGAGCGTCGCCGACGAACCGGCCCCCGCCCCGCAGGCCGCGCCCCCGGCCGCCCCCGTGACCGCGCCCGCGCCGCCGTCGGCACCGCCGTCCGCCCCTCCGGCGGGACCCCCGTCCGCCCCTCCGGTGGCGGCCGCCGCGCCCGCCGCCCCGGCCGCGCCTCCCGCGGGGGCGCCGGGCGCCGGGAAGATCAGCCTGGACAAGGGCCGGGTCAGCCTGCAGAAGAACCAGTCGGTCTCGCTGGTCAAGGGCGGTCGTCCGCTGCTCTCCCAGGTCAAGATGGGCCTCGGCTGGGAGCCCGCCTTCCGCGGCAAGGACATCGACCTGGACGCCTCGGTCATCGCCTACGGCCCGCAGCGCAACCACCTCGACAGCTGCTACTTCGGCAAGCTGTCCATCCTCAACGGCTCCATCAAGCACTCCGGCGACAACCTGACCGGTGAGGGCGCGGGCGACGACGAGGTCATCGTGGTCGACCTCGGCCGCCTGCCGCAGGAGGCCACCGGCCTGGTCTTCACGGTCAACTCCTTCTCCGGGCAGAAGTTCACCGATGTCGCCAAGGCCTACTGCCGCCTGCTCGACGCGGCGAGCGGCGAGGAGCTGGTCCGCTTCGACCTGACCGGCGCCGAGCCGCAGACCGGCGTGATGATGTGCAAGCTCATCCGGCAGTTCTCCGGCGAGTGGGAGATGACCGCGATGGGCAACTTCGTCAAGTCCCGTACGGTACGCGGCATGGTGAAGCCCGCGGCCCAGGCACTCTGAGCCGCGGGCACTCTGAGCCGCGGACCCCGCAGGCGCCACGCGGCGCCGGACACCCGTCCGGCGCCGCGCTGTTCACCGGGCCGAGGACCCGGCTCCGCGCCCCTCAGTCGCACCACGGCCAGTCGGCGTCCCGCCCGGCCTCCAGGAGCGGCACCATCCGGAAGGCCGCGTCGCTCAGCCCGCCGAAGGTGTGGCGTCCCGGCCGCCCGGAGGGCCCGTGCCCGGTGCGGTAACCGGCCAGGTTCCAGGTGTAGACCGGGACCTGGGCCGGCACCTGGGCGGCCGGGCCTCCGGCGCCGTGGTGGGCGGCCTGCTCGTCGGTGACGATCAGGACCCGGTCGTGCCCCCGGTAGTGGCGGCGCACCGCCCCGGTCGTGTCGGTGCCGCCCAGGTCGCCGAAGCGCCCGAGCACCTTCAGCACCGACTCCCCCTTGCCGAAGCGCACCGGCGCACTGCTCGTGCCGAACTCGACGAGGTCCGCCCCGGCCGCCCGCAGCGCGAGCGCCGAGCCGAAGACCGCCGCCGCGTCCGCCCGGTTCAGCTCGGAGCGCTCCGAGAGGCGGGAGTAGAACATCGAACCCGACCGGTCGACCAGCACCAGCGTCCGCCCGGGCAGCGCGGGCACGTTCGCCAGCGAGTGCCCGAGGGCCTGCTCCAGCGGGTACGACCAGCGCAGCGAGGGCGCGTGCCGGTAGGCGGCGAGATAGCGGAACGGGAACTGCCGCGAGCGCGCGACCTGCTCGGGGTCCGAGATGGTCGCCGCGACCCGCGCGGCCACCTCGTCCGAGACCCCCGCCTCGTCGAAGTTGCGCAGATTGCGCACCAGCGCCATCGCCCCCATGGAGGGGATCACGGCCTCCCAGGCGGCCCGGTCCATCGGCCCCTGGAGCCAGCCGGCCAGCGCCTCCCAGGTGATCCCCGCCTCCGCGAGCCGCTCGGCCGCGTCCGGGGCGGTCACCACGGCCCGCCGCTGCTCCACCGGCAGCGCCATCAGCGCCCGGTGCGCGGTGAGCATCCGGTCCGAGGCGGGCGGCAGGGCGGTCTCGGGGTGGTGGCGCCGGTCCAGGGCGTACTGGAAGAGCGCGCTCTGGCCGGGCTTGTCCGGGTCCGGCGCCGCGTGCACCAGGTTGAGGATGTCGCCGAAGCGGTAGCCCTTGGCGGCGGTGTCGTACTTCAGCAGCGCCCGGGAGGTGTACATGCGCCGTACGGCATCGGCGACGCCCCGCTTCACGGGCTTGGGCAGCGCACGGCCGTACCGCGAGGTCCAGTAGCCCAGCAGCTCGCCGGGCTCGTCGGGGCGCCGGAGCGCCGAGGCGACGACCTGCCGCCCGGTGGGGCCCTCGGTCAGCCCCGCGTCCAGGCGGGCGCGGACGTACTCGGCGGCGCCCACCAGCGAGGCGGTGCGCAGCCCGCCGGGTCCGCGCAGCCAGCCGAGCAGGCCCGCGGTCCACTCCGGGTCCTCGACCGCCAACTGCCGTACCAGGGCGGCGAACCGGTCGTCCCGGTCGGCGCCGTCCTCGTAGAAGGTGCGCTGGGAGACGAAGTTGGCGACCGCGAGCAGGAAGAGCTCGCCGCGCGCGTCCCGCCGCTGCCCCTTGCCGCCCTCATGGGTACGGGCAGGGCCGGCCGAACGGACCGGCGAGAGGCCGCGGGCGGCCTTCCGGAGACGGGTGTTGAAGCGCGCCATGAGAATTCCCCCGAATTCTGAGCGATGGACAAGCCGAGGAAGGATGCCGGAGAACACGGCATCGGGAAAGCGGATGAAAGAGAGGAAGAGGAAGGAGACGAGAGAGAAAGGGAAGGAGAAGTACGGGGGAAAGCACACACGGAAGTGCCCGAGTTCCGGGTCGGCCGCGGAACATAATCGCGTGCTCTGCCGATTTGAGCTACACCGCCCGAAGCGATGACGGGACTCGAACCCGCAACCTCGTGATCCCGAAGTATCCGCTGCCTGCGCACCGGACACCCCGTGTGTACCTCCCGAGTTCAACCCGGCCGCGGTCGGTCTCCTGGAGAGAGAAGTAACCGCGGCCCACGCACCGGGAGGCGCATGCATTCAGTTGTCCAGAGATCAAGGCCGGCTGGACCGACGATGGTGCTCTGCCCCTGAGCTACACCGGCATGGAGTGCCGGTGGCAGGACTCGAACCTGCGACCTCCCCATGAGGAGTGGAAGTAGGTCCCGCCTTCGCACCTGGACGAGTAGAACTCTAGAAGGCGGACTGCGCACGGGGCGAAGGGTTTTACGACCGCCACTGACGACGGGAGTCCCGGGCCGTACGGCAGGACGCGGCCGCCGCCCGCCGGAGGATCCGGGGGCGGCGGCAGGGTGCGATGCCGGAGCGGCTCAACCGCGGGGCTGGCGCTTCCAGGGGCCGGTGACGGCGAGCATGATGCCGGGGGTCTGGATGTTGGCGAAGAGGGTGCGCCCGTCCGGCGAGAAGGTCACCCCGGTGAACTCGCTGTACTCGGGCTCGTCCTCGGTGCCGTTGTTGAGCTGGTTGCGGGCGAGCGGATAGGTGCGCCCGCTCTCGGTGGCGCCGAACAGGTGCTGGACGCCCTCGCCGTCCTCGGCGACGACCAGTCCGCCGTACGGGGAGACGGTGATGTTGTCCGGCCCGTCGAAGCTCTCCTCGCCGCCCGGGGTCCCGCGCTCCGCCCCCTGGCTCCGGTCCGCGCCGAGCAGCACCTTCAGGGTGAGGGTGCGGCGGCCCGGGTGGTAGAACCAGACCTGCCCGTCGTGGCGGCGGGGGCTCTCCTCACGGGCGTAGGAGGAGACCAGGTAGACGCCGCCGTCGCCCCACCACATGCCTTCGAGCTTGCGGGCGCGGGTCACCTCGCCCGCCCCGAACTGCTTGCGCACCGAGACCTCGCGGGCGTCGCGGTCGGGGACGTCGATCCAGTCCACTCCGTAGACGGTGCCGATCCGGGTGGCCCGGGACAGATCGTCGACAAAGCGACCGCCCGAGTCGAAGCACTTGAAGGCCTGGAGCACGCCCGCGTCGTCCGCGAGCCGGGCCAGCATGCCGCGGCCGTGCCGGAAGCCGCCGGGCGGACTCCAGCGGTAGAGCAGCCCGTTGGGGTTGTCGGCGTCCTCGGTCAGATAGAGGTGCCCGCGGCGGCCGTCGACCACCACGGCCTCGTGCGCGTAGCGGCCGAGCGCCTTGAGCGGCTCGGGGTCGCGGTTGGCCCGGGCGTCCTCGGGGTCGACCTCGAAGACGTAGCCGTGGTCCTTGGTCATGCCGTTCTGGCCGGCCCGGTCCTCGGTCTCCTCGCAGGTGAGCCAGGTGCCCCAAGGGGTGCTGCCGCCCGCGCAGTTGGTGGAGGTGCCCGCGATGCCGACCCACTCGGCCGTCTCGCCGTGCGGCCGCACCTCCAGTACGGTGCAGCCGCCCGCGGCGGCGGGGTCGTAGACCAGGCCCTCGGTGAGCGGGACGGGGTGCGGCCAGTCGACGCGCGGGCCCTTCAGCTCGTGGTTGGTGACCAGGAGGGTGGCGCTCCGGCGGCCCGCGAAGGCGGCGGTGCCGTCCTGGTTCGAGGGCGTGAACTCGCCGCTCTCCAGGCGGGTCCGCCCCGCCCTGGCCAGCACCCGGTACGAGAACCCGGCCGGGAGCGCGAGCAGCCCCTCGGGGTCGTCGAGCAGCGGACCGTAGCCGACGTCGTGGTGGCCGGGTCCGCCGTGGCCGTGCCCGTCCTGGCCGTGCCCGCCGTGCTCCTCGCCGGTTCCGGAGACCTCGGTGTCCTGTGCGGCGAGGGCGCCCGGCGCGGTGGCGAGGACGCCGACGGCACCGGTGAGCGCGACTCCGGCACCGGCCCGCGCCGAACGCCTGCCGAAGTCCCT
Source organism: Streptomyces sp. SCSIO ZS0520 (assembly GCF_025643355.1). NCBI lineage: Bacteria > Bacillati > Actinomycetota > Actinomycetes > Kitasatosporales > Streptomycetaceae > Streptomyces > Streptomyces sp. SCSIO ZS0520. The sequence goes on along the minus strand of NZ_CP092644.1, from coordinate 6,646,008 downwards.
GCGGGTGAGCGGCATGAATACTCCCTGTGACCTGGGGCCTGCGAGTGCCGACCGGCAACCGGAAACCGGCGATCAGCAGCCGACGACCGGCGCCTTGCCAGCGGCCGAGCTTCGGCTTCGGCTTCGGCTTCGGCTTCGGCCCCAGGCTGGCGCCCGCACATGGACGGGAGCTGAACGGCGGCGGAAGGGAGCGGATCGGCCGGCCGGACTCCGGGCGCACGCCGACGGAGCCGCAGGGCACCCTCACCCGTACCCGCGAACGAGCCGCCCGGCGCGCCGCAGATCCCCTTCCGGCAGGGCGCCACGAAGAGCCGCGGCAGCCCCCTTCCGAGCGCGCCGCGACGACGGCCTCAGATCCCCTTCTGCGAGCGCGCCTTGAACGCGGCCTTGCGGGCCTCCTTGGCGACCTTCTTGTCGGGGTGCAGACGCCCCATGGCCTCCAGGACCTTCGCCGTGTCCGGGTGGTCGACCCGCCAGACGGTGTCGAAGAAGCCGCTGTGCTGCTGGGCCAGGCCCTCCACCAGGGCGCGCAGTTCGGGGGAGTTCCCCTCGGCATCGAGCTGCGCGGCCAGGGTGTCCACGGTCAGCCAGAAGATCATCGACTCGGAGGGCGGCGGCACGTCCGCGGCCCCGTGCTCGGCGAGCCAGACCCGGGCCAGGCCGCCCAGCTCGGGGTCGCCCAGCACCTCGCGCAGCGCCGGTTCGGCCGAGGCGTCGACCAGCGAGAGCGCCTGCTGGCAGCGCAACCGGCGCAGCGGTGCGCCCTCGTCGCCCCCGCGCGCCGCCGCGAGCAGCTCACGCGCCGCGCCGAGGGTCTCGCGCCGCCCGAGCCACTGCTCGATCTCGCTCTGCGCGGCGGCCTGCGGATACCCGGAGGTGCCCGTGAGCAGGGCGTCCGCGCCCTTGTCCGCGAGGTCGCCGACGAGCGGGGCGGCGATCCCGGCCTCGGCAAGGCGGGTCCGCATCCCGTACAGCCCGAGCGGGGTCAGCCGGACCATGCCGTACCGGGAGATGTCGGACTCGTCGACCTGGGCGGGGAGTTCCTCGCCGTCGTCCTCCACGAGGAGCGCCTCGTCGACCGGCTGGAACTCCACCAAGCCGATGGGCTCGATCAGCTGGAACTGCTCGTCCAGGCGGACCATCGCCTCGGAGACCTCTTCGAGGATCTCGTCGCTGGGCTGCTCCATGCCCTCGGGCACCAGCATCGAGGCGGCGAGCACGGGCAGCGGTACGGCGCTCTCCTCGGCGGGCCCCTCCTCGCCGACGGTCATCAGATAGAGGTTGCCGAGCACCCCGTCCAGGAAGTCGGCCTCCGACTCCGGGTCCCAGTCCAGGCTGCCCAGGTCGAGGGTGCCGTCCTCGCCGACCGAGCCCGCGAGGTCCTCCAGGTCGGGTACCGAGGCGTCGGCGAGGGTGGCCTCCAGGGCGGTCAGCCAGAGGTGCAGTACGTCGTCCGGGGAGCCGGAGGTGAGGCTCGCGAGGGCGTCCCCGGTGGTGACGGTGCCCTCCTCCTCGTCGGCGATCTCCACCAGTCCGCAGTCCACCGCGATACGCCAGGCCCCGGCGGCGTGCGCGGGGCCGTCGCCGTCCGGGTCCGCAGCCGGGGTGAAGCCCAACTCCTCGGCCGCCGCGGGCAGTTGCTCGTCGATGAGTTCGCCGCCCGCTCCTACCCGGGTGGTCCCGTCCGCCCACCGGGCCAGCCGTGCCGCGCGGGAGAGCAGCGGGGTCGCGAGCGCGTCCCGGGCGAGTTCCGCTGCGGGGCGCAGCCGCACCGGCGGCAGGGGGGAGCTATCTGACATCGGACGGTTCTCCTCCGGATGACGTGTCGACAGATCAGCCTAGACGCCCACGACGGCCTTTTCTCCCAGGCCGCCCGCTTCACGGGAGCTTCGATCGCCGTACATCCGGGAAACCTTGACAACTGGTGTACATGCGCACGAGATTGACGCGCGTAGAAATCGAACGCCGGTCACGGCCACGCCTGTGGCCACGGACGCGGCCACGGCCCCGGGCCCCGGGCCCCGGACAGAGCCCGCTCCCCGGCCGTCCCGCGTCCCGTCCATCCACCCTCCCGTCCCGCATTCATCTCCGTCCCGTATCCGCCTCCATCCCGTGTTCGTGTTCGTCTCCGTCCCGATCTCCGTCCCCGGAGGGATTCCCTTGCCCAGCAAGACCTCGTGGCGCCTCGCCGCACTCACCGTCGCCGCCGTCAGCACCGCCGCGGGCGCCGTGGCGCTCTCCTCGCCCGCCTCGGCCGACGAGGTGCGCGTCCACGACATCCAGGGCGCCACCCGGCTCTCCCCGCTCGCGGGCAAGCAGGTCACCGAGGTGCCGGGCATCGTCACCGGCGTCCGCGCCTACGGCTCCTCGAAGGGCTTCTGGTTCCAGGATCCGCAGGCCGACCGCGACCCGGCCACCAGCGAGGGCATCTTCGTCTTCACCGGCTCCGCGCCGAAGGTCGCCACCGGCGACGCGGTACGGGTCAGCGGCACCGTCACCGAGTACGTGCCCGGCGGCGCCGAGAGCGGCAACCAGTCGCTCACCCAGATCAGCAAGCCCACCGTGACCGTGGACTCCTCCGGCAACCCGCTGCCGAAGGCCGCCGTGCTCGACGCGCGCAGCCTGCCCGACCGCTACGCGCCCCGGGGGGAGGACTCCGCCGAGGGCTCGGTCAACGACCTCCCGCTGCGCCCGGACCGCTACGCCCTGGACCGCTACGAGTCCCTGGAGGGCATGAACGTCCGCATCGGCACCTCCCGGGTGGTCACCGCCACCGACGCCTACGCCGAGTTGTGGGTCACCGTGAAGCCGCACGAGCGGCCCACGGCCCGCGGCGGCGCCCTCTACAACGGCTACGCGGCGCAGAACACCGGCCGCCTCCAGATCCAGTCCCTGGTCCCGGCCGCCGAGCAGCCCTTCCCCACCGCGAACGTCGGCGACAGCCTGCGCGGACGCACCGAAGGCCCCCTGGACTACAGCCAGTTCGGCGGCTACACGCTCACCGCCCGCACCCTCGGCACCGTCGAGGACAAGGGCCTGGAGCGCGAGCGCACCCGCCCGCAGAAGGACCGCGAGCTGGCGGTGGCCACGTACAACGTCGAGAACCTCGACCCGGCCGACCCCCAGGAGAAGTTCGACCGGCTCGCGGAGGGCGTGGTCGAGCACCTGGCCTCGCCGGACATCGTGACCCTGGAGGAGATCCAGGACAACAGCGGCGCGAAGGACGACGGCACGGTCTCCGCCGAGGAGACGGTACGGAAGTTCACCGCGGCCATCGAGGCCAAGGGCGGCCCGCGCTACGAGTGGCGCGGCATCGACCCCGCCGACAAGGCGGACGGCGGCGAGCCCGGCGGAAACATCCGCCAGGTCTTCCTCTTCAACCCCGAGCGGGTCTCCTTCACCGACCGCCCCGGCGGCACCGCGACCTCCGCGACCGAGGTGGTCCGCGAGCACGGGAAGGCCGCGCTCAGCGCCTCCCCCGGCCGCGTCAGCCCCTCCGCGGAGGCCTGGAAGGACAGCCGCAAGCCGCTGGCCGGGGAGTTCGTCTTCCGCGGCCGTACCGTCTTCGTGCTCGCCAACCACTTCTCCTCCAAGGGCGGCGACCAGGCGCTGCACTCGCAGTTCCAGCCGCCGGCCCGCGTCTCGGAGAAGCAGCGCCACCAGCAGGCGGACGAGGTCAACTCCTTCGTGAAGGAACTCCTCGCCGTCCAGAAGGACGCCCGTGTGATCGCCCTCGGCGACATCAACGACTTCGAGTTCTCCGGTACGACCGCGCATCTGGAGGACGGCCGCGCCCTCTACTCCGCGATCAAGTCCCTGCCCCGGAACGAGCGTTACACCTACGACTACCAGGGCAACAGCCAGGTCCTCGACCAGATCCTGGTCAGCCCGAAGATCCGCAAGGACGGCTTCGGCTACGACAGCGTGCACATCAACGCCGAGTTCGCGGACCAGAACAGCGACCACGACCCGCAGGTGCTGCGGTTCCGGCCGTGAGTTCGGGGCCCGCTCCTCTCGGGGGGCGGGCCCGCTTCCGCGCCTTCCCGGCAAGGCGGCGGTACGCGGCCGAGGAGCGTGACGGGGCGGCGTACGCGGCGGAGGAGCACGGCGGCGTCCGCAGCCGAAGAGCAGCCCTCAGCCGAAGAGCTGGGAGAACCAGTTCCGCCAGGCGAGTTCGGTGCCCTTGGCGTCCGCGCCCGGCGTGAAGTCGTGCACGGTGAGCCCGGCCGGGCCGCCCGGATGGTCGCGGCCGCAGAAGCGGTACAGGGCCTCGTCGGTGCGCAGCCCGAGGAAGTACGGATCGCGGAAGTCGACCAGGGCGTCCAGCTCCTGCCCCTCGGGCCCGGTCGCCCGCACCCGCGCACCCTGGGCCGCGTCCTCCGGAAGCCCGAGCGCCCGCACCATCCGGGCCAGGGTGTTCGGGGCGGGGGCGGCCGGGTCGACGGGGGTTCGCGCGGCACGCCGGGGCGCGAGCAGGGCTGTGAAGGCGGCGGGGCGCCCGGGGAAGTGGACCAGGTACTCGCGCAGGGTGTGCAGGGCGAAGTCGGTACGCCTGGCCAGGGATTCCAGCTGTTCGTCAGGGGTGCCGGCGAGGATGCCGGGGGTGCCGATGAGCACGTTCCGCGGGGGCGGGGCCACGGCGAGCCGGCCGGTGTGGACGTACCACACGCAGGAGCGGCGCCCTCCGTCCCGCGCCTCTATGCGGTGGTCGAACCTGCCGGGTGGCGGCACGGGCGGCGGAGTGCGGGGATCCGGGGACCGGGGATCCCGGGATCCGGAGTCCTCGGACCGGGAATCCCAGGATCCCGAGTCCGGCGATCCCGAGTCCCAGGATCCCGAGTCCCAGGGTCCCAATCCCCCGGTCGTGCAGGTGAGTTGCCGGGGCGGATCCCAGGTCACCACCGTTCCGCCGCAGGGCGCGGCACCGCCCGGCCGGGGCTCGTACGCGAAGGGCCGCAGCCAGCCCGCGCCGCCCTCGGTGAGCGCGGCCCAGACCTGTTCCGGGGTGGCGTCCACGGCGAAGGAGCGGCGTATCTCGAATCTCCGGTGCTCGGGCTCGGACATGGCATCTGCTCCTCCGCATTCGGCGCCCCGACCACGGTGACGCCGCCCCCTGGGTCCATCCGTCCCCTCTACCCTCTTCTCGTCCGGGTGAGCAGGACCGCCGGGAGGAAGAGGAGCCCGTCTACTACCCTTTAGCACCGCTCCGGAAGCTTGGGTAGAAGAATTAAGTGGAGCTTCATGCAGGGGCGGCCGAGACTCCCCGTATGACCTCCCCGATCACCCCCGGCCCGACTTCCCCCCGGGCCTCTCTCAGGGGCTCTCCCGCACCCGCCACGGCCCCGGCCGCCCGATCCACCGCCCCCTTCGGCCGCGCCCTCTGCGCGATGGTCACGCCCTTCACACCGGACGGCGCCCTCGACCTCCCCGGGGCACAGCGGCTCGCGCGCCACCTCCTCGACGAGGGCTGCGAGGGACTCGTCCTCTCCGGCACCACCGGCGAGTCACCGACCACCACGGACGAGGAGAAGGCCCGGTTGGTACGTGCCGTCACCGAGGCGGCCGAGGGCAGGGCGCCGGTCCTCGCGGGCATCGGGAGCGCGGACACCCGGCACACCGTGCGCCTCGCCCGGGAGGCCGAACAGGCGGGCGCGGACGGCCTGTTGGTGGTGTCCCCGTACTACAGCCGCCCGCCGCAGGAGGCCGTCGAGGCGCACTTCCGCCAGGTCGCGGACGCCACCGGTCTCCCCCTGATGCTGTACGACATCCCCGGCCGCACCGGCACCCGCATCGCGCCGGACACCCTGCTCCGCCTCGCCGGACACCCCCGGATCAGGGCGGTCAAGGACTGCGCCTACGACCTCCTCGGCTCCCAACTCGTGATGGCCGAGACCGAACTGGCCTACTACACCGGCTGCGAGGAGTTCGTACTCCCGCTGTACGCGGTGGGCGGCGCGGGCTACGTCTCCACGGTCGCCAACGCCGTCCCGCGCCAGCTCCGCGCCATCCTCGACGCCTTCGACCACGGCGACACCACGACCGCGGCCGCGGCCCAGCGCGCCGCCCTCCCCCTGATCCGCCTGATGATGGCCGACGGCCTGCCGGGCACCGTCACGGCAAAGGCCCTGCTCAACGCCCTGGGGCTGCCCGGGGGCCCACCCCGCGCGCCCTTGCTTCCCGCGGACCCCGCCGTCACGGCCGAACTACTCCGCAGTTACGAGAAGTTGACGCCCAGCGGCACACGCACCCACGAGCCCGCCCCGAACCCCGCCCCGGAGCCCGCAGCCTGACCCTCCTCCGCGCCTGAGACGGATCCCTCCCCTGCCCGGAGGGCAGGCCCCCGGCCCGAGAGGGCAGGCCCCCGGCCCGAGAGGGCAGGCTCCCAGCCTGGGGGGCTCTCTCCGCGCCGCCCTCCACCCTCCTCACACCCCGGTCTCGCCCGCCCCCTCCCCGACCACCGACCCGGTAGCCGGGGCGGCCTCCTCCCCCACTCCCAGAGCCACCCGCACCGCAGCGACAAACCGCTCCGTCCCCGCGAACCGCTCGCGCAAGGCCCGGGAACGAGCAGCGGGGTCCGCCATTGAGGCACTGAGTTCCGAGGCGCTGAGTTCCGAGGCGCTGAGCGCGGATACGCGCGGGTCGCCCTCGACATCCGTACCTGCCCCGACGCCACCACCGACCCCGTCGGCCTCCCCGACGGCCTCCCCGACGATCCGCCCATGCGTACGGAACTCCGCGGCTATCCCCCGAACCACCGCCCGCCCCGCCCGCACCACCGCCTCCGGCGCGGTCAACTGCACCCGCACATACGCCTCGTCCAGCGCCCGCCGCGCCGCGAACCCGTCCTGCCACGGCAACGGCTCCCGGAACGGCCGCGCCGCCCAGCCCTCGTCCAGCACCCGATAGGCGGCATCCGCCTCCGCGAGAAACCGCTCGCAGGCCGCCGCACACACCTCCCGGCGCCCCGACTCCCGCTGGTCAGCCCGCTCTTCCCGGGCAAGCGCGGCCTGGTACCGCAACTGCCGGGCCGTGCTCCGCGCGGCGACCAGCGCGGCGAGCCCCGCCGCGGCAAGCGTGGACAAGGAGGTGATCAGGGCAACGGCGACGGTGTCGTTCACGGGGTCATTCTCGCGGGGCACCCCTCCCCCACCCCCGCAGGGCAGAGTGGGGGCATGCCCCCGTACAAGACGATGTCGCTCCACCTGAGGACCGAACGGCTGCTCCTGCGCCCATGGACCGAGTCGGACGCCGCCGGACTCCGCGCCCTCCACTCCGAACGCGGCAAAGGAACGCCCACGGTCGAGCACACCCGATCCCTCATCGCGAAGCAGCTCACCGCGACGGCCACCACGGGCATCGCCCTCCTGCCCGTCCAGCGCCGTGAGGAAGGCGACTTCATCGGCTACTGCGGATTGACCATCGGCCGCTCCACCGTGGAGGAACCCGAGATCGCGTACGAGCTGTTCCGGCGTGCGCACGGCCACGGCTACGCCACCGAGGCGGCCGAAGCGGTCCTCGACGCCGCGAGAGCGACCGGCCGCACACGCCTCTGGGCGACCGTCGGCGCCTGGAACACCCCCTCGTTCCGCGTCCTCGAAAAACTCGGCTTCGAGCGGGACCGCGTCTCCACGGAGGACAGCGGCGAAGTGGTCTGGCTGACACGCTGGTTGCCGTGACGGCACCGAAGCGCCCTCCCAAGGCCACCCATCGGGGTCGTGGAAGGGCGCTCACCGGTTGAGGGCACTCACAACTGCCCGCAGTCCGGCATCAGTTCAGGGCGACGATCGCTCGGACGGCCGCAAGTCCCGACCGTTCCCGCTCAGTTGTGGCTGTTCTGATGACGCAGTAGGTCAGACACTCAATCCTCCCCCTGGGCCGTCACCGGGCCGTCGTACGGTACGTCCTCCCCGCGGAATACGCGATCCACGGCGGCCCGGATCCGGGCTTCGCTCGACGACATCAAGTGCGTGTACGTGCGGAGCGTGAAGGCCGGGTCATGGTGGCCGAGGTACTCGCTCAGGGCCTTGATGCTCTCCCCCGCGTCGAGGAGGACGGAGGCGTAGAAGTGCCGGAGTGCGTGCATGCCGTTCTCGCGGCCGGAGGGCACGCCAGCGGCGCGAAGGGTCGGCTGCCACACCTTCTCGTTGAAGCGCGTGCGGTTGAGCGGCTTGCCCGTCACGGTGAGGAAGAGGAGCGACGCCGTGACAGCGGGCCCGTCCAGGGTCTTCCAGGGGAGAGTCACCGGCACCGGCGGGTGGCGGGTGATGTGATCAGCGAGCGCGAACCCGACGGTCTCAGGCAGCGGCACGTCACGTTCCTTGCCACCCTTGGGAGGCCCGAAGACGGGACGCGTCCCCTGGAGGAGCTTCACCCGCCGGACCACGTGCAGGGTGCCGCCAAGGAAGTCGACGTCTTCGACGGCCAGCCCGAAGATCTCTCCTTGCCGCAACCCGCAGCCAGCGCCGACCGCGGTCATCTCTCGGTACTGATCCGGCAGCGCCTCGTGCAGCTCCATCACGCGGTCCGCGGTCCACGGCTTGATCTTGCGCGGGTCCAGTCGCGGAGCGCGGACCGATCGAGCCCGGCAAGGGTTCTCGGCGATGATGCGGTCCTCTACAGCCGCCGTGAAGACCGCCGAGATGTTCGCGAAGATCGAGCGCCGGTAGGAAGCAGCGCGGCCAGTCGCTTCGAGTTGCCTCATCCACACGCGGAGGTGCGACGGCCGGAAGGACGCCATCGGCCGATCTCCCAAGAAGGGGAAGGGGTGCACCCGTAGCCGGATCTCGACACTCTCGCGCGTCACGGGGTCGGTAGTGAGCGCCGCCATCCACGTCTTCGCGTACTGCTCGAAGGTGACCACCCCGGCCGAGGGGTCGATGTAACGCCCCTGGGACACGTCCGCCTCGATGTTGGCCAGCCAAGTGTCAGCCTTGCGCTTCTGCTTGCCCGGGAAGCTCTTGGACTTCTCCGAGCCGTCCGGGCCGATGTGGCGGGCCCGATAGCGGAGGCCGACGTCTTAGCGGTCGCTCTTGGCCCTCCGGGGCTTTCCGTCCGGGCCAATCTCGACCTTGAACCAGCGGTCCTGGATGTGCCCGGCCATCAGGCAGCCGCCCTTTCCATCAGGGATTCCGCCCAGGAGCGCACGTCTCCGGGGTGATAGCGAACGTGCCGGCCAACGCGGAATCCCTTGGGACCAGTGCCCTTGCGACGCTACTGATAAAGGGTCTCGACTGGGACGCCGAGCAGGTCAGCAACGTCAGTCGGGGTCAAGTAGCGCTCAGGCAGCGCACGCTTCACGATCACCACTCCTTCTCGTCGGCAAAGTCGGCCAGTGCTTCGCGTGCTGTCTCTCGGTTCAGTTGGATGTCACGGGCGATGGTGGCGGCGAGGGCGGATTCGCCGGGGGGTGTGCCCGTGCCCGGCGTACTGCCAGTCGGCAAGGACGAGGACCGTTCCCGGCTCGTAGTCAGGCGTGCCGAGGGCTTCGCGTTCTTGGGCAGCACGGAAGTCGGCGCGGGCCTGGCGGAGTTCGCCGAGGGTGGTCAAGGCCCGCGCACGGCGCGGGCGCGGGCCGCCTCAGCGGCCCGGCCTGCCTCATGTCTCCGCCCCGGCTGGCCGGGCCCGGCGGCCCGCTGCGTGCATGCGGGCGAGGGCGGGGACATCATCCGCGGGTCCAAGAAGATGCCTCCGGCGGGGGATCGGCCGACACCGGGATGGAGGGGGCGCCGTCGCCGACTGCGGGCACATCGTGGTGAGCGTGGGGGGGGCTCCCATCCCGTCCGCCGTCGACCCAGGCAGAGCCGAGCAGACGCGGCCCATGGCGTCCAGGTCGTTCGTACAGTGGCGCGCTCCACCTGGACGCCATGAACCACGCCCGCTCCACGGTGTGTGGGTCGACGGCGGACGGGATGGGAGCTGGGGGCTTGCTGTTGAAAGGTAGGCCTTCTGTCAGTGCATCTGGTTAGCATGCGTGGCGTGGCAACGTCGAGACCAAAAATTCCGAGCGAACTACGCCGTCGAGTGCTCATTGAAGCTGGCCATCGCTGCGCAATTCCGACCTGCAAATCCACGCCCGTCGAGATCGCGCACATCATCCCGTGGGCGAAAGCACAAAAGCATGAGTTCAAAAATCTAATTGCGCTATGCCCGACGTGCCATACCCGTTTCGACGACCCGCATGGCCCTATAGATCGAAAGGCCATGCGTCAATACAAGGCGAATTTGAATCCGCTCCTGACTATCAACCTTGCCAGCCGAAACGGGCAAGCCAATATGCTTGCCGCCTATCAGGAGCTGAGGGGGAGGTTCGCGGAGTGGCTTCCGGCCGAGGTGGAGTATGCGGAAATTAAGTCTTGTCGATCCTCATCGCGCGAGAGAATCAAAAAAGGCAAGTCGGATGCAGTAGATAAGTTCGCATGGGCGATCGACGCTGTAGCCGACTTCCAATCAGCCTGGGGCGAGTCAGAAGTTTCGGATCTGACTGGAGCAATCTTTTACCATGTGGCCGACTGGTGTGATGAAGTCGAGAGCGCACCGTCCCCCCTCCCGGCAGAGTTGAAGCGGCGGGATATTTTAGAGGAGATTTCAGAAGCTTCGGCAGACCTTCACCTAATGGTATGCGAAGAGCTCTCGATGTAGAGCGCGTCACCATGGAATGAACGGTTGGGCACACGGGACAAAACCCAGCCGACTCGACCATCAGGCTCCGCCGCCCCTCGACTGAGTATGCCACCCATCACAGCACTTAACCGCCTAGAAGTCCGGCAGCTTGTCCCGTCGATGCAATCGGGCCTTACGGTAGACATAGAACGGATCTGCATCCGTCAGGTTCCATTCCCACCGGTACATCACACCGATATACCCAACCGTCATGGAACTTGAAAACATCGCCAATCGACCTTTCGATGGGTTTACCGCTCCCGCCATAGGGCCGAACCCTTCACCGATTATCCAATTCTCGGTCTTCCGTGAGCCCTTGTGCAGCTCCCAGAGGGCCGAATCTTTGTACATCACCATGTGCAGACTCGGAACTCTACTGGCCCCATCCAGGAAGTCGACGAACTCCGGAGGGACTGGGTAGCCATCATGCTCAACACGACAACCGATCTGCTTCACAAAGTATCGAGCGAGGTTGAGTGCCTGCGCGGGCCAATCATCGCCATAGATGCGCTTCATGTTGACATGCCGGGAGCGATTGAGGCGCCGCCCATGGCTCCACAAGTAGTCAACGAAGCCGTCATAGGCAAAGTCGAAGGGCTGACTCCTGGCATTATTGCACGAGGCGCAGAGATTCGCTCTAAACCTCACATGCTGCGATTTCTTGATGGAACGAATTTCCCGATTGAAATCGTCACCCACCCATACCAGATTCCCTTCGGTGCCTTGAGAGAGTCGCTTCAAGTTCTTTAGCTTGAACTTATGCTCTTGCGAGTCTGCAACTGCTCCGCACCACCAGCAGAGTCCAGTCGGGGCCACCTTGTACGCTTCGAGGTCATCGCCTTGCAGGAATTCGTCATCACTCATGGTGCCTCCAGCGATCTGCAAGAAGCCCCAGCGACTCTCTGCGGCATTACGAGCTTAGAATCTGCGAGATTCGCTCGCATCGACATTTGCGCATGCCCGGATGCAGCCGCGCGCCGGGCGACCGACGCAGCAGAGCAGGCATACCGCGCGAGGGAAGAGCCAGCTTTCGACCCTGACGCACAGGCGCCCTTCGGGGCCGTCCTCGGGCCGTGGAAGGGCGCTCTATGGTGACCAACGTCGACAACTGACGACAGCTCACCAGCAGGTCAGGACGTTGATCGGTGAGACAGCCGCAGGTCACGGCCGTCCGTGATCAGTTGTGGCTGTGCAGCACCTCATTGAGCCCGCCCCACACCGCGTTGTTCGGGCGGCCCTCGACCGTGCCGGTCTCGGAGTTGCGGCGGAAGAGGATGTTCGAGGCGCCGGAGAGTTCGCGGGCCTTGACGATCTGGCCGTCGGGGAGGGTGATGCGGGTGCCCGCGGTGACGTACAGGCCCGCCTCGACCACGCACTCGTCGCCGAGGGCGATGCCGACCCCGGCCTCGGCGCCGATCAGGCACCGCTCGCCGATGCTGATCCGGACGTTGCCGCCGCCGGAGAGGGTGCCCATGGTGGAGGCGCCGCCGCCGATGTCCGAGCCGTCGCCGACGACGACACCGGCGGAGATGCGGCCCTCGACCATGGAGGTGCCGAGGGTTCCGGCGTTGAAGTTGACGAAGCCCTCGTGCATCACGGTGGTGCCCTCGGCGAGGTGGGCGCCGAGCCGTACCCGGTCCGCGTCGGCGATGCGTACGCCCTTGGGGGCCACGTAGTCCGTCATGCGCGGGAACTTGTCGACCGAGGTGACCTGGAGGTGCAGGCCCTCGGCGCGGGCGTTCAGGCGGACCTTCTCCAGCTCGTCCACGGCGACCGGGCCGAGCGAGGTCCAGGCGACGTTGGCGAGCAGGCCGAAGATCCCGTCGAGGCTCTGGCCGTGCGGGCGCACCAGGCGGTGGCTCAGCAGGTGCAGGCGCAGATAGACGTCGTGGGTGTCGAGCGGCTTCTCGTCGAGGGAGGCGATGACCGTGCGGACGGCGACGATCTCGACGCCGCGGCGGGCGTCGGTCCCGATCGCCTTCGCGGCCCCCTCGCCGAGCAGTTCCACGGCGCGTTCGGCGCTCAGTTTCTCGGTACCGGCCGGGCCGGGCGCCTCGCTCAGCTCGGGCGCGGGGAACCAGGTGTCGAGGACGGTGCCGTCGGCGGTGAGGGTGGCGAGGCCGGCGGCGACGGCACCGGTGGTACGAGGGGCAGTGGTGTCGGTCATGGGGACAGTTTAGGTGCCGTGCCCGGTGACCCGGCGGGCCGGGCGGCCCGGAGCGGCGCGGCGGCGCAGCGACAGAGGCGCAGCTCAGCGGTACCAGAGCCCGCCGCTACGGCCTGCCCGGGGCGGTGCCCCTCAGCCATGCGCCCCGCCCGTCAAGTTGACCACCACGACCCCCGCGATGATCAGCGCGATGCCCAGCGCCTTCGCCGCCGTCATCGACTCGCCCAGGAACAGCGCGCCGATGGCCGCGATGGCCGCGGTCCCGGTGCCCGCCCAGATCGCGTAGGCGGTGCCGACGCTCAGTGACTTGAGGGTCTGGGCGAGGAGGGCGAAGGCGATCAGATAGCCGAGGGCGGTGGCCAGCGAGGGCCAGAGCCTGCTGAAGCCCTCGCTGTACTTCATCGCCGTGGTCGCCCCGACCTCGGCGGCTATCGCTCCCGCGAGCAGCACGTATCCCATGAGGCGAGGGTACGACCGGGGGCGCGGTCGGCTCGCCCGTTCACGGCGGTGTTCACCCCGGCTCCCCGGTCCGGTTGCCGTCCGCTTCGCCGAGATAGGTGCCCAGCGGCTGGAGGGCGGCCCAGAGCTGCTCGAAGTAGGCGGCGAAGTAGGTCATGAACATGGGGTCCTCGACGCTGAAGCCGTTCAGCCGCTGACGCGGGCCCCCGGAGAAGGCCAGGAAGACCACGCTGTCGTCGATCAGGGCCATGTTCAGACCGTCGGCCGCCGGGGTCCAACGCAGCACATTGGCTTCGTAGTTGAGGATGTCCTTGCTGTCCTCGTGGTGCTGGCGGGCCCAGGAGAACATGTCCCGGTCGGGGAGCCCGTCGCGTTCGGGGATCCCGATGATGCGCCGGACGCTGCGTTCGTCGTCGCTCTCCTCGCCGGCCCAGTCCAGGATGGTCCGGAAGTAGTCGGCGGACGCCCGGGTGGTGTACTGCGTCGGCGGGTACCGGCGCGTGTAGGTGACCCGGATCTCCGACCGGGCCTGGCGGACACGTGCGGAGGCCGCCTCGTAGAACTCGCGGTTGTCCCGGTACCAGTGTGCGGACAGCAGGGCGTCGCCCGGGGTCTCGGGCCCGGCGACGAGCGGGAGTGGGGGGAGCGGGGAGCGCGGGCCCTTGGTGGCCTCCTCGATCTGCCTGCCCGCCCGCAGCCACCGGTCCTGCCATCTCGACGGTTCCCCGCCGCAGGCCTCCACCAGGGAGGCCGTGTGCTCCCAGTTCGGGAAGCGGCGGCCGTTGAGGATCGCCGAGACGGTGCTGCGGCCGCAGCCCATCTTCCGGGCCAGCGCCTCCTCGGTCGGCTTCCTGAGGGTCCGCCGCCGCAGCTCGCGCAACTCGGCCGCGAAGGCGAGCTGAGGCTCCGGTGCCTTGGAGGAGCTCCGCTGGCCGGACATGGTCCACCCCCGTGAACGACACAGAAAGACGCTGACGGTCCGTCATTGTCCGTCAGTGCTACAGAACTTCGCCAGCGGTTGGGAGTGTCCGGCTTCGCCCGGGGAGTTCTCCGCACGTCTTCCAGCCATTGTCGCAGTTGAGGACCGGCTCCAGACTCGGAGCAGCGGCCGTCGGGCGCCGCCCCGGCGAGAGAAGGGAGCCACCTGCCATGTGAGCTGCCGAACCACCGTGCCACCGGCCCGCGTTGCCGGGCCCGGCGGCAAAGCCGAGGCCGCCCCCTGGTGCTTCTGGGCGGAAGCAGGGAGCGGCCTTCTGACCACACACAAGGAGAACCTCGTGCTCGTCGACTTCAGGATAGACCTGCCGTGTATGAGCGTGGCCTTCGTGGCCACGCTGGTACTGGGCATCGTGCTGGTGATGTCCCCCTCGGTCCAGGCGGCCGTTCTGCAGGAGGGTGGCTGGCTGCTCCCGGCGGCCGCCTGCCTGCTGACCGCCGTCCGGCCCCGCGAGACGGGCCGGCGATGACCTCCCGCGGCCTCGTGGCGTTCTGCCCGCGGTGCGCGGGACGCCACCGCGGGCTCGCCTTCCGCGTCCGGCGCGAGGAGGAGCCGCGCTCCGGGTAGCCGCCCGCGGGCGGGCCCTCCCGCGGCCGTCTCCCGCGGGAGGGTGCGGGCATGCCTGAGCCCCCGGCTCGCCGGGGGCTCAGTGCCGTACGAGGCGGTCGCGGTCGGCGCGGTGCGTGAACTGCCGTGCGCGACGTGCGGGGTGAGGGATCAGACGTTGAACCCCAGCGCCCGCAGCTGCTCGCGGCCGTCGTCGGTGATCTTGTCCGGGCCCCACGGCGGCATCCAGACCCAGTTGATGCGCAGCTCGTTGACGATGCCGTCGGTGGCGGCCTTGGCCTGGTCCTCGATGACGTCGGTGAGCGGGCAGGCCGCGGAGGTGAGCGTCATGTCGATGGTGGCCACGTTGGAGTCGTCGACGTGGATGCCGTAGATCAGGCCGAGGTTGACCACGTCGATGCCCAGCTCCGGGTCGACGACGTCGTAGAGCGCCTCGCGGACCTCCTCCTCGGAGGCGGGCTTGGTCAGCGTGTCCTGTGTCGTCTCTTCGCTCATGCGGTCTTCGCCTCCTGGTCGAGAGCCTGGGCCGTCGCGTCTTTCCACGCCATCCAGCTGAGCAGCGCGCACTTCACCCGGGCCGGGTACTTGGAGACCCCGGCGAAGGCGACGGCGTCCTCCAGGATCTCCTCCATGGCGTCGTCCGGCTCGATCTGCCCCTTGGACTGCATCAGTTCGAGGAAGACGCCCTGGATCTTCTGTGCCTCGCCGAGGTCCTTGCCGACGAGCAGGTCGTTCAGCACCGAGGCGCTGGCCTGGCTGATCGAGCAGCCCTGGCCCTCGTAGCTGATGTCCTCGATCCGCGAGCCCTCGTACCGTACGCGGAGCGTGATCTCGTCGCCGCACGTCGGGTTGACGTGGTGCACCTCGGCGTCGCCATCCCGGAGCCCCCGGCCGTGCGGGTGTTTGTAGTGGTCCAGGATGACGTCCTGGTACATCGAATCCAGCTTCACCGGTCAGTCACGTCCTATCCGAAGAAGTTCCGTACGTGCTCCAGGCCCTCGACCAGAGCGTCGACCTCGGCCGGGGAGGAGTACAGATAGAACGACGCCCGCGTGGTCGCGGGAATTCCGTACCGCAGGCAGACGGGGCGTGCGCAGTGGTGGCCGACGCGTACCGCGATGCCCTGCTCGTCGAGTACCTGGCCCACGTCGTGCGGGTGGATGTCGCCGAGCGTGAAGGAGATCGCCGCGCCGCGGTCCTCGGCCGTGGTGGGGCCGATGATCCGCAGGCCGGGTACGGACTGGAGCTGCCGCACCGCGTACTCGGTCAGCGCGTGCTCGTGCTGGGCGATGCGGTCCATGCCCACCGAGCTGAGGTAGTCCACCGCCGCGCCGAGGCCGACGGCCTGCGCGATCGGCGGGGTGCCCGCCTCGAACTTGTGGGGCGCGGGGGCGTAGGTCGAGGAGTGCATCGAGACGGTCTCGATCATCTCGCCGCCGCCGAGGAAGGGCGGCAGGTCCTCCAGGAGTTCCTGGCGGCCCCAGAGCACGCCGATGCCGGTCGGGCCGCACATCTTGTGGCCGGTGAAGGCCACGAAGTCGGCCTGCAGCGCCTGCACGTCGAGCACCATGTGCGGGGCGGCCTGCGAGGCGTCGACGAGGACGAGCGCGCCGACCTCCTGGGCGCGGCGCACGATCGCCTCGACCGGGTTGACGGTGCCGAGGATGTTGGAGACCAGCACGAAGGAGACGATCTTCGTCTTCTCGGTGATGATCTCGTCGAGGTTCGACAGGTCGAGGCGGCCGTCGTCGGTCAGGCCGAACCACTTCAGCTTCGCGCCGGTGCGCTGCGAGAGCAGCTGCCAGGGCACGATGTTGGAGTGGTGCTCCATCTCCGTGATGACCACTTCGGTCTCGTGGTCGACGCGGTAGGGCTCGTCCGCCCAGCCGAGCATGTTGGCGACGAGGTTGAGCGCCTCGGAGGCGTTCTTGGTGAAGATGACCTCGTTGCGGCTGGGCGCGTTGATGAACTCGGCGACCTTGTCCCGGGCGCCCTCGTAGAGCGCCGTGGCCTCCTCGGCGAGTACGTGCACACCGCGGTGGACGTTGGCGTTGTGCTGCTCGTAGTACTCGGAGAGGGTGTCGATCACCTGGCGCGGCGTCTGGGAGGTCGCCGCGTTGTCCAGGTAGACCAGCTTCTTGCCGTCGTGGAGCTCACGCTCCAGGATCGGGAAGTCCTTGCGGATCGCCTCGGTGTCGAGGAGCCCGGTAAGCCCCTGGCGGGCAGTGGTCACGCGGACGCGCCTCCCTTCACGTATGCCTCGTAGCCCTCGTTCTCCAGCTTGTCGGCCAGCTCGGCGCCGCCGGACTCGGCGATGCGCCCGGCCGCGAAGACGTGGACGTAGTCGGGCTTGATGTAGCGCAGGATGCGCGTGTAGTGGGTGATGAGCAGGGTGCCGACCTCGCCGCTCTCGCGGACCCGGTTGACGCCCTCGGAGACGACGCGCAGGGCGTCCACGTCGAGGCCGGAGTCGGTCTCGTCGAGGACCGCGATCTTCGGCTTGAGCAGCTCCAGCTGGAGGATCTCGTGGCGCTTCTTCTCGCCGCCGGAGAAGCCCTCGTTGACGTTGCGCTCGGCGAAGGCGGGGTCCATGTTGAGGCGCTCCATGGCCTCCTTGACCTCCTTGACCCAGGTACGCAGCTTGGGGGCCTCGCCGCGGACGGCGGTGGCGGAGGTGCGCAGGAAGTTGGAGACGGAGACGCCGGGCACCTCGACCGGGTACTGCATGGCCAGGAAGAGGCCGGCCCGGGCGCGCTCGTCGACGGTCATCTCCAGGACGTCCTCGCCGTCGAGGGTGACGGTGCCGCTGGTGACCGTGTACTTGGGGTGACCCGCGAGCGAGTAGGCGAGGGTCGACTTGCCGGAGCCGTTGGGGCCCATGATGGCGTGCGTCTCGCCCTGCTTCACGGTGAGGTCGACGCCCTTGAGGATCTCCTTCGTGGCGTTGTCGGCCTCGACGGTGACGTGCAGGTCTCGGATTTCAAGCGTTGCCATGGGTGCCTCAGGACTCCTGGGAGAGGGAGACGAGCACGTCGTCCCCTTCGATCTTTACGGGGTATACGGGGACGGGGCGTGTCGCGGGCAGGCCGGAGGGCTTGCCGGTGCGCAGGTCGAAGGCGGAGCCGTGGAGCCAGCACTCGATCTGGCAGTCCTCCACCTCGCCCTCGGACAGCGAGACGTTCGCGTGCGAGCAGATGTCGTTGATCGCGAACACCTCGCCCTCGGTGCGCACGACGGAGATCGGGACGCCGTCGAGTTCGACCCGTTTCGGGGTGTCCTCGTCCAGCTCCTCGATCCCGCAGGCGCGCAGGAAGCTCATGCGACCGCCCCCTCCAGCTCTTCCTCGATCTTGGCGAGGAGGCGCTCCTCCACGTCCGGGACCTGGATCTGCTGGACGAGTTCGGCGAAGAAGCCGCGCACCACCAGGCGGCGGGCCTCCTTCTCCGGGATGCCGCGGGCCATCAGGTAGAAGAGCTGCTCGTCGTCGAAGCGACCGGTGGCCGAGGCGTGGCCGGCTCCGACGATCTCGCCGGTCTCGATCTCCAGGTTCGGCACCGAGTCGACCCGGGCGCCGTCGGTGAGGACGAGGTTGCGGTTCATCTCGTAGGTGTCGGTGCCCTCGGCGGCGGCCTCGATGAGCACGTCACCGATCCACACCGCGTGGGCGTCCTCGCCCTGGAGCGCGCCCTTGTAGACCACGTTGGACTTGCAGTGCGGGGTGTTGTGGTCGACCAGGAGGCGGTGCTCCTGGTGCTGGCCGCGGTCGGTGAAGTACAGGCCGAACAGCTCGGCCTCGCCGCCGGGGCCCGCGTAGGCGACCCGCGGGTGCAGCCGGACCACGTCGCCGCCGAAGGTGACCACGACCGACTTGAGCGAGGCGTCCCGGCCGATCAGCGCGTTGTGCTGGGCGACGTGCACGGCCTTGTCGTCCCAGTCCTGCACGGAGACCACGGTGAGCTTGGCGCCGTCGCCGACCAGGAACTCCACATTGGCGGCGAGCACCGCGTCACCGGTGTGGTCGAGGACCACGACGGCCTCGGCGAAGGCGCCGAGCTCCACGATCTGGTGGCCGTAGGCGGTCCCGCCCTCGCCGTGCACGGCGATCCGGATGGGCTCGGTGAGCACCGACTCCTTGGGCACCGAGACGACCGAGGCCTTCTCGAAGGCCGAGTAGGCCTGGGCGGCGACCCGGTCCACCGGGACACCGGCCTTGCCGACGCGCGCGTCCTCGCGGCCGACGGTCTCGACGGTGACGCCGTCGGGGGCGCTGACCTCGACCCGCAGGCCCGAGCCGGTCGCGACGGCGGTGCCGTCGTGCAGCCCGCGCAGGCGCTCCAGCGGGGTGAAGCGCCACTCCTCCTCGCGGCCGTGCGGCACGGGGAAGTCGGCCACGTCGTACGAGGGCGGGGCGCTCATGCGCGTGGCGACGGTCGACTCGGCGGCAACCGCGATCGAGCCGGTGGTGGTGGAGCCCACCGGGGTAATAGGGGCCTCAGCCATGGCGGTCGTTGTGCTCTCTTCCTGCGGTCGGTGTTCTGCGGCTCGGCGCGGGACGGGCGGGCCGGCGGCCGGTGGTGGATGCCACCGGCCACGGTAGGTCCGGGCGGTGCGGGCGCCCGGCAGGCGCCCGCGTGCTGGGGGCGGCTAGCCGACCGAACCCTCCATCTGCAGCTCGATCAGCCGGTTGAGCTCCAGGGCGTACTCCATGGGCAGCTCCTTGGCGATCGGCTCGACGAAGCCGCGCACGATCATCGCCATGGCCTCGAACTCGGAGAGACCGCGGCTCATCAGGTAGAAGAGCTGGTCCTCGGAGACCTTGGAGACGGTCGCCTCGTGGCCCATGGACACGTCGTCCTCGCGGACGTCCACGTACGGGTAGGTGTCGGAGCGCGAGATGGTGTCGACGAGCAGCGCGTCGCACAGCACGTTCGACTTGGCTCCGGGCGCGCCCTCGCCGATCTCGATGAGACCGCGGTAGGAGGTGCGGCCGCCGCCCCGGGCCACCGACTTGGAGACGATGTTCGAGGAGGTGTTCGGGGCCATGTGGACCATCTTGGCGCCGGCGTCCTGGTGCTGGCCCTCGCCCGCGAAGGCGATGGACAGGGTCTCGCCCTTGGCGTGCTCGCCCATCAGGTAGACGGCCGGGTACTTCATGGTGACCTTGGAGCCGATGTTGCCGTCGACCCACTCCATGGTCGCGCCCTCGTAGGCCACGGCGCGCTTGGTGACCAGGTTGTAGACGTTGTTCGACCAGTTCTGGATGGTCGTGTACCGGCAGCGGGCGCCCTTCTTCACGATGATCTCGACCACCGCGGAGTGCAGGGAGTCCGACTTGTAGATCGGTGCGGTGCAGCCCTCGACGTAGTGGACGTAGGCGTCCTCGTCGACGATGATCAGCGTCCGCTCGAACTGGCCCATGTTCTCGGTGTTGATGCGGAAGTAGGCCTGCAGCGGGATCTCCACGTGCACGCCCTTCGGCACGTAGATGAAGGAGCCGCCGGACCACACGGCCGTGTTCAGCGCGGCGAACTTGTTGTCGCCGGCCGGGATGACCGTGCCGAAGTACTCCTTGAACAGCTCGGGGTGCTCGCGCAGCGCGGTGTCGGTGTCCAGGAAGAGGACGCCCTGCTCCTCCAGGTCCTCGCGGATCTGGTGGTACACGACCTCCGACTCGTACTGCGCGGCGACGCCGGCCACCAGGCGCTGCTTCTCCGCCTCGGGGATGCCGAGCTTGTCGTAGGTGTTCTTGATGTCCTCGGGCAGGTCCTCCCAGGACTCCGCCTGCTTCTCCGTGGAGCGCACGAAGTACTTGATGTTGTCGAAGTCGATGCCCGACAGGTCCGAGCCCCAGTGCGGCATGGGCTTCTTCTCGAAGAGCTTCAGGCCCTTGAGCCGCAGCTTGGTCATCCACTCGGGCTCGGACTTCTTGTCCGAGATGTCGCGGACCACGGCCTCGCTCAGACCGCGCTTGGCGGAGGCACCGGCCTCGTCGGAGTCGGCCCAGCCGTACTCGTACTTGCCCAGACCCTCGAGCTCGGGGTGAGCAGTCTCCGTGGGCAGAGTCATGCGGGGTTCCTCCCGGCGGTGCTTGCTGATGGGTGTGCGTGGTTCTGGGGTGGTTCGCCTGGCGGAGCCGGCTCGCCGTGCGGGGCCGCTTCGCCCCGCGGGGCCGGCTCGCCCCGCGGGATGTACGTCGTGCAGACGCCGTCCCCGTGGGCGATGGTCGCCAGCCGCTGGACGTGGGTCCCCAGGAGCTCGGAGAAGAACTGGGTCTCCGCCTCGCACAGCTGGGGGTACTTCTCGGCGACATGGGCGACCGGGCAGTGGTGCTGGCACAGCTGCTCGCCCTGCTGCTGACCGGGTGCGCTACGCGCCGTAGCAGCGTACCCGTCCGCGCTGAGCGCCGCGGCCAGCGCCTGGGTGCGCTCCTGCGGATCCGCGGCCTCCACCGCGGCGCGGTAGGCGCCCGCCTGGGCCTCGATCCGCTCGCGGGCGAAACGGGCGACCGCCTCGTCGCCCACGGTACGGGCGATCCAGTCGAGCGCGTCGACGGCGAGCTGGTCGTAGGACTGGTCGAAGGCGTCCCGGCCGCAGTCGGTGAGCGCGAAGACCTTCGCGGGGCGGCCGCGGGTGCGGGCCCCGTAGACGCGCTGTTCACGGGCCTGTACGACATCCTCGGCGAGCAGCGCGTCCAGATGCCTGCGCACCGCGGCCTGGGTCAGGCCGAGGCGCTTCGCGAGGTCGGCCACCGTGGAGGGGCCGTGGTCCAGGATGGAGCGCGCGACGCGGTCGCGCGTCGAACGGTCCGCGCGCGAGCCGGTCGCGAGTTCCTCTTGCGGAACCTCGCCAACCTTTTTCACAACGCCATTGTTGCGTAATTCCTTGGGACCGGACAAGCCACCTGGGTCCATGCAGGTGGTGGCCTCAATCACTAAGGGTTACCTAAGTAGACGTACCAGACGCCCGCCCTCCGCCTTTTCGGGGCGCTCCGGGGCCCCGAACCCCGGGGCGGGAGCGCCCCCGCGGCCTGCCTAGACTCTGCGCCATGCACAGTGAGCCCGCGGCCGTCGGCGCCGCGCCCGTGGTCCGGCTGCGCGGCGTGGTGAAGCGGTACGGGGCCAAGACCGCCGTCGACCGCCTCGACCTCACGGCGGGGCCCGGGGTCACCGCGGTCCTCGGCCCGAACGGCGCGGGGAAGACCACCACCGTCGAGATCTGCGAGGGCTACCGCAGGCCGGAGGCGGGCACCGCCGAGGTCCTCGGGCTCGACCCGGTGCGCCAGGCCGCCGCGCTCCGCCCCCGGATAGGCGTCATGCTCCAGTCCGGCGGCGTCTACTCCGGCGCCCGCGCCGAGGAGATGCTGCGCCACCTCGCCAAGCTGCACGCCCACCCCCTCGACGTCGGCGCCCTGATCGAACGCCTCGGCCTCGGCTCCTGCGGCCGCACCCCCTACCGGCGCCTCTCCGGCGGGCAGCAGCAGCGCCTGGCGCTCGCCATGGCCGTGGTGGGCCGCCCCGAACTGGTCTTCCTGGACGAGCCCACCGCGGGACTCGACCCGCAGGCCCGCCGCGCCACCTGGGAACTCCTGCGCGAACTGCGCGCCGACGGGGTCAGTGCCCTGCTCACCACCCACTTCATGGACGAGGCCGAGGAACTCGCCGACGACGTCGCGATCGTCGACGCCGGCCGGGTCATCGCCCAGGGCACCCCCGAGGAGCTGTGCCGCGGCGGCGCCGAGAACACCCTGCGCTTCACCGGGCGCCCCGGGCTCGACCTGCACTCGCTGCTCAAGGCCCTGCCCGCCGACTCGGCCGCCGCCGAGCTGAGCCCCGGCTCCTACCGGGTGAGCGGCAAGGTCGACCCGCACCTGCTGGCGACCGTGACCTCCTGGTGCGCCCAGCACGGGGTGATGCCGGACCGCCTCTCGGTCGAGCGGCACTCCCTGGAGGACGTCTTCCTCGAACTGACCGGCAAGGAGCTGCGCGGATGAGCACCCCGACCGCCCACGGCGAGCGGCGCGAGAGCTACGCCCCGCGCCCCGGCGCCGCCCCGCTCCCCCGCATGATCACGGCGCAGGCCCTCCTGGAGACCAGGATGCTGCTGCGCAACGGCGAGCAGCTGCTGCTCACCGTCGTCATCCCGACCCTGGTCCTCGTCCTCTTCTCCGCCGTGGACATCGTGGACACCGGCGAGGGCGAGGCCGTGGACTTCCTGGCCCCCGGGGTGCTCGCCCTCGCGGTGATGTCCACCGCCTTCACCGGCCAGGCCATCGCCACCGGATTCGAGCGGCGCTACGGGGTACTGAAGCGGCTCGGCACCTCGCCGCTGCCGCGCTGGGCCCTGATGACCGCCAAGACCCTCTCCGTACTGGTGACGGAGCTGCTCCAGGTGGCGCTCCTGACGGTGATCGCCCTGGCCCTCGGCTGGTCCCCGCACGGCAACCCGGCGGCCGTGGTGCTGCTGCTCGTCCTCGGCACCGCCGCCTTCTCCGGGCTCGGGCTGCTGATGGCCGGGACCCTCAAGGCGGAGGCCACGCTGGCGGCGGCCAATCTGGTCTTCCTGCTGCTGCTGGTCGGCGGCGGCGTCCTCGTCCCGCTGGACAAGTTCCCGGACGCGGCCCGCGCCGCCCTGGAGCTGCTGCCGATCTCGGCGCTCTCCGGCGGTCTGCGCGAGGTGCTCCAGGACGGGGCCGCGATGCCCTGGCGGGAGCTGGGGATCCTCGCGGTCTGGTCGGTGCTGGGGCTGGGCGCGGCGGGCCGGTTCTTCCGCTGGGAGTGAGCCCGGGGGCCTGCGGCTCCGGGCTCGGACGCGGGCGTACACCGGCCTCGGGCGCGGGCGTGCGGGCCTCGGGCGCGGGCGTACGCGCTCCTCGCGCCGGGCGGGCGAGAGGCGCGCATACGTCCGCCTCGCCCCCCTCGTGAAGCCGTGCACAAGCGGGCGCCTACCATGGTGCGCGTGCCGAATCTGACCCGCGCCGAGTCGATCTCCGCCCTGCGCAACCCCCTCGCCTTCATCGCCGGACGCTGGACGCCCACCCCGCGGACCGTCCAGCGCGCGGCCCTGGCCGCCCTCGTGATGGCGGTGGCCATCGTGGTGACGGGCGGCGCCGTCCGCCTCACCGGCTCGGGGCTCGGCTGCCCGACCTGGCCCAAGTGCACCGAGGAATCGCTCACCACCACCGGCGAGATGGGCCTGCACGGCGTCATCGAGTTCGGCAACCGGATGCTCACCTATGTGCTCTGCGCGGCGGTCGGCTGGGCGATCATCGCCGCCCGCGCGGCGAAGCCGGGGCGCCGGGACCTGACCCGGCTCGGCTGGACGCAGTTCTGGCTGGTGATGGGCAACGCCGTACTCGGCGGCATCGTCGTCCTGGTCGGCCTCAACCCCTACACCGTCGCCAGCCACTTCCTGCTCTCCACCGCGCTGATCGCGGTGGCCACGGTGATGTGGCAGCGCACCCGCGAGGGCCAGGCCCCGCCGCGCCCGCTGGTCGGCCCGGCGGTGGTCCAGCTGGTCCGGGTCCTGACCGCCGCGACCGTGGTGCTGATCGCGGTGGGCACCGTGGTGACCGGGGCCGGGCCGCACGCGGGCGACTCCAGCGATGTGGAGCGGATGCCGCTGGACTGGGAGACCGTCAGCAAGGTGCACGCGGTCTTCGCCTGGATCGTGGTGACCCTCGCCTTCGCCCTGTGGTTCGTCCTCAAGGCGGTCGACGCCCCCCGGGGCCCGCTGCACCGCACCCGCGACCTCTTCCTGATCCTGCTCGGCCAGGGCGCCATCGGCTACGTCCAGTACTTCACCGACCTGCCCGAGGTACTGGTCGGGGCGCACATGTTCGGCTCCTGTCTGGTGTGGATCGGGGTGCTCCGGGTCTGCCTCTCGCTGCGGGAGCGCCCCGGCGCCCCGGCGGGGGTGCCCGAGCCCGCGAAGGACGAGGTGCTGGAAGGCGCGGCCGCCCGCTGAGCCGCGGACCCGGCCCCACCGCTCAGCGGTACGCGGCCACCAGGGCGTCGATCGCCGGGGCCAGATGGTCCCGGGTGAGCGCGGCCCGCCGCCCGAGCCACCCCTCGTGGGCTTCGTCCTTCCGGGCGCCGCCCGCCCCCTCGCCGCGGGACTCGTGCAACTCGGCCTTTCCGTACCGGCGTTCACGGATGTCGGCGACGACCTCCGCGGGCGCACCGGCCCCGGCCAGTACGGTCAGCGCCTCCCCCTTGGTGATCAACCGGCCCTCGCGCAGCGCCACCGCGGCCCTGGCGTGGGTCAGCAGGCCGAGGTCGACCCAGATGTCCCGGCGCCACAGCTCCGCCCGGTCCACCGCGGGCCGCCAGTAGTCGCGCTGGTCGCGGACGAGGAAGTCCCGCAGCTCCGCGGCGTCCACCGGGGGCAGCAGGTCCACCGGGCCCGGGCCCTGGAAGACCCGGCCGAAGGCGTGCAGTTCACGGCGGGTGACCGGGGTGACCGGGCGGTCCATGAGGCGTTCGTGCGCCCAGGCCGGGTGCGGCAGGTCCGCGTCGGTGAGCCGCCCGCGGTCGAGGTAGCCGCAGTGCAGGCGCGCGGCGAGCGGGTGGGTCGCGCGCAGGTCCCGGTGCAGCCGGCGCAGGTGGCCCCGCAGGTCCTGGGTGACCGGCCCGTCCAGGACCGCGATCAGGTCGAGGTCGCTGCGGCCCTCCTGGTAGTCGCCGCCGGCCAGCGAGCCGTGCGCCCAGACGGCGACCGGGCGGACGCCGGTGCGCAGCGCGGTGACGAAGTGGTCGAGGAGCAGCGAGGTGGATACGTCGGGCATGGGCACACTCTCGCGGCTCGGGCACGGGCGTTCCAGACCGCTCGCCGCGGGAAACAAGCCACAGGACGGCGAGAACCGGGCGGCGGCGCTGGGCCGCACCCGGTTCTCGTGTCCGTCTTCTCGGCCCCGTCTTCTCGGGGCCATGTCCCGCGGGACGGGGCCCGCGCGGGGCCTCAGCTGTTCTTCGGGCCGCCGATCTGGATGCCCGCCATGCGCGACCACTCGTACCGGCCGGTCTTCACCTTGGCCGCGAAGTCGCCGTCGAAGTCCTCGTGCACCTCGATACCGGCCTTCTCCACGGCCTGTTCGGCGATCGCGACGGAGGGGGCGACCAGGGTGCCCCACTCGCCGTCCTGGCCGACCAGGGCGATCCGGGCGCCGCGCTCGCCGATGTAGGCGATCTGGCCCTCGGTGCCGCCGTGCTCCTTGGCGAAGGAGCCGATCTGCTTGGCGAGCCTGGCCGCACGGCGCTCGGCGCGTGCCGCCTGCTTGCTGTCCTCAGCCTGCTGCGTTTCTGCCATAGCTGGATGCTACCGGCGGGTAGATCATCCCGCGACGGCCGTACGGCGTGGTCTCGGCCACGTGGGCGGGCCGGTTCAGCGCAGGAAGGGGTCCACCGCGACGGCGACGAAGAGCAGCGAGACGTAGGTGATGGACCAGTGGAAGAGGCGCATCTCCTTGAGCTTCGCGCCGGTCAGGCCGCCTTTGGCGCGGTTCTGCAGACCGTGCGCCTCCCAGAGCCACCAGCCGCCGGTGACCAGGGCGACGCCGGTGTAGAACCAGCCGGTGTAGCCGAGCGGGGTGAGCAGCAGCGAGACGAGGACCATCACCCAGCTGTAGAGCACGATCTGCTTGGCGACGACCTTGTTGGAGGCGACCACCGGCAGCATCGGGACGCCGACCCGGGCGTAGTCCTCGCGGACCTTCATGGACAGCGGCCAGTAGTGCGGCGGGGTCCAGAAGAACATCACCAGGAAGAGGACGACCGGGGCCCAGGACATCGAGTTGGTGACCGCGGACCAGCCGATCAGGACCGGCATGCAGCCCGCGATGCCGCCCCAGACGATGTTCTGCGAGGTGCGGCGCTTGAGGATCATCGTGTAGACGACCACGTAGAAGAGGAGCGCGCCGAGCGAGAGCCAGGCCGAGAGCCAGTTGACCAGGAGGCCGAACCAGAGGGTGGAGACCACCGCGAGGGCGAGGCCGAAGGCCAGCCCCTCGCGCGGCGAGACCATGCCGGTGACCAGCGGGCGCTGGGCGGTGCGGTCCATCAGCGCGTCGATGTCGCGGTCGATGTACATGTTGAGCGCGTTGGCGCCGCCCGCGGAGAGGTAGCCGCCGAGGCAGGTGACGAGGACCAGCCACAGATCCGGGACGCCCTGTTCGGCCAGGAACATCACGGGAACGGTGGTGATCAGCAGCAGCTCGATGATCCGCGGCTTCGTCAGCGCGACGAAGGCCAGCACACGGGCGCCGAAGGGGCGGCGGCCCGGACGCCGGCCGGCCGCGGTCCTGCCGGCGCGGGGGGCTTCCCCGGCCGCCATGCCCTCAACGGCACGGGCGGTGCCCCCAGGACGGGAATCGACGGCCGTCACGCACACCCCTGACAGAGACAAAATCAAAGCAGGCCCATCGACGTGAAGTCCCCGTCGAGGCCCGCGCGTACCACGCCACTCTAGACGTTGCCCATACCTCGCCCTCCGCCGGGGTGGCCCGTGTCCGGTGGGGGGAGCGAGGTGAACGGGCAGTGATCACCCTCGCGGGAGCGGGCTCGGACGAGCACTCGGCTGAGCGCGCTTTGCCCCACTTGGGCACCCCTCGACTGAGCACCGCCGCACCCGTTTGTGAACGGCTCCCAAAGTGCCGGATGCCTTGTCAGGAGGCGGATTCCGGCATCGGCGGTCACTCTGGATTCGCGGGCCGGGCCGGGACCGCACGGGCGGTAGGCTCGGCAATGGCCGGTGCGCGTCAAGACCGCCGGCATCCGACTTGTGGAGAGGAGCCCTGACTCAGGGTGAGCACCAAGCCGACCACCACAGACCTTCAGTGGACCGATCTGGACCAGCGGGCGGTGGACACCGTTCGCGTACTGGCAGCGGATGCCGTGCAGAAAGTGGGCAACGGTCATCCCGGGACCGCGATGAGCCTGGCCCCGGCCGCCTACACGCTGTTCCAGAAGGTGATGCGGCACGACCCCGCAGACACCGACTGGACGGGCCGCGACCGGTTCATCCTCTCCGCGGGCCACTCCTCCCTGACCCTCTACATCCAGCTGTACCTGGGCGGGTTCGGGCTCCAGCTGGAGGACCTGGAGTCCTTCCGCACCTGGGGTTCGAAGACCCCGGGCCACCCGGAGTACGGGCACACCCCGGGCGTGGAGACCACCACCGGGCCGCTCGGCCAGGGCGTCGCCAACGCGGTGGGCATGGCGATGGCCGCCCGCTACGAGCGCGGCCTCTTCGACCCGGACGCCGCCCCCGGCACCTCCCCCTTCGACCACTACGTCTACGCGATCGCGGGCGACGGCTGCCTCCAGGAGGGCATCTCCGCGGAGGCCTCCTCGCTGGCCGGCCACCAGAAGCTCGGCAATCTGATCCTGCTGTGGGACGACAACCACATCTCGATCGAGGGCGACACCGAGGCCGCGATCTCCGAGGACACCGTCGCGCGCTACGAGGCCTACGGCTGGCACGTGCAGCGGGTGGAGCCGAAGGCGGACGGCGACCTCGACCCCGAGGCGCTGTTCCGCGCGATCGAGGCGGCCAAGGCCGTCACCGACCGCCCGTCCTTCATCGCGATGCGCTCGATCATCGCCTGGCCCGCCCCGAACGCGCAGAACACCGAGGCCGCGCACGGCTCGGCGCTCGGTGACGAGGAGGTCGCGGCGACCAAGCGGGTGCTCGGCTTCGACCCGGAGAAGTCCTTCGAGGTGGGCGAGGAGGTCCTCGCGCACACCCGCGGCCTGCTGGACCGCGGCCGCGAGGCCCGCGCCGAGTGGGAGAAGTCCTTCGCCTCCTGGCGCACCGCCAACCCCGAGCACGCCGCGCGCTTCGACCGGGTCGCCGCGGGCGAGCTGCCCGAGGGCTGGGAGAAGGAGCTGCCGGTCTTCGAGACGGGCAAGTCGCTGGCCACCCGCGCCGCCTCCGGCAAGGTGCTCCAGGCCCTCGGCCCGGTCCTGCCGGAGCTGTGGGGCGGCAGCGCCGACCTCGCGGGCTCCAACAACACGACGATCGACAAGACCTCGTCGTTCCTGCCCGCGGGCAACCCGCTGCCGGGCGCCGACCCGTACGGCCGCACCGTGCACTTCGGCATCCGCGAGCACGCGATGGCCGCGAGCATGAACGGCATCGCGCTGCACGGCAACACCCGCATCTACGGCGGCACCTTCCTGGTGTTCTCCGACTACATGCGCAACGCGGTGCGGCTCTCCGCGCTGATGCACGCGCCGGTCACCTACGTCTGGACGCACGACTCGATCGGCCTCGGCGAGGACGGCCCGACCCACCAGCCGGTGGAGCACCTGGCCGCACTGCGCGCCATCCCGGGCCTGAACGTCGTCCGCCCCGCCGACGCCAACGAGACCGCGCTCGCCTGGCGGGAGATCCTGCGCCGCCACACCAAGGTGTACGGCAAGGGCACCCCGCACGGACTGGTGCTCACCCGCCAGGGCGTGCCCACCTACGAGCCCCACGAGGACGTGGCCAAGGGCGGCTATGTCCTGGCGGAGGCCGAGGACGAGGGCGGCCGGTCCGTCGAGCCGCAGGTGGTGCTCATCGGCACCGGCTCCGAGGTGCAGCTCGCGGTCGGCGCGCGCGAGCAGCTCCAGGCCGGGGGCGTGCCCACCCGGGTGGTCTCGATGCCGTCCGTGGAGTGGTTCGAGGAGCAGGACCAGGCGTACCGGGAGTCGGTACTGCCGCCGTCGGTGCGGGCCCGGGTCGCGGTCGAGGCGGGCGTGGGCCTGACCTGGTACCGCTTCGTCGGGGACGCGGGCCGGATCGTCTCGCTGGAGCACTTCGGTGCCTCGGCGGACGGGAAGGTCCTCTTCGAGAAGTACGGCTTCACCGCGGACGCCGTCGCCGCCGCCGCGCGGGAATCCCTCGAAGCCGCACAGCGCTGACGCGAGCAGACGGCATTTCGGGCCGTCGCCCCTCGCGTACCGGGGCGCACGCAGCGGTGCGCCCGCCGAGCTGAACAAGCAGACGAAGCAGGAGATGCAATTTCCATGACAGACGCACTCAAGCGCCTCTCCGAGGAGGGCGTCGCGATCTGGCTGGACGACCTGTCGCGCAAGCGGATCACGTCCGGCAACCTCGCCGAACTGATCGACCAGCAGCACGTCGTGGGTGTCACCACCAATCCGTCGATCTTCCAGAAGGCGATCTCCGCCGGAGACGGCTACGAGACCCAGGTCGCCGACCTCGCGGCCCGCAGGGTCACCGTCGAGGAAGCCCTCCGCATGATCACCACGGCGGACGTCCGGGACGCCGCCGACATCCTGCGCCCGGTCCACGAGGCGACCGGCGGCCAGGACGGCCGGGTCTCCATCGAGGTCGACCCGCGCCTCGCGCACGACACCCGGGCCACCGTCGCCGAGGCCAAGCAGCTGGCCTGGCTGGTGGATCGCCCGAACACCCTGATCAAGATCCCGGCGACCGAGGCGGGGCTGCCCGCGATCACCGAGGTCATCGGCCGGGGCATCAGCGTCAACGTCACGCTGATCTTCTCCCTGGAGCGCTACCGGGCCGTCATGGACGCCTACCTGGCGGGTCTGGAGAAGGCGAAGGCCGCGGGGCTCGACCTCTCCACGATCTACTCGGTGGCCTCCTTCTTCGTCTCCCGGGTCGACTCCGAGATCGACAAGCGCCTCGGCGCGCTCGGCACCGACGAGGCGAAGGCGCTGCGCGGCAAGTCCGCCGTCGCCAACGCCCGCCTCGCCTACCAGGCCTACGAGGAGGTCTTCGGCTCCGCCGACGGCTCGACGCCCGCACCCGGCCGCTGGGCCGCCCTGGAGAAGGCGGGCGCCAACCGCCAGCGCCCGCTGTGGGCCTCGACCGGCGTGAAGGACCCGGCGTACAAGGACACCCTGTACGTGGACGACCTGGTCGCGCCCGGCACCGTCAACACCATGCCGGAGGCCACCCTGGAGGCGACCGCGGAGCACGGCTCCATCACGGGCGACACCGTCCGGGGCACCTACCAGCAGGCCCGGGCCGATCTCGACGCCGTCGAGAAGCTGGGCATCTCCTACGACGAGGTGGTGCTGCTCCTGGAGAAGGAGGGCGTCGAGAAGTTCGAGTCCTCGTGGAACGACCTGCTCAAGTCGACCGAGGCGGAGCTCAAGCGCCTCGCGCCCTCGGAGGGCTGACACCTTGTCATCTGCGCACGAAGCGAATCCGCTTCGTGATCCCGCGGACCGACGGCTCCCGCGCATCGCGGGGCCGTCGGGTCTGGTGATCTTCGGGGTCACGGGCGATCTGTCCCGCAAGAAACTGATGCCCGCGGTCTACGACCTGGCCAACCGCGGACTGCTGCCGCCCGGCTTCGCCCTCATCGGCTTCGCCCGCCGCGACTGGGCGGACGAGGACTTCGCCCAGATCGTGCACGACGCCGTCAAGGAGCACGCCCGCACCCCCTTCCGCGAGGAGGTCTGGCAGCAGCTGCTGCAAGGGATGCGGTTCGTCCAGGGCGACTTCGACGACGACGACGCCTTCGAGCAGCTGGGCGCCACCATCCAGGACCTGGACAAGGCGCAGGGCACCGGCGGCAACTTCGCCTTCTACCTCTCCGTACCGCCGAAGTTCTTCCCCAAGGTCGTCCAGCAGCTGAAGAAGCACGGGCTGGCCGACGAGCAGAACGGCTCCTGGCGGCGCGCGGTCATCGAGAAGCCCTTCGGGCACGACCTGGCCTCCGCGAAGGAACTCAACGCCATCGTGCACGAGGTCTTCGCCCCGGACCAGGTCTTCCGGATCGACCACTACCTCGGCAAGGAGACCGTCCAGAACATCCTGGCGCTCCGCTTCGCCAACACCCTCTTCGAGCCGATCTGGAACCGGTCCTACGTCGACCATGTGCAGATCACCATGGCCGAGGACATCGGCATCGGCGGCCGCGCCGGGTACTACGACGGCATCGGCGCCGCCCGCGACGTCATCCAGAACCACCTGCTCCAGCTGCTCGCGCTGACCGCGATGGAGGAGCCCGCCTCCTTCGACGCGGCCTCGCTGGCGGCGGAGAAGACCAAGGTGCTGCGCGCGGTCCGGCTGCCCAAGGACCTCGGCTCCGCCACCGTGCGCGCCCAGTACGCGGCGGGCTGGCAGGGCGGCGAGAAGGTGATCGGCTACCTCCAGGAGGAGGGCATCGACGCCAAGTCGAAGACCGACACCTACGCGGCCGTCCGGCTCGGCATCGACAACCGCCGCTGGGCGGGCGTGCCCTTCTACCTGCGCACCGGCAAGCGCCTCGGCCGCCGGGTCACCGAGATCGCGGTGGTCTTCCAGCGCGCCCCGCACTCCCCCTTCGACTCCACCGCCACCGAGGAACTGGGGCAGAACGCCCTGGTCATCCGGGTGCAGCCGGACGAGGGCGTGACTTTGCGCTTCGGCTCGAAGGTGCCGGGCACCTCGATGGAGGTGCGGGACGTCTCGATGGACTTCGCGTACGGCGAGTCCTTCACGGAGTCCAGCCCCGAGGCGTACGAGCGGCTGATCCTCGATGTGCTGCTCGGCGACTCGAACCTCTTCCCGCGGACGGAGGAGGTCGAGCTGTCCTGGGAGATCCTCGACCCGATCGAGCAGTTCTGGGACCGGTCCGGCAAGCCCGCGCAGTACCCCGCGGGCACCTGGGGTCCCGTCGAGGCGGACGAAATGCTCGAACGAGACGGACGGAGCTGGCGTCGGCCATGAAGATCGACCTTACGGACACCACGGCCAGCAAGATCAACAAGGCGCTGGTGCAGGGCCGCCGCGCCATCGGCACCCCTGCCGTCGGCATGGTGCTCACCCTGGTCATCGTCACGGACGAGGAGAACGCCTACGACGCGATGCGCGCCGCGGGCGAGGCCTCGCGCGAACACCCCTCCCGCACCCTCGTCGTCATCCGCCGCGTCTCGCGCACCCCCCGGGACCGTACGAGCTCCCGGCTCGACGCGGAGGTGCGGGTCGGCGCCGACGCGGGCACCGGCGAGACCGTGGTGGTCCGGCTGTACGGCGAGGTGGTGGGCCACGCGCAGTCGGTGGTGCTTCCGCTGCTGCTGCCGGACGCCCCGGTGGTGGTCTGGTGGCCGGTCAACGCGCCGCTCGACCCCGCGCAGGACCCGCTCGGCAAGCTCGGCCAGCGCCGGGTGACCGACACCTACGCCGCCGAGCAGCCCACCGAGGAGCTGACCGCGCGCTCCGAGGCGTACACCCCCGGGGACACCGACCTCGCCTGGACCCGGATCACGCCTTGGCGCTCGATGATCGCCGCCGCGCTGGACCAGGTGAACTGCACGGTGACCTCGGTCGTCGTGGAGGGCGAGGAGTTCAACCCGAGCTGTGAGCTGCTCGCCATGTGGCTCGCGGAGCGCCTCGGCGTACCGGTGGAGCGCACCCTCTCGCCGGGCCCCGGACTGACCGCGGTGCGGATGGAGACGGACTGCGGGCCGGTCGCGCTCGACCGCGCCGACGGTTCGCTCGCCACCCTCTCGGTGCAGGGCCAGCCGGAGCGGGCGGTGGCCCTCAAGCGGCGGGAGACCGCCGAGCTGATCGCCGAGGAGCTGCGCAGGCTCGACCCGGACGACACCTACGCGGCGGCGCTGAGCTTCGGCGTGGAGCACCTCTACGACGCGGCCAAGGCGCCGGTGCGCGAGCCCGGTTCCGAGGAGGCGTCCTCCGCGCGGGGCACCGACGGGCAGTCCGCCGAGCCGGCCGGTTCCGGCGCCGCGAAGAAGAGCGCGCGGTCCGCGGCGAAGAAGGCTCCCGCGAAGAAGGCGACGGCGAAGTGAGCGCACCGCAGCTCGTCGTCCACCGCGACAAGGAGCTGATGGCCCAGGCCGCGGCGGCCCGGCTGATCACCCGGATCGTGGACGCCCAGTCCTCCCGCGGCACCGCCTCGGTGGTGCTGACGGGAGGGCGCAACGGCAACGGACTGCTCGCCGCGCTCGGTGCCTCCGAGGCCCGGGACGCGATCGACTGGTCCCGGCTCGACCTGTGGTGGGGCGACGAGCGCTTCCTGCCCGAGGGCGACCCGGAGCGCAACGCCACCCAGGCCCGCGAGGCACTGCTCGACGCGGTGCCGCTCGACCCGGAGCGGGTGCACACCATGCCCGCCTCGGACGGGGCGCACGCCGATGTGGACGCCGCGGCCGAGGCCTACGCCCGCGAGCTCGCGGCGGCGGCCGGCCCCGAGGACCACGCGGGGGTGCCCGGCTTCGACGTCCTGCTGCTCGGCGTCGGTCCGGACACCCATGTCGCCTCGCTCTTCCCGGAGTTGCCCGGGGTCCGCGAGCAGGAGCGCACGGTGGTCGGGGTGCACGGCGCGCCCAAGCCGCCGCCGCTGCGGATCTCGCTGACCCTGCCCGCGATCCGGGCGGCCCGTGAGGTGTGGCTGCTCGCGGCGGGCGAGGACAAGGCCGACGCGGCGGCCATCGCCCTCTCCGGCGCGGGCGAGATCCAGGCCCCCGCCGCGGGCGCCCGGGGCCGCGCCCGCACCCTGTGGCTGCTCGACCGGGCGGCGGCCTCCCGGCTCCCGGTGGAGCTGCGGCCCCCGGCGGTCGCCTGAGCCCCTCGTCCGCGAAGAGGCCCGTACCGCGGTGGCGGTACGGGCCTAGGGGCTGTCTTCAGACTTCCCTCGTCGCCCGGAGGGCGGCGTCGCGGCCTCTGGTGCGTGCTCGCCGGGGGTACCCCCTGCTCGAAGAACTCGGGGAGTGCCGGGTGCAAGGCCTCGTACCGGACGTACGTGGCCTTGCGCCCGGTGCGGCGAGAGTGCGTGCCAGGCGTCGCGACGCAGAGGGGAGTGTGACGACAGGCCCTAGGCGGCTTCGGCCAGCCGGTAGCGGCTGCCGTCCCGCTCGCGGACGAGGAGGCCCTCGATGACGCAGTGGCGCCGCAGGGCCGCGGTGTCGTCGTGCACCTCGGCGAATGCCTCGTTGATCTCCCGCTCGGTGTAACTGCGGTCGGCGGCGAAGTACTTGGCCGTCAGGTGGACGAGGAGTTCATGGCGGACCGCGGGCCGCACCGGGATGGCGGTCAGGCGGCCGCGGGCGAAGAAGCCGACCAGGGCCCGGGGCACCTCGGGTCTCGGCTCCGCGGGACGGGCCCGCCGGAAGACCTCCGGGTCGGCGGTGAGGCTCCCGTCCTCCTGCCGCTGGACGAGACCGCTCTGCAGCAGCCGGGCGAGCGGGCGCCGCACCTGCTCGACCTCGCGGGGCGCGAGCTGCCCGAGCACGATCCGCGCGTACAGCCGCTGGCGTTCGGGGTCCGCGAGCGCGGCCAGCAGGTGGTCCATGGGTCTCTCCTCGGGAGTCGGGGGGTGCCCGCGCAGTCTCGTCCACGCGGGCGGCTCCCGCATCCCCATTACGGGCGGCGCGGGCGCGGGGACGGGCGCTGTCCGCGCGCCCCCGCGCCCCGCCGGTTGCGGGTCAACGCCCCCGGTACTGCCGGTACTTGGCGACCAGTGCCCGGGTGGAGGGGTCCAGGCCCGGCACCTCGGCGCCCTCGGTGAGCGCGGGCTCGATGCGCTTGGCGAGGACCTTGCCCAGCTCGACGCCCCACTGGTCGAAGGAGTCGATGTTCCAGATCGCGCCCTGCACGAAGACCTTGTGCTCGTAGAGGGCGACCAGCTGCCCGAGCACCGAGGGGGTGAGCTTCCCGGCCAGGATGGTGGTGGTGGGGTGGTTGCCCCGGAAGGTCTTGTGCGGGACGAGCTCCTCGGCGGTGCCCTCGGCGCGTACCTCCTCGGGGGTCTTGCCGAAGGCGAGCGCCTGGGTCTGGGCGAAGAAGTTGGCCATCAGCAGGTCGTGCTGGGCGATCAGCCCGGGCCCCAGGTCGTGCACCGGGTTGGCGAAGCCGATGAAGTCCGCGGGGATCAGCTTGGTGCCCTGGTGGATCAACTGGTAGTAGGCGTGCTGCCCGTTGGTGCCCGGGGTGCCCCAGACGACCGGTCCGGTCTGCCAGTCGACCGGCTGGCCCGTGCGGTCCACGGACTTGCCGTTGGACTCCATGTCGAGCTGCTGGAGGTAGGCGGTGAACCGCGAGAGGTAGTGCGAGTAGGGCAGTACGGCGTGCGACTGGGCGTCGTGGAAGTTGCCGTACCAGATGCCGAGCAGGCCGAGCAGGAGCGGGGCGTTGGCCTCGGGGGGCGCGGTGCGGAAGTGCTCGTCGACCAGGTGGAAGCCGTCGAGCATCTCGCGGAAGCGCTCGGGGCCGATGGCGATCATCAGCGCGAGGCCGATCGCCGAGTCGTAGGAGTAGCGGCCGCCGACCCACTCCCAGAACTCGAACATGTTGTCCGTGTCGATGCCGAAGGCGGCCACCTTCTCGGCGTTGGTGGACAGCGCCACGAAGTGCTTGGCGACGGCCTCCTGACCGGCCCTCAGCTCGGTGAGCAGCCAGTCCCGGGCGGAGGTGGCGTTGGTGATCGTCTCGATGGTGGTGAAGGTCTTCGAGGCGATGACGAAGAGGGTCTCGGCGGGGTCCAGGTCGCGGACGGCCTCGTGCAGGTCGGCGCCGTCGACGTTGGAGACGAAGCGCACCGTCAGCGCGCGGTCGGTGAAGGAGCGCAGCACCTCGTAGGCCATGGCGGGGCCGAGGTCGGAGCCGCCGATGCCGATGTTGACGACATTGCGGATCGGCCGCCCGGTGTGGCCGGTCCACTCGCCGCCCCGGACCCGGTCGGCGAAGGCGCTCATCCGGTCGAGGACGGCGTGCACCTCGGGCACCACGTCGACGCCGTCCACCTCGATCACCGCGTCCCGCGGGGCCCGCAGCGCGGTGTGCAGCACCGCCCGGTCCTCGGTGGTGTTGATCTTCTCGCCGCGGAACATCGCGTCCCGCAGGGCGAACACCCCGGTGGCCTCGGCCAGTTCCCGCAGCAACCGCAGGGTCTCGTCGGTCACCAGGTGCTTGGAGTAGTCCAGGTGCAGATCGCCGACCTGGAGGGTGTACGCGTCCCCGCGCCCGGGGTGCGCGGCGAACAGCTCCCGCAGCCGCACCTCCCCCAGCTCCTGCCGGTGCTTGTCCAGCGCCTGCCACGCGGCGGTCCGGTCGAGCCGGGAAGGGCTTGTTGCGTTCATACGGGCTTCCGCCTTCTCTCGTCCTTGCGTACGTCGTGCCCCGCCGCTCCAACCTAATTGATCAGAGCGGGCGGCGGCGGACCGCAGGGCGGAGCCGGTGCCCGGGGCACGCGCGCGGCGGAACAGGCGCGCCCCCGAGGTGCCGTCCCGCGCGCGACCCGTGGTCAGGCCGCGATCGGGACCCGTGAAAACACCGCGGGCCGGGCGCACTTGGGCACCCGGCCGGCATTCTCAGATCTCGCCCCGCAGCTTGGCGAGGGCCTCGGCGAGGATCGCCTCACCGTCCTCGTCGCTGCGCCGCTCCCGTACGTACGCGAGGTGCGTCTTGTACGGCTCGGTGCGCGGCGGGTCCGGCGGGTTCTCGCGGTCCTGCCCGGCCGGGAAGCCGCAGCGTGTGCAGTCCCAGGTGTCGGGCACGGTCGCGTCACTGGCGAAGCTGGGCTGGGTCTCGTGCCCGTTGGAGCACCAGAAGGAGATGCGCGCCCGGGGCGCGGACTCACCGCGCTCGGCCTCGCCCATCGGCCCCGCCCCGACCCGGCTTCCCCGGATCGCGTTGCCACTTGCCACGGTCGTAACTCCCTGCGTGAAAGTGCTGCACTGCGTCGGCAGCGGCTGTGCCGCGAGGGACGACCCCCCTCCGCTGCGGCGCCTGAAGTCTGCGTAAGGCTCAACCCGCGTCCGGTGAGGGGAGGAAACGGCCCCGGCGGACACGCAAGCCCCATGATAGGCCGCGCTCGCGAGCGCGTACCCGGCATGGGGCCGGCGTCAGGTCATACGGCACGGTGGTGCACGTCAGTTGTTGACCTTCATCAGCAACCCGAGCACGACAATGCACGCGAACCACAGCAGACCGACCACGACCGTGATCCGGTCGAGGTTGCGCTCGGCGACCGAGGAGCCGCCGACGGACGACTGCATACCGCCACCGAACATGTCGGAGAGGCCGCCGCCCTTGCCCTTGTGCATCAGCACAAGCAGCATCAGCAGCAGGCTGAAGACGATAAGGGCGATCGAGAACCCCAATTCCACGGCTGGACTCCCTTTCCGGGGCATTCCCTCGGATCTGTACGGACAGCGGGGCCGGACTCAGGTGCTCCGGCCCC
Organism: Streptomyces sp. SCSIO ZS0520; assembly: GCF_025643355.1. Taxonomy (NCBI): domain Bacteria; kingdom Bacillati; phylum Actinomycetota; class Actinomycetes; order Kitasatosporales; family Streptomycetaceae; genus Streptomyces; species Streptomyces sp. SCSIO ZS0520. The sequence goes on along the minus strand of NZ_CP092644.1, from coordinate 6,608,004 downwards.
GCAAGAGTACGACGGAACTGCGCTAGCGCATACTCACTGGTCGCGGAAGCGCACGATCTTGACGAACTCGTCCGCGTCCAGTGCGGCGCCGCCCACGAGGGCGCCGTCCACGTCGGGCTGCGCCATGATCGCGGCCACATTGCCCGACTTGACCGAGCCGCCGTACTGGATCCGCACCTTCTGGGCCAGCTCCGGCGAGTACAGCTTGGCCAGGGACTCGCGGATCGCCCCGCAGACCTCCTGGGCGTCCTCGGGGGTGGCGACCTCGCCGGTGCCGATCGCCCAGACCGGCTCGTAGGCGATGACCACGGACTCGGCCTGCTCGGCGGGGACGTCCTTGAGGCCGCCCTCGACCTGGGCGAGGGTGTGCGCGACCTGGTTGCCGGCCTTGCGGACCTCCAGGCCCTCGCCCACGCACATGATCGGGGTGAGGCCGTGCTTGAAGGCGGCCTTGACCTTGGCGTTGACGATCTCGTCGGTCTCGTCGTGGTACTGGCGGCGCTCCGAGTGGCCGATGGCCACATAGGTGCACTTCAGCTTGGCGAGCATCGGGCCGGAGATCTCGCCGGTGTAGGCGCCGGAGTCGTGCGCGGAGACGTCCTGGGCGCCGTACTTGATCTTCAGCTTGTCGCCGTCGACCAGGGTCTGCACCGAGCGCAGGTCGGTGAACGGGGGCAGGACGGCGACCTCGACGGCCTCGTAGTCCTTGTCCGCGAGCGCGAAGGCGAGCTTCTGGACGTGGGCGATGGCCTCCAGGTGGTTGAGGTTCATCTTCCAGTTGCCCGCCATCAGCGGCGTACGGGTCTCACTCATCAGGTGTTCAGTCCTTTAGTGCGGCGAGGCCGGGGAGCGTCTTGCCCTCGAGGTATTCGAGGCTGGCGCCGCCGCCGGTCGAGATGTGGCCGAAGGCATTCTCGTCGAAGCCGAGCAGGCGCACGGCCGCGGCCGAGTCACCGCCGCCGACGACGGTGAAGGCCGGGCTGTCGAGCAGGGCCTGGGCGACCGCCTTGGTGCCCTCGGCGTAGTCCGGGTGCTCGAAGACACCCATCGGGCCGTTCCAGAAGACGGTGGCCGCGTCCGCGAGCTTGGCGGCGTACAGCTCACACGTCTTCGGGCCGATGTCCAGTCCCTCCTCGTCGGCCGGGATGGCGTCCGCGGCGACGGTGGTGGGGTGGGCGGGGGCCTTGGTCCTCAGGTCCGGGAAGTCGGGGGCGACCAGGACGTCGACGGGGAGCACGAACTCCACGCCGCGCTCCTTCGCCCGGTCCAGGTAGTCCCGGCAGGCCGGGACCTGGTCCTCCTGGAGCAGCGACTTGCCGACCTCGTGGCCCTGGGCCTTGAGGAAGGTGTAGGCCATGCCGCCGCCGATCAGGATGCGGTCGGCCTTCTCCAGGAGGTGGTCGATCACGCCGAGCTTGTCGGAGACCTTGGCCCCGCCGAGCACGACCGCGTACGGGCGCTTGACGTCCTCGGTGAGCTTCTGCAGGACCTCGACCTCGGCGCTGATCAGATAACCGGCGTAGTGCGGCAGCCGGGCCGGCAGGTCGAGGACCGAGGCGTGCCCCCGGTGCACCGCGCCGAAGCCGTCGCCCACGTACACATCGGCGAGGGCGGCGAGCCGGTCGGCGAACTCGCCGCGCTCGGTGTCGTCCTTGCTGGTCTCGCCCGGGTTGAAGCGCAGGTTCTCGATCACGGCGACCTGTCCCGGCTGCAGGCCGTCGACGGCCGCCTGCGCGGCGGGTCCGGTGGTGTCCTCGGCGAAGGCGACGGGCGCGCCGAGGAGTTCACCGAGCCGCTCGGCGGCGGGCAGCAGCGAGAAGGCCGGGTCGGGCGCGCCCTTGGGGCGGCCGAGGTGGGAGGCGACGACCACCTTCGCGCCCGCCCCGGCGAGCGCCTTGACGGTGGGCAGCACGGCGCGGATGCGGCCGTCGTCGGTGATGGCGCCGTCGGCGAGCGGCACATTGAGGTCGGCGCGGACGAAGACCCGCTTGCCTTCGACACCCGCGGCGAGAAGTTCGTCGATCGTCTTCACAACTCAACTCCTAGGAGAGCTCTGATGTCAGGGGGCTGCCCGGCAGGCATGCGCGACAGGGCCCGGGCGTGCTGCCCGAGCCCTGTCGATCACATCGCGGTGCCTGCCGTGTCAGATACGGATCAGAGCTGCTCGCCGACGAAGACCGTGAGGTCGACGAGGCGGTTGGAGTAGCCCCACTCGTTGTCGTACCAGCCGATGATCTTCACCTGGGTGCCCTCGGCCATGGTCAGCGAGGAGTCGAAGGTGCACGACGACGGGTCGGAGACGATGTCCGAGGAGACGATCGGGTCGGTGGTGTAGGTGAGGCGGCCCTTGAGCTCGGCGCTCTCGGAGGCCTTCTGGAAGGCGGCGTTCACCTCGTCCTTGGTGACCTCGCGGTCCAGGGTGACGACCAGGTCGGTGACCGAGCCGGTCGGGACCGGGACGCGCATCGCGATGCCGTCCAGCTTGCCCTTGAGCTGGGGTAGGACCAGCGCGGTGGCCTTGGCGGCACCGGTGGTGGTCGGGATGATGTTCTCGGCGGCGGCGCGGGCGCGGCGCAGGTCCTTGTGCGGGAAGTCCAGGATGCGCTGGTCGTTGGTGTACGCGTGCACCGTCGTCATCAGGCCCTTGACGATGCCGAAGTTCTCGTCGAGGACCTTGGCCATCGGCGCCACGCAGTTGGTGGTGCAGGAGGCGTTGGAGATGACGTGGTCCTTCGCCGGGTCGTACTTGTCCTGGTTGACGCCCATCACGATGGTGATGTCCTCGTCCTTGGCCGGAGCCGAGATGAGGACCTTCTTGGCGCCGCCCGCGAGGTGCTTGGCGGCGTCCTCGCGCTTGGTGAAGATGCCGGTGGACTCGATCACGATGTCCACGCCCAGCTCGCCCCAGGGGATGTCGGCCGGGTTGCGCTCGGACAGGACCTTGATGGTGTGGCCGCCGACCGTGATGCTGTCCGCGGTGTGCGACACGTCCTCCTTCAGGCGTCCGAGGATGGTGTCGTACTTGAGCAGGTGCGCCGTCGTCGCGGTGTCACCCAGGTCGTTGACAGCCACGATCTCGATGTCCGCACCCTGCTCAAGGAGCGCACGGAAGTAGTTACGCCCGATGCGGCCGAAGCCGTTGATGCCTACGCGGATCGTCACGAACCGATCTCCTCGTTGGTACGCCGGGTTTCGACGCCGGCGAGTTGTATGGGATGTCCCCGACCGCCTCCGACCCTACCTCTCCCGGCTCCCTTCAGTGACATCGAGCCGCCCCGGGAACGGGCCGGCGGCCACTACCCGTGAGTACGGGTGGTGGCCGCCGCGGCGGTGCGCTCGAAGGGGCCCGGTCAACGGGGCCGCCGCGTACGCCCTTTGGCGGCTCGCGGCCCCTGCGGTCCGCTCCGTGAACGGTCCTCGGTCAGCCCGCGAGATTGTCCGCGAGCTCCTCGCTCAGATTGGATTCGGTGCCGGGGATCCCGAGGTCCTGGGCCCGCTTGTCGGCCATCGCGAGCAGGCGGCGGATCCGGCCCGCCACCGCGTCCTTGGTCAGCGGCGGATCGGCGAGCGCGCCCAGCTCCTCCAGGGAGGCCTGCTTGTGCTCCATGCGCAGCCGCCCGGCGGCGGCGAGGTGCTCGGGCACCTCCTCGCCGAGGATCTCCAGGGCGCGCTGCACCCGGGCACCGGCGGCGACCGCGGCCCGCGCGGAGCGGCGCAGATTGGCGTCGTCGAAGTTGGCGAGGCGGTTGGCGGTGGCCCGCACCTCGCGGCGCATCCGCCGCTCCTCCCAGGCGAGCACCGACTCATGGGCGCCGAGGCGGGTGAGCAGGGCCCCGATGGCGTCGCCGTCGCGGACCACCACCCGGTCGACGCCGCGCACCTCGCGGGCCTTGGCGCCGATGGAGAGCCGGCGGGCCGCGCCGACCAGGGCGAGGGCGGCCTCCGGTCCCGGGCAGGTGACCTCCAGGGAGGAGGAGCGGCCCGGCTCGGTGAGCGAGCCGTGGGCGAGGAAGGCCCCGCGCCAGGCGGCCTCGGCGTCGCAGGTGGCCCCCGAGACCACCTGCGGGGGCAGTCCGCGGATCGGGCGGCCCCGGCCGTCGACGAGTCCGGTCTGCCGGGCCAGCTGGTCACCGCCGGCGACGACCCGTACGACATAGCGTGAGCCGCGGCGCAGTCCGCCGGGGGCCATCACGATCAGTTCGGAGCTGTGCCCGAAGATCTCCAGGATGTCGCGCTTGAGCCGCCGGGCCGCCATCGCGGTGTCCAGCTCCGCCTCGATCACGATGCGGCCGCTGACGAGGTGCAGCCCGCCCGCGAAGCGCAGGATCGCCGAGACCTCCGCTTTTCTGCAGCAGGTCCGGGTGACGGGAAGCCGGGAGACCTCGTCCTTCACCTCTGCCGTCATCGCCATGGGCCGATCCTTCCATGCATCCGGAAAATACGGTCGTACGCGGCGGCCAGCAGCTCCGGGTCGTGCCTCGGGCTGCCGTCGGTCCGGGCCACCGGAGCCAGTTCGACCGCGGCGCCGAAGCTCTTGGCGGCTTCGGTGAGCACCTCGCGGTCGGGCACGGCGGCCTCGTCGGCCAGCACCACGTCGAGGGCGAGTTTAGGGGCGTGTCGGCCCAAAACCTCCAAATGACGCTGCGGGGAGAAGCCCTCGGTTTCGCCGGGTTGGGGCGCGAGGTTCAGCGAGAGCACCCGGCGCGCCTTGGTGCGGGTCAGGGCCTCCAGCAGTTCGGGCACGAGCAGGTGCGGGATCACCGAGGAGAACCAGGATCCGGGGCCGAGAACCACCCAGTCGGCGTCAAGCACCGCCGCGACGGCCTCCGGTACGGCGGGCGGGTCCTGCGGCACCAGGTGCACGGACTGCACCTCGCCGCGGGTGAGCGCCACGGTGGCCTGCCCGCGGACGGTCTCCACCTCCTCCGGGCGCGCCGGGTCGTGCCCGCGCACCAGGGCCTGGAGTTCGAGGGGGACCGCGGACATCGGCAGGACCCGGCCGTGCGCGCCGAGCAGGGTGCCGACCAGGTCGAGGGCCTGGACATGGTCGCCGAGCTGCTCCCACAGGGCGACGATCAGCAGATTGCCGACCGCGTGGTCGTGCAGCTCGCCCTGGGAGTGGAAGCGGTGCTGGATGACCCGGGCCCAGGTCTGGCCCCAGTCGTCGTCGCCGCACAGCGCGGCCAGCGCCTTGCGCAGGTCGCCCGGCGGCAGCACGCCCAGCTCGTCGCGGAGCCGCCCGCTGGAGCCGCCGTCGTCGGCGACGGTGACCACGGCGGTCAGGTCCCCGGTGATGCGGCGCAGGGCGGCGAGCGAGGCGGAGAGCCCCATCCCGCCGCCGAGGGCGACCACCTTCGGCTGGGTGCCGCGGCGGCTGCCCCGGCGGGCGCGGCCGGTCCGTGCCGCCGGTACGGCGGGGGTCTCCCGGAGCATTCTGCGCAGCCGGGAAGTGCTCGATGTCATTCGCGTCCCATGTCCCGGTGGACGACGACGGTCTCCACACCTTCGGTGGCGAGTCGGGCGGCGAGCTTCTCCGACATGGCGACGGACCGGTGCTTGCCACCTGTGCAGCCGACCGCGATCGTCACATAGCGCTTGCCCTCGCGGCGGTACCCCGCGGCGATGAGCTGGAGCAGCTCGGTGTACCGGTCGAGGAACTCCTTGGCACCGGGCTGGTTGAAGACATACCCCGACACCTCCTCGTTGAGTCCGGTGAAGGGCCGCAGCTCCGGCACCCAGTGCGGGTTGGGCAGAAAGCGGCAGTCCACCACGAGGTCGGCGTCGACGGGCAGCCCGTACTTGTAGCCGAAGGACATGACGGTGGCCCGCAGTTCGGGCTCCTCCTCGCCCGCGAACTGGGCGTCGAGCTTGGCCCGCAGCTCGTGGACGTTGAGGCTGGAGGTGTCGATCACCAGGTCGGCGTCGCCGCGCAGTTCGCGCAGCAGCTCGCGCTCGGCCTCGATGCCGTCGACGATGCGGCCCTCGCCCTGCAGCGGATGCGGGCGGCGCACCGACTCGAAGCGGCGCACCAGGGCCTCGTCGGAGGACTCCAGGAAGACGATCCGGCGGGTGACGTGCCGGGTCTCCAGATCGGCGAAGGATTCGCGCAGATTGTCGAAGAAGCGTCTGCCGCGCACGTCGACGACGACGGCGATCCGGGCGACGTTCCCCTGCGAGCGGGCGCCGAGTTCGACCATGGTCGGGATCAGCGCGGGCGGCAGGTTGTCGACGACGAACCAGCCCAGGTCCTCCAGACACTTGGCCGCGGTGGAGCGGCCCGCCCCGGACATGCCGGAGATGATCACCAGCTCGGGGATGACCGGTTCGGTGCCCGCCTCGGGCGCCTGCTGCCGGTCGTCGGCCGGGCCGGCCGCCGGTGCGGTGCCGGTCTGCTGTGCCTCGTGCTCGCTCATGAATCCTGCCCCCGTTGTCGGTCGGTGAGGTCCGCGGTGTCCGGAGCGGGGCCGTGGTCGGGGACCGTCGCGGTCCCCGGCTCCCGCTCCGCCACCCAGTCTTGCGCCTCCGCGGACTCCTCGCTGTCCATGATCTCTCCGGTGGCGGTGTTCACGGCGGGCGCGGAGGGTGCCGAGCCGGCCAGGGCGGCGGCGATGGTCTCGGCCGTCTTGCGGCCGACGCCGGGCACCTCGCAGATCTGCTCGATCGTCGCGGCCCGCAGCTTCTTCACCGAGCCGAAGTGCTTGACCAGCGCCTGCTTGCGGGCCTCGCCGAGCCCCGGCACCGCGTCCAGCGGTCCGGACCGCAGCCGCTTGGTGCGCTTCTTGCGCTGGTAGGTGATCGCGAACCGGTGCGCCTCGTCGCGCACCCGCTGGAGAAGGTACAGCCCCTCGCTGGTGCGCGGCAGGATCACCGGATCCCCCTCGCCCGGCACCCAGACCTCCTCCAGGCGCTTGGCGAGCCCGCAGACCGCGATGTCGTCGATGCCCAGCTCGTCCAGGGCCCTGGCCGCGGCGGCGACCTGGGGCGCGCCGCCGTCGACGACGACCAGCTGCGGCGGGTAGGCGAAGCGCCGGGGGCGGCCGTCCTCCTCGCGGGGACCGGAGGCCTCCTCGCCCTCCGGCACCTCCCCGTCGGCCCACTCCCCCGTCCGCTCCTTCTCGGCGAGGTACCGGCGGAAGCGGCGGGCGACGACCTCGTGCATGGAGCGGACGTCGTCCTGCCCCTCGCCGTGCCAGACCTGGGTGTCCCCGACCCGGCCCTTGATCTGGAAGCGGCGGTACTCGCTCTTGCGGGCGAGGCCGTCCTCGAAGACGACCATGGAGGCCACCACGTCCTCGCCCTGCAGGTGCGAGATGTCGTAGCACTCGATGCGCAGCGGGGCGCTGTCCAGGCCGAGCGCCTCGGCGATCTCCTCCAGGGCGCGGGAGCGGGTGGTGAGGTCGGAGGCGCGCTTGGTCTTGTGCAGGCCGAGCGCCTGGAGGGCGTTGCGCTCCACGGTCTCCATCAGCGCCTTCTTGTCGCCGCGCTGCGGGATGCGCAGCGAGACCTGCGAGCCGCGCCGCCCGGAGAGCCACTCCTGCACCGGCTCGACCGGTTCGGGCAGCGCCGGGACGAGCACCTCCTTGGGTACGGCGTCGCCGCGCTCCTCGCCGTAGAGCTGCTGGAGGGCGTGCTCGACGAGGCCGCCGGTGGTGACGGCCTCGACCTTGTCGGTGACCCAGCCGCGCTGGCCGCGCACCCGGCCGCCGCGGACGTGGAAGATCTGCACGGCCGCTTCGAGTTCGTCCTCGCTGACCGCGATGAGGTCGGCGTCGGTGGCGTCGGCGAGGACGACGGCGTTCTTCTCCATCGCCTTGCGCAGGGCTTCTATGTCGTCGCGCAGCCGCGCCGCGCGTTCGTACTCCATGTCCTCGGCGGCCTCGGTCATCCGCGCCTCCAGGCGGCGGATGTAGGTGCCGGTGCGTCCGGCCATGAAGTCGCAGAACTCCTCGGCGAGTTCGCGGTGCTCCTCGGCGTCGACGCGGCCGACGCAGGGCGCCGCGCACTTGCCGATGTAGCCGAGCAGGCAGGGGCGGTCGGTGCGCACCGCGTTCTTGAACACCCCGGCGGAGCAGGTGCGGACCGGGAAGACCCGCAGCAGCAGGTCGACGGTGTCCCGGATCGCCCAGGCGTGGCCGTACGGACCGAAGTAGCGCACGCCCTTCTTCTTCTGGCCGCGCATCACCTGGACCCGCGGGAACTCCTCGTTCAGCGTGACCGCGAGGTACGGATAGCTCTTGTCGTCGCGGTACTTGACGTTGAACCGGGGGTCGAACTCCTTGATCCAGGAGTATTCGAGCTGGAGGGCCTCGACCTCGGTGGAGACGACGGTCCACTCCACGGAGGCGGCGGTGGTGACCATCGTCCTGGTCCGCGGGTGGAGGTTGGCGAGGTCCTGGAAGTAGCTGGCGAGCCGCTGGCGCAGGCTCTTGGCCTTCCCGACGTAGATCACCCTGCGGTGGTCGTCGCGGAAGCGGTAGACCCCCGGGGAGTCGGGGATCTGTCCCGGTTTCGGGCGGTAGCTGGAGGGGTCGGCCATGGTCCACACCCTACGTCCGCGCACCGACAGAGCGGGCCCCCGCGGGCGCCCGCCGGGACGCCCGCAGGGGCCCGCCCTCGCCGCTTCCCGGGGCCGAGGGCCGCTCGGGCGGGACCGCAGGAGGAGCGGCCCCGCCCGGCCTCAGCTCACCGGGTGCCGCGGCGGGCGCGCACCAGCCAGGCCCCGCTCAGGCCGAGCGCCGCGAGGGCGCCCGCACCCGCGAGGGCGGAGGCGGTGGTGACGGCCGGATCCGCCGGCTCCTCGGCCCGAGGCGCGGCCGGGGGCGCGTGCCGGTGCCCGGCGGCGGGCTGAGCAACCGCGCCCTTCTGGTCGAAGCCGCCGGCCTCGCCCGCCTTGTCGTAGGCGGAGCCGGGCAGCTTGTCGCCGTAGGCCCGGTGCACGCGCTTCTGGTAGGCGGCGAGGGTGGTGCCCTGTTTGCCGACCGCCTTCTTCGCGTCGGCGTTCAGCGGCAGCACCCGCTGCCCGCCCTGGACGTACCAGGCGCCGATCTGCGGCTCGTGGAAGACCGTGCCGCCGGGCAGCCTGCGCTCGCCGAGGGCGGCGTAGCGGGTCTCGTCGTCGCCGGTGGCGATGTTGACGACCTGCCAGCTGCCGCCCTGCTTCGCGGTCCACAGCGAGGCCTTCTGGCCGTCCGAGGCGACCGCCTTCCCCGCGAGGAACTGCAACTCCCCGACGGCGGCGTCCTTCTCGCCCGCCACGAACCGCGGCGAGAGGTAGTAGACGGGCACCGTCTCGGCACTCACCTCGGGGTCGGCGGCGGCGCGGGAGAGGGCGCCGTCGCGGGCGAAGAAGCGGGAGAGGGTCTCCCGGGTCTCGGCGGAGTCGGCGGCCCGGTGCGCGGCCGAGAGGCTGGCGCCGGAGGGGGCGGCGGGCTTGTCCTGGGCGGTGGCCGCCGGGGCGCCGAGCCCGAGGACGAGCGCGGCGGCGGCCGAGGTCGCGAGGGCCGCGGGGAGGCGGCGGTGGAGCGCTGCGGTCATCGTGCTCACGCCCCGATCCGGTAGAGCGAGTGGGTCCAGTCGAAGGAGTTGTTGCTCGTGTACCAGGAGTGCGAGGCCCAGTTGTAGCGGTCGCTGGAGGGCCAGGGGTCGCCCCAGTAGACCAGGCTGCTCGCGGTGTCGAAGCCGTAGATCACGTGCATGTGGCCGCCGCCGCTGGTCCAGCCGATGCGGGTCTCGACGGGCCGGTCGGCATTGATCTCGCTCTGCACGGTCGCGTAGTTCAGCCAACCGCTCACATACGAACCGGAGTTGATGCCCGCCCAGTCGAAGGCGTTCTGCACGTCACCGAGCGTGGCCTGCGAGTTGGGGCAGCTGCTGTCGGTGGCCCGGCCGAAGGCGGCGTTGCAGAAGGTGTTCTGGCTGTAGTCGTGGCCGTAGTAGTCCGCGATGGTGTTGCCGCTCGCGGCCCAGCACCAGTTGTCCTGCTCCTGTGCCTGCATGGTGATGCCGAGCTGGTTCGAGGCGGCCGCGGCGGCCGGGGCGGTCTGGCCCGTGGGGGCGGGGGCGGCCAAGGCGGTCGTGGCCGGCACCGTGAAGAGGGCCGCGGCGGCGAGCGTGAGCGCGGCGAGCCGTCTGTGCCGGAGGGGGGTTCGGTTTCTGTGACGCATCGTGTTCCTGCCTGCCGTGGGGTGGAGGAGGTGAGGAGCACGTCCGGACGTTGCGATGAGCATCGGGTGTTGTCCAGTGCAGGTCAACACGCTTCAATACGGGATGACCCGCCGACGTGAACGCGCGGCGTACGGATGTGAACGCACCGGCCACGCCCACCAGGGAGCCCCGCCGCCCGGACCCGGCGGGAGCGGCCGGCTGCTGTGAACATTCACAGAAAGGCCAGTTGTATGCCCCACGCCGGCCATGTGGACGCCGCCACGGTGCGCCTCGAAGAGGCCCTGCGCACCGGCCCGTTCGCCCTCGCGCTGCGGGCGGCCCTGGCCGCGCGGCGGATGCCGCTCCAGCGGGTGCAGCACCATCTGGCCCGGCGCGGGGTCAAGCTCGGTGTCACCAGCCTGAGTTACTGGCAGCAGGGCGCCCGCCGCCCGCAGCGGCCCGAGTCACTGCGGGCCGTACGGATGCTGGAGGAGATCCTCCAGCTCCCGCAGGACTCGCTGATCCGGCTGCTCGCCCAGCCCGGCGGGCGCCCCGACCCCGAACGCCCGCCCGCCCGCTCGTACCGCGCGATCACCGGCGAGTCCGCCGCGGTGGAGAGCCTGCTCGGCGAGCTGGGCGCGCCGCTGGACGGCGGGCTGCACACCCTCAGCCACCACGAGGGGGTGCGCATCGGCGCCCGCCGGGAGCTGCTGGAGCGCGACTCGCACCACATCGTGCGCGCCCACAAGGAGGGCGTGGACCGGTATGTGGTGATCCACCAGGGCGACCCGGGGTGCGCGCCGGAGCGCGTCGAGGTGCGCGCCCTGGAGAACTGCCGCCGGGGGCGGGTGCGGTGGGACGGCGACTCCGGGGTGGTCGTCGCCGAGCTGCTCTTCGACGTCCGGCTGAGCATGGGCGACACCCATGTCTTCCGGTACGGGATCGGTGACGGCACGGCGGGCGAGGCCACCGAGTACATGCGCGGCTTCAGCTTCGCGGGCGGGCAGTACGCCCTCCAGGTGCGCTTCACCGGCGAGGTGCTGCCGGTCCGCTGCCACCGCTTCGCGCGGCTGACCGCCACCGCCCCGCTGAGCGACCGCCGCGAGCTCACGCTCAGCGGCCACCACCGCTCGGTGCACCTGGTGGAGACCGATGTCACCACGGGGATCCTGGGCATCGGCTGGGACTGGGACTGAGCGCGGGCCCGCCCCGGCTCCGGCGCGGGCGAAGGCTCCGGGACCCGGACCCGCGGCCCCGGCACCCCTGACCTGCGCGCACCCCCGGCCGCGATACGTTCGCCGGGCGGCCCCGCTCCGCGCCCTCGGCGCGGCCGCGCCGAGGGACCAGCCGTCCGCACACCGAGAGGACCCGCCACGTGATCGCCGTCGCCGGGGAGGCCCTGATCGATCTCGTGCCCGGGGAGCCGGGCGCCCTGTCCGCGCTGGCGCCCTCCCGGGGCGGCGGCCCGTACAACACCGCGATCGCGCTCGGGCGGCTCGGCGCGGCCCCCGCCTTCCTCTCCCGGATCTCCACGGACGCCTTCGGGCAGTCCCTGATGGCGGGGCTGCGGGAGGCGGGCGTGGACGTCTCGCCGGTGCAGCGCGGACCGGAGCCCACCACGCTGGCGCTCGCCTCGGTCGGCGAGGAGGGCTCCGCCCGGTACACCTTCTACGTCGAGGGCACCGCGGACCGGCTCTTCCACTGCCCCGACCGGTTGCCGGAGGGCCTGCGCGCGCTCTGCTTCGGCACCTGCTCCCTCGCGCTGGAACCCGGGGCGAGCGCCTACGAGAAGGTGCTCCGCCAAGCCTCCGCGCGCGGGCTGTTCACCATGCTCGACCCGAACATCCGGCAGGGGCTGATCCCGGACCCCGGGGCCTACCGCGCCCGGTTCCGCTCCTGGCTGGCGGACACCACCCTGCTGAAGCTCTCCGAGGAGGACGCCGAGTGGCTCGGCGGCACCCCCGAGGAGTGGCTCGCGGCCGGGCCCGAGGCGGTCGTGCTGACCCGGGGCGCCCGGGGCCTCGACGTACTGGGGCGGTGGGGGCGGTGCGCGGTGCCCGCGGTGCCGGTGCGGGTGGTGGACACCATCGGCGCGGGCGACACCGTCAACGCGGCGCTGCTGCACCGGCTCTCGGCCCACGGGGTGCTCGCGCCCGGGTCGCTCGGCGCGCTCGGCGCGGAGCGGTGGCGCGATGTCCTCGGCTACGCCGCCCGCGCCGCCGCGCTCACCTGCTCCCGCGCGGGGGCGCAGCCGCCCACGGCCCGGGAGCTGGAGACGGGGGAGGAACCGGAGTACGGCCCCTCCCCCGCCGACCCGGCCTGATCCGGCCGGGATTCAGCCCGCGGCCTTCTTCGAGGCGCGCTTGCGGGGCGCCGCCGCCTTCTTGGCGGCGGTCGCCTTTCCGGCGGCCGCCTTGGCCGACTTCGCCCTGGGCGCGGTCTTCCGGGCGGGCTCGGAGGAGGCGGCGTCGCTGACCCGGTCCGCGCCGAGCACCTCCCGCAGGAACTTGCCGGTGTGGCTGGCGGGCACCGAGGCGACCTGCTCCGGGGTGCCCTCGGCGATCACCAGGCCGCCGCCGCTGCCGCCTTCGGGGCCCATGTCCACGACCCAGTCGGCGGTCTTGATGACATCGAGGTTGTGCTCGATCACGATGACCGTGTTGCCCTTGTCGACGAGTCCGGACAGCACGCTGATGAGCTTGCTGATGTCCTCGAAGTGCAGACCGGTGGTGGGCTCGTCGAGGACGTAGACGGTCCGCCCGGTGGAGCGCTTCTGCAGTTCGCTGGCGAGCTTGACGCGCTGCGCCTCACCGCCGGAGAGGGTCGGCGCGGACTGGCCGAGGCGGACGTAGCCGAGGCCGACGTCGTTGAGGGTCTTCAGATGGCGGGCGATCGCCGGGACCGCCTCGAAGAAGGCGAGGCCCTCCTCGATGGGCATGTCCAGGACCTCGGCGATGGACTTGCCCTTGTAGTGCACCTCCAGCGTCTCCCGGTTGTAGCGCGCCCCGTGGCAGACCTCGCAGGGGACGTACACATCCGGCAGGAAGTTCATCTCGATCTTGATGGTGCCGTCGCCGGAGCAGTTCTCGCAGCGGCCGCCCTTGACGTTGAAGGAGAAGCGCCCGGGCAGATAGCCGCGGACCTTCGCCTCGGTGGTCTCCGCGAAGAGCCGCCGCACATGGTCGAAGACCCCGGTGTACGTGGCCGGGTTGGAGCGCGGGGTGCGGCCGATGGGCGACTGGTCGACGTGCACCACCTTGTCGACCAGGTCGTCGCCGTCGACGCGGGTGTGCCGGCCCGGTACGCCCCGGGCGCCGTTCAGCTCGCGCGCCAGGTGCGTGTACAGGATGTCGTTGACCAGGGTGGACTTGCCGGAGCCGGAGACGCCGGTGACCGCGGTGAGCACGCCGAGCGGGAAGGAGACGTCGATGTCGCGCAGGTTGTTCTCGCGGGCGCCGTGCACGGTCAGCTGCCGGCCGGGGTCGGCGGGGCGGCGCAGCGGCGGCAGCGCGATGGCCCGCTTGCCGGCCAGGTACTGCCCGGTCATCGACTCCTTGTTGGCGAGGAGTCCCTTCAACGGGCCGCTGTGCACGACCTTGCCGCCGTGCTCACCGGCGCCCGGGCCGATGTCCACGACCCAGTCGGCGACCTTGATGGTGTCCTCGTCGTGCTCGACGACGATGAGGGTGTTGCCCATGTCCCGCAGCCGGACCAGGGTCTCGATGAGCCGGTGGTTGTCGCGCTGGTGCAGGCCGATGGAGGGCTCGTCGAGCACGTACAGGACGCCGACCAGGCCGGAGCCGATCTGGGTGGCGAGCCGGATGCGCTGGGCCTCGCCGCCGGAGAGGGTGCCCGCGGCGCGGTTGAGGGAGAGGTAGTCGAGGCCGACGTCGACGAGGAAGCGCAGGCGCTCGTTGACCTCCTTGAGGACCCGCTCGGCGATCTTCTTGTCGCGGGCGTTCAGCGTCATCTCGCCCAGGAAGTCCGCGCAGTCGCTGATCGACATGGCGGAGACCTCGGCGATGGACTTGCCCATCATGGTGACGGCGAGCACGATCGGCTTGAGCCGGGTGCCCTCGCAGGTCGGGCAGGGCACCTCGCGCATATAGCCCTCGAAGCGCTCGCGGCTCGCGTCGCTCTCGGCCTCGCTGTGCCGGCGCTTGACGTAGGGCACCGCGCCCTCGAAGGCGGTGGTGTACACCCGCTCGCGGCCGTAGCGGTTGCGGTAGCGCACCTCGATCTGGGTCTTGTGGCCGTTCAGCAGGGCCTTCTTGGCGCGCTGCGGCAGACCGGCGAAGGGGATGTCGGTACGGAAGCCGAGGGCGTCGGCGAGGGCGTCGACCAGGCGGCCGAAGTAGTCCTTGGTGTGCCCGTGCGACCAGGGGTGGATGGCGCCCTCGTCGAGCGACTTCTCCTCGTCGGGGACGAGCAGCTCCGGGTCGACCTCCATGCGGGTGCCGATGCCGGTGCAGTCCGGGCAGGCGCCGAAGGGCGAGTTGAAGGAGAAGGAGCGCGGCTCCAGCTCCTCGAAGGAGAGGTCGTCGTAGGGGCAGTAGAGGTGCTCGGAGTACATCCGCTCGCGCTCGGGGTGGTCCTCGGCGAGGTCCACGAAGTCGAGCACCACCATGCCGCCGGAGAGGCCGAGCGCGGTCTCCACCGAGTCGGTCAGGCGCCGCTTGGCACTGTCCTTGACGGTGAGGCGGTCGACGACCACCTCGATGGTGTGCTTCTCCTGCTTCTTGAGCTTCGGCGGCTCGGAGAGCTGGACGGTCTGCCCGTCGACGCGGGCGCGGCTGTACCCCTTGGTCTGCAGCTCGCCGAAGAGGTCGACGAACTCGCCCTTGCGCTCGCGCACCAGCGGCGAGAGCACCTGGAAGCGGCTGCCCTCGGGCAGTTCGAGGACCTTGTCGACGATGGCCTGCGGCGACTGCCGGGTGATGGGCCGCCCGCACTCGGGGCAGTGCGGCTTGCCGACGCGGGCGAAGAGCAGCCGGAGGTAGTCGTAGACCTCGGTGATGGTGCCGACCGTGGAGCGCGGGTTGCGGGAGGTCGACTTCTGGTCGATGGAGACCGCGGGGGACAGCCCCTCGATGAAGTCGACGTCCGGCTTGTCCATCTGCCCGAGGAACTGGCGGGCGTACGAGGACAGCGACTCCACGTACCGGCGCTGGCCCTCGGCGAAGATGGTGTCGAAGGCCAGCGAGGACTTGCCGGATCCGGAGAGCCCGGTGAAGACGATGAGCGAGTCACGCGGAAGGTCGAGCGAGACGTTCTTCAGGTTGTGCTCGCGCGCGCCACGGACGATGAGACGGTCGGCCACGCCGGTCCGCACCTTTCTTAGAGAGAGCGACAGGGGCGGGGCCCCTGCGTCCTCAAGACTATGGGGGGCCGCCTCAGCGGTGGACTGGTTGGGGAAAAACCCCGCACCCGGCCAAGGATGCCTGATACGGAGAACGAGCTTATAGCACGTGCATTCGATTTGCGGCGGGGTCCGCACTCTTTCACCCGATGGTGGGGCGGCGCTATCGTCGGCCCCATGAATGATCATGGGCGGGATCTGCTCTCCGTACGAGAGGCCACCGAGCGGCTGCTGAACGCGGCCGCCAAGCTGGACAACGCGGCGCCGGCCGGGCCGTCACGGCTTCCGGGCTGGTCGCGCGGCCATGTCCTGGCACACCTGGCGCGCAATGCCGACGCGCTCGTCAACGCGCTCTCCGGGCGTCCGATGTACCCGAGCCCGGAGACCAGGGACGCGGAGATCGCCGCGGGCGCGGGGCGTGATCTGGAGACGCAGATCACCGACATCCGCGAGAGCGCGGCCCGCTTCTGGGAGCTGTGCCAGGCCCCCGCCGACTGGTCGCGGACGGTGGAGCTGCGCAACGGCATCAGCGACACCGCCTCCCGGATCCCCTTCCGGCGCCTGGTCGAGGTGGAGCTGCACCATGTCGACCTCGACATCGGCTACGAGCTGGAGGACCTGCCCGCCGAGTTCGCCCAGCAGGAGATCCGCTTCCTCGCCGAGCGCTTCCGGGTCTTCGGCTCGGTGCCCCGGGTGCTGATCCGCCAGGAGGACGGCCGCACCCTGACCACCGGCCAGGGCGAGGAGGTCACGGTGACGGTCGCCGGGACGCAGGCCGAACTCCTCGGCTGGCTCGCCGGGCGGCGCCCGGGCACCGCCCTCACCGTCTCCGGCGGCGAGCTGCCCGCCCTGCCCTCGCTGTGAGGCGCTGAGTACGCTGGGTGCCATGACCTACAGCGGTGAAGTCACGGTCGGCGGTCCCGCGGACGTGCACGAGCTCACGGACCTGATGATCTCCAAGGTCGCGGTGGGCCCGATGAACAACAACGCCTATCTGCTGCGCTGCCGGGCCACCGGCGAGCAGCTGCTGATCGACGCGGCCGACGACGCGGGGACCCTGCTCACCCTGATCGGCGAGGACGGCATCGCCGCGGTCCTCACCACGCACCGGCACGGCGACCACTGGCAGGCGCTGGCCGAGGTGGTCGAGGCCACCGGCGCCCGTACCTACGCGGGCCGTGACGACGCCGAGGGCATCCCGGTGCCCACCGAGGTGGCCCTGGAGGACGGGGACACGGTGCGGGTGGGCCGGGTCCCGCTGACCGCCCGGCACCTGGTCGGGCACACGCCGGGCTCGATCGCGCTGGTCTACGACGACCCGCACGGCCACCCGCACGTCTTCACCGGCGACTGCCTCTTCCCCGGCGGCGTCGGCAACACCCACAAGGACCCGGAGGCCTTCGCCAGCCTCCTCGGCGATGTCGAGGCGAAGATCTTCGGCCCGCTTCCCGACGAGACCTGGGTCTACCCGGGACACGGCGACGACACCACCCTCGGCGCCGAGCGGCCGCAGCTGCCCGAGTGGCGGGCGCGGGGCTGGTGAGCGTCCCACGACGACCGCCCCCGTTTCGACACCGCAGCGGGGGCGGTCGCGCGTTCAGGCCCGTCGACGCCCGGGCAGCGTCCTGCCCGACGGACGGCGGCGTCCGGTCGGTTCAGGGCTTCTCGCCGTCACGGTCGACGAGGGACTGGGTCATCTTCATCTCGCAGAAGGTGACCTCGCCCTTCTTGTGCGAGCGCCCGGCCGGTGAACCGTCCTCGTGGTCCTCCTCGAGGTCGCGCACCGCGACCGACTGGGTTCCCCGGTACTGGAAGGTGGCGGGGTCGAGGAGGTACTCCTGGCGCTGAACGGCCTTGCTGCCCAGGTCCGGGTACACGGCGACGGCGTCATGCCCCATGGGGTCCTTCACCAGGTGCGGCACCACCTCGATCCCGGGGTCCGCAGCGAGGGCCCGGTACAGCCTGGCCATCCCCTGCGGATGCACGGGATAGGCCTCGTCGAGGGTCGCCAGAAGCGCGAAGGTCTCGGCCTGCTCACGCGTCAAGCCGGTGTCCTCGTCCATGGGGAACATGTCCGCCGCCTGCTTCCGGATCCCGGCGGGATCGTCCGGCAGCGAGGCGAGCAGGCGATACAGCCGCCGCTGCGAGGGCTCGGTGTCGCCGTCCGTGTCGTCCTCCCGCACGGGGCTGTCGTACCGGACCCACTCCTCGCTCACCTCGGGCTCGGCGTCGGGCGCCGCGTCCGACGCTCCGGATCGGCACTGCGCGGTCTTCAGGTAGACCCACTGGCCGTCGCGCGGATGCGGTTCAGGCTGTTGCGACACCACGTCCGCCGCCTGCTCCAGGAGGGCCGTCGCGGACGTCAGGTCGGGGCCGGCGGGCTGCACGCCGCGCCCGGGTCCATCGCCACCGACGAGCATGGCCACCGTCACCGCGAGGGTGACGACCGTCGCGGCACCTCCCGCGGCCGCCACACGCCAGTCCAGCCGCATCCCGCGGGCAGAGCCCTTCTGCGCTGCTCCCAGCAGCTTCTGGCGGCCGGTAACCAGCCGCGCCCGGTCCGACGTCGGCGCATCGGCCCGCAACTCGTGCACCTTGGTCATGTCATCCATGGGTTACCGCCCCGTTCTGGTCGCTGACGAGGGTGGGGTCGGCGCCGAGCGCCTTCCGCATCTTGCGGCGCGCCCGGCTCAGCCGGGAGCGGACCGTGCCGACCGGCACCCCGAGGGCGTCGGCACACTCCTGGTAGGTGAAGTCCGCCCAGGCGACCAGCAGCAGCACATGCCGGTCCTTGCCGGGCAAGGCCGCGATCGCCCCGGCCAGCGCCTGCTGCGAGGCCTCGGCCGTCACCCGCTCGTCGGCCCGTTCCGACCAGGACTCGGCCACCGGGTCGACGCCGGTACGGGCCAGCGCCCGCAGCGCCCGCACCTCGGAGCGGCGGTGGCTGCCGATGAGGTTGCCCGCGATGCCGTAGAGCCACGGCCGGGCACTGGCGCGCGCGACGTCGTAGCGGGCGCGGTTGCGGAAGGCGATGAGGAAGGTCTGCGCCGTGATGTCGTCTGCGTGGCTGTCGCCCAGTCTGCGCCTCACATACCGGTGGATCTCGGCGGCGTGTCTGTCGTAAAGCCTGGCGAATATCTCCGGCCGCTCCAGGGATTCCTGGATGACCAGCGCGTCGTCGGTGGGTGGCTCCCCCACGAGGCCCTCGCTTCTTCGTGCAGTAGGAGTGGAGTGCATTCCACCCCCTTGTTGTCCGAAGCTGCCGGGAGGGTTCACGCGCAGGTGTTGAACCGGTCGCACGGAGAGGCGGCAGTTCGTGCCCGGACAGCCCACGAGCTGTCGTCGCCACCACCCTCGGCGCCAAGCGGCCGCAGCTGCCCGAGTGGCGGGCGCGGGGCTGGTGAGCCGGGCGCCCGGGGCGGGTCCGCTCCCCGGGCGGCAGCAGGGGGTCCCGCCTTCCGGGCCCTTCCGGGCCTTCCGACCGGGGCGAGCACTCCGGTCTCCGGCCGGGCGCCGAGACCTCAGGCCGGGGTGCTCCCCCGGGCCGCGAGCGCGGCGATCCGTTCCACCGCGAAGGCGTACCCCTGGATCCCGCAGCCCGCGATGACCGCGTCCGCGCGCAGCGAGACGTAGGAGTGGCGGCGGAACTCCTCGCGCCGGTGGACGTTGGAGAGGTGGACCTCGACCACCGGCAGCCCGTCGCAGGCGCTGAGCGCGTCGAGGAGGGCGATCGAGGTGTGGGTGTACGCGGCGGGGTTGATGACGATCCCGGCGTGGTGCAGCCGGGCCTCCTGGATCCAGTCGACGAGCCGGCCCTCGTGGTTGGACTGGCGGAAGTCGACGGTGCCGCCGTGCGCCTCGGCCGTCTTCGCGCAGAGCGCCTCGGCGTCGGCGAGGGTGTCGCTGCCGTAGATCTCGGGCTGCCGCTCGCCGAGCAGGTTGAGGTTGGGGCCGTTCAGGATCATGACGGGGGCGCTGGCAAGGGTGCGCGGCACGGGGTCCTCCGGTGGCTGCGTCGGCGTGTTCCGCAGCCGGTCTATCACGGGGCGGGGCGGGCCCCCGCGGGAGTGCGCCCCTGGGCGGCCGCGCGCGCTCAGGGGGTGAGGGCGAACTGCAGATAGGCGGCGAGTATGACCAGGTGCACGCCGCCTTGGAGGGGGGTGGCCCGGCCGGGGACGACGGTGAGGGTGCCGACGGAGACGGTGAGCAGGAGCAGCACCATGTGCGTGGAGTTGAGGCCGAGGACGAGCGGGTCGGAGAGCCAGAAGGAGGCCACCGCCACGGCCGGGATGGTCAGCCCGATGCTGGCCATGGCGGATCCGTAGCCGAGGTTGAGGCTGATCTGCACCCGGTCGCGGCGGGCGGCGCGTACGGCGGCGATG
Organism: Streptomyces sp. SCSIO ZS0520; assembly: GCF_025643355.1. Lineage (NCBI taxonomy): Bacteria > Bacillati > Actinomycetota > Actinomycetes > Kitasatosporales > Streptomycetaceae > Streptomyces > Streptomyces sp. SCSIO ZS0520. Next base: position 6,588,120 of record NZ_CP092644.1, on the reverse strand, counting down.
GTCTCCGGCAGCAGCACGAGCAGGGCGATGACCACGCCCACCACGGCCTGCGGCAGATCGGCCGCCCTGATCCCGGACTCGATGGTCGGCGAGACGCCCTTGGCGAGGCCGACGACGCCGATCAGGGCGAGCCCGAGCAGGGCGAGGCTGAGCAGGGCGGTGCGGCGGCCGGGGCCCTCGGCGTACTCCTCCTCCGGATCGACGACCTCGCCGTGCCGGGTGAGCGGCAGGAAGTAGTTGCGGTGCCGCACGGTCTGGGTGGCGACGAAGAGCCCGTACAGGACGAGGGAGGCGAGCGCGGCGAAGATCAGCTGGACCGTGCTGAACTCCGCTCCCGACCTGCTGGTGGTGAACTTCGGCAGCACCAGGCTGAGGGTGGCCAGGGTCGCGACGGTCGCGAGGGCGGCGCCGGTGCCCTCGGGGTTGAAGACGGCGACCCGGTGGCGGAGCGAGGCCACCAGGAGGCTGATGCCGACGATGCCGTTGCAGGTGATCATGACCGCGGCGAAGACGGTGTCCCGGGCGAGGGTGGCGCCCTTGGACCCGCCGTCGGCCATGAGGGTGACGATGAGGGCGACCTCGATGATCGTCACGGCGACGGCGAGGACGAGGGAGCCGAAGGGTTCGCCGACCCGGTGCGCGACGACCTCGGCGTGGTGCACGGCCGCGAGGACGGACACGGCCAGGATCACGGAGACCAGGCCCACGAGGAGCGGGGCGAGCGAACGCCCCCAGGTGAAGATCAGGAGCACCACGGCGAGTACGGGGACCGCCGTGGTCCACTTGGCGGCCAGAGTGCGGGGTCCCCACGTCATGCGGCTGATACTGGCAGTCCTTTCCGGCATGTGCATGCGCGGTCGCCGCCCCTCGGGCGGGGGCGGCGACCGTGATCGTCATGCGTCGGTCTACGGGTCTACGGGACGGGCAGGGGCGGGTCAGGCATCGATGTGCTTGCTCTCGCTCTCCCGCGCGGCGGCCTCGGCCTTGCGGGAGGCCCGCAGGCTGGTGATCGTCGTGATCACGAGGACACCGCAGATGACGCCGAGGGAGACCGGGATGGAGATCTCCGGTACGTGCACCCCGGTCTCGTGCAGGGCGTGCAGCACCAGCTTGACCCCGATGAACCCGAGGATCACCGACAGCCCGTAGCTGAGGTGGACCAGCTTCCTGAGCAGCCCGCCGATGAGGAAGTACAGCTGGCGCAGGCCCATCAGCGCGAAGGCGTTGGCGGTGAAGACGATGTACGGGTCCTGGGTGAGGCCGAAGATCGCCGGGATCGAGTCGAGCGCGAAGAGCACGTCGGTGGTGCCGATGGCGAGGATGACGACGAGCATCGGCGTCATCACACGCTTGCCGTTCTGGCGCACCCACAGCTTGGTGCCGTGGTAGCGGTCGGCCACGCCGAAGCGGCGCTCGACGGCCTTGAGGAGGCGGTTCTCCTCGAACTCCTCGTCCTCCTCGTCCTGGCGCGCCTCCTGGATGAGCTTCCAGGCCGTCCAGATGAGGAAGGCGCCGAAGAGGAAGAAGATCCAGGAGAAGCTGGCGATGATCGCGGCGCCGGCCGCGATGAAGATCGCGCGCAGCACCAGGGCGATCAGCACGCCGATGAGCAGGACCCGCTGCTGGTACTGGGTGGGCACCGAGAACTTCGCCATGATCAGCACGAAGACGAAGAGGTTGTCCACGCTGAGGGATTTCTCGGTGATGAAGCCCGCGAAGAACTCGCCCGCGGGCTGGCCGCCCGCGAAGGCGAGCAGGCCGAAGCCGAACAGGGCGGCGAGCGCGATCCAGACCACGGTCCAGATCCCGGCCTCCTTGAGGGAGACCTCGTGCGGCTTGCGGCCGATGAAGAAGTCGATCGCGATGAGGGCACTCAGCCCCAGGATCGTGCAGACCCACAGGGTCGTCGAAACATCCACTGCGCCTCCGGCAGTACGTAACGGCAAGGTCAGCGTCGTCGCTGCCGGAGGTCTCTTCCACCCGGGGCACTGCGCCCGGCGGGCCGGCGCCCCGGGACCGTGACCGGTCCGTACTGACGGGAACGCCGCAGTAGGAGTACTCCCCTCCGCACCAAGGAAGAGTACACGAATCACCAAGGAAGAGTAAAGAAAAAGGTAAAGGGCGCCCAAGTGCCCTGGTGGGGTAGGTGAGTTGGCGATCGCCCCGCACGGGGCCCGTCCGGCGTCCGTTGGGCGGGAAGGACCCGTGCGGGGCGATCGGCCGCGTGGTGCGCGGCGGTGGACGTCTGCCCGGGCGCCTGGTGCGGCGCCCGGGCGATCCGGTCAGCGCGCGAGCGGCCAGGTGAGCGAATCGGTGAGCCCCCGGCGCAGCGCCGGGTCCCGTACGGCGGCGGTCGGGTCGCTGACCGCGGCGGTCAGCCGGTGCGCGCGCCGGTCGCCCGCCGGGAGCAGGCCGTCGAGCCCGAGGGAGCGGGCACCGCGGGCCCCGGTGAGCTCCCGGCCGTCGAGGTACCAGCGCAGCTCGGGCTGGTCGACGGCCCCCGCGAGCCGGGTCACCCCGACCCGTACGGTGTCCTCGGCCGTCAGCTTCCGCCCGGCGGGGGCGCTCGCGGAGAGCATGCTCGCGTGGCGGTGGAAGCCCGCGATCATGGCCTCCCGGCCGACCACGTTGAACTCCCGGCCGAGCGTGCGCATGATCGAGTCCTCGCTCGGACGGTACAGGCCGAGCGGGTAGTAGCCCGCGCCCTCGAAGGCCCCGATGACGCCGCCGTCGGGGGTCGGCTCGCCGAGCCAGCGGTACCACTTGGCCTGCCGGGCCTCCAGCTGCCCGGCGTCGTACACCGAGGTGTTGCCCTCGCCGGTCTCCGCTCCGGTGTAGCGGCCGTACTCGTCGTAGGTGTACTCGTCGGCGAGCTTGCCGAGGGAGTGCCCGGTCTCGTGCACGGCGATCTGGCCGGACTGCTCGTTGCCGCCGGAGAGGGTGGCGATGCCGTCGTAGCCCACCGTGCTGCTCACGTCGTTGTAGCCCGCGCCGCCGTACTTGGTGCTGTTCGAGATCACGATCACCAGATCCGCGGCGGGCGCCTTCGCGGCGTAGCCCTCCACCTTGCCGGTGTCCACGCACAGCAGCCGCTCCAGACCGTCGCACCAGAAGTACGAGCTGAGCGCGGTGTCCTTGACGACGTCCTGCCCGGGGTCGCCGGAGACCCCGGACTCGCGCGAGACCGCGTCGACGGTCCACACATTGAAGAGGTTCTGGTACGTGGTGTACGGCTCGACGCCGGTGATGTCCTGCCACTTCTCCTTGGCGTCGGTGTGGAAGCGCTCCTGCTCGCCCTCGGTGTAGCCGTCCCCGATGACCACCACGTCGAGCTTGTCGGCGGTGGAGCCGTTGTTGACGACCTGGCCGACGTCCCCGTCCCCGGCGGGCGCCGGTGCCGCCGCCGAGGCGCGGGCTATCCGCTCGGGGGTGGCGGCCGGGACCTCCACGGGGCGCGGGTGCGCGGTGGGCGAGGAGAAGTACTCGACGTGGTGGCTGCCGCCCCGCGGGGACGACTCGGCCGCCCCGGGATCCGGAGCGGCCGATACGGGTGCGGTGGCGGCGGCGAGGACGACGGCGAGGATCGCACCGGCCGCTGCGCTGACTCTGGCTCTGTGCACGGTTGTTACCTCCCGGTGGGGGACGGGCGGGGGCAAGGGAGTACCGAGGTGACTTAAGTGCTGACGTAAGTGCACTTAAGTCAGTGAGCAAACATAGGAGCCGGCGCGCCGCGTGACAATGGCCCGGCGGCCCGATTCCCCTTCTCCGCAGACGACTTGGGAGCGGCACCCGACAGGCGAGGCACCCGGTTCGCACTGGTGACCCTTCGGCCTTTCCATGGTGCTCAACCCGTCGGTTAACTAGCCTTGAGCCGAGTACCGGACGAGCGGGCGGGGTCCGGTGCGACGGACACCGGGAGGCGTGCACGGATGGCAGCAGGCGGCGAGGCCCGGCGGCGGACGGACGCCCTGGACACGGACACCGGCATCGGGCGGCGCGTGCTGCGGCTGCGCACCGAACGCGGCCTGACCCAGCGCGAGTTGGCCGAACCCGCCTACACCGCCGCCTATATCTCCACCGTGGAGTCCGGCAAGGCCCGCCCCTCCCCGGCCGCGCTGCGCCATCTCGCCGCCCGGCTGACGGTGAGCGAGGAGGAGCTGGCCACCGGCCGCCCCGCGCATCTGGCCACCGAACTCGGCCTGCGCATCACGGAGGCCCGCCATCTGGCCGGCTCCGGCGACGCCCGGGAGGCCGCCGCCCGCCTGCGCGAACTGGCCGCGGAATCCGCCCGGTTCGCCCTGCCGGAGCAGGAGGCGGACGCCCGGACCGCGCTCGGCGACTGCGCCCTGGACCTCGGCGACCTCGACCTCGCCCGCGAGAACTACGCGTCCGCCGAGCGGCTCCTGTCCGGCACTCCCCTCCCCCGCCGCGCCGCCGCCGTACGCGGCCGGGCGGTGACGCACCTGCTCGCCGGTGAACTCCGCTACGCCTGCTATCTCCTTGAGTCCGCGATCGAGGAACTCGGCGCCCAGGGCCTCCAGGATCCGGAGGCTCTGGTGCTGCTGCACAGCGCGGTCATCGCCCCCTATGTGGACATGGGCGCCTACGCCCGCGCCGCGCAGAGCGCCGAACTGGCCCTGTCGCTGGCCCCGCGCGTGGAGGATCCGGCGCTGGTGGCACGGATGCACCGCGGGGTGGCCCGCGCCATGCTGGCCGCCGGCCGTACCGCCGAGGCCGACGCCTCGCTGGCCAAGGCGCAGGAACTCTACGGTCAGCTGCACATCCGCACCGAGCTGGCGCACTGCCACTGGATGCGCGGCTACGGGCGCGCCCAGGAGGGCGATCTGGCCGCCGCGGAACGGGAGTTGCGGCGCGCCCAGGACATGCTGGTGGCCGAGCGCGCCCAGTTGTTCGCCGCGCAGGTCGGGGTGGAGCTGGCGGACGTCCTGCGGCGGCGCGGTCGCCGCGAGGAGGCGGTCGCCGTGCTGGCCCGGCTCCTCGACGGCATCGGCGCCGAGCGGGGCGCCGTCCACGCGGGCGCCGCGCACCGCCTGCTCGGTCTGATCAGCGAGGAGGAGGGCGAGACCGGCGCCGCCGAGGGCCACTACCGGGACGCCCTCTCCCTCCTCGCCCACACCGGCGCCGCCGGGGACCTCGCCGACATCTGCCGCCTCCTCGGCGACCTCCTCCGCCGCCTCGGCCGCACGGAAGCCGCCCTGGACATCTACCGCACGGGCCTCGGCCACCGCGCGGCCCCGGGCACGACGACGCTGGGGCCGGGGGTGGAGGGGGTACCGGGACGGGCGGTGCCGCTGTGAGGGGGCCCGCCCGGGCAGGAAGGCGCCCGACCGGTCGGTGCCTGCCCGGTGTCGGCGCGCCCGGGTCGTGTCCCGATGCGGCCTAGCGACGGTACTCCCGTCCGGCCGCTATCTGGGCCAGTACCTGGTGCAGGATCCGGCTGCCGGGTGGGGTGAGGGGTGGTTCGTAGGTCCAGGCGTGGCCGACCCAGGGGTCGGCGAGGTGGTCGTCGGCCACGGGGGTCAGGCGCATCAGGGTGCGCCAGAGCGGGTCGAGCAGCGGGCCGTAGGCGGCGGCTGCCTCGCGGTCGGCGATCATCATCAGGTGGACGCCGACCTGGGGGCCCTCGTCGGCGAGGTATCTGAGCTGGGTGACGGCGCGGTCGTCGAAGCCGTGCGGGAAGTCGTGGACCAGGAGGAGGTGTTCGCCGGTGTCGATGTCGGGCGGCAGCGCGTCCGCGGCGCCGCTGCGGACGGCCATCTGGACGAGGTCGACGCGGCGGGTCAGCCGGGTCAGGGTCTCGGAGACCCCGGCGGCACCGGTGGCGGTCGGTGCGGTGAGCACGCCGGTGCGCAGCAGCGGGTCGAGCGCGGTGGCCGCCGATCCCGCCGGGTCGAGGACATGGACGCCGTACTCGCCCGCCGGGTAGGAGGCGAGCAGCCGGGCGACGAGCGCGACGGCGGTCTCCAGGGCGAGGCGGCGCAGGTCGTCCTCGTCGGTGAGGGTGGCACCGGAGGCGTGCCGGGCGCCGCTGTCGATCCACAGCCCGCGTTCGAGCGGCAGGCGGACCAGCATGGGGATGCGCAGCGGGCTCTCGGGCAGGTGCAGGTCGCCCAGGCGCAGCGCCATCGGCAGTTCGGTGGGCACCTGGTAGCCGTGCCAGACCGGGTTGTCCCAGCGGGCGTAGGCGGGCGGCAGCGCGGGCTCGACGACCTCGGCCTCGGCGCTGAGCTGCGCGAGGTCGCGGTCGAGGGCCTGGCGGGCCTGTTCGACGAGTGCGGTGTTGCGGTCCTGGGCCGCGGCGCGGGCGGCCTCGGCCTGGCCGCCGATGCGGCTGCGCGGGTCGGAGAGGACCTTGTCGAGTTCCTGCTCCAGGCGCGAGTCGGCGAAGTCGACGGCGCTGCGGTACGCGGCGACGGTCCGGGCCAGGTCCTCGAAGACCCCCCAGACCTGGTTGTACAGCCGCTCCTCCATGGACCAGCCGTTGGCGTCGCCCGCGACGGGCACCGCGGGCTGGGCGGGCGGCGCGGCCGGGGGCGGCGGGGTGGCCGTACGGCGGCCGGGGTGCGCGTAGTCGATGGGTCCCGTGGACGGCGGGCGCGCGGGCTCCGGCGCGGGCGGGGCCGCCTGCCCGGGCTGCGTGGCCGGTGACGGCTGGGGGTCCGGGGCGGGCTGCGCGGTCGTCGACGGCTGGGGGTCCGGGGCGGGTCGGGCTGCCGCTGTCGGCTGGGGGTCCGGGGCGGCCGGTGACGGCTGGGGGTCAGGAGCGGGGGCGGTGCCCGACGGGCCCGGGGCCGCGGTCCGGGTCCGGGGGGAGTCCCCGGCGGTGGTGCGGGGCGGGGGTGCGGCGACGGAGCGGGCCAGGCCCTGGGCGACGGCTTCGTCGATGGCGGTGGCGAGCTGCTGTGCCTCGGTCAGGCCCTGGTCGGTCAGCAGCTCGGCGAGTCCGCCCGCGTAGCCCTGGCCGACGGCCCTGACCTTCCAGGCCTCGCCGCGGCGGTAGAGCTCCAGGGCCACCACCGCGGACTCGGAGGCGAGTCCGGTGAGGGTGTAGCTGGCGATCTCGGTGGCGTCCAGGCCGGTGACGGCGACGAAGGGCGCGGCGAAGGAGCCGAAGTGGGCCGGTCCGCCGCCGGTGCGCGGCAGGGCGAGGAGGATGTTGACGCGCTGCGCTTCGGCGGGGAGGGCGTCCAGGTCGACGGCGAGCCGGTGCGCGGCGGCGGCCTGCTGGGGGACTTCGAGCCCGGGCAGGGCCGGGTTGCCGGGGTGGGCCACCCAGTCGCTGCCGCGGACCCGGTCCTGGTCGTCGCTGAGTGTCGCCCCGGCGGTGACGGGTGCCCCCGCCGAGATCCGGATCTCCAGACGGGTCCGGGTGAGGGCGTGGTTCTGCCCTCGGACCAGCTCGGCCGACATCGCCCTGCTCCCCCTCGCCGGCGCCGCCCCGGGCGGCGCCGTCCGCTGTGCCCGCCGCGCGGCGGGCCGTGTGTGCGGCGCGGTCTCCCGCGCCGGGTGGCCCGCTCCGCGGCGCGGAGGGGCCGTCCGCCTGTGCTGCCCGGTTCGCCCAGGTGGTGTCCGCGAGGTCTCGCCGCCGCCCGGAGGGCGGGGCGGACGGGACCGCGCGGGGAGGGCCTAGAGGTGCGGCAGGATCGCGGGCATCAGGTCCTGGAAGGTGCGGCCGTTGGACGGAGTGCCCAGGGCCGTCATCTGCCAGCCCTGGCCTGCGCGGTGCACCTTGGCCATGATCTGCGCGGTGTACTGGCCGCCGCCCGCGAGGGTGTAGCGCGCGAGCTCCTGGCCGTTGGTCTCGTCGACCAGGCGGCAGAAGGCGTTCTGCACCTCCTGGAAGGTCTGGCCGGTGAAGGAGTTCACCGTGAAGACGATCTGGTCGATGTGGACCGGGACGCGCTGGAGGTCGACGAGGACGGCCTCGTCGTCGCCGCCCTGGCCGACGCCGCCGACCAGGTTGTCGCCGGTGTGCCGCACGGAGCCGTCGTCGCTGACGAGGTGGCGGAAGAAGACCACGTCCACGGGCTGCTTGTCCGCGAAGAGCACCGCCGAGGCGTCCAGGTCGATCTCCCGGGTGCGCGAGCCGAACAGTCCGCGGCGCGGCGCGGCCTGCCAGCCGAGGCCCATCCGCACGGCGGTCAGCGAGCCGCCGTCGTTCTTCTGCAGGCTGATCGCCTGCCCCTTGGTCATATTGACCGTCACGCGCTCTTCCCCTCGTCGAGCTGTTCCCCCGCGGTCTCCGCGGTCGTGCAGGAAACCCTACGCAGCGCCACTGACAGCGCCCTCCCCCAGGCCGACTTTGTGTCGCTCTTGCAACACATCCGGCCCTCCGGTACGCGGCCGGACCTGCGCAGGCGGCACAGGCGGCCCACCTGCCCCGGGTGCGCCGCCCGGCCCGCGCCCGGGGCTTCAGGCCTGACCGGCCTCGCGCATCTGGCGCAGTTCCTTCTTCATCTCGGAGACCTCGTCCCGCAGCCGGGCCGCGATCTCGAACTGCAGGTCCGCCGCGGCGGCCCGCATCCGCTCGGTCATCTCCTCGATCTGCTGGGCGAGTTCGGCGGCGGGGGTGGTGGTGGGCGTGGTCTTGCCCGCCTTCTTCTTCCCGGCGGGCTTGCCTCCGTCCGCCCCGGCCTTGCCGAGCGCGGGCACCGGCGCCTTGGCCTTGCCGTTCGACGCCTGCCGGTAGCCGGTGCCGAGCAGCTTCTCGGTGTCGACCTGCTCGCGGGCGATGGTCGCCACGATGTCGTTGATCTTCTTGCGGAGCGGCTGCGGGTCGACGCCGTTGGCCGTGTTGTAGGCGATCTGCTTCTCCCGGCGCCGGTTGGTCTCCTCGATGGCCCGCTCCATCGCCGGGGTGATCTTGTCGGCGTACATATGGACCTGTCCGGAGACATTGCGCGCCGCGCGGCCGATGGTCTGGATCAGGGAGGTCCCGGAGCGCAGGAAGCCCTCCTTGTCGGCGTCGAGGATGGCGACGAGGGAGACCTCCGGCAGGTCGAGGCCCTCACGCAGCAGGTTGATGCCGACGAGGACGTCGTACTCACCGGCCCGCAGCTCCCGCAGGAGCTCCACCCGGCGCAGGGTGTCGACGTCGCTGTGCAGATAGCGGACCTGGATGCCCAGTTCGAGGAAGTAGTCGGTGAGGTCCTCGGCCATCTTCTTGGTGAGGGTGGTCACCAGGACGCGCTCGTCCTTCTCGGTGCGGCTGCGGATCTCGTGCACCAGGTCGTCGATCTGCCCCTCGGTCGGCTTGACGACGACCTCCGGGTCCACCAGGCCGGTGGGGCGGATGATCTGCTCGACATGGCCGTCGGAGCGGGACATCTCGTAGGTGCCGGGGGTGGCCGAGAGGTACACCGTCTGCCCGATGCGCTCCTGGAACTCCTCCCATTTCAGCGGGCGGTTGTCCAGCGCGGAGGGCAGCCGGAAGCCGTGGTCGACGAGGGTGCGCTTGCGGGAGGCGTCGCCCTCGTACATGGCGCCGATCTGCGGGACGGTGACATGGGACTCGTCGATGACGAGGAGGAAGTCGTCGGGGAAGTAGTCGAGGAGGGTGTTCGGCGGGGAGCCGGGCAGGCGGCCGTCGAAGTGCATCGAGTAGTTCTCCACGCCGGAGCAGGAGCCGATCTGGCGGAGCATCTCGATGTCGTAGGTGGTGCGCATGCGCAGCCGCTGGGCCTCCAGGAGCTTGCCCTGCTTCTCCAGTTCGGTGAGCCGCTCGCCCAGCTCCTTCTCGATGTCGCCGACGGCGCGCTCCAGGCGCTCGGGTCCGGCGACGTAGTGGGAGGCGGGGAAGACGTAGAGGTGGTCGTCGTCGCTGATGACCTCGCCGGTGAGCGGGTGCAGGGTGGACAGCGCCTCGATCTCGTCGCCGAACATCTCGATGCGCACGGCGAGTTCCTCGTACACCGGGAAGATCTCGATGGTGTCGCCGCGGACCCGGAAGGTGCCCCGGGTGAAGGCGAGGTCGTTGCGGGTGTACTGGATGTCGACGAAGCGGCGCAGCAGGTCGTCCCGGTCGATCTCGTCGCCGACCTTGAGGGAGACCATGCGGTCCACGTACTCCTGCGGTGTGCCGAGGCCGTAGATGCAGGAGACGGAGGCGACCACGACGACGTCGCGCCGGGTGAGCAGCGAGTTGGTCGCGGAGTGCCGCAGGCGCTCGACCTCCTCGTTGATCGAGGAGTCCTTCTCGATGTAGGTGTCCGACTGCGGGACGTACGCCTCGGGCTGGTAGTAGTCGTAGTACGAGACGAAGTACTCGACGGCGTTGTTCGGCAGGAGTTCGCGGAACTCGTTGGCGAGCTGTGCGGCCAGGGTCTTGTTCGGTGCCATGACCAGCGTGGGGCGCTGGAGCCGCTCGATCATCCACGCGGTGGTCGCGGACTTGCCGGTGCCGGTCGCGCCGAGGAGGACGACATCCTTCTCACCCGCGGTGACGCGCTTCTCCAGCTCGGCGATGGCGGTGGGCTGGTCACCGCTGGGCTGGTAGGGGCTGACGACCTCGAAGGGCGCCACGGTGCGTTCGATCTGGGTTACGGGCCGCATGAAGACCACCGTACGACCCCGCACTGACAACCGGCTCCCGGCGGCCTCGCGACCGGGGCGGGCTCAGCGCTGCGGGGTGCGGACCCGGGGCCGCTGGTGGGGTATGCGCCCGCCGGGGTTGACCGCGGACGGCAGCGACTCGGGGCCCCGGCCGGGGCGCCTGACGCGGGGGCGGCCCATGACCCGCATCGGGTCGAAGAGCACGATCGCCCCGGCGAGCAGGAGGAAGCCGAGGGGGCCGATCAGCATCGGGGCGAGGAGGGAGGCGGGTGAGCCGCCCGCCGGGTCCGCGGCGACCCCGTGGTCGTGCAGGCGCACGTCGACCGCGGCCATCCCGGTGTAGTGCATCCCGGCGGTCGCGAGGCCCATGGCGAGGCTGGCGCCGACGCTCCAGGCGAAGCCGCGCACCTGGCCCGCGGCCCAGAGCGCGGCGGTGGCGGCGACGACCGCGATCAGCACCGAGGCGGCGACGAGGAGGGTGTTGTAGTCGATTCGCCCGTTCAGCCGTATGCCGGCCATGCCGAGGTAGTGCATGGAGGCGATGCCGAGGCCGGTGACCGTCCCACCGGTGAAAAGGGCGGTGCCGCGCGGGCCCCGGTAGCCGACGATGAAGATCCCGACGCCGGTCATCACGACGGCCACACCGAGGCTCGCGACCATGGTCAGCCGGTCGTAGGCGAGGGTGCTCTCCCGTACGTCGAAGCCCATCATCGCGATGAAGTGCATGGACCAGATCCCGGAGCCGATGGCGGTGGAGCCGAGGGCGAGCCAGCCGGCCCGGCGGCGCGGGGGTTCGGCCAGGGAGCGCACGGTGCACCGCAGCCCGAGGGCGCCGCCCAGGCAGCCCATCAGGAAGGCGACGACGGGTGTGACGAGCCCGTAGCTGAATCCGTCGACCGTGCCGTGCATGCGCCGGTGCTCTCCCCTCCCGTCTCGCGCCTGGAGCCGCCGTCCCGTGCCTGCCCGCGGGTCCGCGGGCGGGGGGCCGTGGCCGAAGCAGAGATTATGACCCGCCACGCGGGCCCCGAACGGTTTTCCGGCAAAGAATCACGGTGACTCCCCACTTGTGTCCCCGGAGTGACCAAAGGAGCGCCGGTCTTCAACCTGTGGCAATCCTGGACTGGCCGTCCGTTGACTCTCCGCTGCCACAGTCCCCCCGACCGTGAGGTTCAGACACGAGGAGTCGCCGTGCTAGTACGTGCAGTCGCCATCACGTCCGCCGCCGTCCTGGGAGCCACCGCACTGCTCCAGCCCCCGCTCCCGGCCCGGGCGTCCACGCAGACCTCCCCCGCGCGTCCGCAGGCCCCCGCCGCCACGGACAGGATCAGCGTCATCGCGCACCGCGGGGCCTCCGGCTACGCCCCCGAGAACACCCTCGCCGCCGTCGACAAGGCGCACGAGCTGGGCTTCACCTGGGTCGAGAACGATGTGCAGCGCACCAAGGACGGCGAGCTGGTCGTCCTGCACGACACCGACCTCAAGCGCACCACGAACGCGGAGGAGCTCTACCCCGGGCGCGCGCCCTGGAAGGTCGCCGACTTCACCGCGGCGGAGATAGCGAGACTCGACGCCGGCAGCTGGTTCGGCGCCGAGTTCACCGGGGCGAGGGTGCCGACCCTCAAGCAGTACCTGGAGCGCGTCGACGAGAACCGGCAGAAGCTGCTCCTGGAGATCAAGGCGCCGGAGCTGTACCCGGGCATCGAGCGCGACATCCTGCGCACCCTGGACGAGGAGCACTGGCTCGCCGCCTCGGGCTCCTCCCGGCGGCTGGTGGTGCAGAGCTTCAGCGCGCCCTCGCTGCGCACCCTGCACGGCCTGCGCGGCGGGGTCACCACCGGCTTCCTCGGCACCCCCGCCGTCTCCGACCTCGGTACGTACGCCGAGTTCGCCGATCAGATCAATCCGACCGCCGCCACCCTGACCGCGGACTACGTCACCTCGGTGCACGCGGTGCACGGCGTCCACGGGCGGCCGCTGCACGTGTCCACCTGGACGGTGAACGACGCGGACACCACGCGCCGGGTCGCCGGGTACGGCGTGGACGGCATCATCACCAATGTCCCGGACACGGTGCGGGAGGCGCTGGAGTCCCGCTGACCGCGGGCAGGTCACGGCCCGGCGCACCCAGCCGGGCCGAGGCCGAAAACCGCTGCCCGCCACCCCTCGATGCCGCCAGCGGTCCGGCGATGTCAGTGGTGGTCCGTACGGTGTCCGCATGAACACCGAGAGGACTGCCGGGCCCGCGGCGGAGACCGGCACGGGCCCCGCGACGGACACCGGGACGGACGCGGTGCCGGACACCGGGACGGGCGCGGCGCCGGAGACCGGCGAGGGCGCCGGGCAGAGCGCCGGGCGGCGGGAGGCGGAGCGGCTGGTGTGGACGGTGGTCCGCACCGACATCGGCCCGCTGCTGCTCGCGGCCACCGAAGTCGGCCTGGTCAACGTGGTCTTCCATGCCTCGGAGCGGGTGCGCGGGAAGGCACTGGAAAGACTGGCGGGCCGCCTCGGGACACCACCGGTCCACGAACCCGACTCGCCGCTGCTCGCGGAACCGCTGCGCCAGCTCACGGCCTACTTCGCCGGTGAGCTGCACGACTTCTCCCTGCCGCTCGACTGGCGGATGCTCGGGGGCGCCAGGGGCTTCAACAGGCAGGTCCTCGAAGCTCTGGCGGCGGGCGTGCCCTTCGGCAGCGTCGCCGGGTACGGAGATCTGGCGAGCCGGGTCGGCCAGCCGAGGGCCGCGCAGGCGGTGGGGATCGCCATGGGCTCCAATCCGCTGCCGGTGGTGGTGCCCTGCCACCGCGTGGTGGAGAGCGACGGCGGCATAGGCGGCTTCGGCGGCGGACTGGAGACCAAGCGCCAACTGCTCGCCCTGGAAGGGGTACTTCCGCAGCCGCTGTTCTGAGCACTGCCGCGCGCCGCGGCCCCGCGCGGCCGGACACCGGAGGACAGACACCGGAGGACGGAAAAGGACGGAAAGAGCGCGCGCGACCGGACACGCGCGGGGCGAAGGGGTTTGATCCGCGGGCGCGCCCGCCAGGGATGAGAGGAGGTCCCCGAGCGCGGAGGTGCGCAGTGCTGGAGGTTTCCGAGGAGGTGGGCGAGGCACTGGCGAGCGGACGGCCGGTCGTCGCCCTGGAGTCCACGATCATCGCGCACGGGCTGCCCCGCCCGCGCAATCTCCAGGTCGCCCAGGAACTGGAGGCGGCGGTACGGGAGGAGGGCGCCGTCCCCGCGACCGTCGCCGTACTCGACGGGCGCCCCCTGGTCGGCCTCGGCAAGGCCGAGTTGGAGCGGGTGGCCAACGACGCCTCCGTACGCAAACTCAGCCACCGGGACCTGCCGCTCGCGAGGGCGACGGGGGCGAGCGGCGCCACCACGGTCTCGGCCACCGCGCTGCTGGCCGCCCGCGCCGGACTGCGGGTGTTCGCCACCGGCGGGCTGGGCGGAGTGCACCGCGACTGGGTGCAGACCCAGGACGAGTCGGCGGACCTGGAACTGCTGGCGCAGACCCGGATCACCGTGGTGTGCGCGGGGGTGAAGTCCCTGCTCGACGTGCCCGCCACCCTGCAGCGCCTGGAGACGCTCGGGGTGGCCGTCGCCGGATTCGGCACCGACCGCTTCCCCGGCTTCTACGTGACGGACTCGGGCAGCCCCGTCGACTGGACCCTGCACACGCCCGCGCAGGTCGCCGAGGTCATGCGGGCGCAGGACGACCTGGCGGCCCCGGACTCGGCGCTGATCGTGGCCAACCCGGTCCCCGAGGCCGAGCAGCTCGATCCGGCGGTGCACGCCCGCGCCCTGGCGGCCGCGCTCACCGCCTGCGCGCAGGAGGGCATCACCGGGCAGGCCGTCACCCCCTTCCTGCTCAGCCGCTTCGTCCGCGAGACCGACGGCGCCTCCCTGGAAGCCAACCTCGCCGCGGTACGCGGCAATGTCCGCCTCGCGGCCCGTATCGCGGTGTCCTGGTCGCGGCGGTGAGCGGGCGTCCGCGAGGGGCGGCCGGGGAGCCGGGGGCAGGGGGCTCCGGCGGGGCCGGGGACTCTGCTGGGTCCGGGGCGGCCGGGGGTCTTGCGGAGTCTCGTGGCTTCGCGGAGTCCCGTGGCTTCGTGGGATCCCGTGGCTCCTCGGAGTCCGGTGGCTTCGCCGGGTCCGGTGATGCCGTCGAGTCCGGGGCCGGGGCTCTGCTGGTGCTCGGGGAGGTGGTCACGGATGTGGTGGCCCGGCACCGCGGTCCGCTGGCCTCCGGTACCGACACGGCCGCCGAGATCCGCACGCTGCCCGGCGGGGCGGGCGCCAATGTGGCCTGCTGGGCGGCGCGTTGGGGCTGCCCGCGGGTGCGGATGCTCGGCAGCGCGGGGGCGGACTCCGCGCACTGGCACGAGAGCGCCCTGCGCGCGGCGGGTGTCGAGCCGCGGCTCGTCGTCCTGCCCGGGGAGCCGACCGGCACGGTGATCAGCCTGGTCGACGAGAGCGCCGCGGCGGAGCGGACCTTCCTCACCCAGAGCGCGGCCTCCCTCGGACTGACCCCGGCCCACTGGTCCGCCGCGGAACTCGACGGCTTCGCCCATCTGCACCTCTCCGGCTATCTGTTCTTCTCCCCGACCTCGCGCGCGACGGTGCGGGCCGCCCTGGCCTCGGCACGCGCACGCGGGGTACGGGTCAGCGTGGACCCCGCCTCGACCGGCTTCCTCTCCGCACTCGGTGTGGACCGCTTCCTGACGATGGTCGAGGGCGTCGAGGTCCTGCTGCCGAATCTGGACGAGGCCCGGCTGCTCACCGGACTTCCCGAACCGGCCGATGCCGCGGCCAAGTTGAGCCGCCAGTTCCCGCTCGTCGTCGTGACCCTCGGCGCCGAGGGCGCACTCGTCGCCCAGGACGGCCGGGTGGCGCCCCGGGTGCCGGGAGAGCCCGCCGTCCCCGTGGACACCACGGGCGCCGGGGACGCCTTCACCGGGGCCCTGCTCGCGGCGCTGCTCGCCGGTGCGCCGCCGGTGGCCGCGGCGGCGGAGGGGTGCCGGGCAGGGGCGCTGGCGGTGCGGCGCACCGGGGGCCGGCCCGTGGTGTGAGGGGAGCCCCGGGCCTGTGGAAAACCTGCCGTCTGTCCGATGGTCCGGCAAGCACACCCTCGTAAGAGCGGAGCGGAATGTCCCTTTTCCACAGGGCCGCCGCCGGACTCCGCCCCCGGCTGGCAGACTTGCCCGCCAAGCACGGATTCACCGTCCGCCCAGCTCACCTCAGTGCAAGGAGCCACACATGCCCATGGCCGGCAACCTACGGAAGGTTGGCAGCCTCCGCGGGGTCGACAGCCTGCGGAAGGTGGCGCGCCTTGGCCGCAGAAAACCCCGGGTCGACCTCAGCCACCCGGCGCGCTCACCGCTCGGCTCGGCCGTCGTCAACTGCGTGACCTACCGGCACGGCATACGCCAGCCCGGGAGCAGCGATGTCACGGCCGCCGTCAAGCAGGTGCGCGCCCAGGGGGACGGCTTCGTCTGGCTCGGACTGCACCAGCCCACGGTGCGGGAGTTCGAGGGAATCGCCGAACTCTTCGACCTGCACCCGCTCGCCGTCGAGGACGCGGTCCTGGCACACCAGCGCCCCAAGGTGGAGCGGTACGGGGAGACCCTCTTCGCCGTCTTCAAGAGCTGCTACTACGTCGACCACGCCGAACTCACCGCCACCAGCGAGGTCGTGGACACCGGCGAGATCATGGTGTTCGTCGGCCACGACTTCGTCATCACGGTGCGCCACGGCCGGCACGGTTCGCTGGGCCACGTCCGCGAGGAACTCGAGTCCAACCCGGATCAGTTGGCCAAGGGACCGGCGACGGTACTGCACGCCATAGCCGACCACGTGGTCGACGACTACCTGAACGTCGTCGAATCCGTCCAGGCGGACATCGACCAGGTGGAGACGGATGTCTTCGCCGAGGACAGCGCCGGGGTGGACCCGGGACGCATCTACCAGCTCAAGCGCGAACTCCTGGAGTTCAAGCGCGCGGTGGTCCCCCTCGCCCGCCCGCTCCAGGAACTCGCGAGCCGCCCCCTGAGCGTGGTGCAGCCCGAGATACAGGCGTACTTCCGGGACGTGGAGGACCATCTGCTCCGGGTGACCGAACAGGTCGCCGCCTTCGACGAACTGCTCAACTCCATACTCCAGGCACACCTGGCGCAGGTGACCGTCGCGCAGAACGCCGATATGCGCAAGATCACCGCCTGGGCCGCGGTCGTCGCCGTCCCCACGATGGCCTGCGGGATCTACGGCATGAACTTCGACCACATGCCCGAGTTGCACACCCGCTACGGGTACTGGGTGACGCTCGGCGCCATCGCCCTGGTCTGCGCGGTGCTGTACCGGGGCTTCCGGAGGAACGGATGGCTGTGAGTTCGCCGTAGACGTCAGGACGCAGGTGTCAGGACGTGGGCGTCAGGCCCTGGCGTAGACGCTTTCCATCCAGCCCGCGAGCTGCTCCTCGGAGAGGTGCCCGGCGAGGTCCGCCTCGCTGATCATGCCGACGAGCCGCTTGTCCTGGATGACGGGAAGCCGCCGGATGCGATGGTCCTGCATCTCGCCGAGGACCTGGCTCACATCGGCGTCGGCCTCGACCCAGCGGGGTGTGCCCCGGGCCATGTCGCCGGCCGTGGTCCGGGCCGGGTCGTGCCCCATGGCCACGCAGCCGATCACGATGTCGCGGTCCGTGAGGATGCCGCACAGCCGCTCGTTCTCGTCGCTGATGGGCAGGGCGCCCACATCGAGTTCGCGCATCAACTGGGCGGCGCGGTCGAGGGTTTCGTGGGCGGGGATCCAGCGGGCCCCCGGATGCATGATGTCCGCAGCGGTGGTCATGAACGGCCTCCCGGTCATCGGCAGCCGGCGCGGCGCGGGACACGTCGCAAGTCCCGGCCCCTTCATTGTGGGGGCGAGGCGGGGGACACGCACTTGCGGGCGGCGGGGAGGGGTGGGTGGGGTGGAGAGGGTGGGAGGGCGGTGGGGGCGGGGGGGGAGGAGGCCCCCACCCCCCCACCTCACCCCCGCCCCCCACCCAAGCCGGATGCCGGTCGTCGTCCGCGCGTACCACCACGTCGGCGGCGCGGACGGGGTCGGTCTCCCGCTCGTACCGTGCGAAGGCGGGCAGCGTCCACTGCTGGTCCTGCGGAGTGCGCCTGCGAAGCGCGGCGGGTGACAGGTTCAGGTGGACGGTGAGGTCGAAGGGGAACCAGTGGTGCAGCAGCAGGGGCCCGTGGAGCAGGAGGACGCCGCCGGGCGGGAGTTGGGTACGGGGGCTGCGGGTCGCGCGGTCGGTGGCGGGGTCCCAGAGGTCGGGGAGGACCCAGCCGGTGCCGCCCTCGTCCAGGGGTGTGAGGACCTCCCGCCACAGGGCCTTGATGTCGAACCATCCGTCGTAGAAGGACTCGGGGTCCTCATGGCCGAACTCGAAGCGCAGGGAGGCGGGGCGCAGGAACCCCTCGGTGCCGACGACGAGGGCGGGCCGTCCGCGGAGGCGCAGTTCCGCCGCGAGGCGTTCGGCCAGTTCGCCGGGCCGGGCGGCGGGTGCTCCGTCGACAGCCGCGCGTACGTGTGCCCCGCCCTCCGGCGGTTCCACGCGGAGCAGCCGCTCGGCGAGGTTCTGGCCGAGCCGTTCCCAGGTGATCGGTTCGAGTCGCACCTGATCATGATGCCCCGCGGCCGAGGCACGGGACAGGCGCGTCCCTCCCCGAAGAAGCCGCCCGGCACCGCCCTCCCCCGGCCCTCCCCTCGCACCGCCCGCACCGCGATCCTGGCCACGAGGGCAACCTCCTGACACAGTGGCGCACGCCGGGGTGGCCGACGGCGACCCCGCACCCGACACTCGGCACGCGCGGCGATGGCAGCCCCGGCAGACCCGAGCCTCGCCCTCCCCCACCCCCGAAACCCAGGACCCGACCCCCGGAACCCAGAACTCAAGGAGCAGCCCCATGGTCGAAGGACCGTACTTCGTGTTCACCGTGCTGGCGGCGCTGGCCTGTGGTCTGGTGGCCGGGGTCTTCACCGCGTTCTCGGCCTTTGTGATGCGGGGGCTCGCCGCGCTGCCCCCGAACCGGGGCCTGGCCGCGATGCAGTCGATCAATGTGGCGGCGGTGCGGCCGGCCTTCATGGCGCTGTTCCTGGGCGCCGCGGTGCTCAGCGCGGTGGTCGCCGTGTTCACCCTGGTGAAGTGGCCGGAGGAGGCCGGCGTGGAGCTGCTGCTCGGCGCGGCCCTGTATCTGGCGGGGTCGTTCGGCGTGACCATGGCCGCGAACGTGCCCCGCAACACGGCTCTGGCGGAGCTGGACCCGGAGGCGCCGGAGAGCGAGGAGCCCTGGCGTGCCTACGTCGGCGAGTGGACCGCGTGGAACCACATCCGCGCCGGTGCCGCGCTGGCCGCCACGGCCTGCTTCGTCCTCGCCCTCACCTGACCGCGCCGCCCCGCACACCACCCACCACACCCGGCACCACGCACCACATCCCACTCGCCACCCACCGCAGCACGCACCACGCTCACGCACTCACGCATCACGCACCACGCACCACGCACCGCACCCGAAATCCCGCACCCCCGAGCTTCGCGCCTCCCGCCCCCTCCGTCGTATCGTGGGCTGGAGGTGTTCGCCGCGCCCCGGGCGTTCGCCTCACCCCAGGCAAGGGAGACGGCCCATGGCCGACCCCAAGGGTTTCCTCACCACCGGCCGGCAGGAGTGGCCGCGTCGACCCGTGGACGAGCGGGTCCGGGACTGGGACGAGGTGTATGTCCCGGGCGGGCTGCTGCCGATCATCTCGGAGCAGGCGGACCGGTGCATGGACTGCGGGGTGCCGTTCTGCCACGAGGCCTGTCCGCTGGGGAATCTGATCCCCGACTGGAACGATCTGGTGGCCAGGGACGACTGGCGGGCCGCCTCGGAGCGCCTGCACGCCACCAACAACTTTCCCGAGTTCACCGGGCGGCTGTGCCCGGCGCCCTGCGAGTCGGGGTGTGTGCTGGCCATCAACCAGCCGGCGGTCACGATCAAGAACGTGGAGGCGGCGATCGCCGACCGCGCCTGGGAGGACGGTCTGGTGCCACCGCGTCCGCCCGACCGCCTGTCGGGGCGCTCGGTCGGGGTGGTGGGTTCGGGTCCGGCGGGTCTGGCCGCCGCGCAGCAGTTGACGCGGGCGGGGCACACGGTCGCGGTGTACGAGCGGGACGACCGTGCCGGGGGTCTGATGCGGTACGGGATCCCGAGTTTCAAGATGGAGCGGGTGCATCTGGAGCGCAGGCTGCGGCAGATGGCGGAGGAGGGAACGGTCTTCCGTACGTCGACGGCGGTGGGCAAGGACGTCGGGGCGAAGGAGTTGCTGGCGCGGCACGACGCGGTGGTGCTGGCGGTGGGTGCCACCGCCGGGCGTGAACTGGCGCTGCCGGGCCGGGAGTTGGCGGGGATCCACCAGGCGATGGAGTATCTGCCGCTGGCGAACCGGGTGGGCGAGGGCGATCTCGCGCGGTCTCCGCTGAGCGCCTCGGGCCGGCATGTGGTGATCGTGGGCGGCGGGGACACGGGGGCGGACTGCCTGGGTACGGCGGTGCGCGAGGGGGCGGCCTCGGTGACCCAGCTGGACATCTATCCGCAACCGGCGCGGGGGCGGGACGAGGAGGCGGAGCCCTGGCCCACGTATCCGAAGATCTACCGGCTGACGCCCGCGCACGAGGAGGCCCGCGAGGTGCGCACGGCCCCCGTGGCGGATGCCGACGCGCGGCTCTTCGCCTCCTCGACGGTGCGGTTCTCGGGGGATGCCGCGGGGCATGTGCGGGAGCTGCACCTGGTGGAGGTGGACGAGCGGCGGCGCACCCGGGAGGGCACCCGGCGCTCGCTGCCCGCGGATCTGGTGCTGCTGGCGCTCGGCTTCTCCGGCCCGGACCGTACGGACGGTGTCGCGGAGCAGTTGGGCCTGGAGGTGGACATCCGGGGGACGTACGCGCGTGACGCGGGGTTCGCGACCAATGTGCCCGGGGTGTTCGCGGCGGGCGACGCGGGGCGGGGCCAGTCGCTGATCGTCTGGGCGATCGCCGAGGGGCGGGCGGTCGCGGCGGCGGTGGATCGCTGGCTGTCCGGGAGTACGCGGCTGCCGTCGCCGATCGGTCCGTACGACAGTCCGATGCGGGTGTGACCGGGGAGGCGGTGGCAGCATGCGGCGGTGGGCGACCGCCCGGCCTGCTGCCTCGCGCGGGGCGCCGACGCTCCCCCACCTCACCCGTCAGCGGAAGGTGGGGCCTGCCCGAATCCCTGCGCCCCTGCCCCTGGCCCCTGCCCTCTAAGCCTTGCGAGCCACCGCTCCGAAGCCCGGCATGGGCTGGAAGTCCTCCTGGCCTTCGACGGGTTCGCCGAGTTCGGGGTGCCAGGTGTCGAGGACGGCGACGCCCGGTTCGACGAGTTCGAGCTTGTGGAAGAAGCGTTCGACCTCGTGGCGGTCGCGCAGGGCGAGGGTGATGCCGCTCTTCTTGTAGAGGTCGTCGGCCTCGTCGGCGTTCTCGCGGGTGAACTGGCCGGTGCCGTGGGACAGCATGAGGTAGCTGCCGGAGGGCAGGGCGTCCATGAAGCGGTCGACGAGTTCGTAGGCGCCGTCCTCGTCGGGGACGAAGTGCAGGAGCGCGATGAGCGAGAGCGCGATGGGCCGGGTGAAGTCGAGGGCCTCGCGGGCGCGTTCGATGATGGTCTCGGGGTCGCGGACGTCGGCCTGGAGGTATTCGGTGCTGCCTTCGGGGGTGCTGACCAGGAGTGCTTCGGCGTGGGCGAGGACGATGGGGTCGTTGTCGCAGTAGACGATGCGGGCGTCGGGGGCGATCTGCTGGGCGACCTGGTGCAGATTGGGCGCGGTGGGGATGCCGGTGCCGATGTCGAGGAACTGCTTGACGCCCTGCCCGGCGAGCCAGCGGGTGGCGCGGTGCATGAAGGCGCGGTTGGCGCGGGCCATGATCGGGATGCGGGGTTCGATGGCGAGGAGCTGGCGTCCCATCTCCTCGTCGACCGGGTAGTTGTCCTTGCCGCCCAGCCACCAGTCGTACATCCGTGCCGGGTGCGGCTTGCTGGTGTCGATGCGGGAGCTGGGGGTGGCGTCGTGCCCGGTCATGAGGATCTCCGTAGGTCCGTGGGGCGTGGGGCGGGTGACGGGTGCGGCAGGCGGAGGCGCGGGGTCGAGGCGGAGGCCGGGGGCAGGGGGGCGGAGGTCAGGAGAGCAGGAAGTCGGCTTCGCCGGACTTGGCGCCCTGGATGAAGGCGGTGATCTCGCCGGAGGTGTAGATGAGGGCGGGTCCGTCGGGGTCCGCGGACTGGCGTACGGCGACGCGGCCGTCGGCGAGTTTCATGGCTTCCACGCAGTTGCCGCCGTTGCCGCCGCTCCAGGGCCTGAGCCAGCCCTCGGTGCCGAGTTCGCGTGCGGGCATGCCGTTGTATATGCGGGAGCGGTCCACTCAGAACTCCTTGCGGAGATCGCGCAGGATCTCCTTCGTGCGGTGTGCCGTCGCGGCGTGTGCCGCCATGCGGTCCATGACCTCCAGGTGGGTGGCCACCTCGGCGCGGGCGTCGAGGTAGACGGCTCCGGTCAGGTACTCGCTGTAGACCATGTCCGGGAGTTCGGGCATGGCGAATCGGAACAGCACGAAGGGCCCGTACGTGCCGGGGTGCGGACCGGCGGCGAACTCGGCGATCTGCAGGGTCACATTGGGCATGTCCATGGATGCGAGGAGCCGGTCGATCTGGGCGCGCATGGTGGCGTTGCCGCCGACCGGGCGGCGCAGCGCGGTCTCGTCCATGACGACCCACAGCCGCGGGGGGTCCTCCTCGCGGGTGAGCAGTTCCTGGCGGCGCATGCGCAGGGCGACGTGCCGTTCGATGTCCTCGGGCACGGTCTGCCCGATGGCGCCGGAGTCCATGACGCCACGCGCGTAGTCCTCGGTCTGCAGGAGGCCGGGGACGAAGTGCGGGTCGTAGGAGCGGATGAGGCTGGCGGCGCCCTCCAGGCTGACGTACATGGAGAACCAGCCGGGCAGGATGTCGTGGAAGCGCTGCCACCAGCCGGGTTTGTTGGCTTCCTCGGCGAGGGTGACGAAGGCTTCGGCCTCTTCCTCGCCGACTCCGTAGGACTTCAGCAGGAGTTGGAGGTAGGGGATCTTGAAGCCGACCTCGGCCATCTCCATGCGCCGGACCGTGGCGGGCGCGACGCGGAGGATCTTGGCGGCCTCCTCGCGCTTGAGGCCGGCGCGTTCGCGCAGGTCCTGCAGTCGCCGCCCGAGGACGACCTGGCCGACCGTCGGCGCGGACCGCGGCTCGCTCACGTCGTTCCTCCACGAAGTCGCGTCACACGATGTCCCGTACGTCCGGCCGTGTCCCAACTCGGGGCGCCCGGGACGCTGTTGCGAGCAGTGTGCCACGGGCTCCACCAACAGCCCACACCACTCTGCAATTTTCAAAGTGCCACTTGCCAAGTGTCCGTGGCGCCGCGATAGTGGCAAGCGTGACTTTGTCCGCGCCGTTAGGAACAGACGCCACCGCCGCCCCCCACGGCGCCGCCGCTCCGGCGGACCGGACGGGGACCGGCGCGCGCCGTTTCCGCTTCGAGCTGGCCCCGCACCCGGGGTCGGCCGCGCATGCCCGGCAGGTGACCCGTGACCGCCTCGGTGGCTGGTCCGTCTGCCAGGACACCCGCGAGGCCGCGGAACTGGTCGTCTCCGAACTCGTCACCAACGCCGTGGTGCACACCGTCTCGCGCCGCATCGTCTGCGAACTGCACGACGACGCGGCGGGAGTGGTACGGATCGCGGTGCGCGACGAGGGCTGTCCCGACGGCGCTCCGCGCCCCTCCGCACAGCAGCCGGAAGAGGAGCACGGGAGGGGACTGCTCCTCGTCTCCGCGATGTGCAGTGCCTGGGGTGCGCAGGACACCGGCCCGGGACTGCTGGTCTGGGCGGAACTGCCCCGGCAGTCGGACGACCGGGACCGCGGCGCGCGGGCCGACGACGCCGGGCGGACTCACACCGGTACGCGCGGTACCGAGCCGGACCGGACGGGCGGAGGGGAGCGGGTATGGGTATGAGCGCGGCCCCGATGCCGACGATGGACAGCCTGGTCCGCCTCTCCCGGGCACGGCGCACCACCGCCCCGCCGCCGGTGCGGCTCGCCGTGCCGGGCTCGATGTCCACCCCGCTCGGCTGCGACGCCGTCGCCGTCCCCGCGGTCTACGGGCGGCTGCTGCTGGCCCGGCTGCCGCGCGCGGGCTGCGTCTACGAGGACGGCAGCCGCTGGTGGTGGATCGTCCCCTCGGACTCCGATGTGGCCCTGAAGTGGCCCGCGCCCGCGCACTACGCGGCCGGTGCCCTGGTGCCCGACGCGCCCGCCCGCCCCGGACTGATCCACCGTCCGGAGGCGGAGGTTCCGTACACGCCGCCGATCCCGCTGTATCTGGCCCTGTGCCGCCTGACCGGTACGCCGCCCGCCTGGTCCCGGCCGGTGAGCGCCTGACCGGCCCGTAGTCCTTTTCTCGGTTCAGGTGCAGCTGAGCCCCGGCGCCCGCTCGTGGCACCGGGGCTCAGCTGTGTCCCGGTGCTGCCGGGGGCGGGAGGCTACTCGACGGGTTCGCGGGCGCGCACGATCACCAGGAAGGCGTCGCTCGCCAGGTCCATCACGACCTCGGCGCGCTCGCCTTCCAGGCGGCGGGCCCGCGCGAACTCCTCCGCGGGCCACGACCCCCGGGGTCCCCCGGCGGGGAAACGCTCCAGAACCGTCCGCCCGGTCATCCGGCACCTCCGCTCACGCGCCACGGCGGCGCCCCGCGGCCGGGGTCCCGGCCGGTGCACCTGCAACGACGCTCCACGCCGTCTTGTCACTCGACGGCTCGCAGATCATGACCGCGGATCGCCCCCTCCGGCTGTGCCCGCGCTCACAACGTGACCGGAAAGACACCGCGAAACCCCAGGCAGACCGCCCCCACCCCCGCGCACACCCGGCCTGGACACGCGCCCCGCCCACCTCGATGCGCCCCTCCGCGCCCCACTGCACCCGGGCGACCGCGCTCCCTTCAGCCCCCTCGGCCGTCGTACGCGTCAGCCCTCGCGCTCGCTGCGTCAGCCCTCGCCCCCGCCGCGGTGGCGCTCACCCCCGTCGTGGCGGCGCTCGCCCCCGTCGTGACGGCGCTCACCCTCACCGCCCGCGGGGCCGCCGAAGCGCACCGCCTGGAGGATCCGCGCGCACCGCTCCCCCATGCTCGCGGCGCTCTCCTCGGGGTGGCGGGCCCACCAGACGACGCTCTGGCCGACGAGGGTGTTCCACAGGCGCTTGAGCAGGTCGGCGTCGAGCGGGTCCTCGATGTTCCCGGCGCGCAGGACGTCCTGGGCGCCGCCCGCGGCCAGTTCGTCGATGGCGTCCCGGTAGCGCCGCGCGGTCTCGTAGGGCGCGCTGCCGGCGGGCAGGGACTGGTCGTACAGCAGGAACCAGGCGCCCGGGCGGCCCTCCAGGGTGGCGAACACCGCCCGCAGTACAGCGATCGGGGTGGCGGGCTCGGCCGCGGGGCGGTGCATCGCGGCCCGTACGGCGGTGGCGAGGGGTTCGCCGACCCGGGCCAGGCAGGTGGTGTAGAGGCCGTCCTTGGACCCGAAGTACTGGTAGAGCAGCGGCTTGGTGACGCCGATCCGCCGGGCGAGGGCGGCCATCGACACCCCGGTGTAGCCGTGCCTGCCGAACTCCTCGGTCGCCACGGCGAGGATCTGCTCCTCGCGGTCGCGGCGCGGGACGCCCTTGGTGCCCGCGCGGGCCGCCGCCGCTCTTGCCTTCTCCATGACCGGCATCTTACCTTACGGTAATATACCTCTGGGTAAGTTCACTCCCGGAGCGTCCGCCACCCAGCCGCAGGCCGAGCCGCACGCCGGCCCGAACAAGGAGTACGCCATGGACGAGGGGCACCCGGAGGAGCACCCGGCCGAGCACCGCACCCGGTCGTGGTGGGGCTGGGGCTGGCGCGAGGAGGCGCTGCCGGACGCGGAGTGCGCGGCCCTCGGCGCCCTGCTGCCGGGGCTGCCCGCGGACCCGCTGCCGGTCCCCCGGGTCGCCGACCTCGACCTGCCCGAGCCCGCCGCGACCGTGCCCGCCTCGCTCGCCCCGCTGGTGACCGCGGACCCGGCCGACCGTGCCGCGCACGCCCTCGGCAAGGCGTACCGCGATGTGGTCCGCGCCCTGCACCGCACCCCGGGCCGGGTGCCCGACCTGGTGGCGCGGCCCCGCGGCGAGCAGGACGTGGCCGATCTCCTGGACTGGGCGGGCCGCACCGGCACCGCCGTGATCCCCTACGGCGGCGGCTCCTCGGTCGTCGGCGGCGTCGAGTACCGGGGCGAGGCGCATCCGGCGGTGCTGAGCCTGGACCTGACGCGGATGGACCAGGTCCTGGAGGTGGACCGGGTCAGCCGCGCCGCCCGCGTCCAGGGCGGGGTGCTCGGCCCGCACCTGGAGCGGCAGTTGCGCCCGTACGGGCTGACCCTGCGCCACTTCCCGCAGAGCTTCGAGTTCTCCACCCTGGGCGGCTGGCTCGCCACCCGGGCCGGCGGCCACTACGCCACCCTGCACACCCATATCGACGACTTCACCGAGTCCCTGCGGGTGGTCACCCCGATCGGCGTCAACTCCTCCTGGCGGCTGCCCGGTTCGGGCGCGGGCCCCTCCCCCGACCGGCTGTTCCTCGGCTCCGAGGGCACCCTGGGCGTGATCACCGAGGCCTGGATGCGGCTCCAGGACCGGCCCGTGCACAAGGCCTCCGCGGCCGTCCTCTTCGACTCCTTCGAGGCCGCCGCCGAGGCCGTACGGGTACTGGCCCAGTCGGGGCTGCACCCCGCCAACTGCCGCCTGCTCGACCGGGGCGAGGCCGCGTTCTCCGGCGCCGCCGCGGACGGTTCGACGGTCCTCGTGCTCGGCTTCGAGTCCGCGCACGCCCCGGTCGGCGAGAGCCTCGCGGCGGCCGTCTCGCTCGCCCGCGACCACGGCGGGCGGCCCGCGCCGGAGCCCGCCGGGGCGCGGGGCGCGGTCGACTCCTGGCGGGCGGCCTTCCTGCGGATGCCCTACCAGCGCGATGCCCTGGCCCGGATGAGCGGCATCGTGGAGACCTTCGAGACGGCCTGCACCTGGGACCGGCTGCCCGCACTCTACGAGTCGGTACGCGCCGAGACCGCCGCCGCGGTCAAGGAGGTCACCGGCGCCGAGGGCCTGGTCAACTGCCGCCTCACGCACGTCTATCCGGACGGCGCCGCCCCGTACTTCACGGTGATCGCGGCGGGGCGGCGCGGTGCGGAGCTGCGGATGTGGGACGAGGTCAAGGCGGCCGCCATGGAGGTGCTGGGGCGCCACCGGGCGACCGTCACCCACCACCACGCCGTCGGCCGCGACCACCGCCCCGGCTACGACCGGCAGCGCCCCGAGCCCTTCGCCCGGGCCCTCGGCGCGGTGAAGTCGGCCCTCGATCCGCAGGGCGTGCTCAACCCGGGGGTCCTCCTCGGCTGAGCCGCCGGAGGAGCGGACGCGCGGCCGGACGGTCGGGGGCGGGGCACGCAGTCATCCGGTCACACCGGTCACCCACTCACTCGGCCGGGCGGGACCCGCCGTCGCCCGCCCGCCCGGCCGCGCTCGCTCAACTCCCGTCGCCCCGCGGCAGTACGGAGGACACGACGCCCGGCAGCGGATACCAGTCCGCCGAGGCGATGGTGGCCTGGTGGGCGGCGAGCAGCGCCACGCGTTCGCGGGCCTGGGCCTCGGTGGGGCGGGTGCCGTCGATGACCGGGGGCACGTTGTGGGCGTCGGTCATGATCAGGAGGTAGTTGCCGCGCCCGTACCAGTCGGTGTCGATGGAGCCGCCCAGGTAGGTGGCGGCGTCCCCGTCGAAGACGACGAACCAGGGGCGCAGCGAGGCGTCGGTGTAGCGGGTGCGGGGGTCGCCCGCGGCGGCCTTGTGCACGGCCGGGAAGGCGGCGGCCCGGTCGAGTTGGCCCGCGGCGGCGAGGTCGCGCAGGTGGATGGCGTACTCGCGGTCGGTCCACAGGGTGTCCAGCGGGTTGGACTCCTCCACGGTGCCGGGGATCAGCTCGACGAGGAACTTGCCCGCGAGGTCCGCGCGGCGGGGCCAGGCCCCGGCGCGGGAGGCCTCGTCCAGGTCGGCGTGGCCCGCGGCGAGATCGCCGGGGCGGAAGAGCGCGTCGCCGAGCTTCTCGCCGAGGAGGGTGTCGAGTGCGGCGGGTCCGCGGCCGCGGTTGGCGAGGAAGCCGTCCTTGAGTTCGAGCTTGAGGACGACGGGGCGGTGGCCGGGGTGCGCCTCGTGCCAGGCGCGGATGTCGGAGAGGCAGCCGCCCAGGTCGTGGCTGGTGGGCCCGGTGCGCAGGTCCTCGGGGCGCTGGGCGTTCTCGCAGTTGTTGTCGTTGCCGAGGGGGTTGCTGTGCGAGACCCGCCAGGAGCTGCCGAGGGCGTTGGCCCACACGTCGAGTTCGAGCATGCCCGCGCCCGAGTCGAGCGCGTCCGCGAAGTACGGGTAGGTGGACTTCTCGTAGGCGTTGTGCACACCGACACCGGTGGTGGAGGCGTACGGCAGCTGTGCCGGATCCGCCGCGCCCGCCGGGCCGCTGCCCAGGACCAACACCCCCGCCGCCACCAGTGTCGCCACGGCACCCGTACGTCTGACCATCTCCCGGCTCCCTTCGAGACCCCGCAGGATTTCCTGCAAATCGCCTGCACGGTAAGGGAGTTGTATGACCGGGCGGAAGACGGCGGCTTACCGGGGCCGGTCCGCGCACGGACCGCGGACAGGCCTCGGACCGTTCCCGGACGGACCTTGGGCAGGCCTCGGACCGGCCGCGGACCCGCCTTGGACCGCTCTGCGACCGGCCTCGAAGGGGGCGTTTCTTGGCCGTTTCTTTGCCAAAAAGACCTGGGCCAGGGGCCGTTCACCAGGGGTGCGCCCTTGTCCGTCACGTACCGGGCACCCCACAATGCCCTAGCCAAATCCGATAAACCGAAGAACTCCGGCCCAAAGGACCGAAGCGCTCCGGTCGATTCGAAGAGGAACCCCCCACATGAAGAAGCCTCTTGTCGGCGCACTGTTCGCCGCCGTCGCCCTCGTCGGCGCGGGTGCGGTCCCGGCCGCCTCGGCCACGGCCCAGGACGCCGCGCCCGCCAAGCAGTCGAAGGCCAAGGCCGTCGACTTCGCCGGAACGGTGGCGCTCAGCAACTGTTCCGGTTCGCTCATCCGCATGCCCGACTCGCAGCCCGGTGACCCGGCGCTCGTCATGTCCAACGGCCACTGCCTGGAGAGCGGCTTCCCCGGCCCCGGCGAGGTCGTCGTGGACCAGCCCTCCAGCCGCACCTTCACCCTGCTGAACGCCGACGCCTCCGACGCCGCGACGCTGAAGGCCACCAAGGTCGCGTACGGCACGATGACCGACACCGACGTCTCCGTCTACGAACTGGACAGCACCTACCAGGAGATCGAGGACGAGTCCGGCATCAAGGCGCTCGAACTCGCCGACCAGCACCCCGAGCAGGGCAAGGCCATCACCGTGGTCTCGGGCTACTGGAAGAAGACCTACAGCTGCAGCGTGGACGGCTTCGTGCACGAGCTGCGCGAGGGCGACTGGACCTGGAAGGACTCGGTCCGCTACACCCCCGAGTGCCAGACCATCGGCGGCACCTCGGGCTCGCCCGTGGTGGACGACGCGAGCGGCAAGGTCGTCGCCGTGAACAACACGGGCAACGAGGACGGCGAGGAGTGCACGGACAACAACCCGTGCGAGGTGGACGAGAACGGCAACGTCACCGTCCACAAGGGCACCAACTACGCCCAGGAGACCTACAACATCCCCGCCTGCTTCGGCGAGGGCAACAAGCTCGACCTCGGCGCGGAGGGCTGCACCCTGCCCAAGCCCACCCGCCGCTGAGCCCACGGCCTCCAGCCTCCAGCTGAACTGACAGCTGGAATGGCTGAACCAGCCGGAACAGCCGAAACGGCTGAAACGGCTGAAACGGCTGGAACGGCTGAACCAGCTGACGGTACGCACGGTGGCCCCGGCCCGCACCACGGGCCGGGGCCGCCTGGCGTCCGCGACCCCGGCGGCCTCCCGCACCCGCGCGGCGGCGACCATCACCCTGACCGGCGGCCCGGACCATCCGGCTGCCGTCAGCCAAGGAGTCCAAGACCATGCCTACGGCGATCCGGCCCGCCCGCGGCCGCCCGTGCACCCTCGTGGTGTGCCGCGGCTGCTGCTGCGGCCAGCCGCTCAAGTACCCGGGCTGGGACCACGCGGCACAGCTGCGCCGGTTCACCGCGGCCGCCACCGCCTCCGAGGGCCGCTTCGCGGTCCGGGTGACCGACTGCCTCGGCCCCTGCGACCAGGCGAACATCGTCGTGCTGAGCCCCTCCCCCGAAGGACGGCGGCGCGGCGGCCGCCCGGCCTGGATCGGCTGGTCCATGGGCGCGGACTGCACCGAGGAGATCATCCGCTGGGCCCACTCCGGCGGCCCGGGCCTCGCCCCCGCCCCGCTCACCCTGGAGCTCCAGTTCGTCGAGTCCCCCGCGGAACGCCGCCGCCGACAAGAGCAGGACCGCCCTGCCTGAGCTGGCGTACGCCGTCGTGCGTACGAACGCCCTCCGGCGGTACGGGTGTTACGGGTATCGGCTGAGGCGGACGGCAGCGCGGTGCTGCGGAGGTGGGGGCGTGCGGGTGCGCGGGCCCTGGGGGCGTGCGGGCCTGCGGGCTGGCGTACGGGCGAGCGCGGGGAAATCCAGGAGTCCTGCCGGGGCCCAGCGGCTAGGGTCGCCCCATGACGCCGCATCCGTCGCAGAGCAACCCGGAGCCCGAACCGACCGACCCGGCTCCGGCTCCGGCTCCTGTCCAGGCTGAGGCCGAGGCCGGGACCCGAGCAGCGGCCCGCGCCGAGGACCGGGACCAGGCCGACGAGCCCGCGGAGGGCGGCCGGGACCAGGCTTCCGGCGCCGGTGGCGGCGCGGCCGGGGACAGGGCCAACGGCGGTGCCGGGCACGGCGGTTCGGTACGCGTGGACAGCTGGATCTGGTCCGTACGGCTGGTCAAGAGCAGGTCGCTGGCCGCGACCGCCTGCCGTGGCGGCCATGTCCGGGTCAACGGCGACCGGGTCAAGCCCTCCCAGGCCGTACGGGTGGGCGACGAGGTCCGGCTGCGCCATGCGGGCCGGGAGCGGATCGTCGTGGTCAGGCAGCTGCTGCGCAAGCGGGTCGGGGCGCCCGAGGCGGTGAAGTGCTATGTCGACAACAGCCCGCCGCCTCCGCCGCGCGAGGCCGTCGCCCCGGCCGGGATCCGGGACCGTGGCACCGGCCGCCCCACCAAGCGGGACCGCCGTGAAATGGAACGCCTGCGCGGAGCAGGCGGCTTCGCCACACCGCCCTCCCCCGTACCCCCTGGCTTCCAGGGCCCGAACCCCCTCGGCGGCGGCGCCGGAACCCGCTCGGCCGACGAGGCCACCACCGACGAGCAGCAAGCCACGACGGACGACGGCCCGGGCAGCGGGGACGCCCACCCGGACCGCACGGACGCACGCGAGAACCGAGCTGGACGCAAACGCCGGGACGGGCGCGACACCGAAGGCGAACAGGACGACAGAGGCGGACGGAACCGCAGCCGCGGACGGGACAGCGGAGACGGACGCGGCAGCAGAGGCGACCGGGGCAGCGGAGACGGACGCAGCAGCCGAAGCGGACGTGAGAGCAAGCGCGCCGGTGGCCGGAGCGGCGAACCCGAGCGCTCGCACCGCAGGCGCGGAGGCGGGCGTCCGGAGTCCTGACGTACGGCGCCGTCTCCCGTGAACCGGGCGGCGGAAACCGAACCCCGGGACAGACGAAACCGAACCCGGGGCGGACGGGAACCGAAACCCGGGCGGACGGAACCGACGCCAGGGCACCAGCCGGGCCAACGCCCCACAACACGAGGACTGCCCGACCCCGGCGCACGCCCCCGCCGCCTTGCTCTCCTCCTCGGTCGGGCGCTCCGCCCCCCTCTCAGTCCACCGCGACCACCCGTACCCAGATCCGGTCCTCGGTGAGGTACCGGTCGACGGCCAGCCCCTCCTCGGCGAGTGCCGACTCGAACTGCTCCCTGGTCAGCGGCCGGGCGCGGAAGGTCTGGCTCCAGGTGGCGTCGGGGAACTCGTACTCCGCGCGCACCGAGTGCACCCCGTCGCCGACCGGTTCCGAGGAGAGGATCCGTACGGTGAAGCCCTGCGGATCGACGCGTTCGCGCGGCAGGCGGGTGTGGTAGTCCTCGCCCTCCCGCTGGATCACCAGGACCCCACCCTTCGCGAGATGGCGGCGGCAGGTGGCGAGCAGGGCGCGCCGCACCGCGGCGTCCCCGGCGTGCACCAGGAAGGAGGCGAGCAGCACCGCCTCGAAGGTCTCGCCGAGGTCGAGCGACTCGATGGGACTGCACACCGTCCGCGCGCCGGTGACGCGGTCCAGCATCTGCTGCGACTCGTCGACGGCGGTGACGCGGAAGCCGCGGTCCAGGAGCGGGTGCGTGATCCGGCCCACCCCGCTGCCGAGTTCGAGGAGGTGTGCCCCGGCGGGTATCGCGGCGGCGACGATATCGGGTTCCTCCCCCACGGGCAGGCGGGCGTACAGCTCGACCGCGCAGCCGTCCGGGGTGATCGCGCCGGGCCCGGTGCCCTGATGTCCCTCTCTCATCCGTACGTCCATGCCCTCTCCAACGCCCGGCCGCCACCGAGCGTTCCCACCCGCACACACCTGGCGACCATCCGGCCTCGCCGGGTCCGGATCCGGGTCCGGGCCGCCGGGGATGATGTCTCCTCCCGCGCCCGGTGGTCGCACACTGGGGGAAGAGACGGGGGAAGGGAAGGTCGGCCGTCGGAGCAGGGAGGCAGGCGAGGCGCAGGATGCGTACCGGAAACGAGCCCCTCACCGCGCGCAGTCCGTTGCGGATGCGGTTCTGGCTCAGTCTGTGGGGCCTGCTGTGGGCGGTCGGCGGCACGCTCGCCTTCGCCTTCACCGGGCGGGTCGGCTGGGCGGTGGCCTGCGGAGTCTTCGGGATCGTCGTGGTGACCGATCTGATCATCGTGATCCGGCATATCCGCCAGGGCCCGCACTTCCAGCCGGGCCGCGACGTCCCCCCGTACGAACCGCCCCGCCGCCGCTGACCCCCGTACCGGCCGCACCCGGGTGGCTCACCGCACCCTGAACGCTCCCAGCGCCCTGGACACTCACCGCGCTCCGGTGGCTCAGGGCCCGCACCCGCTCACCCGGGAAGCTCAGGAGTCGAAGCGCGCGGCCTTCAGATACTGCGGACGCGGGTCGAGCGCCGCAGCCAGCCGGAAGTGCCGCAGGGCCTGCTCGGGCCGCCCGGCGCGCTCATAGGTGCGGGCGAGGGCGAAGTGCGCGAAGGCGTTGTCCGGCTCCCGCTCCAGGACGATGGTGAACTCCAGCTCGGCGGGGCGCAGTTGGGCCGCCGCGAAGAAGGCGCGGGCGCGCAGCAGCCGGGCGGCGGTGTTCTCCGGGTGGGCGGCGATCACCGGGTCGAGGAGTTTCACCGCGCCCCGGGGATCGCGCGCGGCGAGCAGCTGCTCGGCGGCGCGGAAGTCGATGACATGCGTCTCCGGCGTACGTCCTGCGGATCCACTGCTTTCGGGCACGGCGGAATTCCTTCCCTCGTCGGGGAGGTTCAACGCGCGCGACGGGGGAGGGTATTCCTGTCCGGGCGACTCGGCCGGTCGAGCCCGGGAGACTCGGCCGCCGCGGCGGCGGGCCGCGACCCTCGGGCGAACGGTCCTCCAGGCGTACGGTCCTCGGGCCTCAGGCGTCCGGACCGGCGGTGCTCTGCTCGTGGGCCCGCTTGGCCAGTTCGGCCCAGACCTCCTCGACCCGGGCGCGCAGTGCGGGCAGTTCGCCGTCGTTGTCGACGACGAGGTCGGCGATCTCGCGGCGCTGCTCCCGGGTGGCCTGCGCGGCCATCCGCGCGCGGGCGTCCTCCTCGCTCATCCCCCGCAGCGCCACCAGGCGTTCGAGCTGGGTCTCGGGCGAGGCGTCCACGACGACGACCAGGTCGTAGAGGGGGGCGAGGCCGTTCTCGGTGAGGAGCGGGACGTCGTGCACCACCACGGCGTCCGCGCCGGCGGCGCGCTGCAGCTCGGCGGAGCGGGCGCCCACCAGCGGGTGCACGATCGCGTTGAGGGCGGCGAGCTTCTCCGGGTCGGCGAAGACGATGCCGCCGAGCTTGGCGCGGTCCAGGCTGCCGTCGGCGGCGAGCACCTCCGCGCCGAAGGCCTCGGTCACGGCGGCGAGGCCGGGGGTGCCGGGCGCCACGACCTCGCGTGCGATCCGGTCCGAGTCGATCAGCACCGCACCGTGTCCGACGAGCAGCCGGGACACCTCGCTCTTGCCGGCGCCGATACCACCGGTCAGGCCCACTTTCAGCATGGACGCCAGCGTAGTACGGGCGGCTCCGACCGCTCGGCGGGCCCCGCGCTCAGCCGCCCGCGGTGTGGGCGTCGAGCAGCAACGCGGCCTGAGCGGCGGCGAGTTCGAGCGCCCCGGGGAAGACCTCCAGGCCGTGGGTGGCGAGGGCGCCCTCGTGCAGGAGCATGAGCGAGCGGGCCAGTCGCTCGGCGTCCGGCGCCCCGATCCCCTCGCCGAGGTGGCGGAAGCAGTCGAGCATCCACTGCTTCTGACCGGCGATGACGGCATGCGCCGGGTGCGCCGGATCGCCGACCTCGACATGGGCGTTGACCATGCTGCACCCTCGGCCGCTGTGTTCTCCGGCCCACCGCGCGGAGGCCGCGAAGACGGCAAGGACGCGCGCCCGGGGGTCGGGGCCCGCGGCCGCCAGCCGCTCCGCGAGGAAGGCGCGCCAGCGTTCGTCGCGGTCCGCGAGGTACTCCACGACGAGCTGGTCCTTGGAGCCGAACCGGTCGTAGATCGTCTTCTTGGTGACCCCGGCCTCGGCGGCGATGAGGTCCACCCCGACCGCGTGGATGCCGCGGGCGTAGAAGAGCCGGGCGGCGGCGTCCCGGACCCGCCTCGCCGCGGGGGTCATGGCGATGCGGTGCGGTGACCGTGCTTCGCTGTCCATGGCCCCAGGGTATACCGATCTGTATAGTGGGCGAGGTATACCGATCTGTTTACTCCACGAACGGCACGGCTTGCTCCACGAACCACACGGCCCCCGCGAGGTGACCCCGGCATGAAGCTGCTGATCTCGGCCGCGTTCGTCCTGTGCTGGAGCTCGGGCTTCATCGGCGCCAAGCTCGGCGCGGGCAGCGCGGCGACCCCCACCCTCCTCATGTGGCGCTTCCTGCCGCTGGCCCTGCTGCTGCTCACCGCCGCGGCCCTGCTCCGGGCGGCCCGGCGGCGCACCGCCGCCCGCGCGCTCGTGCCTCCCTCGGAGGCCCTACGGTCCTGGTCGCCCCGGAGCCTCGCCCGGCAGACGCTGATCGGGCTGCTCTCCCAGAGCGGCTATCTGCTGAGCGTCTACTACGCGATCCAGCTGGGCGTCTCCAGCGGCACCACCGCCCTGATCGACGGCACCCAGCCCCTGGTCGCGGGCGCCCTCGCCGGCCCGCTGCTCGGCCAGTACGTCACCCGGCGCCAGTGGCTCGGCCTCGGGCTCGGGGTGAGCGGGGTCCTGGTCGTCACCCTGGCGGACGCGGCGGACAGCCAGGGCGTGGACCGGTGGGCCTACCTCGTCCCGTTCGCCGGGATGCTGGCCCTGGTCGCGGCGACCTTCCTGCAGGGCAGCCGCGCCGCCCGGGCGCCCTCCCCGGTCGCGGCCCTGACCGTGCACGTCACCACCAGCGCCGTCGTCTTCAGCGCCCTCGCCCTCGTGACCGGCACCGCGGTCCCGCCCGCCGAGCCCCGGTTCTGGTGGGCCGTCGCCTGGCTGGTGGTCCTGTCGACCTTCGGCGGCTACGGCCTGTACTGGCTGATCCTGCGGCGCTCGGGCGTCACCCGGGTCAACACCCTGATGTTCCTCATGGCCCCGGTGACCGCGCTCTGGGGAGCCCTGATGTTCGGCGAGACCTTCGGCCCGGGGACCGTACTGGGCCTCGCGCTCGCCCTCGCCGCGGTCCGCGTGGTGCACCGCGGTGCGGCCGGCTCCATGAGCGACCCGGCGGCAGCGGAAACCCCGGCGGGCCGTGGGCACACCGGGGTTGTGGACGAGACGTACGAGGGGCGGGCCGCCCGGGGGCCGGGGAGCCGGACCCGCTGAGAAAGACCGCCAGGGCGCCGTGCGGGACGGTGAAGACCCCCCCTAGCTGTCGCCCTCGCGCTCGGCGAGGAAGCGCTCGAAGTCGCGGCCGATCTCGTCGGCGGAGGGGATGTCGGCGGGCTCGGCGAGCATATTGCCCCGGGTCTGGGAACCGGCCGCCGCGTCGTACTGGTGCTCAAGTCCCTCGACCAGGGCGACCAGTTCGCTGTCGCCCTGCTGGATCTGGCGGTCGATCTCCGTCTGGGTGCGATGGGCCTCGGTACGCAGGCTGTGCGCGACCCCCGGCAGCACCAGACCGGTCGCCGCGGTGATCGATTCGAGCACGGTCAGGGCGGCGTCCGGATACGGGGAGCGGGCGATGTAGTGCGGGACGTGCGCCGCGACCCCGAGGACATCGTGCCCCGCGTTCATCAGGCGGTACTCGACGAGCGCCTCCGCGCTGCCCGGCACCTGCGCCTCCTCGAAGGGGCTGCGGTGGCCGGGGACGAGGTCGGTCCGGCTGCCGTGCGGGGTCAGGCCCACCGGCCGGGTGTGCGGCACCCCCATGGGAATGCCGTGGTAGTTGACGCTCAGGCGGACACCCAGGCGCTCCACGATCTGCTGCACGGCGGCGGCGAACCGCTCCCACTCGACGTCCGGTTCGGGACCGGAGAGCAGCAGGAAGGGGGCGCCGGTGGCGTCCTGGAGCAGGCGCACGTCCAGGGTGGGCTCCTCGTAGGAGCCCCAGCGGTCCCGCTTGAAGGTCAGCAGCGGGCGGCGGGCGCGGTAGTCCACCAGCCGGTCGTGGTCGAAGCGGGCGACGACCTGCTGCGGCAGGGTGTCGAGGAGGTGCTCGTTGAGCTGCTCCCCCGTCTCACCGGCGTCGATGTAGCCGTCGAAGTGATAGAGCATGACCAGGCCCGCCGACTCCTGGGCGAGAGCCACGTCGACGACCGACAGGCCCTTGGGCTCCCATGCGAACAAACCCTGTGGATCAAGCACAGTGACCGCTCCTCCTCGTGTCTGTGAGGAGAACGCGGCCCGTGGGGCGATCATTCCCGGCCCCGCCGAATCCCGCCCCGGGCGCACCGATTCGGCCACTGCGCATCCGGGCCGCACACGCACCGCGGCCCGCACCCCCGGAAGGGTGCGGGCCGCGGTGACGGCTCGATCAGCCGCCGTGGGCGATCAGCTCTGGCCGCCGGCCAGCTTCTCGCGCAGAGCCGCCAGGGCCTCGTCCGACGCCAGGGCGCCGGAGTTGTCCGCGGGCTCCGAGGAGTACGAACCGCCGCCACCGGAGGCAGCCGGAGCTGCCGCGGTGTCGCCGCCCTCGGCGGCAGCGGCGGCGTCCGCCTCGCGGGACTTGATGACCTGCGCCTGGTGCTGCTCGAAGCGCTGCTGCGCCTCGGCGTACTGGCGCTCCCACTCCTCGCGCTGCTTCTCGTACCCCTCGAGCCAGTCGTTGGTCTCGGGGTCGAAGCCCTCGGGGTAGATGTAGTTGCCCTGGTCGTCGTACGAGGCGGCCATGCCGTACAGGGTCGGGTCGAACTCGACCACGGACGGGTCGGCACCGAAGGACTCGTTGGCCTGCTTCAGCGAGAGGCTGATGCGACGGCGCTCGAGGTCGATGTCGATGACCTTGACGAAGATCTCGTCGTTGACCTGGACGACCTGCTCCGGGATCTCCACGTGGCGCTCGGCCAGCTCGGAGATGTGGACCAGGCCCTCGATGCCCTCGTCGACGCGGACGAACGCACCGAACGGAACCAGCTTGGTGACCTTGCCGGGAACGACCTGGCCGATCTGGTGGGTCCGGGCGAACTGCTGCCACGGGTCTTCCTGCGTCGCCTTGAGCGAGAGGGAGACGCGCTCGCGGTCCATGTCGACGTCGAGGACCTCGACCGTGACCTCCTGGCCGACCTCGACGACCTCGGAGGGGTGGTCGATGTGCTTCCAGGACAGCTCGGAGACGTGGACCAGGCCGTCGACGCCACCGAGGTCCACGAACGCACCGAAGTTGACGATCGAGGAGACGACGCCGGAGCGGACCTGGCCCTTCTGCAGGGTGGTGAGGAAGGTCTGGCGCACCTCGGACTGGGTCTGCTCCAGCCAGGCGCGGCGGGACAGGACCACGTTGTTGCGGTTCTTGTCCAGCTCGATGATCTTCGCCTCGAGCTCCTTGCCCACGTAGGGCTGGAGGTCGCGGACACGGCGCATCTCGACGAGGGAGGCCGGCAGGAAGCCGCGGAGGCCGATGTCGAGGATGAGACCACCCTTGACGACCTCGATGACGGTACCGGTGACGATGCCGTCCTCTTCCTTGATCTTCTCGATGGTGCCCCAGGCACGCTCGTACTGGGCGCGCTTCTTCGAGAGGATCAGGCGGCCTTCCTTGTCCTCCTTCTGGAGAACAAGGGCCTCGATCTCGTCACCGACGGCGACGACCTCGTTGGGGTCGACGTCGTGCTTGATCGAGAGCTCTCGGCTCGGGATGACACCTTCGGTCTTGTAACCGATGTCGAGCAGGACCTCGTCCCGGTCGACCTTCACGATGACGCCGTCGACGATGTCGCCGTCGTTGAAGTACTTGATCGTCTCGTCGATCGCGGCGAGGAAGGCTTCCTCGTTACCGATGTCGTTGACCGCTACCTGCGGGGTGGTGGCGGTGGTCTCGGTGCTGCTCGTCATGTGGGAAAGGGCTCCGGTACGGACATTGAAGTCGTAGGTACTGCTACGCCGGAGCCCGTATCGCCCTGAAGAAGCCGGACAGCCTGGGAAGCGCGGTTTCCGGACCCTCCGGAGATCCGGAGAGGGGAAAGCGCCTCGACAACCGAGAGACATGCAACAGAGGCGAGCGCAGCCTGCTCGGTCCGAGGAGCGCAGGCTCGCAGCGCAACTTGTAGCATACGGGGGCAGCCGGGCAGGGTCAACGCACGAAGACGGACACCCGGGGCGGATCGCCGCATACCCGGCACAATTCCTGTTCACCGTGGCCACGCGCGCCCGGCGCGCGCCTTCCGCCACCGGTTCCGGCAGGGGGCCCGCGGCGGATCACCGGAGAATACGACGAGGGAGCCGATCATCCAAGAGCCCGGAACACCCCAGGAGCCGGAGGCGACCCGGCGCACGGCGGGGGTCACGGAGAGCAGCCGCGCCAACCGCGGCTGGTGGGACCGCAACGCCGACGAGTACCAGCGTGAGCACGGCACCTTCCTCGGCGACGACCGCTTCGTCTGGGGCCCCGAGGGCCTGGACGAGGTGGAGGCCGAACTCCTCGGCCCCGTCGAGGAGCTCAAGGACGCCCGGGTCCTGGAGATCGGCGCGGGCGCCGCCCAGTGCTCGCGCTGGCTGCGCGCCCAGGGCGCCCGCCCCGTCGCCCTGGACCTCTCGCACCGCCAGCTCCAGCACGCGCTGCGCATCGGCAGCGAGGACATCGGCCTGGTCCAGGCCGACGCGGGCGCGCTGCCCTTCGCCGACGCCTCCTTCGACCTGGCCTGCTCCGCCTACGGGGCGCTGCCCTTCGTCGCCGAACCGGTGCGGGTGCTGCGCGAGGTGCGCCGGGTGCTGCGCCCGGGCGGCCGGTTCGTCTTCTCGGTGACCCACCCGGTGCGCTGGGCCTTCCCCGACGAGCCGGGCCCCGAGGGCCTGACCGTCTCCGCCTCCTACTTCGACCGCACCCCGTACGTGGAGCAGGACGAGGAGGGCCGCGCCGTGTACGTCGAGCACCACCGCACCCTCGGCGACCGGATCCGCGACGTGGTCGGCGCCGGACTGCGCCTGGTGGACGTCGTCGAGCCGGAGTGGCCGCGCTGGAACACCCAGGAGTGGGGCGGCTGGTCCCCGCTGCGCGGCGCCCTCCTCCCGGGCACGGCGATCTTCGTCTGCGTACGGGACCCGGAGCGGGGCTGAGCCGCACGGCCCGGCCGGAAGGTGCCGCCTCCCCGGGGTGTCATGTTCCGTCCCGGGGCCGTCGTGTCCCGGTGAGGCGCCCGCGGGCGCCTCACCGGAAAGCCTGGCCGGGAGGAGCGCCCGTACGGAAACGGAAGACGCGCCGTCCGGGAGACTGGGCGGGTGATCCGCACCGATGACCTCGCCCGACTGCCCGTCGCCTCGGCCGTGCCCGCGCTGCGCGAGGCCTTGGAGGACCACGGCAGCGCGGTGCTCTGCGCGCCGCCCGGCACCGGCAAGACCACGCTCGTACCGCTGGAGTTGGCCGGTCTGCTCGGGGCCGGGCCCGCGCGCCGGGTCCTGGTCGCCGAGCCGCGCCGGATCGCCGCCCGGGCCGCCGCCCGCCGGATGGCCTGGCTGCTCGGCGAGCCGGTGGGCGGACGGGTCGGCTACACGGTGCGCGGCGAGCGCAGGGCGGGACCGGACACCGCGGTCGAGGTGGTGACCACCGGGGTGCTGCTCCAACGGCTGCAGCGGGACCAGGAGTTGGCGGGTGTCGAGGTGGTCGTCCTCGACGAGTGCCACGAACGGCATCTGGACGCCGATACGGTCGCCGCCTTCCTGCTCGACGTACAGGCGGCGCTGCGGCCCGAGTTGCGACTGCTCGCGGCCTCCGCGACGACGGACGCGGCGGGCTGGGCGCGGCTGCTCGGCGACGCCCCCGTGATCGAGGCGGCGGGCACGGCCCACCCGGTGGAGGTGGTGTGGGCTCCCCCGGCCCGCCCGGTGCGGCCGCCGCACGGGATGCGGGTCGATCCGGCGCTGCTCGCCCAGGTGGCCTCGGTCGTCCGGCGGGCGCTGCGCGAACGCCCCGGTGATCTGCTCTGCTTCCTGCCCGGGGTGGGCGAGATCGCCCGGGTGGCCGGGCAGTTGGGGGATCTCGGCGGGGTGGAGGTGCTCCAGGTGCACGGCCGGGCCCCGGCGGCCGTGCAGGACGCGGTGCTCGCGCCGGGCGAGGGCAGGCGGGTGGTGCTCGCCACGGCGGTCGCGGAGTCCAGCCTGACGGTGCCCGGGGTGCGGATCGTGGTCGACTCCGGGCTGGCCCGGGAGCCGCGGGTCGACCACGCGCGCGGGCTGAGCGCGCTCACCACGGTGCGTGCCTCGCAGGCGGCGGGGCGCCAGCGGGCGGGCCGCGCCGGGCGGCAGGGGCCGGGCTGGGTCTACCGCTGCTGGTCCGAGGCCGAGGACGTGCGGCTGCCGCGCTTCCCGGCGCCGGAGATCCGGCTCGCCGACCTCACCGCCTTCGCGCTCCAGGCCGCCTGCTGGGGCGACCCCACCGCCGCAGGCCTGGCTCTGCTGGACGCCCCGCCGCCGGGGGCGATGGCGGCGGCCCGCGAGGTGCTCACCGCCATCGGCGCAGTGGAGCCGGACACCGGCCGGGCCACCGGGCGCGGGGCGCGGATGGCGCGCCTCGGCCTGCACCCCCGGCTCGCCCGCGCCCTCCTGGACGCCGCCGGGCAGATCGGTGCCCGGCGCGCGGCGGAGGTGGTGGCCCTGCTCAGCGAGGAGCCGCCGCGGGAGTACGGCGACGACCTCGCGGCGGCCTGGCGCACCGCACGGCGCGGCAAGGACGCCTACGCCGGCCGCTGGGAGACCGAGGCACGGCGGCTCACCTCGGCACTGTCCTCGTCCGGCGGCGCCTC
This sequence comes from Streptomyces sp. SCSIO ZS0520, assembly GCF_025643355.1. Classification (NCBI taxonomy): domain Bacteria; kingdom Bacillati; phylum Actinomycetota; class Actinomycetes; order Kitasatosporales; family Streptomycetaceae; genus Streptomyces; species Streptomyces sp. SCSIO ZS0520. The sequence goes on along the minus strand of NZ_CP092644.1, from coordinate 6,546,720 downwards.
CGGCGCGGCTCCCTCGCGGGACCGCTCTGCGGGCACGCGCCACGAGCGGGAGGGCGCGTACGAAAGCGGTGCGGGTGGTGCGGGCGGGTACGGGAGCGGTCCGCACGAGGGCGGTCTGCGGGCGGGTGAAAGCGGTGCGGGTAGGGCGGGGGCGTACGGAAGCGGCCCGTACGAGGGTGGTCCGCGGGCGGGCGAAGGCGGTGCGGGTGGTGGCAAGTCCCGTACCGGTCACAGCGGTTCGGGTGGGGCGGCGGCCGGGGGCGAGCGGGTGGCAGGCGGGGACGAGCGGGTGGCGGGGCTGGTCGCCGCGCTGGCCTTTCCGGAGCGGCTCGCGCGGGAGCGGGGCGGCGGCACGTACCAGATGGTGTCGGGGACCCGGGCCGAGACCGCCGAGGGTTCGCCGCTGCGCGGTGCCCGGTGGCTGGCGGTCGCGGTCGCCGACCGGCCGGTGGGCGCGGGGCAGGCCCGGGTGCGGCTCGCCGCCGCGGTGGACGAGGAGGTGGCGCTGCGGGCGGCGGCGCCGCTGCGTACCGAGTCGGCGGAGGTGGTGTGGGAGGACGGGGAGGTGGCGGCCCGGGAGACGAGCCGTCTCGGCGCGGTGACGCTCCGGCAGCGCCCGTCGGCGCCGGGCCGGGTGGATCCGGAGCGGGTGCGCGCGGCGCTTCTGGAGGGGCTGCGGACCGAGGGGCTCGGCCTGCTGCACTGGACCCGGGAGTCGCGGCAGCTGCGCGAGCGGCTGGCCTTTCTGCACCGCAGGCGGGGCGCGCCCTGGCCCGAGGTCGGTGACGCGGCCCTCCTCGACCGGGCCGGCGACTGGCTGGAGCCGGAGTTGGGCCGGGCGCGCAGGGCCGCCGACCTCGGCCGGATCGACGCCGGCCAGGCCTTGCAGCGGCTGCTCCCGTGGGCGGGCGGTGAGGCCGCCCGGCTGGGCGAACTGGCGCCCGAGCGCTTTCAGGTGCCGAGCGGTTCCCGGGTCCGTATCGACTACGCGGATCCCGAACGCCCGGTGCTCGCGGTGAAGTTGCAGGAGATGTTCGGCCTGGCGGTCACGCCGGAGGTGGACGGGGTGCCGCTGGTGGTGGAGCTGCTCTCCCCGGCGGGCCGCCCGGCGGCGGTCACCGCCGACCTCGCCTCCTTCTGGCGGGAGGGCTATCAGGCGGTACGCGCCGAACTCCGCGGCCGCTACCCGCGCCACCCCTGGCCCGAGGACCCGTCGAGCGCGCCCGCGACCCGGCGTGCCAATCCGCGGCGCTGAGCCAGCCGGGCCGGGGTGGGGCGGGGTGAGGCGCCAAGGGCGTTGCCCCGCAAGGGAGTTGGGGGTGTCTACGACCGCCGCCCCGGGCCCGGTGGTACGTACGGGCGCGGGGCGGCGGTGGTGCGGTGCGCGGGTCAGGCGGCGGGCGCCTGCACGGTGAGCTTGACGGTCAGGGTGGCGCCGCCCTCGGTGGTGAGGCGGAGCAGGAAGTCGCCGGTGCTCTGGTCGCTGTAGAGCGGGTCCAGCGTCAGGAGGCCCTTGTCGTCGGTCTTCAGGTTCTTCAGGGTGCGGACCGGCTTGCCGTCGGCGTCCTTGAAGAAGGGGCCCTTGTCGTTCTCCTTCGGGTCGTTCTCCGCCTTGATCAGGGTGGCGGTGGTGGCGACTCCGGGTGCCGCGGCGCCCTTGAGGGTGGCCTTCAGCTTCACGCGCTGGGCGAAGGCGGCGTTCGGGGCGCAGGTCAGCGGGGCGTCGTCGGTGCGGACCAGGGCGTCCGCGGCGGGCGGCGGGGGCGCGGTGACGGTCGCGGTGTGGTCGACGGGGGCGAGGTCGCGGCCCTCGACGGTGGCGCGGACCGTGAAGGTGCCGTCCTTCTTCCCGGCGCGCAGCGCGGGCGCGAGGGCCTTGCCGTCGGCCCCGGTGGGGACGGTGACGCGCTTCAGTCCGTCGGGGAAACGGCTGTCGGTGTCCCCGATGATCTCGAAGCGGATCTTCGCCTTGGCGATCGGCTTGCCGTTCTTGCCCTCGGCGCGCACGGTGACCTGCTCGGCGAAGAGTTCGCCGGTCGCGGAGGTGAGGGTGCCGGTCCCGGCGTCCTCCAGGTGGAAGACGTTCTCGCTCGGGGTGGGCGTCTCCTCGCCGGGCTCCTCCGGGTCGCCGGGCTTGCCGGGCTCCTCGGGCTTTCCGGGCTTGTCCGGCTTGGAGGGGCCGGGGTCCGGGGTGGAGCCGCCGGGCTTGGAGGGGCCGGGCTTCGGCTTCGGGGTGTGCGGCGGGGTGCTGGGCAGGCCGCCGGTGCCGTCGGGGATCTCGTGGGTGCCCTTGCGGTAGAACTCCAGCCAGGACAGGACGGTGCGCAGGTACTCCTCGGAGCGGTTGTAGCCGAGGATCGCCGCGTGCAGGTCCTTCTCGTCGGCGAGGTCGCGGCCGCCCGCGCAGAGGTAACTGCCCGCGGCCAGGGCCGCGTCGTAGATGTTGTTGGGGTCCTTGCGCCCGTCGCCGTTGGCGTCCGCGCCCCAGTTCTCCCAGGTGGAGGGGATGAACTGCATGGGTCCGACGGCGCGGTCGTGGACCGTGTCGCCGTCGTAGAGGCCGCCGTCGGTGTCGGTGATCCGGGCGAAGCCGTTGCCGTCGAGGACCGGGCCGAGGATCGGGGTGAGCGTGGTGCCGGCGGCGTCGACGCGTCCGCCGCGGGCCTGCCCGGACTCCACCTTGCCGATGGCGGCGAGCAGTTGCCAGGGCAGATTGCAGCCGGGGCGGCTGCGGGCGAGGGCCGACTCGGCCTTCTTGTAGGCGTCGAGCACGGAGGCGGGGATGCCGGACTCGGTGGGCCGGGAGCCCTCGGGGTCCTTGGCGCCAGGCACCGGGGCCGGGCTCTCCAGGGGCGGAAGGTCGGTGTAGTAGGGCGAGTTGCCGCTGACCGAGGTGTCCTCGCCGGGCGGCGGGGTGTCCTCGGCGCCCGCGTGCCGGTCGCGCTCGGGCGCGCTGCTCAGGCCGGGGGCCTGGGAGGCGGACAGGGCGGCGACGACGACCGCGGCCACCGCCGCGGTACCCGCACCTCTGCGAAGCCTTGACCCGAAGAACGCCGACATCCTGCTCCCCTCCCGTGGACCTGCCTCACACCTGTGCTCCCCCGCACGGCGTCCACCCGACCCTACGCAACTTCGCCCGATCGGGCACCCATTGGCCGGGCTTTTCCTCCCCCTGGGGGCCCCAGCCCTCCCCGCGGCCGGTCAAGGGCGCAGGTCAGTAGGGTCTCCGGGCCGAACAGGGGTACCGCGCGGGGCACTTTACGCGAGGCCGCGCCCCGCGGAATCCACCCGCGGGGTGCGCGTGCCCCGTCGTACGGACGCGGCGGGGGCCGGACCGGTTCCGCGGGCCCGGGGAGGGATCCGCCCGGGCGGGGATCAGCTGGGGTGCGGTTCGCCGAGGGCGAGGCGGACGCTGCCGCCGGGGAGCCGGACGGTGACGGTCAGCACCCCCGCCTCGCGGCCGCCGAGCCGCCGGCGCAGGCTCTCGGCGCGGCGCATGACGGTGTCGACGAGCAGGGTGCGCAGGCCGAGGCCCGAGTCGCAGCGGATCTTGCCGGCGGTGGGGCAGACCGTCCGGCCGCGGCCCCGCCGCAGCGCCCGGCGCCCGAGGTCCCGGCTCCGGGAGGGCAGCGTCCGCAGGTCGCGGGAGAGCCGCGCGGCCGGTTGCGGATCGCGGGCCTCCTCGGTCGCGGTGCGCCGTTCGGCGCGGGTGTCGGCGGCGACCGCGGCGATCGGCACGAGCAGCGCCGAGAGCGCGGCGGCCACGAAGGAGCGGCGCGTACGCCGGGTGCAGGGACCCATGCCGCCCATCGTGGCCCCCGCCTCGCGGCGCGGGCCCCCGCTCGTGGCCCGTCCGGGTGAGCGCCGGTGGTGACCGCCCGCTCACCCGGGGGTGAAACCGCTGGTCACAGGCGCGTACGGCGCCTCTGACCGGGCCCGGCGGAGGCTCGCGGGCGGCCCGGCGGAGGGGCCCGGACGCGGGCTGGTGCGCGGGCTCAGTGCGCGGCCGACTCCCAGTCCGGGCCGACGCCCACCGAGACGTCGAGCGGGGCGCGCAGCCGGACGGCTCCGGCCATCTCCCGGCGCATGATCTCCTCGGCCTTCGCGCGCTCGCCGGGGGCGATCTCCAGCACGATTTCGTCGTGCACCTGGAGCAGCATCCGCGAGCTGAGCTGCGCCTCGGTCAGCGCCCGGTCGACGTTGAGCATGGCGATCTTGACGATGTCGGCGGCGGTGCCCTGGATCGGGGCGTTCAGCGCCATCCGCTCGGCGGCCTCCCGGCGCTGCCGGTTGTCGCTGTTGAGGTCGGGCAGATAGCGGCGGCGCCCGAAGAGGGTCTCCGTGTAGCCGGTGGCCCTGGCCTCGTCGACGACCCGGCGCAGGTAGTCGCGCACCCCGCCGAAGCGCTCGAAGTACGTCTCCATCAGCGCCCGCGCCTCGGCGGCCTCGATGTTCAGCTGCTGGGAGAGGCCGAAGGCGGAGAGTCCGTAGGCGAGTCCGTACGACATGGCCTTGATCTTGCGCCGCATCTCGGCGTCGACCGCGGAGCCCGCCACCGAGAACACCTGGGAGGCGACGGTGGTGTGCAGGTCCTCGCCGGAGGTGAAGGCCTCCAGCAGGCCCTCGTCCTCGGAGAGATGGGCCATGACGCGCAGCTCGATCTGGCTGTAGTCCGCGGTCATCAGGGCCTCGTACCCCTCGCCGACGACGAAGCCGCGGCGGATGGCGCGGCCCTCGTCGGTGCGCACCGGGATGTTCTGCAGATTGGGCTCGGTGGAGGAGAGGCGGCCGGTGGCGGCGACGGTCTGGTTGAAGGTGGTGTGGATCCGGGTGTCGGGGGCGATCGACTTGATCAGGCCCTCGACGGTGACGCGGAGCTTGGCCTGCTCGCGGTGGCGCAGCATGAGCACCGGCAGTTCGTGCTCGGTCTGGGCGGCGAGCCAGGCCAGCGCGTCCGCGTCGGTGGTGTAGCCGGTCTTGGTCTTCTTCGTCCTGGGCAGGGCGAGTTCGCCGAAGAGGACTTCCTGGAGCTGCTTGGGCGATCCGAGGTTGAACTCGTGGCCGACGGAGGCGTGCGCCTCCTTCACGGCCTGCTGGACGGCGCCCGCGAACATCTCCTCCATCGCTTCGAGATGGGTGCGGTCGGCGGCGATGCCATGCCGCTCCATGCGGGCCAGGAGGAGGGAGGTGGGGAGTTCGATGTCGCGCAGCAGATCGGCGGCGCCGACCTCCTGGAGCTTCTCGCCGAAGACCACGGAGAGGTCGAGCACCGCGCGGGCCTGCCACATCAGGGCGTCGGCCTGGGCCTGGTCCTCGGCGCCGAAGGCGAGCTGCCCGTCGGCGGCGGAGGCGGGCGCCAGCTCCCGGTGGAGGTACTCCATGGAGAGCGCGTCCAGGGCGAAGGAGCGCCGGCCCGGCTTGACGAGGTAGGCGGCGAGCGCGGTGTCGGTGGTGATGCCCTCGATGCGCCAGCCGTGCTCGGCGAAGACCCGCAGCGCGCCCTTGGCGTTGTGCAGCACCTTCGGCTTGGCCGGGTCGGCGAGCCAGTCGGCGAAGGCGCTCTCGTCGGCGGCGTCCAGCTCGGCCGGGTCGAACCAGGCGGCCGCTCCCCCGGCGGCGGCGAGGGCGACCTCGGCGACGTTCCCGCTGCCGAGTGCCCAGCTGTCGACGCTGGCGAGGCCGAGGACGGCCTTGCCGTGCTCGGCGAGCCAGGGGGCCAGCTCGCCCGCGGCGAGCACCGTGCCGTCGATCTCGACGCCCTCGGCCAGCTCCTCCTGCTCGCTCTCCTCGGCGCCCGGGTCGACGGCGAGCAGCCGCTCCCGCAGCGAGGGGTTGCGGATCTCCAGGGTGTCCAGGACCAGCGCCACCGCCTTGCGGTCGTAGGGCAGGCGCTCCAGGTCGGCGACGGTCTTCGGCAGCTCCACGTCCCGCACCATCTCGGTCAGGCGGCGGTTGAGCTTGACCGACTCCAGGTGGTCGCGGAAGTTCTGCCCGGCCTTGCCCTTGACCTCCTCGGCGCGCTCCACCAGCTCGGCGAAGGAGCCGAACTGCTTGATCCACTTCGCGGCGGTCTTCTCGCCGACGCCGGGGATGCCGGGCAGGTTGTCCGAGGGGTCGCCGCGCAGCGCGGCGAAGTCGGGGTACTGCTGCGGGGTGAGGCCGTACCGCTCCTCGACCTGGGCGGGGGTGTACCGGGTCAGCTCGGAGACGCCCTTGGTCGGGTAGAGCACCGTGACGTGCTCGCTGACCAGCTGGAAGGAATCCCGGTCGCCGGTCACGATGAGGACCTCGTACCCGGCGGCCTCGGCCTGGGTGGCGAGGGTGGCGATGACGTCGTCGGCCTCGAAGCCGTCGACGGCGAAGCGCTCGGCGTGCATCGCGTCGAGCAGTTCGCCGATCAGCTCGACCTGGCCCTTGAACTCGTCCGGGGTGGTGGAGCGGTTGGCCTTGTACTCGCTGAACTCCGCCGACCGCCAGGTCTTGCGCGAGACGTCGAAGGCGACGGCGAAGTGCGTGGGCGTCTCGTCGCGCAGCGTGTTCGCGAGCATCGACGCGAAGCCGTAGATCGCGTTCGTCGGCTGCCCGGTCTGGGTGGTGAAGTTCTCCGCGGGCAGCGCGAAGAACGCCCGGTACGCCAGCGAATGCCCGTCCATGAGCATCAGCCTCGGCCGGGCCTCCGCGCCCTGGTTCTCGGTCTGCTCGGTCTTCTTCGATGCTGTCTTGGCCACGCTCCGATCCTGCCACGCCCCACTGACAGCCGGTGCCACCCGCGGTGCGCGACCCCTGGCGCTGTCAGAGGCGCGTGGGAGGATTTGTGCGACAGCGAGGTCAGTCAGTACGGGTGCCGGGCGCGCCCGCGGCAGAAGGGGAGGCCGACGATGGCCGCCAAGGCACCCAAGGGCGATCCGGTCCAGGACGCGCCGCAGGTCAGCGGCCCCCGGCACGCCGCGGCGGGGCTGCCCGCGGTCGGGCACTCCCTGAAGATGGCCCAGCAGCAGATGGGCACCCGCCGGGCCGCGCTGACCCTGCTGAGCGTCAACCAGAAGAAGGGCTTCGACTGCCCGGGCTGCGCCTGGCCCGAGCCGGAGAAGCGGCACACCGCGGAGTTCTGCGAGAACGGCGCCAAGGCGGTCGCCGAGGAGGCCACCCTGCGGCGGGTCACCCCGGCCTTCTTCGCGGAGCACCCGGTGAGCGAGCTGGCCGGGCGCAGCGGGTACTGGCTCGGCCAGCAGGGCCGCCTCACCCACCCGATGTTCCTCGCGGAGGGCTCCGACACCTACGAACCGGTCTCCTGGACCCGCGCCTTCGACCTGATCGCCGAGGAGCTGGCCGCGCTCGGCTCGCCCGACGAGGCCGTCTTCTACACCTCGGGCCGCACCAGCAACGAGGCGGCCTTCCTCTACCAGCTCTTCGCCCGCGAGTTCGGCACCAACAACCTCCCCGACTGCTCCAACATGTGCCATGAGTCGTCCGGTTCGGCGCTCACCGAGACGCTCGGCGTCGGCAAGGGCAGCGTCCTGCTGGAGGATCTCTACGAGGCCGACCTGATCATCGTCGCCGGGCAGAACCCGGGCACCAACCACCCGCGGATGCTCTCCGCCCTGGAGCGCGCGAAGGCGGGCGGCGCGAGGATCATCACCGTCAACCCGCTGCCCGAGGCGGGCATGGAGCGGTTCAAGAACCCGCAGACCGCCAAGGGGATGCTCGCCGGGGCGCCGCTGACCGACCTGTTCCTGCAGATCCGCCTCGGCGGCGACCAGGCCCTGTTCCGCCTGCTCAACAAGCTGATCCTGGACACCGAGGGCGCCGTCGACGAGCTCTTCGTGCGCGAACACACCCACGGCTTCGCCGAGTTCGCGGCGGCCGCCCGGGAGGCCGACTGGGCGCAGACGCTGCGGGCCACCGGCCTGGAGCGCGCCGAGGTGGAGAAGGCCCTCGCGCTGATGCTCGCCTCCCGGCGCACCGTGGTCTGCTGGGCGATGGGCCTGACCCAGCACAAGCACGCGGTGCCCACCATCCGCGAGGTCGTCAACTTCCTGCTGCTGCGCGGGAACATCGGCCGCCGGGGCGCCGGGGTCTGCCCGGTGCGCGGGCACTCCAACGTGCAGGGCGACCGCACCATGGGCATCTTCGAGCGCCCGGCGCCCGCCTTCCTGGACGCCCTGGAGAAGGAGTTCGGCTTCGCCCCGCCGCGCGCCCACGGCCTGGACGTGGTCCGCTCCATCGAGGCGCTGCGCGACGGAGAGGCGAAGGTCTTCTTCGCCATGGGCGGGAACTTCGTGGCCGCGAGCCCCGACACGGAGGTCACCGAGGCGGCGATGCGCCGGGCCCGGCTGACCGTGCACGTCTCGACCAAGCTCAACCGCTCGCATGTGGTCACCGGCGCCCGGGCGCTGATCCTGCCGACCCTCGGCCGCACCGAGCGCGATGTGCAGGCGGGCGGCGAGCAGTTCGTCACCGTCGAGGACTCGATGGGCATGGTGCACGCCTCCCGCGGCGGGCTGAAGCCCGCGAGCTCCACCCTGCTCTCCGAGCCCGCGATCGTGTGCCGCCTGGCCCGCCGCGTGCTCGGCGACGCCAGCCGCACCCCCTGGGAGGAGTTCGAGGGCGACTACGCGCGGGTGCGCGACCGGATCTCCCGGGTGGTGCCCGGCTTCGAGGACTTCGACGCCCGGGTGCGCGAGCCCGGCGGTTTCACGCTGCCGCACGCCCCGCGCGACGAGCGCCGCTTCCCCACCGCCACCGGCAAGGCCAACTTCACCTCGGCGCCGGTGACCTGGCCCCACGTGCCCGAAGGGCGGCTGCTCCTTCAGACCCTGCGCTCGCACGACCAGTACAACACCACGATCTACGGGCTCGACGACCGCTACCGCGGCATCAGGAACGGCCGCCGCGTCGTCCTGGTCCACCCCGAGGACGCCCGCGCGCTCGGCCTCGCCGACGGCTGCTACGCGGACCTGGTCAGCGAGTGGGAGGACGGCACCGAGCGCCGCGCCGACGGCTTCCGGGTGGTGCACTACCCGACGGCCCGCGGCTGCGCCGCCGCCTACTACCCGGAGACCAACGTCCTGGTGCCGCTGGGCGCCACCGCCGACACCAGCAACACCCCCGCGAGCAAGTCGGTGATCGTACGGCTGGAAGAATCGCCAGCGCACTAAGCGTTCGCTTAGAGTCAGCGGAAGCATTCCCGTACGAAGGAGCCGGCGCCATGGGCGAGCAGAAGCATGTGAAGTTCCCGCAGGAGGTCATCGAGGAGTACGCCTCCTTCGGGGTGGACCTGCCGGCCCTCTTCTCCGCCGGGCACCTCGGCACCCGGATGGGCATCGAGATCGTCGAGGCCTCCGCCGAGCGCGTGGTGGGCACCATGCCCGTCGAGGGCAACACCCAGCCCTACGGACTTCTGCACGGCGGCGCCTCCGCGGTCCTCGCCGAGACCCTCGGCTCCATCGCCTCGATGCTGCACGGCGGCATCCGCAAGCTCGCCGTCGGCGTCGACCTCAACTGCACCCACCACCGCTCCGCCCGCAGCGGCCTGGTCACCGGCACCGCCACCCCGCTGCACCGGGGCCGCACCACCGCCACGTACGAGATCGCCATCGAGGACGAGCGGGGCAAGCGGGTCTGCAGCGCGCGCCTCACCTGCCTGCTGCGCGACCTCGAACCGTCGCAGCCGGAGGCCTGACCGCTCCGGCCGGCGGCCCGGCGGCCCGGCGGGCGACGGAACAAAACAGCAGAAAGGCACGGCAACAAGGCGCGGACCGCTTCGGCTCGCGCCTTCGTCATTTCCCCGATCGCCGCACTGCCTCGGCACAATCGAAGCCGGATCGGGGTATTCACACCCTGTTTCACAGGGCGATTGCCGCGCTCGGCACCTGGCCGGAAATGCATGCCCCATACCGCGACCGGCGGCCCCGGCGCGCGGAATTCGCACAAGTCCGCACGCCATCGATCGCGGAATGTCGTCCAGAGACCCCTTGTCGTAACACTGGGTAACACAGGGGCAATACGCGGCCGTCGGCCCCAACCGCACCACCGGCCCCGGGAAGCCGCCCCCACCAGCGACGGAAGCCCGGAGCGCCGGGCGACGACGCCACGCATGACCGGAAGTGCACATTCTCAAAATGCGGACGACTGGCAAATTCCGGCAAACCAGCCAAGAATCCCCCGGCCAGAAGCGCTCAATACGGCGCGGCATAACAAGAAAGTCACAGCATGCCCTCGGCCACTGCCCCCACCCCTGATGGAGGCTTAGAGTCACGGCCAGTCACCGCTCCATGTGGGAGTTCGGTACCAACGCGGCACAAAACTGTCGAATCAAAGACGAGTGTGCCCGCGGAAAGGACTGATTGTGCGCCAGCGTTCCTTGCTGATCCTTACCTCCGTTCTCACCACCGGAGCCCTGAGCCTTACCGCATGCGGTTCGCGTGACGACGACGGCGGCGACAACTCCGGCGACGGCGAGAGCACCACGCTCACCATCGGCGTCGACGCCCCGCTGTCCGGCGAGAACTCCGCCACCGGCCTCGGCATCCAGTACGGCTCCCAGATCGCCGTCGACGACGCCAACAAGAAGAACCTCGTGCCCGGCGTCAAGTTCAAGCTCAAGGCCCTCGACGACAAGGCCCAGCCCGCCACCGGCCAGCAGAACGCCTCCGCGCTCGTCGGCGACAAGACCGTCGTCGGCGCCGTCGGCCCGCTGAACTCCGGCGTCGCCCAGTCGATGCAGCAGGTCTTCAACGCCGCCAACCTGGTCCAGATCTCGCCGTCCAACACGGCGCCCGAGCTGACCCAGGGCAAGAACTGGCAGAGCGGCGACAAGAAGCGGCCGTACGCCTCGTACTTCCGCACCGCCACCACCGACGCCAACCAGGGCGGCTTCGCCGCGGCCTACGCCGTCAAGGACCTGAAGAAGAAGCGCGTCTTCGTCGTCGACGACAAGCAGGCCTACGGCGCCGGCCTCGCCAAGATCTTCAAGGAGCAGTTCACCAAGCTCGGCGGCAAGGCGGCCGGCACCGACCACGTGAACACCGGCGACAAGGACTTCGGCTCCCTCGTCACGAAGATCAAGAACTCCAAGGCCGACATGGTCTACTACGGCGGCCAGTACGACGAGTCCCAGCTGATCACCAAGCAGCTCAAGGAAGCCGGGGCCAAGATCCCGCTCATGGGCGGCGACGGCATGTTCACGCCGACCTACATCAAGACCGCCGGCAAGGTCTCCGAGGGCGACCTCGCCACCTCGGTCGGCGTGCCCGCCGACACCCTGCCCAGCGCCCAGGACTTCATCAAGACCTACAAGGCCAAGAAGTACAAGGGCGACTACGGCACCTACGGCGGCTACTCCTACGACGGCGCCACCGCCATCATCAAGGCCGTCGGCGCCGTCAAGGACGCCAACGGCGGCAAGCTGCCCACCGGTGACGAGCTCCGCAAGAAGGTCCTCGAGGCCGTCGGCAAGTCCAACTTCGACGGCATCACCGGCACCGTCGCCTTCGACAAGTACGGCGACACCACCAACAAGCAGCTGACCGTCTACCAGGTCACCAAGGGCGAGTGGAAGGCCGTCAAGACCGACGAGTACACGGGCGAGGCCAACTGACCCCCCAGCACCAACGGCACCACCGACGGGCCGCGCGGAAGGCAGACCCCACCGCGCGGCCCGACCCATAGGGAGCACAACCCGGTAATCGGACCGAGGTCCGACCTGACCGGACAACTCCCGGAAAACCACCCCTGCACACTTCCAGCGACAATGGAGGCCATGCGGTGAACACCCTGCCGCAGCAGCTGGCCAACGGGCTGCTCCTCGGCTCGATGTACGGGCTCATCGCCATCGGCTACACGATGGTGTACGGCATCGTCCAGCTCATCAACTTCGCCCACGGCGAGATCTTCATGACCGGCGGCTTCGGCGCGCTCAGCGTTTACCTCATCCTCCCCGACAGCATCAACATCTGGGTCGCCCTGCCCCTGATGCTGATAGGCGGCGGCCTGGTGGCCGTCCTCATCGCCGTCGGCGCGGAACGCTTCGCCTACCGACCACTACGCGGGGCGCCACGCCTCGCCCCCCTGATCACCGCCATCGGCCTCTCCCTGGCACTCCAGGAGGCCATCCGCAACTTCTACCCGCAGGCCGACAAGCCCCGCGTCTTCCCCGAACTCGGCGAGGGCAGCTACGAGATCGGCAGCGTCACCTTCAAGAACGCCGACCTCTTCCTCATCGTCGCCGCCGTCGTCTGCATGACCGGACTCGCCTTCTTCGTCCGCCGCAGCCGCACCGGACGCGCCATGCAGGCCACCGCGCAGGACCCCGACACCGCGCAGCTCATGGGCATCGACACCAACCGCATCATCGTCATCGCCTTCGCCATCGGCGGCTTCTTCGCCGCCGTCGCCTCCGTCGCGTACGGCGCCAAGTACGGCCACGTCGAATACCGCATGGGCTTCCTCATGGGCCTCAAGGCCTTCACCGCGGCCGTCCTCGGCGGCATCGGCAACATCTACGGCGCCATGGTCGGCGGACTCGTCCTCGGCATCGCCGAGGTCACCGCCAGCGCCTACATCGACGGCATCCCCGGCATGGGCCAGTTCGGCGGCTCCAGCTGGGCCAACGTCTGGGCGTTCTGCCTCCTCATCCTCGTACTCCTGGTACGGCCGCAAGGCCTGCTCGGCGAACGCGTCGCGGACAGGGCGTGATCCACATGACCACCCAGACCACCACCACAGCCACCACGCCCGCCAAGGCCACGGCGTCCACGATCGTCCCGCTGCCCCTCGCGGCGGCCCGGGCCCTCGCCCTCCTCGGCGGCATCGCCACCCTCGTCTCCACCTTCCTCGCCTGGACGTGGACCGACGAGTTCCCCGGCGACCTGACGGTCTACGCCTACCCCGGCGGCCTCCAGTGGATGACCTTCATCGCCGGAGCCCTCGTCACCCTCTACGCCCTGGAGTCCTACGGCGTCCCCGGCCTGAAGTGGCTCAACCCCGGCCGCAGCAACGCCCCGCTCACGCTCACCGCGCTCGGCGCCTTCGGCGTCACCTGGTTCACCGTCCTCGCCATCGCCATCACCCTCAACGGCCTGGTGAACCTCGAACCCGGCGCGTACGTCGCCGCGGTGGCCTCCGCGCTGCCGCTGCTCGGCGTGCTCGCCCTCCCGCAGGACCGCAGCGAAGGCCAGACCGACAAGGAAGCCTTCCTCGCCCGCATCGGCAAGCCCGACCGGATCGCCCCGGCCGCCCCGCTGAACGGCTGGCTGGAGCGCGGCATCATCACCCTCGCCGCCGTCGCCGGGCTGTTCATCTTCACCTACGGCATCGACACCCCCTCCGACGAGGGCGAGACCTTCATCGGCTACCTGATCGTCGTCGTCTTCGCCGCCTGGGCCCTGCACAGCGCGGGCCTCCTCGACCGGCTCAGCAGGCTCGCCGCCGACAACCGGGCCTTCACCCTGGCCATGGGCTTCGTCGCCGCCATCGCCTTCCCCTTCACCCAGAGCGACGACCACTACGCCAACCTCGGCGTCAACATCCTGATCTTCGGAACCGTCGCCCTCGGCCTCAACATCGTCGTCGGCCTCGCCGGACTCCTCGACCTCGGCTACGTCGCCTTCCTCGGCGTCGGCGCCTACACCGCGGCCCTCGTCTCCGGCTCCGAGTTCAGCCGCTTCTCCGGCGTGCAGTTCCCCTTCTGGGCCGCCGCCCTCACCGGCGCCGCCGCCAGCCTCGTCTTCGGCGTCCTCATCGGCGCCCCCACCCTGCGGCTGCGCGGCGACTACCTCGCCATCGTCACCCTCGGCTTCGGAGAGATCTTCCGCATCGCCGTCAACAACATGGACGGCGTCTCCGGACCCAACATCACCGGCGGCCCCAACGGCATCTCCTCCATCCCCGACCTCAGCTTCTTCGGATTCAACTTCGGGGAGAGCCACGACGTCGTCGGATTCACGCTGGGCCGCTTCGCCAACTACTACCTGCTGATGGTCTTCATCATGGCCATCGTCGTCCTCGTCTACACCCGCGCCAGCGACAGCCGCATCGGCCGCAGCTGGATCGCCATCCGCGAGGACGAGACCGCCGCCACCGCCATGGGCATCAACGGCTTCCGGGTCAAGCTCATCGCCTTCGCCCTCGGCGCCAGCCTCGCCGGACTCGCCGGCACCGTCAGCGCCCACGTCACCTACAGCGTCGTCCCGACGCCGTACCAGTTCGCCGGATCCACGCCGCCCAACTCCGCCTTCCTGCTCGCCGCCGTCGTCCTCGGCGGCATGGGCACCGTCAGCGGACCCATCCTCGGCGCGGCGCTGCTCTACCTCATCCCCGAGAAGCTGACCTTCCTGCAGAACAAGAGCCTGCTCGTCTTCGGCATCGCCCTCGTCCTGCTCATGCGCTTCCGGCCGGAGGGCATCATCGCCAACCGCAGGCAGCAGCTCGAATTCCACGAGACCGGCCAACTCGACGTACCCACCACCGCACTCGGCACCGATACCTCCCTCAGCAAGGCGGGGGCGTAACCCTCATGACCACAGCTCCCACCAAGACCGCGACCGCCACGGTCCTCCAGGCCAGCGGCGTCACCATGCGCTTCGGCGGACTCACCGCCGTCAAGGGCGTCGACCTCACCGTCAACAGCGGCGAGATCGTCGGCCTCATCGGCCCCAACGGCGCAGGCAAGACCACCTTCTTCAACTGCCTCACCGGCCTGTACGTGCCCACCGAGGGCACCGTCGCCTACAAGGGCACCGTCCTGCCGCCCAAGCCCCACCTCGTCACCAAGGCCGGCATCGCCCGCACCTTCCAGAACATCCGGCTCTTCGCCAACATGACCGTCCTGGAGAACGTGCTCGTCGGCCGCCACACCCGCACCAAGGAAGGCCTCTGGTCGGCCCTCCTGCGCGGCCCCGGCTTCAAGAAGGCCGAACGCGCCAGCGAGGAACGCGCCATGGAACTCCTGGAGTTCATCGGCCTCGACCACAAGCGCGACCACCTCGCCCGCAACCTGCCCTACGGCGAGCAGCGCAAGCTGGAGATCGCCCGCGCCCTCGCCAGCGAACCCGGCCTCCTCCTGCTCGACGAGCCCACCGCGGGCATGAACCCGCAGGAGACCCGCGCCACCGAGGAGCTCGTCTTCGCCATCCGGGACAAGGGCACCGCCGTCCTGGTCATCGAGCACGACATGCGGTTCATCTTCAACCTCTGCGACCGCGTCGCCGTCCTCGTCCAGGGCGAGAAGCTCGTCGAAGGCACCAGCGACGTCGTCCAGAGCGACGAGCGCGTCGTCGCCGCCTACCTCGGCACCCCCTTCGAGGGCGCCCCCGAGGACGAGGCCCTGGGCGAGGTCCAGTCCGCCGAAGCCGCCGCGGCCGCCCCGCGCGCCAGCACCACCGGCAAGACCGCCGAGCCCCGCGCCGCAGGCGAGGCCGGCACCGAAGGAGACGACAAGTGACCGCACTTCTCGAGGTCCAGGACCTCAAGGTCGCCTACGGCAAGATCGAGGCCGTCAAGGGCATCTCCTTCAGCGTCGAAGCAGGCCAGGTCGTCACCCTCATCGGCACCAACGGCGCCGGCAAGACCACCACCCTGCGCACCCTCTCCGGGCTCCTCAAGCCCTCCGGCGGCCGGATCCTCTTCGACGGCAAGCCGCTCAACGGCACCCCCGCGCACAAGATCGTCGCCCTCGGGCTCGCCCACTCCCCCGAGGGCCGGCACATCTTCCCGCGCCTGAGCATCACCGAGAACCTGCAACTCGGCGCCTTCCTCCGCAAGGACGTCGAGGGCATCCAGAAGGACATCCAGCGCGCCTACGAGCTCTTCCCCATCCTCGGGGAACGCCGCAAGCAGGCCGCGGGCACCCTCTCCGGCGGCGAACAGCAGATGCTCGCCATGGGGCGCGCCCTGATGTCCCAGCCCAAGCTGCTCATGCTCGACGAACCCTCCATGGGCCTCTCGCCGATCATGATGCAGAAGATCATGGCGACCATCGCCGAACTCAAGGCGCAGGGCACCACCATCCTGCTCGTCGAGCAGAACGCGCAGGCCGCGCTCTCCCTCGCCGATCAGGGCCATGTCATGGAGGTCGGCAAGATCGTCGTCTCCGGCACCGGATCCGACCTGCTCACCGACGAGTCCGTCCGCAAGGCCTACCTCGGCGAGGACTGACCCCGGCACCCGCAAGAAACGGCGAGGCCCGCCCCCTGGTCGGGGGCGGGCCTCGCTGCTGCTGCTCGCGGCCTCCGCGGTGCTGCTGTCGCGGCCTCGGTGGTGCGGTCGCGGCCCCGGTGCTCGGCGCCGGGCCGGGGGCGGGCGGCTACTGGCCGCCGCCCTTCGCCTTCTTCTCCTCGGAGTCCTGGATCACGGCCTCCGCCACCTGCTGCATCGAAAGGCGCCGGTCCATCGACGTCTTCTGGATCCACCGGAAGGCCGCCGGCTCGGTGAGCCCGTACTCCGTCTGCAGAATCGACTTCGCCCGGTCCACCAGCTTGCGGGTCTCCAGACGCTGCGTCAGGTCCGCGACCTCCGCCTCCAGCGTCTTCAGCTCCGTGAACCGGGAGACGGCCATCTCGATCGCCGGCACCACGTCCGACTTGCTGAACGGCTTCACCAGGTACGCCATCGCGCCCGCGTCCCGCGCCCGCTCCACCAGGTCGCGCTGCGAGAACGCGGTCAGCATGAGCACCGGCGCGATCGACTCCTCGGCGATCTTCTCGGCCGCCGAAATCCCGTCGAGCTTCGGCATCTTGACATCGAGGATCACCAGGTCGGGCCGGTGCTCCCGGGCGAGCTCCACCGCCTTGGCCCCGTCCCCGGCCTCACCGACGACGGTGTAGCCCTCCTCCTCGAGCATCTCCTTGAGGTCGAGACGGATGAGCGCCTCGTCCTCGGCGATGACGACACGCGTGGTGAGCGGAGGCACATGCGACTTGTCGTCGTCATTGACGGGCTGGGGCGACTCGGGGGCGGTCACGGGAGCTCCTTGGTGCTGGCAGATACTGCTGCCATGAGGGTACCCAGCTGCGGTATGGTGATCGGGCAACGGGTACCCGTTGAACTTCGTTTCACAGGATGCCCCGGTAGTCCAGCGGTAGAGACACGGTGCTCAAACCACCGACAGCGTGGGTTCGAATCCCACCCGGGGCACTTTTTCCTTGAATTCCAAGGTCGCAACATCAACGGATGTTGATCACTCGTTCGTGTTAATCGACTGAGATCAGCCGGGCACGTCGGTAATTCTTTCCCGCACAGTCGCCCCCATGTACGACCTGGAAACCCGGCGTCGCGCCCTGGCACTCATAGGCCAGGGCCAGAGCCGCAATGCGGTGAGCGGGCAGACGGGAATCTCCCGCTCGACTCTGCGCGCCTGGACCGTGCGCGCCGAGCCTCTCCTGCGCGGGGGTCTCCCCTGCGCGGCGGTCTCCCCTGCCCGAGATGCCGCCCGCACCCCGGCCCGCCCGAGGAGGCCGGTACGTACGTCTGCCTTCTCGGCCTCTACCTCGGCGACGGCTGCATCAGCTCCACGCACCGCGGCGGTGTCCCCGCTCCGCGGATCATGTGTGCCGACGCCCGGCCCGGGCTGATCGACCTCTGCGAAGCGGCGATGCGGGACCTGCGGCCGGACGACAACGTGTTCCGGGTGCGGGCACCCTCGACCGGCTGGGTGTCGAGGGGAGGTACGCCCACGCGCGCGATGTCTCGATCGCCCGCCGAGCCTCCGTAGCCCTCATGGACCGGCACATCGGCCCCACGTGCTGAGCCCCAGGGGCGAATCGCGGGCCCCCGCCTACTTCGGGCTGTCGTCCTCGCCGATGTGGTGGACGCGGACCAGGTTGGTCGAGCCGGAGACGCCGGGGGGTGAGCCCGCGGTGATGACGACGATGTCGCCGCGCTTGCACAGGCCGAGGCGGAGGAGCTGTTCGTCGACCTGGTCGACCATGGCGTCGGTGGAGTCGACCTGGGGGCCGAGCAGGGTCTGCACGCCCCAGCTGAGGCCGAGTTGGGCGCGGGTGGCCGGGTCGGGGGTGAAGGCGAGCAGCGGGATGGGCGAGCGGTAGCGGGACAGGCGCCGGACGGTGTCGCCGGACTGGGTGAAGGCGACGAGGTAGCGGGCGTCGAGGAAGTCCCCGATCTCGGCGGCGGCGCGGGCCACGGCGCCGCCCTGGGTGCGGGGCTTGCTGCCGGTGGTGAGCGGCGGGAGGCCCTTGGCGAGGAGGTCTTCCTCGGCGGAGGCGACGATGCGGGACATGGTCTTGACGGTCTGGGCGGGGAAGCGCCCGATGCTGGTCTCGCCGGAGAGCATGACGGCGTCGGTGCCGTCGATGATGGCGTTGGCGACGTCGCTGGCCTCGGCGCGGGTGGGGCGCGGGTTGTCGATCATCGAGTCGAGCATCTGGGTGGCGACGATGACGGGTTTGGCGTTGCGCTGGGCGAGTTTGATGGCGCGTTTCTGCACCAAGGGGACCTGTTCCAGGGGCATTTCGACGCCGAGGTCGCCGCGGGCGATGAGGAGTCCGTCGAAGGCGGCCACGATGTCGTCGAGGTGCTCGACGGCCTGGGGCTTCTCCAGTTTGGCGAGGACGGGCAGGGTGCGTCCTTCCTCGCGCATGAGGCGGTGAACCTCGTCGATGTCCTCGCCGGTGCGGACGAAGGAGAGGGCGATGAGGTCGCAGCCGGTGCGCAGGGCCCAGCGCAGGTCGCTGCGGTCCTTGGCGGAGAGGGCGGGGACGGTGACGGCGGTGCCGGGGAGGTTGAGGCCCTTGTGGTCGGAGAGGAGGCCGCCGTCGGTGCACAGGGTGCGGATGCGGGGGCCGTCGATCTCGGTGACCTGGAGGGTGACCTTGCCGTCGTCGATGAGGATGTGGTCGCCGTGGTGCAGGTCGTTGGCGAGGTGGGGGTGGGTGGTGGCGCACTGGTGGTGGTCGCCGGGGGTGTGGGGGTCGGTGCTGAGGGTGAAGGTGTCGCCGGGTTCGAGGAGTACGGGGCCTTCGGTGAAGGTGCCGAGGCGGATCTTCGGGCCTTGAAGGTCGGCGAGGATGCCGATGCTGCGGCCGGTCTCCTCGGCGGCCTTGCGTACGTGGTGGTAGCGCTGTTCGTGGTCGTGGAGGGTGCCGTGGCTGAGGTTGAGCCGGGCGATGTTCATGCCGGCTTCGGCGAGGGCTTTGATCTGCTCGTATGTATCGGTGGCAGGGCCCAGGGTGCAGACGATTTTTGCTCGGCGCATGGTCCGAGCCTAGGCCTTACTTGTGGGTAGACATTCTTTTCCTCGTGACCGCCGAACGACCTTTGTCCGAAGGGCTGTTGACAAGACTTGAATATGTGAGGGGTGCCGCTCTTCTGAGCGGCCGATCTCCGCCGCCGGGGGTTTTCGCCGCGGTTTCCCGGCCATTCGCCGGAAGGAATGGCCGGGCGGTGCCGGATTCCCGGCGTACGGCGCTCGTCTGTGCTTTATCCGGCTCGTTTGCCGAGTTCATTCTTTTCTCCGGCCCGGTGCGGATGTGGCGCGGATGCGGAGTGGGGGCGGCTCGGCGCGCGGGGCGAGGCCGGGTCCTGGCTGCACCGGCCCTCCCGGGCCCTCGGTTTCACAGCCGGGGCGGGTGGAGGGTGAAGCGGGCGTTGACCTGGGCGTGGACGGTCTGGCGCTGGGGTTCGAGGTCGAGCGGGGCGGGTTCCTCCTCCGCGTTGCCGCCGAGGGCGCGGCGGGCTCCGCGGGCGGCGCGGCCGAAGCCGGGCTGGGGCGCGGGGGTTTCGGCGCCGATGTCGGCGAGTTCGAGCAGGGAGTCGAGGGTGGTGCCGAGGGCCTCGGCGTATTCGCGGGCGCGCTGGACGGCCTCGTGGACGGCCTGCCGGCGGGCCTCGCGGTGGGCGGGCGAGTCGGGGTGGAGGTCCCACCAGGGTCCGCCGAGGCGGGTGAGTTCGTTCTCGGCGAGGCGGGTGGTGAGGTCGCCGAGGGCGGTGAAGTCGGTGAGGTGGGCGGTGAGATGGACGCGGCCGTGGTAGGCGCGGACGCGTTCGGTGCGGCCGTGGCGGCTCAGTTCGGGGGTGAGGGAGAAGGCGCCGGTCTCCAGTTTGTGGACGGCGTCCTCATAGCTCCGGACGAGTTCGAGGGTGGCGTTGTTGCGGCGGGTGAGCTGGGCGAGGGCGTCGTGCCGGTCGGTGCCGCGGGCGCTGACGGTGATGTCGAGGCGGGCGACCTCGGGGTCGACTTCGAGCCGCGCCTCACCGCGGACGGCGAGGCGGGGTGCTTCGGGTGTGCCGTGCGGGGGGTGGGTCATGGCGGGCCCTTCTGCCGGTGGGGAGTCGGCGGTCACAGGTGGTGGCGGGGTGGGTCCACTGTGCATCGGCGGGGCGGCGGGGGAGGTCTCCGGCCGGGGATGGTTGCCTGTTCGGTATCGGGAGGGGGTGTTGCGGCGGGTGGGATTGCGCCAGAATCTACGCGCGTTGTGTCCTCGGTGGACGCGGCTGCGTGGTCCGTCGGTACGACTGGGAGTGGAAATGGCGCTCGGCAGAAGGAAGTTCCTGGGCAGTTCGGTCGCGGCAGGCGCGGGGGCGGGCCTGGTGGCCGCCGGCGCCCCGGCGGCGGAGGCGGCAGCGGGGAGCGCGGCGGGCCGCCACGGGCGCGAGCGGCGCTACTCCTTCACCGTGATGGGCACCACGGACCTGCACGGAAACGCCCTGAACTGGGACTACTTCACGGACAAGGAGTACGACGACAAGGACCACAACGACGTGGGCCTGGCGAAGATCTCCACGCTGGTCTCGCAGGTGCGCCGCGAGAAGGGCGCCCGCAACACCCTCCTCATCGACGCGGGCGACACCATCCAGGGCACCCAGCTCTCGTACTACTACGCGCGGGTCGACCCGATCACCGCGCAGCACGGCCCGGTGCATCCGATGGCCAAGGCGATGAACGCGATCGGCTATGACGCGGCGGCGCTCGGCAACCATGAGTTCAACTACGGGATTCCGGTGCTGCGGAAGTTCGAGGAGCAGTGCGATTTCCCGCTGCTCGGCGCCAACGCGCTGGACGCGCGGACCGAGCGGCCCGCTTTCCGGCCGTATGTGATGAAGCGGCTGCGGACGCCCTGCGGCCGGGATGTGCGGGTGGCGGTGCTCGGTCTGACGAATCCGGGGATCGCGATCTGGGACAAGGCCAATGTGCAGGGCAAGATGACCTTTCCCGGTCTGGAGGAGCAGGCGGCGAAATGGGTGCCGAGGCTGCGTTCGATGGGCGCGGACGTGGTGATCGTCTCGGCGCATTCGGGGGCGAGCGGGACCTCGTCGTGGGGTGACCAACTGCCGTATGTGGAGAACGCGGCGGGTCTGGTGGCCGAGCAGGTGCCGGGGATCGACGCGATTCTGGTGGGGCACGCGCACCTCGAGGTACCCGAGTATTTCGTGACGAACAAGGAGACCGGGAAGCAGGTCGTCCTCTCGGAGCCCGCGAAGTGGGGGCAGCGGCTGACGCTCTTCGATTTCGAGGTGGTGTGGTCGCGGGGCCGCTGGGTCGTGGAGAGCGCGGGCGCGAAGGTCCTCAACTCGAACACGGTTCCTGAGGACAAGCGGATCTCCGGGATGCTCACGAAGGAGCACAAGAAGGTCGTCGCCTATGTGAACCAGGTGATCGGCACGAACAAGACGGAGATGTCCTCGGCCGAGGCCCCGTACAAGGATGTGCCGATCATCGATCTGATCAACCACATCCAGGCGGCCACGGTGAAGGAGGCGCTGGCCGGTACGGAGTACGCCGAGCTGCCGGTGCTCTCGCAGGCGGCGTGCTTCTCGCGGGCGGCGGTGATTCCGGGCGGCGAGGTGACGATCCGGGACGTGGCCGGTCTCTACACCTTCGAGAACACCCTGGAGGCGCGGCTGATGACGGGCGCCCAGCTCCGCGCCTATCTGGAGTTCTCCGCGAACTATTTCGTGCAGACCGCCGCCGACGCCCCGGTGGACCCGGCGAAGCTGACGAACGCCGACAACATCCCGGACTACAACTACGACGTGGTGGGCGGCCTCTCGTACGAGATCGACGTGGCGAAGGCCGCGGGGTCGCGGGTGGCGAAGCTGATGTTCGACGGGAAGCCGCTGGACGACAAGGCGGAGTTCGTGCTCGCGGTGAACAACTACCGGGCGAGCGGGGGCGGGAACTTCCCGGGTGTGGCCGGCGCGAAGCAGCTGTGGGCCAATTCGGAGGAGATCCGCAACACGATGATCACCTGGGTGAAGGAGAAGGGCGAGATCGACCCCGCGGAGTTCGCCGCGGTGGAGTGGAAGCTGACCCGGAACGGAACTCCGGTGTTCTGAGCGGGGATCGCGGAATGCGGGGTCGCTGAGTTTCGCGATCGCTGACTTTCGGGGGCGGTGGCTTTCGGGGCGGTGGCTTTCGGGGGGCGGTGGCTCCTCAAGGTCGCCGGCTTGCGAGGGCCGGTCGGCTCTCGGAGGTCTGCGGGTCCCCGGGTTTCGTGTTCCTTCGGATCGCGCGGGTTTCCGGGCGTCCGGTGCTTCGGGTTCTCTCCGGCTCGCGTCCGGCGCGGCAGGCCTCCGGGCTTGCGGCGCGGGGTGGCGAGGCGGGGTGGTGCGGCCGCGGCCGGCAGTTGGGTGGACTGCCGGTCGCGGTCTTTTGTGTGCCCGGACGGAGGCCGGTCGGGGCGGGGGCCGGGAGCCGGTGGCGGGGTGCCGGAGGGGGAGTTGTCCACAGGTGGGTGGGAGCGCACGGGGCGCAGGTATAGGCTTGGCAAAGGCCGGGTAATGACGGCTTCTGCTTGCCTCATCGGCGGGTCGGGGGCCGTGCCTGCGGCACCGGTCCGGTCCGGGCGGGGGCCGGTACGGGGTCACGACCGGGTGCAGGGGCGGGTGCGGTGCAGCGGTTGCCGCTGCCCTGGCGGGAACCATCGGAAGGGTACGACGAGCCGTATGACCGAGCAGAGCAGTCTGACGGGTCCCCCGCCGGGGGGCGGTGAGCAGATCGGCCGACAGGTCGACGAGGCCGAGGAGGTCGCGCTGGCCGTGACCGCGGTCTCCCGCCTCTTCGTGGAGATATCGGCTCGTTCGCTGGCCTCGGTCGACGGGACCCTGACCCTGCCGCAGCTGCGGGCGCTGGTGGTCCTGGAGCGCTGCGGACCGGTGAAGCTGGCGGCGCTGGCCTCGGTCCTCGGGGTCAATCCCTCGACGGCGCTCAGGATGGTGGAGCGGCTGGAGGCCCAGGACCTCGCGCACCGCGCGCCCAATCCGGGCAACCGCCGCGAGGTGGTGCTGCGGATGAGCGCCAAGGGCCAGTCCCTGGTCGACCGGGTGCTGCGGCACCGGCAGCGGGAGATACGCGCCCTGGTGGACCGGCTCCCGGCCGGAGACCGCCCCCAGTTGCTCGCCTCGCTGCATGTGCTGGCGCGGGCGGCGGGCGGGCAGGTGGACGAGGACCCGCTGGACGAGGTGCGCCGGGTCGCCGGTCTCGTCGACGATCCGCTCAATCCCTCGCCGCGGGCGGGGGGTCGGCTGCGTCCCGCGGAGTCCTGAGCGCGGATCCCGCCGACTCGGGCGGGGGGATGGTGACGCCCGGCGGGGCGGTGGGGCTCCCGGCGGACTCGGGCGCGGGCGCGGGCGCGGGTACGGATCCAGGCGCGGGTACGGACCCGGGCGCGGACCCCGTTCCGGTCCCGGAAGCGGATGCGGTCCCAGGCGGCGTCCCGGGCGTCCCGGGTGCGGATGCCGTCGGCTGGTGCAGGCCGAAGCGGGTGAAGGCGGTGCGCTGCGGCAGCGGGTAGGCGGTGGTGCCGGTGAGGGCGTTGAGGATGGTGGCGCTGCGCCAGGCGGCGAGCCCGAGGTCGGGTGCGCCGACGCCGTGGGTGTGCCGTTCGGCGTTCTGTACGTAGATGTTGCTGCCGCCGCGGGTGAGCGCGGGGTCGAGGGCGAGCCGGTAGTGGGCGTCCACGGCGAGGCGCCCCGAGCTGTCGCGTCTCAGGTGGGGTTCGAGGGCGCCGAGGAGCTGGTCGAGGGGGCGTTCGCGGTAGCCGGTGGCGAGGACGACAGCGTCGGTGGTGTGGCGGGTGCGGGTGCCCTGGCGGCCGTGTTCCAGGTGGAGTTCGATGCGGCCGTCGCCGACGCGGCCCGCGGTGCGGACGGTGACGCCGGGGGTGAGGGTGGCGTCCGGCCAGTGGCCGTCGAGGGTGCGCCGGTACAGCTCGTCGTGGATGGCGCCGAGGGTGCCGCTGTCGATGCCCTTGTGGAGTTGCCACTGCCGGGGCAGGAGGCTGTCGCGGGCGGTCTCGGAAAGCTGGTGGAAGTAGCGGGTGTAGTCGGGCGTGAAGTGTTCGAGCCCGAGCTTGGAGTACTCCATGGGCGCGAAGGCCTCGGTGCGGGCCAGCCAGTGGAGTTGTTCGCAGCCGGTGGGCCTGCGTCTGAGGAGGTCGAGGAAGACCTCGGCGCCGGACTGCCCGGAGCCGATGACGGTGACATGGCCCGCGGCGAGGAGCCGGTCGCGGTGGCGGAGGTAGTCCGCGGAGTGCAGCACCAGGGTCCCCGGGGAGTCGGCGAGGGGCCGCAGGGCGCCGGGCAGATTGGGTGCGGTGCCGATGCCGAGGGCGAGGTTCCTGGCGTGGGTGCGGCCGAGCGACTCGGTCTCGCCGTCGGCGCCGAGGCGGGAGTAGTCGACCTCGAAGTGGGCGTGGGCGCTGTCCCAGCGGACGGACTCGACGCGGTGGCCGAAGTGCAGCGCGGGCAGGTGCTCGCTGACCCAGCGGCAGTAGGCGGCGTACTCGGCGCGGTCGATGTGGAAGCGCTCGGCGAAGTAGAAGGGGAACAGCCGCTCGCGGTGGCGCAGATGGCTGAGGAAGCTCCACCGGCTGGCGGGGTCGGCGAGGGTCACCAGGTCGGC
The DNA here is from genome assembly GCF_025643355.1 of Streptomyces sp. SCSIO ZS0520. Taxonomy (NCBI): domain Bacteria; kingdom Bacillati; phylum Actinomycetota; class Actinomycetes; order Kitasatosporales; family Streptomycetaceae; genus Streptomyces; species Streptomyces sp. SCSIO ZS0520. Next base: position 6,521,864 of record NZ_CP092644.1, on the reverse strand, counting down.
GAGGAAGGGGACTTGGAGGGTGGTGCCCTCGATGAGCAGCCCGGGGTGCCAGGCGAAGGCCGGGTTCTGGTCGTAGAAGGCGGTGCTGAGGGTGGTGAGGGGCTGGGCGAGGGCGGCCAGGGAGAGGTTGAAGGGGCCGATGCCGATGCCGACCAGGTCGTGGGGGGCGGTTTCGCTGGTGCTCGTCACGGGAGGTTTCCTTCCACCAGTTTGAGGAGTGCGGCGAGGTCGCCCGGCTGGGTGTGCGGGTTGAGGAGGGTGGCCTTGAGCCAGAGGCGGCCGCCGTGGCGGGCGCGGCCGAGGACGGCGTGCCCCGCGCCGAGCAGGTCCCTGCGTACGGCGGCGAGGGTGCGGTCGTCGATGCCGGTCGGGCGGAACAGGACGGTGCTGAGGGCGGGCTCCGCGCAGAGGGTGAAGCGGGGGTGGGCGGCCACCAGGCGGGCCAGTTCGCGGGCCTGGGCGCAGACGTGGTCGGTGAGGGCGCCGAGTCCTTCGCGGCCGAGCGCGCGCAGGGTGACGGCGATCTTGAGGATGTCGGGGCGGCGGGTGGTGCGCAGCGAGCGCCCGAGGAGGTCGGGCAGCCCGGCCTCGGTGTCGTCGTCGGCGTTGAGGTAGTCGGCGCGGTGGTCGAGGGCGGCGAGCTCGGCGGGGTCGCGGCTGGTGAAGAGTCCGGCGGCGACCGGCTGCCAGCCGAGTTTGTGCAGGTCGAGTGCGGTGGTGTGGGCGCGGTCGAGGCCGGTGAGGAGTCCGCGGTGGCGGGCGCTGAACAGGAGGGCGCCGCCGTAGGCCGCGTCGATGTGCAGGCGGGCGCCGTGCCGGGCGGCGGTGTCGGCGAGCGCGCCGAGGGGGTCGATGAGCCCGGCGTCGGTGGTGCCCGCGGTGGCGGCGGCGAGGAGGTTCGGGTGGCCGTCGAGTCCGGCGAGCGCGGCGCCGAGGGCTTCGGGGCGCAGGGTGCCGTCCGGGGTGGGGACGGTCACCGGCGGGGGCTGGCCGAGGAGCCAGGCGGCGCGGTGCAGGGAGTGGTGGGCGTTGGCGCCGCAGACGAGCTGGACAGGGCCGGGGCCGAGCTCCCGGGCGAGCAGCACGGCGAGTTGGTTGGCCTCGGTGGCGCCGGTGGTGACCAGGGCGTCGGCGGCGGGGTGGACCTCGGCGGCGAGGGCCCGGGTGACGAGGGCTTCGAGGGCGGAGGCGGCGGGGGCCTGGTCCCAGGAGTCCATCGAGGGGTTGAGCGCCGAGGCGGCCAGGTCGGCGGCGGTGGCCACGGCGAGCGGGGGGCAGTGCAGATGGGCGGCGCACAGCGGGTCGGCGGGGTCGGCGGCGCCCTCGGCGACGGCGGTGACGAGGCTGTGCAGGGCGGGGTGGGCGCCGATGCCCTGCTCGGGCAGGACGGTGCCGAGGGCCCGGCGGACGCGGGCGGCCACCGCCTCGGGTCCGCCCGCGGGCAGCGGGCCCTGGCGCCGCAGGGCGCCTTCCTGGAGGGCGGCGAGGACGGTGTCGAGCATCGGGCGCAGGGCGGTCGGGCCTGCGGCCCCTCCGGCGAGAGGCGGCGGGGTGCTCAATGGCGGTCCTTCAGGTGGGGTGCGGGCAGCGGCGCACCAAGCCTGTAGGACCGCCTCGCGGCGCAGGCGCCAAGCGGCGCCGATGCGACCCGAAAGAGGGAAGCGGGAGGGGAGTTGGGGGCGCGGGGGCGGGCGGGCTGCGAGGAGGGCGGTCCGTTCGCGGCGGACGCGACGGCACCCGGCGGCCGACCCGGACGGGACGCCGGGGCCGGGGTCGGAACCGGCCGTACGTCCGAGACGGGCCCGGGCCAGGGCCCGGACCAGGGCCCGGACCAGGGCCCGCACGTCCCGGCCACGGCCGCCTCACCCCAGGTCGGCTCCCCTAGGCCTACGCCGCCTGCCCGCCCCCCTACGCCGCCTGCCCGCCCCCCTACGCCGCCTGCCGCCCCGGCGCCTCCTGGCCGCCCCGGCGCCTCCTGCCGCGGACCGCGCCCCGGACGCCGAAACGACGGACGCCGGAGGCGACTTGCCTACCGCTCCCCCGCAGCCTCCTCCTGCCCTTCTTGCCCCGCCTGCCCTTCCTGCCCCTCCTGCCCCGCCTGCACCCGCAGCGCCCGGTGCAGGTCGTCGAGGCGGTCGGCCAGTTCGCGGCGGAGGGCGGGCAGCAGGTCGTCCGCGCGCAGGCACTGCTCGGCGAGTTCGGCGGTGCGGGGGTCGGCGCGGTGGCCGGGGAAGCCGTGGCGGCCCGCGGCGGAGGCGATGGCCGCGCCGCGGCGGGCGGCGAGGGCGGGCACCTCGGTGAAGTAGCGGGGGACGAAGTCGCGTACCAGATCGGCCTGCTCGGGCTGCCAGAAGCCCTGGGCGGTGGCGGTGAAGAGGTAGTTGGAGAGGGTGTCGTCCTCGAACAGGGCCCGCCAGGCCTCCTGTTTGGCGACCGGGTCGGGCAGTGCGGCGCGGCAGCGGGCGGCGCCCTCCTGGCCGGTGGCGCTCGGGTCCTGGACGAGTTCGGCCTCGATGACGGCGTCGTCCACGGCGCCGAGGACGCACAGGCGGCCGAGGATGCGCCAGCGCAGTTCGGGGTCGAGTTCGGGGCCGCCGGGGACGTTTCCGGAGTCGTACCAGTCGCGGATCACATCGGGCTGGGTGGCGGAGTCGATGGCGTGGCGCACGGCCAGCAGGCGCAGCCCGGGGTGGTCGCCGGTCTCGGTGCGGCGCAGCAGGTCGCGGCAGAGTTCGCCGAGGGTGGCGAGGGCCGCGGGGCGGCGTTCGGCGGGCAGGTAGCGGTCGGCGACCAGACGGCTGAAGGTGAGGACGCCGCTGACGACGGCGAGGTCGCGCTCGTGCGGGAGGTGGGTGCGGGCGGCGTCGAGGTAGGCGGCGGGCGGGAGTTCGCCGTCGCGTACGGCCTCGCGCAGCGCGTTCCACACCACGGCGCGGGTGAGCGGGTCGGGCAGTCCGGCCAGGGCGTCCAGGGCGGTGCGGGCGGAGGCCGGGTCGAAGCGGATCTTGGCGTAGCCGTAGTCCTGGTCGTTGAGGACGAGGAGGGCGGGCGGGGCGCCGAGGTCGCGGGGGGCGCCGGGGATGTCGCTGTCGAAGCGTTCGCGGAGCACCAGGCGGCTGCCGTCGCCGGGGTCGCGGTCGTAGACGCCGACGGCGATGCGGTGCGGGCGGCTGCCCTCGCGGCTGACGGTGAGGGTGGTGCTGCGGGCGTCGACGGGGGTCAGTTCGGGGGTGAGGGTGTCGACGCCGGTGGTGCGCAGCCACTGGGCGGCCCAGCCGTGGATGTCGCGGTCGGTGTGGCCGGCGAGGGAGTCGAGGAAGTCGGCGAGCGAGGCGTTGGCGAACTTGTGCCGGGCGAAGTGGGTGTTGATCCCGGCGAGGAAGTCCTTCTCGCCCATCCAGTGGACGAGTTGGCGCAGGGCGCTGGCGCCCTTGGCGTAGGAGATGCCGTCGAAGTTGAGCAGGGCGGCGGCGCTGTCGTCGACGGCCTCGGGGGCGACGGGGTGGGTGGAGGGGCGCTGGTCGGCGTCGTAGCCCCAGCCCTTGCGGGCGATGGCGAAGTCGGTCCAGGTGCCGGTGTGGCGGGTGGCCTCGGCGAGGACCTGGTAGCCCATGTACTCGGCGAAGGACTCGTTCAGCCAGATGTCGTCCCACCAGGTGAGGGTGACGAGGTCGCCGAACCACATATGGGCCATCTCGTGGGCGATGACCATGCCGCGGGTCTGGCGTTCGGTGTCGGTGACGGCGGAGCGGTAGAGGAACTCGTCGCGGAAGGTGACGAGTCCGGGGTTCTCCATGGCGCCCGCGTTGAACTCGGGGACGAAGGCCTGGTCGTAGGAGTCGAAGGGGTAGGGCTCCTCGAACTTCTCGTGGTAGCGGTCGAAGCAGGCGCGGGTGATGTCGAAGAGCTCGCCGGTGTCGGCGTCGAGGGCGGGGGCCAGGGAGCGGCGGCAGTGCAGTCCGAAGGGGATGCCGCGGTGCTCGGTGCGCACCGAGTGCCAGGGGCCGGCGGCGACGGCGACGAGGTAGCAGGAGAGCGGCAGGGTGGGCGCGGCCTGCCAGCGGCCCTGTTCGTCGCGGGTGGTGAGGGTGTTGCTGAGGACGGTCCAGCCCTCGGGGGCGTTGACCCGCAGCTCGAAGACGGATTTCAGGTCGGGCTGGTCGAAGGCGGCGAAGACGCGCTGTATGTCGTCGAGGAAGAGCTGGCTGTAGACGTAGGTCTCGCCGTCGGCGGGGTCGGTGAAGCGGTGCAGTCCCTCGCCGGTGCGGGAGTAGCGCATCTCGGCGTCGACGGTGAGTTCGTGGGGGCCCGCGGTGAGGGTCAGCGGGAGGCGGTTGCCGTCGAGGGCGGCGGGGTCGAGGGGCTGTCCGTCGAGGGTGGCGGCGCGCAGGGTGACGGGCTTCAGCTCGACGAACGTGTCCGCGTCCGATTGTGCGGTGAAGCGGATGACGGTGCGGGAGTCGAAGGTCTCCTCGCCGCGGTCGAGGTCGAGGTCGACCGTGTACCGGTGGACTTCGAGGAGTTGTGCTCGGGTCTGCGCTTCGTCGCGCGTCAGTACGGACATGGTGGCCATGCTGCCTGATGGTCCCGGCGCGGGAACAGGGGGTTTCACCCGGCGTGCGCGGCGGTGAAGGGACGGGGCCGGGCCGCGGCGGCGGCGCGCGGGGTCAGACGCCGCCCAGGGCTTCGGATCCGGCGGCCCGGCCCGGCCGGGCGGGCGACTCGCGCTGGACGGGGACGCGGGTGTCGGGCCCGGTGGCGAGTTGACCGCGGCGGCGGCGCGGCGGGGCGGTGGGCCGGGTCTCGGGATCGGCGCGCAGCTCGCGCAGTTCCGCTTCGAGGGCGCGGGTGCGCTGGTGGGCCTCGTAGAGGTAGCGGACCTTGGTGCGCAGGGCGAGCGGGTCGATCGGCTTGAGGACGAGGTCGGCGACGCCGAGTTCGTAGGCGTCGGCGGTGAGCGCGGCGTCGGCGCCGAATCCGGTGAGCAGCAGGACGGGGATGTGCTGGGTCTGCTCCAGGCGCCGCAGGTAGCGGACCACGTCGACTCCGCTGACGCCGGGCATGCGGACGTCGAGGACGAGGAGGCCGATGCTGCCGCGCAGGACGTCCTTGAGGGCGGCGTCGCCGCTGGTGGCGCTCCGCACCGGATAGCCGAGCGGGGCGAGGGCGCATTCGAGCGCGTACAGCGTGTCCTCGTGGTCGTCGACGATCAGGATGCTCGCTTGTGTCGGCAAGGCCCGCGTCCCCTCGCTTGGGTGTCCGGCGCCCGGCCGGACGGACGGTGAGTGGGAGAGCACTCAGCGTAGGATGCCCTATTTCCCGGCGTACGCCGAGGGGGTACGGAGGTGAAGGTGCGCGGCCCGGCGCGACGCGCGCCGTGTGCGCCCCTTCTCAACGGGGCCTGGATCACGGGCGGTTGGCGCCCCGACCTGCGGGCGAGGGCCTGAGCGGGGGCCCCGGGGCGGGTCCGCGCGCGGGGCGCACGCCGGGTCCGGGCTCCCCCGGATCCCGGCCCGGTTCGGGTACTGGACCCCGGGGGCCGGGGGCGCTCGGGGACCGCGGGCGTGGGTCCGGTGGGTCCGGTGAGTCCGGTGGATCCGGTCAGTCCGCGGTGGCGGCCGTACGGGAGGCCCCGTTGCCGCGGGCGGGCTCCGCCGACTCGGCGTCCGCGATCTGCTCGTGGTGGCGGATGACCTCGGCGACGATGAAGCCGAGGAGCTTCTCGGCGAAGGAGGGGTCGAGCTTCGCGGTCTCGGCGAGCTGGCGCAGGCGCTCGATCTGGCGGGCCTCGCGGGCCGGGTCGGCGGGCGGCAGCTGGTGCAGGGCCTTGAGGCGGCCGACCTGCTGGGTGCATTTGAAGCGCTCGGCCAGTATGTGGACGACCGCCGCGTCGATGTTGTCGATGCTGTCGCGCAGCCGGGTCAGCTCGGCGCGCACCGAGGCGTCGGCCCCGGCCACCGTGTCGAGGGCCCCGGCGCTTTCGGCCTGCTGCGGGTCACGGGAGGTCATGGCCCGACACCCTACGTCGCCCCGGGCGCGGCGTCCGGGGCGTCCGGCTGCTGGACCAGCGGCGGATCGTCCGGGTCGGGAACGGCGTTGCTCCAGCCGCCGGGGACGCTGCGGCCCTGCTGGGCGCGGAAGCGGACCGGGGCCATGCCGACGCGGCGGGTGAAGAGCCGGGAGAAGTAGGCGGGGTCGTCGTAGCCGACCCGGCGGGCGACCGCGGCGACCGGCAGATCGGTGACGGCGAGGAGTTCCTTGGCGCGGCCGAGGCGGATGCCGAGCAGGTAGTCCTTGGGGCTGCACCCGGCGCCGCGCCGTACCGCGGTGCGCAGTTCGGCGGGGGTCATGCCGTGCCGGGCGGCGTGCTCGGCGACCGACAGCGGCTGGAAGGCGTCCGCGGCGAGGGCGGCGAGCACCGGGTCCCCGTCCGGGCCGAGGTCGGCGCGGGCCCGGCGCAGCGCGACGAGGAGTTCGTGCACGGCGGCCGCGGTCTCCACCTCCAGGAGCGGGTTGTCGCGGCGGGCGGCCCGGGTCATCCGGCCGACGACGGCGCGGGCGGCGGCGGGATCGGAGAGGGGGACCACGGGCCGGTCGGGCTCGATGTAGCCGAGTTCGGTGTACGTGGCGGTGGCGGGCCCGGTGAAGTCGACGAAGCACTCGTCCCAGCCGGTGCCGGAGTCCGGGGCGTAGTGGTGGCGGACGCCGGGGGTGAGCCAGAGCAGGGCGGGGGCCTGGACCGGGACGCGGCGGCCGTCGGCGCCCTCGAACCAGCCGCGGCCGGAGCTGAGGACGACGGCGACATGGTGGTCGAGGGTGCGCGGGCCCACCGTGGGCAGGGTGCCGTGCTGGAGGCCTACGCCGAGGCAGACGAGCCCGAGCCGGTAGTGGGCCGGGCTCGGAGTGAAATACCGCATCCAGGTGTGGTACATCCCGCTTCCTCCCTCTCCGGTGCGCGGCCCCGCCGGGTCCATTCTCGCGTGGTGTCCGCTCTGATGGATGGCCGGATTCCGCCGGGGGTTCGCCCGGACGGGCGGCGCCCGGGCCGGAAGCGGAGAACCCGGCACGGAGGCGGGCGGGAAAGCGGGCGGAAGGCGGGCAGGGCCCGGGTCTCCCCGCGCTCCGCCACTGCGCGGAATCCATGTCCCGCCGATCTTTGTCCATGGACCGAGTCGCCGCCAGGGGTGAGGGTGTCCGGTGCGGGACTGCGAGCGAAAGGCGCCAGATGCACGAGTTCAGGGTGGGCGAGGACGACTTCGAGCTGGACGGCCGCCCGCTGCGGCTGCTCTCCGGCGCCCTCCACTACTTCCGGGTCCACGAGAGCCAGTGGGGGCACCGCCTGGCGACGCTGCGGGCCATGGGCCTGAACTGCGTCGAGACCTATGTGCCGTGGAACCTGCACGAGCCGCGCCCCGGCGAGTACCGCGACCTGGACGCGCTCGGCCGCTTCCTGGACGCCGCCCGTCGGGCGGGCCTGTGGGCGATCGTGCGCCCCGGCCCGTACATCTGCGCCGAGTGGGAGAACGGCGGGCTGCCGCACTGGATCACCGGCCCGCTCGGCCCGCGCGCCCGCACCCGGGACGCCGTCTACGGGGCGGCGGTGGCCCGCTGGTTCACCGCGCTGCTCCCGCAGGTCGTCACCCGGCAGGTGGACCGCGGCGGCCCGGTCCTGATGGTCCAGGTCGAGAACGAGTACGGCTCCTACGGCTCGGACGCCCGGTACCTGGCGCAGCTGCGGGACCTGCTCCTGGACCTCGGGGTGAGCGTGCCGCTGTTCACCTCCGACGGCCCCGAGGACCACATGCTCACCGGGGGCAGCGTCCCCGGGGTGCTGGCCACCGCGAACTTCGGCTCCGGGGCGCGCGCCGCCTTCGCGACCCTGCGCAGGCACCGGCCGAAGGGGCCGCTGATGTGCATGGAGTTCTGGTGCGGCTGGTTCGACCACTGGGGCGCCGGACATGCCGTACGCGAACCGGGAGACGCGGCGAAGGCGCTGCGGGAGATCCTGGAGTGCGGCGCCTCGGTGAACCTGTACATGGCGCACGGCGGCACCAGCTTCGGCGGCTGGGCCGGCGCCAACCGGGCGGGCGAGCTGCACGACGGCCGCCTGCTCCCGGACGTCACCTCCTACGACTACGACGCCCCGATCGACGAGTACGGCCGCCCCACCCCGAAGTTCTTCGCCTTCCGCGAGGTGCTCGCCGCGTACGCCGAGGAGCCGCCGCCCGGGCTGCCCCCGGCACCCCCGTCCCTCGGCGCCCCGGTCTCCGTCCCGGTCCGGGAGCGGGTGCCGCTCGCCGAGGTGCTGGCCACGCTCGGCGGCCCCGAGACCGAGGGTCCGCTGCCGCCGAGCTTCGAGGAGCTGGACGTGGACCGCGGACTGGTCCGCTACACGGTACGGGTGCCGGGTCCGCGGCAGCCGTACCCGCTGAGCGCGCCCGGGCTGCGGGACCGCGCGGTGGTGTACGTGGACGGGCGGCGCGCCGGGGTGCTCACCGAGGAGCAGCCGGTGCTGCCGGAGCCGGTCGCGGGCCCCGCCGAGGTGGAGCTGTGGACCGAGTCGCTCGGCCGGGTCGGCTACGGCCCGCGCACCGGCGAGCCCAAGGGCGCCACCGGCGGCCTTCGGCACGAGCGCCAGTTCCTGCACGGGGTGCGGGCCCGCGGGCTGCGTCTGGACGCCTTCGACGCCGCCGAGCGGGTGCGCGCCCTGCCCTTCACGGCGGCACCCGGGGACGGCGCCGCGGGCCTGTACCGGGCGAGCGCCGAGATCCGCGGCGCGGGCGACGCGAGCCTGCGGCTGCCCGGCTGGACCCGCGGCTTCGTCTGGGTCAACGGCTTCTGCCTGGGCCGCTACTGGTCCCTCGGCCCGCAGGACTCCCTGTACGTACCCGGCCCGGTGCTGCGCGAGGGCCCCTGCGAGGTGTGGATCCTCGAACTCGAAGAGGCGGGCGGGGCGGTGGAGTTGAGCGGGGTGAGCGGCCCCGGGAGGTGAACGGGGTCCTCTCCACGGCGAGTAACGGGGTCCTCGGCACGGCGAGTTAGGCGGCGAAGCCGGATCGGCGCGTGAACAGGGTCGCCCGCTCGGCGAGTTGAGGAGGGCGCGGGGCCCGGCAAGGTGAACGAGGCTGTCGGCAGGGCGAGTTGATCGAGCCGCGGGCCGCCCCGCTCACCCGCGGGCCACGCCCGGAGCGCAGTCCCGCTCCACGCACGGGGCCCGGTTCCGACGTACGGAACCGGGCCCTGTCATGGCCTGTGCGGACCGCCCGCGCCGGTTGGTCGGGCCCGGCGCGGGCGGTTTCCCCCGGCGCCCCGGTGGGGCGCCCGAGCGGGGGACCGGCCGGGGCACGGGGCCCCGGCCGGTCCGGGGCGGAGAGCGCCCGAGGAGGTGGGCGCTCTCCGCCGAGGGGGACCGCCGCCGCGGTCCCTCGCGCGGGGCGGGCGGTTGCGGGTCCGCCCGCCCCTGCCGAAGGGTCAGACCTCCCGGACCTCGAAGGCGTCCAGGACGAACTCGGCCGTGCCGTCCTTGCCGGTCTTGCGCAGCCCGACCCAGGCCTCGCCCTTCTCCGGAGCCGTGAACTCGTAGCGGAGCACGGTCGGTTCCGTGGCGGCCGGCAGCTTCCTGCGGTCGAGTTCACGGGCGCCGGGCTCGTCGACGCCGGTGATCCAGGCGTACTGGTCCGCCTTCTCGTTCTCGTAGCGGAAGGAGACCCGGTACCTCCTGCCCGGCTCGAAGCGGACGGTGTGCGGCACCGTGCGGTAGACCAGTCCCTCGTTCTCGCCGCGGGACTTCAGGGACTCGCTGCCCTCGATGACATCGTCGATCGCCTTCCCGTTCCAGCCGCGCTGGGTGTACGGGGCGTGCTTCTGCGCGATATGGGTGCGCGGGTCGGTGCTGTCCCCGGCGTCGCCCTTGACGAAGGGGCCCCAGCCCTGCGGCACCTGCTCGAAGTCCTCGAAGACCAGGGCGCCTTCCTTGGCGGACCGCTGCGCGGGCACCACCCGCACCGCGTCGAAGCGGACCCGGGCCTTGCCCTCCCCCGCGGTCAGGGCGAGTTCGACGGGCCCGCCGCCCTCGGGGACGGTGAACCAGGTGAACAGGCGCTGGAAGCGGGTCTTCTGCTTGCGGTCGGAGGCGACGTAGTTCCCGGCCGTGGAGGTCTCGGTGAAGTTGACCGCGCGCTCGCCGTCCGCGGTGCGCACCTCCAGGGCCGCCCGGCGCCGCTCCCCCGCCTTCTCGCCGACCTCGACCTGTACGGAGGCCGCGTAGCTCCCCGGGGCTAGGCGGCCGAGGGTCTGCGAGACGCTGGCCGCGCCGCCCGCGCCGATGACGAGTTCGTGGTCGCCGCGCTCGCTGCGCACCACCCGGGCCGGGCCCTTCGCGCGCCAGCCGGACAGGTCGCCGGAGTGGAAGCCGGGGTTGCGCACCGGGGTGTGCTGGCCCCAGTCGGCCTCGGCGCCCTCGCGGACCCGGCGCGGGTGCACCACGTAGGGCTGCTTCGCCTCGGCGTCCAGGGTGATCTTCCCGCCGCGCACCCGGGCGTCGGTGACATGGACGCGGCCCTGGTCGGTCAGCCGGTAGACGCTGACGGTGGAGCGGTGCGCCCAGCCGCGGGGCAGCTGCCAGGTGCTGCGGCCGCCCTTCGGGTGGTAGTGGTACAGCTTCTCCGGGTCGGTGGCCCGGCGCGGCTGCCAGGGCAGCAGATAGCTGCCGCCGTCGTAGACGAGACGGCCGTCGGTGGTGATCTTCCGGGTGCCGTCCGCGTCGGAGACGGCGGTGCGGGTGGCGCCGAAGAAGGTGACCTCGTGCGCGCTCCACTTCTTGATCGGCTGCGCCTGGAGGTACTTGGCCGGGAGGGCGTCGGTCCAGATGATCTCGTAGAACTCCGACCAGTCGGTCTTGCCGACCCAGCCCTCGTAGTTGCCCATCCGGCCGTGGCCGAGCAGCGTCGGCCACTTGTCGGCGAAGACGTCCTTCTGGTGGTGGCGTACGAAGCGGATCAGCTGGGAGTTGAGGCCGCGGGAGGTGTCGGCGCCGTAGTCGGGCTCATTGGCCCAGTGCGACCAGACCGAGGAGCGCTCCAGGCCGTGGCCCCACTCGGTGGTGACGATCCAGCCCTGCTCGGCGAGGGCCCGCTGGAGCCGGTCGGAGTTCCAGCCGGACTCGCGGAAGACGTCGATGTAGAGGGTGTTGAGCGCCGGGTCGGTCTGGGCGCGCAGGTCGGCGAAGCGCTTGACGATGTCGCCGGAGACCAGATCGCGGCGGGGGTCGATCCGGTAGGACTGGTCGAGCCAGTCCCACTGCTTGTCCTCCTTGTCGACCAGGGTCTCCGAGAAGGACTCGGCCACCGGGTACGACTCGGTGGCGTTGACGTGCACCGAGAAGTCGCTGTTCCACCTGCGGCCCTCGCGGACCAGGGCGTTCAGCTCGTCGAGTCCGCCCGCGCGCTTGTTGTAGTTGCCCGCGTAGTCGGGGTGCGCCGAGTCGTGGCCCTCGGAGGCGTACCCCTTGATCAGGGTGTACTGCCGCAGCCCGTCGGTGGCCAGGTTGATCCGCTTGACCTCGTCGAGGGTGGCGAGGAAGGGGTTGGTGGCCTGGGAGGCGAAGTTGAAGGGGATGTGGGCGACGACGCGCAGATGCTGGTCCTCGGCGCCGCGCGGGTTGACCATCACGTCCCGGAAGGCGATCGCGGCGTCCTGCCAGTCGACCTTGCCGTCGTCGTTGCGGTCCCCGGTGACGATCACCGCGGCGTAGGGCAGCGGCTCGGTGGCGTCCACCGGCGAGGTGGCCGCGCGGTGCGTCCACTGGCCGGGGGCGAGCTGGGCCTTCACATAGCCCTCGGCGCGGACGGTGCTGTGCCACAGCCGCCCGTTCTCCCAGCTGGTCTTCTCGTCCGTCCGGTCCCAGACGGTGTTGGTCTCGAAGGCGCCGCCGAGCCTGTCGTGGGCGAGCACCGCGTAGGCGCACCCGGCGGGCGCCGCGGCCGGGGTGTCCTTTACGGGCCGTACGAAGGTGTCGCCGCTCCTGGCCTTGTCCAGCTGCACCTTGGCCGCGAGGAGGGTCGCCCCGGGCTGGTCGCTGCGGACGGAGAGCAGGGCGAGCCCGGGGATCTGGAGCGTGCCCACCCGCAGGGCCTCGGTGTCGGCGATCCGGGTCACCCGCCAGTCGACGCGGCGGCCCTCGACCGAGATGCGGACCTCGATCCGGGTGCCGCCCTCGAAGTCGAGCCGGTAGTCGGCGTGGTCGCCGCGCAGCCGGGAGCCGACCTTCGGGGTGTGCTCCTCGCCGTCGACGAGGACGGTGGTGACCTCGTCCTCCTGGCCGTGCAGCACGGCGCGGTCCGCGCGGTCGGTGTAGCTGATGACGCGGGGGAAGCCGGTGGCCACCCGCACCTCCAGCTCACGGGAGCGGATGACACCGTCCGCGGGCGCCGCGGCGGCGGTGCCCCCGAGGCCCCCGAGGGCGACTCCGGCTCCGGCCAGGGCTCCCGCCGCGACCACGGTCCTTCTCCTCGGCGCAAACGTGTCTGACTGCAAGGCACACCCTCCTGAGGATCAACTTCCGTGGCCGTAACCATGCTGCTGACCGGCCGGTCAGGCCCATGGACAAAGGAGGCGCAGGTCTTGGACTAACGTCCGCACCCGCGCGGCGGACCCCGCGGTGAACGGGCGGGGAACGGCACGCGGGCGAAGGGGGCCGGACACGGAACAGGACCCGGAGCGGCACAGCGGCTCCGGGTCCTGCTCGTCGTACGGGTACTGCGGTGCACCAGTGCTGCGGTGGTGCGCGTCCGGTCGAGCGGGTGCTCAGTTCAGCGTGGGCGCCCGCCGGTGGGGGGACGGTGGTGCTGCCGGGTCACAGACCCTGGGCGGCCTCGGCGATGTCCGCGGCGAAGGTCGAGACCTCGGTGTAGACGCCGGGGTAGCCGGGCTGGGCGCAGCCCTGGCCCCAGGAGACGATGCCGACCTGGATGAAGGCGCCGGAGTCGTCCTTGCGGAACATGGGACCGCCGGAGTCGCCCTGGCAGGTGTCGACGCCGCCCTCCTCGATGAGGCCGGCGCAGATCTCCTCGTCCGGGGTCAGGTCGTCGCCGTAGGCGTTGCCGCAGGCGGCGTCGTCCACGAAGGGGACCTCGGCCTTGAGCAGGTAGCGCTGCTGGTCGCCACCCTCCTTGTCGGCACCCCAGCCGGCGACGGTGAAGTCACCCTCGTTGTAGCTGGCGTCGGTGGCGATCTTCAGGGTGGGCTGGTCGATCGGCTTGTCCAGCTTGATCAGGGCCCAGTCCTTGCCCTTGCCGTTGTAGCCGGGGGCCTGCAGGACCTCGGTGGACTGCGCGGTGATCGCGTCGCTGCTCTCCAGGTCCACGACACCACCGGTGGCGGTGATGCTGGTGTCCGGGCCGGAGCCGTCCACACAGTGGGCCGCGGTCAGGACGATGTCCTGCTCGTAGAGTGCGCCACCACAGCCCATCGACAGCCGGACCATGAAGGGGAATTCGCCCTGCTCGGCCGGGGTTCCGCCGACGACGGGCGCCGGAGCGGCCTGGGCGGCGGGCTGAAGGGAGAAGGCGGCGAGCGTGACGGCGCCGGCGGCGAGAAGTCTCTTCGTCGTGCTGATCTTCGTAGAGCGCTTCAACGTTCTTCCTTTCGTGGGGGGTTGAACGCGCCAACAGGCCACGGGCCGCCCGCCTGTGCGTGGGGGTGGCATGGGCCCGTCAAAGCGTTGTTGGATTATGGGGACGCGCGTCACCAAACGACAAGAGGGCAAAAACCAGCCAGCGGCCGGAAAGTGCTCTCGGATACCGTCCCGAATCGGGACGGCTTCGACTCCTGACCGGGGGTGTGTGCATGGCGGACAGCGGACCGGTGGCTCGCGGTTTTCCGCATCTGGACACCGTCCACGCGGCACTGACCGCGCTCTATCGGCGACTTTCGGCCAGCGGCATCCAGGCTTTCGGCCTGAGCGTCGCGCCCTCGGACGTCGCCTTCGACGAGGAGGAGGACCTGCACCTCGGCGCGCAGCGGATCGCGGGCGCGCTGGTGCGGCACTACCGGCTGCCGGACGCCCGCGCCGTGGTGAGCTTCCGGGAGATGACCCACGCCGCCACCGTCGAACTGACCGCGGGGCCCGAGTACTTCATCGAGCTGAACAACCGCTTCCGCGGCCACCGCAGGGACATCGGCGCCGCCCTCGCGCACGAGATCGCGCATGTCCTGCTGCACCGCCTGGACCTGTCCTTCCCGGGCACCCGGGACAACGAGATCCTCACCGACACCGTGACCGCCTACCTCGGCGCGGGCTGGCTGCTGCTCGACGCCTTCCGCGCGGACGCCCTCTCCTCGCAGAAGCTCGGCTACCTCACCCCCGAGGAGTTCGGCTACGTACTCGCCCTGCGCGCCCGGCACTTCGACGAGGACCCCGCGCCCTGGTTCACCAGCCCCCAGGCGTACCCGGCCTACCAGGAGGGCCTGGCCATGGCCCGGCACGAAGGACGCCGCCCCCCGCTCGCGGCGGCCGGCTGGGCCGATCGCCGCCGCTACGCCAGGGACCGCCGCCAGGCCCGGGCGGGCGACCAGCTCACCACCGCCCCCTACCGCTTCGAGGGCCTTGGCCCCGCCTCGGTCTCCTTCGCCTGCCCGGCCTGCTTCCAGCGGATCCGGGTGCCGGTACGGGGCAGGCTGCGCGCCCGGTGCTCCCTGTGCGGCACCGTGCACGACTGCGAGACCTGACCGCGGGCGGCGCCGCTCACCGGGCCCGGGCGGCGGCGCTCACCCGCCCCGGGGCGCCGCCGCTCACTCCCCGCGGGTGGTGCCGCGTTCCAGCTGCCGCTTGAGCGTCGCGAGGGTGTGCCGGATGTTGCCCCGCTGGAAGTCGGCGAAGACCTTGCCGCGGGTGACCGCCTTGTCGAAGCCGTTGGCGAGGAAATCCGGCCAGGAGCGGCGGTCGTCGGTCCAGGTCTCGGTCACCTGGGTGCCGCCGTCCACCGCCTCGAAGCGGTACTCCCAGCTCGCGATCCTGGAGGGCAGCGCGAGGCGCCGGGGCCCGAACGCCCGCACCCGGAAGGCGAACCGCTCCCCCGGCTCGGCGGCGGTGACCACGCACTGGGTCGTCCACTTCACGCCACCGCGCTTGTTGTGCCCGGCGAAACGCAGCCCGACCCTGGTGCCCTGGCCCCATCCCTCGCCCAGCGTGGCGCCCTGGTTCTCCGGGCTCCAGCTCGCCATCCGGCGCGGATCGCTGATCTGCTCGTAGACCTCCTCCGGGTCGAGGGCGATGACGATGCTGTCCGAGACGGTGAAGGTACGCGGCATGTGCGGGGCTCCGATCGTAGGCTGCCGACGTTAGACGGCGGCCCCCACCAGGGGGAGAGCGGAACGGCGAGAGTCACATCACGGAGTGCGGCCAAGGAACGCGGGCACACTGCTGAGGGACATCGGCCCCCAGGACCCGGACGCCTGCGTACGGATGCGCCGCGCTCCGCCGATGACAACCCGCCTCGGCGGCCCGCCGCCCTGGGAGCGGGTGGAGGCGGGTGGAGAGCGGAAGGACCGGGGCGGCCGAGGCGTAGCCGGGACGGCGGCCCGATCCGGCCGTCTCCACCCGCCCGCTCCACCCGGCGCAGCGGCGGGACTTCGGCCCTACTCATCCCGTTCGCTACATTGTTCGCCGCGCCGCCCCACCGGCTCCCGGCCCTGCCCGCCCCGCGAGGCGCAGCGCCCGTCCCGTCCCCGACCCCCGAGGAGCCGCGCGTGGATGCCACAGTCTCCACCTGCTTCCGCCACCCCGAGGTGGAGACCCCTGTCCACTGTGCCCGGTGCCGGCGGCCCGTCTGCCCGGACTGCGTACGGGAGGCCGCGGACGGCCCCCGGTGCGTGGAGTGCTCCGCCGAGGACGAGGGGGCGGCACAGCGGCAGCCGGGTACCGCCTTCGGAGGCGGCGGCCTGCCCGTGGCCGTGGTCACGTACGCGCTGATCGGGCTCAATCTGCTCTTCTTCCTCGGGGAGTTGGTGCGCCCGGAGATCCTGGACCAGTTCGGGATGCTGGGCGCGGGCATGCGGGGTCCGGACGGGGAGCACTACGTGCACCAGGACCCGGTGCCGCCCGGCTTCACGGCGGAGGGCGTGGTCGCGGGCGAGTGGTACCGGCTGCTGACCGGGGCCTTCCTGCACCTCTCCCCCACCGAGGGCCTCTTCGGGATCCTGCACATCGGGCTGAACATGTTCTCGCTGTGGAACATCGGCCGGGTGGTGGAGCTCCAGCTCGGCCGGGTCCGCTATCTCGCCCTGTATCTGCTCTCCGCGCTCGGCAGCTCGGTGCTCGTACTGCTGCTCGCCCCGGACACCGACACGGTGGGCGCCTCGGGCGCGATCTTCGGCCTCGGCGCCGCCTGCTACGTGGTGGGCCGCCGCCTCGGCGCACCCCGCGAGGCGGTGAACCGGATGCTCGGCGGACTCCTGGTGTGGATGCTGGTCTCCGCCGGATTCGCCTCCTGGCAGGGGCACTTGGGCGGGCTGCTGACCGGCGCCCTGGTCGCGGCCGCCTTCGCCTGGGCACCGCGCGCCCGCCGCCTCCCGGTCCAGGGCGCGGCCTGCGCGATCGTCCTCCTCGTCCTCCTCGTCCTGGCCGCCGTGAAGGTGTCCTCGCTGACCGGGTCGGGTGCCGCATGAGACGCACCGGCTGGGCCCTGTTCGCGGTGGCGCCCGTGGCGACGGCGCTGGTCTTCCTCTTCACCCCGGGCTCCGAGGACGGCTCCTCGGGCGGCGGCGCGCACTCCGCCGCGGCCGAACGCGCCCGGGACGACGCCCAGATCGCGAAGCTGCCGCCCGGGCTCGCGGCGCCCGCCAAGAAGGAGATCGCCCAGCAGCTGGTGGCCAGCGCGGAGAACTCCACCCTCGACTGGCGCGGCCAGTACGGCTATATCGAGGACATCGGCGACGGCCGCGGCTACACCGCCGGGATCATCGGCTTCTGCAGCGGCACCCACGATCTGCTCACCCTGGTCGCGCGCTACAGCGAGGACCACCCGGACAACCGGCTCGCCCGCTTCCTGCCCGCCCTGCGCGCGGTCGACGGCAGCGACGCGCACACCGGCCTCGGCCCCGCCTTCACCGCGGCCTGGCGCGCGGAGGCCGCCCGCCCCGCCTTCCGCGCCGCCCAGGACGCCGAACGCGACCGCGTCTACTTCGAGCCCGCCGTCCGCCTCGCCAAACTCGACGGCCTCGGCACGCTGGGCCAGTTCGCCTACTACGACGCCATGGTGCTGCACGGCCCCGGCACCGGCCCGGACGGCTTCTACGGCATCCGCGAGGCCACCCTGGACGAGACCGACCTCCCCTCCCAGGGCGGCAGGGAGAAGGCGTACCTCGACATCTTCCTCGACAAGCGCCGCGCGGCGATGAAGAAGCACCGCTCCGACCGCGACACCAGCCGCATCGACACCGCCGAGCGCCAGTTCCTCTACGACGGCAACCTGGAGCTGCGTACGCCGCTGACCTGGCGGGTGTACGGGGAGGAGTACCGGATTCCCTGACCCGGCGGGCAGGGGCGCGCCGAGTGGCCGAACCGCACCTCCTCACGCCCCAACTCCCCTTTCCCGCACCGGACTTCTGGGATGGTGTCCGCCTGTTTCCGGGCGGGATAGGAGGCGGTGCGGAGGGGGCCGGACGCTCCGCACCGCCCGCCGCCCCCGGAACCTCCACGGCGCCCGCCGTCCGGTCGGGGACGAGGCGGGCGCCGTGGTCGTGGTCCGTACTTCCTTGTACGGCACGTGTGATGCGCGCTGGTGGAGCGGGCCGGGGGCCTCAGACCACCAGCGAGCGGTCGGTGGGGCGGACCGGGCGGGGCAGCGAGCTGACGCCGGTGAGGAACTTGTCGACGCCGCGGGCGGCCGAGCGGCCCTCTGCGATCGCCCACACGATGAGGGACTGGCCGCGGCCCGCGTCACCGGCGACGAAGACGCCGGGGACATTGGTCTCGTAGTCGGCGTCGCGGGCGATGTTGCCGCGCTCGTCGAGGTCGAGGCCGAACTGGGCGACCATGCCGTTGTCCTGGTCGGTGCCGGTGAAGCCCATGGCGAGGGTGACCAGCTGGGCGGGGATGACGCGCTCGGTGCCCGGCTTCTGGGTCGGCTTGCCGTCGACGAACTCGACCTCGATCAGGTGCAGGGACTGCACCTTGCCGTCCTCGTCGCCCTCGAAGTGGGTGGTGGAGACGGAGTAGACCCGCTCGCCGCCCTCCTCGTGCGCGGAGGTGACCTTGTACAGCATCGGGAAGGTCGGCCACGGCTGGTGCGGGGCGCGGTCCTCGCCGGGCCGCGGCATGATCTCCAGCTGGGTGACCGAGGCGGCGCCCTGGCGGTGGGCGGTGCCCACGCAGTCGGCGCCGGTGTCGCCGCCGCCGATGACGACGACGTGCTTGCCCTCGGCGGTGATCGGCGGGGCGACGTAGTCGCCCTCCTGCACCTTGTTGGAGAGCGGCAGGTACTCCATGGCCTGGTGGATGCCGTCCAGGTCCCGGCCCGGCACCGGCAGGTCGCGGGCGGTGGTGGCCCCGGCGGCGACGACCACGGCGTCGTAGCGCTTGCGCAGCTTGGCGGCGTCGAGGTCCCGGCCGATCTCCACCCCGGTACGGAACTTGGTGCCCTCCGCGCGCATCTGCTCGATACGGCGGTTGATGTGCCGCTTCTCCATCTTGAACTCGGGGATGCCGTAGCGCAGGAGCCCGCCGATGCGGTCGGCGCGCTCGAAGACCGCGACGGTGTGCCCGGCCCGGGTGAGCTGCTGGGCGGCGGCGAGGCCGGCCGGTCCGGAGCCGATGACGGCGACCGTCTTGCCGGAGAGGCGCTCCGGGGCCTGCGGGACGACCGAGCCGGTCTCCCAGGCCTTGTCGATGATGGAGACCTCGACGTTCTTGATGGTCACCGCGGGCTGGTTGATGCCGAGCACGCAGGCCGACTCGCAGGGCGCGGGACACAGCCGCCCGGTGAACTCCGGGAAGTTGTTGGTGGCGTGCAGCCGCTCGCCGGCGGCCTCCCAGTCCTCGCGGTAGGCGAAGTCGTTCCACTCGGGGATCAGGTTCCCGAGCGGGCAGCCGTTGTGGCAGAAGGGGATGCCGCAGTCCATGCAGCGGCTGGCCTGCTTCGAGATGATCGGCAGCAGCGAGCCGGGGACGTAGACCTCGTTCCAGTCCTTGACGCGCTCCTCGACCGGACGGGACTGGGCGACCTCGCGGCCGTGGTTCAGAAAGCCCTTGGGATCAGCCATTGGTCGCCGCCTCCATCATCTTCTCGGTGATCTCGGACTCGGAGAGCCCGGCCTGCTCGGCGGCGTCCTTGGCGGCGAGCACTGCCTTGTACGTACTGGGGATGATCTTGGAGAACCGGGCCAGGCTCGCGTCCCAGTCGGCGAGCAGTTTCTCGGCGACGGTGGAGCCGGTCTCCTCCTGGTGGCGCCGCACGGCCTCGTGCAGCCACTGGCGGTCGGTCTCGTCCAGCTCCTCGATCGCGGACTGGTTGCCGGCGTTGACGTTGTCCGGGTCGAGGTCGATGACGTACGCGATGCCGCCGGACATGCCGGCCGCGAAGTTGCGCCCGGTCTGACCGAGGACGACCGCGTGGCCGCCGGTCATGTACTCGCAGCCGTGGTCGCCCACGCCCTCGGAGACGACGGTCGCCCCGGAGTTGCGGACGCAGAAGCGCTCGCCGGTGCGGCCGCGCAGGTACAGCTCGCCGCCGGTGGCGCCGTAGGCGATGGTGTTGCCCGCGATGGTGGAGAACTCCGCGAGGTGGTCGGCGCCGCGGTCCGGGCGGACCACGATCCGGCCGCCGGACAGGCCCTTGCCGACGTAGTCGTTGGCGTCGCCCTCCAGGCGCAGGGTGATGCCGCGCGGCACGAAGGCGCCGAAGGACTGGCCCGCGCTGCCGGTGAAGGTGATGTCGATGGTGTCGTCGGGCAGTCCGCCGCCGCCGAACTTCTTGGTCACCTCGTGGCCGAGCATGGTGCCGACGGTGCGGTTGATGTTGCGGATGGCGATCTGCGCGCGCACCGGCTGGGCGTCGCCCGCGGACTCGGCGGACAGGGCGTCGGCGGCCAGCTTGATCAGCTGGTTGTCGAGCGCCTTCTCCAGGCCGTGGTCCTGGTCGACGAGCTGGTGGCGTACGGCGCCCTCGGGCAGGTCCGGGACGTGGAACAGCGGGGCGAGGTCCAGGCCCTGGGCCTTCCAGTGGTCCACGGCGCGGCTGGTGTCCAGGTGCTCGGCGTGGCCGATGGCCTCGTCGAGGCTGCGGAAGCCCAGCTCGGCGAGGAGTTCGCGGACCTCCTCGGCGATGAACTCGAAGAAGTTGACCACGTACTCGGCCTTGCCGGAGTAGCGCTCGCGCAGCGTCGGGTTCTGGGTGGCGATGCCGACCGGGCAGGTGTCCAGGTGGCAGACGCGCATCATGATGCAGCCGGAGACCACGAGCGGCGCGGTGGCGAAGCAGTACTCCTCGGCGCCGAGCAGGGCGGCGATGACCACGTCGCGGCCGGTCTTGAGCTGGCCGTCGGTCTGCACGGTGATGCGGTCGCGCAGCCCGTTGAGCAGCAGGGTCTGCTGGGTCTCGGCGAGGCCCAGCTCCCAGGGACCGCCCGCGTGCTTGAGGGAGGTCAGCGGGGAGGCGCCGGTGCCGCCGTCGTGGCCGGAGATGAGGACCACGTCCGCGTGCGCCTTGGAGACGCCCGCGGCGACCGTGCCGACGCCGACCTCGGAGACCAGCTTCACGTGGATGCGGGCCTCGGGGTTGGCGTTCTTCAGGTCGTGGATGAGCTGGGCGAGGTCCTCGATGGAGTAGATGTCGTGGTGCGGCGGCGGCGAGATCAGGCCCACGCCCGGCGTGGAGTGCCGGGTCTTGGCGACCCAGGGGTAGACCTTGTGGCCGGGCAGCTGGCCGCCCTCGCCGGGCTTGGCGCCCTGGGCCATCTTGATCTGGATGTCGTCGGCGTTGACCAGGTACTCGCTGGTCACGCCGAAGCGGCCGGAGGCGACCTGCTTGATCGCCGAGCGGCGCGCGGGGTCGTAGAGCCGGTCCGCGTCCTCGCCGCCCTCGCCGGTGTTGGACTTGCCGCCCAGCTGGTTCATGGCGATGGCGAGGGTCTCGTGCGCCTCCTGGGAGATGGAGCCGTACGACATGGCGCCGGTGGAGAAGCGCTTGACGATCGCGCTGACCGGCTCGACCTCCTCGATCGGCACCGAGGGGCGGTCGGAGGCGAAGCCGAAGAGTCCGCGCAGCGTCATCAGGCGCTCGGACTGCTCGTTGACCCGGTCCGTGTACTGCTTGAAGACGTCGTAGCGGCCGCTGCGCGCCGAGTGCTGGAGGCGGAAGACCGTCTCCGGGTCGAAGAGGTGCGGCTCGCCCTCGCGGCGCCACTGGTACTCGCCGCCGATCTCCAGGGCGCGGTGCGCCGGGGCGATGCCGGTGGCCGGGTAGGCCTTGGCGTGCCGGGCGGCGACCTCCTTGGCGACGACGTCGATGCCGACTCCGCCGATCTTGGTGGCGGTGCCGTCGAAGTACTTGGCGACGAACTCCTCGTCCAGGCCGACCGCCTCGAAGACCTGCGCGCCCCGGTAGGAGGCGACGGTGGAGATGCCCATCTTGGACATCACCTTCAGGACGCCCTTGCCGAGGGCGTGGATGAGGTTGCGGATGGCCTGCTCGGGCTCGGTGCCCGGCAGGAAGGTGCCGGCCCGCACCAGGTCCTCGACGGACTCCATCGCCAGGTACGGGTTGACGGCGGCGGCGCCGAAGCCGATGAGCAGCGCGATGTGGTGCACCTCGCGCACGTCGCCCGCCTCGACGAGCAGGCCGACCTGGGTGCGCTGCTTGGTGCGGATCAGATGGTGGTGGACGGCCGAGGTGAGCAGCAGCGAGGGGATCGGCGCGTGCTCGGCGTCGGAGTGCCGGTCGGAGAGCACGATCAGCCGGGCGCCGGCCTCGATGGCGGCGTCGGCCTCGGCGCAGATCTCGTCCAGGCGGGCGGCGAGGGCGTCCCCGCCGCCGCCGACGCGGTAGAGGCCGGAGAGGGTCGCGGCCTTCATGCCGGGCATGTCGCCGTCGGCGTTGATGTGGATGAGCTTGGCCAGCTCGTCGTTGTCGATCACCGGGAAGGGCAGGGTGACGCTACGGCAGGAGGCCGCGGTCGGCTCCAGGAGGTTGCCCTGCGGACCGAGCGAGGAGTAGAGCGAGGTGACCAGTTCCTCGCGGATGGCGTCCAGCGGCGGGTTGGTGACCTGCGCGAAGAGCTGGGTGAAGTAGTCGAAGAGCAGCCGGGGGCGCTTGGAGAGGGCGGCGATGGGGGTGTCGGTGCCCATCGAGCCGATCGGTTCGGCACCGGCCTTGGCCATCGGGGCGAGCAGCACGCGCAGCTCTTCCTCGGTGTAGCCGAAGGTCTGCTGGCGGCGGGTGACCGAGGCGTGGGTGTGCACGATGTGCTCCCGCTCGGGCAGGTCCTCCAGCTCGATCTCGCCGGTCTCCAGCCAGTCCTCGTAGGGCTGCTCGGCGGCGAGGGCGGCCTTGATCTCGTCGTCCTCGATGATGCGGTGCTCGGCGGTGTCCACCAGGAACATCCGGCCGGGCTGGAGGCGGCCCTTGCGGACGACCTTGGCCGGGTCGATGTCGAGGACGCCGACCTCGGAGCCGAGCACGACCAGGCCCTCGTCGGTGACCCAGTAGCGGCCGGGGCGCAGTCCGTTGCGGTCGAGGACGGCGCCGACCTGGGTGCCGTCGGTGAAGGTGACGCAGGCCGGGCCGTCCCAGGGCTCCATCAGGGTGGCGTGGTACTGGTAGAAGGCCCGCCGGGCCGGCTCCATGGAGGCGTGGTTCTCCCAGGCCTCCGGGATCATCATGAGCACGCTGTGCGGCAGCGAGCGTCCGCCGAGGTGGAGCAGTTCCAGGACCTCGTCGAAGGAGGCCGAGTCGGAGGCGTCCGGCGTGCAGACCGGGAAGGTCCGGGAGAAGTCCTTGCCCTCGCCGAACAGCTCGGAGGCGAGCTGCGACTCGCGGGCCCGCATCCAGTTGCGGTTGCCCTTGACGGTGTTGATCTCACCGTTGTGCGCGACGAAGCGGTACGGGTGGGCCAGCGGCCAGCTCGGGAAGGTGTTGGTGGAGAAGCGGGAGTGGACCAGGGCGATGGCGCTGCCGAAGCGGCGGTCGGACAGGTCCGGGAAGAAGGGCTCCAGCTGACCGGTGGTGAGCATGCCCTTGTAGACGATGGTCCGCGCGGACAGCGAGGGGAAGTACACCCCGGCCTCGCGCTCGGCGCGCTTGCGCAGCGCGAAGGCCTTGCGGTCCAGGGCGATGCCGGTGTTCTCGCCGTCGCCGACGAAGAGCTGCCGGAAGGCGGGCATGGTCGCGTGGGCGATGCTGCCGAGCAGCTCGGGGGCGACCGGCACCTCGCGCCAGCCGAGGACGGTCAGCTCCTCCTCGGCGGCGATGGCCTCGATACGGGCGAGGGCCTCGGCGTTCTCGGCGCGCGGCAGGAAGGCGATGCCGACGGCGTAGGCGCCCTGCTCGGGCAGCTCGAAGTCGGTGACCTCGCGCAGGAAGGCGTCCGGGACCTGGGTGAGGATGCCCGCGCCGTCGCCGGAGTCGGGCTCGGAGCCGGTGGCGCCGCGGTGCTCCAGATTCCGCAGCACCGTGAGCGCCTGCTCGACCAGCTGATGCTCCGCCTTGCCCGTGAGGGTGGCGACGAAGCCGACACCGCAGGCGTCGTGCTCGTTGCGCGGGTCGTACATACCCTGCGCGGCAGGGCGAGCATCCATGTGCGACCAGGCGGTGGCGGCCTGGGGCGAGGAGTGCTGGGACGGCTGGCGCGGCGAACGCATCGGCTCTCCCGTCGTCGTCGTGGCAATGTGCGTGCCGAGGGACGACGTTGGCCCTCTGCGAAATTTCGTGCAGGTTACATGATGGAACGCTTCTCGAAAACCGGATAGTTCATTCCAGCATGCGGACATCGCGCGTGCCATCGCTCGTGCGACCGAGAGGTGTGAGAGGGGCCGGACGGATGGCTGAGCCGACGCGGACCCGGGTGCGGCGCGAGCTTCATTGCCCGCGGTGCTTACGGCTCATGCCCCCGGTTCCCGCGTTCGAAACCGCCTGGTAACAACTACTTATGCAGGGGTCCGTATAGCTCCGCAGCCCCTCATCCTACGGCCGCACCGATCAGATGGCCCAGGGCGTACGTCACACCGGCCGCAGCCCCGCCGAGCGCCAGCTGCCGCAGCCCGCTGTACCACCAGCTGCGCGCGGTCACCGCGGCCACCGCCGCACCGCAGGCGAAGAGACCGGCCAGCGCGAGCAGCAGGGCGGGCCACAGCGAGGTGGCGCCGAGCAGATAGGGCAGCACGGGCAGCAGCGCGCCCAGCGCGAAGGCGCCGAAGGAGGAGAAGGCCGCCACCAGCGGGGAGGGCAGCTCGCCGGGGTCGACGCCGAGTTCCTCGCGGGCGTGGATCTCCAGGGCCTGCTCGGGGTCCTTCGACAGCTGCCGGGCGACCTGCCGCGCCACCGCGGGCTCCACGCCGCGGCCCACGTACAGCGCGGCGAGCTCGGCCTCCTCGTCCTCGGGAAAGGCGCGCAGCTCCCGGCGCTCCACCGCGAGCTCCGCCTCGACCAGCTCCCGCTGCGAGGCCACCGAGGTGTACTCGCCGGCCGCCATGGAGAACGCCCCGGCGGCCAGTCCCGCGAGCCCGGTCAGCGCGATGGCGCCCGGGCCCACGCTGCCGCCCGCGACACCGGTCATCAGCGCCAGATTGGACACCAGGCCGTCCATCGCGCCGAACACCGCGGGCCGCAGCCAGCCGCCGTTGACCTCGCGGTGGGTGTGGTTGTCGCGGTGCGCCGCGTGCGGCGTGGCACCGGTCTCGACGACGGCCATGTGACTTCCCCTTCCGCGCCGGGGCGCTCCCGGTACCACTTCCGGTGGCCCGGCACCCCCGCGACGTCTTCGAAAGTACGCGCGAAAAATCGCTCTCGCCAGCAAGGAAGGCCGTGCTTACCGGGGTGGCGCCCGCCCCCGAAGGCCCCCTCGGGCGGCGGCCGTGCGCGGTACGCGGCGTGCCTGTGCCCTTGATCACGCCGCCGCGGGGCAGTCTTCCCCTGGCGGCGCTCCCGGCACCGGCCGCGCCGCCCCGCCCGACCCCGGCTCCAGGAAGGCCTGACCGTATGACCGCCGTCGTCGTACTCGGCAGCATCAACATGGACCTGACGACCTACGTGGCGCGCGCCCCGCGCCGCGGCGAGACCGTGACGGGGCACGAACTGCGCACCCTGCCCGGCGGCAAGGGCGCCAACCAGGCGGTGGCGGCGGCCCGGGCCGGGGCCTCCGAGGTGGCCATGATCGGGGCGGTCGGCACCGACGCCTACGGGCCCGCGCTCCTCGCCGAGCTCGCGCACAACGGCGTGGACACCGACCTGATGCGCACCGTGGAGGGACCGAGCGGGACCGCGCACATCGTGGTCGACGCGCAGGGCTCCAACGCGATCGTGGTGATCCCCGGCGCGAACGGCACCCTCACCCACCTCCCCCCGGGCGACGAGGCGCTGATCGCCACCGCCGACACCCTGCTGCTCCAGCTGGAGATCCCGATGAGCGGGGTGCTCGCCGCCGCGAAGGCCGCGCACCGGCACACCGTCCGTACCGTGCTGACGCCCTCCCCCGCCCGTGAACTGCCCGCCGAGCTGCTCGCGGTGACCGACCTCCTCGTCCTCAACGAGCGCGAGGCGGCGGCCCTGACCGGCCAGGAGAACCACCGCACCGCCCTGGCCGCCCTGCTGGAGAAGGTCCCCGAGGCGGTGCTCACCCTCGGCGCGGAGGGCTGCCTGTACGCGAGCCGGGAGCACGAGCCGCTGCATGTGCCCGCGCCGAAGGTGGAGGCCGTGGACACCACCGGGGCCGGGGACACCTTCGTGGGCGCGCTGGCGGTGGCGCTCGGCGAGGGGCGGACCATGCCGCAGGCGCTGAGCTGGGCGGTCTGCGCGGCGGCGCTCGCGGTCACCAAGCCGGGGGCGATCGCCGCCATGCCCTTCCGCAGCGAAATCGAGGACGGCGACCTGGGCGGCAGCTGAGCTGCCCGCCAGATCGCCGTCGGCGGCTGCGGCCGGGGCTCAGCCCTTGCCGGAGGAGCCTGCCTTGTCGCCGTTCTTGTCGGTGCTGCCGGTACCGCGCGTGCCGCCGGACGCGCCGGTGCCGTCCCGGCCGGGCTTCTCCCCGGTGGCGGCGGCCTCGGCGGCCCCGGACTTCGCGGTGCCGGGCTCCCCGGTGGCCGACTTCGCGGTGGCGTCGTCGCCCTCCGCCGGAGCGGCGCCCGGCTCGACGATCTCCTCGCGGCCGGGGCGCAGCCGGGCGGAGACCACGATGTAGGCGACCGCGGCGGCGAAGACGAGGATCGCGGTCCAGACGTTCAGGCGCAGGCCGAGGACGTGGTGCGCCTCGTCGACCCGCATGTACTCGATCCAGCCGCGGCCCGCGCAGTAGGCGGCGACGTACAGCGCGAAGGCGCGGCCGTGGCCCAGCTTGAAGCGGCGGTCCGCCCAGATGACCAGCAGTGCGACGCCGATGCACCACAGCGATTCGTAGAGGAAGGTCGGGTGGTAGGTGCCGGGGACGCGGCCGTCGTCGGAGCTGGTGATCTTCAGCGCCCAGGGCAGGTCGGTGGCCTTGCCGTACAGCTCCTGGTTGAACCAGTTGCCCCAGCGGCCCGCGGCCTGCGCGAGGGCGATGCCGGGGGCGACCGCGTCGGCGTAGGCGGGCAGCGGGATGCCCCGGCGGCGGGCGCCGATCCAGGCGCCGACGGCGCCGAGCGAGATGGCTCCCCAGATGCCGAGCCCGCCCTCCCAGATCTTGAAGGCGTCGACCCAGTCACGGCCCTCGCTGAAGTACAGCTGGTAGTCCGTGATCACGTGGTAGAGGCGCCCGCCGACCAGGCCGAAGGGCACCGCCCAGACCGCGATGTCGGCGACGGTTCCGGCGCGCCCGCCCCGGGCGATCCAGCGGCGGTTTCCGATCCAGACGGCGAGGAAGACGCCGAGGATGATGCAGAAGGCGTAGCCGCGCAGCGGGATGGGGCCGAGGTTCAGCACTCCGCGCGAGGGGCTGGGGATGAAGGCAATGTCCATGGCAGGGTCGACGCTACCCTGCCGGGCCGCGGGCACGGGCGCCCACCCGGCAACGGGTCCGTAACGGGCGGCGCCGCGCGGTCGCGGCACCCCCCGCGGGTCTCACGCCTTGTCGGCCTCCTCCACCATCTGCTTGAGCTTGGCCGGGGTCAGCGGGTTGCTCTGGTCGCCGTAGATGTTCCTGCCGTCGAGCAGGATGGTCGGGGTGCCCTGGAAGCCGCTGTCCGTGAAGGCCTGCTGGGACTTCTGCACCCAGCTGTTGTGGCGGCCCTGCTCGACGCAGGCGCGGAAGGCGGGCGTGTCGAGGCCCTCGGCCTTGCCCGCGAGGGTGACGAGGCGGGCGTCGTCGCCGTAGGCGTCCTCGGTCTCGGGGGGCTGGTTCTCGAAGAGGACGTCGTGGTACGCGGCGAACTTCCCGGCGTCCTGGGCGCAGACCGCGGCGTTGGCCGAGCGCCGGGAGCCGCTGCCGCCCATGTTCTTGTCGATGAGCGTGACCAGGTGGTACTCGACCTTGAGCTTTCCGCTCTCCGTCAGCTCGTGCACGGTCCCCCGGAAGGTGTCCTCGAACTGCTTGCAGGCCGGGCAGCGGAAGTCCTCCCAGACCGTCAGTGTGGCCTTCGCCCCGGGCTTGCCGACCGGCACCGCGAGGTTGTCCTTGCCCGCCGCGCCCTTGGGCGCCACCACGGGACCGCTGCTCTCCTCCTTGTCGCCGCCCGCGTTGGCGGCGATCACGCCGATGACCGCGGCCAGCGCGAGGACGCAGATGACGGCGCCGCCGACGATCGTCGTCCGCCGCCGCTTGTCCTGCGCCTTCTGCCGCTCTCGCTCGACGGCCAGCCGCTCGCGGGCGGCGCGCTTTCCCTCAGGCTTGTTCTCGCTCACACCCCGCAAACGAACCGGGGAGGCACCAGCGTGCCTCCCCGGTCCCTGATCCACCCGTACGAGTTACCCGGGCCCGGTGCCGCGCCGGACCCCCGCGGCCAGCTCGGCGGCGAGTTCGCGGACCGCCGCCAGTCCGGCCGCCTCGTCGGGGGCGTCGAGCATCCGCTTGACGAAGGCCGAGCCGACGATGACCCCGTCCGCGAAGCCCGCGACCTCGGCGGCCTGCTCCGCGTTGGAGACGCCGAGGCCGACGCAGACCGGCAGCTCCGTGGTCGCCCGGGTGCGCCGCACCAGCTCCTTCGCCTCGGCGCCGACCGAGGCGCGGGTTCCGGTGACGCCCATCAGCGAGGCCGCGTAGACGAAGCCGGAACCGGCCGCCGTGATGGTGGCGAGCCGGGCGTCCCGGCTGCTCGGGGCGACCACGAAGACGGTGGCGAGGCCGTGCTTGGCGGCGTGCTCCCGCCAGTGCGCCGACTCCTGCACCGGCAGGTCGGGCAGGATGCAGCCCGCGCCGCCCGCCTCGGCCAGCTCGGCGGTGAAGCGCGCGACGCCGTAGCGGTCGACCGGATTCCAGTACGTCATGACGAGGACCGGCTTGCCGGTGGCCGCGTGCGCCTCGCGCACCGTGCGCAGCACATCGGCGATCCGCACCCCGCCGCGCAGCGCGATGTCGTCGGCGGTCTGGATGACCGGGCCGTCGAGCACCGGGTCGCTGTGCGGCAGGCCGACCTCGACGACGTCCGCGCCGCCCGCGAAGGCCGCCTTGACCGCCTCGATGCCGCCGTCCACCGTCGGGAAGCCCGCCGGGAGGTAGGCGATCAGGGCGGACCTGTCCTCGGCCTTCGCCGCCGCGAGGGTCTCCTCCAGGAGTCCGATGGTGCCGCTCACTTCACGTCCCCCTGGATCTCGGCGGGCTCGCTGCCCGCGTCGGCCTCGACCGCCGCGTCGGCGCCCTCGTCGTACAGCCCGAAGTAGCGGGCCGCGGTGTCCATGTCCTTGTCGCCGCGTCCGGAGAGGTTGACGACGAGCAGGGCGTCCGGGCCCAGCTCCCGGCCGACATCCAGCGCCCCGGCGAGGGCGTGCGCGCTCTCGATGGCCGGGATGATGCCCTCGGTCCGGGAGAGCAGCCGCAGTGCCTGCATGGCCGCGTCGTCGGTGACCGCCCGGTACTGGCCCCGCCCGCTGTCCTTGAGGTAGGCGTGCTCGGGTCCGATGCCCGGGTAGTCCAGACCCGCCGAGATCGAGTACGGCTCGGTGATCTGGCCCTCGTCGTCCTGGAGCACGTACGAGCGCGAGCCGTGCAGGATGCCGGGCTCGCCCGCGGTCAGGGTGGCCGCGTGCTCCCCGGTGTCCAGTCCGTGCCCGGCGGGCTCGCAGCCGATCAGGCGCACCGAGGCGTCGGCGAGGAAGGCGTGGAAGAGGCCGATGGCGTTGGAGCCGCCGCCGACGCAGGCGAGCGCGGCGTCCGGCAGCCGCCCGG
This sequence comes from Streptomyces sp. SCSIO ZS0520, assembly GCF_025643355.1. NCBI lineage: Bacteria > Bacillati > Actinomycetota > Actinomycetes > Kitasatosporales > Streptomycetaceae > Streptomyces > Streptomyces sp. SCSIO ZS0520. Next base: position 6,492,359 of record NZ_CP092644.1, on the reverse strand, counting down.
TGCGCTCCAGGAGCTGGCGGCGGGCCTCGACACCGATCACCCGGTGGAAGTCGCGGACCATGGCGGGGAAGGGGTGCGGGCCCGCGACCGTACCGAAGAGGTAGTGGGTGCGGTCGACGTTGGCGACCCAGTCGCGGAAGGCCTCGTTGATGGCGTCCTTGAGGGTGCGGCTGCCGGACTTCACCGCGACGACCTCGGCGCCGAGCATCCGCATCCGGGCGACGTTGAGGGCCTGGCGCTCGGTGTCGATCTCGCCCATGTAGATGGTGCAGTCGAGGCCGAACAGGGCGCAGGCGGTGGCGGTGGCGACGCCGTGCTGGCCGGCCCCGGTCTCCGCGATGACCCGGGTCTTGCCCATCCGCTTGGTGAGCAGGGCCTGGCCCAGGACGTTGTTGATCTTGTGCGAGCCGGTGTGGTTGAGGTCCTCGCGCTTGAGGAACACCCGGGCGCCGCCCGCCTGTTCGGCGAAGCGCGGCACCTCGGTGAGCGCGCTGGGGCGCCCGGTGTAGTGGACGAGCAGGTCCTCCAGCTCGGCGGCGAAGGCGGGGTCGCCCTTGGCCTTGTCGTACTCGGCGGCCACCTCGTCCACGGCGGCGACCAGCGCCTCCGGGATGAACTTGCCGCCGAAGGCGCCGAAGTAGCCCTCGGCGCTGGGCACTCGGCCCTCGGGATCGGGAAGGAAGAACTCGCTGGGCATGCGCATGCTCCTCGCGGGGCGCACGGCGCCCCGGGATGCTCGGTCGGTCGGTGATCACCGTATGCGCGCACCGGACCGCCCGCGGGGACCTCGGCCGCGCGGGCGCGGGGGCTCGCGGGCGAGGCGGATCACGGGGGCGGACTCAGGGGCGCGCGGGGCGCCCGTGCCATCGCATGCCGTTGACCTGGCCGGGCTCGTCGCCGATCACATAGCGCACCCGGCGGCCGTGCACCCGGCGGGCGGGGGCGCGGCAGCCGCGCGGACGGCAGCCGCGGGCCAGCCGGGCGTACCGGTCGAGGGCGGCCCGACCCGCGCCGGGGCAGGCGAGGGCCATCGGGCCCGCGCTGCCGCGGACCTCTCCCGTGCACCGCCCCGCATCGCGCATCGGCCGGTCAACTCCGCCCGTGGCGCAGCGCCGGGTGGGCGCCCGCGGCGACCAGGTCGGAGACCGCGGCCTTCGGGTCGCGGCCGGTGACCAGGGATTCGCCGACGAGGACGGCGCCCGCCCCGGCGTTGGCGTAGGCGATCAGGTCGTGCGGGCCGCGCACACCCGATTCGGCGATCTTGACGAGCTCGTCCGGGATCTCGGGGGCGACCCGTTCGAAGGTCGACCTGTCGACCTCCAGGGTCTTCAGATTGCGGGCGTTGACGCCGATGACGCGGGCCCCGGCGGCGACCGCGCGCTCGACCTCCTCCTCGTCGTGCACCTCGACGAGCGGGGTGAGGCCGATGGAGCGGGCGCGCTCGACGAGGGAGACCAGCGCCTCCTGGTCGAGGGCGGCCACGATCAGCAGGGCGAGGTCGGCGCCGTGCGCCCGGGCCTCCCACAGCTGGTAGGAGGTGACGATGAAGTCCTTGCGCAGGACCGGGATCTGCACCCGGGCGCGGACCGCCTCCAGGTCGGCGAGCGAGCCGCCGAAGCGGCGCTGCTCGGTGAGGACGGAGATGACGGCGGCGCCGCCCGCCTCGTAGTCGGCGGCGAGGGCGGCCGGGTCGGCGATGGCCGCGAGCGCGCCCTTGGACGGGCTGGAGCGCTTGACCTCGCAGATCACCTGGACGCCCTCGCCGCGCAGCGCGGCCTCGGCGTCCTTGGCCGGCGGGGCGGCCGCGGCGCGCTCCTTGAGCTCATCGAGGCTGACCGCCGCCTGCCGTTCGGCGAGGTCGGCGAGGACTCCTTCGATGATCTCGTCGAGCACACTCACGCGAGCGTTCCCCTCTTCCTGCCGTTCCTGCCGTTGCGGCTGTGCCTGTGCGGGCGCGCAAAGGCCCCTGGTCACTGCGATGGTAGCCGCAGGGAGGCGATGCTCCCGCATTCACCCGGGCGCGGTCCCACTACCTGGACGTCCGCCGCCGCTTCAAGGATGCAGCCAGCCGCCGAAGGGCGAATTCCGGACAACCGTGAACACCAGGGCGAGGGCGCCCACCACCCACATCTGCGCCGGGCGCAGGACGAGGCTGAAGGGGCGCCCGCGGGCCGCGCGGATCATCCACACCACCCAGAGCACGGCGAAGGCCCCGTAGCCGAGGACCGCCAGGGCGTTGTCGGTGAGGGCGGCGCCGAGGTCGCCGTGGGCGAAGGCGTGGGCGCTGCGCAGCCCGCCGCAGCCGGGGCAGTAGACACCGGTGAGGCGCAGCAGCGGGCAGACCGGGTAGTGGCCGGGGTCGTTCGGGTCGACGCGTGCCACATAGCCGAAGGCCGCCACCACCGCCGCGAGCACGCCCGCGGGCACCAGCATGCGCTTCAGGGCGGCGCCGGGCGCCGGGGCGAGGGCGGGCTCGGGTTCAGCGTTCACCCGTGCATTGTGTCCTCTGCGGGGAGCCCGCGCGCGGGGCGGGGCCGCCGGGTGCGCGCGGACGGGCGCCGGGGGCGGGGTGCCCCCGGCCCGCGGGTGTCAGACGGCGGCCTCGGCCTGCGGCTCGGCGGTGGCCTTGGCGGCGGGGGCGGCCGCGGGGGCGTTCTTCGGCTTCGCGCCCAGGCCCATCAGGCTCATGAGGCCGCCGACCACGCCGCCGAGGACGGTGAGCACCATCCCGGCCCAGAAGCCGACGGGCTCCGCCATGACCATGAAGGCACCCGCGACGCAGAAACCGATGAAGGTGATGATGACACCGGTCCAGGCGGCCGGGGTGTGTCCGTGTCCGTGGCTGCTCGCCGACATGACGTGCTCCTTGTTGCTGGGGCGGGGCGGGGCGGGGTGCGTGGTCGTGGTCGAACCCTCGCCGCCCATTGTCCCGTACGCCGGACGCCGATCCGGCGCGGGGTGGCGAAGAGCACGTGCGGCGGGGCGGGTTCAGCCGCTCCGGGTGCCGCGGGTGGGGTCCTCGCCGCGGTCGAGCGCCTTCCACAGCTCCCCCGGGTGGTCCGGGTCGGCGGGGGCGGACCGGCGCGGACGCGGGGCCCCGGAGCGCTCGTACCGGCCGGACATGGCGGGCCAGCCGCTGCCCCAGCGCAGCGCGATCACTCCGGCGAGCAGGATCAGCGCCCCGCCCGCGACCGCGACATAGGGCCAGGCGGTGTGGCTGAGCGACTCGACGGTGGCGGAGGTGTTGCCCGAGGCCTCGGCGGCCTTCTCGTCCAGGGCGCCGCTGTCGGAGGCGCCGAGCAGCGAGGCCGCCACGATGCCGGCGCCGGCGAGCGCGAGCAGCCCGGAGACCAGGTACCGGCCGGTGCGGCGCACGGCGAAGACGGCGACCAGGGCGGCGAGCCCGACGACGGCGAGCGCCGCGGGGAGTCCGGTGACATCGCCGCCCTTCGCGGAGAGCGGGAAGTCGCCGCCCGCGACGGCGGCCGTGCCCTCGGCCCAGCGCTGACGCGAGGCGAGCAGCGTCACGGCGGCACCTCCGGCGCCCGCGAGCAGGGCGACGGCCAGGCTGCGGCGACCGGAGCGGGCGCGCGCCGCGGCTTCGGTTCGGGGGTGGGGTACAGCAGTCACCCCCCCACTATCGCCCCAAGCCGCCCCCGGGCGTCACCCGGGGCGGGCCGGGGGACGCAGATCACTGCGGCGATTTCGTCACATCATGGCCGGAAATCGCGGGTGCCGCCGCGCCTGGGAAGGGCTGGCCGCGCCGGACATACGGAAAGAACCGAACATACGGGAAGAAGGGGACGGCTGTACGTACGGGACCGCGGCCCGAACCCCCGCTACCCGCCGAGCCGTTCCGCGGTGTGCACCGCGCGCAGGACCGCCGCCGCCTTGTTGCGGCACTCGGTGTCCTCGGCGACCGGGTCCGAGTCGGCGACCACCCCGGCGCCCGCCTGGACGTAGGCGGTGCCCTCCCGCAGGACGGCGGTGCGGATCGCGATGGCGGTGTCCGAGTCGCCCGCGAAGTCGAGGTAGCCGACGCAGCCGCCGTACAGTCCGCGGCGGGAGGGCTCCAGCTCGTCGATGATCTGCATGGCGCGCGGCTTGGGGGCGCCGGAGAGGGTGCCCGCGGGGAAGCAGGCGGTGAGGACGTCGAAGGCGGTGCGGCCCTCGGCGACCTGGCCGGTGACGGTCGAGACGATGTGCATCACGTGCGAGTACTTCTCGATCGACATGAAGTCGACCACCTCAACGCTGCCCGGCTCGCAGACCCGGCCGAGGTCGTTGCGCCCGAGGTCGACCAGCATCAGGTGCTCGGCGCGCTCCTTGGGGTCGGCGAGCAGTTCCTCGGCGAGCTGCTGGTCCTCCTGGGGGCTCGCCCCGCGCGGCCGGGTGCCCGCGATGGGGTGCACCATGGCGTGCCCATCCTCGACCTTGACCAGGGCCTCCGGCGAGGAGCCGACCACGTCGAAGCCGTCGAAGCGGAAGAGGTACATGTACGGCGAGGGGTTGGTGGCCCGCAGCACCCGGTAGACGTCGAGCGCGCTCGCCGCGCAGGGCGTCTCGAAGCGCTGCGAGGGCACCACCTGGAAGGCCTCGCCCGCGCGGATGCGCTCCTTGATGTCCTCGACGGCCGCCTGGTAGTCGGTGCCGCCCCAGAGCGCCTGGTACGGGGGCAGTTCGGCGGGCGGCAGGGCCGCGGGCGGCTGCGCGAGCGGGCGGCAGAGGTCGGCCTGCATGGCGTCGAGCCGGGCCACGGCGTCCGCGTACGCCTCGTCCACGCCGGTGTCGAGGTCGTTGTGGTTGATGGCGTTGGCGATCAGCAGGACGGTGCCGTCCCAGTGGTCGAGCACCGCGAGGTCGCTGGTGAGCAGCATGGTCAGCTCGGGCAGCTTCAGGTCGTCGCGCTCGCCGGGGCCGATCTTCTCCAGGCGGCGCACGATGTCGTAGCCGAGGTAGCCGACCATCCCGCCGGTGAAGGGCGGCATGCCGGAGGCGAGGTCGCGCGGGGTGTGCAGCGCCTCGACGGTGGCGCGCAGGGCGGCGAGCGGATCGCCCTCGGCGGGGACGCCGACCGGCGGCACGCCCTCCCAGTGGACCCGGCCGCCGCGCTCGGTGAGCGTGGCGGAGGAGCGCACCCCGACGAAGGAGTAGCGGGACCAGGAGCGGCCGTTCTCCGCGGACTCCAGGAGGAAGGTGCCGGGCCGCTCGGCGGCGAGCTTGCGGTAGAGCGCGAGGGGGGTGTCCCCGTCGGCCAGGAGCTTGCGGCTGACCGGGATGACGCGGCGGTCGGCCGCCAGCTTGCGGAAGGTGTCGAGGTCCATGGCCGCCGACCCTACTGACCGAGCGGCAGGACGTCGGCATCGAAACAGGTGCGGTCGCCGGTGTGGCAGGCGGCGCCCACCTGGTCGACCCGCACCAGGACGGTGTCCGCGTCGCAGTCCAGGGCCACCGACTTCACGTGCTGGACGTGGCCGGAGGTGTCGCCCTTGACCCAGTACTCCCGGCGGCTGCGGGACCAGTAGGTGGCGCGGCCGGTGGTGAGCGTGCGGTGCAGCGCCTCGTCGTCCATCCAGCCGAGCATGAGCACCTCGCCGGTGTCGTACTGCTGGGTGACGGCGGGGACGAGCCCGTCGGCGCCGCGCTTGAGGCGCGCGGCGATCTCCGGGTCGAGCTGGCTGGGCTGCCTGGACGTGGTCATGGGTGCCATTGTGCGCGATCCGCCGGGCCCTTCGGGCGGGCGTCCGCCCGGTGGAACACCCTCGCCGTCCGGGGACGTGGCCGTCTCCCCCGGGCGGCCGTAGGGTTAACGCATGTCCACTCATGCCAAGCGTGAACGACTCCTGCTCGCCGATCTCCTGGAGGCGGCCGGACCCGAGGCGCCGACCCTGTGCGGCGGCTGGCTCACCCGCGACCTCGCCGCCCATGTGGTGGTGCGCGAGCGCCGCCCGGACGCCGCGGGCGGCATCCTGATCAAGCCGCTCGCCGGCCGCCTCGAACGCGTCGAGGGCGAGTTCGCCGGCAAGCCCTACGAGGAGCTGCTGCGGCTGATCCGCAGCGGCCCGCCGCGCTTCTCGCCCTTCGCCCTCAAGCAGGTCGACGAGGCCACCAACATCGTCGAGTTCTATGTCCACGCCGAGGACGTCCGCCGCGCCCAGCCGGACTGGACCGCGCGCAGGCTCGACCCGGTCTTCTCCGACGTCCTCTGGTCGCGTCTGGAGCGCACCGCCCGGGTGGTCGGCCGCAAGGCGCCGACGGGCGTGGTGCTCCGCCGCCCCGACGGCCGGACCGTGGTCGCGCGCAAGGGCGCCCCGGTGGTGACGGTCACCGGCGAGCCAAGCGAGCTGCTGATGTACGTCTACGGGCGCCAGTCCGTGGCGGACGTCCAGCTCGACGGCGAGCCGGAGGCGGTCACCCAGCTGAACGGCGCCAAGGAACTGGGCATCTGAGCCGACCGGCCCGCCGCGCGGGGGTCCCGGCGGCGGGGGCTCAGGACCGGCCGCCCTCGCCCTCGGTGTCCAGGCGCGGGAGCACCCGGTCCAGCCACCGCGGTGTCCACCAGGCCGCCCGGCCCAGCAGGGTCATCACCGCCGGGACCAGCAGGAGCCGTACCACGGTGGCGTCGATCAGCACGCTGACGGCGAGGCCGAGGCCGAGCATCTTGACCACGACGCTGTCGCTGACCAGGAAGGCGGCGAAGACGCTCACCATGATGAGCGCGGCGCAGCTGATCACCCGGGCGGTGATCTCCAGGGCGTGCGCCACGCTCGCCCGCGCCTCGCCGGTGCGCCGCCAGGCCTCGTGGACCCGGGAGAGCAGGAAGATCTCGTAGTCCATGCTCAGGCCGAAGACGATCGCGAACATCATCATCGGCACATAGCTCTCGATCGGCACCTTGCCCGAGACGCCGAGGGCGCCGCCGCCCCAGCCCCACTGGAAGACGGCGACCACCACGCCGTACGAGGCGGCGATCGAGAAGATGTTGAGCACGGCGGCCTTCAGGGCGACCAGGGGCCCCCGGAAGACGAGCAGGATGATCAGGAAGGCCAGCGCCACCACCACCGCGACGATCAGCGGCAGCCGGGCGGCGACCACATCGCGGAAGTCCACCTGGGCGGCGGTGGTCCCGGTGACATAGCCCTGGGCGGGGGTGCCGGAGACCGCCTGCGGCAGGGTCTCGTCGACCAGGCGGTTGACCAGGTCGGTGGTGGTGGCGCTCTGCGGGGAGGCCGTGGAGTACGCGGTCGCGAGGAGGATGTCGCCGTCCCCGGCCGGTTGCGGCTTGGTGATGCTCCGGGCGCCGGGTACGCCGGTGAGCGCCTGCTGCGCCTGGGAGGCCAGCGCCGAACGGTCCCCGGAGGAGACCGCGCTCTGGTCGACGACCACCGTCAGCGGGCCGTTGGAGCCGGGTCCGAAGGCCTCGGACATCAGGTCGTAGGCGCGGCGGTCGGTGAAGGAGGTGGGGTCGGCGCCGTCCCCGATGTGCCCGAGCCGCAGCGAGAACACCGGGACGGCCAGCACCACGACGACCGCGGCACCGGCGGCCAGGAACCACCAGGGGCGGCGCTCCACCCGCCGGGCGTAGCGGTGCCAGGTGCCGTGGCCCTCCGCGGGCCCGCCTTCCGTACGGCCGCCCGCCGCCCCGTCTTCCGTACGGTCACTTGCCATCCCCGTACGGCCGCCCGCCCCGTCTTCCGTACGGTCACCCGCCGCTCCGTCTTCCGTACCGCCCGCCGCCCCCGGTTCGACCTCGGCGATCGGGCGCCGCACCCGGTAGCGGTCGAGGCGCCGCCCGGCGAGGCCGAGGACCGCGGGCACCAGGGTGAGCGCGCCCGCCACGGCGGTCACCACGGTGAGGGCGGCCGCCGCCCCGAGCTTGGCGATGAAGCCGACGCCGGAGACGGCGAGCCCGGTCAGGGCGACGATCACGGTGCAGCCGGAGACCAGGACCGCCCGGCCGCTGGTGGCCACGGCCCGCCCGGCGGCGGTCACCGGGTCCGCGCCGTCCATCAGGTGCTGGCGGTGCCGGGTGAGCAGGAAGAGCGCGTAGTCGATGCCGACGCCCAGGCCGATCATGGTGGCCAGGGTCGGGGAGACGGTGGCGAAGTCGAAGGCGGCGGCGAGCAGTCCGAGGCAGGCGAGCCCGCAGACCACCGCGAGCAGCGCGGTCAGCAGCGGCACCCCGGCGGCGAGCACGCTGCCGAAGCCGACGAGCAGCACCACGATCGCGACCCCGAAGCCGATCAGCTCCGAGACCCGGTCGTCGGCGGCCGGCCGGGCCAGCTCCCCGAGCGGTCCCCCGTACTCGACCTGGGCGCCCGCCTGGCGCAGCGGCTTGACCGCGCTGTCCACGCCGTCGAGGTAGGAGTCGCCGAGGGTGGACGGCTGCACCGCGAAGAGGACGGTGATGTACGCGGTCTTCTTGTCCCCGGAGAGGGGGCCGGTGGAGGAACTGCCGTTCGCGGTGAGCGGGTTCTGCGCGGAGAGCACCTGCGGCAGCTTCGCGAGGGCGCCGACCGCGGTGGACATCTGCGAGCCGAGGCCGGTCAGCGGCGTGCCGGAGTCGTGGACGACGACCTGGCTGCTGTACCCGGCGGCCTGCTTGTCGTGCTTCTGCAGGACGTCGAGGCCCTTCTCCGACTGGACGCCCGGCAGCGTGAAGTTATCCGAGAACTCCCCGCCGAAGGCCCGGTCGAGGGCCCCGAGCGCGAGCAGGGCGAGGAGCCAGGCCACCAGGACGCGCACGAAGTGCCGGGCGCACCACTCGCCGAGGCGCCGCAGCAGTCCCTTCACCGGGCGGTCCGGCGAGGCGCCGCCGCGGGGCGCGGTCGCCTTCACCGCGCCGCTCCGGCCCGGACTCCCGCCCGGGGCAGGCGTGTTCGCCCCCGGCACCGCGGGGTGCGCACCGTCGTCGTCCGTACCATCGCTGCCTCCTCGGCCTGGTGCCGCGCCCGGCCGGTCCGGCGCCCGGGCGCTCGGCCGGGCAGCCGGCCACCCGGGCAACAGATCACCCGATAAAGGGAGATACCGGACGATACAGCGGGTGCGGTGCACCGGCCGCCGACACGAGGGCCCGGGCGGCGGCATCCTGCGGGGCGGTCCGCATCCGCGAGTACGGCGGGGGGCGGGGCGCCGGACGCTCGGGGGCAGGGCGCGGGACGCGGGACGCGCGGGTGCAGGGCGCGCGCGGGCGCGGGACGCGGAAGCCGGAACCGCGGCGCCCGGCCGGAGCCGGATCACCGCGGTTCTGTGGCGGGCGCGTACGAACGGGGTGCGCGGCGGCCCTACCGCGTACGGACGGGTGCCAGGAGGCCCCACCGCGTACGGACGGGTGCGCGGAAGCCCCACCGCGTACGGACGGGTGCCAGGAGGCCCCACCGCGTACGGACGGGTGCGCGGAAGCCCCACCGCGTACGGACGGCTGCGCGGAAGCCCCACCACGTACGGACAGGGACGGCGTACGGGACGCGGGGGTCGCGCCCTAGGCGGACTGCCGCACCGGGGCCCCCGACTCCCGGAGGGCGGATTTCACCTCGCCGATGCGCAGGTCGCCGAAGTGGAAGACGGAGGCGGCGAGCACCGCGTCCGCGCCCGCGTCGACGGCGGGCGGGAAGTCGCCGAGGCGGCCCGCGCCGCCGGAGGCGATGACCGGGATGCCGACGCGGGCGCGGACGGCGCGGATCATCTCCAGGTCGTAGCCGTCCTTGGTGCCGTCCGCGTCCATCGAGTTGAGCAGGATCTCCCCGGCGCCCAACTCGGCCGCCCGGTGGGCCCATTCGACCGCGTCCAGGCCGGTGCCGCGGCGGCCGCCGTGGGTGGTGACCTCGAAGCCGCCGTCCGGGGTCCGGCGGGCGTCCACCGACAGGACGAGGACCTGGCGGCCGAAGCGCTCGGCGATCTCCCGGATGAGTGCGGGGCGGGCGATGGCCGCCGTGTTGACGCCCACCTTGTCGGCGCCCGCGCGCAGCAGCTTGTCCACGTCCTCGGCGGTGCGCACCCCGCCGCCGACGGTGAGCGGGATGAAGACCTGCTCGGCGGTGCGGCGGACCACGTCGTAGGTGGTCTCGCGGTCGCCGGAGGAGGCGGTGATGTCGAGGAAGGTGAGCTCGTCGGCGCCCTCGGCGTCGTAGACCTTGGCCATCTCGACCGGGTCGCCCGCGTCGCGCAGGTTCTGGAAGTTGACGCCCTTGACGACCCGGCCGCCGTCCACGTCCAGGCAGGGGATGACTCGGACCGCCAGCGTCATGGGCGCGGCGCTCCTCGGTCCTCGCGGGCGGCGGGGCGGTAGGCCTCCAGCTCGACCTCGACCAGGACCCGGGAGTCGACGAAGCCCGAGACGACGAAGAGGCTCGCGGCCGGGAGCACCGCCTCGAAGAGCTCCCGGTGGGCGCGGCCGACCGGGTCCACGTCGCGGGCGTGGGTGAGGTACATCCGGGTGCGCACCACGGAGTCGGCGCCGAGGCCGAACTCCGCGAGGGCGTCGAGGGCGTTGGTGAAGGCCGCCTTGGCCTGTTCGTAGGGGTCGCCCTCGCCGTGCAGGACGGTGCCGCTGAAGGCGGTGGTGCCCGCGACCAGGACCCGGTCGCCCGCCTCCACGGCCCGTGCCGAGCCGAAGATCTGCTCCCAGGAGGAGCCGCTGCGTACCCGCCGTGCTGTGCCGGCCATCAGGCCACCGCCTCCAGTGCCTCTTCGAGGGTGAACGCCTTGGCGTAGAGCGCCTTGCCGACGATCGCGCCCTCGACCCCCTGCGGGACGAGTGCGGCGAGCGCCTTCAGGTCCGCGAGCGAGGAGACCCCGCCGGAGGCGACGACGGGGCGGTCGGTCGCGGCGCAGACGTCTTTGAGCAGGTCCAGGTTGGGGCCCTGGAGGGTGCCGTCCTTGGCGATGTCGGTGACGACGTAGCGGGCGCAGCCCTCGGAGTCCAGGCGGGCCAGCGTCCGGTAGAGGTCGCCGCCGTCGCGGGTCCAGCCGCGGCCGCGCAGGGTGGTGCCGCGCACGTCGAGGCCGACGGCGATCTTCTCGCCGTAGGCGGCGATGATCTCGGCGACCCACTCGGGGCGCTCCAGGGCGGCGGTGCCGAGGTTGACCCGGGTGCAGCCGGTGGCGAGGGCCGCGGCGAGCGAGTCGTCGTCGCGGATGCCGCCGGACAGCTCCACCTTGACCCCGTCGGCGGCGAGGCTCTCGGCGACCTCGGCGATCAGGGCGCGGTTGTCGCCGGTGCCGAACGCCGCGTCCAGGTCGACCAGATGGAGCCACTCCGCGCCCGCGCGCTGCCAGGCCTTGGCGGCCTCCAGGGGGGCGCCGTAGGAGGTCTCCGTACCGGACTCGCCGTGTACGAGCCGGACGGCCTGGCCGTCGCGGACGTCGACGGCGGGGAGGAGTTCGAGCGTGGAAGCCATGATCAGAGCGTCTCGATCCAGTTGGTGAGGAGCTGGGCACCGGCGTCGCCGGACTTCTCGGGGTGGAACTGGGTGGCCCACAGGGCGCCGTTCTCGACCGCGGCCACGAAGCGCTCGCCGTGGGTCGCCCAGCTGACCAGGGGCGCGCGGATCGCGGGGTTGCCGGTCTCCAGGGTCCAGTCGTGGACGGCGTAGGAGTGGACGAAGTAGTAGCGGGTCTCGGGGTCGAGCCCGGCGAAGAGCCGGGAGTCGGCGGGCGCCTCGACGGTGTTCCAGCCCATGTGCGGGACGACCTCGGCCTTGAGCGGGCCGACGGTGCCGGGCCACTCGTCGAGGCCCGCGCACTCCTCGCCGTGCTCCACGCCGCGGCTGAAGAGGATCTGCATCCCGACGCAGATGCCGAGGACGGGGCGCCCGCCGGACAGGCGGCGGTCGATGATCCAGTCGCCGCGGGCCGCGGTGAGGCCCTTCATACAGGCGGCGAAGGCGCCGACGCCGGGCACGAGCAGCCCGTCGGCGTTCATCGCGGCCTCGTAGTCGCGGGTGATCTCGACCTCGGCGCCGGCCCGGGCGAGGGCGCGCTCGGCGGAGCGGATGTTGCCGAAGCCGTAGTCGAAGACGACGACCTTGGGTGGCCTCGCGGTGCTCAATTCCATACCTCCAGCCTCATCACCCCGGCGAGCAGGCACATGCCGGCGCCGATCGAGAGCAGGACGATCAGGCTCTTCGGCATCTCCTGCTTGACGAAGGAGTAGATCCCGCCGAGCAGGAACAGACCGACGACGATCAGCAGCGTGGAAAGACCGTTCACAGCGCACCCTTTGTGGAAGGAAGGATTCCGGCGGCGCGCGCGTCGCGCTCGCTGGCGTAGCGCAGGGCCCGTGCCAGGGCCTTGAACTGGCACTCCACGATGTGGTGCGCGTTGCGTCCGTAGGGCACGTGCACATGCAGGGCGACCTGCGCCCGGGCGACGAAGGACTCCAGGATGTGCCGGGTCATGGTGGTGTCGTAGGAGCCGATCATCGGCGCCATGTTCTCAGGCTCGGTGTGCACCAGGTACGGCCGCCCCGAGAGGTCCACGGTGACCTGGGCGAGGGACTCGTCCAGCGGGACCGTGCAGTTACCGAAGCGGTAGATGCCCACCTTGTCGCCGAGGGCCTGCTTGAAGGCGGCGCCGAGCGCGAGGGAGGTGTCCTCGATGGTGTGGTGGGTGTCGATGTGCAGGTCGCCCTCGGTCTTCACGGTGAGGTCGAAGAGGCCGTGGCGGCCGAGCTGGTCGAGCATGTGGTCGAAGAAGCCGACGCCCGTGGAGATCTCGGTGCGCCCGGTGCCGTCGAGGTCGATCTCGACGAGGACGGAGGTCTCCTTCGTGGTCCGCTCGGTGCGTCCGGTGCGGCTCATGCTGTTCCTGCCTCGTCTTCCTTGATCAGTGCGCGCGCCGCGTCGAGGAACGCGTCGTTCTCCTTCGGGGTTCCGGCGCTGACCCGCAGCCTGCCGGGGACGCCGTTGTCCCGCACGAGCACCCCGCGCGCCAGGAAACCCTCCCAGAGCGCGTGCGCCTCCCGCGGCTCGCCGCCCGGGGCGGGGATGCCGAACTGGACGAAGTTGGCGTCCGAGGCGGTGACCTCGTACCCCGCGGCGCGCAGTTCGGTGATCAGGCGGTCCCGCTCGGCCTTCAGCTGCTCGACGTAGCCGAGCAGGGTGTCGGTGTGTTCGAGCGCCGCGAGCGCGGTGGCCTGGGTGATCGCCGAGAGGTGGTACGGCAGCCGCACCAGCTGGACCGCGTCGACGACCGCCGGGTCGGCGGCGAGGTAGCCGAGGCGCAGCCCGGCCGCGCCGAAGGCCTTCGACATGGTCCGGGAGATCACCAGGTGCGGGCGCCCGGCGAGCAGCGGCAGCAGCGAGTCCCCGTGGCTGAACTCCACATAGGCCTCGTCCACGATCACCATCGAGGGCTTCGCGGACTGCGCCGCCTCGTAGAGCGCGAGGACGGTCTCGGCCGGGACCGCGTTGCCGGTCGGGTTGTTGGGCGTGGTCACGAAGACCACGTCCGGCTGGTTCTCGGCGATGGTGCGGGCGGCGCTCTCCGGGTCCAGGGTGAAGTCCCCGGCGCGCGGCCCGGAGATCCAGCCGGTGCCGGTGCCCCGGGCGATCAGCCCGTGCATGGAGTACGAGGGCTCGAAGCCGAGCGCGGTGCGGCCGGGGCCGCCGAAGGCCTGGAGCAGCTGCTGGATGACCTCGTTGGAGCCGTTGGCGGCCCAGACGTTCTCCAGGGCGACCGGGTGCCCGCCGGTGCGGCTGAGGTAGGCGGCGAGCCGGGTGCGCAGCTCCACCGCGTCCCGGTCCGGGTAGCGGTTGAGTCCGCGCGCCGCCTCCCGCACCCGCTCCGCGATCCGCTCGACGAGGGGCTCGGGCAGCGGGTACGGGTTCTCGTTGGTGTTGAGGCGCACTGCTACGTCCAACTGCGGTGCGCCGTAAGGGGACTTGCCGCGCAGCTCGGCGCGGATGGGCAGCGCGTCGATACGGCTGGTGGACTCGCTCACTGGCCCGGCACCTTCCAGTCGCCGTGCTGATCCGGTTCGGCTCCGCCGAAACGCGCCTTGATGGCGGCGCCGTGCGCGGGCAGGTCCTCGGCCTCGGCGAGGGTGACCACGTGGTGCGCCACCTCGGCGAGCGCGTCCCGGCTGTAGTCGACCAGGTGGATGCCGCGTAGGAAGGACTGCACGGACAGGCCCGAGGAGTGGCAGGCGCAGCCGCCGGTGGGCAGCACGTGGTTGGAGCCGGCGCAGTAGTCGCCGAGCGAGACCGGCGACCAGGGGCCGAGGAAGACGGCGCCCGCGTTGCGCACCTTTTCGGCCACCGCGGCGGGCTCGGCGGTCTGGATCTCCAGGTGCTCGGCCCCGTAGGCGTTGACGACCCGGAGGCCCTCCTCGATCCCGTCGACGAGGACGATCGCGGACTGCCGGCCGGCCAGCGCCGGGGCGATCCGGTCCTCGATGTGCTTGCTCGCGGCGACCTGCGGGGCGAGTTCCTTCTCGACCCGGTCCGCGAGCTCGGTGGAGTCGGTGACCAGGACGGCGGCGGCCAGCGGGTCGTGCTCGGCCTGGCTGATCAGGTCGGCGGCCACGTGCACCGGGTCGGCGGTGGCGTCCGCGAGGATCGCGATCTCGGTCGGGCCCGCCTCGGCGTCGATGCCGATCCGGCCGGTGAAGTAGCGCTTGGCGGCGGCGACCCAGATGTTGCCGGGTCCGGTGACCATGTCCGCGGGCGCGCAGCCGTCGTCCTCGCCGGGGCGCTCGGTGCCGTAGGCGAACATCGCGACCGCCTGGGCGCCGCCCGCCGCGTAGACCTCGTCGATGCCGAGCAGCGCGCAGGCCGCGAGGATCGTCGGGTGCGGCAGTCCGCCGAACTCCCGCTGCGGCGGGCTGGCCAGCGCCATCGAGGGCACCCCGGCCTCCTGCGCCGGGACCGCGTTCATGATCACGGAGGAGGGGTACACGGAGCGTCCGCCCGGCGCGTACAGGCCGACGCGGTCCACCGGCACCCACTTCTCGGTCACCGTGCCGCCGGGGACCACCTGGGTGGTGTGGGCCGGGCGGCGCTGGGCGCGGTGCACCAGGCGGGCGCGGCGGATCGACTCCTCCAGGGCGGCGCGGACGGCGGGTTCGAGTCCGGCCACCGCCTCGGTGAGCGCCTCGGCGGGCACCCGGATCCGCTCCAGGCGCACGCCGTCGAATTTCTCCGCGTAGTCGATCAGCGCCGCGTTCCCCCGATGGTGCACGTCCTCGCAGAGGGGCCGCACCTTGTCCAGGGCGGCCGCGACGTCGAAGTCGGCACGGGGCAGCAGGTCGCGCAGGGCGGCGCCCTCCAGGAGGGCCTCGCCGCGCAGATCGATTCGGGAGATCACGTGGCCAATTCTCTCAGACCCGCGAGACCGCCCGTCGCGCCGTTCCACTGGCTGATACACCGCGCCCCGGCAGGTACCGGCACGCTTCGGACAGTGGCCGGAACTCATCCCCCAAAGGTCCCGGAAGATCCCCTTCACCACTAGCGTTCGGCGTTCAAGCGGTCACCGAGCGGGCATGACGCTGGTGGGCCGTACATGTGCGCGGGGCCGCAGCGCGGGAGCCGCCGGACCTCAACCGCCGCACAGCATGGGGGAAGGGACGAGGGTACGTGGTCGACGTCACCGAGGTCGGAGATCCGCCGGACTGGCTGACCGCGGCGGAGATCGGCATGTGGCAGGCCTTCCGCAACGGCAGCGTCTACGACCTGCGCACCCACGACACGGTCGTCGACGACCCGCACGGCGGCCACCCCTGGGGCCCCGAACGCACCGTCCGCGCCCGCATCCTGTGCATGCTGCTGCTCGACGGCCCGCCCCCGCTCTCCGGCCGGGTCTCCTCCCTCAAGCTCCAGGGCCTGCAGATCATCGGCGTCATGGACCTCGCGGGCGGCGTGGTCGATCCGTACGTGGAGATGAAGGGCTGCCGCTTCGAGAAGGAGATCCTGCTGCCCGAGGCGCGGTTCTCCACCCTGCGCATGGTCGACTGCTCGATCCCGCGCCTGGAGGGCGCCCGGCTGCACACCGAGGGCGATCTGCACCTGCCGCGCTGCCGCCTGCACAACGGCATGCGCCTGAGCGACGCCCATATCGGCACCGACCTGCTGCTCAACCAGGCGATCGTCTACCGGGACCGGCGCGGCCGCTCGATCATGGGCGACGGGCTCAACGTCGGCCAGGACCTCCAGGCCGAGATGATGGAGTCGCACGGCGAGCTGAGCCTGCGCGGCGCCCAGGTCGGCGTCTCGCTCAGCCTGCGCGGCAGCCACCTCGCCAACCCCTACGGCCGCCGGGCGCTCAACGCCCCCCAGCTGACCGTGGAACGCAGCCTCTACCTGACCCCGGCCAGCCTCGGCAACACCCTGCAGACCGGCGGCACCCCGGCCCGCGGCACCCGCATCCAGCGCTTCGAGTGCCAGGGCGGACTGCGCCTGGACGACGGCCGGTTCGGCGACGCCGTCGACCTCGACCAGGCCCGCTTCACCCTGGAGAACGACCAGGAACTCTCGCTGCGCCGCATCCAGACCCCCGAGCTGCGCTTCACCTGCGAGCGCCCGCGCCGCGGCCAGGTGGTGCTCTCCGGCGCCAAGGTCGTCAACCTGGTCGACAAGTCGACCAGTTGGCCCGGCGTCGGCGGCCTCCGCCTCGGCGGCTTCACCTACGAGAACCTCGTACCGCGCGGCTCCTTCCCGCTCAGCCGCCGCATCGAGTGGGTCTCCGCGGCCACCGCCGAGTACAACCCCGAGCCCTACGAGAAGCTCGCCACCGTCCTGCGCACCACCGGCGAGGACGCCGACGCCCGCGAGGTGCTCCTCGCCAAGCAGCGCAGACGCCGGGAGACCCTGCCGCTGGCCGGAAAGCTCTGGGGCTACGCCCAGGACTGGACGGTCGCCTACGGATACCGGCCCGGCCGCGCCGCGGTGTGGATGGCGGTGCTCTGGGCGGTCAGCGCCTTCGCCTTCGCGCACGCCCCGCACCCCTCGCTCAAGGGCGAGGAGCACCCGGAGTGGAACGCCGCCCTCTTCGCCCTGGACCTGCTGCTCCCGGTGATCGATCTGGGCCAGGACGGCTACTGGCGGATGAGCGGGGCCTGGCAGTGGGCCTCCACCACGCTGATCCTGCTCGGCTGGATCCTCGCCACGACGGTCGCGGCGGGGGCGACGCGGATGCTGCGGCGGGGCTGACACCCTCCGCAGGGATCGACCGCGTCCGGGCCGACAGCGCGTCCGGGCCGGTCGCCGCCCCCGGTGTCAGGCGCCCGGCGGCGCCGGGGGTGTCTTCACCGTCCTGTGTGGTGTCCGCGGTGTCCGGTGCGTGCTCGCTGGGGGTACCCCCTGCTCGAAGAGCTCGGGGGAGCGCCGGGCGAAGGCTCTCGTAGCGGAGCTGCTCGGGCCTTAGTCCGGTGCGGCGAGAGTGCGTGCCGGGCGCCGCGGGCGCCGTGCGGAACGGTGACGGCACCCCCTAGACCCCGGCCTCCCTGGCGAGTGCCGCGGCCTCGCCCCGGGAGGCGGCGCCCAGCTTGCCCAGGATGTTGGCGACGTGGAACTTCACCGTCGACTCGCTGATGTGCAGCTCGGCGGCGATGGCCCGGTTGCGCAGCCCGCGGGTGAGCAGGCCGAGGACCTCCAGCTCCCGGGGGTGCAGTTCCGCGAGCGGTCCCGGGGCGGGGGCGGTGAGCGGACCGAGCGGGAGCGCTGCGGTGACGGTGGTGCCCCAGCCGGGCTCGGCGTCCACGGTGAGCGTGCCGCCGAGCGCGTCGAGCAGTTCGCCCACCCGGTGCGCGCCGAGCGAGTCCGCGTCGAGCGTGCCGGGCCCGTCGTCGCGGACCACCACCCGCAGCCGGTCCGCCGCGGTGTGCCAGCGCAGGCGGAGGCGGCGCACCCCGTCCTGCTCCAGCATCGCGAGGACGGTGGCCCGGGTGGCGGCGCCCGCGGTGTGGGCGAGGTCGGAGGGGACCGTACGGTCCGGTTCGGGGGCCCGCAGCTCCAGGCGGACGTTGCCGAAGCGCAGCAGCGGACGCAGTTCGGCGGCGCTGCGGGCGAAGGCCTCGCCGAGGCTCTCCTCGGACAGGCCCCGGTCCCACTCGGCGTAGGAGCGCAGGGCGAGCAGCGCGGAGAGGGCGAGTTCGGTGGCGGCCGCGCGGGCCTGGCCGTCCCCGAGTGCGGGCGCGCGCAGGGTGGTGAGCAGACCGGTGAGGGTGGCGGAGTGCGCGGCGGCGAGTTCGGCCATCACCCGGCCGCGCTCGCTGGCGGCGGCCCTGGACCGGCCGAGCTGGGCGGGCTCCGGCGCCAGGGCGCGGCCCAGCTCCCTGGCGGTCACCAGGTCCCAGAGCCGCTGGACCAGCCGGAGGACGGGCGCGGGCAGCGGCTCCCCGGAGACCTCGGCGAGCACCAGCAGGGCACCCGCGCCGCCGGCCTCCCGGGAGGCCACCGCGAGCACCCGGCGCTCCTCGCCCGCCAGCTGTGCGGCGCCCTGCCACGGCCGGTCGACCGGCACGGTGGCGGCCAGCCGCCCCAGCTCGGAGCCGGTGACCCGCGCGGCGAGCTCCCGGTCCCCGGCGGTCTTCAGCGGGGAGTGCGCGCAGTAGCCGCTGAGTGCGGCGGCGGCGCGGTGCGGCACAAGGGCGCCCAGTTCCGACGACAGCCGCCCGAGCGTCCCGCCCAGCGGCGCCCTGAGCACCCGGGTGGCGGCGGCGAGCACGGCGGCCGGGTCGGTCCAGTCGGGGACGGGGACGCGCCCGGTCCCGGCGCCCTCAGGCCCCGCGGCCGGCTCCTCCGCGTGGGCGGCCGACTCCTCCGCATGGTCCATGCCGTCCACCGTAGCCAGGCGCCCCGGGCGGCCGCCTGGCCTTCCGGCCGGGTGGAACCGGCCGTACGACGGGGCGGCCCGCGTCCCGGGCGGGAGCAGGCTGGGTGGCGCAGGCTGGAGAACGGACCCGGCCCCGACCGACCCAGGAGCCCGTCATGCCCGAGGCCATCGCCTTCGCCGAGTACGGCCCGCCCGAGGTACTCGAAGCCGTCTCCCTCCCCCGGCCGGAGCCCGGCCCCGGCCAGGTCCTGGTGGCGGTGCGCGCCGCCGGGGTCAACCCGCTGGACTGGAAGCTCCGCGGCGGCGCCATGGCCGCGGTGATGCCCCTCGCGCTGCCGCATGTGCCCGGACTGGAGCTGGCGGGCACCGTGGACGCGCTCGGCGAGGGCGTCGAGGGCCTCGCCGTCGGCGAGGAGGTCTTCGGCAAGGCGCGGGGTGCCTACGCCGCGTACGCCCTCGCCGAGGCGGACCGGCTCGTCCGGCGCCCGGAGGACCTGGACCCGGTACCGGCCGCGGGCCTGCCCGTCGCCGCCGAGGCCGCCTACCGCGCCCTGGAGCAGCTGCGCCTGACCGGCGGCGAGACCCTGCTGGTGCACGGGGCCGCGGGCGCGGTCGGCAGCATGGCCGCGCAGTTCGCGCGGGCCCGCGGCGCCCGGGTCCTCGGCACCGCGAGCGCTCAGGCGCAGGACCGGGTACGGGAGCTCGGCGCCGAGGCGGTGGTCTACGGCGAGGGCGTGGCCGAGCGGCTGCGGGCCGCGGCACCGGAGGGGGTCGACGCCGCCCTGGACACGTCGGGCGCCGATGTCCTCGGGCTCTCCGCCGCCCTCGCGGGCGGCACCGGGCGCGTGCTGAGCCTCGTCGACCCGGTGGCCGCGGAGCGGCACGGGGTGCGCTTCTCCGCCGGTACCCCCGGGGAGGACCGCACCGCCGCGGCTCTGGAGCAGGTGCTCGTCCTGCACCGCGCGGGCACCCTCGCCCTGCCGGTGCCCGCGACCCTGCCGCTCGCCGAGGCCGCCGAGGCCCACCGCTGGGGCGAACGCGGCGGCTCGGGCGGAAAGCTCCTGCTGCTCGTCGGCTGAGGTCCCGGCCCGCCGGTCGGGTGGGCGTCCGGCGCGCTCGGCGTCCGGGGCCCGGACCTCCTCGTCGGTACGTGCACGACCCGGCCGGGCACACCGCGGAGTCCTGACGCGCGGTCACCCGGACACCTTCCCGGCCGCACGGGCGGGCAGCGGCGCACCGGCGCCGGAAAACCCCTGACCACGAGCGTCCCGCCGCGCCTGCCCCGACCGGCCGCGGGGCATGCCGCGGCCGGGCGTGAGGAAATCGACACCCGGTGCCCTCTGGCACCCCGGCGCCACCGGCTCTTCAATGGTCCACACCATGGCTCTGTTCCGTACGCTGCGCCGCTTGGCACGCACGGTGGCGCCCGCATCGGCGGGACGCGCCGGGCGCCGGTCGCCGGGGCCTCCCCCGGACGAGGAGGTACTCCTCGACGCGCCCGACGCGCTGCTCGGACCCGCGCTCGTCCAGGCCGCCGCGGGCGCCTGGGAGGAGGCGGCGAAACTCCTCGCCACCACCCGGGAGCGGGCCGACTGGGAGCGCCGCGACCGGGTCACCCTGCGCCTCGCCGCCTTCGCGCGCAGCCGCCCGGAGTGGTTCGCCGACTGGCAGGCGGCCGCCCCGCACGACCCGGACATGCTCCTGGTCAAGGCCCAACTCGCCCTGGACCAGGGCTGGCGGTCCCCGGCCAGGGCCGAACTCCTGCGCGCCGTCGGCCCGTTGATCTCCGCCGCCGCCGAGGGGGACGTACGCGATCCGGTGCCCTGGCGGCTCGCCCTCGACCAGGCCCGGGGCAGCAACGACTCGCACACCGCCTTCGAGCTGCTCTGGGAGCAGGCCCTGCGCCGCGCCCCGCACCACTACGGCAGCCATGTGGCGGCCCTGCAGTACCTCTCGGCCGCCTGGTACGGCTCGCACCGCGAGTGCTTCGACTTCGCCGAGCGCGCCGCGCAGGACGCCCACCAGGGCTCGCTGCTGCGCGCCCTCCCGGCCCGTGCCGCCCTCGCCTATCTGACCGGGCCCCCGCCCGGACCGGTGGCGGGACTCTCCTCCCTGGTGCCCCGGGAACGCCTCGACCTCGCGGCCGACCTCGGCATCGAGCTGTCGGCGACCTTCCCGCCGCACGACCCCTGGCACGCCGAGATCCGCAACGTCCTGCTCTGTGTGCTCACCCGGCTCGGCCGCCACCAGGACGCCGCCGAGCAGCTGCGCCTGATCGGCCCGTACGCCACCTCCTTCCCCTGGGACCGGTTCTCCGAGGACCCGCTCGGCCACTTCCTGGGGGTGCGCGAGGCGGCCCTCCGCGAGGCGGCGCGGGAGCGGTCCGGGGGCCGGGGCCGCGGCGCCGGGGGCACCCGCACCGGCCGCCCCTGACCGGGCCGCGGGCGGCGGCGCCGGGGCAGGTCCGCGCGGGAGCGCGCCGGGGCGGGCCAGGTGGGGCAGGTCCTCGTCTAGGCTTGCCCGTCGTGACCACCGTCCGACTGCCGCTCTTCCCGCTCAACTCGGTACTGTTCCCCGGGCTCGTGCTGCCGCTGAACGTCTTCGAGGCGCGCTATCGCGCCATGATGCACGAGCTGGTGAAGATCCCCGAGGACGAGCCGCGCCGCTTCGCCGTCGTCGCCATCCGCGACGGCCACGAGGTCGCCCCGAGCGCCCCCGGCCTGCCCGACCAGACCTCCCCGCCCGAGCGCGGGCCCGCCGCGGGCTTCGGCGCGGAACCGCTCAAGGCCTTCCACTCGGTGGGCTGCATCGCGGACGCGGCGAACGTACGCGAACGCCCGGACGGCAGCTTCGAGGTGCTCGCCACCGGCACCACCCGGGTCCGGATCGACGCGGTGGACGCCTCCGGTCCCTTCCTCATGGCCGACCTGGAGGAGCTTCCCGAGGAGCCGGGCGAGGAGGCGGGCGCGCTGGCTGCCGGGGTGCTGCGCTCCTTCCGCAACTACCAGAAGCAGCTGGCCGGGGCCCGCGAGCGCTCGCTCTCCTCGGCCGCGGAGCTGCCCGACGACCCCTCGGTGGTCTCCTATCTGGTGGCCGCGGCGGCGGTGCTCGACACCCCCACCAAGCAGCGGCTCCTGGAGACCGGGGACATCGCCTCCCGGCTGCGCGCCGAGCTGAAGCTGCTGCGCCGCGAGACGGCGGTCATCCGCCATCTGCCCTCGCTCCCCGCGATCGACCTGACCCGCAACCCGACCAGCCTCAACTGACGAGCAGCCCCGACCGACGAGCAGCGCCGACTCGGGGCGCCGGGAGGACCCGGCCCCGTGCCCGCGAGTGCGGCCCGGAGAGCCATGGCGAAGAAGCCGAAGAAGCAGCAGGGCGGAACCCCGGCCACGGTGGCGCTCACCGAGGCGGGCACCGCCTTCACCGTGCACGCCTACGCCCACGACCCGGCCCACCCCTCCTACGGCGAGGAGGCGGCCGAGGCGATGGGCGTGGCCCCCGAGCGGGTGTTCAAGACCCTGGTGGCCGAGGTGGACGGGGAGCTGACGGTGGCCGTGGTGCCGGTCGCGGGCAGCCTCGACCTGAAGGCGCTCGCCGCCGCGGTCGGCGGCAAGCGCGCCGCGATGGCGGACCCGGCCCTCGCCGAGCGCACCACCGGGTACGTACGCGGCGGCATCTCCCCACTGGGCCAGCGCAAGCGCCTGCGCACCGTCCTCGACGCCTCTGCCGCCGGGCACCCCACGGTCTGCGTCTCGGCGGGACGGCGCGGCCTGGAGGTCGAACTGAGCCCCGGCGACCTGGCGGCGCTGACCGGGGCGGTACTCGCGGAGATCGGGCGGGTCTGAGGGCGGGCGCCGCACGGCCGGGCACAGCCGCTCACGGTGGAGCGAGCACTACCGGTGGCGATGGCGTACGGCCACCGTCACGCGCTGCCTCTTCCGGGCTCTGGAGCGTCTTCGGACGACGTCCGCGCCGACGCTCGCCCGGCCTCGATCCGCGAGACGGCCGCGGCCTCGGTCTGGGCGAACTCCTGCCGGGTGCCGCGCAACCGCCGCAGGGAGCCGGTTGCCTCCGCGAGGGCCGCGGCCACGGGGAGCAGAGTGATGAAGACCAGGCCGCCGTTGATGGACAGCTGGCAGAATGCGGCCGCTCCCGGATCAGCCCCGCTGGCCTTCCCCGGGCCGCCTTCCTCTCCGAGCCAGGTCAGCGCGATCACCGTGCACAGGGCCATGACCACCCCCAGCAGAACCCACATGAAGTACAGGAAGACCGACGGCAGCCCACGGCGCTCCTGCTGTTCGGCCCGCTTCCAGTCCTCGCGAGCCCGCTCCAGACCTGCCTGGTCCTGAGCAGCCGCCATGGCGGCCCGGGCCTGCGCCATACGGCGGTCTCTCTCATCCCGTACGGCCCATACACGCTTCAGCGTCTGATGAACCTCGACTGTCCCGATGGCCCAGATCAACGGCGCCACGGCCGCGACGGCCGTCGCATAGGGCTCGGACATCTCCATGCGCGCAGTATGGCAAGGCCGAGGGAACAGACGGTCGAGAAGATCGCCACGGAGACCGCTGACCGCCCGCGCGCCGTGGGACTCGGCACGGGTCGGAGCGACTCCCCGAGTGGCCGCTCTCCGGCCGTGCGTACGAGCGTCGAGTGACACCCGTGATCTTCGCGGCCTCGCCCCGGCCGGTCTTCGGTGGCTAGGCGCCCTTCACGTCCTGCTGCCGCGGCGGGTTGCCGTCCCCGGGGCCGTAGGCGTACGGGAGTTCCGGCTCGGGGTCGCGGGGGCCGAAGAGGCCGGTGAGGGCGAGGTGGACGGCGAGCGAGGCGATCGGCCAGGCGAGCAGGGCGCCCTTGGCCTTGAGTTCGAGCGGCGCGTCGAAGGTGACGCCCGGGCCGACCTCCTTGGCGTGCCCGATCACGTCCTCGGTGGGGCCGAGCCAGATCCCGAACCGCCAGGCCACCACCGCGCCGAGCAGGCTCCCGGCCATCAGCGCGACCACGAGCGGCACTCCGCCGCGCCTGCGCAGCAGGAAGAGCAGCACTCCGGCGACCGCGCCGAAGCCGATGCCGAGCAGGGTGAAGACCCCGTCGACGCCGATCGCCTGCTCGCCCTCGGAGTCCTTGAGGTAGACCGAGCCGGCTTCCAGCACCAGCGGGACGTGCGGCGCCAGCTGCCACCAGAGCAGCCCCAACAGCAGTCCGCTCACCACCAGGGCGAGCAGCACGACGGCGGCCGCCCGCAGCTCACCGGCGAGGCCGGGGCCCTCGGTGTCCGCGCCGGGCCGCGGCGGGATCGCCGAACTCCCGGCGGGCGGCGCCTGCCAGGGGTCGGAGGGGGGTTGGTGCGGAGGAGTCAACGGAGCGGTCACCCTGCCATCGTGCCAGGCCCGCGCACGGGCCGCGTCACCGGACGGCCGCCCGCCGGTAGGCCCAGGTCGCCGCGGCCAGCGAGGCGACGCCGACCGCGCCGCAGACCAGGAGGTCGAGCGCCACCAGCGCCCAGTCGGGCTCGGCCGCGAAGGTGCGGGAGAAGGCCTCCACGCCGTACGTCGAGGGCAGCAGGTCTCGCGCGTACCGCACGGCGGAGGGCAGCCGCTCCGGCGGCAGCACCCCGAGGAGCAGCGCGGCCGACATGCCGAGCTGGCCGAGCAGGGTGGCGAGTTCGGGGCGCGGGGCGAGCAGCCCGAGGGCGGCGCCGAGCCCGGCGAGCGCGGCGCCCGCGAGCGGGACCACCGCGGCGAGCACCCAGAGGTTCCCCATCGGCAGCCCGAAGAGCGCACAGCCCGTGACGGCGGTGACGAGGGTGCCGGGCACGGTGAAGGAGGCGTACGCGGCGGCCGTGCCGAGCACCACCGCGGCGGGCGGCACCGGCAGCGTCGCGTAGTGGTCGAGCCCGCCGTCGGCGCGCAGCTGCCCGAAGTACTGGGCGAGCAGGTTGAGCGCGACGAAGGCGACGACGAGGACGGAGGAGCCCGCGACCACGGCATGGGCCTCGGCCCCGCCGTCGACCACCCCGCGCATCAGGACCATGATCCCGATGGACTGGAAGGTGGCCACGAAGAGCAGCGGGATACGGGCCACCCGCGCCCGGGAGAGCTGGGCGCGGTAGACCGCGGCGAGCGCGGGCAGCAGCCGGGCGCGCGGCGCGAGCGGCTCGGCCGGGGCCCCGCTCGGCGCCGCCGCCTGCGCGCCCCGGTGCGCGCGGCCGGACAGGATCTCCGCGGGAAGCACACTCACCGGCTGCTCCTCGCCCGGGGCGGGCGGACCGCGGCCCCTGCGCTGCGAGTCATGTCTTCACCAGCCCCTTCAGGTTCCTCGTGTCGCCGCCGAGGGCGAGGTACACATCTTCCAGGCTCGGCGTGGCCAGAGTGAAATCGTCCAGCGCCGAGAAGGCCGCGCCGCCGGTCACCGCGGCGAGGGCGGCCCGCGCCTCGTCCGGGGCGAGCCGCAGCGACCACCGGCGCCCCGACCGTACGGCGATGTCTTGCAGAGCCGCGACCTCCGGTACGTCGAGCGGTGCCTGTTCCCGCCAGACCAGCTCCACCCGCACCTCCCCCGCCACCCGCTCCTTGAGCCCGACCGGGGTGTCGCAGGCGATGACCCGGCCGCGGTCCAGGACGGCGACCCGGTCGAGGACGGTCTCCGCCTCGATGACGTTGTGGGTGACGAGCAGCACGGTGGTGCCGTACTCGGCGCGGCGGCGGTCGACCGCGGCCCACACGGCGCGGCGGGCCACCGGGTCCATGGCGGTGGTCGGCTCGTCCAGGACCAGCAGCGGCCGCTCGGCGACCAGCGCGGAGGCCAGGCAGGCGAGCCGCCGCTGCCCGCCGGAGAGCTTCTTGATCGGCCGGGAGGCCAGCTCGCTCAGGCCCAGTTCGTCGAGTACGGCATCGCGCTCGGCGCGGGCCTCGGCGGCGGTGAGTCCGCGCAGCCGGGCGGTGGTCTCGGCGGCGAGCGCCACGCTCAGCTCGTCGAGGGCGGTGGACTCCTGGCCGAGGTAGGCGAGGATGCGGGCGGCCCGCTCGGGGTGGCGCACGATGTCGTGGCCGAGGATCTCGACGCTGCCCTCGTCGGGGCGCATGAGTCCGGTGAGCTGGCGCACCAGGGTGGACTTCCCGGCGCCGTTCGGGCCGAGCAGCCCGAAGATCTCGCCGCGCCGGATGTCGAAGGTGACCTTGTCGTTGGCGCGCACCGCGGGGGTACCGGGTGCGCCGCGGCGCCCGCGGACCGCCGGGTAGGTCTTCACCAGGTCCCGCACCGCGCACACCGCATCGGCGCCACGGCCGTGCGGGCCTGCCTGTGCCGTGCGGGTACTCACGAAGTACGAGACTACGGGGTCCGGGGGTGCGTACCGCGCCCGGGGCGCCGATCCCGCCCGTAAGGGGCCGATCCGGCGCGGTGGGCGGTGGGCGGGGGTTCGGCCGGGGGGAGGGGGGCCGCCGGGGGGAGGGCCGCCGCCGGGATTCCGGGGGTGGCGGGGCGGTGTGCGGCCGGGAGTCCGGAGGCGGCCGGGCGGTGTGCCGCGGGCCGGGATGCCGCCGGGAGTCCGGGGGCGAGAGGCCGGTGTACCGCGGGGCGAGAGGCCGCCGGGAGTCCAGGGGCGACGGGCCGGTGTACCGCGGGACGAGAGGCCGCCGGGAGCCCAGGCACGACGGGCCGGTGTACCGCGCGGCGAGATGCCTCGGGCCGGGGCGCCCGACGCCGGGCTCCCCCGTGCCGGGGTCCTGCCGCGGGGCGCCGGTCCCGTGCCGGGCTCGGTGTCATTTGTGTGCCGGGTGCTCCGCCTCGGATCCCGGCCGCTCGGCCTTGTGCCCGGGGTGCGGGCCGGATTTCTGACCCGGGTGGGGTCCGGGTTTCTGCCCGGCGGGCTGGCTGGATTTGTCTCCGGCGGGCTGCTCAGGTTTCTGTCCCGGGTGCGGCTCGGGTGCCCGGCCCGGGTGCTCCGAGACGCGCGGGCCCGGCTGGGCGGGGGCGGCGCCTTCGCCCGCGGTCCCCGACTCCGCCGTGCCCGGGCCCTGGGCCTTGGCGGGCCCCGGACGGGGCTCGTGACCGCCGGAGGGGTGCTCCGAGGGGGCCGTGTGCGGGCGGTGGCCCGGGCCGTCGCCGTTGCCCGGCGGGGTGCCGTGGTCCCCGGCTCCGGGCACGTCCACCTGGCGCCAGAAGCCGGCCCGGATCGCGTACCGGTCGTTCTCGTCGATCTGGTCGTCCTTGTGGGCGAGCAGCCCGAACCGGGCGGCGTAGCGCAGCAGTTCGCCGTCGACGCGGTGCGGGATCCGCGGGTACATGGTGGCCAGTACGCGTACCTGCCCGGCGTCCGGCAGCCGCTCCATCCAGCGGCGGGCGAAGACCTGCCCGACCTCGTAGGGGTCGCCGCCGACCGTGGTGATGTCCTCCTCGCGGTCCGCCCAGCGCTGCTCGGCGGAGGTGAGCTGGGCGAGCATCGGCAGGGCCGCGGCGTCCGCGGGCTCGGCGGGTGTGCCCGGGCGGTCCACCCAGCCCCTGTCGGAGGACCAGCGCAGGGTGGCGCTCGGCGGATGCGGTGCCCCCGGCTGTCCCGCGGGCGCCGGGTGGGGGCGCATTCCGGCCAGGTCCTTGGGGGTGGGGACGCCGCGGACGGTGGAGCCGCGCTCGGCGGTGCCACCCGCCGCGGGCGGCTCGGCCGGGTGCGCGGAGCCCTCCTCGCGCGGGCGGTCGGCCGTCTCGGCGGTGCCGAGGGCGGACTCGGGCAACGGCGCGGAGAGGATGGCGGCGATCTCGGGGCGGGCGACCGGCGGGGAGGCGCAGAGACCGCCGACCTCCTTGGCGCGTACCGCCTGGGTGATCCAGGCGCGGTCCAGGACCCGGCGCTCGTCCGCCTCGGCGACCAGGTCCTCGGACTGGTTGTAGTCGCCGTCGGCGGCCTGGACCGCCCACAGGTGGACGGCGACGCCGTGCTCCTTGGCCGACATCATGCCCGGCAGCAGATCGCCGTCGCCGGTCACCAGGACGATGTCCGAGCAGGCGCCGTTGCGGGCCAGCTCGGTCAGCTCGGCGTGCATGGCGGCGTCCACGCCCTTCTGCGCCCAGCGCCCGTCGCTGCGGGTGAGCGCGCCCAGGCGGACCGTCACCCGCGGCATCACCCGCAGCCTGCGGTGTTCCGGCTGGGGTACGCGGTCGGGGGCGCCGTCGAACCAGTAGATCCGCAGCAGCGGCTGCCGGGTGTCGGATTCGGCGCGTTCGCGCAGGCCCTGGATGAGGGCGGAGTGGTCGACGGTGATGCGGGACCTGGAGGGCTCTCCGGCGAGCAGACTCGCCGCGGCGCCCAGCAGGTACCCGGCGTCCACCAGGACGATGCAGCGGTCCACGCGGTCCACCCTCTTTCCCCTGGGGAGTATCCGAAAGGTGCTCCCGAGATCTTCGGTGCCTCACACAGACAACACCAGCGCTCTGCTTCGGGTTTCCTTCGAGTCTGCCCGACTGCGCGGGGCTTAACGGTTCGAACTCGATCTTCGGCGTGGCGCCCGTCCGCCGCCGATGTCCCATCCCTCCTTTCACACAGGGTAATTGTCTGAAATGCGACTGTTTACATCCTATGTGAATGTGGAGGTGGTCCTGGCACTCGGATCACCCCCAGGAGGAAGATCACCATGGCCAAGAACAAGCGAGATCGTAAGCAGCAGAAGAGCAGTCCGGCCGAGCAGGGCAAGGAGCGGGCCGAGCAGTCGTCCATGGAGGCGATGTCGCAGACGCAGCAGCACGCCCAGGGCAGCCCCGCGGACGTGGCCCGCAAGCACCAGCGGCGCTTCGGGCACAACTGACGCCTTCGCGAAGGCGGTTGACGGACGGCAGTACGCAGGAGGGCGGGACGCACCGGATGCGTCCCGCCCTCCTTGGGTACCTGCTCTCCCCTAACCCGCCAGGCAGGACGGGCCGAGCAGCACCTTCAGATCGCCGAAGAGCGCCGGATCGGGGCGGACCCGGTGCCGGTCGAGGCGCAGCACCGTGGTCTTGTGGGCGCCCTGGAGCTTGATGCGCACCTCGCTCTGGCCCTTGTGGTGGCTGAGGATCTCGCCGAGCCTGCCGACCATCGGCGGGGTGACCCGGCCCGAGGGGATGGTGATCACCACGGGGGCGTTGGCCCCGGCGGAGGAGAGGTCGGGGACCTGGAGCTCCATCGCCACCAGGCGCGGCACGTCCTCGCGCTTGTCGAGGCGGCCCTTGACGAAGACCACGGCGTCCTCGACGAGTTGGGTGGAGACCAGCTGGTAGGTCGCCGGGAAGAACATGCACTCGATGGAGCCCGCGAGGTCCTCGACGGTGGCGATCGCCCAGGCGTTGCCCTGCTTGGTCATCTTGCGCTGGAGGCCGGAGATGATGCCGCCGATGGTGACCACCGCGCCGTCCGCGTGCTCGCCGCCGGTGAGCTGGGAGATGGCCGCGTCGGTCTTGTCGGAGAGCACGTGCTCGATGCCGAAGAGCGGGTGGTCGGAGACGTACAGGCCGAGCATCTCCCGCTCCTGGGCGAGGAGATAGGTCTTCTCCCACTCCTCCGCGGAGAACTCCACGTCCAGGCCGAAGCCGGGCTCGCTGGTGTCCTGCTCGCCCATGCCGCCGAAGAGGTCGAACTGCCCCTCGGCCTCCTTGCGCTTGACCTGGACGACATTGTCGATCATCGGCTCGTACTGCGCGGTGAGGCCCTTGCGGGTGTGCCCCATCTCGTCGAAGGCGCCGGCCTTGATGAGTGATTCGGTGGTGCGCTTGTTGCAGGCGACCGCCTCGACCTTGTCGAGGTAGTCCGGGAAGGAGGCGTACTTCCCCTTGGCCTTGCGGCTGCGGATGATCGACTCGACGACGTTGGTGCCGACGTTGCGCACCGCCGAGAGGCCGAAGAGGATCACGTCGTCGCCCTGGGCGGCGAAGTTGGCCACCGACTCGTTGACGTTGGGCGGCAGCACCTTGATGCCCATCCGGCGGCACTCGTTGAGGTAGACCGCGGACTTGTCCTTGTCGTCCCGCACCGAGGTGAGCAGCGCCGCCATGTACTCGGCCGGGTGGTTCGCCTTCAGGAAGGCGGTCCAGTACGAGACGAGGCCGTACGCGGCGGAGTGCGCCTTGTTGAAGGCGTATCCGGCGAAGGGGACCAGGACGTCCCACAGGGCCTGGATCGCCTCGTCGCTGTAGCCCTTCTTGCGGGCGCCCTCCTGGAAGAGGACGAAGTTCTTGGCGAGTTCGTCGGGCTTCTTCTTGCCCATCACGCGGCGCAGGATGTCGGCCTCGCCGAGCGAGTACCCGGCGATGATCTGGGCGGCCTTCTGGACCTGCTCCTGGTAGACGATCAGGCCGTGGGTGACCGCGAGGACCTCTTCGAGGGGCTCCGCCAGCTCCTTGTGGATCGGCGTGATCTCCTGCTGGCCGTTCTTGCGCAGCGCGTAGTTGGTGTGGGAGTTCATGCCCATCGGGCCCGGGCGGTACAGGGCCGAGACGGCGGAGATGTCTTCGAAGTTGTCCGGCTTCATCAGCCGCAGCAGGGAGCGCATCGGCCCGCCGTCGAACTGGAAGACGCCGAGGGTGTCGCCGCGCTGGAGGAGTTCGAAGGTCGTCGGGTCGTCGAGGGGCAGGCTCAGGAGGTCGATGTCCAGGCCCTTGTTGGACTTCACCATCTTGACGGCGTCGTCCATGATCGTGAGGTTGCGCAGGCCGAGGAAGTCCATCTTCAGCAGGCCGAGCGACTCGCAACTCGGGTAGTCCCACTGGGTGATGGTGACGCCGTCGGTGTGCCGCACCCAGACCGGGACGTGGTCGGTGATGGTCTCGCTGGACATGATCACGCCCGCGGCGTGCACGCCCATCTGCCGGACCAGGCCCTCCACGCCGCGCGCGGTGTCGATGACCTTCTTCACGTCGGGTTCGTTCTCGTACATGCCCCGGATCTCGCCCGCCTCGCTGTAGCGCGGGTGCGAGGAGTCGAGGATGCCGGAGAGCGGGATGCCCTTGCCGAGGACGTCGGCAGGCATCGCCTTGGTGAGCCGGTCGCCCATCGCGTACGGGTAACCGAGCACCCGGGCCGAGTCCTTGATGGCGTTCTTGGCCTTGATGGTGCCGTAGGTGCCGATCATGGCGACCTTGTCGGCGCCGTACTTCTCGGTCACGTACCGGATCACCTCGACGCGCCTGCGCTCGTCGAAGTCGATGTCGACATCGGGCATCGAGACGCGCTCGGGGTTGAGGAAGCGCTCGAAGATCAGTCCGTGCGGGATGGGGTCGAGGTCGGTGATGCCCATCGCGTACGCCACGATCGAGCCGGCCGCGGAGCCCCGGCCCGGGCCCACCGCGATGCCGTTGTTCTTGGCCCACATGATGAAGTCGGCGACCACGAGGAAGTACCCGGGGAAGCCCATCGAGATGATGACGTCCATCTCGTAGTCGGCCTGCTTCTGGCGGTCCTCGGGGACGCCGCCCGGGAAGCGGCGGTCCATGCCCCGGCGGACCTCCTCCTTGAACCAGGTGACCTCGGTGAAGCCCTCGGGGATGTCGAACTTCGGCATCAGGTCGCGCTTGTCGAACATCCCGGTGGTGTCGATCTGCTCGGCGACCAGCAGGGTGTTGGCGCAGCCCTCCTGCCAGGCGTCCGAGGAGTCGATGGCGTACATCTCGTCGGTCGACTTGAGGTAGTAGCCGGTGCCGTCGAAGCGGAAGCGGTCCGGGTCGGAGAGGTTCTTGCCGGTCTGGATGCACAGCAGCGCGTCGTGCGCGGTGGCCTCGTGCGAGTAGGTGTAGTGCGAGTCGTTGGTGACCAGCGGGGGGATGCCGAGCTTCTTGCCGATCTCCAACAGGCCGTCGCGGACCCGGCGTTCGATCTCGATGCCGTGGTCCATCAGCTCCAGGAAGTACCGGTCCTTGCCGAAGATGTCCTGGTACTCGGAGGCCGCCTTCAGCGCCTCGTCGAACTGGCCGAGCCGCAGCCGGGTCTGCAGCTCGCCGGAGGGGCAGCCGGTCGAGGCGATCAGGCCCTCGGACCACTGGGAGATGGTCTCCTTGTCCATCCGGGGCCACTTCTGCAGCCAGCCCTCCGCGTACGCGTCCGAGGAGAGCCGGAAGAGGTTGTGCAGACCGGTGGCGTTCGCCGCCCAGATGGTCTTGTGGGTGTAACCGCCGGAACCCGAGACGTCGTCGCGCTTCTGGTGCGGCTGGCCCCACTGGATCTTGCGCTTGGTCCGCCGCGACTCGGGCGCCACATAGGCCTCGATGCCGATGATCGGTGTGACGCCGGCCTTCTTCGCCGAGTGGAAGAAGTCGTAGGCACCGTGCAGGTTGCCGTGATCGCTCATGGCGATGTGCGTCATGCCCATCTCGTTGCAGGCGTTGAACATGTCCTTCAGGCGCGCGGCACCGTCGAGCAGCGAGTACTGCGTGTGCACGTGCAGGTGCGTGAAGGGGGGCTTCCCCGAGGAACCCGGAGAAGAACCTGCGGAACCTGAAGGAGCTGTCGGGGCAGACGTGCCGGTCACTGCGGGGGCCTCCAGCGGAGCGTTCGGTGGCGGTGTGCGGGCGGTCCGGAGGGACAGTGGCGAAGTCTACTGAGGGCCACCGACAACGCGGCCCGGCCGCCGGATCCGGGGCGGACGGGCCCGGGGTGAAGCGGCGTGACGCGGCGGGCACTCGGGCGTACCTTCGTGCGTTGGAACAGGACAGGCACCGGGCAGAGCAGCTGCCCCGGGGCGCGCGCCCGAGGGGCGGGCCCCTCGCCACCCACCGCAGTATCCACCGCACCAGGAGGCATCCAGCGATGTCGGTCCAGCAGCCCGTCGGCGAAGAGCGCGGCGAGCAGATCCTCAGCGTCTTCGACACCGCCTTCGGCGACCTCCTCGCCGCGGACCCGGCCGCGTTCCGGGTGAAGTTCCGGAAGATGGCCTCCTCCGCCTTCGCCTTCTACCGGGGCACCGCCTGCCTCTTCTACCAGGACCTGGAGGCGGAGCGGCGCGGCGGCCCGTACCTGGACGACCGCACCGCGCGGGTGTGGATCCACGGCGATCTGCACGCGGAGAACTTCGGCACCTACATGGACTCCCAGGGCCGGCTGATCTTCAACGTCAACGACTTCGACGAGGCCTATGTCGGCCCCTTCACCTGGGACCTCAAGCGCTTCGCCGCCTCCATCGCCCTCATCGGGTACGCCAAGGCGCTGAGCGACGAGCAGATCACCGAGCTGGTGCGGATCTACGCCACCGCCTACCGGGAGCGGGTGCGGGCGCTCGCCACCGGCGCGAAGAGCGACGAGGTGCCGCCCTTCACCCTGGACACCGCGCAGGGGCCGCTGCTCGACGCGCTGCGCGACGCCCGCTCGCTGACCCGGTTCGGGCTCCTGGAGTCGATGACCGAGATCCGCGAGTTCGAGCGCCGCTTCGCACCGGGCGGCGGGGCGGTCGAGCTGGACGCCGCCACCCGCTACAAGGTCCTCGCCGCCTTCGACGGCTATCTGGAGACGCTGCCCGAGTCCTCGCTGACCCGGCCGGACTCCTACCGCGTCAAGGACGTCGTCGGCCGCCGCGGCATCGGCATCGGCTCGGCGGGCCTGCCCTCGTACAACATCCTCCTGGAGGGCAACAGCGACGCCCTGGAGAACGACGTGGTGATCTACCTCAAGCAGGCGCAGACCCCGGCGGTCTCGCGGCACATCACCGACCCGGCGATCCGCGAGTACTTCCAGCACGAGGGCCACCGCACGGTCATCTCGCAGCGCTCGCTGCAGGCGCACGCCGACCCCTGGCTCGGCTGGACCGAGCTGAACGGCTCCGGCCAGCTGGTCGCCGAGGTCTCGCCCTACGCGGTGGACCTGGACTGGTCCGACATCGACGACCCGGAGGAGATCGCGGCGGTCGTCGCCGACCTCGGCCGGGCCACGGCGACCATGCACTCCGCCGCGGACGACGAGAGCGGCCACTCGGAGCTGGTGCCCTTCTCCACCGAGCGGGCCATCGACGCGGCGATCGCCGGGGACGAGGAGAACTTCCCGGAGCTGCTGGTGGAGTTCGCGCACGCGTACGGCGCCCGGGCCCGCGCGGACCACCAGATCTTCGTCGACCTCTTCCGCAACGGACGCATCCGCGGCGTCTGAGACCCTGGAGGAGAGCCCCGGACGGGCCCCGGGCGGTGAGCCGTGCCGGGGCCGCCGGGAGCCGGGGGCGCCGGGGGTGCGGCCGGGTTCACAGCGACTCTTCACGGCTCTCTTACCGAGGGCCGTGCCACACTCCTCGGCGACAGGACAGGGACCGGCGGGCCCGGAGCAGCTCAGGGCGCGCCCCGCACTACGAGACGGCGAAGACAGCGGTGGAACTCGGTCAGACGGCATTCCGGGCGGTGCGCGCGGCGCTCTTCACGGCGCTGCTCGTGCTGCTCTCCGCCGGCTCCCATGTGCTGCTCACGCGCGCCCCGCTGCCGCTGAGCACGGTGGCGGCGCTCTCCGCGGCCGTCTTCGCCCTCGCCTACGCCTGCGCCGGGCGCGAACGCGGCTTCGCCCGGATCGCCGCCCTGCTGATCCCCCTGGAACTGGCCGCGGACACCGTCTTCACGGCCGGCCAGCACGCCTGTTACGGCGAGGCGGGCGGCCCGGTGACCGGACCGCTGCGCTCCGTCGGCATCGACCTGCTCTGCGGCGGCGCGGTCGGCGCCCCGCTCGCCGGGGTCTCCGACGGCGGCCGGGACGCGGCCGAGATCCTCGCGCGCACCGACCCGGCGGTCCCCTGGCTGCTGCTCGCCGCCCATGTCGGCGTCTCGCTCCTCGCCGCGGCCTGGCTGCGGCGGGGCGAGCGGGCGCTGGTGGAGCTGCTGCGGGCGGCCGCGGTCAGCGGTTTCCGCCCGCTGCTCCTCGCCCTCGGCGCGGGGCGCGCTCCCCGCCGGGCCCCGGCGCCGCGCGGCCGCACGACACCGTGGGCGGCGCCCTTCCGCTCCCGTACCTGGGTGCACTCCGTGGGGCGGCGCGGGCCGCCGTGGGTGGCCGTCTCCCCCGGCTGACCGCGCGGGCCCGGCGCCCGCACACCCACGTATCTCCCCACGGAGCAGACCACTCATGAGCAAGAGGAACAGCAAGGAAGCCAAGCAGGCCGCCCGCGAGCGCATCCGGCTGGAGCGCGAGCGCCAGGCGAAGAAGGACCGGGTGCGGCGGCAGCTGATCGTCGCCGGTACGGTCGTCGGCGTGCTGGCGGCCGCGGGCGGCATCGGCTACGCGGTGGTGCAGAACAACAAGCCCGGCTACTGGGAGACCGCCAAGGACGACCCGCTGGTCAAGCCGGAGAACACCACCGGGGCCAAGGGCACCACCGTGGTCCTCGGCAAGGACAGCGCCGAGAAGACCCTCAAGATCTACGAGGACTCGCGCTGCCCGGCCTGCGCCGAGTTCGAGCAGGTCGTCGGCGCCGAGGTGACCAAGGACGTCGAGGCGGGCAAGTACAGGCTCCAGTACGTCGGGGCCACCTTCATCGACGACGCCGCCACCGGCGAGGGCTCCAAGAACGCGCTCAGCGCCCTCGGTGCCGCGCTGAACGTGAGCAAGGACGCCTTCCTCGACTACAAGACCCAGCTGTACTCGGCGAAGTACCACCCGGACGAGCGGGACGACAAGTTCAAGTCCGACGCCTATCTCCTGAAGGTGGCGGACGCGGTGCCCGCGCTGAAGGGGAACGCCGGTTTCCAGAAGGCGGTGAAGAAGGGCACCTACGACCGCTGGGCGCTGGAGATGTCGAAGCTGTTCCAGGACAACGAGGACGACGTCCAGGGCACGCCCACGCTGGTGATGGACGGCAAGCACGTGACCGGCGCCGACAAGAAGCAGGCGCCCCGCTCGGTGCAGGAGTACCGGACCGCGATCGACGCGGCGCTCAAGGGCTGAGCGAGGCCTCAACGGGGCTGCCGCCGGGGCCGGTTGAGGCCCGGCGCGGCTCCCCCGGGACGCCCGGCGCCCGGTCCCACGGCTGAAGAGTGGGCGAACTCTTGCGGGTTCGCCCACTCTCGGCATGAACCGGTCAGTAATCTGACCGCTCGTGACCCACACCATTGCCGAGAACACCGATGAGGCGCTCACCCCGCGCCGCCGCACCCTCGTCAAGGCGGCCGCCGCAGGCGCCGTCCTCACCCCGCTCGCCCTCGCCGCCGGCCAGGCGCGGGCCGCCGAGGTCCCCCTCTTCCAGCACGGCATCGCCTCCGGCGACCCGCTGCCGGACGGCGTACTGCTGTGGACCCGGCTCACCCCCTCCGCGGAGGCGGTGCCCGGTTCCGGCAAGGGGCCCGCCACCGAGGTGAGTTGGGAGGTCGCCGAGGACAAGGACTTCACCAGGATCGTGACCCGCGGCAGCACCACCAGCCGCCCGGAGAGCGACCACACCGTCAAGGCCGAGGTACGCGGACTGCGCCCGGCCACCGCCTACTGGTACCGCTTCCGCTCGGGCGAGGCCCTCTCCCCCACCGGCCGCACCCGGACCGCCCCGGCACACGACGCGGACACCCCCGGGCTGCGCTTCGGCGTGGTCTCCTGCGCCAACTGGGAGGCCGGGTACTTCTCCTCGTACCGCCACCTCGCCGCGCGCGGGGACCTGGACGCGGTGCTGCACCTCGGCGACTACATCTACGAGTACGGGCACGCCGAGTACCCCACGGACGGGGTGGTGCGCACCCACGTCCCCGCGCACGAGATCATCGGCCTCGCGGACTACCGCACCCGCCACGGCTCCTACAAGACCGACCCCGACCTCCTGGCGCTGCACGCCGCGCACCCGGTGATCGCGATGTGGGACGACCACGAGTTCGCCAACGACGCCTGGGCGGGCGGAGCCGAGAACCACACCCCCGAGTCCGAGGGCGACTGGGCCGCGCGGCAGTCGGCGGCCAAGCAGGCCTACTTCGAGTGGATGCCGGTACGGCCCTCGGTGGCCGGTACCACCTACCGGCGGCTGCGCTTCGGCAAGCTGGCCGATCTGCACCTGCTCGACCTGCGCTCCTTCCGCTCGGAGCAGGTCGGCATCGGCAACGGCGAGGTCGACTCCCCCGAGCGCACCCTCACCGGGCGGAAGCAGCTGGACTGGCTGAAGTCGGGGCTCTCCGCCTCGGACACCGCCTGGCGCCTGGTCGGCACCTCGGTGATGATCTCCCCGCTGGCCTTCGGCTCGCTGCCCGCCGAACTCCTCGCCCCGCTCGCGGAGTTGCTGGGGCTGCCGAAGGGCGGGCTCGCGGTCAACGTCGACCAGTGGGACGGCTACACCCACGACCGGAGCGAGCTGATCGCGCACCTGCGGGACCGCTCGATCCGCAACACCGTCTTCCTGACCGGCGACATCCATATGGCCTTCGCCAACGAGGTGCCGGTGAAGGCCGGTTCGTACCCGCTCTCCGGCAGCGCGGCCACCGAGTTCGTGGTGACCTCGGTGACCTCGGACAACGTCGACGACATCCTGAACGTCCCGGCGAACACGGTCTCCACGGTGGCCGAGGGCGCCATCAAGCTGGCCAACCGGCACATCAAGTGGCTGGACATGGACGCGCACGGCTACGGGGTGCTCGATGTGACCCCCGAGGCCTCGCAGATGGACTACTACGCCCTCTCCGACCGCGCCGACCCCGCCGCGACGGCCTCCTGGACCCGCGGCTACCGCACGCTCAACGGCACCCAGAAGGTGGAGCGCGCGGACTCGCCGGTGCGCTGAGGCACGGGGCCGACTGCCGCCGGGGGCCGGAGGATTCGGCCCCCGGCGGCTCGCCCTCAGAGGCTCGCCAGGAACCCCGCCGCGGTCCGCCAGGTGGCCTCGGCGGCCTCGGCGTCCCAGTCGTCGAGGTCGGGGTCGGTGTAGAGGTGCCCGGCGCCCGGGTAGCGGTAGACCTCCACATCAGCGCCGATCCGGCCCATCCGCAGATACCAGGCGGTGAGCCAGTCGTCGCTCTCGAAGGGGTCGGGCTCGGCGACGTGCAGCTGCACCGGCAGCTCGTCCACCGCGGCGCTCTCGGCGATGTCCGAGGTGCCGTGCAGCAGGAGCAGCCCGCGCGCCTTCTCGTCCCCGAGGGCCAGCGTCTGCGCGACGGAGGCGCCGAAGGAGAACCCGGCGTACACGAGCCCGCGCTCCGAGTAGGGCGCCGCGGCCAGGACCGCGCGCTTGAGCAGCTCCTCGCTGCCGACGCCGTCCTTGAACTCCATCCCCTCCTCGACCGTCCCGAAGGTCCGGCCCTCGAAGAGGTCCGGGGTCCAGACCTGGTGACCTTCGCCACGCAGCCGGTCCGCCGCGGCCCGTACCGCCGGGCGGAGACCGAAGGCCGAGTGAAAAAGCATGATGTTCATGCGCCCATGATGCCGGTTAGGTTCGAGGACATGGACAACGTGCTGCGCCCGCTGATCGTCATCGGTGGTGCGGTCCTGCTGACCCTCCTCGTGGTGTGGCTGGCCGACCGCCTGCTGATGCTCGCCGACGCACGGCACCGCGAGACCCCGCTGTGGGGCCTGCTGCGCCGTGCCCGCCTCCCCTTCCTCTTCACCCTCTGCGCCGGGCTGCTCAGAGGCGCCTACCGGGAGGCGAGGGTCGCCGAGGACCACGCCGCGGGCATCGGCCAGATCCTGACCCTGGTCACCATCGCCTCCACGGCCTGGCTCCTGGTGCGCATCGCCGCCGCGATCGTGGAGTCCTCCTACGCCCGCTACGCCACCATGCACCGCGACCCGGCCCGGGTCCGCCGGGTGCGCACCCAGGTCACGCTGATCCAGCGGGTGGTCTCGGCGGTCGTCGCCGTGGTCGCCGCCGCGGCGATGCTGCTCACCTTCCCGGCCATGCGGACCTTCGGCGCCTCGCTGCTCGCCTCCGCCGGAATCGTCGGCATCGTCGCCGGTGTGGCGGCGCAGTCCACCCTCGGCAACCTCTTCGCCGGGTTCCAGATCGCCTTCGGCGACATGGTCCGCATCGGCGACACCGTGGTGGTCGACGACGAGATGGGCACCGTCGACGAGATCACCCTGACCTATCTGACGGTGCGCACCTGGGACGAGCGCCGGATCACCATGCCGGTCTCCTACTTCACCAGCAAGCCCTACGAGAACTGGTCCCGCGGCGGCACCGAGATGACCGGCACGGTCACCCTGCACCTGGACCACAGCGCCCCGGTGGACAAGCTCCGCACCCGCCTGGAGGAGGTGCTGCGCGAGTGCCCCGCCTGGGACGGCCGCGCCTGGAGCCTCGCGGTGACCGACACCACGCCGAGCACCATCGCGGTACGGGCGCTGGCCACCGCGAAGGACCCGGACGATGTCTGGACGGTCCGCATCACGGTGCGCGAGCAGCTCATCACCTGGCTGACCGAGCACCACCCCTACGCCCTGCCCCGCGTCAACTCCGCGCCCGCGGTCCCGGCCCCGGGCCAGCCCGTACCCGCGGAGTGGCAGCCCGCCCCGGACCGGCACCCGGGCACGGCGCGGTAGCGCAGGACGGCACGGGCAGCCGGAGACGGCACGGGCCCGGGGTCGCGCGCGGGCCGCGCGGGCCCGGCCCCGCCGCGTGAGGACGCGGCCCCTCTCAGCGCATGCTGCGCACGTCGAGATGGCGCAGGACCCGGTCGACGATCTCCGGGTCGGCGCCGGGCTCGCTGCGCGCGGCGAGGATCTCGTGCCGGGCCGCGGAGAGCATCTCGCCGTGCATCCGGCGGGACCACTGCGCCCGCTGCATCCGCTTGCCGTGCGCCTCGCGCCGCTCCTCCTCCGCCATGTCCGGGCTGATCCGTACGCCCATCTCCAGTGCCCGGCGCAGGAGTTGCTCGGTCATCTCCTCGGGGAGGCCCTCCTCCCGCTCCAGTTCGCGCAGGCGCTGACGGGCGGCCTTCGCGGCCCGTACCGCGAGTTCCTTCTCGAACTTCTTCTCCGCCTCGGTGTCCCGGCGCACGTCCAGGGTCCGCACCAGCCAGGGCAAGGTGAGCCCCTGCAGGACGAGGGTGGTCATCACGACGCCGAAGGCGATGAAGATGATCTCGTCGCGGTTCGGGAAGGGCGAGCCGTTGTCCATCTCCAGCGGGATGGCGAGGGCCAGGGCGACCGAGGCCACCCCGCGCATCCCCGACCACCACACGACGACGGTCTCCCGCCAGGTGGTCGGGATGTCCTCGTCGTAGTCGCGGCGGGCGTGCAGCCGCCGGGTGAGCCAGGTGGCGGGCAGCAGCCAGAGCAGCCGGACCAGGATGACCACCCCGGCCACCGCGCCCGCCCAGCCGAGCACCTGGTCCCAGCGGCCGCTCGCGGTGTCCAGGGCGTTGTGGAGTTCGAGGCCGATCAGTCCGAAGGCGACGCCGGTGATCAGGGTGTCGAGCACGCCCCAGAAGGCGCTGCTGGTGAGCCGGGTCATCACATCGTCCGGGTCCACCCCGAACTCCGCCAGATAGAGCGCGGTCACCAGCACGGCGAGCACCCCGGAGCCGTGCAGCTCCTCGGCGAGGATGTACGAGACGTAGGGCACGAGCAGGGTCAGCCCGACCTGGAGCGTGGAGTCGTCGAGCAGGGTCATCAGCTTGTTGGCGACCCAGCCGAGGGCGAGACCGAGGAGCAGCGCGACGACCGCCGAGAGCACCAGGTCCAGGGCTGCGTCCCGGAGCGAGAAGGTGCCGCTCACCGCGGCCGCGATGGCGACGTTGTAGAGCACGATCGCGGTGACGTCGTTGAACAGGCCCTCGCCCTCCAGGATCGAGACCAGCCGCCGCGGCAGTCCCAGCTGACCGGCGACCGCGGTGGCGGCGACCGGGTCGGGCGGCGCCACCAGGGCCCCGAGCGCCACCGCGGCGGCCAGCGGGATGCCCGGCAGTACGGCGTTCGCCACCGCGGCGACGGCGGTGGCGGTCACGAACACCAGGGCGACCGCGAGCAGGAAGATGGGGCGCTTGTTCGCCGCGAACTGCCGCCAGGAGGTGCGCTGTACGGCCGCGTAGAGCAGCGGCGGCAGCAGCGCGGGCAGGATCAGCTCCGGCGGGATCTCCACATTGGGCACGAACTCCAGGAGCGCAAGGACGATGCCGAGCACCGTCATCAGGACCGGCGCGGGCAGCCGCAGCCGCTCCCCGAGCGGCACACTCACCACTGCCCCGAGCAACAGCACGAACAGCAGGGCCATTTGTTCCACGGAACGCTCCGGAGCGGGGTAGATGATCAGCGGCGGTCTCGGCTGATCGCTTTCCAGCAAGTGCGGCCTAAAGCGTGCCACGGGCCCCCGGTTCAACCGGACCAATGCCACCGGGACCCGCGCGCCCCGGCGCGCCCGCGCCCACCGCCCCTCGGGCCCGGCGGCGCTGCCCCGGATGCTGCCCCCGGGGCCCGCCGGGGAGCGGGGAACTCCCGGTACCGTGCGCCGGACCGACCGTCCGGTGTCGAAGGGAGCCTCGTGCGCGCGCACGGCAAGCGGAAGCCGCAGTCCGAGGAGCGGGAAGCGGCGGGCCGCGTCCCCCCGGCGAGCGCTCCGGTCCAGCGGATGCTCGCCCTCCAGCGGACGGCGGGCAACGCCGCCGTCTCCCGCGCCGTCGAGGCGGAGCGCCACGCGCACGGCCCCGGCTGCGGCCACGCCGAACCGGCCGCCGCGCCGGTGCGGCGGCGGGTGACCCAGCAGAGCGTGCAGCGCGCCCCGGCGCCGAGCGTGCAGCGCACGGTCTGGCAGTTCGAACCGG
The DNA here is from genome assembly GCF_025643355.1 of Streptomyces sp. SCSIO ZS0520. Taxonomy (NCBI): domain Bacteria; kingdom Bacillati; phylum Actinomycetota; class Actinomycetes; order Kitasatosporales; family Streptomycetaceae; genus Streptomyces; species Streptomyces sp. SCSIO ZS0520. The sequence goes on along the minus strand of NZ_CP092644.1, from coordinate 6,450,938 downwards.
GCTCCAGCTGGACCGACCCGGTCACGGGCCACCAGGCGCGCTGGCAGAGCACCACCGACCCCGAGGACGTCCGCACCTCCGCCCAGCTGGGCATCGACGCCCGGAGCGCTCCCGTGGCGGGCGACACCTACGACGACGCCACCCGGGAGGTGCACAGCAGCGCCAACGCGGACTTCTCCAGGAAGGGCACCGTCTCCGACAAGCGGTACCCGGGGCGCGAACTCCAGGCCCGCCGCGCGCTCGTCGAGGCCAAGCAGCGGATCGCCACGGCCCTGGCCATGCTGGAGGCCGCGGGCGACCAGCCCGGCGGCCCGCTCCTCGCCGCCCTGCACTCCGGCTTCCCGGCCTTCCGGACCGCCTCGCCCCGGCAGATCGCCGAGCTGCTGCCCCGGATCACCGAGGTCGTGCGCCGCATCCGGGCGGGCCTGAACGCCGAGGGCGCGAAGATCGCCCTGGCCGGCAAGGACGCGCAGAGCGACCCCACGGTCCGGGCCTGGGTCGACCCCAGCCCGCGCGACTACCTGACCCGGCTGACCAACCCGGACCAGATGAAGAGCGAGGAGCTGCCGACCATGGACGCGGGCCGCTCCGGGCCGATCCATCTGATGGAGTCCGGCCAGAGCGCCTGGTACCTCGTCCACGAGGCGACCCACCGCTTCGCCGGGACGCTGGACTACCAGTACAGCCCCTACGAGGACGAGTTGAAGGAGGAGTCCTTCGAGGCCGGGATGGCCGGGGCCGTCGGCCCGGGCGAGGCGGCCGAGCGGGACCGCGCGATGATCGGCAAGCGGGCGGTGCGCCCGCCCGGCGAGTACACCGGGCAGCACGAGAGCCAGCCCGCCATGCAGCGCAACTGGTACGCCCTGGGCCGCCGCGCCCTGATGAACGCCGACTCCTACGCCCAGTTCATCCTGACCGCCACCGGCGCCCCGACCCCGCGCACCTGAGGCCCGCGCCACCCCGCCTCCGAGGCCTCCGCCCCGCACGCCTGAGGTCCGTGCCGCCCCGCTTCCGAGGCCTCCGCCCGGCACTCCTGAGGCCCGCACCGCCGCCTCCGCGGCCCGCGCCGTCCGGGGACCCGGCGGACGAACCGGCCCCGAAGTCCCGCCCGCCGCAAGGGACTTCGGGCTCGCTCGGGGCGCGCTCCTCTAGGCTCTGGTGCATGCCGTCCGAGGAGCCCGAGTTCCCCCTGCCCGCGGCCACCCGCGCCTGGGTGCGCGAACAGCTCGCCGAGGGGGAGGAGCTGGTGCGGGCGACCCGGCTGAAGGGCGGCTGGTCCGCCGAGATGCGGCTGCTGCGGCTGCGGGGCCCGGCGGGCGAGCGGGAGTGGGTGCTGCGCTCCTTCGCGCACCCCTTCTTCGTCCGGCACGCCCCCGGGATGCTGCACCGCGAGGCCGCGGTGCTGCGGCTGCTGCGGGACACCGGCATCCCGGTGGCCGACCCCGTGGCCGTCGACCCCGAGGGCCGCCGCTGCGCCGCCCCCTCGCTGCTGATGACCAGGCTGCCGGGGCGGCCCTGCCTCGACGAGTCCGGGGCGGCCGACCGCTCCCGGGCACTGGCCGCGCAGCTGGTCCGCATCCACCGGGTCCGCGCCGAGGGCGGCGACCGGCCCCGCCTCTACGAGCCCTGGACCTCACCGGAGACCGTGCGCCTCCCCGAGTCCGGCACCCGGCCCGCCCTGTGGAACCGCGCCGTCGACGTCCTCCGGGCGCCCCCGCCCCCGTACGAACCCCGCTTTCTGCACCGGGACTTCCACCCCGGCAATGTGCTGTTCGCGCCGGGCGGGGACGGGCGGCCCGGTGCCCGGATCACCGGGGTGGTCGACTGGGTGGAGACCTCCTGGGGGCCTGCCGAGCTGGACCTCGCGCACTGCTCGACCAATCTGGCCCTGCTGTACGGCGCTCCGGCCGGGCTCGGCTTCACCGCGCACTACCTCGACGCGGGCGGCCGCCTCACCGACGACCCCCGGGCCCGCCTGTACTGGCACCTGCTCGACGCGCTCGCCTTCGCCCCGTACGCGGAGAAGGTCGCCGTCCCCTGGCGCGACCTCGGCCGCACCGACCTCACCGAGGAGGTCATGGCGCGGCGCCTGGAGGAGTGGGTGGCGGCGCTCTTCGTGCGGTACGGCTGAGGGGTCCGGCTCGCGCGGCACGGTGCGGGCCCGGCCGCGCGCTCAGGACGACGGGCCGGACCGGGCGGTCCGGGCAGCCCAGTCGCTCAGAGCTTCTTGCGCATCGCCCGGTGCGGGATGCCCGCGTCCGGGAACTCGGGGCCGTAGGCGGTGTAGCCGAGGCGTTCGTAGAAGCCGAGGGCGTGGGTCTGGGCGTGCAGGTCCACCGCGCCGAGGCCCCGGCCGCGGGCCACCTCCTCGATGCCGCGCACCAGGGCCGCGCCCACGCCGAGCCCGCGCGCACGCGCCCGCACCGCGAGCCTGCCGAGCGAGCCCACCCCGGGCTCGCCGCCGGTCTTCGCCTCGGTGCCGGGGCCGTGCAGCAGGCGGCCGGTGCCGAGAGGGGTGCCCTCGGCGTCGCTCGCCAGTACGTGCACGGCGAGGGCGTCCAGGGTGTCGTACTCGATCTCCGGGGCCACGCCCTGCTCGCCGACGAAGACCTCCCGGCGCACCGCGAAGCAGGCCTCGCGCTCGGCGGGCTCGACCGCCTCGCGCACCCGCGGCCCGCTCATGAGCTCTCCGCGCGCACCCGGTCCAGGGCCAGCTGGAGGTCCTCGGGGTAGGCGCTCTCGTACTCGACCCAGCGGGCCTCGCCCGGGTGCTCGAAGCCGAGCCGGACCGCGTGCAGCCACTGGCGTTCGAGGCCGAGGCGTCCGGCCAGGGTCGGGTCGGCGCCGTAGGTCAGGTCGCCCACGCAGGGGTGGCGGTGGGCCGCCATGTGCACCCGGATCTGGTGGGTGCGGCCGGTCTCCAGCTTCACGTCGAGCAGCGAGGCCGCGCGGAAGGCCTCCTGGAGGTCGTAGTGGGTGACCGAGGGCTTGCCGTCCGCGGTGACCGCCCACTTGTAGTCGTGGGTGGGGTGGCGCCCGATGGGGGCGTCGATGGTGCCGCTGGTCGGGTCCGGGTGGCCCTGGACCAGGGTGTGGTAGCGCTTGTCCACGGTGCGCTCGCGGAACTGCTGCTTGAGGGAGCTGTAGGCGTACTCGGACTTGGCGACCACCATCAGCCCGGAGGTGCCCACGTCGAGCCGGTGCACGATGCCCTGGCGCTCGGCGGCGCCGGAGGTCGAGATCCGGTAGCCGGCCGCGGCCAGGCCGCCGATGACGGTCGGCCCGCGCCATCCGGGGCTCGGGTGCGCGGCCACCCCGACCGGCTTGACGATGACCACCACATCGTCGTCGTCGTGCACGATCTCCATGCCCTCCACGGGCTCCGCGACCACCTGCACCGGGGCGGGCGCCTGGGGCATCTCCACTTCCAGCCAGGCACCGCCGTGCACCCGCTCGGACTTGCCGACCGCCGCGCCGTCGACCAGCACCTTGCCTGCCGCGGCCAGCTCCGCCGCCTTCGTACGGGAGAAGCCGAACATGCGCGAGATGGCGGCGTCGACGCGCTCGCCCTCCAGGCCGTCCGGCACGGGCAGGGTGCGGATTTCGGGAATCGTGCTCACCCGTCGAGTATGCCGGACGCCCGCGGGGGTCCTGTCCGGGGAGTCGGGCGCCGGCCGCACCGGCGCGCGCGGGCGGGGCGCGGTCCCTACGGGTCTCGGCCCCCGCGGGCCTCGGACCTGGTGCCCCGGTGCTGGTGGCCCGGTCCTGGTGCCTCAGTCCTTGTGGACGGTGCCGTCCGGGTCGAGGCCGCGGAAGGAGAGCAGCACGATCAGGATGCCGCCGCAGACGATCGCCGAGTCGGCGAGGTTGAAGACGGCGAAGTGCTTGGGCGCGATGAAGTCGACCACGGCGCCCTTGAAGACGCCCGGCGAGCGGAAGATCCGGTCGGTGAGATTGCCGAGCGCGCCGCCGAGCAGCAGTCCGAGCGCCACCGCCCAGGGCAGGCTGTAGAGCTTGCGGGCGAGCCGGATGATCACCACGATCACGGTGGCGGCGATCAGCGTGAAGATCACCGTGAAGGCCTCGCCCATCCCGAAGGCGGCCCCGGGATTGCGCACCGCCTCGAACTGCAGCCACTCCCCGAGGACCTCGACCGAGGCGTGGTGTTCCAGCCGGGCGACCACGATCATCTTGCTGACCAGGTCCAGGAGGTACGCGAGCACCGCCACCGCGAAGAGCACCGCGATCCGGCGCCTGCCGCGCCCGGCCGGGTCCCCGGCGGCTCCGGCCCCGGTGCGCTCCGTGCCCCCGGCGGACGGGGTGGGCTCGGTGCTCTCGGCGGGCTTGTCCGCGGCGGCTTCGGGACTCCGGGCGCCGGGCGCCTCGGGGGGCTGCTCGGCGCCCGAGGCCTCGGGGTTCTCCGGCGTACTGATGATGCGCTCCGCCTCTGCCACGTAAGTCCCTCAATCTGGATGCCCGACCTGGGCACGAGGGTACGGCACCGGGGTACCGGGGAGGGCGCCGAGGAGGGGCGGTGCAGGGCGGCGGACGGGCGCGGGCCCGCCTCAGACCCGGCGTTCCTGCTTCTGCTTGCACTCCACGCAGAGCGTCGCCCGCGGGAACGCCTGCATCCGCGCCTTGCCGATCGGGTTCCCGCAGTTCTCGCAGATGCCGTAGGTGCCCGCCTCGATCCGGTCGAGGGCGCGTTCGGTCTGGAGCAGGACCTCGCGGGCGTTGGCGGCGAGGCCGAGTTCGTGTTCGCGGGTGATGTTCTTCGAGCCGGTGTCGGCGTCGTCCTCGCCCGCCCCGTCCTGGGAGTCCCGCATCAGGCCCACCAGCGACTCCTCGGAGGACTCGATCTCGCTGCGCAGCCGCAGCGCCTCCGCGGTCAGTTCGGCGCGGGCCTCGGCGACCTCCTCCGGAGTCCAGGGATCCTCCCCGGGCCGTACCGCCAGCTCCCCGGGCTCGGCCGCCGTCTGGCGCGCCTGGGGCACCGCGGTCCCGTCCTTGGTGGCCGTACCCCTGTCGCCTGCCGCCTTCTTCGCAACCACCGGCGTGGCTCCCGTCGTCGTCGCGGACTTCTTCGCTGCGGACTTCTTCGCCGCGGTCGTTTTCGCAGTGGTCTTCTTCGCTGCGGACTTCTTGGCGGCTGTCTTGCCGGCCGCGGTCTTCTTCGCGGCCGACTTCTTGGCGGCGGTCTTCTTCGCCGCCGTCTTCTTGGTGACCGCCTTCTCGGCCGACGCCTTCTTCGCGGGGGCCTTCTTCGCCGAAGCCTTCTTCGCGGGAGCCTCGGCCTTCGCGGAAGTCCCGGCCGTCTTCGCCTTCGCCTTCGTCTTCGCGGGGGCCGTACCGGCCCGCTTCCCGGCCGCCGTCCCCTGCGCCGTCGACTTCTCGGAGGTCGACTTCTTCGCCACCATGGCCGCGGCCCCTTCACATATTGTGATCTTGCACGCGAATCGTGCTGGGACGATAAATCGACTCCAGGCCCGCGGCAACGGGGCACGCCGCCCGAGAGGCCCGCCCCGGCGGGGGCCACGGCCGATCTGCCTCCGTTGTGCCCAACTCCCCGCCCGGTAATCCGCCGAGCTGCACGGATCCTCGCCGCCCCGGCCCCCGTACCGCCCCGTATGCCCATTCGGGTCAGGTACGGCCGGACACCTCCCCGCCCGCGGGCACCGCCTCCCGGCGCTCCCCCACCCCCGAAAACCGGTCATGCGCCCCGGGCCGCGGCCCGTACACTGGGCACAGCGAGAAGCGTGGATGGGGACGAGTAACGCCGTACGCAGCCATGAGCGACCCGGGGACGGTGCGAGCCCGGGGGCCTGCCCGACGTGAAGATCACCCCGGAGCCGCCGGAAGAAAGCCGCAGCCGACCCAGTCCGCCGCGGCCGGTAGAACCGGCTTCGCGACCCCAATGAGGGGGCCGTGCGGTGCGCCGCGCGGCCAAGGAGGGTGGTACCGCGGGAGTCCGGGCACGACGGCTCTCGTCCCTCCGACGGAAGGCAGCAGTCCGTTGGAGGAGCATCCCCGTGAAGTCGCCGCAGTCGCCGAATCCGGCCGCCCCGCAGCAGTACCGCCAGGTGCCCGCCCAGGTGGACCTTCCCGCCCTGGAGCACGCGGTGCTCGACTTCTGGCGCGAGCAGAAGGTCTTCGCCAAGTCCCTGGAGCAGTCCGAGGGCCGCCCCGAGTGGGTCTTCTACGAGGGCCCGCCCACCGCCAACGGCATGCCCGGCGCCCACCACATCGAGGCCCGCGTCTTCAAGGACGTCTTCCCGCGCTTCCGCACCATGCGCGGCTACCACGTGGCCCGCAAGGCCGGCTGGGACTGCCACGGGCTGCCGGTGGAGCTGGCCGTGGAGAAGGAGCTGGGCTTCAGCGGCAAGAAGGACATCGAGGCGTACGGCATCGCCGAGTTCAACGCCAGGTGCCGCGAGTCGGTGACCCGGCACACCGACGCCTTCGCCGAGCTGACGACCCGCATGGGCTACTGGGTCGACCTGGACGAGGCCTACCGCACCATGGACCCCGAGTACGTGGAGTCCGTCTGGTGGTCGCTGAAGGAGATCTTCGGCAAGGGCCTGCTCGTCCAGGACCACCGGGTCGCCCCCTGGTGCCCCCGCTGCGGCACCGGCCTCTCCGACCACGAGCTGGCCCAGGGCTACGAGACCGTCGTGGACCCCTCGGTCTACGTCCGCTTCCCCCTCACCTCGGGCCCGCTCGCGGGCGAGGCCTCGCTGCTCGTGTGGACCACCACCCCCTGGACCCTGGTCTCCAACACGGCCGTCGCCGCCCACCCCGGGGTCACCTACGTCGAGGCCACCGACGGCACCGAGAAGGTCGTCGTCGCCGAACCGCTCGTCGAGAAGGCCCTCGGCGAGGGCTGGGAGCCGACCGGCCGCCGCTTCACCGGCGCCGAGATGGAGCGCTGGACCTACGAACGCCCCTTCTCCCTGGTCGAGTTCCCGGAACCGGCGCACTTCGTGGTCAACGCGGAGTACGTCACCACCGAGGACGGCACCGGCCTCGTCCACCAGGCCCCCGCCTTCGGTGAGGACGACCTCAAGGTCTGCCGCGCCTACGGACTGCCGGTGGTCAACCCGGTCAACGCCGACGGCACCTTCCTGGAGTCCCTGGAGCTGGTCGGCGGGCAGTTCTTCAAGAAGGCCGACGAGGCCCTCACCGAGGACCTCGGCACCCGCGGACTGCTCTTCCGCCACCTCCCCTACGAGCACAGCTATCCGCACTGCTGGCGCTGCCACACCGCGCTGCTCTACTACGCGCAGCCCTCCTGGTACATCCGCACCACCGCGGTCAAGGACCGCCTGCTCGCGGAGAACGAGAAGACCAACTGGTTCCCCGACTCGGTCAAGCACGGCCGCTTCGGCGACTGGTTGGAGAACAACATCGACTGGGCGCTCTCCCGCAACCGCTACTGGGGCACCCCGCTGCCCATCTGGCGCTGCGAGGAGGGCCATCTGACCTGCGTCGGCTCCCGCGCGGAGCTGAGCGAGCTGTCCGGCACCGACCAGTCGGCGCTCGACCCGCACCGCCCGTACATCGACGAGGTCGTCTTCCCCTGCCCGCACGAGGGCTGCGCGCTCACCGCGAGCCGCGTCCCCGAGGTCATCGACGCCTGGTACGACTCCGGCTCGATGCCCTTCGCGCAGTGGGGCTACCCGTACAAGAACAAGGAGCTCTTCGAGAGCCGCTACCCGGCGCAGTTCATCTCGGAGGCCATCGACCAGACCCGCGGCTGGTTCTACACGCTGATGGCCGTCGGCACCCTGGTCTTCGACAGGTCCAGCTACGAGAACGTCGTCTGCCTCGGCCACATCCTCGCCGAGGACGGCCGCAAGATGTCCAAGCACCTGGGCAACATCCTCCAGCCGATCCCGCTGATGGACGAGCACGGCGCCGACGCGGTCCGCTGGTTCATGGCCGCGGGCGGCTCCCCCTGGGCGGCCCGGCGGGTGGGCCACGGCACCATCCAGGAGGTGGTCCGCAAGACCCTGCTGACCTACTGGAACACGGTCGCCTTCCAGGCCCTGTACGCCCGCACCTCCGGCTGGGCGCCCACCGCCGCGGACCCGGCCCCGGCCGAGCGCCCGCTGCTCGACCGCTGGCTCCTGTCCGAACTGCACGCCCTGACCGGGCAGGTCACCGTGGCGATGGAGTCCTACGACACCCAGCGCGCGGGCAAGCTGCTCTCCGCCTTCGTCGACGACCTCTCCAACTGGTACGTACGCCGCTCCCGGCGCCGCTTCTGGCAGGGCGACGCGGCGGCGCTGCGCACCCTGCACGAGGTCGTCGAGACGGTCACCCGGCTGATGGCCCCGCTGACCCCCTTCCTCACCGAGCGGGTCTGGCAGGACCTGGTGGTGCCGGTGACGCCGGGCGCCCCGGAGTCGGTGCACCTGGCGAGCTGGCCGGAGGCGGACCCCTCGGCCGTCGACACCGGGCTGTCCCGGCAGATGGCCCTGGTGCGCAGGCTGGTCGAGCTGGGCCGGGCCACCCGCGCCGAGTCGGGGGTCAAGACCCGCCAGCCGCTCTCCCGCGCCCTGGTCGCGGCCGCCGGCTTCGAGTCCCTCTCCCCCGAGCTGCGGGCGCAGATCACCGAGGAGCTGAACGTCTCCTCGGTCGCCGCGCTCTCCGAGGTCGGCGGCTCCCTGGTCGACACCACCGCGAAGGCCAACTTCCGGCCGCTCGGCAAGCGCTTCGGCAAGGGCGTCCAGGACGTCGCCAAGGCGATCGCCGCCGCCGATGCCGCCGCGCTCTCGGCGGCGCTGCGGGCCGGCACCGCGAGCGTGGAGGTCGACGGCGAGACGGTGAGCCTCGCCCCCGAGGAGGTCATCGTCACCGAGACGCCCCGCGAGGGCTGGTCGGTCGCCTCCGACGCGGGCGCCACCGTCGCGCTCGACCTGGAGATCACCGAGGAGCTGCGCCGCGCGGGCCTGGCCAGGGACGCCATCCGCCTGATCCAGGAGGCCCGCAAGAACAGCGGCCTGGACGTCGCGGACCGGATCGCGCTGCGCTGGCGCGCCACCGACCCGGCCGTGGCGAGCGCCCTGTCCGAGCACTCCGGGCTGATCGCCGACGAGGTCCTCGCCACGGACTTCGCCGAGGGCGAGGCGGACGACTCCTACGGCGAGCCCTTCACCGACGAGCCCCTCGGCCTGGGCTTCCGCCTCCGCAAGGCCTGACCGGCCGGGAGCCCCCGACCGGAGCCGAGGCCCGGGCCGCCGCGAAGAAAGTCCGCGGCGCCCCGGGCCTCGGCATTGCGTCCGCCCGCACGCACGTACGGCCCGGCAACGGGCGGCACGGCCCGGCGCGGCACGGCCCGCCCGGCCCGGCACAGAGACGTACGTCCGCACCCGTCCCGTACGGACTGGCGTTCCCGCGCGGCGCCCCCGCCGTTTCGCACACGTACGCCGCTCCTCCCCGCACGCAAAAGGGCAGGGCCCCCGGAAGACCGGGGGCCCTGCCCTGGACGCCTTGCCGACGCCTGTGGCGCGGTGCGGCGCCGCCTAGTTGTCGTCCTCGTCGATGAGGAAGCCGCGCATCGGCGAGGGAGCCTGCTGCATCTGCTGCGGGCTCTGCGGCCGGACCGGCGCCATCGGCTGGGTCATCGCGGGGGACATCTGCTGCTGCCCGCCGTACGAGGGGCCGCCGGACGGGGACGGGGAGTTCCCGCCCATCGTCTGGTTGCCGCCGTAGGAGGGGGCGCTCGCGCCTGCCGGGGCCATGGAGGGCGCCGGGGACGGCGGGAGCGAGGCCGTCGCGGGGGTCCGCGGCGGCGCCAGCGAGTCGTCGGCCTGGGTCTCCAGCTGGCGCAGCTGGCTCTCCAGGTAGGACTTCAGGCGGGTGCGGTACTCGCGCTCGAAGCCGCGCAGGTCCTCGACCTTGCGCTCCAGCGTGGCGCGGGCGGACTCCAGGGAGCCCATCGCGACGCGGTGCTTCTCCTGCGCGTCCCGCTCCAGGGCGTCGGCCTTGGCACGGGCGTCACGCTCCAGACCCTCGGCACGGCTGCGCGCCTCGCCGACGATCTTGTTCGCCTCGGAGCGGGCCTCGGCGATCGCCTGGTCGGCGGTCTGCTGGGCCAGCGAGAGGACACGGGCGGCGCTGTCGCCACCGGGGCCCTGACCGGGGCCGGGCAGCTGCGGGCCGCCGTGGCCGGGGCCACCGGGACCGCCGGGGCCGCCCATGGGTCCGCCCATCGGGCCGCCCTGCTGCTGCATGGGGCCGGGACCGTGCGGGCCGCCCTGGGGACCGCCGGGGCCGTGACCGCCGGGACCGGGGGGCAGCTGCGGAGCGCCGCCCGGCAGCTGGGGCGGGCCGCCCATCTGCTGCTGCTGGTGCGGCGGGACCGGCTGCGGTCCGGATATGGCGGCGGGCACCGGGGCGCCGGGCCGCTCCTGGGGCTCCTGCTTGCGCATCTGCTGCTGCTGTTGGTTCTGGGCGGCAGCACGGGTCGCCGCGGCGAGTTTCGCCCGCAGGTCCTCGTTCTCGCGGAGCAGGCGGTTCAGCTCTGCTTCGACCTCGTCGAGGAAGGCATCGACCTCGTCCTCGTCATAGCCTTCTCGGAGGCGGACGGTCGTGAACTGCTTGTTCCGCACGTCCTCGGGGGTCAACGGCATCTCTTCACCTCAACTGGGTTCCATCGGCGTTCGGCATCCGGCAAGACCGTATCGGGATCATCCCCACTGAACTGGGGGATCGCATCGTTCACATCGCCTTCCCGACAAGGGTGAGGAGGATGTACACGATGATCATCAGAACGAAGAAGGACAGGTCGAGCGCCACGCCCCCGAGACGCAACGGCGGGATGAATCGCCGCAGAAGCTTGAGCGGTGGATCGGTGACAGTGTAGGTGGCCTCAAGTACGACCACCATCGGCTTGCCGGGTTGCCACGAGCGGGCGAACTGGAACACGTAGTCCATGACCAGCCTGAAGATCAGCACGATCAGAAAAACCATCAGCGCGATGTAGAGCACTTCCAGTACCACGCTCATCTCCGCGCGTCCCTCTCCCCTGATGCTCTGGTCCTCGGACCGGTCTACCGGATCTTGCGTCTCAGCTCTGGTTGAAGAACCCGCCCTCTGCGATGCGGGCCTTGTCCTCCGCCGTTACATCGACGTTAGCAGGCGAGAGGAGGAAGACCTTCTGAGTCACTCTTTCAATACTCCCGTGGAGGCCGAAGACGAGTCCGGCGGCAAAGTCGACAAGTCGCTTCGCGTCGGTGTCGTCCATCTCCGTCAGGTTCATGATCACCGGAGTGCCCTCGCGGAAGTGTTCCCCGATGGTACGGGCCTCGTTGTAGGTCCGGGGGTGCAGTGTGGTGATGCGGTAGGGCTCCCGCTCGGACACCACCTTGGGCATGATCACAGGTGCGTTCTTCTCCAGGCTCTGGCGTTCAGGTGTGATGGATGCCACGGGGGCGATTCGCGCCGGACGTCCGGATTCCGCGGAGAGCGAAGAGGACCGGGACGGCTCGCGCTGGGCGGGAGGCGCGACCGCGCGCACCGCTTCCTCGCGCCCAGAGGAATGGGACTGGTGTGACTGATGTGACGATTCATGGCGCCGACGGTCCCGCTCGGGCTCCGGATCAAGCTCGGGTTCGAAGTCGTCGTCGGGGTCGAAGCCCCGGCCGTCGTACCCATCGTCCTCCACGAGGCCGAGGTAGACCGCCATCTTGCGCATCGCGCCGGCCATGCTCTGAGTCCTCCGCTCTGTGGTGGATCGACTGCCACGACCCGGTGAACCAGGTCCGCGATCCACGAGGTGCACCCCGCTTCAACTGCGGGAATGACCATATTTTGTGCTGTGGTCCGACTTCTTGGCGACGTTACCCGAGCCGTGGTCGGACTCCGAGTACCGCCGTACCGACGCGCACATGTGTCGCCCCGGCCGCGACGGCCTGTTCGAGGTCCGCACTCATCCCTGCGGAAACCATGTTCGCAGCCGGATGGGCCGCGCGCATATGGGTTGAGAATTCCATCAGCCGCTCGAACGCCGCCTGTTGCCTGCCCGCATACGGCCCGGTGAGGGGCGCGACGGTCATCAGACCGGCCAGTCGCAGCCCCTCGGCCGAAGCGATCAGCGAGGCCAACTCCTCGATCCCGCCCGCCCCTACGCCACCGCGCTCGCCCCTCTTGTCCTCGTCCGCGTCGAGCGCGACCTGGATCAGGCAGTCCACCGCACGCTCCGCGCGGACGGCCTCCCTGGACAGCGCCGTGACCAGCTTCGGCCGGTCCACGGACTGCACCACATCGGCATAACCGACCACGGAACGCGCCTTGTTGGTCTGCAACTGCCCCACGAAATGCCAACTCAGGGGCAGATCTGCACATGCGGAGGCCTTGGGTCCCGCCTCCTGGTCGCGGTTCTCCGCCACCTCGCGGACACCGAGCCCGGACAGGATCCGCACATCCTCGGCCGGGTAGGTCTTGGTGACCACGATGAGGGTCACCTCCTCCCGCCGCCGGCCCGCGGCCCGGCAGGCCCGGGCGATGCGCTCCTCGACTGCGGCCAGATTTGCGGCCAGTTCGGCCTCGCGGTCGCTCATCCCCACCTCAGTCCAGCCACACATAGCCCGCGAGACGGCCCGTGGTGCCCTCTTTGCGGTACGAGAAATGATCGTCCGACTCCAGGGTGCAGACTGCCGACCGCTGCCGGTCGCGCACCCCGAGCCGTTCCAACTGCGCGTGCACACCGGCCGTGACGTCGACCGCGGGGGTCCCCCAGCTGGTCTCGGCGCGGGCGGCCGGCTCCACCGCGGCGACCTCGGCCCGCATCCGCTCCGGCACCTCGTAGCAGCGTCCGCAGACGGCGGGTCCGGTACGGGCGGTGATCCGCGCGGGTTCGGCGCCGAGCGAGACCATCGCCGCGACCGCCGCCGGAACGATTCCCTTGACCATGCCCGGCCGCCCGGCGTGGGCCGCCGCGACGACCCCGGCCACCGGATCGGCGAGCAGTACGGGGGTGCAGTCGGCGGTGAGCACCGCGAGGGCGAGGCCGCGGCGGGCGGTGACCACCGCGTCCGCCTCGGGGATCTCCTGGTCCGCGGCCCAGGGCCGGTCGACCACCACCGCGGTGTCGCCGTGCACCTGCCGCATCCACACCACCCGCGCGGGGTCCAGGCCGAGCGCGGCGGCGGCGCGCTCCCGGTTGCCGCCGACGGCGGCGGGGTCGTCACCGACCGCGCCGCCGAGGTTGAGCTGAGCGTACGGAGTGGCGCTCACCCCGCCCCACCGGTCGGTGAAGGCGAAGTGGGCGCCACTCGGCGTCTCCGTGTGTGCGGTTATCACTTCAGGAAGTCCGGCACGTCCAGTTCCTCGGCCGCGCTGTCCTGGTAGCGGGCCGGGGGCACCTGCGGGGTGCCCGAGGAACCCGTGGTGGAGGCGGGTGCCGGGGACTCGCTCGCCGGGGCGGGGCTCGCGGGCTCGGCGGCGGGCTCCGGGGTGAGCGGCTTGGACTCCTCACGCGGGGTGACGCTGCCGAGGCCGCCGAAGGCCGGGCGGGTCTCCGCCGGGCGGGAGGGGGCCGCGGACTCCTCGCGCTTGGCCGAGGCCGAGCCGAGGACGCCGTCCCGCTTGGAGGGCGGCTGACCGCCGTCGAAGCCGGCGGCGATGACGGTGACCCGTACCTCGTCGCCGAGGGCGTCGTCGATGACCGCGCCGAAGATGATGTTGGCCTCGGGGTGGGCGGCCTCGCTCACCAGCTGGGCGGCCTCGTTGATCTCGAAGAGGCCGAGGTCGCTGCCGCCGGAGATGGAGAGCAGCACCCCGCGGGCGCCGTCGATGGAGGCCTCCAGGAGCGGCGAGGAGATCGCCATCTCGGCGGCTGCCACCGCGCGGTCGTCGCCCCGGGCCGAGCCGATGCCCATCAGGGCCGAACCCGCCTCCGACATCACGGACTTGACGTCGGCGAAGTCGAGGTTGATCAGGCCGGGGGTGGTGATGAGGTCGGTGATGCCCTGGACACCGGAGAGCAGGACCTGGTCCGCGGACTTGAAGGCGTCGAGGACGCTGACCTGGCGGTCCGAGATGGACAGGAGCCGGTCGTTGGGGATCACGATGAGGGTGTCGACCTCGTCGCGGAGTTCGGCGATGCCGTCCTCCGCCTGGTTCGCCCGGCGGCGGCCCTCGAAGGTGAACGGGCGGGTGACCACGCCGATCGTCAGGGCGCCCAGCGAACGGGCGATGTTGGCCACGACGGGTGCGCCGCCGGTGCCGGTGCCGCCGCCTTCTCCGGCAGTGACGAAGACCATGTCGGCCCCCTTGAGGACCTCCTCGATCTCCTCGCGGTGGTCCTCGGCGGCCTTGCGGCCGACGGCGGGGTTGGCCCCGGCGCCGAGTCCGCGGGTGAGTTCCCGGCCGACGTCGAGCTTGACGTCGGCGTCGCTCATCAACAGGGCTTGCGCATCAGTGTTGATGGCGATGAACTCGACGCCTTTGAGACCGACCTCGATCATCCGGTTGATGGCATTGACACCACCGCCGCCGACACCGATGACTTTGATGACTGCGAGGTAGTTCTGCGGTGCTGCCACGTCGAAGGCCTCTCGCCTCGAGTTACGTGTCGCTGCTTCGCGGTCCTGCGAGCGGCGACTGATGCCGAATGGGACGGTTCGAACGCCGACCCGAACCCTAACGCTGAAGTTTAGGGTTACCAGTGTGTCTCTTGCTGGACTTCATTGACTGTTCCGAGCAGGACACTAAGTCGACGAGCGGCGCGCGTTCAACGAACACGCCGAACCTCCCTCTTTTCTTTTCACCCTATGTGATCAGCCGTTGCGCTGCTCAACCAGGGTGCTGGCCTGCGAGGACGTGCGTCAACTCCGCGATGAGGCAGGGGCGGTGGGAACACTCACATCGAAGTGGTCCGCCTTCGGTGCGGCTTTCAGAAGGGCCGTGAGCGTACGTGCCTTGGCCGCGCTGTTCTCACTGCTTCCCCACCGCACCGTGCGGCCCTTGCTCAACTCCAGCGAGAAGGCGTCGTACGAACTCGCCTTCAGCAGACGGGTCTCACGGGCGACCGCGCCCGGGATGTGCCCGGCGATGCGCACGGCCTCGCGTACCAGCCGGGAGGCGGGGAATCGGCGCAGGCTCGGGGAGTCGGCGGTCGCCAATTCCAGTACGGGCACGCCCTTCGGGGCCCGCTCCCGCTCGGCGAAGCGGACTCCGCCGGCGTCGACTTCGGTGTAGCGGCCGTCCTTTCGGACGAGGAGGACCGCGGTGCGCTCGGTGACCTCGACGGTGAGGGTGTGCGGCCAGGAGCGGCTCACCTCCACCGAGTCGAGGCGCGGGAGCCTCTCGCGCAGCCGCGCCTCGATGGCCTCCGTGTCGACGGAGGCCATCGGGCTGCCCATGGGGAGGGCCGCCGCCTCGCGCACCTGCTCCTGGCTCAGTACGCGGGTGCCGCTCACCCGCGAGTCCTCGGCGCGCAGCCAACTGGAGCCGTACAGCGCCCAGGTGGTGAATCCCGCGAGGAGCACGGTCAGCAGGAGCAGCAGGAGCAGCAGGCGCCGCCGGGTGGACCGGGGCGGGCCGGACCCCGTCTGCTCCTGTTCGGCGGCACCGCGTTCGGCGGTGGTGGGTCCGGCCACGCTCCCCTGCCTTCTGCCGCGCGCGGGGGCGCGGCCGTGTTCCTAGGTCACGCGCTCTGCCGCGACCTGATCGCCTCGTACACCATGCCGACGAGGAGTTCGTCGGCGTCCCGGCGGCCGAACTCCGAGGCGGCACGGGACATCTCGTACAGCCGGTGCGGGTCGGCGAGGACCGGGAGGACGTTGCCCTGCACCCACTGGGGGGTGAGTTCGGCGTCGTCGACCAGGAGTCCGCCGCCCGCCTTGACCACCGGCTGGGCGTTGAGCCGCTGTTCGCCGTTGCCGATGGGCAGCGGGACGTAGGCGGCGGGGAGCCCGACGGCGGAGAGTTCGGCGACGGTCATCGCGCCCGCACGGCAGAGCATCATGTCGGCCGCGGCGTACGCGAGGTCCATCCGGTCCACGTACGGTACCGGTACATAGGGCGGCATTCCCGGCATGTTGTCCACGTGCGGCAGTTCGTTCTTCGGGCCGACCGCGTGCAGGATCTGGATGCCGGAGCGCTGGAGGACCGGGGCGACCTGCTGGACGACCTCGTTGAGCCGCCGGGCGCCCTGGGAGCCGCCGGAGACGAGCAGGGTCGGCAGCTGCGGGTCGAGGCCGAACAGGGCGCGGGCCTCGGGGCGGGCCGCGGCGCGGTCGAGGGTGGCGATGGTGCGGCGCAGCGGGATGCCGATGTAGCGGGCGCCGCGCAGCTTGCTGTCGGGGGTGGAGACGGCGACCTGGGCCGCGTAGCGCGAGCCGATCTTGTTGGCGAGGCCGGGGCGGGCGTTGGCCTCATGGATCACGATGGGCACCCCGAGGCGCTTGGCCGCGAGGTAGCCGGGCAGGGCGACATAGCCGCCGAAGCCCACCACGGCGTCGGCGCGGGTGCGTTCGAGGATCTGCTCGGCGGCCTTGATGGTGCCGCGCAGCCGGCCCGGCACGGTGATGAGTTCCGGGGTGGGCTTGCGCGGCAGCGGAACCGCCGGGATCAGGGCGAGTTCATAGCCGCGTTCGGGCACCAGGCGGGTTTCGAGGCCGCGTTCGGTGCCCAGGGCGGTGATGCCCGTGCTGGGGTCCTGCCTGCGCAGGGCGTCCGCGAGGGCGAGCGCGGGCTCGATGTGACCGGCGGTCCCCCCACCGGCGAGTACGACATGCACCGAAATTCACCGCTCTCCGGACGAACGCGCCCGTGCGCGCCGTCTCATCGTCTTCCATCTGGCGGGCTCCCGGTCCCCCGGAGCGCCCTTTGCCGCAGCCCGCTTTCTACCAAAGACGGCCCCCCAGTGCCCAAGCAGCCTGGGGCCCGTGCTCTGGCGCAGTGCGAGCGCCGCCCGCGCAGCAGGTTCCTCGCGCGCGAAGGCGATGAGGAGCCCGATGGCGAACATGGTCGGCAGCAGGGCCGAGCCCCCGTAGGAGAACAGCGGGAGCGGAACCCCGGCGATCGGCAACAGACCGAGCACCGCACCGATGTTGATCACGGCCTGGGCCGTGATCCAGGTGGTCACACCGCCCGCGGCGTACCTCACGAAGGGTTCCTCCGTGCGTCCGGCCACGCGGATACCCGCATAGCCTAGAGCGGCGAAGAGCACGAGTACGGACAGCGTCCCGGCCAGGCCCAGTTCCTCCCCGGTGATGGCAAAGATGAAGTCCGTGTGGGCTTCGGGGAGTTGGCCCCATTTCTCCACGCTCGCGCCGAGGCCGGAGCCGAAGAAGCCGCCGGAGGCGAGCGCGTAGGTGCCGTGCACCGCCTGCCAGCACTGGTCGTTGGGGCCCGGGTCGGTGGCGAAGAGGCAGCCGAGGCGGCCCATCCGGTTGGGGCTGGTCTTGATGAGGATCGCGCCGATGAGCAGGGCGACCCCGAGAACTCCGGCGAACAGCCTGGTCGGTGCCCCGGCGAGCCAGAGCAGCCCGAAGAGGATGGAGCTGAGGATGATGGCGGTGCCCATGTCGCCGCCGAGCATGATGATGCCGAGCAGCATGAAGGTGACCGGGACCAGCGGCACCAGCATGTGCTTCCACTGGGTCAGCAGGCGCTTGTCGCTCTTGCGGGCGAGCAGGTCGGCGCCCCACAGGACCAGGGCCAGCTTGCCGAACTCGCTGGGCTGGAGCTGGAAGGGGCCGCCGAGCGAGATCCAGTTCTGGTTGCCGTTGACCGCGACCCCTATCCCCGGAACCTGCACCAGGATCATCAGAAAAACCGATCCTGCGAGGATGGGATAGGCGAGGGCGCGGTGCAGTTTCACCGGCATCCGGGCGGCGGCGTACATCAGGATGCTGCCGAGGACCGCCGCCACGAACTGCTTCTTGAAGAAGTAGGCGCCGGGCAGCGAGAGCTGGAGCGCCTTGATCATCGAGGCGGAGTACACCATCACCAGGCCGAGCACGGTGATGAGCAGCGCACTGCCGAAGATCAGGTAATACGCCGTCAACGGCCGGTCCCAGGCCCGCCGGAAGCGCAGATACAGCCGCAGCGCCAGGGGCTCACGCGGGGGGCGCGGACGGCCCGCAGGGACCCGGCGTCCACCGGATCCGCGCACCGGGCGGGCCGGGGCGCGGCCGCCGCTGCGCAGCGCCGCCCCGTCCCCCGCCCGGGAGTCGGGGCCCAGCCACGAAGATGTCACGTTCCCCTCCGAGGTGCCCGGCGCCGCCGGGCCAGGGCGGCCCGGTCAGGCGCTGGCGGCGGGCAGTTCGCGGACCGCTGCCGCGAACGCCTCACCGCGCTTGTTGTAGTTGGTGAACATGTCCATCGAGGCACAGGCCGGTGCCATCAGCACCGTATCGCCCGGCCGCGCGAGGCGTGCCGCCTCCTGGACCGCCGCCGACATCGCTCCAGTGTCGGTCCGTTCGAGGTCGGTCACCGGGACGTCGGGCGCGTGTCGCGCCAGTGCTTCGCGGATCAGCGCGCGGTCGGCGCCGATCAGGACCACCCCGCGCAGCCGCCCGGCCGCGCCCTTGACCAACTCGTCGAAGGTGGCGCCCTTGGCGAGGCCGCCCGCGATCCACACCACATGCGGATACGAGCCGAGGGAGGCCTCGGCGGCATGGGTGTTGGTGGCCTTGGAGTCGTCGACGTAGGCGACCCCGGCCACGTCCGCGACGTGTTCGATGCGGTGGGCGTCGGGGCGGAAGGCCCGCAGCCCCTCGCGTACGGCGGCGGGTTCGACGCCGAAGGCGCGGGCGAGGGCCGCCGCGGCGAGGGCGTTGGCGATGTTGTGCGGGACGCTCGGCCGGACGTCGGTGACCTCGGCCAGCTCCTGGGCCTGCTGCTTGCGGTTCTCGACGAAGGCGCGGTCGACCAGGAGGCCGTCCACCACGCCGAGTTGGGAGGGAGCCGGGGCGCCGAGGGTGAAGCCGATGGCGCGGCAGCCCTCGGCCACCTCCGCCTCGCGGACCAGGTCCTCGGTGGCCTTGTCGGCGGCGTTGTACACGCAGGCGACCTGATTGCCCTCGTAGACCCGGCCCTTGTCGGCCGCGTACGCCTCCATCGAGCCGTGCCAGTCGAGGTGGTCGGGGGCGAGGTTGAGGACGGCGCCGGAGTGGACGGCGAGGCTCGGTGCCCAGTGCAGCTGGTAGCTGGAGAGTTCGACGGCGAGCACGTCGAGGGTGCCGTGCCGCTCCGCGTCGAGGACCACGTCGATGATCGGGGTGCCGATATTGCCGACCGCGGCCGTGCGCAGCCCCGCGGCCTCCAGGATCGAGGCGAGCATCCGGGTCGTGGTGGTCTTGCCGTTGGTGCCGGTGACCGCGAGCCAGGGCGGGGCGCCGGGGCCGCGCAGCCGCCAGGCGATCTCCACGTCGCCGACCACGTCCACGCCCGCCGCGGCCGCCGCCGCGAAGAGCGGGCCGGACGGCTTCCAGCCCGGCGAGGTCACCACCAGCGAGGTGCCCTCGGGCAGGGTCTCGGCGTCGGCGAGGCGTACCGCGACGCCCTCGGCCCGCAGTTCGGCGGCGCGCGCCCGGTGGGTCTCGCTGTCGCCGCCGTCCACCACGGTCACCTTCGCGCCGAAGCCGGCCAGGGCGCGGGCGGCGCTGATGCCGCTCACGCCGAGACCGGCGACGGTGATGTGCTGTCCCTCGAAGGTCACTTCTCGGCTGCCCACCCTGCGTAGAAGAGGCCGAGGCCGACGATCACGCACATGCCCTGGATGATCCAGAAGCGGACCACGACCAGGACCTCGGACCAGCCCTTGAGTTCGAAGTGGTGCTGGAGCGGCGCCATCCGGAAGACGCGCTTGCCGGTCATCCGGAAGGAGCCGACCTGGATCACCACGGACATGGTGATGAGGACGAACAGGCCGCCGAGGAGCGCGAGCAGGAGCTCCGTACGGGAGCAGATCGCGAGGCCGGCGAGGGCGCCGCCGAGGGCGAGCGAGCCGGTGTCGCCCATGAAGATCTTCGCGGGCGAGGTGTTCCACCACAGGAAGCCGAAGCAGGCGCCCATCAGGGCGGAGGCGACCACCGCGAGGTCCAGCGGGTCGCGGACCTCGAAGCAGGCGGCCGGGTTGGTCAGGGTCGCGGCGTTGACGCAGGACTCCTGGTACTGCCAGATCCCGATGAAGGTGTAGGCGCCGAAGACCATCACCGAGGCGCCGGTGGCGAGGCCGTCGAGGCCGTCGGTGAGGTTCACCCCGTTCGACATCGCGAGGATCATGAACAGCGCCCAGACCACGAAGATGACCGGGCCGATGGACCAGCCGAAGTCCGTGACGAAGGAGAGCTTCGTGGAGGCGGGGGTGTTGTTCTGGCTGTCGGCGAACTGCAGGGACAGCACCGCGAAGGCGATGCCGACCATCAGCTGACCGGCCATCTTCGCCTTGGCCCGCAGGCCGAGCGAGCGCTGCTTGACGATCTTGATGTAGTCGTCGAGGAAGCCGACCAGGCCCATGCCCGCCATCAGGAAGAGCACCAGGACACCGGAGAAGGTCGGGTCCTCGCCGGTGATCACCTTCGCGAGCGCGTAGGCGATGAGGGTCGCCAGGATGAAGGCGATACCACCCATGGTCGGGGTGCCGCGCTTGCTGTGGTGCTCGCGCGGGCCGTCGTCCCGGATGAACTGCCCGTATCCCTTGCGGGCCAGGAACTTGATCAGCAGCGGGGTGCCGACCAGGGTCAGGAAGAGCCCGATCACACCCGCGAAGAGGATCTGCCTCATCGGCCGGCGACCTGCCCCTCGGAAGACGCGGCGAAGCCTTCGAGCAGCCCCTCGGCCACCCGCTCCAGGCCGACCGACCTGGATGCCTTCACGAGTACGACGTCCCCCGGCCGCAGCTCGCTGCGCAGTAGATCGATCGCCGCCTGTGCGTCGGACACGTGCACCGACTCCTCACCCCACGAACCCTCGTTGTATGCGCCCATCCGCAGCCAGGCGGCTTCCCTGCCCCCGACAGCCACGAGCTTGCCCACGTTCAGCCGGACGGCGAGCCGCCCGACCGCGTCGTGTTCGGCGAGAGCCTCGTCCCCGAGCTCGGCCATCTGCCCGAGCACCGCCCACGTACGGCCCCCCTCGGCCCGTGAGGCCTCGCCCATCGCCGCGAGCGCGCGCAGCGCCGCTCGCATGGACTCGGGGTTCGCGTTGTAGGCGTCGTTGACCACGGTCACGCCGTCCGGGCGCTCGGTGACCTCCATACGCCAGCGAGAGAGGGAGCCCGCCGCGCACAGCGCGAGGGCGATCTCTTCCGCGGACATGCCCAGTTCATGGGCGACGGCGGCCGCGGCGAGCGCGTTCGACACGTGGTGCTCACCGTACAGGCGCAAGGTCACTTCGCTGCACCCGGAGGGTGTGTGGAGGGCGAAGGACGGCCGCCCGTCGGCGGTCAGCCGCACGTTTTCGGCTCGTACGTCGGCTTCGCCCGCCTCCCCGAAGAGCAGCACCCGCGCCTTGGTGCGGGAGGCCATCGCGCGGACCAGCGGATCGTCGGCGTTGAGGATCGCGGCGCCCTCGGCGGGCAGCGACTCGACGAGTTCGCCCTTGGCCTCGGCGATCTGCGCCCGGCCGCCGAACTCCCCGATGTGGGCGCTGCCGACGTTCAGGACGACACCGATCCGCGGCGGGGTGAGCCCGGCGAGGTAGCGGATATGGCCGATTCCGCGCGCTCCCATCTCCAGTACGAGATAGCGCGTCCCCTCCGTGGCGCTGAGCGCGGTGAGCGGCAGGCCGATCTCGTTGTTGAAGGAGCCCGGCGTCCACACGGTGGGCGCCTTGCGGGTGAGCACCTGGGCGATCAGGTCCTTGGTGCTGGTCTTGCCCGCGGAGCCGGTGACGGCGACCAGGGTGGCGCCGAGCCGCTGCACGACCGTGCGTGCGAGGGCGCCGAGGGCGCTCTGCACGTCCTCGACCACGATCGCGGGCACGCCGACGGGGCGGGCGGCGAGGACCGCCACGGCCCCCTTGGCGACCACCTCGGCGGCGTAGTCGTGTCCGTCGCTGCGGGCGCCCGCGAAGGCGGCGAAGAGCGAACCGGGCTCCACCTCACGGGAGTCCTTCACCACCGGTCCGGTGACTTCGACGGCCGGATCCGGTATGTCGTGGATCTGCCCGCCGACGGCTCTGGCGATCTCGGCGAGGGAGAGGGCGATCAAGAGTTCATCCCTGGGTCTTGTCGATGGCTTCGCGGAGCACCTGGCGGTCGTCGAAGGGGCGGATCACCCCGGCGATGTCCTGGCCCTGCTCGTGTCCCTTGCCCGCGACCAGCACGGTGTCCCCGGGCTCCGCGCGGGCGACTGCGGCCGCGATGGCGGCGGCCCGGTCCTCGAAGACGGCGACGTCGCCCCGCTCGTGGGTGGGCACCTCGGCGGCGCCCGCGATCATGGTGGCGAGGATGGCGAGCGGGTCCTCCGAGCGGGGGTTGTCCGCGGTGAGGATCGCGGTGTCGGCGAGCCGCGCGGCCGCCGCGCCCATCGGCCCGCGCTTGGTCTTGTCGCGGTCGCCGCCGCAGCCGAGCACGATGTGGATCCGGCCCTCGGTCACCTTGCGCAGGGCGCGCAGCACCGACTCGACCGCGTCCGTCTTGTGCGCGTAGTCGACGACCGCGAGGTAGTCCTGGCCCGCGTCCACGCGCTCCAGGCGGCCCGGCACGCCCGGCACCGCGCCCACCCCGGCGGCGGCGCGCTGCGGGTCGAGCCCGGCGACCGCGAGCGTGACGATCGCGGCGAGGGTGTTGGAGACGTTGAAGGGGCCCGGCAGCGGGGCGCGCGCGGCGATGCGCTCGCCCTTCGGGCCGACCACGGTGAACGTCGAGCCCAGCGGCCCGACTTCGACGTCCTCGGCGTGCCAGTCGGCGTCCGGGTGGCCCTCCGCGGAGTACGTGGTGATCGGCACCGAGGCCTCCTTGACCAGGCGCCTGCCGTACTCGTCGTCGAAGTTGACCACGCCCTGCCTGCTGCGCAGCGGGGTGAACAGCTGCGCCTTGGCCTGGAAGTAGTCCTCCATGCCGGAGTGGAACTCCATGTGCTCCGGGCTGAGGTTGGTGAAGACCGCGACGTCGAAGACGCAGGCGTCCACCCGGCCGAGGACCAGGGCGTGGCTGGAGACCTCCATGGCGACCGCCTCGACCCCGCGCTCGCGCATCACCGCGAAGAGGGCCTGCAGGTCGGTGGCCTCGGGGGTGGTGCGCTCGGACTTGATGCGCTCCTCGCCGATGCGCATCTCGACGGTGCCGATGAGTCCGGGGACGCCGCCGGCCGCCTCGTCGAGTCCGCCCTGCACGAGGTAGGCGGTGGTGGTCTTGCCGGAGGTGCCGGTGATCCCGAGCTGCAGCAGGGCGCGCCCGGGGTGGCCGTACACCGTCGCCGCCAGCTCGCCCATCTGGGCCCGGGGGCTGTCGACGACGAGCACCGGCAGCCCGGTCGCGGCGGCCCGCTCGGCACCCGCCGGGTCGGTGAGGACGGCGGCGGCGCCCAGCTGCGCGGCCTGCGGGGCGAAGTCCGCCCCGTGGAAGCGGGCCCCCGGCAGGGCGGCGTAGATGTCACCGGGGCGCACCGCACGGGAGTCGTGGGTGATGCCCGTGACCTCGGCCTCGGCGGGGGACTCGATGCCCAGCTGGGCGGCGAGCGCGCTGAGCGCGGTGGGCTCGGTACGGTCCGGACGAGGCGGCCCCGGGTAGGTCACAGGGGCGGTGTTCTCGGCGGTCCCGGCGGTGTTCTGGGACTGGTCGGCGTGTGGCACGGCGGTAACCGTACCGGCCCCGCCCCCGCCGGAGCGAAGTGATGGGCGCGGCGGAGCAATCGTCTCCTGGCTGCCGCGAGGGTGGAGGTCGTTCGTCGTCACAGGCGATTCCCGGTCGTTCTTTCAGGGTGTGAAGGCTACGGGCAGCCGGGCCGGCTCGGCGCCGGTCGGCGGTACCTGGAGCGTCTTGAGGGCGAATTCCATGACCTTCTTGTAGATCGGCCCGCAGATCTGGCCGCCGAAGTAGCCGCCCTTGGTGGCGTTCTGGATGGCGCAGTAGACGGTGACCCGGGGTTTGTCGGCGGGCGCGAACCCGGCGAAGGAGGAGGTGTAGCCGCGGTAGCGGCCGGTCTCGGGGTCGACGCGGTTGGCGGTGCCGGTCTTGCCCGCGACCCGGTAGCCGGGGATACGGGCCTTGACGCCGGTGCCCTCCTCGTCGTCGACCACCGACTCCAGCATCTTCGCCAGGGTGCCCGCGGTCTTCGCGCTGATGACCCGGGTCGTGCCGGGCTTGGCGACCGGGGTGAACCGGCCGTCGGCGCCGCGGCTGCCGCGCACCAGGCTGGGCTCGATCCGGGTGCCGCCGTTGGCGATGGTCGAGTAGACCGAGGCCGCCTGCATGGCGTTGATGGAGAAGCCCTGGCCGAAGGGGATCGTGTACTGCTGCGAGGTGGACCAGTCGCCGGGGCGGGCGAGGATGCCCGGGGTCTCGCCCGGGAATTCGAGGCCGGTCGGGGCGCCGATGCCGAACTTGCGCAGATAGGAGTGGAGCACCTCGTTGGCCTTGGGCTGCGTGGTGCCCAGCTGGCCGGTGGCGAGGATGGTGCCGATGTTGCTGGACTTGGCGAGCACCCCGTTGAGGGTGAGGTGCCAGGTCGGGTGGTCGATGTCGTCCTGGAAGAGCCGGTCGCCGCGGTGCAGCCGGTTGGGCACCGTGACATGGGTGCCGGGGGTGGCCGCCTTCTCCTCCAGTACGGCCGCCATCGACATGACCTTGGCGGTGGAGCCCGGCTCGTAGGCGTCCTGGACGGCGGCGTTGCCGAGCGAGCCGCCCTTCGCGGAGGAGAGGTCGTTGGGGTCGAAGCCGGGGGCGTTGGCCATCGCGAGGATCTCGCCGGTCCGGGTGTCCTGGACGATGACGTAGCCGCGGTCCGCCTTGGACGTGGCGACCTGCTTGCTGATCGCCTCCTGCGCGGCCCACTGGATGTCCCGGTCGATGGTCAGCTCGACCTCGGAACCGGGCACCGGCGGCTTCTCGGTGCCGCCCGCGGTGGGCACCCGGCGGCCGCCGGACTGGGCGTAGGTGACCTTGCCCTTCTTGCCCGCGAGCTCCTTCTGCAGCTGCTGTTCGAGTCCGCCGCCGCCCTTGCCCTCGGCGTTGACCCAGCCGAGCATCCCCGCGCCGAGGTCGCCGGCCGGGTAGACGCGCTTGCTGCTGGCCTCCTGGAAGACGCCGGAGAGGACGTTGACGGTGCCGTCCCGCTGGGCCCGCTCGGTGAGGGTGGAGCGCAGGTCCTTGATCTGCTTCCAGACCGAGGGCTCCTGGCGGCGGGCGAGGACCACGTAACGCCCCTTGGTGCGCAGCTTCTTCGCGAGCGCCTCGGTCTCCTGGCCGAGGATCGGCCCGAGGAATCCGGCGGCCTGCTCCGGGGCGTCCTGGGTCTCGGTGAACTCCGGCGTGAACATCGAGGGGTCGGCGGTGATGTCGTACGCGTCGTCGCTGAGCGCGAGGGAGACGCCGTTGCGGTCGGTGATCCGGCCGCGTTCGGCGGCGAGCGTGTGCGTGAGGTAGCGGTCCTTCTCGGCCTTGGCCGCGTAGGCGGGGCCGTCCACCGCCTGCACCTGGAGCAGCCGCACCACGAAGACCAGCATGACCAGGGTCAGTCCGAGGCCGACCATGCGCAGCCGGGGCCGGGGGCGGCCGAGCCGGATGGTGCGCGGCGGCGCGGGCTGCCGTCCGCCGCGCGGCTGCCGGGAGCTCTGCTGCGGCGGGCGGGGGCGCCCGCCCTGCCTGCCGCCGGAGCGCTCGGGCCGGGCCGGGCCCGGTACCCGGCGCCGCGGGGGTTGCCTGTCGGTCACGGCGTCACCTGCCGGTGGTCGAGGGTGCGGGCTGGGGGGCGGTGGAGTCTGCGGCCCCCGGACGGCCGCGGGGTGGGGCGGCCGGGGCGGGTTCCGCCGTACGGCTCGGGGCCGGGGCCGTGCGGTTCGGGGTCGCGGTACGGCCCGGGGCGGGGGTGGCGGCGGGCCCCGGAGCGGAGGTGGCGGCGGGAGACGGGGCGGGCGGGCTCGGCACGGTCTGGGGCTTGGGAGCGGGCGGGGCCGCGGACTTCTCGGCGGCGCCGGGCACCCCGCGCAGGCCGCCGTCCGGGGTGAGGAAGACCGGGTCGCCGCCGGGCACCATGCCCAGCTCGCCGGCCCGGCGCTGGAGGGCGCCGGGGGCGGAGTAGCCGTCCACGTCGCGTTCGAGTTCCTGGCGCTCCTCGGTCAGCGAGGTGGTGTCCTTCCTCAGCTCGCTGAGTTCGAAGGAGCCCGCGTTGAGCGAGGAGTTGAGCATCAGCAGGGCGATCAGGCCGCCGCCGAGGAGGACGACCACGAGGAGCACGAAGGGGGTGCGCGCGGCGCCGCTCGGCCGGGTGGGGAAGAGCCCGGCGAAACGCGCCGCCCGGCCCCTGAGTTCGGGTGCTCTGCTCATGCCGCCGCCCTCGCCTTCCCGTCGTCCCGTGCGGACCTTCCGCTCACGCCGCCCCGCCCTCCTCGGGGCGGATGCGCTGCGCACCTCGCAGCCGTGCCGGGGCCGCCCGCCGGTTGGCGGCGACCTCTTCCTCGGTGGGGAGTTCGGCACCGCGGGTCAGCAACTTGAGCCGCGGCTGGTAGCGCTCGGGCACCACCGGGAGCCCGGGGGGCGCGGTACTGGCGGCACCCGCGGCGAAGACCTGCTTGACGAGCCGGTCCTCCAGGGAGTGGTAGGAGAGCACCGCGATGCGCCCGCCGACCGCGAGCGCGCCGACCGCGGCCGGGATCGCCCGCTCCAGTACGGAGAGTTCGCCGTTGACCTCGATGCGCAGGGCCTGGAAGGTGCGCTTGGCCGGGTTGCCGCCGGTGCGCTTGGCGGCCTGCGGCAGGGCGTCGCGGATGAGGGAGACCAGCCGGGCGCTGTTCTCGAAGGGCTCCTTCTCCCGCTCCCGTACGACCATCGAGACGATCCGCTTGGCCTGCTTCTCCTCGCCGTACGCCCGCAGGATCCGCACGAGTTCACCGGGCGGGTAGGTGTTGAGGACCTCGGCGGCGCTGATGCCCGTGCTCTGGTCCATGCGCATGTCCAGCGGGGCGTCCTGGGCGTAGGCGAAACCGCGGTCCGCCTCGTCGAGTTGCATCGAGGAGACGCCGAGGTCGAAGAGGACGCCCTGCACCGCGCGCAGGCCGAGCCGGTCGAGTACGTCGGGGAGTTCGTCGTAGACCGCGTGCACCAGGGTGGCCCGCTCGCCGAAGGGGGCGAGCCGCTCGGCGGACAGGCGCAGCGCCTCCTTGTCGCGGTCCAGGGCGACCAGGCGGGCCTCGGGGAAGGCCGTCAGGAGCGCCTCGCTGTGGCCGCCGAGCCCGAGCGTGCAGTCGACCACCACGGGGGGCTCCCCCGAGGTGCCGCCGAGGGCCGGGGCCAGCATGTCCAGGCAGCGCCGGAGCATCACGGGTACGTGCCGTGCCTGCTCCCCCTGCGGTGCCCGCCCCTCGCCCGGGGCGTCCGGGAGCACCTCGTCCTCGCGCATCGGCCCTCCCGTCTGGCGCCGCGCCCCGGGGGCCGCTCGGCGTCCTCGCCCTCTGCTTCTGCCGCGCTCCCGGGCGGCGCACGCGCGGTCCGGTCCCGCCCTCCCCCGGCCGCTCGCCGGAGGGCGCCCCCGTACGGAAGGGGAACGCACCGCCCGCGCCGGGAAACGGCGCCGGCCGGACGGGAGGGGTGGAGGCCGGGCCGTACGTGTACGTGCCGCGCACGCGGATGAGCCCCGGTGAACGGGGCCTCCAGGGGGCGTCCGAGCCGCAGGAAACCCTCTCGCCTGCCGCTTCGCGTCACTTTAGTCCACACTGTCTTGCGGTCAATCAACTGGCCCGCGCGTGGCGGGAGCTGTGCGCGGGCTGTGCCCGGACCGTGCCGCCCGGGGTGGTGCGCGGGGGCGCGGCCGGTGCCCTGCTCACCCGTGCGGGTGAGCAGGGCGGAGACCTGTGGGTTAGCTCACAGGAGCGGTCAATGGCGCTCTTTGTCCCGTCCCGCGACGGGCCCGGCCGGGGGCGGCCGGATAGATTCGACGCCATGTCGACTCATGCGCCTTCCGCGTCCACCGCATCCTCAGCGTCCTCCGCGGGTTCTCCCGCCCAGGCCTCCGCGAGCGGC
This sequence comes from Streptomyces sp. SCSIO ZS0520, assembly GCF_025643355.1. Classification (NCBI taxonomy): domain Bacteria; kingdom Bacillati; phylum Actinomycetota; class Actinomycetes; order Kitasatosporales; family Streptomycetaceae; genus Streptomyces; species Streptomyces sp. SCSIO ZS0520. The sequence goes on along the minus strand of NZ_CP092644.1, from coordinate 6,422,800 downwards.
GGGGGCGCGGCCCCCGGCTCCGCCGTGACGGACCGCCTCGTCGAGTCCAACCGCCGCTACGCCACCGAGTTCACCGACCCCGGCATGGACGCCCGGCCCGTGCTCAAGGTCGCCGTCGTCGCGTGCATGGACGCCCGCCTCGACCTGCACGAGGCGCTCGGCCTCTCGCTCGGCGACTGCCACACCATCCGCAACGCGGGCGGCGTGGTCACCGACGACGTGATCCGCTCCCTGACCATCAGCCAGCGCGCGCTCGGCACCCGCGGTGTGGTCCTCATCCACCACACCAACTGCGGCCTGGAGAGCCTGACCGAGGAGTTCCGGCACGAGCTGGAGATGGAGGTGGGCCAGCGCCCGTCCTGGGCGGTGGAGTCCTTCCGCGATGTCGACCAGGACGTCCGCCAGTCCATGCAGCGGGTACGCACCTCGCCGTTCCTGGTCTCGACCGAGGACGTGCGCGGATTCGTGTTCGACGTGCACACCGGCCTGCTGCGCGAGGTCGACCCGGTCTGAGCCGACCGGAGAGCGGGCGAAGGCGTCCGGCCGAACGACCGAGGGTGACCGGCCGGACGCGTTCGCGTACCGGCGATCGGCAGCAAAAGCTGGCATATCGGCGCCAGTTGTCCACAGGCGAGTGACACGAACCGGTAACGGCATCAAGAATGCTGGGGTGGCACCGCGGGGAACTTCCCGTCCTCGGTGTCCGTGTATGGGGTGGGGCCGGTTCGCGTCACGCGGCGTCGGCCCGCAAATGGTTTCCCCGCTCCTTCGCGGGCGGGGAAAAGCGAGGAGGGCCGGTTGACGACCTATGAGGATCGAGCGAGCCTCACTGACCTGACGGCGACGGCGGAACGCATCCGCGCGTCGGTGGAAGGCGTGATCGAGGGCAAGCCGGAGGTCGTACGGCTCTCGCTGACGGTGCTGCTCGCCGAGGGGCACCTGCTCATCGAGGATGTGCCGGGCGTCGGCAAGACGATGCTGGCCAAGGCGCTGGCCCGCTCGGTGGACTGCTCGGTGCGGCGCATCCAGTTCACCCCGGACCTGCTGCCCTCGGACATCACCGGGGTCTCGGTCTGGGACCAGCAGCGCCGGGACTTCGAGTTCAAACCGGGCGCGATCTTCGCCCAGATCGTCATCGGCGACGAGATCAACCGCGCCTCGCCGAAGACCCAGTCGGCGCTCCTGGAGTCGATGGAGGAGCGCCAGGTCACCATCGACGGGCAGAGCTACGAACTCCCCGATCCCTTCATGGTCGTCGCCACCCAGAACCCGGTGGAGATGGAGGGCACCTACCCCCTGCCGGAGGCCCAGCGCGACCGCTTCATGGCCCGGGTGTCCATGGGCTATCCGAGCGCGGACGCCGAGCTGCAGATGCTCGACGTGCACGGCGGGCCCTCCCCACTCGACGACCTCCAGCCGGTGGCGCACGCCCACGAGGTGGCCAAGCTGATCGAGGCGGTGCGCACCGTGCACGTCGCCGAACAGGTCCGGCGGTACGCCGTCGAGCTGGTCGCCGCCACCCGGGGCCACCCCGACCTGCGCCTCGGCGCCTCGCCCCGCGCCACCCTGCACCTGGTGCGCGCGGCCCGGGCCGCCGCCGCCCTCGCCGGGCGCGAGTACACCCTCCCCGACGACCTCCAGGCCCTCGCGGTGCCGGTCCTCGCGCACCGGCTGCTGCCCACCGCCCAGGCCCAGTTGAACCGCCGCAGCGCCGAGCAGGTGGTGCACGAGATCCTGGGCCGCGTCCCGGTGCCCGCCGCGGCGCCGGGCGCCGGATTCCCCGCCGGCGGCCGTCCGCCGCTGCCGCGCCACCAGCCCCACGGCGCCAGGAGGCCGTGATGTCCGCCCCGGCTGCCCCGGCGGCCCAGGAGAGCGCACCGGGGCCCGGGGAGCAGCGGCTGCGCGCCGCCTTCTCCGGGCTCACCACCCGGGGGCGCTCCTTCCTCGCCGCGGGCCTCGCGGCCGGGGTGTGCGCCTATGTGCTGGGCCAGAGCGACCTGTTGCGGGTCGGGCTGCTGCTCGCCTCCCTGCCGGTGGTCTGCGCGCTGGTCCTCTTCCGCACCCGCCACCGGGTGACCGGCAGCCGCCGCCTCTCCCCCGCCCGGGTCTCCGCGGCCTCCGAGGCGCGGGTCCACCTCCGGGTGGAGAACGTCTCCCGGCTGCCCACCGGCCTGCTGATGCTCCAGGACCGGGTGCCCTACGTCCTCGGCCCCCGGCCCCGGTTCGTCCTGGACCGCATGGAGCCCGGCGGGCGGCGCGAAGTCGCCTACCGGGTACGGTCCGACCTGCGCGGCCGCTATCCGCTCGGCCCGCTCCAGCTGCGCCTGACCGACCCCTTCGGCATGTGCGAGCTGACCCGCTCCTTCTCCACCCAGGACATCCTCACCGTCGTCCCGCAGGTGGAGGCGCTGCCCCCGGTGCGCCTGACCGGCGAGGCGAAGGGGTACGGCGAGGGCAGGCTGCGCGCGCCCGCCCTCTCCGGGGAGGACGACGTCATCCCGCGCGGCTACCGGCACGGCGACGACATACGCCGGGTGCACTGGCGTTCCACCGCGCGGCACGGCGAGTTGATGGTGCGCCGGGAGGAGCAGCCGCAGCAGTCCCGCTGCACCGTCCTGCTCGACACCCGCGGCTCCGCCTTCTACGGGGCGGGCCCCGGCTCGGCCTTCGAGTGGGCGGTCGCCGGGGCCGCCTCCACCGTGCTGCACCTGCTCGAACGCGGCTTCGCCGCACGGCTGCTGACCGACACCGGCGCCTCGGTGCCGCGCTCGGGCGCCGAGGCCACCCAGACCGGCCAGGACAGCGCCGAGGCGGCCGGGCTGATGCTGGACACCCTCGCGGTGGTCGACCACTCCGAGTCCCCGGGCCTCTCGCTCGCCTACGACCAGCTGCGCGGCGGGCCCGGCGCGGGCGACGGCAAGGAGGGCCTTTTGGTGGCCTTCTTCGGAGACGTGGACGAGGAGCAGGCCGCGGTGATCGCCCGGATGTGCCGGCGCAGCGGCGCCGCCGTCGCCTTCGTCCTGGACAGCGCGGACTGGGCCCGCGAACACGAGCCCGGCTACCCGGACCTGGTCCCCGCGGGCCGCTCCTGGGACGAGGAGCGGCTGCGGCTGCTGCGGCACTCCGGCTGGACGGTGGTGCCGGTGCGACCGGGCGCCGCGATGGCGGCGATGTGGCGCCAGGCCGACGAACTGCGCGGCGCGGCCGGTACGGCGGCCGGGGCACCGGGAGGCGCGGCATGAGCGGACGCACCCGGCTGGCGCTGTGCGCGGCGGCGGCCACCCTGCTCGCCTCCTGCGCCCTGCTGCCGCTTGTCGAGCGGTCGACCTGGATCCTCCAGGCGGCGGCCCTCGTCCTGATCCAGACCACGGTGGGCGCCCTCGCCCGCCGCGCCCCGCTGCCGAGGCCCGCGACGACCGCCGTCCAGGCCCTGGTCAGCCTGATGCTCCTGACGCTCTTCTTCGCCGGTGCCCAGGCGGTGGCCGGGGTGATCCCCACCCCCGCGGCCCTCGGTGAACTCGGCAGCCTCCTCCAGGCCGGCTCGGACGACATCAGCCGGTACTCGATACCGGCCCCGCTGACCGAGGGCATCCGGCTGATGCTGGTCGGCGGCGTCCTGGTGGTCGGCCTGGTGGTCGACACCCTCGCCGTCACCTACCGCAGCGCCGCGCCCGCCGGGCTCCCGCTGCTCGCCCTGTACTCGGTGGCCGCGGGCCTCTCCGAGGGCGGCGCGGGCTGGCTGTGGTTCCTCCTCGCCGCCGCCGGATACCTCCTGCTGCTGCTCGCCGAGGGCCGCGACCGGCTGGCCCAGTGGGGCCGCGTCTTCAGCGGCGGCCCCCGCGGACCGGGCGGCTCCCCCGCGGCGGCCGAGAGCACCGCGATCGCGCCGGTACGCACCGGCCGCCGCATCGGCATGGTGGCGCTCGGCGTCGCCCTGGTGGTGCCGCTCGCCCTGCCCGGCCTGGACGGCGGGCTGGTGGACCCGGCGCGCGGCAAGGGCGAGGGGCCGGGCAGCGGCGGCACCATCTCGGCGGTCAACCCGGTGGTCTCGCTGCAGAACAACCTCAACCAGGACGAGGACCGCGAGGTGCTGACCTACCGCACCGACGGCGCCCAGTCGCAGCCCCTCTATCTGCGCATCGTCGCGCTCGACGACTTCGACGGGAAGTCCTGGAAGCCCGCGGTCCGCCGCATCTCGGACGTGCCCTCGCCGCTGCCCGCCCCGGTGGGCCTCGCCGCCGGAGTGCGCAGCACCGAGCTGAACACCCGTATCACCGCCTCCGGTTCCTACGCCCAGGGCTGGCTGCCGATGCCCTACCCGGCCACCAACGTCCGTATCGACGGCGACTGGCGCTTCGAACCGGTGGGGCGCACCGTCCTCGGCGACGGCGGGCAGACCACCCGCGGCAAGGAGTACCTCGTCTCCAGCCTGGCCGTGGAGCCGACGCCCTACCAGCTCGCCCAGGCCCCGGCGCCCTCCCCCGGTCTGGCGGAGGAGTTCACCGAGGTGCCCGACTCGCTGCCCCCGATCGTGGCGCGCACCGCCCGCGAGGTCACCCGGGGCGCCGCCGACGACTACGAGGCCGCGGTCAAGCTCCAGGACTGGTTCGCCGTCAACGGCGGCTTCACCTACGACACCTCGGTCCAGGCGGGCAGCGGCACCCAGGCCATCGCCCGCTTCCTGAAGGACAAGGAGGGCTTCTGCGTCCACTTCTCCTTCTCGATGGCCGCGATGGCCCGCACCCTCGGGATCCCGGCCCGGGTCGCGGTGGGCTTCACCCCGGGCTCCCCGCAGTCGGGCGGCGCCATGTCGGTCGGCCTGCGGGACGCGCACGCCTGGCCGGAGCTGTACTTCGAGGGCGTGGGCTGGACCCGTTTCGAACCGACGCCCTCGCGGGGCTCGATCCCCGAGTACGCCCAGAGCCAGACACCCGGCAGCCCTCCGCAGCCGGACGAGGAGCCCGCCCCGTCCGCCTCCGAGGAGCCCTCGGCCGCGCCCTCCGCGCCGGAGAGCTGCCCGCCGGACCAGCGCAAGGCCGGCACCTGCTCCGGGGTCCCGGAGGCCTCCACCGGCTCCGGCGGCGGCTCGGGGCCGAGCGCCCTGCCCGAGATCCTGCTGCTCGGCCTCGGCGGACTGCTCCTCCTCGGGCTGCCGCTGACCCCGATGCTCTGGCGCAGGCGCACCAGAGCCAGGCGGCTCGGACCGGCCCGCTCCTCCCCCGTGCTGGCGGGCGCGGACACCCTGCGGGTCTGGGACGAGGTCCAGGACAGCGCCTGGGACTACGGCATCCCGCCCGACGCCTCGCTCACCCCGCGGCGCGCGGCCGAACGCATCGTGCGCGGCATGCACCTGGAGGGCGAGGCGGCCGGCGCCGTGAGCAGGGTCGCGGCCGCCGTGGAGCAGACCCTCTACGCCCCGAGCCCCGAGCCGGTGCCGGGCCTGACCGAGGACGCGCGCCGCCTGGGCGCGGCCCTCGGCGCCTCCGCCGGAAGAGGCGCCCGCCTGCGCGCCCTGCTGCTGCCCCGCTCCAACGCCCGGCTCGGCCACGCCCTCGCGGACCACTGGCGCGGCCTCCGCTCCCGTACGAGCGGGATCCTGCCGCGGCGGCCCGGCGGGCGTACGGCCGGGGCGGCCGCAAAGGCCACCGGGTCCGAGGGCGGCTGAGCGGTCGGGGGAACCGGACCTCAGAGCCCGGGCCCCTGGACCTCGGAGGCCGGGACCTCAGACGGGCCCAGCGCCCGGAGCCGGGACCTCAGAGCCCCGGAACCCGGGCCCAGCGCCCGGAGCCGGGGCGGGACTTCAGCCGGACCGGCCCGGCGCCTCCGAGGCGCGTGCGGTGCCCGACGGGGGAACCAGGGCGCTGTGAACGGGACGGCCTCGGGGCGTCATGAGCCGGATCGGCCGGGGCCCGTGAAACTGCCCGGCCCCGGATACGCCTGAGGGGTGACCGGTCGGCCGGTCACCCCTCGGATCCGTACTGGTGCCGCCCGCGGGGGGCGGCGAAGACTCAGTGGCCCTGTTCGTCGCGGCGGCGCTGCCAGCGCTGCTCGATGCGGTCCATCACGGAGCGGCGCTGGCGGGACTGGCGCCGCGCGCTGCCGCCGCCCCGGGTGCCGGATCCGGACTGCTGTTGCTGCTCGCCCGGCTTGGGTGCCTTGCGCCAGCCGGTGACGGCGAGCACCGCACAGCCCAGCATGACGAGGAAGCCCACCACGCTGATCCAGATCTGCTGGGCGACCATACCGGCCATGAGGAGCGCGATACCCACCAGGAAGCCTGCGACCGCCTGGTAGACCCGTCGCCGGGTGTACGTACGCAGCCCGCTTCCCTCAAGCGCTGTCGCGAACTTGGGATCTTCGGCGTACAGCGCTCGCTCCATCTGCTCGAGCATTCGCTGCTCGTGCTCTGAGAGCGGCACGGAGTCCTCCTCATCGTGCAGTCGCCGGGGGCGACCGGGGGTCCCCTTCAGGATAGGCAGGGAATCGCCCCCGTGAAACCCGCCCCTCTACGCCAACTTCGCCATACCGGACCGCCATGGAGACCGGACCCGCTGAAGCCGTCATTCCCCAGCGGCCGGTCCGTCATGCCGGACCGTCAGGGCCTGTCTCTCGGATCTCGCCGGGGCGGCCGGGCGCCGACGCGAACGCCGACGGCGACCCGCCAGGATCCGAGAGGCAGGCTCCTGCACCGATCATACGGCGCCCGGGCCCTCAGCGGAGGGGCTGTGGCGTACTCCATCCACCGCTTCGTCGCTGATCAGCCCCCGGGGCCGGGGCGGCGGGACCGGAATCCGGGCTCTCACTCACCCTGCGTCACTTGCTTCACTCCGAGCACATGCAGCTGCGTGGCCACGGAGCGGAAGGCGGGCAGCTCGGCGGCGGCCGCCTCCAGCTGGAGCAGGGCGTCCAGGGCGCCGGGCTCGGTGTCCACGAGCGCGCCGGGGACCAGGTCGGCGAAGACCCGCACCCCGTGCACGGCGCCGACGCCGATGCCCGCCTCCTCGGCGAGCGCGGTGAGCTGTTCGGGGGTGAAGCGGCGGGGCACCGGGTCGCCCTCGCCCCAGCGGCCCTCGGTGTCGGTGAGGGCGCGCCGCGCCTCCTTGAAGTGCCCGGCGAGGGCGCGGGCGAGCACCGCGCCGCCGAGCCCCGCGGCGAGCAGGCTCAGGGTGCCCGCCTCGCGCAGCGCCCCGGTGACATTGCGCAGGCCCTCGGCGGGGTCGTCCACGTACTCCAGGACGCCGTGGCACAGGACCGCGTCGTACCCCTCGCGCTCCACCACCTCGAAGAGGCCGTGGGCATCGCCCTGGACGCCGCGCACCCGCTCGGCGACGCCCTCCTCGGCGGCCCTGCGCTCCAGGGCGAAGAGGGCGTTGGGGCTCGGGTCGACGACGGTGACCCGGTGGCCGAGGCGGGCGACCGGCACCGCGAAGTGGCCGCTGCCGCCGCCGGTGTCGAGGACGTCGAGCGCCTTGCGGCCGGTGGCTGCGACCCGGTCGTCGAGGGCTTCGCGCAGCACGTCCCAGACCACGGCGGTTCTCAGTGCGGCGCGGGGGCGCATCGGGTCCGGCACGGCTTTGACTCCTCGGCGCGGCACCGCCCCCGAAGGGCGGAGCGATGGGCTGCTTGCGGCCGGCTCACGGGGTCCGCGGCGCGGCAGGGGTGCCAGCCTATTGCCTCGGCCGCAGCGCCCGTGCCCCCGGCGGGCCCGCGCCCCGCCGCCCCCGCGCGCACCTCCGCGCGCAGGGGCCCGGTCGCGGCGGCCTCCCCCGCTCAGCCGGTGCGGGTCCGTATCTCCGGGGCGTCCTCGCCGCCCCCTTCCGCACCCGGCGCCCGCGGGGTCTCCTCCCCCTGGGTCCGCGGCCGGGGCAGGGTCGGTTCCGGGACCAGGAGGCGTTCGACGATGCCGAGGAACATCTCCACGTCCCGGCGCAGATCGTCCGCGTCCCGCTGCCCGGCCGCGCCCTTTATGCCCGCCTCGGCGCGCGCCCTGCGCTGCGCCCCGGAGGCGAACAGGGCGCACCACTCGGTGAGTTCGGGGGCGATGTCCGGGAGGACCTCCCAGGCGCTGCGGATGCGTTCACGGCGGCGCGGCGAGCTCTCGGGCCGCCCCCGGGCGGCGAGCACCGCGGCGGCGGTGCGCAGGGCGGCGAGGTGGGCGGTGGCGTACTGCTCGTTCGAGGTGGGCAGGAGCGCGGCTTCGTCGAGGCCCTCGCGGGCCTGGGCGAGCAGGTCGAGCGCGGCCGGTGGCGCCGCGGCCCTGCGCAGCACCGGGTGGACGTCGGATGCCCTGCCGGTCGGCACGTGTGCGCCGGGACGGGCCCGGCGCGCGGCGGCACTGGATGAGGCGGCCATGACGAACCTCCTGTCGTCCGTGAGTGCGCATGTACGGCACTGGTACGGAACCGGACCGCTCGGTCGCGGCTCGTCATCCCGTATGCCCACATCGTGACGTACACCACTGACAATCCGGCGCGACCTGCGGTGATGCCCTCTCCGCCCGGCCCGCGCCCCGGAGTTGGGCCGGTGCGGCTTTACCTCGCGGAGGGGCGTGGCTATTTTTGAACTGACCGGTCAGTACAAAAACTGGCCGGGGCAGCCGACATGCCGCAGAAGGCAGAAGGACAGAAGGGGAGACAGGTGGACGGGCCCCAGGCCGCGATACCGGCCGCGAGCACCGACGGCGCCGCCGTCACGACCGAGGACCTCGGCCTGCGGGGCCCGAGAGGCTGGGCCTTCCGCGGGGTCACCCTGGACGCACCGGCCGGTTCCCTGATCGCCCTCGAAGGGCCCTCCGGCTCGGGCCGGACCTGTCTGCTCCTGGCCCTCACCGGCCGGATGCGCACCACCGAGGGCACCGCCCGGATCGCCGGGCTGCGGCTGCCGAAGCAGCTGGCCGCGCTGCGCCGGATCAGCGCGCTGGGCCACACCCCCGGCGTCGCCGAGCTCGAACCCGCGCTCACCGTCGCCGAGCACCTGCGCGAACGGGCCCTGCTCCAGCGCCGGTTCGGCGGCTCGCTGCGCGGACTGCTGCGCCCCCGGAGCGAGCGCAGGGCCGAGGCGCGGCAGCGTGTCGACGAGGCGCTGGCCGCCGCGGGACTCGACCCCGCGACGCTGCCCAAGGGCCTGCGTACCGCCGTCCGCGACCTGGAGCGCACCGAGGCGCTGCGGCTGTCGATCGCGCTCGCGCTGATCGGCCGCCCGCGGCTGCTCGGCGTCGACGACACCGATCTGAAGCTCTCGGACGCCGAGCGCGCGGAGATCTGGGAGCTGCTCGCCGCCCTCGCCGGCCAGGGGCTCACCGTCCTCGCCGTGTGCAGCGAGGCACCCGCGGGCGCCCTGGTCGTCTCCACCGCCCCGCGGCAGGAGAGCGGCGGATCCACGGCCCCCGAGGGCGGTACGCAGGCGGACGCGCGGCCCGAAGACGAGACCGGCACCATCGGCACCACCGGGAAGGAGAACGGGGATGCGCTCGCCGAGACTGGCCGCGCTTGAGTTCAAGCGGTTCGCCAGGGGGCGGCTGCCGAGGGCCGCGCTGGTCGCGCTCCTGCTGCTGCCCCTGCTCTACGGCGCGCTGTACCTGTGGTCCTTCTGGGATCCGTACAGCCGCCTCGACCGCATCCCGGTGGCCCTGGTCAACGAGGACAAGGGGGCCGTCGACGACGGGAAGAAGGTGGCCGCCGGTGCCGATCTGGTCGACGGCCTGCACGGCAGCGACACCTTCGACTGGCGGGAGGTCAGCGCCGAGGAGGCCGCGTCGGGTGTCGCGAGCGGGAAGTACTACCTGTCGCTGACCATGCCCGCGGACTTCAGCAAGCGGATCGCCTCCAGTTCCGGCGACCGCCCCGAGACCAGTCCGCTGCGCGTGGAGACCAACGACTCCAACAACTACATCGTCGGGCAGATCTCCCGGACGGTCTTCTCCGAGGTCCGCTCGGCGGCCTCCAGCAAGGCCTCGCGCACCTTCTTCGACCGGATCTTCATCGCCTTCTCCGATCTGCACGACCAGACCGCGAAGGCGGCCAAGGGCGCCTCCCAGCTCGAAGGCGGCATCGGCCAGGCCAAGGGCGGCTCCAAGCAGCTCGTCGACGGGCTGAAGGAGGCGAAGACCGGCAGCGGGAAGCTCAACGGCGGGATGACCAAGCTGGACAAGGGGTCCGGGGACCTCGCCTCCGGGGCGACCCAGGTCGCGGACGGCACCCAGCAGCTCGCCGACAAGGTCAACGGGGTGAACACCAAGCTGGCCCCCTTCCTGCGGGACAACAAGAAGGCGATCGCGCACACCGCGCAGCTCGTCGCCGACTCCACCGGCGTCATCCGCGAGCACCTCGACACCTTCGTCGAGGTCGCCCCGGCCGCCGCCGAGGGCACCCGCAAGGCCGCCGACACCCTGGACGAGATCTACACCCGCCGCTGCGAGCGGGCCGCCGTCGCCGATCCGGCCTGCGCGGACCTGAAGAAGGCCAGGGACGCCGCGGAGAAGGCGGCGAAGCTGACCGCGGACGTCGACGAGGTCCTGAAGGACTACGACTACGACGTCGGCAAGCTGGACAAGCAGCTCGCCACCCTGCAGAAGCAGTCCGCGGCCCTCGCCAAGGCCGCCCCGCACCTGGACAAGGACCTGAGGAAGGCCGTCGCCCAGGTCAACAAGCTCAACTCCGGTGCCCACCAGGTCGCGGGCGGCGCCGGGAAGCTGCACACCGGCCTCGGCACCGCGCACCGGGGTGCCAGGAAGCTGGACTCCGGGCTCACCCGGCTGGAGAAGGGCGCGGACAAGCTGCACGGCGGCATGTTCAAGCTGGCCGACGGCTCGCACCGGCTCGCGGGCGGACTGGAGGACGGCGTCGAGCAGATACCCGACTACGGGGACAAGGACCGCGACCAGCGCACCGGCGTCATGTCCGACCCCGTGCAACTCGCCTCCCAGGCCCTGCACAAGGCGCCGAACTACGGCACCGGATTCGCCCCGTACTTCATCCCGCTGGCCCTGTGGGTGGGCGCGATGGTGGCGTACATGCTGATCACCCCGCTGAACCAGCGGGCGCTCGCGGCGGGCGCCTCGGCCTGGCGGATCACCCTGGCCGGCTGGCTGCCGGTGGCGGCGCTCGGCGTCGCGCAGGCCGCGGCGCTGATGGCGGTGCTGCACTGGGCCCCGGGCATGGGCCTGGAGGTGGAGCGGGCCGCGGGCACGGCCGCTTTCCTGGTCCTCGTGGTGGGCTGCTACGCGGCGATCGTGCAGTGGCTCAACGCCCGCTTCGGGGCGGCCGGGAGGATCCTCGTCCTCGCGCTGCTCATGCTCCAGCTGACCTCGGCGGGCGGTACCTATCCGGTGGAGACCAGCCCCGGCTTCTTCAACTGGATCCACCCCTTCCTGCCGATGAGCTACATCGTCGAGGCACTCCGGCGGCTGATCACCGGCGGCGGCCTCGCCCCGGTGTGGACCGGCTCGGTGGTCCTGCTCGCCTTCCTGCTCGGCGCGCTCGCGCTGACCGCGCTCTCGGCCCGGCGCAAGCAGGTGTGGACCTTCGACCGTCTCCACCCGGAGCTGAGCCTGTGACAATCAGTGCCATGGCGAGCAGCAGCAGTGGACGACGCGGGGCGACCCGGCAGAAGGTCTTCGAGGCGGCGGTGGCCCTCATCGCCGAACAGGGCTTCTCCGCGACCACGGTCGACGAGATCGCGGAACGGGCGGGCGTCGCGAAGGGCACCGTCTACTACAACTTCGCGAGCAAGTCGGTCCTCTTCGAGGAGCTGCTGCGCCATGGCGTCGCCCTGCTCACCGCCTCCCTGAGCGGGGCGGCCGAGGAGTCGGCGCGCGCGGGCGGCAGCCAGGTCGACGCCCTCGACGCGATGATCGGGGCCGGACTCGGCTTCATCGAGCGCTATCCGGCGATCACCACGATGTACGTCAGCGAGCTGTGGCGGGCGAACAACGACTGGACCGGCGTCCTGCGGGTGGTCCGCCAGGACGCGGTCGCGGTGGTGGAGAAGGTGCTCGCCGCGGGAGTGGCGAGCGGGGAGTTCAGCGGCGAGATGGATGTGCCGCTGACCGCCTCGGCCATGATCGGGATGGTCCTGGTGGTCGCCCTGGACTGGCGCACCTTCCAGCCGGACCGCAGCCTCGCCGACGTCCACGCCGCCCTCTCGCTGCTCCTCCAGGGCCGGGTCGCCACCCGGCGCTGATGCGGCCCCGCCGCACGGAACCCGCGAAGCACCGGCGAGGCACCGGTGATTCTGGGCGGAGGCGGCTCGGGACGGAGACCCGCCCAGGCCGGAGACGGCCCAGGCCAGAGACCGCTCAAGTCAGAGACCGCTCAGGCCGGAGACCGCTCGGGCCGGACACCGCTGCGTACCGCGAGCGGACGTGCGTACCGCGAGCGGACGTGCGTACCGCGAGCGGACGTGCGTACCGCGAGCGGACGAGCACAGCGCCGGCCCGGTGCTGATGCACCGGGCCGGCGCCCCCGTTGCCTGCCCCCGAATCCCCCGCGCTCCGTGGTCCGCGGAGCCGGTCAGCCGGGCCGGCCCGTTCCGCCGCCCCGTGTCGGCGGTCCGGTGCCGTGCCCCGCTGTGTCCCCCACTCTGGCCCGCCGCCGCGTCCGTTCCTATCCGTTCGGATACTCAACTGCCCTTCTGGGTACGGATACTCAGTCCCCGCACGGGTGCCGCTGCCGGTGCCGCGCTGGTTACCATCGGCCGGTGTCCGTACTCCCGCTTGTCTTCACCAGCGGCTGGGCGAGCGGGATCAACGCCTACGCCGTCGTCCTGCTGCTCGGCCTCTTCGGCGCGACCGGGGTGAGCGACGAGGTCCCCGAGGCGCTGCAGCGGCCCGAGGTCCTGTGCGCCGCCGCCGTGCTCTTCCTCTGCGAGGCCGTCGCCGACAAGATCCCGTACGTCGACTCGGTCTGGGACGTGGCGCACACCGTGATCCGGCCGGTCTCCGGTGCCGTGGTGGGCGCCCTGCTCGCCGGGCAGAGCGGCTCGCTCCCGGATCTGGCGGCCGGGGCGCTCGGCGGCTCCACCGCGCTGGTCAGCCATCTGGTGAAGGCGGGCACGCGGATGGCGGTGAACACCTCCCCGGAGCCCGCCAGCAATATCGTCCTCTCGCTCCTGGAGGACCTCGGGGTGGCGGGCCTGCTCGCCTTCGCCCTCTTCCACCCGGAACTGGCGGCGGCGCTCGCGGCCCTGCTGCTGCTCACCGGAATCGGCCTGGTGTTCCTGCTGTTCTCCCGGATCCGGCGCTTCTGGCGGCGCCGGGCCGAACGGCGCGCGGCCCGGGCCGCGGGGGTCGGCCGGCCCGCGCCCTGGTGAGCGGGCGCGGCGGGTGAGCCCGAGGGGTGACCCGGTGGGTGAGCGCGGTGCGCGGCCCTGCCGCCCGGTCCGGTACGGACCCGGTTCCGGGGCCCCGCTACAGTCCCTGGCATGGCACGGATTGCGGTGATCGGCGCGGGCATGGGCGCCATGGCGGCGGCCGCCCGGCTCGCCGTGGCGGGCCACGGTGTGGTGGTGTACGAGCGGGGCGCCACCCACGGCGGAGCCCTCGGGCACCGCACCCGGGACGGCTTCGCCTTCGACACCGGCCCGGTGCTGCTCACCCTCCCCGCGGTCTACCGCGACCTCTTCGTCAAGACCGGCAGGAAGTCCCTGGAGGACCGTCTCGGCCTGACCCAGGTCGAGCCCGCGGTACGCCATCTCTTCGGCGACGGCACCCGCGTGGACCTGCCCAACGCCTCGCGGGCCGGGGTCGGCCGGGCCCTGGACGCGGCGCTCGGCGCGGGCAGCGGGGAGCGCTGGGCCGCCTTCGTGAACCGGGCCAGGGAGGCCTGGGACCGCAGCCGCAGGCCGCTCCTGGAGGAGCCGCTATGGCCCAACTGGCAGGTGCTCGCCGAGCGGGAGCCCTATCCGGCCGTGCCCCGGCGCAGACTGCTGCGCCGCGAGCTGACCGCCACCACCCTCGCGGAGATCGCCGCGCTCGAACTCGGCGGCGAACCACGGCTGCGGGCCCTCCTGGAGCAGTACGCGCTGGCCGCCGGGCTCGATCCGCGCACGGCACCGGCGAGCGCCGCCGTCCTGCCGTACATGGAGCAGACCTTCGGCCTCTGGTCCGTCGAGGGCGGCATGCGCGCCCTGGCGGACGCCCTGTACGAGCGGTGCCGGGAACGCCGCGTCCGCTTCCGCTTCGGCACCCCGGTGCGCCGGGTCGTCATCCGCGGCGGCCGCGCCGTCGGGGTGGCCGTGGACGCCGGGGCGGAGGATGCCGGGGCGGAGGGCACCGCTGCCGCGCAGGCGGAGGCGGGCGGCGGCCCGGCCACCACCGTGGTCGGGGAAGGCGGCCATGTCGTCGAGGAAGGCAGCCTTGTCGTCGAGGAAGCCGACTATGTGGTCGCGGGGGTCGCCCCGGACGTACTGGACTCGCTCCTCGACGGCGTCCCGGCCCGCGAGGAGACCGGGGTCCCCGCCCAGCGCACCGCCCTGAGCAGGGTGACCCTGCTGCTCGCCCTGCGGGGCGCCCGGCCCCCGGAGGCCGCCTGCCGGACCGTGGTGCACACCCCGGACCGGGAGGGCGAGTTGGCGGCGCTGTTCGGCGCGGAGCCCGGGCTGCCGGAGCGGCCGACGGTGACCGTGCACCGGCTGCCGGACCCCTCGCTCGTGCCGGACCCGGACCATGAGGCGGTCACGGTCACGGCGACCGTCCCGGCGACGACCGGCGGGACGGCGACAGGCGGGGAGGCGACAGGCGGGGCGGCCGACGACGACGCCGTATCCGCCCCCTCCCCCGGCCCCTTCGCCTCCTTCGCGGACCGGATGACCGCCGCCGCCCGGCGCGAGATCCCGGACCTCGACGGGCGCCTGCTGTGGCGCGAGGTGCGCACCCCCCGGGAGGTCGAGGCCGCCACCGGTACGGCCGGGGTGCCGGCCCCGGCCCTCGCGGCGGGCGGCGGCCGATGGCTGCACCCCGCCAACAGCACCGCCGTCGCGGGCCTGTTCACCGTCGGCGGCTGGTCGCACCCCGGCGGCGGGCTGGCGCACGCGGGGATGTCGGGTGCGCTGGTCGCCGGGCTGATCGTGGAGGGCCCGGACTTCCGCGGCTCGCAGTGACGGCGGTCCCCCAACGGGGCGGTGCGCGGCCGGAGTTGCGCCCGTCGCCGCGCCGATCCGCTCAGACCGCGCCGAGGTCCGCGCCGAGCCAGTGCTCCGGCCGCATCCGGATCACCACCTGCTCGCCCAGGGTGCCCTGCGCGAAGCCGAGGTAGCGCTCCAGCGCCGGGCCGGAGAGGTAGCGCGAGGCGATCTCGCGGTGGGTGTCCTCGGTGCCCGGGGTCATCTCGGCCACCGGGCCCTCGACGGAGACGTACCGCACCGTGGGCCGCACGTCCTCGACCAGGAGGCTGAACCGGCCCGCCGCCTTGATCAGTTGGGCCTTGCGGGAGTCGGCGCCGGTGACGACCCAGGGCTGACCGCCGGGCTCGTAGCCGAACCAGACGGGGACGAGCAGGGGGCCGCGGTCCGCGCCCGCGGTGACGCCGAGCGCGGCGACGCGGGGCTCGGCCAGGAACTGTTCACGTTCTTCTCGGGAGAGTGCCATGCCGCCCGACTGTAGGCAGCGGCACTGACAGGACCCCGCGACGCCCCGCGCCACCGGGCCGCGCGACTCGGACGGCCCTCGCCTCAGCGGCGGTACGTCCGCGGAGCACCGTTCGCGCCCCGGCGGCGGTACGTCGGCAGTGAGCCGCGGGCGCCTCGGGGGCGGCCCGGGCGCGCGGTCTCAGTACCGGTACTGCTGGCCTTCGTACCCCTCGTACCCGCCCTCGGAGGGATACGCGGCGGGCTGCTCCGGTGGCAGGGCGCCGCCGTAGGGGTCGGTCTCGTCGGCCTCGCGCTGCTGGGGCACCCACACCCCGCCGGGCGGAGTGTCCCCGGGGCCCGCCCAGCCGCCACCGGCCCCCGGGTACGTCCCCTGCCCGCCGTAGGAGTCGTAGGATCCCGGGTCCTGGGAGTAGGGATCCCGGTATCCGGCGTACCCGCCGTCCTGCGGGTAGGGCTGGTCGTAGCCCGGGGCGGGCTCGCCCCCGTATCCGGGCGCCGAGGCGGCCGCATAGGCCTCCTCGCTGTAGACGCCGTAGTTCCCGGTGTCGTCGGGCATCGGCTGCGGCCGGTAGACGGGCGGCGGCGGATGCGCGTAGGAGGACGCCTCCTGGCCGAAGGCCGAGAACTCGGGCTGCTCCTCGGGAACTTGGGCGGAGTACGGCGGGTAGGGGGCGTAGCCGCCGGACGGCTCCTGGCCGTAGCCGCCGTCCTGCGGGCCGCCCTGCTCGGGGTAGGGCTGGTCCGGGTATCCGTGCTCGGGGTATCCGCGGTCCGGGTATCCCGGGTCCTGGTAGTCACCGTCCTGGTAGTCACCGTCCTGGTAGTCACGGTCCCGGTAGTCACGGTCCCGGTATCCGGAGTCCTGGTATCCGGAGTCCTGGTACGGCCGCTCCGGGTATCCGTGCTCCCGGTACTGCTGCTCCCGGTACTGCTGATCCGGGTACTGCTGGTCCGGGTACTGCTGCTCCTGATACCCGGGGCCTGCCTGGTACGCCCCCGCGGGCTCCGGGTACCCGGCACCGTCGTACCCCGGGTTCCCGTACCCCGCCCCGGCGTAGCCCGGTTCCGCGTACTCCCCGCTGCGGTAACCCGTGTCCTGGTACCCGCTCTGCTGGTAGGCCGGGGCGCCCGGCTCGTCCTCGGCGTAGGCGGGGCGCTCCGGGGGGAGCGGGTAGCCGGAGGCCGCGTAGCCGGGGTCGGTGAAGCCGGGGGTGTAGGCGGTGTCCTGGGCGGGTCCGGCGGGGGCCTGGTCCGGGTAGGGCGGGGCGGGCGGCGTGCGGTTCTCCTCGCGCTCGTCCTGCTCACCGGGGCCGCCCTGGTCCTGACCGGGGTGGTCCGGGTCGCCGGTGCCGTAACCGTAGGGGTCCTCGGCGTGACGCGCGTAGTCCCCGGAGCCGCCCGGACCCGCCGGGGCCTCGGCGGGCTCGACTCCGGAGACCGAGAGCGTGGGGTCGTGGCGGCCCTCGCCGACGGTGCGGCGGCGCTTGCTGGCACCCGGCCGTCCGCCGAGGGCCCAGCCGGTGGAGAAGCCGCGCCGGAAGGAGAGGGTGACGAAGACCTGGCCGGTGGCGAAGCCGAGGGCGCCGAGCACGATGACGAAGATCGAGGGGATCAGCACCCCGAGCACGACACCGAGGAAGCCCGCGAAGGCCAGCATCCGCCAGCGCAGCCGCGCCTTGTACTGGAGCAGCACCTCGCCGAGCAGCCACAGCGCGACGATCGCGAACGCTATGTAGAGGACCGTCCAGCCCATGTACGCCCCTCTCGTACGGCCGCGGCCCTGACGGATACGGCCGGCCTAGGCCGGTGTGTGATGCAGACCAAGATTCTCGTAGATCTCGAGCGTCGCGGTGGAGTTGTTCAGCGTGATGAAGTGCAGCCCGGGCACACCCTCGGCGAGCAGCCTCGCGCAGAACTCCGTCGCGAAGTCGATGCCAATGGAGCGTACAGCCGCCGGGTCGTCCTTGGCGGCGAGGATGCGCTCTTTCAGCTCGGCGGGGATCGAGGCGTTGCTCAGCTGGGGCAGCCGCTCCAGCATGCGCACGCTGGTCACCGGCATGACCTCGGGGATGATCGGGGTGTCGCAGGCCGCCGCGGCGACCTGGTCGCGCAGCCGCAGATAGGACTCCGGCCGGAAGAACATCTGCGTGATCGCGTAGTCCGCGCCCGCCCGGCACTTGTCCACGAAGTGGCGTATGTCGCTCTCCTCGCGGGTGGAGCGCGGGTGCATCTCCGGGAAGGCGGCGACGCCGACGCAGAAGTCCCCGGACTCCTTGATCAGTTCGACCAGTTCGGCGGCGTAGGTCAGCCCCTCGGGGTGCGCGACCCACTCGGCCGTCGGATCGCCCGGCGGGTCGCCGCGCACCGCGAGCATGTTGCGGATCCCGGCGTCGGCGTACTGCCCGATGATGTTGCGCAGCTGGGCCACGGAGTGGTCGACGGCGGTGAGGTGGGCGATGGGCGTCAGGGTGGTGTCGGCGACGATCTGCTCGGTCGCCTTCACCGTGCCGTCCCGGGTGGAGCCGCCCGCGCCGTAGGTCACCGAGACGAAGCTCGGGGCCACCGCCTCGACCCTGCGCAGCGCGTTCCACAGGTTCCGCTCGCCCTTCTCGGTCTTGGGCGCGTGGAATTCGAAGGAGTACGTGGTCGCCTGCGCGGCGAGCATCTCGCGCACCGTCCGCGCGCGATCAGTCCTGGTGGAAGCAGTGCCGAGGGCCATACCCGAAGGTTAGTCAGCGAACGGTGCTCCCCCAACCAGAGGGCCCGGATTCGACCGGTTTCGGCGCATCGCTGTCCACGTACCGGACACGGGGGTCACGGTGCGGTCCCCCCGCCGCGCCCGTTCGCGGGGCGGGCGGGGACGGTCTCCGAGGTGGGCGGCGCCGCCCTCAGACCTCGCGCAGCCGCCGGGCGAACTCCGCCGCCGCGGCGCCCGGGTCCGACGCCTCGGTGAGCGCGCGGACCACGACGACCCGGCGGGCCCCCGCGTCGAGCACCTGGTCCAGCGTGCCGAGGTCGATCCCGCCGATCGCGAACCAGGGGCGGGCGGTGCCCAGGCCCGCCGCGTACCGGACCAGGTCGAGGCCGGGGGCGTGCCGTCCGGGCTTGGTCGGGGTGGGCCAGCAGGGCCCGGTGCAGAAGTAGTCGGCGCCGGGCTGGGAGGCCGCCGCGGCGGCTTCGGGCCCGGCGTGGGTGGAGCGGCCGATGAGGGGCCGCTCGCCGAGGATCGCGCGGGCGGCCGGGACCGGCAGATCGCCCTGGCCGAGATGGAGGACGTCGGCTCCGGCGGCGTGCGCCACATCGGCGCGGTCGTTCACCGCGAGCAGCCTGCCGTGCCGGCGGCAGGCCTCGGCGAAGACGGCGAGGTGGTCCAGCTCCTCGGCGGCCTCCAGGCCCTTCTGCCGCAGCTGCACGATGTCGACGCCGCCCGCGAGGACGGCGTCCAGGAACTCGGGGAGATCGCCCTGCCGGGTGCGGGCGTCCACGCACAGGTACAGGCGGGCCGCCGCGAGCTGTTCGCGCGGCGTGGTCCTCGGCATGGAGCGGTGTCCCCCCGGGCTGCGGTGTCCGGACCCGGAAGCCGGGCCCGGACACCGGTGGTGGTGTCAGGTCAGACGGCGAGCGCCTGTGCCCGGCGCTTCACCTCGGTGCCCCGATTCTCGCTCAGGGCCTGCGCCGGGGTTCCCGGCAGGGTGTCGTCAGGGGTGAAGAGCCACTCCAGCATCTCCTCGTCGGTGAAGCCGTCGTCCCGCAGCAGCGTCAGGGTGCCGGTGAGGCCCTTGACGACCCTGTCGCCGTCGATGAAGGCGGCCGGGACGTGCAGTGCCCGGTTCTCACCACGGCGTACGGCGATCAGCTGGCCCTCCTTGACCAGCTGCCGTACGCGTGTCACCTCGACGCCGAGCTGCTCGGCGATGTCGGGGAGGGTGAGCCAGGCGGGGACGAGAGCATCGATCTTCGCGTCAATCTCAGTCACGAGGACAAGCGTGCCATCCGGGACCGACAGTCGGAAGCCGGGCCGCCCCGCGGCAGGTCGCGGGGGCGGCTTCCCGCAGCTCGGCCGGGGGCTCGGACGGCCGCGCCCCGGCACGTCGCCGCGACCGGTGACCGGGGTCCCGGGCCGTGCGGAGCACCCGCTCCCGGCCACCGCGCGCCGGGGTTCAGAGCAGGGCGGACCTGAGCGGTGCCGCCGGGTCCGCGAGGCGCTCGGGGTCGACGGTGGCGCCCGCCTCGATCATCTTGCGGCCCTGGGCGACATCGCGCGGGCGGCCGACGGCGAGCACCGCCACCAGCCGGTCGGCCTGGAGCCAGCACACCGACCAGGCGGCGCCGTCCGGCTCGCCCCGCCAGACCAGGGTGTCCGCGGCGCCGTGGTCCCCCGCGTACTGCACGAACCGGCCGAACTGCTCGGACCAGAAGTAGGGCACCGGGTCGTAGGCGGCCGGTTCCTCGCCGAGGAGGTTGGCGGCGAGGGTGCGCGGGCCCTGCAGGGCGTTGTCCCAGTGGTGGACCAGCATCCGGCGGCCGTAGCGGCGGGAGGGGAAGGAGGCGCAGTCGCCGACCGCCCAGACGCCGGGCGCGGAGGTGCGCAGGTGCTCGTCGGCGAGGACCGCGCCGTCCTCGCCGAGGGCGATGCCGCTGTCGCGCAGCCAGCGGGTGGCGGGCCGGGCGCCGATCCCGACGACCACGGCGTCCGCGGTGAGCCGGGTACCGTCCTGGAGGCGCACCGCGCCCTCCTCGACGGCGGCGACCCGCGCCGAGGTGCGCAGTTCGGCACCGGCGTCCGCGTACCAGGCGGCCATCGGGGCGGCCACCTCGCGCGGCAGCGCGCCCGCGAGCGGGACCTCGGCCGCCTCGACGACGGTCACCTCGCAGCCCGCCTCCCGGGCGGCGGTGGCGAACTCGGCGCCGATCCAGCCCGCGCCGACGACCACGATCCGGTGCTGCCGCTCCAGTACCGGGCGCAGGCGCTCCGCGTCGTCGAGGGTGCGCAGCAGGTGGACGCCCGCGATGCCGGAGGTGCCGGGCAGGCTGACCGGCTCGGCGCCGGTGGCGAGCACCAGGCGGTCGTAGACGAGCGGGCCCGACTCGGTGTCCAGGGTGCGTACTTCGGGCCGCAGGGCGGTGACCTCGCAGCCGAGCAGCAGCTCGATGCCGAGCGCCTCGAAGTCGACCTCGAAGGCGGAGCCCTCCGCCTTGCCGAGCAGGATCGCCTTGGACAGCGGCGGCCGGTCGTAGGGCTGGTGCGGTTCGGCGCCGAGCAGGGTGACGCGGCCGGGCCAGCCCTGTTCGCGCAGGGCGACGGCGGTCTGCACCCCGGCCATCCCGGCCCCGGCGATGACGACCCGCTCCGGCTGTCCCTGGTCCCGCCCCGGCTGCTCAGGCCGTGTCTGCTCGGTCATCCGCTCACTCTAGACACCCGGCACAGGGCCGGTAAGAGGAACGATCATCGCGTGACCGGCGCCACGCCGCCCTCCCCCGCGAGCTCCTCCACCACGCTGGTCCCGGCGCCCTGCCGCGACTCCCACTCCCAGCTCTCGGTCAGGCGCAGCCGCCCGTCGGGCAGTTCGCTCAGGCGCGAGACGCAGTGCCCGCTCGCCGTTTCCCCGTCCCGGGTGAGCTGCACATAGCGGAAGTCGAGGCGGTCGCCCGCCCGGGTGCCGACGAGCCGCCCGTGCACGATGTCGCCGCCCTCGTACTCGGCCCAGATCCGCCCGTCCTGCTCGTGGTACGTGAAGCGGGTGCCCGTACCCACCTGGCCCGGGGCCTGGTCGGCGAGCGGGGCGAAGCGGACGTGGTCGAGCGAGCGGGTCATCGGCGGCTCCCTTGCGCAGACGGGCCGGAGCCGGTCCGGGCGCGTGTCCGGACCCGGAGGGCTCCGCGTTAGGCTGACCAACGTAGAGCACTCGCGGGAGCCCGTCGCAGCGGGCTGAGAGGGAGGCTGAGCGGCCTCCGACCGTAGGAACCTGATCCGGGTCATGCCGGCGAAGGGAGGAGCTGAGCGATGGTGCGAGCACCGGCGGGCGGTCCCGCGGCGGACGTCCTGGTGATCGGCGGCGGGATCATCGGCCTGGTCACGGCCTGGCGGGCCGCCCAGCGCGGACTGCGGGTCGCGGTGGCCGACCCCGAACCGGGCGGCGGGGCGGCCCAGGTGGCGGCCGGAATGCTGGCGGCGGTCACCGAACTCCACTACGGCGAGCAGACCCTGCTCGGCCTCAACCTCGCCTCCGCGGCCCGCTATCCCGACTTCGCGCGGGAGCTGACCGAGGCCACCGGGCAGGATCTCGGCTACCGCGCCTCGGGCACCCTGGCCGTCGCCCTGGACGCCGACGACCGGGCCCATCTGCGCGAACTGCACGCCCTCCAGGAGCAGTCGGGCCTGTCCTCGCAGTGGCTCAGCGGCCGCGAGTGCCGCCGCCTGGAGCCGATGCTGGCGCCCGGGGTGCGCGGCGGGCTGCGCGTCGACGGGGACCACCAGGTCGACCCGCGCCGCCTGGCCGCCGCCCTGCTGCGGGCCTGCGGGGACGCCGGGGTGGCCTTCCACCGGCAGGGGGCGCGGCGGCTGACCGTCGTCCGCGAGCGGGCCACCGGACTCGTCCTCGACGACGGCACCGCGCTCGCCGCGGACCGGGTGGTGCTCGCCGCGGGCAGCCGCAGCGGCCGCCTGGACGGCGTGCCCGAGGAGGTGCGCCCGCCGGTGCGCCCGGTCAAGGGCCAGGTGCTGCGGCTGACGGTGCCCCGGGCGCGCGCGCCCTTCCTCAGCCGGACGGTGCGCGCCGTGGTCCGCGGCAGCCAGGTCTATCTGGTCCCGCGCGAGAGCGGCGAGCTGGTGGTGGGCGCCACCAGCGAGGAGCAGGGCTGGGACACCACGGTCACCGCGGGCGGGGTGTACGAACTGCTGCGGGACGCCCATGAGTTGGTGCCCGGGCTGACCGAACTGCCGCTCACCGAGACCCGCGCGGGACTGCGCCCCGCCTCCCCGGACAACGCCCCGCTGCTCGGCCCCACCGCACTGCCGGGGCTCCTGCTCGCCACCGGCCACCACCGCAACGGCGTCCTGCTCACCCCGGTCACCGGCGACGTCCTGGCGCATGCCCTTGTCACCGGTGAACTGCCGGAGGAGGCACGCGCGTTCAGCCCCCAGCGATTCCGCACGGCACTCACGGAGCAGCCCGTATGAACGAGCCCGCACACCCCGAGCCGACACACCCGGACCACCCGGACCACCCGGAACCGACCGTACATACCGACCGGACCGGCGACCTCACCCCGGCCGCGCTCCCCGGCGAGCCCGCGCCCGCACGCCCCGCCGGGCCCCCGCGTCTGAGCGTCACCGTCAACGGCGCCCGCCGGGACCTCGACCCGGCCACCAGCCTCGGCGGCCTCGTCGCCGCGCTGACCACGGCGCCCTCGGGGGTGGCCGCCGCGCTCAACGAGACGGTGGTGCCGCGCGGCGAGTGGGCGGCCACCTCGCTGCGCGAGGGCGACCGCGTTGAGGTGCTCACCGCCGTCCAGGGAGGCTGAGCATGAGCGAGAACGTCCTGACCCCCGCCGCCGAACCCGCCGACGCCCCCGGCTGCGAGGACCCGCTGCGGATCGGCTCCCTGAGCCTCGGCTCCCGGCTGATCATGGGCACCGGCGGCGCGCCCTCGCTCGATGTCCTCGAACGCTCGCTGACCGCCTCCGGCACCGAGTTGACCACGGTGGCGATGCGCCGGGTCAGCGCCGAGGCGCACGGCTCGGTGCTCTCCGTGCTCGCCCGGCTCGGCATCCGCGTACTGCCGAACACCGCGGGCTGCTACACGGCGGGCGAGGCCGTGCTGACCGCCCGGCTCGCCCGGGAGGCGCTCGGCACCGACCTGGTCAAGCTGGAGGTCATCGCCGACGAGCGGACCCTGCTCCCGGACCCGGTGGAGACCCTGGACGCCGCCGAGGCGCTGGTCGACGACGGCTTCACCGTCCTCCCCTACACCAACGACGACCCGGTGCTCGCCCGCCGCCTGGAGGAGGCGGGCTGCGCCGCGATCATGCCGCTCGGCTCCCCCATCGGCTCCGGGCTCGGCATCCGCAATCCGCACAACTTCCAGCTGATCGTGGAGCAGGCCCGGGTGCCGGTGATCCTCGACGCGGGCGCCGGTACGGCCTCGGACGCGGCGCAGGCGATGGAGCTGGGCTGCGCCGGGGTGATGCTCGCCTCGGCGGTGACCCGGGCCCGGGAGCCGGTGCTGATGGCGGAGGCGATGCGGCACGCGGTGCGCGCCGGGCGCCTCGCCCACCGGGCCGGGCGGATCCCGCGCCGCCACTTCGCCGAAGCCTCCTCCCCGGCCGAGGGCCTGGCCCGGCTCGACCCGGAGCGCCCGGCCTTCTGAGCGCCGCCGGGCAGGCCCCGGACGGGCCCCGGGGGCTGTCACAGCTCGGCTGCAGTACGGTCCCGGGCTCCCGGTGGCAGCGCCGGGCGTCAGTGGCTCCTCGTACACTCACCTGCGTGGACACGACCCTTCAGGACCCTCTCGTCGGGCAGGTGCTCGACGGCCGCTACCGCGTGGACGCGCGCATCGCGACGGGCGGGATGGCCACGGTGTACCGGGCCGTGGACACCCGGCTCGACCGGGTGCTCGCGCTCAAGGTGATGCATCCCTCGCTCGCCGCCGACGCCGCCTTCGTGGAGCGCTTCATCCGCGAGGCCAAGTCGGTCGCCCGGCTCGCGCACCCCAATGTGGTGGCGGTCTTCGACCAGGGCGCGGACGGCGCCCATGTCTATCTCGCGATGGAGTACGTGGCCGGGTGCACCCTGCGCGACGTCCTCCGGGAGCGCGGCGCGCTGACCCCGCGGGCCGCCCTGGACATCCTGGAGCCGGTGCTCGCGGCCCTCGGCGCGGCGCACCGGGCGGGCTTCGTGCACCGGGACATGAAGCCGGAGAACGTCCTCATCGGGGACGACGGCCGGGTCAAGGTCGCCGACTTCGGCCTGGTGCGCGCGGTCGACACGGTGACCACCTCCACCGACACCGTGCTCGGCACCGTCTCCTACCTCGCCCCCGAGCAGATCGACAGCGGCACGGCCGAACCCCGCGTGGACGTCTACGCCTGCGGGGTGCTGCTCTACGAGATGCTGACCGGCGCCAAACCGCACGGCGGCGACACCCCGGCCCAGGTCCTCTACCGGCACCTCAACGAGGACATGCCGCTGCCCTCGGCCGCCGTGCCGGGGCTCGCGCCCGGGCTCGACCGGCTGGTCACCGGCGCCACCGAGCGCGATCCGGCGGCCCGGCCGCAGGACGCGCGGGAGTTGCTCGCCCAGGTGCGGGAGGTGCGTTCCGCCCTCGGCGCCGCGCAGTTGGACGCCCGGCCGCCGCAGGCGCACGGCGAGCGGCACGACGGCGCCGAGGACCGCACCAGCGTGATCCCCCGGGCCGCCGGAAGCACCGGACCGCGGCCGGACCCGGCCGCCGAGGACCGCCTGAACCGGACCAGCCGGCTGCGCCTGCCGCCGCCTCCACCCGGGGCCCCGGCCCACGCGGCGGCCGATCCCCGCAGGCGCCGGGTGTTCCTGCTGGTGGCGGCCGCCGTGGCGCTCGCGGTGACCCTGGTCGCGGGCTTCTGGTACATCAACTCCGGGCAGTTCACGGAGGTCCCGCCGCTGCTCACCAAGACCCAGGCGCAGGCCGAGGACCGGCTCTCGGACGCCGGGCTCGACGTCGGCGACATCCGGCGGGAGTACAGCGACACCGACAAGCGGGGCACCGTGATGGCGACCCGTCCCGCCCCCGGCGAGCGCATCCGCGGCAACGCCGAGGTGGGCCTGACCATCTCGCTCGGCCCGAAGAACGTGAAGGTCCCCGACCTCACCGGTATGACCCTCGGCGAGGCCAAGGAGCGGCTGAAGCGGGTGAACCTCGCCCCGGGCATGGTCACCCGCGCCTTCGACGAGGACGTGGCCCAGGGCCGGGTCCTCGCCACCGAGCCGGAGCGGGGCGCCACCCGCCGCGCGGGCTCGGCGATCGCGCTGACGGTCAGCCGGGGCGCCCCCGTCGAGGTGCCCGATGTCACCGGGGAGTCCGTGGCGGACGCCAAGGAGGAGCTGGCCGAGGAGGGCCTCAAGGTCGAGATCGCCCCGAACCGCGTCAACTCCGCCTTCGACAAGGGCCATATCGCCGACCAGAACCCGCCCTCCGGCAAGGAGGCGGCCACCGGGGACACCATCACCCTGACCGTCTCCAAGGGCCCGGTGATGGTGCGGGTGCCGGACGTCGAGGGCATGAAGGTCGGCGCCGCCCGGGAGAAGCTCTCCGGCCTCGGCTTCGTGGTCCATGTCGACCGCGGCATCCTCGGCATCTTCAAGGACAAGGTCAGCGACCAGTCGGTGGACCCGGGTGAACAGGCCCCGAAGGGCAGCGAGATCACCATCGAGGTGGACTGAGGGGTCCGGGCCGGAGCGGCCGCGGGGCTGCTCCCGCGCGGGCCGGTCGTACGGGAGGGCGGTCGCGCCGCCCTCCCGGCCCGGAAGGTGCCCGTACGGAGGCCGGTCGTCCACGGAAGCCGGTCGTACGAGGCGCTGCGGTACCGACGGCGGTTACCGCCCGCCGAGCCGCCCGTGCCACCCTGGACGCCGTGACCTCACCTCTTCCCAGCCGCCCGGTCGGCGGACACGTCCCCGTGGCGGGCGGGCTCGCCAAGCGGGGCCTCGGCTACGCGCGCGAGATCGGCGCCGAGACCGTGCAGGTCTTCGTCGCCAACCCGCGGGGGTGGGCGACGCCGCCGGGCGACCCGCGGCAGGACGCCCTCTTCCGGGAGACCTGCGCCGAGCAGCGGATCCCCGCCTATGTCCACGCGCCCTATCTGATCAACTTCGGCTCCGCGACCGCGGAGACGGCGGAGCGCTCCGTCGCCTCCCTGCGGCACTCGCTGCGCCGGGGCCGGGCGATCGGCGCCCGCGGGGTGGTCGTGCACACCGGCTCGGCGACCGGCGGCCGGGACCGGGCCACCGCGCTGCGCCAGGTACGCGAGCGGCTGCTGCCGCTGCTCGACGAGCTGGACCACGAGGACGACCCGTACCTCCTGATCGAGTCGACCGCGGGGCAGGGCGCCTCGCTCTGCTCCCGCGCCGAGGACTTCGGCCCGTACTTCGCGGCGCTGGACGCCCACCCGAAGCTCGGGGTCTGCCTGGACACCTGCCACTTCTTCGCGGCGGGCCACGACCTCACGAGCGCGCAGGGCGTACGGGAC
Organism: Streptomyces sp. SCSIO ZS0520; assembly: GCF_025643355.1. Classification (NCBI taxonomy): domain Bacteria; kingdom Bacillati; phylum Actinomycetota; class Actinomycetes; order Kitasatosporales; family Streptomycetaceae; genus Streptomyces; species Streptomyces sp. SCSIO ZS0520. Next base: position 6,395,989 of record NZ_CP092644.1, on the reverse strand, counting down.
TCACTGGACGCGCTGCTCGCCGTGACCGGTGAGGACCGGCTGAAGCTGATCCACGCCAATGACTCCAAGGACGTGGTCGGCGCCCACAAGGACCGGCACGAGAACATCGGGCGCGGCCACATCGGCGAGGACGGCTTCCGCGCCCTGCTCGCCCACCCCGCGACCGCGCGGGTCCCGCTGATCATCGAGACGCCGGGCGGCACCCCGGGCCACGCCGCCGACGTGGAACTCCTGAAGAAGCTCCGCGAGGGCTGAGCGGGCGGGCGCGCTCCCTACAACTCCGGCCCGTCGCCCGGCTCTTCCTGGTAGGAGTAGCGCTGCTCCCGCCAGGGGTCGCCGAGGTTGTGGTAGCCGCGCTCCTCCCAGAAGCCGCGGCGGTCGGCGGTCATGTACTCGATGCCGCGGACCCACTTGGGGCCCTTCCAGGCATAGAGGTGCGGCACGATCAGGCGCAGCGGGAAACCGTGCTCCGCGGTGAGCAGTTCGCCGTCCTTGTGGGTGGCGAAGACGGTCCGCGCGGAGGCGAAGTCCGCGAGCCGCAGATTGGCGCTGTAGCCGTACTCGGCCCAGACCATCACATGGCTCACCTCGGGCGCGGGCGGCGCGAGGTCGTACAGCGTCCGCGCGAGCACCCCGCCCCATTCGGCGCCGAGCATGCTGAACTTCGTGACGCAGTGCAGATCCGCCTCGACGGTCGCGTACGGCAGGGCGGTGAACTCCTCGTGCGTCCAGCGGTACTTCTCGCCGCTCTTCGTCGCGCCGAAGACGCCGAACTCCCAGCGTTCCGGGCGGAACTTGGGGACGGGGCCGTAGTGGGTGACCGGCCAGCCGCGCTGGAGCCGCTGTCCCGGCGGGAGCTCCGGCTGCCCTGCCTGCCGAGATTCGCCCTGCGCCGGATGCCCCATGCCTTCCATCCTGACAGACCTGCCGGGGTCGCCGTGACCAGGTCTGTGGCGATTCGGGCAACTCAGACTAAGCCTGCACTTACTGGACGGCCCTCCCGCGCCGGTGCGAGGATGCCGCCACATCCGCCGAGCCATGGGAGAAGGAGCCTCACCGATGCAGGGCGACCCCGAGGTCATCGAGTTCCTCAACGAGCAGCTGACCGCCGAGCTGACCGCGATCAACCAGTATTTCCTGCACGCCAAGATGCAGGAGAACTTCGGCTGGACGAAGCTCGCCAAGTACACGCGGGCCGAATCCTTCGACGAGATGAAGCACGCGGAGATCCTGACCGACCGCATCCTCTTCCTCGAGGGCCTGCCCAACTACCAGCGGCTCTTCCACGTCCGGGTCGGCCAGACGGTCACCGAGATGTTCCAGGCCGACCGCGAGGTCGAGGTGGAGGCGATCGACCGGCTGCGCCGCGGCATCGAGGTCATGCGCACCAAGGGCGACATCACCTCGGCCAACATCTTCGAGGACATCCTCAAGGACGAGGAACACCACATCGACTACCTCGACACCCAGCTCGAACTGATCGAGAAGCTCGGCGAGGCCCTCTACATCGCCCAGCTGATCGAGCAGCCGGACAGCTGAGGGATCGTTTCGGGGACTGCTCCCGGCGGATCGGAAGCGAAGGCCTCGGGGCGGCCGCGGCGGCTCAGGCGGCCTCGTCCAGGGCCTCGGCGAGCGCGGGCTCGGCGGCCAGGACGGCGGCGGTGTTCCTCCGCTCCCGCATCTCGCCGCGCGGCTGGGCCTCCCGGCCGAGGAGCGCCTGGATGCGGCGTACGCAGGAGCCGCAGTCGGTGCCGGCCTTGCAGGCGGAGGCGATCTGGCGGGGAGTGCAGGCGCCGTCCTGTGCGTGCTGCTTCACCTGCGCTTCGGTCACTCCGAAGCAGTTGCAGACGAACACGCGGCTCACCTCCCCGGGATCCCACGGGAACCCTCGGACCAATGGATACGCCGTCCCGACAGGCCCGGCTTATCGGTGAGGCTAACCTAACCTTACCCACTGGTCCAGCGCAGCGAACAGTCCTCCCGACGCCGATGGGGCGCGGATCACAGATCCGCGCCCCATCCGTCTGCCGTCGGCGGGAACCGGCGAGCGCCGGCCCCGCACCGCCCTCAGTGGTCCCGGTACATCTCCGCGACCAGGAAGGCCAGGTCCAGCGACTGGCGCCGGTTCAGGCGCGGGTCGCAGGCCGTCTCGTACCGCTGGTGGAGGTCGTCGACGAAGATCTCGTCGCCGCCGCCCACGCACTCGGTGACGTCGTCGCCGGTCAGCTCGACATGGATGCCGCCCGGGTGGGTGCCCAGCTCCTTGTGGACCTGGAAGAAGCCCTTGACCTCGTCGAGCACGTCGTCGAAGCGGCGGGTCTTGTGGCCGGAGGCCGCCTCGAAGGTGTTGCCGTGCATCGGGTCGGTCACCCAGGCGACGACCGCGCCGGAGGCGGTGACCTTCTCCACCAGCTCGGGCAGCCGGTCGCGCACCTTGTCGGCGCCCATCCGCACGATGAAGGTCAGCCGCCCGGGCTCGCGGTCCGGGTCGAGGCGCTCGACGTACTGCAGCGCCTCCTCGGTGGTGGTGTTCGGGCCGAGCTTGATGCCGATCGGGTTGCGGACCTTGGAGGCGAACTCGATGTGCGCCCCGTCCAGCTGGCGGGTCCGCTCGCCGATCCAGACCATGTGGCCGGAGACGTCGTAGAGCTGCCCGGTGCGGGAGTCGACGCGGGTGAGGGCGGATTCGTAGTCGAGCAGCAGAGCCTCGTGGGAGGCGTAGAACTCGACCGTCTTGAACTCCTCGGGCTCCGCGCCGCAGGCCCGCATGAAGTTGAGCGCCTGGTCGATCTCCCGGGCCAGCTGCTCGTACCGCTGGCCGGAGGGCGAGGACTTCACGAAGTCCTGGTTCCAGGCGTGCACCTGGCGCAGGTCGGCGTATCCGCCGGTGGTGAAGGCGCGCACCAGGTTCAGCGTGGAGGCCGAGGCGTGGTACATCCGCTTGAGGCGCTCGGGGTCGGGGACCCGCGCCTGTTCGGTGAAGTCGAAGCCGTTGACCGAGTCGCCCCGGTAGGTGGGCAGGGTGACCCCGTCCCGGGTCTCGGTCGACTTGGAGCGCGGCTTCGAGTACTGGCCCGCGATCCGGCCGACCTTCACGACCGGCACCGAGGCGGCGTACGTCAGCACGGCGCCCATCTGCAGCAGCGTCTTCAGCTTGTTGCGGATGTGGTCCGCCGAGACGGCGTTGAAGGCCTCGGCGCAGTCGCCGCCCTGGAGCAGGAACGCCTCGCCCCTGGCGACGGCTCCCAACCGGGCGCGCAGCTGGTCGCACTCGCCCGCGAAGACGAGCGGCGGATACGATTCGAGGTCCGCGACGACATCGCGCAGAGCCTCGGCATCGGGGTACTCGGGCTGCTGCGCCGCGGGCAGGTCACGCCAGGTGTTGCCACCGGTTGCGGTGGTCTTAGCATTCACGGTCACCTCCCCCACATTACGGGGTCGCGGGCCCCGGTCCGGCCGCTGCTCACCTGTTGAGAAACGCGGCGGACATCTCGCCTCCGCCGGCGCCCGCCGCGGCCCGCCGCCGCCCGCGCTCCGCCGCCCCGGGAGCGGAGCGGGCCGTCCCGCGGTGTTCGCGGCGCGGCACGGTCCGGGCCAGGACGGGGTGGGCGCGCGAGATCGGCCCGGAGGCGAGCCGTCCGGCGAGGCTCTCGACCCGGGCGACCGTGGTGAGGCTCACACGGCGTGCCTCGCGGTCCACGTACAGCGAGGCGCGCGCGGACAGGCCCCGGCGGTCGACCACCGGCCCGCCCCGCGCCCGTCGGGTAAGGTGCCGCCCATGTTCGCGCACTCGACCCGCTCCTGGTGGTGGACCGCTCATCCGGCGGCCCGCTGACTGCGCGTACCCAGCGAACGAAGGCCGCCCGAGGGGCGGCCTTCGGTGTTTCCCGGGCCGTTCCCTCTCCCCGTGCGCAGGCCGCGCACCGAACGGAAGAGACGACCGTGGAACCCTCCCGCACCCCCTTCGCCCTGTCCGGGCTCGCCGTGGGCGGCGAGCCCTTCGCGCTGCTGCACCGGCGCACCCCGGGCCGCCCCGCCGACACCGTGGAGGTGCTGCGCGGCCCGGTGCACGAGGCGGAGCGCCTGGCCGAGCTGCCGGTGGGCGCGCTGCCCACGCTGGCCCTGGTCCCCTTCCGCCAGCTCCGCGAACGCGGCTTCGCGGTGCGCGACGACGGCACCCCGCTGGCCGTGCTCACCGCCGAGGAGTACACGCACCTGCCGCTCGACGAGGCGCTGCGGCAGCTGCCCGGGCACCAAGTGCGCCTGGAGGGCGGGGAGTTCGACGTACCGGACGAGGAGTACGCGCGCCTGGTCGAGGAGGTCCTGGAGCGGGAGATCGGCAGCGGCGAGGGCGCCGACTTCGTCATCCGGCGCACCTTCCGGGGACAGATCCCCGGCTTCGGCCCGGCCGACGCGCTCGCCCTCTTCCGGCGGCTCCTGGCGGGCGAGCGCGGCGCGTACTGGACGTATGTGGTGTACACCGGCGCCCGGCACGGCGGGCGGACCCTGGTCGGCGCCAGCCCCGAGGTGCATGTGCGGATGTCCGGCGGCACCGTCACCATGAACCCGATCAGCGGCACCTACCGCTATCCGGCGGACGGCCCGAGCGCCGAGGGCCTGCTCGCCTTCCTCGCGGACGGCAAGGAGCGGGAGGAGCTGTCGATGGTGGTCGACGAGGAGCTGAAGATGATGTGCGCGGTCGGCGACCGCGGCGGCGTGGTGATCGGCCCCCGGCTCAAGGAGATGGCCCATCTCGCGCACACCGAGTACGAGTTGCGCGGGCGCAGCACGCTGGATGTGCGCGAGGTGCTGCGCGAGACGATGTTCGCGGCCACCGTCACCGGCTCCCCCGTGCAGAACGCCTGCCGGGTGATCGAGCGCTACGAACCGCTGGACGCCGACGGCATCGGACGCGGCTACTACGCGGGCGCGCTCGCCCTGCTCGGCCGGGACGCGGGCGGCGCCCAGACCCTGGACTCCCCCATCCTGATCCGCACCGCCGACATCGACGCCGCGGGCCGGGTGCGGGTACCGGTCGGCGCCACCCTGGTACGGGGCTCCGATCCGCTGGGCGAGGTGGCCGAGACCCGGGCCAAGGCGGCCGGGGTGCTCGCCGCCCTCGGGGTGGGCCCGCGCCGGGCGGCCGGGCACCGCGCCCCCGCGCTCGCCGGGGACCCGCGGGTGCGGGCCGCCCTGGACGCCCGCCGGGAGCACCTCGCGCCGTTCTGGCTGCGGATGCAGGAGCCCGGCACCGCGCTCGGCGGCCACGCCCTGGTCGTCGACGCCGAGGACACCTTCACCGCGATGCTCGCCCACCTGCTGCGCTCCTCGGGCCTGGAGGTCACCGTGCGCCGCTACGACGAGCCGGGGCTGCGCGAGGCGGCGCTCGCCCACCCGGGGCCGCTGGTGCTCGGCCCGGGTCCCGGCGACCCCGCCGACCCGCGGGATCCGAGGATGCGCTTCCTGCGGGCGCTGACCGCCGAGGCGCTGGCGGAGCACCGGGGGCACGGGGTGCTCGGGGTCTGCCTCGGCCACGAGCTGATCGCGGCGGAACTCGGCCTGGACCTGGTCCGCAAGGAGGTGCCGCACCAGGGCGCGCAGACCGCGATCGGCCTCTTCGGGCGGCGGCGGACCGTCGGCTTCTACAACAGCTTCACCGCCCGCTGCGACGAGGCCTGCGCGGCGGAGCTGGCCGCGCACGGCGTCGAGGTGAGCCGCGAGCCGGGCAGCGGCGAGGTGCACGCGCTGCGCGGCCCGGGCTTCGCCTCCGTGCAGTTCCATCCCGAGTCGGTGCTCACCCTGGAAGGACCGCTCCTGGTACGGGAGTTGCTCGCCGGTCTCGGCAGTCAGCCGAAGAAGACCCCGGCCTCGGCGTAGCGGGCCGGGTCGACGGTCTTCAGGGTGGCGACCGCCTCCGCGAGGGGGACCCGCACGATGTCGGTGCCGCGCAGGGCGACCATCTTCCCGAAGTCGCCCTCGCGCACCGCGTCCACCGCGTGCAGCCCGAAGCGGGTGGCCAGCCAGCGGTCGAAGGCGCTCGGGGTGCCGCCGCGCTGGACGTGCCCGAGGACCGTGGTGCGGGCCTCGTGCCCGGTGCGCCGCTCGATCTCGTGCGCCAGCCAGTCGCCGACCCCGGAGAGCCGCACATGCCCGAAGGAGTCCCGCGAGGAGTCCTTGAGGACCACCTCGCCGTCCCGGGGCACCGCGCCCTCGGCGGTGACCACGATCGGCGCGTAGGAGGCCTCGAAGCGGGAGGTCACCCAGGCGCAGACCTGGTCGACGTCGAAGGGCTGCTCGGGGACGAGGATGACGTTGGCGCCGCCCGCGAGGCCCGAGTGCAGGGCGATCCAGCCCGCGTGGCGGCCCATCACCTCGACCACCAGGACCCGCATATGGGACTCGGCGGTGGTGTGCAGCCGGTCGATGGCCTCGGTGGCGATCTGCACCGCGGTGTCGAAGCCGAAGGTGTAGTCGGTGGCGGAGAGGTCGTTGTCGATGGTCTTGGGCACGCCGACGCACGGGATGCCGTACTCCTCGTGCAGCCGGGCCGCGACGCCGAGGGTGTCCTCGCCGCCGATCGCGATCAGCGGGCCCACCTCGTTCTTCGCGAGGGTCTCCTTGATCCGCCGGACGCCGTCGGGCTCCTTGAGGGGGTTGGTGCGCGAGGAGCCGAGGATGGTGCCGCCGCGCGGCAGGATGCCCCGCACCGCGGGGATGTCCAGCTTCACGGTGCGTCCGTCGAGGGTGCCCCGCCAGCCGTCGCGGAACCCCGTGAACTCGTAGCCGTGGCTCTGCACGCCCTTGCGGACGACGGCCCGGATGACGGCGTTGAGGCCGGGGCAGTCGCCGCCCCCGGTGAGCACTCCGATGCGTGTGACCGACATGGCCCACGTCCTTTCGCCCTGGTGGTCTCCCTGGTTGCGCCTGCGCGGTACCGGTCCTGACCGGTCCTGCCGCCTCTCTGTTCCTCGGTACGGGTCCTGCGGTTCCCCGGCACGGGTCCTGACCGCCTGCCGGTGCCCGCCAAGCTATGCGGCCTGGCGTCCGGCGGCCCGGACCGCCGCGTCTGTCTTCTTCCCCGTCCTGGGCCCGGTAGCGACACTCCGGGCGGGACCGCTCTCACCCGTTCGGGTCAGCCCCGCGCGCCGCCGCCACCGTCGCCCGTACCCCCGGGACAAGGGCGTGACCGGCGCAAACGCACCGTGACCGGGGTGCCGCGGGCCGAATCCCGATTCGCTGGGAACCCCGAGGGGGCGCGCAATAGGAGTTGTGCGCGCCTCTCCTGCCGGCGCGTGCGGAAGGAGAGAGACGCCATGAATGCACCTCTGGGTGACAGCCCTCAGGATCTGGCCGGCCTGAACGTCGTCGACGCGGACGGCGGCAAGGTCGGATCTGTCCAGCAGGTCTACCGGGACGACGCCACCAATGCCCCGGAGTGGATCACCGTGCGCACCGGCCTGTTCGGGATGAAGGAGACCTTCGTGCCGCTGGCGGGCGCCCGCCGCGCGGACGACGCCCTCCAGGTCCCGTACACCAAGGACCAGATCAAGGACGCGCCGCGGATGGACGCCGACGGGCACCTCGACCCCGCCGAGGAGGAGGAGCTCTATGCCCACTACGGGCTGACCAGGCGCGGCAACGCGGGCATGGGCCGCGGGGAGAGCGCCGCCGCGGCCGGTGGCGCCGCGGGCGCGGCCGGTACGGCGGCCGCGGCGGGCGGTGGCCGGCACGCCCGCCATGAGGAGACCACGACGGAGAAGCCGATGGCCGGTATGGGCACCGGTCAGCGCGACATGGCCATGTCGCGTGGCGCCCAGGACCCCTCCCGCGAGAGCCGCACGCAGAGCGAGCAGGTGCCGGACATCGTCCTCAACGAGGAACGGGTCAACATCGGCACCGAGGAGCACGAGAGCGGCCGCGCGCACCTGCGCAAGACCGTGGTCACCGAGAACGTCAGCCGCACCGTGCCGATCAGCCACGAGGAGGTGCGGATGACGCGCGAGAAGATCAGCGACGAGGACCGCGCCCGGATGGGCCGCGGCGAATCGCAGATCGGTGAGGCGGGCAAGGACTACGAGATCGTGCTGCACGAGGAGCGCGCCGTCGTCAGCAAGGAGACGGTGCCGGTGGAGCGCGTGCACCTGGAGACCCGGCGGGTGACCGAGCAGCAGGAGGTCAACGCCGAGGTCCGCAAGGAGCAGTTGGAGTTCGACGACGGCACCGGCGAGCGCAAGGGCCGTCGCAAGGGCGCACCCGGGCCGGACAGTGGCGCCGGGCCCGGTCGGTGAGCCGGGGGCCCGAGGCCCGTTGACGGAGCGCGACGTCTGCCCGCGGGGATTCCGCGGGCGGACGTCGCGCTCGTCTGCGGGTGCGCGGGCGGGGGCGGGGCGCGGTGCGCGGGCGCGGTAGCGGGCGGCCGGGTAGGCGGTCGCCGGGCCCTCAGTCCGTGACCAAGCCCTACTCAGTCCGCGTCCCGGCCAGACTCAGCCCGCGTCCGAGCCCTGCTCAATCCGTGTCGAGACCCTGCTCGATCGCGTACCGCACGAGTTCCACCCGGTTGTGCAGCTGGAGCTTGCCGAGGGTGTTCTGGACGTGGTTCTGCACGGTGCGGTGCGAGATCACCAGGCGTTCGGCGATCTGCTTGTAGCCGAGGCCCTTGGCGACCAGGCGCAGCACCTCCGTCTCGCGCTCGGTCAGCCGGGGCGCGGCGGGCTCGTCCGGGGCGGCGGGCGCGGGCTCGGCGGCCAGCCTGCGGTACTCGCCGAGGACGAGACCGGCGAGCCCGGGGGTGAAGACGGGATCGCCCACCGCCGTCCTGCGCACCGCGTCCACCAGTTCCTCGGTGGAGGCCGACTTCAGCAGATAGCCGGTGGCGCCGGACTTCACCGCCTCCAGTACGTCCGCGTGCTCCCCGCTGGCGGACAGCACCAGGACCCGCAGCCGGGGGTCCGCGCCGACCACCTCGCGGCAGACCTGGGCCCCGGGCTTGGCGGGCAGGTTGAGGTCGAGGACGAGCACCTCGGGCCGCGCGGCACGGGCCCGGCGGACCGCCTGCTCCCCGTCGCCCGCGGTGGCGACCACCTCGAAACCGGCCTCCCCGAGGTCCCGGGCGACGGCGTCCCGCCACATCGGGTGGTCGTCCACCACCATCACCCGCACCGGCCCCCGGCCGCCCGCCTGCCCCTCGGCGGCCCCGGCCGCCTCCTGCTCGCTCATCTGCGTCCCTTCCCCCGGTCCGCGCGCGGGACCCGTAGTTCCACTTCCGTGCCCTGGCCGGGTACGGAGACCAGTTCGGCGGTGCCGCCGAGGTCCCGCAGCCGCCCCTTGATCGACTGCGCCACACCGAGGCGCCCCTCGCCCTCCGCCTGGGCGAGGCGGCCCTCCGGGATGCCGGGTCCGTCGTCGCGGACGGTGACGAGCACCGCCTCGTCCTCGTCCTCGACCAGGATCCAGGCGCGGGCCTCCTCGCCCGCGTGCCGCCGCACGTTGTCCAGGGCGGCGCCGACGGCGGCGGCGAGTTCCCGGGCGGCGGCCGGGGGCAGCGGCACCGGGGCGCCGGGCTCCGAGAGGGTCACCCGGGCGCCCGCGTGCGGGGCGAGCAGCGGGCGCAGGTCGCACGGCTGCCCGGGGTCCGCGTCCCGGCCGGGCTCGTCCGGCTCCTCGACCAGGCGGACCAGGGCGCCCTCGGCCGCGTCCTCGCTGACCCGGGAGGCGGGCACCAGGCCGCCCGCGACCAGGGAGCGCAGCGCCACCTCCTGCTCACCGGCCAGCCGGCCGAGCTCCGCGGCCTCGCCGCCGAGCGCGTTGCCGCGCCGCTGCACCATCGCGAGGACCTGGAGCACGCCGTCGTGGATGTCCCGGGCGAGGCGCTCCCGCTCCCGGGTGGCGGCCTCGATCTCCAGCGCCCTGGCGAGGGTGCGCTCGGAGGCGCGGGCCACCTCGACCACGTAGCCGATGGCGATCGCCGCCACGAAGACGAGCAGGACGTTGTGCAGGGTGTCCTGTTTGAGGGCGCCGCGCTGGATCACGTTGGCGACGCCGACCAGGGCCGCGGCGCCCGCGGCCCAGCGCCAGCCGCCCTTGAGCGCGAAGGCGAGGACGGCGCCCGCGGTCCAGATCGAGGGCAGGGTGGGCCCGCCCTCGACGATGCGGTCGTGGGCGACGGCGAGCGGGGTCAGCAGGATGCCGGTGAGCGCGACGGCGAGGTCGCAGAGGAGGAAGCGGCCGGTGCAGGCGGCCGCGCCGGAGACCTTGCGCAGGGTGGCGAAGGTCCACAGGGCGAGCACCGCGTAGTAGGCGACGGCGACGCCGGGCCGGATGTACCGGTCGTAGTCGGCGACGAAGAGGCCGACGGCGTACGCCATGGTGAGCGGCCGGTAGAAGGTCAGGGCACGCCACAGCGGCAGCTCGACCGACATCCGCATGACCCTCTCGCGCCGCGCCATCCGCTCTCCCCGCTTCTCCCCCGTGGCCCGCCGGGCTCAGGAACCGCCCTTGCGCGCCTTGGCCTCCTCGGCGAGGCGGCGCTTCGCGGCGGTCGCGTACATGTCCACGTACTCCTGGCCGGAGAGCTTCATGATCTCGTACATCACCTCGTCGGTCACCGCGCGCAGGACGAAGCGGTCCTGCTCCATGCCCTGGTAGCGGCTGAAGTCGAGGGGCCTGCCGATCCGGATGCCCGGACGCATCAGCTTGGGGACGACCTTGCCCGGGGGCTGGATCTTCTCCGTGTCGATCATCGCGACCGGGATCACCGGCACCCCGGCGGCCAGCGCGAGGCGGGCGAGGCCGCCGGTCTTGCCGCGGTAGAGGCGGCCGTCGGGCGAGCGGGTGCCCTCCGGGTAGATCCCGAACAGCTCCCCGCGCTCCAGTACGTCGAGTCCGCTCTGGATCGCCGCCTGGCCCGCGCCGCGCGCCCCGGAGCGGTCCACCGGCAGCTGGCCCGCGCCCTTGAAGAAGGCGGCCGTCATCCGGCCCTTGAGCCCGGGGGTGGTGAAGTACTCGGCCTTCGCGATGAAGGTGACCTTGCGGTCGAGCACCGCGGGCAGGAAGAAGGAGTCGGAGAAGGAGAGGTGGTTGCTGGCGAGGATCGCCGGGCCCGTCTCGGGGATGTGCTCCAGGCCCTCGGCCCAGGGGCGGAAGGCAAGCTTCAGCGGACCTCCGACGGTGAACTTCATCGCGCCGTACATCAACGTCCGCTGCCTCCTGGTGTGTGGTCGCACCGACATTACTGACATTCGCTCCACCGTGTCGCGCGGGGTCCTCCCGGCCCGCCCCGCAGCGGCTCCGGGCCGCCCGCGGCCGCCGGGGGCTCTGCGGATCTGGTCGGGTGTCGGTCCGCTCGCGTACGGTGAAGTACGCCGTGTCCACGGGACCCGCCGCCGGGCGCGAAAGCCGTGCCTCAGCAAGTGCCTTCCGACAGCCGTACGCCCCGACCGCCCGCTCCCGACACTCCCGTACGCCCTGATCCCGCAGTCGACGATCACCTACACGAAGTGGAGAGCCGCCGTGCCGGTGCTTCCTGGAGCCGAGCCCTACCGCCACGACGGCGGCGAGACCGGAGTGCTGGTCTGCCACGGATTCACCGGGACCCCGCAGTCGATGCGCCCCTGGGCCGAGTATCTCGCGGCCCAGGGACTGACCGTCTCGCTGCCGCTGCTGCCCGGGCACGGCACCCGCTGGGAGGACATGGCGGTCACCGGCTGGCAGGACTGGTACGCCGAGGTGGACCGGGAGCTGACGGCCCTCACCGAGCGCTGTGCGCGGGTCTTCGTCTGCGGGCTCTCCATGGGCGGCGCGCTGGCGCTGCGGCTCGCCGCGCTGCACGGCGAGGCGGTCAGCGGCGTCGCGGTGGTCAACCCGCTGAACCGCATCCACGGGCTCGCCGCGCACGGGCTGCCGGTGCTGCGGCATCTGGTGCCCACCACCAAGGGCCTGGTCGGCGACATCGTCAAGCCGGGCGCCACCGAGGTCGGCTACGACCGGGTCCCGCTGCACGCCGCGTACTCCCTGCGCCGTTTCACCCAGCGCCTGGACGGGGAACTCCCGCAGGTGACCCAGCCGTTGCTGCTGATGCACAGCACCGTCGACCACGTGGTGTCACCCGCCGACTCGGCGCGCATCCTCAGCCGGGTCTCCTCCACCGATGTCACCGAGATCCTGCTGGAACACAGCTACCACGTGGCGACGTTGGACCATGACGCGGACCGGATCTTCGAGGAGAGCTACGCCTTCTTCGCCCGGCTCGCTCCCAGTCTCGGCAAGGAAGGGACGGCCACCGGTGGCTGAGCACGAGGCGGACCGCGGCGAGGGACGCGAGCCCGAGGACGGCGCGGAGCAGGCGGCGCCCGCCCCGGACGCGGTGCCCGCCTTCGACGAGGACGCCGTCTGGGCGCAGATCGTCGCGGGCTACGGGGAGGAGCCGCCGGACCCGCCGGGCGCCAAGCCCTTCCGTTCGGTGGAGGACCTGGCCCTGCTCGAACCCCCGGGCGGCGAGGACGAGGACGGCGGCACCCGGACCGCGCCCCGGACCGCCGAGGGCGGCGAGCCGGGCGGCGCCGCGGAGGGCACCGGCGCGGCCGACGCCCCGGAGAAGCCGGACAAGTTCAGCAAGCCGCCGGGCGGCCAGGGCGCGGCGGACCGCCCGCTCGGCAGCTCGGTCGTCTTCCCCCCGGCCGCGGGCCCGCGCGACCACAGCCCCCCGGAGCCCGGCGGGAAGGAACTCGACGACGACGAGGGCCACTTCGTCCCGCCGGAGCCGCCGCCGCTGCCGGACGCCGACCCCACCGCCAAGTTCGCCTGGCTGGGCGCGCTCGGCGGACCGCTGCTGCTCCTGCTCGCGGTGCTGCTCGGCTGGGAGATGACCTGGTGGCTCACGGCCCTGTCCGTCGGCGGCTTCCTCGGCGGCATCGCCACCCTGGTCGTCCGCATGAAGGACGGCGACGAGGACGACGAGGACCCGGGGCGCGGGGCGGTCGTCTGAGCCGGGCGGTCGTCTGAGCTCGGCGGTCATCTGAGCCGGACGGTCGCGTCATCCGGGCGGTCCCGTGAACCGGGCGGTCGATCCGGGCGGTCGCATGGACCGGACGGTCGCGTGAACCGGGCGGTCGTCTGAGCCGGACAGTCGCGTCATCCGGACAGTCGCGTCATCCGGGCGGCCGCGTGAACCGGGCGGCCGATCCGGGCGGCGCGTGATCCGGGTGGTCGTCCGATCCGTGCGGCGCGCGAACCGAGCGGTCCCTCCGCGATCCGGGCGGCGTGTGAACCGAGCGCGGTCCTCCGCCCCGGCCGGTCGCGGGCCTCAGATGCGCGTCCAGCGCCCGCCGCCCGGCCGCTCCGCCGGGATGCGGAGCGCCGCGAGCACCGGCAGGTGGTCCGTCGCGGCGCGCAGATCCGCCTCGCTCACGCCGGGGTGCCCGAGCGGTACCCCGCAGCCGAGCACCTCGACGCCCTCGTTGACGAAGAGCGCGTCGATACGGCGCCGGGGCGCCTCGGCGGAGAAGGTGTGCTCCCCGCCCCAGGGCCGCTCCGCCCGGCAGTCGCGCAGCGCGGAGGCGAGCAGAGCGAAAGTCCGGCCGTCGGGGCGGTCGTTGAGGTCACCGCCCGCGAGCAGGTGCGGGGCGCCGAGGCGGTCCAGCTGGGCGAGCAGCCTGCCGCCCTGGCGGTACCGCTCCTCCTCGTCCAGGGAGAGATGGCAGCTCAGTACGCCGAGGCGGGCGCCGCCGAAGCGCACCACCGCGGTGGCGAAGCCGCGCCGGTGCAGCCCCGGGGTGAGTTCGAGGAGGACGTCCTCGGTGCGTTCGACGGTCGCGCGCAGCGAGCAGAGCAGCGCGGGCCCGGCCGCGGGACCGCCGCCGCCGAGGATCACCAGATCGGTGGCGGCGGCGAGCCGGGCCAGCTTCTTGCGCCAGCGGAAGAAGCGCGGCGACTCCTGGAGCAGGACCAGGTCCGGGGCGCAGGCCCGGATGACCCGGGTGAGCGCCTCGAAGTCGTCGTAGAGCGAACGGACGTTGTAGCTGAGCACCCGGACGACGGCCGAACCGTCCTTCTCGGTACGGGAGTCGGGCAGCGTACTGGTCGGCATGCCGATCAAGATAACGCCGCCGGTGCTCAGCCCTGGCGCGCGAGGTCCGCCGCGCCCACCAGGCCCGCCTTGCCGCCGAGTTGGGCGGCGACGACCTTGGCGTGCGGACGCCACTGGGCGCCGATCAGCCAGCGCCGGAAGGACTTGCGGATCGGGTCGAGCACCAGGTCGCCCTCGTCGGAGACGCCGCCGCCGATGATGAAGGCCGAGGGGTCGAAGAGCGAGGCGAGGTCGGCGAGCCCGGCCCCGGCCCAGCGGGCCAGCTCGCGGAAGGAGTCGACGGCGACCGGATCGCCCTCCCGGGCGGCGGCGCTGACGTGCTTGCCCTCGATGCCCTCGGCGGTGCCGTCGCCGAGCGCGAGCAGGACCTCGGCGTTCTCGGGGGTGGCCAGGGCGCGCTGGCGGGCGTAGCGGACCAGGGCGCGCCCGGAGGCGTACTGCTCCCAGCAGCCCTGGCTGCCGCAGCCGCACAGGAGTCCGTCGGGGACGACCCGGATGTGGCCGAACTCGGCGGCGACCCCGAAGCGCCCGCGGCGGAGCTTGTTGCCGATGATGATGCCGCCGCCGAGGCCGGTGCCGAGGGTGATGCAGATGACGTCCTCGTGGCCCTGGCCGGCGCCGAAGCGGTACTCGCCCCAGGCGGCGGCGTTGGCGTCGTTCTCCACGACCACCGGCAGGCCCACCCGCTGCTCGATCTTGTCCTTGAGCGGCTCGTGCCGCCAGTGGATGTTCGGCGCGAAGAGGACGGTGGCCCGCTTGTCGTCCACGTATCCCGCGGCCCCGATGCCCACGGCCTCGATCTGGTGGCCCTTGCCCGCGCCGGTCACCGCGGCGCTGATCGCCTCGACGATGCCCTCGGCGGTGGGCGGGGTGGGAACCGTGTGCGTCTCGAGGATCTTCCCCGACTCGTCGACCACACCGGCCGCGATCTTCGTGCCGCCGATGTCTACGCCGATGGTGAGTCCCATGTGTCCCTCAGTCAGATTGAGCCGCGTAACCGCGCGCTCCCGATGGCCGTCCGGCGCTTCGGGGGGAGGCGGCAGGCACGGGGAGAGTCCGCTCGCCCGCGCGCGCCCTGAGCCCGGTACGGCGTCGGACCGGTGTCGTCGGGGCAAACGCTACCCCACACCCGGCTCAGTCCAGATCGATGTGCTCGCCCGGTCCGGCACCCTCGGGCCCGGTGCCCTTCTCCCGGGGCGCTTCGCCCGCATCCGGGGGTGCTTCGCCCTCCTCGCCGAGGCCGGTGCTCTTCTCCCGGGTCCAGCGGCCCTCCTGCCCGACGACGGCGGAGCGGTAGGCGGCGAGCAGTTCGGAACCGGCGGCGGCGAGATGGTCGAAGACCTGCGGATTGCGCTCGACCACCGGCCGGGCGGCCGCCTTGGCCTGCTCCACCATCTGCCGCAGGGCCTGTCCCGCGGCCTGCTCGGCCGCGCTCTGGCCGACCGCGCCGAGCAGCGGCCCGCGCAGTTCGGACAGCTTCTCGCCCACCGCGTCGACCAGTTTGAAGAGTTCCTCGGAGGCCGAGCCGGGGGCCTGCCCCGCGCGGGTACGCCGACGGGCCTTCTCGGCGGCGAGGTCCTCGGCGCAGGCGGTGGCCCAGGCGTCGGTGTCGGTCGCCTTCGCCGGTTCCTCCGTGGGCTCGGATGCGGGGCGTTCGGTGGGATCACTCATGACGGGCAGGCTCTTCCCTCGTCCACCCGGACCCTCATGGCGGGCCCCGGGTTCGTACCTTCGACGGTACCTGACCGCGGGGCCCGGATCACCGGCCGGAACGGGCCGCGCACCGGGCGCGCACCGCCCTCGGCACCAGGGGCGCCACCGGTCTCAGCGACCGGGGCGCGACTCCGGGGTGCGTCTCCGGCGGCGCGGCCCACCGCCCGGCCCCCGCCGCATACCCCGGCTGCCTCACTGCTCCTGCGGCCACAGCGACGGGTCGGGCGCGAAGCGCAGTTCGAGGACCGCGTCCCGCAGGGCGGCGCCCGCCACCCGGCAGCGCCGCAGGGCCGAGGGCAGCGGCACGATCCGCCGGAACGGGCCCGCGGTGAGCACGAGTTCGGCGCCCCGGCGCACCAGGTCCAGCTCCTCGCGGGAGGCGCCGGGCAGCGGGATGCGCCAGAGCAGCAGCCCGTCCGCGGCGAGGCGGTCCACCACCGGCCACTGCGGTACGGGGGCGCCCCCGGCGGGCGGTACCTGCCGGAGCGCCGCGAGGTCGTCGGTGCCGTGCGGATCGCGGCCCAGGTGCGGCACCTCGCTCAGCGGCACCTGCGCCGCCCCGGCCCCGGCGGAAGGCGTCCCGGCCCCGGGGACGGCCGAACCCGCCCCGAGCCCGGCGTCGGCGGAGCCCGCCCCGGCCCCCGCGGACCCCTCCCCGGCACGGGCCGCGCGCAGCCCCCCGCCCCGCCACTCGGCGAGGGTCTTGCGCTGCTGTGCCGCCAGTTCCTGCGCCCAGTGCCCCTCGGCGTTCTCGGGCAGTACGCGGTTGGCGGCGAGGCCCGCGAGGTCGAGTCGGTGCAGGGCGAGCCCGGTCAGGGCGGTGCGTACCGCCTCGGCCCCGGCCGGGCCGGGCTCCGCGACCAGCAGGACCCGGCTGTCGGCGCTCTCCACCAGGCCCTGGACGGCGGCGAGTTCGGCGTCCCAGCGGGCGGCGGCCTCGTACAGCGCCTCGGTCGGGACGGGCACCCCCGCGAGCCTGCCGAGCACCGGCCGCAGCGCCCGCGCCGCCTGCCGCTCGGGCGGCAGCAGCCTGGCCAGGTACCGGCGCAGCTGCCCCGGGAGCGCGAGCAGCCCGATCGCCTCGGCCACCGGGGGGAGGTCGACGACCAGCAGCTCGTACGGGAAGGCGGAACCCGTCGCGGATTCGGGTACGGGAGCGGCCCCCTCACCGGGAGTCCCCGCCTCGGCGGGAGCGGCGCCTGCGGAAGCGGTGCCGGTGGAAGCGGTGCCGACCGGAGCCGCGCCCCGCGGCCGGGGGCCGACCGCCGCCGTGTGCAGGGCCCTGAGCAGGGAGAGTTCGCGGGAGCCGGGGAGCGGGAGGAGTTCCTCGGCCTCCAGTCGGCCCGCGCCGAGCAGGTCGAGGGCGCCGGTGAACCGGTCCTGGAGGGTGAGCAGTTCGCGGCGGAAGTCCTCGGCGGGGTCGGCCCGCAGCGCGCTGAGGTTCGCCTCGACCTCGGCCGCCGCGGCGCCGGTGCGGATGCCGAGCGCGGTGCCGAGGCTGTCCACCGGGTCTGCGGAGAGCACCAGGGTGCGGCTCCCCCGCCGGGCCGCGGCGAGGGCGGTGGCCGCGGCGAGGGTGGTCCGCCCGCTGCCGCCGGGTCCGGTGACGAAGAGGGTGCGCATGGGACCAAACGGTACGTCAGGGGCGTGGGGCCCCGATGCCGGGAGCGGCTCGCCCCGGTCGCGGGATGGCTCAACTCCCTTGCCGTACGCGGCGGATGAGCCACCGGCGGGGCCGTGGAGCCAAGCCGGGGGCGGGCCGACCATGTTTCCGGGGCCCGGGTGCCCCGGCCCGGGAGTGGCGTGAAGTGATCGCTGCCGTTCCCCCGCGGACCGTCACCGCCTCGGCGTGGACCGTCACCGCCCGCCGCGGGTGCCGCCGCCGGGCAGCCGTCCGCCGCCGGTCGGCCGCGGACCGCGGCTGCCGCCCCGCGCAGACCTGCGGCTACTTGCCCGCGCCGGACTCCACGCGCTTCTTCAGCCCGGCGAGCGCGCGGTCGGTGATGACCTTCTCGGCCTTGCGCTTGATCATGCCGAGCATGGGGATCTTGACGTCCACGGTCAGCTGGTAGGTGACCTCGGTGCCGGATCCCGCGGGTTCCAGCAGGTAGGAGCCGTCCAGCGAGCGCAGCATCTGCGACTTGACCAGGGTCCAGCTGACCTGGTGCTCACCGGTCCAGGTGTAGGCGAGGGTCTGGTCGTCCTTGATGGCGCCGGCGTCCATGACGAGGCGGACCTGCTCCGCGCGGCCCGCGTCGTCGGTGGCGAGGACCTCGGCCTCCTTGACCTCGCCGGTCCAGTCCGGATAGCGGGCGAAGTCGGCGATCACTCCCATCACGTCGGCAGGTGCCGCCTCGATCGTGATGCTCGAGCTGGTGTGTTCCGCCATCTCCGTGGCTCCTTGGGGTGCTCCGCTGCGGGGTCATTGCATGCAGCCGAAGGCTACCCCCCGCGAGGAGCTCACCATTCCAGGGCCCAGGGCCTGCCGGAACGCGCGAAGTGCCCGACGTTCACGCACTCGGTGGCGCCGATGCGCATCCGCTGGGCGAGCGGCTGGTGGACATGGCCGAAAAGCGCGTACCGCGGGCGGGTGCGGTGGATGGCGTCGAGCAGGGCGCCGCTGCCCCGCTCGAAGCGGCGGGCGACCGTGTCGTAGAGGAGTTCGGGGACGTCCGGCGGGATGTGGGTGCAGAGCACGTCGACCTCGCCGACCGCCTCGATCTTGGCGGCGTACTCCTCGTCGCTGATCTCGTAGGGCGTACGCATCGGGCTGCGCAGTCCGCCGCCGACGAAGCCGAAGACCCGGCCGCCGATCTCGACCCGCTCGCCGTCCAGGACCCGGGTGCCCTCGCCCGCGTACTCGGGCCAGAGGCCGGGGATGTCGACATTGCCGTAGGTGGCGTACGTCGGATCGGGGAAGGCGGCGAAGAGTTCGGTGTACTGCTTGCGGACGGCCTCCTCGATGGCGGCGGCCCGGTCGGCGCCGAGGCGGCCCCAGAGCCCGGCGCCGAATTCGCGGGCCTCCGCGAAGCGGCGGGCGGTGCGCAGTTCGACGATGCGGTCGGCGTTCTCCTCGCCGAAGAGGTCGGGGAAGATGCCGCGCGAGTGGTCGGCGTAGTCGAGGAAGAGCACGAGGTCGCCGAGGCAGACCAGCGCGTCGGCGCCTTCTCCGGCGCGGGCGAGGTCGCGCGCGTTGCCGTGCACGTCGCTGACCACATGGACGCGCGTGCGTGCGGGGCGCGCGCGCTCGGCCGGTGCGCCCTGGGGATCCGCCGTGGTGCCTGCCATGCCGGTCAGCCTAAGCCGCCCGCCCGCCGACTGGGTAGGGGCGCCCGACCTGCGGTTCCTTCCTGCCTCACCACGCCGTGGACTACCCTTCCGATGGCACCGTCATGCCGTGTGATGCACCGAACATCTGGCCTGGGGCTCTACCCGCGGGTCCATACCGGTGGGTAACGTCCGGGCAGTCCAGCAGTGCCCGGTTTCCACCGAGGATTCCGGGTGCGCCCGAGCCCATGGACGGCACCGTCGCATCACACAACGTCGTGGCGCCGGCGCTTGTGAGGAGCAGCAGTCTTGCGCGAGTTCAGCCTTCCGGCCCTGTACGAGGTCCCCTCGGACGGCAATCTGACCGACATCGTCCGCCGCAATGCGACGCGGCACCCGGATGTCGCCGTGATCGCGCGCAAGACCGCGGGGAACTGGCAGGACGTCACGGCCGCCGACTTCCTGCGCGAGGTCAACACCGCGGCCAAGGGCCTGATCGCGGCGGGCGTGCAGCCCGGCGACCGGGTGGGCCTGATGTCCCGCACCCGCTACGAGTGGACCCTCCTGGACTTCGCGATCTGGAGCGCGGGCGCGGTCACCGTGCCGGTGTACGAGACCAGTTCGCCGGAGCAGGTGCAGTGGGTGCTCGGCGACTCCGGAGTGGTGGCCTGCCTGGTCGAGCTGGACGTGCACGCGGCGGCCGTGGAGTCGGTGCGCGAGCGGCTGCCGGAGCTCAAGCACGTCTGGGGGATCGAGAACGGCGCCCTGGAGGAGCTGGCCCGGCTCGGCGCGGACGTGGACGACTCCGTGGTCGAGGAGCGCGGTTCGCTCGCCAAGGCCGACGACCCGGCCACCCTCGTCTACACCTCGGGCACCACCGGGCGCCCCAAGGGCTGTGTGCTCACCCACCGCAACTTCTTCGCGGAGTGCGGCAACATCGTGGAGCGGCTGCGGCCCCTCTTCCGTACCGGCGACTGCTCGGTGCTGCTCTTCCTGCCGCTGGCCCATGTCTTCGGCCGGATGGTGCAGATGGCCCCGATGATGGCGCCGATCAAGCTGGGCTGCGTACCGGACATCAAGAACCTCACCGAGGAACTGGCCTCCTTCCGGCCGACGTTGATCCTCGGGGTGCCGCGGGTCTTCGAGAAGGTCTACAACTCGGCCCGGGCCAAGGCGCAGGCCGAGGGCAAGGGCAGGATCTTCGACCGGGCCGCGGACACCGCGATCGCCTACTCCAGGGCGCTCGACACCCCCTCGGGGCCCGCCCTAGGGCTGCGCCTGAAGCACCGGCTCTTCGACCGGCTCGTCTACAGCAAGCTGCGGGCGGTGCTCGGCGGCCGCGGCGAGTACGCGATCTCCGGCGGCGCCCCGCTGGGCGAGCGGCTCGGGCACTTCTTCCGCGGCATCGGCTTCACCGTCCTGGAGGGCTACGGCCTGACCGAGTCCTGCGCGGCGACCGCCTTCAACCCCTGGGACCGGCAGAAGATCGGCACGGTCGGGCAGCCGCTGCCGGGCTCGGTGGTGCGGATCGCGGACGACGGCGAGGTGCTGCTGCACGGCGAGCACCTCTTCCGGGAGTACTGGAACAACGAGTCCGCGAGCGCCGAGGCGCTGGCCGACGGCTGGTTCCACACCGGGGACGTGGGCACCCTCGACGAGGACGGCTATCTGCGGATCACCGGCCGCAAGAAGGAGATCATCGTCACCGCGGGCGGCAAGAACGTCGCCCCCGCCGTGATCGAGGACCGCATCCGCGCCCACGCCCTGGTCGCCGAGTGCATGGTGGTCGGCGACGGCCGCCCCTTCGTGGGCGCCCTGGTCACCCTCGACGAGGAGTTCCTCGCCCGCTGGGCCGCCGACCACGGCAGGCCCGCGGACGCGAGCCCCGAGTCGCTGCGCGAGGACCCGGAGCTGCTGCTCGCCGTGCAGAGCGCGATCGACGACGGCAACGCCGCGGTCTCCAAGGCCGAGTCGGTACGCAAATTCCGGGTCCTCGGCGTGCAGTTCACCGAGGAGAGCGGCCATCTGACGCCCTCGCTGAAGCTCAAGCGCAATGTGGTGGCCAAGGACTTCGCGGGCGAGATCGACGCGCTGTACGAGCGCTGAGCCGAAGCGGAGGGAGCGCCGGAACGGGCCCGAGTCCGACGACGACTCCGAGTTCCAGGCCCGAGGGGCGGCGCCCGCCTCCGTACGGGAGGAGCAGCGCCCGCCCCCGTAGGGGAAACCGGTCTCAGAGCAGCTGCCGGAGCCGGTCCGCGAGCAGGTCCCAGCGCCACTTCTCCTCGACCCACTCCCGGCCGCGGCGGCCCATCCGCTCCCGCAGCTCGGGATCGGCGAGCAGCATGCCCACCCGCTCGGCGGTCTCCTCGACGCTGCCGCCGCGGACCACCCAGCCGGTCTCCCCGTCGCGTACGGCGTCGGGGGCGCCGCCCGAGTCGCCCGCGACGACGGGCAGTCCGGTCGCGGAGGCCTCCAGGTAGACGATGCCGAGCCCCTCGACGTCGAGTCCGCCGCGGCGGGTGCGGCAGGGCATCGCGAAGACATCGCCCGCGCCGTAGTGGGCGGGCAGTTCGGCCCAGGGCACCGCGCCGGTGAAGTGCACCGAGGCGGCCACCCCCGTCCGCTCGGCGAGCCGCCGCAGCTCCTTCTCGTAGGGGCCGCCGCCGACCACGAGCAGCACGGCCTCGGGGTGTCCGGCCAAGACCCGGGGCATCGCGCGGATCAGGGTGTCCTGCCCCTTGCGGGGGACCAGGCGGGAGACGCAGACCACCACGGGACGCTCGCTGAGCCCGAGCCGGGCCCGTACCTCCGCGCCGCCGGAGCCCGGGTGGAAGGTCTTCTCGTCGACGCCCGGCGGCAGATGCGCCATCCGCGCCGCCGCCTCGGGGCCGACCGCCCCGGCGATCCGGGAGCGGGTGTACTCGCCGAGGTAGGTGAGGGTGTCGGTGCCCGCCCCGACGCGGCGCAGAAGGCCGCGGGAGACGGGGAGTTGGGCCCAGGCGGCCTCGTGCCCGTGGGTGGTGGCGACCAGGCGGCGGGCACCGGCCCTCCGCAGCGCGGGCGCCATCAGGCCGAGCGGTGCCGCCGCGCCGAACCAGACCGAGGTGCAGCCGTGCGCCCGCAGCAGCTCGGCGGCCCGCCGGGTCACCCGGGGGGTCGGCAGCAGCATGGTGGTGCGGTCCCGGATCACCGGGAAGGGCTGCTCGGCGTCGAAGGCGGCGGTGGCCTCGGCGCCCTCCCGGCCGCGCTTCCAGGTGGAGGCGTAGACGACCAGCCGCTCCGGGTCCAGGCGCAGCGCCATGTTGTGCAGGAAGGCTTGGATCCCGCCAGGGCGGGGAGGGAAGTCGTTGGTCACGATCAGCGTCTTGTGCATCGCGGCCGACAGTACCGAAGAGTCCGCCGCGCGGGCACACGGTGGCCGTCGTCCCGCGGTGCCCTGCATGATGGCTGCTCAGAGCCGTGCGAGGGCTGACCTCCCGCCCGGCACGGACCGTACAGCTGCACAGCACGGAACCGGGCGAGGGTGCCCGGCGGACGACGGCCGGTTGGCCGGAACGGAACGGGGATGCACATGCGCGGCGCGCCGCCGAGCGGGATCCGCACCCACACGGCGATGGCCCTCTGCTGGGCGGGGACCCGGACCCTGCTCCTGCTCTGGGTGTTCAAGGTCGTGGTGATGCCGGGCCCCGATGTGACCAGCGACGTCTCGGTGATCTACCAGGGCTGGTACGAGACGCTGGGCGACGGGCACTTCCCCGAGGGCGATGTGGCCTGGCAGTACCCCCCGGCCGCCGCGCTCGCCATCCTCTCCCCCGCGCTGCTGCCCTTCCTCGGCTACGCAGAGGCCTTCTTCGTCCTCGCCCTGCTGACCGACGCCGTGGTCACCGCGCTCCTGGTGCGCGCCGGCCGCGGGCCCGGCCGGAGCCCGCGCGGTGCCTGGGTCTGGGTCGCCGGAGTACCGCTGCTCGGCCCGACCGCGTACGCCCGCTACGACCTGATGGTGACCGCGCTCGCGGTGGCGGCGCTGCTGGCGGGCGCCCGGCGTCCGGCCCCGCTCGGGGTCTTCGCCGCGCTGGGCGCCCTGGTGAAGGTCTGGCCCGCGCTGACGCTGCTCGGCACCGAGCGGGGCCGGGTGACCCGTACCTCCTGGCTGACCGCCGCCGCCACCGGGCTCGGGCTGCTGCCGGCCTTCGCCCTCGCCATGCCCGGCTCCCTGGACTTCCTCGGCGCGCAGCGCGAGAGGGGCACCGAGGTGGAGTCGCTGGGCGCCCTGGTCTTCCATGTGGCCCGGCACTACGGCTGGTCCGGGCGGATCGAACTGCACTACGGGTCCATGGAGTTCCTCGGCCCGCACGTCGGGCTGGTCAGCACGCTGGCGCAGGTGCTCTCGCTGCTCGCCCTCGGCTGGCTGGTGCTGTGGCGGCTGCGGGCGCGGCACTGGTCGGCGACGACCCTCCCGGACGCGGCCTTCGTCGCCGTCCTGCTCTTCACCACCACGAGCCGGGTGATCAGCCCCCAGTACATGATCTGGCTGGTCGGCCTGGCCGCGGTCTGCCTGCTGCACCGGGCGAGCCGGATGGGGGTGCCCGCGCTGCTCGTGCTCGCGGCGACCCTGGTGACGATGCTGGAGTTCCCGATGTGGTTCGTCCACGTGGTGAGCAGCGACGCCCGCGGGCTCACCCTGATGTTCCTGCGCAACGGCCTGCTCGTGCTCGCCTCGGTGCTCGCGGCCCGGGTGCTGTGGCGGCAGACGGTGACCGGGCCCCGGGACGGCGGGCACCGCGGCCTGCCCCGGCAGACGGCACGCGGCACGGAACACACCGCGCCGTCCTGACCCGGGCGTCCACACCAGGGCTAACACCACGGCCGATACCTCGGATGCTTCACAGGCCGTCAGACCTCAACTGAGCACCGCGAGCCTATATTTCTGCGCACTCCCTTGCCTTCTCACGCAGGAACGAGCATCTTGATGCCCATTCATCGGACCTCTCGGCCCTCTGGAGAAGCCATGCGCCGCCGTACCGTGGCCCTGCTCGCCGCGGCCTGTCTCGCCTGGGGAGGTCTCGCCCCGGCCACCACCGCCTCGGCGGGAGCCGCCGACCGGGCCGAGCCCGCCGCCCCCGCGAAGCAGGTCGTCCCCGTCTCCCCCACCGACACCCGCGGGCAACTCCTGGAGAAGGCCGCGGAGCTGACCCCGAGCGCCCGCCAACTCGCCTGGCAGCGCGAGGAGTTGACGGGCTTCGTGCACTTCGGCCCGAACACCTGGTCCGGCCGGGACACCGGCCTCGGCACCGAGGACCCCGACCTGCTCCAGCCGTCGGAGCTCGACACCGACCAGTGGGTCTCGACCTTCAAGAAGGCCGGGTTCAAGAAGATCATCCTCACCGCCAAGCACCACGACGGGATGCTCCTCTTCCCCTCCGCCTACTCCTCCTACGGCGTGGCCGCCAGCAGCTGGCAGTCCGGCAAGGGCGACATCGTGAAGTCCTTCACCGACTCGGCCCGCAAGTACGGCATCAAGGTCGGCCTCTACCTCTCCCCCGCCGACCTGCACGAGAACCAGCCCGGCGGCAGCTTCGGCAACGGCAGCCCGAAGAAGACCAGCCGCATCCCCACCGAGGGCGGGAGCGGCCGGAGCTTCACCTTCCAGGCGGACGACTACAACCGCTACTACATGAACACCCTCTACGAACTGCTCACCGAGTACGGCAAGGTCAGCGAGGTCTGGTTCGACGGCTTCGACCCGACCGGCGGCAAGCAGGACTACAACTTCCCCGACTGGTTCGAGATCGTGCGCACCCTGCAGCCGGGGGCGAGCGTCTTCGGCGGCCCCGATCTGCGCTGGGTCGGCAACGAGGACGGCTACGCCCGCGCCTCCGAGTGGAGCGTGGTGCCCAGCAAGGGCGGCGCCGACCCGGACGGTCAGCGCGAGCCCACCTTCGGCTTCACCGGGGACGACATCGCGGGCGAGGACCGGCTGACCACCGACTCCGACCACCTGGCCTGGTTCCCGGCCGAGTGCGACGCCCGGCTCCAGCCGACCTGGTTCGCGCACCCGGGTCAGCGGCCCAAGTCCCTTGCCGCCCTGGAGGACATGTACTTCGGCTCGGTCGGCCGCAACTGCCAGCTGCTGCTCAATGTCGGCCCCGGCCAGGACGGCAGGTTCGCGCCGAGCGAGGTCCGGCGGCTCACCGAGTTCGGCGACCGCATCCGGGAGATCTTCGACGAGAACCTGGCCGAGGGCGCCCGGGCCGCCGACGCCGAGGGCACCGGCCACACCCGGGGCAACACCCCGGCCCGGGTCCTGGACGCGGACGACTCCACCGCCTGGCAGCCCACCGCGAAGAACGGGGCGCTCACCCTCGACCTGCGCGGACCCCGGCGCTTCGACACCGTGCTGCTCCAGGAGAGCCTCCGGGTCGGCCAGCGGGTCTCCGCCTTCGCCGTGGACACCTGGAACGGCGAGGAGTGGCGGCAGGCGGCCACGGCCACCACCATCGGCTACAAGCGGCTGCTCCGCCTCGACGCCCCGGTCACCGCCGAGAAGGTCCGGCTGCGGCTGCTCGACTCCCGCGCCAAGCCCGCGGCGATCGCCACCCTCGCCCTCTACGACAGCGGCGCCCGCCCTACTCCCCGCCCAGCTCCTGGCGCAGATAGCGCTGCCACTGCCGGGTGAACTCCCCCTCCCGGACCCCGAGTACGGAGTCCAGGGCCGCGGCGACGGCGCCCTCGCGTCCGGCGTGGGCGCCCACCGCCCGGTAGACGTCCCGCAGCTCGGCCAGGCCCCAGCGTTCGGCGATCAAGCGGCAGGCGAGCCAGCCGCCCTCGTAGGCCTCGGCGAGCGCGCCCGCCTCCCGGCCGAAGCCGAAGTCCGCGTCGGCGGGCAGCGCCCGGGGCAGGCGGCCCTCGCGTACCGCGCGGGTGAGTTCGGGGGCGGCCTCCGGGGCGGAGCGGCCGGTGCCGCGGTAGCCCGCCCAGTCGGCGAAGCCCTCGGAGAGCCAGAGCGGGGTCGAGGCGGTGGTCCGGGTGCGGGTCGCCACATGGGTGGTCTCGTGGGTCATCACCACCTGCCTGCCCACCTCGCCGAGCAGCCCGAAGGCCTCCGGATTGACGATCACCCGGTCCGCGGGCGCCCGCCCGGTGCCGCCGACCTCCCCGGTGGTCACCGCCGCGATGCCCCGGTACGCCGAGGGGTCCGCCCCGAGCAGCCCGGCCATGTCCGCCAGCGAACGCGGCACCAGCACCACCACCCGCTGCCGCCAGCCGGAACCCCAGGCCCGGGTCACCCGGGGCACCGCCGCGTCCGCGAGCCGGGCGAACTCCCGCAGCCGCGCCCCGGACTGGCCCACCCCGAGCACCAGCGAGCGCGTACCCCGCACCGCGTCCACCGCGCCCTGCTCCCAGAACTGCCGGGCCGGACCGGCGGAGCGCTCCCCGGTGACGTACCAGCGTCCCCCGTGCCGCCGCAGGTCCAGGGTGCGGGTGGCGGTCAGCGGGGCCCGGTCGTAGCCGCGCAGCCGGTAGCCGAGCTCGGCGCGGGCGCGGGCCCGTCCCGAGCCGGTGCTCTCCAGGCGGGTGAGGCGGTACGTCCAGGAGGTCAGCGGGACCTCGGCGAGGTTGCCGAACTCGGGGTCCTCGCGGGCGGGGCCCTCCTCGGTGCCGCGGTAGGCCCGCTCGTCGCGGTCGAGCAGCGCCCGGGCGCGTACGTCGAGCAGCTGCTGCACCGCCCGCTCCTCGGAGCCGCCCCGCGCCGGGGCCCCGCACCCCGCGAGCAGCGCCAGGCACAGCGCCGCGGCCCCCGCACCGTACCGTCGACCAGCCATTCTCCAGATCGTACGGGGCAGTGGGGGCCGCCTCAGACCCGTGTGACCGAGGAGATGGGCATCATGCCGACCGGGTCGTAGCGGACCGGGGCGCCCGGGTACGGGGCGTGGATGACCCGGCCGCCGCCCGCGTAGAGGCCGATATGGCTGGCGTCGGCGCGGTAGACGACGAGGTCGCCGGGGCGGGCCTCGGACAGCGGGATCCGGCGCCCGGCACCCGCCTGGGCCTGGGAGGTGCGCGGCAGGCCCACCCCGGCGCGGGCGTAGGACCACTGGACCAGGCCCGAACAGTCGAAGCGGGAGGGGCCGTTGGCGCCCCAGACGTAGGGGCTGCCGAGCGCGGTGCGGGCGGTGGCGAGCGCGGCCGCCGCGTGCGGGGAGGCGGCGGCGCCGGTCAGCGGCAGTCCCGGGTCCGGGCGGCCGGAGCGGGAGGCCCGGGCGTCGAGGGCGCGTTCGCCTTCGGGCAGCGCGGCGAGCAGGGTCTTGGCGCGGGCCAGCCGCTGCCGCACGGTGTCCTTGTGCCGGGCCAGGGTGCGGCGGCTGCGCTCCAGTTCGCCGAGGAGGGCGTCCGCCTCGCGCCGCTCCTGGTCGAGGGTGCGCCGGGCGTGGCGCAGTCCGCGCAGCCGCTGCTCGCCGACCACGCCCATCCGGTCGAGCGTGGTGGCCTGGTCGAGATAGCCGTCCGGGTCGGCGCTGAGCAGCAGCATCAGCGCGGGGTCGAGGCCGCCGGAGCGGTACTGGGCCCCGGCGATAGGGGCGAGCGCCTCGCGCAGCGCGTTGACCTGGTCCTGGGTGCGGGCCATCCGGTCCTGGGTGCGCGCGAGCGCGGTACGCAGCGCCTTGGCCTTCTCCCCGGCGCCGTTGTACGCCTGGGTGGCGCGCTCGGCCTCCGTGTAGAGCCGCCGCACCTCGGCCCGGGCCCGGTCCGGGCTGTCCGGCGGTGCGGCGCCCGCGGGCGCGGCGGCCAGCGTGGTGGCGGCCGTCGCGAAGGCGGCGGACAGGACGGTGACGCGGGCGCCCTGCCCGGTGAGGGCGCGGGGGGAGGCGGGGGAACGGCGATGTGAGCCCATGGTGCCGGCTCTCCCTTCCGTGAGGTCCCCGGTGCTGCCGGGTGCTGTGCGAGGAACGCGGCCGAACAGTAGCCGCGGCACAGCGTGACGACCAACGCCCTTACCGGGTACGGAGGGTGAGATTCCGACGCCGCCGCAGGTCACGGGAGGGGCGCCCGCGGCGGGCGGTCCGCGCGATTCGCTCATTCGGGCGCCCGGCGACGGAGCGCGGCACCGGGGCGGGGGCACGGCCACGCCCCGGAAAGCACGAAGTCCGGCCGCGGGGGCCGGACTCGGGCGGTCGCCCGGCGGGTACCTGCCGGGCGGTGGAGCGGAAATTCAGATGCGCACGCCGAACTGGTACGGCATGTTGTTGATCGACTCGTAGCGCACATTGGCGCCGGTGCGCGGGGCGTGCAGCACCTGGCCGTTGCCCGCGTAGAAGCCGACGTGGTGCAGGTCGCTGTAGAAGATGACCAGGTCGCCGACCTGGAGGTCGCTCTGCGAGGAGATCCGGGTGCCCGCGTTGGCCTGCGCCTGCGAGGTGCGCGGGATGGAGACACCGGCCTGGCTGAAGGCCCAGGAGGTGAGGCCCGAGCAGTCGAAGGAGCTGGGGCCGGTGGCGCCGTAGACGTACGGCGAGCCGATCTTGCTCTGCGCGGCGGAGAAGGCCTGGCCCGCGAAGCCGGACGGCGGCTTGCCGGGGTTGCCGATGACGTCGCGGGCGCTGTCGCGGTTGGCGCGCGCCTCCTCGGCGGCGAGGGACGCCTTCTCCTTCGCCGTCAGCGTGTTGAGCAGCTTCTGGGCGTCGCCGAGCTTCTTCTGGACCTCTTTCTTCTTCTTGCCGAGCTGCTCACGCGTCTCGGCGAGATCCTTGAGCTTGTCGGAGGCCTCCTTGCGCTGCTGGGCCAGCGAGCGCTGCTTCTCCTGGATCTTCTTCAGGGAGTCCACCTGCTGACCGCTGAGCTGGTCGAGGGTGGAGGCCTTGTCGAGGTAGCTGTCCGGGTCGGAGGCGAGGAACAGCTGCACGGAGGGGTCGATGCCGCCCGAGCGGTACTGGGCGCTGGCCATCGAACCGAGGCCGTCCCGCAGGTCGTTCAGCTCGTCCTGGCCGCGCGCGACCTTGTCCTGGAGATTGTCGATCTCCTTGTTGAGCTTCTGCTGCTTCTCCTTGGCACCGTTGTACTTCTCGGTGGCCTGCTCGGCCTCCTCGTACAACTTGTCGACCTTCTGCTTGACCTGGTCCTTATTAGACTTCGGCGCGGCCTGCGCGCCGCCCTGGGAGGTCAGCGCCACGGCTGCGGCGGCGGTCGCGGTGAGCACGGTCACACGGGTGCGGCTCGTCTGCTTCGGTCGACGGTGGGACGCCACGGAGGCGAGCTCCTTCTTCCTCGAGCCGCCTACCGGGGACGGTCGGCGGTGCCCCCTCGCCAAATCACCCCTTGTGAGTGATCACCCGAGCGAAGGTTCGGCCCGACCCTAGTGACCTTCCTGTGATCAGTTCAAATCCTCACGGGAAAAAAATCGGTCACAGACAGCATTCTTTGCCCACAACTCACCAGCAGTGAGGCCCGATTGACTTTACGTCGCGCCGAGAAGCCGCCAATCGGGGCATCCGGCCCAGAGGTTGCGCTTGGGACAGATGTTTCCTAGGGGCGTCGGAGGGTACGGGGCGCAGACCCTGAGGAAGGGGTACGAACCGGGC
Organism: Streptomyces sp. SCSIO ZS0520; assembly: GCF_025643355.1. Lineage (NCBI taxonomy): Bacteria > Bacillati > Actinomycetota > Actinomycetes > Kitasatosporales > Streptomycetaceae > Streptomyces > Streptomyces sp. SCSIO ZS0520. Next base: position 6,366,349 of record NZ_CP092644.1, on the reverse strand, counting down.
GCGAGGCAGGGCCGTACGAGCGCGGAATCCGGTCCACCGGGGCGGCGGAGGGACGGGAAGTCCGCTCGCGCGACAGGGAGTTGCGGACGGCGTTCGCCACTGGCCTTCGCGGCCGGCGGTCCAGGGCCGCCGCTCAGGCCCGTGAGAGGCGCTTCAGGAGCACCGCGGAGGCGACCGGCCGCGCCCCCGCCTTGGCCACCCCGTCGGCCACCTCGCGGTCGGTGGAGACCACCACCACGGGGCGGCCCGGCGGTTCGGCGCGCACCAGCTGGCGGATCAGCTCGTCGGCCGTGACCCCGGGCTTCGAGAAGAGGACGCGGACCCCGCGCGGCGGTGCGAGCAGGACCGGGGCGGCCAGTTCGGCCCCGTCGAAGACGCAGGTGACCTCGGCGCCGGTCTGGGCGGCGAGCTGCGAGAGGGTGCCGAGCAGGCGCAGCCGCTGCTTGTCGAGGGGCATCTGCGGATAGCCGGTCTTGGTGACGTTGTAGCCGTCGACCACCAGATGGGCCTGCGGCAGCGCCAGCAACTGGTCCAGGATCGCCGGGTCGTTCTCGGACAGGGCACGGGCGGCGATGTCCTTCGGCGTCATCCGGCCGGGCTCGACGGCGTCCACGGTCTCCGCGGGCCGCACCGAGACCGGGGGCAGGGCGAGTTCCCGCCTGAGGCCCTGCGCGGCGTCGAGCACGGTGTCCAGGAGCAGGCGCATCCGCATGTCCTCCATGCTGCGGCCCTCGCGCGCCGCCCGCCGTGCGGCCTCCAGGGCGGCCTCCGCCTCGCCGAGCCGGGACTTGAGCCGCCGGGACTCGCTCTCCGCGGCCGTCAGCTGGGCCTGCCCCTCGGCGCGCTCCGCCTCGAACTCCGCCTCGGCCTTGCGCAGCGCCGCCTCGCCCCGCTTCACATCGCTGAGCGCGGCCCGCAGCTTGCGGTGCAGCGACTCCGACTCCCGCCGGGCGCTGTCGAGTTCGCCGCGCAGCCGCTCGGTCTCGGCCTTGGTCTGGCCGCGGGCGGCGGCCAGCTCCGCGCGCAGCCGCTCCACCTCGGCCCTGGCCTGCTCGTCGGCGCGCTCGGCGTCCGCGCGCTGGGCCTCCTCGCCCGCGGCGGCGACCAGCTTGGCCCAGTCGGCGGGCCGCAGCACATAGGCGGCCGCGGCGACGTCGAGCGGATCGGCGGCGGGCGGCGGGGTCCCGGAGTCCAGGGCGGCGGCCAGCTCCGGTTCGGCGGCGCGCAGCCGCTCGGCGATCCGCTGCCGGAAGACGGTGTCGCTCTCCACGGCGGCGGCCATCGCGTTGCCCGCGAACTTGGCCCGCCGGTTCGGCGTGAAACGCGCGTACTGCCGCAGCTGCGCGGGCAGTTCGGCGGGCGTCAGGGTGCCGAAGCCGTCCGAGACGAGCTGCACCACCCGGCGCCGCACCCCTTCGGGCAGCGGGCGGTCGAGCATCTCAGCGGCGCCGTCGGCCGGCTCCCCGCCTGCGCTCTCCACCATGCGTCACCCCAAAGGTGCGGGGGCGCGGCCCCGTCAGGAGCCGGCGCCCGGCCTGTCCACGAGTTCGATCCGGTCCACCGCGTTGCACCAGCGGCAGCGGACCGAGTCGATGGTCTCACTGACCACCTCGCGCTCCTCCACCGTGGGCTCACCGGCCAGGTCGAGGTGCACGTACTCCACCACCTTCGAGGACCGCGTGACATCGAAGCGCGTGAGGTTGCCGCACATCGTGCAGCGCCAGCGGGTGGTGGCGGTGGCCAGGGGGACCGTCATCGTGCCTGTCGCTTCCTACGAGTCTTTCCGGACGGCGCGGTCTTCTCCATGGTGCCCCTGCCCGGTGGTGCGTGGCCCCCAAGCCTACGGCCTGCGGCTCGACCGGCGCCCTGCCGTCCACGGCGGCGAGGCGCTCTGCGCGCTTCCCGCCCGGTACGTCATGATCTGTCCATGATCGATCGAGGCAGCGGCCGCGGGGACACGGATGACGGGGGCAGGGGCCGGGGGGTGAGCCGCCTCGGCCGGGCCGTGCCGCACAGCGGCGCCCCGGTGACCCACGGGCTCATCGCCCTGTGCTGCCTGGCCTTCCTGTGCAGCCCGATCGCGGGCCTGTACCCCGGCTACGGCACCGGCGAGCGGCTCGCCACCGCGCAGGAGTCCTTCTTCGCCCGCTGGGGCGTGGTCCCCGCGGAGCTCTTCGCCCCCACCGCCCGGGCCCTGGCCACCCCCGTGACCGCCCTCTTCGTGCACGGCAGCTGGCTGCACCTGCTGGGCAACATGCTCTTCCTGTACGTCTTCGGCGCGATGACCGAGGCCCGGCTGGGCAGGCTGCACTTCCTCGGCTTCTACCTCGGCTCGGGCGCGCTCGCCCTCTTCGGCTACGCCCTCGCCCACTCGGGTTCCGGGCAGCCCCTGGTCGGCGCCTCCGGGGCGATCTCCGCCGTACTCGGCGCCTTCCTCTACCTCTTCCCCCGGGCCCGGGTCACCAGCCTCTTCCCCTTCCTCCTCTTCCTGCCGCTGCGCTTCCCGGCCTGGGTGGTGCTGCCCTTCTGGGTCACCCTCCAGTGGCTGGCGCTCGGCCGGGGCGGCCAGGGCCCCGGGGTCGCCTATCTGGCCCATCTGATCGGCTTCTCGGTCGGCTTCGCCTACGCCTGGCTGCGCTGTCACGGCCGCCCCGCACCCGAGGCGGAGGCGGGGGCGAAGGGGCGGCTGCCCGGTACCGCTCCTCTAGAGTGAGAGCCGCCCCCGCCCGGTCACCCCAGGGAGAACTGCCACCGTGATCACCGCGATCGTGCTCATCAAGACCAGCGTGGACCGGATCCCGGAGATCGCCGAGTCGATCGCCGCGCTGGACAGCGTCAGCGAGGTCTTCTCGGTCACCGGCACCTATGACCTGATCGCCATGGTCCGCGTCCGCTCGCACAACGACCTCGCGGACGTCATCCCCGGCCGGATCAGCAAGATCCCCGGCGTCGAGGGCACCGACACCCACGTCGCCTTCCGCACCTACTCCCAGCACGACCTGGAAGCGGCCTTCGCCATCGGCCTGGACTCCTGAGCCCGGCCGCAGCCGTACGGGCCCGGCCGCAGCCGTACGGGCCCGGCCGCGCCCTCAGGCCTCCGCCGTCGCCGCCGCGCCCCGGTCCCCCGCGCCCCGGTCCGGCACGCAACGGCCGTCCTCCGTGCGGTAGTTCCAGCGGGCGCCGTCGCGGACCAGTTCCCGTACCGCGTCCACGAAGCGGTCCACGTGCTCGTCGGGGGTGCCCGCGCCGAAGCTCACCCGGACCGCGTTCAGGGCGCGTTCGCCGGGGGCCGCCTCGGGGGCGCCGCACTCGCCGGGGGCCTCGTCCTCGGCGCCGAGCAGGGTGCGCAGCAGGGGGTGGGCGCAGAAGAGGCCGTCGCGTACGCCGATGCCGTACTCGGCGGAGAGGGCGGCGGCGAAGTGGGAGCTGTTCCAGCCCTCGACGACGAAGGAGAGCACGCCCACCCGGGGCGCCGCCTCACCGAAGAGGGAGAGCACGCGCACCTCGGGGACGTCCGCGAGCCCGGTGCGGACCTTGTCGATCAGGTGGTTCTCGCGGGCCACCAGGGTCGCGAAGCCCGCCTCGGTGAGCGCCTTGCAGGCGGAGGCGATGGCGTAGGCGCCGATGACATTGGGCGAGCCGGCCTCGTGCCGGGCCGCGGTCAGATGCCACTCCACCTCGACGCCGCCGTCGGCGCGGCGGGCGACCTTGCGGGAGGCGCCGCCGCCCGCGAGGTAGGGCTCGGCCGCGCGCAGCCAGTCGGCGCGGCCGGCGAGCACCCCGGAACCGAAGGGGGCGTACAGCTTGTGCCCGGAGAAGGCCACCCAGTCGACGTCCAGGGCGGCCACGTCCACCGGGTGGTGCGGGGCGAGCTGGGCGGCGTCGAGGACGATCCGGGCGTTGGACTCGTGGGCGACGGCGGCCAGTTCGCGTACCGGCCACAGTTCACCGGTGACATTGGAGGCGCCGGTGACGCAGACCAGGGCCGGAGTCCGGTCGGGCCGGGCGGCGAGGGCCTCGCGCAGGGTGGCGACGGCCTGCTCCGGGGAGCGCGGGGCGTCGAGGTAGTGGACGGTGTGCGCGGTCCAGGGCAGCAGCGAGGCGTGGTGCTCGGTCTCGAAGACGTAGACGTGGCAGCCCTCGGGCAGGGCGGCGGCGAGCAGGTTGAGCGAGTCGGTGGTGGAGCGGGTGAAGACCAGCTGGTCGTCCGGGCGGCAGCCGAGGAACTCGGTGACGGTGGCCCGCGCCTGCTCGAAGAGCTCGGTGGACAGCTGGGAGAGGTATCCGGCGCCCCGGTGCACGCTGCCGTAGTACGGGGCGTAGGCGGCCACATCGTCCCAGACGCGCTGGAGGGCGGGGGCGCTGGCGGCGTAGTCGAGGGCGGCGTAGCCGACGTTTCCGCCGGTGACCAGCGGGACGGTGACCTCGCTGCCGAGGACGGGCAGGGGCTCGCCGACGGAGGTGACCGGGGCGGTGGTGTCGGCGGCGTCGAAGGCGGGGCAGGCGGCGGTGACGGTGTCGGCGGACATGGCGAACTCCCTTGTGAGGCAGGCGAGATCACCGCGCGGGCGAAGATCGCGGCGGCGCGGTGCGAAGGCAGAAGGAGGAGGGGCGGGCCGGGCTGCGGCGGGCACGGGGCCTGATTCCTGGATCTGGGAAAAGGGGGTGTGCACCCGGAGGAAGTCCGGACGACCCCTAGATCATTCGCTTGCTCACGAGAAGCTCTCCTCGACGACCAGGACCCCTGGAAGCGAGGGGTCCGCGCTTGCCGCAGACCTTGCTGTCTGCTGCCTGGTCTTCACCCGGGGCACCCCGCCACGGACGGAGGGTTGCCGGACAGCGGGCCGGGGCCTGTTCGCTGTCACTCATGACCTGCCGAAAAGTATGGTCATCGCCCAGAAAGAACGCAAGTCCGTCCGGATCCCGGGCTCCTGAGACCTCGACCACACCGGTACGGGGCGGGCCTAAGCGGGCGCAGGCCCGGGGGCGGCCCTAAGCGGGCGCGCGTACGGAGGCAGGTGGAGGCAGGCGTGCGTACGGAAGCGGGCGCGCCCCGGGGAGAACCCGGACCGCGCCCGCCGCCGTGCCGCTCGCCGCTCAGGCGTTGCTGACCCGCACCCAGCGCTCCAGGACCCGGCGGGCCGCTCCGGAGTCGATGGACTCGGCGGCGCGGTCGAGACCGCCGCGGATCTGCTCGGTCAGCGGCGCCGTGCTCGGTGAGAGCGCCGCGAGGGCCGCCGCCGAGTTGAGCAGGACGGCATCGCGGACCGGGCCGCGTTCGCCGTCCATCAGGCGCCGGGCCACCTCGGCGTTGTAGGAGGCGTCGGCCCCGCGCAGCGCCTCGACCGGCACCAGCTCGATGCCGACCTCGCGCGGGTCGAAGGACTCCTCGGCGACCGCGCCGTCCCGGACCACCCAGACCCGGGAGGTCGCCGTGGTGGTGAGCTCGTCGAGACCGTCGTCGCCGCGGAAGACCAGCGCGGAGGAGCCGCGGGCGGCCAGCACCCCGGCCATGATCGGCGCCATCCGCGCGTCCGCGACGCCGGTGGCCTGCGCCTTCACCCGGGCCGGATTGGTCAGCGGGCCGAGGAAGTTGAAGGTGGTGCGGATGCCGAGCTCCTTGCGGGCCGCGCCCGCGTGCCGCAGGCCGGGGTGGAATCTGACCGCGAAGCAGAAGGTGATCCCGGCCTCCTCGGCGACCTCGGCGACCCGCTCGGGGCTCAGCTCCAGATTGACGCCGAGCTTCTCCAGTACGTCGGAGGCGCCGCTCGCGGAGGAGGAGGCGCGGTTGCCGTGCTTGACGACCTTCGCCCCGGTGCCGGCCACCACGATCGAGGACATGGTGGAGATGTTGACGGTGTTGGAGCCGTCGCCGCCGGTGCCGACGATGTCCACGGTGGGCCCGGGCACCTCGATGGTCCTGGCGTGCTCGTACATGCCGCGGACCATGCCGGAGAGTTCCTCCACGGTCTCGCCCTTGGCCCGCAGCGCGACGGAGAAGCCGGCGATCTGCGCGTCGGTGGCCTCGCCGCGCATGATCCGGTCCATCGCCCAGGCGGTGGCGTCCGCGCTCTGGTCCTGCCCGTAGAGCAGGGAGTTCAGTACCTCGGGCCAGGAGCGGCCCGCCGTGTCGGTGCCTCCAGCGGGGGTCACAGCGCTCATCTGCCGCTCCTGGGTGTGGGTGGGACCGCGAAATCCGGACGGAGAAGGTCCGGGCCCCACCCTATCCAGCCCGGGGTACGCCGAAGGGCCCCGTCCGTGTCCTGGACGGGGCCCTTCGGGCGTGGCGGGAGGGGATCAGTGGTGGCCGTGGCCGCTGGTGATCTCCTCGTACTCCTGCACGGTCGGCTTGGGGATCTGGTTGCCTTCCGCGTAGTAACCGCGGGAGAGCTTGGCCCGCAGCTTCTCGCCCCGGGTGAGCTTCTTCGCGACGCCGTTGTCGTCGGTCGGCGGGGCGATCGCGGCCGGCTCGTACTGCTCGTGCGCCGTGAGCTTGTGCAGCGCCTCCCGGTCGAGGGGCTCGTGCACCTCGATGAACTCACCGTGCGGCAGGCGCTTGATGATGCCGGACTCGCGTCCGTGCAGCACCTTGTCCCGGTCCCGGCGCTGGAGGCCGAGGCAGATCCGCTTGGTGACCAGGAAGGCGATGACCGGGGCCGCGAAGAACCCGATCCGCACGAACCAGGTGATCGCGTTGATCGACAGATGCAGATGGGTGGCGAAGAGGTCGTTGCCGCCGCCCACGAGCAGCACCATGTAGAGCGTGATCCAGGCGACGCCGAGACCGGTACGGGTCGGGGCGTTGCGCGGGCGGTCCAGGATGTGGTGCTCGCGCTTGTCGCCGGTGATCCAGGCCTCGATGAAGGGATAGACCCCGATCGAGACGAGGACCAGCGGGAAGATCAGCAGCGGGATCAGCACGCCCAGGACGAGCGTGTGGCCCCAGAAGTTGACCTCCCAGCCGGGCATCACCCGGATCAGTCCCTCGGAGAAGCCCATGTACCAGTCGGGCTGGGCACCGGTGGACACCTGGTCGGGGCGGTACGGGCCGATCGCCCAGATCGGGTTGATCGTGGCGATCGCGGCGACGACGGAGATGACGCCGAAGACCAGGAAGAAGAAGCCGCCCGCCTTGGCGGTGTACACCGGCAGGAACGGCATACCGACCACGTTCTTGTTGGTCCGTCCGGGACCGGCCCACTGGGTGTGCTTGTGGTAGAAGACCAGGAACAGGTGGGCCGCGAGCAGGCCCAGCATGATGCCCGGCAGCAGCAGGATGTGGACCGAGTAGAACCGGGCCACGAAGTCCCCGCCGGGGAACTCCCCGCCGAAGAGGAAGAACGACAGGTACGTGCCGACGACCGGCACGGCCAGGATCGCGCCCTCCATGAAGCGGACACCGGTACCGGAGAGCAGGTCGTCCGGCAGCGAGTAGCCGGTGAAGCCGGTGAACATGCCCAGGATGAACAGCAGCCAGCCGAACAGCCAGTTGACCTCGCGCGGCTTGCGGAAGGCGCCGGTGAAGAACACCCGCATCATGTGCACGAACATGCCCGCGAGGAAGACCAGGGCCGCCCAGTGGTGGATCTGCCGGATGAGCAGACCGCCGCGGACGTCGAAGCTGATGTGCATCGTCGAGTTGAAGGCCTCGGACATCAGCTGGCCCTGCATCGGGACGTAGCTGCCGGTGTACTCCACCTCGTTCATCGAGGGGTGGAAGAACAGCGTCAGGTACACACCCGTGAGGATGATGATGACGAAGCTGTACAGGACGATCTCGCCCAGCATGAAGGACCAGTGGTCCGGGAAGATCTTGCGCATATTGGCGCGGGCGAGGCTGTAGATGCCCAGCCGTCCGTCCGTCCAGTCGGCGAAGCGCTCGCCTCCGGAGGCCTTGCCGCGGCTCTTGCCGCCGCTCGGCTCCGGCTTCTCGGTCGTATCAATACTCATCCGCGCTCCCAGAATGCAGGACCGACAGGCTCCGCGAAGTCGCCAAGGGCCTCGAGGTACCCCTCATCATTCACGCCGATCCGCAGTTGCGGAAGAGCGTGTCCGGCCGGGCCGAAGATGACGCGGGCTCCGTCGGCAAGGTCGAAGGTGGACTGGTGGCACGGGCAGAGCGCGTGGTGCGTCTGCTGTTCGTACAGGGAGATCGGGCATCCCACGTGGGTGCAGATCTTCGAGTAGGCCACGATCCCCTCGTGTGACCAGTCCAGTTCGCGCTTGTCCTTGATGTTTTCCGGCTGGAGCCGGACGATCATCAGCGCCGCCTTGGCGATCTCCTTCTGGAAATCGTGGTCGTGCTCCTCCAGGCCCTCGGGCTTGGCGAAGGTCAGCGACCCGACGACGACGTCGGAGGGGCGCAGCGGCTCGTTGGTGTTCATGTTGACGAGCAGCTTGCCCTTTTTCCAGGCGGTGTGCCGGAGGCTGGTCCCGGGCAGCGGACCGAGGTCGCGCAGCAGGACGACGCCGCTGAGCGGCACCAGGGTCAGCGCGCCGAGCATGGTGTTCCGGATGAGCTTGCGGCGGCCGAGCCCCGACTCCTTGGCGCCCTGCACCCAGTCCGCCTTGACCTTGGCGGTGACCTCCGGGGAGGCGCCGATGTCGTGGCGGTCGTCCGGGATCTCCACGTCCGACATCAGCGTCCGGGCCCAGTGCACGGCCCCGGCCCCGATGCAGAACAGCGCGATGCCGAGCGTCATGCCCAGCGAGAAGTTCATCGCGCTGATGTGGCCGAGCGGCCAGACGTAGATGCTCTTGTCCTGCGGCACGGACACGTAGGCGGCGATGAAGCCGACCGTGGCGACCATGGAGAGGGCGAAGAGGAAGGCCACCGCGCGCTCGGACCGCTTGGCGGCGGCCTCGTCGATGTCCTGGACACGGTGCTCGTGCGGCGGCAGGCCCGGGTCCGCGAACGGGTTCTCCGGGCGTTTGACCGCTTCCGCACCGTGCTCGCGCTGTTCGCTCGGCAGGTGCTCTTCTGGGGTCTCTTCGTGGGTACTCATGACTTCTTGGCCTTTGCGGTCCGGGCGGCGATCCAGACGGCGACGGCGATCAGGGTGCCGAGCCCGAAGACCCAGCCGAACAGCCCCTCGCTGACCGGCCCGAGGCCGCCCAGTTCCAGACCGCCGGGGTGCTCCGTGTCATCACCGTTGACCGCGTTGACGTACGCGATGATGTCCTTCTTGTTCTTCTCCGGCATCGTCGAGTCCGGGAAGGACGGCATGTTCTGCGGGCCCGTCTGCATGGCCTCGTAGAGGTGCTTGGGCGAGACGCCGTTCAGGTCGGGGGCGTACTTGCCGTGGGTGAGGGCGCCACCCTTGCCGGTGAAGTTGTGGCACTGCGCGCAGTTGGTGCGGAACAGCTCACCGCCCTTGCCGATGTCGGCGCCGGACGGGTCGTACTGCTTCTTCGTCGGCACGGCCGGGCCGGCACCGAGCGAGGACACGTAGGCCGCGAGCTGGTCGATCTCGGCCTGCGAGTAGATGTTCTTCTTCTTGGGCACCTGGGCGCCCGGCTGCTGGGCGGGCATCCGGCCGGTGCCGACCTGGAAGTCGACCGCGGCGGCGCCCACGCCGACCAGGCTCGGCCCGTCGGTGGTCCCCTGTCCGCCGGTGCCGTGGCAGCTTGCGCAGCCCACCGAGTAGAGCTTCTTGCCCTCCTCGATGGTCAGGGACTGCGCGGACTCTTCGGCCTTGGCCTTGTCCGCGGGCGCGAACGCGGCGTACAGCCCCCCGGTGGCCGCCAGCGCGAGAAGTAGGACGACGACCGCCGCCAGCGGATGGCGTCGTCGTGCGGAGAGCTTTTTCACGGATTACCCCGGTGTCAGGATCTTCTGCGTCGATGCTTCTGGAATGGGCCGGTTCGTCGGGAACGACCCGGTTACTTGATCAGGTAGATCGTGGCGAAGAGGCCGATCCAGACCACATCGACGAAGTGCCAGTAGTAGGACACGACAATGGCCGCGGTCGCCTGATCGTGGGTGAACCTCCTGGCCGCGTACGTCCGGCCCAGGACCAGCAGGAAGGCGATGAGTCCGCCCGTCACGTGCAGTCCGTGGAAGCCGGTGGTCAGGTAGAACACCGAGCCGTAGGCGTCGGAGGACAGCGAGATGCCGTCCTTCTTGACCAGCTCGGTGTACTCGAAGATCTGCCCGCCGATGAAGATCGCGCCCATCACGAAGGTGACGACGAACCACATCCGCAGCTTCTTCACATCACCGCGCTCGGCGGCGAAGACGCCGAGCTGGCAGGTGAGCGAGGAGAGCACCAGGATGGTGGTGTTCGTCGCGGAGAACGGCACATTCAGTGCATGCGCCATCTCCTTCCAGTGATCCGGCCCGGTGACCGATCGGGAGGTGAAGTACATCGCGAAGAGGGCCGCGAAGAACATCAGCTCGGAACTCAGCCAGATGATGGTTCCGACGCTGGTGAGGTTCGGCCGGTTGACCGACGGGTGCGCGTGCCCGGTATCTACTGTCGTTGCTGTCGCCACGCCGACATTATGTCGGTCGCTTATCCCGCCCTCACCCCCGGGGGTGCCGTTCGGAGTGTTGGGGCCCCCCGCCGGGCCCCGACCGGTGCTCACGCGGTGCCCGCGACCGCTGTTGACGGGGTGTCGGAAGGGGTAGCATCCGCGCCAGCGGCTCTGACCGTCGCCGGCTCGACGGAGAGCAGGGCGAAGCCGAAATGCGTGGAGGAACACATGCAGCAGACCGCCACGGTGCTGGTCTACAGCGACAACTCGACCACCCGCGAGCAGATCCGCCTGGCGACCGGCCGCAGGCCCGCGGCGGACGTCCCGCAGGTCGAGTTCGTCGAGTGCGCCACCCTCCCCGCCGTCCTGGCCGAGCTGGAGCGCGGCGGCATCGACGTCTGCGTCCTGGACGGCGAGGCGGTGCCCGCCGGAGGCATGGGCGTCTGCCGCCAGATCAAGGACGAGGTGTACGACTGCCCGCCGGTGCTGCTGACCATCGGCCGCCCGCAGGACGCCTGGCTCGCCACCTGGAGCCGGGCCGAGGCCGCGGTGACGCTGCCGGTGGAGCCGGTGGAGTTCGCCGCCGCCCTCGCGGGCCTGCTGCGCGCCCGGCTCTCCGTGGGCACCTGAGCCCCCTCCCCACGACGAGGGCCCGCACCGGTGTGCGGGCCCTCAGGCGTGTCCGGGGGCGCCCGGAGCGAAGGGCCCCGGGCGCCCCCGTGCGGGCCGCTCAGACCTGCGGGCGCAGCCGGGAGGCGGCGACCCGCTCCGGTCCGGCCTGCTCCCCGCTGTCAGCCTTCAGCGCCGTTCCCTGCCGCCACTTGGCCCAGCTGAGGTTCCAGTCGCCGTAGCCGTTGTCGAAGGGCGCCATCATCTCGCCGCCGCTGTTGACCACCTTGACGAGGTCGCCCTCGCGCACGGTGTTGAAGAACCACTCGGCGTTCTCGGTGCTCATGCCGGTGCAGCCGTGGCTGACGTTGGCCGCGCCCTGCGAGCCGACCGACCAGGGGGCGGCGTGCACGTACTCGCCGCTGAGGGTGACCCGGGTCGCCCAGTGCACCGGCAGGTCGTAGGAGTCGGCGCTGCCCGCGGCTATGCCCACGGTGCTGCTGCGCATACGTACGAAGGCTTCCTTGGCGAGCACGACCTTGATCCCGTTGCGGGTGTCGAAGCCGGGCTTGCCGGTGGTGACCGGCAGCTCCTTGACCACCCGGCCGTTGCGGAGGACCTTCATGGTGTGCGTCGCGGCGTCCGTGATCGCCTCCACCCGGTCCCCGGTGGTGAGTTTGAGGCCCTTGGCGGCGCCGCCCCAGACGCCGTCCTGGATCTTCACCCCGGCGAGGGTGGAGTGCACATTGACGGTGGCATGGGCGGGCCAGTAGTTCTGCGGCCGGTAGTGCAGGGTCTTGCTGTCGACCCAGTACCAGGAGCCGCTGACCGCGGGGCTGGAGTCCACCCGCAGCCCGCGTTCGACCTTGGCGCGGGCCTCGCGGCTCTTGACGGGGCGGCTGAGTTCGGCGGTGACCGGCTGCCCGACGCCGTACTGGCCGGACTTGGGGCCGAAGGCGACCTTCAGGCGCCCCCGGCTCTTGTCGGCCTTCGCGGCGCGGAAGCTGAGCACCTTCTGGCCGGGCTTGCCGTCGCCGTTCTCGGTGCGGACGTGGACCGTGTACCGGTCGCCGGGGCTGAGTGCCGCGGAGCTGTGCCAGCGGTGGCCGTCCTCGGACAGCTCCCCCGCGACCTGGCGGCCCGCGGCGTCGGTGGCGGTCACATCGGTGATCCGGCCGCCGTCCTTGGCGCTGATCTCCAGCGGCTTGTCGGGGTCCGCCTTCTCGCCGGTGGGACCGCCGAAGGAGATCTGGTCCCCGGCGTCGTAGGGGTTGCCCGAGAGCGCGGAGTCGTCGGTACCGCCGCAGGCGGTGAGGCCGGCGCCGAGGGCGGCCACCAGCAGGGTGCTGCTCAATACCGTGGGTATGTGCGCTGTGTGCCTCATGGCGGTCACGCTAGGCAGGACCGGGCCGCTCGGCGCGGCCGGTGATCCGTCCGGGTGGTCCTGCTGCGGCAGACGAAGGAGCCCGGACCTCCTCGCGGAGTGTCCGGGCCCGTTCGCGTACCTCGGTGCTACTGCGTCTGGTTCTCGCCGCGGTAGTACTCGAACACCCAGCCCCAGATGCCGACCAGGATGATCGGGGCGGAGAAGTACATGATCCACCAGCCGACGGCCACGCCCATGAAGGCGAGGGCGCCGCCGATGCCGAGCGCCAGCGGCTGCCAGCTGTGCGGGCTGAAGAAGCCCACCTCGCCGGCCTCGTCCGCGACATCGGCCTCGTCGTTGTCCTGCGCCATCGCGTCCACCCGGCGGGCGGTGAAGGCCAGGTAGTACCCGACCATCACGCACAGGCCGAAGGCGAGGAAGAGCGCCGTGGTGCCGGCCGGCTCCTTCGACCACACGCCGTAGACCACGGCCATGATCAGGACGAAGAGGCTGAGCCAGAGGAACATCTTGCCCTGGATCTTCACTTGCCGGCCTCCTTGCCACCGGTGACCGCACCGGCGGCCACTCCGGCGTTCTCCAGCTGGTCCTGCGCGGCGACCTCCGGGTGGTGCAGGTCGAAGGCCGGGGATTCACTGCGGATCCGGGGCAGGGTGAGGAAGTTGTGCCGCGGGGGCGGGCACGAGGTGGCCCACTCCAGGGAGCGGCCGTAGCCCCAGGGGTCGTCGACCTCGATCTTCTTGCCGTACTTGGCGGTCTTCCAGACGTTGTAGAGGAACGGCAGGATCGACAGGCCGAGGACGAAGGAGCTGATCGTCGAGATCGTGTTGAGGGCGGTGAAGCCGTCGGCCGCGAGGTAGTCCGCGTACCGGCGGGGCATGCCCTCCGCGCCGAGCCAGTGCTGCACCAGGAAGGTGCCGTGGAAGCCCACGAACAGCGTCCAGAAGGTGATCTTGCCGAGGCGCTCGTCGAGCATCTTGCCGGTCCACTTGGGCCACCAGAAGTGGAAGCCGGAGAACATGGCGAAGACGACGGTTCCGAAGACCACGTAGTGGAAGTGCGCCACCACGAAGTACGAGTCGGAGACGTGGAAGTCCATCGGGGGCGAGGCCAGGATGACGCCGGTCAGACCACCGAAGGTGAAGGTGATCAGGAAGCCGACGGCCCAGAGCATCGGTGTCTCGAAGGACAGCGAGCCCTTCCACATGGTGCCGATCCAGTTGAAGAACTTCACACCGGTCGGTACCGCGATCAGGAAGGTCATGAAGGAGAAGAACGGCAGCAGCACACCGCCGGTGACGTACATGTGGTGCGCCCACACCGTCACGGACAGGCCCGCGATGGCGATGGTCGCGCCGATCAGGCCGCCGTAGCCGAACATCGGCTTGCGGCTGAAGACCGGGATGACCTCGGAGATGATCCCGAAGAACGGCAAGGCGATGATGTACACCTCTGGATGGCCGAAGAACCAGAAGAGGTGTTGCCAGAGCAAGGCCCCGCCGTTGGCCGCGTCGAAGACATGCGCCCCGAACTTGCGGTCCGCCTCCAGGGCGAAGAGCGCGGCGGCGAGCACCGGGAAGGCGAGCAGTACGAGCACACCGGTCAGCAGCACGTTCCACACGAAGATCGGCATGCGGAACATGGTCATGCCCGGGGCGCGCATGCAGATGATCGTGGTGATGAAGTTGACCGAGCCGAGGATGGTGCCGAAGCCGGAGAGGGCCAGGCCCATGATCCACATGTCGGCGCCCACACCCGGCGAGCGGACCGCGTCGGAGAGCGGCGAGTACGCGAACCAGCCGAAGTCGGCCGCGCCCTGCGGGGTGAGGAAGCCGCCCACCGCGATGAGCGAGCCGAAGAGGTAGAGCCAGTAGGCGAACATGTTCAGCCGCGGGAACGCCACGTCGGGCGCGCCGATCTGCAGCGGCATGATCCAGTTCGCGAACCCGGCGAACAGCGGCGTCGCGAACATCAGCAGCATGATCGTGCCGTGCATCGTGAACGCCTGGTTGAACTGCTCGTTCGACATGATCTGCGTACCCGGGCGGGCGAGTTCGGCGCGCATGAAGAGCGCCATGACGCCGCCGATGCAGAAGAAGGCGAACGAGGTGACCAGGTAGAGCGTACCGATGGTCTTGTGGTCCGTCGTGGTCAGCCACTTGATCACGACGTTGCCGGGCTGTTTGCGCCGGACGGGCAGCTCGTTCTCGTACGAGTCCTCGGCTGCGTCGGCACCCTGGGGTTCGTTGAGGATGCTCACAGGTTGTTCGTCTCCCGGTTCTTCTCATGGCCCGTCTGCTCGATGCCGGCCGGGACGAACCCGCGCTTGCCCGACTCCTGCAGCTCCTTGAGGTGCTGCTGGTAGCGCTCGGGAGAGACGACCTTCACGTTGAAGAGCATGCGGGAGTGGTCGACGCCGCAGAGTTCGGCGCACTTGCCGAGGAAGGTGCCCTCCTTGTTGGGGGTCACCTCGAAGGAGTTGGTGTGGCCCGGGATGACGTCCTGCTTCATCAGGAAGGGCACCACCCAGAAGGAGTGGATGACGTCCCGCGAGGTGAGGACGAAGCGGACCTTCTCGCCCTTGGGGAGCCACAGCGTCGGACCCGGGTTGTTCGTCTGCGGGTTCCGGTCGCCGGGGACGCCGATGTCGTAGACGCCCTCCGCCCCGGCCGGGAAGTCCTCGGCGAAGCGGTCCGGCACGGCGGCGAGTTCGCCTGCCTTGCGGGCGTCGCCGGTGGCCTTGTTGCCGTCCACGTCCTCCACGTAGTTGAAGCCCCAGCTCCACTGGAAGCCGACCACGTTGACCGTGTGGGCGGGCTTGTCGTCCAGTTCGAGGAGCTTGGACTCGTCACGCGCGGTGAAGTAGAAGAGCACCGAGACGATGATGATGGGGACCACGGTGTACATCGCCTCGAGCGGCACGTTGTACCGGGTCTGCGGTGGCACCTCGACCTTGGTGCGGCTGCGCCGGTGGAAGACGACGCTCCACAGGATCAGGCCCCACACCAGGACACCGGTGGCGAGCGCGGCCGCCCAGGAGCCCTGCCACAGGGACAGGATCCGCGGCGCCTCTTCGGTGACCGGGGTGGGCATACCGAGGCGAGGGAAGTCCTCCCAGTTGTACGAGCAACCGGAGGCTGTGGCCAGGATCAGCCCCGCAGTCAGGCCCTGCAGCAGCTTCCGCCGCATCGGGCGCCGCGACATGGGGGTACCGCCCACGCCCTTCAGGCGATGGGGGAGGTCGGAGCCGTTGGGACTCACGTAGCGCCTTCCCGAGAGTCTCGCCCGCGCGTGCTGCGGCCTTCGCTCTGGTCGGTCGCCGTCCCGCCGCGGGCAGGGGTTTGGATGTTTATGCGGACCAAACCCTACTGGACGCAATTTGGGGTCGCGCGGGGAGGGTGCCCAACGCGCCGCCGCACTCCCCGAAGGGGTGGAATGCCCCACTCCAGCCCCCATCTGACGGGCCCTCGGGGCCTCGCGCCCGCCCCGGGAGCCCTCGCGCGCGCCCGCGGCGGACCGCCCGCGACCCCCCGGAGTTAGCGTGTGGACGTGTCCTACTTCGACGCCGCCTCCTCGGCCCCGCTGCACCCCGTCGCCCGCCAGGCCCTGCACGCCTCCCTGGACGAGGGCTGGGCGGACCCGGCCCGCCTGTACCGGGAGGGCCGCCGGGCCCGGCTGCTGCTCGACGCGGCGCGCGAGGCGGCGGCCGAGGCGGTGGGCTGCCGCCCCGACGAGCTGTCCTTCACCACCTCAGGCACCCGGGCCGTGCACACCGGGATCGCGGGGGCGCTCGCCGGGCGCAGGCGTACCGGAAGCCACCTGATCGTGTCGGCGGTCGAACACTCTTCGGTGCTGCACAGCGCCGAGGCGCACGAGCGCGCGGGCCACCCGGTGACCGAGGTCCCGGTCGGGCGCGGCGGCGCGGTCGACCCCGGGGAGTACGCCCGCGCCCTGCGCCCGGACACCGCGCTCGCCTGCCTGCAGTCGGCCAACCACGAGGTGGGCACCGTCCAGCCGGTCGCCGAGGTGGCCGGGGTCTGCCGGCGGGCCGGGGTGCCGCTCCTGGTGGACGCGGCCCAGTCGCTGCCCTGGGGCCCGCTGGTGCCCGAGGTGCCCGACTGGTCGCTCTTCACGGCCAGTTCGCACAAGTGGGGCGGGCCCGCCGGGGTCGGCCTGCTCGCGGTCCGCAAGGGGGTGCGCTTCGCGCCGGTGGGCCCGGTGGACGAGCGGGAGTCGGGCCGCGCCGCGGGCTTCGAGAACATCCCGGCGATCGTGGCGGCGGCGGCCTCGCTGCGGGCCGTGCACGCCGAGGCGGCGGCCGAGGCGACCCGGCTGCGGGAGCTGACCGCGCTGATCCGGGCACGGGTGCCGGAGCTGGTCCCGGATGTGGAGGTGACCGGCGACCCCGAGCTGCGGCTGCCGCACCTGGTCACCTTCTCCTGCCTCTACGCGGACGGCGAGAGCCTGCTGCACGCCCTGGACCGGGCGGGCTTCTCGGTCTCCTCCGGCTCCTCCTGTACGAGTTCGACGCTCACCCCGAGCCATGTGCTCACGGCCATGGGCGTACTGAGCGAAGGCAATGTCCGCGTCTCGCTCCCGGCGGGCACCGCGCGCGAGGAGGTGGAGTCCTTCCTCGGCGTGCTGCCCGGGGCGGTGGCCGAGGTCCGCCGGAAGCTGGACGCCCCCGTCGGCGGGGCCCCCGCGGCGGCGCCCCCCGCCGAGGGCCTGGTGGTCGACTCCCTCGGCAAGCGCTGCCCGCTGCCGGTGATCGAGCTGGCCAAGGCGATCGGCGGGGTCCCGGTGGGCGGCACGGTCACGGTGCTCGCCGACGACGAGGCGGCCCGTCTGGACATCCCCGCCTGGTGCGCGATGCGCGGCCAGGAGTACGTGGGCGAGGAGCCGGCCGGGCGCGGCAGCGCGTACACGGTGCGCCGGATCTCCTGAGGCGCGGTGCCCGTACGCGCCTCCGGCCGCCGTCCCGTCACGTACGGGGCGGCGGCCGGAGGTGTGGGCGGCGGGACTCAGGCCAGATGGGCCTGGACCTCCGCGGCGGCCTCGTGGCCGTAGGCCTTGGTGAAGCGGTCCATGAAGTGGGCGCGGCGCAGCTGGTACTCCTGGGTGCCCAGGGTCTCGATGACCAGGGTGGCCAGCATGCAGCCGATCTGGGCGGCGCGCTCCAGGCCGACGCCCCAGGAGAGGCCGGAGAGGAACCCGGCGCGGAAGGCGTCGCCGACACCGGTGGGGTCGACCTTCGCCTCCTCCTCGGGGACGCCGACCTCCAGGGAGGGCTCGCCGACCCGGTCGATGCGCACGCCCGCCGCGCCGAGGGTGGTGACCCGGTGCCCGACGCGGCCGAGGATCTCCGCCTCGGTCCAGCCGGTCTTGTTCTCGATGAGGCCCTTCTCGTACTCGTTGGAGAAGAGGTAGGCGGCGCCGTCGAGGAGGGTGCGGATCTCCTCGCCGTTCATCCGGGCGATCTGCTGGGAGAAGTCGGCCGCGAAGGGGATGGCGCGGGTGCGGCACTCCTCGGTGTGCCGGAGCATCGCCTCCGGGTCGTCGGCGCCGATCAGGACGAGGTCGAGGCCGCCCACCCGGTCGGCGACGGCCTTCAGCTCGATGAGGCGGGCCTCGCTCATCGCCCCCGTGTAGAAGGAGCCGATCTGGTTGTGGTCGGTGTCCGTGGTGCAGACGAAGCGGGCGGTGTGCAGCACCTCGGAGATCCGTACGGAGGCGGTGTCCACCCCGTGCCGGTCCAGCCACGCGCGGTACTCGTCGAAGTCGGAGCCGGCCGCGCCCACCAGGATCGGGGCGGTGCCGAGCTGGCCCATGCCGAAGGCGATGTTGGCGCCGACGCCGCCCCGGCGCACCTCCAGGTTGTCGACGAGGAAGGAGAGGGAGACCGTGTGCAGCTGATCGGCGACGAGCTGGTCGCTGAATCGGCCGGGGAAGGTCATCAGGTGGTCGGTGGCGATGGAGCCGGTGACTGCAATACGCACGGCTGGAACGCTCCTGGGCGAAGAGGAAGGGTCCCCTTACGCTACCGGTTCCGCCCCGCACCGGCCGACCCGCCGAAACTACCCGATAGTAGGGCTTTCTTCGCCTGTGATCCCGCGCTTACCGTTCGGATATGACGAACCCCGATTCCCGTGAATCCGCCCCGCAGGACCTGGAGTGCGGCTTCGACGTCCTGCGCGGCGACTGCGCCAGCATGGCATCCCGCTGGTCCTCCCCCACCACGGCGTACGCCGAGAACCGCCCCGAGCGGAAGCCGGGCCCCGGGGCGAAGGCGGGCATCCGCGCCATCGTGGTGCCCGAGCGCTCCGCGCACCTGGTCGACGGCATGTCCCAGTACGGCGACTGAGGGACCGGGGCGCGGACATCCGGAGTTTTCTTCGTCCCGTCCGGAAACGGAGGGAACCGCTCGCGGACCTCTCACGTCACACTGCTGTCCGCCACGGAGGAACGTGGTGGTGAACGCAGGCGATAGGAGCGATGCGGTGAACACCGAGGAGAACCGGAACGAAGCGACGAGCGCGCCGAAGCGACGCACGGGGCTGGTTGCCGCTTCGGTGGCAGCGGCCGTCCTCCTGGCCGGCGGCGGCGGGATCTACCTCGCCTCCGCCGCCTCCGACGACGACAGCAAGAGCTCGGCCGGCAAGGAGAGCAGCGACAAGCTGCCGCCGCTGGCCCTGAGCGGCCAGGCGAAGGCGCCGGGCGGCGAGGACCGTGACGGCGGCCCCGGCATCGCGCCGGGCGAGCCGAACCCGAACGGCACCGTCTACCGCGCTTCCGGCGAGCTGCCCGAGGGCCCCGACTCCGCACCCGTCTACCGCACCGAGGGCAAGGTCAGCGCCGAGGACGTGACGCGGCTCGGGAAGGCCCTTGGCCTGGAGGGCACCCCGCATCTGGCGGGCAGCACCTGGCGTATCGGCGGCAGCGACGGCAGCAGCCCGCGGCTGCAGGTCGCGGTCGAGGCACCCGGCAGCTGGACCTTCCACAAGTACGCGCCTCCCGGTGGCGACAACTGCCCCAAGGGCAAGATGTGCGCGAGCAACACCGAGCCCGAGGGCGATGTGGTGCCCAACGAGGAGCTGGCGAAGAAGAAGGCCGCGCCCGTCCTGAAGGCGATCGGGGTGGACGACGCCAAGCTGGAGGCCAGCCAGCTGGTCGGCAACTCCCGTGTGGTGAAGGCGAATCCGGAGATCGGCGGACTGCCCACCGAGGGCTGGACCACCTCCGTGAACATCGCCTTCGACGGCACGGTGACCGCGGGCAACGGCTTCCTGAAGTCCCCCGAGAAGGGCGACTCGTACCCGGTCCTGAGCGCGAAGCGGACCCTGGACGAGCTGAACCGGACCGGCGGCACGCTGCGCTCGGCCCCCGGCTGCGCGGACCCGGTCCCGCTGGGCAAGGACACGAAGGACGCCAAGCCCGCGCCCTCCGGGAGCAAGGACTGCGACAAGCCCGCGAAGCCGGAGCCCGCGACGGTGAAGAGTGCCGTCTTCGGCCTCTCCGCCCAGCAGGAGAAGGGCCGCCAGATCCTCGTACCGTCCTGGCTCTACCAGGTGCGTCCGGCCGGGGCGACCAGTGAGCAGCGGGTGGTGCACCCGGCGGTCGACCCGCGGTTCCTGACGCAGCCGAAGAACGAGGGTCCGGCCCGGCCCGGCCACGACTCCTCGGGTCCGGTCGCGCCGCTGAAGGAGGCCAAGGTGGACAAGTTCTCCACCGACGGCAAGAAGCTGACCCTGCACTTCTACGGCAGCGTCTGCAAGACGTACTCCGCCACGGCGAAGGAGACCGGCGGCAAGGTGACCGTGAAGGTGACCGAGCCTGCCGCCAAGCCCGGCAAGGTGTGCGTGCAGATGGCCAAGAAGACCGACGTGAGCGTGCAGCTCGACAAGCCGCTCGGCGACCGTGAGGTGGTCACGCAGCACGGTTCCCTGGTGAAGGAGAAGTAGGACCTCGGGACGCGCGCGCTCTGTGGGGGAGCGCCAGGGTCCCGGAATCTCCGGCCGCCCTTGTGGGGAGGGCATCCGGAGACACAGAAGGCGGCGGCTCCCGCGAGGGGGCCGCCGCCTTCTGTCATGCCCGGTCGGGGCGGGCCGCTCGGGCCCGCCCCCGGGGCGTCAGCTGAAGGAGTCGCCGCAGGCGCAGGAGCCGGTGGCGTTGGGGTTGTCGATGGTGAAGCCCTGCTTCTCGATGGTGTCGACGAAGTCGACCGAGGCGCCGCCGAGGTAGGGGGCGCTCATCCGGTCGGTGACGACCTTGACGCCGCCGAAGTCCTTCACGACATCGCCGTCCAGGGAGCGCTCGTCGAAGAAGAGCTGGTACCGCAGGCCGGAGCAGCCACCGGGCTGGACAGCGACGCGCAGCGCCAGGTCCTCGCGGCCTTCCTGGTCGAGCAGGGCCTTGACCTTGGCCGCGGCGGCGTCGGTCAGGATGATGCCGTCGGTGACGGTGGTGGTCTCGTCCGATACGGACATCTACATCTCTCCCGGGTTGGTACGGAGACTGCTTGCCGACGGTGACAACCGCCGGGGTCGCGGATTCATTCCGCGCCGAGCGTGTACGCCAGGTTCCCCTGGTCCACCCATGCTCGCACACCGGCCGGGCGGGGTCACGGGACCGCGGTCGGGGGCCCCGGGGAGCGCCCCGGCCGGCCGCGGGTCCGGCGCCCGGGAACAGCCGCCGCGGATTGCGTCACATTGACATGACCGCCATCGTCAAACTGACGTGAAGCGGGTTATGATAGATAACGTCAATTCGACGAAAAGACTCCTTCGTGCAGCCGCACGAGCCGGAAACGGCCTCGCAGGAGAGCCGCTGAGTCCGCGAGAAGATTCCCGCGAGAAGAAAGGGTGCGTGCCGTGACCACCGCCCCAACCCGCCAGGAGCTCGACGTCCAGCCGACACCCCTCGCCCTGCTGCTGCTCGGCCGCGAGGCCGACGCCAGGAGCGAGCGCGGTGTCGACTGCCCGGGCGACCTGCCCGCCCCCTCCGACCCGGATCTCGTGGCCCGCGCCCGCGCCGCCAAGGAGAAGCTCGGCGACAAGGTCTTCGTGCTCGGCCACCACTACCAGCGCGACGAGGTCATCCAGTTCGCCGACGTGACCGGCGACTCCTTCAAGCTGGCCCGGGACGCCGCGGCCAAGCCGGAGGCCGAGTACATCGTCTTCTGCGGTGTCCACTTCATGGCGGAGTCCGCGGACATCCTCACCGGCGACGAGCAGCGGGTGGTCCTGCCCGACCTCGCGGCCGGCTGCTCGATGGCCGACATGGCCACGGCCGAGCAGGTCGCCGAGTGCTGGGACGTGCTCACCGAGGCCGGGATCGCCGAACAGGTCGTCCCCGTCTCGTACATGAACTCCTCCGCCGACATCAAGGCCTTCACCGGCAAGCACGGCGGCACCATCTGCACCTCCTCCAACGCCGAACGCGCCCTGGCCTGGGCCTTCCAGCAGGGCGAGAAGGTCCTCTTCCTGCCCGACCAGCACCTCGGCCGCAACACCGCGGTACGCGACATGGGCATGTCCCTGGACGACTGCGTGGTCTACAACCCGCACAAGCCGGGCGGCGGGCTCACCACCGAGCAGCTGCGCGCCGCGAAGATGATCCTCTGGCGCGGCCACTGCTCGGTGCACGGCCGCTTCTCGCTGGACTCGGTCGAGGACGTCCGCGCCCGCATACCCGGCGTCAACGTCCTGGTGCACCCCGAGTGCAAACACGAGGTCGTGTCCGCCGCCGACCACGTGGGCTCGACCGAGTACATCATCAAGACCCTGGAAGCCGCCCCCGCCGGTTCGAAGTGGGCGATCGGCACCGAACTCAACTTGGTCCGCCGCCTGGCGAACCGTTTCGCACCCGAGGGCAAGGAGGTCGTCTTCCTCGACAAGACGGTCTGCTTCTGCTCCACCATGAACCGCATCGACCTCCCCCACCTGGTGTGGACCCTGGAATCCCTCGCCGAGGGCACCCTCGTCAACCGCATCCAGGTCGACAAGGAGACAGAGAGCTTCGCCAAGCTGGCCCTGGAACGGATGCTGGCACTGCCGTAGCACTCGAAGCACGGGCAGGCGGAGGGGCGTCCGGGTGGATGGGCGCCCCTTCGGCGTACGTACGGATGCTTCACCCGGGGCCGGCGGCCACGGCCGGACAGGGCAGTTCGGGGGCTGCCCGGTTCGGAGAGCAGGTGACCACGGCCACCGAGTGGAAGACCGCGCCCCGCAGATAGTGGCCGAGCGATACGTCGCCGCCCCACCGCAAACGCTCGACGGCGGCCTGCACCAGAAGCACCAGCCGGATCGCCTCCCGGTCCTGGCCGGAGGCGAACCGAGGGGCGAACTCGGTCAGTCGGCGGCCCAGCCACTCCCCCGCCTCTGCGGGGTCCTCCCATGTCCCCCGGATCACCGAGGGCGGCTTCATGAGCCAGTGCGCCGTCTGGATCGGAGGGACCTCGGAGGCCGGGAAGACGGCCACGGCCTCCCGGTACCGCTCATGGATGTCCCTCTCACTGGTCGCCGAAGGCGCTTGGCCAGGAGGCCTTCGGATGCTCTCCCGGTCGAACTCCCTCTTCTCCCCGAGCCATGCGTAACCGTGATGGTGCTGCTGCACGTGCCGCTCCGTTTCGGAAAGCGCGACGGCCCCGCCCGACGCGTAGGGCGGGGCCGTCAGTTGAGGTGGAGCGGTGCGTCAGGCCGAGAGACCGAAGCGGGCCGGGTCGATACCGGCAGCGGCCAGCTCCGCCGTGGTGAAGCGCAGCGACAGCGCATCAGGGCGCTTGCTGTCACCCACGGCCCAGGCGTCCGGACCGATCCTCGCGAGGGTCACACACGATTCACCGTCGGGATGCGTGTTGCCGCCGCAGGCCTTCGAGAACTCGATTCCCTCGACGGGGAGTTCATACAGGTCGACCATTGCCCTGCCCTTCCTTGTCACGGAGGCTTGTGCGGCAATCATCGACAGGAGAGGAACCCGACTCTAGCCGGTTTCCTGTTCACGCAAATAGTCGTCCCGAATGGATTCGACCAGGGCACGCATGGCGTCGCCGGAAACAGCGGATTCCCGGAAGCGCTCGAACTTCGATACGTAGAGGGCGACATCCCTGGGGTCGGTCACCACGATCTCGGCATGAACCGTTTCGACGGCAACCAGGCGATTGTCTTTGACGGAGAACGAGTGGCCAGGGAAATCTGTCTGCGTCGCGGAGAGTGAGACCACGCGGATATCCACCGCCGGAAGGCGCGAAAGAGATATCACGCGGTCCAACTGTCCCGCCATGACCAGCGGTGGGACCACGCGCCACCGGAGCACCGGTTCCGTGATGACGAACCGGAAGCTCTTTTCTTCGGAATACAGGACACTCTGACGGGCCAGCCTTGCCCCGATAGTGCGCTCCAACTGGGCCTCCGACAGATCCTTTCGGGAGAATACCGCACGCACATATTCAGGCGTTTGCAACAGTCCCGGAATCAGCGATGGCTGGAAGAGGCGCAGCAAAGTCGTCTGGGACTCCAATGCCCCTACCTGTTGCTGCTTTCGACTGTAACCAAGCCGCCGAACAAGCCGCCAAGCGGTGACCTCCGTCGCCGCTTCTCGGGCGGCAGACATGTATGCGGCTTTTGCTTCATCCGATATGCCCAGCACCGTGAGGATGCAGTCGACGTCAGTGACACTCGGCGTCACGTTACCGTTCTCGATCTTCGAGAGCTTGGACCGGGACATGGCAGCGCCACGGGCAACTGCTTTACCCTCCATACCGGAAGACTCACGCAGTTCCCGCAGCGCTGCCCCGAGACCAGCCTTGTTCACTCGCCGTACTCTGCCCACCATTCAGCGAACGGCACAGCCTGAGCCAGGGCCTTGTCCCGGTACGCGAGGAATGTCGAAACCTTCTCCTCACTCAGGAGGTCAGCACCGAGGAACTTGCCCTTGCCGTCATAGTTCATGGCGGCGATGACCTGCTCGTCGAAGAGCCAGAAGTCCGGAGCCTCAGGGATCGGGTTGGCCTGCTCCGTGGTGTCGAGGATGAAGAACTCCTCCCCTGCCTTCACGTTCCGCAGGTATCCCCAGCCCAGCTCGAACCGCAGATAGTCATTGAGTGGGCGGCTCAGGATGTGCACGCGATACATACGCTTGCCCGAACGAACCGCGTCTCCGACGGTCGTCACCCAGTCCGCAGTTTTGAAGTCTTCCGGTTGCGGCTTCCCTTCGAGGAACGCCTCAAAGGCACCCTGGCCACCCGACTTGCTGTAGTCGTCCAATGTTTCGAGCCGGAAAGCTTCCCGCTCGAATCCATTGAAGCAATCGTCCAGTGTTTTAGGCGATGTGGTCACGCGCGGCCTTTCGGATGAGCTCTACGGAAATCTCTACCAGAGTTTCGTGCGACGGGATCTCCAGCCCATGGGCAGAAATCCGGCTGCCCTGAACGGCCAGCGTGCCTCGATCTGTGGCGTAGATGGTCGGGCATGAGCCGTCTTGGCATTCGCCTACCAGTCTGGTCAGCTTCACAGCGCCGCCCCTCTCGTGAGTGTCGTGATCAATACTTCCGGATGGGGACCGAGAGTGACAAGAGCATCTCGTTTCCGTTACTGGAAACCGCCCCGCCGTCCGGAAAACACCCCGGCCCGCCCCCGCACTCAGCAGGGACGGGCCGGAGCTCATCCACATGATCAGACGGAGGCTCAGACCTGAGCCGACGCGGCCTCCTTCGGGTCCTCCGGTTCCTTGGGGGCCTCCGCGGTCTCCGCCCCGGCTGCACCCCCCGCCTTCCTCGCCCGCTTTGCCGCGCGCTTCTTCGCCCGGCGTTCCTTGCGGAGTTCGACCATGGTGTAGAGCGTCGGGACGAGGAGGAGGGTCAGGAGGGTGGAGCTGAGGAGGCCGCCGATGACGACGACGGCGAGGGGCTGGGCGATGAAGCCGCCCTCGCCGGTGATGCCGAGGGCCATCGGGAGCAGCGCGAAGATGGTCGCGAGTGCCGTCATGAGGATGGGGCGCAGGCGGTGGCGGCCGCCCTCGACGACGGCGTCGACGGTGCTGTAACCCCTCGCCCGGTACTGGTTGATGAGGTCGATCAGCACGATCGCGTTGGTGACCACGATGCCGATGAGCATCAGCATGCCGATCATCGCCGGGACGCCCATCGGGGTACCGGTGGCGATCAGCAGCCCGATCGCGCCGGTGGACGCGAAGGGGATGGAGACCAGCAGGATCAGCGGCTGCACCAGCGAGCGGAAGGTCGCGACCAGGAGCATGAAGACGATCGCGATGGCCGCGAGCATGGCCAGGCCCAGCTGTCCGAAGGCCTCGTCCTGGTCCTCGGAGACGCCGCCGATGGAGGCGGTGGCGCCCTCGGGGAGCTTCAGTTCGTTGATCTTCGTGTTGAGGTCCTGGCTGACCGCGCCGGTGTTGTCGCCGGTCGGGCGGGCGGTGATGGTGGCCGCGCGCTGGCCGTCGATGCGGGTCATGGAGACCGGGCCGTCGACCAGCTTCACCTCGGCGATGTCGCCGAGCCGGACGCTGCCGAGCGGGAGCTTCTTCAGCTCGGCCATGGTCCGGGCGGGCTTGGCCGAGCGGACCACCACATCGCGTTCGGTCTCGTCCAGGACCGCCTTGCCGTGCGGGACCCCGCGTACCGACTGGGCGACCGCCTGGCCGAGGGCGGCCTCGTGGTAACCGGCGGCCGCGGCCTTGCTGTTGGGCTTGACCGAGATGCGCGGGACGGACTGCGCGAGGTCGCTGGAGACGTCGGTGACGTCGTCGAGGCCGGCGACCGCCTTGCGCACCTGCTCCGCGGACCGGGCGAGCACCCGGGCGTCGGCGGCCTTGACCACGACGCTCAGGTCCTGGGCGCCGAAGCCGTCGCCCGGGGTGAGGGTGGTGGTGCCGATGCCCTTGAGCCTCTTCAGCCCGGCCTCGATGTCGTCCTGGACGTCGTCGTAGTGGGCGTCGTCGGCGAGGGTGACCTGGTAGGAGGCCTGGTTGGTGTCCGTACCGCCGCCGAAGGCCGCGAGGAAGCCGGAGGAGCCGACCGTGACCTGGTAGTCCTCGACGCCGTCGGTCTCCTCGAGGAGCTTCTCCACCTTCCGCGCCTGGGCGTCGGTGGCGGCGAGGCTGGTGCCGGGGTCGAGCTTCTGCTTGACGGTGAGGACCCCCTGCTCGCCCTGGTCGAAGAAGTTGGTCTTGAGCAGTCCGGACATGCCGAAGGTGCCGACCAGGACGAGGACCGCGAGGAGCACGCTGGTCAGGCGGCGCCGGGTGGCGAAGCGCAGCACCGGTACGTAGAGGCGCTGGAGCCTGCTGCGGGCCTCCTTCTCCTCGGCGAGGCGGCGGGCCTCCTCGGCGCTGACGCCCTGGACCGCCTTCGGAGGCCGCAGGAACCAGTACGAGAGGACCGGGACCACCGTCAGCGAGACCAGGAGGGAGGCGAGCAGGGCCGCGGTGACCGTCAGCGAGAAGGAGCCGAAGAGGGCGCCGACCATGCCGCCGACCAGACCGATCGGCAGGAAGACGGCGACGGTGGTGAGGGTGGAGGAGGTGACCGCGCCCGCGACCTCCTTGACCGCGCCGATGATGGCGTCCTCGCGCTTCTCGCCGTAGCCGAGGTGGCGCTTGATGTTCTCCAGGACCACGATCGAGTCGTCGACGACGCGGCCGATGGCGATGGTGAGCGCGCCGAGGGTGAGCATGTTCAGGGAGAGGTCGCGGGTCCACAGGACGAGCAGGGCGAGCACCACGGAGAGCGGGATGGAGACCGCGGTGACCAGGGTGGAGCGGACCGAGGCCAGGAAGACCAGGATCACCAGGACCGCGAAGACCAGGCCGAGCGCGCCCTCGGTGGTCAGTCCCTCGATGGACTCGGCGACGGCCGGGCCCTGGTCGCTGACCACGGTCAGCTCGGCGCCGGCCCCGAGGTCCTGGCGCAGCGCGTCGAGCTTGTCCTGGACGGCGTCCGAGATGGCGACGGCGCTGCCGTCCCGGTCCATGGTGAGCGAGAGGGCGAGGCTGGGCTCGCCGTTGGTGCGGGTCAGCGAATCGGCCCTGGCGGGCTCCTCCTCGACACTCGCGACGTCCCCGAGGCGTACGGGCTTCTTGACGCCCTCGCCGGTGATCATCAGGTCCTGGATCTGCCGCACCGAGGTGTAGCCGCCGCCGACCTGGACGGTGCGGTTGGCGCCGCCCTCGTCGAAGGAGCCGGCGGGCACGGTGGCGCCGCCCGCCTCCAGGGCGGGGCCGATCTGGGCGGCGCCGAGGCCCTTGGCGGCGAGCTTCTTCTCGTCGGGGGTGACGGTGACCTGGAGGTCGCGTACGCCGTCGACGGTGACCTGGGCGACGCCGTCGATGTCCTTCAACTCGGGGACGACGAGGCGTTCGAGCTGGTCGGCGAGGGTCTGCTGGTCCTTGTCCGAGCTGGCGGCGAGGACCACGGTCGGGATGTCGTCGGTGGAGCCGGCGACCACCTCCGGGTCGACCTCGGAGGGCAGCGTCGCGCGGGAGCGGTTGACGGCCTGCTGGACGTCGGCGACGAGCTGCTTCGCGTCGGTGCCGTAGTCGAACTGGGCCATGATCAGGGCGTTGCCCTCGCTGGCCGTCGAGGTGACGCCGGTGATGCCGTCGACCGAGTCGAGGTTGTCCTCGATCGGTTCGACCACCTGCTTTTCGACCACGTCCGGAGAGGCGCCCTCGTAGGGGGCGAGGACCGAGACCATCGGCAGTTCGATGGAGGGCAGCAGCTGCTGCTTGAGTTGCGGGATCGCGATGGCCCCGAAGACGATCGCGATGATCGACATCAGGCCTATGAGGGCGCGTTGGGCGAGGCTGAACCGGGACAGCCAGGACATGGGACGGGTCTCTCTTCTGTGGCGTGCGCGGCAGGAGAGGGCACAGCTGCGTGCCCGTCTATACCTTGCTGCACGGATACGTCCGCATCCCTAGGCTCAGGGGCCCATCTCCGGGCGGCCGGATACTGCGGCCGGAGTAGGCGGGGGTGGAGGTCAGTCCACCCTCGGACGTACCAGCCCGGACTCGTAGGCGATGACGACGAGTCCGGCGCGGTCCCGGGCGCCGAGCTTGGCCATCGCGCGGTTGACGTGCGTCTTCACGGTGAGCGGGCTGACCTGGAGCCGCTCGGCGATCTCGTCGTTGGAGTGGCCGCCCGCGACCTGGACGAGGACCTCGCGCTCGCGGCCGGTCAGGGCGGCGAGGCGTTCGGCGTGCACCCGCTCGCCGCCCGGTGAACTCTCGCTCTGCGCCAGGAACTTGGCGATCAGGCCCTTGGTGGCCGCCGGGGAGAGCAGCGCGTCCCCGGCCGCCGCGACGCGGATCGCGCTCAGCAGCTCCTCCGGTTCGGAGCCCTTGCCGAGGAAGCCCGCGGCGCCGGCCCGCAGCGACTGCACCACGTACTCGTCGACCTCGAAGGTCGTCAGCATCACCACCCGTACTCCGGAGAGCGCCGGGTCGGCGCTGATGGCGCGGGTGGCGGCGAGGCCGTCGGTGCCGGGCATCCGGATGTCCATCAGGACGACGTCGGCCGCGGCGGAGCGGGCGAGGGAGACCGCCTGGGCGCCGTCCGAGGCCTCGCCGACGACCTCCATGTCCGCCTCGGAGTCGACGAGCACCTTGAACGCGCTGCGCAGCAGCGCCTGGTCGTCGGCGAGGACCACCCTGATCGTCACGCGCCGCCTCCCGCGGGTGCCGGTGCCGGTTGCGCCCCGGCCGTGACCGGCAGGATCGCATGGACCCGGAAGCCGCCGCCGTAGCGGGGCCCGGCGGTGCAGCTGCCGCCGAGGGCGGAGACCCGCTCGCGCATGCCGAGCAGCCCGTGCCCGCCGCCCTCGCCGGAGTCGGTCCGCTCCCCGCGGTCCTGGGCCTCGCCGGGCCCGGTGCCGTTGTCCAGGACGGTGACCTCCAGATGGGCGCCGACCTGTATCACGCTGACCTCGGCGGCGGCCCCGGGTCCGGCGTGCTTCTGCACATTGGTCAGGGCCTCCTGGATGATCCGGTACGCGGCCAGGTCCGCCGCGGCGGGCAGCCGGGCGGCCCCGGGCTCCTCGCCGCCGAGGGGCCCGGCCCCGCCGGCCTCGGGCGAGCGGAGCACGGCCACCGGCAGCCCGGCGTGCCGGAAGGTGTCGGCGAGTTCGTCGAGCCGGTCCAGGCCCGGCGCCGGTTCGGTGGGCGCCTCCGGGTCGCCGGACTGGCGCAACAGGCCGACGGTGGCGCGGAGTTCGTTCAGCGCCGAGCGGCTCGCCTCCCGTACGTGGGCCAGCGCCTCCTTGGCCTGGTCCGGGCGGCGGTCCATCACATGGGCGGCCACCCCCGCCTGCACATTGACCAGGGCGATGTGGTGGGCGACCACGTCGTGCAGATCGCGGGCGATGCGCAGCCGCTCCTCGGCGACCCGGCGGCGAGCCTCCTCCTCGCGGGTGCGCTCGGCGCGTTCGGCGCGCTCGCGCATCGCGTCCACGAAGGCGCGGCGGCTGCGCACCGCGTCCCCGGCGGCGGCCGCCATGCCGGTCCAGCCGAAGATGCCGATGTTCTCCTGCGCGTACCAGGGCAGCGGACCGGAGAGCATCGCGGCGGCGGTGAGCACGGTCATGGTGAACAGGCCCACCCGCCAGGTGGTCGGCCGGTCGGTGCTGGCGGCGACCGTGTAGAGGGCGACCACCGCGCACATCGCGACGGGGGCGCGCGGGTCGCCGGTGACCAGTTCGACGGTGGCGACGAGGCCGGTGGCGCCGAGCACCACCATCGGGGCGCGCCGCCGGAAGACCAGGGCGAGACCGCCGATGGAGGTGAGGACCAGGCTGGAGACGTGCGGGACCCGGGTGAACCACTCGGGACCGTGCGGTCCGTGCGGGTCGGTGAAGGAGGCCACCACCACACAGGCGAGGACGGCGGCGGCCAGAGCCGCGTCGAGGGCCAGCGGATGCGCCTGGAGCCAGTGCCGGGCTCGCTGGAAAGTGCTCACCAGCCAACGGTACGGGGCCCGGCGACCGCGCGGAACGGAACCGGGGGGTGAGCTGGGCCGCCCGGGAGCACGCGGCGGCGCGCGCCCCTACCCGGAAATCCGGTGGCCGCCGACCCGGCGCGGCGGGCATGCTCGTCCGGTGCCGGAAGAACCCAAGTACCGTATCCGCGCGGCCCGTTCGGATACGACCGTGACCGTCTACCAGGCCTATCCCCCGGCCCTCGGGCTGCCCGCGGCGCGTGAGGGGCGCTTTCCCGCCGCCTGGAAGCGGGAGAGGATGACATGGATCAAGCCCTCGTTCCTGTGGATGGCCTACCGCTGCGGCTGGGGCACCAAGGAGGGCCAGGAGACGGTGCTCGCCGTGGAGATCACCCGGGAGGGCTTCGAGTGGGCCCTGCGGCACGCCTGCCTCTCCCACTACGAGCCCGCCGTCCACGCCGACCGGGCCGACTGGAAGCGGCGGTTGCGCTCCGCACCGGCGCGCGTGCAGTGGGACCCGGAGCGCGATCTGCACCTGCGCCCGCTGCCGTACCGCTCGCTCCAGCTGGGCCTCGCCGGGGAGGCCGCGCGGCGCTACGCCGACGAGTGGATCACCGGCATCCGGGATGTCACCGCGCTCCAGCGGCGGGTCCACGCGCAGGTACGCGCGGGCGAGCCGGAGCGGGCGAGGGCGCTGCTGCCCGAGGAGCCGCCGTACCCGGTGGGGGACGGCCTGCTCGCGGGGCTGGTCGCGGATGGCTGAGCGGGCGAGCGGACCCGACCGGCTCGCGACCGGGTCACGCGCCGGAGTGCGCGCCCCTCACCGCGGGGCCGCTCAGCCGGGCAGCAGCCCGTCGTCGCTGAGCATCGCCCGGACCTCCTCCAGGGTGGCCTCCGGCGAGGGCAGGATCAGCTCCGAGGGTTCCAGGGAGTCGTCGGGCAGGGGCTCGCCGAGCGCCCGTACCTCGTCCAGGAGCGCCTGGAGGGTGCGCCGGAAGCCCGGGCCGTCGCCCTGCTGCATCTCCGCGGCGAGTTCCTCGTCCAGCGTGTTGAGTTCGGCGAGGTGGCTGTCGGCCAGCCTCACCTGCCCCTCCCCCATGATCCGTACGATCATGTCGCCCTCCTCGGAGCCGAGCGGTGCCTACTGCTTGTCGAAGCGCGGGGTGTCCTGCGGCTGCTGCTGGGGCTGCTCGCTCCGCTCGCCGCCCTCGATGGCCTGCTGCGGGGCGGGGCCGCCCGCGAGCTCGGCCTTCATCCGCTGCAGCTCCAGCTCCACATCCGTACCACCGGAGAGCCGGTCCAGCTCGGCCTGGATGTCGTCCTTGGCCATCCCGGACTGGTCGTCGAGGGCTCCGGAGGCGAGCAGTTCGTCGATGGCGCCGGCGCGGGCCTGGAGCTGCGCGGTCTTGTCCTCGGCGCGCTCGATGGCCATGCCGACGTCGCCCATCTCCTCGGAGATGCCGGAGAAGGCCTCGCCGATCCGGGTCTGGGCCTGGGCCGCGGTGTAGGTGGCCTTGATGGTCTCCTTCTTCGTACGGAAGGCGTCCACCTTGGCCTGGAGGCGCTGGGCCGCGAGGGTGAGCTTCTCCTCCTCGCCCTGGAGGGTCTCGTGCTGCGTCTCCAGGTCGGTCACCTGCTGCTGGAGCGCGGCCCGGCGGGACAGCGCCTCGCGGGCCAGGTCCTCGCGGCCGAGGGCGAGCGCCTTGCGGCCCTGGTCCTCCAGCTTCCCGGACTGCTTCTGCAACTGGCTGAGCTGGAGTTCGAGCCGCTTGCGCGAGGTGGCGACGTCGGCGACGCCGCGGCGCACCTTCTGCAGCAGTTCGAGCTGCTTGTTGTACGAGTAGTCGAGGGTCTCGCGCGGGTCCTCGGCCCGGTCAAGGGCCTTGTTCGCCTTCGCGCGGAAGATCATCCCCATACGCTTCATGACACCGCTCATGGGCTTCGCGCGCCCCCTTCTGACGGACTCCGGCCTACAGCACCCAACAGAACCCACAGTACGGGTCCTGCTTCCATTACCGCACTGTCCAGGGACGGATGGACTCCTCCCCAAGGACGACTGCCCGGCCCGGCGCTCCGGCCCAGGGAGTAGGCGGGCCCCTGCACGGACCGCCCAGGGCGCCCCGGCCCGCGCCCCGCACGCACACGGCTCGCGCCGCTCGCACGCCGTCACCGGCCGGGCACCGGGAGAAGCCTTGCGGTTTGTCCGGCTCGTACGGGCATGCCGTTCTCGTGCACAGGTATCGCTGCCGGATTGTTCCCCACCGGGCGCCGGTCCATGCTCCGGCTACCCGTACCCTTGGGTTTTGTGTTCCGTAGCCGTTCCAAGGAAGAGAAGGCCCCCGCCGCCAAGGCGCCCGTGGCCGACTCCACTCAGCCCCGCGATCCGCAGGCCCCCAAGGGCAGGCCCACGCCCAAGCGCGCCGTGGCCCAGTCCCAGCGCCGCAGCGTGACCACTCCGACGACGCGCAAGGAGGCAGCGAAGCGTCAGCGCGAGGAGCGCCGTACGCAGATGGAGAAGCAGCGCCAGGCGCTCGCCACCGGCGACGAGCGGTACCTGCCCACCCGGGACAAAGGCCCGGTGCGCCGGTTCGCCCGCGACTTCGTCGACTCCCGCTTCTGCGTCGCCGAGTTCTTCCTGCCGATGGCGGTGGTCATCCTCGTCCTGAGCATGATCCGCGTCCCGCAGCTGCAGAACTCGGCGCTGCTGCTGTGGCTCGCCGTCATCGTGCTGATCGTCATCGACTCGGTCGTCCTGGTGTTCCGGCTGCGCAAGCAGCTCGCGGAGCGCTTCCCGGACAAGCCGCGCCGCGGCGCCGTGCCCTACGCCCTGATGCGTACCCTCCAGATGCGCCGGCTGCGGATGCCCAAGCCGCAGGTCAAGCGCGGAGAGCGGCCCTGAGCCAGGAGCCGGATCCGCCGGGCCCCGGTCCGAGAGGCGCCTGGCCGCCCGGCTCCGGCGGACTGCCGCAGGTGGTGCGCAGG
This sequence comes from Streptomyces sp. SCSIO ZS0520, assembly GCF_025643355.1. NCBI lineage: Bacteria > Bacillati > Actinomycetota > Actinomycetes > Kitasatosporales > Streptomycetaceae > Streptomyces > Streptomyces sp. SCSIO ZS0520. The sequence goes on along the minus strand of NZ_CP092644.1, from coordinate 6,332,957 downwards.
GAACTGGTCGCCCGGCAGGTCGAGGAGCAGATTGGCCAGCGCTTCCCGCTCGGGCAGCGGCTGCGGGTCCTCGACGTCGGCATGGGCCAGGGCAGCCAGGCGCTGCGGCTGGCCCGCGCCGGGCACGCGGTCACCGGTGTCGAGACCGACTCCGGGCTGCTCACGGCCGCCCGGGAGGTCCTCGCCCGGGAGCCGGAGGGCATCCGGGACCGGGTCCGGATGCTCCAGGGGGACGGCCGGGACACCGGCGCGCACTTCCTGCCGGGCGCCTTCGACGTGGTGCTCTGCCACGGAGTGCTGATGTACGTCGAGGAGCCCGATCCGCTGCTCGCGGGCCTGGCCCGGGTCCTCGCCCCGGGCGGACTGCTCTCGCTGGTGGTCCGCAACGCCGACGCGCTCGCCCTGCGCCCCGGGCTCACCGGCGACTGGCGGGGCGCGCTCGCCGCCTTCGACTCCGTGCACTGGACCGACCCGCTCGGGGTCACGGCCCGCGCCGACCGGCTCGCCTCCCTGACCGAGAACCTCGCGGGCATCGGGGCGCCGCTGAGCACCTGGTACGGCATCCGCGTCTTCACCGGCCGGGCCTCGGGGGCGGACACCGCACCGCCGGAGGACCTGGGGACCCTGCTCGCCGCCGAGGACCGCGCGGGCCGCACCGACCCCTACCGGCAGGTGGCCGAGCTGCTGCACCTGTGCGGCGTACGGGGCTGAGGGGCGCACCGGAGCACGGGCCCCGCGCGCCGGGGCGCGACCGCCACGGGAGCACGCACGGCCGGGAGCACACACGCGCCAGGAACACGCATGGCCAGGAACCACACGCGGCCGGGGGCGGCCACCGCGCTGCTGCGCGGCGACCGCCCCCGGCCGGTGGTGTCTCGGGGCCCTCGCGGGCCTCGCGGCGCTCAGGACTCGCTCTCGTCCTCCGCCTCCGGGTCGCCCTGGTGCAGGCTCATCGGGCCGTAGACCTTGGCGCCGTCCTCGAAAAGGGTGACCTGGTCCGCGCCCCCCTCGGCCAGCTCCTTGAAGAACTCGCCGATCCACGACTCCGCGTCGCCCTGAGTGGTGAACTCCTCGGGCTCCACGGCCGGCTCGACCTCTGCCCCGTCGGACTTCTCGAACCGCCATGTCCACGCCGCCATGTCGCCTCCCGGGCCTCACACGCTGCTTCAGATCGTCCCGAAGCCTATCCGGGCGAGCACGTGCGGCGCGGACGCGGGAGGATCTTCGTGTGGAAGTGACTCTGCTCGGCACCGGCGGCCCCACCGGACTGCCCCGCCCCGGCTGCCCCTGCGCCGCCTGCGCGAGCGCGCTCGGCCCCTGGGTGCGGGCGGCGACCTCGCTGCTCGTGGACGAGGCGCTGCTGCTCGACCTGACCCCCGGGGCGGCCCTGGCCGCCGCCCGCGCCGGGCATTCGCTCGGCGGGGTGCGCCAGGTGCTGCTCTCGCACCCGCACGACGGCCCCGCGGTCGAGATCCCGGCGGGCCTGCCCCGGCCGGTACGGGTACCGGACGGCCGCGAGCTGACCCTGCTGAGCGGCCACCGGGTGCGCGCCCTCGCCCTCGACTCCCCCGGCACCGGCTACGCCGTCACCGGCCCCGACGGCCTCCGGCTGCTCTATCTGCCGCCGGGCGCCGCCCCCGCGGGCACCCTGGACGGCGGGCCCTACGCCATGGTGTGCGCCGATGTGACCGGGCGCCCGGACGCGCTGGCCCGGCTCCGCGCCGCGGGCACCCTGGGGCCCACCACCGAGGTGATCGCCGTGCACCTGGACCACGAGCTGCCGCCGGGCCAGGAGACCGCCCGGCGCCTCGCGGCGGCGGGCGCCCGCGCCGTGCCGGACGGCACCACCCTGGAGGTCGGCGCCTACGAGGAGGTGCCCGACCTGCCGCGCCGGACCCTGGTCCTCGGCGGGGCGCGCTCCGGCAAGTCGGTGGAGGCCGAGCGGCGGCTGGAGGCCTTCCCGGAGGTGGTGTACGTGGCGACCGGCGGCACCCGCGAGGGGGACACCGAGTGGGCGAGCCGGGTCGGCGCCCACCGCGAACGGCGCCCCGGCTCCTGGCGCACCGAGGAGACCTGCGAACTGCCGCCCCTGCTCGCCGAGACGGGCCCCCCGCTGCTCATCGACTGCCTCTCGCTCTGGCTCACCCACGCCATGGACGAGGCCGACGCCTGGGACGAGGCCGCCTGGGCGGGCGGCGGCGAGCGCCAACTCCAGGAGAAGGTCCGGGAGTTGGTCAAGGCGGTACGGGAGACCCGGCGCACCGTGGTGGCGGTCTCCAACGAGGTCGGCTCGGGCATCGTCCCCGCCACCGCCTCCGGCCGCCGCTACCGCGACGCCCTCGGCCGCCTCAACGCCGCCTTCGCCGCGGAGTGCGAGCACGTACTGCTCGTGGTGGCGGGGCAGGCGGTGGTGCTGCGAGGGTGAGGGTCAACTCCCCTTCAGAGACCGGGAGTTGTCGGCTCCGGTGAGTCCACCGGAGCCGCCGGGTCCGCCGCCGCATCGGGTTCGCGGCGGGCCACGATCCGGTAGCTGTTGGCGAGGCGGGGGCCGCGCAGGGCCAGGGCCAGCAGGTGGTCGAGCAGGCGGGCGGCGGCGAGCAGGGGGAGGCAGAGCGCGCCGAGCAGCGCGGGCACCCGGCGCACCGGCGCACCCGGACCGCGGCCGCCCGGCACCAACCGGGCGACGGCGGCGGTGAGTTCGCAGGGGATGTGAGCGCCCCGCGAGCCGGTGCCGAGCACCGTGAAGCCCAGCCCGGTCAACTCCGTTTCCAGCTCGGCGGAGGTGAGCAGGAGCGGGCGAACTGCCCGCGGATCACGCCCGGTTGCGGCGGCCCCTCTGCGGGCGAGCAGCCGCCCGGACCAGGACGCCGGGTTGGCGCAGTCGAGGACCAGATGCCCGCCGGGGCGCAACACGGTGCGGGCGGCGCGGAGTTCGGCGCCCGCCTCGGCGGAGTGCTGGAGCCGGTGGAACATGCTCAGCGCGTCGTAGTGGCCCGGGATGCGCGGGGCGAGGGCGCGCAGGGTGCCGGGCAGTCCGGCGTCGATCCGGCCCGCGGCGAGCGCCTCCTCGACGCCGGTGGCGCCCAGCGCGTCGAAGGCGGTGTACGGGAGCAGTTCGCGCGCCGTGCGGGGGAAGCGGGCCGCCCCCGACTCGATGTCGAGCCAGGACTCCGGTTCGGCGTACGGCAGCAGGGCGCGGGCCCGGGAGCGCAGCACGCACCCCGGCTCCAGGGCGCCGCTCGCGACCGCTGCGGCGGGCGGCCCCCCGGACCCGCGGGCGGCCCCGGATCCGCTGCCGCCGCCCCCCGCTCCCGCGACGGGACCGGCAGCGGCTGCGGAGCGCCTCGGCTCCGGCTGCCCGAAGGGCGGCGGAAGGCTGCCGAAGCGGTACGTGCACGCCGGGCACTCGGCGGTCCCGGGGTGCCGCCCGAGCAGGTCCGCCACGCGGCGCCGGACGGGAGTGCCGCACCAGGCGCAGCCGGTGTACCACCGGGCGGGCAACACCCCGCCGCGGAAAGGGAGTCGGGGGCGGAAGGGGCCTCGGGTGCGCGGAGCCGCGGGTCCCGGCTCGGGGGCGGGCGGGTTCGGCGGCATGGTTCCTCCGGGGTGCCGGGCGGTGGCCGGGCGCCGGGTGCCCGGCGGGGCCGTACCGGCCGCCGGAGTCCTCCGCGCCCGAGCACCGCGAGAATTCGCCACGAACCGGAACGTATGGGATAGCCGGGAGGCGCGCAATCACGCCATGCGGTGAACTCTTCACTCCAGGTGAACGGCGTCCGGGGCGGACCCGGGACCGTGAGTGAGCCCGCTCACGGCTGCCGGTAACCTTCCGCCAATGAGCACGCTGAATCTCGACGACTTCTCCGATCTGATCGAGCGGCCGGACGGCGGCGTGCGCCGCGACGCCGAGGAACGCCGCGCCCGCCTTGTGGTTCCGCAGGGCTCGCTCGGACGCCTCGACGAGCTGGGCGAATGGCTGGCCCCCGCCCAGGCGGCCGTCCCCGTACGCCCCCTCACCCAGCCCCGGCTGCTGCTGTTCGCGGGCGACCACGGGGTGGCCTCGCTCGGCGTCTCACGGCGGCCCGCGGGCGGCGCCGCACAGCTCGTACGGGCGGTCCTGGACGGCGAGAGCCCGGCGGCGGTGCTCGCCGCGCGGCTGGGCGTCCCGGTACGGATCGTCGACCTGGCGCTGGACTGCGAGCCGGAGTCGCTGCCCGCCGAGGTGGTGAGCCACCGGATCCGGCGCGGCAGCGGGCGGATCGACATCGAGGACGCGCTCACCGCCGAGGAGGCCGAGGCCGCCTTCCGGGCCGGGATGGCGCTGGCCGACGAGGAGGCCGACTCCGGCACCGACCTGGTCGTCCTCGGCGACATCAGCGTGGGCGGCACCACCGCCGCCGCGGTCCTCATCGCCGCCCTGTGCGGTACCGACGCCTCGGTGGTCACCGGGCGCGGCGGCGAGCCGATCGACGACCTGGCCTGGATGCGCAAGTGCGCGGCGGTACGTGACGCGCTGCGCCGGGCCCGCCCCGTCCTCGGCGACCAGCTCGAACTGCTCGCGGCCGTCGGCGGCGCCGACCTCACCGCGATGACCGGCTTCCTGCTGCAGAGCGCGGTACGGCACACCCCGGTACTCCTCGACGGCGTGGTCTCCGCGGCCTGCGCCCTGGTCGCGCAGCGGGTGGCCTTCCGCGCCCCCGACTGGTGGCTGGCCGGCCACGACAGCGGCGAGCCCGGGCAGGCCAAGGCCTTCGACCGGATGGCGGTCGAGCCCCTGGTCAACCACGGCGTCCGGGTCGGCGAGGGCACCGGCGCCCTGCTCGCCCTCCCCCTGGTCCAGGCCGCCGCCGCCCTGCTCGGCGAACTCCCGGAACGCCCCCGGCCGACCCACGCGGAGCCGGAGGCCTGAGAAGCGGCAAGACGGCGGGCGGTCGGGCGTGACTGCGCTCGGTCGACCGCCGCCGCGTCCGGCCCGTCGACCGCCGTCGGGGCCGACCTCTCACGTGCCTAGGTGTATTGACTCGCAGGGTTGTTGACGCGGCTGATCGGTGGTTGGCCGCCGAGTGCGGTGTGGCAGCGGTGGTGGTTGTAGGTGTGGAGGAAGTCTGCCAGGGCTGCTGTGCGTTCGTCGTTGGAGGTGTAGGGCCGTAGGTAGGCCCATTCGTCGGCGAGGGTGCGGTTGAAGCGTTCGACTTTGCCGTTGGTCTGCGGCCGGTAGGCGCGGGTGGGTTTGCCGCTCGCGCCGAGGTCGGCCAGGGCCCGTTTCCAGGCCAGGCCCTTGCGGTAGGCCCAGGCGTTGTCCGTCAGCACGCGTTCGATGCGGGTGATGCCGTGGTCGGCGAAGAATGCGGCGGCCCGGGTCAGGAAGGCCGCGCAGGTCGCGACCTTCTCGTCACCATGGGCTTCGGTGTAGGCGAGTCGGGAGTGATCGTCGACTGCGGAGTGGAGGTAGTCGAAGCCCATGCCGCGGATCGGCCGGCCGGCTTCGCGGCCGTGCACTTTGTGGCCGCCGCCGGGGATCCGGCCCAGTTTCTTGACGTCGACGTGGACGAGCTCGCCGGGACGTTCGCGTTCGTAGCGGCGGATCACCGTGCCGGTGGGCCGGTCCATCCAGGCGAGACGGTTCAGCCGGTGGCGGGTCAGTATCCGGTGGACGGTCGAGGCGGGCAGGCCGAGGACCGGACCGATCCGTGCGGGTCCCAGCTTGCGGGACCTGCGCAGGTCACAGACGCGGCCCTCCATCGCGGCCGGAGTGCGGTGCGGTGTTGTCAAGGGCTTGCTGGAGCGGTCGGCCAGGCCCGGCTCGCCCTCGGCTCGCCACCGCCGGAGCCATTTATGAGCGGTCGCCCGCGAGATGCCCATCTCGGCAGCGACATGAGCGACCGGGCGGCCGGACACGACACGTTCGACGAGCAGCTGCCTGCCGTGAACGGTCAGCCGGGCATTACGGTGGGACACGAAGACCTCCGTGTGGTGCGGTCCTAGACAGCTCCACCACACCGGAGGTCTTCGCCATGATCAAGCCCCGACAGCGTTAACAACGCTCGTGATCAATACACCTAGGGCGCCTTGAGCCTCGCCGCGTCTTCCCTTGCGAGCTGTGAGCCGTGAGCTGGGAGCGCCGCCGCGCCTCCCCCGTATCCAGCGCTCGCGCCTCCCCCGTCGACCCGCTCGCGTGCCCTCCCCCTCCACCGGCGCCCGCGTCTTCCCCCGCCCGCCGGATCCCCCCGCCCCGCCACTGCTCAGCGCGGCCGTCGGGCGATAGCCTCGGCCGATGGCCGAAAGTGCACCGCCGTCCGGTTCCCCGGACGAACCAGAGGGCCCCGGGGCCCGTCCCGCCTCCCCGCGTCCGTGGGATTCCGGTTCGGTACCGCAGGGCGGCCCGGCACCCGGCGAAACGGACCAACGGAACCAGCGGACCAACCCAGGCGAGGATTCCGCTTACCCGTCTTCCGGCCGGGTACCGCAGGACGCGGCCGAGCGGACCGGCACCGGCCGGGACACCCCGGCGGCCCCGGACACCGGCTCTGCCACCGCCAACACTCCTGCCTCCGGGCCGAGTTCGCCGACGCAAGGCTCCGAAGGCATCGCGGACGAGGCACGGCCCGCGCCCGCCGGTGAGGCCGCGCCGCCACCGGGACCCCACGCCGCCGACCCGGGCGGCGCCTCCGCTTCCCCTCCCCCCGAGGACACCCCCGGCGGCTCCGGCAGCTCCGCGGAGGCCGCCGTCAGCGTCGAGGACAGCCTCCGCTTCGCCTTCGGGACGCTGACCGTGCTGCCGGTCGGGGCGGTGCGCTGGGACCGGGCGGCCGCGCGCGGCGGGATGCTCTGGGCGCCGCTGGTCGGGCTCGCCGTGGGGGTGGCCGCCGCCCTGGTGAGCGGACTGCTGCTCCTGCTCGGCACCGGGGCCCTGCTTGCCGCCGTCGCGAGCGTGGCCGTACCGGCGGTGCTCACCCGGGGACTGCACCTCGACGGGCTCGCCGACACCGCCGACGGACTCGGCAGCGCCAAGCCCGCCCCCGCCGCCCTGCGCCTCATGAAGCAGTCGGACATCGGACCCTTCGGGGTGCTCACCCTGGTGCTCGTCCTCCTCGCCCAAGTCGCCGTCCTGGCACGGCTGTACGGGGACTCCTGGGCACAGGGCGCGCTCGCCGCGGCGGTCTCCGGGACGGTGGCGCGGCTGGCCATGACGCTGGCGGCGCGGGAGGGGGTGCCCGCGGCCCGGGCGGAGGGGCTGGGCGCCGTGGTGGCCTCGGTGGCGCCCGCGCGTACCGCGCTCTTCGTCGCCGGGGGCGTCTTCGTGGCCGCGGCCGGGGCCGGGGTGCTCTCCGGCGGGGGCGGTGCGCTGCGCTGCGCGCTGGCCGTGGTGGTGGGCTGCGCCGCCGCCGAACTCCTGCTGCGCCGCTGCCTGGTGCGCTTCGGCGGGGTGACCGGGGACGTCTTCGGCGGCCTCGCCGAGACCGCCGCGACCGCCTCGCTCGTGGTGCTCGCGCTCGGCTCCGCCTGAGTTCCGCGGGCCGGGACGTGATCCGCCGGGCGCCTCCCGGGGCCGGGGCGGTGCCCGGCGGCCCCGGCCACCGGCGAACACCGGCCACTTCACGGAGCGTAGGCTCCTTACCGGCACCCTTCCGGTCAGACCGGATGAGTGCGCGCGAGAACCCGACCGCAGCGACGCGGCGGGGTGCCGCGGGCACTCATCCGTCCTCCGTGCCCGGTCCCCTGTCAGGGCGGCCCGCGCACGGGCCTCGGCTCCCCGGCGGCTCCGGCCCCGGAGCCCCACCGGGGACGTTCTAGGCTTCCGGACGGGTCCGGCCGACCCCACAGCCTCGGCCAGGAACTTCACAAGGGAGATCTCACTACCGTGACTGCTCTGACTCTCAGTACCGCCGCCGCAGCAGGGCTGCGCGCGGACGCCCTCGTGGTCGGCGTCGCCAAGGGTCCCAAGGGCCCCGTGCTCGCGCCCGGCGCCGAGGCCGTCGACAAGGCGTACGACGGCAAGCTCGCCGCCACCCTGGAGACCCTCGGGGCGAGCGGCGCCGAGGGCGAGGTGACCAAGCTGCCCGCCCCCTCCGGCTTCAAGGCCCCGGTGGTCCTGGCGGTCGGGCTCGGCGCGGTGCCCGAGAAGGACGAGGACCACAGCCTGGAGTCGCTGCGCCGCGCCGCCGGGGTGGCCGCCCGGGCGCTCGCCGGGGCGAAGAAGGCCGCCTTCGCGCTGCCGCTGACCGGCGCCGAGGACATCGTCGCGGTGGGCGAGGGCGCCCTGCTCGGCGCGTACTCCTTCGACACGTACAAGGCCAGCGCCAAGGACCCGAAGACCGCGAAGGCCCCGCTCGGCGAGGTCACCCTGCTCGGTGCCAAGCCGCGCGACAAGGCGCACAAGGCGGCCGTCGAGCGCGCGCTGGCCGTCGGCGAGGAGCTGAACCGGGCCCGCGACCTGATCAACACCCCGCCGAACGACCTGAATCCGGAGGCCTTCGCCGCGCTCGCCGCGACGGCCGCCAAGGAGCACGGGCTCAAGATCCAGGTGCTCGACGAGAAGGCGCTGACCAAGGGCGGCTACGGCGGCATCCTCGGCGTCGGCGCGGGCTCCGCCTCCCCGCCCCGCCTGGTGAAGCTGTCCTACACGCACAGCAAGGCCAAGAAGCACCTCGCCTATGTCGGCAAGGGCATCACGTACGACTCGGGCGGCATCTCGCTGAAGCCGGCCGGGCACAACGAGACGATGAAGTGCGACATGAGCGGCGCCGCCGCGGTGTTCGCCGCGGTCGTCGCCGCCGCCCGCCTCGGTCTCGAGGTCAACGTCACCGGCTGGCTCGCCCTGGCCGAGAACATGCCCTCCGGCAGCGCCACCCGCCCCGGCGATGTGCTGCGGATGTACAGCGGCAAGACCGTCGAGGTCCTCAACACCGACGCCGAGGGCCGCCTGGTGCTCGCCGACGCGATCGCCAAGGCCAGCGAGGACAAGCCGGACGCGATCGTCGACGTGGCGACCCTGACCGGCGCCATGATGCTCGCGCTCGGCCTGCGCACCTTCGGGATCATGGCCAACGACGAGGCGCTGCGCACCACCGTGCACGAGCTGGCCGAGGAGGCGGGCGAGCCCTCCTGGCCGATGCCGCTGCCCGGGCACCTGCGCAAGGGCATGGACACCCAGACCGCGGACATCGCGAACATGGGCGAGCGGGCGGGCGGCGGCCTGGTCGCCGGTCTGTTCCTCCAGGAGTTCGTCGGCGAGGGCATCAGCTGGGCGCACCTGGACATCGCGGGCCCGGCCTTCAACGAGTCGGCGCCCTTCGGCTACACCCCCAAGGGCGGCACCGGCACCGCGGTGCGCACCCTGGTGGCGCTCGCCGAGCACACCGCCGCGGGCGACCTGGGCTGAGGCCTCCCGCCCCGGGGCCGGACCACCGCGTCCGGCCCCGGCGGGCGGGCACCCGGCAGTGATCCTGGCGGCCACCCCGGCAGTGATCCGGCACACACCCCGCGCACGACGAGGGGATTAAGCCCTGGACGAAATCCGCTCTGGCACGCACGCCGATGACCCGGCGGGACGCCGTACGTACCGCGTCCCGGGCCGGGCCCGCCGTCCCGGCAGTCGGCGACAAGTGCAAAGATGGGTTCTCGGCAGGACAGGGCCCCACCACAGGGCCGAAGAAGAGCGGCCGAACACCAGCCGAGCGCCCGGCACCACCCCGCGCAGTCGGGGCCCGGGGCTACGGCGCACATGCATGGAGGACGTGACGTGGCGAACGACGCCAGCACCGTTTTCGACCTAGTGATCCTCGGCGGTGGCAGCGGCGGGTACGCCGCGGCCCTGCGTGGCGCCCAGCTCGGGCTCGACGTCGCCCTCATCGAGAAGGGCAAGGTCGGCGGCACCTGCCTGCACAACGGATGCATCCCCACCAAGGCCCTGCTGCACGCCGGTGAGATCGCCGACCAGGCGCGCGAGGCGGACCAGTTCGGTGTCAAGGCCACCTTCGAGGGCATCGACATCAAGGCCGTCCACAAGTACAAGGACGATGTCATCGCGGGCCTGTACAAGGGCCTGCAGGGACTCATCGCCTCCCGCAAGGTCCACTACATCGAGGGCGAGGGACGGCTGTCCTCGCCGACCTCGGTGGACGTGGGCGGCCAGCGCATACAGGGCCGCCACGTGCTGCTCGCCACCGGCTCGGTCCCGAAGTCCCTGCCGGGCCTGGAGATCGACGGCAACCGGATCATCTCCTCGGACCACGCGCTGACCCTGGACCGGGTGCCGCAGTCCGCGATCATCCTCGGCGGCGGCGTCATCGGTGTCGAGTTCGCCTCGGCGTGGAAGTCCTTCGGCACCGAGGTCACCGTCATCGAGGGCCTCAAGCACCTGGTGCCCGCCGAGGACGAGAACAGCTCCAAGCTCCTGGAGCGCGCCTTCCGCAAGCGCGGCATCAAGTTCAACCTGGGCACCTTCTTCGAGAAGGCCGAGTACACCCAGGACGGCGTCCGCGTCACCCTCGCCGACGGCAAGACCTTCGAGGCGGAGGTGCTGCTCGTCGCCATCGGCCGCGGCCCCGTCTCCCAGGGCCTCGGCTACGAGGAGGCCGGTGTCGCCCTGGACCGCGGCTATGTCGTGGTCGACGAGTACATGCGCACCAACGTCCCGACCGTCTCGGCGGTGGGCGACCTGGTCCCCACCCTCCAGCTGGCCCACGTCGGCTTCGCCGAGGGCATCCTGGTCGCCGAGCGCCTCGCGGGCCTCACCCCGGTCCCGATCGACTACGACGGGGTGCCCCGGGTGACGTACTGCCACCCCGAGGTCGCCTCCGTCGGCATCACCGAGGCCAAGGCCAAGGAGGTCTACGGCGCGGACAAGGTCGTCGCGCTCAAGTACAGCCTCGCGGGCAACGGCCGCAGCAAGATCCTGAAGACCGCGGGCGAGATCAAGCTCGTCCAGGTCAAGGACGGCGCCGTGGTCGGCGTCCACATGGTGGGCGACCGCATGGGCGAGCAGGTCGGCGAGGCCCAGCTGATCTACAACTGGGAGGCCCTGCCCACCGAGGTGGCGCAGCTGATCCACGCCCACCCGACGCAGAATGAAGCCCTCGGTGAGGCGCACCTCGCGCTGGCCGGGAAGCCGCTGCACGCGCACGACTGATCCGGCGGCCCGGACGGCCGGCGCCGCCAGGGCCGGTCCGGACCGGACACGACGACCACAGACTTCCGCACTGAAAGAGGAGCAACCGAAACCATGGCGGTTTCCGTAACCCTTCCGGCGCTCGGCGAGAGCGTCACCGAGGGCACAGTCACCCGCTGGCTGAAGGCCGAGGGCGAGCGCGTCGAACAGGACGAGCCGTTGCTGGAGGTCTCGACCGACAAGGTCGACACCGAGATCCCCTCGCCCGCCGCGGGCACCCTGTCCTCCATCAAGGTCGCCGAGGACGAGACCGTCGAGGTCGGCGCCGAACTGGCCCTCATCGACGACGGCTCCGGCGCGCCCGCCGAGGCCCCCGCCCCGGCCGCCGAGCAGGCCCCGGAGCCCGAGCCGGAGCAGCCCGCCCAGCCCGCCGAGGCCGAGCAGCCCGCGCCCGCCGCCGAGGCCCCGGCGCAGTCGTCCTCCGGCGGCGGTTCCGCCGAGGGCACCGACGTGACCCTGCCGGCGCTCGGCGAGTCCGTCACCGAGGGCACCGTGACCCGCTGGCTGAAGCAGGTCGGCGACAGCGTCGAGGCGGACGAGCCGCTGCTCGAGGTGTCCACCGACAAGGTCGACACCGAGATCCCGGCCCCGGTCGCCGGCACCCTCCTCGAGATCACCGTGAACGAGGACGAGACCGCCGAGGTCGGCGCCAAGCTCGCGGTGATCGGTGCCGAGGGCGCCGCCCCGGCCGCCCCGAAGCAGGAGGCCCCGGCCGCTCCCGCCCCCGCGCAGGAGGCCCCGGCCGAGGAGAAGCCCGCCCCGGCTCCGGCTCCGGCCGCCGAGAAGCCCGCCCCGGCTCCCGAGAAGCCGGCTCCCGCCCCGGCCCAGCCCGCGGCTCCCGCTCCCGCCCCGGCCGCGCAGGCTCCGGCGGCTCCGGCCCCGGCGCGCTCCGCCGGTGACGAGGGCGCGTACGTCACCCCGCTGGTGCGCAAGCTCGCCGCCGAGAACGGTGTCGACCTGGGCTCGGTCAAGGGCACCGGCGTCGGTGGCCGCATCCGCAAGCAGGACGTGCTCGCCGCGGCCGAGGCCGCCAAGAGCGCCGCCCCGGCTCCGGCCGCCGCCGCCCCGTCCGCGCCGAAGACCCCGGCCCTGGAGACCTCTCCGCTGCGCGGCCAGACGGTCAAGATGACCCGGATGCGCAAGGTCATCGGCGACAACATGATGAAGGCGCTGCACGAGCAGGCCCAGCTGACCTCGGTCGTCGAGGTCGACATCACCAAGCTGATGAAGCTGCGCGGCCGGGCCAAGGACTCCTTCGCCGCCCGCGAGGGCGTCAAGCTGTCCCCGATGCCCTTCTTCGTGAAGGCCGCGGCCCAGGCGCTGAAGGCCTACCCGGTCGTCAACGCCCGGATCAACGAGTCCGAGGGCACCATCACCTACTTCGACTCCGAGAACATCGGGATCGCGGTGGACTCCGAGAAGGGCCTGATGACCCCGGTCATCAAGCGGGCCGGCGACCTCAACCTCGCCGGTATCGCCAAGGCCACCGCGGAGCTGGCGGGCAAGGTCCGCGGCAACAAGATCACCCCGGACGAGCTGTCCGGCGCGACCTTCACCATCTCCAACACCGGTTCGCGCGGCGCCCTGTTCGACACGATCATCGTGCCGCCGGGCCAGGTCGCGATCCTGGGCATCGGCGCCACCGTGCGCCGCCCGGTCGTGGTGGACCACCCCGACCTCGGCGAGACCATCGCGATCCGCGACATGACCTACGTCGCGCTCTCCTACGACCACCGTCTGGTGGACGGCGCCGACGCCGCCCGCTACCTGACGGCCGTCAAGGCGATCCTGGAAGCAGGAGAGTTCGAGGTCGAGCTGGGGCTGTGAGCCCACGGCAGCGGTGACGGGCGTGTAAGGCTCGTCTCACCTGCGCAAAGCGCCCCCGTCCGGAGTCTTCCGTACGGGGGCGCCGCCGTATTGTCTAGGAGTCACCGCAAGCATTCACCGCTCCCGGCCGCCGCCCGTCCGGGAGCGCCACTCCGAGCCGCAGCCGCGGCAGAAGGAGCAGCCGTCATGACCGCGACTGTCGTCACCTCCCTGCGCGAACAGATCCGCGAGCACATCGTCGACGGCATCGTCAGCGGGCGCTGGAAGCCGGGCGAGCGGATCGTGGAGCGCCGCATCGCGACCGAGCTGGAGGTCAGCCAGACGCCCGTACGCGAGGCGCTGCGGGAGCTGGAGTCGCTGCGGCTGATCGAGTCGGCGCCGAACAAGGGCGTACGGGTGCGCAACCTGACCGCGGCCGACCTGGAGGAGAGCTATCCGGTGCGGGCGGGCCTGGAGCAGATCGCGGCCGAGCTGGCCGCCCCGCGGCTCGCCGAGGACTGCTCCGTACTGGAACCGCATGTGGACGCCCTCTACCGCGCCGACCGGGAGAACGACGGCACCGCGCAGGTCCGGCACACCGTCGCCTTCCACCGGGAACTGGTGCGCGCCGCCCGCAACAGCGTGCTGCTGCACACCTGGGAGGGGCTGGGCATCGAGGTGTTCACGGCCCTGTCGATCCGCTGGCTGGGCACCGTGCAGCAGTCCTACGCCGAGGAGCACGAGGCCCTGGTGGACGCCTTCCGCAGCCGGGATCCGCGGATAGCCGAGCTGGTGAAGGCCCATGTCCTGGGGTGCGCTCCGCGCAGCGCCTGAGGCGCGGGGCGGGCCCCGCTCACTCCCCCGCGGCCCCGCTCATCCGTGCTCCGACCTGCGAGAACACCCGTATTTTCTGGCACTCGGTGCCCCCTTTCGCGACACTCCATGCCGACTTTCGCCCGTGGCGGCAGATTTTGCCCGGGAAACTTTGATCGATCATCGATCGGGTGCTTAGAGTCGGATCCGGCTGTCCCCGACCGGGGCGCCTTCGCCCTGTCCTGCCAAAGACCTGGGCACCCCCCACCCCCTTTCGACCGGAAGGCGGCGTCGTGACCGACACCATCCGCATCCCGCGCAGCGAGCTGGACCAGCTCCCGGACCGCGACCCGGAGGAGACCGCCGAATGGCAGGCCTCCCTGGACGCCGTCACCGAGGCGGCAGGTCCGCACCGCGCCGCGTACCTGATGCGCCGCACGCTGGAGCGTGCCGAGGGCGCCGGTCTCGCGCTGCCGAAGCTCCTGGAGACGGAGTACGTCAACACCATCCCGACCGGCGCCGAGCCCGCGATCGAGGGCGACGAGGCGCTGGAGCGCCGGATCACCGCCTGGAACCGCTGGAACGCGGCGGCCATGGTCACCCGCGGCGCGCAGTACGGCGTCGGCGGCCACATCGCCACCTTCGCCTCGGCGGCCTGGCTCTACGAGACCGGCTTCAACCACTTCTTCCGCGGCAAGGAGGGCGGCTCCGGCGACCAGCTCTACATCCAGGGCCACGCCTCCCCCGGCATCTACGCCCGCGCCTTCCTGGACGGCCGCCTCACCGAGACCCACCTCGACAACTTCCGCCGCGAGGCGGGCGGCGAGGGCCTGCCCTCCTACCCGCACCCGCGGCGGCTGCCCTGGCTGTGGGAGTTCCCCACCGTCTCCATGGGCCTCGGCCCGCTCTCCGCGATCTACCAGGCGCGCTTCAACCGCTACCTGACCAGCCGCGGCATCAAGGACGTCTCCGACTCGCACGTCTGGGCCTTCCTCGGCGACGGCGAGATGGACGAGCCGGAGTCGACCGCGGCCCTCTCGCTCGCCGCCCGCGAAGGCCTGGACAACCTGACCTTCGTCGTCAACTGCAACCTCCAGCGCCTCGACGGCCCGGTGCGCGCCAACTTCAAGATCGTGCAGGAGCTGGAGGCCCAGTTCCGCGGCGCGGGCTGGAATGTCGTCAAATCGCTCTGGGGATCCGCCTGGGACGAGCTGCTGCGCCTGGACACCACCGGCGCCCTGGTCCGCCGCCTGCGCGAGGTGCCGGACGCGCAGGTGCAGACGTACCAGACCCGGGACGCCGCCTATATCCGGCAGGACTTCTTCGGCGCCGAGCCCGCGCTCGCCGAGCTGGCGAAGCTGCTGAGCGACGACAAGATCCTGGAGTGCTTCCACTTCTCCCGCGGCGGCCACGAGCCCCGCAAGGTCTACGCGGCCTACCGCGCGGCGCTCGCCCACAAGGGCGCGCCGACCGTGATCCTCGCCCAGACGGTCAAGGGCCACACCCTCGGCACCGGCTTCGCCTCGAAGAACGCCAACCACCAGATGAAGAAGCTGACGGTGGACGAGTTCAAGACGATGCGCGACGTCCTCGAACTCCCCATCCCGGACAGCGCCTTCGCCGACGGCCGGGTCCCCTACGGCCACCCGGGCACCGAGGCGCCGGAGGTCCGCTACCTCCAGGAGCGCCGCGCCGCGCTCGGCGGCCCGGCCCCGGCCCGCCGCACCCACCCGGTGCCCGCGCTGCCCGCCCCCGCCGAGAAGACCTTCGCCGCCTTCGACAAGGGCTCCGGCAGCCAGTCGGTGGCGACCACGATGGCCCTCGTACGGCTGCTCAAGGACCTGGTCCGCGACAAGGAGTCCGGCCGCCGCTGGGTGCCGATCGTCCCGGACGAGGCCCGCACCTTCGGCATGGAGTCGCTCTTCCCCTCGCTCGGCATCTACTCGCCCAAGGGGCAGACGTACGAGCCGGTCGACCGCGACCAGCTGATGTACTACCGCGAGGCCGCCGAGGGGCAGATCCTCAACGAGGGCATCACCGAGGCCGGTTCGATGGCGGACTTCATCGCCGCCTCGACCTCGTACGCCACGCACGGCGAGCCGATGATCCCCTTCTACATCTTCTACTCGATGTTCGGCTGGCAGCGGACCGCCGACCAGATGTGGCAGCTCGGCGACCAGCTCGGCCGCGGCTTCCTCGTCGGCGCCACCGCGGGCCGCACCACCCTGACCGGCGAGGGCCTCCAGCACGCCGACGGCCACTCCCCGGTGATCGCGGCCACCAACCCGGCGGCGCTCAGCTACGACCCGGCCTTCGCCTACGAGGTCGCCGCGATCGTCAAGGACGGACTGCGCCGGATGTACGGCGAGGCCGCCCCCGGCGAGGACCGAGACGTCTTCTACTACCTCACCGTCTACAACGAGCCGCTGCCCCAGCCGGCCCGCCCCGAGGGCGTGGACGAGGGCATCCTGCGCGGCCTGTACCGCTTCAACACCGCTCAGTCGGCGGGCCTGACCGTCCCGGAGAACGCCCCCCGCATCCAGCTGCTCGGCTCGGGCACCGCGATCCACTGGGCCCTGACGGCGCAGCGGCTGCTCGCCGAGGAGTGGGGCGTGGCCGCGGACGTCTGGTCGGCGACCTCCTGGAGCGAGCTGCGCCGCGACGCCCTGGAGGCCGACGAGGCCCTGCTGCGCGGCGAGGTCCGGGTGCCCTACGTCCGGCAGGCCCTGGAGGGCGCGCCCGGTCCGGTGCTCGCGGTCAGCGACTACATGCGGCAGGTGCCGGACCAGATCGCGCAGTGGGTCGAGCAGGACTACAGCTCGCTCGGCGCGGACGGCTTCGGCCTCTCCGACACCCGGGAGGCGGCCCGCCGCCACTTCGGCGTGGACGCGGAGTCGATCGTCGCGGCGGCGCTGGCGCAGCTGGCCCGCGGCGGCGAGGTCCGCGCGAGCGCGGTGAAGGAAGCCCGCGAGCGGTACGGCCTGTAACCGCACGCCCGCGCCGGAGGGGCCGTCCCGTAGGGGGGCGGCCCCTCCGCCTGCGTGCGGCGGCCCGGCCGGGGCGGGGCCGCGGCTCAGGCGTGCTCGGGGACCTCGTCCTTGAGGGAGGAGCGGATCTGCTGCCGCAGGTCGAGGCTGTCGGCGTGCTGGTGCACGGAGACGGCGTGCTCGGTGGCGGCGCGGACCACTTCCTCCTCCTCACCGGAGATGGTGAGCGTGCATCCCGATTCACTGGGGAAGTCCCGGCAGTCCACTACTTTCCGCATGACACACCTCTTCGGCTCGACTGACCTTCCTCCCTTTTCAGGCTATACCCGCCTAATTCACATAAAGGGTGCCGTCATGTACTCCGGTCCCACCGGGCAGCTCACATGACTAGCGCGGTTCCGAGTGCGCCGCCCCCCGCCAGGGACGATGCTGGACCCGTGATGGACGAGACGGAGTTCTGGGAGATCGTGGACCGCACCCGCGAGGCCGCGGGGGGCGATCCCGAGGAGCACGCCGACCTCCTCGTCGACCGGCTGCTCGGCCTGGACCCGGACGCCGTCCTCGACTTCGCCCGCCACTTCGAGTCCCGCTACCACCGCGCCTACCGCTGGGATCTGTGGGGCGCCGCCTGGGTGCTGCTCGACGGGGTGAGCGACGACGCCTTCGACTTCTTCCGCTGCTGGCTCATCGGCCAGGGCCGGGAGGTCTTCGAGGGCGCCCTGCACGACCCGGACTCCCTCGCCGACCTCCTCGACACCTTCGACGAGGAGACCGACGGCGACGGCGAGGACCTCGGCTACGCCGCCGACGAGGCCTACGAGCAGCTCACCGGCACCGTCGCCCCCGACCTCGGACTCCCGGCCGCCCCCGAGGAGCCGGAGGGCACCGCCCTCGACTTCGAGGACGACGCGGTGCTCGCCGCCCGCTACCCGCGCCTGTGGGAGCGCTTCGGCGGCTGAGGACTCCGGCCCCGTCCCGCGACGGCGAGGCTCAGGCCCCCGGGTCCCCTTCCGCCCCCGTCTCCGTCTCCACGCCTGCGCCCTCGCCCTCTTCCTCATCCGTGTCGTAGGCGTAGAACCGGGTGTGGTCCAGCATGTCCGCCGGGGTCACGTCGCCCCAGGGCCGCATCGGTTCCTCCAGGCTGACGACATCCCGGGTGGGCCGCCGCGGCAGATAGCCGGAGCCGGGGTGCAGGCGCTGCCAGTCGGCCCAGAGCTTGTCGATGAAGCAGTGGTGCAGCCAGAAGACCGGGTCGTTCGGCGAGGCACCGGTCGCCATGTGCCCGTCCACCCACTGGTGGATTCGGTTGTGCAGATCGACCCCGCGCCAGCCCTCCAGCTGGTTGCGGAAGCCGTCCGCGCGGCTGTGCCAGGGGGACTGGTCGTAGGTGGACAGGGCCAGTACGGAGTCCAGCTCGGCCCGGGTCGGCAGCCGTACGCCGCCGGCCCCGAGCGAGCGGCGCAGGAAGTCCCGCGAGTCGACCCGGACGCTGATCCGCCACCGGCCGCCGCCGCGCGCGAAGGGGCCCGTCGTCACCTGGCCGTCGGCGGCCCGCCCGGTGCCGCCGAGGAAGTCCTCGGTCCACGGCGCCGCCTCGGGGTCCTGGTCCACCGTCCAGTCCCAGTAAGGGAGTTCGACCGCGTCGTCGATGCCCCGCAGCTCCTCCTCGAAGTCCAGGAGGAAGCGGCGGTGCCAGGGCAGGAAGGACGGGCCGCGGTGCGCCACGCGCGGCCCGTCGTCGGTGTCGCTCATCACGAACTCCTGGTGCGTGCGCACGAAGCGGTCGTAGCGGCCGCGGCGTTTGAGGGCGAGCACGGCCTCGACGAAGTCCTGCTTCTCGGCATCGGTCAGCGTCGCCTGGTTCTTGCGCATGGTGCGTCTTTCCTGTCCTCGGCGGGGGTCAAGCGAGCGGTATGAGGGCGGCGCCGTCGAGCGCGTCGACGGCGCCGCGGGCGAGGGCGCGGAGGTCGTCGTAGGTCTGGTAGTGGTTGACCACGCTGATCCAGCTCCCGTCGGCGTTCCGCATGAGGTGCAGGTCCCTGCCGTCGACGAGGACCCGCGCGCCGCCGCCGTGCCGGTCGTGGCCGTGGCCGCCGGAGCGGTGGTGCTCGCGGCCGGGCCCGTGGTGGGCCACCGGTTCCGTCCAGCCCTGGATGCGGCGGCCCCGGTACACCTCGTCGAAGCGCATCGGCCCGTCGGGCGCCGCCCGCCCGGCCGGTCCGTTCTCCGGCAGCGCGGCCAGGGCCAGCGGGGTCGCGGCGGCCAGACCGGCGAGGGCGAGGCCCGAACCGATCAGCATCCGGCGCCTGTTGGGGTGGGCGGCGTGCCGCACCGCGTGATGTCCGTCCATGTCCTGGTTCCTCATCCCTTTCGCAGACACATCGTCAGCAATGCCATGATCGAAAGGGGAACCTGAGGCTTTGATGAGGAGACGGCCCCGCGCCCGTGACACCGGTCACCCGCCCCGCCGGTGGCGGCGAGGACCCGTTCCCCGCCCGCCCCGACCGGGAAAGGGGCGGGAACTCGCCGTACGCGACGGCCTGTTGGTCGGCCCCCGCGCGGCCCGGATGCGCAAGGATGCCCTCATGCGCATCGCGGTCGCCGGCTCGTCCGGACTCATCGGCACGGCACTCGTACGTTCCCTGAACAGCGAAGGACACGAGGTGGTCCGGCTGGTCAGGCGGGAACCCAGAGCGGGCAACGAGGTCCGCTGGGACCCCGCGGCCGGGCGGCTCGAAGCGGCCGGACTGGCGGGCTGCGAGGCGGTGGTGAACCTCGCCGGTGCCGGGGTGGGCGACCACCGCTGGACGCCGGAGTACAAGCAGCGGATCCACGACAGCCGGGTGGACAGCACCGCCACCCTGGCCACGGCCCTCGCCGCGCTCTCCCCCGGCGAACGCCCCCGGGTCCTCGTCAACGGCAGCGCCATCGGCTATTACGGGGACACCGGCGCCCGCATCGTCAACGAGGACTCCCCGGCGGGCGAGGGCTTCCTGCCGGAGCTGTGCGTGGAGTGGGAGGGCGCCGCGGCACCGGCCGCGGAGGCGGGCGTACGGACCGTGTTCGCCCGCACCGGCCTGGTGGTCTCGCGCGAGGGCGGCGCCTGGCAGCGGCTGATCCCGCTCTTCCGCGCCGGGCTCGGCGGCCGGATGGGCAACGGCCGCCAGTTCTGGAGTTTCATCGCCCTGCACGACGAGGTCGCGGCCCTGCGCCATCTCATCGACGAGGAAAGCCTGTCGGGCCCGGTGAACCTCACGGCCCCGCACCCGGTGACCAACGCCGAGGCCACCCGGGCGATGAGCCGGGTCCTGCGGCGGCCCGCGCTCCTTCCCGCCCCGGCCCCGGCCCTGCGCCTCGTCCTCGGCGAGATGGCCGGCGATGTCCTGGGCGGCTCCCGCGTCCTGCCCACCCGCCTCAACGACTCCGGCTTCCGCTTCGCCTTCCCGCACATCGAGGAGGCGATCCGGGCCGCTCTGGACTGAGGCTTCCGGGGCCGGATCGCTCGACACCCGCCCTGGAGTGAAACTCTCGGGCCCGGACCGGTCTGCCGTACCGGCAAGAGGGTCCTGATCACCCGCCGGGCCGCTCGACTCGCGGGCCGGTGGCGCCGCGCTCTCCGCGTACCGCGATGCCCGTTCCCGGCAACGCGGACAACGGCCCCCGCCGGAAGGCAGGGGCCTCGCGCTCGTCCGGGAGCGGCTACCGCTCCAGCTCCTCCTGCTTCAGGGCGAGGCCCAGACCGAAGAACGTCGGCGCCCACTCCCCTACGAAGATGCCCCACCGGTCGGCGCGGTCCACTCCGGCGGACTCGCCCTTCATGGACCCCGCCCACGACAGGAACGACAGGCCGACGGAGACCACCGCCGCCGTGTAGGCGTGCTCGCTGCGCAGGCCCAACTCGTACAGTTTCTTGATCATGCGGACTCCTCGGCTGCTGCCGGAGATGTGCAGGACCCTCCCCACACTCCGCCCCGCCCGGCGGCGCGACCAGGCAGTCCCCGCCAAACGAGTGAGGGGCTTCCGGGCGGGGGCACCTGTCGCGCGGGCGGGGTCGTCTACCGCATCAGAGGCGCTGCCGAGCGGGGGCCTCGCGCGGAGCGAGCGAGGTCGAGTTCGTCCCCCCCCCCCCCCCCCCCCCCCCCCCCCCCCCCCCCCCCCCCCCCCCCCTGGCCGGATCCGATGCGCCTCGCCGCGGCCCGAATCCGACCGCCGCCGCCCGCAGTCCGACCGCCACGGCCGACGCCCGTCGCCACCGGCCGGATTTCGGCGGCCCCGGCCCGAAGCCCCGCCACCACAGGGGGGCGCGCAGCAGGATTGACACGCCCCCGCGCACCTCAGTGCGAGCCCCCTGTGCCACCGTGCCCGGTCGGTGCGCGACCCCCGGTGCGGGGCGGCTGTCCTTACCCTCATGGCCGGACCCGGGTATCGGGCTGACCAGTTGGGGGCATGAGGTTCCCACCAGCCGCCCGGCGTCAGGGAGGGGCACGTGCGAGAGCCGTCGGATCGTGCGGATGTCGTCATCGTGGGAGCCGGGATAGCCGGGCTCAGCGCCGCCCACCGGCTGACCTCCGCGGGCTTACGGGTCCGGGTCCTGGAGGCCGCTCCCGAGGTGGGCGGCCGGATGTCCACCGAACTCCTCGACGGCTTCCGGCTCGACCGGCTCGGGCAGCTGCTGTGCGCCTCGTACCCGGAGCTGCACCGCAACCCGGCGCTCGCGGAACTGGTGCTGCGCCCGTTCGCGCCGGGGGTCCTGCTGCACAGCGGCGGCCGCCACCACCGGGCCGGGGACTTCGCGGGGGTGCGCGGCGGCCGGGGCGCGCTGTCCACCGCGCGCGCCCTCGCGCCCCGGGTGCCGCGCCCGCGGCTGCCGGGGTCGGCCTTCTCGCCCGCGGGCGGGCCGCTCGGCCAGGCCCGGCTCGGCGCCGCCCTCGCCCGGCTCGCGGCGACCGGGGTCCCGGAGCTGCTCGCCCGGCCGGAGGCGCCCGCCGCCGAGGCGCTGCGGGCGCGCGGACTGCCGCCGAAGACCATCGAGGGCTTTGTGCGCCCGCTGCTCGCCGCGCTCCTCGGCGACCCGGACCTCGGCACCTCCAGCCGCGCGGCCGACCTCGCCCTGTACGCCTTCGCGCGCGGCCCGCTCTGCCTGCCCGAGGGGGGCGCCGCCGAGCTGCCCCGGCTGCTCGCCGCCGCCCTGCCGCCCGGCACCGTACGGACCTCGGTACGGGTCACCTCGGTCTCGGCGGACCGGGTCGGCACCGCCGAACACGGGCGGCTGCGCTGCCGCGGCGTCCTGGTGGCCACCGGCGCGCGCAGCGCCGCCGCGCTCCTGCCGGGGCTGCGCACGCCCGGCTTCCATCCGCTGACCGTGGTCCACCACACCGCCGAGACGGCCCCGCCGACCGGGCCCGCACTGCTGCTCGACGCGGACCGGCGGGGCCCGGTGGCGCACACCGCGGTGGTCAGCGAGGTCGACCCCAGCCGCGCCCCGGCGGGCCGCCCGCTGATCTCCTCGACCGTGCTCGGCACCCCGCCGGACCGCACCGCGAAGGGCCTCGACGCCGCGGTACGCAGGCATCTCGCCCTGCTGTACGGCACCTCCACCGCCCGCTGGGAACTCCTCGCCGTGCACCACACCCCCGACGCCGTCCCCGCGATGCCGCCGCCGCACGACCTGCGCCGGGCGGTACGGCTGCTCGCGGGGCTCTATGTCTGCGGCGACCACCGCGACACCAGCACCGTGCAGGGCGCGCTGCACTCCGGCCGCCGCGCGGCCCGGGCGATCCTCGGCGACCTCGGCGTCCGGCCGGTCGCCGCCGAGGAGCCGGTGCCCGCGATCGCCTGAACCGGCCGCGGGCACCGGGCAGTTCGGCCGCGCCACGGCGGCAGGCCAGCGCCGCGGCCGCCTCAGCCCGGAGCCGTGGGGCGCTGGCTCAGCCCGGAACCGTGGGGCCGCCTCGGCCCGGTGCCGTGGGGCCGCCTCAGCCCGGTGCCATGGCGCTGGCTCAGCCCCGAGCCCTGGGCGCGCCTCAGCCCGGTGCCGCAGCAGCCCCGACCCGGCGCCTGCCCCGCCTCAGCCCAGCGCCGCCACCCGGTCCCGGTACCCCCGTACCGGCGGCGCGTCGCGGAAGGGCTCCAGCCTGCGTTCGAACTCCCGCACGTACTCCACGGCGCGGACCGAGCGCATGTCGGCGGCCTGGTGGGCGGCCTCCGCGCCGAGGGCGCAGGCCTGGTCCAGCTCGCCGAGGCCGAGCCGGGCGGAGGCGAGGACGACCCGGCAGAAGAGGCGGCTGCGGGCGAAGCCGGGAGCGTGCAGGTCCAGGGAGCGCTCCGCGTGCAGCGCGGAGGTGCGGAACTGCTGCAGGTCCCGGTGGCAGTGCGCGAACTCGTCGGCCAGCTGGCCCTCGTCGAACATCCGCGCCCAGTACGGGACTTCGTCGCCCTGCTTGGCGGAGGACAGCGCGTGCTCGGCGCGCACCAGGCTCGCCGCGCAGGCCCGGCTCTCCCCGAGCACCCCGTGCGCCCGGGCCTCCGCCGCGTGCAGCAGGGCCTGGACCAGCGGCGGCACCGAGGACCCGATGCCCTGCTGCGCGACCCGGGCGAGCTGCACGGCCTCCCGCCCGTGGCCGAGGTAGACCGCCTGCCTGCTCATGGTGACGAGTACGTAGGCGCCGTACGCCCGGTCGCCCGCCGCCTGGGCGAGCCGCAGGGCCTGCACGAAGTACCGCTGGGCGAGGCCGTGGGCGGCGATGTCGTAGGAGGTCCAGCCCGCGAGGCGGGTGAGGTCGGCGACGGCGCCGAAGAGCCGGCGGCCGGTCTGCTCGCCGTAGCTGCCGCGCAGCATCGGCTCCGCCTCGTGCTCCAGGTAGCGCACCAGGGCCTGCCGCGCGTGGCCGCCGCCGTAGGCGTGGTCGAGGGTGCGGAAGAGCTCGCCGACGGAGCGCAGGGCGGCCACGTCACCGCTGGTGACCCGCTGGCCGGGGCCGCGCTCGGGCCCGCCGCGGGGGCGGGGCACCGGAGCCCTGCTGCCCTGCGCGGGGACCCGGGGGGTCTGCTCGCCGCGGGCCACCCGGTCGTCGGGGCGGCCGATCAGCCAGTCCCGGCTCGGCACCACGAGGCCTGCCGGGGAGAAGGCGATCTTGCGCAGCTCGGCATGGCTGCCGGAGTCCTTGCGCCACAGACCGCCGACGATCTCCACGGCCTCCTCGGGGGTGCCCGCGAACTCCAGGCCCGCGTAGACGGGGGAGCCCGCGTCCAGGCCGAGGTCCTGGGCGGTGAGGCGGCGGCCGAGGCGGCGGGTGAACACCTCGGCGATCAGGGCCGGGGTGGTGCCGCGGGGCTGCTGTCCGCGCAGCCAGCGGGTGACCGAGGTCTTGTCGTACCGCAGGTCGAGTCCGTGCTCCAGGCCGAGCTGGGCGACGCGGCGGGCCAGTCCCGCGTTGGAGAATCCGGCCTCGGCGATGAGCGCGGCGAGCCGTCGGTTCTGCGGTCGCTGCGGGGGTTGTTCCGTCATCAGCTGTGCGGTCTCCTGCCTTCCGGGCCGGGGGGTGTCACGGGTAGGGCCTGCCCGGCGGGACCGGGTCGATCCGTAGGAGGCGCGCGGCGCGACCACCGGGCCGGGAGCGGCCGCGGCACGGTCGGCACCGCGGCCTCGCGAACGGCGCGAATGTAACGCTGCGCAATTTCCGCCCCGCCGCTTTCGCCCCTTCTTCATCCGTTCGTGTGAGGATTGCCCCGAGTTCTGACGCGGCGGCCCGGGTCGTACAGTGGCGGGGGCCGCTCCTTCGTACCCGGGGCGGGCGAGGTTTCGAGGAAGAAGGCACGGCGGTGAACGAACTGCGATTCGTCCGGATGGGCTTCGGTGCCGAGTCCGTCGGCTACCCCGAGGCGCTCGCCGAGCAGCGGCGGGTGCACGCCCTGCGGGTGGCCGACGAGATACCGGACACCTGTCTACTGCTGGAGCACCCGGCCGTCTACACGGCGGGCAGGCTCACCAAGGACGACGAGCGGCCCTTCGACGGCACCCCGGTCATCGACGTGGACCGCGGCGGCAAGATCACCTGGCACGGCCCCGGCCAGCTGGTGGGCTATCCGATCACCAGGCTGCCGAACACCCGGGACGTCATCGGCCATGTGCGCCGCCTGGAGGAGGCGCTCATCCGCACCTGCACCGAGCTGGGGCTTCGGACCAGCCGGGTGGAGGGCCGCAGCGGGGTGTGGGTGCTCGGCGAGGCCCGGCCCGCCCCGGCGCCCGGACCCGGCGGCCTCGCCCTGGACCTCGCGCCCGGCCTCGACCGGCCGGTCCGCGCCACCTCCGAGTACAACCCGCGGCTCAACGGCCCGGAGTACGCCCCCTCCAACGCGGGCCAGCGCGGCGAGGACCGCAAGGTCGCCGCCATCGGGATCCGGGTGGCGCGGGGCGTGACCATGCACGGCTTCGCGCTGAACGTGAACCCGGACAACACCTTCTTCGACCGGATCGTGCCCTGCGGCATCCGCGACGCGGGCGTCACCTCGCTGGCGAACGAGCTCGGCCGCGACATCACCCTGGCCGAGGTCCTGCCGCTGGTGGAGAAGCACCTGGCCGAGGTCCTCGACCCGGCCGCGCTGCGGGCCGCCGCCGGAGCGGATCTGGCGGCCACGACCGCCCCCTGATCCCCGGGCGGCGGAATGAACCCGCGCTGGCAGAGGTTGGCCGGGTGAGAAGACCGCATAATCACGGGCGTACCCTTGGGGTGCACCGAGGAATCCAAGCCACATCAGGCCGAGCAAGGCGCCGGGAACCGGCGTGGAAGCCCACGAAGCTACAGGGAGCCGCAGTGTCCGCAGTCTCACCCGACGGACGCAAGATGCTGCGCCTGGAGGTCCGCAACAGCCAGACCCCCATCGAGCGCAAGCCCGAGTGGATCAAGACACGGGCGAAGATGGGCCCCGAGTACACCGCGATGCAGAAACTCGTGAAGAGCGAGGGCCTGCACACGGTCTGCCAGGAGGCGGGCTGCCCCAATATCTACGAGTGCTGGGAAGACCGCGAGGCGACCTTCCTGATCGGCGGCGACCAGTGCACCCGGCGCTGCGACTTCTGCCAGATCGACACCGGCAGGCCCGAGGCCCTGGACCGCGACGAACCGCGCCGGGTGGGCGAGTCCGTGGTCACCATGGACCTGAACTACGCCACCATCACCGGCGTCGCCCGCGACGACCTCGAGGACGGCGGCGCCTGGCTGTACGCGGAGACGGTGCGCCAGATCCACGCCCAGACCGCGGAGCGCGAGAGCGGCCGCACCAAGGTGGAGCTGCTGGCCCCCGACTTCAACGCGGTGCCCGAGCAGCTGGCCGAGGTCTTCTCCTCCCGCCCCGAGGTCTTCGCCCACAACGTCGAGACCGTCCCGCGCATCTTCAAGCGCATCCGCCCCGGCTTCCGCTACGAGCGCTCCCTCGACGTGATCACCAAGGCCCGCGAGTACGGCCTGGTCACCAAGTCGAACCTGATCCTCGGCATGGGCGAGGACCGCGCCGAGATCAGCGAGGCGCTGCGCCAGCTGCACGAGGCGGGCTGCGAGCTGGTCACCATCACCCAGTACCTGCGCCCGAGCGTGCGGCACCACCCCGTCGAGCGCTGGGTGAAGCCCGCGGAGTTCGTCGAGCTGAAGGACGAGGCCGAGCAGATCGGCTTCTCCGGCGTCATGTCCGGCCCGCTGGTCCGCTCCTCGTACCGCGCGGGCCGCCTCTACCAGATGGCCGTGGAGAAGCGGGGCTCGTACGTGGCCTCGCAGGCGGTCTGACCGAGAGCCGATCGCAGGGACGGACCGAAGGACGGTCGCGCGGGAAGCGACCGGCGCCCCGACCCCCGCCCCCAAGACCAACTGCCGTGCCCGGCGCGCCCGTTGAGGCCGCCGGGCACGCGCCTTCCTGGGCCGCGGCTCGTGTGAAACCGAGCACAAGAAGCTACCGCTCAGTAGTGACGCCACCCGACCGGCCGCGCGCATCGCCGCAGATGGGACGACCGCCGCCCGCTCCCCCACCCCTCCACCTGGGCGAACCGCCCGCTTTTCAGGCTTCATTGGCGTTTGACCGCCGGGTCACACACTGGTAACAACAATGAGTGACTCTGCTTCTACGTCGCGTGCACCCTCCGTCACCGCCGCGTCGGCTCATCGCCGTGTCACCCACCGCCACCACCGAGGGGATCCCCGACATGCAGGCCGCGCCCGTCCGCGCTCACGCCATCCCGACCGTCACCGACGCGCTGCGCGCCGTCGAATCGCTCCTGATGAGGGGCGGCCAGCGCACCGCCCGCCGCAACGCCTGGACCTCCGTGCTGGAGGACCGCCGCCGCGCCAAGGACCGCGTCGAGGCCCAGCGCGTCCTGGACGCCGCGGTCTCCGCCCGCACCTCCTGAGAAGCCCCGTACGGGACCCTTCGGGACCGCCCGGCCCGGTGCGGGCCGCCCGAGTGTCGTCGGCCTCTCCGGGGCCACGTAGACTCCGAGGTATGGCGAGGAAGGAACCCGCAGCGGAGGCTGCGACCCCCGGGCGGCTCAAGCAGATCGCCCAGACGTACAAGATGACCCGGAGGGCCGACTCCAAGATCGGCCTGGTCCTCGGGGCCGTGGGAATCGGCACCTTGGGTGTCTTCCTCGCGATCGGATTCCTGATCGGGCATCCCGTCTACCTGGGCATCGCGGGCCTGCTCGTGGCCCTGCTCGCGACGGCCGTGGTCTTCGGCCGCCGTGCCGAGCGCGCCGCCTTCGGGCAGATGGAGGGCCAGCCCGGCGCCGCCGCCGCGGTCCTGGACAACGTCGGCCGCGGCTGGACCACCACCCCCGCGGTGGCGATGAACCGCAACCAGGACGTCGTGCACCGCGCGGTCGGCAAGGCGGGCATCGTACTGGTCGCCGAGGGCAACCCCAACCGCCTCAAGGGCCTGCTGGCCGCCGAGAAGAAGCGGATGGCCCGCATCGTCGCGGATGTGCCGGTGCACGACATCGTGGTCGGCGAGGGCGAGGGCCAGGTCCCTCTCAAGAAGGTCCGCACCACCATGCTCAAGCTCCCGCGCACCCTCACCGGCCCCCAGGTCACCGCGACCAACGACCGCCTGCGCGCCCTCGGCGATTTGATGAGCAACATGCCACTCCCCAAGGGCCCGATGCCCAAGGGCATGCGGATGCCCCGCGGCGGAAAGATGCGCTGAGCGGAACACAGTCGGCAGCACCGCCGGGCACCCCGCCCGCGGCCCGTCAGCCACCCGCACTCGTACGCCCCTCAGGCACCCCTGAGAGAACCCGAAGACCCGAAGACCCGAAGAGCGGCCCGGAACCCCCGGGCCGCTCTCGTCTTTCCCGTTTCCCGCACTGCATCCCGTGCGTATGGTCTCGCTTACGCGGACGTACGTACCCGTAGGCCGTACCCGTAGGCGCGCGCGTCACATTCGCCAGCAGGCTGGCCGGCCGCATCGAGCTCGTCGGACCGCCAGACCGTCAAGAGGCTGGCTGCCGCGTCGCGTACGTCGGTGCATCAGCCGACCGCGGCGACTGCCCGTGCAGTGCGACGGCCGCCGCACTGCGCCAGGCAGGCTCCTCGGACGCTCAGATCCGCACCTGAACCGCCCGCGCCAACCTGTCATGCAGCCCGCGGCTGTCCCGGTCCCAGATCAGGGCCGGGACCGCGAGGCAGAGCAGGACGCTGCGGACGAGTACGCGGCCGAAGCCGAGGCGCTCGCCGTGTTCGGAGATGACGCGGAGGCGGAAGAGCCGCTTGCCGGGGGTGGAGCCGATGGTGCCGACGGTCGCCAGGCTCAGGAGGAGGAAGACGGCCAGCGCCCAGTTGCTCGTGGCCCGCTGATCACCACCCGCCAGCAGACCGTATGCGATCAGCGTGCACAGGCCCCAGTCCACCAGGAGGGCACCGAAGCGG
Organism: Streptomyces sp. SCSIO ZS0520; assembly: GCF_025643355.1. NCBI lineage: Bacteria > Bacillati > Actinomycetota > Actinomycetes > Kitasatosporales > Streptomycetaceae > Streptomyces > Streptomyces sp. SCSIO ZS0520. Next base: position 6,304,275 of record NZ_CP092644.1, on the reverse strand, counting down.
CGCCCGAGCGGCGCCACCGAGCCCGGCCCCTCCTCGGGGAGTCCGAGCTGCTGGCCGCGGTAGCCGAAGTCGACACCCATGTCCTCGGCCGCCGCGCGGGGGCCGGACAGCCACGATCCGATCGCATGCCTCTTGTCCACCCGTCCACGGTACTGCCTCCGGTTTCGGGTGGAACCGGACGGGTGGAGAACTCCGCCCCCGCCTCCACCCGGCGCCCGCGCCGGACCCTCACCCTCCATTCCCCTATGCTGCGATTTGCCGCCTTCGCACCCCTCAGGCTGGTTAACTTGGACGAAACAAATGGGTCATGCTCGAGAAATCCCGCCTCCTTATGGTCGGGTCCCAGCGTGTGCCACCGCACTGGCCGCACCACCGAGCTACAACGCCCGCCCCGGGATTCGGGCGCGGGGTAGGAGGAGCTGGATGTTCCAGAACGCCGACGAGGCCAAGAAGTTCATCGCGGACGAGGACGTCAAGTTCGTCGACGTCCGCTTCTGCGACCTGCCGGGTGTGATGCAGCACTTCACGGTGCCCGCCGAGGCGTTCGACCCGGCCGACGAGCTGGCGTTCGACGGTTCGTCGATCCGCGGCTTCCAGGCCATCCACGAGTCCGACATGGCGCTGCGCGCGGACCTGTCGACCGCCCGGGTCGACCCCTTCCGCCGCGACAAGACGCTCAACATCAACTTCTTCATCCACGACCCGATCACGGGCGAGCAGTACAGCCGCGACCCGCGCAACATCGCCAAGAAGGCCGAGGCCTACCTCGCCTCCACCGGCATCGCCGACACCGCGTACTTCGGCCCCGAAGCCGAGTTCTACGTCTTCGACTCGGTGCGCTTCCAGACCGCGGCGAACGAGAGCTTCTACCACATCGACTCCGAGGCGGGCGCCTGGAACACCGGTGCCCTCGAGGACAACCGCGGCTACAAGGTCCGCTACAAGGGCGGGTACTTCCCGGCTCCCCCGGTCGACCACTTCGCCGACCTGCGCGCCGAGATCTCCCTGGAGCTGGACAGGTCCGGCCTGAAGGTCGAGCGCCAGCACCACGAGGTCGGCACCGCGGGCCAGGCCGAGATCAACTACAAGTTCAACACCCTGCTCGCCGCCGCCGACGACCTGATGCTCTTCAAGTACATCGTGAAGAACGTCGCCTGGCGCAACGGCAAGACCGCCACCTTCATGCCGAAGCCGATCTTCGGCGACAACGGCTCGGGCATGCACGTCCACCAGTCCCTGTGGCAGGGCGGCTCCCCGCTCTTCTACGACGAGCAGGGCTACGCGGGCCTCTCGGACACCGCCCGCTTCTACATCGGCGGCATCCTCAAGCACGCCCCCTCGCTGCTCGCCTTCACCAACCCGACGGTGAACTCGTACCACCGCCTGGTCCCGGGCTTCGAGGCGCCGGTCAACCTGGTCTACTCGCAGCGCAACCGCTCGGCCGCGATGCGTATCCCGATCACCGGCTCGAACCCGAAGGCCAAGCGCGTCGAGTTCCGCGCCCCGGACCCGTCCTCCAACCCGTACCTGGCCTTCTCCGCGCTGCTGCTCGCGGGCCTGGACGGCGTGAAGAACAAGATCGAGCCCGCCGAGCCGATCGACAAGGACCTCTACGAGCTCGCCCCCGAGGAGCACGCGGGCGTCCCCCAGGTCCCGACCTCCCTCCCGGCGGTCCTCGACGCCCTCGAAGCGGACAACGAGTACCTCCAGGCCGGCGGCGTCTTCACCTCCGACCTCATCGAAACCTGGATCGACTACAAGCGCACCAACGAAATCGCCCCGATCCAACTCCGCCCGCACCCGCACGAGTTCGAGCTGTACTTCGACATCTAGAGTGCGGGGCCGGGTGACCCGGGCGGAAGTCCCGGACACCCTGCCGTGGCATGCGAGGGTCGCTGCTCCAGAACCGGAGTGGCGGCCCTCGCCGTTTGTCGGGGCCGTGACGGAGCCTTCTACAGGGGCGGTCAGGGTGGAAGCAGGTCGCACCGGACTCGGGTCTGCCGGACAACCGGCCCAACCCGTACGGGTCTTCGTCCGTGACGGGCGAGGCGCCTGCCATGATCCCCGTCATGGGGACACATATCGCACCGGCCCAAGTGGCGGACTTCCATCAGGTTCTCGCCGATCACTCCCGCTACTGGGGCGAGCGCGACCTTCGCTCGCTGCATCTGCTGGCCCTGGTGCAGGAGTTCGGTGCCACCTGTCTGGTCGCCCGGGGCGAGGACGGGATCCGCGGGTACGTCTTCGGGTTCGTGACGCCGGACGGCACCGGGTACGTGCATCTGATCGCCACGCGGGACGACGCCCGCGGGACCGGTCTGGGGCGTCGTCTGTACAGGGCGTTCGCCGAAGCGGCGGCGGGGCAGGGTGCGCGGAGGTTGAAGGCGATCACCTCGGTCGAGAACGACGGCTCCCTCGCCTTCCATCGCAGCCTCGGCTTCGACGTCAGGATCGTCGACGACTACAACGGTCCCGGTCGCGCCATGGCCGTCTTCCACCGCGAGCTGCCGCTCGACGTCCCGCGCTCCTGACCTGACCGCCCCGCTCTCCGCGCGACAGCTCCGGACCGCCGTCGGCGCCCGGGAATCCCTTGTGCATGCCCAGTTCCGCCCATATCCTGACCGGTTCTCCGCTCGCGGCAGATCCCCGGATCCCCGGGCCGTACGAACGGCAGTCGAGGAGAGGAAACGGAGGTCTCGTCATGCGCTGGCGAAGCCGGCCGTCCGTCCGGAGGGTCCGGGTTGCGGGCGGCGGGTTCCGGGAGGAACGAGATGTCCCGTACGGACAGGACGAAGCCGTTGTGGGTGCGCTACGCCGAGCATGACCCGCGGCCGGTCCACGATCACCGGGAGGGCGACTGTGACCTGCCCCCGGCTCCGGGGCCGCAGGTGACGGACACCCGGTGCCGGTGGGAGCACCCCGGGGTGCTGGTGTTCGGGCACACCTGCTGTTCGGGGTGCGGGGAGCGCTCCTGCACCGCGGAGTGGCAGGGGATGAAGAAGAGCGCCAACCGCAAGGAGCGTTACGCGGGTCGGCGGGAGGCCCGGCGCCAGGCCTCCGGGGAGAGCAGGGACTGACCGGAGTCGATCGCCCGCAGGGCCGCCGCGCTCTCCGCGGCGCGGTCGACCACGTACAGGTGTCCGCCGGGCACCAGGCCGCAGGAGTCCGCGCCGACCTGCTCGGCCAGGGCGGTCAGGGTGCCCGGCGGACAGGCCTCGTCCTCGGTGCCGCCGAGGAGGGCGAGAGAGGCCGGTACGGGGGCCGGGTGCCAGCCGTCGCGGAGTACCGCGAGGTCGCGGCGGAAGTCGGGGAGCAGCATACGGACGGCGAAGTCGTCGGGGACGGGGAGTTCGGGGAGGATGCCCCGTTGCCGTGCGGTGTACAGGAGTTGATGGTCCGTCAGCTCCAGGAGGGTGGCGCTGGCGCCGATGGCGGGAGGCGCGCTCAGCACCACCCGGAGGTCGGGCGGCCAGTCCTCGCCGCGCAGTCGGGCCATCTCGTGCGCCACGGCGGCGCCGAGGCTGTGGCCGAGCAGCAGGCCCGGACCGCGCAAGTCCCCGTCGAGGACCCGGAGATAGTCCTCGGCGAGGGCGGTGAGGGCGAGCGGCTCCGGGTCGCCGGGGCGGGGCGGTCTGCCGTGGCCGCCTGGCGGCGGGGGCGGCTGGACGGCCACCACGCTCCAGTCCTCGCCGAGTTCGCGGGCAAGGCGGGTGAACGACCGGGCCGAGCCTCCGGCGAAGGGGACGCAGATCAGGCGGCGGGGGCCGGAGTCGCGCAGGACGAGGCGTTGCGTGCGGCCCCTCATCGCAGGCGCTCCGACTCGGTCTGGCGGATGAGGTGCCGGGAGGTCTTGCCGGTGGAGGTGGTGGGGAGTTCGGGGACGGTACGGACGGTGCCGGGGCGCTTGAAGGCGGGGAGCCCGGCGCGGGCCGCCGCGAAGACCCGTTCGGGCAGGGCGAGTTCGTCCTCCGGGGAGTCGGCGACCACGTAGGCGGCGATTCGGGTCAGTTCGTGGGCGTCGGGGACGCCGACGACGGCGCAGGCGCGTACGCCGGGGACCTTCAGGAGGATCTCCTCGATCTCGGTGGTGATGATCTTCATGCCGCCGACGTTGAGGACGCTGTCGGTGCGGCCCAGGTGGTGCCAACTCCCGTCGGGGTCACGGCGCATGACGTCCTCGGTGTACACCCAGCCGTCGCGGAAGGTCTCCGCGGTGCGCTCGGGGCGGTTCCAGTAGCGGGTGGCGACGCCGGGGCCGCGTACCCGCAGCCGTCCCGACTCGCCTGGTGGCACGGGCCGTTCGTCCTCGTCGAGGATCTCGGCCCGGAAGCCGGGGACGGGGGCGCCGCTCGCGCCGGGGCGGTAGGCGCCGGGGGCGGTGGCCAGGAAGGAGTGCAGGCACTCGGTGGAGCCGAGGGCGTTCATCAGGGGGAGGCCGAGTTCCTCGGTGAGCCGGGTGCCGAGCGCCTCGCCCAGGTGCTCGCCGGAGGAGACGGCGATCCGTACCGAGGAGAGTTGGAGGCGGTCGGCCGCGTCGGGCAGGGCGAGCAGGGCGGCGTACAGGGTCGGTACGGAGAACAGCAGGCTCGGGCGGAAGCGGGTGAGCAGCCCGGAGACGGTGAAGGGGTCGGTGCGGCCCGGGTGGAGCACGGCGCTGGCGCCCGCGGAGAGGGGGAGCAGTACGGAGTTGCCGAAGCCGTAGCCGAAGGGGAGCTTGGCGGTGGACAGGATCCGGTCGGCGGCGGTGAGGCGCAGATGCCGCGCGAGGCCCTCGGGCAGGGCGAGCAGCGCGCCGTGCAGATGGACCACGCCCTTGGGGCGGCCGGTGCTGCCGGAGGTGTACTGCATCAGGGCCGGGTCCTGTGCCGTACGGGGCGTGATCTCCCGCAACTCCTCGGCTTGCGCGGCGAGTTCGGGGAGGGCGGGGACGGCGGGGGTGCCGCCGGTGCGGCTCCACAGGGCGGCGCCGGGGAAGCGGGAGGCGGCCTCGGCGGCGAGCGCTCCCCGGGCCTCGTCGAGGAGCACGGCGCGGGCGCCGGAGTCCTCGATCACGTAGCACTGCTCGTCGAGGGTGAGGAGCGGGCTCATCGGTACCGGGACGGCGCCGATCCGCATCGCGGCCAGGATGGCGGCGACCGAGGTGACGCAGTCCGGCAGGACCACGACGAGGCGGTCGCCGGGGGCCACTCCCCCGTCGGTCAGGACGCGGGCGGTGCGGCACACCAGCGCGTGCAGGGCGCGGTAGCTGAACTCCTCCTGCTCACTCAGCAGACAGGGGGCGTCGGCGCCGGGCCCGTCCAGGTGGCGGTCGAGGTACCAGCGGACGGCGTTGTGGTCGGCGGCGCTCATGTGCCGGACTCCTGGTGTGCGGGGCGGCCGAGGAGGAGGGCGGTGGCGGTGCCCGCCGGGTCGGCGCCGACGCAGAGGGCGGTTCCGTCCAGGGGCGCGGCGCCGGGGGCGGGTGCGGCGCCGCGGCGCAGGGCCTCGACGGCCAGGGCGGCGGCCAGGGTCCCGTCGCCGCCGCCGGTGCGCCCGGTCACCCGGGCGACCTCGGTCAACGGAACGGTGGGGGCGGTGAGTTGGCGGAGGGCGGCCTCGATGGCCCGGTCGGCCGGGGCGTCGCCGGTGCCGACGAGGACGATCAGGCCGATCTCCGCCGCGGGGCGCCCGGCCTCCCGCAGCGCGGCCTCGACCGCCTCGGTGGCCGCGCGGCCCAGTTCGTCCGGGGTGAGGATGTCCTCGGCGGGGGCGGTGGCCTCGCCGGTGCCGAGGACCTGGGCGAGCGCGCGGGCGCCGGCCGTCGGGGCGGGCTCCAGTACGAGCAGGGCCGCGCCCTCGCCCTCGGGGAGGCCGTCCTCGACCGCGCGGGGTCCGGCGGCGGCGCACAGGGTGTCCGCGCCCGCCGCGAGGACCGTGTCGCAGACGCCGTCCCGCAACTGGCGCACCCCGGTCGCGACCGCGTCCAGTCCGGCGGTCGTCCCGGCGCAGAGGGTGAGGCAGGGGCCCTCCGCGCCCAGGGCGAGGGAGAGTTGGGCCGCCGCCGCGTTGTAGCCGGAGTGCGGTCCCCACACCGGGTTGACCCGGTGGCCCGGGCTGCCCGCGGCGTCGTGGATGGCGAAGTACTCGTTGCGCCCGGCCCGGATGGTGCCGAGGACCACGCCGGTGCGCTCGCCCGCGGTGCGCTCGGCCGCGGGTTCGGTGCCCGCGGTGGCGGCGGCGTGGATCAGCAGGCGGCTGTCCCGGCTCAGGGTCCGGTCGGTGCGGGCGCCGAGGAAGTCGGTCAGCGGCAGCGGCCCGGGCACATGTCCGGCGCGTACCCGGGCCGGGGCCTCGGCGGGGGCGCTGCCGGGCCCGGGCGGCAGGGCGTTGGCCACGGGGGCGGGGGCGGCGGTGGTGAAGCGCTCCCGCCCGTGCCGCAGATCGTCGTAGAGGGCGGCGACGGTGGTGCCGGAGGCGGTCACCACGCCGAGGCCGGTGACCGCGGTGCGGGCGGCGGGCGGCCGGGGATCGGCTGTGTGCACGTCAGTTCCTCAAAGGGTCGGGGTGCCGGTGGGACCTAGGTGTATTGACTCGCAGGGTTGTTGACGCGGCTGATCGGTGGTTGGCCGCCGAGTGCGGTGTGGCAGCGGTGGTGGTTGTAGGTGTGGAGGAAGTCTGCCAGGGCTGCTGTGCGTTCGTCGTTGGAGGTGTAGGGCCATTGGTAGGCCCATTCGTCGGCGAGGGTGCGGTTGAAGCGTTCGACTTTGCCGTTGGTCTGGGGCCGGTAGGCGCGGGTGAGTTTGCCGCTCGCGCCGAGGTCGGCCAGGGCCCGTTTCCAGGCCAGGCCCTTGCGGTAGGCCCAGGCGTTGTCCGTCAGCACGCGTTCGATGCGGGTGATGCCGTGGTCGGCGAAGAATGCGGCGGCCCGGGTCAGGAAGGCCGCGCAGGTCGCGACCTTCTCGTCACCATGGGCTTCGGTGTAGGCGAGTCGGGAGTGATCGTCGACTGCGGAGTGGAGGTAGTCGAAGCCCATGCCGCGGATCGGCCGGCCGGCTTCGCGGCCGTGCACTTTGTGGCCGCCGCCGGGGATCCGGCCCAGTTTCTTGACGTCGACGTGGACGAGCTCGCCGGGACGTTCGCGTTCGTAGCGGCGGATCACCGTGCCGGTGGGCCGGTCCATCCAGGCGAGACGGTTCAGCCGGTGGCGGGTCAGTATCCGGTGGACGGTCGAGGCGGGCAGGCCGAGGACCGGACCGATCCGTGCGGGTCCCAGCTTGCGGGACCTGCGCAGGTCACAGACGCGGCCCTCCATCGCGGCCGGAGTGCGGTGCGGTGTTGTCAAGGGCTTGCTGGAGCGGTCGGCCAGGCCCGGCTCGCCCTCGGCTCGCCACCGCCGGAGCCATTTATGAGCGGTCGCCCGCGAGATGCCCATCTCGGCAGCGACATGAGCGACCGGGCGGCCGGACACGACACGTTCGACGAGCAGCTGCCTGCCGTGAACGGTCAGCCGGGCATTACGGTGGGACACGAAGACCTCCGTGTGGTGCGGTCCTAGACAGCTCCACCACACCGGAGGTCTTCGCCATGATCAAGCCCCGACAGCGTTAACAACGCTCGTGATCAATACACCTAGGGCCTGTCGTCGAACTCCCCTCGTCGCCCGGAGGGCGGCGTCGCGGCGTCTGGTGCGTGCTCGCCGGGGGTACCCCCTGCTCGAAGAGCTCGGGGGAGTGCCGGGTGCAAGGCCTCGTACTGGACGTACGTGGCCTTGCGCCCGGTGCGGCGAGAGTGCGTGCCAGGCGTCGTGGCGCAGAGGGGATTTTGACGACAGGCCCTGGGCGAGCGGGTGCGGAGGTCCGTCCCGCGGCCGAGGGGTGGGCCGAACGCCGTTCGGCAGGTGCACGTCGGGGTCGGCCGGGGGCTGTCCGGCCATGCGCGTCGTCGACGCCCGGAGCCGGAGGGCGGCCGGACGGCGTCCGGCGCGCGGTCTCGCGGTGCCGGGGCGGTTCCTCGCGGGGGGTCGGTGCGGGGCGCCGTCCCGGGTACGGAGTTCGGGCCGAGCACGGCCCCACGTACGAGGTCCGGATCGAGCACCGTCCCGGGTGCGGGATCCGGGCCGAGCACAGCCCCGCGTACGAGATCCGCGCCGAGCACAGCCTCGCGTACGAGACCCACGCCAAGCACCGTCCCACGTACGAGATCCGGGCCGAGCACAGCCCCGCGTACGCGATCCGCGCCAGGCGCAGCCCCACGTACGAGACCCGCGCCGGACACAGCCCCGCGTACGAACCGCACCCCGAAACGCACCACGAACCGCACCCGCCCCCGCGCCCAGTGCGGCGGAAGCGGATGCAGGACGTCGTGTGGCGGATGGGCATGGTGTCGGGTGGGTCCTAGCTGGTGGCGAAGACGACGGTGGAGGTGTTGCCGCCGAAGCCGAAGGCGTTGCTGAGGGCGGTGTGTACCGGCTGTTCGCGGTGGGTGCCGGGGATCAGGTCGAGGTCCGCGCACTTGCCGTCGGGCTCGCGCATGGTCGGGTTGCCGGGGACCACTCCGGTACGGACCGCCTGGACGCAGACCACGGCTTCGAGGGCGCTCGCGCCGCCCTGGGCGTGGCCGAGCATGCCCTTGACGGAGGAGACGCCCGGCCGACCGCCGCGGGTGCCGAAGTACTCGGCCAGGCAGAGCGCTTCGAGGCCGTCGCTGGCCGGGGTGCCGGTGCCGTGGGCGCTGACGTAGTCCACCTGCTGCGGGGTCAACTCGGCCCGGGCCAGGCTCTCTTCCATGCAGCGGCGGATGCCCCGGCCCTCGGGGTGCGGGGCGGTCATGTGGTAGGCTTCGGCCGCGACCGACCAGCCGCGCAGTTCGGCGAGCGGGGTCGCGCCCCGGCGCCGGGCGTGGTCGAGGGATTCCAGGACGAGGACGGCGGCGCCCTCGGAGGGCAGCATGCCGCGGCGGTCCCGGTCGAAGGGGCGGGCCCGGTCGGGGGCGACCGCGCGCAGGGTGGTGAACAACTGGAAGACGGCCTCGGAGAGTTCGTCGACCCCGCCGGCCACCATCACCTCGGCCCGGCCGGAGCGGATCAGGTCGGCGGCCAGGGAGAGCGCGGTGTTCCCGGCCGCGCAGCCGGCGCCGACCACCTGCCGGGGGCCGTGCAGGGCGAATCTGCGGGCCGGCGAGGCGGCGAGCAGCTGCGGTGTGTCCCAGCTGCGGTCCTCGCCCAAGTCCCGTCCCTGGCGCCGGAGTTCCTCCAGGTGCGGGCGGGTGCCCATGACCGTGCCGAGCACGATTCCGGCCCGCCGCGGATCGGCCGCCCCGGCGAGCTCCGTCCCCGCGAGCCCCGCCTCGGCGAGGGCGCGGGCGGTGGCGTGGTGGGCGTAGCGGACCGAGCGCGGCAGGGCGGCGGCGCCGTCGAGCCCGTCCTCCGCCAGGCCCGCCGGGTCGACCTCGGCGGCCTGGTCGGTCGGGTACCCGGCGGTGGAGAAGCGGGTGACCGGTGCGGTGGCCACCACCCCGGAGGTCACCTTGGCCCAGAACTCGGGGACTTCGCAGCCGAGCGGCGAAGCCACCCCCATCCCGGTCACCACGACCCGCGGGGGCCCCTTGCTCTCAGCCGACATGGGTGAGCACCTCGCGGGCCAGCGCCTCGGCGGTGTCGCTCTCGGCGGCCTGGCCGTCGGTCAGGGAGCAGCCGAACCGGGCCTCGATGTGCGCGATGACCTCCAGCTTCTGCAGGGAGTCGCCGCCGAGTTCCTCGTAGAAGTCCGCGGTGGGCGTGACCTGGTCCAGGGGCACCGTGAGGACCTGCGCGACGATCTCGCTGACCCCGTTCAGGACGTCCGGGCGGTTCATGAGAACTCCTTGCTTCGGTGGGAGGGGGCGACCAGGGCGGTCCAGCGCCGCATGCGCTCCGGGGTGAGTCCGTCGGACCAGTGCAGCGTCCTGGAGGCGGCCAGCCAGTGGCAGACGGCGGCGGCGACGGCCCAGACGGTCGGCGCCCCGGGCACGGCCACCAGCAGGACCAGGAGGAGGAAGTAGAAGGTGTACTGGTGCATGACCTCGCGGGCGGCCTCCCGGTCCGCGGTCCGCACCGCGCGCCCGGCGACCGAGACCACGAGGACCGAGACCACCACCGCGGGGAGCAGGGTCAGCGCGGTCATCGGCAGGGCGCCGGTCAGCGCGAAGACGGTGAGCAGGGCGAAGGGCGCGCCGGTCAGTACGTAGACGGCGGTGCCGCGCCACAGGCGCATCAGGCTGAGCCAGAGGCTGGAGTAGCCGAGCCTGCGGTCGCCCTCGACGTCGGTGATGTCCTTGATGCCGGACAGGCCGAGGGTGAAGGCGGCGAGCACGGCCGCGGCCGGGAGCACCGGGGACCACAGGGTGTCCGGGTCGGCCTCGGTGGCCCAGCCGGTGAGCATCGGGTTGACCAGCGGGGTGATCAGCATCAGCGGGGCGAGGACCGGGTGGCGCTTGAGCGCGGGGCCGATGGAGTAGCCGACGGCGAGCGCGACGTCGACGAGCAGCATCACCGGCAGGGCGGCGGTGGGCCCCGTGAGGAAGAGCACCAGGCCCATGAGGAGGAAGCAGGCCCAGCTCAGCCAGGCGACCACGGCCAGCCGCCGCCAGCCGAACTCCTCGCACAGCGCGGTGCGTTCGGGGCGGTTGAGGACATCCGCCTCGCGGTCGGCGAGCCGGTTGACCGACTCCGTACCGAGGCAGCAGGCCAGCCACATCGGCACCCCGAGCAGGGCGGTGGCCGGGGTCAGGCGCTCCACGGCGGCCATGCCGACCGCGTAGCCGACCCAGTAGTACGCGGCGAAGCGGATGCTGCAACTCCGCAGCAGCAGCAGGGCGCTTCTGCGCAGGGGTAGGGGCGCACCTCGTGCGATCTCGCTCATTGCAGCCGAACCGTTCTCGAACTGTGCAGCCGGAGGGCGGGGCGGGTACGCCGAAGTGCTCGGCGTCCTGGCCTCGTTCTCCGCCGTCGGGCAGGCACTCAGTGGGCAGGGACAGGGGCGGGCCGGTGCTCCCGGCGCGGAACCGGTCCGCCCCGGGTAGGGGGCGGCGGCCGGACCGGCCGGCGAGGGCGGCTCGCTCAGGCGGCCGCGGGGAGTCTCAGGGGCGCCGGGCCGGACAGTGGTCCGTGCTCACGCGGCGCGGTACGCAGGCGTGCCCGTGGGCCGGGCCGCGGGCCGGGAGCGCGGTGATCGGCCGCGGCAGGGCGCCGCACCGGCCACCGGGTCCTCCTCCCGGCTGGGAGGCGGCATCCTTGCCCGCCTCGCGCGCCTTCGTGCATGAGTGCCGATCCTCCCCGTACGTGCTCGGCCGACACGTGACAACGGACCGATGGTACAAACCGATCCGACCGGTCGCCCAACGATTGTCCGGTTGTGGACAGGGCGGTCAGGGATACGGCCGAGTAGGGCTCATATGGCCAGTTGGGCCGCGTGCAGCGGGCGGCCGGAGCGGGCCAGCCGGGGGCCGGGGCCGTTCACCGCCGGGCGGCGGCGGGCACGGCGGCGGAGCCGTAGTCCTTGTCGGGCGGATCGTCGCCGCCGGTCAGCGAGGAGGTGGCGCCCGAGACGAGGCCCAGGGCGAGGAAGAGCACGACGAGCACCTTGGCCGCACCGCCGAGCACCAGCGGCCGGGTCCCGGAACGGGCGGTGCCGCCGTCGGGCGCGGCCGGTTCCGCCGCCCCGCCGGGCGCGGGGGCGCGCCCCTCGCCGAAGAGGCCCTTGGGGTAGGCGGGCGTGAGCATCATGACGTACGCGCTGAAGCGCATCGCGTAGCGCAGGACCGCGGCGGTGGACTGGTACAGCGGTTCCGGAAGGCGGCCGAGGACCAGGGTGATGAGCCAGAAGATCCAGCCGAGCGCGTACCAGCCGGACATCAGCAGCCCGTTGACGACGGCCGCGGGGATCATGAGGATCAACCGGAAGAACACCGCGAGCCGGTTGAGCTTGGTCGGGTGGATCTCGATCCGTACGGGATGCTCCGGCCCCCGCCAGGAGAACGGCGGATAGCGGTCGACGAGCAGCATCCCGTAGGCGCGCACCCGGGTCTCGTAGCGGAGGTAGCCGAAGAGGAAGCGCGCGATCGGGCCGGGCAGGTGCCCGAGGAAGAGGGCGCCGAACCAGCCGGCCACGGTCATCACGAAGGCGGCGATCCCGAGCACCGCGAGGACCAGGAACTGCGGGATCAGCAGGAGCCAGCGCAGCAGCACGGTCCAGCGGCGCTGCCTGCCCGGGGCGGGGATGTCCAGCTCGGGCAGGACTTCGGCGCCGCCGGGGGCCGCCTCGGGGGTGTGCCAGGTGGTGTGTGCCATGGTGCCGCTCCGATGCCGGGCGGGGCTCCCGCGCCCCGCTCCCCCACTGGGTCCGCTCCCTTTCCGTCCTCTCCACCGTGCCCCAGGATCCGTGCGGGCGCGCGTCCGCACGGATCGCTCGCGCAGCTGGCGTCGTCGTGCGGGCGGCCGCGCCCGGTGTCAGGGTGGAGAGGTGGCCGACTGGTACACGCGGACCATCCTGGACTCCGGCAAGCAGCCACTGCTGATCCTGCTGGTGGCCTTCATCGTCGCGTTCCTCTTCATCCGGCTCAGTGTGCGCATGATCCGGGCCGAGGTCTCGTGGTGGCCGGGCAACATCGAGGGCGAGGGCTTCCACCTGCACCATGTGGTCTTCGGCATCGTCTTCATGGTGATCGCCGGTTTCGGCCTGGTCTCGCCCGCGGGCACCCATCGGCCCTGGACCGAGATCCTGGCCGGGCTCTTCGGGATCGGCACCGCCCTGGTACTGGACGAGTTCGCGCTCGTCCTGCATCTGAAGGACGTCTACTGGACCGGCGAGGGGCGGCTCTCGGTGGACGCGGTGGTGGTGGGGGCCGCGCTCGGCGGGCTGCTGCTCATCGGCTCGGCGCCCTTCGGCGTGAACGACGACACCGTGGACGGCTCGGCGGTGGTCGGCTGGGACGCGGTGACCACGGTCCTGATCAACGGCACCCTCGCGCTCATCGCGCTCTCCAAGGGCAAGGTCTTCACCGGCATCATCGGCCTGTTCCTGCCGGTGCTCGCCCTGGTCGGGGCGCTGCGCCTGGCCCGCCCGGGCTCCCCGTGGGCCCGCCGCCGCTACCCGCCCGGCAGCCGCAAGGCGGCCCGCGCCGTGAAGCGCGAGACCCGCGAGAACTGGATGCGGGTGCTGCGCGTGCGGACCTACGACCTGATCGCGGGCAAGCCCTCTCCGGACCCACCTCAGGACCCGACGGAGGACGTATCGAGGGACGTATCGAAGGACGTACCGAAGGAGTGATCCGCGGCGGTGCGTCGGTCCTCAGGGGCGGTACGTCGCTCCTCGGGCGGGAGGTCGCAGGCCGCCGCCGACCTGGCCTGCGCGTCCGCACTCGGGCGGGAGAGGGCAGGCCGCCGGCCCGGGGTGCGCGGTGAGCCGAGGGTGCGGCGAGCCGTGCGCAGGCGGCCCCGGTGCTGTGCCGCTTCGACTTCGGCGGGAACGCCTGCGAGGGCGGCAGCGGCGGATCCGGCCTCAGCGCCGAACCACTGCCGCTGCAACCGCCGCTGCGACCGCCAGCCCTGCCCGGGAGAGGCTCAGGCCGCTGTCCTCAGTTCGGCCTGGCCGAACAACAGGGCGTGTCCTGCGGGGAGTTGGGCGAGTATCCGGGTGAGCAGCCCGGGGCCCGCGAGCACGGCCACGGTGCCGAGCACGGCGCCGACGTCCCAGCGCACGGTGGCGGGCGAGGCGCCGGTCCGCGCCGCGAGGTCCGTCACGAAGGCGCCGCCGGTACGCGGCTCGGGGTCCGGGACCTCGGCGGTCAGGACGCGGGCGGCCTCCACGGGCAGCCGGGCCGCGAGGTCGACGCGCTCCTCACCGGTCAACTGCCGTCCCAGACCCGCGAGTACGAGGCGGGTGACCTCCTCGGCGCGCTCCCGGGTGGGGTAGACCCCTTCGTAGCGGACTTTCTCCAGCATCTGCTCGAAGGTCATCGCGGGTATCCGGCGGACCGGTTCGGCCTGACCCTGCATCGCGGTCTCGGGGTGGCGGTACATCGCGCTCGCAGTCACCTTTCGCCCTCTGCCTCTTCTCTTGTCTCTGCTGTTCTTGTGCTTCTGTCGCCAGCTGTTCTTGTGCTTCTTGATCTCTGCTGGTGCTTCTCGGTCGCTGCTGCTCTCTGCGCTGCTCTGGTGTCCGGTGCTCTTGCCACTGCTGCTGTTCTTGCCACGCTGCGGGTGTCCGGTGTCCCCGAACTCGCCTCCGGCCGAAGGGAGTTGGTCTTCCTCTTGGCCGGGGGCCCGCCTCGCGGCCCCGGCGCGCACCGGCGTCCTGCTGCCGTGATTCCGTTTGTCCACTGCGCGCCGGTGTATGCGTCCCTCTTCCGTTTCCGTCTCCGACCGCGGAGGGGACGGAGGCGGCGGCCCGGCGCCGGAGACCCGCGCCGGGCCGCGCCCGGGGTCCCGGGGTCAGCCGGAGATCTCCTTGCGCTCCCCTCCGATGACGACCTTGCGGGGCTTGGCGCGCTCGGCGATCGGGATGCGCAGGGTCAGCACGCCCGAGGCGTAGTCGGCCTCGATGTGTTCCGTGTCCAGGGTGTCGGCGAGCGCGATCTGCCGCGAGAAGACACCGAGGGGCCGCTCGGACAGCTCCATCTGGACGTTCTCCGCCTTGGCAGCCGGGCGCCGCTCGGCCTTCACGGTCAGCATGTTGCGCTCGACGTCGATGTCGATCGCCTCGGGCGTGACCCCGGGCAGATCGAAGGCGACCACGTACTCATCGCCCTCGCGGTAGGCGTCCATCGGCATCGCGGAAGGCCGGGACCAGGTGCCGGGGCCGAGCAGCTGCTGAGTGAGACGGTCCAGCTCGCGGAAGGGATCGGTGCGCATCAACATCGCGAAAACACCTCCGAAAGTTCAGGCAGAACCTGCCAATGCGCTTTCACCTGACACTGTTGTAGCATGTCGTCCAGTGGATGACAAGCCAAGAGTCATCACATGGACGACAACCCCACACGCCGCACCACCCGCACCACCCGCCGACACCCGACAGCACCGGAGAGGAGGCCCGCTGTGGCCCCCGCCGACCCCATCCACCCCGTCGACCCACCCGGCCCCCCGCACCACCCCGGCCGAGGGCACCCGGCCTCCTTCCTCGCCGCCGCGGCAGCTCTTGAGGCCATCGACGCCGCGGTGCGCGGTGCGCAGACGGACCGGCCCGGCGAGACCTCCGCCCCGCTCACCGGTCCCGAACAGGCCCTGGCCTCGCTCCTGCTGCTGCGGGAGGTGCGCGAGGAACTGGCGGGCTGGGAGGCCGGCCTGATCGAGACCGCCCGCTCCTCCGGGGCCAGTTGGGCCGACCTCGCCCATCCCCTGGGCGTCGCCAGCCGCCAGGCCGCCGAGCGCCGCTATCTGCGCCAGCGCCCCGGGCCCGCCGGATCCACCGGCGAGCAGCGGGTGCGGGCCACCCGCGACCGCCGCGCCGCCGACCGCACCGTCAGCGTCTGGGCCCGCGACCACGCGGCCGAACTGCGGCGCCTGGCAGGGCAGATCACCGCGCTCACCGGGCTTCCGGCGGCCTCCCGCACCTCGCTCGGCGCACTGGACGCGGCCCTCGCCCACGACGACCCCGCCGCCCTGATCGCCCCGCTGGCCGCCGCCCGGCCGCATCTCGCCGCCGGGCACCCCGAGTTGGCGGCCCGCGTCGACACCCTGACCCGGCACACCGATCGGCTCCGCAAGGACAGCGAACAGCGGCGCGGTCCGGTACGGACAACCCTGCCGGACATGCCGTAGGATCGCGCCCCCTCCCACCGAAACCGGGTGCCCGGGCACAACAGCCGCAGCCGCCTCGGACCGCCGGTCCGGCAGGGGCGCGCAGACGGCAGCGGGATCGGGCGGCGCGCGGGCTCCAGAGGGCTTCCCCGCAGCTCAGGGCGCTGATAGCGCGAAGCTATACCTGTTCGGCATTGGGCAAGAGCGCCGCCATCCACAACGGTGTACTCATGGCTGACGGGCGGACCCCACCAAGGTTCTCGCCGGGTACTGAGCCGGGGAGCGGAAACGGCCCGCTCCTGGACTCAGGGCACGGCTGCCCGTCATGCGCCGTTCCGAGCGGTGAGAGTGCGCGGCTGGTGACAGCGGCCGAGTTGCTCGAACAGGCGGCGCACGTGCTGCGTGAACGTCGTTGGACTTCCGGTGAACTGCACCTTCTGGCAGTCCAGTTGACGGAATCGCTGCGCGAGGTCCACCGGATCGCGGAGAGCCGGGTGTCCCCATCCCGTGCCCCCTGCGTCCGGCCGCACGAGGCCGGTTGCGGCCCGGGCGGCGAGACCGGCGACGGTCCGCTGCTCGCGGACGCCTGCGGCTGAGTACGGCAACGGCGAGCGGTTGCGTGAACCACCCCTCATGGACCGCCACCCCCCACAAGGCCCGGGCGGGCATTCCAGGTCTCCCCCAACTCCTGGAATGCCCGCCCGGCACCGCTTTCTCCCGGAAACCGCCGCGCCCTGCGACGCGGCGGCCCCGCCTCAGCGGCTGTACCGCATCAGCGCCCGCACCATGTGGCAGGTGGTGGCCGACGGCGGATGGATGCCGATGTGCTCGGCGGTGGTGCGGATCCTCGTGTCCGGCGCCTGGTTCGGCAGGTGCACCCCGGAGTCGAGCAGCGCAATGGCCAGGCGCATCGCCTTCAGGCGCCGGTTGTGGGTGATGTACCAGTCCCGGGGGCGGCCCGGCGGGAGCGGCTTCTTCGCGAGCGGACGGTACGGCAGGTCGATCGGCAGGGGCATCTGGTCGAGAACGGCAGCCGGCACAGGCATCCTCCTGTCGTGGTCGGCAGGGCCCGGGAAACCCCGTACCCTCCCTCGAACACTGCCCCTATTCTACCGCCGCCCACTGACAATCCGGCAGTCCGCGAGGGCACCAAAAGCCCAGTACAGCAAGGGATTCGGCGCCCTGCGGCACCTGGCCGGGAGGCGACGGGCGGAACCCCGGGATATTCGAACAGGGAGGGCGGCGGACGGACGGACGGAGCACCGGGATCCCCCAACTCCCCCCGCGGTCCCGGCGCCTTGCGGCCTTGCCGAGACGCGGTGATCATCGCCGCGTACCGTGACCCCATGGAGATCTGGATCAACCCCGCCTGTTCGAAGTGCCGCAGCGCCGTCAAGCTCCTGGACGAGGAGGGCGCCTCGTACACGGTGCGGCGCTATCTGGAGGACGTGCCGAGCGAGGTGGAGATCCGGGCGGTTCTCGAGCGGCTCGGTCTCGAACCCTGGGACCTGCTGCGCACCCAGGAGGACGAGGCCCGGCAGCTCAACCTCAAGGACCGCACCGCCTGGCCCCGGGACGCCTCCGGCCGGGACCGCTGGATCGCCGCCCTGGCCGCCCACCCCCGGCTTATCCAGCGCCCGATCCTCACCGCCGACGACGGCAGCGCGGTGGTCGCCCGCTCACCGGAGGCCGTACGGGAGGCGCTGGGGCGCAAGTAGGGGCCCGGCCACGGCAGTTGAGCGCCGGGCGTCGGACCGGGGAGTGCTCGGCGGGCGCGGTAACACGGGGTTCATCCCCGGGCAACGGCCGGGAAACCGCCTGTTGACACCCTGCGGGCGTCTGCGCAGCGCCACGAGGGCTGCGGCACAGAAACCCGCGACGGAGGATGGGGCCCCGTGACGTTCAAGGCTGAGTACATCTGGATCGACGGCACCGAGCCCACGGCCAAGCTGCGCTCGAAGACGAAGATCCTCGCCGACGGGGACAGCCGCACCGAGCTGCCGGTCTGGGGCTTCGACGGCTCCAGCACCAACCAGGCCGAGGGGCACGCCTCCGACCGGGTGCTCAAGCCGGTCTTCGTCTGCCCCGACCCGATCCGCGGCGGTGCCGACCTGCTCGTGCTGTGCGAGGTCCTGAACACCGACCTGACCCCGCACTCCTCCAACACCCGGGCCGCCCTCGCCGAGGTGGCCGAGCGCTTCGCGGGGCAGGAGCCGGTGTTCGGCATCGAGCAGGAGTACACCTTCTTCGAGGGCGAGCGGCCGCTCGGCTTCCCGGTCGGCGGCTTCCCGGCGCCGCAGGGCGGCTACTACTGCGGGGTCGGCGCGGACGAGATCCACGGCCGCGCGGTCGTCGAGGCGCACCTGGAGAACTGCCTGACCGCCGGGCTCGGCATCTCCGGCATCAACGCCGAGGTCATGCCCGGCCAGTGGGAGTTCCAGGTGGGCCCGCTGGCCCCGCTGGAGGTCTCCGACCAGCTGTGGGTCGCCCGCTGGCTGCTCTACCGCACCGCCGAGGACTTCAAGGTCTCGGCCACCCTGGACCCGAAGCCGGTCAAGGGCGACTGGAACGGCGCCGGCGCGCACACCAACTTCTCCACCCGGGCGATGCGCGAGGGCTACGAGGCCGTCATCACCGCCTGCGAGTCCCTCGGCGAGGGCTCCAAGCCGCTGGACCACGTCAAGCACTACGGCGCCGGCATCGACGACCGCCTCACCGGCCTGCACGAGACCGCCCCCTGGAACGAGTACAGCTACGGCGTCTCCGACCGCGGCGCCTCGGTCCGCATCCCCTGGCAGGTCGAGCAGGACGGCAAGGGCTACATCGAGGACCGCCGCCCCAACGCCAACGTCGACCCGTACGTGGTCACCCGCCTCCTGGTGGACACCTGCTGCACGGCCCTGGAGAAGGCCGGACAGGTCTGAACCGGCCGCCGCCCAGGGCCACTTGACCGTCCCCCGGCCGCCGTCCGGGCCGGCCCGCCCGTCCCCGAGGGCGTCCGCGCGCACACTGCGCGGGCGCCCTCCGGCGTGCCCGCCGACCGGGCTCCCGGTACGCATCCGGGCCGAGCCCAGCCGCCCTCCGAAGCCCGCGCAATGGGGCCCAGCACCCATACTCTGCCCCGGCACCGCGTGCCAGGGTGGAACACATGCTCGACATCACTGCGGAGACGGAGAACTGGGCCTCGCCCGGGAGGGTTTCCGCGGAGCGCCTCCGCGAGATCGTCCGGTCGCTCGGCGGCGAGGACCGGTTCCTCGTCGTCCGCCGCCGCACGGAGGGTTCCGGCGCCTTCCTCCAGGTCTGGCACCAGCACGGCGCCCCCTTCGAGCTGGAGCACCGCACCGCCGCCGGGGCCCACCTGGGCGCCGATCTGCACGAGGCGGGGCGGGTGGCCGAGACCGTGGTGGGCTGGGCGCGCGCCGAGCCGGACTGGGACGCGGGGCTGGTCTGGGAGCCGATGGCGGTCGGCCCCGGGGTGGACGTCTCCGAGCTGCCGAAGGACGTACGGGCCGAAATCGAGGAGTACGTACGGGAGTTGCTGCGGGTGGGGTACGCCTCGCGGGATCAGCTCGCGGAGGCGGCCGAGCAGTGGCTCAGCGACGAGGACGAGCAGCCGGTCTCGGCGGCGCAGGCCCGGCAGCTGGTGGAGGCGCTCTGGCACGAGCGACACGCGCAGACCCGGCGCTGGCCCGAGGTGACCGATCCGGACCGGGTCAGCCGGGCCTTCGCGGAGCTGGACGCCGGGGGCCTGACCGCCCGGGAGAACTTCGCCTGCTGCCGCGACTGCGGACTCGGCGCCCTCGCGGAGGGGGGCGGCCCGGACCGCGGCTTCGTCTTCTTCGACCAGCAGTCGGCCGAGCACGCGGCGGCCGGGGGCGGACTCACCCTGTACTACGGGGCGTTCCGGCCGGGCTGGGCGCCGCGTGAGATAGGCCACGAGGTGGTGGCGGCGCTGGAGCGCGCGGGGCTGCGGGCGCAGTGGGACGGCGAGCTGGCCGACACCCTGCGCGTACCGGAACTGCACTGGCAGAAGCGGCCTCCGCACTGAGCGGAGCAAGGGGCGGCGCCGGGCGGTCGGCGGGCCCGGTTCCGTATCACCTGGCGAGACCGTATGTGAGAAGTCTGCTGCGAACACGTGTCGTCTGCTTCAATGGGCGCATGGCCAGCTATCAGATCACCGCGACGGGTCGCCACGACCTCGAGCCGTTCTGGCCTTCCCGTCAGCACCATGACTTCGACCGGGTGTGTTGCCGCGCGAGGAACGCGCAGGCCCTCTAAACCCGGTATCCCGGCGAACCCGGTCCCCCGGCCTTCGGCCAGCGCGCACGACACGTCCTTCGACGAATCCGGCGAATCCGACGCATACGTCGATGACCCCGACGAATCCGACGACTTCCGCGCGAAGAGAGCACATCATGGCTGACAGCCGCACTCTGTCCACCGCCGCCCGTCCCTCCACCGCCACGGCCGTGCCGCCCCGGCACCGCTTGCGTGCCGTGGACCGCGACGAGGTGGTGGACGTCTCCGAATTCCTGCCGCCCGGCGCCACCTGGCTGCCCGCGCCGCCGCACACGCTGCCCACCCTGCCGGGCCGCCCGCCGATGGTGGGCTACCTGGTGCTCGTCCCGGCCGACCAGCAGCAGCAGTTGCTGTCCGGGCAGCTCGCCGAGGCGGGTCTCCTGCAGCCCGCGCCGGTGGCCGACAAGGCGCCGCGGCCCGCTCCGGCGGCCGAGCCCGCCCCGGCGCCCGAGCGGGAGCAGAAGCCGGCCTCCCGGGGCAGCGAGGACCTCGTCCTCATCGACCCCGTGCAGCGCACGGCGGCCGTCGAGGGCGCACCGCTCGACCTGACCTACCTGGAGTTCGAGCTCCTCGCCCACCTGGTGGCCCACCCGCACCGGGTGCACACCCGCGACCAGCTGGTCACCACGGTGTGGGGGTACGGGCACGTGGGCGACGGCCGCACCGTCGACGTCCACATCGCCCGGCTGCGCCGCAAGCTCGGCGCCCGCCACCGCCAGATGATCCAGACGGTCCGCCGGGTCGGCTACAAGTACGCGCCCGCCACGCGCCGTTGAGCACGGCGGCGGCCGCCCCGGCGGGGTGGCCGCCGCCCGCGTGGTGCGGATTTCGCCTGGCGGCAGAATCCTTACCGCCCGCGGCCCGAACCGGGGCAGAGTCGGCGGCATGAGACTTCTGATTCTGGGCGGCACACAGTTCGCGGGGCGGGCGCTGGCCGAGGCGGCGCTCGCACGGTCCTGGGAGGTCACGGTCTTCCACCGCGGCCGCCACGAGGCACCGGCGGGCGTCCGCGTCCTGCACGGCGACCGCACCGCGCCCGGCGGCCTCGACGCGCTCGCGGACGGCGCCTGGGACGTGGCCGTGGACACCTGGTCGGCGGCCCCGGCCGCGGTCGACACGGCGGCGCGCGCCCTCGCGGGCCGGGTGGGGCGCTATGTCTACGTGTCGAGCTGCTCGGTCTACGCCTGGCCGCCGCCCGCCGGGTTCACCGAGGACGCCGCGCTGGTGGCGGCCGCCCCGGACGCCGAGTCCACCGACTACTCGGCCGACAAGCGCGGCGGCGAACTGGCCGCCCTCGCCGCCTTCGGCACCGGGGCCTCGCTCCTCGTGCGGGCCGGGCTGATCCTCGGCCCCTACGAGAACATCGGCCGCCTGCCGTACTGGCTGAACCGGATCGCCTCCGGCGGGCGGGTGCTCGCCCCGGGGCCGCGCGGGCTGCCGGTGCAGTACATCGACGTACGGGACCTCGCCGAGTGGATCCTGGACGCCGCGGAGCGGGGGCTCAGCGGCCCGTACAACCTGGTCGGCCCCCAAGGGCACGCCACCATCGGGGAGTTGCTCGACCACTGCCTGCGGGTCACCGGCTCGGCGGCCGAGCTGCGCTGGACCGATCCGGGGACCGTCCTCGCCGCGGGCATCGAGCCGTGGACCCAGCTGCCGGTGTGGGCGCCGCCGGACTCCGAGATCTACGACGCGCTGTTCCGGGTCGATGTCTCGGCGGCGCTCGCGGCGGGGCTGCGGGTGCGGCCGGTGGCCGAGACGGTGGCCGACACCTGGCGGTGGCTGTGCGCGGTGGGCGGCGAGGCGCCGGTGCGGCCGGACCGGCCGCCGGTCGGCCTCGACCCGGACGTCGAGCGCGAGGTGCTGGGGCAGTAGGGCGCGGCGGCCGGGGCCGACCGGCGCCCCCGCCCGGGCCCGCGCGCGGGCGCCCGGCCCCGCGCGGAGCGCCCTGCCCGCCACCACGCGCGGGCGCCCCACCCGGCCCCGCGCGCCCCTCGCCCCCGGCCGGGGGTGGTGCCAGCACCACCCCCGAGGCGGTGGCCACGGCCCGTGCGCACCCGCTCCTGGCCAGCGAGACTGTTCCTGTCCCGGTGACGGGATGCGGCGGGCAGCGGCCCGGCGCGGGCATGGGACGGACCGCCGCGGTGCGGGGCGAGTGGACGGAGCAGCGGGATGAAACTGGCGTACCGGCTGAGGGAGACGGGGGTCGCCGCGCTGCGGGGTCTCGTCCTCTCGGTGGTCTCCCTCGGCGGCTCGATCGTGCTCTTCGTGGCCTGCGTGCTCTCGCTCGCCTTCATCCCGCTGGGGATCGGCGCCTTCACTACGCCCTGGGCGGTACAGGGGCTGCGCCACTTCGCGAACTGGCGGCGGCTGTGGGCCGCCCAGTGGTGCGGGGTGCGCATCCCGGCGGGCCACCGGCCCTTCCCCGAGGATCTGCGGCCGGGTGTGATCGGGCAGCTGGAGCGCTGCCGCCTGGTGCTGCGGGACCCCGCCACCTGGCGTGAACTGCGCTGGCTGCCCTTCGACATGACGGTCGGCTTCCTCACCGCCGTCCTCACGGTGGGCCTCGCCGTCTACCCGCTTGAGGGCTTCGCCCTCGGTGCGGGCCTGTGGCGGGCCTTCACCGACGGCACCCGCACCGGCTACTGGTACGGCTTCGTGCCGATCGACGGGCAGGTCGCGGGGATCGAGGCCGCGCTGCTCGGCCTCGCCCTGCTGACCGCCGCGCTCTTCCTCTCCCCGCGCCTGCTCCTGCTGCACTTCCGGCTGACCGGCGCGGTCCTCGCCCCCGGCAAGGGCGAGTTGAGCGAGCGGGTACGGGTGCTCACCGAGACCCGGCGGGACGCGGTGGACACCTCCGCCGCCGAACTGCGCCGTATCGAGCGGGACTTGCACGACGGGGCACAGGCCAGGCTGGTCGCCGTCGGCATGGACCTCGGCACCATCGCGGCGCTGATGGACCACGACCCGGCGAAGGCCAAGCACCTCCTCCTGCAGGCCCGGCAGTCCTCCGCCGAGGCCCTCACCGAACTGCGCGACCTGGTACGCGGCATCCACCCCCCGGTGCTCGCCGAACGCGGACTCGGCGACGCGGTCCGCGCCCTGGCGCTGCGCCTCCCGGTGCCGAGCGAGGTGCACGTGGAGCTGCCGGGCCGCGCCCCCGAACCGGTCGAGTCCGCCGCCTACTTCGCGCTCAGCGAGGTCCTCACCAACGCGGTCAAGCACGCCGGGGCCGAGCGGATCTGGGTCGACCTCCGCCACGAGGGGGGCTCCCTGCGGATGTCGGTCACCGACAACGGCGGCGGCGGGGCGGTCGTCGGCGCGGGCAGCGGGCTCAGCGGGGTGGAGCGGCGGCTCGGTACATTCGACGGCGTACTCGCCGTCAGCTCCCCTGCGGGCGGTCCGACCATGGTGACGATGGAGATCCCGTGCGCGTTGTCCTAGCCGAAGACCTCTTCCTGCTGCGGGACGGCCTGGTGCGGATGCTGGAGGCCTTCGGCTTCGAGGTGGCGGCGGCCGTCGAGTCCGGACCCGAACTGACGCGGGCGCTCGCCGAGTTGAAGCCGGACGTGGCCGTGGTCGACGTACGGCTGCCGCCCTCGCACACCGACGAGGGCCTGCAGTGCGCCCTCGCCGCCCGCCGCGCCCGGCCCGGGCTGCCGGTGCTCGTCCTGTCCCAGCACGTGGAGCAGCTCTACGCGCGCGAACTGCTCGCGGACGGCAACGGCGGTGTCGGCTACCTGCTCAAGGACCGGGTCTTCGACGCCGAGCAGTTCATCGACGCGGTACGCCGGGTCGCGGACGGCGGCACCGCGATGGACCCGCAGGTCATCTCGCAGCTCCTTTCCCGCAGTTCGGCCCAGCGGCCGCTGGAGGCGCTCACCCCCCGCGAGCGCGAGGTCCTCGAACTCATGGCGGAGGGCCGCTCCAACGCGGCGATCGCGCAGAAGCTGGTGGTCACCGAGCGGGCCATCGCCAAGCACACCTCCAACATCTTCCAGAAGCTGGACCTGCCGGTCTCCGACGACGACAACCGCCGGGTGCTCGCCGTCCTCGCCTTCCTGGACCAGGAGCGCTGACCGGCCCGTCAACTGCCCTCCCCGGCAATGGAGTTGACTTGCTGTCACCTTTCGTGACGGACAGCGACAAGGTGACCCGGGCGGTTTTCGCTCGTTCTGCTGAACGTGCAGTCACAGGATGTCGCCCCCCGCCAGGAAGCAGCCGCGGTCGGCCAGCCGGTCGACGTCGAGCAGGCGCAGGCCGCCCTCGTCGAGCACTATCCGCGGCTGGTGCGGCTGGCCTATCTGGTGCTGCCGCCGGGCCTCGGCCGGGGCCGCCGGGTCCTGCTCGCGCACGGGCTCGCCCAGCGGGCGCTGCCGCGCGGCCGGGGCCGCGAGGGTGCCGCCCGGCAGGACCGGGTGCCGGACCAGCGCGGACCCAAGGGCGCCGACCCCGGCTACGCCTTCGTCCGGCTCCGGGTGCTGCGCACCGCCCTGCGGGCCGCCGCCCCGCGCCGCCGCCTGGCCCCGCCCCGGCAGCTCAGGACCCTGCCCCTGGTGTGGGGGCTGCGGCTCTTCCCGCGCTCCGGCGGGCCCGAGGAGATCGCCCTCGACCAGCAGCTCGCCCAGCTCTCCGGGCCCGCCCGGGCCGCCTTCGCGCTGCGCGGCCTGGAGGAGCTGAGCGAGGCCGAGGCCGCCGGGCTCCTCGCCGCCGCGGGGGCCGAGGAGCCGGGCCGGGCCCTCGCCGAGGCCGCCCGGGTCACCGTGCCGGGCGTCCGGGGCGCCGCCGCCGTGCTCGGCTCCCCCGGCTTCGACCCCTGCTCGCTCCAGGCCCGCCCCACCGACGTACTGCGGCGCAGGCAGCACCTCAAGGCGGTGCTCGCGGGG
This sequence comes from Streptomyces sp. SCSIO ZS0520, assembly GCF_025643355.1. Lineage (NCBI taxonomy): Bacteria > Bacillati > Actinomycetota > Actinomycetes > Kitasatosporales > Streptomycetaceae > Streptomyces > Streptomyces sp. SCSIO ZS0520. The sequence continues at coordinate 6,279,339 of NZ_CP092644.1, read as the reverse complement.
GCGGCGGCCCTGCTCGCCTGCGGGGCGCTGCTCGGCCTGCCCGGCGAGGGCTGGGGCCCGGACGGGCCCGCCGCGCCCCCGTACGCGAAGAACCCGGCGGCCGAGGCCGCGCTCGACCCGGCGCGGCTGCTGCGAGCCGCCCCCGGGGAGTGGCGTACCTCCTCGCGCGAGGACTTCTCGGTCTGGCCCGCCCGGGGTGGACTCCGCGCGGACCAGGGGCTGTTGCGCCGGGCGCTGGCCGTGTGGGCGCGGCCCGGCGGTTCGGTGCGGGTCTCCGCGACCCCGGGCACGCCCTCGGGGGCGCCGCCCGGACCGCCCCGCCTCCTGTTCGCCGCCGAGGTGGACGGCGCCCGGGTGGTCCTCTTCCACGACGGGCTGCGCATCGTGCGGTACGCGGAACCGGCGGACGGCAGCGGCGGCGCGGCGCTCGACTTCGCGGCCGTGGGCGGGGCCGAGGGCGGGACGGCGCTGGCCGTGGTGGCGGGCAGGTCCGACGGCAACGTCCGCTATCTGACGGCGCCTTGGGCGGACCGGGTCCGGGTGCGCGATCTGCGCACCCCGGAGGCCGCGCCCACCGTCCTGCCCCGCTCGGCCGAGGGCGTCACCGATCCGGTGCCGCAGGGCGCGGCCACCCGCGACTGCGGCTCCTGGAACGCCCTCCAGGTGCGCGACCGGGCGTCCGGTGCGGACCGCCTCCTCACCGACCTCGGCGAGCTGACCCCCGCCCGGCTGACCTACGGCCCGCCCGGCGGCCCCGCGGCGGCCGACGACGACCCCGAGGCGCTCAACTCCTGGGCGGCCGGGGCCTGTTCCCTCACCGAGGCGCGCTCGCACGGGGTGCGGACGGTCAACTCCTGGCGGTACGCGGCCCAGCAGCTGCCCGAGGCCGGGGGCACCGCGCGCTGGCTGTGCGCCCGGGCCGAGACCTGGCGCGGGACCGGCAGCCGGACCTTCGCGCAGTTCTGGGCGCCGGGCCGGGAGTCGGTGGCGGTGACCGCGAAGGCCGAGGACGCGGCGGCCTGCGGTCCGCGCCGGCCGCGGGTGCTCGCCGGGGTGCTCTGGAAGTCCGAGGCGGGCAACTGGTACCTGCTCGCCGCGGGCAGCGCGGACGTCACCTCGGTGCGCGCGGCGGGCGGGGTCACGGGCCGCGGCGCCGGCAACCTCCTCGCGCTGCCCGCCAGCCAAGGGGCGCGCGCGAAGATCACCGGCCGGCTCGCCGACGGCAGCAGCCTCGCTCCCCTCAAGTGAGCCGATTCCGGGGGGAGTTCAGCCACGGAACCTCAGCGCTGGGTCCACCACACCGTGACGTCGGCGGGGATCTCGGCGAGGCCGTCCGCGACGGCGATCTCACTGCCGTCGCTGGTCAGCAGCACCTCGCCCTCGGCGGGGACCCGTACCGGCGCGCCCGTGGTGTTGGCCGTGCAGACGAAGGCCTCCCGCGGTCCGGCGAGGCGGCGGAAGATCAGCACGCCCGCGGGTGACTCCAGCCACTGCACGGAGTCGCCCGCGCCGAGCGCCGGGTGCTCCTTGCGGAGCCTGAGGGCCGTCCGGTACAGCTCCAGGGTCGAGCCGGGCACGCCGTTCTGCGCCTGGACGCTGAACTTCCCCCAGTCCGAGGGCTGCGGCAGCCAGCCCGCCCCGGCCCCGAATCCGTACGAGGGCCCGTCCACCGTCCAGGGCAGCGGGACCCGGCAGCCGTCGCGGAAGCCCTCCTGCCCGTCCGCCCGGAAGAAGGAGGGGTCCTGGCGCGCCTCGTCGGGCAGGTCCACCACATCGGGAAGCCCCAGCTCCTCGCCCTGGTAGACGTACGCCGAGCCGGGCAGCGCCAGCATCAGGAGCGAGGCGGCCCGGGCCCGCCGGAAGCCCAGCTCCACATCGCCGGCGGTCCTCAACTGCACGCCGAGGCCTGGGGGGTTGGCGTAGCGGGTGGAGTGCCGGGTGACGTCGTGGTTGGAGAGCACCCAGGTGGTGGTGGCGCCGACCGGGCGCATCGAGCCGAGCGAGAGGTCGATGATCTCGCGCAGCTCGGCGGCGTCCCAATAGGTCGTCAGATACTGGAAGTTGAAGGCCTGGTGCATCTCGTCGGGCCGCACGTACAGGGCGGTCCGCTCGACGGAGGGCGTCCAGGCCTCGGCGACCAGGACGCGGTCCCCCGAGTACTCCTCCAGGATCCGGCGCCAGCCCCGGTAGATCTCGTGCACGCCCTCCTGGTCGAAGAAGGGCATCGGCTTGTTGCCGAGCATGGAGACCTGGTCCTTGCTGCCCACGTCGGGCAGCCCGTGCGCCTTGACGAGTCCGTGCGCGACATCGACCCGGAAGCCGTCCACGCCGATGTCCAGCCAGAACCGCAGCACGGTGCGGAACTCGTCGGCCACGGCGGGGTGTTCCCAGTTGAAGTCGGGCTGCTCGGCGGCGAAGAGGTGCAGATACCACTGCCCGTCGGGCACCCGGCTCCAGGCGGAGCCGCCGAAGACGGACTCCCAGTCGTTGGGTGGCAGTTCACCGTCGCGGCCGCGTCCGTCGCGGAACCAGTAGCGCTCCCGCATCGGGGATCCGGGCCCCTCCTCCAGGGCGCGGCGGAACCAGTCGTGCTTGTCGGAGGAGTGGTTGGGCACCAGGTCGACGATGACCCGCAGGCCCAGTTCGTGGGAGCGGCGCACCAGGGCGTCGGCGTCCCTCAGGCTGCCGAACATCGGGTCGACGGTGCGGTAGTCGGCGACGTCGTATCCGGCGTCGGCCTGCGGGGAGGCGTAGAAGGGGCTCAGCCACACGGCGTCCACCCCGAGATCGCGCAGATAGCCGAGGCGGGCGCGGATGCCTTCGAGGTCTCCCATGCCGTCGGCGTTGCTGTCGGCGAAGCTGCGCGGATAGATCTGGTAGATCACCGCGTCCCGCCACCAGCCGTGGCGGAGCGTGCTGTTCGTGGCGGACTGCGACCGGTCGGCTGAATGCTTGCTCATGACGTCCTTGAGTACGTAAGGGCGGGCAACAAGGCGATGCGGGCGCCGGGCCGGACTCTTTTCAGCCGCCGCGCCGGGGCGGGGCGGACCGGCTCTCAGGCCCCAGCATGCCGCGCCCGCCACATCGGCACCACCGGACGCCCGCCCGGCGCCCGGCACCCCGGCGGCGGGCGCGGGGCGCGGCCGCACCCGGGCGGCGGGATCCGGCTCGTCCCCAGGGTGCAGCGGATGCCCCGCAAACCCGACCAAGGGATGATCGTCCCCTGCTGGGGTTTCTGGCAGACTTTGTCCCGTGGGTGTGAGGAGTGTGGACACACTGGAAGGCCGCCGCGGCGCCTCTGCTTCACCCCCCGCGGAGCCCTCGGGCCGCGCCGGGAGAGGCCGCGCCGAGCTGCCCGGCCTGCTGCGCCGGGCCCGTGCCCCGCGCGCCCCCCGGCTGTGGTTCGAGGTCCTGCTGATCGGTGTCAGTTACTGGACGTATTCGTTCGTCCGCAACGCGGTACCCGAGCGGCGGGGCCAGGCCTTGGCCAACGCCGACTGGCTGTGGCGCCTGGAGCAGGGCCTCGGCACCGGATTCGAGCACGCCGCGAACCGGGCGGCGGACTCGGTGACCTGGCTGGTCGTGGGCATGAACTACTACTACGCGACCTTGCACTTCGTGGTCACGCTCGGTGTCCTCGTCTGGCTCTACCGGCGCCATCCGGGCCGCTACGCCGCCACCCGCCTGGTCCTGTTCTTCACCACCGCCGTGGCCCTGGTCGGTTACTACGTGTATCCGCTCGCCCCTCCCCGGCTGCTCCCCGGCGAGGGCTTCGTCGACACCGTCCTCGTGCACGACACCTGGGGTTCGATGGCCTCCGGCGATCTGAAGACGGTCTCCAACCAGTACGCGGCGATGCCCTCCATGCACATCGGCTGGTCGCTCTGGTGCGGGCTGACGATCTTCGCGCTGGCCAGGGCGCCGTGGGCGAGGATCCTCGGGCTGCTCTACCCGGTGGCCACCCTGATCGTCATCGTGGCCACCGCCAACCACTTCTGGCTGGACGCCGTCGGCGGCATCCTCTGCCTCGCCTTCGGCTTCGCCGTGGCCCGCCTCTGGTACGGGTCGCTGCCCTACGCCCTGCCGCGGCAGGTGGAGCGGGGCCGGGCGAGAACGCGGGCCACGCCGGTCCCGGGCGCCGCGGGAGCCGTGGCGGCGTCGGCCTCCACCCCGCAGCAGGGCGCCTCCACCCGGCACCCCCGGGGAGCCTCCACCCGGCGGACGAGCGGCGCGGTGGAGCCCGTACGGCGCCATGTGCCCGAGGACTGGACCGGGCGCCCGGCACCGCCCGAGGGGCCGGGCCCGTCGCCCGCGCCGGAGCGCTCGGCCGCGCCGCCGCCGGTCGGCGAGCCGCCTCAGGCCCCGTAGAACCGCTCCTCCACCACCGCGCGGGCCCGGCGGGTGATCCGGCGGTAGTCCTCCAGGAGGTCGCCGACATGCCCGGGGCCGTAGCCGAAGTAGCGGCCGACCGCGGCCAGCTCCCGGCTGTCGGAGGGGAAGGTGTCGCCGGCCCGGCCGCGGACCAGCATCACGGCGTTGCGCACCCGGGCGGCGAGCACCCAGGCCTCGTCGAGGATCTGCGCCTCCTCGGTCGCGAGGAGCCCGGCGGCGTGCGCGGCGGCCAGCGCCTCGCGGGTGCGGGTGGTGCGCAGCCCCGGCTCCTCCCAGGCGTGCTGGAGCTGGAGCAGCTGCACGGTCCACTCGACGTCGGAGAGCCCGCCCCGGCCGAGCTTGGTGTGCAGGGTGGGATCGGAGCCGCGCGGCATCCGCTCGGACTCCATCCGGGCCTTGAGCCGCCGGATCTCGCGTACCGCGTCGTCGCCGAGCCCCTCGACCGGGTAGCGCAGCGGGTCGATCAGCTCGACGAACCCGGCGGCGAGGTCCGGGTCGCCCGCGACCGGCTCGGCGCGCAGCAGCGCCTGCGCCTCCCAGACCAGGGACCAGCGGCGGTAGTAGGCCGCGTAGGAGGCGAGGGTGCGCACCAGGGGCCCGGAGCGGCCCTCCGGGCGCAGGTCGGCGTCGATCAGCAGCGGCGGGTCGGAGCTGGGCAGCTGGAGCAGCCTGCGCATCTCGGCGACGACCTGGTTCGCGGCCTGCGCGGCCTCGTGCTCGTCCACGCCCTCGCGGGGCTCGTGCACGAAGAGCACGTCCGCGTCGGAGCCGTAGCCCAGCTCGTGGCCGCCGAAGCGGCCCATGCCGATGACGGCGAAGCGGGTGGGCAGGGTTTCGCCCCAGCCCTCGCGGACCACCGCGCGCAGGGTCCCGGCGAGGGTGGCGGCGGTGATGTCGCTGACCGCGCCGCCGGTCCGGTCCATCAGGGCGCCGGGGTCGAGCGCGGCGGGGCTCTCCTCGGTGCCGTAGGAGGCGACGATGTCGGCGGCGGTGGTGCGGAAGAGTTCGCGGCGCCGCACGGCCCGGGCGGCGGCGACCGCCTGCTCGCCGTTCGCGGCGCGGGAGACGGCGGCGAGGACCTCCTGTTCGAGGGCGCCGCGCTCGCGGGGGTCGAGGGCCTCGGTGCCGAGCAGGTTGACCGCCTCGGGGGCGCGCATCAGGAGGTCGGGGGCGAGCCGCCCGGCGGAGAGCACCCGGGCGAGGTTCTCGGCCACGGTGCCCTCGTCGCGGAGCAGCCGCAGGTACCAGGGGGTCTGGCCGAGGGCGTCGGAGACCTTGCGGAAGCCGAGCAGGCCCGCGTCCGGGTCGGCGGAGTCGGCGAACCAGCCGAGCAGCACCGGCAGCAGGGTGCGCTGGATGGCGGCCTTGCGGCTGACGCCGGAGGCGAGCGCCTCCAGGTGGCGCAGGGCGGAGGCGGGGTCGGCGTAGCCGAGGGCGACCAGGCGTTCGCGGGCCGCCTCCGCGCTCAACCGGGCCTCGGTGGGCGCGAGTTGGGCGACGGCGTCGAGCAGCGGCTGGTAGAAGAGCTTCTCGTGCAGTCGGCGCACCACGGAGTTGTGGCGGCGCCAGGCGCGGTTCAGCTCGGTGATCGGCTCCCGGCGCAGGCCCAGTGAGCGCCCGATGCGGCGCAGGTCGGCGTCGTCCTCGGGCAGCAGGTGGGTGCGCCGCAACTTGTAGAGCTGGATGCGGTGTTCGAGGGTGCGCAGGAAGCGGTAGGCGTCGTCGAGCTGGGTGGCGTCGACCCGGCCCACGTATCCCCCGGCGGCGAGTGCCTGGAGCGCGTCGAGGGTGGTGCCGCTGCGCAGCGAGCGGTCCGAGCGGCCGTGCACCAACTGCAGGAGCTGGACGGCGAATTCGACGTCCCGCAGCCCGCCGGGGCCGAGCTTGAGTTCGCGGTCGAGTTCGGCGGCGGGGATGTTGTCGACGACCCGGCGGCGCATCTTCTGCACGTCGGGGACGAAGTTCTCGCGCTCCGCGGCCCCCCAGACCAGCGGGGCGAGGGTCTCGACGTACTCCGCGCCGAGCTCCGCGTCCCCGGCGACCGGGCGGGCCTTCAACAGGGCCTGGAACTCCCAGGTCTTGGCCCAGCGCTGGTAGTAGGCGAGGTGGCTGCTGAGGGTGCGGACCAGGGGGCCGTTGCGGCCCTCGGGGCGCAGATTGGCGTCGACCGGCCAGATGCTGCCCTCGACGGTGGTCTCGGAGCAGATCCGCATCAGATGCGAGGCGAGCCGGGTGGCGGCCTGCACGGCCTTGCCCTCGTCGGCGCCCTCCCGGGGCTCGCCGACGAAGATGACGTCCACGTCCGAGACGTAGTTCAGTTCGTGGCCGCCGCACTTGCCCATCGCGACGACCGCGAGCCGGCAGAGCCGGTCGTCCTCGGGGGCGGCCAGCCGCGCCATCGCGAGGGCCGCGCGCAGGGTGGCGGTGGCCAGGTCGGCGAGTTCGGCGGCGGTCTGGTCGACCTGGGTGGTGCCGCAGACGTCGCGGGCGGCGATGGAGAGCAGGCAGCGCCGGTAGGCGACGCGCAGCGCGACCGGGTCGCGGGCCTCGGCGAGCCCGCGCTCGAACTCCTCCACCCCCGGGTGGAGATCCTGCGGCTCGTAGGTGACCAGGGCCTGCCAGTCGCCGGGGTGGCGGGCGAGGTGGTCGGCGAGGGCCTCGGAGGAGCCGAGCACCCCGAGCAGCCGGTCCCGCAGCGGCTTCGCGGCGATCAGGGTGTCCAGCAGCTCCTGGCGAGCGGTGTCCTCGGGCTGCGCCTCGACGAGGCGGACGAGGCCGAGCAGCGCGAGGTCGGGGTCGGCGGCCTGGCCGAGGGCGTCCAGCATCACCGGGTCGGTGCGTACGGCGTCCATGGCCTCGTCGGCGAGGAGGCGCTCGGCCGCCGAGGGGTCGGTGAACCCGTGCCGGAGCAGTCGTGTGAACAGACTGCTCCGTCGCCCCTGCGGCACCGACATCCCACGGCCTCCTGTCCAGGCGGTTCTTCCTTCCGTGAGCTTAGAGCCTTTCGTTCGGACGGGTCCGGGGGCGGGAGCGGCCCGGCACCGATGACTTCCGCCGCCGCGCGCGGTCACCCCTGGAGAGGAAGCATGGCGCCCGGCAGGTCCGCCGCGTCATGGGCGCACGGAAGCGGGAGAGAGGGAGCACCGTATGTCCAGCAAGGAAACCGAGAGCCCCGAGGGCAGCATCGACCCCCGGTACAGCAGTCCCGGTGCCCGCGCGGCCGACTGGTCCGGGGCGAGGGAGCGGGTGGAGCGGGCGGAGCTGTTCTGGCTGTCCACGGTGCGCCCGGACGGGCGCCCGCACGTCACCCCGCTGATCGCCGTCTGGTACGAGGGCGCGCTGCACTTCAGCACCGGTGTGGAGGAGCGCAAGGCGCACAATCTCGCCGCCAACCCCGAGGTGGTGCTGACCACCGGCACCAACACCTGGGCCGAGGGCTACGACGTGGTGGTCGAGGGCACCGCGGTACGGGTGCGCGAGCCCGGGCGGCTGCGCGCGCTGGCCCGGGCCTGGGAGGAGAAGTACGGCCCCGTCTGGCACTTCGAGGTCCACGAGGACGGCGGCTTCCGGGCGCTGCACGGCATGGCCGAGGTCTACGCCGTCGCCCCGCGGACCGCGTTCGGCTTCGGCAAGGGCGAGACCTTCAGCCAGACCCGGTGGCGCTTCCCGGCGGGCTGAGGAGCGGGCGGTCCGCCTCTCCCCCGGCAGCCCCCTCGGGCATCCCCTCGGCGTCCCCTTCGGCGGAGCGGGCGCCACTCGGGCCCCCGATCCGCCGATGCGGGCAGCGGGCCGGACGGCCCCGCTCCGGGCGGGGCGCGCGCCCCATCCGGAGGCCGTCCGTCCACGCAGGTCACGGCGGGCCCCACTCGGGGCCGCGGAAAATCGGCGGGGCCGCGCGAAAACCACACCGTGAAGCCCGCATCGAGTAATAATTAAAAGGCAGACAAAAACCCTGCAATCAGGGAACCGTCACTACGCGTTGTGAACGAGTGTGGCCCTGGTCACGTTTTAAAGCGGACGCAGACCCTCACCTCTCGCAGCATTACACAGGGAATAGTGCGCCATTTCCGTTTTCTGCCCCCGGAGTATGCGGGCACGCACCGTAAGGGGCGGTTGACCGTCCGGAGCGCCGCATTTAGCTTCGGTGCCATACGGAAAACGCAGTGAGAGCGCACGAATAGGCAGGCGGAGAAATTATTCCGTACCGCTGCCGCGGCCCTTTTGGCGGGGCCCGAGTAGCGGGTCCCGCCCCGGCAGAGTCCGGAAATTCGCCTCCTCCCCCCACCTGCGAAAGGGCTCTACCGGCATGCCCGAAACGCATTTCCCCGCAAGCCAGGCCGAATGGGTCCGCACCTGCCTCGACCTGTCCCCCGAGGGGGCTGCCTTCTGGCTGGCCTCCCTGGAGGAGGTCTGCGCGGCGGCGGTGGCCCCGGCCGCGGCGGCGGTGGACGAGGAAGGGGAACCTCCGTTCGCGGCGCTGAAGGCCCTCGCGGAGATCGGCGCCTTCGGGGTGCAGATCCCGCGTGAACAGGGCGGACTCGGCTTCGGGAACGCGCTGGCCGCCCTGGTGGTGGAGCGGACCGCGCGGTCCTGCGCCTCGACCGCGGCGATCCTGATGTTCCACTACCAGGTGGTGCACCGGACCCTCGGGCACGCCCCGGCCGAGGTGCGCGAGCGGCAGCTGCCGCCGATGGCCACCGGGGAACTGCTCGCCGCGAGCGCCTGGACCGAACCGGGAGCGCGGACCAAGACCGATGTACGCACCCGGCTCACCGAGCGGGCCGGCCGGCTCACCGTGACCGGCACCAAGACCTACTGCACCGGCCTCGGCACCGCCGGGGTGATCGACGTCCTCGCCGACGCCCGCACCGAGCAGGGCCAGGGGCCCACCTTCGTACGGGTGCCCGCCGACGCGCCCGGGGTCGGCCGCGACGAGGTCTACCGGATGCTCGGCCTGCGCGGCACCAGCACCGGCACCGTGGTGCTGCGCGAGGCCGAGGTGGAGGAGTCGGCGGTGCTCGGCGGCATCGGCAGCGCCCCGGCGCTGATGCGGGCCAACCACGAGACCCCGCTCAACCCCGGGCTGCTCGCCCTCGGCATCGCCTCGGCCGCGCTCGGCACCGTCACCCGGGCCGCGCTCCCGCCGCAAGCGGAACGCGAACCGGAGGCCAAGCCGCTCTCCCAGGCCAGGACCCTGCAACTCGCCCGGAGCACGCTGGCCCTGGACGCCGCCTACGCCTACGCCGGCCATCTTCTGAGCCGGGCGGCGCGCTTTCCCGAGCAGGCGCATCTGGCGGCCAGCCAGCTGAAGGCCTCGGCGACCGGCACCGCGGAACAGGTCACCCGGGAACTCCTGCATGTCGCGGGTTCCCGCGGATTCCTGGCCGATTTCGCACTGGAACGCCATCTGCGGGACGCGCAGGCCACCGCGCTGATGGGACCGGGAAACGAACTCTGCCTGCAACGCGTCGCCGACGCACTGGCGTGACGAGAGAAAGCGGCAGCGGAAGGAAACGCATGACGACAACCAGCGAGCACCCGGCACCCCCGCACCTCAAGCCGCCGACCATCGGCGCGGGCTTCCTCTACCACTGCTCCCCGGAATTCGCCCGGCTGTACGGAGAGCTCGTCGCCTGCGGCGGACGCATCGACTTCGTCGAATACCTCGCCACCCACTTCGGCTCCGATGTGGAGTACGTCGCCGAGGTCAACGCCGGGCTCGGGAACCCGCCCTCCACGCTGCACTGCTACGAGTACATGATCGGCAGCGTGGACCGCCCCGACGCGGCCACCGTCGCCAAGCTCCAGCGGATGGTCGAGGCCGCCAACTGCCAGTACATCGGCGAGCACGTGGGCATGATGGGCACCACCGAGCAGTACTCGGGGACCTTCCTGCAGCCCTTCGGCACCGACGAGCAGACCGAGACCTTCATCCGCAATCTGCGCGAGGTCAAGGAGCAGGCTGGCTGCGCGCTCACCATCGAGAACCAGTCCCAGGTCTACAACCGGATCGGCCCGCGCTCCATCTGCGAGCAGGTGCGCGACATCGCGGTCGGCGCCGATGTCGGCATCCTGCTCAGCCTGTCGAACTTCATCATCGCCGAGCGCTTCGTCCCCATGGACCGCGAGCGTGAACTCTCCGCGATCCCGCTGGAGTACGTCTGGCAGGTGCACCTGCCGCTGGGCAACGCCGCCCAGCTCAACGACCCGGACCTCGGTCTCGACTGGCGCCGCGCCGAGCAGCGCTGGGCCAACGAGACGCTGGTGCAGCTCTTCAAGGAGCCCTCCTTCAAGCCGGTCTCGGTGGTCTTCGAGATCGAGGACGCCGGCACCCCCTCGCACGCCACCCCGGAGGAGCTGCGGGACGCCCTGGAGTGGGCGCGCGAACTCCTCGGCGAGGACACGAAGGTGGAGGTGCGCTGATGGCGCTGCGCGATGTGCAGGTCTTCCTCGCCGAGTACGTGCGCGACCGCGGGGTGCGCGAGCGCTGCCGCGAGGAGGGCGGGCTCGACGCGGTCCTCGGCCCCCGCGCCCTCACCGCCGAGGAGCGGCGGCTGATCACCACGATCGACCTGGACGACCTCAGCAAGGTCGCCGAGACGGTGCTGCGGGAGCGCTTCGACCGGCTCAGCTCGGTCTTCGCCCTGCTCTTCGAGCACCTCGCCCCGCACACCGACGTCTCCGCCCTCTACCGCCGCTTCGACGACGAGCACCGGCACGGCTGGTGGCAGCGGCGCCGCGAGATCCGGCGCTTCGAGGCCTATGTCTCGGACTTCATCGTCCGCGAGCAACTGCCGCCCTACCTCCTGGACCTGGTCCGCCTCTGCGCCTACATCACCACCGTCGCGGAGTCCCCGAAGGCGGCGGCCCCCGCCCACGCCGACCTGCCCGGGGCCGAGGCGGTGCGCGCCAACTACGCGGTGCGACTGCGCCGTCCGTACGCCGTGCTGAGCATGCGCTACGACGTGCTGCCGCTGCTCGACGAGTCGGACACCGTGCAGCTGGTCACCACGCCCACCCCGCGCCGGGTCCTGGTCCAGCGCAGCTGGCAGGAGCACAAGCGCTGCCAGGTCTTCGACCTCGGTGCGGAGCCGCTGGTCGAGGCGATCGGCGAGGAGCTGCTGACCGTGGGCGAACTCGCGGGCAGGCTCCCCCAGTTCGGCCATGCCGAGCTGTACGAGGAGGTCGCCGCCCTGCACCGGGACGGCATCGTGCACCTCGTCGTCCCCCCAGAACTCGCTGGTGACCTCGCCCTGCGGGGCGCGGTCTGACCAGTGGGAGCGCCTGCCCCGGCCCGGGCCGAGGCGGAGCGCTGCTGTCGAAGAACCGGCGATTCCCGCCGGACCGCCCAAGGAATGAGGAGAACACCATGCAGAAGCGTCGCAGCGCAGGCCCCGGCACCATCGTGGTCAAGTTCACCGGTTCCACCGGGACCGCCGCGGCTCCGGCCGCCGCCGTCACCACCGGCACCGGCCGCCGCACCAGCGGCCCCGGCACCATCGTGGTGAAGTTCACCGGCAACAACGCCTGAACCAAGGCGACTTCGGCCCGGAGCGCCACCGGGTGAGACCCTCCCGGCGGTGCCCTGAACGGCCCGAGGAGGCGGGCGGTCCGCGCCTTCAGCTCGCGGACCGCCCGTCCCGGCGGCACCGTATGCCGCCCCCGCCTGCCACCACCAGGCCATAGAGCAACAGGCCTCGCCTCAGGCGGCGTCGACACCCCCGCCCCCCCCAACTCAGCATGCCCGCAGCCCAGTCAGAGGGAGCCTCAGCCATGCCCGTCCCCGGAGCAGACGGCGGACCCGCACGGTCCAGCGTCCTGGACCTGCTGCGCGAGCGTTCCAGCGTACGGAAGTTCACCTTGGAGCCGGTGGACCCCGAGCTGCTCGACGCGGTGCTCGAAGCGGCGCTGCGGGCGCCGACCTCCTTCAACTTCCAGCCGTACTCCCTGATCGTGCTGACCGAGGAGCGCCGCAGGAAGGAGCTGGCGGACCTCCTGCGCAAGGAGTTCGTCGGCGAGTGCGCCGCCTTCGTGCTGGTCTGCGGCGACCTCTCCGCGCTGCCCCGCAAGGGCGAGACCTACGGGGTGCCGCTCGACGACCGGCTCGCCGACGCCAGCCTCTCCGCCACCATCGACGCCTCGATGGTCGGCATGTGCCTCTCACTGGCCGCGAGTTCGGTGGGCCTCGGCTCCGTCATGGTCGGCGCGGTGCGCAACGCCCCGGCGGCGGTGGCCGAGTTGTGCGCCCTGCCCCCGTCGGTGACCCCGCTCTTCGGGATCTGCCTGGGCCGCCCCGCCGAGGTGCCACCGCCGAGGCCCCGGCTCCGCAGCGACCTGGTGGTGCACCGGGAGCACTACCGCGACGCCGCCCGCGAACGCGCCGCCCTGCCGAGCGCGGCCACCCTGCGCAAGCCCGGCGGCGACCTCTCCGCGGGCGACCTCGCCGAGTGGCGCGGCCAGGTCGTCAAGGGCCTGCGCCTCTCCCGCCGCCGGGACGAGCTGCCCTGACCGGCAGCGAACTCCCGCGTCCGCAGGGGCCGTTGAACCCCGGCACACGGCGGCGCGGCAGCACCAGACCAGCCAGACGGAGACGGAGGTGGACGGACGGATGTGCCGCATCTACGGACACATGGGCGGCGGGGCCTCGCCCGAGGACCTGCGGCTGACCGGCGCCGCGCTGCGCCACGGCGGCCCCGACGGGCACTACCTCGACGAGGGCGGCGGCTGGGCGCTCGGCGCGACCCGGCTCGCCGTGATGGCCCCCGACCAGGGCGCGCAGCCCTACCGCCACGGTCCGGTGCGGGTCGTCTTCAACGGCGAGATCTACAACCACCGTGCGCTGCGGGCCCAGTTGGCCCGGGACGGCTACCGCATCGCCGACCGGTGCGACGGCGCCGTACTCCCCGCGCTCTACCACCGCTACGGGCTCTCCTTCACCGAGCACCTGGACGGCATGTACGCGCTGGCGGTCCTGGACCTGCGCGCGGAGCCGAAGCTGGTGCTCTGCGTCGACGAGAGCGGCGTCAAACCGCTCTACTACCACCGCGACCGGCAGGGCGGCCTCTCCTTCGCCTCCGAACCCGGCGCCCTCGGGATCCTGTGCGGCGCGGGCGCCCGGCTGCGGCCCGAGGCCCTGGACACCTACCTCACCACCAAGACACCGCTCGGCCCGCGCACCGTCTTCACCGACATCACGGCGATGGAGCCCGCCGAGACCCTGGTCGTCACCCCGGGCCGCCCGCCGCGCCCCTACCGCCGCCGCGCGCCCGCCGTCCCCGCGCTGCCCGCGGGGAGCCTGACCGAGGCGGCGCACGGGCTGCGGGCGCTGCTGCGCGCGGAGACCGGCCGGCTCGCGGTGGCCGACGCCCCGGTGGCCGCGGTGCTCAGCGGCGGCCTCGACTCCTCCCTGGTGACCGGACTGCTCGCCCGCGAGATCCCCGGACTGCACTGCTTCCACATCCGCTACCGGGGCTCCTGGCCCGCCGACGAGTCCGGCCACGCCCGCACCGCGGCCCGCGCCTTCGGCGCCCGGCTGCACGAGGTCGTCCTCGACCCCGCCCGGATACCCGAGGAACTCCCGCGCACCGTACGGGCCCTGGGGCAGCCCAACGCCGATCCGATCACCGTGAGCACGCTCGCCCTCTTCCGCGCGGTGCGCGAGGCCGGCTTCACCGTCGCGCTGACCGGGGACGCCGCCGACGAACTCTTCGGCGGCTACGACCGCACCCGCGCCGCCGTCACCGCCGAGGGCGACTGGGCGGGCGGGTACGTGCGCGCCCTCGCCGCGGTGCCGCCCGCGCTGCGCGCCGCGCTCTACCACCCGGAGTACCGGGCACTGCTGCGCGGCACCACCACGGCCGAGCAGGAGCTGCTGCGGCGGCTGCGCGGCCGGGACGGCGACCGCCTCGCCGCGCTCACCGAGATCGAGACCGGCCTGCGGATGCCCGCCTACCACCTGCGCCGGGTGGACCATCTGAGCATGGCCGGCGCCGTCGAGGTGCGGCCGCCGTTCTGCCAGCGCTCGGTCACCGGCGCCGCCCGGCAGCTGCCCGGCCATCTGAAGGTGCACGGCGGCATCGGCAAGCGGGTGCTCCAGGAGGCCGCCCGCGGACTGGTCCCGGAGTCCGTGCGCACCCGCATCAAACAGCCCTTCACGCTCCCCGTCGCGGCGATGCTGACACCCGGCACCCCGCTGTTCGACTATGCCCGCGAGGTGCTGGCCCCCGCCGAACTCCGCTTGTCGGCACCGGAGTTGGACCCCGCCGCGGTCGCCCGGCTGCTCGACCGGCAGGCCGCGGCGCCGGACCCGACCTCGGCGCTCGCCGTCTGGTCGCTCCTCGTCTTCGAGCTCTGGCGGCGCGAGGCGGGCCGGCCGCTGCCCGGCCGGGCACCCGCCCGCCACGGCACGGCGGCCCGCTCCGGCACGGCCGGCGCCGTACGGGCGGAGCGTGCGGCATGACCCGCGGCTGGATCGCCTACACCTCCGGCAGCCCCTGTCCCACCCTGGTCCTGCTGCGCGAGGACGGCTGGCCCGCCCGGCGGAGCGCGCTGAGCGGACTGCTCCTCGGGGTGTACGAGACTTTGTGCGCGCGGGGCGCGGGCCACGTACTGAAGATCGCCCTGGTCTCCCCGTCCACCGCCTCCGCCGTGGGCCTCGACTACCGCTTCGTGCAGGTGGTCCCGGGTGAGCGCAACCGCCTCGAGTTCGGCGGCAGTTGCGGCCACTCCATCCTCAGCGCGGTGCTCAGCGCGAGCCGCGCCGGGACGCAGGCGCCGCTGCGGGCGGGCGACCGGGTCCGGGTGCGGGTCCTCAACAACGAGGACATCGTGGTCTGCGAGGCCCTGGAGGTCGGCCCCGCGGGCGGCCACGCCACCTTCACCGTGCGCTTCCGCCGCACCTCGCCCACCCGGCTCGGCAGCACCCTGCTGCTCGGCGAACCGGTCAGCACCCTGCCGGACGGCGGCCCGCCCTTCTCCCTGGTCTCGCTGGGCAATCCGTATGTCTTCGCGGACGCCCGGGCCTTCGGTGTGCACACGGAGGCGGAGCTGTTCGGCGCCGGGGAGCCGCTGTTCCGCCGCCTGTCGGGGCTGCGCGAGGCGGTCGCCCGGCGCCTCGGCTGGACCTCGCCCTGCTTCCCGAAGATCGCCGCGCTGCTGCCCGGCGCCCAGGGCGCCCTGACCGCCCGGGCGATCTCGGTGCCCTCCTGGCACCCCTCGCTGGCACTGACCGGCGCCACCTGCCTGGCCGCCGCGAGCGCGGTGCCCGGCACGGTACCGGCCCGCCTCGGCGCGCTGCCCGGGGAGCGGTTGACGATCCGCACCCCCGGCGGGGACTCGGTGGTCCGGGTCACCGCGAGCGCCGACCGCCTCCTGGAGGTGAGCGTCTCGCCGAAGACGGTCCGCATGGTCGCGGTGCTCGACCTCCCGGACCTGGCGCCCGCCCCCGAGCCCACCCTCTCGGCACCCTGAACAGCCCTCCCCCGCAGGCGAGTTCACCCCGCCCCAGGGCTCTCCCCCCACAACCCCGAACGGAGTGGACCGTGCACACCTCCCCCGGCCACGGCGGCCCGGCCGCCCCCGCCCCGTACGACCTCCTGGTCCGCGGCGGCACCGTCGTCACCCCGCGCGGCAGCGAGCGCGCGGACATCGCCGTCCGCGCGGGCCGGATCGCCGCGCTGCTGCCGCCGTCCGGGAACGGGAGCGGCGAGGGCCCGGCGGCGCGGGCCGCGCGGGTGCTCGACGCCTCCGGGCTGCACGTGCTGCCGGGGCTGATCGACTCCCATGTGCACTTCCGCACGCCCGGGCTGACCCACAAGGAGGAGTGGAGCACCGGCTCCCGGGCGGCGGTCGCGGGCGGAGTCACCACCGTCATCGACATGCCCAATACGGTGCCGCCGCTGGTCGAACCCGCCGAACTGGCCCGCCGCCGCGCCCTGATCGAGGGCCGCAGCCTGGTGGACTACCGCTTCCACGCGGGCATCGACACCACCCGTATCGAGGCGATGCGGGAGTGGCCGCGGGGCGCCGGGAGTTCCTTCAAGGTCTTCCTCAGCGGCCACCACACCGCGCCCACCGTGGTCCGCGAGGAGGCCGATCTGCGGCGGATCTTCGCCCTCGCCGCCGAGGGCGGCGCCACCCTGCTCTTCCACTCCGAGGACGACACCGTCTTCGCCCTCCTCGACCGCTGGCAGCCCGCCCCCACCCGGTACGCGGACTACGCGCGGCACCGGCCGCGCACCGGGGCGCTGGTCGCCACCGCGAAGCTGGTGCGGCTCGCGGCGGAGTACCGGGTGGCCACCCATGTGGTGCACGTCGCCACCCGCGAGGAGGCCGACCTGCTCGCCGCGGCCGCCGCCGACGGCATCCCGGTCACCTTCGAGGTGACGGGTCATCACCTCACCTTCGTGGACGCGGACATCAGCAGGCTCGGCCCCCGGATCAGGCTCCGCCCCGCGATCCGCGACGACCCCGACCGGCGGCGGCTCTGGGAGGCGGTCCACGAGGGCGAGGCCGCCACCATCGGCAGCGACCACTCGCCGCACACCGTCGAGGAGAAGGCCCGCCCGGTGCCGGACGTGCCGCCGGGGCTGCCCGGCGTCCAGGAGCTGTTCGGCACCGTCTGGCACGGGCTGCGCAGCCGCAGGCCCGAGGAGTCACCGGACACCCTGCTGCCGCTGCTCGCCGCCCGACTCGCCCTGCGCCCGGCCCAGTTGTTCGGCCTGGCCTCCCGCAAGGGCAGCATCGAGGCGGGCAAGGACGCCGACCTCGTCCTGGTGGACGCGGCGGCGCCCTGGACGATGACCCCCGACCGGGTGCACGCCAAGTGCGGCTGGTCCGCGTACGAGGGGGCGCCGCTGCTCGGGGTGGTGCACACCACGGTGCGGCGGGGCCAGGTCGTCTACCAGGAGACGGGCGAACGGGGCGAGTTCGGGGTCCCGGACGGGCAGTGGCTGGCCGCCCCGGAGGTCCCGGCGGGGACGGCCGCGTACGGGGGCACGGCAGCGGCGGCGTACGGACGGGCGGCGGCGGGCAACGGCCACCCGGAGAAGCCGGGGCGCGGACACGCGGAGGAGCCGGGAGACGCGTGCAGCCTGCACTAAAGTCGTCCTTCCGTGCCCGCACACCCGGGGAGGTCGCCGCACGGTGACGCGTCCAGCCGGTTCACCCGTCCTCGCCTCGCGGGATGTCGCCCTGCTCTGGGGGACGACGATCTGCGACTCCGGGGCCACCTGGATCATCCGTATCGTGATCTTCGTCCAGGTCCTGGAACACCACTCGACCTCGGCGCTCGCGGTGGTCGAACTCGTCGGCGTCCTGCCCTCCCTGCTCTTCATGCCGCTGGCCGGGACGATCGCCGACCGCTACAGCGCCCGGGTCCTCTCGCTCACCGCGATGACCGCCCAGACCCTGTGCACCGGCGCCCTCTTCCTCGCCTTCGACCACGGCCCGGCCGCCATCGCCCCGGTCTACGCCCTGCTGACCCTCGCCAACTCCCTCTGGCCGCCCGCCCGGCAGACCTGGCTCTACCTGATGGTGGCCCCGCACCAGCGCACCGCCGCCAACGGCGCGATCGGCTCGGTACAGGGCCTGATGACCGTGGTCGGCGGCGCCGCGGGCGGGGTGCTCACCGCCTGGCAGCCCGGCGGAACCATCCTGGTGGCACTGGGAGTTCAGGCCGTCGCCGTACTCGCCGTCTCCTTCGTACGGACCCCGGGGCGGACATCCGCGCACCGCACCGGCACCGACGGGCACCCGGGCCCAAAGACAGCCCAGGAGACGGCAGCCGCCCAGACGACTCCGGAGCCGGCATCAACTCAGCCCGGTCACAGGCCACATGACGGCCCCTCAACTCAGCGCCCCCACCCACCGGTTGAGGCAGACCAGGCCGCCCGTCCCTCCCTCCGCCGGGAGGTGCGCGAGGGCGTCACGGTCGTGGGCCGCTATCCGCTGGCCCGCTCCCTGATCTGGGTGGGCCTCGCCTGGGGCTTCATCAGCGGCGGCTTCAACGTCCTGGTCGCGGGCCTCGCCCTGAACGTCCTGCACGGCGACAGCTCGGTACTGAGCCTGTTCTACGTGGTGGACGGCACCGCCGTGCTGGTCGGCAGCCTCCTCGCCGCCCGCATCCGCCGCACCCGGCATCTGCGCTACTACGCGCTCGCCTATGTCGGCCAAGGCGTCTTCTGGGCACTGATGTTCACCTCGGGGCACATCTGGCTCGGGGCCGCCCTCTTCGGCGCCATGCGCCTGGTCAGCGGCGTGATCATCGCCCTGGACACCACGATCCTGCTCGACACCGTCCCGGAGGCCTTCCGGGGCCGGGTCACCAGCCTGCACATGACCAGCTACAACGCCGTCTCGCAGCTCTCCCTCGCGGTGATCAGCGGACTGCTCGCCGTGGTCGGCATCGAGCCGGTCGGCATCGCCACCGGCGTCCTGTCCGCCCTCGTCGGCCTCCTGTGGTGGATGACCACCGCCCGCCACAACCGCGCCGCCTACCTGGGCGCGGCCTCCCCGCAGCCGGCGGCGAAGACCTCGCTGCCGCGCTGAGGGCTGTCCCGTAAATGATCTTTGAGTCGCTTCGGAGATGGTCAACAGGGGTGAGACCTTTGCCGACGGCGGCCTCGGCGCCGGACTCCTCCCACGCCTTGCAGTCGTTGCGGTTCCCGGCGAGTTCTTCAGGTTCGTTCGCCAGTAGGCCGCGACCAGCAAGGTCCGGTCCTCCAGCGGAAGGCTCCACGGCCGGCCCTTGCGGGCCGTGTCCGCACCCGAGCGCCGCAGAACCGTCACCAGCTTTCCGCAGGCGCGAGGGCTCAGCCCAGGTCTCGCAGCGAACACGGCCTCTGGTCGCCTACGCCGCCCGGCTCACCCGCTGGGCGACGCCTGGCGCACGGTTGGCCGGTGCCCCGGTCCGCGAGGGACCGCGGGCTGGGGCACCGGCGCCGGTGGGCGGTCGGTCAGCGTTCGAGGAGAGCGATGCGGATGGCTCGTTCGACGTGTGCGGCGGTGTTGGCGTATCCCCCACCGTTGGGGTGAACCAGGGTGACGCGCTTGTTGATGAGGCCACAGTTCAGCGCGGTGCCGGCGAGCTTGGTGGGCCAGTAGTCCTCGGCGTCGCCGCAGATCCCCTCGACCCACTTGACGCCCGCGGGCTGGCAGGCGTCGTGGCCCACGCTGGAGGAGTAGACGTCGACGTAGCGGTCGCCGAAGAACGCGGAGACTCGCTGGATGGTGCTGTTCAGCTGCTTGAGGACGTTGTAACGGAGCCAGTCGATGTCGGCGTGCTTGATCGAGCCCAGCTCGGTGAGGGAGAGGCGGTTGCAGGCACTGGCCTCGTCCGGCAGGACGGCCGGATAGCCGACGGTGATCACCTTGGCGTTGGGTGCGGCCTCGTGCACCTTGGCCAGCATGGCGATGTACTCGTCCTGGACGCGGGCGAGCTTGTCCTGGATGCTCTCCTCGCCGGCGGGCGGGTTGATGTAGTGCTCGCGGCAGGACTCGCCGGTCTTCGGGCCCAGTTCGAGGCACTTGAGGAGCATGCCGCCGAAGGGCAGGCTGTTGCCGCCGACGCCGATGGTGACGACGTCGGTCTGGTCGCTCAGCTTGGCCCGCTGGATCTGCGGGTCGACCGCGGGCCAGCCTCCGGTGGGGGGCTGGACCGGGCTGATCGGCGTCTGCTTGGCCGTGGCGATGTTGTCGATGGTGGCGTTGCCGCAGCTGACGTTGGTCAGGTGGACGGGCTTGCCCGGCGGGAACTCGTCGAGTTCCCGCTCGACAAGACCGGGGTAGGCGCCGGTGGTGCGGTCGCAGCCGTCCCGCGACTCATCACCGAGCGCGGGCTGCGGGTCCTCGACGAAGCCGCCGGCGGTGTACGAGTCGCCCAGCGCGGCCCACTGGTACTGATCAGCCGCACCAGCGGAGCCCGCGGGCACGAGAGCGGCCGCAGACAGGGCAAGCCCGACCGCCAGCGCGCGCGTGCGCAGACGGGAGACAGGGTGTCGCATCGATCCTCCAGAATCGGCAAAAGACGCCCCGGAGCTGCAGTTTGCCCCAAATCGGCAGGCGCCTTGCGCAAGATCATCCAGGCCGCCGGTCTACCGCTTGACCGAATCGGATCTATCGGACTCGATCGAGCTAAGTAATCGGATCTTCGCGCTGCCACCTGCCACCTGCCACCTGCCACCTGCCAGCAGCCGACACAGGCGCCGTATCGGCGAGCCAGCCACGCGGGCGACCAGGCGCCCGACACAGTTTGCAGATCATTTACGGGACAGCTCTTGGCCACCGGGGCCTCGCTGCGCTGCTCCTCCCATTGCTCCCTCTCCTTGTTGCGGAAGAAGTGAGCGGAAGGACTGTCGATCTGCAGTCATACGGCGATAGCAGCCATGACCTACTGCCGGCCTGCCAGCTGTCGTCAGCTTGCTCATCGTCGAGTCGCCTTCCACAGCGACAACCTTCAAAAGCTGCGGCGCTCGGGAGCAGTTGAGCGACAGTTGTTTCTCCTGCTCCCAGGTTCACTACGGCACCATTCGAAGCCCTGGACCCGTTGACGAGATCTCATGGCCCCCTACCGACACTTGCCCCGCAGCTGCCATAGGAGATAACTCACCTATGGGCTATGAGCTCATGGAATACAGGTGACGGATTCCGCTGGTCCCCGGGCGCAGGATGGATGCGCTTTCGCAAGATCTCCTAGCCAAACGAACCTTGGCCGGAATCACCCGAGGCCAAGGAGGGAGACCAAAGGCATGCAGCTCCAGCGCCGCCAGGAATCTCCCGGGAGTCCGCCGTTCACACCACGGACTCCGAGGACACTTTGGTGAGCACCTTGCTGACCGGCTTCTACAGCACCGGCAGCGACTTCCGCAGCTCGAAGGCCGTGACCTCGCTGCGGTACTCCTCCCACTCCTGCTTCTTGTTGCGGAGGAAGAAGTCGAAGACGTGCTCGCCGAGGGTTTCGGCGACGAGTTCGCTGCGTTCCATCAGGGCGATGGCCTCGCCGAGGTTCTGCGGGAGGGGTTCGATGCCCATGGCGCGGCGTTCGGCGTCGGAGAGGGCCCAGACGTCGTCGTCGGCGCCGGGGCCGAGTTCGTAGCCCTCCTCGATGCCCTTGAGGCCCGCGGCGAGCAGGACCGCGTAGGAGAGGTAGGGGTTGGCGCCCGAGTCCAGGGAGCGGACCTCGACGCGGGCCGAGCCGGTCTTGCCGGGCTTGTACATCGGGACGCGGATCAGGGCGGAGCGGTTGTTGTGGCCCCAGCAGATGTACGAGGGGGCCTCGCCGCCCGCGCCCGCGGTGCGCTCGGAGCCGCCCCAGATGCGCTTGTAGGAGTTGACCCACTGGTTGGTGACCGCGGAGGTCTCGGCCGCGTGGCGCAGCAGGCCGGCGATGAAGGAGCGGCCGACCTTGGAGAGCTGGTACTCGGAGCCGGACTCGTAGAAGGCGTTGCGGTCGCCCTCGAAGAGGGAGAGGTGGGTGTGCATGCCGGAGCCGGGGTGCTCGGAGAAGGGCTTGGGCATGAAGGTGGCCTGGACGCCCTGTTCGAGGGCGACCTGCTTCATGACCAGGCGGAAGGTCATGATGTTGTCGGCGGTGGAGAGCGCGTCGGCGTAGCGGAGGTCGATCTCCTGCTGGCCGGGGCCGCCCTCGTGGTGGGAGAACTCCACCGAGATGCCCATCGACTCCAGCATGGTGATCGCCTGGCGGCGGAAGTCCATGCCGATGTTCTGCGGGGTGTGGTCGAAGTAGCCGGAGTTGTCGGCGGGGGTGGGGCGGCTGCCGTCCAGGGGGCGGTCCTTGAGCAGGAAGAACTCGATCTCGGGGTGGGTGTAGAAGGTGAAGCCGAGGTCGGAGGTCCGCGCGAGGGCGCGCTTGAGCACATAGCGCGGGTCGGCGAAGGACGGGGAGCCGTCCGGCATCAGGATGTCGCAGAACATCCGGGCGGTGCCGGGGGCCTCGGCCCGCCAGGGCAGCACCTGGAAGGTGGCCGGGTCGGGCTTGGCGATCATGTCGGACTCGTAGACCCGGGCGAAGCCCTCGATGGCCGAGCCGTCGAAGCCGATGCCCTCGTCGAAGGCCTGCTCCAGCTCGGCCGGGGCCACCGCGACGGACTTGAGGAAGCCCAGCACGTCCGTGAACCACAGGCGTACGAACCGGATGTCGCGCTCCTCCAGGGTGCGGAGCACGAATTCCTGCTGCTTGTCCATTGTCGACTTCCACCCATCCTTGCTGGTCAGGCCGCCGCTCCGGGGCCACGGGGGCGCCTGGAGGGCACTGAAGCATCCCATCACAGAGTTTCGGCCGCGTTGCGGGCCGCCGCCCGTGCGGACCTGGGCCCGCCGGTGCACGTCCACCGCCCATAGTGCCTGCTGATACGCCTCGCGGTGAGGCCGGGCCGCCGTCCGCTGCCGCGGGCGTCGCGGCGGGGGCGCCCTTGCCCCCGCGGGCCGCTCCTCATTGTGGGTCCCGGAGCCTGTTCCCGGCGAATTTCCCGCTCGCCTGGCCGTGGGCCACCCCCTTCGCATTACGATCAGTAGACCCGCCCGTCCCGTTTCCCGAAGGACTCACCATGGGTTCCGCCCGCAACAGCAACAACACGCGCAAGGCACGGATAGAGGAGATGCGCCGCGCCGAGCAGGCGCGTGAGCGCCGCAACCGCGCCCTCACCATCACCGGTGTCGCGGTGATCGTCGCCGCGCTGATCGGCGGCGGATTCCTGCTGGTCGCGAAGTCCGGCGACGACGACTCCGGCAAGGACGACGCG
This sequence comes from Streptomyces sp. SCSIO ZS0520, assembly GCF_025643355.1. Lineage (NCBI taxonomy): Bacteria > Bacillati > Actinomycetota > Actinomycetes > Kitasatosporales > Streptomycetaceae > Streptomyces > Streptomyces sp. SCSIO ZS0520. The sequence continues at coordinate 6,256,189 of NZ_CP092644.1, read as the reverse complement.
AAGGCGGAGAAGATCCCCTTCACCGTGGGCAAGGACGGCGTGACCTCCTGGGACGCGAAGAAGCTCAAGCGCGACCACGTCGGCGAGAAGGTCAGCTACCCGATGAACCCGCCGGTGGGCGGCAAGCACAACCCGGTCTGGCTGAACTGCAACGGCGACGTCTACGGCAAGGAGGTCCCGAAGGAGAACGCGGTGCACGCCCTGGAGCACGGGGCCGTCTGGGTGACGTACACCAGCAAGGCGCCGAAGGCCGACCTGGCGAAGCTGGAGGCCAAGGTCAAGAAGACCCCGTACTCCCTGATGAGCCCGATCGAGGACCAGAAGGACCCGATCATGCTGAGCGCCTGGGGCAAGCAGCGCACCGTGAAGGGCGCCGACGACCCGAACGTGAACAAGTTCTTCTCCGAGTTCGTGCAGGGCAAGCAGACGCCGGAGCCGGGTGCGGCGTGCACCGGGGGCGTCTCGAAGTGAGGCGTGCGTCATGGATCGCCGCGGGGAGCGCCGCCGTGCTGCTCGCCGCGGCGGGCGGCTTCGGCGTCGCGCTCGCCGGTGACGCCGGGGACGACGGCTCCGGGACTCCGGGCGCCGAGTCGGCGGACGCGGGCTTCGCGCGCGACATGGCGGTCCACCACCAGCAGGCCGTCGAGATGTCGTACCTGGTACGGGAGGGCACCGACAACCGTGAGGTGCGCCGCCTCGCGTACGACATCGCGCAGACCCAGGCCAACCAGCGCGGCATGATGCTGGGCTGGCTCGACCTGTGGCAGCTGCCGAAGGTGTCCGCCGAGCCGCCGATGAGCTGGATGGACATGGGCGGCATGGCCTCCGGCAAGGACGGCGCGCTGATGCCGGGCATGGCCACCAACACGCAGATGGCCGCGCTGGACAAGGCCGAGGGCAAGCAGGCCGAGGTCCTCTATCTGCGGCTGATGACCGAGCACCACAAGGGCGGCGTGCACATGGCCGAGGGCTGCGTGGACCGGTGCGAGGTGGATGTCGAGAAGCGGCTCGCCCAGGGCATGGTCGAGTCGCAGCAGTCGGAGATCCAGCTGATGGCGGAGATGCTGCGGAAGCGGGGGGCGAAGGCCGAGGGCTGAGGGCTCCGGCGGTCCACCGCCGGGCGCCTCGGACCGACCCGCCGCGGGACCCCTCGGACCAGCCGCCGCCGGATCCCTCAAGCCCGCCGCCGGACCCCTCAGGCCAGCCGCGCAAGCTCCTCGCGCCGTACCGCGCCGCTCAGCGGCTCCCCCGCGAGGAAGCGCTCCACCTCGGCCGCCGCGAAGGCGCCGAGCCGCCGGGCCTCGCTGCCCTGGGCGCCCGCGATGTGCGGGGTGACCTGGACGTTGGGCAGCGCGAGCAGGGGGTGGCCGGGCGGCAGCGGCTCCGGCTCGGTGACGTCGAGGTAGGCGTCCAGGCGGCCCTCGGCGCACTCCCTGGTCAGCGCCTCGGTGTCGACCAGGCTGCCGCGGGCCGTGTTGACGAGCACCCCGCCGTCCGGGATCAGGGCGAGCATCGCGGCGTCGAGCAGCCCGCGGGTCTCCGGGAGCTCGGGGGCGTGCACGCTCACCACGGAGCTGCGGCGGCACAGCTCGGGCAGCGTGACGAGTTCGGCGCCGAGCGAGGCCGCGTCCGCCAGGGAGACGTACGGGTCGGCGAGCAGCAGGCGGTACCCGGCGGCGGAGCCGCGCAGCGCGCGCAGCACCCGGCGGCCGATGCGGGAGGCGCCGATGACGCCGATGGTGCGGGCGTCGGTGCCGGTGCGGGCGGCGAAGGCGGGCGGGCCCTCGGTGTAGCGGGCGGCGGTGCGCAGGGCGCCCTTGGCGGCGAAGGTCACCGCGGCGAGGGTGAAGTCGACGACCGGGCCCGCGTTGGCCTCGGCGGCCGAGGAGACCAGGATGCCGCGCTCCCACACGGCGTCGCCGACCAGCGCCTTCACCGAGCCCGCCGCGTGCACCACGGCGGCGAGCCGGGGCGCCGCGGCGAGCACCTCGGCGGTCAGCGGCGGGCAGCCCCAGCTGGTGAGCAGGATCTCGGTCTCGGCGAGCACCCCCGGCACGGGGAGGCTCCCGTCGCCGGAGGGCGGTACGAGGGTCACGCTGCGTGCGAGCCGGCGGCGCAGGTCACCGGGGAGCACCTGCTCGGCCACCTCCGCGTCCATCACCATCGCGGCGCACGGCCGGTACGTCACTTACGCCCCTCTCACCTGGCGTGCACGAGCCCGGACGGGTCGCGCGCGGACGCGGGCCGTGAAATCCGGGCGCCCATGGTAAACGGTTTCCCCGGCGGAGAAACCGTTTACTACGGGGTTCACGGGGTGCGCGGAGGGGTTCGGGGGGCGCCCGGGCCGGGCCGCGCGTACCGTCGGCGCACGCCCGCGCCCACGGCGCTCGGCACGCGGGCGCGAGGGCCCGGCGTGAAGACGGCCACAGCGCCCGCTCGCGACATCGCGTCGCTCTGACGATTACACTGGCCCGCGTGCCTCAACTACGCCTCGCCCTGAATCAGATCGACACCTCGGTCGGCGACCTCGCCCGCAACGCCGAGGCGATCGTCCGCTGGACCCGGCACTGCGCCGAACAGGGAGCGCACCTCGTCGCCTTCCCCGAGATGGCGCTGACCGGGTACCCCGTGGAGGATCTCGCGCTGCGCTCCTCCTTCGTCGAGGCCTCGCGCACCGCCCTGGTGGAGCTCGCCGCGCGCCTCGCCGAGGAGGGCTTCGGGCAGCTGCCGGTCCTGGTCGGCTACCTCGACCGCTCGGAGGCGGCCCAGCCCCGGTACGGGCAGCCCGCGGGCGCCCCGCAGAACGCGGCGGCGGTCCTGCACGGCGGCCGGGTGGTCCTCACCTTCGCCAAGCACCACCTGCCGAACTACGGCGTCTTCGACGAGTTCCGCTACTTCGTGCCCGGCGACACCATGCCCGTACTGCGGGTGCACGGGGTGGACGTGGCGCTCGCGATCTGCGAGGACCTGTGGCAGGACGGCGGCCGGGTGCCCGCGGCCCGCAGCGCCGGGGCCGGGCTGCTGCTGTCGATCAACGCCTCGCCGTACGAGCGCGACAAGGACGACACCCGCCTGGAGCTGGTGCGCAAGCGCGCCCAGGAGGCCGGCTGCACCACCGCCTACCTCGCCATGATCGGCGGGCAGGACGAGCTGGTCTTCGACGGCGACTCGATCGTGGTCGCCGCGGACGGCGAGGTCGTCGCGCGCGCCCCGCAGTTCTCCGAGGGCTGCGTGGTCCTCGACCTCGATCTGCCCGCCGCGAGCCCCGAGCCCCGGACCGGGGTCGTCGACGACGGGCTGCGCATCGACCGGCTGGTGCTGTCCGAGGACCCGCTGCCCGCCTACGAGGCCGAGCTGACCGGCGGCTACGCGGACCGGCTCGACGACGAGGAGGAGGTCTACTCGGCGCTGGTGGTCGGGCTGCGCGCCTACGCCGCGAAGAACGGCTTCCGCTCGGTGCTCATCGGGCTCTCCGGCGGCATCGACTCGGCGCTGACCGCCGCGCTCGCCTGCGACGCCCTCGGCGCCCAGCACGTCTACGGCGTCGCCATGCCCTCGAAGTACTCCTCCGAGCACTCCAAGGGCGACGCGGCCGAGCTGGCCCGGCGCACCGGCCTCAACTTCCGCACGATCCCGATCGAGCCGATGTTCGACGCCTATATGGAGTCGCTCGGCCTGACCGGGCTCGCCGAGGAGAACCTGCAGTCCCGGCTGCGCGGCACGCTGCTGATGGCGCTGTCCAACCAGGAGGGGCACATCGTGCTCGCCCCGGGCAACAAGTCCGAGCTGGCGGTGGGCTATTCGACGCTCTACGGCGACTCGGTGGGCGCGTACGGCCCCATCAAGGACCTCTACAAGACGGGCGTCTTCCGGCTCGCCGAGTGGCGCAACCGGGCCGCCGCCGAGCGCGGCCAGACCCCGCCGATCCCGGAGAACTCGATCACCAAGCCGCCGAGCGCCGAGCTGCGCCCGGACCAGGTGGACACCGACTCGCTGCCCGACTACCCGGTCCTGGACGCGATCCTGGACCGCTATGTCGACCACGACCAGGGCGCCGACGAGATCGTGGCCGCCGGTTTCGACCCGGAGCTCGTGACGAAGACGCTGCGGATGGTGGACGGCGCGGAGTACAAGCGGCGCCAGTACCCGCCGGGCACCAAGATCTCCGCGAAGGGCTTCGGCAAGGACCGCAGGCTGCCGATCACCAACCGGTGGCGGGAGTCGGGCTGACCGCCCGGCCACTGAGCTGGACGGCCACCGGCTGCTGAGGGGCGCGCCCTTCAGCAGCCGGTGGCCGTTTCGGTTCGGCGGGTCCGGTGGGATCCGGGCTGATCGGCCGCTGAGCGCGGGCGGCCGGCTCAGCGTCCCGCCCGCTCCCGCCGCTTCGGGGCGTACGAGGCGACCAGGCGCCCGCCGAGCACCGGGCCGGCCGCGCCCCGGCGGCGGTCGACCGCGTAGGCCGTGGCCGCCACGCCGAGTCCGGCCACCGCGAGGACCGCGCCCACCACGGCGGGCGAGGTGGTGCCGAGGCCCGCGGCGAGGGCGAGGCCGCCGATCCAGGCGCCGCCCGCGTTGGCCAGGTTGAAGGCGGCCTGGTTGGCGGAGGAGGCGAGGGAGGGCGCCGCGTGGGCCTTCTCCATCACCATCAGCTGGAGCGGGGAGGAGGTGGTGAAGGCGACCGCGCCGAGCAGGGTGACGCCGAGGGCCGCGCTCCACTCGCTGCGCATCAGCAGCGGGAAGGCCGCGAGGACCGCGGCGAGGGCGAGCAGCCCGCCGAAGAGGGTGCGGCGCATGGCCCGGTCGGCGAGCCTGCCGCCGAGCAGATTGCCGATGGTGGCGCCGACCCCGAAGAGCGCGAGCAGCAGCGTGACCGTCGAGTCGGCGAAGCCCGCGGAGTCGGTGAGCATCGGCGTGATGTAGCTGTACGCGGCGAACAGCGCGGCGAAACCGGCGACCGTGGTGCCGAGGGCCAGCCAGACCGGCAGCGAGCCGAGGGCGGCGAGTTCGCTGCGCAGCCCCGAGGACTCGCCGTGGGTGTGGTCGTGCGGGATGAGCAGCATCAGCGCGGCGATGGCGGCGACGCCGATCGCGCTGACCGCGAGGAAGGTGGCGCGCCAGCCGAGGTGCTGGCCCATCAGGGTGGCGAGGGGGACGCCGATCACATTGGCCACCGTCAGGCCGAGGAACATCAGCGAGACGGACTGCGCCTTGCGTTCGGCCGGGACGAGTCCGGTCGCCACCACCGCGCCGACGCCGAAGAAGGCACCGTGCGGCAGCCCGCTGAGGAAGCGGGCGGCGAGCAGCCACTCGCTGCCGGGGGCGAGGGCGGACAGCGCGTTGCCCGCGACGAAGAGCGCCATCAGGCCGATGAGCACCTGCCGCCGGGAGAAGCGGGCGGTGACGGCGGCGAGCAGCGGGGCGCCGATGACGACCCCGAGCGCGTACGCGGAGACGAGGTGCCCGGCGGAGGGGATGGAGATGCCCAGGTCGTCCGCGACCTCGGGCAGCAGCCCCATCATCACGAACTCGGTGGTACCGATGCCGAAGGCGCCCACGGCGAGGGCGAGCAGGGCCAAGGGCATGAAGCTGAACCTTTCGGGGTGGGACGTGCGGGGCGGGCGGGCGGCGGCGCTGCCGGGTGGTGGGGGCAGAGCGTGGACGGGTTCAGGAACCGGGTTCCGGTTCCCCTGTCCGACGGGGTGGTGCGGCGGGAGCACAGCCCAGGCGGCACGGCCATGTCATCGTTGACAAGGAGTGAACAACCGCACGCCGTACGGGTATTCCGCTTTTCCGGGAGGGACGGAGATTTTCCGGGGCGTGACATTTCCGGGAGGACCGGAGAGGCCGGTTGGGACCGGAGGGCCCGGGAGGACCGGAAAGACGATCACCCGGCGGCGCTCCGGCGGCCGTACGTCTTCGTCACGGCCGAGGGTCCCATGCTCCCCCGTCACCCGGGCCGGTGGCAAACGTGGGGGCCGGGCCGGGAGCACGTACGCGATGACGCGCTCCCGGCCCGGCCCCGACTCGGCTCGGCCCTGACTCGGTTCAGCCCCGCCCGGCCCGGCCCGGACTCAGTTCAGCCGCTCCGACTCGGTTCAACCCCGTCCCGGTGGGCTCCCCGCCTCCTGCTCTCCCACCCGCAGCAGCCGGTTCGGGGTGCCCTCCCCCGGGTCGCCGATCCGGTCCGGGGTGGCGCCCTCGGTCAGGGCGGCCGCGACCTGGGCCGGGGTGGCGTCCGGGTGGGCGGCGAGGTGGAGGGCGGCGGCGCCGACGACGTGCGGGGTCGCCATGGACGTACCGGAGAGGGTGGCGCTCGCCCCGTCGTCGGTGTTCCAGTCGGAGACGATCTCCTCGCCGGGGGCGAACAGGTCCACCGAGGGGCCGTAGTTGGAGGAGGGGCGGCGCCGGTCCGCCTTGGTGGAGGAGGCCACGGTGAGGGCCTCGGCGACCCGGGCCGGGGAGTTGGCGCCCGCGTCGGTGTTCTCGTTGCCCGCGGCGACGCCGTAGGTGATCCCGGCGGCGATCGAGGCGCGCACCGCGGCGTCCAGGGCCTCGTCGGCGCTCCCGCCGAGGCTCATATTGGCCACCGAGGGGCCCTGGTGGTGGGCGGTGATCCAGTCGATGCCCGCGATGACCTGCTCGGTGCTGCCCGCGCCGTTGTCGTCGAGGACGCGCACCGCGACCAGCTCCGCCTTCTTCGCGACCCCGTGCAGAGCGCCCGCGAGCGTCCCGGCGACATGGGTGCCGTGGCCGTTGCCGTCGTCCGCGCTCATGTCGCCGTCGACGGCGTCGTAGCCGTAGGAGGCCCGGCCCTCGAAGTCGCGGTGGCCGATGCGGATTCCGGTGTCGAGCACATAGGCGGTGACGCCCTCGCCCGCCGTGTCCGGGTAGCTGTACGCGCCGTCCGGTGCCGTCTCGCTCTGGTCGATGCGGTCCAGGCCCCAGGAGGGCGGGTCCTGCTGGGTGGCGGTGGCGTGCACCCGCTGGTTGTGGACGACCTTGTCGACGGCCGGGTCGGCGGCCAGGCGGCGGGCCTCGGACTCGCTGAGGCCGCCCGCGGAGAAGCCGTTGACCGCGGAGTCGAAGCCGCGCCGGAAGGTGCCGCCGTACCGCTCGGCGAGCGTCCTGCCCCGGTCGGCGGCCCGGATCCGTTCGTCCCCCTTGAGCAGGACCAGGTAGCTGTCCCGGAGGGCGCCCGCGGCCGGTGTCCCGTGGACGTGCCCCTCGGCCGGTGGGGAAGCGCTGGCGGGCAGGGCGAGCAGCGAGCCGGTGACGGCGGCCGCGGCGAGGGCCGCGAGCAGGGTGCGGCGCCCGGCCGGGCGCGGGTGAGCGGACATGCGCGGAGTCCTCCGGGGTGGGGGCGGAGGAGCACGGGCGAACCGGTCGACTCGCCCCGCGAGGCGCCCGGTTGGGGCTCCCGCGGCCGGTTCGGGCTCCAGTGCTACGGAACCCTGGACGAAGGGGCGGATCCGCGCAAGAGGGCCCGGTACGCACGCCGGTACGTACGGGGGCGCACCGGCACCGGGCTGTAAAGACCTCCGTGACCGCTCCAACTGCTCCCGCCGGAGCGGCCGCTGGCGCTACTCCTGCTCGCCGAGCTTGATGCCCGCCGCGACCGGGAGGTGGTCGCTGCCGGTGCCCGGCAGGGTCCAGGAGGTGGTGGGCTCCACGCCCTTGACCATGATCTGGTCGATACGGGCCATCGGGAAGGAGGCGGGCCAGCTGAAGCCGAAGCCCGCGCCCGCCGCGCCCTGGGTGGAGCGCATCTGCGAGGTGACGGCGTGCAGGGCGCGGTCGTTCATGGTGCCGTTGAGGTCGCCGAGCAGGACGACGCGGCGCTCGGGCTCGGCGCTGATCGCCTCGCCGAGCGCGTTGGCGCTCTGGTCGCGCCGGCTCGCGGTGAAGCCGCTGTCCACCTTCACGCGTACCGAGGGCAGATGGGCGGCGTAGACGGCGACCGCGCCCTCGGGGGCGGTGACCACGGTCCGCATCGCCCGGGTCCAGCCGAGCTTGATGTCCACCGACCTGGTGCCGGAGAGCGGGTACTTGCTCCACACGCCCACGGTGCCCTCGACGGCGTGGTACTTGTACGTGCCGCCCAGCGCCTTCGCGTACACCGGCCGGGCCGACTCGGTGAGTTCCTCCAGGGCGATGACGTCCGCGCCGGAGGCGGCGACATCGCGGGCGGTGTCCGCCGGGTCGGGGTTCTCGGCGTTGACGTTGTGGGTGACCAGGGTGAGGTCGGCGCCGCCGCCGGTCTTGTCCGTGAGCAGCCCGCCGAAGAGATCGCACCAGACCGCCACCGGCAGGACCAGCGCGATCAGCGCGGTGGCCGAGCGGCGCAGCAGGCCGAGCAGGAGCAGCAGCAGGACGGGGATGCCCAGCCAGGGCAGGAAGGTCTCGGTCAGACTGCCCAGGTTGCCGATGCTGTTGGGGATCTGCGCGTGCACCAGCATGATCAGGGCGAGCACCACGGCGCAGCCGGCGAGGACGAGGCCGCGGCGCCAGATCCCGGGCCTGCTCCAGTCCCCCACCAGGCGGCGGAAGCGGCCGTGGTCCTGCTCGGAACCCGAGCCGGCGTTGTCCGTTTCCGTCATATATGCCTGCGCCATCTGCTCGCCTCACCGCCTGCCGTGCACACCGTCCCCGCCTGCCCGAAACACTAGGCGATATCCGGTGCTGCTCCTGCCGTCCGACAACGGCCTTACGAGGCGGAGGACGAGCGGGCCTCCCGGCCGAGTTCCTGCCCGGCGGCGGGTGCCCGGGGCTGTGACACAAGCGACCGGAGGCTGTGACACAACCGGCACACCGGACGTCCGGGGAGAGCGCCGGCGGGCGCACGGCTCCCGGCATGCCCGGGCGGCACCCCGTGCCCACCGCCCGCACACGGTGCCGTCCGCTGTGCGGAGGATCGGCCCTGACCCGGGAGCGTGACGCGTACCGCTCCCCGAGGGGTCTGGCCCCGACCGGCATCCGGTGCCACCATGGAACCGGTCCGGGGACGCCGTCAGGGCGCCTCGAGATGACATGAAGGAGCCGTTGCGATGACGCAGCTTTCGGCTGCCCCCAAGCCCGGTGAGAAATCCGGCGCCCCCGCGCTGTACGGAGGCAAGGGCACACGACGTATCACGGTCCGCGACATCGGCCTCGCCAAGGAGCGCGGCGAGAAGTGGCCGATGCTCACCGCCTATGACGCGATGACCGCCTCCGTGCTCGACGAGGCCGGTATCCCGGTCCTGCTCGTCGGCGACTCGGCGGGCAACGTCCACCTCGGGTACGAGACCACGGTCCCCGTCACCCTCGACGAGATCGCCGTACTGTCCGCCGCCGTCGTCCGGGGCAGCAAGCGCGCCCTGGTCGTCGCCGACCTGCCCTTCGGCACCTACCAGGAGGGCCCGGTGCAGGCGCTGCGCTCGGCGACCCGCCTGATCAAGGAGGCCGGGGTCGGCGCGGTGAAGCTGGAGGGCGGCAGGCGTTCGCTGCCGCAGATCGAGCTGCTGGTGGAGTCCGGCATCCCGGTCATGGCCCACCTGGGCCTGACCCCGCAGTCGGTGAACACCATGGGCTACCGGGTCCAGGGCCGCGGCGAGGAGGCGGCCCACCGGCTGCTCCAGGACGCCAAGGCCGCCCAGGACGCGGGCGCCTTCGCGGTGGTCCTCGAACTGGTCCCGGCCGAGCTGGCCGCCGAGGTCACCCGGAGCCTGCACATCCCGACCGTCGGCATCGGCGCGGGCGCGGAGTGCGACGCCCAGGTCCTGGTGACCACGGACATGCTGGGCCTGACCGGCGGCCGGATGCCGCGCTTCGTCAAGCAGTACGCCGATCTGCGCGCCTCCGTCGGCGAGGCGGCGAAGGCCTACGCCGAGGACGTGGTCGGCGGCTCCTTCCCGGCCGCGGAGCACTCGGTGCACTGACACCCGCCGCCTGAGGGCCGCCTTCCGCGCGGACCGGGCCCGGAGGCCGAGGGTCTCACCGCCCGCGGCCCCGCGCCCCACCGCGCGGAAGGCGCGCCCCCGTACGCGCACGGGCACGACCTCGTACGCGTACGCACGCGCCCCTCGGTCCACGCGCGCGCGGGCCGAGGACTTCCGCGCCCGCGTGCGCGCACGCTCCGCACCCCCCGCGCACGCACCCTGCGCGGACCGCGGACCTTCGCGTACGCGCCCCTGAACCACTGCGGCACCACGACAGCCCGCCGTCCTTCCCCCGTCGGCGGGCTGTCGCCGTTCCCGGTTCCGGGTGCGGTAAGCGTCCCCGGGCGGGAAGTGGCGCATGTCACAAAATGAGGCCTCCGGCGTCTCCGGCGGGAAGGCCGGCGACTCTCAACTCTCCGCCGTATCGGGCGATTTCCCACCTATTCCGGCACCCGCCGACTCCCAGCGGACACCTCCCCGACCCCTCGCCGACCAGGCACCGATACTCCGGGCGCCCGCTGTAGGCGGCTTGTCGGAGGATTGTCGGTGGCGGCTGGCACCTTGGTGGCCATGACGCGAATCGACAAGAACTCCCGAGCGACGGCGAGCGGCTCCCCGCACGCCGTCTCCGTGCGGGGGCTGGTCAAGCACTACGGCGAGACCAAAGCACTGGACGGCGTCGACCTCGACGTGCGCGAGGGCACCGTCCTCGGCGTGCTCGGGCCGAACGGCGCCGGCAAGACCACTCTCGTACGCTGCCTCTCCACCCTGATCACCCCGGACTCCGGTTCCGCCGTGGTCGCCGGGTACGACGTGCTGCGCCAGCCCCGGCAGCTGCGCCGGGTCATCGGGCTCACCGGGCAGTACGCCTCGGTGGACGAGAAGCTCTCCGGGCGCGAGAACCTCTACCTCATCGGGCGCCTGCTCGACCTCTCCCGTGCCGAGGCGCGGTCGCGGGCCGAGGGCCTCCTGGAGCGGTTCTCGCTCACCGAGGCGGCCAAGCGCCCCGCGAACACCTACTCCGGCGGCATGCGGCGGCGGCTCGACCTCGCCGCCTCGATGATCGGCAGCCCCGAGGTCCTCTACCTGGACGAGCCGACCACCGGACTCGACCCGCGCACCCGCAACGAGGTGTGGGCCGAGGTCAAGCGGATGGTCACCGACGGTGTGACCGTGCTGCTCACCACCCAGTACATGGAGGAGGCCGAGCAGCTGGCGAGCGAGCTGACGGTCATCGACCGCGGCAAGGTCATCGCGGGCGGCCGCATCGACGAGCTCAAGGCGAAGGTCGGCGGACGCACCCTGCGCATCCGCCCCGCCGACCCGGCCGAGCTGACCGCCACCGCCGCGGCCCTGGACGAGGCCGGTCTGACCGGTCCCGGCAACGCCCTCGTGGACGCCGAGACCTCGACCGTCCTGGTGCCGATCCTCTCCGACGAGCAGCTCACCGCGGTCGTCGGCGCGGTCTCGGCCCGCGGTATCCCGCTGGCCGCGATCACCACCGAACTGCCCAGCCTGGACGAGGTGTTCCTCTCCCTCACCGGCCACAAGGCCAGTGCCCCGCAGGACCCCGCTCCCGCCCTCGAGGAGGCCGCCGCATGAGCGCCCAGTCGACCACCGCCGCTCCCCCCGAGGAGCCGGTGCGCACCGCCGGGCCCGGGCCCGACCCGTCCCCGGTGGCCGATCGCGGCGACGCGCGCATCGGGCTCCGGGCGCATCTGCGGCACACCGGCGCGCTGGTGCGGCGGAATCTGCTGTGGATCCGGCAGGACCCGGAGTCCATGATGGACGCCGTCCTGATGCCGATCATCTTCACCGTCCTGTTCGTCTTCGTCTTCGGCGGAGCCATCTCCGGCAAGGGCAACCAGGACGCCTACGTCAACTACGTGGTCCCCGGGCTGATGGCGATGATGGGCATGAACATCGCCATGGGTGTCGGCACCGGCTTCAACCAGGACTTCCAGACCGGGGTCATGGACCGCTTCCGCTCGCTGCCCATCGCGCGCTCCTCGGTCCTGGTGGCCAAGATCGTGGTCGAGATCGGGCGGATGATGGTCGCCACCGCGATCCTGCTCGCGGTCGGCTTCCTGCTCGGCCTCTCGATCTCGAACGTCCCCGGGATGTTCGCGGCCATCGCGCTCGCCATGGTCTTCGGCTCCGCGATCATGTGGATCTTCCTCACCATGGGTGTGGTGATGAAGAGCGCCCAGGCCATCCAGGGAATGGGGTTCCTCGTGCTGATGCCGCTGCAGTTCGGTTCCTCCATCTTCGCCCCGACGAAGGACATGCCCGACTGGCTGCAGACCTTCACCGACTACAACCCGCTGTCCTCGCTGGCCGACGCCGCGCGCGGACTGTTCAACGACGCGGGCCCGGTCGCGCACGACGTCTGGGTCACGCTCATCTGGTCCGTGGTCATCACCGCGGTGATGGCGCCGGTCGCGATCCACAAGTTCCGTACGAAGACCTGATCCGTACGGAGACCTGATTCCGGCCCCGGTGGACGGGTGCCGCACGCGCCGGCCCGCCGCCGGTTCGCCTCGGACCGGTTCGCGTCAGACCAGGGCGACGGCCTCGTCGAGGGAGAGGCCGTCGCCCTCGGCACGGGCGGCGGCGTACCGCGCCTCGCCGAGTGCCGCCCGCCCCTCGCGCTCGACCCGCTCGGCGATCTCGCGCTCCGGGGCCGTGGGCACATGCCCGCTCGGCAGATGGCGCTCGGCCGCCCCGTAGAGGCGGATGCCCTCGTAGGCCCGGCCGCCCTCCTCGTCGCGGACCAGGGCGAGGGCCGCGGTCGTCAGGTGCACGGAGACCATCTGCGGCATGATCGCCAGCGAGAGGGCGTCGCGGGAGTGCGCCAGCGCGCTCCGCACCAGGGCGAGCCCGCGCTCGTGCCTCCCGTCCAGGACCTCCAGCCAGGCCTGGGTGCCGAGCAGGAAGCCCTCGAAGGCGACGAAGCCCAGCACGCTCACCTCCTCGCGCAGCAGCCGCAGTTGCTCGCGCGCCTCCTCCCTGCGGCCGGTGCGGCCGAGCCCGATCGCCAAGAAGAGCCGGGCGACGGTCAGCGCCTCCCCGACGTGGTGGGCGCCCCGGTCCACCACCTCCCGGAGCATCCGCTCGCCGCGGGCGAAGTCGCCCGACTCCAGGTGGATATTGGCCAGCCGGGTCGTCAGCACCGCGACCTGCGTCTGGGCGCCGAGTTCCTCCGCGTGGGCCAGGGCCTGGCCGAAGTCCTCGGCGGCGCGGGCGTGTTCACCCCGGCGCTCATGGGCCTCGCCGCGCGCGGACAGCGCCTCGGCGGCTCCCCACGGGTCGCCGATCCGGCGGAAGTGGGCCAGCGACTCCTCGGCGTCCCGGCGCGCGTCGCCCGCCCAGTCGGACCGGTTGGCCAGCATATTGGCGCGCAGCAGGAGGGCGGCGGCCAGCTCCCAGTCGTAGCCGAGGCGGCGGCAGGCCGCCACCGTCTCGTCGACGACGGCCCGCATCCGCTCCACATCCCCGGTGAGCAGGATCGCGTAGATCCACATGCTGCCCGGGGCGCGGCAGGTCTGCGGCAGCCCGGGCCGGTAGACGCGGGCGACGGCCCGCAGCCGCTCCTGGGTCTCGGGGACGTTCCACCCCTCGATGTCCTGGCCCACGGAGGCCAGATGGACCAGGTGGACGCCGCGCCGGGCCTCGGCGAGGATCTCGGGGCGCATCGGCGGCGGCGCGTCGGTACAGCGCTCGGTGAGCGGTTCGGCCTCCGGCGAGCCGGGGCCGAAGGGGTCCGGGCCGAGGGCCATGACCTCCCCCGACCAGTTGCGGGCGTCCAGCCGCAGGTCCCGGATCTGCCAGTACCAGCTCAGCGAGAGCACCAGGCAGAGCGCCTCCTGCTCCTCGCGGGCGGCCACCGCGTGCCGCAGCGCAGTGCGCAGGTTCTCGTACTCCAGCTGGAGCCGGGCGACCGCTGCGCGCTGCCCGGGCCCGCGCAGCGCGGGATCGGTGGTACGGGCCAGCTCGCGGTAGTACGTGAGGTGGGCGCGCTCCACGGCGGCCCGCTCGCCCGCCTCGTCGAGCCGCTCGGCGGCGTACTCGCCGACGGTCTCCAGGAGCCGGTAGCGCATCGGGCCCTCGGGTCCCGGCGCCGCGACGACCAGTGACTTGTCCACGAGCGAGCCGAGGTTCTCCAGGGCGGCCGGTCCCGAGACCGCCTCGGCGGCGGCCAGTTCGCAGCCGCCCGCGAAGACCGACAGCCGCCGCAGGACGGTGCGTTCGGCCTCGTCGAGCAGTTCCCAGGACCAGTCGACCACCGCGCGCAGGGTCTGCTGGCGCGGCAGCACGGTCCGGCTGCCGCTGGTCAGCAGCCGGAACCGGTCGTCGAGGCGGTCCGCGATCTGGCGCGGGGTGAGCATCCGCAGCCGGGCGGCGGCGAGTTCGATGGCGAGCGGCAGGCCGTCGAGGCGCCGGCAGATCTCGGCGGCCGCCTCCTCCTCGATCCGCAGTCCGGGCCGGGCGCTCGCCCCGCGCTCGGCGAGCAGCCGCAGCGCCACCGGCTCCGGCAGCGGCTCCACCGGCCGCAGCAACTCCCCCGGTACGCCGAGGGGTTCGCGGCTGGTCGCCAGCACGGTGAGCCGCGGGCAGTGCTCCAGGAGGCCCTGGGCGAGGTCGGCGGCGCCGCCGATGACGTGCTCGCAGTTGTCCAGGAGCAGCACCATCCGGCGCGGGGCGCAGAACTCCACCAGGCGCGAGAAGGCCTCGTCCCCGTGCCGCTCGGCGAGGGCCCGCAGCTCCTGGGCGCCCGCACCGGCGAGCACCGTCTCGCGGGCGCCGAGCGCGGTGAGCACGGCGCCCGGTACGGCCGCCGGGTCCTCCACGGGGGCGAGTTCGGCGAGCCAGATCCCGTCGGGCGCCGAGTCCGCCACCGCCTCCGCCGCCTCCTGGGAGAGCCGGGTCTTGCCCGCGCCCCCGGGCCCGAGCAGCGTGACCAGGCGGGCCCGCCCGAGGTCGGCGCGGATGGCCTCGATATCGGCCTCCCGGCCGACGAAGGAGGTGAGGCGGGCACGGAGGTTGCCGGGGCGGGCGGTGGTGGGGGCGGCGGTCGCAGTCGCCTTCGGGTTCCGGGGCGGGGCGGGGGTCGGTTCGGAGAGCAACTCCGCGTGCAGCGCGCGCAGTTCGGGTCCGGGGTCGGTACCGAGCCGGTCGGCGAGTGCGCGGCGGGTGTGCTCGTAGGCGGCGAGCGCCTCGGCGGGGCGTCCGGCCTCGCGCAGGGCCCGCAGCCGCAGCGCCTGGAGCGGTTCGTCCAGGGGGTGGGCCCGGGCCAGCTCGGAGAGTTCGGGCAGGACGGACTCGGCCCGGCCGAGGGCGAGTTCGGCGGTGAGACGGGCCCGCCTGGCGTCGAGTCTCCGGCTCGCCCAGCGCGCCGACTCGGCGGCGGCATCGGGCAGGTCCGTCAGCGCCTCCCCGCCCTGCCACAGGGCCAGCGCCTCCCCGAGGGCCTCGGCGGCGCGCGCGTAGTCCTCCTCGGCCAGGGCGCGCCGCCCCTCGGCGGTCAGCCGGTCGAAGCGGTGCAGATCCACGTCCTCGGGCCCGGCGCTGAGCCGGTACCCCCCGTCGACGGAACGCACCTGCTCGGCGCCGAGCACCCGCCGCAGCCGTCCGACCAGGGCCTGCAGCGCACCCGCCGCGTCCGCGGGCGGCTCTCCCGCCCAGACCTCGTCGACCAGGACCCGCACCGGCACCGTCCGCCCGGCCCGCAGCGCGAGCACCGCGAGCAGGGCGCGCAGCCGCGGGCCGCCGACCGCGAGGGTGCTGCCGTCGGGGCGCAGGGCCTGGGTGGTGCCGAGGATGCGGTAGCGCACGGGGACATTGTCCCTGGTGGACGGGGAGCGGGGGCGCGCGGGCCGCGGCTTCCCCACAACGGCGCGCCCTGGCAGGATCGGCGGCGCCCCGGCGACCCGGCAGCCCGGGTCAACCGGGATCCCGGCCGCTGCCCGATTGGGTGAAGGCACAGCGGGCAGGAACCCGGGTCCGGAGCTGTCCGTTTGCCTGTTCGAGAGCATCGGCCCGCCCGGCGGGACGACCCGCTCACCACCCTTGTCCGTCCTGCCCGTCCCATCCGCCTTCTTGCCGTGCCCGCCCCAGCACAGGGAGTTGCCCCATGACCCTCGCCGGAATCCGTCGCAGCGACCGGAGGATCAGTCCGGTCTTCCTCGGCATCGTCGCCGTGACGGCCGTCGCCGGGTGGGCGGTGTGGGCGGGCTTCGGCGGCAGCACCGGCTTCGCCGTCTTCGTGTTCGTGACGGGCGCCTGGGTCATCTCCCTCTGCCTGCACGAGTACGCGCACGCGCGCACCGCCCTGCACAGCGGGGACATCTCGATCGGCGCGAAGGGCTATCTGACGCTCAACCCGCTGAAGTACACCCACGCCCTGCTCTCGATCGTGCTGCCGCTGCTCTTCGTGATCATGGGCGGCATCGGCCTCCCCGGCGGGGCCGTCTTCATCGAGCGCGGCCGGATCAGGGGCCGCTGGCGGCACAGCCTGATCTCCGCCGCCGGACCGCTCACCAACCTGCTCTTCGCCCTGGTCTGCACGGCGCCCTTCTGGCTGGACGCCCTCGACGGCGTCCCCGACCCCTTCCGGTACGCCCTGGGCTTCCTCGCCCTGCTCCAGGTCACAGCGGCGCTGCTCAACTCCCTGCCGGTGCCGGGACTCGACGGGTACGGGGTCATCGAGCCCTGGCTCTCCCGCGAGATACGGCGGCAGCTGGAGCCCTTCGCGCAGTTCGGCCTGATCGCCGTCTTCGGCCTGCTCTGGGTGCCGGAGATCAACGACGCCTTCTTCGATCTGGTGGACACGATCCTGCGCGCCCTCGGAGTCGAGGAATGGGACTCGTACTGGGGCCGTGAGCTGTACCGCTTCTGGCAGGGCGAGCCGGACATCCCGCAGCTGGCCGGGTAGCCGCCGGTCCGCGGGCGGGGGCGGCGCGGCGGCTCAGGCGGTCGGCGTCCGCCCGGCGTCCGCGCTCGTCGCCTCCGCCGCCGCGGCCTTCGCGCGGCGGATGTAGTACAGCGCCATGTTCGAGGTGAGCCCGGCGAGCAGCACCCATACGACGCCGAGCCAGCTGCCGCGGGCGAAGGAGACCACCGCCGCGGCGACGGCGAGGGCACAGACGACAAGGGCGTACAGCGCGAGGCGGGGCATGGGGGAAGGGCTCCTGTCGGACACGGGCGGGTGCTGCCTGCACCAGTGTCCCTCATCCCCGGTCCCTCGTCCCCGGGCTCCCCGGGGCGCCGCCGGGCACGTACGGCACGGGCGTACGGCACGGACGTACGGCGCGGGCGCACGAACCCCGGTCTCCCGGTGGCCGTACGCCCGCCCCGCCCAGCTGTACCGCAGCACACCCGCACCGCAGCGCGCCTCAGATGCCGGTGACCCTCAGATGTCGGTGACCCGCAGTCCCGCGTGGGCCTTGTAGCGGCGGTTGACCGAGATCAGGTTGGCCACCAGGGACTCGACCTGGTGGGCGTTGCGCAGGCGGCCCGCGAAGACGCCCCGCATGCCGGGGATGCGGGCGGCGAGCGCCTGGACGAGGTCGGTGTCCGCGCGGTTCTCGCCGAGGACCATCACATCGGTGTCGATCTCCTCGATGGACTCGTCCTGGAGCAGTACCGCCGAGAGGTGGTGGAAGGCCGCGGCGACCCGGGAGTCGGGCAGCAGGGCGGCGGCCTGCTCGGCGGCGCTGCCCTCCTCGGGCTTGAGCGCGAAGGCGCCCTTCTTGTCGAAGCCGAGCGGGTTGACGCAGTCGACGACGAGCTTGCCCGCCAGTTCCGCGCGCAGCGATTCGAGGGTCTTGGCGTGGCCGTCCCAGGGCACCGCGACGATCACCACATCGCTGCGGCGCGCGCACTCCGCGTTCTCCGCGCCCTCGATCCCGAGACCGAGTTCCCGGGCGGCGTGCTCGGCGCGCTCGGCCGCCCGGGAGCCGATGATCACCTTCTGACCGGCCCGGGCGAGCCGGTAGGCGAGACCCCGGCCCTGGTCGCCGGTGCCGCCGAGGACGCCGACCACCAGGCCGGACACATCCGGCAGCTCCCAGGGGTCCTTGGCCGGTGCCTTCTTCGTCTCGGACGTCGGGTGCGCGGGCTCAGCAGGAGTAGTCATGGGGCCGATTTTGTCACTGCCGGCCCCTCGGTGGTCACTGCCGGGCCCCTTGCGCTCATCCGGCCGCGTCGAGCAGCGCGGCGAGCGGGATCCGGCGGAAGGCGAGGGTCTCGTACGCGCTGGAGCGGCCCGTCTCGTAGAGCAGTCCGACGGTGTCGGCGTCGAGGAGGACGAGGTCGGAGTAGGCGGCCGGATCCTCGCCGAGGGTGAGGGCGGTGCGCCAGCTCGCGCCGGAGTCGGTGCTGGTCCGCAGGCTCATCCGGGCCCGCCGCTCGGGGTGCGCGGGACCGGCGTACAGGAGCGGGCCCGGCGCCGGGAGCTGGAGCAGGCTGCCCTGGACGACCGGCCCGGCGAGGGCGGGCTGCGGCCGGTAGGGGGCGGTGAGTCCGGTGCCGTCGGCCGAGTAGGCGTCGGCGCGGCTGCCGGGGGCCGCGGAGTCGTTGCGGGTGTTGAAGTAGACGCGCCCGTCGGGGAGTTCGGCGGCGGTGGTCTCGTTGGCGTTGATCCGGTCGGGGCGCCCGGCGAGCCCGTCCGGGTTGTTGTGGACGTAGCCGATCCGCCAGCTCTCGCCCTCGTCGTCGCTGAGCAGGCAGTGCCCGCCGTTGTACGCGCCCTCGGTGCCGTCGTCGCCGCCCACCGGGGCCAGCGAGTGGTTGGCGGGCACCAGCACCCGGCCGCTGCTCAGCTGGAGGGCGTGGCCCGGGGTGGTCGCGTACCACCGCCAGGCGGGATCCTTGGCCTCGGCGGTGATCTCGCGGGCCGCGGACCAGGTGACCCCGTCGTCGTCGCTGTACTGCACCCACACCCGCCGGGCCCGCTCCGCCGGGACCTCACCGCGCCGGATGCCCGCCTCCGAGGCCCCGGCGGCGTTGCGGACGTGGACGAGCAGCAGGCGCCCGGAGGCGAGGACCACCGGGGCCGGGTTCCCGGCGAGGTCCGCGCCGTTCTCGGCGACCACTTCAAGGGGCGCCCAGCTGCGGCCCCCGTCGTGCGAGCGCTTGAGCACCAGGTCGATGTCCCCGTGGTCGGCGCTGGAGCCGACGCGCCCCTCGCAGAAGGCGAGCACGGTGTCCTCCCCGGTCGCCACCACGGCGGGGATGCGGAAGCTCGCGTACCCCTCGGTCCCGGCGCGGAAGGGCACCGACTGCTCGCTGGTCATGGCTGCTCCGTAACTGGTGCGGCGCCCCACCGGACGGCGTCCCGGCCGGGGCGGCACCGCTCGGCGGCGCGCTCCGGCCCGAGGCACCACCGGACATGGGATGTCCCGCGACCCTAGAAACCCGCCTAGGACAAGGTCAAGGACACCCGGGGGCCGAGACGGGGACGAGGCTGCCCGGTCGCGCCGAGTCGCGCCCCGTGCATCCCCTTTCGGGTGAAGCGGGCCGAACAGCCTTCCGCCGCAAGCCGGTTGGGGGCAGGGTCCCAGCCCATGGACGCCGTACGTGTCGCGCTGCTGCGCGAGGTGCTCGCCGGAACCGAATGGCTCGGGGCCACCCGCCGCTTCGCCGGGACCCTGCGCTCCTCGGTGGTCCCGCACGGCGGCGGACTCCTCCTGGTCGGCACCCGGGAGTACGAGCCCTGGCACCTCGCGGCCCATCTGGTCGACGAGGCCGCCTGGTCCGGCACCCCCGAGCTGAGCCCCACCCTGGTCCGGCACCGGGTGCGCGACGGCGCCCCGGCCCATCTGGCGGTCGGCCTGGGCCGCCTGGAGGCCGCCCGGCGCGGCGAGACCCTCCTCGTGGTCGCCCCGGACGCCCCGGGCGCCCCGCTGCTCGAACGCGTCCAGGACGCCCGCCGCTCCGGCGCCACCGTGCTCGCCCTGGACTCCGGCGACCGCGAACTGCACGCCCTGGCCCATGAGGCGCTCGCGGTGCCGCCGACCCCCGAACTCGACCTGGACACCGTGCAGCACCTGGTCAGCGCGGCCACCGGCGAGAACTCCCTCCCGGCCCCGGTACCCCGCGGCCGACGCCACTTCCGCGACCGCCTCTCCCGCCTCGCCGACCAGCTGACGGCGCCGCCGCCGGAGCGGTGGTGAAGCCGTAGGGGGCGGTGGGAAAACCGTTTGCCCGGCCCGGTGGGCCTCGCCGACCATGGCCCCTCGTGACCTCGGAACCCCCGCCGCCCTCCCGGCCGCGCGCCCTGCTGCCCGACCTCGCGCCCTGGCGGACCTCGGCGGACTTCCGCCGCCTGTGGGTGGCCGGACTCATCACCAACTTCGGCAGCTTCCTCACCTTCGTGGCGCTGCCGGTGCAGCTGAAGGAGCTGACCGGTTCGGCGGCCGCGGTGGGCGCGATCGGCGCCGCGGAGCTGATCCCGCTGATCGTCTTCGGGCTCTACGGCGGCGCGATGGCCGACGCCATGGACAAGCGGAAGCTGATCCTGTGGACCGAGACCGGCCAGGGCGTGCTCTGCGCGGTGCTCCTGGTCAACTCGCTGCTCACCGAGCCGCTGGTGTGGCCGCTGTACCTGGTCGCCGCGGCCTCGGCCGCGCTGGTCGCGGTGCAGCGCCCGGCACTCGACTCGCTCACCCCGCGCATCGTCGCCCACGCGCACCTGCCCGCGGCCGCCGCGCTCAACTCGCTGCGCTGGCAGGTCGGCGGGGTCGCCGGGCCCGCGCTCGCCGGGGTGGTCGTCGCCTACGCCGGTCTCGGCTGGGCCTACGCCGCGGACCTGGCCACCTTCGCGGCCTCGGTCGGCCTCGCGCTCGGGCTCGCCGCCTCCCCGGCCGCGCACGAGGCGGCGCGGCCCTCGCTGCGCTCCATCGCCGAGGGCGCCCGCTACGCCTGGAGCCGCAAGGAGCTCCTCGGCACCTACGCCGTCGACCTGGTGGCCATGCTGTTCGCCTTCCCGCTCGCCGTACTGCCCTTCCTCGCCGACGAGTTGGACGCGCGGTGGTCGCTCGGCCTGATGTACGCGGCGCTGCCCGCGGGCTCCCTCCTGGTGAGCCTGACCAGCGGCTGGACCTCCCGGATCCACCGGCACGGGCTGATGGTGGTGCTCGCCGCCGGGTGCTGGGGGCTGAGCGTGGCGGTGGCGGGGCTGATGGACGACGTCTGGCTGGTGCTGCTCTTCCTCACTCTCGGCGGCTGCTGCGACATGGTCAGCGGCATCTTCCGCTCCGCGATGTGGAACCAGACCATCCCGGACGCCCTGCGCGGCCGCCTCGCGGGGATCGAGCTGCTCTCCTACTCGGCGGGCCCGCAGCTGGGCCAGGTCCGCTCCGGCGGGGTGGCCGCGCTGGCCGGGGTGCGCGCCTCGGTCTGGTCCGGCGGTCTCGCCTGCCTGGGCGCGGTGGCCCTGCTCGCCACCTGCCTGCCCCGGCTGATGCGCTACGACGTACGGACCGATCCGCACGCGGTACGGCTCAGGGAGAGCCGGACGGCGGACGGCCCCGGCGAGAAGGCCGGGGCCGCCGGGAGCGCGGGGACCGCGCCGTCCTGAGACTCAGCCGCTCTCGCCCCCGCGGCCGCCGTCCTGCCAGCGGGGGTCGTTGTCCCACTCGGCGTTGCGCTCGGCGGAGATGTCCATGGCGTGCTGGGCGGCCTCGGGGCTCGGGTAGGGGCCCATGCGGTCCTGCGCCGGGCACTCCGGGCCCTCCTCGACCTTGCCGTGCTGGAGGCAGTAGTACCACTCGCCGGGCTTGCCGGTGGTGCGCTTCTTGAACAGGGCCATCGCGGTCCCCTCACTTCACTCGCGTCCTCGGTCCGGGCGGCGGCTCGCCCCCGGACCGCGGGGCCGGCCGGTCCGCCTGCGGGCGCCCGCCCCCGTACAGCGGCCATGGTGCCCCATCCCCGGTAGTTACACTCGTCGACATGTCTGGCCAGTCACTGCTCGTACCAGGGGAGCTCTCCCCCACCCGCTCCGTCCCGGGCTCCATCGCCCGTCCCGAGTACGTGGGCAAGCCCGCGCCCACGCCCTACACCGGGCCCGAGGTCCAGGACGCCGAGACGATCGAGCGGATGCGGATCGCCGGGGGCATCGCCGCCCGGGCGATGGCCGAGGCCGCGAAGCTGATCGCGCCCGGGGTGACCACCGACGAGCTGGACCGGGTCGCGCACACCTATATGTGCGACCACGGCGCCTACCCGTCCACCCTCGGCTACCGCGGCTTCCCGAAGTCCCTGTGCACCTCGGTCAACGAGGTCATCTGCCACGGCATCCCGGACTCCACGGTGCTGCGCGACGGCGACATCGTGAACCTCGACGTCACCGCCTACATCGGCGGGGTGCACGGCGACAACAACGCCACCTACCTGGTCGGCGAGGTCGACGAGGAGAGCAGGCTGCTGGTCGAGCGCACCGAGGAGTCCCTGACCCGGGCCGTCAAGGCGGTCAAGCCGGGCCGCCAGATCAACGTCATCGGCCGGGTCATCGAGTCGTACGCGAAACGGTTCGGCTACGGAGTGGTGCGCGACTTCACCGGGCACGGCATCAACACCTCCTTCCACTCCGGCCTGATCGTGCCGCACTACGACAGCCCGCACGCCACCACGCTGATCCAGCCCGGCATGACCTTCACCATCGAGCCGATGCTGACGCTCGGTACCCACGAGTACGACATGTGGGACGACGGATGGACCGTGGTCACCAAGGACCGCAGGCGGACAGCCCAGTTCGAGCACACGCTGGTGGTCACCGAGAGCGGCGCGGAGATCCTCACGCTGCCGTGACCCGGCACCCGGCGCCCTGAGCACCACTCCTGGCAGCGGCAGAGACACGGGAGCCGCAGCGCCAAAAGACACGGGAGCCCCCGCCCGGCGGACAGCCGGGCCGGGGGCTCCGCCGCGTGCGGGCCGGCCCCGGGGCGGGGTCTACTGGCCGTCCGCCGCGGCCCTGATCGCCGCGATGTCGAGCTTGACCTGCCCGAGCATGGCCGCCATCGCGCGCTGGGCGCGGCCCGGGTCCGGGTCGGCGATCAGCTTTCCCAGCTCCTGCGGGACGACCTGCCAGGAGACCCCGAAGCGGTCCTTGAGCCAGCCGCACTGGCCGGGCTCGCCGCCGCCCGCCATCAGCGCCTCCCAGTAGTAGTCGACCTCCTCCTGGTCCTTGCAGTCGACGGTGAAGGAGACGGCCTCGTCGAAGGTGAACTCCGGGCCGCCGTTGAGGACCATGTAGGGCTGGCCGTCGAGTTCGAAGTCGACGGTGAGCACGGTGCCGGAGCGCCGCGGGCCCGCCTCTCCGTAGTAGCTGACGTCGACGATCTTCGAGTTCGGGAAGACCGAGACCCAGAAGTCGGCGGCCTCCTTGCCTTGGGTGTCGAACCAGAGGGTGGGGGTGATCCTGGGCATGGTCTGCTCCTGCTCTCGCCGGGTGCCGGTTCTCTGCCGTCCCGCCGCGGTCGGTGGGTGGGCGGGGCTCCTGCTCGTTCGGCAGTCTTTGGCCTCTTGTCCAGTAAGGACCGGGGCGCGCGCGGAAAGTCATCGGTACGGGCGCGGGTCCCCGGGGCAGGCGGGTGCGGAAAGGCCGTGCAGGGGCTTTCGGCGGGGCGTTTTCCGGCCGGGGCAATCGGGGTAGCGTGGTTCCCGACAGACCGTCGGCAAAGCTGTTGACTTAGGCAAGCCTAACCTTAGATGATGGGGCTGTTCCCGTCCCCGGGCCCTGGAGGAACTCCGTGAGCACGTCGTTCTCGACGCTCATCCGCACCGCCTCGCACGAGCAGCACACGCAGGCCGAGACCTCGTCCTTCATGAGCCACCTGCTCGGCGGACAACTCGGCGTGGAGGCCTTCCGGCGCTACACCGAGCAGCTCTGGTTCGTCTACGAGGCCCTGGAGTCCGCGGTCCCCCGCCTCGCCGAGGACCCGGTGGCCGGCCCCTTCCTCCGCCCCGAGCTGCTGCGCAAGGCCGAGCTGGAGCGCGACCTGGAGCACCTGCACGGCCCGCGGTGGCGCACCGCCGTCACCGCCCTGCCCGCGACCGCGCGGTACGCGGACCGGGTCGCCGCCTGCGCGGCCGACTGGCCCGGCGGCTATGTCGCCCACCACTACACCCGCTACCTGGGCGACCTCTCCGGCGGCCAGATCATCCGGGACAAGGCCGAGCGCACCTGGGGCTTCGCGCGCAAGGGCGACGGCGTGCGCTTCTACGTCTTCGAGCAGATCGGCAATCCGGCGGCCTTCAAGCGCGAGTACCGCGAACTGCTCGACGCGCTCCCGGCGGACGATCTGGAGAAGCAGCGCATCGTCGACGAGTGCAAGCGCGCCTTCGAGCTGAACACCGCGGTCTTCCGCGAGCTGGGCGAGGAGTTCCCGCTCAGCGCCTGAGCCGGGAGCCTGTCATCGCTCCAGCCGCACCCGGCCGCCGATCTCGACGAGACCGCCCGGCTGCGGGGCGGTGAGCAGCTGGGAGCCGCGGCCCTGGGTGATGTTGAGGGCGCGGCCGAGCTGCGCGGTCAGGAGCAGGGCCGCCGCCCCGGTGGCCTCGTCCTCCTCGATGCCGTCGCCCCGGCCGGGGAAGGCGCGCGCCCGCACCCGGCCCGCGGGCTCGTCCTCCCAGGCCCAGGCGTAGATCCACTCCCCCGCGGGCGGCACCTCGAGGGCCGCCACCTCGGCCGGTGTCCCGTACTGGCGCAGGGTGCGCGGCGGCACCCAGCCCGGCTCGGCCTCGATCCAGCTGAACTCCCCGTCGAGCCGGGCGCCCACGGCGCCCGCCTCGGTGAGGAGTTCGGGTACGTCGAGCAGCCAGGCGGCGCCGACGCAGGGATGCCCGGCGAAGGGCAGCCGGTCACCGGGGGTGTAGATGTCCAGGGCGCCGCGCTCGGGGTCGTCGACGAACACCGTCTCGCTGTAGCCGAGCCGCCCGGCCAGCTGCTGCCGCGCGGCCATCGAGGGGACCTGGCTGCCTTCGCGCACCACACCGAGCCGGTTGCCGTGACCGCCGTCGGGGGCGCAGAAGACGCGCAGCACATCGACCAGGACGGGGCGGCGGCCCGGGGCGAGCCCAAAGGAGTGGCACTGGGCGAGCAGGGAGGTGCCTTCGGGTGCGGTCATCCGGGCATTGAAGCATCGCGTGGACGGGGCCGGTGCCGGGGGTCCCCCGGTACGGCCCCGTCCACTTTTCTGTCAACGGCCTCTGCCGGTACGGCCGTTGACGCCCCGTACCGCCGCCGTGAGGCCCTCGTCCGCGGGGAGGTGGGCAGGAGCCGCGGGCGGCGGTCGAGGGGTCGGGCACGGCTCAGGCCTGGCCGGTGCCCGGGCGGCGGCGGGCCAGGAAGACCGCGCCCGCACCGGCCGCCGCGAGCACACCGGCCCCGGCGACCAGGGCCCCGGCGGGCACCGAGGAGCCGGTGGTGGCGAGCGCACCGCCCCCGCCGACCGAGCCGCCGCCCACCGAACCGCCAGCGGCCGCCGCGCCGCCGCCGGTGCCTGAGCCGCCGGAACCGCCGCTGCCGCCCGGCAGTCGGGCGTCGTCGGAGACCGCGAGGGCGACCGTCACCGGGTCCAGGACGGTGCCCGCGGGGTAGGGCGAGCCGGTGGTCTCGTTCTCGAACTGCTCGGCGCCCGCGGCGGTGAGCTTGGCGGGGATCTTGTCGAGCAGGACCACGTCGCCCTCGGGGCTCCAGTCGGCCTTGCCGAGGTCGAGGGTGGCGAACTGCACGTCCTTGTTCGTGCCCTGAGGGGTCGTCACATCGGCGACCAGGGTGCCCTTGGTGCCCTCGGCCTCGATGGCGAGGCCCCCGAAGCTCATGTCGATGCCGTGGCCCGGGTACAGGAATCGCACGCTGCCCTCGAAGGAGGCGCTCACCTTCTTGGCGTCGGAGTCGAGTTCGGCCTTGGCGTAGGGGAAGTCCCAGCCGTTGCCGTTGTCCTCGGCGCCGCCCGCCGCCTTGATCTCGCCGCCGGTGAGGATGTACGTGCGGAAGGACTGCTTCAGACCCCAGGAGAGGGTGGCGTCGAAGACCTCGCCGGCCGGGGCCGGGGCGCTGGTGGAGGGCGTGGCGGTCGGGGTGCCGGAGGGCTCGGCGGTGGGGGTGCCGCTCGGGGTGGCGGTGGGCTCCCCGGTGGGCCCGGTGGTCGGTTCGCCGGTGGGCGCGGCGGCGGGGGTCACCGTCAGCGTCG
This sequence comes from Streptomyces sp. SCSIO ZS0520, assembly GCF_025643355.1. NCBI lineage: Bacteria > Bacillati > Actinomycetota > Actinomycetes > Kitasatosporales > Streptomycetaceae > Streptomyces > Streptomyces sp. SCSIO ZS0520. The sequence continues at coordinate 6,230,079 of NZ_CP092644.1, read as the reverse complement.
CCGGGTCGAGGGCGGTGCCCTCCTGGTAGAAGCCCTGGAAGGCGGCGGCGCCCTCCTTGGTGAGCTTGGCCGGGATGTCCTGGAAGACCATCGCGCCGCCCTCGCCCTGCCCCGGCTGGACCTCGCTCAGGTCGATTCCGGCGAGCGGGACGTCCTGGTCGGTGGCGGGCTTCTCGCCCTCCTTGCCGGTGGTGACATCGGCGGTGATCGATCCCGCGGTGCCGGTGGTGGCGAGCTTCAGGTCGGAGAGGGTGATGTCCAGGGTGCCGTTGTGGCCCCAGAAGTGGACGCCGCCCCGGAAGGCGGTGTCCACGGCGTGGGTGCCGGTGTCGTAGCTGCCGGTGCCGCCGGTGAAGGTGAACGGGCCGTTGTCCGGGGCCTGTTCGGCGCCGTCGGCCACCTCGATGCGGCCCTGGGCTATCGGCGAGAGCAGGTACTTGCGGAAGGACTCCTTGAAGCCCCAGTCCAGCGTCCCGTCCTTGAGCTCGATCGCCTTCGCGGCCGGGGCACCCTCGCCGGGCGCGGCCACCGCGGGCAGGGCGACGGAGCCGGCGGCACCGAGGGTGAGCGCGGCGGCGACCGAGGCGGCGAAGGCGGTACGGCGGCGGATGACTGCCATGATCGTGGTTCTCCTTGGGGTCGGGGTACGTACGGGGGACGGCGCGCGGGCCGCGCCGCCGGGACTACCGGGCGGGGGACGGAGGGCGCCGGGCGCGCGGGGCGCTTCAGTCCTGGGAGGTGCCGGGGGCCTCGGCGGGGTCCGCGCTTCCGCCCTCGGCCGAACTCGCCGCCGCCGTACGGCGTTTGCGTACGAGGAAGAGGGCGAGGGCGGCGAGCAGCAGCGCGGCGGCAGCGGCGAGGCCGACGGGCAGCGCGGGGAAGCCGTCGGAGGAGGACGAGGCCTTCTGGGGGGAGCCGGTGTCCTCGGCCGCGGTCTTCGGGGAGGCGCTGGGCGAGGGAGTGGCCCGGTCGGAGCCGAGGTCGGGCAGGGCCGGGAGCCGGGCACTCTTGTCGAGGGCGACGGCGAGCGAGAGCGGGTCCATGGCGGTGCCCGCGCGGTAGACGCCGCCGAAGGCCTTCGCGCCCTCGGCGGTGAGCCTCGTGGGCACCTCGGTGAGGGTGGCGAGCCCGTCCTTCGCGGCGAGTTCCCCGGCGGCGAAGGTGACGAGCGGCTGGTGCTTTCTCGCCTTGCCGGCGTCCTCGGTGTCCGCGTAGAGGGTGCCCTTGCCGTCCTCGACGCGCACCGCGAGATGACGCAGCGTCAGGTCGAGTCCGTGGCGGCCGGTGAAGCGCAGGGATCCCTCGAAGTCGGCGTCCAGGCGCGGGCCTTGGGCCTTTCCGTCCTCGGCCCGGTAGCTGCCCTTTCCGGAGGGGAAGCGGAAGAGGGCACCGCCGTCCTGGGCACCGCCGGAGAGGGTCCACCTGCCCTGGGTCACCTCGCCGGTGACGTACTCCCGGAAGGTGCGGCGCACCCCCCAGTCCACGGCGGCGTCCGCGATGCGCCCCTCGGTCTTCTTGCCGCCCGCGGTGGGCTTCGGCTCGGCGCTCGGCTTCCGGGAGGCGGCGGGGCCCGCGACGTCGACCGAGAGGCTGACCGGGTCGAGGGCGGTGCCCGCGGTGTAGTACCCGGCGAAGGCCTTGGCGCCCTGGGCGGTCAGCGTGGCGGGGACGCGCCGGAGGGCGACCGGGCTGGTGCCGCCCCGGGTGTCGATGCCGGAGAGGTCGAGCGAGGCGAAGGGGACCTGGCGGGTGGTGGTGACCTTCCCGCTGCCGCGCTCCTTGCTGACCATGTCCACCGAGAGGGTGCCACTGCCGCCCGAAATCCGCACGCTGGGGCGGGAGATGGTCAGGTCCAGCTGGTACGAGCCGTCGCCATCCCGATGCCCGGTGAAGTGCACGCCGCCCGAGAAGGCGGAGTGGAAGGTGCCGCTCCGGGGGTCGTAGCCGCCGGTGGCGGAGTGGAAGCGGAAGTCGCTGCCGCCGACCGTGGCCGCCCCCTGGACCAGGGACCAACTGCCTTGGGCGATGGGCCCGGTGACATAGCTCTGGAAGGAGGCCTTGATGCCCCAGTCCAGCCTGCCGCCGCCGACCGTGCGCTCCTCGGCGCGGGCGGTGGCCATCGGCAGCAGGGCGGCGAGCAGCGCGCTGAAGACCGCGATCACGACCGCTCGCAGCGTGTTTCTCGGCAGCATGAATCCCCCCTCCGGGCCGGACCGGGCCCCCACTGGAAAGTAAGGTTAGCCTAACCTAGGCTGACCGAGAGCGGGTCGGTACCCCGGTCCCCGGATCCGCGGACCGCTCACGCCCAACTCACGTACGGGATGGTGGATTTGCTGCGCATACCGCGACTGGCCGGGGCCTTGGCCGCCGTCCTCGCCCTCACCCTGACCGGCTGCGGCGGCTCCTCCGGGGACGGCGGTGGCGGCGCGCCCGCGGCCTCGTCCGAGGCGAAGGGGCAGCGCGCGGCGGACCGGGTTGAGCCGCTCGCCCGGACCCCGGAGCCGAAGCTGCCGGTCACCGTCGACTCGGCCGACGGCCGCGAGGTGAAGGTGACCGACACCCGCCGGATCGTCCCGCTCTCCGGCAGCCTCAGCGAGATCGTCTTCACCCTCGGCCTCGGCGAGCGGGTCGTCGCCCGCGACATCACCGCCACCTTCGACCAGGCGGAGAAGCTGCCGGTGGTCACCCGCGCGCACGATGTCTCGGCGGAGAGCGTGCTCTCCCTGAAGCCGAGCCTGGTCCTCGCCGACTCCACCTCGGGCCCGGCCGAGGCCCTGGACCAGATCCGCGACGCCGGTGTCCCGCTGGTCGTCCTCGACCCGCCGAAGGGACTCGACGACGTCGGCCCGCGTATCGAGGCGGTCGCGAGGATCCTCGGAGTCCCGGACGCGGGACGGGAGTTGACCACCCGCACCGAACGGCGGCTGGACAAGGTGCGGGCGGGCATCCCCGGCCACGCCGACCACCCCAAGGTCGCCTTCCTCTATCTGCGCGGACAGGCCTCGGTCTATCTGCTCGGCGGCGCCGAGTCCGGCGCGGGCTCCCTGCTGAAGGCGGCGGGCGCGGTGGACGCGGGCACCGCCTCGGGGCTGAGGAAGGACTTCACCGCGCTCACCAGCGAGGCCCTGGTGAAGGCGGCACCGGACGCGATTCTCGTGATGACCAAGGGACTCGAGTCGGTGGGCGGCGTGGACGGTCTGGTCAAGATCCCGGGCGTGGCCGAGACCCCGGCCGGCATGGACCGGCGGATCGTCTCCGTCGACGACGGCGTCCTGCTCAACTACGGTCCGCGCACCGACCGCGTACTCGCCTCCCTGGTCGCGCAGTTGTACCGGGGCAAGGGCGGAGAGTCGTGAGCGTCCAGCCCCGCGACACCCCGCCCGCGCCGCAGGCCGAGAAGGCCCCGGTGACCGGCAACGCCCCGGTGGCCGAGGGCATTTCGGCGGCCGAGGACGGCCCGGTCGCCGAGGACGGCCCGGTGGCGAGCGGCGCCCTGCTCAAAGAGCCCGCGCCGGACGGGACTTGGGCCCCCGTGGAGGATCCCGCGCCCGCCGCCGGAGTCCGCCGCGGCACCGTCCCCCTGCTCACCCTCGGGCTCACCCTGGCGCTGCTGCTCGCGGCCCTCGTCTCCGCGGGGACGGGCGCGTACGAGATCCCCTTCGGTGACGTACTCGGCTCCGTGCAGCACCGGTTGGGGCTCGGCGGGCGGCCGCTCGACCGGGTCGCGGAGAGCGTGCTGTGGAACGTGCGGCTGCCGCGGGTGGTGCTCGGGCTGCTCGTCGGCGCCTCGCTCGGCTGCGCCGGGGCGCTGATGCAGGGCGTGTTCGGCAATCCGCTGGCGGAGCCCGGGGTGATCGGCATCTCCTCGGGGGCGGCGGTGGGCGCGGTCGCCGCGATCACCTTCGGGCTCGACTTCCTCGGCACCTGGACGCTGCCCGCCGCCGCCTTCGTACTCGGCCTCGGAACGGTCCTGCTCGTCTACGGCCTCTCCCGGGAGGGCGGGCGGACCGAGGTGGTCACGCTCATCCTGACCGGCATCGCGGTGACCGCCTTCGCCGGGGCGCTGATCGGCCTGTTCATCTTCTTCGCGGACAACGCGCAGCTCTCCCAGATCACCTTCTGGCAGCTCGGCTCGCTCTCCGCGGCGACCTGGTCCAAGGTCCTCGCGGTACTCCCCTGCGCCGCGACCGGCCTCCTCGTCGCGCCTTTCTGCGCACGGCAGTTGGACCTCCTCGCGCTCGGCGAACGTCCCGCCCGGCACCTGGGGGTGGACGTGGAGCGGCTGCGGCTCACCCTGATCCTGGTGATCGCCCTGCTGACCTCGGCGGCGGTCTCGGTCTCCGGGGTGATCTCCTTCGTGGGGCTGCTCGTCCCGCATCTGCTGCGGATGGCGGCGGGTCCGGGGCACCGCTTCCTGGTGCCGGGCAGCGCCCTGTGCGGGGCCCTGGTCCTGGTGGTCGCCGACCTCGCGGCCCGTACCGTCGCCGAGCCCGCGGAGCTGCCGCTCGGGGTGCTGACGGCGCTGATCGGCAGCCCGTTCTTCTTCTGGCTGCTGCGCAGGACCCGTCGCAGGCAAGGAGGCTGGGCCTGATGAGACGCGCACTCTTCGCGCTGCGGGAGCGGTCGCTGCCCCCGCCGCACGCGCCGGGCGAGGTGCTCGCCGAGGCGCGGGGCCTGTCCGTCGGCCTCGGCGGGCGGCGCGTCCTCACCGCGATGGACCTGCTCGCGCGCGCCGGTGAGGTGCTCGCCCTGGTCGGGCCGAACGGCGCCGGGAAGTCCACGCTGCTCTCCGCGCTCGCCGCGGACCTGACGCCCGACGAGGGAGCGGTACTGCTCTCCGGGCGCCCCGCCGCCGACTGGCCGAGCCGTGAACTCGCCCTGCGCCGCGCGGTGTTGCCGCAGTCGGCCACCCTCTCCTTCCCCTTCCCGGTGACCGAGGTGGTCCGGATGGGCCGCGCGCCCTGGGCCGGCACCCCGCGCGAGGACGAGGACGAGCCGGCGGTACGGGAGGCCATGGCCGCCACCGAGGTGACCGCGCTCGGCGCCCGGAGCTTCCCCTCGCTGAGCGGCGGCGAGCGGGCCCGGGTGGCCCTCGCCCGGGTCCTGGCGCAGCGCACCGGGCTGCTGCTGCTCGACGAGCCGACCGCCGCGCTCGACCTGCGCCACCAGGAGCTGGTGCTGCGGATCGCCCGGGAGCGCGCCGCGGCGGGGGACGCGGTGGTCGTCGTCCTGCACGACCTCAACCTCGCGGCGGCCCACGCGGACCGGGTCGCGGTACTGCACCGCGGACGGCTCGCCGCCGAGGGCTCCCCGAAGGAGGTCCTGCGGGCGCCGCTGCTCTCGGAGGTGTACCGGCAGCCGGTGGAGGTCATCCCCCACCCCGGCACCGGCACCCTGCTCGTCCTGCCGCTGCGCGGGAGCTGAGCACCGGCCCGGCCGCCAACCGCGCCCCGGCGTCCCGATTTTGACCATCCCTTGACCGGCTCATGAGCGAACCAAGGCACAGCGCCGGGAGTTCACCACGAAAGAGAGGTGAATCACTGGCCCGGCCTGTGTCACTGAGGTAAGCCTCAGATAAGTTGTCCCGCCTCAGCCTCCCACTCTCCGGCTGACCTCGACCGAACCCTCCTGGAGTCCGCATGCGTCCCGTCCGCCTCTCCGTCGTCACCGCTGCCGCCACCGCGGCAGCTCTGGCCGCCGTCACGGGCTGCACCGAGAAAAGCGATGCCAAGGGCGGCGAGCACACCGTCGAGGTGGCCGCGAGCGACTCCGCCTGCGAGCTGTCGAAGAAGGAGTTCCCGGCCGGGCACGTCGAACTCGACGTGGAGAACAAGGGCTCCAAGGTGACCGAGGTCTACCTGCTCTTCCCCGACGACCGGATCGTGACCGAGCGCGAGAACATCGGCCCCGGCACCCGGCAGAAGGTCACCGCCGAGGTGAAGGCCGGTTCGTACACCATCGCCTGCAAGCCGGGCATGAAGGGCAAGGGCATCCGGCAGAAGGTCACCGCCACCGGCGAGGGCGCCGCCAAGCGCGACCCGCGCCTGGACAAGGCGGTCGCCGCCTACCGCACCTACGCGCAGGAGCAGGCCGACCAGACCCTGCCGAAGGTGAAGGTCTTCACCGACGCGGTGCGCGCGGGCGACCTGGACGCCGCGAAGAAGGCGTACGCCGCCTCCCGTATCGGCTGGGAGCGCACCGAGCCGGTGGCCGAGTCCTTCGGCGACATCGACCCCAAGGTGGACGTCCGCGAGGACGGCCTGGAGGAGGGCCAGGACCCGGAGAAGGACTGGACCGGCTGGCACCGCCTGGAGCGCGCGCTGTGGCAGGACAAGAAGATCGGCGCCCGGGAGAAGCAGCTCGCCACCCAGCTGGACAAGGACCTCGCCGACTGGCAGCAGCGCGTCGGCAAGGCCGTGATCACGCCCTCCTCGATGGCCAACGGCGCCAAGGAACTCCTCGACGAGGTCGCCACCGGCAAGGTCACCGGCGAGGAGGAGCGCTACTCGCACACCGACCTGGTCGACTTCAAGGCCAACGTCGAGGGCGCGGAGACCTCGTACGTGCTGCTCAAGCCGGTCGCCGCGGAGAACGACCCGGAGCTGGCGAAGGAGCTGGACAAGCAGTTCGCCGCCCTGGACACGCTGCTCGACAAGTACCGCTCGGACAAGGGCGGTGACGAGTTCACCTCCTACGACAAGGTGGGCAAGGCCGACCGCAAGGAGCTCTCGGACGCGGTCAACGCGCTCGCCGAGCCGCTCTCCAAGCTGGCCGCGGCCGTCGTCACCAAGAAGTAGCCGTCCGCACAAGGCAGTAGCGGGCGCCGCCGACCCGGCAGCGGGCGGCGGCGCCCGGGAGGCAGAAGGGCGGCACCGCCCTTCGCAGGGAGCAGGAAGAGAGCACCATGACCGGCAGCAACTCCGCCACGGGACAGGGCCCGGAGGCCGAGGAGACGGGCAACTCCGGTAAGCCGTCCCGGCGTTCGCTGCTGGGCTGGAGCGGGGCGGGCCTCGCGCTCGGTGCCGCGGCGGGCGGCGGCGCGGTGGCCCTGGTCCAGGACGGCGAAGGGGCGGCCCCGGCCGCCGAGTCGGGCGCGGCGGTGGACTTCCACGGACCGCACCAGGCCGGGATCGCCACACCCGTGCAGGACCGGCTGCACTTCGCCGCCTTCGATGTGAAGACCGAGGACCGGGCCGAGTTCGTCCGGCTGCTCAAGGACTGGACGGCCGCCGCGGCCCGGATGACCGCCGGGCACGCGGTGGGCGAGGGCGCCTTCGGCGGGCTCGCCGAGGCCCCGCCCGACGACACCGGCGAGGCGCTCGGCCTCCCGCCCTCCCGGCTGACCCTCACCCTCGGCTTCGGCCCCTCCCTCTTCGCGAAGTTCGGCCTCGCCGACCGGCGCCCGAAGGCCCTGGTGGACCTGCCGAAGTTCCCCGGCGACAACCTGGACCCGGCCCGCGGCGGCGGCGATCTGTGCGTCCAGGCCTGCGCCGACGACCCGCAGGTGGCGGTGCACGCGGTGCGCAACCTCGCCCGGATCGGCTTCGGGAAGGTCGCGGTGCGCTGGTCGCAGCTCGGCTTCGGCAAGACCTCCTCGACCACGCCGAGCGCCCAGACCCCGCGCAATCTGATGGGCTTCAAGGACGGCACCCGCAATATCGCGGGCACCGACACCGCCCGGCTCGCCGAGCACGTCTGGGCCCGGGCGGGCGACGGCACCCCCTGGATGGCCGGGGGCTCGTACCTGGTCGCGCGCCGGATCCGGATGAACATCGAGACCTGGGACCGGACTTCGCTCCAGGAGCAGGAGGACGTCTTCGGGCGGGACAAGGGCGAGGGCGCCGCGGTCGGCAAGGCGCGCGAACACGAGGAGCCCTTCCTCAAGGCGATGAAACCCGACGCGCACGTACGGCTCGCGCACCCCGACTCCAACGGCGGCGCCACCCTGCTGCGGCGCGGCTACTCCTTCACCGACGGCACGGACGGCCTCGGGCGCCTGGAGGCGGGGCTGTTCTTCCTCGCCTACCAGCGCGACGTACGGACCGGGTTCATCCCGGTGCAGCGCCGCCTGGCGCGGGCCGACGCGCTCAACGAGTACATCCAGCACGTCTCCTCCGCGGTGTTCGCGGTGCCGCCCGGGGTGAGGGACCCGGGCGACTGGTGGGGCAGGACGCTGTTCGCCGCGGACCGGCGGGACTGACAACGGATGCCGGAACAAAGGGAGTTCACGGCCCGGCGGGACGACACGAGCGGAGGCCGGCGACAGGGCCGGCGACACAGGGAGCACGCATGTTCGCCAACTATCTGATCGGCCTGCGCGAGGGTCTCGAAGCCAGCCTGGTCGTCTGCATCCTCATCGCCTACCTGGTGAAGACCGAGCGGCGGGACGCGCTGCGGCCGGTCTGGGCCGGGATCGCGGTCGCCGTGCTGCTCGCGCTCGGCTTCGGCTGCGCGCTCACCTTCGGCTCCCAGGAGCTGACCTTCGAGGCGCAGGAGGCGCTCGGCGGTTCGCTCTCCGTCGTGGCGGTGGTCCTGGTGACCTGGATGGTCTTCTGGATGCGGCGCACCGCCCGGCACCTCAAGACCGAGCTGCACGGAAAGCTGGACGCGGCCCTGCAGATGGGCACCGGCGCCCTGGTGCTGACCGCCTTCCTCGCGGTGGGCCGGGAGGGCCTGGAGACCGCGCTCTTCGTCTGGGCCTCGGTGCGCGCCTCGGGCGACGGCACCCATGCGCCGCTGCTCGGCGTGCTGCTCGGGCTGCTCAGCGCGGTGGTCCTCGGCTGGCTGTTCTACCGGGGCGCGCTCCGCATCAACCTGGCCCGCTTCTTCACCTGGACCGGCGCCATGCTGGTGGTGGTCGCCGCGGGCGTGCTCGCCTACGGCTTCCACGACCTCCAGGAGGCCCGCTTCCTCGGCGGCCTGGAGGACAAGGCCTTCGACATCAGCGAGACCCTGCCGCCGGACAGCTGGTACGGCACCCTCCTGAAGGGCGTCTTCAACTTCCAGCCCGACCCGACCGTCCTCCAGGTCACGGTGTGGACGCTGTACCTGATCCCGACGCTCGCCCTGTTCTTCGCCCCGGTAGGGTTCGGGCCCGGGAAGGGGAAGGTGACGGGAGTCGATGAGCAAGGTGCGCAGGGTGGGCCGGGTCGCGGCGGCAGCGGCGACGGTGACGGCGCTGGCCATGACGGCGAGCGCGTGCGTGACGGTGCACGGGGAACGGGAGATCATCCCGTCGGCGACTGAGGGCGAGGCCGCGGCCGCGCTGAAGGAGTTCACCGCCGCCTACAACAAGGCGGACAAGGAATTCGACCCGTCGCTGGACGCGGGATACGTCACGGGACCGCTCGGCGCGATCAACCAGGCGGGGCTGAAGGCGAAGCACAAGAACCACCCCGACGGCAACGAGCGGCACGCCCCGCTGAAGCTGACGGACGCGAAGTTCACCATCCCCAAGCAGGCGGGCTGGCCGAAGTTCTTCCTCGCCGACACCGACTCCAACCGGGACCGCGACGACAAGTCGGCCTACGACAACCGCTGGTTGCTGGTCTTCACCCGTACCGGCGCCGACGCGACCTGGAAGGGCACCTATCTCTCCCTGGTCGGTCTGGACGAGGTGCCTCAGCTGAAGAAGGACTCCGAGGGGCTCGCCGAACCGGTGGAGCCCGTGGATGTCGCCCTGCTCGCCCAGCCGCGCCAACTCAGCGGCGCCTACACGGAGTTCCTCGGCAAGAAGGGCGCCGAGGAGACCTTCGCCCCCGGCTCGCACACCACCCGCTGGCGCGAGAACCGGGCCAAGTCCGCGTCCAGGATGGGCTATTCACGCCAGTACATCGACCAGCCGATGACCGACGGCGCCTTCGCCCCGCTCGGACTGCGGACCGTGGACGGCGGCGCCCTGGTCTTCTTCTCGACCCGCCACTACGAGAAGACCACCGCCGCCAAGGGCCTGGACCTGCGGCTCACCGAGGACCAGAAGGCGATGATGACCGGCGAGGCGAAGCAGTCGGTCACCCTGGAGCGCGTCTCCAACCAGTCGGCCGTGGACCCCGCCAAGGGCGGCAACGGCAAGGTGGACATCCTCGGCCGCATCGAGGGCCTGACCGGCGCCCGCGGCGAGTAGCGGGGCGCCGCCGCGGGCCGGGAGCAGTCGCTCTCAGCGGCGCGAGGGCCAGGGCGCGGCATCCTCCGCGTACGAGTCGCCCACATGCCGGGCGCAGGCGTCGGTGAGCGATTCGAGCAGGGTCAGCGGGTCGGGCAGCGGATGCTCGGGGCCGCGCAGCCACCGCACGTCCCGCTCGCCGGGCAGCCGCGCGGGCGGCAGCAGGACATAGGAGCCCCGGCAGTGCCAGCGCAGTCCGGGGTGCTCGTCCATGGTCTCGGGGTGGCAGTCCAGGGCGCAGGGCCACCACTCGTCCTCGTCCTCGGGGGTGCCGCGGGTGGCGGTGAAGAAGAGCATGCGGTCACCGCCGGACTCGGCGACCGGGCCGACGTCGATCCCCTCGGAGAGCAGGCGCTCCAGGGCTTCGGCGCCCGCGGCGAGGGGCACGTCGAGGACGTCGTGGACCATGCCCGTCGCGGTGATGAAGTTGGCCTCGGGGTCGGCCAGGGCCCAGCGCTCGATCTGCGCCCGGTCGGTGGTCGACTGGGTCTGCCAGGCGAAGGAGACGGGGTGCTGGCCCGGGGTGGGACAGCCGATGCGCTCGCAGGAACATCTAAATCCGGCGGGATGCGCCGCGGGGGCTATCGGCATCCCGGCGGCGGCCACGGCGAGCAGCATCGCCTCGCGCTCCTCACCCGGTACCGCCTCGTCCTCCTTGGGGCGGCGGCCTCGTAGCCACTGGGAGATCCTGCTCTGCCCTCGGCGGCCGAACTCAGCGCCCATGCATCCCCTCGCCTCGTCGTGGAAGCCCACAGATACCTCCCATGGTCGCACCATCCGATGCCTGGGGTGGCCACAGTCCGCTTCCGGTCCGTACGGGAAGAAGTACACCCCGGGGAGTTGGCGCACTATGACAGGAATCGCCCGCTATCGCTGTCATCGGGGTCACATCCGTGCACCGGCCGCCGGTCCGCCGGCCGGGTCCCCACGTCAGGACCCCGGGGTGACGGCGTCCCGACAAGGAGGAGGGCCCGGAGCGGGGCGGGGTTGCCCGGCAGAGCGGCCGGGTTCTTACGATTCCCTGACAGCCCACCGCCCGCCGCGCGCACGGGAGCGGGCGGACCGGATCGCCGGGAGTCGGCAGCCGCCGGGGGTCAGCGGGGCGAGAGGCCGCCGAGGGCGTAGTCGACCAGGGTGTCCGTGTACGCGTGGGACAGCGGCCCCGACCGCTGGAGCCACCGCTGGGCGAGCGGCGAGACGAAGAGCTCCAGGGCGATACGGGGATCCACATCCCTCCGCAACTGCCCTTGCTCCTGCGCCGACTTGAGCCGCTCCACGTACAACTGGAGCTGGGGTTCGAGGAGTTGGGTCACAAAGGTATGGCCGAGCTGCTCGTCCACCACGCCCTGGGCGGCCAAGGCCCGTGCGGGCACCTCGAATCGGGGGTCGAGCATCTCGTCCACCGTGGCACGCAGCACCAGTTTGAGGTCCGCCGCCAGGTCGCCGGTGTCCGGGAAGACCCACTCCTCGCCCAGCTCCTCGGCGGCCCGCTGGGACAGATCGAGGAAGGCCTCCAGGAGCACCTCGCCCTTCGACGTCCACCAGCGGTAGATCGTCTGCTTGCCCACCCCGGCCCGCGAGGCGATCGCCTCGATCGTGGTCCGCGGATAGCCGACCTCTCCCACCAGCGCCAGCGCGGCATCGTAGATGGCGCGGCGCGAGCGCTCGCTGCGCCGGGTCGAGTCGGGCGCCGACCGGCCCGGTGCCTGGTTGCCGGGCGTGGTCCGCGGCGGGGTGGCGGGCCGGTCGGGTACGGGGGCGGAGGAAGTCGGGGACATACCGCGAATCTACCTCCCGGCCGAGCCCGACGAGACGCAGCGTCTCCGTGCGACGGAAGGCACCCTCAACCCGGCGAGACGCACCGTCTTAATTCACTGGACAGGACACCGCCGCCGCGCGCACAGTGGACGCCGTGGAGAACGAGACGATACGTCTCGCCTCCCCTGCCACCCCGCGCTCGCGGTCGTGGCCCGCAGTCCACCAGTGGAGGTGAGACCCCATGGCCCGCAAGGGAAACATGCTGGGCGTCGGAGGCACCCGCAACAAGCTCTCCCGGGGCGCCCTGCGCGGAAACGGCCGCGGCCCCGGCTTCTCCGGCCAGGACCCCCAGACCCAGAAGCGCGAACTGCTGCGGAAACTCCAGGAGCAGCGGGGCGAGGGACAGCAGACCGGCGAAGCGGAGTCGGCCCCGGAGACCGAGACGGAGACGGAAGGCGAGGTGGACGGCCCCGGCCCGGGGGCCGGTGACGGCGAGGCCGGATGAGCCCTCACTCCTCGCCCGGCTGCTCCCCCGGCGGCCAGCCGTCACCCCAGTCGATGTCGCGGGCGGCGCGGTAGAGCGGCCCCTGCCGCTTGGTCACGGTCCTGCGGCGCAGCCCCGGCTCGCGCTCGCACAGGTCGAGCAGGACCTGCCCCTTGCGGATCTGCGGCTTGCGCACCACCCGCGCCCCGACCGGGTCCACCGGGAAGCGGGTGGCCGCGACATAGCTGAACTTCTCGTCCTCGTACGCGAGGGTGCCGCCCTTGACCTGCCGGTGCAGGGAGGTGCGGCTCAGCCGTACCGAGAAGTGGCACCAGTCGGTGCCCGGCACGATCGGGCAGTCGGCGGCGTGCGGACAGGGCGCGGCGAGATGGAACCCGGCGCCGATCAGCTGCGCGCGCGCCTGGAGGATCCGCGCGTACCCCTCCGGCGTCCCCGGCTCGACGACCACCACGGCCTGCCCCGCCCCGGCCGCCGCGCGCACCGCCGACTCCCGGTCGGCGTCGGTGAGTTCGCCCAGTACATAGGAGAGGGTGACCAGCTCGGCGGGCGGGACCTCAAGGCCCGTGCCGATCCGGGCCCGCCGCCAGGTGGTCTCCGCGAGCGGCGCGAAATGCCCGGCGAGTTCGCGGCCGAGGGCGAGCGCGGGCTCCGCCCAGTCGAGGACGGTGACGGGCCGCCGCCCCTCCCAGGTGGCGTTGACCGCCCAGGTGGCGGCGCCGGTGCCGCCGCCGAGGTCGGTGTGCGAGGCGGGCCGCCATTCCGGCGCCGCCGCGGCCAGCGCCGCCAGCGCGGAGCGCACCGCCTCGAAGGTCGCGGGCATCCGGTACGCGGCGTAGGCGGCGACATCCGCCCGGTCCCGCAGCACCGGGGCGCCGGTCGGGGTCCGCCCCCGGTAGCTGGCGATGAGCCGGTCGACTGCCTGCGCCGCCTGCCGGGGCGGCAGCCCGTCGAGCAGACCGGCGAGGGCGGCGCGCAGCGCGTCGGCGGGGGCGCCGTCGGTGGCGGCGAGAGCGGCGTTCACCTGGGAGATCTTAGGGGGCCGCGCGGGGTGGGCGGTCCCCCGGTGGCGCCGGGGCCCGCCCGCGTGCCCGTACCCGCTCCGGAGCGGCGGGGCCGGCCCCGGGCGAAGTCGGCACGACACCGTTCTCCGGTGGTCCGGCGGCCTGTATGTTCCGAGGGCAGGCGCTCGACGGCCCCCGTGCACGGCGGCGCTGCCCGGTGGGCACGGCTTACGGGAGGACAGGACAGGCATGACGCAGGCCGGGGGGCTCTTCGACGGCTTCGAGGGATACCGGACGCCGCGCGAGGAGGATTTCCAGCGGGTCATGAACGAGGGCCTGGTCGTCCTCGACACCAATGTCCTGCTCGACCTCTACCGGATGAACCGCCGGATGCGCGAGGACATGCAGCGGGCGCTCACCGAGCTCGGCGAGCGCCTGTGGATACCGCACCAGGTGGTACGGGAGTTCTGGCGCAACCAGCAGCAGGAGGGCGTCCTCGGCCACCACCAGGCGAAGTCGCGGCAGGCGCGGGCGGACCTCGACAAGGCGGGCGAGAGCGTCCAACACGCCCTGAACCGCTGGTCGAAGGACGTCCATCTGACCGAAGGCTCCCCGGTGCACGCCGAGTTGGAGCAGGCCCGCGAGCGCTTCCGGCAGGCACTCGACGCCCTGAGCGGCCTCATCGACGGCCAGTCCGCCGACGACCAGGTGCCCGGCACCCCGGACACCCACACCGACCCGGTCATCACCCACCTCGAACGCCTCCTCTCCGGCAAGGTCGGCCCGCCCATGGAGCCCGCCGGGTACGCGGAGGCGGTGGCGGAGGCCAAGCGGCGGGCGGGACGCCGCCAGCCGCCGGGCTACAAGGACTACGAGCAGGACGCCAAGGACGAGGAGGGCGCCGCCGGTGACTATCTGCTGTGGCGTCAGCTCCTGACCGAGGCCCAACAGCGCGGTGGCGACGTGCTGTTCGTGACCCGGGACCTCAAGGAGGACTGGTGGCGCCTGCCGACCACGCGCACCGGCCGCCTGCCGCGCGTGGAGTTGGTCGACGAACTGCGCCGGGCGTCGGGCGGCCGGCTCTTCATGCTGGAGCCGAGCGGCTTCCTGGCCCAGGCCACCCAGGCCTTCGCCCTCCAGCACACGGTCGATGAGCGATCGGTCGCCGGGCTGCGGCAGATGGAGACCGACTGGGACGACCAGTCCGTGACGCAGGTACTCCTGGAACTGCTCCGCGCCGACGCCGGGGCGCAGTTCAAGGTGATCCTGCACGCGGGACGCAACGGCGGCCTGGTCGACCGGGACACCGTCTACCGCCTCAGCGGTTACGGACCGGAGCGCAGCCTGCGCGGCTTCACCCGCCCCGTGCACACGGCGACCCGGCGGGTCCAGGAACGGGGCGTGATACCGCAGGCACTCGACGACCTGCTCTCCGCCGTCCACGACTCCGACGACGGGCCCGCCACCGGCTTCCGCGTAGCCGACGCGGCCCATGCGGCGCTGCAGTCCCTTCCCGAGGTCCCCGCTCTCGACGCCGGGGACGGGGACTTCGCGGAGACCGGTCCCACGGGACAGACGTAATAGACGGGATAGACGGGATGGCGGGTGTCCGGCGGCGCGGTTTCCGCACTCAGCGGGAGCAGTCGCTCCGCCCCTCCCCCGGTTCCGCCCGGAAGGCGTCCAGCGCCCCCGCCCGCTCGTGATAGGGCAGCCGGGTCAGCTTGGCCACCAGAGTCCACATCCTGCGCTCGCTCTCCAAGGTGGCGGGCAGGGCGAGCCCGAGTGAGCCGGCGAGGGGTACCCGCCCGACGTTCACCAACGCCCTTACCGTGGCGGCCCATTCATCGGTGGCGGTGACCGCCGAGCGGTACCACACGGGGATCAGGGCGCCGAGCAGCACGGTCGTCAGGAGCAGCGCGGGCACATCGGGGCGGGAGGTGCCGAGGGCGGCGAGGGCGGTGGCCGCCACGGCGAGGTGACCGGTGAGCAGCGCCACGAAGAAGTCGACATTGGCCCGTGCCAGGTCGACCTGGCGGCGCACCTGTTCGGGAGCGGTGGCGGTCAGCTCATTCCACAGGACCTGGGTGTCGAGGCGGAAGCGGTCGTAGCCGTACTCCTCCAGTCTGCGGATGGCGTTGCCGAGACGGGTAGGGGCGAGTTGGGCGTCGTCCGCCGGATAGCGGTTCAGCTTCTCCCTGAGCAGTGCCCGTCGCACCGCCGAGCGGTCGCGATCCCGTCGGGCGGCCCTGGCGAGGGTGGCGTCGGCGCGCAGGGAGGCGAGTTCCGCAGCTTCGTCGGTGGTCAACTCGCCCTCCCGCGCCCGGTGTTCGAGCCGGATCAGGCCGAGGCGGCGTCGCAGGGTGTGCTTGGCCCTGCGGCGGCGGGCACAGGCCCGGGCTGCCAGGCGCTCCGGCCAGAGGAGGTACCCCTCCAGGATCCGGTAAAGGGGGTTCTGGAGGGCGTTGAGGACGAGACCGAGGAGAAGTGAGAGGCACAGCAGCAGCAGCGCCGTGGCCTTGCCGTTTCCCGGCCAGAACCGTTCGATCGGGCCGATGTGGCGCAGACTCGGGGCGACCGCGTAGAAGAAGACGCCGAGATTCAGGGCGGTGGGCAGGATCCAGCCGGTGAGCAGGGTCCAGGCGCCGCCGAGCACTCCCTTGGCGATGTCACCCATGCCTCACCACGCCCCTCGGCGGACGCCCCTCACCACTCGTCGTCCTCGTCGAAAGGGGGCCCGGGCGGGGTGTTCCCCGCGGTCCCGCCGCTCTGCGGTCGTCCGTGTGCGGCCGCCTCGCCGGGGCTCCCCGTCAGGCGACTCCCCACCGCGGACCCGCCTCCGTCCCCCTGGATGACGACGCCGTGCTGCGTACCGGTGTTCACGGTGTTGTGCACGGACCCGGGAGCGGTGTCGTCCTCCTCCGGACGAAGCTCCGTCAGCAGGGCCCGCAACTCCACCGCGGACTGCGGCGACCTGCGAAGGGCGCGCCCCAGGCGCACGTCCCACTCGTTCGCCAAGTCGACCTGCAGCAGCCGCCGTTCCTCCCCATCTGCGACCGCGAGGAGGTCTGCGCGGCTCCTGTCCAGCACCTCGCCGGCCCATTCGACCGGCTGCCCCGCCCGCTCGAAGAAGCGGGTCGTCAGCGCCCGGGCCCGGGCCCAGCCCTCCCCCGCCAGCGTCTCGACGAGAAGGACGGCCCCCGTTGCCGCCAGGGCTCTCAACTCCGCATCCACCGGGCCCCCTTGCCGCCTCATTCGTCCGTTTGCGGGGCTCTCACGGTAGTCGATACGCCACCTGACGCGCCCTCAGCCCGGTGTGCCGAAGCGAGGGTCCTCGTACATGCGGCACCGTGCGCGGGCGCGCGGCCGGACCGGCCTTGGGCCTCCGTGGGCCAGAACCGTCCCCCCTCCCTCCTCGTCCTCCACGGCAGAGGCCCGGAGGAACGGCCAAAGGGAACGGAACGGGAGACCAGTGAACCGGTCGCGCAGCGAGGTGTTCTCGGCGCTCACAGCAGCCCTCCCCCGCTGCTTCCGACGGGGCCGGGTGCTCGCCGTCCTCGCCGTGCTCACCGGCGGGCTGCTTCTGTTCCCCCGGGCCGTGCCCAACCGCGCGGGCCGCCTCGGGAGCCTCCTTGAGGCCTTGCTGCCGTGGCTCGGGCTGGTGGTCGTGGTGGTGTTCGCCCTTGCGCTGCTGCGGCGTTCGGCGCTCGCGCTGGTGGCGCTGATGCTGCCGGTGGCGGCCTGGGCGTACCAGTTCGGCGGGCTGCTGCTGCCCGCGCCGGAGCCCGGTTCCGGGGATCTGGTGGTGGTGCAGCACAACGTCAGCGACACGAACCGCGAACCGGCCGCGACCGCGCGGGAGTTGGCCCGGGCCGAGCCGGATCTGCTCGCGCTTGAGGAGCTGGTGGCCGAGGATCTGCCGGTCTACGAGAGGACGCTCGCCCGGGACTTCCCGTACCGCGCGGTGCGGGGCACGGTCGGTCTGTGGTCGCGGTATCCGCTCGCCGAGGTGCGGCGCCTGGACATCAAACCCCGCGCGGTGCGGGAGGGTTGGAGCCGGGCGCTGCGGGCCGAGGTGCGGGTGCCGGGTGGCGGAGTCGCGGTGTATGTGGCGCATCTTCCCTCGGTGCGGGTCGGGGCGGGCGGTCTCGCCTCCTCCTGGCGGGACGAGAGCGCCGGGCTGCTGGGGAAGGCGATCGGGGCCGAGCGGCAGCGGCGGGTGGTGCTGCTCGGTGACCTCAACGGCACGGTGGACGATCGCGGCCTGGACCCGCTGACCTCACAACTGGGCGTGGCGCGGCGGGGCTTCGCCTTCAGTTTCCCGGCCCGCTTCCCGGTGGCCCGGATCGACCAGGTCATGGCCCGCTCGGCGACCGTGCGCCAGATCCGCACCCTGCCCGCCACCGGCAGCGACCACCTCCCGGTCGCCGCGCGGATCCGTCTCGGCTGACGACCTCCGGGCGGCAACCTGAGGGCTGACATGCCTTCAGACGCCTCCGCAGGCACGGGAGTTACGTCCCTTCAGGCGCCCACGCAGCACGGGAGCTACGTCTCTTCAGGCGCCCCGCGCAGGAGTCACATCCCCTCAGGCGCCTTGGCGAGCAGGGGAGTTACACCACCGCCCGCGCCAACTGCGTACCGGCAGCCGCCCGTGGGCCGTTGTCCGGCGGGGTGCGGCGCGGGTGGACGGTGTTGGCGAGCAGGACGAGGAAGGTGTCGGTGGCGGGGTCGAGGACGAGGGAGGTGCCGGTGAAGCCGGTGTGTCCGGCGGCGCCGCGGCCCGCGAGTTCGCCCATGAACCAGGGCTGGTCGATGCCGAAGCCGAGGCCGGGGGCGGACAGCATCAGCTCGACGTAGTCGGGGCCGAGGATGCGGGCGGTGCCGTAGGAGCCGCCCGCGAGGAGGGTGCGGCAGAAGACGGCGAGGTCGCGGGCGGTGGAGAAGAGGCCCGCGTGGCCCGCGACGCCGCCGAGCGCCCAGGCGTTCTCGTCGTGCACCTGGCCGCGCAGCATGCCCCGGTCGGCCTTGGCCCAGGGGCGCCGCTGGTCCTCGGTGGCCGCCGCCTCGGGGCGGGGGCCGAAGCCGGTGGCGGTCATGCCGAGGGGCCGGGTGATGCCCTGGCGTACGAGCCGGTCCAGGCCCCGTCCCGTCATGCGTTCCAGGAGGTGCTGGAGCAGCAGCATGTTCAGATCGGAGTAGCGGTAGGCGCCGCCGGGCTCGCTCACCGGTTCCTCGCGGCGGAGCGCTTCGAGGCGGGCGGGGGCGTCCGGGCAGTCGTACAGCGGGAGTTCGGGGCGCAGTCCCGAGGTGTGGGTGAGGAGTTGACGTACCGTCAGCTTGTGTCGGGCGGCGGCGCGGAAGTCCGGCAGATAGGCGGAGAGGCGGGCGTCGAGGCCGAGGGTGCCGCGTTCGAGCTGCTGGACGGCGGCGAGCGAGGTGAAGAGCTTGGTCAGCGAGGCCAGGTCGAAGGGGGTCTCGGTGCGCATCGGCACCCAGGCGTCCCGGGGCAGTTCGACGGGGCGGCCCGCGCTCTCGTCCCAGGCGGCGTAGCGCGAGGCCCAGCCGGAGGCGTCCTCGGCGGCGATCACCGGGCCGCGGCCCGCGAGGACGACCGCGCCCGCGCACCAGGGGCGGGGGCCGCGGTGCAGGGCGCGGACGTCGGCGACCAGTTTCTCCACGGCCCGGGGGTCGAGCCCGGCGCGTTCGGGCCCGGCGAGGCGGAGGCGTGCGGTGCTCAGCGGGCCACCTCCTGCCGTGGTGACCGCCAGGGGCGGCACAGCCCGAGGTAGCTGCCGATGGCGGCGAGGACGCAGCCGAGCTGGACCAGGGTCATCGGCAGCGCGGTGTCCTCGCCCGCGACCCCGGCGAGCGGGGAGAGCAGCGAGCCGAAGAGGAAGGCGGAGGTGCCGAGCAGGGCGGAGGCGGAACCGGCGGAGTGCGGGGTGCGCAGCAGGGCGAGGGCGTTGGTGTTGGGGGAGGTGACGCCCATGGCGGAGACCATCACGAACAGGGCCAGGACGAAGGGCACCAGACCGGTGTCCCCGAAGGCGCCGGAGACCAGCAGGATCAGGGCGAGGGTGGCGAGCAGGCTGACGCCGAGGCCGCAGGCGAGCACCTTGTCGAGGCTGACCCGGCCCACCAGGATCTTGCCGTTCACCTGGCCCATGCCGATCAGGCCGACGGCGTTGAGGCCGAAGAGCAGGCTGAAGGTCTGCGCGGAGGCACCGTAGATCTCCTGGATGACGAAGGGCGAGGCGCTGATGTAGGTGAAGACCGCGCCGAAGGCGAATCCTCCGCAGATCATGTACCCGGTGAAGACGCGATCCGCAAGCAGGCCGCGGATGGCGCGCAGCGACTGGCCGACTCCCCCGGAGTGGCGGCGTTCGGGCGGCAGGGTCTCCGGGAGCGCCCGCCAGGCGAGCAGGGTCAGCCCGAGGCCGACCGCGGTGAGCAGGACGAAGACGCCGCGCCAGTCGGTGAGCCGCAGGACCTGGCTGCCGACCAGGGGGGCGACGATCGGCGCCGCCCCGGAGATCAGCATCAGGGTGGAGAAGAACCGGGCCATGTCCATGCCGTCGTAGAGGTCGCGGACCACCGCGCGCGCGATGACCACGCCCGCGGAACCGGCGAGCCCCTGGATCAGCCGGAAGGCGGTGAGCGAACCGGCGGTCGGCGCGAGGGCGCAGGCCGCGGTGGCGAGGACGTAGAGGACGAGGCCGGTCAGGAGCGGGCGGCGGCGGCCCCAGCGGTCGCTGAGCGGGCCGATCACCAGCTGTCCGAGCGCGAGTCCGGCGAGGCAGGCGGTGAGGGTGAGCTGGACGGTGGCGGCGGAGGTGTGCAGGGAGTCGGTGACCTCGGGCAGCGAGGGCAGGTAGAGGTCCATCGACAGCGGCGGTACGGCGCTGAGGCCGCCGAGGACGAAGGTGACGAGGAGGCTGGTGCGGCGGGCGGCCTTCGGGGCGGGGGCCGCGGGTACCGGTCCGGCCGCGGGGCCGGTTTCGGCCAGGGGTGTCCGGGGGCCCGGGACGGCGGCCGGGTCCCCGGTGTCCGGGCCCGGGGTGCCGGTGGCGGCCGCGGGGCCGGGCGGCACCCCCGCTATGTGGCCCTCGGCCGAACGCTCCCCCGTGCCCTGGTCACGTCCCCGCATCTGCCCCTCCCCGGTTCTCGCCAATGGTGCTTATCCTCTCAGTTCGACGACGGTGGTCGAGACCAGTAGCGGCGGAGGCCCCGCCGCGGGAGAGGGCTCCGAATGGAACGCGTGCGCTGGGGCGTACTGGCCACGGGCGGTATCGCCGCCCACTTCACCTCGGGCCTGCTCGACTCCCCCGGGGCGGAGGTGGTCGCGGTGGGCTCCCGCAGCGAGGAGTCGGCGCGGGCCTTCGCGGAGCGCTTCGGCATCGAGCGGGCCTACGGGGACTGGGCCTCGCTCGCCGCCGACGCGGAGGTCGATGTGGTCTACGTCGCCACCCCGCACTCGGCGCACCGGGCCGCGGCCGGGCTGTGCCTCCAGGCCGGGCGGGCGGTGCTGTGCGAGAAGGCCTTCACCCTCAACTCGCGGGAGGCCGAGGAGCTCATCGCGCTGGCGCGCTCGGGCGGCCGCTTCCTCATGGAGGGCATGTGGATGTACTGCAATCCGCTGATCCGGCGGATGCGGGAGCTGATCGCGGACGGGGCGATAGGCGAAGTCCGCACCGTCCAGGCCGACTTCGGGCTTCCCGGGCCCTTCCCCGCCTCGCACCGGCTGCGCGATCCGGCCCAGGGCGGCGGGGCGCTGCTCGACCTCGGGGTCTACCCGGTGTCCTTCGCGCACCTGGTCCTCGGCGAGCCCGAGCAGGTGGCGGCGAGCGCGGTGCTCTCCCCCGAGGGCGTCGACCTGCGGACCGCGATGCTGCTCTCCTGGGCGAGCGGCGCGCAGGCGCTGCTGCACTGCGCGGTCGACTCCGGTACCGGGGTCACCGCCTCGGTCACCGGCTCCGCCGGGCGGATCGATCTGCCCGCGGGCTTCTTCCATCCGGAGCGCTTCGTGCTGCACCGCCCGGGCCGCGAGCCCGAGGAGGTGACCTCACCGGAGGCCTCGGCCCTGCCGCGCGACAGCATGCGGCACGAGGCGGAGGAGGTGATGCGCTGCCTGCGCGCGGGCGAGCTCCAGTCGCCGCTGGTGCCCTGGGAGGGCACGCTCGCGGTGATGCGCACACTGGACGCGGTGCGCGAGCGGACCGGGGTGCGCTACCCGGCGGATCTCAGCCCCGCGCCCGCGAGTTGAGCCGACCGCTCAGGGGCGTCCGGTGGATCGGGCCCCGGCCCGCCGGACACCGCCCGGGTCGTGTCCGCGCGGTCCCGTCGTTCGCCCGCACGGCAGGCGGGACGGTGCGGACACGGCCCAGAACCCGGCCTGCGCCCCGGCCTAGGACCCGGCCGGCCGGCACTCCTGGCGGGCGCGGGGTTCGGCGGGGCGGTGCCGGAAGGTCCTGCGGTAGGCGCCGGGGGTGACGCCGAGGGCGGCGCGCAGCCGCTGGCGCAGGGTGGTGCCGGAGCCGAATCCGGCCTCGGTGGCGACCTGTTCGATGGGCAGGCAGGTGGTCTCCAGGAGCTGCCGGGCGCGGGCGATGCGCTGCTGGAGGATCCACTGCGCGGGGCTCACCCCGGTCTCGTCGCGGAACCGGCGGGTGAAGGTGCGCACGCTCATCCGCCCGTGCTGGGCGAGGTCGGGCAGGGCGAGCGGCTCACCGAGGTGGTCCAGGATCCACTGCCGGGTGGGCCCCGTGGTGGCGCCCGAGGTCTCCGGCACCGGCGCCTCCACGAACTGCGCCTGCCCGCCCTCGCGCCAGGGCGGCACCACGCAGCTGCGGCTGGCCCGGTTGGCGACCGCGCTGCCGTGGTCCTTGCGGACGATGTGCAGGCACAGGTCGAGTCCGGCGGCGCCGCCCGCCGAGGTGAGGATGTCGCCGTCGTCCACGTAGAGCACGTCGGGCAGCAGCTCGACCCGGGGGAAGAGGGCGCCGAAGCGCTGGGTGTACGCCCAGTGGGTGGTGGCCGGGCGGCCGTCGAGGAGCCCGGCGGCGGCGAGCACGAAGGAGCCGGTGCAGATGGTGACGAGCCGGGTGTCCGGGGCCGCCCGGGTCAGCTCGCGCAGCAGGGCGGGCGGCAGCGTGCCGTCGGTGAGCGCGGAGGAGCCGGTCGGGGTGGGGATGACCAGGGTGTCCGCCCAGGCCAGGCGCTCGGTGCCGTGGGTCGGGCGGATGTCGTAACCGGTGCTGGTGGACACCGGGCGGGCGCCGAGCGAGCAGGTGGCCACCTCGTACAGCGGGCGGCCCAGGGGGTCGGTCGCCGCGGGGAAGACGCGCTCGGCGATGCCCAGGTCGAAGGGGGTCACGCCGTCCAGCGCGAGGACGGCTACCCGGTGGGGGCGGACGATCTCTCCTGACATGGCCCAGTCCCTTCGTTTTTTGGCCCGCTTTTTCTGGCATGCGGGCAGGAGAATGCGGCAGTCTTCTCGGCAGAGGAAATGAGCGTGAACCTGCCGGGCGGCAGGAAAAGCACATGAGCCTTCCCGGCAATGACATTCCCGACCATCAGCGACGTCCGCTCCCGCACATCACCGCGGGACCCCCGGACGTACTCGGTGCAATCCGAACCCGGCGCCTCTACTTCACTCTTCGCGGCATGGACGCATACCTCGCTCCGCCCCCTCGGGCGGGGCGACGCACATGAGCGGAGAAAAAAACCTTCCGACCGTTTCCGGCGGTGCGGAAGGTGCTGCGGCTCACCGCACGAGACATTCCGATACCCCCGTGGCACATCCCCGTTTTCGCTTTCCCGTCCGGCGGCTCCCGGACCTTCAGGGAGCTACCCGGACCGGAACACCGACATTCTCCGCGGAGGATCACTTCACCAACGTGGCTCATTTTATGGCCAGTTCGCGTCGGCAGAACAAGGGACGCCAAGAGGAATGAGGACTTCTTCACCCATGTCCAGCTATCTGCGCACCATGAAAGAGAGCGTTTCCGGAGACCCGAATGCTGTTTTCGTCTTCCTCTGCAACTTCGAGGTGGAACGGCGCTGGGCGCAGAGCTACACCGGCCTGCCGGGCCCGCAGGTCTCCGGCAGCGACGAGACCGTGCAGCGCCTGGAGGAACTCGGCGCGCTGCTCGGCGCCGAGGGCGACTACCTGCTGCTGCGGAGCCCGCTCGATCCCGGCTTCCGCGCCTACGCCGAGGGCCTCGGGCTCGCACCGCCGACCGAACTCGTCCCGGAGAACTGCCCGGAGGGGGCGAGCACCAGCGCCGCGGTGCTCGGCTCGCCGGTGCTGCTCGACCGGCTGCGCGCACTCGGGCGGGCCGGGGCCTATCTGATGCCGATGGGCACCTCCGCCGACGAGCAGAAGATCGCCGAGACCACCGGACTGCGCCTGGCCGGGGCCGACGCGGACCGGGCGGAGAAGGTCAACAGCAAGATCTACAGCCGCCGGATCACCGAGCAGCTCGGCCTGCGCACCATCCCCGGCGCCTGCTGCGAGAGCGTCGGCGAGCTGGCCCGCGCCCTGGACACCGGGCTCGCCGCCTCCCCCGCCGTCATCGTCAAGGAGGCCTACGGGGTCTCCGGGCGCGGCCTGATCGTGCTGCGCGGCCGCACCCAGGCGGACCGGCTGCTCCGCATGGTCCGCCGCCGCGCCGAGCGCACCGGCTCGGACCGCCTCGATGTCGTCGTCGAGCACTTCCTGCCGAAGCGGGCCGATCTCAACTACCAGTTCACCGTCGGCCGGGACGGCGGCGTCCACTTCGACTTCGTCAAGGAGGCGCTCACCGAGAACGGCATCCACAAGGGCCATCTGATGCCCGCCCGGCTCGACCGTCAGCAGATCGCGGACCTGGAGAAAACCTCCCTCGCGCTCGGCCGCCGGCTGTTTGAGGACGGATTCTTCGGGGTCGTCGGAGTGGACGCCCTTCTCGGCGAGGACTCACTGGTCTATCCGGTCCTGGAGATCAACGCCCGGCTGAACATGTCGAGTTATCAGGGCCGCGCCACCGAGGCGCTGTCCCGGCCGGGCGGCATGGTCCTCGCAAAGCACTATCCGCTGCGTCTCGAACGCCCGCTGGCCTTCACGGAAATCCACGAAGCACTACAGGGTTTCCACGAAACCGATACCGAAGGCACCGGAATTCTCCTCACCTGCTTCGCCACCGTCAACGCTCAGGCCGCCTCCGCGACCGGTCCCTTCGACGGCCGCCTCTACACCCTGCTGTTCGCACCCGACCGGGAACGGCTCGGAAAACTCGACCACGACGTGACCGAACGGCTCGACGCCCTCACCACGCGGAAAGGAAACCCCCGATGAGCCAGGAAGAATACGTACCCGGAAGCCCGGGCGACGAGGCGGAAAGGAGCTTCCAGGGAATTCCCGTCTCGGCGATCGCCGAGGAGTTCGGCACCCCCGCCTACGTCTACGACTCCGCGGTGCTGCGCGAGGGCTACACGCAGCTGCGCGGGCTGCTCCCGGCGGCCGTCGACATCTTCTACTCGCTCAAGGCCAACCCCAACATCAGCATCTGCGGCGTCCTGAACCGCCTCGGCGCGGGCGCCGAGATCTCCTCCCTCGTCGAGCTGCGCACCGCCCTGCGGGCCGGGGTCTTACCGCGGGACATCATCTTCCTCGGCCCCGGCAAGACCACCGCCGAGCTCGAAGCCTGCCTGGACGCCGGGATCCACGCCGTGGTCTGCGAGTCCCTGGAGGAGCTGCGGCTGCTCGACCGGCTCGCCGCGGACCGCGGGCTCGCCGGGGTGGGCGCGATGCTGCGGGTGAACCCCGAGTTCCACACCAAGGGCTCAGGGCTCGCCATGGGCGGCAAGCCCCGCCAGTTCGGTATCGACACGGCCCTGCTGCGCGCCGCCGCCCCCACCCTGGCCGGACTGCGGGCGGTACGGGTGCGCGGACTGCACGCCTATATGGGCACCCGCTTCCTCAACCACGCGGACGTGGTGCACAACACCGCCGAGATCCTGCGCACCTCCGAGGAGCTCGCCCGGGAGCTGGGCATCACCCTGGACACCCTGGACTTCGGCGGCGGTCTCGGCATCGCCTACTTCGACAACGAGAAGGACCTCGACGTCGAGGCGCTCGCCGCCGGGCTGCGGGAGGTCGTCGAGCCCTTCGCCGCCCGCTTCCCCGACTGCCGGCTGATCATGGAGCTGGGCCGCTTCCTGACCGCGCCCGCCGGTACGTACGTCACCCGCGCCCTGTATGTGAAGGAGTCGATGGGCGAGCAGTTCGTGGTCGCGGACGGCGGCACCAACCACCACATGGCCGCGGTCGGCATCGGCAGCTTCGTCAAGCGCAACTTCCCCATCGCCTCGCTGACCCGCTACCACGCCGCCGCCACCGAGGAGTACACCCTCGCCGGACCGCTCTGCACCCCCAACGACGTCATCGGCAAGCGCGTGGCCCTGCCGCCGGTCCGGGCCGGTGACCTGATCGGCGTGGAGCGCTCCGGCGCCTACGGGCCCAGCGCCTCCCCGGTCAACTTCCTCAGCCACGGCCACCCCGCCGAGGTCCTGGTCCACGAGGGCCGCGCCCAGCTGATCCGGCGCCGCGCCACCGTCGACGACCTCCTGGAACCGCAGCGGCTCATCGACCTGTGAGGACGCCGCAGCCCTGAACTCCCGTACCGGGCAACCGAGTCGGCCCTGCCCGCACCGCACCACCCGTACCGCACCCGCCCGTTCACCGCACCCACACCACAGGAGCACCCGCATCATGCAGCGCAACGAGGCCGTCACCGCCATCGAGTCCGCCCTCACCGAGGTCCTCGAACGCGAGGTCAGCGGCACCGAGGAGAGCGCCCGGCTCTTCGAGGACCTGCACCTGGACTCCACCTCCGTACTCGAACTGCTCATGTCCCTGGAGGACCTGGTCGGCATCGAGGTGGACCCCGACGAGCTGGACGCCGACGACTTCCGCACCGTCGGCACCCTCACCGACTTCCTCCTCACCGCCAAGGGCAGCCCGGCCGGCGAGCCGCTCGCCGCGCGCGGCTGAGCGGGGCCCCGGCATGCCCCACCTCACCGCCACCCGGCACCTCGTCTCCCCGCCGCCCGGGCCGCCGCCCGAGATCCCCTACCTCGTCCGGTACCACCAGGACCTGGTCCGGCCGTTCGGGGCGGAGGTCGACCCCGCACGCTGGTCGGCGGGCCCCCAGGTCGGCTTCCCGCAGCTGGTCGACCACCTGCTCGCGGCAGCGGACGGCGAGAAGCTGGACCCCGACCTGATCGTGCTCGCCTACGCCCTGCCCGATCTGCACCCCTTCGTGACCACCGCCTCCTACCTCAACCACCGCCTCGGCAACCGGGCCCGCAGCTTCGCGGTCTCCGAACAGGGCCTGCTCGCCCCGTTCACCGCGCTGCGGATCGCCGCGGCCCACCAGCGCGGCGGACGCGGCACCCGCGCCCTGATCGCGGTCCTCGAACAGACCTCGCTGCCGGTGTACGACCCGCTGGCGCACGACAGCGGGCTCGTCGACTCCGCGGTCCTGCTGGCCGTGGACGCCGAGGGGGACGGGCACCCGCGGGTACTGCGCAGCGGCACCGAGGGCCAGCACCTCGGCGGGCTCGGCGCGGTCCTCGCGGAGGCACCGGCCGGGGCCCGGCTCCTGGTCACCGGCGCCCGCACCGAGGTGCCCGAGACCCCGGGCGTGGACGTCCACCGGGCCCGCCCCGACACGTACTGCACCGGCGTCTGGCTGGAGCTCAGCCGCCGCCTGCCCGAGTGGCGCGAGCGGTACGACACCCTGGTCCTGCACGACGCCGACCCCCGCTCGGGCGCCCGCGCCACCGCCGTACTCGACCTGACCGGCACCGGAGGACCGGCATGACCCAGGCCCCGCCCCTACGCCGGGTCCGCGAGGCGGGCGCCGCGCCGGGACCGCCGCCCGCCGTCCCGGCGCCGAGCCTCGGCACCGACCTGCTCCGGCTCGACGAGGTCGACGCCCTGCTGCGGCGGCCGTGGCTGACCCGCTTCCTGTACGCCGAGTCCGAACTCGCCCTGGCCGCGGGCCTCGGACCGGCGCGCAGGCGGGAGTTTCTCGCGGGCCGCTTCGCCGCGAAGGAGGCCGTGCTGAAGGTCCTGGACTGCGGGCTCTTCGGTCCGGTGCGGCCACGCCACATCGCGGTGGACCGCGCCGCCTCGGGCCGCCCGCTGCTCCGGCTGACCGGCAGCGCGGAGGCGCGGCGCCGTGAACTCGGCCTGGGGACACTGTCCCTGAGCATCAGTCACAAACAGGACCTGGTCTTCGCCGTCGCCCTCGCCGTCCCCGTTCCCGCCGCCCCCGTCCCCGATCCCGTTCCCGTTCCCGCAGACGGCGGTCGGCCGAAACCACCGGACTCGCGGGACCAGCAGGAGCAGCAGGACCCGCTCGATCAACTCGACCCGCTCGACCACCTCGACCACCTCGATCGGGCCGATGAACTCGATCAGCTCGATCAGTTCGATCAGTTCGATCAGCCGGAAGGGAGCACCCCCCTCGTGACCACCGCCCGCACCCCCGCCCCGCCGACTCCCCCGCCCGCCGCGCCCGCGCCCGCTCCCGCGAGCGAGTCGGACGCCACCGACGAGGCCGGGCCGAGCGTCACCCTGCGGGTGCGCATCGGTGCCGGTGAGGCGCACTACGGTGGTGAACTCGTGGCGGGAGCACGGGTGTTGGAGCTGTTCGGCGATGTGGCGACCTATCTGACCATCCGCACCGACGGCGACGAGGGGCTGCTGACCGGATACAGCAGCGTCGACTTCACCGCCCCCGTGCGCGCCGGGGACTTCCTGGAGGTCACCGGCACCGTGCGGCACCGCGGACGGCTGCGCCGCACCATCGCCTTCGAGGCGCGCAAGGTGGTCGCCGCCCGCTACGAGGAGGGCGCCAGCAGCGCCGTCGTCCTCACCGAACCCCAGGTGGTCTGCCGGGCCACCGGGACGAGCGTCGTCCCGGTGGCGAAGGCCAGGGCCGCCCGACGAGCCGGATGACCCGGCGGCCCGGCCCGCGCCCGCGCGGCGGGGGCCGGGGCGCCCGTGGTCGTCCCCGCCACCGGCCGATCAGGAAGCACTGATGGACAAGCTCGACACCACCGCACCCGACACCCCCACCGAGACCCCCGACCCCGCGACCACCGGCCCCGGCCCCGCACCGCCCGCACCCGCATCCGCCGCCAACAGCCCCCGCCCGCGCGGCACTTCACGCCTGCCCTGGGTGTGGATCGTGCTCGGGGTGTCCTTCCTCGCGCTCACCGGCGCCTCCGGCTTCCGCGCCGTACCCGGCGTCATGATGGACCCCCTGCACGCCGAGTTCGGCTGGAGCCACGCCTCCATCGCCACCGCGGCCTCCGTCAACATGGTGCTCTACGGGGCCGTCTCCCCGTTCGCCGCCTCCTGGATGGAGAAGTACGGCATCCGGCCGGTGGTCAGCACCTCCCTGCTGCTCATCGCGGTCGGCAGCGCCCTGCCCACCGCCATGGGCGCACCCTGGCAACTCACCCTGTACTGGGGCGTGTTGGTGGGCACCGGCAGCGGGGCGGTCGCGCTGGCCTTCGTCGGGACCGTCACCAACCGGTGGTTCGCCAAGCACCGCGGCCTTGTCACCGGGGTGCTGACCGCCGGGAGCACCGCGGGGCAGCTGGTCTTCATGCCGCTGCTGGCCTGGCTGGTGGAGCACACCGGCTGGCGGCTCGCCTCCTTCACGGTGGCCGCGGCCGCCATCGGGGTCATCCCGCTGGTCCTCTTCCTGCTGCGGGAGCACCCCCGGGACGTCGGCCAGCGCCCCTTCGGCGCATCCGAGGAAGAAGCGGAGGCCGATGCGGTCGGCACGGCCGAGGCGAAGGGCCCCGAAGTCGCCCCCGACCAGGCCGACTTCAACCCCCTGGGCGTCACGGGCCCCTTCCAGGTGCTGTGGCGGGCCGGGCGCGGGCGGGCCTTCTGGATGCTCTTCGGCGGCTTCGCGATCTGCGGCGCCACCACCACCGGCCTGGTGCAGACCCACTTCATCCCGGCCGCGGGCGACCACATGATGCCCCAGACCACGGCCGCCGGACTGCTCGCCATGGCGGGCATCTTCGACCTGATCGGCACCGTCGCCTCGGGCTGGCTCACCGACCGCTTCAACCCCCGGGTCCTGCTCTTCGTCTACTACGGGCTGCGCGGCGGCTCGCTGCTCGTCCTGCCCTCGCTCTTCGACCGCAGCGCGACCCCCAGCATGCTCCTCTTCGCGATCTTCTACGGGCTCGACTGGGTGGCCACCGTCCCGCCGACGCTCGCCCTGTGCCAGGAGCGCTACGGCGCCGCCTCCGCGGTCGTCTTCGGCTGGCTGTGGACCGCGCACCAGGTCGGCGCGGGCGCCGCGGCGATCCTCGCGGGCGCGGTCCGCGACGAGCTGGGCGACTACGCCTCGGCCTGGTACGGCGCCGGAGCCCTGTGCCTGCTCGCCGCCGTGATGGCGCTGGCCATCGGGCGCCGGACCCCGACTATCCCCGACCACGGCGGGCCGGGCACCGGCGCGCCGACCGCCAAGGAGACCGTGTGAACCGCATCGCCACCGTGGCAGCCGTCGCATCCTTCCTGCCCGAACGCTCGTACGCCATCGAGGAGTTGGCCGAGCCGCTCGGCCTCAAGCGCGCCCAGGTGCGGCTGCTCCGGAAGGTGCACGGGCTGCGCCGGCTGCGCCTGGATCCGGACGGCGGGCTCCTCGACCTGGTGCTGCCCGCCGCCCGCCGCCTGGTCGCCCAGGTGCCGGACCCCACCGACATCCGCTATCTGCTCTACGTGCACTCCACCCAGGAGGTCACCCCCTCCCACCTGGACGCGGCCTCGCTGATCCGGGACGCGCTCGGCCTGGAG
Organism: Streptomyces sp. SCSIO ZS0520; assembly: GCF_025643355.1. NCBI lineage: Bacteria > Bacillati > Actinomycetota > Actinomycetes > Kitasatosporales > Streptomycetaceae > Streptomyces > Streptomyces sp. SCSIO ZS0520. The sequence goes on along the minus strand of NZ_CP092644.1, from coordinate 6,199,786 downwards.
CACGCCGCCTCCTTCGCCCTCACCCAGCAGAACTGCGCCACCGGCCTGGCCGCGATCGACCTGGCCGGACTGCTGCTCGACGACGACGGCGACCCCTACGCCCGCGCCCTCGTCGTCACCGGCGACAAGGCCTTCACCCCCGGCAACCAACTCCTCTACAACAGCGGGGCGTTGATGGGCGAGGCCGCCGCCGCCCTGCTCATCGCCCCGCAGGAGGTGCCCGGCGACCGCGTCCTCTCGTACGCCACCAGGACCATGGGCCAGTACGCCGCCGGGGTCCTGATGTCCGTCGAGCAGTCCCGGGAGTACGGGAGGGACGGGGCCCGCGCGCTCGCCGAGGTGGTGCGGGAGGCGGTGGAGGAGGCCGGGCTCACCCTCGCCGACATCCACCGGGTGATCCCGCACAACGCCCCGATGAACGAGACCGTCGCCCTGCTCGGCATCGACCCGGACATGGTCTATCTGGACCAACTCCCCGAGTACAGCCACTGCTTCGCCTCGGACGTCTTCGTCAACCACACCGAACTGCGCGCCGCCGGCGGCCTGGAGCGCGGCCGCCACTACGTGTACGTCGCCTCCGGACTCGGCGCCACCTACTCGGCGATGGTCTTCCAGCACGGCGCCGAGGCCCTGCGCCCGGCCGCGGTGGCCTGAGCCTGCGGTACCCGGAACCGCCCGAACCCGTAACCGCCCCGCGTGCCCGGCACCCCCGGCCGGGCGCGCGAAACCGGCCGCCCGCCTCCTCGGGTTCTTCGAGGAGGCGGGCGGCAGGACGCGGGGACGGACGGCCGATCACGACCGCCCGGGGGCGGACGCGTCACCGGCGAGGAGCCTCAGAGCGGCGCGAGACGGGTCCTGAGCAGGCAGAACTCATTGCCCTCGGGGTCGGCGAGGACATGCCAGGACTCCTCGCCGGTCTGGCCGACGTCGGCCCGGCGCGCACCGAGCTTCAGGAGGCGTTCCAGCTCGGCGTCCTGATCGCGGTCGGTGGCGTTGACGTCGATGTGCAGCCGGGGCTTCCCGGGCTCCGGCTCGTCCCTGCGGCTGAGGACGATCGTCGGCTGCGGGCCGCCGAAGCCCTCGCGCGGGCCGATCTCCAGGCTGCCGTCCTCCTCGCGGTCGAGCACCACGAAGTCGAGCACCTCGCACCAGAACCGCGCGAGGAGCTCGGGATCGCGGCAACCGAGGATGAGCTCACTGATGCGGCATGCCATGGACGGACCTTCTCTCACCGTGGGGACTGCCGGGGCGCCCGCGCACAGCTCTCCGGGGCTCCCAGCAGCGAGGAAACTCCCGCGACGGTACCCGGCGGGGCGAGCGGTGACGAGTGATTTCCGTCCCTCCCGGAGCCGGTCCACCGGGCAAGGGCGAGGGACCGCGCCACCGGCTGCGCGCCCCGCCCCGCGAGCGGCCGTCAACTCCGCTCGCCCATACGGAACTTGACGCCCACCGCCCCGCCCCGGCTCAGCGGATCTGCTCGGTCGGCCGTACGAGGATCTCGTTCACCGCGGCGTGGCGGGGCCGGGTCACCATGAAGACGACGGCGGCGGCCACGTCCTCCGGCTGGAGGAAGCCGTAGCCGCTCGGGCTGCCCGCGTCGGGGGCGTACTTCCGGCGGGCGGTGGTCAACTCGGTGACCACGATGCCGGGTTCGACCAGCCCGGCCCGCACGTGCTCGGGGGCGAACTCCTGCCGCAGGGCCTCGGTGAAGGCGCCGACGGCGTGCTTGGTCGCCGCGTAGACATTGCTGTACGGGCCGGGCACCCGGCGCCCGCCGACCGAGCTGACGGTCACCAGGTCGGCGACGCCCCGCTCGCCCCCGGCGGCCCGCACCAGGTGGGGCAGCGCGGCGTGGGCGGTGTTGAGCACGCCGTTGACGTTGACCTCGACCATGGTGTGCCAGTCGCTCAACTCGGCTTCCAGGGCGGGGCTCCAGACGCCGGTCCCGGCGTTGTTGACCAGGATGTCGATGCCGCCGCCGTCCTCGGCCGCCGCGTCGACCGCGGCCCGTACCGCCTCGGCGTCGGTGACATCGGCCTCGTAGGCGCGGACCCGGCCGCCCTCGCGGGCGTTGAGGGTCTCGGCGAGGCGGGTCAGCCGGTCGTGGCGGCGGGCGAGCAGGGCGACGTCCGCGCCCTCGGCGGCGAGCGCCTCCGCGGTCGCGGCGCCGATGCCGCTGGAGGCGCCGGTGACCACGGCGAGGGAACCGTTCAGCGGGGAGCCGTTCAGCATGTGCGGTGCCGATCTGTCGTAGGGCCGCGACGGCCGGGCGGCCGCCCCACGGCAAGGGTTCCACGGGCGGCGCGCACCGGGCCGGTCGCCGCGCCGGACGAATATCCGCTCCCGGCCCTGTACCCGGGGCCCCGGCTCACGCACCCTGAATCAGGGGCAACTCCCCTTTCGCAACACGGTGTTGCTCGCCGACGGCCGCCTCACCGGCCACCCCCACACCAGCAGCTCACCCCCAAGGAGCGACATGTCCGTACCCGCACGTACCAGGAAGAGGGCCGTGCTGGCCGCCGTCTCGACGGCGCTGCTCGCGGCGGCCGGTCTCGGCGCGACCGGTGCCGCCGCCGCACCGCCCGCCGGGGCCGCCGGTGAACCGACCGAGGTCAGCACCCTGTCCACCGGCTGGTCGATCCCCTGGGGCGTCTCCTGGCTGCCCGACGCCTCGGCGGCCCTGGTCACCGAACGCGACTCCTTCGGCCTCTTCTCGGTGACGCCCGACGGCACCCGCACCGAGCTGGGCACCGTCCCCGAGTCCGAGACCACCGGCGGCGAGGGCGGCCTGATGGGCGTGGCCGTCGACCCGGAGTGGGAGACCAACCACCGGGTCTACGTCATGCACACCTCCTCCGAGGGCAACCGGATCGCCCGGATGACCTGGGACGGCTCCTCGCTCGGCGGGTACACGGTGCTGCTCGACGGCATCGCCAAGAACCGCTACCACAACGGCGGCCGGCTCGCCTTCGGCCCGGACGGCTACCTCTACGCCACCACCGGCGACGCCCAGGACTCCGCCCTCGCCCAGGACGAGGACTCCCTCAACGGGAAGATCCTGCGGATGACCACGGACGGCGAGCCCGCCCCGGACAACCCCTTCGGCAACCACGTCTACAGCCTCGGCCACCGCAATCCGCAGGGCATCGCCTTCGACGCCCAAGGCAGGCTCTGGGAGGCGGAGTTGGGCGAGAACACCCATGACGAGCTGAACCTGATCAAGCCCGGCGCCAACTACGGCTGGCCGCAGTGCGAGGGCGACTGCGAGGAGCCGGGGACGACTGGCCCGAAGTACACCTGGAGCACCGCGGAGGCCTCCCCGAGCGGGATCGCCGTCGTCGACAACGCTGTCTACATGGCCTCGCTGCGCGGCGAACGGCTCTGGCGGATCCCGCTGGACGAGAACAGCGAGGAGGTCGGCGAGGCGAAGGCCTTCTACGTCGGCACCTACGGGCGGCTGCGCTCGGCCACCAAGGTGCCGGGCGCCGAGGAGCTGTGGCTGTCCACCACCAACGCGGACGGCAACGGCGGTCAGCCGCCCGGCTCGGACACCCTGCTGCGGGTCGCGATCGGCTGAACGGGGCCGAGTCGGTCCGTCCCGGGCCCGCCGCCCTGTCGGCGAGCGGGCCCGGGGCGGCCGCGGGCCTCAGCGGTACGTCAGCAACTCCCGCTCGTGCTCCAGGTGTTCGTGCGCGTTGAAGGAGACGCAGGTCATCCCGCGGCTGCCCGAGACCACCTTGGTGACCGCGGAGTTGGCCATCACCGGGTTCAGGCGTCCCCACAGCGAGTCGTCCCCGGCGAGCAGCCGGGAGACCACGGTGGCCAGCGGCCCGCCGGAGGTGACCACGAGCACGGTGCCCGGCAGCCGCGCGGCCCGGCCGAGCGCCGCCTCGACCCGGCTGCCGAAGGCCCGGAAGGATTCCGCGTACTCGCCCTCGTGGGCGCCCGCGCGCCAGCGGTCGGTGGCCTCCTCGAAGAGCGCCTGGAAGGCCCGCCCGGGGTGCTCGGCGGCGGCGAGGTGACTCGCGAGGACGGACCGGTCCCGGAACTCGGGCCGCAGCACCTCCAGTACCCCGTCACCGTCGAACTCGTCCCAGTCCGCGTCCACTTGGGTGGGCGGCAGCTGCCATCCCGCGCCGTCGAGCAGCCCCGCCACGGTCTGCTCGTGCCGCTTCATGCCGCCGCGCAGCACCGCCGCGGGGGTGATCCCCCGGCGGGCGAGGGCGGCCCCGAGCAGCCGGGACTGCTCGTGCCCGGTCTCGGAGAGCGCGTCGTAGTCGGCCGCGCCGAAGGAGGCCTGCCCGTGCCGTACGAGCAGCAGGACGCTCACCGGCCCGCCCTCTTGATGATCTTCAGGCAGCGGCGTTCCAGCATCCGGGTGGCCAGCCAGAGGTTGCGGAAGGCCGGGTTGGTGGTCTGCTTGCGGTGGTAGCGGTAGTAGATCTGCTGGCAGATGACCGCGAGCCGGAAGAGGCCGAAGACCTCGTAGAAGGCCCACTGCCGGTCGGTGACCTCAAGACCGGAGCGCTCGGTGTAGTAGCGCACCACCTCCGCGCGGGTCAGCATCCCGGGCAGATGCGTGGGCTGCCTGCGGAACTGCTGGAACAGGCGGGAGTCGTCGGCCTGCACCCAGTAGGCCAGCGCCCCGCCGAGGTCCATCAGCGGGTCGCCGAGGGTGGCCATCTCCCAGTCGAGCAGACCGGCCGGGCGGGTGGGGTCCTCCTCGCTGAGCACGACGTTGTCGAGGCGGAAGTCGTTGTGGATCAGGCAGATCCGGCGGTCGGCGGGCTGGTGGGCGTCCAGCCAGGCCATCACCTTCTCGAAGGAGCCGACGTTCCAGGTCTTCGCCTTGCGGTAGCGCCCCGACCAGCCCGCCACCTGGCGGCCCACATAGCCCTCGCCCTTGCCGAGGTCCGCGAGCCCCGCCTCGGCCGGGTCGACGGAGTGCAGGTCGACCAGGAGGTCGATGACATTGGTGCACAACCGCCGGACCTGCTCGGGGCTCAACTCCAGGCCGCGCGGCAGCTCTTTGCGCGGAATGGGCCCGGCGAGCCGCTGCATCACATAGAAGTCCGAGCCGATCACCGACTCGTCCTGGCAGAAGGCCACCATCCGCGGGACGTGCGGGAAGACCCCGGCGAGCTGCGACTGGATGCGGAACTCGCGGCCCATGTCGTGGGCGCTCCTGGCCTTCTGGCCCCGGGGCGGGCGCCGCAGGATCAGGTCCCGCTCCGGATAGCGCAGCAGATAGGTGAGGTTGGAGGCGCCGCCGCTGAACTGCCGTACCTCCGGGGTCCCTTCGAGCCCGGTGGTGTCCTCGGCGTGTGCGCGCAGCCACGCGGCCACCGCCTGGACGTCGAAGGCGTCCTCGCCGCGGACCTCACCGGCACCGGAAACCCTTGCGCGGGCCTCGGTCATACGAGCCTCCTCACCACCGACAGCGGCAGCAGCTTCATGGCCGTGGCGATCGGTACCCAGGGCCAGACGGGGACATACGCCTTGGCCTTGCGCTTCTCGATCGCGGCGACCATGGCCCTGACCCCGCTGGCGGTGTCCACCATGAACCTGGTCTTCTGCTGGACGTGGGCGTTCATCTCGGAGCGGATGTAGCCCGGGTAGACCACCGAGACGTCCACGCCCGGCACCCGCTCCGAGCGCAGCCCCTCGGCCATCGCGGCGACTCCGGCCTTGGTCGCCGCGTAGGTGGTCATCGCCTTGCGCATGCCGCGCAGCGCGGAGACCGAGGAGATCATCACCAGATGGCCGTGCCCCTGGCGGCGGAAGATCTCCATCGCGGCCTCCGACTGGGCGAGCGCGCCGACGAAGTTGGTCATCGCGGTCTGCCGGTTGGCGTCGTGGCGCCCGGTGCCGTACGCCGCGCCCTTGCCGAGCCCGGCGTTGACGATCACCCGCTCCACGGTGCCGAACTCGGCGGCGAACTCACCGAAGACGGTGAACACCGCCTCGCCGTCGGTGACATCGAGCGCCTTGAGCGCCACCGTGCGCTCCGGGTGCCGCGCGGTGATCTCCTCGCGCAGCGCCTCCAGGCGTTCGGTCCGCCGCGCGCAGAGCGCCAAGTCCCAGCCGAGCGCGGCGAACTGACGGGCCATCTCCTCCCCGAGCCCCGAACTCGCCCCGGTGATCAGTACCGTTCGCCTGCTCATCGCTCGCCCTCTGCCGCCGCGGGCGCCGACTCCCTTGCGCGGGCGGCCTGTTCACGGTCCGCCTGCTCACCGCCGCGGCGCAGCTTCTCCCCGAAGGCGAGCATCTGCCGTACGTACAGCGGCGCGAGGAAGCGCTTCGCCCGATAGGCGCGGCGGCCCGCCTTGTCGGTGAGGATCAGCGGGGTGCGCCGGTCGACGGCCTTGACCACGATCGCCGCGATCTCCTCCGCGCCCAGCCGCGACCTCTCGATCAGCTTGCGGGCGACCGACTGCATCATCGGGTCGCTGCCGCGCATCGAGGACGCCAGGTTCGTACGGAAGAAGGAGGGGCAGACCACCGAGACCGCGATCCCGAAGGGCTCCAGCTCGAAGCGGAGCGTCTCGCTGAGCGCGACCACCGCCGACTTCACCGCGTTGTACGAACTCATCGCGGGCGGATGCACCAGCCCCGCCATGGACGCGGTGTTCACGATGTGCCCGGAGCCCTGCTCCTTGAAGAGCGGGGTGAAGGTACGGCAGCCGCGGACCACGCCGAAGAGGTTGATCTCGGTGATCCAGCGCCACTCGTCGAGGTCGAGCAGTTCGATCCGCCCGCCCGCGGCCACCCCCGCGTTGTTGACCAGGAGATCGAGCCCGCCGAACTCGGTCACGACCCGCTCCCGGGCCGCGTCCCAGTCCTCCTGCGAGGTGACGTCGAGCCGCACGTACGAGGCGGAGGGCGGGAGTTGGGCGGGCGGCTCGGCGCCGATGTCGGTGACGAGGACCCGGTCGCCGCGGGCCGCGAAGGCGGCGGCGAGGGCGGCGCCGAGCCCGGAGGCACCGCCGGTGACCAGTACCCGGCGGCTCATCGCTTGGCCCCGTACTTGCCGAGCTCCAGGCGGGCGATCATGCCGCGGTGCACCTCGTCGGGGCCGTCGGCGAGCCGCAGGGCGCGGGCGTTGGTCCAGGCCGCGGCGAGCGGGAAGTCGTCGGAGAGGCCGCCGCCGCCGTGGATCTGCATGGCGAAGTCGATCACCTGCTGGGCCATGTTGGGCGCCGCCACCTTGATCTGGCTGACCTCGCTCAGCGCGTGCAGCGGACCGCCGGTGTCCAGTTTCCAGGCCGCGTGGAGGACCAGGAGGCGGGTGGAGTCGATGGCGATCCGGGCCTCGGCGACGCGTTCGCGGTTGCCGCCGAGGTTGATCAGCGGCTTGCCGAAGCCGATCCGGGAGAGCCCGCGCTCACAGGCGAGTTCGAGGGCCTTCTCGGCGAGGCCGATGAGCCGCATGCAGTGGTGCACCCGGCCCGGGCCGAGCCGCCCCTGCGCGATGGAGAAGGCCTCGCCGGGGCCGGAGATGATGTTCGCCACCGGCACCCGGACGTCGGTGAAGCTGACCTCGCCGTGCCCGTGCGGCTCGTCGTGGATGCCCATGGTCGGCAGCAGCCGCTCGATCTTGACGCCCGGGGTGTCCCGGGGCACCAGGACCATGGTGTGCCGGTGGTGCCGGTCGGCGTCCGGGTCGGTCAGGCCCATCACGATGAAGATCTTGCAGTCCGGGTGGCCGACACCGGTGGACCACCACTTGCGCCCGTTGATGACGACCTCGTCGCCCTCGACCACGGCCCGCAGCTCCATATTGGTCGCGTCCGAGGAGGCCACCCCCGGCTCGGTCATGCAGAAGGCGCTGCGGATCCGGGCGTCGAGCAGCGGGTCGAGCCACTCGTCGCGCTGGTCCTGGTTGCCGTACTTCAGGAGCACTTCCATGTTGCCGGTGTCCGGCGCGTTGCAGTTGAAGATGTGCGGGGCGAGGAAGGAGCGGCCGGTCAGCTCGGCGATCGGCGCGTAGTCGGTGTTGCTGAGCCCGGCGCCGCCGAGGGTGCCGTACTTCTCGGCGTAGGGGCCCTCGTGCCCGGCGGGCAGGAAGAGGTTCCACAGGCCCTGCGCCCGGGCCTTGGCCCGCAGCTCCTCGATCAGCGGCAGCGGCTCCCAGGGGTCGCCCGCGCCCGCCCGGCGCGCGGCCACCTCCCGGTGGTAGCCCTCCTCGACCGGGTCGATCTCCGTCTCGATGAATGTGCGCACGCGCTCGATCAGGTCGGCGGCGCGGGCTGAGGGTGCGAAGTCCATACCGTTGACGGTAGAGGGTTACTAAGCAATGCTCAATAGTATGAGCGAAGGATCACCGCCCGGAGGGTCGTCTTCCGAGGGGGCACCGGGAGCCGCCGGGGCCGCGCCGGAGGGCCCGGCCCGCAAGCCGCGCACCCGGATGACGCCCAAGGAGCGCCGCCGCCAGCTGGTCGGCATCGGGCTGCGCAAGCTCGTCGAGCGGCCGATCCACGAGCTGTCCATCGACGAGGTGGCCCAGGAGGCGGGCATCTCCCGCGGCCTGCTCTTCCACCACTTCCCGAACAAGACCGCCTTCTACGACGAGGTGGTCGCCGCCGCGGGCCGCCGCGTGATGCGCAACACCGCCCCCGACGAGGGCCTCGCCCCCGAGCCCGCCCTGGAGCAGTTCGTCCGCCGCTATCTCGCGCAGATCGCCCGCCGCCGGGACTTCTACCTCGCCCTCGTCTTCGGCCGCGGCGCCGTCGCCCTCGGCGGCGAACGCGTGGAGAGCCTGCGCACCGCCATCGCCCAGCGCACCCTGACCCTCCTCGGCCTGGACGAGTCCGCCCTCCCGGTCGCCCACGCCTGGGCCGCCTACGCCGAGGACCGCGCGCTCCAGTGGTCGGGACGGCCCGCCGGCGAACGCGCACGCACCGAGGACGAGGAAGTGACGCACTGCGTACGGGCGTTGGGGGCACTGCTGGGTCTGGAGCAGACGGACCCGGCGGACTAGCCCGGACCGCTCTCGCCCCGATGGCGGTACAAGTGCGGGTAGAGCCGGGCCAGTTCGGCTCCCAGCGCTTCCATGGTGGGGTCCACCACCTGCCAGGCGTGACCGGAGGGGTGCCCGGCGAACAGCCAGCAGGCGTCGCCCCGGTCGTCGGTCGCGGGGCACCAGGGCAGCCCGGTCAGGGTCGCGACGCTCCCGCTCTCGCCCCAACGGACCCAGATGCCCTCGCTGTTCAGGTCGTCGTCCCAGAGCATCTGCGCGTGGTCCCCGGCATGCCCCTCGCCGAGTTCGCAGAGGACGTGGCCGTCCTGCATCGGGAACCCGGGAACGGCGAACCGGGCGAGGTGCTCGGGAGCCGGCAGCAGGGCCACCGCGGTGCACTGGGCCACGGTGGGCTTCCGGCAGCAGGTCACAGGCGCTCACCTCGGCTGCGCGCGTTGGCGTAGGCGGTCCTGGCCCGTAACTCCTGCCCCCGGGTGGCCCGTTGGACCTGAGTGGGCTCGACCGTCCACTCGATCCCGCCCCCGATCGGCCGCAGCGACCACAGCCCGCACCACTCACCCCGGAACTCACCGATCCGCCCCCGCGCATCCACCAGGAGCGCGCCGAGCGCCGGAAGGCCGGGGGGATTCTGAGGCTTCTGCGGTTCCCGCGGTTCCGGGGGCACGCATTCTCCGGGCACGGCGACTCCTCTCCGTAGCAATTCGACTACCGATGGCGGTCAGCGTGGCTTAGGATCGGACGGTCTTCAACGTGTACGGCTTGCACGGAGAGTTGGTGCGGTGACTGGTGAACCGGAAAGAGCTGGACCCCGAGAAATCACCGAGCGCGCGGTTCGGACAACGACTTCGCATGTTGAGAGATGAACGAGGCTGGACGCAGGACGATCTGGCCGAGCGGATGGGGTACTCCGGAACGCACATTTCCGCCGTGGAAACTGGTCGGCGGCCTCCAACTCCCCACTTCGCGAACAGTGCTGACAGGGCGTTCGGAACCGGAGACACGTTCGAGCGCCAGGGGCGGGCGGCACGGAACAGTGCCTTGCTGGAAGGCTTCCCGGAGTTCGTCGCGCAGGAGGTGCGCGCGGCGGAGATCAGGCTCTTCGAAGTCGGCATCATCCCGGGACTGCTCCAGACACCGGAGTACGCCGAGGCCATCGCCGCAGGCGCCGTACGGCGGGGAGCGATCACGGAACAGCAGGCAGAGGAGCGGCTGACGCTGCTCGCGAAACGGCAGGCGTCCTTGGAGCGGACTCCGGCACCTCGGATCTACGCGGTTCTCGATGAGAGCTGCCTTCGGCGAACCGTGGGCGGGGCCGAAGTGATGGCGGCACAACTGGACAGGCTTGCCGCTTTCGCCGAACTGCCCTCCACCGTCATCCAGGTGGCTCCGTACGAATTGGGTGAACGGCGAGCCTTCGATCTACCGGTGCACCTGCTGACCATGCCGGACCGCTCGATCATGGCCTACGCCGAGTCCGCTCAGCGCGGCCAACTGGAGCGGGAAACCAATTCCGTGGTGCCCCTGATGACGGCCTACCATCAGTTGCAGGCCGAAGCACTCTCTCAGGCGGCCTCCGTAGACATGATCAAGCAGTTACGAAGGGGCACCCCGTGACGACCGAAACCCCCCGTTGGTTCACGTCCTCCTACAGCAGCAACGGCGGCGCCTGCGTCGAGGTCGCCACCAACCTCAGCGCGACCCACGGGCACATCCCCGTACGCGACTCCAAGAACCCGACCGGCCCCGTCCTCGACGTCCCCACCGGCGCCTTCGCCTCCTTCGTGACCGGCGTCAAGGGCGGGGAGTTCGACCTCGTCTGAGCCCGGCCGTGCAGCGATGCCAGAGCCCCGTCGCGCCTGAACTCGTAGGCGTGACGGGGCTCTTGGTGTCTCGGCGGCGGCCGGGAGCTATGCGGGCTTCAGGCCGGGGGCGCCCGCCTCGGTGACGAAGGAGGCCGCGGTGGTGACGGGGGCGCCGGGGGTGGTGACGTGGCTGACGGTGTGGAAGTCGGCGCGGGCGCGGTCGGTGTCGAGGGCGACGGTGACGTAGCCGCGGCGGCCGTTGAAGTGCTTCAGGTGCGGGTTGGCCTTCATGTACGTGTCCCAGGTGTCCGGCTTCTCGGCGCCGTCCTTGCCGCTGGCGATGGAGGTGGTGACGATCTCGGTGCCGAGGTTGCGGGAGTCCGGGTCGGCGAAGTCCTTCTTGATGTCGAAGGCGTAGCTGACGTGGACGTCGCCGGTGAGGACGAGCAGGTTCTCCACCCCGGCGGCCTCGGCGCCCGCGAGGACCCGGTCCCGGGAGGCGGAGTAGCCGTCCCAGGAGTCCATGCTCAGCTTGGCCTGGGAGTTGAGGTCGAGCCTGCGCTCGGAGAAGGTGACCTGCTGCGGGACGACGTTCCACAGCGCCCCGGAGGTGCGGAAGCCGTCGGTGAGCCAGCGCTCCTGGGTGGCGCCGGTGATGGTCCGCTTCGGGTCGGTGGACTCGGGGCCCGGTACGTGCGCGGTGTCCCCGTAGGCCTGGTCGGAGCGGTACTGGCGGGTGTCCAGGATGTCGAACTGCGCCAACTGCCCCCAGTGCAGGCGGCGGTAGAGCCGGCAGTCGATACCGCTGGGGAGCTGGGCGCGGCGCAGCGGCTGGTTCTCCCAGTAGGCGCGGTAGGCGGCGGCGCGGCGGATCAGGAAGGGGTCGACCGGCTGGTCCTTCTCCGGGATCTCGTCCGCGTAGTTGTTCTCGGTCTCGTGGTCGTCCCAGGTGACCACCCACGGGTGCGCGGCGTGCGCGGCCCGCAGGTCGGGGTCGCTCTTGTAGAGGGCGTACCGCAGCCGGTAGTCCTCAAGGGTCTCGGTCTCCTTGTCGAAGAGCGCGGGCAGCTTCCGGTCGGTGTACTTGCGGGCGCCGCCGACCGCGTCCACCGCGTACTCGTAGAGGTAGTCACCGAGGTGGAAGACGACGTCCAGGTCCTCGGCGGCCAGGTGCTTGTACGCGGTGAAGTAGCCGTCGTGGTACGCCTGGCAGGAGACCGCGGCCAGGGTGAGCGCGGCGGTCGAGGAGGCCGCCGGGGCGGTGCGGGTGCGGCCGGTCTCGCTGACCCAACTCCCGGTGCGGAAGCGGTAGTAGTAGACCCGCCCCGCCTGAAGGCCCGTCACCTCGACGTGTACGGAGTGGTGGTACTCGGGATGCGCGGTGACCGAGCCCTTGCGCGCGACCCGGCGGAACTTCTCGTCGTGCGCCAACTCCCACTGCACGGTGAGGCGCCCAGCGGGCAGCCCGCTGTCGGCCTGGAAGGGTTTGGGGGCGAGCCGGGTCCACAGCAGGACGGAGCCGGGCAGCGGGTCTCCGGAGGCGACGCCGAGCGTGAAGGGGTTGTCGGTGATCCTGCGCGCGTCGTACTCGCGTGCGCTCGCGGCACCGGCCAGCGGGATGTTGGTGGCGAAGGCGAGCGCGGCGGCGGCACCGGTGGCGGTGAGGAAGCGGCGGCGCCCGAAGTGCCGGGCGGCTTCGACGAGTTCGGAGGTGTGCGAAGGAGTCTGACGGCGTGCGGAGGTCATCTGGCTCTCCCCTGACGGTGACGGTCAGGGGAATTGCAGTGCCGCAGAACGGCCGAGGACTGTCACGTACACGACTGCCCGATGTCGGTGGGATGAGGTCCGTATGGCCGGGCAAGGGCCGCGCGCATGGACGGTGAACGCGCGGCAAACCCTTGCACCGTGAGCGAGTTGGCGGCCCGTCCCGCGCGCCCCCGGCCGGTGGGCAGGGGCGCGGGGCGGACGGATCAGGCCTGGCCCGTCTCGAAGCGGGTGATCTTGCCGTCGTCGACGAAGAAGGTCCACTTGGTGCGCATCTCGCCGTAGGTGTCGTTGCGGTAGACGGCGGTGAGGCTGCGGCCGTTCTGCGCCTCGCGGTCCACGTCCATGTGCCCGTGGCTGGCGAAGATCTCCCGGTCGCACCATTCGGCGAGGTCGCGGTCGGAGCCGTCGTCGGACATGGTGGCCCCCGGTGCGAGCGCCGCCTCGAAGGCCTCGCGGTCGTGGGCGTTCACCGCGGACACGAAGGCGCGCACGGCGGGGTCGCTGAGCCTGGTCACCTGAATCGGCATGTTCGTCTGCTTTCCCGGCACCGGGCCTGCGCGGCCCGGCGACCGTACGGAGGAGTTCCGGCCGCCGGTCCGCCGCGCGGGGCGCCGGACACAGGGCGGCAGCGGCGTCGCGGCACGCGCACCGCCGCCGGCCCGGGGCACGGGCCCCGGCGCGCTCAGCCAAACACCGGCCGCCCGGGGCCGCCACGCGAGCGGGCAGGCGGGGTACGCAGGCGGGGGCCGGCACCGGCCGCCGCAGATCCGTACGGACGTGCCGAATCATCGGCCTGTCGACACATGCACACGCCCCGGCCCGGCCACTCGATCGGACGCGAGAGCGGTCGCCGGGAGCGGGGCGGTGCGAGGGTGGAGAAGGCGTGCCCCGGGAGCGAGGCGCGTCCCCCGGAGCGAGGAGCCCCCATCGTGAGCTGCTACGACCGCAAGGATCTGGGCCTTCTGCTGCTGCGCCTGGGCGCGGGCGGCGTCCTGGCGGCGCACGGCGCGCAGAAGCTCCTCGGCTGGTTCGGCGGCGGAGGCATCGCCGGGACCAGCGCCTTCATGGAGTCCATCGGCTACCGCCCGGCCAAGGCCAGCGCGATCGCCGCGGGCACCGGGGAGATGAGCAGCGGCGTACTGCTCGCCCTCGGGCTCGCGACCCCCATGGCGGGCGGCATCGCGGTAGGCACCATGGCGGGCGCCTCGGCGGCGCACGCGCCCCAGGGCTTCTGGTCGCAGTCCGGCGGTTACGAGTACCCGGTGGCCCTGGGCCTGATCGGCGCGAGCCTGGCCGCGGCGGGCCCCGGCCGCCTCTCGCTGGACGAGGCGCTCGGCGACCGGCTCAACCGGACGTGGATGGTCCCGGTGGCGCTCGCCACCGCGCTGGCCGGAGCCGCGGCGGTGATCGGCGCACGCGAGCGGCGGCTGCGGGACGAGGAGCAGGACGGGGAGCCGGACGGGGACGAGGCCGAGGACGAGGCGGCCGGGCTGGCCTGAGCGACGGCACCACGTCAGCCCGGCTCCGCAACTCCTGCTCACCCCGCGGGAGTTCTACGCTCTCGCCATGGACCAAGGGCAGCCGCAGCACTCTCCTCCCCCGCCGCACCCCGCACCGGGAGGGCCACCCGCCGGGCCCGCCCCGGCCGCGTCCGGGCACTGGGGGACCGTCGACGCGCTGCACGCCTGGCTGGAGGAGAGCAACCGGCGGCCACCCGCGGAGACCCTGCTGCTGCGGGTCTTGAAGCTCTCCGAGGAGGTCGGCGAGGTCGCCCAGGCCGTGATCGGCGCCACCGGCCAGAACCCGCGCAAGGGGCGCTCGCACTCCTGGGCGGACGTGGAGGCGGAACTCTGCGATGTGATCATCACCGCGATGGTCGCCCTGCGCACCCTGTCCCCCGAGGCCCGGCACCTCTTCGACGCGCACCTGGCGCGGGTCGCGGAACGCTCACTCTCCGCCACCGGGCCCGCGTCCACGACCGCCCCGGCTCCCGCGCCCGCCCCGGCCACAGAAATTGCCCCGGAGGCAAATTAGTTGCCCCTCGGGCGATCCGGTGCTTCGCTCAGGAGTCATGGAACCCGCATTCTCCGCCGCAGGCGACCTGTCCGGCGTGGCCGCGCGGTTGCGTGAGCGGCGGCGTGCGGCCGGGCTCACCCTGGAGGCCGCGTCCGCCCGGGCCGAGCTCTCCCCCGCCCACCTCTCACGCCTGGAGACGGGACAGCGCCAGCCCTCGCTCCCGGTGCTGCTGAACCTCGCCCGCTCCTACGGTACGACCGTCTCCGACCTCCTCGGCGAGACCCCCGCCGAGCACAGCCCCGTACTGCGGGCCGCGGACGCCGAGGCCACCGACACCGGCGGCTGGACCTACCGGCGGGCCGGGAACCCGTCGGGCGCGCTCCAGGCACTGCGGGTGCGCGTCTCCCCGCGGGCGCAGCGCGGGCTGGTGCGGGTGCACCCCGGCGAGGAGTGGCTCTACGTGCTCTCCGGCCAACTCGCGCTGGCCGTGGGCGAACGCACCTACACCCTCGGCCCCGGCGACTCGGCGCACTTCGACTCCCTGGTGCCGCACCGCATCGCCACGGCCACCGAGGAGGCGGTCGAGATGCTCTTCGTCCACACCCTGCTGCGCAGCAACGCGACCGAGGTGTGCCTGGGCGGCACCACCCTCCGCACCCCCTGAAAGGCGGCCCCGCCATGCCCGAAGCCGAGCCCTCCCCCGCGCCCGCCGCTCCCTCCCCCGCGGCCGGCCCCGCGCCCGCCCGCCACCGGGAGGCGAAGTTCCCCCGCGCGCACGCCTTCCGGCTCTTCGTCTACCTCGCCGGAGGCCATCTCTTCGCCGCCTTCCTGTGGCTGCTCTTCGCGCTGGGCGGCAAGTGAGCCCGGGCGTACGGCCCGGTGGCGTACGGCCCAGCTGCGTACGGACGGGAACGTACGGCCCGGAGAGGTGCGGGGCGTACGAGGCGGAGGGGTACGGGAGGGGCGTATTCCCGGAGCGGCGGAAAGTGACCTTGGACTCCTCGGCCGAGAATCGGCTGTCCCCCAAGCGCCTCGGGGCATATTCTCTTCACATGTCCTCCACCTCCTCGGCCTCAGGAAAAACCCGTCCGGCAGACGTCGTGAACGAGGAGATCCGCGCCCTGTGGATGCGGGCGGAGGGCCAGTTGACGGTGGAACAGCGCCAGCAGTACCAGGAGCTGGTGACCGAGTGGGCCGAGGCCGTACGTGAGGAAATCGTAAAGGCGGCCTGAGCCCAGCCCGAGGCGCCCGGAGCAGGTGGCTACCGCCCGCTCTCCGCGCGCCAGGTCAGGACGGATTTCTTGAAGCCCTCCGCCATGTGCAGGGCGTCGAGCTCGTCCAGCGGGAACAGTCCGATCCGGCCCGACTCCTCGGCGGCCAGCGGGACTTGGTCGGCCGAGCGCACGGTGCAGCCGTAGGTCACCACCAGCGACCGCTGCCCGCGGCGCCCCTCGTGGACCCAGACCCCGCCCTGCACCAGTGGGCCCACCTCGACCAGCCAGCCCGTCGCGGCGAGGAGTTCGCTCTCCAGGGCGCGTTCGGGGCTGAGATCCGCGGGCAGCCCGCCGTCCGCGCTGCCGATCTCCAGACGCCGTCCGGGCAGTTCCCACTCACCCCGCTCATTGCCCAGGAGCAGCACCCGGCGCTCGGCGTCGATCAGGACGCCCTTCACGAAGACGGGCCAGACGGGCGGGGTGAAGGTCATGACGGCTCTCCGGGGCGGCTCGGGAAGATGATCGGTTCGCGCCCACCTTCCCCGATGACGGGGCGGAAGCCCAGGGCGCCGGGGTCCGGGTCCCGGCGAGCCCACCCGCTTGCAGGCTCCGCCGGGCACCGGGGACGGTCTCCGAGGCCGCGCTCGGCGCTTCGGGGTGAGGTTCAACGCGCTTACGAGCCGGGCGAGTTCCGCACGGCCGCGCGGACCGCGGCCGAGGCCGCCCCGGTCCGCGCGCCCCACCCCCGCGGGCCCGGGCGGACCGGCCCCGCCCGCCTCTATGCAACCCGCGTAGATGCGCGCATCATGGGGTTGCTCCGCGCGCGCCACCCCCTCCGGCCGTGGCGCGGGCGCCCTCGTACGACCCCCCGCACGGACAGTCGGCCGGAGCCTGTACGCCTAGACATGTCATGCACTTGTCAACTCCATCCCCCAAGGAGGGACAACACGATGGCTTGCGGATCGACCAGCCTCTGGGCCGGTGAGACCAGCTGGTTCTGTTGCGGAAACGCCTGGGGCCCGTGCGGCAGCGCGGGCGGCGGCGCCTGCGGCAACTGCCAGTCGAGCGCCAACCACGGCGCCTGGCCCAATGCCTCACAGGCCTGCTGGAACATCACCCGGCCCGATCTGTGCGGCGAGAACATCCCCAGACGCGGCTGCGGTGCGGTGATGAACGTCAAGCACGCCTGCTCGGGCGCGACGGTGTGCATCACCATCACCGACTGCGGACCGCGCACCAAGGAGTGGTGCGGCGAGCAGGCCTGCTGCAACGGCGCCTGCCGCGTCAACCGGGTGCTCGACCTGACCCCGGCCGCCTTCTCGGCGATCGGCAACCTCAGCTCCGGCAAGCTGCCGGTCTACATCTACGAGTGAGGAGGAGACCGCGATGAGCACACGACAGGACCGGAACAGCGGGCTCGGCCGCCGGCGCTTCCTCACCACCGCGGCGCTCAGCGGCGCCACCATCGTCGGCGCGAGCGCGCTCGGCGGACTCGACGCCGACGCGGCCTTCGCCGCGGAGCCCTCCCTCGACCCGGCGATCGCCAAGTCGAGCTTCGTGGAAGGGCGGATCACCGGCATCACCGGCAGCATCCTGGAGGTGGCCGGCTCCCAGGGCGGTCACTCGCGGGTGCAGATGACCAACGCCACCAGCGTGTGGAAGGGCCGGGCCACCACGGCGGCGGTGATCGAGATCGGCGACGGACTCTACGCGCGCGGCGTCGACATGCCCGACGGGGTGGTCGCCGCCGACGCGGTGTGGGTGAACATCGTCAACCTCGACACCCAGATCCGCGGCATCTCCAAGAACCGCATCCATCTCGCCCACGGGCAGCACGAGTTGGTCGGCAACGTCCTCGCGGACACCAGCGCCTCCTACGCGGGCCGGGGGCTCACCTCCGACCTGTCCCGGCTGCGCATCGGCCAGCACGCCCAGGTGCTCGGCGCCTGGCGCCCGTCCGACGACTCCGTGGACGTCGTCCGCATCTCCGTCGGTCACTGAACCCGGGCCGTTCCGGGGGTCCTCGGGCCCCCGGAACCGCCAAGTCCGCCACAAGGAAGTCCACTTGCGGACAGGTCACTCCTGGAGACAGCGCGGAGGCGTCGGCTGGGGACACGCTCCCTGGAGACAAGTCCGCGACGGAGACGAAGAGATGAGGCACAGATGCTGTCACTGACAACGGGCCTCGCCCCCCTGGTCCTCGCGGGCCTGCTCGGCTGGACCGGCGCGGTGAAGGCCTTCAGCAAGGGCACCGCCCGGACCGCGCCGAAGACGGCCCTGGCCCGGCTGCTGCGCAGCAGCGACCGCGCCACGACCGTGCTGCGCGCCACCGGCGGGGTCGAACTCGCCCTCGCCGGGGGCCTGTTGGCCGTACCCGCGACCCCGGCGCCCGGGGCGGCGACCGCGCTCCTCGGAGCCGGTTTCCTCGGCTACCTCGGCTACGGACGCCTGAAGGCACCGGAATCCTCCTGCGGCTGCTCGGCGGACGAGAACGTTCCCGTCACCTGGCGGTCCTTCGCCCGCGCCGGACTGGTCCTCGCCGGGGGCGTCGCGGCGGCCCTCGCGGACGCCTCCTGGTGGTCGGTGCTCGGGGACCGCCCGGCCGCGGGGCCGGTGTTCCTCGCGGTCTCGGCGCTCGTCCTGTTCGCGCTCTCGGCGGACCTGGACCGCTGGTGGCTGCTGCCGCTGCGGCGCACCCGGCTGCGGGTCTTCGGGCATCCGCTGCTCGGCGGCGCCTCGGGCGAGCAGGTGCCGGTGGCCGCGACGGTCGAACTCCTGGAGAACTCCCTCGCCTGGCAGGCCGCCGCACCGGTCGTCCGGTCCGCCCTGCTCGACCACTGGGAGGAGGAGGGCTGGCGGATCCTTCTCTACTCCGGGGTGTACGGCTCGGGTGGAGACGCCCGCCCGGTGCAGGTGGTCTTCGCCCTGGACGCCACCGCCGGACGCGACACCCCCGGCGACCCGATGGTCCGCGTCAGCTACGTCGACGCGGACAGCGGCCAGGCCCTCGCCGCCGAGGAACTGCAGACGGTGCCCCGCCGCTCGGCCCTGCCGATGGCGGGCTGAGCGGGGGCACGACACAAGGGTTCCCCCGGCTTCCGGGCCGGGGGACGGCTCCCTGGGCCTCCGGGCCGAGGGAGCGAGCGGGGCCGGACCTGCGGCGGCTGGTCCGGCCCCGTGTCATGCCGTCCGCGGCATGGGCGGGGGCAGGGCGGGTGCGTGTGTGGCGCCCCGACCCGCCGCCACCGCGACTGGGCCGTCAGCGCGACTTGCCGTCGGCGGCCTGCCGCTGGAGCGGTCCGCCGCTGGTGCGACGTGCCCATCACCGCGACCGAACCCCACTGCGACCGGCCGTCACCGCGACTGGGCCGTCACCGCGACTTCCCGTCCTCGGAAGACTCCTTGGGGTCGACTCCCGTGTACGCGGTGCTGTCCTTGCCACCGCTCGGGCGCCCGGAGCGGCCGCGCTCGCCATGGCTGTGGCGGCCCTTGCCCGAGGAACGGGCGGCGCGCTCCTCCCCGCCGCGCGAGGGGCTCTCGCCGGTCTTGTCCGAGGGGGCGAGGCTCGCCTTGCGGGCCGCCTCCTTCTCCGAGGGCGGAGTGCGCTGGCTCTCGTCGCTCTCGGGCGCGTACTTTCCGGCGTGGAAGGAGCGGTGCGCGCTCGGATTGCTCTCCTGCTTCTCCGCGTCGATGTCGGGGGACCAGCCGTGCTGCTCGGTCCCTCTGTGCTCGCTCGGCCCCTCGCCGTGCTGAGGGTGGGAGCGCTTCGGCGTCTTCGGCATGGCGCCTCCCGATCTGTGTCGTCTCCCTCCACCCTCCCACTGCCGGTGGGATGCGGCATCCGCTCGGCGTCCGGGGGTGCCGGCCTGTGACCGCCCGGTCACCTGCGCTTTTCCCCCTCCCTCAACGCGCGCTCCCGGACGCGTAGTTGCGGTGGCCCCGCGGGAACTCAATGAACGCAAGCTAGGCCTCGCCCCGCGGCTTCGCGAGCATGCTCAGCACTCGGTCCCGGGACGGGCCGGGTGAGCAGCTCCGCTCCATTCCGCACGCCCGGGGCATACGGCCCCGCCGAGCACAGGGAGAGCCGTGACCCTCCGCAGAACCACCCGGACCAGCACCCCCGCGGCCCGCCGCGCGAACACCCCCAGGACCTTCCGCACCGCCGCGCCCCGCACCCTCTTCGCCGCGGTGGCCGCCCTCGGCTGCCTGACGGCCGGCCTGACCGCACCGGCCGCCGCCGCGAACACGAAGGCGTACGAGAGCGCGGGCACCGCCTCGACGCACCGGCCGGGGCAGACCCGGAGCGAGGGCTGCGGGCAGCAACCGCCCGTACCGCCGGGAGAGTCGACCCGCCAGACCCTCAGCTCCGGCGGCCATGAGCGCTCCTACCTCGTCCACCTGCCCGCCTCCTACGACCCCGGTGAACCGCAGCCGGTGGTGCTGTCCTTCCACGGGCACGGGCGCACCTCCGAGTACCAGGAGTCGCTGACGGACATGTCCGCCCTCGACGCCCTCGTGGTGTACCCGCAGGGCCTGACCGGCACCGACGGCGAGAGCGCCTGGCAGGGCGCCCCCTACTCGGCGGAGGCGGACGACGTGGCGTTCACCGGCGAGCTGCTCGACCTCCTGGAGGCGCAGTTCTGCGTCGACACCACCCGGGAGTACGCGGCGGGCAAGTCCAACGGCGGCGGCTTCGCCGGACTCCTCGGCTGCCGCCTCTCCGCGCGCCTCGCCGCGGTGGCACCGGTCTCCGGCGCCTTCTATCCGCAGGGCGGCCCCTGCGAGCCCGAACGCCCCGTCCCCGTACTGGACTTCCACGGGCAGCAGGACACCACGATCCCCTACACCGGGGACCCCGCGAAGGGACTGCCGCCGCTCCAGGACTGGCTCACCGGCTGGGCCTCCCGCGAGAACTGCGACGCCGCCCCGGAGACCACCGCGCCCTGGCCCCATGTGAGCCGCCAGCGCTGGACGGGCTGCGCGGAGGGCTCCGAGGTGGTCCACTACGCCGTCTCGGACCTCGGCCACGACTGGCCCAGCACCACCCCCAACGAGGACTCCGAGGTCCCGACGACCTTCGACGCGACGCCGCTCATCTGGGAGTTCTTCCAGCAGCATCGGCTGGAGCCGGGGGCGTGAGAGAAGCGGGCGGGCGCACGAAGCCCGGGAGGCGCGCCCGCCCGCTCGCCTCGCCTTTCCGCCGGTGAGCACATCTCACCGAGAAGCACACCCGATCACGCGTGGGCGCCCCGGGACGAACGGCCCCCGTTACGCGTGCCCGCCCCGCGCCCGGGCACGCTGCTCCCGTACGTACGCGGCCTCCGCCTCCGCGACCGCCTCGGCCTCCTCCCGCTTCAGCTCCAGGGAGTCCACGGCCTCGCCGTAGGCCTCGTTCGGCTCGGGCAGCGGCTCCTCGCGCTGCCAGGCGCCGACGCACTCCACGGCGTGGCTGAGGATGCCGCGCAGCACCCAGGCACGGGAGCGGGCGGGGACGCGGCCCCGGTAGGCGTACTCCAGGCCGGACTGCCAGGCGTCCAGCAGGTCCAGGCTCTGGTGGAGGCGGGCGCGCAGGGCCTCGTCGCGGAGGACGCCGACGGCGATGCGCGCGGGGGCGGTGAGGTCCTCCAGCTTCTGGTCCCAGGTCCGCTCGGCGGCGTCGAACTCGGCGAACTCCTCGGTGTCCGGCGCGTATTCGGGGGTCCCGGGCACCCCGCGGACATGCCGCTGGAGCTTGCCGAAGGTGTCGGCCAGCATGGTCATGGCGACGTCCTGCTTGGCGTCCAGACGCGCCTGGCGCTCGGCCGCCAGGGCTCTGTTCTGCGCCTGACGCGTACCGCCGTAGCCGGCCGCCGCACCCACCAGGGCACCGACGAGCCCGGACACAGGAGAGAGCCAGTCCACGGGTCCCCGCCCCTCTTGATCTGCTGACCTTGATCCGCTGGCCTCGATCTGCTGACCTTGATCCGCTGACGGATCTGGTCAGGTCCCGGGCCGGAGCTGAGCGGCAGACGAGTCGGGCTGTACGCCGGGTTCTGTCGCCCGGGTGCCTCGCGGCGCCCGGGGAGACGGCCATCCATCTAGGGCCGGTGTTGCCACCGGCCTCGTGCGGTCTACCCGCGGACTCGGGCGGGCAGCCCTCGTGCATCCGCGCAGAGCCGCGTCCGCGGCCCCTTTTGACCTTGCTCCGGGTGGGGTTTACCTAGCCGCCTGAGTCACCTCAGGCGCTGGTGGTCTCTTACACCACCGTTTCACCCTTACCGGGTCGTACGGGTACGTCCCGGCGGTCTGTTCTCTGTGGCACTGTCCCGCGGGTCACCCCGGGTGGCCGTTAGCCACCACCCTGCCCTGTGGAGCCCGGACGTTCCTCGGGAAGCCCCCGAAGGGAACTCCACGCGGCCGTCCGCCCGGCTCGTCTGCCGTGCCGCCCATGGTACCCGCCTGCCACCCACCTGCTGCCCGCCGCCTGCGCCCGTCCGTCCCGGGCCGGTCCTGGCGCCGGGCAAAGGGTTCCGGGCTCCGGGCTCGGGGCTCGGGCTCCGGGCGCTCAGGGATGCTCCCGTACGACCTCTCCGGCGGGCTTGTCGGTGCGCAGTCCGAGGAAGCGGGGGTGGCGGAGCATGCCGTCGCGGGTCCACTCGGTGAAGCCGATCTCCGCGACGAGCACCGGCTCCGCCCAGTGGGCGCCGCGTTCGCCGACCGGACCGGCGAACGGCGAGGTGGGGCGGGCGAGTTCGTCGAGGAGGGCGCGGATGCGGAGCAGGGCGGTGTGGTCGAAGCCGGTGCCGACCTTGCCCGCGTACCGGAGGCGGCCGTCCTCGTAGTGGCCGAGGAGCAGCGCCCCGAAGCCGGTGCGGGCGCCCCCGGCGGCGGTCCAGCCGCCGATGACGAGCTCCTGGCCGCGCCCGCACTTCAGCTTGAGCCAGTCCGGGGAGCGCCGCCGCAGATAGCGCCCCTCGGCCCGCTTGGCGATCAGGCCCTCCCAGCCACGGGCGCAGGCGGCCTCGAACTCCGCCGGTCCGGCCTGGTTGCGGTGCGGGGTGAAGCGGATGGGCGGATGGAAGTCGACGGCGCGGCGGAGCAGGGACTTGCGGGTGCGCAGCGGCAGCCGGGTCAGATCGATGCCGTCCAGGCGCAGCAGGTCGAAGACGTAGTACGTGACGGCGACGCCGCTGGCCCGGGCCCGGCGCGGGTCGGTGAGCTGCATGCGCCGCTGGAGGCGGGCGAAGTCGGTGCGGCCGTGCGCGAAGGCGACGATCTCGCCGTCGAGGGTGAGGGCCTCGCCGGGCTGGGCGGCGACCGCCTCGGCGATCTCGGGGTAACTCCCCTGCACCGCACGGCCGGTACGGGAGAGCAGCCGGACCCGGTCCCCGTCGCGGGTGGCCAGGGTGCGGACGCCGTCGAGCTTGCGCTCGAAGAGCCAGCCGGAGCCGAAGTCCCGCCGGTCGCTGAGCACCGCCATCATCGGCGAGGCCGCCGACTCGACCGGCGCCGGGGCCACCCCGAGCAGCCTCTGCTGGGCCTCGGGCAGGGCGCGCAGCAGCTCGTTCATGACATTTCGCGGCCGGGGGACGACTCCGCGGAGCCGCTGGACGGCGCATCCCCGCCCCCCGTACGGTCCTCGCCGACCGTCTCCCAGGACTCCGCCGGGCGCTCCGGGGTCGACTCGGCGGCGACCTGGCGCAGGGTGCGGCCGGTGCGGGCGGAGCGGGCCCGCTGCGGGTCGGGGGCGTCGTGGCCGTCGGCGCGGGCGTCCTTCTTCTTCACCAGGAGCCAGGACTCGCGGTCGCCGGAGTCCTGGCCGCCGCGGAAGCGGGTGAGCGCGTAGGCGCCGTGCAGTTTGGAACCGTGCAGCCGGAAGGTGGCGTGCCCGTGGTCCAGGGCCTCGGCGAAGGTCCGGCCCTTGTCGTCGGTGCTGCCCGCCAGCGGTTCGTAGGTGCCCTCGTCCCAGACGATCACGGTCCCGGCGCCGTACTCGCCCCGGGCGATCACCCCCTCGAACTCCCGGTACTCCATCGGGTGGTCCTCGGTGGGCATGGCCAGGCGCTTGTCGTGGATGTCCGCGGAGGGGCCCTTGGGCACGGCCCAGGAGCGCAGGACCCCGTCGACCTCCAGGCGGAAGTCGAAGTGCATGGCCCTGGCGTCGTGGATCTGCACCACGAAGACCGGCCTGCCGCCGGGTCCCGCGCCCTCGCCGGTGTCGGCACCGCGCGGCTCCCGGGTGCGCTGGAAGCGCCGCTTCTCGCGGTACGTGGCCAGCTTGCCGTCCCGCGCCCCGTCGCCGCCGGTGCCGGTTGCTCGGTTCTCGCTCACGTCCGCCGCCTCCCGCCGGGCCCTGCCGCCTCCTGCCTCCACTGTCACGCGCCTCGGCGGCCCCCGCACGGCACGCGGGCCGGACGCGGGGGGTCAGGTGAGCGCCGTCACCGCGTACGCGGTCGCCTCGGCGAGCAGTTCCTCCTGGTAGGCGGCGTCCTCGGCGGGCTTGCTCGACATGAGGGCGAGGAGGAGCGGGGCGGACTTCGGGGGGTAGAGGACGCCGATGTCGTTGAGGGTGCCGTAGTCGCCGGTGCCGGTCTTGTCGGCGACGGTCCAGCCGCGCGGGACGCCGGCCCGGATGCGGCGGGCGCCGGTGGTGCTGCGCTCCAGGAGGTCGCGGAGGAAGGCGCGCTTGGCGGTGGGCAGGGCGCCGCCGAGCAGGATCTTGCGGTAGCTGGTGCCGAAGGCGCGGGGGGAGCTGGTGTCGCGGGGGTCGCCGGGGGTGGCCTCGGTGATCGCGGGCTCGGTCCGGTCCATACGGGTGACCCGGTCGCCGAGGCCGCGCGCGTACGCCGTCAGCTCTTCCGGGCCGCCGAGGTCGCGCAGGAGCAGATTGCCCGCCGTGCCGTCGCTGAACCGTACGGCGGCGTCGCAGAGTTGACGGATCGTCATGCCAGTGTCGAGATGGCGGGCGGTGACCGGGGCGTGCTTCATCAGGTCGTCCTCGGTGTACCGCACGAGGGTGTCCAGATGCGAGAGCGGGTTGCGGTCCAGGACCGCGGCGGCCGCCAGCGCCTTGAAGGCCGAGCAGAAGGCGAACCGCTCGTCCGCGCGGTGCGCGATCGTGGTGCCGGTGCCCGTGTCGAGCGCGTACAGACCGAGCCGGGCGCCGAACTTCCGCTCCAGGGAGGCGAGTTGCTTGTGCTGCCGCTCTTCTCCGGAGCCACCCGAGGAGGGACCCGAAGAACCCGAGGAAGCGCCCGGAGAAGGGGAGGAAGGCGGCGAGGCGGGGGCGCTCCCCTCGGAGCATCCGGCCAGGGGGGCCAGGGGCAGGAGCGCGGCGGCCCCGAGGAAGGCGCGGCGGCCGAGCGCCGGTGGCGAGGACGTCATGGGCTTCCCTCCCGCTGATGGACTGCGGCGACTCCGGCGACTCCGATGATCCAGTGATTCCGATGAGCGCCGGTGAACTGCGAAGGTACCAAGCCCGGTTGAGCCCGAGCGCCCCTGCCGAGGCCGGATCGGCGGTTCCCCCGCTCCCCCGCCCCCGGTCCTTGCGGGAGCGAAGCGGGCCGCCGGGGCGCGGGGCGGGCGTCGTCTCGGCGGTGCCGGGCCGCGTACCCTGGGGGCCGCTCGTCCGCTGTCCTCCCGGGAGATCCGATCGTGCTCGTGCTGCTGCCGCCCTCCGAAGGAAAGGCCTCCTCCGGGCGGGGTGCCCCGCTGAAGCTGGAGTCGCTGTCCCTGCCGGGGCTGACGGCCGCGCGGGAGGCGGTGCTCGCAGAGCTGGTCGAGCTGTGCGCGGCGGACGAGGAGCGGGCCCGCCAGGTGCTCGGCCTCAGCGAGGGACTGCGCGGGGAGGTCGCGAAGAACGTCGAGCTGCGCACCGCCGAGGCGCGCCCGGCCGGGCAGATCTACACGGGTGTCCTCTACGACGCCCTGGACCTGCCGAGCCTGGACGCGGCGGCGAAGCGTCGGGCCGCGCGTTCGCTCCTGGTCTTCTCGGGGCTGTGGGGCGCGGTGCGCACCGGTGACCGGATCCCCTCGTACCGCTGCTCCATGGATGTCAAACTGCCCCGGCTCGGGGCGCTGGGCGCGCACTGGCGGCCCGCGCTGGCCGAGGCCGTCCCGGAGGCGGCGGGTGGCGGGCTCGTGCTCGACCTGCGCTCCTCCTCCTACGCCGCCGCCTGGAAGCCGCAGGGGGAGCTGGCCGCGCGTACCGCGACGGTGCGGGTGCTGCACGCGCAGATCGACCCGGCCACCGGAGCGGAGAAGCGCTCGGTGGTCAGCCACTTCAACAAGGCGACCAAGGGGCGCCTGGTACGCGATCTGCTCGGCGCGGGCGCCGCCCCGAAGAACCCCGCGGCCCTCGTGGCGGCGCTGCGGGACCTGGGCCATGCGGTGGAGGTGCGGGAACCGGCCCGTGCCGGGCAGCCCTGGGCGCTGGACGTCGTGGTGACGCAGCTCCACTGAAGCAACTGAAGCAGGGGACGCGCCTCCCACTTCTCACTCCTTTCCTCCAACTCCCCTTCCTTTAGGGGTGGTTGACACCCCAATCGTCCTCTCGCCGGGGCGGCGCCGAGCCGCCACAATGCCGTACACGCACGGGGCGGGCGGGCCGACCGCCCGTACTCCCGCGCGGTTCCACGCCCGAAAGCGCACGGACAGTGAGAGCAACTACGGCGAGTGGAGAAGGAGTTCTCGTGAGACTTCCGCCAAGAGGGCGCGCGCGGCGCCGCGCCTCATGGATCGGCTTCGGCTGGGCCGCCGTCGCCCTGGCGGTCGCGGGCATCGTCGCGCCCGCCGCCGGGGCCTCGCACCACAACACCGATCCCACCCAGACGCACGTACGGAACATGCACTACGCCTCGCCCGGGGCGGACGCGCCGGGTTCGCTGGACGAGCAGTACTGCGGTGAGGTGACGGGGAGTTCGTATCTGACGCACGCGCAGGCGACCTCCTTCCTGCGGGACACCCTGGTGAACCAGTCGGACGAGAAGATCTGGGACGGCACCGGCGACTACCGCATCGACCTCTGGCTCGCGCCCAACTCCTGCTCCTCGTACCCGCAGCCGGAGCGCAACAGCATCGAGATCGAGTACCACTACGCGGCCGACTGGAGCAGCGTCTGCGGCGGGAGCTACGGCTACTACAACTGCGCGCAGAGCCAGAACCCGCTCTACAACGCCGACTACGGCCACACCGACTACCAGTGGAAGGTCATCCGCCTGGTGGACTCCTCGGGCGGCCAACTCAACGAGAAGGGCCGGGCGTTCATCAACCACGAGACCGGCCACGCCTGGGGCCTGCTCGACCCGCGCTTCGAGGGCGACTGCCACACCCCGAGCATCATGCACGGTGTGCGCACCGGCTACGGCTGCGAGAACTGGCCCAACTGGTGGCCCAGCAGCTACGACTTCGCCTCGGTCGTCGAGTCCATGAACGGCGGCTGAGCCGTCGCGAGGAGCGCAGCGGAGGGGATGACCACCATGACGCGCACCACCGCGGAGGAGGGAACCACCATGAGAGGCAAGCGACTTCGGGCCGTCACCGCGGCCGGGCCCCGCAGACGGGCACTGCTCCATCTGACCGCGATGGCCGGGGTACTCGGCCTCGCCGCCGGGTTCCTCGCCCAGGGCGCCAGCCCGGCACACGCCGAACTCACCCCGGAGAACGGCCTGTTGGTGAGCACCCGGGAGGACTTCCGGCTCTGCGTGGACACCACCGGGGCCCGGGCCGCCGCCGGTTCGGCCCGAGGCGAGCTGGCCGCCTCGGTGGCCCGGGTGCAGCAGCACCCGGACTGGCAGGCGGCGTTCGGCGCTCCCACCGCGGCCAGGGCGGCGGTCGCGGACTCCTGCCCCGAGGCCCGGCTGCCCGGCCGCCTGGACCGGACCTCGGTGGTCGGCCCCGGGGTGACCGAGGAGCCGAGCAAGTACCGGACCTGGGTGCATGTGCTCGACGCGGACACCGCCGACCGGCTGCTCGGCCGGGGCGTCAACTCCCTCAATGTCTCGGCGGAGTTGATGCGGGTGAGCGAGCGGGAACTCGCCACCGTCTCCACGGCCGTCCTGGTGCGCGCCGGCCACCTGGACGACCCCGCCTTCCGCGACGGGGCCCTGACCGAGGGCATCGGCCTGCAACCGCGCGACGGGGCGAAGGACACCTCGGACCGGATCCCCTCGGTCAAGGGCACCTCCAAGGACACCTCGGAGAAGGCGGCCCAGCCCGGCCGGTGAGCGACCCGCGTACGGTACGGCGGCCCGTCACCCTCCGGCGGGCCGCCCCGACCGTGGGCGGGGGCACTCCCTAGCCGCGCAGATGCCCCGTGTCGTTCAGGAGCCGCAGCGAGGCGTTGCCGTCCGCGTAGTAGGCGAGGGCGGAGAGCGAGGCGGCCGAGAGCTCCATCCGGAAGAGGGACTCGGCGGGCGCCCCGAGGGCGAGCCGGACCAGGGTCTTGATCGGGGTGACATGGCTGACCAGGAGGACGGTGCGCCCGGCGTGGGCGGCGAGCAGCCGCTGCCGGGCCGCCTCGACGCGCACGGCGACCGCCTCGAAGCTCTCGCCGCCGCCGGTCGGCTCGGCCCCGGGTGAGCCGAGCCAGGCGGCGAGGTCCTCGGGGTAACGGGCTTGGACCTCGCCGAAGGTCAGGCCCTCCCAGGCGCCGAAGTCCGTTTCCCGCAGGCCCTCTTCGACCGTGACGGGCAGCCCCAGCCGGTCGGCGGCCGCCTGCGCGGTCCCCCGGCAGCGGGCCAGCGGCGAGCTGACGACCGCCTGCACGGTGCCCCGGGCGGCGAGGGCGGCGGCGGCCCGCCGCGCCTGCTCCCGGCCCGCCGCCGAGAGCGCGGGATCGCTGCCGCCGCTGCCGGAGAAGCGCTTCTGCGGGGTCAGCGCGGTCTCGCCGTGGCGCAGCAGGACGAAGGTGGTGGGGGTGCCGAGGTCGGCGGGGGCGCGGGAGCCCGCGGGGGCCGCGGAAGTCGCCGCGGCGGCGGCCGGGGCGGCGCTCAGATCCTCGGCGGGGCTCGCGCTCCCGGCGCGGTCCAGGTCCTGGCCGCCGTCCGGGTCCTTGCCGCCGTCCAGGTTCCTGCTGCCGCTCCGGTCCTTGCCGCCGTCCGGATCCCTGCCGCCGCTCCGGTCCTCGCTGCCGTCCGGGTCCGGGGCGGTGCCCGCGGCGCCCCCGGCCAGGTTCTCGGCGGCGTTGCGGTCGGCGGCCTCGGACGGGGTGGGCCGTGCGTCGAGTGCGGCGGTGGAGTCGGCGGGCGACCACCGCTCGCCGCGCTTGCCCGCGTCCATGGCCTCGTTGGCGAGCCGGTCCGCGTGGGTGTTCCGGGCGCGCGGGATCCACTCGTAGGCGACCTGCCCGGGCGGGAAGACGGCGCGGGCCTCGGCGGCGAGCGGGCGCATGCCGGGGTGCTTGATCTGCCAGCGGCCCGACATCTGCTCCACGACCAGCCGGGAGTCCATCCGCACCCGTACCGAGGCCTCGGGGTCGAGGCGGTGGGCCGCCCGCAGCCCGGCGATCAGGCCGCGGTACTCGGCGACGTTGTTGGTGGCCACGCCGAGGTACTCGGCTGCCTCCGCGAGGGTCTGCCCGGTCGCGGCGTCCAGGACGACCGCGCCGTAGCCCGCCGGGCCCGGGTTGCCCCGGGAGCCGCCGTCCGCCTCCACGATGAACTCGTTCATGTGCGCGTACCCGCCGTCTCCCTCGCCCGCCCGAACCGCCCGGGAAGTCCCCCCGCCCGCCGTCCTACAGTCCGGACTCCGAGGTGCGGACCAGGATCCGGCGGCAGTTCTCGCAGCGCAGCACGGTGTCCGGGGCCGCCGCGCGCACGTCGTTGATCTCGGTGATGTTGAGCTCCAGGCGGCAGCCCTCGCAGCGGCGCTGGAAGAGGCGGGCCGCGCCGATGCCGCCCTGCTGCTCGCGCAGCTTGTCGTAGAGCTTCAGCAGGTCGGCCGGGACCGAACCGGCGAGCCCGGCGCGCTCCTTGGTGACGCCCGCCGTCTCCTCGTCGAGCTCCCGCTGCGCGCTGTCCCGGCGGGCGACGGCGTCCCCGGCCTTGGCCTCCACGGAGGAGACCCGCCCGGTCAGCTCGGCGACGCGCTCCTGCACGCTCTCGCGGCGCTCCATCACCTCCAGGACGATGTCCTCCAGGTCGCCCTGCCGCTTGGCGAGGGAGGCGATCTCGCGCTGGAGGTTCTCCAGGTCCTTCGGGGAGGTGACCGCCCCGCTGTCCAGGCGCTGCTGGTCGCGGGTGGCGCGCTGGCGCACCTGGTCCACGTCCTGCTCCGCCTTGGTCTGCTCGCGGGCGGTGTCGCTCTCCTCGGTCTGTGCGGCGACGAGCAGGTCGCGCAGCTGGGCGAGGTCCTTGGTCAGCGACTCGATCTCGGCGTGCTCGGGCAGCGAGCGGCGCTTGTGGGCGAGCTGCTGGAGTCGTACGTCCAGGGCCTGGAGGTCGAGCAGGCGGATCTGGTCGGCGGGCGCTGCGTTCAGTTGGGGGCTCCTGCGGGGTCGGGGGCCGCCTCGTACGCGGCCCCGTGCGAGGCGGCGTGGGCGGTCCACGGGTCGGTGACCGTCTTCGAGACGTGGACGCGCAGTCCCCATCCGTTGCGGTCGGAGATCTCGTCGAGCTGGGCTGCGGCCAGCTCGCACCAGGGCCACTCGGTGGCCCAGTGCGCGGCGTCGAGCAGCGCGAGCGGTCGGTGGGCGTGGTCCGCCGCGAACTCCGACGCCGGGTGGTGGCGCAGGTCCGCGGTGAGGAAGGCGTCGACCCCGGCGGCGGCGACCGCTCCGAAGAGGCTGTCCCCGGAGCCGCCGCTGACGGCGACGGTACGGACCGGGGCCTCGGGGTCGCCCGCGAGCCGGATGCCCTGCGCGGTGGCGGGCAGCCGCCGGGCGGCGAGCGCGGCGAACTCGCGCGCGCTCAGCGGGTGCGCGAGCTCGCAGACCCTGCCGAGACCGCGGCGGCCCTCGGGGTCGCCGGCGTCGGGCACCAGCGGGCGCAGCACACGCAGATCGAGGGCTCCGGCGAGGGCGTCGGAGACCCCGGGGTCGGCGGTGTCGGCGTTGGTGTGGGCGACGTGCAGGGCGATGCCGTTCTTGATCAGCTGGTGGACGAGGCGGCCCTTGGCGGTGGTCGCCGCCACCGTGGTCGTCCCGCGCAGATACAGCGGGTGGTGGGTGACCAGGAGCTGCGCACCGGTCCTGACCGCCTCCTCGGCGATCTCGCCCACCGGGTCGACGGCGAAGAGCACGCGGTCCACCTCGGCGTCCGGATCACCGCAGACCGTACCGACCGCGTCCCAGCTCTCGGCCCGCTCGGGGGGCCACAGGGCATCGAGGGCGGTGAGGACTTCAGACAGACGGGGCACGCGTCAAAGGCTACCTGCCGAGCGGAGTGCCTTCCCCCGGGCGGGCGGCCTGCCCCGGGGCGCCGGATCAGGAGCGGCCAGTACGGCGCAGAGCGGGGCGAAGGTACTCAGAATCGGCGGCTACGGGATGAGTAGCGGAGCGGATGCCCAGGATGGCGGGCCCGGGAAGAGTGCGGCAGGCAGACAGACAGACAGACGGACAGGCCGATGGACGCATCCGGTGATTCCCGCCGTGCCAGAGGCGCGGGATGCCGGGCTGACGAAATGCCGGGCTGTCGAGTTTCTGAGTTGTCGAGTTGTCGAGTTTTTGAGTTGCAGAGATCTTGAGGAGATTGATCATGGGCACCCAGCAGACCCGTACCGGGCAGAGGCGTATCCGGCAGCGCGCCGCGGGCGGACCGGCGCGGTTCCCGGCCGCCGCCCGTCTCGCCGCCCGGACCGCCGGGCTGGCCGCCGCCACCGCCCTGGCCGGGGCCGGCCTTGCCGCCTGCTCGATCGAGGAGGCGTCCTGCGGGGGCGGCGAGTACCCCGTGCAGGCGGTCGGGAGCACCGGCAGCGCCTGCGCCGAGAAGGGCGAGAAGCCGCCGAAGGGCTATGTCCGCTACCCCGAGGGCAAGGTGCCGGAGAAGGTCGGGGACAAGTGGGATACCTACTGGAACACGCACATCATCGAGAAGGACGGCAGCGTCCGGAAGGCCCGCGAGGGCGAGTAGGCGGCAGCGCTCCGGTACGGGCGGGGCGCGCGAGGGCGAGGGCGAGGGCGAGGGCGAGGGCGAGCGGGAACGGCCGCCGGTCCGGTACGGGAACGGCGAGGGCGAACGGCCGCCGGTCCGCTACGAGTGCGGGACGTGGCGCGCGCCCGGCCGGGGCCGGGCGCCGTCCCGTAGGTGACGACCCCCAGGCGGCCCGGGGTCCGCATCCGATCCGCGCGGGTTGCGTACCTAAGGCGTCTGCGGGTGCCGCTCCAGGGCTGCCTCCGGGCCTTCCCGGATGTCCCGCGCGGTGCGGGCGGCTGGGATGGAGGCCTTCAACAAGCCCTGGAGGCAAGCATCGTGACAGCCCATCAGCAAAGCGCCGGGGAGCGGTACGCCCGGTGGCACCCGCGCGGCAGAGGCCCGCTGTTCGGCCGGGGCGCGGCGGCGGCCCTGGTGCTCGCCCTCGCCGGAACCGGGCTCGCCGTGGGCGCACCGGCGGAGGGAAGCGGCGCCGCGGACACCGCCCAGCGCGCCGGGGCCGTTCCCGCCGGGCCCGCCGGGGCGGCGCACACCATCGACTGGCGGCCCTGCGAAAGCGACGGCGAAGGCGACGGCAAGGGCAAGGGCAGCGGCGCCAGCGAGGCCGGTCGGGGCGACGGCGGCCCGGGCGAGGACGGGAGCGAGCCCGGCGCCGAGTGCGGGACCCTGCGCGTCCCGGTGGACTGGGCGGAACCCGGCGGCGCCTCCTTCGATCTGCACCTGGCCCGGCGTACCGCGGGCTCCCCCGGGCAACGGGCGGGCTCCCTGGTCTTCGGCCCCGGTGGACCCGGCGACTCGGGGGTGGAGCGGATCCGTACCGGGATGAGCCGCTTCAGCGAGACGCTGCGGGACCGCTTCGACGTGGTCAGTTTCGATCCGCGCGGGGTGGGGCGCAGCAATCCGGTGGTCTGCTCCGCGGAACTCCTCGCCCGGCAGCCCTCGCCGCTGATCGGGAGCGAGGCCGCGTTCGCGGAGACGGTGCGCTACAACCGCGTCCTGCGCGAGGACTGCCGCCGCCGCACCGGCCCGCTCTTCGACCATGTGGACACGCTCAGCATGGTCAAGGACCTGGACGCGGTGCGGGCCGCGCTCGGGGAGCGGGCGCTGACCTTCCACGGCAGTTCGTACGGCACCCTGCTCGGCGAGCAGTACGCGGAGCGGTATCCGGGGCGGGTGCGGGCCATGGTCCTGGAGAGCGTCGTGGACCACAGCGTGGGCACCGGGGACTTCCTGCGCAGCCAGGCCGCCACGGTGCAGGACTCCTTCGAGGAGTTCGCGGCCTGGTGCGACCGTACGGAGAGCTGCGCGCTGCACGGCCGGGACGTACCGGAGGTCTGGGGCAGGCTGCTCGCCCGCGCCGAGGCCGGGAAGCTGCCCGACCCCGAGGACCCGGCGCGGGCGCTGTCCGCCTTCGAGGTGAGCGTGCTCGCGATGAAGC
Organism: Streptomyces sp. SCSIO ZS0520; assembly: GCF_025643355.1. Classification (NCBI taxonomy): domain Bacteria; kingdom Bacillati; phylum Actinomycetota; class Actinomycetes; order Kitasatosporales; family Streptomycetaceae; genus Streptomyces; species Streptomyces sp. SCSIO ZS0520. The sequence goes on along the minus strand of NZ_CP092644.1, from coordinate 6,166,502 downwards.
GGTTCTACGACCCGCAGTGGGCGGAGCTGGCGAAGACGCTGGCCGCCCTGGACGGGACCGGGGACGTGCGGCAGGCGGGCGGTCCGCCGCGAGCCCAGACGGGCGAGGCACCGCGGGCGCGAGCGGACGAACGGCAGGAGAAGAGGAAAGAGAAGAGCAAGGGGAAGGGGAAGGGGAAGGACACGGCAGGTGCCGAAGTGGCGCCCAACCCCTTCGAGGTGTTCTGCCAGGACTGGGACCTGCCGACCGCCGACTACCCCGCCTACGCCGCCCAGTTGCGCCGGGTGGCGGAGGTCGCGCCGGACATGCGGTACCCGCGTGCGCTGATGTCGGTCTCGGCCTGCCTGGGCGGTCCCTCGCCGGTCGCCAATCCGCAGCACCGGCTGCGGGTGCCGCCGGGTGCGCCGATCCTGCTCACCAACTCCCGCCACGATCCGGCCACCGGCTACGACTGGGCCGCCTCGGTGACCCGGCAGCTCGGCGGGCGCGGGATACTCCTCGGCTACGAGGGCTGGGGCCACGGCACCTACACCAGCAGCCCCTGCGCCCGCCGGGCCGTCGACCGCTATCTGCTCACCCGCGAGACCCCGGCACCGGGGACGCACTGCCCGGCGGTGGAACCCGCGGGGTGAGCGGTTCCGCCGGTGCTCCAACCGGCCGATGAGCGGCGGGGGTTGGCGAGCCGGGCCCGAGCCATCTCCGCAACCCGAGCCCGAGCGGTCTCAGGAACCCGGGCCGGAGCGTCTCAGGAACCCGACCCCGAGCGGCCTCAGAACCCGAGCCCGAGCGATCTCAGGAACCCGGCCCGGAGGCGAACTCCGCGCCCCCGCCGCTCACTTCGGCGTGCCCCGCTCCCCCGCCGGCCGCAGACTCCGTGCCTGCAGGGCGAGTTGCATCTCGAACTGGGCCTGGGCGTCGTGCAGCCGGGGTCCGAAGACCTCGTCGAGCTGGCGGAGCCGGTAGCGGACGGTCTGCGGGTGGACGGCGAGGCGGGCGGCGACCTCGCTGGCGTTGTGGCCGCTCTGCAGCCAGCAGAGCAGGGTCTCGGCGAGCCGTTCGCGCTGCGGCGGGCGCACCTCCTCCAGGGGGGTGAGGTGGCGCGCGGACAGGGCGTCGATCAGGGACTCGTCGCGGAAGAGCAGCAGGGTCGCCAGATGGTCCGTGCAGCGGACGAGTCCGCCGTGCGGCAGGATGCCGCGCCGGGCGAGTTCGAGGGCGTCGACGGCCCAGCGCAGCGAGCGGGCGCCCTCGGCGAGCGGGACGGTGGGCCCGACCGCCGCGGTCATGCCCTGCAGGGCGGCGGCGATGGCCCGCGCGCGCCCGGGGCCCTCGGGGTCGGGGACCACGATGCGGCCGGGGAGTTCGTCGAAGCGGGCGAGGAACTCCCGCGGCACGATGGGCCGTACGGACTCCGGGGTGGAGGCGTGGTCGGTGACCACCACCGCGATCTCGCGCGGCAGTTGCCACTGGGCGGCGTGCGCGAGGTCGCCGATGGCCTCGGCGGCGACCGGCGGATCGGCGACCAGGAGGTCGATGAGGCGGCTGCGGCGCAGCTGGAGTTCGCCCGCGGCGTGCAGCCGGGCCTCGGTGTATCCGGCGGTGGTGGCGGCGGCCATCTCGTCCAGGTGCAGCAGCAGGGCCTCGCCGAAGGCGGCGAGCACGGGCTGCGGCACCGAGTCGGCCTCGACGAGGGCGTTGACCCGCCGCCAGGTGACGCGGGCGCCCAGGCGCAGCGCGGACTGGAAGGAGTCGAGGCTGCGCCCCTCCTCGGCCTCGCCCTTGCCGATGCGCTGGTAGGTGGCCTTCACGGACTCCCAGTCGGTGTCGGACTGGACGATGCGGGCGATGAAGCCCTGCAGCGCGGTCTCCACGCCCCGGTGCACGACATGCATATAGGTGTCGTTCATGGGGCGGGCGTACTCGGGGATCTCGGTCCTGATGGCCCGCACGATCTCCTCGGTGATGCCGGGCAGGTGCGGGCGCAGCAGTTCGTCGAGGCCGGAGGCCAGGACCCGGAAGGGGGTGGCGGCCGGTTGTGGCGCGCGCTGCGTCGGCACGGCGCGCGGGTGCGAACGGATCGGGCACATCGTCGCTCCCTCGGCTGGAGAAGGGGGTGCGGGACGGGTCACCGCGTCGGCCCCAGCCAAGTTACGGACAAGTAACACGCCTTCCTAGTCATCCGCCCACAGGACTGGCGGCGAGGACTGTGCGCCCGGCACAAGACAGCCCGGGGAGGAAAGGCGCGAATGCTCATCTACGGGACGTAGGGCGGGTGTTCGGACCGCCGCTCTTGTACGGAACGGAGGGTCGGGCCCCGGCGAGGACGCGGCGGGCGGGCCGCCGGTGCCGGCCCCGGCGGCGGAAGGCGAACCAGGTGACCACCGCGCCGAGCAGCACGCACAGGGCGGCGATCCGCAGGCCCGCGTGGTAGCCGTCCAGGAAGGCGCGGTCGGGGTGGGTGCCCGCGCCGAGGGCGGCGCGTTCGCGGCGGGCGAGCACCGCGCCGACCAGGACGACGCCGAGGACCCCGGAGATCTCCCGGGCGGCGCTGAGCAGTCCGGAGGCCGTGCCGGTGTCGGACGCGGGGACCTGGGCCACCGCCCGTACGGTCATCGGCGTGGTGAGCGCCGAGCCCGCGCCGATCAGCAGCAGCCCGGGCTGGAGGTCCGCGTAGGAGGCGCCGAGCCCGGCGGTGGAGACGAGCAGGAGCCCGGCCGCGACCGCGGCCAGGCCCAGCGCCATGGAGACATGCGCGCCGAGCGCGGCGGCGGCCCGCTCGGCGAAGGGGGTGGCGAGCAGCAGGGCGAGCGCCAGCGGCAGGAAGGCGAGCCCGGCGCCGGTGGGGGTGAAGCCGAGGACGCGCTGGAGGTAGAGCGCGGTGAAGAAGAAGACGCCGTTGACGCCGATGCCCCACAGGATCTGGGCCGCGGCGCCCCCGCTCAGCGCCCGGTCGCGCAGCAGCCCCGGGGTGACCAGCGGGGCCGCGGCGCGGGATTCGGCGTAGAGGAAGGCGAGGGTGAGGGCGGCGGCCAGGCCGAGGCAGAGCGGGACGGGGGCGGACCGGAAGCTGTGTTCGCCGCCCTCGACGAGTCCGTAGGTGAGCAGCAGCAGGGCGAGCGAGGAGAGCAGGGTGCCCGGCAGGTCGAGGCGGCCGCGCGGCGAGGGGGCCCGGCGCTCGTGCGGCGGCACCGCGGGGACCAGGAGCAGGGCGAGCAGTCCGAAGGGGACGTTGAGCAGGAAGACCCAGGTCCAGTCCCCGTGCTGGGTGAGCAGTCCGCCGACCGCGGGCCCGGAGGCGAGCGCCAGGGCGAGGGCCGAGGTCCACAGCCCGATGGCGGTGGCGCGGCGCCCGGCGGGCAGGTCGGCGGCGACCACCGCGAGCGAGGCGGGGATGACCAGGGCGGCGCCCGCGCCCTGCACCGCGCGGGCGGCGATGAGCTGGGCGCCGCTGCCCGCGAGCGCCGCGGCGGCCGAGGAGAGCGTGAAGACGGCGAGGCCCGCGGCGAGCGCCCTCCGGCGGCCGAGCAGGTCGGCGAGCCGCCCGCCGAGGAGCAGCAGGGCGCCGAAGCTGAGCACATAGCTGGTGGCCACCCACTCCAAGTCCGTGACGGACAGGCCCAGTTCGCGCTGGACGGTGGGCAGGGCCACATTGATGACGGTGTTGTCGAGGGTGGTGAGGAATCCGGCGACGGCGACCATCGCCAGCACCGCGAGCAGCCGGGCACGGCCCATCCGGGGGCCTCCTTCCCTTGCCGGGACGACTGGTCGGACGACTGGTCAGGGGGCGGATTCTCCGGGTGGCGGGGGTGCGCGGGCTGCTGTCCGAAGCGCCGATCGTCCCGGCCGCGGTTGTCAACGGCCTGACAAACGCGGCCCGTTGCTCTGTCAGCACACCGTCTAACCCACCGGCCCGGATACGCCGGAACCTGGTCGTCCCCCGTTCCGGGAGCCGTTGTCCGCGTACCGCGATCCTCAGGCTGGAGCCGGCATGACGTCCGATTCGCCCCCCACGGGCCCGCTGCTCACCGATCACCTGCGGCACTGGGCCGCCGCGCGTGCCCACCAACGCGCCTTCACCCACGTCGACTTCCCGGGCCCGACCGCCCCCGGCACGCACCGCAGCCTGAGCTGGCGCGCCCTGGACGAGCGCGCCCGGGCCGTCGCGGACGGGCTGCTCCGGGTGGCCGCGCCGGGCGAACGCGCCGCCCTCGTCCTGCCGCAGGGCCTCGACTACGTCAGCGCCTTCCTCGGCTGCCTCTACGCCGGGGTGATCGCGGTGCCGCTGTTCACCCCCGAACTGCCGGGTCACGAGGGGCGGTTGGCGAGCGTGCTGCGCGACTGCGAGCCCGCCTGCCTGCTCGTCACCTCGGCGGGCGGGCCGACCGTGGCGGCCTTCGCCGCCGAGCACGGGCTGCCCGAGGTGGCCCAGCTCCCGGTCGACGAGCTGCTCACCCCCGGAACCGGTCGACTCCCCTCGCCCGCACCGGAGGACATCGCCTACCTCCAGTACACCTCGGGCTCCACCCGCACCCCCGCGGGCGTGCTGATCAGCCACGCCAATGTGCTCGCCAACGCCCGCCAGGGCATCGCCGCCCTCAACCCGGCGGCCCTGCCGGTCACCACGGTCGGCTGGCTGCCGCTCTTCCACGACATGGGCCTGCTGCTCAGCGTCGCCGCCCCGGTGACCGGCGGCTTCCCCTCGGTCCTGATGGACCCGGTGGCCTTCCTGGAGGAGCCCGCCCGCTGGCTGCGCCTGCTCGGCGGCTACCCCGGCGCGATCAGCGCGGCACCGAACTTCGCCTACGACTACTGCGTGGCCCGCACCGACGAGGACACCGTCGACGAACTGCGCCTGGAGCGGGTACGCGCCCTGCTGAACGGCAGCGAACCGGTCCGCGGCACCACCCTGGAGCGCTTCGCCGCGCACTTCGCCCCCGCCGGTCTCGCCCCCGAGGCGCTCTGCCCGGCCTACGGTCTCGCCGAGGCCACCGTCTTCGTCACCAGCGACTCCCCGGACCGGGCGCCGGACACCGTGCGCTGCTCGGCGGCGGCGCTCGCCGAGGGCCGCGTCGAGCCGGGCGCCCCGGGCGAGGGCCGCACCGCCCTCCTGGTCTGCGGCCCGCCCGCCGGGCAGGAGATCCGTGTCGCGGACCCGGCGACCGGCGCCGTCCTCGGCCCCGGCGCGGTCGGCGAGATCCAGCTGCGCGGGCCCAATATCGGCCTGGGCTACTGGAAGAAGGACCAGCTCAGCGCCGACTGCTTCGGTGTGCACGCCCCCGGCGAAGGGGCCGCGGAGGGCGGCTGGCTGCGCACCGGGGACCTCGGCGCCCTGTACGAGGGCCGCCTCCTGGTGACCGGACGCCTGAAGGACCTGATCATCGTGGACGGCCGCAACCACTATCCGCAGGACATCGAGGAGACCGTGCAGTCGGCCCTCGCGGTGGTACGCCGCGACCGCCTCACCGCGGTCGGCGTGCCCGCCGCGGACGGCACCGGCGAGGAACTGGTCGTGATCGCCGAGCACCGCAGAGGCCTCGCCCCCGGGCCCGCCGAGGCACGCGAGGCCCTGGCACTGGCCCGCGCCGCGGTCTCCGCCCGGCACGGGGTACGCCTCGCGGACCTGGTGCTCGTGGCACCGGGCGCGGTCCCCCGCACCTCCAGCGGCAAGGTCGCACGCGCCGCCTCCCGCGCACGCCTGACCAGCGGCGGCTTCGCCGCGGTGGAGGCGGGGCGATGAGCGGGGCGGAGGGCGTGTCCGGTGGGGGAGTTGGGGCGGGGCGGCCTGGGGTGGGGCGGCCTGGCGCGGGGGTGCCCGGCGCGGGGGTGCCTGCCGCAGGGTCGCGCGCCGCGGGGCTGCCCGCCGGGTGGGGTGCGGGGGCGCCGGAGGACTCAGAGCGGGCTGCGGGGGACTCGGGCCGGGCTCCGGAGGAATCGGGCCGGGCTGGTGGGCCGCCGGAGGACTCCGGCCGAGCCGGTGAGCCGCCGGAGGACTCGGGCCGGGCTGCGGGCGTGCGCGACGAGTCCAGGCGGAGGTCGGGACCACCGGAGGACTCGGCCCGGAGCGCGGCATCACGGGTCGACTCCGGCTGGACCGCAGGACCACCCGACGACACGGTCCGGGCCGTGGAACCACCGGACAACACGGTCCGGGCGGCCATGCAGCCGCCGGACGACTCCGTCCCGTCCGACCAACTCCCCCACGCCCGCGCCCCGTTGCCCCGGCCAGACGACACCCGCGAGCGCCCCGCCCCCCTCCCGAGCGCGCCCGACCGGGCCGCCCTGCGGGCCGCGCTCACTGATCATCTGCGGCTGCGCCACGGGATCGACCCGGCGGAGGTCGACGACGACCGGCCGCTCGCCGAACTCGGCCTGGCCTCGCGGGACGCGGTCGCCCTGACCGCCCGCCTCGGGGACCTCGTCGGGCACCGGCTGCCCGCCACCCTGCTCTGGGAGACCCCGACCCTCGGTGCCCTCCTCGCTCGCCTCGGTCGGGGGGAGGCCGGGCACGGCGGTCGTACCGATGCGGTCGGGCGCGCCAAGTCCGTTCCTCTGGAGGGCAGTTCACCGGTCGCCGTGATCGGGATCGGCTGCCGGTTGCCGGGCGGGATCCGTTCGCCGCGCGCCTTCTGGGAGTTCCTGGGCGAGGGGGGCGACGCGGTCGGCGAGGTGCCCGCGGGCCGCTGGGAACCCTTCGTACCCCAAGACGCCGAGCTGCCCGCGGAGTTGAGCCGGTACGGGGCCTATCTCGGCGGGATCGAGGAGGTCGCCGCCTTCGACGCGGAGTTCTTCGGCATCGGCGCGCACGAGGCCACCGCCATGGACCCGCAGCAGCGCATCCTCCTGGAGGTGAGCAGGGAGGCCCTGGACCACGCGGCGCTGCCCGCCGACTCGCTCGCGGGCAGCAGGACCGGCGTCTTCGTCGGCATCAGCGGCAACGAGTACGCCCATCTCACCACCGCCGCCCTGGAGTCGGTGGACGCCTGGACCGCGCCCGGCGGCTCGCTGAGCGTCAGCGCGGGCCGTCTCGCCTACACCCTGGACCTGCGCGGGCCCGCCCTCGCCGTGGACACCGCCTGCTCCTCCTCGCTGGTCGCGGTGCACCACGCGGTGCGCAGCCTCGCCTCGGGGGAGAGCGACACCGCGCTCGCCGCGGGCGTCAATCTGCTGCTCTCCCCCGCCGTCACGCTGGGCCTGCAACGAGCGGGCGCGCTCTCCGCGGACGGGCGCTGCAAGGCCTTCGACGCCGCCGCGGACGGCATCGCGCGCGGCGAGGGCTGCGGGGTGCTCGTCCTGAAACGGCTGGCCGACGCCGAGCGCGCGGGCGACCGGGTGCTCGCCGTGATCGAGGCCTCCGCGGTCAACTCCGACGGCCGCTCCAACGGGCTCACCGCGCCCAGCGCCGAGGCCCAGCGCGCCCTTCTCCAGGAGGCGCACCCCGCCCCGGCGCTGGTGGACTACGTCGAGGCGCACGGCACCGGCACCCCGCTCGGGGACCCCGTCGAGGCGGGCGCGCTCGGCGCGGTGCTCGGCTCCGGCGGCGGGCGCGGCGCCGACCAGCCGCTGCTGATCGGCTCGGCCAAGACCAACCTCGGCCATCTGGAGGCCGCCGCCGGGATCACCGGCCTGATCAAGACCGTCCTCGCCCTCCACCACGGCGAGATCCCGCCGCAGCTGCACTTCACCGAGCCGGGCCCGCACGCCGACCTGCCCGCCCTCGGACTGCGCGTGGTGACCGCCGCCGAACCCTGGCCGCGCTACGCGGGCACCGCCACCGCCGGGGTCTCCGCCTTCGGCTTCAGCGGCACCAACGCCCATGTCGTCCTGCGCGAACACCGCCCCGCCGCCCGCGGTCCGCGTCCGCCGAAGGCACCGCGGCAGCCCGCCGTGGTCCTGCTCGACGCGCCCACCGAGGACCGGCTGCGCGCCCGCTCGGCCGAACTCGCCGCCTGGCTGCGCGGATCCGAGGCGCGGGCGGTGCGCCCCGAGGACCTCGCCCGTACCCTCGCGGGCCGTACCGGCAAGGGCCGCCGCCGGGTGGCGGTCGTCGCCCGGGAGCGCGCGGAGATCGCCACCGCCCTCGACCGCCACGCGCGCGGCCGGGCCGACCCGCACCTGATCACCGGTGGCGGTCAGCCCCAAGGACCCGGCGCGGTCTGGGTGTTCTCCGGCTACGGCTCCCAGTGGCCCGGCATGGCACGCCAACTCCTCGATGCCGAACCCGCGTTCGCCACCGCCGTGGCGGAGATCGAGCCGGTGCTCGCCGCCGAGACAGGTCTCTCCCTGCGCGCCTGCCTGACCGGTGACGGTCCGTCAGGTCCGCCCGACCTGACCGCGATCGACGTGGTGATGCCCCTCCTCTTCGGCATCCAGGTGGCCCTGGCCCGGCTCTGGGAGTCGTACGGGCTGCGGCCCGCCGCCGTCCTCGGGCACTCGCTCGGCGAGATCGCCGCGGCGGTGGTGGCCGGAGCCCTCGAACTCCGGGACGGCGCCCGGGTGGTCGGGGTGCGCTCGCGGCTGCTCGCCACGGTGTCCGGTGGCGCGATGGCGGTGGTGGACCGGCCCGGCGAGGCGGTCGAGGCGCTCACCCCCGAACTCCCCGGACTGCGGGTCGCCGTGCACTCCTCCCCCGCGCAGTCGGTGGTGACCGGTCCCGCGCCCGAGGTGCGGGCACTGGTCGAACGGGTCACCCGGGAGGGCGGCTTCGCCCGGCTGATGCCGGTGACGGTGGCCGGTCACTCCGCCGAAGTCGACCCGCTGCTCGGCGAGTTCCGCGCCGCTCTCGGACAACTCGGCCCGAACACACCCGGGTTGCCGCGCTACTCCACGGTCACCGAGGACCCGCGTGCCGAGGCACCGAGCGACGCCGACTACTGGGCCGCGAATCTGCGCCGCCCGGTGCGCTTCGCCCAGGCGGTGCGCGCGGCGGCCGAGGACGGGCATCGCGTCTTCCTCGAAGTCGCCCCGCACGCGACCCAGTTGCACCCGCTGACCGAGACCCTGCGGGCGGCGGGCGCGGCCGACGCCCTGGTCCTCGGCACCCTGCGGCGGGAGGCGGACGAGGCGCTCGCCTTCCGCTCCGCGCTCGCCACCCTGCTCGTGCACGGCGCCCGCCCGCCCGGGCTGCGCGAGACCCTGCACCCGCGCGGCCGCATCTCCGAGGTCCCGGCGCCCCGTTGGCACCACCGCACTTTCTGGCCGGGCCGCACGGCGACCGCCCCGGAGCCCACCCCGCCCGGCACCGGCACCGGCACCGGCACCGGCACCGGCACCGAGGAGTCCGGCACCCTCCCCCGGCTGCGCCGCTGCGTCGCCGCGGTGATGGGCTACGGCCCCGAACGCCTCGACGCCGACCTGCCGTTGACCGACCTCGGCCTCGACTCCCTGACCGCGGTCCGCATCCGTACCGCCGTGGAGCGGGAGTTCGACGTGAGCGTCCCGCCCGCGGTACTGCTCCGCCAGGGCACCCTGCGCGCGGTCGCCGAACTGCTGGGGGCGGAGGCATCCGTACGGGAGGCGGAGGCCCCCGTACGGGAGAGGGAAGCGCCGCCCGTACCGGAGAGGGATGGATCGCCCGTAGGCGAGAGGGGCGAATCCGCCGTGGAGGAGAAGGCCGGAGCCCCGGCCGAGGCACCCGCGCGGGAGGCCGCCGCGGCACCGCCGGAGGCATCCGCCCCGGAGACCGCCGAGGCACCGGCCGGGCCCGCCCCGCGCGAAGCCGCGCCGGGGCGCGAGGCCGCCGCACCGCCCGCCACCGCGTCCCCCGCCCGCCCCGCGCCCCGGCGCATGACCGCGGGCACCACCTCCGGTCCGGTCCGCGGAACCCCCGGCCGTCTGCGGACCTTTCCCGGTACCGGCCCCGGGGTGCCCCTCTTCCTCGCGCACGCGGCCGGGGGTCTCGCCGATGTCTACGGGCCACTCGCCGAACACCTCGACACGGTGCGCCCGGTGTTCGGCTTCGACCGGTGGGAGGACGAGTACGGCCTGTACAGCGGCGTCGGGAGCGACCGCGTGCACGGCGCGTACGCCGCGGACGATGTCTCGGTGCGCGCCGTCGAGTTCGCCGCCCGGATCCGCGAGGTCCGCCCCGAGGGGCCCTGGCTGCTCGGCGGCTGGTCCTACGGCGGGCTGCTCGCCCAGGAGGCCGCCCGGCTGCTCTCCACCCGCGGCACCGTCGGGGCCCTGGTCCTCTTCGACTCGGTGCTCCCGCTCCCGGCGCCCGCCGCCCTCGACCCCCTCGCCCAGGCCCGCGCACGCTTCGCCGCCTTCGCCGCCTATGTCGAGGAGGTGTACGGCGAGCCGCTGCCGCTGCCGTACGAGGAGCTGGCACGGCTCGACGACACCGGGCAGGTCGACCTGGTCCTCAAACTCCTGGAGCAGGCCGTCGAGTTGCCCGCCTCGGTCCTCGCCCACCAGCGGACCTCCTACCTCGACCTGCGCAGCGGGGAGCGGCACCGGCCGGGACCGTACGCGGGCCGCACCCTGCTGTACCGGGCGAGCGAGGCCGCCCCGCACACCGTGCGCGATCCGCGCTACGAACGCGGGGACGAGGCGCTCGGCTGGGACGCGTACTGCTCCGCGCTGACGGTCCGTCCGCTGCCGGGGCACCATCTCGCGCTCCTCGACCCGCCGGTCGTCGACACCCTGGCCCGCCTGCTCGCCCACGATCTGTCCGGCTACTAGGCCGCGAGGGAGCGGGGACGCCCCTCCTCCGCCCCGGCCCCCAGACGCGCCGCCCGGTTTCCTCACCCTCCGCCGGACCGGGCGGCGCTCACCCCCACCGCCCTCCCCCGCCCGAACCCCGCGACCCGTACCCCCGTACCCCCCCCCGTACCCCCGTACCCCCGTACCCCCGTACCCCCGACGAGGTGACCATGCCGTCCTCCCCGCGCCACCGCGCCCGCACAACTCCCCGGCGTACGAAGCTGCTCGCCCTGGCCGCGAGCGTGCTGCTCGCCGGTTCCGGTGCGCTCCTGGTGCCGGAGGCCTCCGGCGCCCCGGCCGCGGACGCCGGGCGGCACCAGGGCGCGGAGGGGGCCCGGATCCTCGCGGAGGAGAAGGCCGGCGCGCGCACCCTCGACCTCACCGTCGACTCGCCCGCCCTCGGCACCACGGCCCGGGTCCGGGTGATCCTGCCCAAGGGCTTCGCCGGCGAGCCGGAGCGCCGCTGGCCCGTCCTCTTCCTGCTCCAGGGCGCCCACGACGACTACACCTCCTGGACGCGCGAGACCGGCGTGGAGTCCTTCCTCGCCGACAAGGACGTCCTGACCGTGCTGCCGTCCTCGGGCCCGACCGGCATCCCCACCGACTGGTGGAACTTCGGCCTGCCCGGCGCCCAGGACTACGAGGCCTTCCAGACCGAGGAGTTGGGGCGGCTGCTGCGCGAGCGCTTCCGGGCGGGTGAGCGGCGCGCGGTGGCCGGGGTGTCCACCGGCGGCTACGGCGCCCTCGCCCTGGCGGCCCGGCATCCCGGCACCTTCGGCGCCGCCGCCTCCTACAGCGGCATCACGGACACCACGGCCTTCGGCATGCCGACCGTGCTGAGCGCCATCGTCGCGCGCGAGGGGAAGCTGCCCGGTGCGCTGTGGGGTCCGCCGCTGCTTGCCCGGGCCAACTGGAACCGCCACAATCCGGCCGCCCTGGTGGACTCCCTCGACGGGACCGGGCTCTACCTCTCGCAGGGCAGCGGGCTGCCGAGCGAGGACTTCGGCAACCTGGAGGCGGCGGTCCTCGAAGGCACCCTCTGGGGCCAGGCGCAGGGCTTCGCGCGGAAGCTGAAGGCCGCCGGGATCCCCGCGCGGGTGCACTTCTACCAGGGCGGACTGCACGCCTGGGAGTTCTGGGAGCGGGAATTCACAGCTTCATGGCCCACACTGGCCGCCGGGCTCGGACTCCCCGGCTGAGGGCGACGCACGCCGGCCCGGCTGTGGGGGCCGGGCGGGCGACGTGGCGGTGCGCCCCCGGGGAGACGGGGCCCACCGCGGTGGCCGGTCCCCGCTCGGGGGCCGGCCACCGGTGCCGTACCGGGTGGTGAGGGGCGGCGCGAACCAGTCGGAGGCGGTGCTGACCAGGGGGCGTGCGCCCTTGCACGCTCGGGCGCGCGGATGGTCGGTAGCGCCCGCGTGTACTGCTTTCCCGCGCGCCCCTGTGCGCGCGAGCACACCCTTCGGGCGCCCTCAGGGAATCTCCCGAAGCACCACTCTTCTGTGTGAACCGGACGGCCTCCGTTGCCGCGAGGGGCCCGGCGAAAACTAGCTTCGTGCGCCGGAGGTGACCCACGATGACGGCCTGTGCCCTCGAAACCGCGACCGGCGGCCCGGACAGTGCGGCCCGGCACCCGCAGTGCTCGATCGCCGCCGACGGCTCCTATGCCGCGCGCCTGGCCACAGATGGAGAATCCTTTTACCCGGAGCGCTGGACCCTGGGCGGACCCGAGCCCTACGCGGTGCCGCTGCCCTCGGCCCGCACCGAGGAGCCCGGCGCCGCGGTCCAGCCCCTGGCCGACGGCCGGGTCCTGATCCACCGGCCGGAGGCGGAGAGCCACGCCTTCGCGCTGCTCTACCCCACCGGACCCGGCACCGGCGAACTCCCGCTCGGCACCGTCGAGTCGGCGGGCCTCACCCTGCTGCCGCCCACCCCGCAGGGCCACGCCGCCTACGCCCTCGCGGTCCGCGCCGAGTCCACCGACCTGTGGCTGGTGGCGGGCGGGACGCGCGGCCCGGAGCTGGTGGCCGAGGTGCCGGGGCGCTGCTCGGGCGGGGTCTGGCTGGACCGCGCGGGGCGGATGCTCGCCCTGGACCGGGAGAGCGGCGGGCGGACCAAGACCGTCACCGTCGACCTCCAGCGCGGCGGCGAGGTCTCGCCCTTCCTCCAGCTCACCGAGGAGAGCAACGACCGGCTGCTGCTCGCCGACCTGGACAGCGGGCTGCTCCTGCTGCGCTCCGACGCGCCCTCGCCGGGCCGCGAACGCCTCGGCTGGGGCGTGCTCGGCAGCACCCTCCCGGTGCGCTTCCCGGCCTGTCTGCGCGTGCCGGAGTGCACGGTGACGCCGATCGCGGTCCAGCCGGGGCAGACCCTGATGCCGGAGACCGCCGCGGTGGCCTTGCGCATCGAGGGCCCGCCCGCGGGCCGGCTGGGCCTCTGGCGCCCCCTCGACCGCACGCTCCACCAACTCGCGCCACCGCAGGGCTGGTTGACCGGCGCCGGGCTCTGGACCGCGGAGGGCGTGCTGCGGCTGCCGTACGTCACGAACGCGGTGCCCTGCGGAGTGGCGCGGGTACCGGCGCCGCCGTGGCCGGCCCGCGCCGAGCTGCCCGGCCCGGGGGTGGGGGCGGGCCGGGCCACGGGGGCGGCGGAGCGGCAGGCGCCGCCGCCCCCGGACGGGGACGGACCGCCCGCGGGCGGCGGGCGGAACGGGAACAAGAGCCCGGCCCGGCCGGTTCCTCTGCGTGAGGCGCCGCTCGGGCCGAAGGAGACGGCTCGTTAGACTCGGCGGCCGCCATGAACGATCTTGTGACGGAGTGACCTTCCGATGACCGACGCTCACGCCGAGCAGCGCACCGAGACGGACGAGAACCAGGCGGCCGAGGGGGCGGGGCGCCACCGCGGCCCGGTCGCCGAACAGGAACAGGAAGCGGCCCCGCACGGCCGCCACCGCAGGCAACCCGGACAGTCGGCCGCGCCGACCCCCCAGGGCGGCGCCTGAACCGGCCCGCACCACCCGGCCGCCCGCACCGGTCAGAGGGCACCGGCCAATCCGCACCGGCCAAGAGGGCCCGGCACCGCACGGTGCCGGGCCTTCGCCGTCCGAGGGGGCACCGGGCCTGCGCCGTTCAGGGGGCATGCGGGGCCGCACGACCGGCCTCGGGAGTCACCCGCATTCCCGAGGCCGGAGCCCCAGGGACGCGTGATGTCGGAGTCTGAGAAACGCATGACGAGGGAGTCCCGGGAACGCGTGACGTCGAGGTCCCGGGAAGACGTGACGAGGGAGTCTCAGAAACGCGTGCCATCGTCGGAGCCTCGGGAAGACGCGACGCCGGAGCCTCCGCGACTCCCGCCGTCAGGAATGCGTGACCACGGTGTCGGTGAGGACCGGCGCGTCCTCCCGTTCCACCGCGGTGACCTCGGCCCGTACGGAGCCCTCCGCCGCCCACATCCGGATCCGCAGGGTCTCCCCGGGGAAGACGACCCCGGCGAAACGGGTGCGGTAGGAGCGGACCCGGGCCACCTCCCCGCCGAGCACGGTGTCGACGACGGCCTTCAGTGTCATCCCGTACGAGCACAGGCCGTGCAGGATGGGGCGTTCGAAACCGGCGAGGCGGGCGAACTCGGGGTCGGCGTGCAGCGGGTTCCAGTCGCCGGAGAGCCGGTAGAGCAGCGCCTGCTCCTCGCGGATGGCCCGCTCCACGGTGTGGTCGGGGGCGCCGGTGGGCGGGTCGAGGCGGGCGGCGGGGCCGCGTTCGCCGCCGAAGCCGCCCTCGCCGCGGACGAAGATCTGCGCCTCGCCGGTCCACAGCGGGCCGTCCGCGTCGGCGGCCTCGGTCCGCAGCACCAGGACGGCGGCCTTGCCCTTGTCCCAGACGGCGCCGACCTGCGAGGTGGTGACCGCCTCGCCCTTGACCGGCAGCGGCCGGTGCAGCTCGATGTGCTGGCCGCCGTGCAGCACATCGGTGAGATCGATGTCGAGGCCGGGTGCGCCGAGCGCGCCCACGAAGCCGAGGCCGCCGCCCGCGACGGTGGCGAAGCTGGGCAGTACGTGCAGCGAGGACTCCAGGGTGTAGCGCAGTTCGGCGGGGTCGGTCGCGGGGACTCCGGCGCCGAGACCGAGGTGGTAGAGCTGCACGTCCTTGTGGTCCCAGCGGATCGTCTCGGAGACCGGCTCCGCGGCGAGCGCCTCGGCGGCATCGATGGGCATACGGTGCTGCTCCTCGGGGCTGGGCGCGGAGGCCCGCGCGACGGTGACCCGGCCGCGCACACCCCGGTGTTCCGGAACGCGCCCCTCCTGGCCTCCCCTTGTATAGCCCAGCGCCCCGCGGTTGGGAAGGGCGGAGCAACGGGCCGTCTGACGCCGCGTCAGTTACCGTGGCGGCCCCGTACGACCGTGACATTTGTCCCGCCCAGGAGCGGACAGCCGACTCTGCCGCCGCCGTCCGGGCACTCCGTACCGTCGGGGTATGACGTACACGGGGCACACGGCGGAGCCGACGGCGGACGGAGCGGCGGGGCGGGCGACGGAGCGGGCGGCGGGGCGCGAGAAGCCGCGGCGCCGGTCCTGGCGCGGGCGGCGGGACGGCGACCGGCCCGGGCCGCCGCCGAGCGGCTTCACCCTGCTGCCCTGGCTGCTGCTCGGCCTGGGATCGCTCTCCCATCTGCTCCAGGGCAAGGCCTCGAACCCGGTGATCGGCGGGCTCGGCCTGCTCGCCTTCAACTCCCTCTACATCGCGGTGGTCTTCCGCGCCTTCGACCGCGCGAAGCGGGACAGCACGGCGACCCGGGTGGCGCTCGCCGCCCTCGGCCTGGTCACCCTGGCGCTCGCCACGGGCTACGGCGGCAGCTGGCTGACCTTCTTCCCGCTGTTCGGGCTCGCCTGCGGATCGGTCCTGCGCGGACGGCCGCTGATCGTGACCGTGCTCGCGCTGACCGTCCTGTCCGCGGTGGTCGGCGCCTGGAAGGGCGGCTGGCAGGGGTTCACCATCTCCTACGGCGCCCTGCTCTCCGCCCTGGTCACCGCCGCGATCCTGGCCCTGTCCGAGACCGTGGTCGAACTGCGCGCCACCCGGCAGGAACTGGCCCGTACCGCGGTGGAGAAGGAGCGGCTGCGCTTCTCCCGCGACCTGCACGACCTGCTCGGCCACACCCTCTCGGTGATCGTGGTCAAGTCGGAGGTCGCCCGCCGCCTGGCCCCGCGCGATTTGGCCGCCGCGCTCGCGCAGATCGACGAGATCGAGTCGGTCGGCCGCCAGGCGCTCACCGAGATCCGCGAGGCGGTCACCGGCTACCGCGAGAGCAGCCTCGGCGCCGAACTCGACCGGGCCCGCGAGGCCCTGCGCTGCGCGGGCATCGAGACGGCGGTCCGCCAGTCGGGCCCGCCGCTCGACCCGCACTCGGCCGCCCTGCTCGGCTGGGTGGTCCGGGAGAGCGCCACCAACGCGGTACGCCACTCCCGGGCCGGGCACTGCGAGTTCACCGTGGAGTCCGAGGGCGAGGAGGTGCGCCTGGTGGTCACCGACGACGGCCGGGGCCCCGGCCCGGGCACTCCGGGCAGCGGTCTCCGGGGCCTGGCCGAACGCCTCGCCGCGGTGGGCGGCTCACTGGAGTCGGGGCCCGCAAAGGGGCAGGGCTTCCGGGTGGTGGCCCGGCTTCCCCTGCCCGCCGCCAGGCCGGTCGACGAGCCTAGCCTTGGCCCATGACCGAGACCGCCGAGGCGCACTCCCCCACCGGGTCCGTACGGGTCCTGCTCGCCGAGGACCAGGGCATGATGCGCGGCGCCCTCGCGCTGCTGCTCGGCCTCGAACCCGACATCGAGGTGGTGGCCCAGGTCGGGCGCGGGGACGAGATCCTGGCGGCGGCCCTGGAGACCGCCCCCGACGTGGCGCTCCTGGACATCGAACTGCCGGGCCGCAGCGGGCTGGACGCCGCCGCCGAGCTGCGTACCCGCTGCCCCGGCTGCCGGGTGCTGATCCTCACGACCTTCGGCAGGCCCGGCTATCTGCGCCGCGCGATGGAGGCGGGGGCCCGCGGCTTCCTGGTCAAGGACGGCCCGGTGGAGGAACTCGCCCGCTCGGTGCGCCGGGTGCTGCGCGGCGAGACCGTCGTGGACCCCGCGCTGGCCGCCGCCGCGCTGAGCGCGGGCCCGAGCCCGCTCACCCGGCGCGAGGCCGACGTGCTGACCGCGGGCGCCGACGGCTCCACCGTCGCCGACATCGCGCAGGCCCTGCACCTCTCGGAGAGCACCGTACGCAACTACCTCTCCGCGGCGATCGGCAAGACCGGCACCCGCAACCGCACGGAGGCGCTGCGCGAGGCCCGCAGCCAGGGCTGGCTCTGAGGCTGCCGGAGGAGAGGCCGGCCGGACCCGCGCCTCACGCCGCGGCCTTCCCCGCGGCCTTCCCCGCGACCGGAGTTGTCCACAACCGGGGGGTTGTCCACAGGCTCCCCCGCGCCACCCGGCGAGGGTGTCCAATGAAGGCGTCCGAGGAGAGAGGGCGTCCCAGAGGTGAGGGGCGTCCGTGCGAGGAGGGGCGTTCCGGGGAGAGGGGCGCCCGCGAGGAGGGGGACGTCTAATGAAACGGTCAAGGATTCCGCCGGAGGGCCCGCCCGGGGAATAGCCGCGCCGAAGAGGCACGTTCACCGTGCAACTATCTCCTTTCCGACCTTGTCTCCGTGTCTCCGTACGGCCCGACCTCCGTACGGCCCGACACCTCCCGCCGGACGGTGCGCGCCGCTGCCGTCGCGCGCCCGGCGGCCCTTGTTCTGATCCGGCACCTGTTCAGCCCCGGCCTGGCGGCCACGGCCTTCCTGGAGCACGCACGCGATGACGCAGACCGATCCGCACGACAGCACCACCGCCCCCGCGGCCGTTCCCCTGTCCGTACTCCCCGACGACCCCGACAAGGGGCCCCGGGGCACCGGCCTGGTGCCCGTGCTCGCCTTCGCGGGAATCGTGGTCGCGGTCATGCAGACGCTGCTCGTGCCGGTGATCAAGGACCTGCCGGTGCTGCTCGGCACCTCGCCGAGCAACGCCACCTGGGTGCTCACCTCCACCCTGCTCTCGGGCGCCGTCTCGACCCCGATCATGGGGCGGCTCGGCGACCTCTACGGCAAGCGCAGGATGCTGCTCCTGAGCCTGGCCGTGATGGTCGTGGGCTCCCTGATATGCGCCTTCACCAGCGATCTGATCCTCATGATCGCGGGCCGCGCGCTGCAGGGCTTCGCGATGGGCGCCATCCCGCTCGGCATCGGCCTGATGCGCGACGAGCTGCCCCGCGAGAAGCTCGGCTCGGCGATGGCCCTGATGTCCTCCTCCATCGGCGTCGGCGGCGGACTCGCCCTCCCGCTGGCCGCCGTGGTGGCGCAGAACACCGACTGGCACACCCTGTTCTTCGTCGCCGCGGGACTCGGCGCGGTGTCGATCGTGCTCACCCTGCTCACCGTGCCGGAGTCCGCCGTGCGGGCCGAGGGCCGCTTCGACGTCCCGGGCTCGCTCGGCCTCTCGGTGGGGCTGATCCTCCTGCTGCTGCCGGTCACCAAGGGCAGCGACTGGGGCTGGGCCTCCGGCCGGGTGCTCGGACTGTTCGGGGCCTCGGTGGCGGTGCTCCTGCTGTGGGCCGTCTACGAGCTGCGCACCACCGCCCCGCTGGTCGACCTGCGCACCACGGCACGCCGCGAGGTGCTGCTCACCAACCTCGCCTCGATCATGGTCGGGGTCGCCTTCTACGCGATCTCGCTGGTCCTGCCGCAGGTGCTCCAGCTGCCCACCTCCACGGGGTACGGCCTCGGCCAGTCGATGGTGGTGGCCGGTCTGTGCGTGGCCCCGCTCGGCCTGACGATGATGCTCACCGCCCCGCTGTACGCGCGGATCTCCGCGAAGCACGGCCCGAAGACCACGCTCATCCTCGGCATGCTGATCATCGGCCTCGGCTACACGGCGGGGCTCGGCATGATGAACGCCGCCTGGCAGACCGTGGTCCTCTCGATCGTGGTGGGCGGCGGCATCGGCCTCGCCTACTCCTCGCTGCCCGCGCTGATCATCGGCGCGGTGGACCCCTCCGAGACCGGCGCCGCCAACGGCCTCAACACCCTGATGCGGTCCATCGGCACCTCGGTCTCCAGCGCCGTCATCGGCATGGTCCTGGCGCATACGGCACAGCAGTCCGGACCCGTGGCGATACCCACGATGGAGGGCTTCCGGCTCTCCTTCCTCATCGCGGCGGGCGCGGTCGCGGCCGGTCTGGTCCTGGCCCTCTTCCTGCCCTCGCAGCGAAAGGCCGCGCTGGACAGGACCGCCGCCGCCCCGGAGCCGTCCGCGGCCCCGGCGGGCGCCCGGCAGCAGGACGGCTTCCACGGCCGGGTGCTCGACGCCGCGGGCCTGCCGCTCGCCCTGGCCCGGGTCACCCTGATCGACGGACGCGGGCGGCGCGCCGGGGCCACGCACAGCGACGCCGAGGGCCGCTTCGCGCTGCCCGCCCCGCACAGCGGCACCTTCGTCCTCGCCGCCCGGTCCCCCGGCCACGGCCCGCAGGCCTGCTCGGCGACCTATGCCGGGCCCGGTGACCTGGTCGAGGTCGAGGTGCGGCTGCCCTCGGCGAGCGAGGCCGAGGAGGCACCGGCCGCGCACTGAGCCGCGCGCCCCGGGCGCCGGGCCCGGGGCGCGGTACGGCAGCATGGGCCGCGCACGCCCGCGCGCACGCGCCGTACCGCAGGAGGAAGCCCATGGCCGCCGAGGCCGCGTCGAAGACCCCCGAGCCGAAGGTGCTCGCCGCCTTCGAAGCCGCGAAGGGCTTCATGCCGCTGGACGAGGGCCTCGCCCTGTACGCGGCCGCCGCCGAGGCCGCCGCGCTCGGGCTGCCGCTGCTCGAAGTGGGCACCTACTGCGGGCGTTCGACGCTGCTGCTCGCCGCCGTCGCCCGTGCGGCCGGGCTCACCGCGGTGACCGTGGACCACCACCGGGGCAGCGAGGAGCAGCAGCCGGGCTGGGAGTACCACGACCCGGAGCTCGTCGACCGCGCCCCGGGCCTGGACAGCCGGATGGACACCCTGCCCGAGTTCCGCCGCACCCTGTACCGGGCGGACCTGGAGGAGCACGTGGTCGCCGTGGTGGGCCGCTCGCCGCAGGTGGCCCGGCTCTGGCAGGGCGCCCTCGGCCTGGTCTTCATCGACGGCGGCCACACCGACGAGCACGCGAACGGCGACTACGAGGGCTGGGCGCCCAAGGTCGCCGAGGGCGGCACCCTCGTCATCCACGACGTCTTCCCGGACCCCGCCGAGGGCGGCCAGGCCCCGTACCGGATCCACCAACGTGCCCTGGAATCGGGCGAGTTCACGGAGATCTCGGTGACCCGTTCACTCCGGGTGCTGCGGCGGACGGCACCGGCGGACGCACGAACCCAGAGCTGACACCGGTCGGCGCTGCCCCGCCCCGGGGCCCGGCTTCCGCCCCCCTTTCCGCTCCCTCCCGGAGGCGGGCCCCGCCCCGAAGGCCGGGACGGAACCCCGAAGGCCGGTACGGAACCGCGGACTCCACCGCACCCGCCACCCTCCGCACGGCCCCCGGGAAGCGGCGGTCCCCGGCGCGAGGCACCCGGCATGCCCTAGGGTCGGGCCCTGTGTCGTATGTGACTCCGGACAGCGATCCCCGCCCGCCGCGCCGCAACCGCCGTGCCCTGACCGTGACGGCGGCGGCCCTGGTGCCCGCCGCGCTCATCGGCTGGCTGGTGTGGCAGGCGACCGCCGACTCCGGTGACGGGAAGCCGCAGGGCGGGCCCGCGCCCTCCGTCTCCGCCTCCTCGCCGAGCGCCGGCCCCAGCTCCTCCCCCGATCCCTCGGCCTCCGCCACCGGTCCCGGTGGCAAGGGCGAGGACGGCGGCAAGGACAAGGACAAGGGCCGCGGCGACGGCGAAGAGGACGACAAGGGCAGACCCGGCAAGGGGAGTTCGGGCCCGCTCAAGGGAAAGACCGTGGTGATCGATCCCGGTCACAACACGGGCAACAGCTCCCATTCGGCGGAAATCAATCGCCAGGTGAATATCGGCGCAGTCAGCAAGGAATGCGACACCACCGGCACCGCCACCAACGGCGGTTATCCGGAGGCGAAATTCACCCTGGACGTCGCCCACCGGCTGCGCACCCTGCTGGAAGAGCAGGGCGCCACCGTCCGGTTGACGCACGACGGCGACCGCCCGTGGGGCCCCTGCGTCGACGAGCGCGCCCGGATCGGCAACACCGCGGGCGCCGACGCCGCGGTGTCGATCCACGCCGACGGCTCCGCGCCCGGCAACCGCGGCTTCCATGTGATCCTCCCGGCCTCGGTGCACGCGGGCGCCGCGGACACCCGCAAGATCACCGCCCCCTCACGGGAGTTGGGCGAGCGCATCGCGGGCAACTTCCTCCGCGTCACCCGCAGCGCCCCCTCCAACTACATCGGCGGCGGCACCGGCCTGGACACCCGCAGCGACCTCGGCGGGCTCAACCTGTCCACGGTGCCGAAGGTGTTCATCGAGTGCGGCAATATGCGTGACGCAAAAGACGCCGCTCTGGTCACAAGCAGTGACTGGCGCCAGAAAGCCGCGCAAGGGATCTCCGAGGGCATCCAGAGCTTTCTGCGCAGGTAGCACGGTCCAGGGTATGGGCCGGGTAAACACGCTCCGCCGACTGACGATATGGTCACCCTTACGATGGGGGGCCATCCCCGCGCTTCACACCGCGATGTCCGGCCAGGAAGCCGACTTCCGACAGCGCCTGATCCGACTGCGGTGCCAGCGACGCCTCCACGGACGAGACCACCTGACGAAGGACCTGAAGTGAACATCCGATCCCTCACTCGAGGCGACGGCGTGGTGATCGGAGCAGCGGTGTTGCTGTTCATCGCCTCGTTCCTCGACACCATCGACGACTTCGGCGACGACACCCCCATGGCCTGGGACAACCTCGGCCTCGTCATGAGCGTGTACGTCGCGGGGATCGCCGGTGCGGCCCTGATCGTCGTCGCGCGGGGCCTGCCCAACCAGCCGAAGGTGCTGGGCATCGACCTCGGCCAGGCCGGTGTCGTACTGACCGTCGCCTCCGCCTGGGGCGCGCTCTGGTCGCTGATCGACCCGGGCACCTTCGTGGACGGCGGACAGAACGTCCCGGACATCGACGCCGGCGCCGGTCTGATCCTCGGCTTCATCGCCTCCCTGGTGCTGGCCGCCGCCGCGGTCGCCACCCTCGTGCTCCCGGCCCTCAAGGCCCCGCTCGCCGGCACCCCCGGCCAGGCCGCTCCCCAGCCCTACGGCGGCCAGCCGCAGGGCGGTTACGGCTACCCCGGTGGCCAGCCGCAGCAGTCCTTCGGCGGCCAGCAGCCCTACGGCGCCCCGCAGCCGGGCCAGCCGCAGCAGCAGGCGGCCCCGGCCCCGGCCGCCCAGGGCGGCGGGGACTTCACCCCGTTCTGGTTCGCGGTGCCGGTGGCCCGCCCGCTCTTCGGTGAGGACGGTGCGCCGACGCCGATCGCCGAACTGGCCCCCGGTACCTGGTACCTGGCCGTCGAGCAGCGCGGTCCGAACCTGATCGCGCAGACCCAGGACGGCCGCCGCGGCGTCCTCCAGGACACCTCCGGCATCCAGCGCGGCTGAGGCCCCGCACGGCAGTCCCCGAAGGCCCCCGCTCCTCGGAACGGGGGCCTTCGCCGTACCCGGAGCACACCCGGCCCACGCCCGGCCCACACCCGGCCCGCACCCGAAGACACCCGGCACGCGCCTGGCGCCCGGCCGCCCGCCCCCTCGATCGACCGCTACCGCCCCGCACCTGGGCTTTGCCGCCGCGGTTCCGAGTACGGACTCCGCCGTCGTACGGATGCGGGCACGCCCTCCGGTCTCCCCTCCGCTTCTCCTCGCTCCACCCTCACTCCTGGCTCCGCTTCTCCTTGCTCCGCCCTCACTCCTGGCTCCGCCCCCTCTCCGCCTGCTCCGCCGTTCCTCCGCGCAGGACGTCCTCCCTGGTCCACCCTGCGGGACGCCGCCCCGAAGGCCTTGACCCCGCCGAGGTACGGCTGCTTCGATCACGCCCATGAAGCCCCGGCGCCAGCTGCTCACCCGCCGACGTCATGTCGACCTCGCACGGACCTCCGGCGCCCTCTGTACAGACGCGCGCTGAACCGCCCGCGCTGAACCCGGCGGTGGCTTCACCCCGGCAGCGACCGCACCCGCGAGCCACGCCCTCCCGGATCCGACTCCGGGCCCGACTCCGGCCCCGGCCCCGGCCTTCCGCACCGTCACGCCGCTCCGCGCGCCGCGCCCCCGATCCGCGTATCCGCTCCACGCCTCCGATCCGCGGATCCGCTCCCCCGTACCTCACCCCTCCCCTCCTCTCTCGCACGGCCGCAGACACCTCAGAGCCGTACGGCCAATTCCCCCTCACCCCAAGCAAGTTGACCCAGGCACTCGCCCTCCCCTGCCCGCCCACCCTCACGGACGGACCCGTCCCCCATGCCGCACACTCCGCGCTCCCCCGCCCCCGGTCCTCTCGCCCGCCGGGGTCCGCTCCCCCGGCGCCGGGCCCTGCTGTCCGCCCTGGTCTGCGTCCTCGCCCTCACCGCCGGCGCCGTACCCGCCGGGGCGGCGCCGAGCGGTGCCGGGCGCCCCACGGTGCCCCCGCACAACCCGTACGCCGGTCCCGACGGCACGGCGACGATGCACGGGGACACCGGGTCCTCGGACACCACCCCGCTGGCCGGGCCGGGTGCCGGGGCCCTGGACTCCTCGCGGACCGGGCTCGGTTCCGCCTGCCCGACCGTGCTCGTCGGCTCCGACGGGTACGCGGTCGCGCTGTGCACGCCGATCCTCGGCCAGGTCCCGACGGTCCACCTGCTCGACCCGGAGGACGGCCGCTCGCTGGCCACCCTGCGGCTCACCAAGGGCTCGCTGCTCGGTGGGGTCTACGCCTACCTCGACCACCGCGACCGGCTGGTCGTCGCGGACGGCAGCCGGGACCTGCTCCGTGTCGGGCACCGCCAAGAAGCCTCGGGAGAATGGGAGTTGGCGGTCGAGCGGCGGCTCTCGCTGGCCTCCGCGCTGCCCGAGGGGGACGCGGTGACCGGGCTGTCGCCGGACTGGCGGGGGCGGGTCTGGTTCGCCACCGGCGGCGGAGTGGTGGGCGTCGCCGACGACCGCACCGGCCGGGTCCGCTCCCGGCAGCTGCCGGACGGGGAGCGGATCGCCAACAGCATCTCCACCGCCCCCGAGGGCACCGCCGTCACCACCACCCACGCCACCTATCTGCTCACCGCCGGGGCCGAGGGCAGGCCCGAGGTCGTCTGGCGGCGGGCGTACGACCGCGGACAGGCGCGCAAGCCCGGCATGCTGAGCCACGGCAGCGGCTCCACCCCCACCTTCCTCGGCCCGGGGAGCGGAACCGACTACCTCGCGATCGTCGACAACGCCGATACCACCGTCCATCTGAAGGTCTACCGGACCGGCACCGGCGAGCAGGTCTGCTCGGTGCCGGTACTGCGCGCCGCGGGCGGCCCCGGCAGCGAGAACTCCCCCATCGGGGCGGGCCGCAGCGTCTTCGTCGCGGGCACCTACGGCTACCCGTATCCGGCGGTCCCGGAGGGCGCCGGTGAGGCCGTCCCCGCCACGGCGGACTTCGCGGGCGGGCTGACGCGGGTGGACGTACGGCCGGACGGGACCGGCTGCGAACAGGTCTGGGACACCACCCTGCGGTCGGCGGCGGTGCCGAAGCTGTCGACGGCCGACCACCGGCTGCACACCGTGCTGCGGGACCCGCTGATCCCCGGCACCAAGGGCACCGGCCTGCTCGACCGCTACCGCTACGCCCAGATCGACCCCGACACCGGCCGTGTCACCCGCTCCCGGCGGATCGGTCGCGGATTCCCGTACGACACCTTGCAGATGGCAGGCACCATCGCCCCGGACGGCAGTTATCTCCAGGGCAGCGTGACCGGGGTGGTGCGGGTCTCGGCGCGGTGACCGCGGGGGCCCGCACCCGGCGGGGCCCTCCCCGGGACACGCCTGAACCTCCGACTGCCCCCGGGCGTAAGGGAGTTGAGCCGACCGGACTGCCCGAGCAGCCCGGACAGCCCGGGCGGGCTCAGCAGCAGTCGGGGGCGAGTCCGCGCGGGAGGCGTTCGCCGGAGAAGACCGCGCAGGTGGCCTCGTCGCCGCCGAGGGCGGCGACCGCGAGGAGGACGGATCCGGCGGTCCAGGTGGTGAGTTCGCGCGGCCAGACCGCGGCGTCCTCGAAGACGTAGCCGGTCCAGTAGAGGCCGCTCTCCGGCTCGCGCAGGTGCTGGATGGACTGGAGGATCTCCAGGGCGCGGTCGGATTCGCCCACCGCCCAGAGGGCCAGGGCCAGTTCGGCGGATTCGCCGCCGGTCACCCAGGGGTTGGGGACCACGCAGCGCACCCCGAGGTCCGGCACCACGAAGCGGTCCCAGCCCGCCGCGATACGGGACTTGGCGGCCTCGCCGGTGACCGCGCCGCCGAGGACCGGGTAGTACCAGTCCATCGAGTAGCGGTCCTTGTCGAGGAAGAGCTCGGGGTGCGAGCGGATCGCGTGGCCGAGCGCGCCGAGCGCCAACTCCCAGTCGGGCTGCGGCTCTTCGCGCTGCTCGGCGAGGGCGAGCGCGCAGCGCAGGGCGTGGTGCATCGAGGAGCAGCCGGTGAGCAGCGCCTCGGTGACGGGCGTGCCGTCCGCCTCCCGCTTCCAGCCGATCTGCCCGCCGGGCTGCTGGAGCCCGAGCACGAACTCCATCGCCCGGGCCACCACCGGCCACATCCGGTCCAGGAAGGTGTCGTCGCCGGTGGCCAGATAGTGGTGCCAGACGCCGACCGCGATGTACGCGGTGAAGTTGGTCTCGCAGCTGCGGTCGCTGACCTCGTCGAAGTTGCCGTCGGTGTAGGCCGCGTACCAGGAGCCGTCCGGGTTCTGGTGCCGGGCCAGCCAGTCGTAGGCGCGCCAGGCGGCCTCGTGCTCGCCGGAGGCGTCCAGCGCCATGGCGGCCTCGGTGTGGTCCCAGGGGTCGAGGTGGTGGCCCCGGAACCAGGGGATGGCGCCGTCCGGGCGCTGGGCGGCGAGGATCCCCCGGACCGTGCGGGCGGCCTCTTCGGCCGTGAGGACGCCGTCGAGTACGAGGTGTTCGGTCCGCTCGGGGCTCGTCACGCCTCGGCCTTCGGCAGGTGGGGCTTGGTGGCGTAGGCGACGAAGCTCTTGCCGACGACCGGGTTGAGCAACTGCTCCGCGAGGCGCGTGGCCAGCGGCTTCTTCATGATGTCCCAGACGAGCAGCTTGTGGTATGCGCGCACCGGCAGCGCCTTGTCGTTGTCCACGCCGAAGGCGCACTTGAGCCACCAGTACGGGGAGTGCAGCGCGTGCGCGTGGTGGGTGCCGTAGGGCTTGAGTCCGGCCTCGCGCATCCGGTCGAGGAGTTCGTCGGCCCGGTAGATGCGGATGTGGCCGCCCTCGACCTCGTGGTAGGCGTCGCTCAGCGCCCAGCAGACCTTCTCGGGGCCGTAGCGGGGCACGGTCACCGCGATCCGGCCGCCGGGGCGCAGCACCCGGACCATCTCGGCGAGGACGCCCTTGTCGTCGGGGATGTGCTCCATGACCTCGGAGATGATGACGACGTCGAAGGAGTCGTCGGGGAAGGGCAGCGCGAGCGCGTCGCCCTCCATCGCGGTGGCGGTGGCGCCCGCCGGGGCCTCGTTGGCCTCCTTCATGGCGGCGAACCAGGTGGCGACCTCGCGGATCTCCTCGGCGTTCCGGTCCAGCGCGACGACCTGCGCCCCGCGCCGGTAGCACTCGAAGGCGTGCCGCCCGGCCCCGCAGCCGAGGTCGAGCACGCGATCGCCCGCGGCGAGCGGGAAACGGGAGAAGTCGACGGTCAGCACGTGGCCCTGCTTTCGCGATCCGGTACGGCAATTCCTTCGGCCGCCGCCGGGCGGGCGGCGGGGCGGCGCGCGGGGGCGGCGCCGGAGCGGGCGAGGGCCTCGCGGTAGCGCTCGGCGGTGCCCCGGGCGGCCTCGGCCCAGGTGAAGTTGGCGAGCACGCGCTCCCGGCCCGCGGCGCCCAGCCTGCGGCGCAGCCCCTCGTCGCCGAGCAGCCGCCCGAGGGCCGCGGCGAGCGCGCCGGACTCGCCGGGCGGCACCGCGAGGCAGGTCTCCCCGTCGGCTCCGGCGACCTCCGGGATGGCGCCGCCGGTGGTGGCGACGAGCGGGGTGCCGGTGGCCATCGCCTCGGCGGCCGGGAGCGAGAAGCCCTCGTACAGCGAGGGTACGCAGGCCACTTGGGCGGAGCGGACCAGGTCGACGAGTTCCTCGTCGGTGATGCCCTTGACGAAGTCGACGGCGCCCTCGAGTCCGTAGCGCTCGATCATCTGGGCGACCGGGCCGTCCTCGGCGCGCTTGCCGACGACGACGAGATGGGCCTCGGGCACCTCGGTGCGCAGCTTGGCGAGGGCCTCGACGAGGTGGACGAGGCCCTTCAGCGGGACGTCCGCGCTGGAGGTGGTGACGATCCGGCCGGGCACCTCGGCCACCGAGGGGTCGGGGCGGAACAGGCCGGTGTCGGCGCCGATGTGCACGACGTGGACGCGGGAGGGCGCGACGCCGAGGTGGTCGACGATCTCCTGCCGGGAGCTGCCGGAGACGGTGAGCACCGACTCCAGCCTGCGGGCCACCCGCTTCTGCATCCGGGTGAAGGCGTACCAGCGGCGCACCGAGGCCCGGCGGCGCCAGTGCGGGGCGGCGTCCAGCTCCAACTGCCGGTCCACGGTGATCGGATGGTGGATGGTGGTGACGAGCGGGGCGCCGAGGTCGCCCAACAGCCCGTATCCGAGGGTCTGGTTGTCGTGCACGACGTCGAACTCCCCCGCGCGGGCGCGCAGATGGCGACCGGCCCGCAGCGAGAAGGTGAGCGGCTCGGGGAAGCCGCCGGTGAGCATGGTGGCGACTTCGAGGGCGTCGATCCAGTCGCGGTACTCGCCGCGCGCGGGTCTGCGGAAGGGGTCCGAGGGCCGGTAGAGGTCCAGGCTCGGCAGCTCGGTCAGGCGCGGATTGGGGGCGCCGCCGGTGCCGTTCCCGTCGAGGACGGGGTAGGGCTGGGCGCCGATGACCTCGACCTGGTGGCCGAGGCGGGCGAGTTCCCGGGACAGGTGCCGTACGTAGACGCCCTGGCCCCCGCAGTACGGGTTGCCCTTGTAGCTGAGCAGGGCGATGCGCAGCGGCCGGTCACCGTCGGGGGCGGAGCCCGCGCGATGGCCGTCCTTCCTGGCCTCAGCGGTCACTCCGGGCCCCCTTCTCACGGCTCTTTCACGCGAGACTACGCGCGGCGCTAACCTAGAACAAGTTTCAGAGTGGAGCATTCCGGAACGCTCGGAGGATCGAATTTACCGGCTGGTAGCCCGTACTGTGCCGGGCGGACCAGGTGATTCGCGCCACGGCCGAGCCCCCTGCCATGCTGTGCCGTCCGGGGGCAGCGCGGCCCCGGCGCGGCGACGCTCCCGCACCCGGCAGCCCGCACGGAACGGACAGATGGCAACGCACGCACGGCCCTCGCATCCGGCCTCCCCGCAGACCGAGCGGCAGGCGGCCCGGCGCCGCCGGATGCTGCGCGCGAGCGCCGAGCTGGCCGCGCGGGGCGGCTTCGACGCCGTGCAGATGCGCGAGGTCGCCGAGGTCGCGCAGGTCGCCCTCGGCACCCTGTACCGCTACTTCCCGTCCAAGGTCCATCTGCTCGTGGCGACCATGCAGGACAAGCTCGGCCAGCTGCACACCACGCTGCGCGAGCGGCCCCCGGACGGGGCGGGCCCCGCCGAACGGGTCGCCGCGACCCTGATGCGCGCCTTCCGCGCCCTCCAGCGCGAACCGCTGCTCGCCGACGCCATGGTGCGCGCGCTGACCTTCGCCGACCGCTCGGTCAGCGCCGAGGTCGACCAGGTCACCCGGCAGACCATGGCGCTCATCCTGGACGCCATGGGCCTCGCGGATCCGAGCCCGGCGCAGCTGTCCGCGGTCCGGGTGATCGCGCACACCTGGCACTCGGCGCTGATCACCTGGGTCTCCGGCCGCGCCTCGATCACCCAGGTCGGCTTCGACATCGAGACGGTGTGCCGCCTCATCGACCTCACCTCGGCCGGGCCGCCCGAGGAGCCGCCGGGCCGAACCGCCCCCGGACCCGACCGGTAAAGTGACCGCGTCGTTCTCATGCCCGCCTCGGGGGAAGCCGGTGGAAACCCGGCGCTGACCCGCAACCGTGAGCCGCCCGTCCCCGAAACGGCGGCGAGCCGGAATGCCCGGGGCGGATATGACCGGCTCGCGTCACCGGGACCCCGGTGACAGGCACCGTCGAGGCATACGGGGCCGCAGCCGCCCGGTGCTCCGCGTGCCGTGCCGCGCGGCTCCGCCACAGGGAGAGGCACCGCCGCTCATGAACGTTCGCCGCACCGCAGCGGTTCTCGCCGCCGTCGCCGTGACCGGGGCGGCCTCCGCACCGGCCGCGCTCGCCGAGACCCCGAAGCCGTCCCCCTCGGTGGCCCTGCCCTCCGGCCTGTACGGGAAGGCGGACCCGCAGTTCGACGGGGTCTGGCGGCAGTCGCTCGCCTTCCTCGCCCAGGACACCGCCTCGGTGCGGCCCGCGGACAAGGCGGTCGACTGGCTCACCGGACAGCAGTGCGCGGACGGCTCCTTCGCCCCCTTCCGCGCCGACGCCGCCGCGGCCTGCGGCAAGAAGACCCCCGTGGACAGCAACAGCACGGCCGCCGCGGTGCAGGCCCTCGCCGCGCTCGGCGGGCACGAGAAGACCACCGGCAAGGCGGTCGGCTGGCTGAAGTCGGTGCAGAACAAGGACGGCGGCTGGGGCTACAACCCGGGCGGCGCCAGCGACACCAACTCCACCTCCCTGGTCATCGGCGCCCTGAAGGCCGCGGGCGAGGACCCGGCCGCGGTGCGCAAGGGCGGCAAGTCGCCCTTCGACGCGCTGGACGCGCTGACCGTGCCCTGCACCGTCAAGGACGGCGGCGGCGCCTTCGCCTTCCAGCCCGGCAAGTCCGCGGGCGGGCAGCAGCCGGGCCCGCTGGAGCCCAACGCGGACGCCTCCGCCGCCGGAGTCCTCGGCAGCCTCGGCAAGGGCCTGGCCGCCACCGGGGGCGGGAAGGACGCGGGCGGCGCCTGCGTCGAGCCCGGCGCGGCCACCCCGAAGGAGAGCGCGGCGGGCGCCGCGGACTACCTGGAGAAGGAGCTGACGGGCGGCACCCATCTGATGTCGGTGATGCCGGGCGCCGAGAAGAAGCCCGACTTCGGCAACACCGCGGACACCGTGGTCGCGCTGGCCGCCGCGGGCCGCCCGGACGCGGCCCGTAAGGCGTACGGCTGGCTGGAGAAGAACGCGGCCGACTGGGCGCGCGGGGGCGGTCCCGCCGCCTACGCGCAGCTGGTGCTCGCCGCGCACGCCGTCGGCGCCGACCCCCGCGCCTTCGGCTCCACCGACCTGGTCGGCGCGCTCGACGCCCAGGGCCCGGCGCCCGAGTCGCAGAAGGACGGCAGCGCCGAGGACGCCGCGCAGGACAAGGAGAAGGACGAGGACGGCACCAGCGTCTGGTGGATCGTCGGCGTCGGGCTCGTCGCCGGTATCGGGGTCGGCTTCCTGTTCAGCAGCCGCAACAAGAAGCAGGGGAAGTGACCGGCCGGGTCCCGGAGTCGGCGGCCCCGGCGGACGGGCGCCGCACCCCGGCACCCCGCCGCGCGCCCGCCCTGGCCGCCCCGCTCGCCGCCGTACTGACCGCCGTACTCGCCGTCCTGCTCGCGGCGGCGCCCGCGGGGGCCGCCGGTTACCGGTACTGGTCCTTCTGGGAGCGCGAGAACAACGCCTGGCGGTACGCGAGTCAGGGCCCCTCGCTGACGCGCCCCGCGGACGGGTCGGTGCAGGGCTTCCGGTTCTCCGTGAGCGAGGACTCGAAGGACGCCGCCAAGCCGCGCGGCGAGGCCGACTTCGGCACGGTCTGCGCGGACACCCCGGCCGAGAAGGGCCGCAAACGCCTCGCCCTGGTCCTCGACTTCGGCACCCCGGCCGACGCCCCCGGGGGCGAGTCGCCGCCGAAGCCGCGCACCGTCTGCGCGCGGGTGCCCGCCGACGCCAGCACCGCCGAGGCGCTCGCCGCGGTGGCCGAACCGCTGCGCTACGACAGCAAGGCCCTGCTCTGCGCGATCGCGGGCTACCCGAAGTCCGGCTGCGGCGAACAGGTCTCGGGCGAGGCCGAGCGCGAGCCCGGCACCCGAGGCGAGGCCGGGGACGGCTCCGGCGGCGAGGACGGCGGCCCCTCCTTCGGCCTGATCGGCGGCGGCGCCCTGGTCGTCCTGGTGGCCGTCGCCGCCGGGGTGCGGGCCAAGCGCCGCCGCGGCTGAGGCCCGCCGCCGTGCCCCGCACCACCGCCATGCCCCGCCGCGGCCCGCTGCGCCCGGCCCCCTTCGCGAGCCGCTCGGGCGCCCTGCACCCCGGGGCCTGGTGGCTGTGGGCGCTCGGCCTCGGCACCGCCGCCTCGCGCACCACCAATCCGCTGCTCCTCGCCCTGCTGATCGCGGTCGCCGGGTACGTGGTGGCCGCGCGCCGGACCTCGGCGCCCTGGGCCCGCTCGTACGGGGCCTTCGTGCGCCTGGGACTGGTGGTCCTCGGTATCCGGCTCCTGTTCGCGGTGGTCCTCGGATCGCCGATCCCGGGATCGCACGTCCTCCTCACGCTGCCGGAGGCGCCGCTGCCCGACTGGGCGCAGGGCGTGCGGATCGGCGGCCGGGTCACCGCCGAGGGCCTGGTCTTCGCCGCCTACGACGGGCTCAAGCTCGCCACCCTGCTGATCTGCGTCGGCGCCGCGAACGCCCTGGCCAGCCCCTTCCGCCTGCTCAAATCGCTGCCGGGCGCGCTCTACGAGGTGGGGGTCGCCGTGGTGGTCGCGATGACCTTCGCCCCGCAGCTGATCGCGGACATCGGCAGGCTGCGGGCGGCCCGGCGGCTGCGCGGGCGCCCCGACAAGGGGCTGCGCGGACTCCTCCAGGTCGGACTGCCGGTCCTGGAGGGCGCCTTGGAGCGCTCGGTGGCGCTCGCCGCCGCCATGGACGCCCGCGGCTTCGGCCGCACCACCCCGGTCTCCGCCGCGCTCCGGCGCACCACCGGCGCCCTGACCCTCGGCGGCCTCATCCTGGTCTGCGCGGGCACCTACGGACTGCTCACCGCGGACGGCTCCGGTTACGCACCGCCCCTGCTGGGCGCGGGAGTCGCCGCCGTGCTCGCCGGGCTGCGCCTCGGCGGCCGCCGCTCGCCGCGCACCCGCTACCGCCCCGACGTCTGGGGCGCCCGGGCCTGGCTGGTCGCGGGCAGCGGGGCCGCCGTCGCCGCCGCGATGATCTGGGCGGGGTCCGCGTACACCGAGGCCCTGCGGCCCGGGGTGGTCCCGCTGGTGGCCCCGGAACTGCCGCTGTGGACGGCCGCGGGCATCCTGCTCGGCCTGCTGCCCGCCCTGGTGGCACCGGTGCCGCCGCCCGCACAGCGCCCGGGCCGCACCCCGGAACCCGAAGCGGAGCCACCCGCCGCCGACGGCGCGGCGCCCCGCCGCGACCGGCTGCGCCCCGCGCCCGCGGCCCCGCACACCCCCGAACAGCCGCCCGGCGCCGAGGAGTTCACATGATCCGCTTCGAGGAGGTCTCCGTCACCTACGACGGCGGTGACCGACCCGCCCTC
This sequence comes from Streptomyces sp. SCSIO ZS0520, assembly GCF_025643355.1. Classification (NCBI taxonomy): domain Bacteria; kingdom Bacillati; phylum Actinomycetota; class Actinomycetes; order Kitasatosporales; family Streptomycetaceae; genus Streptomyces; species Streptomyces sp. SCSIO ZS0520. Next base: position 6,134,066 of record NZ_CP092644.1, on the reverse strand, counting down.
GCCGGGGCCGACTTCACCGTCCCGGAGGGCGAACTCGTGCTGCTCGTCGGCCCCTCGGGCGCGGGCAAGTCCACCCTGCTCGGCGCGGTCGGCGGACTGGTCCCGCACTTCACCGGCGGCACCCTGCGCGGCCGGGTGACGGTGGCGGGCCGCGACACCCGTACCCACAAGCCCCGCGAACTCGCCGACGCGGTGGGCACCGTGGGCCAGGACCCGCTGGCGCACTTCGTCACCGACACCGTCGAGGACGAACTCGCCTACGGCATGGAGTCCTTGGGCCTCGCCCCCGCGGTGATGCGCCGCCGGGTGGAGGAGACCCTCGACCTGCTGGGCCTCGCCCCGCTGCGGGACCGCCCGCTCGGCACCCTCTCCGGCGGGCAGCAGCAGCGCGTCGCCATCGGCTCGGTGCTCACCCCGCACCCGCGCGCCCTCGTCCTCGACGAACCGACCTCCGCCCTCGACCCGGCCGCCGCCGAGGAGGTGCTCGCCGTGCTCCAGCGCCTCGTGCACGACCTCGGCACGACGGTACTGATGGCGGAGCACCGCCTGGAACGCGTCGTCCAGTACGCCGACCAGGTGCTGCTGCTGCCCGGCCGCGGCGAGGCCCCGGTGCTCGGCGACCCGGCCGGCCTCATGGCGCGCTCCCCCGTCTTCCCCCCGGTGGTCGGCCTCGGCCGCCTCGCGGGCTGGTCCCCGCTGCCGCTCACGGTCCGGGACGCCCGCCGCCGCGCGGCCGAACTGCGCGAACGCCTCGCGCACCGGACCCCACCGGCCGACAACGGGCAGGCGGACAGGGCGAGTTCGAGTGCGGGCAGGGAGGGCCCGAGCGCAGAGGGACCGGGCACGACAGGAGCGGGCGCTGCGGGACCGAGCGGTGCAGGACCGGGCGCCGCGGAATCGGCGGCATCGGGGTCGGGCACAGCCGGACCGGGCGCGGCCGGACCGCACCCCGGCGGCCCAGGCAAGAAGGCGCCCGCCCCGGACCCCGTCGCCGTGGTGCGCGGGCTCGGGGTGCGCCGCGGCCGGGTCGAGGCGCTGCGGGGCGTGGACCTGACCGTACGGCCGGGTGAGACGGTGGCGCTGATGGGCCGCAACGGCGCGGGCAAGTCCACCCTGCTCTCCGCCCTGGTCGGCCTCCTCGCCCCCACCGCGGGCAGCGTGCACGTCCAGAGCCTGGTCCCCCACCGCACGGCACCGCGCCGACTCCTCGGCCACGTAGGCCTCGTACCGCAGGAGCCGCGCGATCTGCTGTACGCGGACACCGTCGCGGCGGAGTGCGCGGCGGCCGACCGGGACGCGGCGGCGGCGCCCGGCAGCTGCCGGGACCTGGTGACGCGGCTGCTGCCCGGGATCGGGGACGGCACCCATCCGCGGGACCTGTCCGAGGGGCAGCGCCTCGTCCTCGCCCTCGCCGTGATCCTCACCGCGCGGCCCCCGCTGCTGCTGCTCGACGAGCCGACCCGCGGCCTCGACTACGCCGCCAAGTCCCGCCTCGCCGGCATCCTGCGCGAACTCGCCGCCGAGGGCCACGCGCTCGTACTCGCCACCCACGACGTGGAGTTGGCCGCCGAGATCGCCCACCGGGTGGTCATCCTGGCCGAGGGCGAGAGCGTCGCCGACGGACCGACCGCCGAGATCGTGGTCTCCTCGCCCTCCTTCGCCCCGCAGGTGACGAAGATCCTCGCCCCGCAGCAGTGGCTCACCGTCGCCCAGGTCGAGGAGGCGCTGACATGAGCGGCCGCAGCACCACCGAGCACCCGCAGGACCCCTCCCGGGCGGCGGTGCGCGCCGTACGGATCGGCCCGCGTTCGGTCCTCGCGCTGGCCCTGGTGAGCGCGGTGGGCGTGGCGGCCTTCGGCTGGCCGCTGCTCGCGAGCCGCGGATCCGGGGTCAACGCCCATGCGCAGGACGCCCCTTGGCTCTTCGCGGGGCTGCTCGTACTCCTTGTCGGGGTGGTCACGGCGGCGCTGTCCGAGTCCGGGCTCGGCCCGAAGGCCGTCGCGATGCTCGGGGTGCTCGCCGCGACCGGGGCGGCCCTGCGCCCGCTCGGCGCCGGTACCGCGGGCCTGGAGCCGATGTTCTTCCTCATGGTGCTCAGCGGCCGGGTCCTCGGACCGGGCTTCGGCTTCGTCCTCGGTTCGGTGACCATGTTCGCCTCGGCGCTGCTCACCGGCGGAGTGGGACCCTGGATGCCCTTCCAGATGCTGTCCATGGGCTGGTTCACCATGGGCGCGGGACTGCTGCCGGGCCCCGCCCGCCTGCGCGGCCGCGGCGAACTCCTGCTGCTCGCCGGGTACGGGGGCCTCGCCGCCCTCGCCTACGGCACGATCATGAACCTCTCCGGCTGGCCCTTCATGGACTCCCTCAGCTCCGGCATCGCCTTCGACCCCGACCTCGCCCTGCACGAGAACCTGGCCCGCTTTTTCGCCTACTGCCTCGCCACCTCCCTCGGCTGGGACCTCGGCCGGGCCGCGCTCACCGTGGTCCTGACCTTCACCCTCGGCGGCACGGTGCTGCGGGCCCTGCGGCGGGCGACGAGGCGGGCGGCGTTCGAGGTGCCGGTGGTCTTCGAGGGGGCGGGCCGGGAGCCGAGGCCGGACGACTGACGCTCCGGCGCCCTTGTCCCGTAGGGGCGCAATCCGCGGCACTCCCCTGCCGAGTGGGCCTGTTCAGCGGGGCAGCACCCAGCCCGGCGTCCAGGTCCCGGCGGCGCCGTGACCGGCCGCGGTGGCGGCGAGATGGGCGCGGAGGGTGGCCAGGGCCGGGTGGGGGTTGTCGCGATGCCAGAGGAGCGAGTGCGGGTAGACCGGGGTCGGATCGGTCACCGGGATGCGGCGCAGTCCGTGGCCCGCGGGCCAGATGAGCCGGGTGTGCTCGCCCATGAAGGTGGCCAGGGCCGGGGTGTCGGCGATGGTGTCGAGGAGCGCGTCGGAGCCGAAGTTGGGGCCGGTCGCCTCGATGGTCAGGCCGAACTCGGCGGTGAGGTCGTCGTAGTAGGCGCCCCACTCGGTGCCCGGGACGATGCCGGGCATCCAGATCCGGTGCCCGGCGAGCTGGTCGAGGGTCACCGACCGGGCGCCCGCCAGCGCGTGGGCGGGGCCGGTGAGGAGTTGGAGCGGCTCGTCGAGCACCCGGACGGAGGCGATGTCCTCGCCGAGCGCGTGGCCGGGGGCGGTGACGGCGCGGAAGGAGGCGTCGATCGCCCCGGAGCGGACGGCGCCGAGGGCCGCCTCGATCTCGAACAGCATCACCACGTCGAGATCGACCTCCGGGTACGCGCGGTGGAATCCGCGCATCAGGCCCGATTGGGCGCCGCGCGAGGCGATCACATCGACGCGCAGCGGACGGCGGCCGGGGCGCACGGAGGCGACCGCGCGCTCGGCGACCCGCAGCAGCTCGCGGGCCTGCGGCAGGAACGCCTGCCCGTCGATGGTGAGTTCGGCGCCGCGCGGGGCGCGGGTGAACAGCCGCACGCCCAGGCCGCGTTCCAGCGCGGCGATGCGCTTGGAGACGGCTTGCTGGCTGACCGCCAGCTCGGCGGCGGCCCGCTGGAACTGACCGGCTTCCGCGACGGCGACGAAGGTGCGTACGGCTTCGAGGTCCACGCCGATCCACCTTAGGCAACAACCACCGGTTGTGCGGAGTCGCCCGTGCGGTTGTTTGACCTGCGGCGGTGCCGCTCGCTTGGCTCTCCCGGTCAACACCGGTTTGTTCGGGGGGAGCGCGGAGCATGGTGGGCAGCAGACCGCTGGGCCGGGGGTTCGGCTGGCTGTGGGCGGCCTACGCGGTGAGCGCCTACGGCTCCGGGCTCGGCTTCGGTGCCCTGCCGCTGATCGCCGTGCTGGCCCTCGACGCCACTCCCGCCGAGGTGTCCGCGCTGTCCGCGGTGGGACCCGCGGTGGGCGCGCTGATCGCGGTGCCGCTCGCCCCGTGGGGGGAGTTCCGGCGCAAGCGCCCGGTCATGATCGCGATGGACCTGACCCGCTGCGCGGTCCTGGCCTCGGTCCCCATCGCCTACGCCCTCGGCTGGCTCGGTCTCGCCCAGCTGTTCGTGGTCTCCGCCGTGGTCGCCGCGGCCAGGATCGCCTTCACCGCGGCCGGGGGCGCCTACCTCAAGTCCCTCGTCCGGCCCGAGGACCTGCTCGTGGCCAACTCCCGCTTCGAGTCCACGAACTGGAGCTCCCTCGCCGTCGGCCCCCCGCTCGGCGGCGCGGCGATCGGCCTCTTCGGCCCGGTCGCCACCGTCCTCGCCGACGCCCTCAGCCACCTGCTCTCCGCCCTGGCCCTCACCGCGATCCGCGGCCGGGAGGAGACACCGCGGCCCACCGGGAAGAGCCCGGTCCGGGCGGCCGGGGTGCTCGACGGCTGGCGGCACATCCTCGGCCATCCCGGCCTGCGGGCGCTCTACCTCAACAACCTGCTCGTCTCCGGCCTGATCATGGCCACCGAACCACTCCTCGCCGTGCTCCTCCTCCGCCAACTCGGCTTCCCACCCTGGCAGTACGGACTCGCCTTCGCCGCCCCCTGCCTCGGCGGACTCCTCGGCTCACGGCTGGCCCGCCGCGTCGTGGCCCGCCACGGCCGCCACCGGGTCTTCCGCACCGTCGGCACCCTGCGCGTGGTCTGGCTGATCGGCCTGGCCTTCGTCCGGCCCGGCGTCCTCGGCCTCGTCACCGTGATCGTCCTGGAGCTGGCGATCATCATCACCATGAGCCTGTACACCCCGGTACTCGCCACCTACCGGCTCGAACACACCCCCACCCACCTCGTCACCCGCACCCTCTCGGCCTGGTCCATCGGCCAGCAGGCCTCCATCGCCACCCTCACCGCCCTCACCGGCCTGCTCGCCGACACCACCAGCCCCCGCACCGCACTCACCACCGCGGGCCTGCTCATCCTGGCCACCCCGCTGCTGCTGCCCCGGCAGGAGGAGACCGGGCGGGGGGTTCCGGATCCGTGGGGGGCCGGGTACTGATCGCTCCGCGGCGGCCAGGTTCTCAGTGCCCCGCGTGATCCGTCCGATCCGCCCGGTCCCGGATCCACTGGGCCAGCTCCCGCACCAACGGCACCGAGGCGCGGCCCAGTTGGACGAGCGGCTCCCCGGTGATCGTCGGCAGGTCACCCCGCAGCGAGGGCAGGGTGAGTCCGGCGAGCCGGAGCGCGTCGGCGAGTTCGCCCGCGGCCCGCTCGCCTTCTTCCAGGGCCTCGTGGTGCGCTGCGTAGTACGTCATCGATGAACTGCCTTTCTCCGGACCTTCTCCGGACTTCTTCCAGAGCCTCTTCGGGTGTTCTCAGGACTCTCCGCAGCACGGGCCGAGCGCGGTGCGGCCTCCCGTGCTGCGGGAACTGTCAGCGCTCGGGCAGGACTTGGGGCACCGAGGCGAATTCGCACCAGACGCTCTTGCCGATCACATGCGGGGTGACGCCCCAGCGGGCACAGAGCGCGCTGACCATCAGCAGCCCGCGACCGCTCTCCGCCATGTCCTCGGCGCACTCGGTTCCCAGGGCGTCCACCTCGTCAAGAGGCAGGCGCGGCAGGCCGGTTGCCCAGTCGCGCACCTCGATGCGCAGGGCCTCGTCCGCCAGCTCGTACGTCACCGCGACCCAGCTCTCCCGCGCCGCGCGCCCGTGCACGACCGCATTGGCCATCAACTCCCCTACGACGGACTCCGCGTCGTCGGCCAGCCCCGCTAACCCCCAGCGCTGGGCGACCTCCCGTGCCGCGGTGCGGGCCACGCGGACGGCGGGACGGAAGCGTCGGTAACGGAGTTGCTCGGTTCGCCCAATGAGCATGGTCGTGCCCCCTGGCATCGGAACGAGAGGCAGCCGGACAGAACCCATGCCCTCACGCATGGCCATCGCCTCATCACAGTAAGTACTGTGCACTACGCGGGCCCCGAAGTGTCAAGTCACCACTTCGGGTACCTCTGAGAGCTAGTTGCCGTTACTGTCCGCCGACGGCACACTTGACCTGCTGAAGTCCCGGGGAAGGCAGTCCTGGCAATGCCGCTCAACCACAACCCGACCATCCGGCAACGCCGACTCGCGCGCAGGCTGCGGGAGTTGCGCATAGCGGCCGGGCTGACGCATGCGGACACGGCCGAGGTGCTCGGCTCCGCCGAGTCGAAGGTCGGTCGCATCGAGAACGCCCAGTCCGGCGTCCGCCTGCCCGACCTCCGCGCCCTGCTCGACGCCTACGGCGTGACGGACGCCCAGGAACGCGCCGAGATCGAGACGCTCTCCCGCGAGGCGAAGAAAAAGGGCTGGTGGTCCCATTACGCCAACGCCGTCGACTCCGCGTACGCCGCCTATGTCGCGGAGGAGTGGGAAGCGAGCGAGCTGTACAACGTCGAGACGAGTCTGGTGCCGGGTCTGCTCCAGATCCCGGAGTATGCCGAAGCAGTGGCGCGGCTACAGAGACCAGATCTCACCGACGAGGAAAGGGCGGCCCAGATCAAGGTACGCGGCGAACGGCGCCAAGTACTGTCGCGGGAAATCCCGTTGCAGCTCTGGACCATCATCACAGAATCTGTTCTGTACCACCGCACTGCTGCACCCTCGGTCATGAAGGAGCAACTCGAATCGCTCCTCGCCGACAGTCGGAAGCCGAACATCCAGCTCCAGGTGCTGCCACGCGAAGACCCCATGAACGCCTGCCTTTTCGGGCCCTTCGTGATCATGACCTTCCCCGCCACCGCGGAGACCGACATCATCTACACCGAGTCGCCGACCAGCACCTTGTACTACGAGGAGCAGAGCGACGTGGACACCTACACCACGCTCTTCCGCAGACTCAACGTCGCGGCGGCCAACGCCAGTAGATCGCGAACCCTCATTCAAGCTGCCCTCAAGGAAGCGATGTAGAGAATGAATCCCTCCCTCTCCTCCGCCTCAGCCAGCGCGTTGACGTGGATCAAGTCCTCCTACTCCGGCGTCAACGGAAATTGCCTGGAGATAGCCCAACTCCCCAGCGAGTCCAGGGCAGTCCGTGACAGCAAGGTCCCGTACGGACCGGTGCTCGGCTTCTCCGCCACTCACTGGGCCAAATTCACCGCCGGGGTGAAGGCCGGGCAGATCGCGTAGCTCCGACGCTTCTCCGCGGACGCCCCGCCGTGCCCGGTCAGGGGCGGCTCGCGGTGCTCGTGGGGGTTGGTTCGCCGCAGGGGTCCTCGTCCTCTTCTCCCGGAGTGGTGGTCGGGGAGGGCGAGTTGGTCGGTGTCGGGCTTGTGGTGTCCGTGGGGCAGTCGGAGGGTTCGCCCGGGTCGGTGGGTGTCGGTTCGCCGGTGGGGGAGCCGGAGTCGGTCGGGTCGGGTGTGGGGCCGCCGGTGTCCGAGGGGTCCGGGCCCGGGCTGGTGCTCGGGTCGGGGCGGTCCGGGTGGCCCGGGACTTGGCTGCCGGAGGAGGTGGGCGAGGGCTGGGGGCCGATGATGATGCCGCCGCTCTCCTTGCCGCCGCCCTCGCCGCCGACCGGGCGGGTCGCCGGGGTCTTGCCTCCCGCGCCCGGGCTGGCCGGGATCACCCCCGTGCCGTCCGGCACCGCGTGGACGCCGCTGCGGTAGAACTCCAGCCAGTACCGCACGAGTTGGAGGTACGCGCGGGAGTGGTTGTAGCTGAGTACCGCCCGGTCCAGGTCGGCCGGTACGGACAGGTCGCGGGGGCCCGCGCACAGGTAGTGGCCCGCGGCCAGCGCCGCGTCGAAGACGTTGTCGGGATCGCGGCGGCCGTCGCCGTTGCCGTCGGCGCCCCAGCGGGCCCAGGTGGTGGGGAGGAACTGCATCGGGCCCACTGCCCGGTCGTACACCGGGTCGCCGTCGTAGGCGCCGCCGTCCGAGTCGCGGATCAGCGCGAAGCCCTTGCCGTCGAGCGCCGGGCCGAGGATCCGGCCGCGGGTGGTGCCGTCCGCGGTCACCGCACCGCCGCGCGCCTGGCCGGACTCCACCTTGCCGATGGCGGCCAGCAGTTGCCAGGGCAACCGGCAGCCGGGGTCGCTGCGGCGCACCGAGGCCTCGGCCCTGCGGTAGGCGGCGAGCACGGTGGCCGGGATGCCGGACTGGGCACGGATCTGCACGGCGTCCGGCACCATCCCGATGCCCTCTTCGGCGCCGAGCGGCGGCAGTTCGGTGTGGTACGAACCGTCGCCCGGCGCCTCGGCCGGACCCGGAGCCCGCGCGGGTGCCGTGCTCTCCCCGGCCGTCCCGTCCCGGTCGGCGGCCTCGCGTACGAGAGCGGGCGCGCCCGAGGCGGTGAGCAGGGCGACGGCGGCGACCGCCACCGCGGTACCGCGTGCTCCGTGCCGCAGCCTGCGCAGCCGCCGGCGCGGTCGTCGGGATCCGCGTGATCCGCCTGTCATGGTCGTCCTCTTCCGTGTGCGTGCGGGAGCCGGGTCCGGATACGTGAGGGTCGATGGGGGCTGCTGGTGCTCGTCGCCGGCGCTTCGCGGTCCAGGGAGGCGGAGATGCCGCCCATGGCCTCCATGGCGTGGTGTGTGAGGAGCCGGGTCGGTTCAGACGAGTGAGCGGTCCAAGAGGCTGCGGGCGTTGGGGAGTTGGGGAGTGGGGAGGTCGGCGCCGGGTGGCGTGGACGCAGGCGGCTCAGGAGCCGAAGGTGTCGATGCCGGAGACCAGCCAGCGGCCGTCCTTGTGGAGGAGGTCGAGCGTGAACACCGCGCCCGCGTAACTCGCCCCGCCCTCAGTGGAGTCGGCGCCCGCTGCGTCCTTGCCGCCCTTCGCGTCCCGCTGCCCGTCCTTTCCGCTCTGCTTCTTCGGCTTGCTCTTCGCGGGCTCGCCCGCCGTGCTGACGCTGGCCTGGTCCGCGTAGACCAGGACCCTGGCCCGGTCGCCCTCGATGCGCTCCACCGCGCTGTCGGTCACGGTCGTGGTGAGCACCAGCTTCTGCTTCGGCGCCTGGGCTCTGACGTCCGCGAGCAGTGCGCGGTGCTGGTCGACCGCCTTGCCGGTCAGCAGAGTTGCCGCCGCCTCGGCCGCCTTGTCCTGGTCCGCGTAGTCGTACGAGAACAGGGCCCCGACCAGCTCGCCGACCGTGCCCTTGACCTCGCTGGTGCGGGCGAGGTCGGTGAGGGCCGTGTTGCGGGTGGCCGGGTCGTCCTCCAGGGCGGCCGAGCGGCTGAAGCCGAGGCCTGCGAAGGCGCCGAGGAGGAGGGTGAGGATGCCGAGGACGGCGAGCAGGAGGCGCGGGGTGCGGGCGGGGGCAGCGGCGGCGGGCGCGGCGGGCTTCCCCGGTTCCGGCCCCGGCTCCTCCGACTCCGACTCCGACTCCGACTCCGAGCCTGACTCCAACTTCGACTTCGGCCGAGGCTCCTCCCCCTGCGGGGCCTCTGCCTCCGGCCCCGGCTCCCCTGTCTCCGACGGCGACTCCCCTGGCTCCGGTGGCGGCTCCCCCTGTGGGCCCGCCGCCCGCGACCGCGAGTCGTCGGCCTGGTCCGGATCCGCCCCCGGCGCCCCCGGCGCGGGCAGGGTGCCGAGGGCGCCCGGGGCGGTGGCCGAGGCCGAGGCCGAGGCAGCCGAGCGGGTGGGCGGGGTCTCGGCGCGGGCGGTGCGGGCGGCGCTGAGGCGGCGCTGCCGGTTGAGGTGGTGGCGGGTTGTCGACATCCTTGCGGTCCTCCCGGGTCGCCGGTTCAGCCGGTCGCGGTGTCGCCGACCGGGGCCTGGCCGAGCGCGCTCAGTTTCCAGTCGCCCGCGGTGCGGGTGAGTTCGCCGACCATGCGGCTGTCCTTGTCGCTCGGTTCGCCCTCCGGGGCGCGGACCGTGACGCGCAGCGCGATGAGGACGCGCGCCTTGCCCGCCCGGTCGTCGAGTTCGGTGACGGCTCCGGACAGCACCCGGGCGGTGGTGACGGTCTTCGCCTGCTCGACCTGCTTCTCGAAGTCCGCGCGCCCGCCGACGAGTTGCTCGTGCAGTTCGCCGGTGGTCGACTGCTCCCACAGGTCGAGCCCGCCGGAGAGCCTGCGGTGGTCGAGGGTGTTGAGGTTCTGCACCGCCTGCTCCCCGGCGGCGAGCACCTCGTCCCGCTCGGCCGCGTAGCCGCCGGAGTCCTCGTGTGCCGCCCCGTACCAGGACCAGCCCGCCCAGGCGGCGAGCGAGCCCGCGAGCAGGGTGAGCAGCACCGCCGCCAGGAGCAGCGGGTGTGCGATCGGCCGTGTCATGCCCCAACTCCCCTGTGTTCGTGGTCTGTTCCGCGCGTACTCAGCGGGCTGCCAGGTCGACGATGCGCCACTGCCCCTCCTGGAGCCGGGCGGTCACCGCGAGCTGGGCGGCCGCGTGGGACGGCTTCTCCTTGCCGCGCCGTGCCGACTGGTCCAGATAGACGAGGAGTTGGGCGCTGCCGCCGTCGAGGTGCGCCACCCCGGCACGTACGACCTCGGTGGTCAGGGTGATCCGCTGCTCGGCGACCCGGGCCCGCAGCTTCCCGAACAGCTCCTCGTACTGTCCGGCCGCCTTGCCGCCGAGGACCTCGCGGGCGGAGCGTTCGGTGGCCGCGGTGCCCTTCGGGGTGTAGGAGAAGATCTTCGCCAGGGCGCTGCTGACCTCGCCGGTCACCTGGGCGGTGGCCCGGCGGTCGGTGAGCGCCTTGTTCCCGGCGGCGCCGGTGCGTTCCTGGTGGGCCGCCACCAGGAGCCCCGCACCGGCGAGCACCAGGACCAGTGCCCCGGCCAGGGCGGCGATCAACCACCGCGGCAGGGGCGGCCGTTCGCCCTCGCTGGCGGCCGGGACCGCGATGCCCGCCACCGGCCCGGTGTCCGACTCGGCGTCCGGCCCGGTGTCCGGCGCGTTCGGCACTTCCGGTGCGGTGTCGTCCGCCGCCGCCTCTCGGGTGCTCTCCTCGATCGCCATGGTTCACTTCCTCCCGGCTGCGCCGACGGGTACCGCGCCCAGCGCCTTGAGCTTCCAGCCCTGGCCGGTGCGGGTGAGGACGGCCTCCAGGCGTTTGCGGTCGCTGCCGGGCTGTTCTCCCTCGGCCCGGGTGACGTCCACGCGCACCGTGGCGAGCAGCTTGGCGGTGCCCGCGCGGGTGTCGAGGGCGGTGACCGCGGCCTCGGTGACCGTGGAGCGGGTGAGGGTGCCCATCTCGGGCCGGGAGCGGGCGAGTTCGGTGCGCAGGGCTCCGGTGGAGGCGGACCGCCAGGCGCGCAGTCCCGCTTCGGCGGACCGCCGGGTGCGGGCGTCGAGGGAGGTGAGCGTGGTGATGCCGGTGCGGCCCCGGTCGAGGACGGTGTCGCGGGTCCGGGAGTAGGCGGCGGAGTCGTCGGTGCGGGCCTCGGCGTAGGACCAGGTGGCGTAGCCGCTGAAGAGCAGGGCGAGGGCGAGGGCGCTCGCGGCGAGGAGTGTGCGCGGGCGGTTCGGGCTCATCGCTCGTCCCCCTGGGAAGGCTTGTCGAGCAGGTCCATGCCGAGGAGTCCGGCCAGGTCGGTGGGGCTGTGCGGGCTGGCCGGGAGGCCGAGGGCGCCGGGCAGCCGGGCGCTGGCCTGGCGGGGGTCGGCGTCCGCGCGGGCCCCGGAGGGCAGCGAGCCGGGCTTCGCCGGGTCGGGTACCGCGCCCCCGCCGGGTGCCTGCGCGGAGCCGCGGACATTGACCCCGCTCGACGCCGAAGTGGTGCAGGCGGCGCCGGAGTTGAGGGGTGGGGCGGTGCCGAGGTCGAGGCCGTTGCGGTAGCGGGTGGCGCCGTAGCCCTCGGTGCAGGGCAGCGGTTGGAAGAAGGTGACCGACATGCCGAAGTCGGCCTTCCCGCCGTCGATGGCGGTGGCCCCGGCGGCGACCACGGCGGGCACCTTGACCAGGAACTCCTCGGTGCCGCGCTGCCGGGTCACGGCGACCTCGGAGGTGGTGAGCAGATTGGCGAGGACCACGCCGAGGCTGGGGTCGAGGTCGCGCAGCACCCCGCTGACCTGGGTGGCGGCCTCGGGTGCGGCCTGGATCAGCTTGCGCAGGTCGGCGTCGGAGCCCTTGAGCGCGGCGTTCAGATCGCGGGCGCCGGTGGCGAAGTCCCGTATGGCGCGGGCCTCTTCGGCCTGGGTGCGCAGCACGGTCCGGCCGTCCTGGAGGAGCCGGGTGGTGGCGGGCAGGTTCTCGTCGGCGGCCTCGACGAAGTCGGCGCTGTTGTCGAGGAGGACCTGGAGGTCGTCGCCGCGGCCCTCGAAGGCCTTGCCGAATTCCTCGACGACGGTCCGCAGGGATTCCAGCGGCACCGACCGGGTCAGCGCGTTCACGCTGCTGAGTACGTCGGTGACCGGGGCCGGGACCTTCGTCGACCGCTGGTCGATCTCGGCCCCGTCGGTGAGGTAGGGGCCGCCCTCGCGGTCGGGCTGGAGGTCGATGTACTGCTCGCCGACGGCGGAGAGGCCGGCCACCACGGCGCGGGTGCCGGAGGGGATCCTCGGGGCGGACTTCCTGATCCGCAGTTCGGCCTCGACGCCTTCGCCGGTGAGCGAGAGGGGTCCGACCCGGCCCACCGAGACGCCCCGGTAGGTGACGTCGGAGTGGGTGAACAGGCCACCGGTGCGCGGGAGTTGGACGGTGACCCTGTAGTAGTCGGCCACCCCGGCGAAGCGGCCGAGGTCGGCGTACCTGATGCCGACGAAGGCGAGCACCAGGCTCCCGACGAGGAGGAAGGCGAGGTTCTTGAGGTGGGTGGAGAGGGTCAGCATCAGCGGGTACCTCCCGGGGAGGCGGCCGGGGTCCCGGAGGCGGTGGGCGCCGAGGCGGAGGGGGCGGTGACCGAGGGCAGCGGGAGCGGGGTGCCCGTGGCCCTCCTTCTCTCCCCGGTGGCCGGGGGCCGGGCTCCGGGGCCGCGTGCGCCCGCCGAGGGGGTGGGCGAGGGGCCGAGGACCGGGGGGATGACGGTGGTGCCGGGGACGGCGGTCATGTCGAGGTAGATGTTGAGGTAGTCGCCCTTGACGCCGCGCAGCACCTCGTCGGTGAAGGGGTAGGTGAGCAGGACCTGGAGGGAGTCGGGGAGGTCCTTGCCGGAGTCGGCGAGCCTGCCGAGGACGGGGGCGAGGGCCTTCAGGTCGGCGACCATGTCGTCCTTGGAGCGGTCGACGGTGTCGGTGGCGACCGTGGAGAGGGTGTCGAGGGAGCGCAGCATCGTCATCAGCGCGCCCCGCTGCTTCTCCAGGGTCTTGAGGCCGGGCGAGAGGTCGGTGAGGACCTTGCCGACGGCCTCCTTGCGGGTGGCGAGGCGGGCGGAGAGCTTGTTGACGCCGTCCAGGGCGCCGGTGATCGCCCCGCGGTTCTCGTCCAGTTCGGTGACGAGGGTGTCGACCCGCCGGAGCAGGGAGCGGATCTCGGGTTCCCGGCCGCCGAGGGCCTTGTTGAGTTCGGTGGTGATGGTCCTCAGCTGGTTGACGCCGCCGCCGTTGAGCAGCAGGGAGAGCGCGCCGAAGACCTCTTCGACCTCGGTGTTGCGGCCGGTGCGGGAGAGCGGGATGACGGCGCCGGGCCGGAGCGCGGCCGGGGTGGGCCGCCCGGCGGTTCCGCTCTTCTTCCCACCGGGGGCGAGGAGTTGGACGTACTTCTCGCCGAGGAGGCTGGACTGCTCGACGCGGGCCCCGGAGCCGGCGGGCAGCCGTACCGTGCCGTTGATCCGCATCCGTACCCGGGCCGTCCAGGAGTTCTCGGCGAGGTCGATACGGGTGACGCGGCCGACGGCGACGTCGTTGACCTTCACCGCGGACTGCGGGACCAGGCTGAGGACGTCGGCGATCTCGGCGGTGATCTCGTAGGGGTGGTCGCCGAGGTCGGCGCCGCCGGGCAGCGGCAGGTCCTCGATGCCGTCGAAGCCGAGGCCGCCGGTGGCGGAGCAGCCGCCGACCGCGAGGGTGAAGCCGAGGGCGAGCGCGAGCAGGGCGGCGACGGGGGCGCTCATCAGGCGCAGCCGCTTCAGGCCGGGCTTCATCGCCCTCCTCCCTTCGGCTGTGCGGCGCCGACGGCCGGGAAGGGCAGCAGGGGGCCGCCCATGCTGAGTTCGTTGAGGTTCGCGCGGCCGTCGAGGGTGCGGTGCTCGGGGTTGTAGGCGTTCAGGAGGTTCCCGGCGGCGAGCGGGGCGGTGTCCAGGGCCTCGGCCAGGGAGCGGCGCTGGTCGACGAGGGCCTGGGTGACCGGGACGAGGCGGTCGACGTTCTTCTTCAGTTCGCCGCGGTGGTCGTCGATGAAGGTCTTCACCTTGCCGAGGGCCTTGCCGAGTTCGCGCAGCGCGCCGGAGAGGTCGTTCCTGTTGTCGCCGAGGAAGCGGGTGACGTCGCCGAGCGACTCCTGTGCCCGGCGCACGCCGCCGTCCTTCTTCTTCAGCAGGGTGGTCAGGCGCTGGAGTTGGGTGAGGGTGGCGAAGAGGTCCTTGCTGCTGCCGTCGAGGGTCTTGGCGGCCTTGCCGAACTGCTCCAGGGAGTCGCCGATGGCCTCGCCGTTGCCGTCGAGGTTGGCGGCCCCGGTGTCCAGGAGCTCGGAGAGCGCGCCGTCCTTGTTGGCGCCCTCGGGGCCGAGGATCCTGCTGAGTTCGGTGACCGACTCGTAGAGCTGGTCGACCTCGACCGGGGTGGCGTTGCGGGCGGCGGCGAGGGTGGCGCCGTCCTTCAGCTGGGGGCCCTTGGTCCAGGCGGGGGTGAGCTGGACGTAGCGGTCGGCGACCACGCTGGGCGCGACGATCACCGCGCGCGCCCCGGCGGGCACCTTCACCCCTGCGTCCACGGCGAGTTCGACGCGCACCTGTCTGCCCTCGGGGTGCACTCCGGTGACCGAGCCGACGCGTACTCCGAGGATGCGCAGGTCGGAGCCTTCGTAGAGGCCGACGGAGCGGGTGAAGTAGGCGGTGAGGTGGCGCTCGCCGCCGCGGTCGAGGACGCCGAGTCCGGCCAGTGAGCCCGCGGCGAGCAGGGCGAGGACGAGGGTGCCGATCACGATCCGGCGGCGGGTGATCCGTTCCGCGGTCACCGGTCTCCCCTTTCCGTGGCGGCCTGCTGCTTCGGCGGCATGCAGCCCTCGGCGGGTCCGGAGCCCTCGGGCAGGTAGTTCCCCGGGACGACTCCGCACAGGTAGCTGTCGAACCAGCGGCCGTTGCCGAGGGTGTTGCCGACGAGCCGGTAGTAGGGGCCGACGGCGGCGAGGGTGCGGTCCAGGCCCTCGCGGTTGTCGACCAGGACCTCGGTGACCCGGCCGAGCGCCTTGAGGGTGGGGCCGAGTTCCTTGCTGTTGTCGTCGACGAGTCCGCCGAGTTCGGTGCCGAGGGCGCGGGTGCCGCGCAGCAGGCCCTTGATGGCGGCGCGCCGGGCCTTGAGTTCGCCGAGCAGGTCGCCGCCGTCGTCGATGAGGGTCTCGAAGCTGCTCTTCTTCTGGTCGAGGGTCTTGGTGAGGCGGTTGCTGCCGCGCAGCAGCTTCGCGAGCGCGGCGTCGCGTGAGGAGAGGGTGCGGGAGAGCGCGGAGAGTCCGCTGACGGCGCGGCGCACCTCGGGCGGCGAGTCCGCGAAGGTCCGCGAGATGGTCTCGAAGCTCTTCGCGAGCTGCCGGGTGTCGATCTCGTCGAGGGTGCCGCTGAGGTCCCCGAAGGCCTCGGTGACGTCGTACGGGGAGGTGGTGCGGCTCAGCGGGATGCGGCGGCCGGGGTCCTGGGGGCCGGTGCCGAGCGGGTCGAGGGCGAGGTACTTGTCGCCGAGCAGGGTCTTGAGGGCGATGGCGGCGGTGGAGGCGTCGCCGACCCAGGTGTCCTTCACCGTGAAGCGCACCCGGACGGTGGCGCCGTCGAGGCCGACCGAGGTGACCCGGCCCGCCTTCACCCCGGCGATGCGGACCTCGTCCCCCTCGGCGAGCCCGGCGGCCTCGCGGAAGGAGGCGGTGTACTCGGTGCCGCCGCCGAGCAGGGGCAGCCTGTCGACGTTGACGGCGGCGGCGCCGATCAGGGCGAGCAGCAGCAGTCCGACGAGGGCGACGCCGACCGGGTCGCGGTGCCGCAGGGGGGTGAACAGGGGGCCGCGCGGGCGGCGGTCCGGATCGCGGTGCCGGGAGGGCCACTTCATGCCCCGCACCTCTCTTCGGTGACGGGGATGCCGGTGGGCGGCTTCGAACCGTCGGAGGTCTCGACGCCGCTCACGCGCGCCTCGCAGAGGTAGAGGTTCAGCCAGGAGCCGTACGAGGCGAGCCTGCTGAGGGTGGTCAGCTTCTCGGGGCTGCGCTGGAGGAAGTCGGTGAGCTGGGTGCTGCCCTCGCCGAGGTTGCGGGAGAGCCGTCCGAGTGCGGTGATGTCCTTCTTCAGCGGGGCGCGGCCCTCGCCGAGCAGTCCCGCGGTGGTGGTGGTCAGTTCGTCCATGGCGCTGACGGCCTCGCCGAGCGGCTTGCGGTCCCCGGCGAATCCGCTGACCAGTTCCTTCAGCGTGTCCACCAGGTCCTCGAAGCCGGATTCCCGGGAGTTGACGGTGTCCAGGACGGTGTCGAGGTTGCGCACCACCTCGCCGATCACCTTGTCCTTGGCGGCGACCGTGGTGGTCAGCGAGCCGACGTGGGTGAGCAGGCTGTCGACGGTGCCGCCCTCGCCTTGGAGCACCTGGACGAGGGAGCCGGCGAGTGCGTTGACGTCCTTCGGGGAGAGGCCTTCGAAGAGCGGTTTGAAGCCGTTGAAGAGGAGGGTGAGGTCGAGGGCGGGGTGGGTGCGGCCGAGCGGGATGGTCCGCCCGGCGGGCAGGGTGCGGCCGACGGGTCCGCTGCCGCGCTCCAGGGAGACGTAGCGCTGGCCGACCATGTTGAGGTACTTCACGGAGGCGGTGACAAAGGCGGGCAGGCGGTGGTCCTCGCGGACGCTGAAGGTGACCTGGGCGAGGCGCCGGTCGACGATCTCGATGTCCTCGACCTGGCCGACCTTGACGCCCGCGATGCGCACGCTGTCGCCCTCGATCAGCCCGGTGGTGTCGGTGAAGCGCGCCTTGTAGGTGACCGAGTCGCCGACCGGGCCGCCGGCGATGCTCAGCGCGAGGACGGCGGTGGTCAGCGAGGTGACGAGGACGAAGACGAGGGATTTGACCAGCGGCCCGGCCAGTGAGGCGCGTCTCATTCCACCGTCACCTCCGTGCCCCGGTAGAGGGGTCCGGCGAGCAGGCTGCTCCAGTCGGGCAGGGGCTGCTCGCCCTTCTTCGCGGTGGGTGCGAGCAATTCGGTGACCAGGGCGTTCTCCTGCGGGGAGTTGGCGGGCCCGAGGTCCTGCCCGGCGGCTTCGGCGAGGGCGGGGGTGCGCACCGGGCTCTTGAGGTAGGGCACCGGGTAGCAGTGCGGGCCGCCGCCGGAGTCGTAGACGGGGGTGTCCGCGCCGGGCCGGTAGGCGCCGCGGGAGGGCACGGTGGTGAGGGAGACGTGCAGGCCCGGCCGGTCGGTGCCCTTGCCGAGGGCCTTGTCCATGGCGGGCACGAACTGGGCGAGGGTGCGCAGGGTGCAGGGGAAGGAGGGGGCGTACTCGGCGAGGAGTGCGAGGGTGGGGCGGCCGGTGGCGGCGAGCCGGATGATGGTGTCCTTGTTCTGCCGCAGGAAGGCGGTGAGGTCCTCGGACATCCGGGTGGTGCCGTCGTAGGTCGCGGCGAGCGCGGCTTCCTGCTCGGCGAGGGTGGAGCTGGTGGTGGTGAGGTCGTCCAGGGCGCGCACGATGTCCGGCGCGGAGTCCGCGTAGACCGCGGAGACCTTCACCAGCTGCCGCAAGTCCTCGTTGAGGGCCGGGAGTTGGGGGTTGAACTTCTTCAGGTGGGCGTCGAGCCGGGTGAGGGTGGTGCCGAGTTCCCCGCCGCGTCCCGAGAGCGCGCGGGAGACCGCGGTGAGGGTCGCGGAGAGCTTGTGCGGCTGCACCGCGGTCAGGGTCGGCAGCAGGTTGTCGAGGACCTCCTGGAGCTCGACGGCGCTGCGGGAGCGGTCCTGTGGGATGACGGCACCGGCGGCGAGGGTGCGGCCCGCGGGCCGGGCCGGGGGCACCAGGGCCACGAAGCGCTCGCCGAAGAGGGTGGTGGGCAGCATCTGCGCGGAGACCCCGGCGGGGACCTGGTCCAGGGCGCCGGGCCGCATGGCGAGGGTGAGCCGGGCGCCGGTGGCGGTGGCGTCGATGCGGCGGACCTCGCCGACGACGACTCCGCGCAGCTTGACCTCGGCGCCGCGGTGCAGCTCGTTGCCGACGCTGCCGGTGAGCAGGGTGATCTCGTCGCTGTCCTCGAAGTCCTTCTGGTAGACGGAGACGGCGAGCCAGATCAGCAGCACCGGCACCAGCAGGAAGACCACTCCGGCGGTCCGCCGCCGGGCGCCCCGGGCGTTCATCCGGCCACCTTCACCGTGGTGGTCGCGCCCCAGAGGGCGAGCGAGAGGAAGAAGTCGGTGACCGAGATCAGCACGATGGCGTTGCGCACCGAGCGCCCGACGGCGACCCCGACCCCGGCGGGTCCGCCGCCCGCGGTGAAGCCGTAGTAGCAGTGCGCGAGGATCACCAGGACGCTGAAGACGAAGACCTTCAGGAAGGAGAGCAGCACGTCGGAGGGCGAGAGGAAGAGCTGGAAGTAGTGGTCGTAGGTGCCGCGGGACTGCCCGTTGAAGAAGACCGTCACCCAGCGCGAGGCCAGATAGGAGCTGAGCAGGCCCATCGCGTAGAGCGGGATGATCGCGACGGTTCCGGCGATGATCCGGGTGGTCACCAGGTACGGCATGCTGCGGATCCCCATGCCTTCGAGGGCGTCGACCTCCTCGTTGATCCGCATCGCCCCGAGCTGCGCGGTGAATCCGGCGCCGACGGTCGCGGAGAGCGCGAGGCCCGCGACGAGGGGCGCGATCTCGCGGGTGTTGAAGTAGGCGGAGACGAAGCCGGTGAAGGCGGCGGTGCCGATCTGGTTGAGCGCGGCGTAGCCCTGGAGTCCGACGACGGTGCCGGTGAACAGCGTCATCGCGATCATCACGCCGATGGTGCCGCCGATGACGCCGAGCCCGCCGGAGCCGAAGGCGACCTCGGCGAGCAGCCGCTGGACCTCCTTGAGGTAGCGGCGCAGGGTGCGCGGCACCCACAGCAGGGCGCGGGCGTAGAAGAGGAACTGTTCGCCGGAGCGGTCCAGCCAGGCGAGCGGGGAGGCCATCGCTCAGCCTCCCTTCGGCGGGACGATCTGGAGGTAGAGGCCGGTCATCACGGTGTTGACGAAGAAGAGCAGCAGGAAGGTGATGACCACGGACTGGTTGACCGCGTCCCCGACGCCCTTGGGCCCGCCGCGCGGGTTGAGCCCCCGGTAGGCGGCGACCACGCCCGCGATGAAGCCGAAGATCAGCGCCTTGAGTTCGCTGATCCACAGGTCGGGCAGCTGGGCGAGGGCGGAGAAGCTGGAGAGGTACGCGCCCGGGGTGCCGTCCTGCATGATCACGTTGAAGAAGTAGCCGCCGAGGGTGCCGACCACCGAGACCAGTCCGTTGAGCAGCACCGCCACCAGCATGGTCGCGAGCACCCGGGGCACCACGAGCCGCTGCACCGGTGAGATGCCCATGACCTCCAGGGCGTCCAGCTCCTCGCGGATCTTGCGGGAGCCGAGGTCGGCGCAGATCGCGGAGCCGCCGGCCCCGGAGATCAGCAGGGCCACGATGAGCGGGCTCGCCTGCTGGATGACGGCCAGGACGCTGGCGCCGCCGGTGAAGGACTGGGCGCCCAACTGCTGGGTGAGGGAGCCGACTTGGAGGGCGATCACGGCGCCGAAGGGGATCGAGACCAGGGCCGCGGGCAGGATGGTGACGCTGGCCACGAACCAGAACTGCTCGATGAACTCCCTGAACTGGAAGGGCCGCCGGAAGGCCGCCCGGCACACCTCGGCCGCCAGGGTGAAGAGTCGGCCGGTCTGCCGGAGCGGGCCGAGCAGCGGGGAGGGGGTGCGCGGCGGGGCGCTCATGTGCCGCTCCGCCGGGTGGGCAGCGGGGGCGGTGGGGTGAGCGCGGCCTGCTCGGTGCCTGCCCAGCCGGGCGCGGTGGCCCCGTAGGCCTTGCGGATCTCCGCGCGGGCGGCGGGCGGGAGCTGGTCCAGCAGGGCGAGGACCCGGCGGCGGCGGCGCTCGGCGGCCTGCCGGGGGCCGAGTCCCGGGGAGGGCTCCAGCTGCGGGGCGAGCGGCGGGAGGGGGGCCGAGGCGAAGCCGTCGGCGGCCTCCCGGGCGAGGGTGGCGGAGTCCTTCTCCTCGGTCATCCCGATGGGGCCCTCGCGGCGGCCGTTGAGGAACTGCGCCACCACCGGTTCCTCGCTGGTGAGCAGGACCTCCCGGGGGCCGAAGGTGACCAGGCGGCGCAGGTAGAGCATGCCCATGTTGTCCGGCACCGTGGAAGCGATGTCGAGGTTGTGGGTGACGATCAGCATGGTCGCGTCGAACTCGGCGTTGAGGTCGATGAGCAGCTGCGAGAGCAGCGCGGTGCGCACCGGGTCGAGGCCGGAGTCGGGTTCGTCGATGAGGATGATCTGCGGGTCCAGGACCAGGGCGCGGGCGAGCCCGGCGCGCTTGCGCATCCCGCCGGAGATCTCGCCCGGCAGCTTGCCCTCGGCGCCCAGCAGCCCGACGACCTCCATCCGCTCCATGACGATGCGGCGGATCTCCGACTCCTTCTTGCGGGTGTGCTCGCGCAGCGGGAAGGCGACGTTGTCGAAGAGGGTCATGGAGCCGAAGAGGGCGCCGTCCTGGAACATCAGGCCGAAGAGTTTCCGGGTCTCGTAGATGTCGCGTTCCGCTCCGCCCGCCATGTCGACACCGTTGATGAGCACCCGTCCCCGGTCCGGTTTGAGCAGCCCGATGAGGGATTTCAGAAAGACGGTCTTTCCGGTGCCGGAGGGTCCGAGCATGACGCTGACTTCTCCGGCCGGGAGGGTGAGTGACACGTCCTGCCAGATTTCCTGTTTCCCGAAGGACTTGGTGAGGCCCTCGACGACCACTTCGATTCCCATCACACCTCCCGGTCCTGTGTGGTACGCGACAGAAGCTGAGCGAAGAACTGAAAGCGAGGAACTGGAAAACGAACGCGAGCTAGGTGAAAGCGCGCCGGAGCCGAGACGGAAAGGCGGCGCGGGGAAGCGGTGCGGGGCGGCAGTTCGCGGGAACCGTATGACCGGCCTACTGCCGAGTACAAGCGGTCGAACGGCAACTTTCCCGTCGTTCAGGCAAGTTGGTGCGGTTCTTGTCATCGGCTGACAAAGCACCCCGGGCGCTGCTGTCGGCCGCTGAGCAGAGTCAGCGCTCGGGGTCCATGGCGGGCAGCGGCGGTACGGCCGGGGGGCACCAGGCCGTCGTGGTGGGCGTGCAGGTCTTCTCCTGGGCGAACTCGACATGGTTGCCGGGTCCGGAGATCGCCGCGGTGAACAGCGGGTCCAGGTCCTCGCCGCCGGTGCCGCAGCCGCTGAACTCCGGGATGGCGATGTCCCCGCGCAGCCGCCCGCCGGTGAGGACGTTCGCGTACTCCGGGGCCTTGCCGCGCAGCACCACCTTGAACGGCTCCTTCGTACGGCAGTCGGGGCCGACGTCCAGCGGGGTGCCGTTGACCTTCACGTCGTGCAGGCGCAGCGACTGCCGGAAGGCGATGACGGCGAAGTCCGTGCGGGTGCCGCCCGCCGGGCGGTAGCTGCCGGTGGAGATGCTGAGCGGGCCGTTCTCGAAGGAGACCTTCGCGGTGACCGGCTGGAAACCGAAGGTCAGGAAGGTGGATTCGGCGTCCGGCAGGTCCAGGGAGGCCAGCGAGTCGATCCGCGAGTAGTTGTCCGGCCGGGTCACCGACTGGGTCTGCAGCGAGACGATCACATTGGTGACCGCGGGCTGCCGCTCCGGGTCGTTGATGACCATCGCCCCGTTCAGCTTCTTCACGCCGGCGTAGCCGAGGGCGTACGCGCAGCCGTGGGCCGGGGCCCGGCCGGGGACCGGCGGCGGCGCGTAGTCCGGCGGGGGCAGCGCCTCGCTGAAGTCGATCTCGCCGGTGGGCAGTTCGGGCGGGCAGGACTCGGCCCCGGCGGCGGGCTCCACGGGGTCCACGTCGATGCCGTCCCCGTCCTCGGGCCGGCCGGTGGGCTCCGTCCCGGGCGCCTCGGAACCGGTGGCCGGATCGGTGGGCCCGCCGGGTCCGGTGACCCGTACGGTCGCGAGGCGGGTGTCCTCGCCGGGGGCCGCCGCGCAGTCCAGGGTGCGAGTGGGCGGCGCCTCGGCGCGGTCCGGTCCGGTGGCGGTCAGGGCGAGGGTGAGCCGCCCGGCGGTGAAGCGCGCCTCGCCCGCGGAGCCCACCGTCACCGAGGGCACCGGGCCGGTGTGCCGGAGGACGAGGGGCTGCCCGGGGCGCACCTCGGCGCCGGCCCCGAGGTCCTGCCAGCGCGCGGTCGCCGTCTCGGAGCCGTGCGCCACCTCGACGCTCAACTCGGCGGTGCCGGTGAGGTGTTCGGGGTCCTCGGGGAAGAGCGCGGCGACCTCCTCCGGGTCCAGGGTGACCCCGACCGAGACCGCTTCCGGCCGGATCGGGCTGCCCGCCTCCGCGGCCGCGGGGAACCGCGCCTCGACGACCGTCTCGGCGCGCAGCTCACCCCCGGCGAACCGGCAGTCGTAGTCCGCCGCGCCCGCCGCGTCCACCTCGTCCTCCGAGGCCGCGCCGGGGCCCGCGAGCAGTCCCGTCAGCAGCACGACCGCCGCCGCCGAGGCCAGCCGCGCCGCCCGCCGCCGCTCCACCGTCACACGCCTCAACTCGCCCTGCCCTCCTGCCGGGAGCGGGGCCCGCGCCCGGGCGGGCCCCGCGTGGTGGCTGCCGTGCCGCGGTCAGTCCAGGGTGATGGTCTGGCCCGGGGTGACCGCGTAGGCGGCCTCGAAGGAGGCCACGTCGCCGTCGTTGATCAGGCCGAGGCAGTTGGCGTTGGAGGCGGTGAGGTCGCCGCCGCCGTCCACCACGAGTTCGCTGGTGGCGTTGTCGAAGTAGCCGGTGACGTCGCCGCTGAAGTCGGCCGAGCAGCCGGTGCCCTCGATGTGGGCGGTGATGCCGGTGATGGTGCCGTCGACGCGGTCCGGGTCGCCGGAGTTCACACCGGAGACGTTGAGCGCCCACGGCGTGCCGGAGGCGGTGACCTCGAAACTGATCCCGGCCAGGCCGCAGTTGTCGAAGGTCAGCGAGTCGATCTGGCCGATGCCGGCGCCGTTCAGGCCCGAGCCGCTCTTGACCGAGCCGGTCGCGTCGGAGCCGTCGCAGGTGAGGGTGGCCGCGGGCACCGTCAGCGTCGGAACGTCGGCGTGGGCCGTGATGGCGCCGCCCGGCGCGACCGTCCAGGTGGCCTGGGCCCCGGCCGAGGCGGAGGTGGCGGTGAGTCCGAGGGCGAAACCGCCGGCGGCGGCCACGACGGCGAATCTGCGCGCAAGCTTGTGCATGAATTCGAGTCCTTCCGGATTTCCTGCCGCACCGGGAATCCGGGGCCGAATACAGCCCCGGATTCCCGGTGCGGCGCACTTCGCGGAATCGGCCGACCAGTCCCATTGATCAACCGAGCGAGCACCTTGCGCCGTTGACGCTACGAGCGGGTAACCGAGGGCGGCAAGTGATGCGCGAAAGAATCAAGAAGGGCGATTGCCCGGGGTCGCCTTCTTGTCTTTCCCTGAGGGCCCGCCGCATTCTTCTTGTCGCCCGGTGAGCAACTGCCGCCCCCGCCGCGGCGGTCGCGGACCCTACCGCCGCCGCCTCGCACAGTCCATGCTCGATACAACTCTCAGCGTCACGACTCTGTCCTTGTCCGTAACCGTCGTCTATGTTCAACAGCCGCACGCCCTACGGATCGCGCCCCACCCCCACCGCCCGTACGCGGGCACGCAGGTCCCCCCACATCGTCTGGATCCGGACGACGGAGCAACCAGGGAGAGACATGCCCAGATCCATCGAACCGGCCGTCGGCGGCGAGGCCCTGCGCCCGCTCCCCACCGAGTTCGCCGTGGTCCTGCAGCCCGAACTCCCCTCGCTGATCAAGGAGATCAGGCTGGAGGTCACCCGCGCCTATCCCGAGTACGCGGCCCTGCTGGACGGCCCCTACGGCGAGTCCATCCGCTTCGGCGTGGAGCAGAGCCTGTCCGTCTTCGTCGAACGGGTGGCCTCGCCGAGCGCCACCTCCTCGCTGCGCGACGAACTCTGCCGCGGCTTCGGCCGGTTCGAGGCCTACGAGGGCCGCAACCTGGAATCCCTCCAGGGCGCCTACCGGCTCGGCGCGCGGCTCGCGCTGCGCCGCGCCCAGAAGCTCGGCCGCCGCTACAGCCTCTCCCCCGCGCTGATCCTGTCCTTCGCGGACGCGATCCTCAGCTACGTCGACGAGCTCGAAGCCCTCTCCCGCGACGGCTATATGGAGGCGCAGGCCCGCAACGGCACCCGCGACGAGACCCGCCGCCGCAGGCTGCTGCACCTGATCCTCGCCGGGCGGCCGGTGCCGCAGGGCGCGCTGACCGAATTAGCCGAGCAGACCGGCTGGCGGCTGCCGCAGCAGGTCACGCTGGTCGCGCTGCGCGGTCCGCTGACCCTCGCCCAGGGCGATCTCGACATCGATGTCCTCTCCGACCTGAGCTATCCCCAGCCCCACCTGCTGATTCCGGGCCCGGTCGACGAGGACCGGCGAAGATCCCTGGGGTCCGCCCTCGGCGCCACCCGCGCCGCCGTCGGCCTGACCGTGGACCTCGCGGACGCCGCCGACTCGCTGCGCTGGGCCCGCCGCACCCTCGAACTCGTCGAGTCCAAGATGATCGCGGACTCCCCCCTGGTCTTCGCCCGGGACGAACTCACCACCCTGTGGCTGCTCTCCGACCCGGCCCTCGTCGCCCATCTCGCCGCCCTCGAACTCGCCCCGCTGGACGGGCTGCCCGCCTCCCGCCGCGACCGCCTGGTGGAGACCCTGCGGGTGTGGCTGACCACCCGGGGCACCGCCGACCAGGTCAGCTCCCTCCTCGGCGTGCATCCGCAGACCGTCCGCTACCGGCTGCGCAACATCGACTCGCACTTCGGGGACCGGCTCGCCGACCCCGGGCACCGCTTCGCCACCGAGGCCGTCCTGCGGGCACTGGAACTGCAGGGCAACCGCTACGCGGACTGAGAGGCATGTGCGGGCGGGGCCTCGGGGTGGTCGCCGCCGTCGGCGGAACCGGCCTTGTCCGCACCGGACTTGCCGGACCCGGACCCGTCCGTGCCGGACTTGCTGCCGGACCCGGCCCCGGACTCCGACTCCGCCCCGCCGAGCCCCTGTTCGTGTTCGTGCTCGCGGGCCGAGGCGCGTGCCGTGGCCCGGGCGTCCTCGGCCGCCGCGAAGGCGGGGATCGTCCGCGGGCGCGGACCGGACAGCAGGTGGACGAGGCCGAAACCGGTGCCGATGACGACCGCGCCGCCGACCGCGTCCAGGATCCAGTGGTTTCCGGTCGCCACGATCGCGGAGATGGTGAACAGCGGGTGCAAAGTGCCCAGCGCCTTCATCCACCACTTCGGCGCGAGCGCGACGATGACGATGCCGCACCACAGCGACCAGCCGAAGTGCAGGGAGGGCATGGCGGCGTACTGGTTGGTGAGCGCGGTGAGCGCGCCGTAGTCGGGCTGACTGAAGTCCTGGACGCCGTGCACCGTGTCGATGAAGCCGAGGTCGGGCATCAGCCGCGGCGGGGCGAGCGGGTAGAGCCAGAAGCCGACCAGCGCGAGCAGGGTGCCGAAGCCGAGCGCGGAGCGGGCCCAGCGGTAGTCCACCGGGCGCCGCGCGTAGAGCACACCGAGGATGCCCAGCGGCACGAAGAAGTGGAAGGTCGTGTAGTAGAAGTCGAAGAAGTCCTGGAGCCAGGAGACCTTCACCACCGCGTGGTTGACCCAGTGCTCGACGTCGATGTGCAGGAACTGCTCCAGCGAGTAGACCTGGTCACCGTGTCTCTCGGCGGTGTCCCGGCCGCCCGCCGCCACGGTCCGGATCTCGGAGTAGGCGGTGTAGCCGACCCGGATCAGGGCGAGTTCGAGCAGCAGATTGGGGCGGGTCAGCACCTTGCGCCACACCGGCAGCAGCGGCACCCGGCGGAACCGGGTGGGCCCCGGCGGCACCGAGTCGGTGGGGATGGGCCGCGCGTAGAAGACGGAGTCCCGCGAGAAGAAGGGCAGCACACAGGCGGCGGCGACCACCGCGAGCAGGACGAGGTTCTCCCGGATCGGGGTGAGGATCACATCGTCGGGGACCAGGACCGAGGCGGGCAGGGTCATCACCAGGACGACGGCGACCGGCCACATCGGCCGCGCCGAGTCCCGCCGCCCCATCCGGCCCGAGACCGCGAGCAGCAGCCACAGGAGCTGGTGCTGCCAGGCGGTCGGCGAGACGGCGACCGCCACACAGCCGGTGAGCGCGACGGCGAGCAGCAGCTGCCCGTCGCGGGCGTAGCGCACCGCCCGGCGCAGACCGGCGACCGCGACGGCCGCGGCGAGCAGCAGGAAGAGCGCGATCTCCACCGGGCCGTCGAGGCCGAGCCTCAGCAGGGCGCCGTGCAGCGACTGGTTGGCGAGCGCGGCCGGATCACCGCCGAGCCCCGCGCCCGCGAGGTGGTGGAACCAGTACGTCGAGGAGTCGCTCGGCAGCGCCGCCCAGGCCAGCAGGGTGCAGGCGAGGAAGGTGGCCGCCGTGGTCAGGGCGGCCCGGCGGCGCTCGGTGCACCACAGCAGCACCGCGAAGAGCAGCAGGGTCGGCTGGAGGGCGACGGCGACACCGACCAGGACACCGCTCGCCCGCTGCCCGCGCACCGCGAAGCAGCCGAGCAGGACGAGCAGCACCGGGATCACGCTCGTCTGCCCGAGGTAGAGGGTGTTGCGGACCGGCAGCGACACCATCAGCAGGCAGATCGCGAACGGCGGGGCGAGCAGCGCCGTCCGCCGGGACACCGGCTGCGGCAGGGCGCGGGCGGCGAGCAGCGCCACCACGACGACCAGGAGCAGGGTCCCGAAGGTCCAGCCCCAGCCGAGCGCGTCCTCGGCCGCCCGGGTCAGCGGTCTCAGCACCACCCCGGCGAAGGGGGTGCCGGTGAACTGGTCGGAAGCGTAGAGGGAGCCGCTGACATGCAGGACGCCCTCGGAGCCGACCCAGGTCTCCAGGTCGATGAGGCGCTCGTCGGGCGGCAGCCTGAGGACCGCGGCCACCTGCCGCACCGCGAGGACGGCCGCCATCAGCCACAGACCGATCCTGACGAGCGCGAAGCGCGTCCTCGCGGTGTCCGCGCCCGCTGCCCCGAAGGCGCCGCTCACCTCTGACTGCCGCACATCTGCCACGCCCAAGTCGCTCCGCCCCGCTCCTCGCTGGTGCCACGCCCGCAGTGACATGGTCCCATCCGGCACCTCACGGTCCCCGTCCAGGGAGACGCGGGCAACCGGGGCTTCACCTGACAGCCGCCTCCGATCCGGCCCGAAGACCCCGAACCCGAAGACCCCGAGGACGATGATGCGCGGCGGATCATTCTCACTCAAGTCGAACAGAGTCCTGCCCTGGACGCCCCAATCGGGATGCTTCCTCGAAAACCGCCGGTCACGCCCCTGTGGACGGACTTTTCCACAGGCTCACACAGCACCCACCGTAGCGAGCTATGTTCGTCACAGTTCCTTAGCACGGCTAACGAGAAAGACCGGTGACCCCCATGAGCGACCAGTTGTGGACCGCAGTCGACGCCTACCTCACCTCGGAACTCGCCCCCGCCGACGAGGCGCTGGCCGCCGCCGAGCAGGACAGCGCCCGGGCGGGACTGCCCCCGATCGCGGTGGCCCCCAACCAGGGCAAGTTCCTGCATCTGCTCGCCCGCGTCCAGGGGGCCCGCCGCGTCCTGGAGATCGGTACCCTCGGCGGGTACAGCGCCATCTGGCTGGCCCGCGCCCTCCCCGAGGACGGCCGGCTGATCAGCCTGGAGTTCTCCCCCGAGCACGCCGAGGTGGCCACCAGGAACCTGGCCCGGGCCGGCCTCGACAAGATCACGCAGGTGCGGGTCGGCGCCGCCCTCGACCTGCTGCCCGTGCTCGCCGCGGAGCAGCCCGAGCCCTTCGACCTCGTCTTCATCGACGCCGACAAGGTCAACAACGCCCCCTACGTGGAGTGGGCCCTGAAGCTCACCAGGCCCGGCAGCCTCATCGTCGTGGACAACGTCGTCCGCGGCGGCCAGGTCGCCGACCCCGACAGCGAGGACCCGTCCATCCTCGGCACCCGCGCCGTGGTGCGGCTCGTCGCGGAGCACCCCCGCCTGGAGGCGACGGCCCTGCAGACGGTGGGCACCAAGGGGTACGACGGCTTCCTGCTCGCCCGCGTGCGGGACTGAGCGGCGGGACGGGGCGGCGAGTGGGCGAGGAGGTGGTGGTGAGGGGGTAGGGCGACCGGGGTGGTTGCGGCCACGGCTACGGGCTGGTCAGGCCTCGTGGTAGAAGCCCAGGTTGACGGTGCGGGCGCTGCTCAGGTCCTGGATGACCAGTTCGCCGGAGCCGCCGCGGGGCAGGGCGGTGCTGCCGCCGTAGTCGAGCTCCCGCTCGGTTCCGCCGGTGATCAGGCGTACCCGGGAGGAGGGTTCGGGGTGCGAGCCGCGCAGCCAGCCGACCGTCCACCCGCCGCCCGGGTCGCAGCCGAACTCCAGGTGGACCCGGGAGACGAACAGCCAGTCCTCGGGCGTCACCAGCCTGCACTGAGCCCGGTCCCGGCCGAGGCGCAGGACGGCACCGGGGTGGCTCGGCGCCTCCACCAGCTGCATACCGGCGGTGGCTCCGGAATCGGCGTCCCCCGACACCGTGGCCATCGTGAGTTCGAGCATGGTCAAGGCCTTTCGCGTCACCGGCCGACGGGCCCGTCCCCCGCCGCCCGTGGGCAGTCGGCACCGTCGCCGCCGCATCGTAAGACGCGCGAGGGCCGCCCGGCGATGCGCGTGACAGAGCACACATGTTCCCGGGGGCTTCCTGGGAGACTGGAGGTATGACGGAACGCAAGCCACCCGGCGTGAGTTTCGAGAGCTGGGTCGACAAACAGATCCGCGAGGCCGAGGAACGCGGCGAGTTCGCGCAACTCGCCGGTGCGGGAAAGCCGCTGCCCTCGGGCACCGACACGACGTACGACGAACTGTGGTGGATCAAGGGAAAGATGGCCCGCGAGGGCTTCGCCCCACTCCCCCCGACGCTCGCCCTGCGCAAGGAGGCGGAGGACGCCCTCGAGGCGGCGTACGCGGCGCCCTCCGAGCGGGCGGCCCGCCGGATCGTCGAGGCGGTCAACGTCAAGATCCTGCGCTGCCTGCGGATGCCGCCGCCCGGCCCGCCGCTGGGGATCAAGCCGTTCGACCTCGACGAGGTGCTGGCGGAATGGAATGTGCGGCGGGGCGGAGGGGGGCGGGCTGGGGAGGGCGGGGTGGCGTAGGAGGGCGAGGGCGAGGGCGAGGGCGAGGGCGAGGGCGAGGGCGAGGGCGAGGGCGAGGGCGAGGGCGAGGGCGAGGGCGACAAGAGGGGGTAGGGGGCGTCGGGGGAGGAGGGGAGGGGGGGGGAGGGGGGGGGGGGGGAGGCCCCCGGGTGGGAACACCGTCAAAGCGGCGACCGGAGCCAGGAGCGGGAAAGGCACACCGCCAAAGCCCCAGGCGAATTTCGTTTGCCCGTCAGGCCCCCGGCGCTCCCACAATGCGGGATGACTTCCTGGACCGTCGCCCCCGAGCCCTTCGACTCCCCGGTGGCAGCCGCGCTCTGGCGCGCGTACTACACCGAGGTCAGCGACCGCTGGTACCTGCTGCACGAGGGCACGCCCACCCCGCCCGGGGAGCTGGCGAAGGGCATCGCCTCGACCACCGGCAGCGAACTCGCCCCGCCGCACGGCCAGTTGCTGGTGTCCCGCTACGGGGGCGAGCCGACCGGATGCGCCGGGGTACGGCTGGTGGACGCGCGGACGGCGGAGCTGAAGCGGGTCTTCGTGGGCCGGGCCTGGCGCGGCAGAGGCGGCGGGAGCGTCCTCCTCGACGCGATCGAGGAGGCGGCCAGGGGCCTGGGCGCCGACCACATGATCCTCGACACCCGCGACGACCTGGTCGACGCACGCACCCTCTACGGCCGCCGCGGCTACCGGGAGACCGCCGCCCACAACAACGAGCTCTACGCCGACCACTGGTTCCGCAAGGACCTGAGGCAGCGGGCGGAGACCGGAACGCCTGCGGGGAAGCGCTGACGTATCCGCGCCGGGCGGAGGATCTCCGATTCCACTTCGCGCTGCCCGGCGGACCGCTGAGGGCCCCGCAGTTCACCGCCCCCGACGAGGACGACGGCCTGCTCAGCCGAGGGGTCACCGCGTACCGCGCCGCGTGGCACCCGTAGCCGCGGGGTGCGAGACGCCCTGCTGCGAGACGCCCCGCTGCGGCGCGCCCTGCTGCGGGCGTTCGCCGTCGCAGCCGCACAACTCCCCGTTGAGTTCGCCGACCAGGGCGGTGAGGTCCCTCGGCCTGCTGTCGTTCCACCAGTCGCCGAGCAGTTCCGCGAGCGAGTCCTCACGGGCCCGCGCCAGCCGCCGGGCGACCTCGCGGCCCCCGGGTGTCAGGACGAGCGGCAGTCCCTCCCGTACCGCGAGGCGCCGTTCCTCCACCTGCCGGGCGCCCTGGGTGATCAGGCGCTGCGGCACCCCGGTCCGGTCGGCGAGCAGACCCGGTTCCGCGGAGCCGTAGCGCTGCAGGCGCAGCAGGAGCCAACTGGCCGCGGGCACGAGGTCGTAGCCCGCGCGTTCGGTGATCTTGACGTAGATCTCGTGGCGTCCTTCCCGGCTGCCGAGTACGGACAGGGCGCGGGCCACCTCGTCGTGGGAGGAGCGTTCGACCGGGTTGCAGACGAGTGTCTCGGTGGCCTCCGGGGCGGTCACCGACTTGCGCAGTGACTCCGGCCGGAAGAAGAGGGCGAGGAGGAAGGCGAGCAGTGCCACGGGCGCGCCGTAGAGGAAGACGTCGGTGATCGACGAGGAGTAGGCCTGGAGCACCGGTTCGCGGAGCTGCTCCGGCAGTCCCCGTACGGCGCGTGGGTCGTCCTGGAAGGACTCGGGGCTTGTGCCGCCGGGCAGTTGGCGGCCGCGCAGTGCGGAGTCGAGTCGGTCGGTGAGCAGGTTCGCGAAGACGGCGCCGAAGATGGCCACGCCGAAGGAGGCGCCGATGGACCGGAAGAAGGTCACGCCGGAGGTGGCGACGCCCAGATCCTCGTACGTCACGGCGTTCTGCGCGATCAGGATGATCACCTGCATGACGAGGCCGAGACCGAAGCCGAAGACGAACAGCGAGGCGCTCACGGCGAAGTCTCCGCTGGACAGTTCGAGGCGGTGCAGCAGGAGCAGGCCGGTGGCGGTGACCGCGCCGCCCGCGAGGGGGAAGAACCGCCAGCTCCCGGTCCTGCTCACGATCTGCCCGGAGCCGACGCTCGCGATGAGGGTGCCGACGACCATGGGCAGCAGGTGCACGCCCGCCATGGTCGGGGAGACTCCGCGGACGACCTGGAGGTAGGTCGGCAGATAGGTCATCGCGCCGAACATCGCGAAGCCGACCACGAATCCGATCACCGCGCACAGCCGGAAGTTGCGGATGCCGAAGAGCTTGAGCGGCAGGACGGGTTCCGCGGCGCGGCGTTCGACGGCGACGAGTACCGCGATGAGGACGACGGCGAGCGCCGCGAGGGCGGTGATCTGCGGCGAGAGCCAGTTCCAGGTGGTGCCGCCGAGGGAGGCGACCAGGATGAGGCAGGACGCGGCGCCCGCGACGACGAGGGTGCCGAGGTAGTCGATGGTGTGCCGGGTGCGGCGGACCGGGACGCGCAGGACGGTGGCGATGACCACGAGGGCCACCGCGCCGAGCGGCAGATTGACGTAGAAGACCCAGCGCCAGCTGAGGTGTTGTGTGAGTACGCCGCCCACCAGCGGCCCGAGCACGCTCATCGTGCCGAAGACGGCGCCGAACAGGCCCTGGTACCGGCCCCGTTCACGCGGCGAGACGAGGTCGCCGACCAGGGCCATCGACAGCACGATCAGCCCGCCGCCGCCCGCGCCCTGCAGGGCGCGGAAGCCGATCAGCTGGCCGAGGTCCTGGGCCACGCCGCACAGCGCGGAGCCGATCAGGAAGACCACGATGGCGAGCTGGAAGAGTCTCTTGCGCCCGTACTGGTCGCCGAGTTTCCCCCACAACGGGGTGACCGCCGTCGAGGCCAGGAGGTAGGAGGTCACCACCCAGGAGAGGTGGTCGATGCCCCCGAGGTCGCCGACGATGGTCGGCAGCGCGGTCGCCACGATGGTCTGGTCGAGCGCGGCGAGCAGCGTACCGAGCAGCAGCGCCCCGATCGAGATCAGGACACCTCCGCGGGCGGACGCGGCATCGGGGCCGGGGCGGGGATCTGCACCCAGCGGCGACGCGGCGGGCCCGGCCTGTGCTTCCTCAGCCATGCTGTGCTTCCTCAGCCTGGGGACTCCCGAGCCGGGAAGCTCCGCGCCCGGCTGAGCACGGACGGCGTCGCTTCCCTCGTCCCCATCCTCAGGGGTGCGGTACGGCTCGGCCTCCTGACCGGATCGAGCCGCCGTCACGGGGAGCGGCTGCGCCGAGCACATAGCGCGACGGCATAATCTCCGATGCCGCCGCGGCACCCACGCACACGCGTGCACCTGCCGCGGCCGACCGGGAGGGGTCCCTTGTGAGCGGACAGAACTGTCCTGACTGCGACTCGGCGCACTCCTCCGAGACCGGCCACAGCTGCGGCCGCCGCCCGCAGAGCACGAAGGAGGGGGCGGCGGAGCGCACTCTGGAGATGCGGGCTGTGGGGGCGGGGACAGGGGGCGCCAGGTCACGGGCGGAGGTACGGGGTGCACAGTCCGGGGCGGAGGTACGGGGCTCGCAGTCCGGGGCCGGGGTGCGGGGCTCGCGGTCCGAGACGGAGATACGGGACGCGGAGCCCAGGGCGGAGATACGCGCCACCCGGCCTATGGGGCGCATACGGACCGATGAGCCCACGGCAGAGATACGCGCGGCCGAGCCCGCGGCACAGGCGCACGGCGCCGAGTCCACGGTGAAGACCACGGCCGCTGAGCCCCCGGTGCAGATGCGGGCCGCTGAGTCCACGGCCGAGCCCCAGGCCGTGGAGTCGACAGTGCAGATGCGAGCCATCGAGGGCGCGGACCACCCCCAGGCCGCCCAGTCCTCGGCACAGACCCAGACCACCCAGTCCCCGAAGCAGACCCAAGCCGCCCAGTCCCCCGCCCAGGCCCAGGCCCAGGCCAGCCCGTCTCCGGCACAGTTCCAGGCCGACGAGCACTCCGCAGAGACGCGCACCGCTGGGGCCACGGCACAGGCGGAACCCGCGAGCCCCACCGCGGAGGCGCGCGCCGCCGAGCGCAGAGAGGCGCGTGCGGCCGAGGCGGCCACGGCCTCGGACTACACCCCGCTGCGAGTACGGCCGTACGTCTCGCTCTCCGAGTCGGACGAGCCCCCGCACGCGGGTGTGGTCTCCCAGCCGCTGCCGCCGTTGGCGACGCCGGGCGGGGCGGCGACCCGGCAGACGGCCGGGCAGGCGGGTGTCCTCGCCGCGGACGGCAGGCGCCGATGGTCCGGCCGCCGCCTCGGTCTCGTCGCCGCGCTCGGCACGACCGCCGGCGTCGTCGTACTCGCGCTCCTCGTCACCGACACACTGACCGGCGGCTCCGAGGACGACGAGGCGATACCCGAGGCCCGGTCGAGTCGAGCACAGACTTACGTTCCCGATCCCACCCCCAGTTCCTCGGCGCCGGCGAGCCCGAGCACCACCCCGTCGAAGAAGCCCAGCCCCACGCGCACCACGGCCCCGCCTCCCCCGCCGCCGCGCCCGAAGCCGACAACGTCCCGCAGCGCGGTGCGCCCCAAGCCGGTCGCCGTCCCTGTCCTGCGCGCGGGCAGCCGGGGCCCCGAGGTGGCGGAACTCCAGCGGAGGCTCCGCCAGGCGTACCTGTACGCGGGACCGTACGACGGCGTCTACGACGCCCGGGTCGAGAACGCGGTCCGCGGCTACCAGTTCACCCGCGGCATCAGCTCCGACCCTTCGGGCGTGTACGGAACGGCCACGCGCAAGAGCCTGGAGGGGAACACGAAGGGGTGAGCCGGCGAGATCGGCGCGGATCGGCGGATCGGCGGATCGGCGGATCGGCGGATCGGCGGATCGGCGGATCGGCGGATCGGCGGATCGGCGGATCGGCGGATCGGCGGATCGGCGGATCGGCGGATCGGCGAGATCAAGGTAGTCGGCTGAGCGGGCACGGGGCTGGGCGGCGCGGCGGCTGAGCCAGCTACTCCACGGGGATCGGCGGCGCGGTCAGGGTTCGACGACTGACCCGGCAGCCAACCACCTGACAGGTAACAGATGACGGATGGCAGATGACGGATTTCACTATCTGTCATCCGTCATCTGTTACCTGTCGCCTGTCACCACCACCGCCAGAGCTAGAGCCAGAGCCACTGCCAACACCCCAGCCCCACGTGCAGCCCCCACCACTCCCCGGCCCCGCCCCACCTCACCTGACCTCACCCCACAAAAACCTCCACCCCATCCCCCACCCCAACCACCCGCACCCCCGTGAGATCCGGAACCACCACATCCGGCCCATGCGCGGCCGCACGCGAACCGATGCCCACGACCCTCATCCCCGCCGCCCGGCCCGCCGCGATCCCCGCGCCCGAGTCCTCGAAGACGACGCAGTCGGCGGGCTCGACGCCCAGTTCGGCGGCCCCCTTGAGGAAGCCCTCGGGATGCGGCTTGCTGGCGCCGACGGACTCCGCCGTGATCCGGACCTCGGGCATGGGCAGCCGGGCCGCGTTCATGCGAACGGTGGCGAGGGGAAGGTTCGCGGATGTGACCAGCGCGTGCGGAAGACCGGCGAGCGAGGCGAGGAAGTCGGCGGCGCCGGGGATGGGCACCACGCCCTCGACGTCCTCGGTCTCGGCGGCGAGCAACTTGGCGTTGTCGGCGATGTTCTCCTCGACGGAACGGTCGGGGAGCAGCAGCGCCATCGAGGCCTGCCCCTGCCGCCCGTGCACGATCCGCATCGCCTCGTCGCCGTCGATCCCGTGCTCGGCCGCCCAGCGCCGCCAGAGGCGCTCGACCACCGCATCCGAGTTGACGAGGGTGCCGTCCATGTCGATCAGGAGGGCGCGGGCGGACAGGACCGTGGTGGCCGGCATCGACTGACTCCAGTGCATCGGATCGCTGCGATCCCGAGCGCCGACGGGCGGGTTACCCCGCACACCGCCGCACGCCCGAAACCTTTGTTCATCAACGATACAAAGCGTCCACCGCAGACCCAACACAGACTCGACCCAACACGGACTCGACCCACGAACAGATCCGGCCCGAGAACAGATCCGGCCCGAGACAGAACAACACCCGAGGCGGAACAAGAACGGACCCGCCCTCAAATCTTGACCTTGAGGAAACCGCCCAAGAACGACCGGACCCGACCCGGGCCCCTCACTCACCCACTCGCAGCCTCGTAGAGACTCCAGACCCCCAACCCGAGCATCAAGAGCGCGGCGACCTTGGTGATCAGCTTCAGCGGAACCCGCTTCATCAGAGCCTTCCCGCCCAGGATCCCCAGCGCCGCCACGGCCCAGAGGGCGAGCACCGCGCCGATGCCCACGGACAGGGGGTCGTCGTACCGTGCGGCGAGGTTCGCGGTCATGATCTGCGTCAGGTCACCGAACTCGGCCACCAGGATGAGCATGAAGCCGGCGCCGGAGACCTTCCAGAAGCTCTGATCGGCGGGTTCGCGTACGTCCTCTTCCTCCTCGGACCCCTGCCGCAGCAGCATCGCCGCGCCGCCGAGGAAGAGCAGGCCGGTCACGAGGTGGACCAGTCGCTGCGGAAAGAGCGTGAGCACGCTGCCCGCCGCGACGGCGAGGACGACGTGCAGGGTGAAGGCGGCGGCGACACCGGCGAAGACGTACGAGGCCCGGTAGCGGGTCCCGAGCACCAACCCCGCCAGTGCTGTCTTGTCGGGCAGTTCGGCGAGGAAGACGACGCCGAAGACGAGCGCCATCACGCTGAAGCTGATCACAGTTCCTCATATCGGTCGGGCGCCACCCCACCGAGAGCTGCTGCATGTCGCGAACCTCGGCAGGGCAGCGCACATGGATGTCCCGTACCCGAGGGCACGGCATGGCACTGCTGCCGAAGGTCTCGCTGGCGGACACGGTCTCCGTGTGCCGCTCCGGGCGCCGGCTCAGACGAGCTGAGCAGTATGTCGACGGTCCGGCGAAGAGCTACTCCCCTTCTGCGCCTCACATCGTACGGGACACCCCCCGCACCCCTTCAAGTGCCGCCGCCCCCGCCGGCACCCACCACCCCACCCCGCACACCGGTACCTACCGCCACCTCCCCCTCGCACGTGACTTCCGCCACACGCCCGGCGCACACCCTCGGCCACGCCCGACCCCCACACCACCCGCACCGCCACACTCCCAGCCGCCTCCGATCACCGCCCCCTATCAGCCATTTGGCCACCTTCTTCCCCAAGTCGTGGCACGAGACGAACAGATGACGGATTGCCGTCCCTCTTGAGACTCCGCGCCGTTGACGCGACCCTGTCACCTGGCGCACACCTCCACGAAACCCCGCGCCGACACCATGACCGGGCCCCACCCGGTCAACGTCCCCCCACAACGAGGGAGTTCACATGTCCGCTTTCTACGCGCGTGGAACCCTGACCAAGCGGCGTCTCGGCGTGCTCGGCGCGCTCACCGCCACCGTCTCCGCGCTCGCGGTGATGACCGGCCCCGCCGCACAGGCCTCGCCCCCCACGCCCGTCGACGCCGCCACGGCCCGCACCTACCTCTCCGAGCTCACCGTGGCCGCCGAGGGCTCGCTGGACGGCTACGACCGCGACCAGTTCCCGCACTGGATCACCCAGGACGGTTCCTGCGACACCCGCGAGACCGTCCTCAAGCGGGACGGCGAGAACGTCGAGACCGACTCGGACTGCTCGGCCAGCTCCGGCAGCTGGTTCTCGGAGTACGACGGCGAGACCTGGACCGCCTCCGGCGACGTGGACATCGACCACGTCGTGCCGCTGGCCGAGGCCTGGCGCTCCGGCGCCAACGGCTGGACCACCCCGGAACGCCAGGGCTTCGCCAACGACCTCAGCCAGCCCCAGCTGATCGCCGTCACCGACAACGTCAACCAGTCCAAGGGCGACAAGGACCCCTCGGAGTGGATGCCGCCGAGCTCCTCGTACAACTGCACCTACGTCCGGATGTGGGTCCAGGTGAAGCACCACTACGACCTGACCATCGACGACGCCGAGAAGAGCGCGCTGGAGTCCACGCTGAGCGGCTGCTGAGCCGCACCGCACAGCCGGAGGCGTCCCCTGCGGACGCGTCCCCTCCGGACATCTCCTCCGCACCCGGCGCCTCTCCACCGGAAGAACAGCGCCGAGAACCCGTGCACTGACGATCGGTGCACCGGGGCAGAGAGGGTGGGCCGGCTCACATGGGCCGACCCACCCCTCCCAGCCGTTCCGTGCCGTACGGTGCGGCGATGGAGGAGAGTGAGCACATGCCAGCGCTGCGCCTGGGACCGGTACTGAGGTATGTCGGCGCCTCCAGCGCGACCGTCTGGGTCGAGGCGAGCCGCGCCTGCACGGCGGAGGTGCGCTGCCCGGGCGGAGCCGGTGGTCACTCCCGCACCTTCTCGGTCGCCGGCCACCACTACGCGCTGATCACC
Source organism: Streptomyces sp. SCSIO ZS0520 (assembly GCF_025643355.1). Classification (NCBI taxonomy): domain Bacteria; kingdom Bacillati; phylum Actinomycetota; class Actinomycetes; order Kitasatosporales; family Streptomycetaceae; genus Streptomyces; species Streptomyces sp. SCSIO ZS0520. Next base: position 6,096,387 of record NZ_CP092644.1, on the reverse strand, counting down.
GTGACCGGGCTGCCCTCGGGCACGGACACCGCCTACGAGCTGCTGCTCGACGGCGAGAGCGTCTGGCCGCTGGCCGACCGGCGCTTCCCCGCCAGCGTCATACGCACACCCCTCCCCTCCCTGGACACCGCGGACCCCACCGTCACCGCCGGGCACCCGCACAGCACCCAGGAGACCGAAGCCGAGGCGGACGCACCGCCGACCCCACCCTCGAGCCCGTCCGCGAACACGCGCACGGACAAGTCCGCCGCTCCGCAAGCAGACGGACGTCCGAACGCGACCCCGACCCCGGCAAGGGACAGGACCCCGGCTCCGGAAACCGGCCCGACCGCGCCCGGCGACGGAAAGCTCCGCATCGCCTTCGGCTCCTGCCGCTGGTCCGCTCCGCCCGCGGATGTGCAGAACCGGGTGGGCCCCGACGCCCTGGACACCCTCGCGGCCCGCATAGCCGCCGATCCGCTCGCCGAACGGCCCGATGTCCTGCTCCTCCTCGGCGACCAGGTCTACGCGGACGAGACCTCCGAACCCACCCAGGAGTGGCTCGCCTCCCGGCGCGACCTCGACGAGCCGCCCGGCACCCAGGTCGCGGACTTCGAGGAGTACACCCGCCTCTACTACGAGTCCTGGCTCGACCCGGAGGTCCGCTGGCTGCTGTCCACCGTCCCCAGCCTGATGATCTTCGACGACCACGACGTCATCGACGACTGGAACACCAGCGCCGCCTGGCTCACCGGGACCCGCACCCAGCCCTGGTGGCGGGAGCGGATCCTGAGCGGCTTCATGACGTACTGGATCTACCAGCACCTCGGAAACCTCACCCCGCAGCAGCTGAAGGACGACCCCGTCTACGCGGCGGTGTGCGCCGAACCCGAGGCGACCGAGACGCTCCGCTCCTTCGCCGCCCGCGCGGACGCCCGGGTCGCCCCGGACCGGGAGACCGCCGAGGAGACGCCCGCGGAGGGCCTGCGGTGGAGCTACCGGCGCGACTTCGGCCGGGTGCGGCTGCTGATGGTGGACACCCGTGCCGCCCGCGTCCTGCAGGAGGACCAGCGCGCGATGCTCGGCCCGTCCGAGGAGGCCTGGCTGCGCGAGCAGGCCACCGACGAACCGGGTTCCTACGACCATCTGCTGATCGGCAGTTCGCTGCCCTGGCTGCTGCCCCACCTGGTGCACGACGCCGAGGTCTGGGACGCGGGGCTGTGCCGGGGCGAGCGCGGCGGCCCCTCGGGGCGCTGGGCGCGCTTCGGCGAGAAGCTGCGCCAGGCCGCCGACCTGGAGCACTGGTCGGCCTTCCCCGCCTCCTTCGACGCCTTGGCCGATCTCCTCGCCGAGGCGGGATCGGGGCCGGGCGCCCCCGCGACCGTGTGCGTCCTCTCCGGCGACGTGCACCACGCTTATGTCGCCGAACCTTCCTGGCCGGCGGAGAACCGCCCCTCGGCGCGCGTGCTCCAACTGACCTGCTCCCCGGTGCACAACTCCGTTCCGGCGTACATGAAGGCAGGCTTCCGCTTCGGCTGGAGCGCCCTCGGCCGTGCCTTGGGAAGCCTGCTGCTCCGGCACGCCCGCGCACCGCGCGCCGCCATCAAGTGGCGCCGCACCGGCGGTCCCTGGTTCGGAAACCACCTCATGACCCTGGAGATCCAGGGCCGTTCGGCGCGCCTGCGCCTGGAGCGTGCCCGCCTCCGCGGCACCGACGACCGACGCCTCGAAACGATACGAGAGACCCCACTCAGCTGAGCAGCACCGAGCCGGACCGACCGATCCGGGCTGAGGTGACCGGACCGATCGAGGCCGAGGCGAACTGACCGGTCCAGGCCAAGGCGAACTGACCGCTCCAGGCCGATCCGAACCGAGCGGTCCGGGAGAGTCCGAGCTGAGCAGCCCGGGGCGGTCCGAGGGAACGGACCACACCCCCAACGCCCGACGAGGCAAAACCTCCTCACCACCCGCCCAGCAGCCCGGCGCGCCCTGACTGCCGCGCGAGCCCGGCCGCCCGACGAGGCCGAGAGCACCGCCAGCGCGCCGCCACCCCCGCACTCCGTGCGAGCAGAGCGCCCTGCGCAACCTGCGGCTCCGCCCCCTCTCCTTCCCCTCACTCTCCTTGGCCTTCTCCTCCCTCTCCCCCGCACCCCGAACTCGCGGCCCTCCTGGTTGAACAACAGCGTCGCCCCGTCCGTACCACCACCTAGCAGGTCGGCGAAGCGATCGCGTGGCACCGCCGCGCCCGCGGAGCACACCGCCCCGCAGCCCCAGTGGCCCGTACCTGTACCTCGACACCCACCCCACGCCCTTCCCTCCCCCTTCTCGGTCGAATTCCACTTAAGAGACTGTTGAACTCGCAAGCATATGTTAGGGTCGCCTAACCTTCTCTGAGTTGTGTCCGTACGAGCCGTACTGAGCTGCGCGGACCACTCGGTCACGTCCCCACCGAAGGAGTCCCGACCATGACTGAGACCCTCAACAAGGCCCAGCCGTATGCCATAGGCGCATTCCGGATCGTCGTCGGCCTGCTGTTCGCCTGCCACGGAGCGGCTTCCCTCTTCGGTGTTCTCGGCGGTGCCGTCGGCGGCGGCACCATCGACGCCGGAACCTGGCCGGGCTGGTACGCGGCGGTGATCCAGCTGGTCGGCGGCAGCCTGGTCCTGCTCGGCCTCGGCACCCGGGCGGCGGCGTTCGTGGCCTCGGGCTCCATGGCCTACGCCTACTTCAAGGTCCACCAGCCCGAGGACCTGTGGCCGATGCTGAACGGTGGCGAGTCGGCCGCGATGTTCTGCTGGGCCCTGCTGCTCCTTGTCTTCACCGGCTCCGGCGCCTTCGGTCTCGACCGCCTCCTCGTCCCCTACGGCCGCAACCGCGGTACGGCCGAGTCCCACCCCGAGGGCGAAGAGGCCACCCGGCGGGACACCGTCACCGCCTGAACCCCGGCCAACCCGGCGGTACATGTGCCGCCGCCGGCCCGCAGCACCCGCGCCGGCACCCGCCACGACCACCGAGGCGCGACACTGCCCCGGAACCGCGCCACGGCGCTCGGCCCGCCTTCGCCCCGACACTTCCCCCTCACCCCATCCAGACCCGAGCAGGCGGCGGCCCGCACCCACCCGCAGGCCGCCGCCCCGGCCAACCCCCTTTCCGCGACCCCCACTTGAAGGACCTCAAAGGCCTCGCAGAGGGCGATAGCCCGTTTTCCCTTACGCCGGAACGGACCGCGGTCACCTCACCCCCGCGGCTCGAACGGCACCGTGAAGCAGGCCAGCCGCTCCCCTGCTCCGCCCGGTTCCTGGTGGATGACCACGGAGTTGGCCTCACCCGGCCTGAACCCCCACCGGTGATGTGCCGCGGCGAAGCCCTCCCCGTGCTCATCGGGCGTGAAGTCGAGCCACACCTCGTTGTGCGGGTTCACGTAGTCCGGGTCCTCCGAGGACTGAACCGGATCCTCGCGATGCTGGTAGTGCCCGCCCGCGTCGGCGGGATCGGCGGTACAGGCACCGGTGTGCACATGCGCCCCGTAGGCGTGACCGGGCCGCAGCCCGGCGACCCGCAGTTCGACCGCCGCCCCCTGACGGCCGCTGTCCTGCACGACCTGGATCCGCGCCCCGGGCGGAACCCACCCCGAGTCGTACGTCACCGCCGCCGACCGCCCTGCCGAAGCCGGTGCGAACTCCCCTTCCACCCGCAGCACATGCCCCGAACCGGGGACGGCCACCGAGCCTGCCGTGGCAAGCACAGCCGCGACCGCGGCACCCGCCAGAACTCCAGCCACCCTCGCCACTCCACTCCTCGAACTCGATTCCCCCGTCACCCGCCCCTCGGTCCCGCCTGAGACGTTGGTACGGGAATCCGGCAGCCCCCGGCGCCCGAGGGGCGCAGCCGGGTGAACGTGATGTACCGGACAGCGGGGCTTATTGGCGGACGGCCGACGGCACGCGCGGCGTACGCTGTTGGGCGGTCCGGCCGCCCAAATGCCCTCACCGAGGCAGGGCGGCATTGTCTTGCCGACGGGGGAGTCTCGGTGCTGGAGAGTCTGGGCGCGCTTGTCGGCAGCCCGTGGATCTACGCGGCGGTCGCCGTCTCCGTGCTCCTCGATGTCTTCCTTCCTGTGCTGCCGAGTGGTGTCCTCGTGATCACCGCGGCCACCGCGGCGGCGGGCTCCGGTGTCGCCGCCACCGGAGAGGTGCCGCACGAGGTCCCCGACATCCTGGCGCTGCTCCTCTCCGCCGCGACCGCCTCCGTGCTCGGCGACCTCTTCGCCCATCAACTGGCCGCACGCGGCGGCACCCGCTTGGAGAACGCCCTGGCGCGCTCCCGGCGCCTGGCGAAGGCACACGCCCAACTCGGCGCGGCGGTGGCACGCGGCGGCGGCCCTCTTGTCGTCCTCGCCCGCTTCGCGCCCGCGGGCCGTTCCCTGGTCTCGCTCGGGGCGGGCGCCGCGAACCGCCGGATACGCGAGTTCCTGCCGTGGTCCGCGGTGGCCGGTGTGGCCTGGGCCCTCTACAGCGTCGGCCTCGGCTACTTCGGTGGACAGTGGCTGGGGGCGACCTGGCTGGCCACGGGCGTATCACTGCTCGCGTTGTTCGCCTCCGGGGCCGCGGCGGCATTTGTGATGCGCCGACCGCGTACCGCCGGTCCCTCGGCAGCCCCCACGGGCTTCACCGGCGAGGGCACGGTCCCGTTGCCGGCCTCTTCGGCGCCCCACCCCGCGACCGCACGGAACGACTTCCCCGGCAGGAGCACCGTCCCGATACCGGGCCAGTCACACAGCGCCCCGACTCCGGAACCGGCGCAACGGCCTCGTACGGACGCCTAGCGGCCTGGCGATCGGCCTCAGCAACTCACCATGTCCGGACCCCCCCTTGCTCACTTTCTCCGTGCTCGCTCAACTCGCCGCTTGACGACTTCCCTGCCCCCGCACCTGCAGGTCGGACAGGAGCGCGGCCGTCGCCTCGGCCACCGCGTCGACCGCCCGCTCGAAGACTTCACGGTTGTGCGCGGCGGGTGCGCGGAAACCGGAGACCTTGCGGACGTACTGCAGGGCAGCGGCTCGTATCTCCTCCTCGGTGGCTTCCTCGGGGAGAGCTGGGGGACGGAGCGTCTTGATGCTTCGGCACATGCCCCCAGTGTTGCGCAGCGGCGCTGATCCCGCGGAGGCCTGTGGATAACTCCGTACAGGACCTCCGGAACCGGGCCGGATCCCCTCGCCCGCAGCCCTCCAGAGGATCGGGAGGCCGTCACGATCACGGACGGGCAGCGGTTCGTCACCGCGCGAACCGTCCGCACAGCACCTTCGAGTGAAGAGCCCGGTTCGACTCGCTTCTCGAATTCGAACAGACGTACCATTAGCGCGTGGCTGCGACCTACGACTTCCCGAGCGATCTCCTCGCGGGCCAGGAGGAACTGCACCAGGTGCGGGCAGAACTCCTCAACCTGCTGAAACGACTCCCCTGGTCAGTGGAGCCCCTCGACGGATTCAGCGACACCCAGGGCTGGCGCAGGGTGGAGCGTCCCGCCTCACCGGGCTGGAGCCCTGCCGAGCAGGCCGAGGTGGAACTCTTGCGTAAACGGGAACGCGAACTCGCCGTCTTCGTCACCTGTCACCCGTACTGGACCGGCATCGCGGGCTCCGACTCCGTGGACGCCCGCATGGCGCTCAAACACGCTCAGGACCGGGAGGCCGACGAGGACCCGGGCGCCTGAACACCCGTGGTGGAGCGAGATGCTCCCGAGCCACCGGCCTGAGGGCTCGCGCTTCAGCGCGGCCGCCGGGAACGCCGAGTGCCCCGGCCGGAGTTCGGCCGGGGCACTCGGATCCCGGTGGGCGCGGACGGTTTCGAACCGCCGACATCTGCCTTGTAAGGGCAGCGCTCTACCGCTGAGCTACGCGCCCGGGTGAGCCGACAGCCTACCCTGCCGGGGCCGCCGCCTCACAAACCCGTTGTGGCCGGGGGTTATCCCCACCTCGGACCCTCCGGTCCACCGGCTGCCGCGAGCCGCTCGCCTTGCCTACTTTCGAGGTGCGTGCTCGGCACCGGACGACCGAAGTCCCCGCCGACCGCGAACCGACCGCCTCCACGTGGGAAAAACAGGGAAGTTCAGGGGGACCACCATGCACGCCCAGTCGCACAGAGCACGCTTCCGGCGCACCTCACTCGTGCTCACCGCCACCGGCGTCGCGGCGGCCACAGCGCTGCTCAGCGGTTGCGGGGCGCAGGCGAGCAGCGACAAGACGCCGGAGCGCCGGGCCTTTGCGCTGCAGGGCAAGACCCTGACCATCGACTCGGACGACTCCGCACTGGAACTGGTGCCCGCGGACGTGGACAAGGTGCGGGTGACCCGCTGGTTCGAAGGCTCGGTCGTGCTCGGCGGCGACCCGAAGGTGACCTGGTCGATGAAGGACGACCGGCTCTCGCTGCACATGAAGTGCTCCGGTGTCATCGCCGACTGCGCCGCGAAGCACCGGGTCGAGATCCCCCGGGACGTGGCCGTGAAGGTGAGCAACTCCGACGGCAGCGTGCGTGCCGTGGGCTTCCGCACCTCGCTGAGCGTCAAGACCTCCGACGGCGGCATCTATGTCAGGGACTCGACGGGGGCCCTGGATCTGCGGAGCCACGACGGCTCCGTGCGCGGCGAGGGCATCCGTTCCCGGCAGATCAAGGCGGACACCCATGACGGCTCGGTGGACCTGGGCCTGCGTACGGTGCCCGACCGCGTCGACGCCAAGAGCCACGACGGTTCGGTGACGCTCGGCCTGCCCACCCGCGGTGCGGGAACGGGCGGCGGCAAGATCGCCTACCGGCTGGACACCGGGGCCCACGACGGCAGCGTCGATGTCGCCGTGCCGCGTGACGACCGGAGCGCCCACCGCGTCTCGGCACACAGCTGGGACGGCAAAGTCACGGTGCGCAGCGCGAACTAATCGGCCCGTGTGTTCGTCCTTACCGGGTGGGACAATGTCCCGGACGGGGCGACGACAGCACGGGAGAGGGAAGTGACGGCGAGACCCGCGGAGCCGCACACGCCACACACACCGCACGCCCCGCGCAAGCCTGCGCAAACGGATGCCGGACACCGGCAGGCGGGGGCAGCGGCGGGCGGCAGCGCTCCTCGCGTCGCGGGCGCCGCGCCGCCCAGGCTCGTGCTCCCCACCCTCGTGCTCCCCCGGCCTTACGCCCGCGGGCCCTTCGCCCGCGGCGCACAGACCGCCCGGGAGGTGCTGGGCCTGGTCCTTCTGCCGCTCCTCGCCGCGGTCGTGCTGCCCGCGGCGGTGGCCGGCGGCGGAACCCGCCGCTGGTTCGGCGGGCGTTCGGAGAGCCAGCGGGCCGAGGCACAGGCGGCCAAGGACGCGGCGGCCACGGCCTTCTACGAGCTGGACACCGCGCAGCGGGACCTGCGCATCTCCATCGAGACCATCGTCGCCGTCGACGATTCCCCGGCCGCCCGACGCGCCGTCTCCGACTTCGAGGCCCTCGGCCATCGCATCGACGAGTGCAGCCAGCAGTACATCACCGCCGTCGACAGCTACGACCTCGACCGGGACGATCTCGACTCCTCCACGGCAGCGCAGGCCAGGAACGCCCTGACCCACGCCAGGAGCGAGCTCGACCGCACCCGCCAGGACCTCGACCGCTTCGGGCAGAGCCTCGGCCCGCTGCTCGGCAAGGCAGAGACCCAGCTCGCACGGCTCGCCCCCTCCGTCGAGCGGGCCCGGCAGGCGCTGCTCGCCGCCAGCAACGCCCTGGACACCGCGCGGGGCACCGGCCTCAAGGCGGACGACCTCGCGGCCCGCCTCGCCGCTCTGGGCCCCGAGCTGACCCGCCTCAACGAGGGCGCGGGCCGTCATGGCGTCCCCGAGACACTCAGCCGCGCCGAGCAGGTGGCCCGCGAGTCCGAGGCCGTACGCAGCGAAGCCGAGCGCCTGCCGGAACGTGCCGCCGAGATAGACCGCCGCCTGGTCTCCCTGCGCACCCGCGCCCAGGCCCTGACCACCCGCTCCGGCCAGGTCGAACCGATCCTCAGCGAACTCCGGCGGCGCTTCACCGCGGCCTGCTGGCAGGACCTGCAGCAGGTGCCCCAACAGGCGGTCGACCACGTCCAGCAGGCCGAGCAGAAGCTCAAGCAGGCGCAGTCCGCCCGCGAGGAACAGCGCTGGCCCGACGCCACCTCGCTGCTGTCCACCGCACGAGCCCTGCTGAACACCACCGACGAGGCGGTCTCGGCCGCCGGTGACCGGCTGAACCGGCTGAACGCCGTCGCGAAGGACCCCCAGCAGGAGGTCGACCGCACCCGTTTCGCCATCCGGGACGCCCAGCGCCTCGCCATGGCGGGACGGCAGACCCCGGACCCCCGGCACGCCGGGCCCCTGGACAACGCCGTCGCCCGGCTGGAACGCGCCCTCACCGGTCTGGAGGGGCGCCACCCGGACTACTGGCACTTCCTGACCGAGACCGAGGCGATCCGGCACGACGTGGGGCTCGTCGTGAACGACATCCGCGAAGAGCGCGGCGCGGGAGCCTGAGCCCTCTTTCCGGACGCGGCCAGGCGGCCCGTGGCGGCCCCGCTGGAAATCCTCCCGCTTCGGGCGGATGCTGAAGGCAGAGGCGCCCTCCCGCGCAGCTCGCTGTACGAGGTGTGATCCCGGTATCCCACTTCGCGGTGCCGTCCGGAGCGAACGGCACTGTGGGAGAGGCCTCACCGAGTGCCCCAGGCGCAAGGAGGCTGAGATGGTTACTCCTCACCCGAACCTCAGGGCCAAGCGACGGATCTCCTTCGACGATCACCTCCCCACCGATCACAGCCTGAACCAGTTCTACCGAATCGGTGCCGGTCTCATGGGCCTGGTGCTGCTCGCCTTCGGCATCCTGGGACTGATCGACCGCATCGGATTCTTCGACCGCGGCGGCGACACCGTCGCCGGGCTGAACACCAACGGCGCCCTCAGCGTGCTGTCCATCTGCGTGGGCGCGCTGCTCTTCATCGGCATGGTGATCGGCAAGAACGTCGCCTCCACCGTGAACATGATCGTGGGCCTCGTCTTCATCCTCAGCGGCTTCGTCAATCTCGCGCTGCTGGACACGGACTACAACTTCCTCGCCTTCGGCATCGAGAACGTCCTCTTCAGCTTCGTCGTGGGCGTGGCCCTGATGTTCTTCGGGATGTACGGCAGGGTCGGCAGCAAGCTCCCCCACGACAACCCGTACTGGCGTGCCCGGAACCCGGAGCAGGCCGAACAGGAGGACCGGCTGAGGAGTCTGCGGCGCAGCGGTGCCACCGAGGTCGGCAATCGCCAGGGACCGCCGTCTCTCAGCCGCTAATCTGGTCCGCATGCCTCGCTACGAATACCGCTGCCGGACCTGCGGCGACACCTTCGAACTGTCCCGCCCCATGGCCGAGTCCTCGGCTCCGGCCGATTGCCCCGCGGGCCACGACGACACGGTCAAGCTCCTCTCCACGGTCGCCGTGGGCGGCGCCGTCTCCTCACCGGTCCAGGCGCCGTCTTCCGGCGGTGGCGGGTGCTGCGGCGGCGGTTGCTGCGGCTGAGCGGCTAACCGGCGGCGCCCGCACACCGCAAGAGCCGTGGAAGCGGTCGGTGCTCATCTGCCCTGTCCCCCGTGGTGAGACGGCTGCGGTGGTCGGTCTACGTGCCCAGGTAGCGCAGGACGGCGACGACCCGGCGTGAGTAGCCCGTGCTCCGGGCCAGTTCCAGCTTGTCGAAGATGGCGTTGACGTGTTTCTCCACTCCGCTCTGGGAGATGCTGAGCCGCTGGGCGATCGCCGGGTTGGAGTGCCCCTGCGCCATCTGCGCGAGCACGTCGCGCTCGCGTGAGGTGAGCCGGGCGAGATGGTCGGATTGCTTGCTGTGCCCGACCAGTTGCCGCACGACCTCCTGGTCGAAGGCCGATCGACCGCTCGCCACCCGCTCCAGCGCGTCCAGGAACTCGTCGATCTCGACGACACGGTCCTTCAGCAGATATCCCACTCCCGCCGATTCGACGGTGAACAGTTCCCGCGCGTACCGCTTCTCGATGTACTGCGAGAGCACCAGGACCCCCACGTCGGGCCACCGTCTGCGGATCTCCAGTGCCGCCCGGAGGCCTTCGTCGGTATGCGTGGGCGGCATCCTCACATCGGCGACGACCACATCGGGCTGCTGCTCGGCCACGGCCTCCAGGAGCCGTTCGGCGTTGTCCACCGCCGCCAGCACCTTGTGCCCCTCTTCGGTCAGGAGCCGTTCGAGTCCCGCCCGCAGCAGAGTGGAATCCTCGGCCAGGATCAGTCGCACGGCAGCTCCGTGGCAATCACCGTCGGTCCCCCGAGGGGACTGCGGACCTCAAATCGGCCGTCCAGGGCGGCAGTTCTGCGGGCAAGCCCGGTCAGGCCGCTGCCCCTCGCGTCCGCTCCGCCCGAACCGTCGTCTTCCACTCGTGCTCTCACCATGCCGTCATCTTCTTCGATCACCACCTCGATACGTGTCGCCGAGGCGTGCTTCACCGTGTTCGTCACGGCCTCGGCGACGACGAAGTACACCACCGCCGCCACCGAAGGCTGCGGGTCGACCGCCAGGCGGTAGTCGAGCTTCGCGGGTACGTCCGACCGCTCCACGAGGGTCTCCAGTGCTGCTCCGAGCCCCTCGTCGTCCAGGGTGGCCGGGTAGACGCGCCAGGCCACCTCTCTCAATTCGGCGAGTGCGAGGCGGCTTTCCGTGTACGCCTGCTCCACCAGTGCCCGGGAGTGTGTCGGCTCCCGGCTCCTTCGGGAACGGGCGAGGAGTATCCCCACGGACACGATCCGCTGCTGCACTCCATCGTGTAGGTCCCTTTCGATACGCCTCCGCTCTTCGTGTACTGCTTCCACCACTTCCGCGCGGCTGGTGAACAGTTCGTCGATCCGTCTCCGGAGTTCCTCCTCCGGCCCGGGCCCGAGGAAGTGGCGCGCCAGTCCCCGCTCCAGCGCCCCCACCCCCACGAGTCCGTGCGCCGCCATGAAGAAGAAGACCAGCCCGGCGAGACTGCTGAACAGCAGAGCGCCGGGACGCTCCACGTCCGTGAGGATCCATCCGAAGACGATCCCCGATCCGTAGCCGCCTCCGAGCAGAGCGCACAGCAGCACAACAATTCCCAGCAGCCCGAGGGGCCACCGTGCGGCCAGGTAGAGAAGCGCACGTCCGTCCACGTAGCTGTGCGTGCACCTCATCCCCAAGTACGCCCCCAGCCGGGCGCGTTCACACTCCACCAGGCGGCGCCCTGCCGCCCGGACCGCTCCGGGCACCGTCCGCCGGGTGTGCGGGTGCAGCTGAGCGAGGGCGGCGACGGCCAAGGCGAGCACCACGAAGAGGAGCTCGGCGGCCGACAGCAGGGCGCCGAGCACGAGTCCGAGGACGAGCCTGAGCCCGCTGCGCACCTGTGCAGTCACAGTGGGTAACGTAGCGGGTGCCCGCAGCTTGGCGCACTGCGGAAAACCGCAAGAATCCACTGCGGTGTGCTTCAAGAAAACCTTGCGGTGCACCTCAGTGTGCGGAAACCGGCCCCTGCCTACCGTTTCACGCATGATCGAAAGCAGCGGACCCGACTGGCTCGAGGGCCTCCTCGGCGACTTCGGGGCACCCGGCGCGGGCCTCGCCATCGCCCTGGAGAACCTCTTCCCACCCCTGCCCAGCGAAGTGATCCTCCCGCTCGCGGGGTTCGCGGCGAGCACCGGGCAGATGAATCTGTACGCCGCGCTGGTGTGGACGACCGCGGGATCCGTCGCCGGAGCCCTCGCCCTCTACGGCGCCGGTGCCGCACTCGGGCGCGCACGCATCCACCGTCTCGCAAGCCGCATCCCTCTGATGAAGGTCCACGACGTGGAGCGCGCCGAGGCCTGGTTCGCCCGCCACGGCACCAAGGCGGTGCTCCTGGGGCGCATGATCCCCTTGTTCCGGAGCCTCATCTCGATACCGGCGGGCATCGAGCGCATGCCGCTCCCGCTGTTCCTCGGCCTCACCGCCCTGGGCAGCGCGCTGTGGAACACCGCCTTCATCACCGCCGGTTACACCCTGGGCGAGCGATGGCCCGAGGTCACGGATCTCGTGTCCGTCTATTCCAAAGGGGTGCTGATACTCGCCGCGGCGGCGGTGGCGGCCTTCACCCTGATACGCATACTCAGGCCCGGCCGCGGGCGGCGGCGCGGGCGAACCGGCGGAGAATCTCCTCCCCCGCCGCAGCACCGGTCTCGGGAACCACGGTGAGCTGCGGGGCCGCCCATCCCGCGTCGGCCAGTTCACCGTGTCCGGGCCGCCAGGACCGGTCGGCCGCGAGCAGAAGGTCCGCGTCGAGCAGGGAGTCCCCGGCGGCCAGGGTGAGCTCGGCGCCCGTCCGCCGCGCCAGCTCCCGCATCGCCGCGCTCTTGGTCAGCGGCCGCGGTACGGCGTAGATCTTGCGTCCCTGCAGGGAGACGGTCCACCCGCGGGCCTCCGCCCACTCCCCCAGTTCCTTGACCCAGCCGTCGGGGAGCAGGGCACGCTCCACCACCAGATACGCGAACAGGTCTTCCGCCACCCGTTCCTTGAGCAGCCACGCGGGATCCGCGGCGGACCGCAGGTGATCGCGTACCTCGTCGAGAGGCGCGCACTCCCGGGCGATCTTCCGCGTCACCTGGGCGTGCCACTCCAGGTCGGGGACACCCTCGACCAGGATGTGCCCGCCGTTGGCGCAGATCGCGAACCGCGGGAGCGGACCGGGCAGATGGATACGCCCGTACTGCTCGCGGGTGCGGGTGGTGGTCGGCACGAAGACGGTCGCCTCGGCCAGCTCGGCCAGCAGCCGTGCCGCCGCCTCCGTCAAATAGGAGAGGGGCTTTCCCTCGTAGACCTCGACGCACAGGAGCCGTGGCGCCTCGGCATCGGGAACGCCGAGTTGCAGGGCCGCGGAGGAGTAGATGAGCGTCCGGTCGAGATCACTCGCCACCAGGGTGGCACCGGACCCGGAAGAAGGAGGTCGCAGTGACAAGGGCGCGGAAGGCGTCGGGTGGGCGGCGGACTCGCTCACTTCGCCGCCACCGCCTTGCCGTCCGTCCCCGTCGCGCCACGGGTGAAGCGGGGGTGGATCAGGCCGATGCAGGTGTAGGGAAGCCCGTCCACCTCCTCGACGGGTACGCCGCGTTGCTCGGCGAGAAGCCGCACATGGTCCAGGTCCGCACCGGCGCCGGTGCGGGCGAGGATCTTCCAGGGCACACGGCGCAACAGCACACGGGTCGTCTCACCGACCCCCGGCTTGACGAGGTTCACATCATGGATGCCGTACTCCTCACTGATTCTCTCCACCGCGGCCCACCCTTCCCAGCTCGGGCTGCGGTCGGTGGAGAGGAGTTCTTTCACCCGCTGGTCCACGGCCGGGGCGACATCGCCGAAGCGTGCCGTGACGGCGTCGAGGAAGACGCCCGAGACATCGGCGTCGGCCAGTTCGACATAGAACTTGGCGCCGTGGAAGTCGGCGGGGCCCACCAGGTCCGGGCGCAGCACGGTCCGCGAGACGAGGCCGGAGACGGTGGAGTTCAGGCAGGCGGAGGGGATGAGGTAGTCCTCGCGGGTGCCGTAGGTGCGGACGCAGGAGCCGGGGTCGGCGAGGACGGCGATCTCCGGGTCGAACCCTGCGATGCCTTCGGAGCGCGCGAAGTCCCTGACCGCCTCTGCGAGTTCACGGGTGATCGCGCCCTTGCCGGTCCAGCCGTCGACGAAGACCACGTCCGCCGGGTCGTGATGGGCGGCGAGCCAGCGCAGGGCGTTGGTGTCGATGCCTCGGCCGCGGACGATGGACACGGCGTAGTGGGGCAGTTCGAGGCCGTGCCGGTGCTGGGCGTACCTGCGCATGAGCACGCCGACGGGGGTGCCGGCCCGGGCGAGGGAGACCAGGACGGGGCGCCTCGTGCGCTCGGCGAGCACCGTCTCGGTCACGGTGCCCACGGCCAGGGCGATGCGGTCGGCGGAGGCTTGAAGCGCCGACTGGAACAGCTCCTGGTAGGCGGGGCTCGGCTGATACTCCACGGGGAGGGACTCCGCGTAGTGGGCGCCGCCGTTCTGGATCGCCTCTTCCCGTTCCTCCGTCGGCGCCTCCAGCTGCGTCCGGGAGAGGTCCTGCAGGAGCCAGCCCACCTCCTCGGGAGCGTAGGAGGAGAACTCGGGGCCACGGAGCGGCTCGGGCAGCACGTGGGGCCTTTCCGTGGCGCGGTGCGCGGACGCCGGGACATAGGACGGGACGACCGCGAGCAGCACCTGCCCGGTGTGGGCCGCGAGACGGCTCAGCAGGCCATGGGAGGCGCTGAGTTCGGGGGTGTCGGCGGCGGAGTCGACGACGGCGAGGACGGCGTCGAAACCGGCGCCCGCGACGTTGTAGGCGTACCTGTCACCCGGACCGTCGTCGGGATTGTCGTGGGAAGGGAAAGTGAGGCGGCTGCGGATGGCGTAGCCGGGGTCGTCGATGGCGAGGACGGGCGACCGGGTGGTCGTCGAGAAGCGCACCTCGACTCCGGGGAGTTGTTCCTCCAGGGCGAGGGCGAGCCGCAGGGGCGTGTACATCAGCTCCTCGCAGCCGAGGACGAGCACCTTCGGGGTCCTGGCCGGGGTGGTGCCCGTGGCCCGCCCCTCGGAGCCCAGGCGGGCCCGCAGCTCCTCGGCGATGCCGTCGGCCATCTTGGGCAGGGCGGCCTCGAGAAGGCTCCGGTGGCCCGGCAGGAAGCCATGGCGGCCCCCGTCCGGGAGGCCCTCGGGCCAACCGAGACCGACACGGGTGAACCGTGGCGACGGGCCCTGGCCACCCGGTTCGGTGCCTCCGGTCGGCGACTCCTGCGCGGCCGAGGACGCCGCGGACCGCTCCGGTGCGAGCGTCCCGTCGGGGTGGTTCTCGGCACGGTTCTCGTGGGCCTCGACCAGTGCCTGACCGGCGGTGAGGACATCAGGGGGCAGGCTCACCGTGCCCCGGGCGGCGGCGATCAGGTCGATCCGAGCGCCGATCTCCTCCGCGAAGTCGGCGAGGCGCTGCCGGTCCTGCGGGGCGCGCATGTCGACCAGGGCCACGATGACGTAGCGCTCGCGGGGGTAACGCCCGTGCAGGGTGCGGATGGTGTTGAGGACGGTGTTCCCGGTGGAGAACTCGTCGTCGACCAGGACAAGGGGGCCGCTGCCCGCCAGCAGTTCGGGGTCCTCGGGGAGGAGGAGGTGCGAGGTGGCGTGCGAGTGGGACTCCTCGAATCCACCGGCCTGGTGCACACCCGGCACCGGGCGCCGGGTCGAGTGCAGATAGGGCGCGGAGCTCATGCCGTCGGCGACGCAGTGGCCGAGTCCGGTGGCCGTCTCGGCGTAGCCGAGGACGACGGAGGAGCCCGCCTGTTCGGGGCCGAGGAGTTCGAGGACCCTTCGGCCGAGGTCGTGGCCGGAGCGGTGGACGACGGAAGGGAGTTGGGGGACGTGCTTGCCGAGGACGTTCGACACGAGGAGGTGAGCGCGCTTGGGGTTGCGGCGCAGGGCGAGGCCCAGCATGTCCCGTAGCCGCTCGACGGACCCTGGCGACTCCGGCCCCGGAGACGCAGACCCCAGCGACCCGGACCGCGGCGGCCCGGACTCCGGAGTGGCGGACCCCGGTGACGCGGACCGGGCCGACTCCGGGCGCGGGGGCGCGGAGTCCTCGCTCGGGAGGAGGTCGACGCCCAGTCGCTCGGCCACCCATGATCCGGACCATGCCACGGTGTTCACGCTCCCTTGCGTTCGGCCGGGGCTCCGGCGGCGAGCAGTTCGACGAAGCCGACGTCTTCGTTGGCCACGCCGAAGACGGCGGCGCGTTCCAGGGTGCGCTCGGCCCAGGCGCGGTGCGGCTTCACCTCGTTCATCTTGTTCGTATAGGCGGAGCGCAGGACTCCGCCGTCGAGTTCCGGACGCAGGATGTCCCGGGCGTCGCTGTACTCCTCGTGGCTGACCACGGACAGGGCGTGCACGGGCGGCACATGAGAGGGGTGGATGCAGGTCTTGCCGAGGAGGCCGTTGGCGCGGTCGAGTTCGATCTCGCGCAGCAGGCCGTCCATGTCGTGCTCGATGAGGGCGGTACGCAGTTCCTCCGCCCGGCCGTGGAAGGGGCTGCGGCGCAGTTGGGGCTTGAACATGCGCTGCTGGACCCGGAAGTACTCCCACACCGGTCCGCTGACGGTGAAGCCCGTGCCGTCCGCGCGGGCGAGCTGGTTGACCACATCGGCGATGACCGAGGCGACGATCTGCACGTCGTACGCGGTCATGTCGGGAGTGCGGCGCAGTCCGTAGGTGGAGCAGAAGTCGGTGACGCCGAGGCGGAGGGCGAGGACGCGGTCGCGGTACTTGTCCACGGTGCGGGCGATACCGGCCAGGGCCTCGCGCCGGGTCTCCAGGTGCATGAGCTCGGGTGATTCGAGGACCGGCATGGCGTAGAGGCGGCGGCTGCTGAGGGCCTCGGCGTCACCGAGGGCTTCGAGGAAGGGGACACCCCGTTCCTCGGTGAACTTGGGGAGTACGAATCCGGACAGGAGCCGGACGCGCGGGCCGAGCCTGCGGACCAGGTCGGGTATCTGCTCGGGGGTGCGTACCCGGATGAAGAGCAGGGGCGGGTCGTCCGTCGCTCTCGGCTGGTCGGCGAGAGCGGAGAACTGGCGTATCAGGTTCTCCTCGGCCTCGGTCACATCGGCGTCGCCTATGGAGTCCTCCAGGCACAGCACCATCGAGACCACACCGCGGTCCGCCTGCTTCACCACGTCCTCGGCGAGGTGCGGCCTGGTGGCGGGGCTGTACAGCGTGGCGCCCAGGGCCACGGCGAGCATGCGCGCCGGTGACTCGGACGTGAAGGTGCGCGGCTCCTGGTGGAAGAGACGCTGCCGCACCTCCGGGGCGATGTGCCCGAAATGACGCATGGGACTCCCTGGTGGCGGAGGAGGCAGGACAAGATGTGGCCGGTAATAGTACGTAGGAATGCGTGTCCGGGGTTCCCGCTGAACATGAAGTTCCGGTAACCCGGCCGTGTCGGCGGCGCGCGCGGCGGGCCCGGGCCGCGAAGCCCGGCGACGTCCCCGCCTTGCCCCCGCCTTGTCCTCCCGACTCCTCGCGGCGTCCCCGCGTTGTCCTGCGAGGGGCCGGGAAGGCAGGATGAGCGCATGACGCACGCGATGCTGAAGGGGGCGAACGTCCCGATCGAGGCCACATCGGTGCGTGCCCTGCTCCGATGGGCGCCCGGCCAGGGCGTGCCGGATGTCGATGTCTCGGCGCTGCTCCTCGGTCCGGACGGACGGGTCCGCTCGGACGAGGACTTCGTCTTCTACAACCAGCCCCGCCACCCCTCGGACCGGGTATGGCGGCTGGGCAAGAAGCGCGCGGGCGACCATGTCACCGACAGCGTGCAGGCGGACCTCGCGGGAATGGGCCCCGAGGTGCACCGCATCCTCCTCGTCGCCTCCGCGGACGATGTGCCCTTCGACCAGGTCCGAGCACTGCGCATCCAGGTGCACGACGCGGCCTCGGAGGCCGAGCCGCTGGCGTACTTCGACATCACCCCGGAGACGGGTGCCGAGACGGCGCTGATCTGCGGGGAGATCTACCGGCGCGGAGCGGGCTGGAAGTTCCGCGCGCTGGGCGAGGGGTATTCGAACGGGCTGGTCGGACTGGCGACGGACTTCGGCATCTCCGTCGACGAGTCCGAGCCCTCGGCCCCGGACTCCGCCCAGTCCCCGCCTCCGGCCGCACCCGAGCCGGTGGCAGCCCCGGCGGCTTCCCAGGCCCAGACCCACGCCCACCCGCCGCCGCCCCAGGGTCCGCCGCCGCAACCGGCGTACGGCTACCCGCCGTCGGCGCCCACCCAGCCGGCGCCGCTGGGAGCCGACCCCGCCTACGGCTACCCGCAGCCCGTGGGCGCGGACCCGGCCTTCACGATGCCGCCGCAGGGCCCGCAGTTCATCGGCCGCTGATCCGGCGCCCGGCTTCGGAACGGGGCACCCGCCCACAGGACCCGCCCCACGGCCCCGGAGGCGGGAAACAGCGCGGGAGGCGGGGCACAGCGCGGGAACCTGTCCGCTCACCGGCGGACCACCGGCGCTCCCGGCCGTGCTACTTCGCCGTCTTGTAGCCGCGGCCCCATTGCAGGCCCCAGCCGTACAGGCGGTCGAGTTCGGCCTGGAAGCCGTAGACGAACTTGACCTCGCGGCGCACCGTCAGTTCGCCCTTGACGTTCTCGATCAGGAGGACGGCGCAGGAGCGCGACTGCGCGGCGCGCTCCTCCAGGCTGATCTCGACCCGGGGGCCGTTGCTCGGGTAGAGGGTGACCTTGGCGTGGGTGCGGTCGAAGGCGGGGGTCTGGTCGTAGATGTAGACGAAGACGAGCAGCCGCTTGATCGACTCGCGGTGGTCCAGGTTGATGTAGATCGTCTCGCCGGAGGGCGAGCCGAAGCGGTCGTCGCCGCTCAGCTTCACATAGGGCGGGGTGTTCAGGTCGCCGAAGAAGCCGCCCAGGGGCTGGACCACGCCCTTCTCGCCGTCGACCATTTCGTAGAGGCAGCCGATGTCCAGGTCGACGTTGACCACGCCCTGGGTGTGCGCCTGCACCACCTCGGGCTTGAAGAGCGTGAGCGGGTTGCGTAAGAGGCTGCCGCCGCTGCGCGAGGACTTGCCCATGAAGTCGGAGGTGCGCATCCGCCAGGAGAGGTTGACGCGGAGGTTCCCGCTGTCGGCGCCCTGCTTCGTGAGCGAGACCGCCGGGCTCCGTTTGGTCAACTCGATGGCGTTGCTCGCCGCGCTGCCCGAGTCGAACTCCGTCGACCGACCGCGCCACAGTCCGTCCCAGAAGGCCATTGCGCCCCACCTCTCCTCGCGAGGAAGTCCCCTGCCCGCAGGGTGCCCCCTGTCCGTCTTCCGCATGCTCGCTCCGGCATGCCCGCGGGGCGGCCCCGAGGAACCTGTCCTCGACGGCCGCCCCGCACTGATGCATTCCTCTTCCCGCGCCCTCTCACGCACCCCGGTCCGCGTTCGCCCACCGGCAGTTCGGGAGCACACGGCCCGGACGGGGTCGGACCCGTCAGACGGAGACCTCGGTCTTCTCGTCCGATTCCTCTCCCCCGGCGGCCGCGATCTTCTTGTTGCGGCGCACCGAGGACCAGAAGGAGGCGGCGATCAGGACGACGCCGACCAGGCCGGTGACGACCTCGTTGATCTGGTACCGGATGGTGACGAGGAGGATCAGGGCGAGCGCGCCGATGGCGTAGTGGGCGCCGTGCTCCAGGTAGACGTAGTCGTCCAGGGTGCCCTGGCGGACCAGGTAGACGGTGAGCGACCTGACGTACATGGCACCGATGCCGAGGCCGAGGGCCATCATCACGATGTCGTTGGTGACGGCGAAGGCGCCGATGACTCCGTCGAAGGAGAAGGAGGCGTCGAGGACTTCGAGGTAGAGGAACATGAAGAAGGCGGCCTGGCCGCTGAGTTTGACCGCGGAGACGTTCTTACCGCGCTGCTTGGCCTCTTCCTCGGCCTCGTGCTCGCGCTCCTCGGCCTCTTCGAGGCGGTTCTCGAAGTAGCCGGAGAGCCCGCCGACCACGAGGTAGGTGATCAGACCCGCGACACCGGCGAGCAGGACCGTCTCGGCCTTGTCGGCGTGGCCGCCGCCGTGCTGGTGGGCGTTGGCCGCGAAGGTCAGCGCGGCGATCATGAGAACGATCAGGGCGATGCAGACCGAGAGCATGTCGACCTTGCCGAGCTTGGCGAGCGGCCGCTCCAGCCAGCCGAGCCACTTGATGTCGCGCTCCTCGAAGATGAAGTCGAGGAAGATCATCAGCAGGAACATGCCGCCGAAGGCCGCGATCGACGGGTGGGCGTCGGTCACCAGCTCCTGATAGCGGTCCTTGTCGGTCATGGCGAGATCGACCGCGTCGATCGGGCCGATCTTGGCGCTGATCGCGACGATCACGACGGGGAAGACCAGCCGCATGCCGAAGACGGCGATCAGGATGCCGATGGTGAGGAAGATCTTCTGCCAGAAGGCATTCATCTTCTTCAGGATTCCGGCATTGACCACGGCGTTGTCGAAGGACAGCGAGATCTCGAGGATGGCCAGGATCGCGACGACCCCGAACGCGGTCCATCCCCCGTAGAACACCGCTGCGACCAGACCGAGCGCGGTGACCGCGAACGACCAGCCGAAGGTTTTCAGAAGCACTGGCTACCCAATCGTGTGTGTGGGGGTCCCCCCGGAGGATCCGGGGGAGGGTCTCCCCCCTCGCCGTACCCGGCTTTACGAAACATTGACCCCGAAGTCTAGAGCGATGCCTCGCAGGCCCGACGCGTACCCCTGGCCCACGGCCCTGAACTTCCACTCACCGTTGTACCGGTACAGCTCGCCGAAGATCATCGCCGTCTCGGTGGAGGCGTCCTCGGACAGGTCGTAGCGTGCCAGTTCCTGGCCGTCCGCCTGATTGACGACACGGATGAAGGCGTTGCTGACCTGGCCGAAGGCCTGGCCGCGGTTGTCCGCGTCATGGATGGAGACCGGGAAGATGATCTTGTCGCAGTGGGCCGGCACCTTGGAGAGGTCGACGAGCAGCGACTCGTCGTCGCCGTCGCCCTCACCGGTGAGGTTGTCACCGGTGTGCTCCACGGAGCCGTCCGGACTGGTCAGATTGTTGTAGAAGACGAACCACTCGTCGCCGAGCACCCGTCCCGACTGGCACAGCAGTGCGCTGGCGTCGAGGTCGAAGGGGGCTCCGGTGGTGGAGCGCGCGTCCCAGCCGAGCCCGACCATCACCTGGGTGAGATTCGGTGCGGCCTTGGAGAGGGAGACATTGCCCCCCTTGGCGAGTGTGACGCCCATGTTCGTGGTCCTCCCCGATGGTGGTGATCCCCGTTGATACCCCACCCCGCGGTTCTCACGCCCGGTGCACGCGACGGAGGCGGGGTGGCTGGACGGTGTCCGGCGGCCCGCGCCTCGGGCGGGACCCTCCGGCACCGGCCGATGCCCCGGCGTACGCGTCCGGCGCCGCACGGTGGTGTGCGGCGCCGGACGGCGGTTGGTGCCTCGCCTACGTCCTCAGACGTTCACGCCGAAGTCCTGCGCGATGCCGCGCAGGCCCGAGGCGTAGCCCTGGCCGATGGCGCGGAACTTCCACTCCGCGCCGTGCCGGTAGAGCTCACCGAAGACCATGGCGGTCTCGGTGGAGGCGTCCTCGGAGAGGTCGTACCGCGCGATCTCGACGTCGCCGGCCTGGTTGACCACGCGGATGAACGCGTTGCGCACCTGGCCGAAGGACTGCTGGCGGCTCTCCGCGTCGTAGATGGAGACCGGGAACACGATCTTCTCCACCTCGGCGGGGACCCCGGCCAGGTTGACCTTGATCTGCTCGTCGTCGCCCTCGCCCTCACCGGTGATGTTGTCGCCGGTGTGCTCCACCGAGCCGTCGGGGCTCTTGAGGTTGTTGAAGAACACGAAGTTCTGGTCGCTGGCGACCTTGCCCTCGGCGTTCGTCAGGATGGCGCTGGCATCGAGGTCGAAGTCGGTGCCGGTGGTGGTGCGCACATCCCAGCCCAGACCGATCGTGACCGCGGTCAGGCCCGGTGCCTCCTTGGTCAGCGAGACGTTGCCGCCCTTGCTGAGGCTGACTCCCACGAGTCCTCCCTTGGTATGCAGGGGCCTGGCCCCCGTCGTGCGTTGGCTACTTGTGACAACGAGTGGATCCTAGTGACGGGTTCCCCGCCACGGCCCTCCTTGGGGCACAGGAATCACAGGGTGTCGAGCGCCTTGACGTAGTCGTTCAGGTCGCGGGCGTCGGGCAGGCCGTTCTCGACCGTCCAGCGCACCACGCCCTCCTTGTCGATGATGAAGGTGCCGCGCACGGCGCACCCCTTCTCCTCGTCGAAGACGCCGTAGGCACGCGAGGTCTCGCCGTGCGGCCAGAAGTCGGAGAGCAGCGGGTACTCCAGGCCCTCCTGCTCCGCGAAGACCCGCAGGCTGAACGGGGAGTCGTTGGAGACGGCGAGCAGCTGGACCTCGTCGTTGACGAACTTCGGGAGTTCGTCGCGCAGGGCGCACAGCTCGCCGGTGCACACGCCGGTGAACGCGAACGGGTAGAAGAGCAGCACCACGTTCTTCTCACCGCGGAAGTCCGCGAGCCGCACGGTCTCGCCGTGCTGGTTCTTGAGCGCAAAGTCCGGGGCCTTGGTGCCGACCTCGATCGCCATGGTCACGCCATCCCTTCCACGGGGCTGTCGGAGGCTGTTCAGGTGACCCACCCTACGCAGTGATCTCCCCGGCCCTCGCGGCACGTCCCGGCTGCGGCCCCTCGGCGGCCGGCCGTCGCGGGCCCCGCAGAGCGCGGGCCGCCGGAAAAGGGCGCGGGCCCGCGCCCCGGAGCGTCGTCCGGGGCACGGGCCCGATGGTGAGGTCTCGGCCGCTAGCGCTTCTTGGCGGCCGCCTTGGGTGTGACCAGGCGGCTGCCGGTCCAGTCCTTGCCGACGCTGAGCGTCTTGGTCTGGGACAGGCCCGCGGTCTGCGCGGCCTCGTTGATGTCGCTCGGCTCGACATACCCGTCGCGGCCGGTCTTCGGCGTCAGCAGGACGAGGGGCGCGCCCTCGTCGATGAGCGTCGTGGCATCGACGAGGGCGTCCGTCAGGTCGCCGTCGTCCTCACGGAACCAGACGACCACCGCGTCGGCGACGTCGTCGTAGTCCTCGTCGACGAGTTCCTTGCCACTGGTCTCCTGGATCGCCTCACGGAGCTCGTGGTCGACGTCCTCGTCGTAGCCGATCTCCTGGACCACCTGTCCGGGCTGGATACCCAGCCTTGCGGCCAGGCTCGTCCGCTCCTCCGCGTGGTCCGCGGTCGCGCTCACGGATTGCCTCCTGATCATGTTTCGGAAGTGTCGGGGACCTCGCGCGTACGCGGGGCATTGGCCGTAGTCCACACGTGCGGGACGGATCGCGCAAGTACCCGGCCGTGCAGACCGCCGAAACGGTGACGTTCCGGGCCGTGTCACCGCAACTCATGGCATGACTCCACGGTAACGGGTCCCGGGCACCCCTTCGGAATGAGCCCCTTCGCGGCTTTCCTCACCGGCCTCTCCCGGCCCGCGCGCGACCGCGTCCAACACGCGGGAAGCCCGGGCAAAGAGGACATGTCACACGAAGATCCGCCGCCGGGCCCGGAAAGGTTGCGGTTACCAATGAGTAGAGATGACGTACGCCCCCGCGAGGTCCACGATGGGAGCGGCATACCCGCAGTACCAAGCCCCCTCAGTGCCCCCAGACAGCGAAGGAACAGCGTGGCTTCCGGATCCGATCGCAATCCGATCATCATTGGCGGCCTTCCCAGCCAGGTCCCGGACTTTGATCCCGAAGAGACCCAGGAGTGGCTCGACTCCCTCGACGCGGCCGTCGACGAGCGGGGCCGCGAGCGCGCCCGGTACCTCATGCTCCGGCTGATCGAGCGGGCCCGTGAGCGCCGCGTCGCCGTGCCCGAGATGCGCAGCACGGACTACATCAACACCATCGCCACCAAGGACGAGCCGTTCTTCCCCGGCAACGAGGACATCGAGCGCAAGGTCCTGAACGCCACCCGCTGGAACGCGGCCGTGATGGTCTCGCGCGCCCAGCGCCCCGGCATCGGGGTCGGCGGGCACATCGCGACCTTCGCCTCCTCGGCCTCGCTCTACGACGTCGGCTTCAACCACTTCTTCCGCGGCAAGGACGAGGGCGACGGCGGCGACCAGATCTTCTTCCAGGGCCACGCCTCGCCCGGCATCTACGCCCGGGCCTTCCTGCTCGACCGGCTGAACGAGCAGCAGCTCGACGGCTTCCGGCAGGAGAAGTCGCGCTTCCCCGAGGGGCTTTCGAGCTATCCGCACCCGCGCTCCATGCCGGACTTCTGGGAGTTCCCGACCGTCTCGATGGGCCTCGGCCCGCTCGGCGCGATCTTCCAGGCCCGGATGAACCGCTACATGGAGGCGCGCGGCATCGCCGACACCTCCAAGTCGCACGTCTGGGCCTTCCTCGGCGACGGCGAGATGGACGAGCCCGAGTCGCTGGGCCAGCTCTCCATCGCCGCCCGCGAGGGACTGGACAACCTGACCTTCGTGGTCAACTGCAACCTCCAGCGCCTCGACGGCCCGGTGCGCGGCAACGGCAAGATCATCCAGGAGCTGGAGTCGCAGTTCCGCGGCGCGGGCTGGAACGTCGTCAAGCTGGTCTGGGACCGCACCTGGGACCCGCTGCTCGCCCAGGACCGCGACGGGCTGCTCGTCAACAAGCTCAACACCACGCCCGACGGGCAGTTCCAGACGTACGCGACGGAGACCGGCTCCTACATCCGCGACCACTTCTTCGGCGACGACCAGCGGCTGCGGGCCATGGTCGAGGGCATGTCGGACGACCAGATCCTGCACCTGGGGCGCGGCGGCCACGACCACCGGAAGATCTACGCGGCCTTCTCCGCCGCCAAGGCGCACAAGGGCCAGCCGACGGTGATCCTCGCGCAGACCGTCAAGGGCTGGACCCTCGGCCCCAACTTCGAGGGCCGCAACGCCACCCACCAGATGAAGAAGCTCACGGTGGCCGACCTCAAGGGCTTCCGCGACCGGCTGCACCTGCCCATCCCGGACAAGGAGCTGGAGAGCGGGCTGCCGCCGTACTACCACCCGGGCCGGGACTCGGAAGAGATCCAGTACATGCACGACCGGCGCAAGTCCCTCGGCGGGTACGCGCCGACCCGGGTGGTGCGCGCGAAGCCGCTGCCGCTGCCCGAGGACAAGACGTACGCGACCGTGAAGAAGGGGTCGGGCCAGCAGTCGATCGCCACCACCATGGCCTTCGTACGGCTGCTGAAGGACCTCATGCGGGACAAGGAGATCGGCAAGCGCTTCGTGCTGATCGCGCCGGACGAGTACCGCACCTTCGGCATGGACTCCTTCTTCCCGAGTGCGAAGATCTACAACCCGCTCGGCCAGCAGTACGAGTCCGTGGACCGCGAACTCCTGCTCGCCTACAAGGAGTCGCCGACCGGGCAGATGCTGCACGACGGCATCTCCGAGGCGGGCTGTACCGCCTCGCTGATCGCGGCCGGTTCCGCGTACGCCACGCACGGCGAGCCGCTGATCCCGGTCTACGTCTTCTACTCGATGTTCGGTTTCCAGCGCACCGGTGACCAGTTCTGGCAGATGGCCGACCAGATGGCGCGCGGATTCGTCCTCGGCGCGACCGCCGGGCGCACGACCCTGACCGGTGAGGGGCTCCAGCACGCCGACGGGCACTCCCAGCTGCTCGCCTCCACCAACCCGGCGTGCGTGGCCTACGACCCGGCCTTCGGCTTCGAGATCGCGCACATCGTCAAGGACGGCCTGCGCCGGATGTACGGGCAGCCGGAGCCCGGCGAAGACCCGGACGTCTTCTACTACCTCACCGTCTACAACGAGCCGATCAAGCACCCGGCCGAGCCCGCGGACGTCGACGTCGAGGGCATCCTCAAGGGCATCCACCGGCTGCGGCCCGGCCAGGAGGGCGCGATCCCGGCGCAGATCCTCGCCTCCGGTGTCGCGGTGCCCTGGGCGCTCACGGCGCAGGAGATCCTCGCCCGCGACTGGAACGTGAAGGCCGACGTCTGGTCGGCGACCTCCTGGAACGAGCTGCGGCGCGAGGCCGTCGAGGTGGAGCGGCACAACCTGCTGCACCCGGAGGAGGAGCAGCTCACCCCGTACGTCACCCGCAAACTCGCGGACAGCGAGGGGCCGTTCGTGGCCGTCTCGGACTGGATGCGCTCGGTGCCGGACCAGATCGCGCGCTGGGTGCCGGGCACCTACCAGTCGCTCGGCGCGGACGGCTTCGGCTTCGCGGACACCCGGGGCGCCGCCCGGCGCTTCTTCCACATCGACGCCGAGTCCATCGTGGTGGGGGTGCTCACCGAACTCGCCCGCGAGGGCAAGCTGGACCGCTCGGTGCTCAAGCAGGCCATCGACCGCTACCAGCTGCTCGACGTCGCCGCCGCGGACCCGGGTGCCGCCGGAGGCGACGCCTGAGAGGCGGTATCGGCCAGGAACCGCGGGGCCCGGAGTCTTCCTCCGGGCCCCGCGGCCTTGGGACCGCTAGCGCTCCCAGATCTTGAACGCCCGTACCCGGTACGGCGCCTGGGGCGTGTAGCTGCCCTTGCCGGGATAGGTGTCGAACTCCCCGGTCTCGGCGCACTCCTCGGACTGGTAGGTCGTCACGGGCCGCCCGGTGCGGTTGGCGAAGGACTGGGCGCCGCCCTTGCCGGGCAGCACCACGCAGCTCTCGATCGGGGTGCCGGAGAGCTCGTAGGTGCGCCGGGCACCCTTGAACTCCGCCTTGTCCCACAGGCACAGCTCCCCCGCGGCGCAGGAGCCGAGCGCCGCCTTGGGCGCCGAGCGCGGGGCCGGCGCCGAGTGGGCCGGTGCCAGGGCGAGGCAGGAGAGTGCCGCCGCGGTGAGGGTGATGGTCAGGTTCCTGCGGTTGACGTATCGCGTCATGGTGGTGCCCCCGTGTCGGAGTGGATCAGTTGAGGAGCACCCTGACCTGCGGATCCGGCTCCGGGGAAGGGGCCGCGGCGGCGATCACCCTGATAGGGGAAAAAGCCCCGCCGGGGTCCCGACGGGGCTTTTTCGACGCGGAGTTGACGCTTCCGCGTGGCCGGATGCGAGCCCCTCCGCTGGGGCGGGCCCGCACGCGGCCGACTCAGATGTGACCGCCCGCGGCACCCGCCGCCTCGGCGTTCTGACCGCGCTTGGTGAACAGGGCGACGAACACCGCGACCACCGAGACACCCGCCGCGACCAGGCAGGCAAGGCCCATCCCCGACATGAAGGTGTCGTGCGCGACGGTGGTGATCTTCTCGGCGAGGGAGGCCGGGGCGCCCTGGGGCACCGGCGCCACGCCGACCTGGACGGCCTCCTTGGCCTTGTCGAGCTGCTCCGGCGGCACCGGCGGCAGCTTCGCCTCGGCCATGTTCCCGGCCAGATCGCTGTCCACCTTCGAGGCCATCACGGCGCCCAGAACGGCCGTACCGAGGCTGCCGCCGATCTGCATGGCGGCCTGCTGGAGGCCTCCGGCGACACCCGAGAGCTCCAGCGGGGCGTTGCCGACGATGACCTCGGTCGCGCCGACCATCACCGGGGCCAGGCCGAGGCCGAGCAGGGCGAACCAGACGGACATGGTGAGGCTGCTGGTGCCGGCCTCCAGCTCGGACATGCCGAACATCGCCGTGGCGGTGCAGACCATGCCGCCCGCGAGCGGGATCCGCGGGCCGAGCTTGGTGATCAGGGCGCCCGCGACGGGGGAGCCGACGATCATCATGCCGGTGAGCGGCAGCAGGTGCAGTCCGCTGTCCACCGGGCTCATGCCGTGCACGTTCTGCAGGTAGAAGGTGACGAAGAAGAGGCCGCCGAGGAAGGCGACGGCCATCAGGACCATGAGGATCACACCGGCGGACAGCGCCACCGAGCGGAACAGGCCCATCGGGACGAGGGGTTCGGCGGTCCTGGTCTCCCAGAGCGCGAAGACGACGAAGCTGACCACGGAGACGGCGAGGAAGGTCCAGGTGCCGCCGTCGCCCCAGCCCCACTCGGGCGCCTTGATGAGGGCCCAGACGAGGCAGAACATGGCCGCCGAGAGCAGCAGGATGCCCGGGATGTCGAAGGACCGGGGCGCCTTCTCCGCGCGGTGGTCGAGGATGATCAGCACGCCGAGCACCACCGCGAGGGCGCCGACCGGCAGGTTGATGAAGAAGACCGACTCCCAGCTGACGTGCTGGACGAGCAGGCCGCCGATGATCGGGCCGCCGGCCGTGGAGGCGCCGATGACCATGCCCCAGATGCCGATCGCCATGTTGAGCTTCTCGGCGGGGAAGGTGGCGCGCAGGATGCCGAGGGCGGCGGGCATCAGCAGCGCGCCGAACAGGCCCTGCAGCACCCGGAAGGCGACCACCGCGGCGATGCCGCTGGACAGGCCGATGGCGCCGGAGGCCAGCGCGAAACCGGCGGCGCCGATCAGGAAGGTCTGCCGGTGCCCGAAGCGGTCGCCGATCTTGCCCGCGGTGATCAGGGCGACGGCGAGCGCCAGGAAGTAGGCGTTGGTGATCCACTGGACGTCCGCGAAGGAGGCGCCCAGATCCGCCTGGATGGCAGGGTTGGCGATGGCGACGATGGTGCCGTCCAGGGCGACCATCGTGACACCGAAGGCCACGGTCAGCAGGGTCAGCCAGGGGTGGCCGCGCAGCCGGCCGGCCGCGGCTGCGGGGGGTGCGGCCGGCGTGCTGTCCGCCGGTTCCTTGGGGTCGACGGTGGTCTGACTAGTCATACGGGCGAGGCTAATGTCAGCGGCTGACGCGAAGCAATCCGAATAGCCGGGCGGCCAGTTGTCTACCGCGTCACGTCGCGGGCGCGCACCGGTCCCCGCGTAAGATCCGCCGCTCGCCACCCCGAAGGGAAACGTCACGGAGATGACCACGGAGCTCCCGGACTCGGCGCCCGGCCTGCGCGCGCGCAAGAAGCAGCGCACCCGGGACGAGCTGCTGCACGCCGCCCTCGAACTCTTCACCTCCCAGGGCTACGAGGAGACGACGGTCGACGAGATCTCCGAGGCCGTCCAGGTCTCCCAGCGCACCTTCTTCCGGCACTTCAGCAGCAAGGAGGACGCCGCCTTCCGCGTACAGGACCTCATCGAGTCGCACTTCGTCACCGCGGTGAGCGGACGGCCGCCCGGCGAGGCCCCGCTGGAGGCGATGCGGCGGGCCGTGCTCGACGCCTGGAACACGGTCGGGGAGGCGATCGAGGCGCTGGTCCCGCTGGAACTGCACATGCGCACGTACCAGTTGATCGAGTCCACGCCCTCGCTGCTCGCCACCCATATGCGCCGCTCGGCCGATCTGGAGGAGGTGCTCGCGCGGGTGATCGCCGAGCGTGAGGGGCTCGACGTGGACGAGGACCCGCGGCCGCGCCTCGTGGTGGCGGCGTTCAGCGGGGTGATGCGGATGACCGGCCGCAGATGGGGCGCCGGGAACGAGGCGACCGTGGAGTCGATCCGCGAGATGACCGCGGCCTACCTGGACCGCTTCGAGTCGGCGCTCGCCGCCGACTGGCACCGGGGGTGACACCCGGGCGGGCCGATGTGCCCGCCCGCGCGGCACCCGGCGGGGCCCGAAGTCCCGTCGCGCAGCGTCACAAGTCCCGTGGGACTGGTCCGTTCTGCCCCAAAAGCGGCATGGAAAAGGTGACCTGGGCCACCCGTTTCACGGTGCACGGCGGGGTTCTCCTAGGGTGTCCCGCAGTGACTTCCTCCGACACTTCCACCCAGCTCACCGTCTGGCGCACCCTGCTCGCCCTGGCCGTCGTCTTCGTCATGCTGGCGACGACCGGCTGGACCGCCGTGCGCCACCACCGGCCCGCGCCCTCCCCGGTGCAGGCCGCCTTCGACGCCTGGGAGCAGGGAAGAATCGGCGGCCGTCCGCTGCCCTCCGCGCACGCGGCGCCCGAGCGGCTGCACCGCTTCTTCGCCTCGCTCGACGGCCGCCAGGAGCGGTGGCTGCTGCACCGGTACGCGCTCGCCGTCGGCAATATGAACGGCGCGCCGGTGAAGCTGCGCTACCAGGCCAACCGGGTCGCCCTCACCGACGCCCGCGGGGTGGAGCTGCGGCGCATGCGGGACACCCGGCTCTCCCCCTACGGACGGCACGAGGCGGGCCGCCGGATGCACCGCCTGGAGGCGCTGCTGCGCCCGGAGCGGCACATCCTCGCCTTCGATCCGCTGGGCTCGGGCCGGGTGGCGGAGGTCTACGGCGACCTGGAGAAGGCCGAGCGGGTCTCGGTCGTGGTCCCGGGTGTGGACACCGACCTGCTGACCTTCCAGCGCACCCAGCGCCGGTACAGCGCACCGGCGGGGATGGCCGAGGCCCTGCACCGCGCCGAACGCGCCGCGAGCCCGGGCACCCGTACCGCGGTGATCGCCTGGGCCGACTACACCACGCCCAGCGGGATCGGCATGGACGCGGTGACCGCGGGCAAGGCGGAGGCGGGTGCCGAGCGGCTCAACGCGCTGCTGCACACGCTGCCCGGACGCTCACCGGTGGCGCTGTACTGCCACAGCTACGGCTCGGTGGTCTGCGGGCTCGCCGCCGGTGAACTGCCGGGCCGGGTGCGGGACATCGCGGTCGCGGGCAGCCCGGGCATGCGCGCCTCGCACGCCGGGGACCTGGACACCCGGGCCCGCGTCTGGGCGGTGCGGGACAACGACGACTGGATCCGCGAGGTGCCCTTCCTGGAAGTGGGGGGCCTCGGGCACGGCGCCGACCCGGTCTCCCCCTCCTTCGGCGCGCGGCGCCTGTCCGCCGATCTCGCGAAGGGGCACGCGGGATACTTCCTCCCCGGCACGGACAGTCTGGGAAATTTCGCCGCAATCGGTACCGGCACCTACGAGTCGGTGCGCTGCGCACAGCAGGATCCTGCGTGCCGGAACGGTCTGACGGACGTCCTGGGCACCGAACGCGCGTAGATACGTGCAAGAAGTGCGGTCGTCGAAGAGGCGACGTGAAGGGGCCCCGCGCATACGATGACCCGCATGGGTGACGTACTGGCTGGACTTCATGCCGCCTGGGAGTTCGAACCGGACTCCGTGCTCATCCGCTTCGAACGGGGGATCCGCACGCCGAAGCTCTTCCAGGCGCTCGGCGAACGCCGCATCCCCCTGGAGGCGATAGCGGCGGTGACACTGACTCCCGGGCGACGCGGCTCGGTCGTACTGCACGCCGTGCCCAGACCCGGTGCCGACCCGCTGATGGAGGCGGCCGCCGGGCAGCTCAAGGAGGGCTGCGACCCCTACCGCCTGGTGCTGCCCGCGCAGCAGGAGACACTCGCCGAGTACTACGCCGACGAACTGCGCGCCCGCCTGGTCGAGGACGCCGCCGAGGAGTCGGACCGGCATCTGGTGGCGCCGCCCGAGCCGCCCCGGCAGTTCAAGGCCTACGACGGCAGGGCGGTCTTCGACGGCGGCGCGGTCTCCTTCCGCTGGTTCTGGACCGGCGCCTCCTCGGCCAAGTGGAAGGCCGGGGACCAGAGCTATCCGGTCGACGAGCTCACCGGCGTCGAATGGCGCTCCCCCGAGGTCTTCGAGGGCCATCTGCGGCTGCGGCGCCGCGAGGACGAGTGCCAGTCCGACCAGCCCGCGCAGCCCGACCAGGACCCGGCGGCCGTGGTCTTCGGCCTCGGCTACGGACCGGTGCACGAATCGCTGCCCTTCGCCGCCGCGGTGCTCTCGGCGATACGTTCCTCCAACGGCGCCCTGAAGACCCGCAAGGTCCCCGAGCCCGCCCGCACCGGCGCCCGCAGCGACCCGGCGGACATCGCCGACCGCATCCGCCACCTGGGCGAGCTGCACCAGGCCGGTCTGGTGACCGACCGCGAGTTCAGCTCGAAGAAGGCGGAACTGCTCGCGGAGCTGTGAGCCCGCGGCTGCCGTGATCGCGCGCGAGCCGTGGCCTCATGGATGCCGCGGCCTCACGAGCGCCGTGGCCGCACGAGCGCCGAAAGCCCACGGGCCGGGAGGGCGCCTGAGCGCCGACCCGGCCCGGAGCCAGAGGTGGGGTGAGATGAGCGGGTGCCGCCGTACCGGGCGGCCGGGTCCCGCTCGGGGGAAGCGGCTCAGTCCCGTCCCGCCGAGGTGAAGGACATGTCCGCGTAGCGCTCGCCCGCCACCTCGCCCGCGAGGGGCTCCAGGGCGGCCAGTTCCTCCGCGGTCAGGACGAGGCGGGTGGCCTCGGTGTTCTCCTCCACGCGGCTGCGCTTGCGGGTGCCGGGGATCGGCACCACGGTCAGTCCGTGCACCTGGGCCCGCTGCTGCACCCAGGCCAGCGCGATCTGCCCGGCGCTCGCCGAGCGGGCCTTGGCGATCTCGTGCAGCGGGGCGAGCAGGGCGGCGTTCGCGGCCGCGTTGTCCCCGGTGAAGCGGGGCTGGGTGCGCCGGAAGTCGTCCTGGCTCAGGTCCTTCTCGGCGTTGACGAAGGAGCCGGTGAGGAAGCCGCGGCCGAGCGGCGAGTACGGCACCAGGGCCACGCCGAGCTCGGCGGCGGCCGGGACCACCGCGCGCTCGATGTCCCGGCTGAACAGGGACCACTCGGACTGCACGGCCGCGATGGGGTGCACCTGCTGCGCGGCGCGCAGCTCCCCGGCGGTCACCTCGCTGAGCCCCAGGTGCTTGACCTTGCCCTCGCGGACCAGCTCGGCCATCGCCCCGACCGACTCCTCGATCGGCACGTTCACATCCCGCCGGTGCATGTAGTAGAGGTCGACGGCCTCGACGCCGAGGCGGCCGAGGCTCGCCTCGATGGACTGGCGGATGTAGGCGGGGTCGTTGCGGATGGTGCGCCGGGAGGGGTCCTGGGGGTCGATGGTCAGGGAGTACTTGGTGGCGAGGACGACCTCCTCGCGGTGGGCGGCGAGGAAGGGGGCGAGGAACTTCTCGTTCTCCCCCGCGCCGTAGACGTCGGCGGTGTCGAACAGGGTGACGCCGAGTTCGAGTGCGCGCTCCAGGGTGGCGCGCGCCTCGTCGGCGTCGGTGGGTCCGTAGGCCCAGCTCATGCCCATGCAGCCGAGGCCCTGGATGCCGACCTCGGGTCCGCTGGTCCCGAGCTGTGCGGTGGCGATGCGGGTCATGTGGTGTCAGTGCCTCTCCGACGCGCGGGGCGCGTCAGCGTAGATGCTGATCTTGCGGTCGAGGACGGCGAGCGTGTCCTGGAGCTCGGCGATCCGGGCCAGTACGTCACGGCGGGTCTCCTCCAGGAGCGCGGACCGCTCCGCGTAGGTGCTCTCGCCCTCCCGTACGAGTTCGGCGTAGCGCACCATCCCGGCGACCGGCATGCCCGTCAGGCGGAGCTTGCCGACCAGGTCGAGCCAGTCGAGGTCGCGGTTGCGGTAGCGGCGCTGCCCGGTGTGGGAGCGGTCCACGTGCGGCATGAGCCCGATGCGCTCGTACCAGCGCAGGGTGTGCGCGGTCAGTCCGGTGAGGGCGACGACCTCGCTGATCGTGTAGTGGTCCTGCCCCTCGGGGCGCGGATGGACCGGCGGCCGGGGAGAGCAGAGCTGTTCCGCCCGGGCCTCGGTCGCGGCCGTGGTCTCGGTCACCGTCATGCCTCCACGCTAGAACCTTGGAGTGCGCTCCAAGCAAGCACCGGCCGGCGGGCGCGGCCGGGAAGTCGCGGAACCGGCCGGACGGAAGCCTCTCCGGCCGCCCCGTGGCCGGGTGCGCACCGGGGCCCGGCCCGCCCCGCGCCTGGCTGCCGCGCTGTCGGAGCCGCCCGATAGGCTCGCCGCCATGGAGAGCCTGGCCCTGATCGAGAACTGGCCCGTACCGACCGCCGCCGCCGCGGTCGTCCGCGCGGACGGGAGCGTGGCGGGCAGCCGCGGGCCCGCGGACACCCGGTTCGCGCTGGCCTCGGTGACCAAACCGCTGGCCGCGTACGCCGTCCTGGTCGCCCTGGAGGAGGGCGCGCTGGAACTCGACCAGCCCGCCGGGCCCGAGGGCGCGACCGTACGGCATCTGCTCGCGCACACCAGCGGGCTCGCCTTCGACGAGCACCGGATCCAGGCGGCGCCCGGCGCGCGGCGGATCTACTCCAACGCGGGCTTCGAGGTGCTCGGCGAGCATCTCGCGAAGGCCTCCGGCATCGACTTCGCGGAGTATCTGCGCCAGGCCGTGCTGGAACCGCTCGGCATGAGCGCCACCTCGCTGGACGGCTCGCCCGCCAAGGACGGCGTCTCGACCCTGGCCGACCTGACCCGCTTCGCCGCCGAGCTGCAGGCGCCCCGGCTGCTCGACATACGCACCCTGGCCGAGGCGATGACCGTGCAGTATCCGGGCACCAAGGGCGTGCTCCCCGGATACGGCCACCAGAGCCCGAACGACTGGGGGCTCGGCTTCGAGATCCGGGGCGCCAAGTCCCCGCACTGGACCGGGCGTTCGTCCTCACCGCGGACCTTCGGCCACTTCGGCCAGTCCGGGACCTTCCTGTGGGTGGACCCGGACGCGGGGGCCGCCTGCGTGGTGCTGACGGACCGGGACTTCGGGCCGTGGGCCGTCGAGGCCTGGACGCCGTTCACGGACGCGGTGCTCGCCGGACTCTGAGGCGGCGCCCGCCGGGGAGCGGGTCCGCGCCATGGTGCTCAGCCCGCCGCCGGTGGAGCCCAGCCCGCCTGCATCTCCCACAGCAGCACCTCGGCCGCCCGCCCCGCGGTGAGCTGGCGGTCCTTCGCGCCGGTGATCCGCGCCGCGTCGCCCGGGCCGAGCTGCGCCGGCCGCGCGCCGTCGAGGGTGACGCCGCCGCGCACCACGTGCAGATAGAGGAAGTCGGCGTCCGGGACCGCGGTCCGCTCACCGGCCGCCAGCCTGCGGGTGTGCAGCAGGGCACCGGCGGCGGGCAGGGCGTAGGGCGTGGAGTCGGCTATGCCGCGCACGATCGTGTAGGACGGTTCGCCACCGGGCTCGCGCGGGGCCAGCCACATCTGGACGAAGACCAAGGGGCCCTCGCCGTCGTTGCGTTCGACATGGCGCACTCCGCCGCCCGCGCTGAGGTGCTGCACATCGCCGGGGCGGACCAGGGTCTCGTGGCCGGTGGAGTCGCGGTGGGTCAGCTCGCCCTCGACGACCCAGGTGACGATCTCGGTGTGGCTGTGCGGGTGCTCGTCGAAACCGGCGCCGGGAGCCAGGTGCTCCTCGTTGCAGGCGAGGACCGCGCCGAAGCGCAGGTTGTCCGGGTCGTAGTGGGGCCCGAAGCTGAAGGCGTGCCAGGTGCTGATGCCCCGGCCCGGGTCGCCGCCTGGAAAGCGCTCACCGGCGCGCCGTACGTCCGTCACAGCCTCCACGGTAGGGCCTTCCGCGGCGGGGGCCCTCACCCCGGCGCCGCACCCGCTTGCCCCGATGAGGCAGTCTTGTCCCCGTGCCAGAACCCGAAGAGAGCTCCCCCTCACCCGCCGCCGCGAAGGGCCATCCGCACCCCGCGACCCTCAAGCGTCTGGAGAAGTCCTCCGGCTCACTGGCCGCCCAGGCCATCGCGCGGATGGACGAGACCCTGCCCTGGTACCGGGCGATGCCGCCGGAGAACAGGTCCTGGATCGGGCTCGTCGCACAGGCCGGTATCGCGGCCTTCACCGAGTGGTTCCGGCACCCGGACGCGCCCCAGGC
This sequence comes from Streptomyces sp. SCSIO ZS0520, assembly GCF_025643355.1. NCBI lineage: Bacteria > Bacillati > Actinomycetota > Actinomycetes > Kitasatosporales > Streptomycetaceae > Streptomyces > Streptomyces sp. SCSIO ZS0520. The sequence goes on along the minus strand of NZ_CP092644.1, from coordinate 6,061,205 downwards.
CATCTCCACCGATGTCTTCGGCACCGCGCCCCGCGAGCTGACCCGGGCCATCACCCTGCGCCAGACCGTGGAGATGGTGCGCACCACCATCGAGGTCATGGAGTCCGCGATCGAGCAGGTCGCGGCGCCCGGCGACGAGTCGGTGCTGCGCGAGGCGCTCCTCGTCTACGCCCGCGAGATCGCCTTCGCCACCGCGCAGGTCTACGCCCAGGCCGCGGAGGCCCGCGGCGCCTGGGACGCGCGGCTCGAATCCCTCGTGGTCAACGCGGTGCTCTCCGGCGAGGCCGACGAGGGCGCCATCTCCCGGGCCGCCGCGCTCGGCTGGAACTCCCCCGAGCACGTCTGCGTGGTCCTCGGCACCGCGCCCGACGGGGACAGCGAGCTCACCGTGGAGGCGATCCGGCGCGCGGCCCGGCACGCGAAGCTCCAGGTCCTCACCGGGGTGCTCGGCACCCGCCTTGTCGTGATCGCGGGCGGCAGCAACAACCCGCTCCAGGTGGCGAAGTCACTGATCGGGCCGTACGCGGCGGGCCCGGTGGTGGCCGGTCCCGTGGTGCCCGACCTGCTGGCCGCGACCCGTTCCGCGCAGGCCGCCGCGGCGGGCCTGAAGGCCTGCTCGGCCTGGCAGGACGCGCCCCGCCCGGTGCTCGCGGACGATCTCCTGCCCGAGCGCGCGATCGCCGCCGACCCCGCGGCGCGCGAGCAGCTGGTGGAGGAGATCTACAGACCGCTGGAGGAGGCGGGCTCGGCCCTCCTGGAGACACTGAGCGTCTATCTGGAGCAGGCCAGCAGCCTCGAAGGCGCCGCCCGGATGCTCTTTGTTCACCCCAACACCGTGCGCTACCGGCTCCGACGTGTGACTGACGTCACCGGATGGTCACCTTCCGATGTACGCTCCGCCTTCACCCTGCGGATCGCCCTCATCCTCGGGCGTCTGGCCGACAGGGAGACCCAGACCTAGCCTCTTGTCGGATACCCACAATTACCCCCACGGTTCTTCGTCCCTGTCCCCACGGGCGGGCGGGGCCGTCCTCACGAGAGAGTGTGAGTGTGCTCGTACTCGTCGCTCCCGGCCAGGGTGCCCAGGCCCCCGGCTTCCTGACCCCCTGGCTCGAACTGCCCGGCGCCGCCGACCGCGTCGCCGCGTGGTCGGACGCCATCGGCCTCGACCTCGCCCACTACGGGACCGAGGCCGACGCCGACGCCATCCGTGACACCGCCGTGGCACAGCCGCTGCTGGTGGCCGCCGGACTGCTGTCCGCCGCCGCCCTCGGCGAGGTCGCGCCCGGCGCCGTCGCGGGCCACAGCGTCGGCGAGATCACCGCCGCCGCCTACGCGGGCGTCCTGGACGAGGTCGCCGCGCTGAAGTTCGTACGGGCCCGGGGCCTGGCGATGGCCGAGGCCGCCGCCGTGACCGAGACCGGCATGGCCGCGCTCCTCGGCGGCGACCCCGAGACCGTCCTGCCGCACCTGGAGAAGCTCGGCCTGACCGCCGCGAACGTCAACGGCGCCGGGCAGCTGGTCGCCGCGGGCACCGCGGAGCAGCTCGCCGCGCTGGCCGCGGAGAAGCCCGAGGGCGTGCGCCGGGTGGTCGCGCTGAAGGTCGCGGGCGCCTTCCACACCCGCCACATGGCCCCGGCGGTGGAGGTCCTTCAGGAGAGCGTGCGGGAACTGACCGTGCGCGACCCGGCGTTCACGTATGTCTCCAACCGGGACGGTCAGACGGTCTCCACGGGGGCCGAGATCATGACGCGCCTGGTGGGCCAGATCGCGAACCCGGTCCGCTGGGACCTGTGCCTGGAGAACTTCAAGGAGCAGGGCGTCACCACGTTCATCGAGGTGTGTCCCGGCGGCACCCTCACCGGCATCGCCAAGCGCGCCCTGCCCGGCGTGCGGACCCTGGCGCTGAAGACCCCGAAGGACCTGGACGCCGCGCGTGAGCTGATCGCGCAGTCGGCAGCCTCCGCCGGACCGGCGCAGGCGTGACAAGGAGCCACGAGAGCATGGCGAAGATCCGCGCCGCCAAGGGCGCTCCGTACGCCCGCATCATGGGCGTGGGCGGCTACCGCCCCACCCGCATCGTGCCCAACGAGGTCATCCTGGAGAGGATCGACTCCTCCGACGAGTGGATCCGCTCGCGTTCCGGCATCGCGACCCGGCACTGGGCGAACGACGAGGAGACCGTCTCGGCGATGTCCGTCGAGGCCGCCGGCAAGGCGATCGCCGACGCCGGGATCTCGCCGGAGCAGGTCGGCGCGGTGGTCGTCTCGACCGTCTCGCACTTCGCGCAGACCCCGGCGGTGGCCACCGAGATCGCCGACAAGGTGGGCACCCGCAAGGCCGCCGCCTTCGACATCTCCGCGGGCTGCGCGGGCTTCGGCTACGGACTCACCCTCGCCAAGGGCATGATCGTCGAGGGCTCCGCCGAGTACGTCCTGGTCATCGGCGTGGAGCGGCTCTCCGACCTCACCGACCTGGACGACCGCTCCACCGCCTTCCTGTTCGGCGACGGCGCGGGCGCGGTCGTGGTGGGCCCGGCCACCGAGCCCCACATCGGCCCCAGCGTCTGGGGTTCGGAGGGCGACAAGTCCGACACCATCAAGCAGACCCTCCCGTGGACCGACTACCGCGTCGGCGATGTCGCCCACATCCCCCTGAACGCACGGGGCGAGGTGCAGTTCCCCGCCCTCACCCAGGAAGGCCAGGCGGTCTTCCGCTGGGCCGTGTACGAGATGGCCAAGGTCGCCCAGCAGGCGCTGGACGCGGCCGGGATCAGCGCGGCCGACCTGGACGTCTTCATCCCGCACCAGGCCAACATGCGGATCATCGACTCGATGGTGAAGACCCTGAAACTGCCGGAGCACGTCACGGTCGCCCGGGACGTCGAGCACACCGGCAACACGTCGGCCGCTTCGATTCCGCTTGCGATGGAGCGGCTTCTGGCGACCGGCGAGGCGAAGAGCGGCGACACCGCTCTCGTCATCGGCTTCGGGGCGGGTCTCGTCTACGCTGCCACGGTCGTTACTCTCCCGTAGGCAGCGTACGGATCTTCCGTATGTCCTCCGTTTCAAGTCGCCACACCCTCTGATACACACCGAAGGAGCGCCACAATGGCCGCCACTCAGAAAGAGATCGTCGACGGTCTCGCGGAGATCGTGAACGAGATCGCCGGCATCCCGGTCGAGGACGTCCAGCTGGACAAGTCCTTCACCGACGACCTGGACGTCGACTCGCTGTCCATGGTCGAGGTCGTCGTCGCCGCCGAGGAGCGTTTCGACGTGAAGATCCCCGACGACGACGTCAAGAACCTCAAGACCGTCGGTGACGCGACCGAGTACATCCTCAAGCACCAGAGCTGAGAGTCCGCCGGGCGCCCGGAGCCCGGACGCTCCGCCACCCGGCGGTGGCGCCGCCTGAATCCCTCCTGAACCGCTGGAGAAAGAGAATTCCTGTGAGCTCGACCAATCGCACCGTGGTCATCACCGGTATCGGCGCAACCACACCGCTGGGTGGCGACGCGGCCACCACCTGGGAGGCACTCGTCGCCGGCCGCAGCGGCGTCGGCCTGCTCCAGCAGGAGTGGGCGGCGGAGCTGCCGGTCCGTATCGCGGCCCAGGCGGCCGTCGACCCGGCCGAGATCCTGCCCCGGCCGCAGGCCCGCAAGCTGGACCGCACGGCGCAGTTCGCCCTGATCGCCGCCGCGGAGGCCTGGCAGGACGCCGGGTACTCCGGCCGCGCCGGCGAGGAGGCCGAGGTCGCCCCCGAGCGGCTCGGCGCGGTCATCGCCTCCGGCATCGGCGGTGTGACCACCCTGCTCGACCAGTACGACGTGCTCAAGGAGAAGGGCGTACGCCGCGTCTCCCCGCACACCGTGCCGATGCTGATGCCCAACTCCCCCGCCGCCAACGTCGGTCTGCAGGTCAACGCCCAGGCCGGGGTGCACACCCCGGTCTCGGCCTGCGCCTCGGGCGCCGAGGCGATCGGCTACGCGGTCGAGATGATCCGCACCGGCCGCGCCGACGTGGTGCTCGCCGGGGGCACCGAGGCGAGCATCCACCCGCTGCCCATCGTCGCCTTCGGCAACATGATGGCGATGTCCAAGAGCAACGACGACCCCGAGGGCGCCTCCCGGCCCTACGACGCCGACCGCAACGGCTTCGTCATGGGCGAGGGCGCCGGAGTCGTCGTCCTGGAGTCCGAGGCGCACGCGAAGGCGCGCGGGGCGAAGATCTACGCCGAGGCCGTCGGCCAGGGCGTCTCCGCGGACAGCCACCACATCACCCAGCCGGAACCCTCCGGCAAGGGCATCGCGCACGCCCTGCAGAACCTGGTCGACAACAACGACCTGAAGCCCGCGGAGATCGCGCACGTCAACGCGCACGCGACCTCCACCCCGCTCGGCGATGTCGCGGAGATCAAGGCGCTGCGCCAGGTCTTCGGCGACGACGTCGACCACATGGCGGTCTCCGCCACCAAGTCGATGACGGGTCATCTGCTCGGCGGCGCGGGCGGCGTGGAGACCGTGGCCACGGTCCTCGCGCTGAAGAACCGGCTGGCCCCGCCGACCATCAACATCACCACCCTCGACCCGGAGGCCGACGCGGACGTGGTCCGCGACCGGGCCCGCCCGCTGCCCGAGGGCCCGATCGTCGCGCTCAACGACTCCTTCGGCTTCGGCGGCCACAACGTGGTGCTCGCCTTCCGCACCGTGCAGTAGTCCCGGACGGCAGTACGCCGGTGGCCCGCCCCTCGTCCTGGGGCGGGCCACCGGCGTATCGGCGGAAGGAGCAGCGGGGGCGGCTCAGACGACCTGGTGCAGCCAGCGGACCGGGGCGCCCTCGCCCGCGTACCGGAAGGGCTCCAACTCGTCGTCCCAGTCCTTGCCGAGGAGCCGGGACAGCTCGGACTCCAGCTGGCTCTCGCCGCGCTGGGCCCGGGTGAGCGCGGCGCGCAGCCGGTCCTCGGGGACCAGGATGTCGCCGTGCACACCGATGACGGCGTGGAAGATGCCCAGGGCGGGGGTGGCGCTGTAGCGCTCGCCCTCGGTGCCCTCGGCGGGTTCGGCGGTGACCTCGAAGCGCAGCAGGTCCCAGCCGCGCAGGGCGGAGGCGAGACGGGAGGCGGTGGCGCTCTCCCCGCGCCAGGAGAACTCGGCTCTCCAGGTGCCGGAGGCCGCGGGCTGGCGGATCCAGTCGAGGTTCACCCGCGTACCGAGCACGCTCGCGACCGCCCATTCGACGTGCGGGCACAGCGCGCGCGGAGCCGAGTGCACGTACAGAACTCCACGTGTCGTCACCGGTACCTCCAGTCGGTACGAGTTCGCCTTTCCGTGCGGCCTCGCGACCTTGCCGAGCGATTTCCCCAAATCGGACATAGCTTGCGTGATGTAACTTAGCGGAACCGGTGCCGTGTGGCGTCACCGGTCCGAGTGGCCTCGTCGCCACCGGGGTGACGCCGGGGTGCCTTCCCCGTACGGACGCCGGGGAGCGGCACGGCCACGGGGCGAGGCTATCGTGCGGCGCCACGCGGAGTATGACGTAGCGTCCTTCCTGTTACCCGCGGATACAAAGCCTTCACCCGGCAGGATGCCGGTGCACCGCGCGCACGGCGGAGGCCCGGTGAGCAAGGCCTCACCGGGAGGCGGAACTCCTGGCGCCGCCCACACGTCAAGCAGGGGACGGAAGAGACGGACCGACCGGGATGGTTATGCGAACCAGCCGCAGGCACACCGCAGTTGCCGGTACCGCACTGCTCGCCGCCGTGACGCTCGGCGGCTGCGGTCTCTTCGGCGACGGCTCACCGGAACCGGGCGCTTCTTCCACCCGGTCGGCCCAGGGCCCGAAGGCGGAACCGGCCTGGGACGTCTCGCCGCGTTCGATGGCCGCGGTCGGGGACTCCATCACCCGGGGCTTCGACGCCTGCAGCGTGCTCTCCGACTGCCCGGAGGCCTCCTGGGCGACCGGCAGCGACAAGGAGGTGCGCAGTCTCGCGGTGCGCCTGCTCGGCACCGGCGCGGCCGAGCGCAGCTGGAACTACGCCCGTTCGGGGGCGCGGATGGCCGATCTGCCCGCCCAGCTGGACCGCGCCGCGGCGCACCGCCCCGAGCTCGTCACCGTGATGGCCGGGGCCAACGACGCCTGCCGGGACTCCGCCGCCGCGATGACCCCGGTCGAGGAGTTCCGCGCGCAGTTCTCCGCCGCGCTGCACCGGCTGCGCGAGGACCTGCCGCGCACCCAGGTGTACGTGGCCAGCGTGCCCGACCTGAAACGGCTCTGGTCGCAGGGGCGCACCAACCCGCTGGGCAAGCAGATCTGGAAGCTCGGGATCTGCCCCTCGATGCTGGCGGACGCGGACGACCTCGCGCCGAAGGCCACCGAGCGCCGCGCCACCGTGCTCAACCGGGTCGTCGCGTACAACAAGGCGCTGCGCGAGGTGTGCGCCGAGGACAAGCGCTGCCGCTTCGACCAGAACGCGGTCTTCGACTACCCCTTCGGCACCGGCCAGTTGAGCCCCTGGGACTGGTTCCACCCCGGCAAGAACGGCCAGTCGCGGCTCGCCGAGATCGCCTACCGCAGGATCACCGCGAAGGACCCCGAGGTCCGGGCCGCGCCCTGATCCCGCGCCCCGGCTCCGGGCCTGCGACACGGTCCGCGCCCCGGGTGCCGGGCCTGCGCCGGGCGGCCGGGCGCGGCGCATACCCTCGGTCCATGCGCAGAGAAGACTTCGGCACCCTCGACGACGGTACGGCCGTCCACCGCTGGACCCTCGAATCCGCGGGGGTGCGGGTGCGCGTCCTGACGTACGGCGGCATCGTGCAGTCGGCCGAGGCTCCCGACCGGCGGGGCCGCACCGCCGAAGTGGTGCTCGGACACCCGGATCTGAAGGGCTATCTGACGCACACCGGCCCCTACTTCGGTGCGCTGGTGGGGCGGTACGCGAACCGGATCGCGGGCGGCCGCTTCGTCCTGGACGAGCGCAGCTACTCCCTGGCGCCCAACGACGGCGAGAACAGCCTGCACGGCGGCGCACACGGTTTCGACAAGCGGGTCTGGGAGGCGGAGGAGGTCGACGACGGCCTGCGCCTGTCCCGGGTGAGCGCGCACGGCGAGGAGGGGTTCCCCGGCCGCCTGGAGGTCTCGGCGACCTACTCGCTGGACGAGAACGGCGCCCTGCACCTGGCCTACGAGGCGGTCACCGACGCCCCGACCGTGGTCAACCTGACGAACCACACGTACTGGAACCTCGGCGGTGTCGAGGAGGGCCGGGCCGCCTCGACCGCGGGCCACCGGCTGCGGATCGTCGCGGCGCGGCTGACCCCGGCGGGCCCGGACGGCATCCCCACGGGTGAGTTCGCCCCGGTGGAGGACACCCGTTTCGACTACCGCAGGGCGCGGCCGCTCGGCTCGGGGCTCGACCACAACTTCGTCCTGGACAAGGGGGTCACCCCGCTTCCGGAGGAGTTCGCCGAGCTGGGCGACCCCGGCAGCGGGCGGGTGCTGACGCTGTCCACCACCGAGCCCGGCGTGCAGGTCTACACCGGCGACCACCTGGACGGCGAGCCCTTCGGCCCCGGTCAGGGCGTCGCCCTGGAGACCCAGCACTTCCCCGACTCCCCCAACCGGCCCGGCTTTCCGCCCACCGTGCTGCGGCCCGACGAGGTCTACATGTCCGAGACGGTGTACGCGCTCGGCGTCCTCGACTGAGCCGCGCGCAGCGGGCGTCCACCCGGCACGGACGGCACAGAAAGGGCGGCGACGAGTGATTCCCGACACTTCGGATTCACAGGTTCGGCCACTACGGTTTCGCAGATGCCCCACGCCGGACCTGAACGAGTCGCCGCCACGTCCGCCCCGCAGGACTTCGCGTCCGCCCGCGCCTCACCCGCGGCGCGGGACCGGGCGCGGGCACCGGGCGCCGGACCGGCCGCTCGGCAGGACGGCGGCAAGCCCGCCCCGGCGGCCCGGGACCCCTTCCTCGACAACGCCAAGTACCTGACGATCCTCTGTGTGGGCGTCGGCCACTTCCTGGAGCCGCTCAGCCACGGCAGCCGCTCCACCGAGGCCCTGTACTTCGCGATCTACGCCTTCCACATGCCGGCCTTCATCCTCATCTCCGGCTATCTCTCCCGCAGTTACACCGGCACCCGCAACCAGGTGGTCCGGCTGATCGCCGGGGTGGCCCTGCCGTATCTGATGATCCAGTCCTGCTACACGCTCTTCATGCGCTGGGCCGCCGACGACCCGGACCGTGAATTCGCCTTCAACAAGCCGGGGTTCGCGCTGTGGTTCCTGGTGGCGCTGTTCCTGTGGCGGCTGACGACCCCGCTGTGGAAGAACCTGCGGCATCCGCTGGCCGTCTCCCTGGTGGTGGCCGTCGCCGCGAGCATGACCCCCTCGATGGGCGAGGACTTCTCGCTCATGCGGATGTTCCAGTTCCTGCCGTTCTTCGTGCTCGGACTGCTGCTGCGGCCCGAGCACTTCTCCTTCCTCGGCCACCGCGCGGTACGCGCCGCCGCGCTGCCGATACTGCTCTCCGCGCTGGTCGTCGCCTACTGGGCGGTACCGCGGATGGACCCGGCGTGGTTCGGCCGCACCCGCTCCGTCGACGAGTTCGGGGTGCCGACCTGGGCGGGCGTCGTGATGTTCGTGGCGCTCTTCGGCGCCGGTCTGCTGATGAGCGCCTGCTTCCTGGCCTGGGTGCCGCGCCGCCGGACCTGGTTCACCGCACTGGGCGCGGGCACCCTCTACGCCTATCTGCTCCACATCTTCCTGGTGAAGTCCTCGCGCGAGTTCGACTGGTACGAGCCCGAGTGGCTGCAGCAGCCGCTGAGCCGGCTCCTCGTCGTCCTGCTGGCCTGCGCCGTGATGACCGTGCTGTGCACTCCGATGGTGCGGCGGGCCTTCCGGTATCTGGTGGAGCCGCGGGCGGGGTGGCTGTTCGTGCGGGTGGAGGGCAAGTAGGGCGGTAGGGGGCGGGGCGGGTGGGCCGTCGCGCGACCGCCCTTTGGCCGCCATGGGGCCCTCAGTCCCGTCAGTCCCGGAAGTGCGCTCCGGCCGCCTCGACCGGCTCGGCCGCCTCGGCGACCGCGGGCTCCTCCGCGGACTCCTCTCCCAGGAGCCGCCGGGCGAGCAGGGTGGCCCCCGCGACCGCGCCCGGCATCAGGAACACCGCGACGAAGGGCACCAGGAAGGTGACGGCCAGGGGTGTGCCGAAGCCCCAGACGAGGCGCTTGTGGGAGCGCAGCAGGGCGAGGCGTTCGCGGAGTTCGATGCCGCGCCGCTGGAGGGCGATGGCGGTCAGCTCCTCGGTGAGGAAGAAGCCGGTGACGAAGAAGCCCACCACCGGGACCACGGTCTGGCCCACCACCGGCACGAAGCCGCAGGCGAAGAGGAGCACGCCCCAGAGTCCGGCCCGTACCAGGATGCGCAGGCTGTCACGGGCGGAGATCCACAGTTCGCGCAGCAGCGGCAGGCCGGACTCGGGGGCGAGGCCGTCCGGGGAGGCGCTGCGGTCCACGCGTTCCGAGAGCTTCTCGTAGAAGGGCTGGCCGACGAGGAGGGTGACCGCGGTGAAGGTGAGCACCGAGAGCAGGAGCGCGAGGGCGAAGAGGACCACCGTGAGCAGGCCCCGGAACAGGCCCTGCCAGGGCGAGGACCAGTCGTCGGCGAAGGGTGTCGCCCAGCCGACGAGGTCGGAGCCCCACAGGGCGAGCGAGGTCAGCGCCGCCGCGTAGAGGACCAGGGTGACGAGTCCGGGCAGCAGCCCGAGTCCGTAGCTCCTGCCGTGGGCGGCAACCCACCGCTGCCCTTTGACCAGTTGCTTGAAGCCCGCCCCGAGATCACCCATGACCGGCACTTTACCCGCGGGGCGGTGCCGCTCCCGGGGGTGCCCCCGCGAGGGCCGTGTCCCCGGAAGCGGCGCCTTGCGCGAGCCGCTGCCGCTCTCAGTCGAGGGTGACGAGCGCCTTGCCGGAGTTCTCGCCGCGGAGCATGCCGAGGAAGGCCTCCACGCCGTTCTCCACGCCCTGGTAGACCTGTTCGCGGTAGGTGAGTTCGCCGGAGCGGATCCAGGCGGAGACCTCCTGCACGAACTGCGGCTGGAGCGCCTTGTGGTCGCTGACGAGCAGGCCCTGCAGGCGCAGCCGCTTGCCGATGATCTGGGTGAGGTTGCGGGGCGCGGGAGTCGGCTCGGTGGCGTTGTAGACGGAGATCATTCCGCAGATGACGGCGCGGCCGAAGACGTTGAAGGAGGAGAGCGCGGCCTCCAGGTGCTCACCGCCGACATTGTCGAAGTAGAGGTCGATGCCCTCGGGGGCGGCCTTCTTCAACTGCTCGGCGACCGGACCGTCCTTGTAGTTGAAGGCCGCGTCGAAGCCGTACTCCTCGGTGAGCTGGCGCACCTTCTCGGCCGAGCCCGCGGAGCCGATGACCCGGGCCGCGCCCTTGAGCCGGGCGATCTGGCCGACCTGGCTGCCCACCGCGCCCGCGGCACCGGAGACGAAGACGGTGTCGCCGGGCTTGAAGGAGCCGACCTCCAGGAGACCCGCGTAGGCGGTCAGGCCGACCATGCCGAGCACGCCGAGGTAGGCGGAGAGCGGGGCGAGCGAGGGGTCGACCTTGGTGGCCTGGGCGGCGGGCACCTCGGCGTAGTCGCGCCAGCCGAGGGGGTGCAGCACGGTGTCGCCGACCGCGAAGCCCTCGGCGGCGGAGGCGACGACCTCGCCGACCGCGCCGCCGTCCATCGGCTGGTCCAGGCGGTAGGGCGGTACGTAGGACTTGGCGTCGTTCATCCGGCCGCGCATGTACGGGTCGACGGAGAAGTGCAGGTTGCGCACCAGGACCGAGCCCTCGGCCGGGGCCGACAGCGGGATCTCGCGCAGCGCGAAGTCCTCGGGGACCGGCCAGCCCTCGGGGCGCCGGACCAGGTGCCAGGCACGGGCGGCGGCGGGGAGGGCCGGGGCGGAGGGGGCGTCGGACATACGGGTCACCTTTCGGAATGCTTCACCAGGTGAAACAAACATGCCTCTGGATATTTCATGGTGTCAAGTAACTGGGTAGAGTGGTGTCCATGGGCACAGGCAACACCACCCCGGACCCGCTGACCCTGGAGGTCGTCGACCTCATCGGCAGTGTCGTGGCCCGCTACCACCAGGAGTACGAGCAGGCGGCGGCCCGGCACGCGCTGACCGGCCCGCAGGCGCGGCTGCTCGGCCTGCTCTCCCTGGAGCCGCTGCCCATGCGGCGCATCGCCCAGCGCCTGAAGTGCGAGCCCTCGAACATCACCGGGATGGTGGATCGCCTGGAGGCCCGCGGCCTCGTCGAGCGGCGCCCCGCCCCCGACGACCGCCGGGTCAAGCTCGCGGCGCCGACCGAGGAGGGCCTGCGCACCGCCCGGGGCCTGCGCGAATCCCTGGACTTCGCCCGCGAACCGCTCTCCGCGCTCACCGAGGCGGAACGGCTCGCCCTGCGCGATCTGCTGCAGCGCATGCTCGGCGACGAGGGCGAGAACGCGGGCTGAGGACCAGGACGGAGAAGGGCGCGGAGCACCGGGCGGCGACCCCTGGAACCCGGCCCGCCAGGTGGCTCAAACCGCCGCCGGATGCCTCACAGGCACCACCACAGCCAGGGATTGCAGGTCTCCGAGGGCTCCTCGGTGGGCGTGGGTTCCTCGGTGGCGGGCGGCGGGGTGCTGCCGGGTTCGGTGGTGCCGGTGTCGGGGGGCGTGGTGGCGCCGGGCTCCGAGGGGGTGCCCTCGTCCCCGGTGTCGCCGCCGCCCGGCGTGCCGCTCTCCTCGTCGCCCTTGCCCTTGCCGTCCTTCTCCTTGTCCCCGTCCTTGCCCTTCGCCTTCTTGCTCGACGAGGGCGAGGCGGTGTCGGAGGCGGACTCCCCGGCGGAGGCTCCGGGCGAGGGGCTCTCGCCGGGTGCGGCGTCCTCGCCCCCGGCCGAGGCGGAGCTGCCGTCCTCGCCGGTTCCCCCCTCGGGCACCGAAGCGGCCCTGGGTGCCTGGAAGGGGGCCTCGATACCGAGTTCGGCGAGGCTCAGGGCGCCCGCGGCGAGGACGATTCCGGTGGCCACGAGGAGGACGCGGCGCCGCTTGCGCCGGTGTGTGCGGTTCTTGGCGTTCTTCGCGCGCCGACCGCCGCCCCGGGAGTCGCGCGGGCTCTCGGTCCCGCGGGCGTCGCGCGGACTCCCGCTCTCCGCCTTCCTGGCGCGGGAGTTGCGGGCCCGCCGGTTCTGCGCGCGGCCGCCGTGCGAGACGGGAGCCGCGGCGCCGGCGTCGCCCTCCCCCCGGGTCTCGTCGGCGCGGGCCCGCCCGTACTCGCGGCAGGCCTCGGCGGGAGTGGCGCAACCCGGGCAGACAAGGGCGCCGTTGAGATGCCGACGGCAGGGCTGGCAGTAATCCATGACGGTCGAAGGCTAGGGCGCGGGCATGACACACCGGAAGCGCGCGCTGTGAAAGTTGTGTGCAAGGGGGTTTGCCGTCGGCGTGGTGGCTGCCCAGGAGGCCGGGGCGCACGATACGGACCTCTCGGCCGGGATGGGTCAGGATGGGGACATGCCCACCGACCCGAGCGCCGGTCCGCCTCCCGGGCAGCGGCCGGAGCCCCTCACCCCGCTCGACTTCCAGCTGGTGCTGCTGCGCCGGATGGCCGACCACCAGCCGGAACTCGTGGAAGAGGCCCGCCGCGAGCTGGGGGCCTCGGCCACCCGGATGCGGGAGGCCAACCGCCGCTGGCAGGCGATGCTGCGGTCCCCGGGCGGGGGCCGGGGCGCCGGTCCGCACCGCTCCGTACTCGGCCCGCCCGAGCGCGAACTCACCCGCCGGGTGGGCGAGTTGGAGTGCACCGCGCTGCTCTGGCCGGTGCCGCTCTGGCCCTCCCTGCGCTTCGAGGTGCTGCTCGCGCCCGGCGGCGCCCGCTGGAACGAGTGGCTGATCCGCGCGCCGGGAGCCGGTCCCGCCGCCCCGCGCGGCACGGCGGACCTGCGCCCCTGGACGTACACCGTGGAGGAGGTGGCGGGCGCCTTCGCCCCGGCTCGGCCTCTTGAGGGCACCGCGCCCACCCGCTGGGGCCTGGCCTTCGAGGCCCCCGACGAGCAGGGGCGGCGGCGGGCCTGCGTCGCCGAGTTCACCTGGGGCCTGCTCCAGCGCTTCCGTACCCGCGACGAGGGGACCGAGGCACCCGCGGGCCCCTGAGAACCGGGCGCCGGGCATGCCGCTTGACCTTCCCCTTCGGGCAAGCCGCAGCATCGGGAGCACCGGGCGAAGGGCCCGGTACGAGGAGGACGGCATGCGGCAGGGACCAGGGCGGGACGAGGACGGGCGGCGGCTGCTGACCATCGGCGCCTTCGCCAGGGCAGCCCGGCTCTCGCCGAAGGCGCTGCGGCTCTACGACGAACTGGAGCTGCTGCACCCGGCCGAGGTCGACCCGCACACCGGCTACCGCCGTTACGCGCCGGGCCAGTTGGCGCAGGCGCGGCTGGTCGCCTGGCTGCGCCGGCTCGGGATGCCGCTCGCGCGCATCCGCGAGGTGACCGCGCTCTCCCGGGCCGAGGCCGCCGCCGAGATCCGCGCCTACTGGGCGGGGGTCGAGGCGGAGACGGCCGCCCGCCGGGATCTGGCCGCCTTCCTCGTGGACCAGCTCTCGCGCCCGTCGCCCCGGGCAGCGCCGGACGCACCGGGAAACGGAGAACCACGGATGACCTCTCGGACACTCTCCCTGCGCTTCGCCTCGGCGACCGACGCGGGACTGATACGGCCGGTGAACCAGGACGCGGCGTACGCGAGCGCGCGGGTGCTCGCGGTCGCGGACGGCTTCGGGGCGGGCGGCGCCGAGGCGAGCAGCGCCGCCGTCGAGTCGCTGCGGCAGTTGGACGGGGCCGCCGTCACGCCCGGCGACGTACTGAACCTCCTGGAGGACGTGAGCCTGCGGGCCGACGAGGCGGTGCGCGAGGCCGCCGAGGGCGACGCGTCGGTGGGCACCACGCTGACGGCCCTGCTGTGGACCGGCGCCGAGCTGGGCCTGGTCCACATCGGGGACTCCCGCGCCCTGCTGCTGCGCGAGGGCGAGCTGCTGCGCATCACCCAGGACCACACCCACGTCCAGTCCCTCCTGGACGAGGGCCGCCTCACCGCGCAGGAGGCCGCCTCCCACCCGCAACGTGCCCTGCTGACACGGGCGTTGACCGGCGCCGGAGCGATCGGCGCGGGCACCCCCGGTGACCGGTCGCCGGACCTCCGCCTCCACGAGGCGCGGCCCGGCGACCGCTATCTGCTCTGCTCGGACGGGCTGTACTCGGTGGTCCCGGCCGAGGAGCTGCGCTCGGCGCTCGCCGCGGCGGACACCCCCGGGGAGGCGGTGGCCGCACTGGTGCGGCTGGCCCGCGCGGCGGGCGGCCCGGACAACATCGGCTGCGCGGTGGCCGACGTGCACGCCCGGTGACCCAGGTCTCGCTCCGGCCCCCGGTCCGCGCCCTCGGCACCCCTCAGTCTCCGGGCGGCCGGACCGGACGCAAGGCCCCGGTGGTACAACGGCCGGGTGGATCACGGCACCGCGGCCGCCGACGACCACCCCGGACCGCCGCGGACCGCCCCTGGACACCGATGACTACCTTTGACCGCCGATGACCGCCGATGACCGCCGAAGGCAAGGAGTACGCGTCATGCCCCCTCTGTTCCCGGCCCTCCAGCAGGGCTCGGACCTGCCTGCCGTCCAGTTCGGCGAGCGCTCCCTGAGCTACGGGGAACTCTTCGCCGCCGCCGAGGCGCTCGCGGCGCGACTGGACGGTGCGGTCCGGGTGGTGGTCTGGGCGACCTCCTCGCTGGAGACCGCGGTGGGCGTGGTGGCCGCGCTGAGCGCGGGGGTGCCGGTCGTCCCGCTGAACCCGAAGTCCGGCGCGAGCGAGCTGGGGCACATCGTCTCCGACAGCGCCCCCTCCCTGGTGCTCGCCGCCTCCGGCGACGAACTCCCGCCCGCCCTCGCCGAGTTGCCCCGGATCGACATCGACGTGCGGGCCACTGCACCCGCGGACCGCACCCCCGTCGCCCGGGCGGAGGACGATCCGGCGCTGGTCGTCTACACTTCCGGCACCACCGGCCCGCCCAAGGGCGCGGTGCTCTCCCGCCGCGCGGTCGCCGCCACCCTGGACGCGCTGGCGGACGCCTGGCAGTGGACCGAGGAGGACGTCCTCGTGCACGCCCTGCCGCTCTTCCATGTGCACGGGCTGATCCTCGGCATCCTCGGCCCGCTGCGCCGGGGCGGTGCGGTGCGCCACCTCGGACGCTTCAGCACCGAGGCGGTCGCCAGGGAGCTGACCAAGGGCGGCACCATGCTCTTCGGGGTGCCGACCATGTACCACCGCATCGCCGAGTCCCTGGAGACCGAGCCCGAGCTCGTCGAGGGGCTGCGCCGGGCCCGGCTGCTGGTCTCCGGCTCGGCCGCGCTGCCGGTCCACGACCACGAGCGCATCCACGCGGCCACCGGCTGCCGGGTCATCGAGCGGTACGGGATGACGGAGACCCTGATCACCACCTCGGTACGGGCGGACGGCCGGCCCCGCGCCGGAACCGTGGGGGTGCCGCTGGCCGGGGTCGAACTGCGCCTGGTGGACGAGCAGGACGGACTCGTACCCGAGGACGACCCGGAGGGCGTGGGCGAGATCCAGGTGCGCGGCCCGAACCTCTTCACCGCCTACCTCAACCGCCCCGAGGCGACCGCGGAGGCCTTCGCGCCGGGCGGCTGGTTCCGCACCGGGGACGTGGCGGTGCGGGAGGCGGACGGCTATGTGCGCATCGTGGGCCGCAAGGCCACCGACCTGATCAAGAGCGGCGGCTACAAGATCGGCGCCGGGGAGATCGAGAACGCCCTGCTCGAACACCCGGGGGTGCGCGAGGCCGCGGTCACCGGCGAACCGGACGCGGACCTCGGCGAGCGGGTCCTCGCCTGGATCGTCCCCGCCGACCCCGCCGCGCCGCCCGCCCTGGCGGAGCTGGCCGACCACGTCGCCGCCCGCCTCTCCCCGTACAAGCGGCCCCGCGCGGTGCGCTATCTGGACCGGCTGCCGCGCAACGACATGGGCAAGGTACTCAAGCGCACCCTGGGCAACGACTGAGCGCACGGGGCGAGTTGACGCGCGCCCGGCCCTCTCGCGCCACGAACGGAACCGTACATACGAACAGGCAAGCAGGTGTTCCCTTGAACAGGTGATCATCGCGCAAGAGATTGCGCGGGGTCCCCGTGACGGACGATGCTTACGGTGCGCAAGCGACGGGCTGCAGACCGTGATTGCGACTCCCGGGCTCATGTCCCAAACGGAGTACGGGAGTTGGTCCCACACAGCACGACCATCAAGGAGAACCACGCACCATGAACTTCCTCACTGACGTCCTCGCCGGTCTGATCCACCTCGTGGGCTGGCTCGTCTGAGCCGAGACCCGCGAGGGCCGGCCGACGTCGACCCGACGTCGCAGGCGGCGCCGTCTCCCCCGTCCCAGGGGAGGCGGCGCCGCCGCGTGCGGGGTGGCCTTCTCCTCCGAGCCGGGCCTCGCGTCGGTGGCCGACGGCGCCGCCCTGCTCGTACGCCGGTGCACCTGTACGTCGTCGCCCGTACGGCGACCTGCTCGTACGCCCTCCCGTTCGTACGCCGTCCCGTCCCTGCGTCGTTCCGCGCGGACCGCTCGCCGCGGGAGCCGCGCCGTGACCGCCCGCCCCTCGGCTTCCCGGCTTCCCGGCTTCTCGGCGTCCCGGCTTCTCGGCGTCCCGAGCACCGCGAGCCTCCCCCGCCCCCGGCACCCGGCACCCGACACCCGACCCCTGAGGCGGACCCGACCCGGAAGCACCCCGGCGCCCCCAAGATCACCCGGTCGACCCAAGAAGGCTTCCCCCGCCGCGACTTCACCGCGACGGCCCCCGCCCGGACCAGCTCAGCGCGCGGATATGCCCGTTTCGGCGGACGATTTTCCCAGGACCGCCGACCGGCGCTCCGTCCGGTCGCCCTCGGGAGGATCACCATGACCGCCAGTCTGGAGGCGCTGCGCCGCTGCCATCTCGCCGTCGACCTGGGTGCGGCCAGAACCCGGGTGTACGTCAAGGGCGCGGGCATCGTCGTCGACGAGCCCAGCGCGGCGGCGGTGAACACCCGGACCGGCGCGCTGATCGCCGTCGGGACGTTCGCCGAGCAGATGACGGGCCGCACCCCCCACTACATCCGAGTGGTCCGCCCGATCTCCGGCGGCACGGTGGTGGACATCGAGATGGCCCAGCGCATGCTGCGGCACCTGATCGGCGAGAAGCTCCGCCGCAATCTGCGGCGCAACCTCCGGCTGCGGGCGGCCGTCTGCACCCCGCACGAGGCGGATCCGCTGGCCCAGCGCGCCGCGATCGAGACCATGGTGGGCCTCGGCGCCCGCCGGGTGGAACTGGTGGACACCCTGGTCGCCGCCGCCGTGGGCTGCGGTCTTCCGGTGGAACGCCCCGAAGCCACCATGATCATGGCCTGCGGGGCCGCGACCACCCAGGTGGCCGTCCTCTCCCTCGGTTCCATCGTGCGCGCCGAACGCGTACCGGTCGGCGGCGAGGCCATCGACCACGCGATCGTGCAGCACCTGCGCCAGGCCCATGAACTCGTCACGCCCAGCCAGTCGGTGCGCCCGCTCCAACTCGCGCTCTCCGGCGGCGGCCTCGTCCAGGACGGCCCCGCCTCCACCGAGGTGCACGGCCGGGACGTGGCCACCGGGGTGACCCGCTCGGTCCAGGTCGACAACGCGGCCGTACGCCGCGCCATCCGCACCCCGCTGACCGCCGTGCTCGACGGCATCGGCAGGGTGCTGCGCGACTGCCCGCCCGATCTGGTGGCCGACCTCGCCGACACCGGCATCATGATGGTCGGCGGCAGCGCCCTGCTGCCCGGCTTCGACGACATGGTGCGGACGTACACGGGCATGCCGGTGCACATCGCGGAGCGGCCCGAGATGTGCGCGGTACGCGGCGTCGGCGCCATGCTGGAGGGCGAGATCCGCCCCCTGGTGCTCGACCCCCTCGCCTGACCCGCCCGGAGCGGCGAAGGCCTCTCGCACCATGACCGGCCCCGAGCGGCACGGCGAACCCCCGGACGAAGCGGTTCCGGCGGACGAGGCGGTTCCGGCGGACGAGGCGGTTCCGGCGGACGAGGGAACCCCCGAAGCCGAACTGCCGCGCCTCCCCCCGCTGTTCGAGGCCGTCCTCTCCATCGGCGGCGACATCGAACTGCCCGCCACCCTCCAGGGCGTCGTCGACCAGGCGACCTCCCTGACCGGCGCGCGCTGCGGGGTGCTCGCCGTGCTCGACCTCCTCTACGGCCGCCCGCCGGAGCTGTGGACCGCGGGTGTCGGCGCCGCCGACCGCTCCCGGCTGCGGCGGCGGCCGCACGGCCACGACGGACTCCTCGGCGTGCTCGGCCGGGCCGCCCAGCCGGTCCGCTTCACCGAGCCCGCGCTGCCCGGCGCCGAGGCCTGGCTCGGGATGCCGGTCCGGGTGGACGAGACGGTCTACGCGCTGCTCTACCTCGCCGAGGACCCGGCCGCCCCCTTCACCGAGCACGACTCCCAGATCCTGCGGCTGATCGCGGCACACGCCGGGGTCGCCGTCGGCAACGCCCAGCTGTACGAGACCGCCCGCCAGCGCGAGCACTGGATCGCCGGCACCGCGGCCGTCACCACCGCGCTGCTCACCGGCGAGGGCTCCGCGGACGCGCTGACCATCGTCGCCGAGCAGGCCCGCCGCCTCGCCGACGCCGACGCGGGGGTCATCCTCCAGCCCACCGCCGAGGGCGGCATGGAGGTGGTCACCGCGGCCACCGACCGCGACCCGGGCGGGCTGATCGGCACCACCATCGAGCCGGGCAGCGAGATCCTGGAACAACTCCTGGCCGGGGAGCCGGTGTTCATCGACGGCTCCACGAACGACCCCCAGCTCGGCAGCCGGGCCACCGCCCACCGCTTCGGCCCCAGCATGCTGCTCCCGCTGGAGGCGGACGGGCGGCTCATCGGCACCCTGGCCCTGCCCCGGCGCCTGCGCGGCCGCCCGTACACCCATGTGGAGCGGCTGCTCGCCGCGCAGTTCGCCTCGCAGGCCGCGCTGGCGCTGGTCCTCGGCGAGATGCAGCGCAGCCGCGAACGCCTCGCCGTCTTCGAGGACCGCGACCGGATCGCCCGCGACCTGCACGATCTCGTGGTCCAGCGCCTCTTCGCGACCAGCATGATGCTGGAGTCCACCGAGCGCCGGTCCGACGAGGACGGGGTACGCCATCTCCTGGGGCGGGCCGTCGACGAACTCGGCTCCACCATCCAGGAGGTCCGCACCACCATCTTCACCCTCCAGCAGCCCCCCGCGGACGCCCCCACCACCTTCCGCGGCCGGGTCCTCCTGGAGACCGCGGGCGCCGCCGCGGTCCTCGGCTTCCAGCCCTCGGTGCAGTTCTCCGGCGCCCTCGACCACGTCGTCGGGGACCTGGCCACCGGGCGCCTGCTCGCCACCCTGCGCCGCGCCCTGGCGGCCGCCTCCCGCCGCGGCGGGGTCAGCCGCATCGAGGTCTCGGTGGCCGCGGTCCCGCTCCCGGACGGCCGTCCCGGCGTACGGCTCCGCGTCCACGACGACGGCCGCCCCGACGAGCCCCCTCCTTCGGGCCCTCCGGGCGGCGGCGAGCACACCTCCGGTACGGCGGTGGAACGGGACCCGGACGGCGGCACGACGGTCACGTGGGAGTCACCGCTGTGAGGGGATCAGGGGGTGCCGGGAGCCGGCGCGGGAGCGGGTGCCGGTGCCACTCGTCCGGGGGCACCCAGCACTCGTATCCCGGTCCCCGCGCAGGGCGTTCGCCTGCGGGAACCGCCGGGGCACTACGCGCGTCCTCATGCCTGAAGCGAAGCCGACCACGCGACGCGGGAGATCGTATAAGCGGCTATGCTGCGGCAGACGGCGCGCACAAATGTGCGCGACTCGCCGTAACGGGGCGGTAGCTCAGCCGGTTAGAGCAGCGGACTCATAATCCGTCGGCCGTGGGTTCGAGTCCCACCCGCCCCACTCCAGCCCCCGCCCGTGGCACCTCTCTCCACCTGCACAAGCAGCGCCCCTCCCCCGCGCAATGGCGTCGCGAAGGGGTCGGCAAGATCGTTAGCTGGCTCGCTGCTGGCCCGAGCGCCAACGATCATGGATATGCGTGAACATGCGTGAGCCCCGGCCGGATCGGGTCCGGCCGGGGCTCACGAGTGCCCGCTGCAAGAGGTCACACGGCGGCGGGCACCTCGTACTCGCCGCCGTTGGGCCAACCATCGCGCCCCTGGGGCAGTGCGTGGATGACATACAGGTAGAGGCGCGAGGTGTCGTGGAAGTCGAGGGTGACCCCGTACGGGATCGCTCCGCGCTTCTCGCGGGTGCTGTAGATGTCCGCGGCGGCGATCTCCTGGTTCCCGGCGCCGAGGATGAGGGCGGCCATGTGCTTGTCGACGGCGGCGAGCTTCACTTTCCCGCCGTCCAGGAGGTCGTCAGGCATCGGAGCCGGGGGCGGACTGGGGTCGCCTTCCACGATGGCCTCTTCGCCCTCGTAGTTGTCGCCGGGGGCAGCGGTGGCCATCCAGACGAGGAGGACGCGGGCGCCGGTGCGGTAGGTGACGGCCAGTCCGTAAGGGTGCTTGGTGTGGCCGGACTCCGCGGCGGTCTGGACTTCCTTGACATTCCCATCCTGCTCCAGCAGGGAGCGCAGGAACTTCTCGAACCGCTGGGGGCGCATGATCATTTGTCCTCTCGTGGCGGGCGGCTGGGTCAGTCTATGAGGCGCGGCCTCCCTCGGTGGGGACCGAGGGAGGCCGCTTCCTTGATCACGTCGCGAATAGTCGCGGCGTCCGCGCTGCTCAGGTGGCGGTGCCGCCCGGGCACTGCTCGCGGCTGCCTGGCTTCTGGTGCGGCGCGGTCTGCTCTCCGGCCGGTGCGCCTACGGTCTGTCCGCAGGACGGGCAGTTGCCTTGGCACTCTCCGGGATCGAATCGACGTGCACTCATGATCATCACTCCTTCTGGGTGTGACGGGCTGGTGCTACTCCGGAGCCGGTTCCGGCGCGGGATCGGGCGCGGGAGCCGGTTCCGGCTTGGGCTCCTTGCCCCCTCCGGGGCTGCCGTAGGCGAAGGCTGTGGAGTGGTCCATCGCTCTCCTTCCGGCCCGTGTGGGCCTGTGGGTGGTGGAAGGGGCGGCCACCCCTGGGGGATGGGCGGCCGCCCCGGGCCCGCTCCCGGGCCACCCGGACTGAGGCCCGGGCGGGGTGGTCAAGCCCGGGAGCGGGAATCTTGGGGCAGGTCACCACGGTGTGGTTGGGGGCCGGGGTAGTAGTAACGGCGTTCTCCCCGGCCCGGGGAGCGCGAGTGAACCAGGTTGCGTTCGTGCAGTTCCGTGAGGGCGCTGGCCACGGTCTGTATGCCGACGCCGAACTCGCCCGCAAGACTGGCCTGGGACGGCAGACGCTTGTTCGGGGGGTAGTGCCCGGCCCTGATCTGACGCCCCATCTCGCGCGCCAGACGTTCCTGTAGCGTCCCGCCGCCAGCCCGCCACCTGGCGCTGGGTTCGATCGGGAAGACGCCGACTCTCTTGCGGACTTCGACCAGGCCGCGCCTGCGCAGGATCGCCACCGCCCGCACCGAACTGCCCCGGCCGCAGCCGTAAAGCTCCGCGATCATGTCGTGCGAGTAGACCTCGCCGGGCCGCCACTGGCCGGTCTTGAGACGCTGCTCAAGGCGGCCCGCAACGCGCTGCGCCTTGTGCGGGAAGTGACGATGGTTGTCCAGATCGAGGCAACGGGGGGAGTGCCGGTACCGGGGGCGCTGCGGGCCGCGACGAGTGTGCCTGATGACCACCTCGTACTCCTCGTGCGGCGAGATCCGCTTGGCGCAGTCGTCGCACACGGGGCGGTTGGCGCCCGAGATGGGCGTGAAGGACAGGCGGCGGCTGGGGGCCAGGGCCTCGCTCACGCGCTCTCCTGGTAGCCGAAGCCGACAGATTCGCGGCAGCCCTGGTGGAATCGATGCACGCGCGGCGGCCCGCTCGCGGTCTCCTGATACTCCGTTATGGACGGCTCGCCGGGGGTGATGGTGTCGGGGCAGGCGGCACACCACTGAACGTCGGGCGGCAGGGGAAGGTCGGACGGCGGGGGCTGAAGCATGAAGGGTGCTCTCGGTGGTCAGTGGGTGGACATGGCGTAGTAGAGGACGGCGGCGATCCCGGTGAGCGGGGCGAAGATCATGAACACCCCGCCGAAGCCGTAGGTGCGGCGGAAGTGACGCAGTGCTGCGCGGGCCCCGGTCACGGCTTGTCCAGAGGGTTGGGGCGGCCGCGGAACCAGCCGCCGTGGGCGTTGGGGTCGCCGCGGCGGGAGCGGCCGCGGTCCCCGCGGCGACGCTGAGGAGTGCCGGCCTGCGAGCCGATGCTCTTCAACCAGGCGTCGCGCAGAGTCCGCCCGGCCGGGCACGGCACTCCTCGGCAGAGGGCGCACTGCTCGAAGTGGTCGACGTAGGCGCGCTGTTCGCGCCGGACCGTCATACCGCGCCTTCAGCCGCTTGGGGCGCGAGGTGGGTTCCGCGGGCGACCTTGTAGATCCGGCGCCGAACGCGGCCAGTCGGGCACAACTGCTCAGCCCGCTGGCACGTCGTGCAGTTCAACAGGTGCCCGATGTAACGGCTGTAGGCGACGTCTACGGGCTGTATGGGTGCCGTCATGAGGTGGCCTTCCCGGAGTGGCTGTGGAGGCAGGCCCTGGGGAACCAGTACGAGGCCCCGATGGGGTGCGGCCTGATGCCGAGGTCTACGACGTCCGGCGCGCCCCTCAGCGGACCGCAGCCGTAGACGCACGCGTCGCCCCGCAGCTGCTCCTCGGACAACGTGGCGACGTCCGGCAGCGGGGGCTCGTCCGTCCGATTCCTCTGCTTCGTAGGGCTCACACGAGTAGCGTCATAGGCACACACGGTCAGGGAACAGAGGCTTCGTGTCCGCAGGTGTCCGCACTCCAGCGGACGCAGCGGACTCGGCGGACGCCAGAGGAGGCGGAGATGGCGGAGACGTTCGGCGCCGCGCTGCGCCGTCTCCGCGGCAGCCGCTCAGTACGTGACGTAGCAGCGCTCGCCGTCTGCTCCAAGTCCTACGTTTCCGACCTGGAGCGCGGCACCCGGAACCCGACTATCGACATCGCCACGACTCTCGACCGGGCACTCGGCGCCGAAGGCGAGTTGATCGCCCTTGCTGAACGCCGCGGCAACGATCCATATGCGGACGCGGACACGCTCCAGGCAGGGCTGGAAGAGGTCCTCGCCGCAGGCCCACTCAGCGCTACGTCGCTGGACGATATGGAATGGACCGTGGCTCGCCACGGGCGCGCCACGCGGTACCGCCCCGAGGGCAAGCACTTCCCCGAGCTGCTCGGCGACTTCCAGCACCTGCGCCTACTGCTCGCCCAGCGTCATCAGCCCCAGACCAGGCGGCGCCTCACCACCGCGGCGGCGCGCATGTCCGGCCTGATGGCGCTCACGCTCCTCAAATTGGGGGACGACCGGGCGGCCGGGTGGTGGCGCACGTGCCGTATGGCCGCAGCCGCCGCCGAGGACCGGGCGACGCTCTCATGGGCGTACGCGCAAGAGGCGTACCAGGCCTACTACGGCAGCGACATGGACACCGCTATCGAGTTGGCCGTCCGAGCGCAGACGCTCGCGGGTGGTTTGCCGTGCGTCGGGCCAGCGCTCGCCGCGCCGCTGGAAGCGCGGGCCCACGCGCAGCTCGGCCGGGGCTCCGAGGTAGTGGCCGCGCTCAACCGCAGTGAAGCTGCGCTCGACCGGATCCCGGAGCGCGACCGTGAAGACTCCGCGTTCGGGTACTCGGAAGCACAACTCCGCTTCCACAGCGGCAACGCGCTCGTCCACCTCGGCGATGCGCATGCGGCACGCGACCAACTGACTGCCGCGCAGCCCCTCTTCGCGCAGACGAATCGGGTTGACCTGCCGCTCATCGGCCTCGACCTGGCCATGTGCCACGCCATCGAGGGCGACCCCGCCGCCGCGGCCGCCGTGGGCGCTGCCACCGTCCTCAGCCTGCCGGTCGCCCACCGCTCCCCGCTGATCATCTTTCGTGCGCGCGACGTGGCGGATAAGGTCCCGCAGGCGCGTGAACTGCGCGAGGTGCGGGAGCTGCGCGAGATCCTCGCGGCGCCCCAGAGCAGCGGAGGAGACCTGGATGCAGATCGAGACGGCAACCCCTGAGGACATCCCCATCGTGTCCGAATTCCTCGGCGAGATCGAGGCGTACTACGGCGGCGCCGCGGTCCCCGGTGATCCGACGCAGGTGCGCGCCGCGCTCTTCGGGGACCGTCCCGCTGCAACGGTGCTGCTGGCGCGGGATGGTGGCGAAGTCGTCGGGATGGCCTCGTACACCTACCTGTGGCCTGCGGCCGGTGCTGACATGTCGCTGTACCTGAAAGAGCTGTTCGTGCGCGAGGGCGCGCGGCGCCGTGGTGTGGCCCGGGCGTTCATGGCGGCGCTGCGGGACATCGCCGCGGAGGCGGGGTGTTCGCGGGTCGAGTGGACGGCGGACACGGACAACCCCACCGCCTTGGAGTTCTACGCCGCGTTCGGTGCCGAGCGTCGAGCTGGCAAGGTCTTCTACCGCTGGGAGCAGTGACCGACCGCCCGACACGAAGGAAGCCCCCGCCGCCCGGAGGCGGCGGGGGCTGAGCCTGGAGAGAACTGCTCGTTGACCCGGCACCGGCGAGAAGGCCGAAAAACGGGTTCCTGGAGAACGCCGCGGTGCTTCACAGGCGAGCACCATCGAGGTTTTTCGGCCATATGAGCATGATCAAAGAGGTCTCAAAATGGAACGAACAGCCTCAAAGGATAATCATATGACCGCAGTTTTGCCGACATCCCATAGGTTCGAGATCGACCGTTTGCGCTGGTCAGGCTACTGCCTTCGGTGGTGATGTGAACGGGATCGTTTCCCGAGCGACCCAGTCGGGGCCGCAGCCGGAATGCGCGCTGGCCGCTGATGACAATTGTGCAGGTCAGCTAGCGTCCTGACTCTCGCTCGCCAAGAGTGGGCGCGCTCTGGCATATGCCAGGGGAATATGCGTAGGGCCCGTCAGCTTCCTACGGGCAACGGGCCCGACGCCCGACCTGAAGGAACAGATCAGTGAGCAACTCTATGGCCTTACAACCTGAGCCTCAGTCCGCGAGGGTCGTCATCGCCTTGGCGACCGGCTACGTGGGCGGCTACCTCGCCGCGGCGCAGGACGTCGGGGTCGGGGCATTGGTTGCCGCGGCGGCCGGGGCGGTCGCCTGGCTGATGCGGCGGTAAGAGCGGCGCCCCCGCACCTTCTGGTGCGGGGGTGTTCGTGTTGCCACCGTGGACGGCAGATGGCATTGGCCGTCACGAGCGGCGGCGGTCAGCAGGCAGGCCCGGTGTGCTCGGGGTGGTCTGTCCCGGGTCGGGCTCCGGCGGGGTGCTGTTCCGGCGGCACACGAGCGCGTCCGGGTCGGTGGGCGGTGCCTGGAGCGAGTAGCCGTCCGGGCAGGTCTGCCCGTCACGGCCGTCCGCTCCGTCCGTACCGTCTTTGCCTGCGGGGCCTTGTGGCCCTGCGGGTCCTGCGGGCCCGGGCTCGCCCGCCGGGCCTGCTGGTCCTGCTGCTCCGTCCGTGCCGGCCTCTCCGCTCGGCCCGGTCTCGCCCGCGGTGCCGTCCGCACCGTCTGTGCCCGCGGTCCCGGGCTGGCCCTGCTGCCCGCGGGGACCTCGGGGCCCGGCGGGGCCGGGGATCGGGACGGGTACGGCGGCCCGGTCGGGGAGGTCCTCGACCGCGCGGCCGGGGTCGGGGGCGGCGGGGGTGTCGCCCTTGGCGGTTATCTGGGCGCGCAGTACCCGGACGTCCCCCGCGAGCGTGGTCACCGCGGAGCCGCGGGCGTTGGCCTCGTCGGCGAGCTGGTCGGCTCGGCGGTCGGCGGCGTCGATGCGCAGCCACACCAGGACCACGGCGCCGGAGAGGACCAGGAGCACGGCGGCGACCGCGAGCGTGCGCCAGCGCTGGGCGAGCGCGGCTTGGGTGCGTCTCACGTCGGCTGTCCCCCCAGCTCGGCAATGCGGTCCCGCAGCCGTGTGATCTCGGTGTTGAGCATGTTGATCTCGTTCTGCAAGGCGGCCTTGTCGGCGCGTTCGCGGGCGAGTTCGGCGTAGGCCTCGGCCAACTTCAGCTCCTTCTGGGCGAGTTGGGCCTGTGCCTTGTCGCGTTCCTCTTGGACCTGGTCCACGAGGTTGCCGTAGCCGGTGAGCACGGCGCCGTCCCGGGTGGCCCGGGTGGCGCCGCGCTGGCCGATCAGGGCGCCGGTGGCCGCTGCGAGTCCGACGATGATGGTGCCGAGCGCGCCGAGCTGCGCAGCGTCCACGGGTGCCTCCGGTGGTGCCTGGGGCCGGGTCAGGAACCCGAGCGCGGGGTGTGCAGGGCAGCGCGGTCCGGGGTCGGCGCCTCCGTCAGGCCGGGCCCGACCGGGCCAGCACCGTAGGCCACGATCGCGGTGAGCACCGCGGCGATGGCCGCGAGGCCGCCGACCGAGAGCGCCTCGCTCCAGTCGATGTCCAGGATGCCGAGGCCGTCGCCAGTGATCAGCGCCAACTCGGCCTGCGCGAAGGTGCGGACAGCGCGCTCGCCGGTTGCGCGCCAGAAGGCTGCGGTGCCCATCAGCTGTTCACCTTCTTCTCGATGGCGTCGAGGCGCTTGCCCTGCGCGCGCTGCTCGGCGATCAGTTCGAGGAGCCGCTCGTAGATCTCCTTGAGGTACGAGCCCGCCTTCCAGGTGGGGTTGGTCTTGACGGTGCTCGCGGACGGCGGTGCCGGGATTTCGTCCCGGTCCCACACCGCCGCGCTGATGCCCTTGGCGTCCATGTCGTCGTTCTCCTTCGGGGGCTTGGTGGTGCTGGAGCCCGGCGACCAGCTCGCCGGGTGCTTGAGGCGCTCGGCGACGTCGGCGCGGAAGGAGTTCATGGAGAAGGAGGGGTCGATCTTCCCCTCGATGGACGTCTCCTTGTGCCCGGCGACCGAGTCCGCGGACCAGCCGTGCGCCCGGCACAGGGCCGCCGCCCAGCGCACCGCGGCGTCGTACTGGGCGGTCGGGTACGGGTCGTGGCCGTCGCCGCGGTTCTCGATCTCGATGCCGTACAGGTGCTGGTTGCCGTCCACGGTGCCGCTCGCGCGGCTCGGCGCCGGGTGCGTGGAGGACTCGTTGAGGATCGCGTTGAAGGCATTGCGGGCCGCCTTGCCCGCGTGGTTCGAGCGCCCGGCGCTGATCATCGTGGCGGTGCCGCTCTTGGCCAGGTGGCTGTGGCACAGCGGGCCCGGCAGGTCCGAACGGCCGCGCCACACCGCGTCCAGCGAGGCGGTGCCCGCGGTGTGGTGGATGAGGACGCCGTTGACCGGGCCCCAGGGTCCGACCGCGTTGCGGTTGTGGCTGCGCCACCCGGCGTGCTCGACGACGCTGACGCCCTCGGCGCGCAGTACGGCGAGCAGCCGGTCGGCAGATAGCGGTGTGGCCATGCGGTTCTCCTCGGGCAGCAGGAAGCCCCGGGCCGGGCGGCACGGGGCGGGCAGAGCAGGTCAGTGCGGCTTCGGGGCGCTCCGAGCGTGCGGGTCAGGCAGCGAGGCGCAGCAGGTGTGCGGCTGCGGCGGCCGCGGTGTTCGAGGCGCTGGCAGCGGACCACTGGGCGGTGACGACCAGTTGCTGATCTGCGGTGCTGTCGCGGGTCACCGCGGCGTCGGTCAGTTCGGACTGGGTGGCGCCGGACGTAGCAGCGAGGTGGTGGGCGAGGGCGGCCCCGCCGCTCCAGGTGGCGGAGCTGCCGATGGTGAGCGAGTGCAGGGTGCCGTCGATGCGCCACCCGCGGTTGGTGATGGCCGAGCCGGTGGTGATCGCGGTGAACGCCGCGACGACGGCCCCGCCAACGCCGCCGAGGCGGACGCGGATCGTAAGCGTCGGCGTGCCGGTGGTGCTCGCGGTGCCCTGGGCGGCGAAGCGGTAGAGCACTCCGGCCGCCGCGTCGTTCGCGGGGATCGTCCAGGCCGCTACGACGGTCTCGGCGGTGGTGTTCGCCGCGGTCGAGGTGGACACCACCGAGGGGGCGTCGGCGGTGTTGCCGCTGCGGCGGGCGCCGGTGACGGTGGAGGTGAGGTTGACCCCGGCCAGCGTGGTGTTGCGGGTGCGGATGTTCCGCACGATGGGCCGGGCGGTGTTGGTGGAGATCTGCACGCCGTAGCCGGTGAGGTCGTGCAGGTCGCAGTCGTCCACGACGACGTCCGCGCCGTCCCACAGGTGAATGCCGTTGGCGGCGACGCCGGTGACCTGGCAGCGCGAGATCGTCACATCGGTGGCGGCCGCGGCCGGGGTCGAGCGCGAGTCCACGGTGATCCCGGCGCCCGAAGAGCCGTTGACGGCGCTGTCGGTGATCTGCCCGCGGCGGGTGCCCAGCGTGCTGATGGCGGTGGCGCCGGTGGTGTGCGCGACCACCTCGGAGAGGACGTAGTCCTCGACCCGTTCCAGGCGTACGGCCTGAAGGGTGAGGCCGCGGGCGGCGACGCGGCCGACCGCGGCGTCCTGGACGTATCCGGTGTCCTCTCCGACCAGCTCGACGGCGGCACCGTAGGCGCCGCCGCCGGTCATCGTCACGTCATCGATGACGAGTCCGGCCAGGGGCTGGGAGCCGGTGATGGTGGCCGCGCTGCCGCCCGCGGGGGTGCGGTGGCTGGCCCGGCTGCTGTCGAGGGTGCGCACCAGCACGCCGCCGCCGCAGTCGCGCAGCTGCACGCCGGAGATGACCGCGGCTTCCCAGGTGTACGCGCCGATCGCGAATTGCGAGCAGCCTTCGGCCCGCAGGTCGCGCACGCGGATATCGCGGTGCGGCCGGCCCGGGGAGGCGGAGTGCGAGCCGATCGCGCGCGGCCACGCCGTCGTCCCCGCGGTGCCGGACGGGCCCACCGCGCAGCCCTCGATCAGGACATCGACGCACGGGGTGTCGTCGTAGGGCCCGAACCCGCCGAAATACGCGCTGCCCTTGGCCAGGTCGGGCTGGATGAACTCGGAGAAGTCCCGGCCGCCGGGGTCGATGTAGCCCAGGCCGCGGACGTTGGAGATGACGGCGTGACGCACGGCGTTGATCTCGATGCCGTGGTACCCGGACACGTCCTTGATCGTGGTGTTGCGGATGACGACGTTCTCGGCGTGGCCGATGCTCATGCACATCGCTGAGGCGGTGAAGACGGTGCCGCGGCAGTCCCACAGCCCGCCCTCGATGGTGATGTCCCCGTGGCCGGTGTAGCCGCCGAAGTTCTGGGCGGCATCGCCGTTGAGGAGTATCGTGCCCGCGCCTGCGCGGCGGAAGACGGCGCCGGGGAGGGCGAGGAGGTGGGTGCGGCGGTAGATCCGCAGCGGCAGGGTGGCCAGGTTGTAGGTGCCCGGGGGCACCAGGAGGATGCCGCCGCCCGCCGTGGTGACCGCGGTCAGTGCGGCCTGGAGGGCGGGGGCGTCGTCGGTGGTGCCGTCGCCGGTGGCGCCGAAGCGGCGGGCGTTGTAGAGGGCCGAGCCCGCGAGCCCGTCCACCGGCAGCCCGCCGACCGTCAGTTGCCCGGTGACGTCGAGGTCCTGGAGCACGGCCAGGTCGCCGGTGATGGTGCCGCCCGCCAGGTCGAGCTTCTGCTCCAGGCCGAGTAGCGCGAGCAGTCCCGCCTCGCGGCTGGTCTCGTGCCAGCGCACCACCCGGCCCCCGGGGGCGTTGTACTCGTACTGGATCGCCGGAGTGTCTGCGGCCTTGAAGGTGCGGATGGCGCCGGGGGCGTCGCTGGTGGCGCCGTTGGAGCGCAGCTGTCCGATGGGGGTGGTGCCGTCCTCCTCGTACAGGGCGGTGACCGCGGCGCCGGAGTCCGCGCGGCGCACGGTCAGGGCGTAGTCGGGGACGACGTCGCCGGTGGTGGTGGTCAGCACCGCGGAGGGGGTGCCGCCGAAGGTGTACAGCAAGGTAGGGGCCCTTTCAGACGAGCCAGTAGTAGCCGGAGATGTCGACCCAGTCGGTGCCCTCGGTGCCCTGGTACCACCACAGCAGGTCCCCGGTGGAGCCGTAGGCCGAGGCGGTGTTGGCCCCGAGGACTTCCAGGCGCCCGGAGGCGTCGGTGGTGGCCCCGGCCATGGAGCAGGTGCCCGACCAGGTGGCCAGGCGCGGCGGGATCAGGTCGGAGGGCACCGAGCCGAGGTTGACGGCGTTGGGGTCGTAGATCTTGGTGGCGTCGGTCCGCTCGATCCGGCCCTGCACCTCGACCTTTCGTCCGCCGTCCACGACCATCGCGGCCAGGCGCACGTCCCCGGCCTGGAACCCGGACTTGAGGGTGATCTGCCGGTTCCACACCGGCGGAGGGGCCCAGAGCGTGGCCCACGTGTCCGCGGTGGCCGAGGTCTTGAGCCAGGTGGTGCCGTCGTCGGCGGTGACCAGGGTGTGCGCGGGCGCGGTGGCGAAGCGGGTGGTGCGCTCGGCGAGGTTGGTCACCTGGTGGACCAAACGCGGGTCGAGGGCGGTGGCGAGGTCGGCGAGGTCGCCTGGAGTGGTCGGGGACTGCCCGCCGCCGGGGACGGGAAGTTGGGCGTAGCCGATGGCGGCCACGGGCGCCTCCTCATGTCGAGAACGTGATGGTGATCCGGCCGCCGGTGAAGGCGGCGTACTCGGCGCGGCCGTGCGCGCTGATGGCGAGTCCGCGGGCGGCACCGGAGGCCAGCGCGGTGCGCCAGGCGCTCGGCAGGGTCGCGGTGCCCTGCGCGCCGACCGCGAGGGACAGCAGCCCCTCGGGCCCGGCGCCGAGGTTGAGCTGCCCGGACGGCGGCAGCTGGTAGTCGTGCAGGTAGAGCCGGGCGCGGACCTTGCCGTTGATGCCGGAGCCCCGCTTGCGGGCGAACTGCACCTTCATGGCGGCCACGTTCTTGCCGTCGCAGGCGTCCTTGATGCGGCTGCCGTAGAACCAGCCGCCGCGGCGGTCGCCGCGGCCGGTCCAGTCGCCTTGCGTGGGGGCGTCGGCGTAGTCGTCGGGGCGCCCGCGCCGCCAGGTCCCGGAGGCGGTCGGGGACAGCGAGACGGGCTTGGGTGCGCGAGTGGGCGGGGCGGTCGGCGAGGTGTCGCTGCCGCCGATCTGTGCGTAGAGGGTGCCCACCCCGTTGGCGTCCTTGCGGGTCCACAAGGTGGTGACCTGCTGCCACCCGGCGCCCGTGGGGGTGGCGGTTCCCCAGGTGTAGGCGGAGATCGCCACCAGGTCCTCGGCGGCCTCGGTGGCAAGGCGGGTGATGCGCTCTGCTTCCGCCTCGGCCGGGTCCTCGCCCAGACGCCACAGCACGATGGGGACGGCGCCGCGGCGCACGGCGACGGTGTCCCCGGCCGCGCGGTTGCGGTAGGCGTCCGTGCAGGCCACGTCGTAGAACTGGGCGCCGCCCATCATCAGGTGCACGGTGCCTTCGCCGGTCACGTCCGTGACGGTCGCCGACACGGTCTGCAAGCCGCCCCCGGCGGCGGCTTGGTGGGTGAGGTCCTTGCCGAGCTGCTCACGGATGTTCACGCCTCACACCCCCCGTCGCGTGCTCGTGCGGGTCGTCAGGGTCTGGGTGACGGCGCCGAGGGTGAAGGGGCAGGCGTCGACCAAGTGCCGCTCCCAGCGCCCTTGGTCGACCTCGGCCAGCACGACGTCCCCCGGTTCCAGGGCCGGGTTGCAGGCCACCGTCAGGGACAGGGAGGCCTGCACGCCGAGGCTGTCCGCCAGCCGCGCCCGGGCCACGTCGTCGGCCTGGGCAAGGGAGGTGACCAGCGGGGAGGTGTAGCGGCCGGTGCGCACCCGCACCCCGGCCAGGCCCAGGCGCTGTGGGGCGAGGGGGTCCTCTACGGGGTCAGGACCGGCGTAGGTGAGGGAGTCGGGATCGTCGTCCCAGGCGACTGCCGGCCCGGCGACTGCGCCACCGTCGCCCGCGTCCCCGGTGACCACCCACAGGTTCACCAGGTTCTCGGCGGACTCCTCCTCGGCGGGCTCTGCGGTGACCAGGGTGTGCCCGATGCTCCACCGGACGGGATCGGCCAGGGTGGGCACCTGCGCCATGGTCGGAGTGCCGGTGGCGTCGCAGAAGAACTCGGCGCCGAGCGACGACGCGATGCCGGTGGAGGTGCCCGCGGTGTCCGTACCGCCCGACAGCGCCGCCCACCGGTCTTCATCCACGACGAACGCGGGCAGGCGCGTGCCGCGCTTCACGCCGTCGCGCCAGGCGATCGCTGAGCCCGGCAGGGCCTCGGCAGCCAGGATCGCGGCGCAGGCCTCCGCGCCGTCCGGGCCGATGGTGCGTGCCCGCGGCAGGGCGGCGCCGCGCACCACCTCTTCGCGGCCCAGGAGGTCCAGGGACACGCCCAGGCGGGTGCGGCGCAGCCGGTCGATGACGTACCGGCCCGCGGGGATCCACTCGACCTCGCGGCGCGGGATCCCGATCCCCTGGAACAGCCGCAGTTCGGTGCTGACGGAGTTGATGCCGTCGCGGCCACGGGGGACGTCGAGCAGCTCGATGGCGGCCGAGTAGCGGCACTCCGCGGTACGGTCCGGCGTCACCTGCCCGGAGCCGTAGCGCACGGGGTTCCATGTGCGCCCGCCGTCGTTGGACCACTCTGCGCGCACGGGGCGTCGGGTGGCCTGACCGAGTGCGGCCAGTGCCGCCGCGCTGATGGGCAGCATCAGGTCACCGCGCCGTTCGTCGCCAGCGCCGCGTAGCTCGGATACGAGGCGGTGACGGCGTCGTATGTCGCGAACGCGGCTGCGAGGTCGTCGTAGGTCCAGCCCGGGGCGCACATCGGCTGCCCGGCGGTGGCCGGTCGCTCGATGGGCACCACGTCGAACGTGACTGCGTACCCGCCTGTGGCGCCGAGTTTGCCGGTGGGCTTCTCGGCGACGTCGCCGGGCACGAAGTAGCGGTCGGGGATCCGGTAGCCGGGCCGGACCTGGGCGAGGAGGACCCCGGAGCGGATCAGCTCCCGGAACTGCTCGACCTGCCCGGTCAGGACGTCCACGGTGACGGTCTCCGCAGGGGCCGCCGCGGTGTCGTAGGCGATGGCGCTGTACGGGCTGCCCGAGCGGGCCGCGCTGTCCTGGCGGCCCCCGCTGGTGGTTCCCTGGGCCGGGCCGTAGGCCACCCGGAGGGAGAGCCCCGGCTGCTCGATGCTCTTGATCCACAGGTCCCGGGTGCGGCCGGGCGCCGGTGCGGGGACGGTCAGCCCGAGCGAGGTCGGCGTGCCCCAACTGCCGTCCGCGTACTGCGGGGTGGCGGTGTAGGTGACGCCCACGCCGAGGGGGGCCTCATGGTCGTAGGCCTGCCCCACCCCTTCCAGCGCCCACGCGCTGTCCGCCGAGCGCACCGGCGCCGCCTCCGCTGCGCTCGGGTCCTGGCGCACGATGCGTACCCGGTGCACCTGGTCGGCTGCGGGCAGCGGGACGGCGGCGGTGTAGTCGACCGCGAGGTAGACCCCCGCCCACGGGTCGTCCACCACCGCGGTCAGCCAGCCCTCGGGGCTGGTGACCTGCGAGGGTGGGGTGATCGGTGGCGCCGACAGGTCCACGATCATCGGCATCGGTGCTCTCCTATCTGCTGCCTGCGCGCTTGGAACGCCGGACATCCGACAAGGCGCCGTCCACCCGGTCGTCCACGTAGGCCCGCAGCACCGTGCCGTCCTCGACGACCAGGTACAGCGGGCGGCCGTCCAGCGAACTGTCCCGGTCCCCGGCGGAGCGGGAGGCGGCCGAAGGCAGGGCGGACTGCCCCAGACGCGCCGCGGCCGACTCGACGTCAGCGCCGCTCGCGGTCATACCGGCGACCAGACCGGCCCCCACATCACGGCCCGCCTGCTCGCCCTTGCGGGACGGGCTGTGTGCGTCGATGCCCTTCTTGGAGCGGATCGCCTTCACCGCTCCCGCGCCGATCTTCGCCATGGCCTTCTGGATCGCGGCCTCCTCGGCGAGCAGCCCCGCCAGGAACCCGCGCGAGGCGGACGTGCCCGCGTCGTACATCGCGTCGGCCATGGTGTTGCCGTAGCCGGTCGACAGCTTTGCGCCGGACTTGGCGAGGGCGTTGAGCTGCTTGATCTGCGAGCCGCTCGCGGAGGCGACCATGCCAGCGAGGCCGCTTTCCGGGCCGAGCGCGGCCAGTTGGCCGATCAGGTCCCGGGACAACCCCTTCTTGGACAGGGCGGCGATCTGCTGCTGGAAGCCGCGAGCGGTGTTCTGCCGGGCCCGCATGCCCGCCACCACCTCGCCGATGCTGGCTGCATCGGCGAGGTTGGCCAGGCCGATGTAATCGGCTGCCGTCTTCTTCTGGTCGGCTGCCGCTGCCCTGGCCGTGTCGATCTTCGCGCTCACCGCGTCGCGCTGCTTGGCCATGGCCTGAAGGCGGGTCGAGGCCTTGGTGACGGAGGCGGTGAGCGACTTCCCGCCAACCCCGGCGGCCTTCAGGTCCTTGGTCAACTCCTTGGCCGCGCGGGAGATGTCCGAGGCCGAGCCGGTCAGCGACTTGGTGAAGGCGTTCAGGTCGCCGGGCAGGTCCTTGCGGGCCGCACTCCGGGCGGCCTTGGTGCCCTTGGCGAACCCGCGGGCGCCCAGGCCCTCCCACATTCGCAGCGAGTCGGCGTGGTTGTAGACCTCCTCCCCGCCGCTGAAGCGCACCAGTTCGGGCCCGCGCTCGCCGACCCAGGCCACTTCGCCCGGGCGGGGCTTGCCGCCCTCGGCGTACCCCTTGGCCACGAACCCGTACCGATGCGTGAACAGCGAGTCCTTGTAGCCGCGGGCGCGGGAGCCGACCACTACGCCGTCCCCGCCCCGGCTCTCGACGTTGGTCCCGTTGATGGTTCCGGCGGTGTGTCCCACCCCAGCATTGGTGATGCCGATCATGTACGGGGAGCGCTTGTTGAGCACCCACCCGCCGGGCGCGGTCGCCCCCGAGAACGCGCCGGTGGCCCACCTCCTGTGCGGCTTCTGGCCTCGGATGACGGACTCGATCGCGGAGACGAATCCCGAGCAGTCCCACGACGGATCCCCGTTGCCGCCCCACTGGTAGGCCTTGCCCGCCTGGGTGCGCGCCCAGGACAGCCCGGCCTTGAAGCCCTTGCCGCCGATCCCGGCGGCTTCCAGCTTCTTGTCCGCCTTCCCTGAGTAGTCGAACAGGGCGCTGATCATCTTCTTGGGGATGCGGGTGATCATGTCCCGGTACAGGGAAGCCGAGCCGCTGATCTTGGCGATGAGCGGGCGCACGACGGCGTTGACTCCGGCCTCGGCCGAGGCCTTCATGCCGTCCTTGAGCCAGCCCACCCCCGCCTTCGCCAGGTCCAGGCCCTTGGACGCGGCCTTGCCGACCCAGCCGAAGATGCCGCCCTTGGCGAAGCCCTCACCCTGGAACTGCCGCAGCGAACGCCCCTGCATGGCGGCCTTGTTGACCGCCAGCAGGCGGGCCCGCTCGTAGGGGTCGCGCATCGCCTCGGACACCGCGACGCCCTCGCCGCGGCGCATCGGCACCAGCTGGTCGTCACCCTGCCGGTACGAGGACTGCCCGGGCAGGACACCGCCGCGGGCGAAGCCCTTCATCTCCGACATGGTCGGGGCGCCGAACTTGTCGGCCACCTTGTTCCACACCTTGACGATGCCGCGGTTGTACACGGTGTCGATCACGAAGGCCACGGGCTTCTTCGCGATGCCCTCGACCTTGTCCCAGGCCTTCTTGATGCCGCGGCGGGCAGTCTCGAAGGAGTCGGCCACCCGCCCGGTCGCTGTGCGCAGAGCGGCGAACACCGGCGCGATGCCCACGCGGTAGGCGCTCGACACGGCCGAGCGGATCCCGGACAGAGCGGGCTGCACCGCGTTCTTCCACAGCCAGCGGAAGGCGGCACCGCTCAGCCGCAGCGCCGCTCCGAGGGCGGAGAGCGTACTCATGGCCGCCGCGCCCATGGCCCGAGCCCCGGCGGTGATCCATCCGAACACTGGCCGGGCGGCGGCGTTCCACAGCCAGCGCAGCACGCCGCCGACCGCGCGCACGGTGGTCATCAGGGCGGAGAGCACCGGCCGCACCCCGACCGCCCACATGGTGACGGCGGCCGCGCTGATCCAGCCGAGGACCGGCCGCACGGCGGCGGACCACAGCCAGGTGAACACCGCGCCCAGCGCCCGGACGGCGAGATAGATCGGCCCGAACACCACGATCGTCAGGACCGTGGCGAGGATGCGGGCCCCGGTGGAGACCGCGGCGAAGGTGGGCTGAAGCACGGTGGACCACAGCCAGGAGGCCGCCGCCCCGACCGCGCGCAGGCCGGTCATGAAGCCGCTCACCAGGGGGCGGATCCCGTTCGTCCACAGCCACACGGCGCCGGTCTGGATCGCCGACCAGACGCCCATCACGACGCTGCGGAAGGTCTCGGACTTCTTCCAGGCGACGAACAGGGCCGCGCCCAGAGCGATCAGACCGATGACGATCAGCCCGATCGGGTTAAGGGCCAGCACCGCGTTCCAGGCAGCCTGAACTGCGATGGCGGTGCGCTGCACCGCGGCCCACGCCAGGATGGCACCTCGGTAGAGGCTGAACGCCGCGGTGGTCGCTCCGGTCGCCAGGGCGTTGGCGGACAGCATCAGCGTGAGCCCGCCCACCAGCACGCCGAGCGGGGCCAGCCATGCCCCGTAATTCCGCAGCCAGCCCAGGGTGCTGCCGGTGGCCTCGCCCACGGTGGTGAACGCCGGTCCGAGGCGGTCGGACAGCCAGCTCGCCGCGGAGCGCGCGGGCGGCACGACCTTCTCGTCCAGGACCCGGGCGACGCTGAGCAGCGGCGGGATGACGTACTTGGTGGCGGCCTGGCCCAGTGCCATGAGGGCCCGGCGCTTGAACTGCTCGAACGTGACTCCGGCGTTGTCGCGCAGATCATCGCCCGCGCGCGTGGCCGCGCCGCCGACCTTGCCCAGGTCGGCGACCGCGGCCGCCGGGTCCAGGGCGAACAGGGCGCCCGCGAGGTCCTCGGCCTTGGTGCCGAACAGGCCCACCGCGGCGGCGTTGCGGTCCACGGGGTCCTTCATCGTCCGCAGCCGGTCCAGGACGTCCTGGAGACCGCGTGCCGCGCCCTTGCCGCCGCGGGCGAACTGCGCGGTGGACTTCTCGGCGTTCAGACCCAACAGCTTGAACGCGTCCGCGGAGGCCTTGGAGCCGTCCGTGGTGCGGATCTGGAATTCCTTCAGCGCGTCCGCGACGACGTCGGTGTCCCGGGCACCCGCGCGCATCCCCTGTGAGAACAGGCCGGTGACGGTCTTCACGTCCAGGCCCAGCGAGCGGAAGACGGTGCTGTACTCGTTGAAGGTGTCCATCAGGTCATCGGCCCTCGGGCCCATCACCTGGAAGCCGCGGAACATGGTGTCCAGGGCCTCGTCGGCGTTCTTGGCCAACCCGGTCTTCACTGCCTGCCCGGCAGCGTTGGCGGCCTGGCCGAGGTCGACCTCGAAGAGAGTGGAGAGGTCCTGTGCCTTGGTGGCGATGGCGGTCAGCTGCCGGGTGGTGGCCTTCTCCGGGGCGATGCCCGCGGCCATGACCGCCCGCACCGCGGCGGCGCCGTCCTCGACGGTCTCGGTGAC
Source organism: Streptomyces sp. SCSIO ZS0520 (assembly GCF_025643355.1). Taxonomy (NCBI): domain Bacteria; kingdom Bacillati; phylum Actinomycetota; class Actinomycetes; order Kitasatosporales; family Streptomycetaceae; genus Streptomyces; species Streptomyces sp. SCSIO ZS0520. The sequence continues at coordinate 6,023,516 of NZ_CP092644.1, read as the reverse complement.
GGCGCCCGCATACAGCTTCCCGGCGGCGGCCCCCGCCGCCTTTGCCTCCTTCGCGGACAGCCCCAACTGCCCTTTCAGCTTGCCGGTGGCGGCCTGCTTGTCGATGGCCTCGGAGATGCCCTTGGCGACCAGCCCGCCGACCACCGCCCCGGCCGCGAGGGCTCCGGCCTTCATCTTCGTGGCCATGCCCTGCATGAGCCCGTCGCCCCCGGCCTCACCTGCCTGGCGGGAGGCCTGGGCGACGGGCTCGCCGATCTGCTCGCGCAGCGCGCGGCCGAAGCCGCTCATGTTCGGCAGGACATCGACCCATACGGCACCGGCCCGAGGCATAGCTCACCCCTTCTCGGCGTACGGCGGCGTGAGCTGGGCAACGAGCCGCTGGTATCCGGCGCGCGCCGAGGCGCGTTCCTTGCGGTCCTTCTTCGCCCGCGCCTTCTTCGCGGCCTGCCGGCCCGGCCGCCACACCGGCTCCGGGTACGGCTGGGGCGGCGCTTTCTCGGCCCGGTTGGTGTTGCGGAAGTCGGTCACCAACTGGCCGATGCGGTCGACCAGTTCGGCCGTGAGGAAGTCGGCGTGCTGCCAGTGGTGGCCCGCGAGCCTGCGCGCCAGGGCCCCGCTGGGCGGGAGGCCCTCGACCAGGACGCGCAACTGGCGCAAGGAGATCTCCCCGCGCCAGAACTCGGCGATCGGATCGCGCGGCGCGTAGTGGTGGCACAGGTCCGCCTCGACGGCCTCGGGGTGGTTCCCGAGGACGTCTAGGACCGTGTAGGGCGCCGCTTGACCTGGCCCTGCATGTCCTGTTGCACGGCCAGGAACAGCAGCGCCACATCGGCGTCCTGGTGGCCCGCCGCAACGAACTTCTCGTACTGCTCGTCGCCGAGGATCGCGTGCGCCTTGTCGCGGTTGGACTCGGCCTCGTCCACCGTCGTGGACCACTCGTCGTCCGCGAACAGAGGGTGCGGGAACGTCAGCACCTCACCGTTGCTCAGCTCGACCTCGATGTCCTCGCCGCCGACCGCGTCCGCGAACTGCTGCCGGACCTCGGCCATGCGGTACCGGCGCCGGTTGGGCTTGCTCATGGTCTCTTCTCGCTTCTGGGGGGCCTGGGGGTGAGCGGGTGAAGGCGCAGCGGCGGCGGGGCTCACCCCAGTAGTCCGCCGCCGCTGCGCCGGTGTGCGGGAGGGCATCAGCCCTCGTCCTCTTCTCCGGCGGCGAAGTCGCGCCAGCCGGGGCCGTCGATCCAGGTGATCGAGTCGGTACCGGCCTCGTCATCGACGTACGCCTGATAGGTCACGCCGCGGGAGATCTCCGAGGTACGCGTCCACTGCTCGTCTTCGCGGCCCGAGCGCAGCGCGCTGGGGAAGTGCCGCACGATGTAGAGCGGGTTCCCGGTCGTCTTGTTGAGGTCCTCGGCGACGAAGAGCAGGCGCCGGTAGCGGGTGGGCGGGGTCTTCGGCCTCGACCAGGTCCAGGCGGCCGAGCCGAGATCGGGCAGAGCACCGGTGCCCGACAGCGGCAGGTTCTCGTAGAGGGCGACCGCCGCCGTGTTGGTCTCCTGCGGCACCCACTGTGCGGTCTGCGTGTCGGTCTCGACGTCCGAGCGGGTCGGCGAAGCGGACTGGCCGGACTCGACATCGGAGGTGGACAGGTCCCCGGAGAACGTCACGCCGTCGGTGGTGGTGTAGCCGACCGGCAGGTACCCGGTCGGCAGGGCCTGGAGGACACCGGCTGTGTCGAACGGTGACGTGACGGCGTCCGCGGTGGTGTCGGCCGCGAAGATGGCGTAGCGCAGAGCCTTGCGGATCAGCGACTGGCGCAGCTCCGCGATGGTGGTGAAGTCGGCCGCAGGCATCGCGACCCCCTTTCATGGCGAGGCCCCCGCACGCGGGCGGGGGCGCGGGTGGGTTGCGCGCGTCAGACCTCGGCCCGGGCGCGGGTGGTGAGCGTGTAGGTGGCGATGGCCCGGCGCACGCCGGGGTTGCCGTAGGGGACCTCGACGGGCCGCTGCACGGTGTCGACGGTGTCGACAACCACGCCGCCCGCCACCGTCGCGGCCAGGGCGTGCACGGCTGCCCGGGCGTGCTCGGCGAGCTGCCACATAGCCGCCCGGTCTGCGGCGAACGCGGCCACATCGACGGTGACGGTGTCGCTGATGTGGTTGTCCGCGCCGCCCGCCACCTGCACGACGACGACCGGCACCAGCATCTCGACCGTGGACGGTACCTCGTCGGTGACCCGGGGTCCGCCGAGGTTCTGGCGCACGCCCTTGATGACGGCCAACTCCATGTCCGGCCACATCAGTTGTCCCGGGTACGGGCCGCGCGGCCCAGCACGCGGCGCCGCGCGGTGCTGGAATCGCCGTACTCGTGCGCCTCGGCATCCGCCCGGTCCGCAACGACCTTCGCGGTGGGCCGCCCGCGGGGCCGGATCTCCTCCGAGACGGTGATGGAGTCGGCGAACTCCTCCCCCACCTCCGCGCGGGCCAGGGCGCGAGCCCGGGGCACGATCTCCTCGGCCTGCGCCCGCAGCGCGGAGCGCACCGGCGCCGAGGCCATGACCTCGGGCAGACAGGCCGGGTCGAACTCGAACCTGATACCGCTCATCCGCTCACCACCTTCAGGAAGGCCTCGGTGTGGTCCAGGACTCCGGCGAACGAGCCGTAGGCCCCGGGCTCGCCGTCGACCTCGTACAGCACGCCCCGAAACCGCACCCGGGACAGCGCGGTCAGGCCCATGGCGGGCGGGCCGGCCAGTCGCCAGCGGGTGACGACCTGGGTGCGGTTGTCGTTGGCCTCGGTGCTGGTGACGGGCTGCATGTTGCAGTGCGGCACCTCTCGCTCGACGTCCTCGTAGACGTCGTGGCCGCGGTCGTCCTCGCCCGTCTTCACGCGGTCGATGACGGTGACGGTGTCCCGGCGCAGCGGGTTGGCGAGCATCACGAGTCGTCCCCCCGGTTCAGGCGGTACGCCTCGACGGCGGCCCGCCACTGCTCGGTGACGCCCACCGCCGCGGTCGCAGCGAAGGACACGGACTCGGTGCCGGTGGTCACCTGCTGAATCGCCGGATCCGTGCGGTAGATGACGCGGGCCTGATCTACGACCACTTCGGCGACGTCCTCGGGAACCGTGACGTACCCGTGGTCGTAGGTCACGGTGACCTCGGCCCACTCCGGCCAGCAGCCGCCGGGGTGCAGCAGCAACCCGGACTGCCGCCGCACCCGCACCCCGTCCACCTCGGTGCCGTCGATCTCGACCGTGCGCACGGCCAGCACCGGAGCCGCGGGCAGCCGCAGGACCGGCCCACCGCTGCCGTCCAGGAACACCGTGTCGTCGGTGACCAGCGAGACGGGGTGGCGGACCTGACCGCGGAAGCGGCGGGTAGCAGCGCGCAGCGCGGCGAGCAGCCGCACGTCGTCCGCGGGCAGGTCCAGCAGCGTGGCCAGGTCGCCGGGATCGGCGAGGTAGGGGTCAGGCCCCGCCACCGCTGCCCGCCGCGCGCTGCCGGGCCTCGGCGAGGAACTCGTCCCGCCTCTCCAGCAGGCCCTTTCGCTTCTCGCCCTGGGCCTCTTCGTCCAGGATCCGCGCGGACTCCTCCTCGTCGGCCTCGGCCAGGTAGGCGATCACCTGCGGCAGCGTGTGATCGCTCGGGTTGAACAGGTCCGGGTCGGCGGGGGGCAGCGGCGGTGCGGGCTGCGCCATCGTCTGCGTGAGCGGGCCCGGTGCGGGCGCGCTGCGGGCGCGGTAGCGGTCCTCGTCCTCCGCGCGCACCCGGATCCCGTCGATGGTGAGCATCTTGTGTGTGGGCATCGGCCCCTCCTCAGGCGCCCGGCTTGACGACGATCAGCCGGTTCGGCTTCCAGATCACCTGCATCGCGCGCAGCTCGGCCCGCACGTAGACGAGGTTCCGCTGCGCGTAGTCCTTGTGCTGGTTGAACGCCAGGATGCTGAGGCCCTCAACGTCGAGGAGGGCGACCTGCCGCCAGTCGCCGAGGATCACGGTCCCCGGGGCGAGCCGCTGGGACAGCGCACGCGCACGGCCCCACGACGTGTTCGGGCCCTGCCCGAAGGGGCCCTGCCCGAAGAACCGGTCGTTGGCGTCCTGCATCAGGTCCCACGCCTCGTCGTCCTCCGGGGACATCAGGCAGGCGGTGACATTGCCGCCGGGCAGCGTGGTGATGCGGGTGATGGCCTGCCGGATCGCCTTGACCTGGGCCATGGCGTCCGTGCCCGGGGTGTACGTCAGCTCCTGGACGCCGGTGGTGTGCAGGATGCCCTTGGGCTGCCCGCTGGTGCCGGTGCCGTTGAGGAGCTTGTCCTCGATGACGCTGTCGAGGCTGTACTCCAGCTCGTTGTCCATGTAGCTGGCCAGCGCCGGGGCGTTGGACAGCAGGGCGTTGGTGACGTCGTAGCCGTCCGCGTAGGTGTACGGCTTGGCGTCCGCCAGCTCGGTGGCGATCGTGGACGTCGGCTTGACGACGCTGTCCCCCGGCAGGATCTCGTCGGGGACGATGGCCGCGTTGCGGGTCACTCCGGTGACCTGGAGGTACTCGAAGGGGCCGTCCGACTCGCCGCGCGAGATCAGGTCCAGGATCGTGAGGTTGTCGCGGTCGACCTGGTCGATCATCGGCATCCGGATCGGAGCGATGTGGCCCAGGGCGACCTGGAGCGGCGCGGAGGTCGCCTTGCGGCTCGCCGCCCACTCCTTGAGAGAGCCGACCCGGACGCGGCCGATGTCGACCGCGGAGCCCTCGCCGAGCCCCGAGGGGTGCTGCTTGCGGAACTCCCCGTACAGCGACGACGTCGTGAACCGCTCGCCGAACGTGGCCGCGTCGGCGTCCTCCTGGCGGTCCTTCACCTTCGCGCCGGAGGCCGGGGGCTTCGTGCCCGGGGCCTTCTTACCGGCCATCGCGGCGGCGGCGGCCTGTGCCTCGTCGGCCGCCTTCACCTTCGCCTCGACCTCGTCCGACTCGGTCTTGATCTCGGTGATCCGCTTCACCTCGTCCTCGGTGAAGTCGCGGCCGTCCTCTTCGGCCGCCTTGGCGACGATGTCCGCCGCCTCCTTCAGCAGCGCCTGGAGCTTCTCGCGCAGCGTCATGGGGTCCTCCTCGTAGTCATCTGTCGTGCGGTGACCCACGCGGTGACCTGGGCGGGCGTGGGGCCGGTCGCCTTCGCGGGCGCCTCGGGGGCGGCGGCGGGCGGCTCGGTCTGCTGCTGGCCGGTCTCCTCTTCGGGGGTGGTCCGGCCCGCGGCGGGTGCGGGGGGCCGGGAAGATTTCTGGGGCTCGGCGGCCGTGAGTACCTCACCGATTGAGGCGTGCGCGGCGCTGAGCCGGTCGTAGTTGGCCTGGGACAGGACCCGGCCCGCCTTCACCCCGTGGGCGAGGTCGGCGGCCTTGGCGGCGATCAGCTCGGTCTGCTGGTTCGCGCCGACCAGGCACGGCCCCACCTCGTAGAGACGGGAGAACCGCTTGATCTCGTAGAACTCGCCGTAGGGGTGGCTGGCCAGGTCGTCGGTGTCGACCCAGCCGCCCTCGCCGACGTCGTAGGCGAAGGAGAACTGCTTGATGCGGCGGCCCTTGAGCAGCTGGTGGACGTGCCGGGCGGTGGGGTTGGTGTCCATGTCCTCGATCTGCGCGAGGACTTCCAGCCCGTCCGGGGTTTCGGTGGCTTCCAGGACGGAGCCGATGTGCGCGAAGGGGTCGCCCCACTTGTGCGACCAGACCACCGGGATCGGGTCGCCGGAGGCCTTCCATTCGGCGAGCACCTGCGCGAACGCGCCGGGGGCGATGACGTCGCCCATGGAATCCTCGTTGCCGAACACGCTGACGAGCGCCCGGAACTGGCCCTCGGCGAGCCCGTCCGGGGGCCCGGCCGCCTTGATCCGGGCCGATGCTTCCTTGGTGCGGGGCACGTCTCAGCCCCCCTCTCGTGTGTAGTCCAGGCGGCAGTTGCAGTTGGCGGTCTCGTCGGCGTCACCGTTCGCGTCGCCCGGCCAGCGCAGCCCGTTGGCGAACACCCCGCCCAGTTCGACGGAGTCGCCGTTCATCCGCACGTGGCTGGCCCTGGGGTTCTTGCCGCCGGTCCGCCACACCTTGTGAGTCAGGCCCGAGGCGCCGGCCGCGTCGTGCGAGCCGAAGCTGCGGGCCTCGGTCGCCGAGGTCACCGCGCGCACCCCCGCCGCCACCACCCACGACGCCAGGCCGGAGCGGAGGTTGTCGCGCCAGTCGCCTTCCTCGCGCACCGCGGCGGTCGCTGCGGTGTAGGCAGCCTGCTCGTACTCGGCCGCGTGCGACTCGGCGGCCTTCGCCAGCCACGCCTCCATCACGGCTGCGTCCCAGCCGTCCGCCTCTGGGTTCCACACCCCCAGCACCGACCAGGCGCCGATCTGGGCGAGACGGAAGCCGTAGCCCTGGATGAGCGCGGCCAGTTGCGCCTGGCGCTCCGGGGACTGTGCGGCCCACAGGTCGTAGAAGTCCGGCGGCCCGTCCGCCTTGGCGCCCGCCCGCTGCACCAGGTCCTCGGCCTGCCGCTCGGCCCAGCCGGTCAGAGCCGCGGCGAACGCCTGCCGCTCGGCCTCGAACGTGCCCAGGTCCTCAGGCCGCCCGGTCTTCACGCCGGGCGGCCGTGCCCTTTTGGGAGCGCCTCCGGCGCGGTGTCCCGCGGCGAGGCGAGCCCGCCGATCGTGACGTTGAGCGGCGTTACCAGCTCGTCTGTGCCCTCGACCTTGGGCAGGTTCTGTACCGCCCGGGCCTCCGAGCGCAGCATGTACGGCGCCCCGACAGCGGTCTGGAGCAGCGCGGCCTGCTCGGTGAAGGAGCCGCGCAGCTTGGCTTCGAGGTTGGCCTCGACGTACAGGTTCGAGCCCGGGGCAAGCAGCGGCACCAGCATGGAGTTCAGAACGTCCTGCCACTGCGTGACGTAGGGCCCGAGGCTGATCGTGAAGAGCATCTGCCGGAAGGCATCGATGTTGGAGAATGTGCCTTCGCGCGCGCCGACCAGCTCGGGGGCGATGTGGTACGCCGAGGCCACCTCGGCATCGGTCAGGCGGCGCCCCTCGATGTCCTGCGTCTCCTGCGGCTTGAACGCGGTGATCGTCTTCAGCGTCATGCCGTCTTCGAGGATCGGCGTGCCGCCCGCCTGTCCCGCCCGGCCGACGAACGCGCTGAATGCCGCAGTGAACCGGGCCTTGGCCGTGCCCGACCAGGCCGGAGCGTCCGCAGGCCGCTCAATCACGGCCGGGACCCGGGCCCCGTTGCGCCACACCTGGCGCCGCCACTCGATGGCCTCGGCCTGCTCGGCGAGGATCTGCCGCAACGTGTCCATCGGGCTGGTGCCGTTGGCGCCGACCGTGGCGTACCCGTGGTCGAACAGGTACGGCGCGGGCAGCGGTACCACCTGCGCGGGCCCGCGCGAGGAGACCAGATAGAGGGCGTCCGGGGCATCGTCGTCATCCGCCACGATGTGGAAGCGGCGGGCCGGTTTGCGGCGCAGCTCGAACCCCGAGGCGGTGTCCGCCGAGGGGAGGACCTGCATGCACCACCGGTCGTAGATCAGCCAGTCCACCAGGGTCGTGTGCCACAGCCGCGAACCGGACCGGCGGGCCGCGGGCTGTGCGAGCAGCTGCGCAAGGGGATGGTCCGTCACCCGGCGCCGGTCGGTGTCCGAGACCCGCTCGTAGACGTGCCACGGGATCGTGCACAGCTGCCGGGCCACGTAGTCCACGACCTTGCGGACCGAGGGCTGTGTCTCCCACACGCGCCCGGCCGCGGCCGTGTCCGCGTAGTTGGCCAGCGGCACCCCGGGGTCGACCACCCGGATCCCGTTCGCGGCCAGGTGCGTGCCGAGCTGGGTGAGGTCGCCGAACTCCTCGGCGGCCTTGGCCAGTACGGGTACGCCGTCCTGGTCGACCACGGTCCCGGTCGTGGTCTTGTGGCGTCGCGGCCACCAGCGCATGCGCCCACCCCCTCGTTCAGATCGCCTCGAACTCGCCGTCCTCGTAGGCCGAGGTGCGCTTGGGTGGGCGGGCGAGGACCTCGGACATCGCGTCGCAGAGTGCGCTGACGCCGTCGATCTTGTCGCCGCCCGAGGACTTGTCCGGCTTCACGTTCCCGGCGGTGTCGAGGGCCACCGCGAGGTTGTCGACCATCCACGCCATGACCGGGTTGCCGTCGTGGCGCAGCATCGGGCGGCCGCCCTCGGCGACCTGCCGCTGTCCCTGGAGCAGTAGCCGCTGCACCGCCTTCAGCGCCGGGGACATGGACTTGAAGCCCTGCCCGACACCGACCAGCGGCGCCCGCTCGCTCTCCAGATCGTTCGTCAGCGGGGTGGCGGACCACCGGTCGAACCCCAGCGAGCGCACGTCGTACGAGTCCAGGTCTCGGCGGATCTGCGCGCCGATCACCGAGTAGTCGGTGACGTTCCCGGGCGTCGTCTTCAGCCAGCCCTCGCGCACCCACACCGAGGCGTTCCCGGCCGTGCGCCGGTCCAGGTCCTTGACGTTCTCCTCCGGCGTCCAGAACCGCGGCAGGAGGTCGAGCGAGCCGTCCGAGTCGTCAGGAAACAGCCACACCAGCGCGTTGAGGTCGGAGACCGCGCCGAGGTCCAGGCCCCCGTACGCCTCCCGGCCGCGCAGCTTCACCTCATCGACCAGGGCCCCGTTCGCCGTCCATGAATCCAGCGTCAGGTACTTGGTGGTCTGCTTGGTGCGCACTCCGCAGTGCAACCGCAGAAAGGACGCCAGCTCGGCCGGGGACTGCTTCGCCTTGTCCGCCGCGGTGCGCAGGTAGGCACGAGTCGGGGAGATGCCGTAGCCGGGGTTCGCTCTCTTCCACGTCGCCTCGGCGAAGGGGTCGTCCTCGCGGGCGGCGGCGAACACCACCCCGTACACGGCGGGCGCCGTGAAGGCACCGCGCGCCAGCTGCTCGATGCGCTCGCGCTTGCGGTGGTAGACGGATTGGCGGTTGCCCGCGTCCGCCGTCGTAATGATGAAGATCAGCGGCTGACGGCGCGAGCCCGTACCGGACTCGATCGTCTCGACCAGTTCCGGGCTCTTGTGCTCGTGCAGTTCGTCCACGATGCCGCCGTGCAGGTTCAGCCCGTGCTGCGCACCCGCCAGCGAGGACACCGGCTTGAAGTAGGAGTCCGTCTTGGGGTGCAGGATCACCGCGGCGAGCGGCTGCATGACCCGCTTGAGCGCCGGGGACTTCTCCACGATCAGCTTCACCGGCTGGAACAGCAGCCCCGCCTGCTCCTTGGTGACCGCGGCGGTGATGACCTGCGCACCGGGCTCGCCGTCCGCCGCCATCAGGTACAGGGCGATCCCGCCCGCAATCGTCGTCTTGCCGTTCTTCCGCGGCACATCGACGTACACCTCACGGACGATCCGCACGTAACCGTCCGCGTCCTCGTCCCACTGCACCCACCCGAAGATCGGAGCCAGGATGTACGCGACCTGCCACGGGTCCGGCCGTAGCGGCTGCCCGGCCAGCGCGCCCTGGGTGTGCCGCAGCTGCTCGAAAGCGCGCAGCACCTTGTCGACGCGGGCGGCGTCGAACATCGCCCCGGGCTCCTCGCGAGGCTCGGGCGTCTTGATCAGCGGCGGGCAGTCCGGCAGCGGGATGCCCCGCTCGGTCAGGTACCAGGCAACCTCGGGCGACAGCTTCAGCCGGTCGAGCAGCTCTTGGTCGAGGTAGGCGGCAGGGACACCGCTACCCGAACGGGTTGTCGGGGTCCGGCTCATGCTCAGACCCCCTCGCCAACTGCTGCTCCGTCGAGGGCGTCAGCCCGAAGTGAGCTGCCCACGCGCGCAGTTCACGGCCGGCCGCCCGCGCGATACCGACCGCGGGGTGAGGCAGCGTCCCCTGCTTCGCCTCGATCGTCAGCCCCTCGCGCTGCACCGTCTCCGTCGCCTCCCGGAACGTCGCCCAGGCCTCGCAGTGCGCCGCCAGGGCGCCGCGGTCCTCGGGCTTCAGCAGGTCGAGGCGGGACAGGCCGGGCACCACGCGGTCCCACTCGGCGCGGGCCTCCTCCGACAGCCAGTCCGGAGCCTCCGGCGGCAACCGCTTGAAGGCGGGGCCGGGGTTGACCTCACGGCCCGCAGAGTCCTTGCCGTTGCCCCGGCCCTTGATCAGCTTCAGGGCAGCGGGCTGCGGTGTACGACCCATGCCGGGTGACCCCCCTTCGCGATTCTGTGCACGCACGCGCCGAGCTGACGGCGCCGGGTCCCCTGGCGATCAGTCCAGCGATGCAGACTCCCCTTCCCCCGGGGGAGGTGGGGCCAGGGCGAAGTCGGACTGTCCGGCCAGCATGCTGGCGGCAGCCTCGGTAAGCAGCGCGGCGAGGGCCCGGCGGACGTCCGGCATCTCCACGACGCCCTCATGGACCGGGACGGTGATCGTTCCGACCTCGCCGCAGACGGCCTGTCCGTCGATGTCGACGGTCAGGGACACGGTGCTGGTGGTCTCTGCGGTCATGGGGTGAGCCTCCAGTTGGTCAGCGAGGTCTGCGGCGTGCCCTGTTGGCTCGTGCCGCTTCGGCCTTGGACTTGGCGAGGTGGCACGGCTCGCAGATCAGGCCAAGGTTGTCGAGGTCCTCGACGGCACCGCCCTCGAACAGCGGCGTGATGTGGTCCAGCTGGTGCTGGTGCTCGCCGTCTGGATCGTCGTCGGGCTCGGGCTGCTCGGCACCGCAGCGGTAGCAGCAGCCGTTGTCGCGCTCGGTGACACGGCGCTTGAGGGTGCGCCACCTGCCTGAGCTGATGCCGTACCGCGCTGCCTTGTCGTCCCTGCCTGCCCATGCAACGGGCTGGTGTTCGTCGCAGCGGCCGCGCTTGGTGGCGAGGGCCCGGCAGGTGGGGTCGGTGCAGCGGGAGGGGGGCCGGGTGGGCACGGGGGTACCTCCCCGGGGGCTGGCTGCTCGGGGTGGGGGTCCGCGCGGGGCAGTGCGCCAGCAGCAACCCCTGGTGATGTGAGGTGGGTTGGCCCCGCGCGGTGTCTGAATGCAACTTTTTATAACTCTATTCGGCATGGCCCCTGGGACTTGACCCATATGCTGATCCACGCCATTCCGATCTCCCGGCGCGTTGAGCGGGTGCAGCCCTAGGTCCCTCGGGTCCTGAAGGTCAGGGCCCGGTGAGGAGAAAGGATGGTGGTGGAGAGATGCGCAAGACGTGGGCCGGATTCTCGGCCTTCGAAAAGTTGTCGGTGCTGATCGGCGCCGGTGGCTTACTCGTCGCGGTCTTCGCCTGTGTGGTGCAGGTCGCTCTGTCGGCCTGATGTCGAGACGGTCACGCCGGGTATCGCGCATGCAGCGAGCCCGGTCAATGCATGGGTGACCGGGCTCGCGGCATGCGGCGGGGGGTGGCCTGTAGGAAGGCCGCTCCCCGCTGTCGTTGCAAAGTGATGTTTGCATGGTCACAGTGCATGCCGAACCCGAAATACGCAACAACGCATTGAGGCTCCTACCGGAGTGGTAGGAGCCTCAATGCTGCGTCTGCTTTTGGGCATGGCTGTACGCGGAGATCGTGACACCGCTCTGACCTGCGCGTCAAGCGGCCTCGCGGGTGGGGCGTTTGGCGTTGAGGGCCTGGACGTCGGCGACGGAGTACCAGGGCTGCCGGGGGCTGCCGCCGGAGCGGGTGAGCTGGCCGCGGTGGACGAGTTGGCGGACCCCGCCGAGGGTGATGCCGAGGAGGCGGGCGGTCTGGTGGGCGGTGAGGTGACCGGGGCGCAGGGTCTGGGGCTCCATGGTTTCAGTGTGCCGGAGGTCTCCGACAGGGGCTGAGGGTCTGTTTCCCGGTTCGGGGCGGGAAACGGGAAACCTGAAACCCGTGCAGGTCAGGTGCCGTGTTGGGGTGATGTCGGGGGCGAAACCGGTTTCGGGCGGGGGTGAAACCAGGGGCCTGCCCGAAACCGGCTCGGGAGGGGCTCCTAGTCGTCGTCTTCGGGGTCGTCGTCGGGGTCGGTGGCGGTCTCGGGGAGGTCGCTGTGGCGCACGCCCTTGGCGCCGCCGCAGCACTCGCGCAGGGTGAGTTGCTGGGTGGGGATGCCGAAGGGCTTCAGCGCGGCGGACAGGGCGGTCGAGGCGGCGGCGGGTTCCATGTCGGCCCAGGGGCCGTAGAGGGCGGGCCGGTAGGCGGCGAGGGCGGCGACCAGGCGGTGCGAGTGCACGGCCGCGGCGCCCTCGGGCCACACGGCGCGCAGGTGGTCGGCGGCGCTCTCCACCGCCATCTCCTCGACGGCGTGTCCGGCGGCCTCGCCGGTGAGGGTTCCGGCGGCGGTGCGCAGGGCGAGCGCGCGGGCGCCGATGGCCTCGGCCTCGGTCTGCTTGATGTGGGCGGCGCGCACGGTGATGCCTTCGCGGCCGCGGGCGAGGATGCCGGTGCCCTGCTCGTCCACGCTGATCTCCGTTGCGCGCAGGCCGCGTTCGTGGGCGCCGGTGCCCAGCACGTTGTTGTTGGCGCGCCAGTCCATGACGGCCAGGCACAGGCGGGTGCCGACCGAGGAGGCCACCGAGGTGGGCAGGCTGGGCGCGTCGGGGTTCTGGGTGAGGAGGATGACGATGATCCCGTAGGCGCGGCCCTTCTTGATGAGCTTGGTGAACAGGGTGGCGGCCTCGTCCTTGTAGTCGGGGTGGGTGAACAGCTCTTGGGCCTCGTCCACGACGATGACGCGCACGCCGAGGTCCTGCTCGGGGTAGCGCTCGGCCAGCTCGCGGGTGACGCGGCGCCCTTCGGGAACCTCCTCGGCCGGGAGTCCCTTGACGAACTTCGCCCGGCGCTTCTGCTCGGTGATCCCGGCGCGCAGGCCTGCGAGGGCGGCCTCCAGGTCCTCGTCGTCGTCGCCGGAGACGTAGCGGTGGCAGACGGGCCGGACGGCGTCGAGGTCGCCGGAGCCCTTCAACTCGTAGATCCACAGGGAGGCGGTGGGGTCCAGGGCCACGCCGAGGACGATCGCCAGGGCGCAGGACGTCTTGCCGGAGCCGGGGATCCCGCCGACCAGGAGGTTGGAGTAGATCAGGGTGATGGTGATGAGGTTGCCGCGGGGGTCGAACCCGAAGGGCAGCGGCCCGTAGACGTCGGCCTGGCCCTTGTTCATCAGCGGCCAGAGCTTGCGGGCGGCCTTGGCGGGGTCGCGCTGGGCGATCCACAGGACCAGGCGCCCGGGGTGCGCGGCACGGTCGGTCTCGGGCCACACCGTGCTGATGGGGCGGCGCATGGCCGCGGCGAGCGCGGCCCGCTTCTCCATGACCTTGACAGCCTCGATGCCGGGTGGCAGGTCGACTTCGGCGCGCCAGCCGGGGCCGTCGCGCTGGATCTCGGCGGCGAACCGCAGGCCGGGGCCCTTGGGGCTGCCGCCGAAGCCGATCGCGGTGAGCGCGTCGAACACCTCGGTCGAGGTGAGCGGCGCGAGGGCGCCGAGGGCGACGTAGCGGGTGATCAGGGGTTTGTCGGCGGGGGCTCCGGCGAGGCCGAGCAGCGCCGCGCCGGTGGCCGCCGTGGCGCCGAGGGTGGTGGGCTGCACCGTGAGTGCGGCGATGATGGCGCCCAGGGCGGTGGGGGCGGCGGCGGTGAGGCTGAGGATGCGGCGCGGGCGCACGCGGCGGGAGTGCTCGCGCGAGAGGATCAGCCAGGCCTCGGGGTCGCCTTCGAGGGCGGCGCGGGCGCGCACCGGGCGGGCTTCGGCGTCGGCGACCCAGCGCGCCCAGCGCCCGGCCAGGCGCGCGGCGCCCCGCGGGGAGCGGGCGACCAGGCGCAGCACGTAGACCGGGGTGCGCACGGTGTGGAAGGCGCCAAGGTGGCCGTAGTAGGCGCCCGTCCAGCGGGCGGCCTCGGTGAACTCGGTGCGGCGGCGCAGCCAGGAGGGGATGACGGGCGGGGCGTCGGCGAGGTAGGCCTGCCGCTCGCCGAGCCAGGTCCCGGCGGCCGGCCCGGGCTCGGGGTCGACGGGGCGGGGCTGCTCGGGCACTTCGGTGATGGTGTAGACGGTGCCGCCGTCGTCGTCGCGCAGGGTCTTCGCGGAGGCGGGCGGGGCGTCGGTGGGGCGGGTGGTGGTGTCGGCCATGCGGTGGTTCCTGCTCTCTCGCAGAGTGCGGGAGCCGGGGACGGCCGGTGGCTGCGGAAGGCGTACAGCCGTCCCCGGACGTCCTAGTTCTTGTTGCTGCGCTTGCGGTCCTCGCGGTCCTTGGCGCGCTTGACGATGCGGTCGATGCGCTTCTTCTGCGCGGTGGTCAGCTCGCCGCCGCGCATGGCCGCGACGGCGCTGATGCCCAGGATGCGGGCCAACTCGCGGCCGTTGACGGGGTCCTTGTCGCTGATCGGCATGCCGCTCACCGGCCCATGCTCAGGTCGCGGAAGACGGACCGGAGGATGAGCAGGCACACGGTCAGGCAGATGACGCACAGGGCGAGGACAGCGGCCAGGATCGTCAGCCCGAACACCACGAAGCCGATGGCGACCACGACCACGGTGAGGGCGAGCAGGCCCAGGCAGCCCCCGGCGAGGTAGGCGCCCCACGGGCGGGCCTGGAGCGGGGCGAGGGGCACCGCCGCGGCGGCCGGGACGGTCTGCGGCTGCTCGGGCAGCGCGTACATGGGGTTGCCCGCCATGTCGTACCCGATCTGCTGCCGGTGGGCAGGTTCGCGCATCATGCGTATCCCCCTTCCATCGGCGTGGCCGGGGCCTGGCTCTGCTGGCGCTTGGCCTCGCGGGACAGGGCGGTGCGCACGTAGGGCTCGGTGACGACCAGGCGCCGGTGGCGGGCCAGGTGTTCGGCGATCTCGCGGGCGGATGCGTCCGGGCCGAGGAGGGATGCCGTCTCGATGACGGCGCCTTCCACGGTGACCGGGGGCAGGGCCGTGACCTGCGGCGCATCTGGCGTATCAGGGCGATGCACCTGGTACTGGGCCGGGCGCCTGCTCAGGGCGAGGGCGACCGCCACGGCGTCCACCGGCAGGCCGTAGGTGCCGAGCAGGTGGGCGAGTTCGCCGGGCGCCGCATCCGGCCGCGCATCCGCGGCAAGGAGGATGGCGTCCTCGGGGTCCATCTCGGCGAAGCGGGCCCGCAGCACTGCCGTGGCCGTGCCCGAGCGGGGGCGCTGCGCGCGTTCCTCGACCGCGGCCGGGTGCCCGCCGCCGTACATGGCAGCCAGGGCCGCATCCGCGCCGCCCTGGATCCGGGCGCGCTGCACGCCGAGCAGCTCGGCGCCGAGGTCGTCGTCACCGGCACCGACCTCGCCCGCCAGTTCCCAGCTCTTGCGCTCCGCCTCGTTGCGCCGCTCCTCGTCGGGGTGCCGGGCGGCCACGGCCTGCTGGTAGGCGAGTTCGCGGACGGTGTCGGCGCCGCGGCGCCGGGCCCGGGCGGCTCGGCGGTCGGCCTCGGCGTCCTCGCCGGTGGTGTAGATGACCACCCGGCGGGCGATCAGCCCGAGCCCTTCGGCGGCGCCGGACATGGCAAGCGGAGTGATCGCGTACACCGCACGCTCGGCGCCGGTGTCCGCCAGGGCCAGGCCGGTACCGCAGGCGGCCAGCGGCGCCAGCCACAGCCCGATGCGGACCGGGGCCGGGGAGGTCTGGCCGAGGAGGGTGAAGCCGAGCACGGCCAGGGCCAGGATCAGCGTCAGCCCCTCGCCCGCGGCCACGACACCGGCGGCGGTCGCCTGGCGGCCGAACTCGGCGACGACGTTGGTGTAGGTGCCCCAGCCGCCGATCCCGCCCACGATCACCATGAGCGCGGCCGAGATGCCGAGGACGATCTGCTGCGTGCCGCTCAGCTCGCGGGCGCTCACCGGCCCTCCTCCGCATCGAGGGCGGCGACCAGGCGGCGCAGGGCGCCGTCGAGGGCGGTGGCGGCGACGACCATCGCGGTGTGGTCGTGGATGTTCGCCGCGGCGCGCTGCTCCAAGGCCATGCGGGCAAGGGTGAGAGCGGTGTCGACGGGCGGCGCCCAGTCGACCGCGTCCGTGGCCGGGTCGAACAGCGGCCGGTAGGGGCCGGACTGTTCGGCGACCGGCGCGGGAACGGCGGGGATACCGAGCCCAGGCACGCGGTGGTCCTGCCGCGCGCGCTGACCGGCGGCGGCCGCGTAGTCCGCGTCAGCCGCGGCGTGCAGCCGGGCCACCGGAGTCGCGGGCGGGGCGAGGCGAGTTGTGTCGGACGACATATCATGCGGCATAGCCGCACCTCCTGCTCAGATCAGGACGGTTGTCGGTAGAGGGTCGGGCGGTGCGATCGCCGCAGGTGCTCCAACACCTGCGAGCTGCTGCCCGGCCCTCGCGCTATTCGGTTGTTGTCTTGCGGTCCTGCTTCCGCAGCGCCTTGTCGACTGCGGTCCAGCTCCGGCCGAGTGCGCGAGCGACCTCGGCCCTGTTGCCGAGTTCCCGCACGCCTTCTTCCAGCGCTTGGGCTCTTCGTGTGGCGGCTTCGGACGCGAGGAGGTTGAGCTGCTCCAACAGCTGTTCCTCCTCGCGGACCCGGTCCATCCAGGACTTCACAGTCACGAGCGCGACCGTATCGAACCCGGGGGTTTGATACAAGCCCTCACGCGGCGCTCGATTGGAGCGCGGCGAGGGACAGCCACGTGCTCTCCGGGTAGGGGGTGCCGCACCACCGGCACTCCACCGTGGCCGTGCCGCGTGGCACTCGGAGCACCGCACCGCACACCGTGCCGTCTTCGTACTCGGCTGGACAGGTACCCAGTCGCATCGTCGGCTCGGGCGGGTCCACGACGCTGAGCACCTGCCGCTCCAGGTCGCGCATCTCGGCGGCGAACTGCCCGGCCGCGGGCCACTGCCCGGCGATCCAGTCGAGGTTGTGGCCGAGCGCCCGGGCGGCGACCTGCACCCTGCGCTCGACCGAGGCCCGCTCGACGGCGGGCGGGCCCCAGCCGCGGTCCGCCTGCATGGCCGCACGCCAGTCCTCCAGGACCCCGACAATGCCGCCAGGGCCCCGCAGAGACAGCGGCGCCTCGGCCACCGGCAACGGCGCCTCGGCCGCCCGGGTGCGACCGAGTTCGGGACGGCGGCCGGAGGGGTGCAGGTACGCGGCGAGGGCGTCGTACAGGCCAGGCAGACGGGCCAGTCGGCGAGCGCTGGCCGCGGTGCAGCCCTCGCAGAGGTAGCCCTCAGAGAGGGGCTGCTCGCACAGCCCGCAGGCGAGCGGCACGAAGTTGGGGGCATCAGCCACGGTCGGCCTCCTCGCAGCTGTGGCCGTAGACGACCTGCCGGGCGTCGGCCTCTCCGAACGGGCCCCGCTCGGCCCACAGGTCGTAGGCCATGCGCGAGGTCCAGCCGCACGGGTCGTGCGTCAGGTGGTGGAGGCTGAACCAGCCGGAGGCGCGGGAGGCGGACCAGTCAGCGGGCAGTCTCATCGGCCCTCACCTTCGGCGCAGTGGCCGGAGTGGCAGATGGCGTCGCCATTGCTGACGAGGTGGACGTGCGCGCCCTCGGCCGCGAGGTCATCGGCGGCCTGCTCCGCGAGGTCGGGCAGGGCGTAGTCGGCGTTGGTCATCGGTGTCCTCCGTGGTGTGTGATGGGTGGACGTCCGGGCCTGATAGCGACAGGCCCGGACGGTCAAGCAGCTGCGGTTTCGGTGAGGGCGCCGAGGACGGTGCTCACGCGCTGGATGTCGAGCAGGTCGGACAGGTCGCCCGCGGTCGCTCTCTTGGGGACCGCGATGCCGCGGTAGCGCGCGAGGCCGCGCTGCTTGCTGCTGGGCGGGCCCTGCCGCCAGCGGGCCTCGCGTGCGACGAAGGCGGCCGGGGCGAGGGCGCGGGCCTGCTGCTCCACCCACTCCATCGACTCGGTGAGCGGGCGGGCCGTGTCCCGGGCCGGGGACTGCACGCCCTCGCTCTGGCTCCACCGGCGTACCCGGTACAGCCGGGAGTCCGGCTGACGTTCCAGGAACAGGAACTCGCCTTGCCGCAGGGACAGGAACCAGGTGCCCGCCTCGGTGCGCAGCCAGCGGAACGCCGACTCCCCGAAGAGCTGAACCTCTTCCCACTCGATCCGGGCAGCGAGCGCGCGGCGCTGCTCGGTGCGCACCGCCTCCTCGGCGGCCTCGCGCAGGCTCTTGCCCTCTTCGGGCTGGGCGAGTTCCCGGCCGGTGAGGTCGACCAGGGAAGCGAGCTTGTGGCGGGTCGAGGCGCCCATGACGTCGAGGAGGAGGGCGTCCCGCTTCCCGGGTGCCGGCCTCAGGCCGCGCCCGGCCATCTGTACGTACAGACCGGGGCTCTTGGTGGGGCGGGCGATGACGATGCAGGAGGTGTGTGGGGCGTCGAATCCTTCGGTGAGGACCATGCAGTTGGTGAGGACCTGGACGTCTCCGGCCTCGAACTGGGCGAGGGCGGCTCGGCGGTCGTCGCGGGGCATGTCGCCCCAGACCGGCGCGGCGGTGATGCCCACGGCCCGAAGCGCCGCGGCGGCCGCCTTGGCGGTGGCCACGGTCGGCGTGAAGACGACGCCCGGCCGGTCGGCCGCGTGGTCGCGGTAGGCCCCGGCGATGGCCTCCAGGGCGCCGGAGTCCTCCAGTGCCTTGCCCAACTGGCCCTCGACCAGGTCCCCGTTGCGGGTGCGGACCGTGTCGAGGTTCAGGGTGTCGACCGTGATGCGCTTGCCGCGGACGTCGCACAGGTACCCGTCCGTGATCATGTCGAGGATGTCGAGGGTGAACACGACCTCTTCCCAGACCTCGGCCAGTCCCCCGTCTGTGCGGGTCATCGTGGCGGTGAACCCGGCGGTGGGCACTCCGTTCCAGGCGCCGAAGTAATCGAGGACCTCCATGTAGGTGCGGGCGGCGGCATGGTGGCACTCGTCCACGATGATCAGGCCGATGTCGCGGATGGCCTCGCGGCGCTTCAGGACGGCCAGAGTCTGGACACTGGCCACGATCACATCGGCGTCCTGGTGCTCGTCGCGCTCGGCCTTGACGATGCCGACGCGCAGCTGCGGGTCGACGGCCCGGAGCTTGGCGGCGGCCTGGGCGAGGAGTTCCTCGCGGTGCGCGATGACGAGGGCGCGGTGTCCGCCGAGCTGGTCGAGCATCCGGTGCACCAGGTGGGAGAAAACCACGGTCTTCCCGGCGCCGGTCGGCAGGACAACGGCCAGGCGGTTGGGGCCGTCAGCCCAGCCTCGGCGCAACGCCTCGATGGCGTCGAGCTGGTAGGGGCGGGGGGTGAAGGACACGGAGCACCTCGATCTCGATCCGGTGGAGAGGGGAGAGGGGCGGTACGCACTGCGTACCGGGTGCGTACCGGCTGCGTACCGGGGCAACAGCGCCTCTGACCTGCTCTTATGTCTGTCTCTCAGAGCAGTGGTACGCAGGTACGCAGGAACAGACAGGGGTCTATGTGTGCGTGCGCACCCGCGCAGGCGCACGCGCACGCCCGCGCAGGCGCACGCCCCCGAGGGGTGCCATTTCCGAGCCGCCGCGTACCGCCGCGCCCATGGGCCTTGATGTGGCTCTGAGCTGCGGCGATGCTGGCGACGGGGTGGTACGCACGGGGTGCGTACCGGCGACGGGGCGGTGCTCATGCCGCCTCGTCCTGCTCGCCGAACCCGATGCCCTCGGGCGTGAAGGCAAGGCATTTGGCGCGGGCGCCGTCGAACCTGCGGGGTACCAGGTGCGCGGGCCGCTGGCTCTTGAGGGTTTCGAGGTACCCGGCGTCCACCCAGCTGCCGACCACAGCGTCCAGCGAGTAACCGGCGTCCGCCAGGATCTTGCGGGCCCGCTCCGGCAGGAGGGCGACTCTCATGACGCCCTGGTCGCTCGACAGGACCCCGAGCCACCCCGAGTACGGGGCCCGCTCGTCCAGGTGTTTGCGGGCGGCGCTGAACAGTTCGTGGGCGTGTCCCGCTACGTACTCGCGCAGGACGTCGAGGGCCATCTCCGGGCGGTTGTCGGTCGGGTTGTGCGCGGTGAACAGTCCCCGCCACACGTCGTGGCCGAGGGGTTCGTAGGGCAGCAGCCCGCGCCCGCAGGCGAGTGACTCGGCCAGCACGAGCGCGGCCACCATCGGGGCCCGGCGGTTGGTCATGTCGCCGCCGCCGCGGAACTCGTCCACCAGCTCGCGGTGCCGCCTGCGCAGAGCCTCTTGCCCGTTGGGCTGGGCGAGGCCGCTGAGGATGTAGCGGATGAACTCCGGCCCGGCGTGCCCGTGGTGGGCGAGTACGCCCTCGCGGGCCGCTGCGGCGGCCTCTCCGCCCTTGTCGCCGAAGGGGGGGCTTGTGGTGCCGAGGATGCGGGCCGCGGCGCCCTGGCTGGTCGTGAACGACAGCGCGGGCCGCTCGCCCGAGGACAGCAGGATGGTTTCCCAGGGCAGCATGTTGCCGAAGGCGCCGCCCGACCGGGCTTTGCCGTGGTTCATCGGGAGTTGGTAGAGGACCTCGTCAATCAGCGAGTCGTCCGTGACGGCCATGGTTTCGTCGAAGACGGTGACGATGCCGCGCACCAGGTTCAGCCGCTTCTCGATTGCGTACAGCGTGGTGCGCCAGTTGTTCATGGCCGACGCGTGCTCGGACGGGTCGGCCCACACCGACAGGGCGCACTGGAGCGCGGTGGTCTTGCCCTTCGTCGAGCGGCTGGAAATGTCGAGGGTGAAGGAGTTGATCCCGAGCGGCTTGAGCAGCGAGGCGGCGAGCGCGGCGGCGATGGCGACGCGCGGCACGGGGAAGGCGGCCAGCCCCGCGACGGTCGTCTGCCAGCCCTCCAGGGTCCCCTTTCGGGTGTGCGCCCGGGCGGGGCCGCGCTGCTCCTCGAAGGCGGTGTCCACCTTGATGCCGTCGTCGGGAGAGGACACGAAGGTGCCGTCGTCCTGCCAGCCCAGCCAGCGGGCGAGTTGCTCGGAGGGGATGCGGTGGACGTTCTCGGCCTCGAACTCGGCGAGCCACTTCTCGACGGCCCGGGCGTCCCCCTCGATGGCCGGGAGCCCGGCGGCGCCCAGGCTCTCGATGAGCTTGCGGCCCCGCTTCGCCGTCTCGCGGCTGACGATGCGCGAGATCTTGCGGGGGTGGCCCAAGGAGCGGTCGATCCACGACAGCTCTACGTACTGGTCGCCTTCGGGGTCCTCGAACGTCGCGGTGACCGCGAGGGGCGCGAAGGTGACTCGGTTCCAGCTCTCGCCGGTCTGGTTGAGGACCTCGACCCCCGCGGTGGTGACGCGGTAGCCGAAGGGGGTGCGCACCGTGGCGGGGAGGCCGAAGGCGGTGTCGTAGCCGAACCCGCCCTTGTCCGCGACTTCGGCCGGCCCGGCATCCGACATCCGGTCTGAGACGGGCGCCGCCTCGGGAGCCGGAGTGCCCGGGCCGCTGCCCTGAGGTGCACCGACTGAGGCCAGGTGGCGGCTCCCGAACCCCTGGGCGCCGAGCGCGCGGGCGGCTGCCCTGTGGTCGCCGCCGTGGTGCAGCAGCGCGTAGGCCGTGAACTTGCTGTAGGGGACTTCCGCCTGGAACTCCGAGCCGGTGGCGAACACGTACAGCCGGTCGGCGTCGTTCTTGCCGGTGGTGGCTTTGACCCCGCCGACCCCGTCCGCCCACCCCCAGTAGGTCTCGCTGCCCCTGGTGTGCAGCGGCCGGAAGACGCCCCGGAGGACTTCGTCCCACGGTGTCCGGGCCTCGTAGTCGTCGCCGGGTCGCAGGCTGCCGTCAGGCCGGGGCGGTGCCGGTCGGGGTGCGGTCTTCGCAACGGTGGGCAGCGGGAGGGCGTCCACCATCCGGCACACGTCCCGGATAGCGTCTACGACCTCGGCGCCGAGCACCGGAATGTTGCCGGGCCCGCCCGCCAGCCGCGCATAGGGCCGACCGGACGCGTGCACCAGGCCGCCGGACGGCTCGACCAGGCCGTAGCCGCCCTCGCCCCGGGTCTCGATCAGTACACGGACCACGCGGGCGTCCGGTCGCTCCCGAACGCGCTGCTGCTCCGCCTCCGTGTACTCCTCCGGCCGCGCGAGCCGCGACGCCAGCTTGGTGTTGCCGGGGACATCGCCGCCCTCGACGCGCACCCGGTAGTGCCGTCCGCCCGAGGGTGATTCGGTGACCCAGCCGCTGAGGATCGCCGCCCAGGGCTCGCCGAGGCCGGAATCCTGCATGATCTCGGTGACGGCGTCGAGGAGGCCCTCACGGATCGCGAGGCCCTCGAACTCCAGCAGCTCGACGTTCCCCGAGACCTGGCCGTAGACGACCGCGATACCGGCAGGGCGGTCCCCACCGAACCACCCGTCGTGCTGCTCAGGTGTGGTCCGCTCGACCTTGTAGCTGAGCCAGGACACGGACGGCCTCTTGGTGCCGTCCGCTTTGATCGGCAGGACGCACAGGCCTGCGTCGTGCAGCTCGCGGGCGGCGGCCCGGAGCGAGGTCGGCTGTGCGTCGGTCACCGGTTGATCTCCTGTGGTGCGGTGCAGCGCTGGGGATGGTCCGCGCGGATGGCGGCGACGAACTCGGAGACGGCGCGAGTGCCGAATACGGGTCCTTCGCGGCCGGAGCAGCGCAGGCACTCGTAGCGGGCGCGGATGTTCTCCAGGTCCACGACCAGGAGGGCCGTGACCTCTCGCCCGTCCGGGCGGCTCACTGGAAGCCCCCGGCCGCGATGAGTGCCGCGATGAACTCGGCGCCGTTGTCCTGATGGGCGGTGCACAGGGCGATGTCGGCGGGGCCCAGGCCATCGGCGCGGTAGACGGTGAGCACAACCACGGCGTCCCGGGGGCAGCCGGAGCATGGCCCGGCGTGCTCCGGGTCGGCGGCGAGGTCGCACACGCACCAGGCACACCGGCCGCTGCGCGCGGGCTCGATGACCATGGAGGGCACCCGTACGAGGGCGGTGAGCGACTGCGCC
The DNA here is from genome assembly GCF_025643355.1 of Streptomyces sp. SCSIO ZS0520. Lineage (NCBI taxonomy): Bacteria > Bacillati > Actinomycetota > Actinomycetes > Kitasatosporales > Streptomycetaceae > Streptomyces > Streptomyces sp. SCSIO ZS0520. The sequence goes on along the minus strand of NZ_CP092644.1, from coordinate 6,000,701 downwards.
TGCTCGTGGGCCTGCCAGCCCTTGATGATCTGCTCGAAGGTGAGGGTGCTCACGGAGTCGTCACCTGGCCGAGCTGGGCGCGCACCCGCGTCCATTCCTGGGTGCGGGTCTGGTGGGTGTTGTGGCGGCGGGGCCGGGTGCCGCTGTGGCTGGTGCAGAGGTCGCCGGGCCGGGCGCCGCAGGTGGCGCAGGCGATGGCGATCTGCGGGAGGGCACGCGCGGGCTCAGCGACGTCGGCAAGCCGGGCGAGGTGGGCGCGGAGGTCGGCGAGGGTGTCCGCGGGGTGCTGGCCGGGCGGGACGATGAGGAGCCGCTCGCAGACCAGGGCGCGCCCGCCGAGCAGGCCGGAGTTCGGACCGTCTGCGGTCAGGACGGTCAGGCAGTGGTGGGCGGCGAGCCTGCGGACCTCGTCTTGGCCGATGACCCGGTGCACGCGGTCGAGGACCCCGCGGGGATCGTCGCTGTCTCGGACCAGACCGGCCACGAAGGCGACGAACTCGACTACGGCCGGGGCGCCGCCTTGGCCCCACGCGTCGAGGGCGGCGAGGATCTCGGCGCGGTCAACGGCCTTGGTGTCGGCGGCGGTGCTCATGCCCGGCCTCCGTAGATGGTGGTGAACTGGAGAATCGACGGGGGCGCGAGGTCGACGCCGGTGAGGTCGGCGAGGAGCAGGCGGGCGAGGCTGTCGCGCCCCTCGCGGTCGAAGCCGGGCGCCAGGAAGATCGAGATGCGGCCCTGATCGACGGCGGCGATACCGACGAACCCGGCGGCCATGTCGGCAACCTCGGTGATCTCGGCGCCGAGGTCGGCGAGGAGCTGGGGCAGCGGCTCGGACAGAAGGCGGGCGGCGAGCGCGGGGCGCTCGGCAGGCCTCTCCGCAGATACGGTGGTCATGAGCGGGCTCTCTTCTACTTCGCAGTGTCGGGGGTCTGCTCGGCGTGCGGCGTCGGGGCGGTGGCAGCCCCGGCGCCGTCTGCGTTCTCGGCCAGGCCGAGGAAGGTGAGGAGTTCATGGCGACGGACTCGCAGGGCGCGGCCGCGGCCGAACTCCAGGACCTTGAGGGGGAACTCGCCGTCCTTGATCAGGCGATATCCGAGGTCGGCGGAGATGTTCAGAGCGTCGAAGGCCTGCCGGGCGGTCGGCATCGCGGGGAGGGCAAGGACCTCCTCCGGGGCGAGGGCAGTGCGGCTCATGCGGGCACCGCCCGCGGGGTCGGGATCGCGGCCGCAGCGCGGGCGGCCCGCCCGCCGGGAATGAACAGCACGAGGACGTCCACGCCGATCACCTCGGCGAGGCGCTCGGCCTTGGCGGCGGGCAACGTGCGCTGCGCGCCGGTGCACAACCCGCTGATGGTGCCGTTGCTGAGGTCCGCGCGAAGGGCCAGGCCGCGAACGGTGAGCCGTTCGCCGGTGCCGGTGCGCTTCATGAGTGTGCGGAGTAGGTCCCCGCTGACCAGGGTGTATGCGCGCTCGGGCGCAGGGGAGGACTCGTTCACGTTTTCCTCGCTGAGTGATTCATTCATCGAGTGGAACGCGTTGAGCGTAGCACTGGATGAACGAAACGTTCAGTGAGTGAAACGGAGGTGTTGCGGGGGATTCAGTCAGTGCGCCTGTGCGACCTAGCCACTGCGCTCGACTTGCTGAACAATCCGTTCAGGTAGTGAAATGAACAGGCCCTCTGAGCAGGCGGGTTAGAGCCGATGACGCGTAGAACCCTTGAACGTCCCTTACAGGAGGCGAGTGGCAGGATGACGGCCATGTCCGACACCCCCCGCACCCAGTTCGCCGACCTGATCCGAGAGCGCCGGGCCCAACTGGGCCTGTCCCTAGCGAACTTCGCGGCGCGAGCCGTTGACCCAGAGACCGAGACGCAGATTACGAGCAGCTGGCTGCACCGCCTGGAAAGCGGCAAGCCGATCACCCCGCCCCAGCTCCCGGAGCTGCGAGCCCTGGCCGCGGCAGCCGAGTTGGACTTGGAACTCTTGCAGGATGCCGCAGGCCAGCAGTTCCACGGTGTCGAGCCCGTTTGGTCCGAGTCCGGCCATGCACGCGCCTACGTTCGCCGCATGGAGCGCATGACGGACGAGCAGCGAGAGCAACTGATGCGCTTCCTCGACTCCGTACTCCCACCGGATGACGAGTGACCGTTGGCCATAGGTAGGGCGCAATAATTACAGAAGGTAGTTGACGTCAACAAACAGTAGTGTTGCGGGACATCAGGGTGCGATCATGACTCACCTGCCCCCCTTTCCACTCGGACGGGGGACACTAGGCACACATTCGAACGGTAGTGCGAGGTGACGGCGCATGGAGCGCAGCCCGAAAGCGCGGTGGGTTCTCCGGGACGATCTCCCGGACGGCCACGTCCTCATTCCCGTCATGGGAGAGGACGGGACCACCGTCATGGTCGCCCGCAAGGGACACATGTCCGAGGAGCTGCTCGACGCCCTGAACAGGTCCCTTGAGCACCTCATCGAGACCGGGCTGTGGGTGCCCGGCGTCACCGCGGCCCCGGCCGCCGAAGGAGACCCCAGGGGGTAGGCATGCCGACTCGTCGGGCGGGCGGTATCAGCAAGAGATGCGAGTGCCGCGGGGCAGACGGCAAGTTGCTGGGCAAGGCCTGTCCGCAGCTTGCCAAGAAGGCGCACGGCGCGGTGCAACTGCGTCAAGAGCTACCGCTCGACGCGGATGGCAAGCGCCGGCCGTTCCGCCGCACAGGCTATGCGACCGTGACCGACGCCCAGCAGGACCTGACCAAGCTTCAGAGCATCCTCGACCTGGTCGGTGACGACGAGGATGCAGCGCGCCGGGTCGGGGACCTGCTCCAGAACGTGATGCGTGAACGGCTCTCCATCCCTGAGGCCGCCGAAGTGTCGCGCCGCATCGGCGTCGGCGTACCACTCGACGGTGCGATGACGGTCGGCGAGTGGCTCGATACCTGGGTGGCCTCGAAGAAGACGAAGACGACCACGACGAACGGGTACCGCTCTCACATCCGCGTCCACCTGAAGCCTGGCGTGGGGCACTACCGCCTCGACCGCTTCAACGTCGGCCACGCTCAGGAGTTCTTCGACCGGATCGACGACAACAACGAGGTCGTCCGGGCGGAGAACCAGGCCCGCCGGGAACAGGAGGAGCGGTGCCGGTGGGGGAAGAACTCTCGGCCCCCTGCTGCCGAGTCGGCGCGCTTGGCGGTCGAGCGCGAGCGGCTGGCCCAGTTGCCGCCCTATCGGAACGTGACCGGGCCCGCGACCAAGCAGCGGATACGGGCCACGCTGCGCACCGCCCTGAACGCGGCGATCCGGCGGCAGCTCATCACCTTCAACCCGGCCGCGCACGTCGAGTTGGCGAGCGGGAAGCGGCCGAAGGCGGTGCTGTGGACCGACCAGCATGTAGAGCGCTGGCGGAAGACCGGCGAGAAGCCGTCCGCGGTGATGGTCTGGACTCCGCAGCAGATCGGCGCGTTCCTGGATGAGGCCGAGAAGAGCAGGCTCTACGCCTTCTTCCATCTGATCGCCTTCCGGGGCCTCCGGCGCGGTGAAGGGGTCGGGCAGGACGAGGCGAACGTCGACCTGGACGGGCAGACCATCACGATCTCCAAAGAGATCATCGTTGACGGCTGGGTGCCGTTCGAGGACACCCCGAAGACAGACGGTGCGGCGGCGACAATCGCCCTCGACTCGGTCAACGTCGCAGTCCTGCGTGAGCACCGAGCACGCAAGGCGACCGAGCGAGAGGCCTGGAACGCGCGGGCCGCTCAAGAGCGCGCCGCGGGCAAGGCCACGGCGGACTGGGCGGAGACAGGCAAGGAGTTCGTTGACCTCGACGGGACATGGCTGCATCCCGAGCAGGTCTCGGACGAGTTCCGCCGCATTCAGGCGCGGGCCGATCTTCCTCCGATCAATCTGCGAGACCTGCGGCACTGCGCGGCCACGCTCATTCACGCGGGCGGCGGCGATCTCCACGCCATCAAGGAGGTGCTCCGGCACTCCACGATCAAGCTCGCCTCGGACACGTACACGAGCCTCCTCGCAGAGGTCGATCTGGAGATCGCGGAGAGGGCGGCGGCCATAGTGCCGCGGGCGCGCAAGCCACGCACGGAGGCGTCGCCCTCGCAGCCGTGAGCGCTATGCTGGAAGCTGCACCGCGAGGGCCCCTGACCTGCAAGGTCAGGGGCCTTCCTGCTGGCCCGCTGCTGGCCCCAACGCCACCCAACGAGACCGGATCAGACCAAACGAGACCGAACAAGCGGAGAGCCGCTGTCGACCATGCATGGCGCTTGACCTGGGCATTAGCAGACGAGAGCAGACGAGAAAGTCGAGAGCAGACGAGACCGTACGAAGTGCCCGCAGACTCATAATCCGTCGGCCGTGGGTTCGAGTCCCACCCGCCCCACCGCAAGGTTCCGTCCGAGAACCGTTTCTCCCTACGGAAACGCGGGAGTGGGGTCGCCACTCTGCGAGGGCACTCCCCGTTCAGCCGTTCGCACCAAGATCGAGTGGACCCGCAGTGCACGCAGTGGACGCGGGGCCGAACCGTCCGGGCTCTCCTGGATGAAGGGGCACCTTCCACGAGTCCTCACCGTTGAGAACGATGCAGGCAACAGGCGCCCTGTGCCCTGGCCTACGACCACGGCGCCTCCTCGGTCGCGGTGAAGCAGTACTTCTCCCAGGTGCCCTTGCGGCTCTGGGCGACGCTCGGCACCGCGCACGCTCGCACCTCGAAGGTCTTGCCGACCACGACCATGGGCGTGAACTGGTCGTGGTGGGACCCCACCACCGCGCTCTGCGCGCCGCCGTCGGTGGAGGACACAGTGACCTCGTCGCCCACTTCGGCGCTGGTGATCCGCGCCCACACCGCGCCGCACCGCCGGGAGTAACGGAAATGCAGCGTGGCCGGGTTGTGGTCCTTGCGCTGGTAGGTCACCGCGTCCGCGGTGCAGCCGCCGGTCCGCTGCGGATTCTTGCCCTCGCACCCCTTCCCGGGGCAGGGCTGGGCCGCGGGCGGTGAATCGGGCGGGAAGATCTCCCCCCACAGGCCGGTGGACAGCGCGGTGGTGAAGCTGCCCAGGACCACGGTCAGGATGCTCAGGGTCGCCGTCGCGTGCGAGGCAGGGTGCCAGGCAAAGCGCCAGCCTCGGCCGATCCGGCGCGCGGCACCGCTGCGCAGGCGGCTGAACCAGCTCGGCGGCGTGGGAACCGGGGCGGGATCGGGGCTCATGCCGCCCCGAGGCGCGTCCGTGCCCGCGCACGGGCGGCCCGCGGACCCGCGACCTGGCGGTACTGGGGCGCTGCGGTTCCGCGGGCGCTGCTGGCGCGTGGTGGGGGTGTGGTCATCTCGGCTCACCTCACGTGTGGTGACCGCCGCGGCAGGCGGGGACCCTGTCAGATTCCCGGAGGGCACTGACGGCACGTCAGACGACTACCGGCCATTGTTCAGACCATTCATGGTGATTCCGGGGCGGCGAGTGGGCTGCCGAGGACGGCTGCTCGACCAGGACGCGTCGGCCGCCGGTCCGAGTCCCACTCCCTACGTACTCCCTACGCGCTCCCTACGACCGAGGCCGCCGCCCCGGCGCCACCGGCACCGCACGCTGCCCCGCGGGCATGCCCCGCTGCCCGGGCACCCCGTGCTGCGCCCCCGGCCTCGGTGCCGCGGGTGTGCGCATGCGGCGGCCGAGGGCGATGCCCAGCTGGAAGCGGTTGTCGACGCCGAGGGCGTCCATCAGGGAGCGGAGGATGTTGGTCACGGTACGGGGGCTGACCCCGAGGCGGTGGGCGGCACTGGCGTCCGTGTGGCCGGCGATCAGCAGGGAGATGAGCCTGCGCTGCCGTTCGTCGAGCGGCAGTGTCTTCTCTTCCCTGCCGCACAGCGGCCGTTCGAGCCTGCGGTCCATCCGGGTCCCCTCCCTGAGCGCGTCCCCGGGCACCGCGCCCCTCGGAGTGCCGAGGGGCGCGGTGCCCGGCTGATCCGAGCTTGGGGTGTGATCCGTTCCAGAAGCCAGGAAAGCCGGGCTGTTGGGGACGCTGGAACACGAAAAGGGGTGCTGAGCTGCGCGGACGTGGGCCGCCTGGAACGCGTGACTGGGACGGCCTGAGCCGGGTGGGGAGGGCGGGCCCCTCCCCCACCGGGTCCTATTCGGCCGGGGCCGCCTCGATCAGCCGGAAGGCCTGCGGCGGCGGGAGCTGACGGAACACCGGGGCCTGGAAGCCCGCCGCGCGGCAGAGCGCGGTGAAGTCCTCCTCGGTGCGCTCCCGGCCGCCGAGGTTCACCAGCATGTTCAGATCGCTGAGGTACATCAGGGGCGGGGCGTCCGGCGGGACCACCGCGGGCAGCGTCGGCTCGACGAGCAGCAGTCGGCCCTCGGGCGGCAGCACGGCCCGGCAGTGGCCGAGTATCCGCGTGCACTGCTCGTCGTTCCAGTCGTGCACGACGCTCTTGAGCAGATAGAGGTCGCCGCCCTCGGGCGCGAAGGAGAAGAAGTCGCCCGCCACACAGGAGGCGCGGTCGGCCACGCCCGCGCGCGCGAAGGTCTCGGCGGCCTGGGCGAGCCCCTCCTCGGTGTCGTAGACCACGCCGCGCAGGCCGGGGTTCTCCCGCAGGATCGCGGCGAGCAGCGTGCCGTCACCGCCGCCGACGTCGACCACGGTCCGGAACCGCCCGAAGTCGTAGGCGCCCGGCAGCACGGCCGCCGCCAGCCGCGAGCCCTGGCTCATGGAGGCGTTGAACTGGGCGGAGAGCGCGGGGTGTTGCTTCAGGTGCGAGAAGAAGTCGGTGCCGAACACCGCGTCGAAGGAGGGTTCGCCGCTGCGCACGCTGTCGCCCAGGTGGTCCCAGGCGCGCAGCATCACCGGATCGGCGAACATCCGCACGAAGGCGGCCAGCGAGTCGGGGCGCGAGGTGCCGAGCAGGGCGCCGGTCGCGGTGAGCGCGAAGACGCCCTGCCGCCGCTCCTGGAGCAGTCCGAGCGCCGTGAGGGCGCGCAACAGCCGGTGTACGGACCGCGGTTCGGCCTTGCAGCCCTCGGCGACCGCCTCCGGCGTGCTCTCCCCCTCGCCGATGAGGTCGGCGATCCCCAACTCCACGGCGGTGTACACCGTCCGGGCCGCCATCGCCCCGAACATCACCTGCACGACGCTGCCCGGCTGGGGCACCTCGGCACCCGGCGCCCCGGCCGCTCCCCGCTCCGCTTCTCCCGTTGCCATGCGCGCTCTCCCCTTCGAAAGTCTGCCTGCGAGTCGTCGAGCATCCCGGGCGCAGGCGGCAGGGAGCCGACCCGCACCCGCGGCTCAACATAGGCAAGCCTAACCTCACTTGAGGTCATCAAAGCGGATACGCCGACGAGGGGCCGTACAACAGGCCGAGGGACAGGGAGAGTTGCACAACCGACCGGCGAACGGCTGGAGTTGGGCCGAGTCAGCAGCGGAGACGGCCCCGCGGGACGCGCAACGGGCCCGGTACGGAGATGAGTTCCCCGTACCGGGCCGCCGCTGGGCAGCGCCAGGACAGCGCCCGAAACCGCTCGCCGCCGATCCGCCGATCCTACTCGTCCGCCACTCGCCGACTCGTCAACTCATGGGACCCACAGGGCACATGGATGTCGGCTCACTGACCGCCGTCTTCTACTCGTCGTCCTTCGGCGGCTCGGCGTTGCGCCAGATCGTGAGGTCGAGGGTGAGGTACCTGCTCGGGTCGTTGGCCCCCGACTTGCCCCGGTAGGTGGCCACCGCGACATGGCCCGAGTTGCTCATCACGCAGATCTGCGAGCCGTTGGTGAGCTGGTCGAGGCCGATCTCCTCGGTGTAGCGGGTCTCCCCGCGGCAGGTTTCGAGGGAGCCCTTCTGCGAGTTGTTCAGCAGCACCAGCTTGCCGTTGTCGGTGCCCAGACGGTTCTCCAGGTCCGCGCCGTCGCTGTAGTCGTAGAAGAGGTCTCCGCCGCTGTAGCTCGCGCCGCTGTCCTCGCCGTCGATCGGGTTCGGCGGGGCGTCGGCGAGCATCACGTAGTAGTTGTCGGTGATGTCGATGCCCTGGTACGAGACCGGCTTCGGGTCCGGCCGGTCCTTGCCGCCCGAGGAGCCGCCGTCGGAGGAGCCGCCGCCGGAGCTGCTGGTACCGGGCGACTTGGCGTCGTCCTTCTCGGAGTCGTCGGGCACCAGCGCGCCGATGACCGCGAGGACCACGATGGCGCCCACGATCGAGGCCGCGACGATCAGCCCCGACCTGCGCTTCTTCGGCTGCGGCGGCATGCCCCAGGGCTGCGGCCCGCCGATCACCGGCGGCGGGGTGGGCACGAAGCCGCCGTTGTTGAAGGGCGGCGGGGTGCCGTGGTTCACCGGCGGCGGGGTGTGATAGCCCGGCGCGGGCGTCGGCGGCGGGGTGCGGTACCCCGGCGGCATCATGCCCGGGGCGGACCCCGCGGTCTGGGTCGGCGCGGAGGGCGGGCCGAAACCGGTGGGCGCGTACGGACTGGCGCCGCCCGGCGGCGGGGTGTGCGGGGAGTGCTCGGTCGGGGTCGGCGGGGCGGTGGGCTGCGGCGGCGGGGTCTTGGCCGGCTCGGGCAGCCTCAGCCGCTCGGTGATGGAACCGGCGACCGCCTGCGGCAGCCAGTCCTCGCCCTGCCGGAGCGGGGTGGGCGAGAGCTCGTGGCACAGCTCGATGACCTCGGGCAGCGTGGGCCGGTCCGCCGGGTCGCGGCTGAGGCAGCGGGTCACCAGCGGCCGCAGCTCCGCGGGCAGCCTGCTGAGGTCGGGCTCCTCGTGCACGATCCGGTAGAGCACCGCGTGCGAGGGGCCGTCACCGTAGGCGGGCGCGCCGATCGCCGCGTAGGCCGCGATCTGGCCGAGCGCGAAGATGTCCGTCGCGGGCGTGACCGTACCGGCCGCCGCCTGTTCCGGCGCCATGAAGGACGGGGTGCCGACGGTGACGCCGTTGCCGGTGAGCGCGGTGGCGTCGGCGGCACGGGCGATGCCGAAGTCGATGACGCGGGGCCCGTCGGAGGCGAGCAGGACGTTGGCGGGCTTCAGGTCGCGGTGGACGATGCCCGCGCCGTGGATGACGTGCAGCGCCTCCGCGACGCCGACCGTCAGCAACAGCACGCTGCGCAGCGGCAGTCCGCCGTGCCGGGAGACGGCGTGGGCCAGGGAGGGGCCCGGTACGTAGGCGGTGGCGAGCCAGGGCTGCGCGCCCTCGGTGTCGCAGTCGATGACGGGCGCCGTGTACAGGCCCTGCACCCGCTGCGCGGCGTGCACCTCCTGCTGGAAGCGGCGCCGGAACTCCGGGTCCTCACTGAACTCGGGCCGGATGACCTTCAGCGCGATGGGCCGCCCGCCGGGCGTGTACGTGAGGTACACCTTGCCCATGCCGCCCGCGCCCAGCACGGCCGCGAGACGGTAGCCGCCGACAACGGCCGGGTCGTCTTCCTTCAGCGGCTGGAAGAGATCGGCCGAAGGTGCACTGCTCATGACGAACCATCCCCTGTTGGCGGCAGCGCGGATCCTGCCTGTTCCCCGAAGTCACCCGGGAGCGTACCGAATTCCCGCTCCGCTCCTTTCCGCCCCTTGGCAACAATCCCGCCACAGAACGCCGTTCGGTTTCCCGCCACGCGCCGAGTGCCCGGATTGTCCGCCCGCGCCGCCGAGCGCGCAGGTCACCGCTCCGCGCCGCCGGGCAGCTCGCCCGGTCCGAACACCGACTGGTGCAGACCGGGAACGGTCAGACTGTCGGTGCGGAGCAGCTGGTTGTGCGCGAGGACATCGGTGGAGAAGATCGGGATCGGCAGCGTCAGGCCGGGCGGCAGCGGCGGGGGCATGTCGGGGCCACACGGCCGTACGCTCCGGCAGCGCGGCCCCGCCGAGCCCACCGCTGCCCAGGCCGAGCGAGGGATCGGGCAGAGGGCTCACCGGCGATCGGAGAACGACCGGGACAGGGTCGGCTCTCCCCGCCGGAAGACGCTGTGGCTGCCCGAGGGGGGTGGGAAGCCCGAGCACGAGCGCAGGCCGGCGGAGGCTCTCGCCGCCCGGCCGTGTTCCCGGACCCGGCACACCCCCACAGCTTCGTGGGGAGGGTAGCCGGGCCGGGGGTGGCCCGCGGACGGGTGGCGGGTGCGGGTCAGTAGACGGTGACGCTGGCGCGGGTCAGGCCGAGGCGGTCCTGGACCTGCTTCTTGTCGGGCTTGCCGACCGCGTTCAGCGGCATCTCGGGGAGCAGGTGCAGCTCGCTCGGCGCGTAGAGGGGGCCCTTGCGGGAGGTCACGAACTCGCGGATCACGGCCGGGTCCAGGGTGCGGCCGGGTGCCGGGACGATCGCGGCGTGCACCTCCTCGGCGTCGTCCGGGCGGCGGACGCCGAACACCATGCACTCCTCCACGTCGGGGTGGGTCAGCAGGAAGCCCTCCAGTTCCGCGGGGAAGACCTGGTGGCTCCCGGCGAGCTTGATCACCTCCTTGTAGCGGCCGCAGAGGAAGAGGTAGCCCTCCTCGTCGAGGTAGCCCGCGTCCCCGGTCCGCAGCCAGCCGTCGCTCAGCACCTCGGCGCTGAGCGCGGGCTGCTCCCAGTAGCCGCTCATGAGCTGCCAGGACCGCACCCGGATCTCTCCGACCTCTCCCACGGGCAGCGGTCGGCCCGCGGCGTCGCGGACCACGAGTTCCACCCCGGGTATCGGGCGGCCCGCGGTGATCTGGCCCATCCGGCCGATCCGCCGGTGCTCATGCGGCCCGGCCTCACAGATCAGGCCGACCTCGGTCTGCCCGTACCAGCCGTGGAGCACCGGGCCGAAGACCTCCGCGGCGCGTTCCGCGCGGGCCGGGGACAGCAGGTGCCCGCCGTAGCCGAGCCAGCGCAGGCTTCCGGTGCCGGCCGTGCCGGCGCGGGGGTGGTCGAGCACCTGTCCCAGCATGGGCGAGAGCAGCCAGACGTCGGTGACCCGCTCCCGCTCGATGGTGTCGAGCACGGCGCCAGGGTCGAAGCCGCGGTGCAGGACCACCCGTCCGCCCGCCAGCAGGACGCCGTCCACGGTGGTCCCCGCGGAGTGGGCGATGGAGGCGCAGGCGAGGAAGCAGAGGGCCTCGCCGTCCTCGCCGGGGCGGGGCGGGCGGGAACGCATCAGGGCGGCGCGGTCGGTGACGACTCTCAGGTACTTCTCGAAGGTCACGCAGACGTTCTTGGGGGTTCCGGTGCTCCCGCCGGTCATCCGGATGCACCAGTCGTCCTCGGGCCGGGCGGCGCTCGCGACCGGTGTGCCGGGGCGGCGGGCGGCGCAGGCGGCGAGGTCCTCTTCCGGTCCCCCGGGCCCGCCTGGACCGAGGAAGAGCACGGGCGCCAGGTCCTGCTGGGACAGCAGGCTGCCGGCCAGGTCCCGCAGTGCCGGGTCGATCAGCCACAGGGTGGTGCCGACGCTCCGCCCGATGCGCGCCACGACCTCCGGGGCGAGCTGGGTGTGGATGACCTCGTGCAGGAAGGCGACCCGGGCGCCGAGCAGGTTCGCCGCGTAGCGGGTGACCAGCGCCTCCGGCCGGTTGCCCGACAGGACAGCCAGGGTGCTGCCCCGGCCCACGCCCCGCGCGGCCAGTTCGGCCGCTGTGCGGTACACGTCCTCGTACAGGGTCCCGGCGGTGGTGCGGCACCCGTCCGGATCGGTGAGGACGGTGCGGCCGGGGTCGGCGGCGAGCGCTTCCAGGACTGCCTCGACGTAGTTGCGGAACGGAGGCGGAGAGTCCGGTGCGGCCGGTGTCCCCGCAGGGCTCTGGGTCATGAACCACTCCCTCAGGAGAACGGAAAGTGCGGGTCAGCGCGAGAAAGGCAACGGGACGGCAGGTGCCGTCCCGGAGCGCCTGCTTACTGCCCACGCCGCGCGGGGCGAAACCGGCGGTGCGCTGGGCAGCCCCGGCGCACCCGGCCGGGCGCTCCACCGGGCGGTCAGCTCGCGGGGCCGGCTTGTCGGTACTGCCCGCCGCGCGGCGGAACTTCACGGTGGCCGTGTTGCTCCCGTCCTTCCCGTGGCCGATCTGCAGGAGGGTGATGCCGTATCCCTTGCGGGGACGGTGGGCGGCGATGCCGGTGGAGTCGATGGTGCCGGTCGCCGGCCCGCTCACCTTCTGCCGGCGCAGGTCGGCCCAGGTCTCCGCTCTGTTCCGGGGGTGCCCGCCGGCCGTGGCCGCGCGGTAGAGCACCTCGGTGGCGTCATGGGTGAGCGCGGTCCGGCCGTCGGCCAGATCGAGCGATCTCCACGCCGCTTCGCCCTTGAGACCGAGGTCCTTGCGTACACCGGCGGGGAGTTGGTTCAGCCGGTGGTGGAAGTCGGTGCAGGGGGCGGCGCATTCGAGGGCGGTCAGGATCGGGTAGTAGCCGGTCGACTTGGGAGGAAGCCGGATCGCGCAAGCGCGCGTCCGGGACCGGGCACGGGAACGCCCGGAAGCGAACAGCGGCGGCCACGAATGGGCCGGATACGCACGCCTGTTCCCCCGGGCCTCAGCGGCCGGAAAGGGCCGGCCGGAGGTGCCCTGCGCATGGCGGACTCTCTCCCTGCCGACGGCAGCGCAGATCCTGTCGGCTCCCCGAAGTCACCTGGGAGCGTACCGAATTGCGCCTCCCGCTCCTTCCGCCGGCAGACGGCAGTCCCGCCGCAGGTCCGGGAGGGGCACGAGCCGCACACCGGGCGCCCGCGCTGTCCGAAGGGCCTGCCGGACGGCCGTCCTCACCGCGTTGCGGGCTCCTCGTGGCCGGGCAGCTCGCCCGGTCCGAACACCGACTGGTGCAGACCGGGAATGGTCAGACTGTCCGTGCGGAGCAGCTGGTTGTGCGCAATGACATCGGTGAAGAAGATCGGGATCGGCAGGGTCAGGCCGGGCGGCAGCGGCGGGGGCATGTCGGGGGTGAAGGTGATCGGCAGCAGCCCGAGCAGGTTGCCGCTGAGCAACTGGGTGAGCAGCAGCACCGGTTCACCGGTCGCCGTCGAGGTGCTGCCCTCGCCGTCCTCGGTCCGCAGGGTGCCCAGGCAGTCCGGGAACGGATTGGGGCTGTCGCGCGGCACCCGGCCAATGCCGGGCAGCCCGATGTCGAGCAGCGGCAGCCGCAGCCCGGGCAGCCCGCGGTAGTCCGGGCGCCGCGGCTCCCGGAACCCGTCCTCCCCGGGGCACTTGGCGCCGACCAGCGACTGGTCCTGCTGGAGGTCGTTGATGTCGAGCCGGAAGGCGGTGAAGGCCAGCACCCGGCGCGGGCCCGCCGCGGTCTCCACCTCCCGGATGCCGTGGTACGTCAGCCCGGTGAGGACGAGCAGCGGCGTCCGCACCGCCGCGGGCCACACGGCCGTACGCTCCGGCAGCGCGGCCCCGCCGAGCCCGCCGCCGCCCAGGCCGAGCGAGAGGTCGGGCAGACACCAGGGGGACTTCTGGCCACCGGGACCGATCTTGAGGTTCAGCGGCAGCAAGGACGACAGAGGGGAGGAGGGGGAGAGGAGATTCCCTCCGCCACCGCCCGCGAGGGGCGGCAGCGGGACGGTCAACTGCGAGGGGCGGCGGGCGTCTTGACCGTCCTCGGACTCGCCGTCCTTGCCTCCGCCCTCGGCCTTGTCGCCGTCCTTGCCCTTGTCGCGGTCCCTGTCCTCGCGGTCCTTGCCGTCCCGAGCCTTGCCGTCCCGGTCATTGCTCTTCCGGCCCTTGTCGCTGCCGTCCTCGGCCTTGTCCTCGGCCCCGTGGTGGCCGCCGCCCTCGCCGCCCTTGTGACCCTTGCCGTCCCCGTGGCCCGGGTGATCGCCGCCCCGACCGTGCTTCCCCTTGCTGCCGTCCCCGCCCTCCGGCGGGTGCCCGCCTCCGCCTCCGCCGGGCTTACGGTCGCCCTTGCCCTCGGAGCCGCGAGCACCCCGGGACCGGTCCTGCTCGGGCTGCGACTCCGGCTGCGAAGACCCCCCGTGGTCCTCGGCGGCCGGCGCCCCCTCGCCCTCCGGCGGCCCGGGCTGCGCCTGCGGATACCCGCCCGGCGGCGGACCGCCGGGTGCCCCGCCCTGCTCCTGTCCACCGTCCCTGCTGTTCAGGCCGAGCAGCCCGGTGACCTTGCCGAGCAGGCCCTTCTTGCGCGGCGGCGGCGCGGGTTCGTACGCCGGTTGTGGTGGAGGCGGGCCGGGTTCCGCGGCGGTGGGCGGCGGCGCGGGCTGCGCGGCGGGGCTCGGGGTCCGCGGTTCCGGGAGTACGGAGGGGTGGTTGCCCTCGTGGCGCAGGGAGAGCCCGAGGTGCACGCCGACCTCGTTGCGCGCGGACGCGCGCTCCCCCGCGCCGTGCCGCTTCTCCCGCCCGCCCTTGCCGCCCGGTTCCTTCTTCCCGGCGTCCGGCCCCTGCGGTGCGGCTCCGCCGTCCGCCCCGGGTCCTTCCGCTCCCCGGCGGGCGGTGCGGCCGAGCGAGACACCGAGGCCCTGGCCGTACGGGGCGCCGCCCGTGGCGAGCCGGAGCCCGTCGAGCAGTGAACACACCGACTCGGCCTGGTGCGCGGCGACTTCGGTGAGGCCCAGCGGCTTCTGCGCGCTGCTGCGGGCCGGTTGCGGCGGCGCAGCCGGTACCGGCGCCTGCACCCCGGTGGCGAGCAGGGCCCCCGCCGGGAGCACACCGAGGGCGCCGATGCCGGTCCGGGGGAAGCGGGCCAGCGCACCGAGGCGCGCGCTCCCCTGACGGCCGGCCCGCTGTCCCGTACCGGCGGCCTTGCGCGCAGCGCTCCTACCCACCCGTCTCGCCTCCGCTCACTCGCGTGGCCGGGCCCCGGGAGGACTCCCCGGCCGACCGGACTGCCGTACTGCGCCCCGGACTCGGCCGTCCGGCAGCGGATCCTTCCTCCCCGGCGTTCTCCGCCTCGCGCGGCCGCCACCGCCGCGGGCGCCGCTCGCTCAGCGGGACGGGGCGGCCTCGGCGGACCCGGCCGCGGAGGGTGCCGCGGCGGGCCCGGCGTCCGGGCCGGGGCCCTCGGTCACCGGCGGGAGCTCCAGGGTGGAGTCGGGCTCCTCGGCGGTGCCCGGGGCGCGGGCCGCGGTGGCGCCGCCGGGGCGGGGGCTGTCCGGATCGGCGGGCGGGCGCCTGCTGCCTCCGCCGCCGTCCCCCTCCCCGGGAGCCTCCGGGCCCTCGGCCGGACTCCCGCCGTCCGCCGCGGACTTGCGGGTGTCGATCAGCGTCCAGCCCTTGCGGCGGTTCCAGCGCTGCCGGTCCCGGGTGCGGTGCTCCCCGTCCGGCACCCAGCTGACCGCCATCGCGCCGCCGAGCACGCCGAGGACGAAGCCGATGAGGAAGCCGCCGAGGTTGGAGAGGATCAGCGAGGCCACCGCGAAGATCAGGACGGCGATGCCCGCGAACATGCGGTAGCCGGGGGCCAGCCACAGCGTCAGCCCGAGCACGACCAGGAAGAGCCCCATCAGCAGGCCCGAGATCCCGGCGACGCCCTCGTGGACGAGCAGGCCGAGCGGTGCCATCGGGATGGAGAGCAGCTCCACCCCGGCGAGCAGCGTCCACAGCCCCGCCCAGAAGGGCCGGGTCCGCCGCCACTGCCGGAAGGAGCGCCTGCCCGGCGGTGCCTCGGGCTCCGGCCGCGGTCCCCAGCCCTTTTCGGACCGGCCGCTCTCCGGGGCCGGTGCGCCGCGCGGGTTCCCCTCGCGTTCCGGGCCGCCGCCTCCGCGGTTCAGAAGCACGAGTGGTCGCCCCGCTTCACGGTCAGGTGCAGTCCGGGCAGTTTGAAGGTGGCGGCGCTCACCGACCTCGTCTCCTGGCGCAGCCGCTTGATGTCGATGGTGTCCGACTGGAGCGCGAACCCGCCCTCGGGGCCCGCGACTCCGGGCACCGCGTCGACGGTGGAGGCGTCCCGCCCGATCTCGATGTTCTTGAAGGAGGCGTCGCCCTTGAGGTCGTGCGCGTCCGCGATCAGCCGGTCGGCGTGCACGGGGGTCCGGCCGGTGCCCGCCGTCAGGCTGAGCGTCACCGGGCCGAGCACCGGCACCTGCTGCACCACCGACTGGCACAGGTTGCGCAGATCCGCCGAGCGGACCCCGGTCAGCGCCTCCGGGTAGGTGGCGCGCTTGCCCCGGTCGAGGACCCCGTACTGCTGGAAGCCCTTGCCGGAGAGGCTGTCCGCGGAGATCTGGAAGCTCTGTCCGGAGACGGTGAACGAATTGGCGGAGACGCCGAAGGAGGCGGCGAGGGCCCCGGTGGCCATCGAGGCGACGACGCCGCCGGAGACCACGAGCGTCGGCACCATCACGACCGCGAGCCGCAGCCATCTCGTACGACCCGGGGCGGGGGCCCTGTCCTGACCGCTGATCATCTCTGTCTTCCCTCTTTCCAGGACTGGCCGGTGCCACAGTCGAGGGCTCGGAGACGATCCGGATGCCCACCAGGTCCTGGTCCGACGTCGACCGTGGGCCCTCTGCGTGAACACATTCAGGCAAACGGAACATACGACTGGACAGGGAGGGATCGAGGGAGGAAGGGAGCCGCCGGGGCGGAAATGGACCCGTTCAGTCCAGCACCCGTCCACAGGGGCCGCCGGAGCGCAAGGCGGGGCGGTCGGTTCGGGTGACGGCCCAAACTGAGGTGCGGCGGGTGAGCGGCCCCGGAGCCCGGGGGATCAGCGGGAGCGCGGGCTCAGTAGCAGGAGTGGTCGCCGCGCTTGACCGAGAGCTTCAGGCCGCTGAGCTTGAAGAGGTCGGCGCGCACCCCGATGGCGTCCTGGCGCAGCTTGGTGATGCGGACCCGCTCGGCCTCCTGGCCGAAGGAGCCGTCGGGGGCGCCGCGCATCCGCTTCGAGGTGTTGGCGTCCTTGCCGATGACGATGTCCCGGAACTCGGCGTCGCCGGAGATGTTGTTGGTGCGGATGACCAGACCGTCGACGTGCACCGGCTTGTCGCCGCGGCCCGCGCGGATCAGCGTCGTCACCTTGCCGACGCCGGGCAGGTCCGCCACCGTCGACTGGCACAGGTCCCGGATGTCGGCCTTGTCGATACGGGTCACCGCGCTGGCCTTGTCGCCGCGCGCGGTGCTGTCGACGTCGACGTACTGCCCGAATCCCCTGCCGTTCAGGCTGTCGGCGGAGATCTTCAGCTGCTGCCCGGAGAGAGCGAGCGACTGGGTGGAGACCGCGATGGCCGCCGGGACCACACCGGCCCCGACCCCCGCGATGAGGATGCCGGACAGCAGGGCGATGGGTACGGCGACGAAGGCGAGCCGCTTCCAGCTGGTGTGTCCGGTGGAACGGGCCTCGGGCTGCTTCACCGCGGGTCACCTCTTCTGAGGGCACGGCGCCTCGGACAACGGCGCCTGGGCGGTCCGCGCCAGGGGGAATCCCGGAGCCGGACCCGTGGCTCCATGGGAACCCGGCCCGCGGGGTTCGGCAACCGAAGCCCCGCCCTCCCCCGGCGCGCACGCTCCGCGGCCGGGCGCACACCGGTGGTACGGGTACGCGGCGAGGAGGCATGCCGGCGCCGCAGGCGGGCAGATGACGCGGTGTCAAGGAGAACGCCGCCGGCCGCGGGAAGTCCGTACCGGCAGCACCGAGATCCGGTCCGGCGCAGGACGGCGGACGGAGAGAGGAGAAGGCGGCACCGCAGACGAAAAAGGACCCCGTCTGGGGCCCTCTCCGGCTGCTCCCCCGACTGGACTCGAACCAGTAACCTGCCGGTTAACAGCCGGCTGCTCTGCCAATTGAGCTACGGAGGATTGGCTCCCCCGACTGGACTCGAACCAGTAACCTGCCGGTTAACAGCCGGCTGCTCTGCCAATTGAGCTACGGAGGATCGCCTCTTCGCCTCGAACGTACCTGCCTGCGTGATCGCCGGGCGGCGCGCGTTCGCTGCGACACATACATTAGCGCAAGCAGGGGGGTGCTTTGCCAATCGGTATCCCCCGCGACCGACGACGTCGCAAGGAAGGGTGGCAGCCATGCGCTACCGGCTCACATTCATTGCCGGACTGGCCCTGGGTTATGTACTCGGGACCCGGGCCGGACGCGAGCGCTACGAGAAGCTGAAGAAGTCCGCCCGCCAGGTCGCGCAGAACCCCGCGGTGCGCAATGCCGCGGAGTCCGCCGCGCAGCAGGGCCGCTCGGTCGCGGGCAAGGCCTTCGACTCGGCGTACGACAGGGTCGGCGAGCATGTGCCGGCCTCGGTCCAGGGGCGGGTGCGCTCGCTGCGGGAGCGCACCCAGCACAACGGCCACGACGAGTGGGGCGCCGGCACCACCTGAGCGTCCCCGCGGGCTCCGGCAGGCGCCGCGCACCGGTCCCGTACCGGAGCGCGGCGCCTGCCGCTGTCGTGGCGGAGGCGGGGGTGCGGCACAATCCCCGGCATGGGGATAGTCGCCGGGCTGGACAGTTCGCCCGATTTCACACGCATCGTCGTCTGCGACACCGACACGGGTGCCGTGCTGCGCCAGGGCCACGCCGCGCACCCGCTGGACGAGTCCGCCGGGCCCCGGCCCTCGGACGTCGACCCGCAGAACTGGCTGCTCTCCCTCGGTGAGGCCGCCGCCGGGGGCCTCCTGGAGAAGGTGGAGGCGATCGGCGTCTCGGCGCAGCAGCACGCGCTGGTCCCGCTGGACGCCAAGGGCAATACGGTCCGGCCCGCGCTCACCGGCAACGACCGGCGCGCCCAGGTGGCCGCCGCCGACCTGGTCGACGGGCTCGGCGGGCGCGAGGCCTGGGCCGAGGCGGTCGGCTGTGTGCCGGGCGCCGCCCAGCCGGTGGCCAAGCTGCGCTGGCTGGCCAGGACCGAGCCCGAGGCGGCGGGACGCGTCGCCGGGCTGCTCCAGGCGCACGACTGGCTGGTGTGGCAGCTGCTCGGCCGGCCCGCCCGCCGCACCACCGACCGCGGCGGCGCCTCGGGCACCGGCTACTGGTCGGCGGCCGCCGGCTCCTACCGGCCCGACCTGGTCGAACTGGCCCTCGGCCACCAGGCGGCGCTGCCCGAGGTGCTCGGCCCGAGCCAGGCCGCGGGCACCACCCCCGAGGGGCTGCTGATCTCCGCGGGCACCGGCGAGACGATGGCGGCCGCCTTCGGTCTCGGGGTGCGCCAGGGCGACGCGGTGGTCTCGCTCGGCGCCTCCGGCTCGGTGATGGCGGTGCACGGCGAGCCGCTCGCCGAGACCGGCACCATGATCACCTCGCTCGCCGACGCCACCGGCGGCCATCTGCCCGTGGTGCACACCCTCAACGCGGTCCGGACCCTGCGCGGCACCGCGGAACTCCTCGGCGTCGGCCTGGACGAGCTGTCGGCGCTCGCGCTGAAGTCCACGCCGGGCGCACACGGCCTGGTCCTGCTGCCCTATCTGGAGGGCGAGCGGACCCCCAACCTGCCGCAGGCGGCGGGGACGTTGACCGGTCTGCGCCGGGAGTCGATGAAGCCGGAGCACCTGGCGCGGGCCGCCTTCGAGGGCATGCTGTGCGGCCTCGCGGACGCCCTCGGGGTGTTGCGCGGCCACGGGGTCGAGGTGCGCCGGGTCTTCCTGCTCGGCGGCGCGGCCGATCTGCCCGCCGTGCAGGCCATCGCCCCGGCGGTCTTCGGCACCCCCGTACTCGTACCGCAGCCCGGGGACTACGCGGCGATCGGCGCCGCGCGGCAGGCGGCCTGGGCGCTCGGGGTGCATCAGGGCCGGCTGGATCCGCGGGTGCCCCCGCAGTGGCGGGACGCGGTGGCCCAGGTCTGCGAGCCCGGCGAGGAACTCGGCGTCGGCCAGGCGGTGCGCCAGCAGTACGAGGCGGTGCGCGACCAGGTCCACCCCGGGGCCTTCGGCTGAGCGGCGGCGCGGATGCGGCGGGCAGGTGCGGTGGATCACCCGTGCCCGGCGGCTTCTTGAACCGCTCTTGGCGAAATCCCCAGGAGTAACGCCCGGGGCGTGACGCACGATGTGGGGACGGTGTTCGCACCGTCCCCCCGCCGCCGAGCCGAGAGACCGCACGTGCTCATACGACTGCTGCGGGCCTATCTGGTCCCGTACCGAAAACCGATCGGACTGCTGGTGCTGCTGCAGTTCCTGCAGACCTGCGCCACGCTCTATCTGCCCACCCTGAACGCCGACATCATCGACAACGGTGTCGTCAAGGGCGACTCCGGCTACATCCTCTCCTTCGGGGCGGTGATGCTCGCCGTCACCGTCGTCCAGATGGTCTGCAACATCGGCGCCGTCTACTACGGCGCGCGGACCGCCGCCGCGCTCGGCCGGGACCTGCGGGCCGCCGTCTTCGACCGGGTGCAGTCCTTCTCCGCCCGCGAGGTCGGCCAGTTCGGGGCGCCCTCGCTGATCACCCGGACCACCAACGACGTCCAGCAGATCCAGATGCTGGCGCTGCTCAGCTGCACGCTGATGGTCTCCGCGCCGATCATGTGCGTCGGCGGCATCGTGATGGCGCTCGGCCAGGACGTGCCGCTGTCGGCGGTCCTGCTCGCGGTCGTCCCGGTCCTCGCGGTCAGCGTCGGCCTGATCGTGCGCCGGATGCGGCCGCTGTTCCGCAGCATGCAGAAGCGCCTGGACACCGTGAACCGGGTGCTGCGCGAGCAGATCACCGGCAACCGCGTCATCCGCGCCTTCGTCCGCGACGACTACGAGCGGCGGCGCTTCGGCGAGGTCAACACCGAGCTGACGGATGTCGCGCTCGGCACCGGGCGCCTGCTCGCGCTGATGTTCCCCATCGTGATGACCGTGGTGAACGTGTCCTCGCTCGCGGTGGTCTGGTTCGGCGCGCACCGCATCGACAGCGGCGCCATGGAGATCGGCGCGCTCACCGCCTTCCTCGCCTATCTGATGCAGATCGTGATGTCGGTGATGATGGCCACCTTCATGTTCATGATGGTGCCGCGCGCCGAGGTCTGCGCCGAGCGCGTCCAGGAGGTCCTCTCCACCGAGAGCAGCGTGGTGCCCCCGGCCGATCCGGTGCGCGAACTGGCCACCCGCGGACGCCTGGAGATCCGCGCGGCGGGCTTCCGCTATCCCGGCGCCGAGGAGCCCGTGCTCCGCGAGATCGTGCTCAACGCGCGGCCCGGGGAGACCACCGCGGTGATCGGTTCGACCGGCAGCGGCAAGTCGACACTGCTCGGCCTGGTCCCGCGGCTCTTCGACGTCACCGAGGGGCAGGTCCTGGTCGGCGGCGTGGACGTACGCGAGATCGATCCGAAGCTGCTCGCGCGCACGGTCGGCCTGGTCCCGCAGAAGCCGTATCTGTTCGCCGGGACCGTGGCCACCAATCTGCGCTACGGCAATCCGGACGCCACCGACGAGGAGCTCTGGCACGCCCTGGAGGTCGCCCAGGCGCGGGACTTCGTGGAGAACACGCTGGAGGGCGGGCTCGACGCGGCCCTCTCCCAGGGCGGCACCAATGTCTCCGGCGGCCAGCGCCAGCGGCTCGCGATCGCGCGGACCCTGGTGCAGCGCCCGGAGATCTACCTCTTCGACGACTCCTTCTCCGCCCTCGACTACGCCACCGACGCGGCCCTGCGCCGGGCGATGCGCCAGGAGACCGCGGAGGCGACCGTGGTGATCGTCGCCCAGCGGGTGTCCACCATCCGCGAGGCGGACCGGATCCTGGTCCTGGACGAGGGGCGGGTGGTCGGCAGCGGGCGCCACCACGAGCTGATGGAGTCCAGCGAGACCTACCGGGAGATCGTCCTCTCCCAGCTCACGGAAGCGGAGGCGGCCTGATGGCGGTGGCGGCGAGAATGATGGCCGGACAGAGCCCCGACCAGCAGTCGATGGACTTCAAGGGCTCCAGCAGGCGCCTGCTGCGGCAGTTCCGCGCGGAGCGGGTGACCCTGAGCGTGATGCTGTTCGCGGTGGTGGCCAGCGTCACCCTGTCGGTGATCGGACCGAAGATCCTCGGGCACGCCACCGACCTGATCTTCGCCGGGCTCGTGGGCCGGCGGATGGAGGGCGGCCAGAGCCGCGAGGAGGCGATCGAGCGGATCCGGCGCGGCGGGGACGGCGGCGTCGCCGACATGCTGAGCGGCCTCGACTTCACCCCCGGCCAGGGCATCGACTTCGACCGGATCGGGCTCGTCCTGCTCAGTGCCCTGCTCGTCTTCCTCGGCTCGGGCCTGCTGATGCTGGCGGGCACCCGGCTCGCCAACCGGGCCATCAACCGCACGGTCTTCCGGATGCGCGCCGAGGTGCAGGCCAAGCTCTCCCGGCTGCCGCTCTCCTACTTCGACAAGCGCCAGCGCGGCGAGGTGCTCAGCCGGGCCACCAACGACCTGGACAACCTGGGCCAGACGCTCCAGCAGACCCTGGGCCAGCTCATCAACTCGGCGCTGACCGTCGTCGGCGTCCTGGTGGTGATGTTCTGGATCTCCCCGCTGCTCGCCCTGGTGGCGCTGGTGACGGTGCCGCTGTCGTATCTGGTGGCCACCCGGGTCGGCAAGCGCTCGCAGCCGCACTTCGTGCAGCAGTGGCGCAGCACCGGCTCGCTCAACGCGCACATCGAGGAGATGTACTCCGGGCACAGCCTGGTCAAGGTCTTCGGCCGCCAGGAGGAGTCCGCCCGGCAGTTCGGCGAGCAGAACACGCAGCTCTACGAGGCCTCGTACCGGGCGCAGTTCAACAGCGGGATGATGCAGCCGCTGATGCTCTTCGTCTCCAACCTCAACTACGTACTGGTCGCGGTGGTCGGCGGGCTCAGGGTGGCCTCGGGCGCGCTGTCGATCGGTGAGGTGCAGGCCTTCATCCAGTATTCGCGGCAGTTCTCGCAGCCGCTGACCCAGCTCGCCTCGATGGCGAACCTGGTGCAGTCCGGGGTCGCCTCCGCCGAGCGGATCTACGAACTCCTCGACGCCGAGGAGCAGTTGCCCGACCGGGAACCCGCCGAGCGGCCCGAACGGCTGCGCGGCCGGGTGGAGTTCTCCCATGTCCGCTTCCGCTACGAGCCGGACCGGCCGCTGATCGAGGACCTGTCGCTGACCGTGGAACCGGGCCACACGGTCGCCATCGTCGGCCCCACGGGCGCGGGCAAGACCACCCTGGTCAACCTGCTGATGCGCTTCTACGAGACCACCGGCGGCCGCATCACCCTGGACGGCACCGACATCGCCCGGATGACCCGGGACGAACTGCGCTCCGGCATCGGCATGGTGCTCCAGGACACCTGGCTGTTCGGCGGCACCATCGCGGAGAACATCGCCTACGGGGCGTCCCGCGAGGTCAGCCGCGAGGAGATCGAGGAGGCGGCGCGCGCGGCCCACGCGGACCGTTTCGTACGCACCCTGCCGGAGGGCTACGACACCGTCATCGACGACGAGGGCACCGGCGTCAGCGCGGGCGAGAAGCAACTCCTCACCATCGCCAGGGCGTTCCTGTCCGACCCGGTGATACTCGTCCTGGACGAGGCGACCAGCTCGGTGGACACCCGTACCGAGGTCCTCATCCAGCAGGCGATGGCCCGCCTCGCGCACGGGCGCACCTCGTTCGTCATCGCCCACCGGCTGTCCACCATCCGCGGCGCCGACACCATCCTGGTGATGGCGGACGGCGACATCGTGGAACAGGGCACCCACCAGGAGCTGCTGGCCGCCAAGGGTGCCTACGCGGCCCTGTACGCGGCGCAGTTCGCCCAGGCGGTGGCGGAGGTGGACTGAGCCGGGCGGCCCCGGGGATCCACTCCTCCCGGGGCCGCCGAAGCGTCATGTCGCCCCGGCCGCCGCGGACTTCAGCCGATGCGCGCTCCCGTGCCGCCGACCCGGACCCGCGGGTCGCCCGCGCGCAGCGTCACCGTGAGCTCGCCGGGGCGGCCCAGGTCCTCGCCCTGGTGCAGGGTGAGGACACTCTCCTCGGGGACCAGGCCGAGGTCGCGGAGGTAGGCGCCGAAGGCGGCGGCAGCGGCGCCGGTGGCCGGGTCCTCGACGACGCCGCCGACCGGGAACGGGTCCCGGACGTGGAAGACGGTCTCCGACGCCCGCCACACCAGCTGCACCGTCGTCAGGTCGAGGCGGTGCATCAGGGCTTCCAGGCGGGTGAAGTCGTAGGCGAGATCGGCGAGTCGGGCCCGGGTCGCCGCCGCGAGCACGAGATGGCGGGCCCCGGCGAAGGCGATCCGGGGCGGGAAGTCCGGGTCGAGATCGGCCTTTGGCCAGCCGAGCGCGGCGAGCGCCTCCGCGAGGTCGGCCCCGGCGATCTCCTCCAGGTGCGGCTCGACGCTGGTGAGGGTGGCCCGTACCGCCCCGTCCTCCTCGGTCACCTCCACCGGCACGGTCCCGGCGCGGGTGGCGAAGACCAGTTCCCCGGGGCCGATCCGCTCGGCCAGGGCGACGGCGGTCGCGACGGTGGCGTGCCCGCAGAACGGCACCTCGGCGCGGGGGCTGAAGTAGCGGATGCTGTACGCCCGCCCCTCCTGGCCCCCGAGTCCCGCCGGGGGCGCGGCCAGGAAGGCGGACTCCGAGTACCCGAGGTCGGCGGCGATGGCGAGCATGTCGCCGTCGTCCAGGGCGGTGGCGTCGAGGACCACACCGGCGGGGTTGCCGCCGTCGGGGGCGGTGGAGAAGGCGGTGTAGCGCAGGACCTCGGGCCGCGGGGCGTTCGTCGTCATGCCTGCGCAACGAGGGGCGGGCGGGCGGCTATTCCTCACCGGAGGCCGGCCTTCCGCGGCCCGCGCCCGCTTCACCCGACCGGGGGACCCCCTGCCCGTGCCCGAGCGGCGTCTAAGATCACCCGGTCCCGGGTCGTCGAGTCCGCTCTCCTCGGCCCGCTCTTCTCTGCACGAACTACGACACGGGGGTGCGCGGATGCGCGAGGTACGGCGAACGGCACGGCGCGGGGTACCGGCGGGGACCGTCGCGGTGGCGGCGGCGGTCGGGCTGAGCCTGGTGCTCACCGGCTGCGGGGGCAGCGGGAAGTCCAAGTCCCGTTCGCACAAGGGCTCTTCCTCCCACAAGCACGACGACCACGACTCCGGCGGGAACGCCTCCGGCGGTGCGGGATCCGGCTCCGGCTCCTCCTCCGCGAAGGCCAAGCGGCAGATCACCCTGGAGGTCTTCGGCAGCGGCCGCTCCCAGGTGGCGTACACCCTGGACACCAACCACGCGGAGCAGGCCACCCTGCCCTGGAAGAAGACCGGGACGCTGTCCCTGACCAAGGCCGAGCAGCAGGTCGGCCGGAGCATCGGGATCGTCCCGGGCTCGGTGCAGCGCGAGGACGGCAAGCTGGAGGCGGCGGCCTGCCGGATCACCGTGGACGGCAAGGTGGTCGTCGACAAGAAGGCGGGCGTCGCCAAGCCCTGCCAGTACGAGGTGAAGTAGCCCGACCGCGGCGGCTCCCGTCCCGTCGGGCGGGCGGGCGGCCGCCGTGCCCGCCCTCCCCCGCCGGTCACGGGAACCGCGCGGCCCCCGCCCGCCGTCTCCTGAGCGGACGGCGGGGTACGGGGGGCGTGGGGTGACGGGGCGGCGGCTGAACGACCGGTACGAACTGCGGGAGTTGCTCGGTTCCGGCGGCATGGGCGAGGTCTGGCGCGCCCGCGATCTGCGGCTCGACCGGGAGGTCGCGGTCAAGCTGCTGCACCCGCGGGCCGCCGGGGGGACGCTCGCCGCGCCCGACCGCGAGGAGCTGCTCGGCCGCTTCGCGCGCGAGGCACGGGCCGCCGCCGCGCTGGACAGCCCGTACATCGTCGCCGTCCACGACCACGGCACCGACCGGGACGGCGGCCCCTTCCTGGTGATGTCCCTGGTCACCGGCGCCTCCCTGGAGCAGGTCCTGCGCGAGCGCGGCCGGGTGCCGCTGGAGAGCGCGCTCTCCTGGACCGCCGACGTCTGCCGCGCACTGGCGACCGCCCACGCCGCGGGCATCGTGCACCGGGACATCAAGCCCGCCAACATCATGGTCACCGGGGCGGTTCCCGGCCCGGGGAGCGAAGCGGACGGTACGGGGAGCGAAGCGGACGGTACGGGCCGGGAGGGATCCGGCGGCGGGACGGGCGACGGCGGCCGGGGTGGCGGCGGGACGGGCGGCCGTGGCCCGGGGGGCGGCGGGACGGGCGGCGGCGCGGACCGCCACGGCACCGCCAAGGTCGTCGACTTCGGCATCGCCAAGTTCACCGAGGCCCGCGCCGCGGACCCGCGGCTGACCCACACCGGGCAACTGCCCTTCGGCAGCGTCGCCTATATGGCCCCCGAGCGCTTCCACCGGCGCACCGCGGGCGACGGCCGCACCGATCTGTACGCCCTCGGCTGCGTCCTGTACGAACTCCTCGTCGGGCGGCCGCCGTTCACCGGCGAGGCCGCCGGGATCATGTACAACCACCTGCACGACGAGCCGCTGCGGCCCAGCCGGGCCCGCCGTGAGCTGCCGGGGGCGCTCGACCGCCTCGTCCTCGACCTGATGGCGAAGGAACCGGCGGACCGCCCGGCCGACGCGGCGGAGGTCCTGGAGCGGATCGCCGCGGTACGGGAGGCGGCGGCAGCCGGGACCGCGCGCGAGGAGGCCGCCTCGGGGCGGGCCGCTTCCGGGCGGCCCGCCCGCGAGGGAGCCGTATCGGAGGAGGCCGGTGCGGGGACGGGGACGGGCGCGGGGACGGGCGCCGGGGGCGCCGAGGGTGCCAGCACCGCGGGCACCGGTACGCGCCCCGTGGCCGACCGGAAGCCCGGAACCGCCGGGACCACCGATGCCACCGACGCCACCGACGCCACCGACGCCACCGACGCCACCGACGAGAACGGGAAGCACAGGGAGCCCACCGACGCGCACGCCGACCCCGCCGACAAGACCCCCGCCCGGGCCGCGCGGTGGCCGAAGCCGCCGCGGCCGGTGGGCGATCAGGAGCCGGAGGCGGTACGGATCGGGTCGCCGGGCTGGTGGCGGGGTGGCCGCGGGGCGGCGGTGGCCGGCTGGACCGTGCTGGCGCTGATGGTGGTGCTGCCGGTGGGGGCGGGTCTGGCGCAGGGCGGGCCGCGGACCTGGAAGCCGCCCGTGCACGATCCGGCGCCCACGGCGAGCCGGACCGCCGAGGGGCCCGCTCTCGGTGTCCTCAACGACTGGTCGGCGCCCGGCGATCAGCCCGGGGTGCGGCTGCGGGTGGTGCACGAGGCGCTCCGGGAGGCCGCGCGCCGGTCCGGTCGGCAACTGCCGCTGCGGGTCGTCTCGTTGGACCGGGCCGAGACCGGTTCCTTCAGCCGGCTGCTCGCCGAGCACCCCGGGCTGCTCGCCCTCGTCGGCGACACCGAACGGCTCGGCGAGGCCTCGGACAGCGTGCGGCGGGCGATGGCGGTGGTGGACACCTGCGCCGGGCGCGGCACCCCGGACGGCGCCTTCGCGCTGCCCGCGAGCCGCTTCGAGGTGGGGCGGCAGGGCGGCGAGTACCTGCGGAAGGTGCGCGGCGCCGGGACCGTCCTGGTGGGGGCCGCAGTGACCGACTCCCGTCCGCAGCAGGGGAGTTCGCTGGCCGAGGGCCTGCGCGCGGCGGGGCTCGGCGAGGTCGCGCCGGAGGGTCTGACGCCCGACTCGGGCGCCGCCGCCTTTGGTCGGGCCCTGGAGCGCACCGGCCCGGACGCGGTCGTCCTCCCCGACCGGCGCACCCCGGCCCAGGAGGGCTGGCCGCAAGTAACGCGGGAGCGGGGGCAGTTGCTCGCGGTGCCGTCCGTCCAGGCCACGGCCTGCTCGGAGCCCGCGGAGGTGGCGGCCACCGCGCGGCAGGAGAGGGCGCTGCCGGAGGGCACCCTGCGCTTCCGGAGCTTCCACGACGAGCAGCAGCGACCGGACTGCGCGGCCTCGGCACAACTCTGCCGCCCCTCCGCCGAGTTGAAGCCCCTGCTGCGCTCCCGCGGCGCGGCCGAGCTGTACGACGCGACCCTGCTGATCGCCGCGGGCCTGGAGAAGACCCTCGGCGGGAACGGCGACCTCTGGCGGCAGGATCCGGTACGGGCCCGCGCGGCGCTGCGGCAGCAGCTCGGCACGGTGCAGGGCGAGGGGCTGCTCGGCCGCTACCGCTTCCGGGACCACCGGGCCGCGGGGCGTCCGGTCTGGGCCGATGTCCGCGAGCACGGCAGCTGGCGGCAGTTGGGCACCGTACGGGAGCTGGTGGAGCGGCGGGGCTGACCGCCGCCCACCGGGTGCCCGCGCGCGGCGCTCTCACTCCAGATAGCCCCTGAGCTGGTCCGCGAAGGCGTGTTCGCGCAGGCGGCTGAGGGTCTTGGACTCGATCTGCCGGATGCGTTCGCGGGTCACCCCGAAGAGGCGGCCGATCTCCTCCAGGGTGCGCGGCCTGCCGTCGTCGAGCCCGTACCGCAGCTGGACGACCTTGCGTTCGCGTTCGCCGAGGGTGGAGAGGACGGCGTCGAGGTGCTCGCGCAGCAGCAGGAAGGCCGCCGACTCCACCGGGGACGCGGCGTCGCCGTCCTCGATCAGGTCGCCGAGCGCGACATCGTCCTCCTCGCCGACCGGGGCGTGCAGCGAGACCGGCTCCTGGGCCAGGCGCAGC
The DNA here is from genome assembly GCF_025643355.1 of Streptomyces sp. SCSIO ZS0520. NCBI lineage: Bacteria > Bacillati > Actinomycetota > Actinomycetes > Kitasatosporales > Streptomycetaceae > Streptomyces > Streptomyces sp. SCSIO ZS0520. The sequence goes on along the minus strand of NZ_CP092644.1, from coordinate 5,972,302 downwards.
ACCTCGCTGACGCGCTCGGGGGTCAGGTCGAGCTGGGCGCCGACCTGCTCCGGGCTGGGTTCGGTGCCGTGCTCCTGGAGCAGGCGGCGCTGGACGCGGATCACGCGGTTGATGAGCTCGACCACGTGCACCGGCACCCGGATGGTGCGGGCCTGGTCGGCGAGGGCACGCGACATCGCCTGCCGGATCCACCAGGTCGCGTACGTCGAGAACTTGTAGCCACGCGCGTAGTCGAATTTCTCGACGGCGCGGATCAGGCCGAGATTGCCCTCCTGCACGAGGTCGAGCATGGTCAGCCCGCGGCCCACGTACCGCTTCGCGACCGAGACCACCAGGCGCAGATTCGCCTCGATCAGGCGGCGCTTGGCCATCCGGCCCCGGACCACCAGGCGGTCCAGGTCGTGCGCCAGGCTGCTGTCGAGGTCGGCGGTGGTCAGGAGCTTCTCCTCGGCGAAGAGGCCCGCCTCCACCCGGCGGGCGAGCTCCACCTCGTCGGCGGCGGTCAGCAGGGGTATCCGGCCTATCTCGCGCAGGTACTGGCGGAACAGGTCGGAGGAGGGGCCGCCGCCGTCCTGGCGGGAACGCGCCCCCGCGGAGGCGGCCGGCGCCTCCTCGTCCTCCGCACCGGGGCCCACCTCGGCTCCCGGCTCGGCTTCGCTCTCCGGCTCGGGTCCTTCGCCCGGCGGGTTCTCGGGGTGGCGGGCGGCGGGGCTCTGGGCGGGTACCGAGGCGATCGCCCCGGTCTCCGCGTCGACGAGCGCGGCCGGTTCGGACTCGCTCAGGGTCTGGGTCTGCACGACAGCGACCTCCAGGGGGAATCGCGGCAAAGGCGTGCGCCGGGCCACGCCGCCGTCGGAGCGCGCCGCGGCCTCGCCGCCGTGCGTTCCCGACGCGAGGAGCGGATTCGCGGAAGTCACAGGCCCGTTCGGACCGGTCCGGCCGCACTCCGAGGACTCAGGCACCGCCCCCCAGTGTGGGGTACGACACATATCCGCCACGAGACTCGTGCGGTGACTTTTTGAATCCGAACCGTGACACCCTGCTCACTTGTGCGAAGGTTTCGCGCCAGGCGGACGGGGAAGTCCCCGGGCTCGGCTCAGAGGGCCTCGGCGCCGCGCTCCCTGAGCGCCTGCCCGTACTGCTGCATGATCCACAACTCGTTCTGCACCGCGGCCAGTTGGGCCGGGTCGCCGCCGTTGCTGAGCCGGGTCAGGGTGGACTGGATGTCGCGGATGCGGCGGTCGACGGCGCGCAGCCGGACCTGGACCAGCTGTATCCCCGCGTACAGCTCGTCGACGGTCCTGCGGAAGATCTGCTCGACCGCCAGCTCGGTGACCATCGAGCGGATGGTGTCGTCCAGCGCCGCCTCACGCACCCGGGCCAGATAGGCGGGCGCGTCCTCCACCCCGGCCTGGGCGCCGCCCGCCTCCTCGACGGCGATCCGCACGGCCGCGTACGGCGGCGCGGTGAACTCGTCGGCCCCGTAGGCGTCGAAGGCCGGGGAGACCAACTCGGGCCGCTGGAGCGCGAGTTTGAGCAGTTCGCGCTCGGTGCGGTGGGCGGGGCTGCGCAGGTGCAGGGCGGGGCCCGCGGGGGCGGCCGGTGCCGGGTAGGACTGCGCGGCCGAGCGGTCGCGGGGGGCGGTGCCCGGCGGGCGGCCGCCGCGGTCACGGGCCCAACGGGCCAGCTGGGCCACCCGCTTGACCACGAACTGGGTGTCCAGGATGCCGAGCATGCCCGCGAGCTGCACGGCGACCTCGTGCTGGGCCCCGGAGTTCTTGATCCGGGCGACCACCGGCGCCGCCTCGTCCAGGGCGGCGGCGCGGCCCGCCGGGGTGTCCAGGTCGTAGCGCGAGACGATCTGCCGCAGCGCGAACTCGAAGAGCGGGGTGCGGGGTTCGGTCAGCTCCCGTACCGCGTCCTCGCCCTTGACCAGGCGCAGCTCGCAGGGGTCCATGCCGTCCGGGGCGATGGCGATATAGGTCTCGGCGGCGAACTTCTGGTCGTCCTCGAAGGCGCGCAGGGCGGCCTTCTGCCCGGCCGAGTCGCCGTCGAAGGTGAAGATCACGCGGGCCGAGCCGTTGTCCATGAGCAGGCGGCGCAGGATCTTGATGTGCTCACCGCCGAAGGCGGTGCCGCAGGTGGCGATCGCGGTGGGCACGCCCGCGAGGTGGCAGGCCATGACGTCGGTGTAGCCCTCGACCACGACCGCCCTGCTGGCCTTGGCGATCTCCTTCTTGGCGAGGTCGATCCCGTACAGGACCTGCGATTTGCGGTAGATCGGGGTGTCGGGGGTGTTGAGGTACTTGGGGCCGTTGTCGGACTCGTAGAGCTTGCGGGCGCCGAAGCCGACCACATCGCCGCCGATGTCGCGGATCGGCCACATCAGGCGGCCCCGGAAGCGGTCGATGGGCCCCCGGCGGCCGTCCTGGGAGAGCCCGGAGAGCACCAGCTCCTTGTCGCTGAAGCCCTTGCCGCGCAGGAAGCGGGTGAGGTGGTCCCAGCCCTGGGGGCTGTAGCCGACGCCGAAGTGGGCGGCGGCGGCCTGGTCGAAGCCGCGCTCGGCGAGGAAGGCGCGGCCCGTCTCGGCCTCGGGGCTGGTGTCCAGCTGCTCGGTGTAGAAGCGCGCGGCGATCTTGTGCGCCTCGACCAGGCGGATGCGTTCGCCGCGCTGGTTGCCGGGGCTGTAGCCGCCCTCCTCGTAGCGCAGGGTGATCCCGGCGCCCGAGGCGAGGCGTTCGACGGCCTCGGAGAAGGAGAGGTGGTCGACCTTCATCACGAAGGTGATGGTGTCGCCGCCCTCCTGGCAGCCGAAGCAGTGGAAGAGGCCCTTGGCCGGGGACACCTGGAAGGAGGGCGACTTCTCGTCGTGGAAGGGGCACAGGCCCTTGAGGTTGCCGCCGCCCGCGTTGCGCAGCTGGAGGTACTCGGAGACGACGGCGTCGATCGGGACCGCGTCCCGTACCGCCTTCACGTCCTCGTCATTGATCCTTCCGGCCACAGGGGGATTCTACGGCGGCACCCGCGGCGCGATGCACGGCAGGTGCCGCCGCGCACCCTCACGGGAGCAGCGACTCCAGCGGGGTGCCGGGGTCGGCGAGGGCCTGGGCGTCGACCTGATGGCGGGAGCGGATGAGCTGCTGGACGGTGTCGGTGACGTCCCAGACGTTGACGTTCATCCCGGCGAGCACCCGCCCCTCGGCGAGCCAGAAGGCGATGAACTCGCGCTTGCCCGCGTCCCCCCGGATCACCACCTGGTCGTACGAGCCGGGCGGGGCCCAGCCCGAGTACTCCATGCCCAGGTCGTACTGGTCGGAGAAGAAGTAGGGCACCCGGTCGTAGGCGACCTTCTGCCCGAGCATGGCGCGGGCGGCGGCCGGGCCGCCGTTGAGGGCGTTGGCCCAGTGCTCGACCCGCAGCCGGGTGCCGAACAGCGGGTGCAGTACGGCCGCGGCGTCCCCGGCGGCGAAGACGTCCGGGTCGGAGGTGCGCAGCGAGGCGTCGACGGCGATGCCCCCGCCGTGCGCCCGGTCGACCAGGGCGAGACCGGCGGCCTCGGCGAGCGAGGTGCGCGGGGCGGCGCCGATGGCGGCGAGGACGTCGTGCGCCGGGTGCTCCTCGCCGTCGTCGGTGCGGACCGCGAGCACCATGCCGTCCTGGCCGACGATCTCGGTCAGTCCGGCGCCGAAGTGGAAGCGGACGCCGTGCGCGGCGTGCAGGTCGGTGAAGAGCTGGCCCAGTTCGGGGCCGAGCACCGAGTGCAGCGGGGTGGGCTGGGGCTCGACGACGGTGACCTCGGCGCCGTAGTGCCGGGCCGCGGCGGCGACCTCCAGGCCGATCCACCCGGCGCCCGCGATCACCAGGTGGCCGTTGTCCCGGCCGAGGGCGGCGAGCACCTGGCGCAGCCGGTCGGCGTGCGCGAGCCTGCGCAGGTGGTGCACGCCCGCGAGGTCGGTGCCGGGCACGTCGAGGCGGCGGGGTTCGGCGCCGGTGGCGAGCAGCAGCTTGTCGTAGTGGAGCACGGTGCCGTCGCCGAGCCGGGCGGTGCGGGAGGCCCGGTCGATGCCCACCACGGTCTGCCCGAGGTGGAGTTCGATGTCGGAGCGCGCGTACCAGGCGGTCTCCTGGACGAAGACGCTGTCCCGCTCGTCCTTGCCGAGCAGGTAGCCCTTGGACAGCGGCGGGCGTTCGTAGGGGCGTTCGCGTTCGTCGCCGACCAGGATGACGCGGCCCTTGAACCCCTCCGCCCGCAGGGTCTCGGCGGCCTTGGCTCCGGCCAGGCCCCCTCCGACGATGAGAAACGTCTGATCCGCGTCCACCACGTGCTGCCTCCTGATCGCCGAACGGCCACCTTCGAGCCTGAACCACCGGGCCCCGCGCGGGAAGGGGGAGTGCCCCGATCAGGCCACCGGCATTGTCTCCGGAGCCCGCCGCCCGCCTGCCCGACCGTATCGCCCCGATTGCCGCGAACGCCCGGCCGCCGCGGCACCGGAGGCAACCGGAGGCGGCGGAGCCGGGCGCGGTCAGCGGTGGGCGGTGAGCCGGGCGTGCAGGGAGCGGGCCGCGGCGTCGGTGAGCGAGGAGATCTGGTCGACGACCACGCGCTTGCGGGCCCGGTCGCCGGCGGCGGTGTGGAAGAGCGCGCGGAACTGCGGGTCGAGCCCGTCCGGGGCGCGGACGGCCAGCTGCTCGGCCAGCTCGGCGACCACCACCCGCTGGTCGGCGCGCAGCCGCTCCTGGTCGGCCCGCTGCATCACGTAGCGGTCGGCGACGGCCTTGAGCACCGCGCACTCCAGGCGGGTGGCGTGCGGGACGAGGAGCTCCGCGCCGTAGCGCACCAGCGGCTCCTTCGCCCGCTCGCCGGGGCGGGGGCCGAAGCGGGCCCGGGTCGCCACCTCCGCGGCCAGGCAGAAGCGCCCGATGAGCTGGCTGGTGGCGTCCTTGAGCCGGCCCTGCGCGAGGGCGGTGCCGTCGTAGCCGTGCGGCCACCACTCCTGTTCGAGCAGCCGGTCCAGGGCGGCGGTCAGCTCCGCGGGGTCGGTGTCCGCGGGGACGTAGCGGCCGATCGCCACCTGGCAGATGTCCTGCCGCTCCGGTTCGGCGTACAGCAGATTGGGGTCGATGTGCCCGGCGTGCAGCCCGTCCTCGACATCGTGCACGGAGTAGGCCACATCGTCGGCCCAGTCCATGACCTGGGCCTCGAAGCAGGTGCGGTACGGCGGGGCGCCCTGGCGGATCCAGTCGAAGACCGGCCGGTCGTCCTCGTAGACCCCGAACTTGGGCGAGGCGGCGTCCTTCGGGTGCCCGCCGCGCGGCCAGGGGTACTTGGTGGCGGCGTCGAGGGCGGCCCGGGTGAGGTTGAGCCCGACGCTGTACAGCTCGCCCTCGGCGGCCTCGGCACCCTGCGGGACCTCCTCGGCGGGCACGAAGTACTTGGGCTCGATCCGGGTGAGCAGCCGCAGCGACTGGGCGTTGCCCTCGAAGCCGCCGCAGTCCGCGGCGACCTCGTTGAGCGCCTGCTCGCCGTTGTGCCCGAAGGGCGGGTGGCCGAGGTCGTGCGAGAGGCAGGCGGTCTCCACCAGGTCCGGGTCGCAGCCGAGGGCGGCGCCCAGCTCCCGGCCGATCTGGGCGCACTCCAGGGAGTGGGTCAGCCGGGTGCGCGGGCTCGGGTCCCAGGCCGGGCTGAGCGGCTGCCCGCCGCGCGCGGGGGCCTCGGCGGCCGAGCCCGGGGTGACGACCTGGGTCTTTCCCGCCAGCCTGCGCAGCGCGGAGGAGTGCAGCAGCCGGGCCCGGTCGCGCTGGAAGGCGGTACGGCCCGAGCGCTTGTCCGGCTCGGCCGCCCATCGCTCGGTGTCCGCCGCGCTGTAGGCCGAGGCCGGAAGGGTCTGCTCGTTGCCGCTGGTGGTGCCTGTCATGCACTGACAGTACGGGCAGCGGGGGGTGCCCCGGGCGCCGGGAGGGGGCGGGGGCGCCGCGCAGGGGTGGGCACGGGGAGGACGGCCGCGGGTTCGGCCGGGCCGGGGGCTCAGGCGCTGGCGAGCGGGCGGCGCTCGGCGGGGGCGCCCGCGCGGGCCCGGTCGTAGCGGCGCAGCACGAGTTCGGCGAGGGCGGGGTGGTCGCCGATCGGCTCGGCGGCGATCCAGGGCGCGGCCGAGGCGCACTGCGCGGCGAAGCGGCCCGGGGCGGTGAAGTACGAGGCCACGGCGGCGCGGTCGCGGCCCAGGGCGCGCAGTTCGGCGAGGGCCTCGGGCACCGTGGGGGCGGCGGCGCAGGCGTAGGCCGGCAGGACGGGCACACCGAGGCGCCGGGCGAGCAACCGGGCGGCCTGCCGGGTGCCGTGCGCGGACTCCGGGTCGCGGGAGCCCGCGGCGGCGAGCACCACCCCGGCCCTGCGGCGCTCGGCGGCGTTCAGGACGGGCGGCCAGCCCGCCTCGCCGAGCCGGGCGTGCAGGGCCCGCGCGAGCAGCGGGTGCGGGCCGAGCGGCGCCGCGATCCGGGTGTCGAGGTGGACGGCTGCCGCCGCCGCGGCCGGGATGTCCTGCTTGGTGTGGTATCCGCGGCCGAAGAGGAGCGGTACGAGCACGGCGGGACCCGGGTCGAGGTCGGCCAGGGTCTCGCCGAGCAGCGGGGCGTTCAGCTCGATATGGCCGAGGCGGACCTCGGTCCCCGGCCGCCGGGCGCGCAGCCGCGCCGCGAGCAGCCGCACCGCGGCGAGCGCCCGGGGGTCCCGGCTGCCGTGCGCGACCAGGACCAGCGGGGGCCCGGGGCCGCGGCGGCGCAAGGGTGCGGTGAGGTCACGAAAGGGACTTGGCTCCGTCATGAACCGATCCTCACGAGGCCGGGTTGCTGCTCCGTTGCACAAGGATGACGACTGCTTTCCCGCCTGCTCACCGGCGGGGGGAGGGCGTTGTCAGGGGTCTCGCCTACGGTGGGGTCACAGCTTGGACCGGGCCACGGGGGCCGGTCCAGAGCAGGGTGCACGGGGGTGCCATGCGGGGGTTCAGCGGCGGCGGGCGATTCCGCCGGAGGATGCGGTACGGGGAGGGGCCCGGCGGGGGCGGGGCGCGCCCGCGGGAGCGGACGACCGAGGGCGGGCCGGGGGCTGCCGGGGTGCGAAGCCCCTGGTGGCCGCGGGTGCGGGGGCGGCTCAGGCTGCCGCGGACCCGGGCCGGGCAGCGCCGGGCGGTGCGGATCCTCGTCGGGCTGTGCGTGCTCGTCCTGCTGCCGCCGGGCTGGCTCTTCCTCACCACCGGGGACCGGCTCCGTTCAACTGCGGAGGTGCCCCGCACCGAGGTGGCGGTGGTCTTCGGCGCCGGACTGCGCGAGGGACGGCCCTCCCGCTATCTGGCGCACCGTCTCGACACGGCGGCCGAGCTGTACCGGCGGGGCCGGATCAAGGTGGTCCTGGTCACCGGGGACAACAGCCGCGCCTCCTACGACGAGCCGGACGCGATGCGCGCCTACCTCACCCGGCACGGCGTCCCCGACGAGCGGATCGTCAGCGACTATGCGGGCTTCGACACCTGGGACTCCTGCGCCCGCGCCCACCGGGTCTTCGGCGTCGACCGGGCCGTGCTCATCAGCCAGGCCTTCCACATACGCCGGGCCGTCGCCCTCTGCGAGTCGGCGGGGGTGACGGCCTACGGCGTGGGCGTCGAGGACCGGCACGACCTCACCTGGTACTACGGCGCCACCAGGGAGCTGTTCGCCGCGGGCAAGGCGGCCGTGGACGCGGTGTTCCGCCCGGACCCGCACTTCCTCGGGCCCCGGGAGAAGGGAGTGGCCCAGGCGCTGGCGCGGGCGAAGTGAGCCGGGGGTGCCGGGTGCGGTTCCGTCCGGTGGTCGGGCTGGGATGCCGTACGGCGTCGGGCTGGGGTTCCGTCCGGCGGTACGGCTGCGTTCCCGCCCGGGCAGTCGGGCTGCGGTGCGGTCGCGCGTCCGGCTCGGGACCTCACCCCCGGTCCGGCTCGGGACCTCACCGCCGGTCCGGCTCGGGTCTCACCGCTGGTCCGGCCGGGGTGAGAGGTGCCCTTGCCCGGCGCGTAACCGGGCGGGGCCGGGCGGCGTAACACCCGCGCCGCAGGCTGGCGGGCATGCACTCCGCTCCGACAGCCGCGGCCCCCGGCGAGGGCACCCCCGCGGTGACGCCCACCCACTGCCCGTACTGCGCGCTGCAATGCGGGATGGGGCTGCGCGCCCGGGGTGCGGGGGCGGTGGAGCTGGTGGAGCGGCCGGAGTTCCCGGTGAACCGGGGCGCACTCTGCGGAAAGGGGCGGACGGCACCCGAGCTGCTCTCCCCCGGGCTCCGGCTGACCGGGCCGCTGGTACGGGACGCCGCCTCGGGCGCCCTGGTCCCGGCGAGCTGGGAGCAGGCGCTCGACCGGATCGCCGAGGGGCTCCGGCGCACCCGGCGGGAGCACGGCGCGGACGCCGTGGGGGTGTTCGGCGGGGGCGGGCTGACCAACGAGAAGGCGTACGCGCTGGGCAAGTTCGCGCGGGTGGTGCTCGGCACCTCGCAGATCGACTACAACGGCCGGTTCTGCATGTCCTCTGCGGCCGCGGCCCACCAGCGGGCCTTCGGTCTCGACCGCGGGCTGCCGTTCCCGCTGGCGGACGTCTCCCGTACCGGCTGCCTGATCCTGGTCGGCTCCAATCTCGCCGAGACCATGCCGCCCGCCCTGCGCTACCTCACCGAACTGCGGGAGAACGGCGGAAAACTGATCGTCGTCGACCCGCGGCGCACCCGCACCGCGGAGGCGGCCGACCTGCACCTGGCACCCCGGCCCGGCACCGACCTGGCGCTCGCCCTCGGACTGCTGCACCTGGTCGTCGCCGAGGGGCGCACCGACGAGGAGTTCATCCGCGAGCGCACCCGCGGCTGGGCCGAGGCGCGGGCCGGGGCGATGGCGCACTGGCCGGAGTACGTGGAGCGGATCACCGGGGTGCCGCTGCCGCGGCTGCGCGAGGCGGCGGAGCTGTTCTGCGAGGCGGAGTCCGCGATGGTGCTCACCGCGCGCGGCCCCGAGCAGCAGGCCAAGGGCACCGACACGGTCGGCGCCTGGATCAACCTGTGCCTGGCGACCGGCCGCGCGGGCAGGCCGCTCTCCGGGTACGGCTGCCTCACCGGCCAGGGCAACGGCCAGGGCGGCCGGGAGCACGGCCAGAAGGCGGACCAGCTGCCGGGCTACCGCAAGCTGACCGACCCCGCGGCGAGGGAACATGTCGCCCGCGTCTGGGGAGTGGCGCCGGAGAGCCTGCCGGGCCCCGGGCGCAGCGCCTACGAACTGCTCGAAGCGCTCGGCGGGGACATCCGCTCCCTGCTCCTGATGGGCTCCAACCCGGTGGTCTCCGCCCCGCGGGCCGGGCACATCGAGGAGCGGCTGCGGGCCCTCGACTTCCTGGCGGTGGCGGACGTGGTCCTCTCCGAGACCGCCGCGCTCGCCGATGTGGTGCTGCCGGTGACGCAGTGGGCGGAGGAGACCGGCACCGTCACCAACCTGGAGGGCAGGGTCCTGCTGCGCCGCCGGGCGCTCGACCCGCCGAAGGGGGTGCGCAGCGACCTGTACGTACTCTCCGCCCTCGCGGAGCGGCTCGGCGTGGAGAAGGGCTTCCCCACCGACCCGGAGGAGGTCTTCGGCGAACTCCGCCGCGCGAGCGCGGGCGGCCCCGCGGACTACTCCGGCATCAGCTACCGGCGCCTGATCGAGGAACAGGGCGTGCACTGGCCCTGCCCGGAAGGGGACGACGCGGGAGGCGGGGATGACGTGGGAGGCGGGGATGGCGTGGGAGGCCGGATCGCCGGGTACGGCGCGGGAGACGGGATCGCCGCGGACGCCGGGATCACCGGGGGCGGCGCGGGAGGCTGGGCCGCCGGGAGCGGTGACCGTGGAGACGGCGACAGCGGAGAGGATGGTGCCGGCGGCGGAGATGCCGGCGGCGGCGGAAACGGCGGTGAGAGGCGCGCCGGTCGGCCGCCGGAGTCGGGTGCCCGGCCGCACCCCGGTACGCCGCGGCTCTTCCTCGACCGTTTCGCGACCGAGGACGGGCGGGCCCGGTTCGTGCCGGTCTCGCACCGGCCCTCCGCCGAGGAGCCGGACGAGGAGTACCCGGTCTTCCTGACCACCGGGCGGGTGCTCGCGCAGTACCAGTCGGGTGCGCAGACCCGGCGGGTGGACGAGCTGAACGCGGCGGCGCCCGGACCCTTCGTCCAGCTGCACCCCCGGCTCGCCGCACGGCTCGGCATCGCCGAGGGCGAGGAGGTGGCGGTGGTCTCGCGGCGCGGCCGGGCGGTCGCCCCGGCCCGGGTGAGCGCGGGCATCCGGCAGGACACGGTCTTCATGCCCTTCCACTGGCCGGGCGCGGGCCGGGCCAACTCGGTCACCAACCCGGCGCTCGACCCGACCTCGCGGATGCCCGAGTTCAAGGTGTGCGCGGTCCGCCTGGAACGCGCAACCGGCTGAGCGGGGGCGGGGCGAGGGCCGGGTCCTGGACCGGGTCCGGGTCTGGGACCGGGACCGGGTCCCGGACCAAGGCCGGGACTGGGACAGCGCGCCCGGCGGATCCGGGTGCTCAGGCCGGGCCCGGAGGGTCCCGCCTATCCCGCGGAGACTCCCCGAACAGCACACCTAACCGGCCCGGGTGGACCAGTCGCCGCCCTCGATCCGTCTGCCGCGCTCCGCCAGCGAGAGCGCGAGCCGCCCCGCCGCGACATAGACCCAGGCGGCCGCCCGGCCCCCGTCGGCCCGGCGCACCTCGCGGCGGACGCGGTCGTAGTGGTTCGCCGAGCCGCCCGGGACGTACCCCTCCAGCCGGTCCAGGTCGCGGGCCACGGCCTCGTACAACTCGGTGCGCGGGGTGAGGAGTTCACCGTGGACGGTGTCCTCCTCGCTGCCGCTCTCCACCAGGTACGGGAAGCCGGGGCCCTCGTAGAGGACGGCGCCGGTGAGGACCGCGGGGGCCTCCTCCTCGGTACGGCCGGACAGGAGTGCCGCGTGGTTGCGGGCGCCGGGGCGCAGGGTGCCGTAGACGAAGAAGGGCAGCGGGGTGCTCACCCGCGGGTCTCCCGCGCCAGCCAGTCGAGATAGGCGGCGCTGCCGCGGACCACCGGGGTGGCGATGATCTCCGGGTTCTCGTAGTCGTGGGCCTCGGTGAGCCAGCTCTCCAGGGCCGGGTAGCGGGCGCCGGTCGTCTTGAAGAGCACCTGCCACTCCGAGGCGTGTTCGACCAGGCCCTCCCACCGGTACACGGAGGTCACCGGGCCGTTGATCTGGGCGCAGGCCGCGAGCCTCAACTCCACGGCGCCGTCGGCGAGAAGCCCCGCCTTCTCGGCCGCGTCGGTCGTGGTGAGCACCGTCAGCCAGTCCACGGGAGCACCGGCTCCCCCGGGGTCGGCGGGGGCGGCGCTCCCGGGCTCGGCGGATCCGGCGGTTCCGGGGGCGGGCTGGTCGGCCGGGGTCATGGGGGTCCCTCCACGCTGCGGGGCGGTGCGCGCCGGGACGGTGTCCGCGCCCGGGCCCGGCGCGCACGGCCCGCGGCGACAGCGAGCATGCCACGCACCCGCCCCGCGCAGGCGAAGGCACGGGACGGGACGGATGGGCGGGGGCCGGATCCGGCCGGGAGCAGCCCCCTCCCGTCAGGATCGGCGGGACGGGCAGGACAGGCATGACGGGTACGGGAGGTATGAGGGCCCCTCCTCACCTCCGTACGAGAGCGGAACCCCAGCCCGCGCACCGGCGGCCCCCAACTCCCGTACCCGCAGGCCTCGATCTCCGTACGGGCGCATCCCGCTCCCCTGCCTGGGGCCTCAACCCCCGTACGGGCGGACCGCCTTGGCCTCGCGGAGGGCGAGGGCCCACCAGACGACCTGGTCGAGCATCGTCTTGGTGGCGGCCTCCGCCTCGGCCGGTTCGCGCAGGGTGCCCTGCTCGTCGAACTGGCCGTGGGCCCAGTGGAAGGAGACGGTGTCGCGGACGGTGACGGCGTGCAGTTCGGCGAAGACCTGCCGCAGGTGTTCGACGGCGCGCAGGCCGCCCGAGATCCCGCCGTAGGAGACGAAGCCGACCGGCTTGGCCCGCCATTCGCCGAAGTGGCGGTCGATCAGGCCCTTGAGGCCCGCCGGGTAGGAGTGGTTGTACTCGGGCGTGAGCACCAGGAAGGCATCGGCCCCGGCGAGCTTGGCGGTGGCCCGGTCCAGGCGGGCCGCGACCTCGGCCGAGGGCCCCGAGGAGGCGGCGGGCAGCTGCGCGTCGGCCACGTCGAGCAGTTCGACCTCGATATCGGGCCGCGCCTCGAACTGGTCGAGCAGCCAGGCGGCGATCGTGGGCCCGAAGCGGCCGTCCCGGTCGCTGCCGAGGATCAGGGTCAGCCGGACCGGCGCGGGGGCGGCGGTCTCGGCGGCCGAAGGGGCGGGGGACGTCGTGGTGGCACCGGAAACGGTGTGATCGGTGGTCATGACCCACAGCCTCATACCTCAAGCAAGCTTCAGGTCAAGCCCTCACCGGAACCGCCGCCGGAGGCCGTACGGGAACCCGCACCGGGGCCAGCACCGGACCCCGCACCGAGGCCCCACCCCGCTCCGCACCACAGGCCCACCACGCGCAGCCGCCCCCGAGCCCCCACCCCCCTCCCGCCCCGCCCTTCCCCACCGCGGATCACCCGTTTCACCCCCGCGCCCCCAGGCCACCGGAGCGGACTACCCCGTACCCGTATGACCAGGCGGAACACATCTTTCGCGGCGTCAGGAACCCTGCGGAACAAGGGGTGCTGACGCCCGCTCAGGAGGCGTGGCCGCCGGGGCGCCGGTTATCTCGGAGGGCGGGGCGCGACCGGACGCACTGGCACACCTCCGTGCCGCCGGGCGGGCCCTCTCGGAGGAGCAAGCACCATGCGCCAAGTCCGCATGCTGGCACCCGCCGCCCTCGCCCTGGGTGCGGCAGGCCTCTCGGTCACGGCGGGGCTCGCCGCCGCACCCGCCGAGGCGGCCGACGGCCCGGGGCTGCGGGTCTACCCCGCCACCGCCGAACCCGGCGCCACGGTCACCGTGAACACCGCCGCCTGCGCCGCGGACGGCGCCGCCGACGGGGACGCGAGCGCCGTGGGCGCCGGAGCCTTCACGCTGGCCCCGAGCGCGCACGAGGAGGAGGTGATCGGGCAGTTCCAGGTACCGGCCTCCGCGCAGCCGGGGACGTACGAGATCCGCGCCAGCTGCCCGAGCGGCGCCGAGGCCACCGGTGACCTCGTCCTCTCCCTCGCGGGCGCGGGCGAGGCGGTGCACCCGCGCGGACATGTGCAGTCCGGGGTCGGCGGCGCCCTCGGACCGGACCCGGTGCAGATCACCGCGGGCGTGGCGGCGCTGGCCGTCGCCGCCGCGGGCGGCACCTGGCTGCTGCACCGCCGGGCACACGCCACCGGATTCTGAGGACCCGCGGACACCCGACGCCGGACACCCACACCCACACCCGCACCCGCACCCGCGGACATCCCGGCGACAGCCGGGCCGGTACCCCAGCCCCAGCCCCAGCCCCAGCCCCAGCCCCAGCCCCAGTGACACCCGACCCCACCTCCGCAGAAGCCCAGCCACGAACCCGGACTGAGAACCCACCGGACTGAGAACCCACCGGACTCAGAGCCCACCGGACTCAGAGCCCACCGGGCCGAGACCCCACCGGACCGAAACCCGGACAGAACCCCAGGCGGACGCCCCCGCAGACAGAGAGCCCACCCCCATGCACCGCATCAGCAACCGCTCCATAGCCCTGGTCAGCGCGCTCGCGCTCTGTTCGGGTGCCTGGCTGGTGCACAGCGGGACCCGTGGTGCGGGGCCGCCCCAGCCGAGTGCCGCGCAGGCCGCGCCCGCACGGCCCGGTGCGGGTACCCGGGAGGCCGCCGGGCTCGCGGCCTCGGCGCCCGAGCGGATCCGAGTGCCGTCGATCCGGGTAGACGCGCCGCTGACCGGCCTCGGTCTGACCCGGGCGGGCAGCCTCGACGTGCCGCCGCCGGAGCGGAAGAACCTGGCGGGCTGGTACGAGCGCGGGACCACGCCCGGTGAGCCGGGCACCGCGATCGTCGCGGGCCATGTCGACAACGCGCGCGGCCCGGCCGTCTTCTACCGGCTCGGCGCGCTGCGGCACGGGGACCGGATCGAGGTGGACCGGGCGGACGGGAACACGGCGGTGTTCACGGTCGACGCGGTGGCGGTGTACTCCAGCCGCGACTTCCCGGACGAGAAGGTCTACGGCCCGGCCGCCCGGCCCGAACTGCGGGTGATCACCTGCGGGGGCGGCTGGTCCGAGCGCACCGGCTACCGCGGGAACGTCGTGGTCTTCGCCCATCTGACCGCCGCCCGCCCGAGGCGCTGAGCCCGCCCCGACGGACCCGGCCCCGGGCGTCCTCCACCGCGAAACACCAGCTCACGCCCCGGTCCGGCGGCCTCACACCGCCCCCTCCCCCGCGCTGAGCGCAGCGTTCCGCACGGGAAACAGGAGGGAACCCGACGGGTAACACCGGCACCACACGCTGAGCGGCATGACCTCGGAAAAGCGTGTGGTGGTGATCGGCGCCGGGCTCGCGGGCGCCCGTCTCGCCCAGCGCCTCGGCGAACTCGGCGCATCCGGCGGCCCGGCCGCCCGGGTGACGCTGCTCGGCGAGGAGCAGCACCCCCCGTACAACAGGGTGCTGCTCGCCGAGGTGCTCGCCGGGCGGCTCGCGCCCGAGGTGGTGGCGCTGCCCGCGCCCGCCGGGCGGCAGCTGCGGGTCAAGGCCGAGCGCATCGACCGGTCCGCGCGGACGGTGCACTGCGCCGACGGCACCCGGGTCGACTACGACCACCTGGTCCTGGCCACCGGCTCCAACCCGGTGCTCCCGCCGCTGCGCGGACTGCTCACCCCCGGCGCCACCGAACTGCCCGCGGGGGTGCACGCCTTCCGCACCATGGACGACTGCCTGGCCCTGTCGGCGGCGGTGCGGCCGGGGCTGCGGGCGGTGGTCGTCGGCGGCGGGCTGCTCGGGGTCTCGGCGGCGCGCGCGCTGGCCCGGCGCGGCGCCCACGTGGTCCTGGTCCAGCAGTCCGAGCGGCTGATGGAGCGTCAACTCGACGCGCAGTCCTCGCAGTTGGTGCACCGGAACCTGACCGGGGCGGGCATCGAGGTGCACACCGAGTGCCGGGTGCGCGGGATCGGCGTACGGGACGGGCAGGTCGTACGGACCGAACTGGCCGACGGCTACCACCTGGGCACCGACCTGCTGGTGCTGGCCTGCGGGGTGCGGCCGCGCACCGGACTGGCCGCCGAGGCGGGGCTCGGCGTCCGCGAGGGCGTGCTCGTCGACAGCGCCCTGCGCACCGGCGATCCGCACATCCACGCCATCGGCGACTGCGCCGAGCACGAGGGCCGGGTCTACGGGCTCGCCGCCCCCGCGCTCGAACAGGCCGAGGCGCTGGCCCGCACCCTGGCCGGTTCCGGGCCGCCGGTCCGCTACCGCGGCACCCGGGCACTGACCCGGCTGACCCTGGCGCCGGGCGGCCAAGACCCCCTGGATCTGGCGGTGTTCGGGCAGACCGAGCCGCTGCCGGGCGACGACGTGGTCCAGATCGGCGACGCCACCCGCGGCACCTTCCGCAAGGTCGTCGTCCGCGGCGACCGGCTCGTCGGCGGTGTGCTGCTCGGCGAACTCTCCGCGGTCGGCGCGCTGGCCCGCGTCTGGGAGGGCGAGGAGCCCCTTCCGGCGGAGAGCGAGGCCCCGCTGCTCCATCTGCTCACCCCTGACGGAGGTTCCTGACATGGCGGCGAACACCGCGACCACCGAGACGACCGAGACCCGCGCGGCGACCGGGGCGGGCGGCCCCGCCGGGTCCGCGGCGCGGCCCACCCTGGTGCTCGTCGGCCACGGCATGGTCGGCCAGCGGTTCCTCGAAGCGCTCGCCGAGCGCGGCCTGACCGCGAGCCACCGGGTGGTGGTGCTCTGCGAGGAGCCCCGGCCCGCCTACGACCGGGTCCAGCTCACCTCGTACTTCAGCGGCCGCAGCCCGGAGGAACTCTCCCTCACCGAGGCCGGGTTCCTGGCGCGGCACGGCATCGAACTGCATCTGGGCGACCCGGCCGAGTCCGTCGACCGCGAGGCGCGGACCGTCACCGCCCGCTCGGGCCGGTGCCTGTCCTACGACACCCTGGTGCTCGCGACCGGCTCGTACCCCTTCGTGCCGCCGGTGCCCGGCAGGGACGCGGAGGGCTGCTTCGTCTACCGCACCATCGAGGACCTGCTCGCGATCGAGGAGTACGCGGGCAGGCACGCCACCACCGGTGCGGTGGTCGGCGGCGGGCTGCTCGGCCTGGAGGCGGCGGGGGCACTGAAGGGGCTCGGACTGACCTCGCACATCGTGGAGTTCGCGCCCCGGCTGATGCCGGTGCAGGTGGACGAGGGCGGCGGGGCCGCGCTGCTGCGCACCATCGAGGGGATGGGCCTGGCGGTGCACACCGGGGTGGGCACCCAGGAGGTGCTCACCGGCGAGGACGGCCGGGTGCGGGGCATGAAACTCTCCGACGGCGGTGAACTCGCCGCCGATCTGGTGGTGTTCTCCGCCGGGGTGCGCCCCCGCGACCAACTCGCCCGGGACTGCGGCCTGCCGGTCGGCGAGCGCGGCGGCATCGCGGTGGACGAAAGCTGCCGCACCGAGGACCCGCGCGTCTACGCCATCGGCGAGTGCGCCCTCGCAAGCGACGGCCGCGTCTACGGACTGGTCGCCCCGGGGTACGAGATGGCCGAGACCGTCGCCTCCGCCCTCGCCGCCGAGGAGGCACCGCTCGCCTTCACCGGGGCGGACACCTCCACCAAGCTGAAGCTGCTCGGCGTGGACGTGGCCTCCTTCGGCGACGCGCACGGCGCCGCCGGTGACTGCCTGGACGTCGTCTACGCCAACTCCCGTACCGGGGTGTACAAGAAGCTGGTCGTCTCCCCCGACGGCACCCTGCTCGGCGGCGTCCTGGTCGGCGACGCCGAGGCCTACGGCACGCTGCGCCCGCTGACCGGTTCGGTGCCGCCCGTCGACCCCGGGCAGCTGGTGCTGCCCGCCGGGGCGGGCGCCGCGGCCCCGCTCGGCCCCTGGGCGCTGCCGGACTCGGCGGTGATCTGCTCCTGCCACAACGTCAGCAAGGGCAGCATCCGCGAGGCGGTCACCGCACACTCCTGCACCACCGTGCCCGAGGTCAAGAAGTGCACCAAGGCCGGTACCGGCTGCGGCAGTTGCGTCAAGGCGCTCGGCCAGCTGGTCACCGCCGAACTGGAGGCCGGCGGCGTCGAGGTCGACAAGGGCCTGTGCCACTGCTTCGACCGGACCCGCCAGGAGCTGTACGAGATCGTGCTCGCCCTCGGCGTGACCTCCTACCGCGAACTCCTGGACGAGCACGGCCGCGAGGAGGCCCGGCGGGGCGAGGGCTGCGAGGTCTGCAAGCCGGTGGTCGCCTCCCTGATCGCCTCGCTCGCCCCGGCGGTCGGCGCCAGCGGCTACGTGCTCGACGGCGAACAGGCCGCGCTCCAGGACACCAACGACCACTTCCTCGCCAACTTGCAGAAGAACGGCTCCTATTCGGTGGTGCCGCGCATCCCCGGCGGGGAGATCACCCCCGAGAAGCTCATCATGATCGGGGAGATCGCCCGCGACTTCGGCCTCTACACGAAGATCACCGGCGGCCAGCGGATCGACATGTTCGGCGCCCGGGTCGAGCAGCTGCCGGTGATCTGGTCCCGCCTGGTGGACGCCGGATTCGAGTCCGGGCACGCCTACGGCAAGTCGCTGCGCACGGTGAAGTCCTGCGTGGGCTCGACCTGGTGCCGCTACGGGGTGCAGGACTCGGTGCGGATGGCGATCGACCTGGAGCTGCGCTACCGGGGGCTGCGCTCCCCGCACAAGCTGAAGTCGGCGGTCTCCGGCTGCGCCCGCGAGTGCGCCGAGGCCCAGTCGAAGGACTTCGGCGTCATCGCCACCTCCAGCGGCTGGAACCTCTACGTCGGCGGCAACGGCGGCGCCACCCCGCGCCACGCCGACCTGCTCGCCCAGGACCTCTCGGACGCCGAACTGGTGCGCCTGATCGACCGGTTCCTGATGTTCTACATCCGCACCGCGGAGCCGCTCGAGCGCACCGCGAGCTGGCTGGAGCGGATCGAGGGCGGCCTCGCCCACGTGCAGGACGTGGTGGTGCACGACTCCCTGGGGATCTGCGGGCAGTTGGAGTCCCTGATGGCCGCGCACATCGCGCACTACCGCGACGAGTGGGCCGAGACCCTGGACGACCCGGAGCGCCTGGCCCGCTTCGTCTCCTTCGTCAACGCCCCCGACACCCCCGATCCCACCGTGCGGTTCGTGCCGGAGCGCGACCAGATCAAGCCCGAGCTGCCGCTCCTGAGCATCGGCGGCCGCCGCCCCGAAGCCTCCCTGGAAGGAAGTGCGCGCGTATGAGCACCATGACCGAGACCCCCGCGGCCACCGCACAGGTCCAACTGCGCCCGGGCGGCGGGGAGGACGGGGGCGCCGACTGGGTCACCGTCTGCGCGCTGGACGGGCTGCTCCCCGGCCGCGGGGTCGCGGTACTGCTGCCCGACGGCACCCAGGCCGCGCTCTTCCTGGACCGCGAGGGCCGGGTGCACGCGATCGGCAACCGGGACCCGTTCACCGGCGCCGCGGTCCTCTCCCGCGGACTCACCGGCTCGGCCGAGGGCCGCCCGTACGTCTGCTCCCCGCTGCTCAAGCAGCGCTTCGACCTGGCCGACGGGCGCTGCCTGGACGACGAGTCGGTACGGGTGCCGGTGTACGCGGTGCGGACCGTGGGAGCCGCAGGGACCAGCTCAGCGGTACGGACCAGCTGAGCCGGTACGGACCGCCGGGACCGTGCCCACCTGAACTCCCCCTGCGGGGGCGGGCGTTCGCCTCGGTGAGCGCCCGCCCTCCCCTGTTTGACCGATCGTTCCAATAAACCTAGGCTCTCCCCCGTGAGCCGAACCAAGTCCTTCGATCCGGACGCCGCCCTCCGCTCGGCCCTCGACCTGTTCTGGCAGCGCGGGTACGAGGCGACCTCGATGGCCGATCTGGTGGACCACCTGGGCATCGGGCGCGCCAGCATCTACGCCACCTTCGGCGGCAAGCGCGAGCTGTATCTCAAGGCCCTCGAACGCTACGGCGAGCTGCACGAGCCGCAGTTGCTCGCCACCCTGTCCCGGCCGGGCCCCGCGCTGCCCGCCGTGCACGCCCTCGTGGAGCGCTTCGCCGCCGAGGCCACCGCCGAACACAGCCGCGGCCAGGGCTGTTTCATCACCAACACGGCCGTCGAACTCGCCCCGCACGACCGGGGCGCGGCCCGCCGGGTCGAGGCCAGCTGGGCCCAGCTGGAGACCCTGCTGCACGCGGCCCTGGAACGCGCCCGCGCGGGCGGCGAGTTGGGCGAGGACACCGACCCGGGCGCCCTGGCGCGCCTGCTGCTCGTCCTGCTCCAGGGCATGCGCGTGGTCGGCAAGGCCTCCGGCGACCCGGCCCGGGTACGCGACGCCGCCGCACAGGCCCGCAGACTCCTGAGCTGATCCCGCGCGCCCACCCGGAGACGGGGAAGGGCCTTCCCCACCGCGGAGTTCACCACCCCTGCCCGCATAACAGAACGATCGGTCAAATTCCTGAGGGCGCGAAAGGCACTGCCCCCCGCTGTCCCTCCTCTCCCCTCCCTTCCTTCCCTCCCTCCCCAAGTCCGCCTTGCCACAGAGGAGTTCATCGATGTCGCAGCAGCCCCGTGCCCGTTTCGCCTCCCGCAGCGCCCTGGTCACCGGGGGCGGTTCCGGGATCGGGCGGGCCGTCGCGCTCGCCCTGGCCGCCGAGGGGGCCGCGGTGCTCGTCACCGGGCGCTCCCCCGACGCACTGGCGGAGACGGTCGCCCTCGTGGAGGAGGCGGGCGGCACCGCCCGGGCCCAGGTCGCGGACGTGACACGGGCCGAGGAGGTGCGGGAGGCCGTCGCGGCGGCGGTGCGGCACTTCGGCTCCCTGGATGTCGCGGTGAACAACGCGGGCGTCTTCCGCGGCGGACCGCTCACCGAACTGACCGCCGAGGACTGGCAGTTGCTCCTCGCCACCAATGTCACCGGGGTGCTGAACTGCCTCCAGGCCGAGATCCGCCGGATGCGGACCCAGCCGGGGGGCGGCGCCATCGTCACCATCGGCTCCAACCTGGGCGCCCACCTCAGCCACCCCGGCACCGCCGCCTACGGCGCCACCAAGGCCGCGGTCTCGGCACTGACCCGGGGCGCGGCCCGCGAACACCTCGCCGAGGGCATCCGTATCAACACGGTCAGCCCCGGCCCCAGCGCCACCGCGATGTCGCTGCGGCCCGGGGAGAGCGAGGCGGAGCGGGCCGCCCGGATGAAGGAGGAGTCGCCGCTGGGCCGGGTCTCCACGACGGCGGAGGTCGCCGCGGCCGTCCTCTACCTCGCCTCCGAGGAGGCCGCCTCGGTGGCGGGCGCGGACCTGGTGATCGACGGCGGCGCGGCGGCCTGAGCACCGACCGGGGGCGCCGGTTCCGCCCGGCGCCCCCGGTCCCCCGGGCCCCTCCGAGCCGCCCGGCGGTGAGCGGAACCGGCGGCCCGCGACCGGACGTCTGCCCCTCGGGGCGTTATCCGGAAGGCCTGCGGGGTACCGGTTGATGTCCGCCAACCGTCCCCAGTGGCAACGGAGTTGCTCCCCATGAAGACCCTGACGACCCTGAAGACCGCCAAGACGAAGACCGCGGACACCGCGAAGACCCCGAACACCGCGGTCACCGCGAAGAGCCCGGCCGCCGCGAAGGGCGCGAACACCGCGAGGACCGGCCTGCGCGCGACCGCCGCCGCCGGGTGCCTGCTGCTCGCCGCGCTCGGCACGACCGGCTGCGACAAGGACAAGGACTGCGACAAGGCGGCCCCGGCCGGGGCGGTCGTGGTGGCGCAGAGCCACCCGGACGACTCCGTCGTCGGCAAGGGCGGCCGGGGCGGCGGCAAGGGCGGCCGGGGCTCGGGCGGCCACCACTCCTCCGGCGGCGGGGACGACTGCGACGACTGACCGGCAGCCGCCCGGCGGCGTCCGGCGCCCGGCGGCGAGCAGCGGCCGGCGGGCGCCTCAGGACTCCAGGAGCACCTTCAGCGCGCCGAGCCGCTCCCGCCAGAACTCCTTGTACGTGGCGACCGCCTCCACCCCGGGCAGGCGGGTGTGACCCACGCCGAGCCGGGTCTTCTGCCCGGTGACGGCGGTCAGCCGGACCTCGATACGGCTCACTCCGCCGAAGGCGTCCTCGAAGTCGGCGGTGACCGAGCGGGCGGGCCGGTGGGTGCGCAGCGTGAAGCCCTCCTCGGGCAGCCAGTCCCGCCGGATCCCGGGGTCGGCGAAGGCCTCGATGACGCGCGCCGCCGAGGTGTTGACGGTCGTGCTCGCGCTCGCCTGCCACTCGCCGTCCCGGCTCTGCCCGGCGGCCCGCAGCCCGCGCTGCTGCTCATAGCCGACGGTGATCGACTGGGCGTACCAGCCGCCGACCCCGTGCGCCTCGCGCACATGCCGGGCGATCTCGGTGTGGCTTCTCGCCGCGGCTCCCCAGTCGTCGAGGGCGGTGAACCAGTCGGCCCAGCCCCGCCCGGTCGCGGCGCGCAGTGCGCCGTCGGACACCTTCTCGGTGATGCGTTTGCCCGCGGTCGACTCGCTCATGGCGCCGACGCTAGAAGCGCACCCGGCCGCCCGCAATGCGAACGGCCACCGGTCTCGGCCCTCGGGCACCGGTGAAGCACAAGGCGCACGCGGCGCAGCACAGCGTACGGACGAGGGGCCGGGGAGCGCGGCCCGCGGCGAGCAGGGTCAGAGGCTGAGCGCGCTGTAGTGGACCCCGGTCAGCTCCTCGGAGGCCGTCCAGAGGCGTTCGCCCGCGGTGTCGTTGAGGGTCCAGGGGGCGCGCCAGGAGCGGGCCGGGGCGCCGCGCCACTGGAGCAGGCGCGGTCCGGTGAAGGAGTCCGGGGTGACCCCGGGCGAGGTCGCCGCGAACAGCGAGGGCAGCGCGCCGTCCTCCGCGGGCTGGGCGAAGATCCGGTTGCCGAGCAGGGCGAGGCGCTCCGCCGCCTTGCGGCCCTCCATCCGTACCCCGGCGGTCTGCAGATTGGTGGAGGCGTACCCGGGGTGGGCGGCCGCCGCGACGACGTCGGAACCGGCGGCGGCGAGGCGGCGGGCGAGTTCGTGGGTGAAGAGGAGGTTGGCGGTCTTGGAGCGGCCGTAGGCGATCCAGCGGCGGTAGCCGCGCTCGCTGTTGAGGTCGGCGATGTCGATGTTGGAGAGCACGTGCAGCCCGCTGGAGACGGTGATCACCCGGGCGGCCGGGGTGTCGAGCAGCAGCGGAAGCAGCCGGCCGGTGAGCGCGAAGTGCCCGAGGTGGTTGACGCCGAACTGCGACTCGAAGCCGTCCTTGGTGAGCACATGCGGCAGCGCCATCACGCCCGCGTTGTTGACGAGCAGGTCCAGCCGCTGGTGCTCGCGCACGAATCCGGCCGCGAACTCCCGTACCGATTCCAGGGAACCGAGGTCGAGGGCGCGCAGCTCCAGCTCGGCGCCGGGCACCGCCCCGCGGATCAGCTCCACCGCCGCCTCGCCCCGCTCGGTGCTGCGGCAGGCGAGCACCACCCGCGCGCCCCTGCGGGCCAGCTCCCGCGCGGTGACCAGACCGAGGCCGCTGTTGGCGCCGGTCACCACCGCCGTGCGGCCGCTCTGGTCGGGGATGTCGTACGCGGTCCAGCCCATGACGGTGCTCCTTGTACTGGTGACGAGGACCTGGCAGGTACGGGCCAGCGTACGGTGTCCGGCCCCCGCACCCGCCGAAAAGGGAGGGAAGCGCCCCGGGCCGGGCCACCGCCTGCGGGGGCTAGAGCTTTTCGGCCGAGGTGCCCCGGCGGGCCAGATCGGCCGCGACGCAGACGGTCGCGAGCCCGGCGAGCGCCATGGCCGCACCGGCGCCGGTGAACTCGGCGAGGACGCCGCACAGCGCGGGCCCGATGCCCTGTACGGACATCAGCCCGGCGGAGAGGAGTCCGAAGGCCTGGCCGCGGCGGGCCTCGGGGACGGCGTCGAGGAAGCGGCGCTGGATGCCGAGGGCGTAGGCGAAGCCGGTGCCGCTGAGCACGAGGAGCAGGGCGCAGACCGGCCAGGGCGGATGCCAGGCGAAACCGGCGAGCGGCAGGCCGAGGACCACGACCAGCGCGGCGACCAGGCGTT
This sequence comes from Streptomyces sp. SCSIO ZS0520, assembly GCF_025643355.1. NCBI lineage: Bacteria > Bacillati > Actinomycetota > Actinomycetes > Kitasatosporales > Streptomycetaceae > Streptomyces > Streptomyces sp. SCSIO ZS0520. The sequence goes on along the minus strand of NZ_CP092644.1, from coordinate 5,949,054 downwards.
CGCGGGTGGCGGGCCGCAGCAGGCGGCCGACGGCCAGATCGCCGAGGAGCATGCCGACCGGCAGGCAGGCGAGCAGCGGTCCGGCCGTCCCCTGCGGGAGTCGCTGCTCCCCGGCGAAGGGCACGATCAGGCTCTCGGCGCCGGTCGCGAAGAGCGGCGGCAGCCACTGCGCGAGCAGCAGCGGGCGCACCGCCGCGTCGGCGAGGAGCGCCCTGCTCCCCGCCCAGCTGTGCCGCAGCACCGCGCGGGAGCCGCGCCCCTTGGCGCGCTCCGCCGGTGCGGCGGCGGGCAGATCGGGCAGCCCGAGGCGCACGGCGAGCCCGGCGAGCAGGAAGGCGCCCGCGCTGAGCAGCAGGCTGCCGCGCGCGCCGAGGAGGGCGACGGCGGCGCCGCCGAGGGCGAGTCCGGCGAGCTGGGCCGCGGAGGAGGCGATATTGGACAGCGAGCGGCCGAGGACATAGGCGTCGCCGGTGAGGGTCTCGGCGACGAGCCGGGCGGAGACGCCGCTGAAGACCGGGGTCAGCACGGCCACGCAGGACAGCAGGACGAGGAGCACGGCGACCGGCGGGCGGGCCAGGCCGAGGTAGGCCGCCGAGCTGCACTGCAGCAGATGGCCCGCGGTGAGCAGCAGCCGGGGGCGCGTCCGGTCGGCGAGCGAACCGAGGAAGAAGGACCCGGCGAGCTGCGGCAGGAAGCCCGCGCCGAAGGTCAGGGCGCCGAGCAGGGGCGATCCGGTCGCGTCGAAGACCAGCACCGACAGGGTCATGATCCGCAGTGCCTCGGCCGCGACCGCCAGGGTCCGGGTCCAGAAGAGCAGCCGGAAGCGCCGGTCGGCGAGCACCTCCCGGTAGGTGGTGCGGGCCTCTCGGGGTGTGGACGGGGGCGGGTTCACGGACAGGAGCGTGCGGATCGGCCGCCCGCGCGGCCCCCGGTTACGCCCGGAGCGTAAGTACGAAGGTGTGTTCGCCGGGGTGCGGGACAACATTCTGGGCAACGGCCCCTGCGGCCGGGACATCCGGTCCCGGGGCTCGGGCCACCGTGACAGGGCGTCAACTGCCCTGCCCGGCATGGTTTGTCCACCGACGAACGAAGGACTGAACATGCTCATCGACCACATCGAGACCCCCGAACTGGCTCCGGCCGCCTACCTCGACGAAGAGGCCGCGGCCGTCGCCACCGACGCACCGGAGGAGCGCGCCTGGCTGCCCTCCTACCAGGCCTCGCTGAGCGCCTGACGCCGGGGCGCCTGATCCAGGCGCCGCCGGCGGGGCACCGGGTCCCGAGGGGCCCGGTGCCCGTCCGGCACCGAAGCGCACCCTGCGCCGGTGCCCCGGCCCGCGCCCCCTCCCCGGGGCCGGGTCCTCGCCAACTCCTCTTCCTGACCCCGCTGTTCGCGCTCCAGGCCCGCTGTTCGAACCGAAGGACGGTCCCCCGTTGTCCGCTTCCCCTTCCGTCGCCGCCCCGGTGGGCGACGTGGTGGCCCAGGCCGACGCCCTGCTCTGCGCCGACCGGCAGTACGGCGACTCCGCCGCCATCGGCGAGCGCAACCTCGCCCGGTTCCGGCTCGGCCTGACCCTGCTCGCCCGGCAGGACGAGGAGGCGGCGCCGCTGCTGCGGGCGATCGCCGCGGCCGAGGCGGAGCAGCTGCGCCCGCTCCTCTACGACCCGGTCCTGCGCAACTGCTTCGAGGTGGACCTCGTCCGGCTGGAACGCGGCCGGCTCGACGGCAGCTCCTTCGCCGTGCACGCACGGGAGTTGACGGCCACTCAGCAACTGGTGGCCTCGACTGCCGTTTCGGACAAGGCCGTTGGGACAGCGGCCGAGCCTGGCGAGACGGAGGCCATCGGCCCCTGCGAGAGCCTGACCGTGCCGCAGCTGCGCGCCTGGCCCGGACTCGGGGACGCCTGGGTGCTGACCGGCCTCGCTCCGCGGGACGGCGCCGAGGAGCAACTCGGCGGGCGGCTCATGGAGTTGTACCGGGACGCGCTCGGCGCGGGCCACACCGCCGAGCCGCTGCTGCCCTCGGCGGAGGTCAGGTCGGTCCTGCGGGAGGGCGCGGAACTCCTCGCCGCCCTGCTGCCCGCCACGGGCGCGGGGGTGCTCCGGCACGTCACCATGGTCGGCTTCACCCACCGGGAGAGCGAGGAGGGCCCCCTCCAGTCGATGTCCGGCGGCGACCCGCTGCCCTCGGCGGTGCTCCTCGCGCCCGAACGCTGCGCCTCCCCCTGGCTCGCCGCCGAGAGCCTGCTGCACGAGGGCTCCCATCTGAAGCTCTTCGACGCGCTGCGCACCGGCGCCGTCGTCCGCAACGCCACCGAACGCGTCCCGATCCCCTGGCGCATCGGCTCCTGGACCGTCATCCGGGTCTTCGTCGCCCTGCACTTCTACGTCCATCTGCTGGCCTTCCGGGCGGCCGGGACGGCGGCGGGCGCGGAGATCCGGGAGCGGTTCGGGACTCCCCCGCCGCCCGAGGAGCTGGACGAGCCCAGCCCCGGCACTCCCGCCGCCCTCGCCGGTACCCACCGGACCAGTGAGGAGCGGGCCCGCTACCTCGCCGGGCAGGTGCTCGCGCTGCCGCCCGAGGCGCTCACCGAGAACGGCCACCGATTCGCCCGCTGGCTGCTCGCCGCCCTGCGGCTGGTGGACGCGGACGCCCCGCGGCCCCCGGAGCGGACGGACCCGGACCCCCGGGACACCGAGACCCCGGCGGCGGCCACCGCGGAGGCGCCGCCCGCGGGCGCCACCCTCCGGCGGACCGCCCCGGTGGACGCCTGCGCCCTGCCCGGGCTCGGCCAACTCCTCGTATCGGCGGGGCAGTCGGGCCGGATGCACTGGCTGGGCGCCCGCGCCTGGACGGTCTACTCCCTGTGCGAGCAGAGCGGCCCCGAGGCCCTGTACCCGGCCTACGCCCGCGCCTGCGGGCTCGACGCCGAGTCGCCCGAGGTCCGTGCGCAGGTGGACGGGAGCCTGCGGCAGCTGCTTGCCGCCGGGCTCGTGAGCTGGGAGGCGTAGGCGGAAGGGACGTACGGGGAAGACACCGCCGTACGGAGAAGGGCCGTACGGAGGAGAGCCGTACAAAGAAGACGGAGAGAGGCGGCACCCCCGCACAGGGTGCCGCCTCTCAGGTGCACCGGGGCCGCCGCCGCGTCGGTGAGGGTCGGGGTGACCCGGCGGCGGCCCCGGAGGCAGCGGGGTCAGCGGCTGTCGCTGCCCTTGGAGGCCGCCGCGGCGCGGCCCGCCTCCAGCCGGGCGACCGGGATGCGGAAGGGCGAGCAGGAGACGTAGTCGAGGCCCACCTCGTGGAAGAAGTGCACCGACTCCGGGTCGCCGCCGTGCTCACCGCAGACGCCGAGCTTGAGGTCGGGGCGGGTCTCGCGGCCCGCCGTGACGGCGTCGCGCACCAGCTTGCCCACGCCGTCCTTGTCGATGGTCTCGAAGGGCGAGACCCCGAAGATGCCCTTCTCCAGGTAGGCGGTGAAGAAGCTGGCCTCCACGTCGTCGCGGGAGAAGCCCCAGACCGTCTGGGTCAGGTCGTTGGTGCCGAAGGAGAAGAACTCGGCGGCCTCGGCGATCTGCCCGGCGGTCAGCGCGGCCCGCGGCAGCTCGATCATGGTGCCGAGGGCGAGCCCGAGGTCGCTGCCGGTGGCGGCCTGGACCTCGGCGATGACCTGCTCGGCCTCGTCGCGGACCAGCTCCAGCTCCTGGACGGTGCCCACCAGCGGGATCATGATCTCGGCGCGCGGGTCGGCCTTGGCGGCCCTGCGCTCGGCGGCGGCCTCGGCGATGGCCCGTACCTGCATGGTGAACAGGCCCGGGATGACCAGGCCGAGCCGGACGCCGCGCAGGCCCAGCATCGGGTTCTGCTCGTGCAGCCGGTGCACGGCCTGGAGCAGGCGCAGGTCGTTCTCGTTGGCGTCCTTGCGGGACTCGGCGAGGGCGACGCGTACCGAGAGTTCGGTGATGTCGGGCAGGAACTCGTGCAGCGGCGGGTCGAGCAGCCGCACGGTGACCGGCAGCCCGTCCATCGCCTCGAAGAGTTCGACGAAGTCCTTCTTCTGCAGCGGGAGCAGCTCGGCGAGGGCGGCCTCGCGCTCCTCGTCGGTGTCGGCGAGGATCAGCGACTCGACCAGCTCGCGGCGCTCCCCGAGGAACATGTGCTCGGTGCGGCACAGGCCGATGCCCTGGGCGCCGAAGCGGCGGGCGCGGGCGGCGTCCTCGGCGTTGTCCGCGTTGGCCCGTACCCGCAGGCGGCGTACGCGGTCGGCGTAGGCCATCACCCGGTGCACGGCGCCGACCAGTTCGTCCGCGTCGTCGGCGCCCGCGTGCATCCGGCCCTCGAAGTACTCGACGACCGGGGAGGGCACGACCGGGACCTCGCCGAGGTAGACCTTGCCGCTGGAGCCGTCGATGGAGACGGTGTCGCCCTCCTCGACGACCACGTCGCCGACGGTGAGGCGGCGCCGCTTGGTGTCGACCTCGATCTCCTCGGCGCCGCAGACACAGGTCTTGCCCATGCCGCGGGCGACGACGGCGGCGTGCGAGGTCTTGCCGCCGCGCGAGGTGAGGATGCCCTCGGCGGCGATCATGCCGTTGAGGTCGTCGGGGTTGGTCTCGCGGCGGATGAGGATGACCTTCTCACCCGAGCGGGACCACTTGACGGCCGTGTAGGAGTCGAAGACGGCCTTGCCGACGGCCGCGCCCGGCGAGGCGGCGATGCCGCGGCCGAGCAGCTCGGTGGCGGCCTTGTCGTCGAAGCGCGGGAACATCAGCTGGGCCAGCTGGGCGCCGTTCACCCGCTGGAGTGCCTCGGCCTCGTCGATCAGGCCCTGGTCGACCAGCTGGGTGGCGATCCGGAAGGCGGCGCCCGCGGTGCGCTTGCCGACCCGGGTCTGGAGCATCCACAGGGTGCCGCGCTCGATGGTGAACTCGATGTCGCACAGGTCCTTGTAGTGCGTTTCGAGCGTCTCCATGATCTGCATCAGCTCGTCGTACGACTTCTTGTCGATCTTCTCCAGATCGGCGAGCGGCACCGTGTTGCGGATACCGGCGACGACGTCCTCGCCCTGGGCGTTCTGCAGGTAGTCGCCGTAGACGCCCTGGTGGCCCGAGGCGGGGTCGCGGGTGAAGGCGACGCCGGTGCCGGAGTCGGGGCCGAGGTTGCCGAAGACCATGGAGCAGACGTTGACGGCGGTGCCGAGGTCGCCGGGGATGCGCTCCTGGCGGCGGTAGAGGATGGCCCGCTCGGTGTTCCAGGAGTCGAAGACCGCCTTGATGGCGAGGTCCATCTGCTCGCGCGGGTCCTCGGGGAACTCGCGCCCCGCCTCGGCCTTGACGATCTTCTTGAAGGCCTTGACCAGCTTCTTGAGGTCGGCGGCGTCCAGCTCGATGTCCGTCTTGACCTTCTTGGCCGCCTTGGCCGCGTCGATCGCGTCCTCGAACAGCTCGCCGTCGACGTCGAGCACGGTCTTGCCGAACATCTGGATGAGGCGCCGGTAGGAGTCCCAGGCGAAGCGCTCGTCCCCGGCCTGCTGCGCGAGGCCGGCCACCGAGGCGTCGGAGAGGCCGATGTTGAGGACGGTGTCCATCATCCCGGGCATGGAGAACTTGGCGCCCGAACGGACCGAGACGAGCAGCGGGTCGTCGGCCTGGCCGAGCTTCTTGCCCATCTTCTTCTCGAGGGCGTCGAGGTGCGCACTCACCTCGTCGCGCAGCGCGGCCGGTTCGGTGCCGCTGTCCAGGTAGACCTTGCAGGCCTCGGTGGTGATGGTGAACCCGGGTGGCACCGGGAGACCGAGGTTGGTCATTTCGGCGAGGTTCGCACCTTTTCCGCCGAGCAGGTCCTTGAGGTCGCGGTTTCCCTCGGTGAAGTCGTAAACGAACTTCTGCTCTTTGTTTTCCGACACGGGTCTCGACTCCTCGAGGACTCGGTGGCTGCCCTGACGGCGAGGAACATACCCAGATCGAAGGCCCATGGGTACGTCCACTCAGCCGTCATACCGCTGTAACCCGGTGTCCGCCAGTGGATCGAAGAGCGGTCCGGCCACCACCGGCCAGGAAGATCACATTCCAGAAGTCGAAGGAGTCCACGCGCGTATACCGCCTCTACGCGCTCACCTGAGCGTGCCTAACGACAAGTGGGTTCACTTCTTAAATGATCGAGCGGTGGCACTCCGTGCCACCCCCTTTGAGAGTTGCACCCGTCACGAATGCGCTCATCTGAGCACACCCCTTATCAAGGTGGCGAGAATCACGCCTCTCATGGGACTCCGGATTTCATCATCCGGACCGGGATGTTCCCTTTGCGGACAGGCCGCCCCCGGCGGGCGGACGCGGACCGCCGGACACCCGCCGGGGTTTCACAGCCCCCGCGCCGCCAGCCGCTCCTCCACCCGCGCCGGGGCGTAGAGGTCCTCCACCACCAGGGCCGCCGCCCCCACCAAACCCGCGCGGTCGCCGAGTCGCGGGGTGACGATCTCCAGGTGGGCGGTGGAGCGGGGCAGGGCGCGCTCGTAGAGGAGTTCGCGGACGCCGGTCAGGAAGGGGGTGCCCGCCAGGTCGCCCGCGAGCATCAGGACGCCCGGGTTCAGCAGGGTGACCACGGTGGCCAGCACCTCGCCGAGCCGCCGGCCGGCCTCCCGGGCGAGGCGGGCGGCCTCCGGGTCCCCCGCGAGCAGCAGGGCGCGCACCTCGGCGCCGCCCGCCGCGGGGATGCCGGCCCGGGTCAGCCGGTGGGCCAGGGCCCGGCCGCTGGCCACGGCCGCCAGGCAGCCGTACGCCCCGCAGGTGCAGGGCTCCCCGGCACCCTCGGCGTCCGCGGCGATCCGGATGTGGCCGATGTCGCCCGCGCCCCCGTCGATGCCCCGGTACAGCTCGCCGCCGACCACCACGCCCGCGCCGATGCCGGTGGAGACCTTGACCAGGGCGAAGGCCGCGCAGTCGGGGAAGGCGGCGCGCTGCTCCCCGTACGCCATGAGGTTGGCGTCGTTGTCGACGAGCACCGGGGTGTCCGGGGCGCCGCCCGTGTGGGCGGCGAAGGCCTGGCCGAGCAGCGCGGGTATCGCCGCCCCGTCCCAGCCGGGCATGATCGGCGGCTGGACGACGGTGCCGCTCGCCACGTCCACCGGGCCGGGCACCGCGAGGCCGATGCCGCAGACCACCTCCGGGGCGCGGTCGGCGCTCTTCAGCAACTGCCCGAACCAGCGCCCGAGTTCACCGAGTACGGCCTCGGGGCCCGCGGCGATGTCCAGCTCCGCCTCGTGCCGGGCGAGCAGTTCGCCGCCGAGCGAGAGCAGGGCGGCCCGGGCGTGCCGGGTGTCCAGGTCGGCGGCGAGGACGACCGCGTGCGCGTCGTCGAACTCCAGCCGGACGGAGGGGCGTCCGCCGAGCGGCGAGTCCACCGGACCGGCCGGGCCCTCCCGCAGCCATCCGGCGCGGAACAGCCGGTCGAGCCGCTGGCCGACGGTGGCCCGGGACAGTCCGGTCGCCTCCTGGAGCGCTCCGCGGGTGGTGGCGCGGCCACTGCGGACGAGGTGGAGCAGGTCGCCCGAGCTGGTCGCACCGCTCTGGTTTCTGGCCATCCCCACTCCTCGCCTGCCCCTTGCTTCGGTCAAGTGCGCATTACATAGTGAGTTCTGCCTGTTAAATAGGCGTAACCCTACGGTAGTTGCCGCCGAACTCCTCGGCGGCCCGTCCTCGGGGAGGATGAGTGGACCGCTCGACCCAACTGGCCGCCCGGCCCACGGCACTTCCCGGGGGCCATCCTGCACCGCCCGGCGGACCGCACCGCGAACACCCTCGCCCCGCACCGGACTTCACCCGCGACGGCGACCCGGCGGCGGAGCCTCAGGTCGGGGCTGCCGGAGAGGCCGGGGCCGCCGGAGAGGCCGGGCGGGACCGGGCCGGAGGGGTCACTCCGGCCGCCGGGCCATCCGCTGCCGTACATCGGCGAGGAGTTTGCCCAACAGGCCGGTCAGCGCGGCGCGTTCCTCCTCCGTGAGGCCCTGGACGAGAAAGGCCTCCCGGCCGAGCACCGCGTCCACGGACCGCTCGATCAGCGCGTGGCCCGCGTCCGTCAGCTCCACCAGGACGGTACGGCGGCCGGTGGTTCCCGGTGTGCGCCGGACCAGTCCCTCCCGCTCCGCCCTCGCGACCCGCTGGGAGACCGCACCGGCGGTCACCAGGGTGCGGGCGGCGATCTCGCGGGTGCTGAGGGCGTAGGGCGGCCCGGAGCGGCGGACGACCGACAGCAGGTCGAGGGTGGCCGCGTCGATCCCCGCCTCCCGCAGCACCCGGCCGCGGTCGTCGGCGAAGAGCTTGCCCAGCCACCACAGGGGCGTGACGATCTCGATGGACTCGGTGGGGGTGCCCGGCCGCTCCCGCTGCCAGGCCGCGGCGATCCCGGCGGCGGAGGGGGCGGGATCCTGGGGAGCGGGATCCTGGGGAGCGGGGGTCGTCTCGGCCACGGTTGCTTTCCCGCCGTCCTCGATGGCGTGTACGTTTAGATCTAAACGTAGAGCATCGGATCCGACCACGGAGCACCCGAGGGTGGCAGGAGGAGCCTTGACCCGCACCGTTCTCATCACCGGAGGCACCAGCGGCATCGGCCGGGCCGTCGCGGCGGCCTTCGCCGCCGAAGGGGCCGAGGTCCTCCTCACCGGACGCACCCCCGCCACCGTCGAGGCGACCGCCGCGGAGCTGGGGGTGCGGGGCCTCGTCTGCGATGCCTCCGACCCCGGGCAGGTCCAGGCGCTCGCGGACCGGCTGTCCGCGCTGGACGTCCTGGTCAACGCCGCGGGCGGCCTGCCCCCGGCGGCCACCGGTGACCAGCCCGCCCTGGAGACCCTGCTCGCCCAGTGGGGGGCCGGCCTGGCGCAGAACCTGCTCACCGCCGTGCTCACCACGGCCGCCGTCCAGGACCGGCTGCGCCCCGGCGGCTCCGTCGTCAGCATCGGCTCGATCGGCGCCGAACGCCGCGGCGGCTCCTACGGCGCGGCCAAGGCCGCACTGGGCGCCTGGAACGCCTCCCTCTCCGCGGAACTCGCCCCCCGGGGCATCACCTGCAATGTCATCTCCGCCGGGTACATCGCCGGAACGAACTTCTTCCAGGGGCAGTTGAGCGAGGAACGCCACCGCGCCCTGGTCGCGGAGACCCACGACAAGCGGGCGGGCACGGTCGAGGACATCGCGGCGACCGTCGCCTTCCTCGCCTCACCCGGCGCCCGCCACCTCACCGGCCAGACCCTCCATGTCAACGGGGGCGCCTTCACCACGCGGTAGGGGGCGGGGGCGTGGCGGCGACTCCGGCCCGCGGCCTGGTGGAGCGCCCTCGCCGGGTGCCCCGCCACCTGAGTAGGTACCTGCGGTCCGTCTGAGTACCTGCGCCGATTCCTGGCGGCCCGCCGCCGAACAGACTGGCACCACTCCCCCGCCGGGGCCGGAGCCAGAGCCGGAGTCAGAGAGGGCGCCTGAGATGTTCGGACCGCCGCAACACCCTTACAGCCGCCCGCAGTCCGGTGCCGGACCGGTGCTCCCGCCGGGCACCCGGACGCTGCCGGGCCCGCGGACACTGCCTCCGCAGGGGCCGGGGACGCTTCCGCCGAGGAGGCCGGGGACGCTGCCTCCGCAGGGGCCGGGGACCTGGTGGGCGCCCGGCCCGGTGCGGCCCGCCGCGCGGAAGACGGGGACCGCCTCGGCGCTGGCCGCCGTCTTCTGGAGCATCACCGTGCTCTCGCTCGGCTGGCTGGTCTTCTGCGCGCTCAACATCAGCTTCTGGGCAGCGATCGCGGGCGGCAACCCGCTGCCGTACTTCCTCTTCCCGGCCGGTGGACTGGCCGCCGTGATCGCGGTGGTCGCGGTGATGAACGCCTTCCTCACCGCCAAGGGCCTGCCCCGCCAGGTCAAGCTGGCCGCCCTCGGCGCGGTGGCCTTCCCGGGACCGCTGGCCGGGGTCCTCTACACCTTCTACTGGCTCTCCAGCGCGACCTGAGGTGTTCCACCGGCTTCCCGCGCGCCCTGAGCGGCAGCGGCCACCGGGCCCCGGGCCCGACGCATCGGGGCACGGGCCCGAACTCCCCTTCCGCCCCGGGGAGTTCAGCCCCCCGAGGTGTCCAGCTCCGCGTCCTCGCCGAGGCCCGCGCAGTCGTAGGGGTCCTTCAGCCAGCCGTCCGGGAGGACCACCCGGTTGTTGCCGGAGGTCCGTCCGCGCGGGCCGTCCGCACCGGCGGGCCAGGGCTGGTCGAGGTCCAACTCGTCCAGACCCGCGGCCAGTTCGGCGAGCGAGGAGGTGACGGCGAGCCGGCGGCGCATCTCGGAGCCGACCGCGAAGCCCTTGAGGTACCAGGCCACATGCTTGCGGAAGTCGACGACCCCGCGCGCCTCCTCGCCGATCCACTCACCGAGCAGCGCGGCATGACGGAGCATCACCTCGCGCACCTGCCGCAGACTCGGGGCCGCGGGCGCGCCGCCGCCCTCGAAGGCGGCCACCAGATCCCCGAACAGCCAGGGCCTGCCGAGGCAGCCGCGGCCCACCACCACGCCGTCGCAGCCGGTCTCGCGCATCATCCGCACGGCGTCCTCGGCGCACCAGATGTCGCCGTTGCCGAGGACGGGGATCTCCGGGACGTGCTCCTTGAGGCGGGCGATCGCCTCCCAGTCGGCGGTGCCGCCGTAGTGCTGGGCGGCGGTACGGCCGTGCAGGGCGATGGCGGTCACACCCTCCTCGACGGCGATCCGGCCCGCGTCCAGGAAGGTCAAGTGGTCGTCGTCGATGCCCTTGCGCATCTTCATCGTGACCGGCAGCTCCCCGGCCCCGGTCACCGCCTCGCGCAGGATGGAGCGCAGCAGCGGGCGCTTGTAGGGCAGGGCGGAGCCGCCGCCCTTGCGGGTCACCTTGGGCACCGGGCAGCCGAAGTTGAGGTCGATGTGGTCGGCGAGGTCCTCCTCGGCGATCATGCGGACCGCCTTGCCGACCGTCACCGGGTCCACCCCGTACAGCTGGATCGAGCGCGGCTTCTCACTCGCGTCGAAGTGGATCAGCTGCATGGTCTTCTCATTGCGCTCGACCAGTGCCCGGGTCGTGATCATCTCGCTGACGAAGAGTCCCCGGTGCCCCGCGCCGGGCTCGGCGGGCGTGGCGGCGCCCCAGCCCTCGCCCTCGGCGAAGGAGCGGCACAGGGTGCGGAAGGGGGCGTTGGTGATGCCCGCCATGGGGGCGAGCACGACCGGGGGCGTGACGAGATGCGGACCGATCGCGAGGGTCCCGGGGGCGGAGGGCGGCGTGGGCATTCCCCCATTTTCACGTATCCGGGCCCAGGAACCAAAGTCATTAGTTAGCCGTACTATTGATGGATGCACGAACTGTCCCACCGGCGCCGGATGCTCGTCCTCGGGATCTGCTGCCTGAGCCTGCTGATCGTCAGCCTCGACAACACGGTGCTCAATGTCGCCCTGCCCGCCATCCAGGACGACCTGGACGCCGATGTCGCCGGACTGCAGTGGACCATCGACGCGTACACCCTGGTCCTCGCCTCGCTGCTGATGCTCGCGGGCTCCACGGCCGACCGGATCGGGCGGCGCCGGGTCTTCCGGTGCGGGCTCCTGCTGTTCACCCTCGGCTCCGTGCTGTGCTCGCTCGCCCCGAGCCTCTCCGCCCTCGTCGCCTTCCGCATGATCCAGGCCGTCGGCGGCTCGATGCTCAATCCGGTCGCCATGTCGATCATCACCAACACCTTCACCGAACCCCGGGAGCGCGCCCGGGCCATCGGCGTCTGGGGCGGCGTGATCGGGATATCCATGGCCGCGGGCCCACTCGTCGGCGGACTGCTCGTCGACTCGGTCGGCTGGCGCGCGATCTTCTGGCTGAACCTTCCCGTCGGCCTCCTCGCCCTGCTGCTCACCACGCGCTACGTCCCCGAGTCCCGCGCCCCCAGGCCCCGGCGGCCCGACCCGCTCGGCCAGCTCCTGGTGATCACGCTGCTCGGCTCCCTGACCTACGCGATCATCGAGGCGCCCACCGAGGGCTGGACCTCACCGGTCACCCTCGGCCTCGCCGCCCTGGCCCTCGGCGCGCTCGCCGGTCTCCTGTACGTCGAACCCCGCCGCCGCGAACCCCTCATCGACCTGCGCTTCTTCCGCAGCGCACCCTTCAGCGGCGCCACCGTCATCGCGGTCTGCGCCTTCTCCGCCCTGGCTGGCTTCCTCTTCCTGAGCACCCTCTACCTCCAGCACGTACGAGGGCTCAGCGCGCTGCACGCCGGTCTGTGGACGCTGCCGATGGCCGCCGTCACCCTGGTCTGCGGACCGCTCTCCGGACGGCTGGTCGGCAGCCGCGGGCCCCGCCTCCCGCTGGTGATCGCGGGCCTCGCCATGACGGTCAGCGGGATCCTCTTCGCGGCCTTCGGGGCGCAGCGCTCCGACGTCGGACTCGTCGCCGGGTACGTCCTCTTCGGCATCGGCTTCGGCTTCGTCAACGCGCCCATCACGCACACCGCGGTCTCCGGGATGCCGCGCGCCCAGGCCGGGGTCGCGGCCGCGGTCGCCTCCACCAGCCGCCAGATCGGCCAGACCCTCGGGGTCGCCGTCATCGGCGCCGTCCTCGCCTCCGGGGTCGCGGCGGGCAACGGGCAGGCCTACCGCGACAGTTACGCCTCGGCGGCCACCCCGGCCTGGTGGATCCTCACCGGCTGCGGGGCCGCGGTACTGCTCTTCGGGCTGCTCACCAGCGGCCGCTGGGCACGCGGCACGGCCGCACGCACCGCCCGGCGGCTCTCCGCGCCGGAGACCGCTCAGGACCCGGCCACCGCCAGGGCGTGAAGCCGCTCCAGCTTCGTACGCGACTCCTCGTCGGCGGGCGGATAGGTCACCATGCGCGGGCCGCCCGAAGGACCCAGCCACAGATCGGTGTGCACCAGGGAGACCAGCCCGACCAGGGCGTTGCGGAACTGCTTGGTCTTGCTGTGCTGGCCCACCACCTCGTGCCGCGCCCAGGCCGCGCGGAACTCCGGCGAGGAGGTCGTCAGCCGGTGGAGCAGCACCTTCCAGGCGGGCTCGGCGAGATGCCCCGCCATCGACACCCGGAACTTCGCGGCCATCACCCGGCTCGTCTCCTCCGCGAGCACCAGGGAGGAGCGCCACTCCTCGTTGGTGAAGCAGAGCACCATGCAGTTGCGGTCCTCGGGCGGTATGCGGTCCAGGTCGCAGAGCAGGCGCCCGTAGGTGCGGTTGTAGGCGAGGATGTCGTACCGGCTGTTCTGTATGCAGGCGGGGACCGGCTCCAGCTGTTCGAGGAGCAGGCGCAGGGCCGGGGTCACCGAGGGGCAGGGCGTGCCGGGCGCCGGGTCGACGACCGCGGCGAGGGCGAACAGATGGCCCCGCTCGGTGGCGTCGAGGAGCAGGGTGCGGGCCAGCGCGTCGAGAACCTGGGCCGAGACCTGGATGTCGCGGGCCTGTTCCAGCCAGGTGTACCAGGTGACGCCGACCGTGGAGAGCTGCGCGACCTCCTCGCGGCGCAGCCCCGGTGTACGACGGCGGCGGCCCCGGGGGAGGCCGACCTGCTCCGGGCTGATGCGCTCGCGGCGGCTGCGCAGGAAGGCCGCCAGCTCGTGCCTGCGGATCTCGGCCTCGGGGCGCGGGGCGGGGTCGGTCTCCGCCGCGGGGACCGGTGCGGAGGCGTCGCTCAGAGCGGGCGCGGGTGCGGGTGTGAGTGCGGGGAGGGAGCGGGCCGGGTCGCCGGGGGGAGCAGTCCCGGCGGGAGCCGACCGCCGTGCCGTGGTCGTCATGGGACCAGCCTGCCGGATCCCCGAAACTGTTGCCAGGTACTGCCGATACCAGGATAAGGAGTCTCTGGTACCCGGCTGTGCGAGGCCCCACGCTGAGGAGCGTGAGCAAAACCGGAACACTCCAGGCACCCCTCCGCACCGCCCCGCCCGCTCCCGGGCTGAGCGAGGCCGGGCTGATCACCCTGCTGCTCGGCGCGGCCCTTCCGCTGATCGACTTCTTCATCGTCAACGTCGCCCTGCCCACCATCGCGCACGACCTGTCCGCGGGCGAGGCCCTCCTCGAACTGGTCGTCGCCGGGTACGGACTCGCCTACGCGGTCCTGCTCGTCCTCGGCGGCCGGCTCGGCGACCTCTTCGGCCGCCGCAGGCTCTTCCTGTTCGGCATGGGGGCCTTCGGCCTCACCTCACTGGCGTGCGGGCTCGCCCCCGACGCCTGGAGCCTGGTCGCCGCGCGCGTCGCCCAGGGCGCGGCCTCGGCCCTGATGCTGCCGCAGGTCCTCGCCACCATCCAGTCCTCGACCACCGGCCACCAGCGCGCCCGCGCCATGAGCATGTACGGGGCGACCGCCGGGCTCTCCATGGTCGCCGGGCAGATACTGGGCGGCGTCCTCGTCGCCGCCGACCTCGCCGGAACCGGCTGGCGGGCCGTCTTCCTGGTCAATGTGCCGGTCGCCCTGTTCGGCCTCCTCCTCGCCGCCCGGACCGTCCCCGAGACGCGCTCCGCGCACCCCGAACCGGTGGACATACCCGGCACCCTGCTGCTCGGCGCGGCCCTGCTCGCCCTCCTCGCACCGCTGACCGAGGGCCGCGCCGCGGGCTGGCCGCTGTGGACCTGGCTCGCCCTGGCCGCCTTCCCGCTCGCCGCCTGGGCCTTCTACCGGGTCGAGCGGCGCGCGGACCGGCTCGGCCGCACGCCGCTGGTCCCGCCCAGCCTCTTCCGGCTGGTGGCCCTGCGGCGCGGGCTGGTGATGCTGGTGCCCTTCTCCATCGGCTTCAGCGGCTTCATGTTCGTCATCGCGGTCGCCCTCCAGGGGGGCGCGGAACTCGGCCCGGTCCAGGCGGGCCTGGCCCTCGCCCCCATGGCGGTCGTCTTCTTCTTCACCTCGCTCGCCGGACCGCGCCTGGTCACCCGGTACGGCACCCGGGTGGTGACCGCGGGCGGGCTCATACAGGCCCTCGGCGTCGGCCTCCTCGCGCTGGCCGCCCTCAGCCAGTGGCCCGACCTGGACCTGCTGACGCTGCTGCCCGGCGCGGCGGTGGCGGGCATGGGCCAGGCGCTCCAACTGCCCGTACTCTTCCGGGTCATCCTCGCCGAGGTACCCGCGGCGCGGGCCGGTGTCGGCAGCGGCGTGATGATCACGACCCAGCAGTCCGCCCTCTCCCTCGGTGTCGCCACCCTGGGCTCGCTCTTCCTCTCCCTGATCCCCGGCATGGGCATGCGCGACGCCCTGCTCGTGACCCTGGGGGCCCAGCTGGCGGGGATCGCCCTGACGGTGGGGCTGAGCTTGCGGCTGCCGCGGGAGGTGGGGTGAGGGGGTAGCCGGGTGAGGCGGTGCGGGGGGGTGAGGCGGTGAAGGGTAATGGGTGAGGGCCATTTGGGGAGTTGGGGGCTCGGGCGGATCCCGGAGTGGGGAGTTGAGGCTGGGAGGGGGCGCGGGGACACAGGGACCCGGGCGAGGACGCGAGGGCACCAGGGCACGAGGGCC
Organism: Streptomyces sp. SCSIO ZS0520; assembly: GCF_025643355.1. Taxonomy (NCBI): domain Bacteria; kingdom Bacillati; phylum Actinomycetota; class Actinomycetes; order Kitasatosporales; family Streptomycetaceae; genus Streptomyces; species Streptomyces sp. SCSIO ZS0520. The sequence goes on along the minus strand of NZ_CP092644.1, from coordinate 5,933,573 downwards.
TGAAGACGCGAGGGCGCGAGGACGCAGCCCGAGGGCGCGGTAGGGATCCCGCCGAGCGAGGTGGATGACGAGTGACAGCCAACAGGTAACAGATGACAGATATTGAAATCTGTCATCTGTTATGCCAAGGTTGACACCACCCCTCCCCCGCCCTCGCCCTCATCTCCCGTCTTCACCCCTCACCCCGCACCCCCTCACTCCTCTCGCCCCGCACCCTTCACCACCCCCCTCGCCCCATCGCCCCTCACGCCTCGCCCCTCCCTCCCCACCCCCTGACCGGAAAGGGCCCCTCCCCATGACCTCCCCCACCCCCCTCCGCCCCCTCGGCTCCACCGGCCCCCAGGTCTTCCCCCTCGGCCTCGGCTGCATGGGCATGTCCGCCCTGTACGACGACGCCGACCGGGGTGAGTCCCTCGCCACCGTGCACGCCGCGCTGGACGCCGGGGTCACCCTCCTGGACACCGGCGACTTCTACGCCATGGGCCACAACGAGCTGCTGGTCGGCGAGGCCCTGCGCACCGCTCCCCCGGCCCTGCGCGAACGCGCCCTGACCAGCGTCAAGTTCGGCGCCCTGCGCGACCCGGACGGCGGCTGGACCGGCTACGACGGGCGCCCGGCCGCGGTGAAGAACTTCGCGGCCTACTCGCTCCAGCGGCTCGGCGTCGACCACATCGACGTCTACCGGCTGGCCCGGCTCGACCCGGACGTCCCGATCGAGGAGACCGTCGGCGCCGTCGCGGAGCTGGTCGAGGCGGGACACGTACGGCACATCGGCCTCTCCGAGGTGGGGGCCGAGACGATCCGGCGGGCCGCGGCCACCGCGCCCATCGCCGACCTGCAGATCGAGTACTCGCTGATCTCGCGCGGGCCGGAGGAGCGGATCCTGCCCACCACCCGGGAGCTCGGCATCGGTATCACCGCCTACGGGGTGCTCTCCCGCGGGCTGATCTCCGGCCACTTCAGCCGCGACCGGGAGCTGTCGGCGACCGACTTCCGGGCGCACAGCCCGCGGTTCCAGGGCGAGAACCTCCAGCACAACCTGGAGCTGGTGGAGGCGCTGCGTACGGTGGCCGAGGGCAAGGGCGTGAGCGTCGCGCAGACGGCGATCGCCTGGGTGCTCTCGCGCGGGCAGGACATCGTGCCGCTGATCGGCGCCCGCACCCGGGCCCGCCTCGCGGAGGCGCTCGGCGCCCTGGACGTACGGCTCGACGAGGCGGACCTCGCGGCGATCGAGAAGGCGGTGCCGCCCGGCGCCGCGGCGGGCGACCGCTACCCCGAGCCGCAGATGGCCCACCTCGACAGTGAGCGCTGACAGAGGCGCCGGGTACGGTTCGTCCATGACGAAGCCCGCAGCGCTGACCGCCGAGCGCATTCTGCAGGAGACCGAGGAAGTGCTGCGCACGCACGGCGCGTCCAGGGCCACCGTGATGGACGTCGCCCGTGCCCTCGGCGTGAGTCACGGCACCGTCTACCGCCACTTCCGCACCAAGGCGGAGCTGCGCGAGGCGGTGACCCGGCGCTGGCTGAAGAACGCCTCGGGCGCCCTCGTGCTGATCGTCCAGGAGAGCGGGGAGAGCGCGCCGGACAAGCTGCGGCGCTGGCTCTCCGCGCTCTTCGCGGCCAAGCGCCGCAAGGCGGGCGAGGATCCGCAGCTCTTCGCGACGTACGAGGGGCTGCTCGGCGAGCACAGCCAGGTGGTCGAGGAGCACATCGGGGAGCTGGTCGGCCAGATCGAGGAGATCCTCGAACAGGGCGTGGCCCGCGGCGAGTTCCGCTATCCGCACCCGGATCCGGCGATCAGCGCCCGCGCGGTCTTCGACGCCACGGCGCCCTTCCACGACCCGAAGCACGCGGCCGGCTGGCACCGCTCCGGGATCGAGACGGAGTTCTCGGCCGTGCTCGACCTGGTCCTGCTGGGCGTGACCGTCCCCTCCTGAGCCGACGCCTCCTCCTGAGTCGGTTTCCCTTCCTGAGTCGGCGTCCTCTCCCGAGTCCCGAGTCGGCACCCCGCCCTTTCGCTCACCGAGCCGAAAGAGAGCCGCCCCGGGCCGGATCACCCTCTGGACAGGGGGAAACCGCTGAGCCCCGGAGACACCACCACCGCGAGGGGTGGCGCGCTCCGGGGCTCGGCGACACAGCAGCCGGACGGACTGCTGCCTGATGGACTGCTCGGGCTGCCGCCGACTACCAGATCGACTCGACCCACTCCGGGTGGTCGACGAACGGGTTCCTGTTGTGCTGGAACTGGTCGAAGATGACCTGGTTCCGGTTCTGCTCGAAGGCGTCCGGCGGGTCCTCGTCGCTCCACTGCTTGAGCACGGAGAGCTTGCCGATGTTGGGCGCCGAGCCGTTGTCGACCTGGTCGTTGGGCTCCAGGTCGGCGAAGCCGTCGTCGCCGTCGTAGCGGACGGCCATGTAGAGGATCATCCGGGCGACGTCGCCCTTGACCGCGTCGCGGGGCTCGAAGGAGTCGTCGTCGGTGAGGCTGCCGGGCGCCTCGTCGACGGCGCTGCCGCCGTTGTCGAAGTCCTTGTTGCCGCGGACGCTGTTGACCGAGACGTCCTCGGGGCGCAGGTGGTGCACATCGGTGCCCGGACCGGTCGCGGTGCCGAAGTCGCCGTGGCTCTTGGCCCAGACGTGCTCGCGGTTCCAGTCATCGGGGTTGCCGCCGTTGGAGTCCTTGCTCTGCGAGCGCCCGCTGTAGAGCAGGACGACGTTGGCGGAGTTGTCCGGGTCCTCGTCGGTGACCTTGAGGGCGTCCCAGACCTCGTCGTAGCTCAGCTTGGTCTGCTCGCTGATGATGGTGTGCAGGGCGCCCTTGAGCTCCTCGCCGGTCTTGCCGATCGCGCCCTCGTAGTACGTGTCGTCGTAGGCGGTGACGGCCGACCGCGCGCCGTCCGCACCGCGTTCGGCGGGCGTGAGGCCGAAGGAGGGCGCCTGGCCGGCGGTGGCCGCGGCGAGCGCCAGGGCGGCGATGAGAGCGCCGCGCGATATACGTGACTTGTCCACGGAAGAATTCCTCTCCCCGGGGGGCGGTACCTGCCACACGGAAGGTGGGGGGGTGGCACATACCGGACCGGCAGGCAGCCGGACGCAAGAAGCCTGCCAGCGCCCGCACTTGGACACAAGGGCATCACAGCAGGTGGCCGCGCGTAGACCCGGCTATTCCCACCCAGGTCCGGCGCCCGCCGGCTGCCGTACACCCGCCGGAAACAGACGGGACGCCCGCCGAGAGCTCCGGGAAACCGATGGCGTTTCCCCAGGAAGGCGCATACGCGGGAGGACCGGCGGCGGTTCAGTCCTCCGCCGGGTCGACGGTCGCCTGGTGCGCCTCGGCGAGGTGTTCCTCGGCCTTCAGCCAGGGCAGGAACTGGGCCTTCTTCTGCCAGTCGCAGGTCGCGCAGCGCAGGGCGCGCTGGACGCCCGACTTGCTGACGTGGACGGTGTGTTCCCGTCCGTGCTGATCCCATCGGCTGACCTTGCTCGTGGTCATGGACGGCATCGGGGGCCTCCTGGGTCGGGATGCGCCCAGTGTGCAACGGGGCCCCCGCTTCCGGATACGGAATCGGGGGCCCCGCAAGGGAATTGACGGTGCGGGCCGTCAACTCCGGGTGTACTCGTGGTGGTTCAGCAGCCGATGAGGCGACCTGCGAGGTATCCCTCGATCTGGTCGAGGGATACCCGCTCCTGCTTCATCGAGTCGCGCTCGCGGATGGTCACCGCGTTGTCGTCGAGGGTGTCGAAGTCGACGGTGACGCAGAAGGGCGTACCGATCTCGTCCTGGCGGCGGTAGCGGCGGCCGATGGCGCCCGCGTCGTCGAACTCGATGTTCCAGTGCTGGCGCAGAGCGGCGGCGAGGCCCTTGGCCTTCGGGGACAGCTCCGGGTTGCGCGAGAGCGGCAGCACGGCGACCTTGACCGGGGCCAGGCGCGGGTCGAGGCGCAGCACGGTGCGCTTCTCCAGCTTGCCCTTGGCGTTGGGCGCCTCGTCCTCGACGAAGGAGTCGAGCAGGAAGGCCAGCATGGTGCGGCCGACACCGGCGGCGGGCTCGATGACGTACGGCGTCCAGCGCTCCTGGGCCTCCTGGTCGAAGTAGGAGAGGTCCTGGCCGGAGGCCTTGGAGTGCGCGTTCAGGTCGTAGTCGGTGCGGTTGGCGACGCCCTCCAGCTCACCCCACTCGCTGCCGCCGAAGCGGAAGCGGTACTCGATGTCGGCGGTGCGCTTGGAGTAGTGGGAGAGCTTCTCGGCGGGGTGCTCGTACCACCGCAGGTTCTCCTCGGAGAGGCCGAGACCGGTGTACCAGTTCCAGCGCTGCTCCATCCAGTACTCGTGCCACTTCTCGTCCTCGCCGGGCTTGACGAAGAACTCCATCTCCATCTGCTCGAACTCGCGGGTGCGGAAGATGAAGTTGCCGGGCGTGATCTCGTTCCGGAAGGACTTGCCCATCTGGGCGATGCCGAAGGGCGGCTTGCGGCGCGAAGTCTGCTGCACCAGGCCGAAGTTGGTGAAGATGCCCTGGGCGGTCTCCGGGCGCAGGTAGGCGACGGAGCCGCTGTCCTGGGTCGGGCCGAGGTGGGTGGAGAGCAGGCCGGAGAACTGCTTGGGCTCGGTGAAGGTGCCCTTGTTGCCGCAGTTGGGGCAGTTGAGGTCGGCGAGGCCGTTCGCCGGGGTGCGGCCGTGCTTCTCCTCGTACGCCTCCTCCAGGTGGTCGGCGCGGTAGCGCTTGTGGCAGGAGGTGCACTCGGTCAGCGGGTCGGTGAAGGTCGCGACGTGGCCGGAGGCCTGCCAGACCTCGGTGGCCAGGATGACCGAGGAGTCGATACCGACGACGTCCTCGCGGGACGTGACCATGTAGCGCCACCACTGGCGCTTGATGTTCTCCTTGAGCTCGACGCCGAGCGGACCGTAGTCCCAGGCGGCGCGCTGGCCTCCGTAGATCTCACTGCACGGGTAGACGAAGCCACGGCGCTTGCTCAGGCTGACGATGGTGTCGATCTTGTCGGCGGCCACGGTGCTCTCTTCATTACGACGGAGAAATGGGACGGGGGGCGGCGCGGGAGCGCCTCGGTAAAGGGCTTGCGGTCGAGTGGCGGGCGAGGAATGAGGGCTAATGCATCAGGTTACCGGCGCCCCGGGTACCCGGATCAAATCGGTTGGGCGGCCGGGAGCGCGGACCGGCCGGGCCGGGGGCGGACCGAGGGATCAAGATCGCTGTAGTTGACAATCGTTTCCAGTTTTAGTGAAAATGAGTGTCATGAACGTACGACGCCGCCCGACTCCCTCCCGCATATCCACCGCCCTCGCCGCCACCACGGCCGCGGCGCTCGGCCTCGGTGCCCTCACGGCCTGCTCCACCTCCTCCGGGGACGGGAAGGTCGACGGGAAGCTGGACGTCGTCGCCTCGTTCTACCCGATGCAGTTCCTCGCCGAGGAGATCGGCAAGGAGCATGTGAAGGTCAGCAACCTCACCGAGCCCGGCACCGAGCCCCACGACCTGGACATCAGCGCCCAGCAGACCGGTCATCTGCAGAAGGCCGGTCTGGTCCTCTATCTGAAGGGGCTGCAGCCCGCCGTCGACGAGTCCGTGGCGCAGTCCAGCGCGAAGGTCAAGGTGGACGCCGCCACCCTCACCTCGCAGGAGAAGCACGGCACCGAGGTCGGCGGCCACGCCGAGGAGCACGACGAGCACGGTGACCACGAGGAGCACGGCGAGGAGGAAGGCCACGAGGGGCACGGCCACGACCACGAGCACGGCGGCCTCGACCCGCACATCTGGCTGGATCCGGTGAAGTACGCCGAGGTCGCCGAGGGCGTCGGCAAGGCCCTGGAGAAGGCCGACCCGGACCACAAGGCGGACTACCGCAAGAACACCGCGGCCCTGGTCGGCAAGTTGGACGCCTTGCACGGCCGCTTCGAGAAGGGCCTGGCGAAGACCGATACCAAGGTCTTCATCACCACCCACGCCGCCTTCGGCTACCTCGCCGAACGCTATGGTCTGACCGAAGAGGCGATCTCCGGTCTCGACCCGGAGAGCGAGCCGAGCGCGGGACGCGTCCGGGACCTGCAGAAGATGGCGAAGGCCGACGGCGTCACCACCGTCTTCTACGAGACCCTCGTCTCCGGCAAGACCGCGAAGACCCTCGCCGACGACGGCGGCCTGAAGACCGATGTCCTCGACCCGGTCGAGGGGATCACCGGCAAGTCGAAGGGCGAGGACTACCTCCAGGTCATGGACGCCAACCTGGCGGCGCTCAAGAAGGCACTCGGCTCCCAGTGACGACGCCCGGCGGCGGGAGACCGCCGTCCGGCAGGCAAGGACGGAAGGCGCGAGCCATGGACACTCCGGAAGCCACCCGCGGCGGTGAGCCGGTCATCGAGCTGCGGCAGGTGAGCGCCGAACTGGGCGCGCGGCCGGTGCTGCGCGGAGTCGACCTGCGGGTGGGACGGCGCGAGGTGGTGGCGCTGCTCGGCGCCAACGGCTCGGGCAAGTCCACCGCGATCCGCACCATCGTCGGCCAGGTCCCGGTCACCGGCGGGGAGATCCGCCTCTTCGGCACCCCGCGCCGCCGCTTCCGCCAGTGGTCGCGGGTGGGCTACGTACCGCAGCGCACCACGGCCTCCTCCGGGGTGCCCGCCACCGTCACCGAGGTCGTCTCGGCGGGCCGCCTCGCGCGCACCCGCTTCGGGCCGATGCGCCGCGCCGACCGCGAGGCCGTCCACCGCGCCCTGGAGCAGGTCGGCATGGCGCAGCACGCGGGCGACCCGGTGGAGGCGCTCTCCGGCGGCCAGCACCAGCGGGTCCTGATCGCCCGCGCGCTGGCGGCCGAGCCGGAACTCCTGATCATGGACGAGCCGATGGCGGGCGTCGACCTGGCGAGCCAGGAGGTGCTGGCCAGGACCCTGCGCGCACAGGTCGGCGCGGGCTCCTCGGTGCTGCTCGTGCTGCACGAACTCGGGCCCCTGGAACCGCTGATCGACCGCGCCGTGGTGCTGCGCGACGGCTGCGTCCTGCACGACGGCCCGCCGCCCGAGGCGGTCGGCCAGCACGCGCTGCCGGGCCACGACCACGTCCACCCGCACGACCCCGCCCCCCAGCCGCTGCGCTCCGGACTGCTGAGCTGACGAGGCCGAAGGAAGCGCCATGGAACTCCTCACCTTCCCCTTCATGCAGCGGGCCCTGCTCGCCGCCGTGCTGGTCGGCATCACCGCCCCGGCGATCGGCATCTACCTGGTCCAGCGCCGCCAGGCCCTGATGGGCGACGGCATCGGCCATGTCGCGATGACCGGCGTCGGCCTCGGCTTCCTGCTCTCCGCCTCGCCGGTGTGGATGGCGACCGCGGTCGCCGTGCTCGGCGCGGTCGCCATGGAGCTGATCCGCTGGTACGGCAGGACCCGCGGCGACATCGCCCTCGCGATGCTCTTCTACGGCGGCATGTCCGGCGGGGTGCTCTTCATCAACCTCGCCCCCGGGGGCTCCAACGCCAACCTCGGCTCGTACCTCTTCGGCTCGCTGACCACGGTCTCCGAGGACGACATCGTCACCATCTGCGTGCTCGCCGCGCTGGCGCTCGCGGTCACCCTCGGGCTGCGCCGGCAGCTCTTCGCGGTCAGCCAGGACGAGGAGTTCGCCCGGGTGACCGGGCTGCCGGTGCGGCTGCTCAACCTGGTCACCGCGGTGACGGCGGCGGTCACCGTGACCGTGGCGATGCGGGTCGTCGGGCTGCTCCTGGTGAGCGCGCTGATGGTGGTCCCGGTGGCCGCGGCGCAGCAGATCACCCGCAGCTTCCTGGCCACCTATGTCTTCTCGGTGGTGATCGGGGTGGCCGTCGCCGTCGGCGGCACGGTGACCTCGTACTACCAGGACGTGCCGCCCGGGGCGACCATCGTGCTGCTGACCATCGGGGTGTTCCTGGTGCTCAGCGTGGTCGCGACGCCGCTCGCCCGGCGCCGCGCCCGGGCGCTCGCCGGTGCCGGGCAGCCCGCGGGCCCGGTGGAGTGCGCGGTGCCCGCGGCGGCCGGGGCGACGGGGCTGTCCGGGCCCCGCAGCGGGGCGCACGACGAGATCTGAGTCACCCGCGGTCCCCTCCCGCGACCTGACACAATGGCCGTACAGCAGACGTCAGGAGGCAATCGTGGCAGCCCCGGTACGAGGCAGGTCGACCCGCCAGCGTGCGGCCGTAGCGGCAGCTCTCGACGAGGTGGAAGAGTTCCGCAGCGCGCAGGAGCTCCACGACATGCTCAAACACAAGGGCGACTCGGTGGGCCTGACCACCGTCTACCGCACCCTGCAGTCCCTCGCCGACGCGGGCGAGGTCGACGTGCTGCGCACCCACGAGGGCGAGTCCGTCTACCGGCGCTGCTCCAGCGGGGAGCACCACCACCACCTGGTCTGCCGGGTCTGCGGCAGCGCGGTGGAGGTGGAGGGCCCGGCCGTGGAGAAGTGGGCCGAGTCGATCGCCGCGGAGCACGGCTTCGTCAATGTCGCGCACACCGTGGAGATCTTCGGCACCTGCGCGGACTGCGCGCGCAAGAGCGGCCGCTGAGGCTTCCGGAGCGCCGGACCGGGGACCGCGAGGGGTTCCGGGTCCGGCGTCCGTCGTCCGGCCTGCGTTGCTCGGCCCGGAGCCGTTCACTCCTCGGGCTGCTCGCCCTCCATCGCGAGGAGTTCCTCGTTCGGGATGGCCCCGCCGAAGCGGCGGTCGCGGGAGGCGTATTCGAGGCAGGCTCGCCACAGGTCCCGCCGGTCGAAGTCGGGCCAGAGCACGTCCTGGAACACCATCTCGGCGTAACTCGACTGCCAGAGAAGGTAGTTGGAGGTGCGCTGCTCCCCGCTCGGGCGCAGGAAGAGGTCCACGTCCGGCATGTCCGGGTAGTACAGGTACTTCTGTATGGTCTTCTCGCCGACCTTGTTCGGGTCGAGGCGGCCCGCGGCCACGTCCCGGGCCATCCGCTGGGCGGCGTCCGCGAGTTCGGCCCGGCCGCCGTAGTTGACGCAGAAGTAGAGCGTCATGGCGTCGTTGCCCTGGGTCTGCTCCTGGGCGATCTGGAGTTCCTGGACCACCGACTTCCACAGCTTCGGCATCCGGCCCACCCAGCGGATGCGGATGCCCAGTTCGTCCATCTCGTCGCGGCGGCGGCGGATGACGTCCCGGTTGAAGTTCATCAGGAAGCGCACCTCCTCGGGCGAGCGCTTCCAGTTCTCGGTGGAGAAGGCGTAGAGGGAGAGGTTCTTGACCCCGATCTCCAGGCAGCCCTTGAGGACGTCCATCACCACGCCCTCGCCGACCCGGTGGCCCTCGGTACGCGGCAGCCCGCGCTCCTTGGCCCAGCGCCCGTTGCCGTCCATGACGACCGCCACATGCCCCGGGACCAGTTCGCCGGGGAGCTTCGGCGGGCGGGCGCCGGACGGGTGCTTCTCGGGCGTCTTGTACTCGCGGCGCGAGCGCCCCAGAATCCCGCGTACTGCCATGACGGTCCTCACTCCGATCGTTCGGTGCGCCCCGGGCTGCCCGGGTGCGCGGCTGCTGTCCGCGGCGGTGCCGCTCCTTCAGCGGGGACGGCCGGATCTCGTACCGCTGGGGTAGACCGCTCTCCCCCGACCGTACGGCCCCGCCGTCCGTCTCATGTCTTCTCGACGTAGCGCAGCGAGCGCAGTCCGCGCTCCATGTGCCAGTGCAGATACGCCGAGACGAGGCCGCTGCCCTCCCGGACGTAACGGGCCTCGCAGGCGTCCGCGCTCTCCCAGTCGCCGGTGAGCAGCGCGCCGAGCAGGGCGAGCGCCCCCGGCGAGGGTACGACGCTGCCGGGCACCCGGCAGTCCGCGCAGACCGAGCCGCCCGCGGCCACCGAGAAGAAGCGGTTGGGGCCCGGCATGCCGCACTTCGCGCAGTCGTCGAAGCTCGGGGCGTAGCCGCCGACGGCGAGGGAGCGCAGCAGGAAGGCGTCGAGCACCAGGTGCGGGGCGTGCTCGCCGCGGGCCAGGGTGCGCAGGCCCCCGACGAGGAGCAGGTACTGCTGGACCGCGGGTTCGCCCTCGTGGTCGGTGAAGCGCTCGGCGGTCTCCAGCATCGCGGTGCCCGCCGTGTACCGGGCGTAGTCGGTGACGATGCCGCCGCCGTAGGGCGCGATGGTCTCGCTCTGGGTGCACAACGGCAGTCCGCGGCCCACCAGTTCGCTGCCCCGGGCGAAGAACTGCACGTCCACATGGGAGAAGGGTTCGAGGCGGGCGCCGAACTTCGACTTGGTGCGGCGCACCCCGCGGGCCACCGCGCGGACCCGGCCGTGACCGCGGGTGAGCAGGGTGATGATCCGGTCGGCCTCGCCGAGCTTCTGGGTGCGCAGCACGATGCCGTCGTCGCGGAACAGGCTCATCGGGCGGCCCCGCTGCCTGCCCGGGGGCCCGTGCCGCGCGCGGGGGCGCCTGGCCGGGTGCGGGGGCGGGCGGCCCGGGCGGGGTAGGAGTCCATGACCCCATTCTCGCGCACCCCGGGGGCGGCGAAGGGCCCGGGATCCCGGGGGCGGGCCCGCGGGCCGGGGCCTCAGCCCACCGGCGCCCCGTCCTCGCCCGCCCGCGGGCGGTCGTGCTCGGCGAGGGTGACCCCGCGCACCGCCTCCGGGGCGCAGTCCCACTCCCGGCCGCCGCCCAGGGGCCTCAGCTGCACATACGGCCCCTCGTGCCCCATGACCCGGCCGAGCTGCCCGGTCCGGGTGTCCACGGCGTACGAGCCGACCGGCAGTGCCATCCGGCTTCCCCCTTCGCGCTGCCCCTCATGCTCCCCCGTCCCGCCCCGATTCACGCTTCGTGTCCCTCCGCATGCGTCGCGCAGCCAGTCCCGAGTGAACGGTGCCCCGAACCGGGGCCAACTACCCACGTGTGAACGGCTCGGCCTCGCACTGGACACGCAAGTGACCTGAGGGGGACAGGAGATGGCCGAATAGGTTTGCCCGAACGGGCGCGGCGGAGGGTCCGCGGGCGCGCCCGCGGGTCAGCCCACTCCCCGGGTCGCCCGGACCGCGCGCGCCTCGATGCCGCGGAAGTGGTCCGCCATGGCGCGCTGGGCCGCCGCCACGTCGCGGGCCCGCAGGGCGGTCACGATGTCGCGGTGGCGGCGCACGGTGCGCTCGGGCGAGGGGTCCTCGGTCCAGTCCTGGGCGAGGGCGACCCGGTGGAAGACGTTCCAGAAGGCGCCGAGCAGCTGGGCGACGAGGGTGTTGCCGAGCGGGCGGTAGAGGAGTTCGTGGAATGCGCGGTCCAGCTCGGGGAAGGGCCGCCCGGTGCGGCCCGCCTCCTCCATCCGCTCGACGAGGTCCTCGAGGGCGTCCAGCTCCCGCTCGCCGAGCGCGGTGGCGACCCGGCGGATCAGCCCCTCCTCCAGGACCTCGCGGATCTGCAGGATCTCGCCGAGGGCGTGGGCGTCCTCGTGCCGGGCGAGGGTGCGGAAGGTGAGCCCGTCCACCAGGGGGGTCAGCGAGGCCTGGCCGACATAGGTGCCGTAGCCGTGCCGGATCTCCACGATGTCCAGGGCCTGGAGGGCCTTGAGCGCCTCGCGTACGGAGTTGCGGCTCACGCCGAGGGTGTCCATCAGCTCGGCCTCGGTGGGCAGCGGATCGCCCGGGCCGAGTCTGCTGTCGAGGATCAGCTGCATGATCGCGCCCTGGACCTGGCCGCTCACCCGGCGGTCCCGGGCGGGCAGGCCCGCGGAAAACCTCGGCTCCTCGGACATGCCCGAAAGGGTAAGCCCAGCGGAGGTACTACGTCCCACGTCCGGAGCAACCGGGATTCGTGCGCATGCCCTTGACCGCTTCTCCGGCCGCTTTTATGGTCGCGCTACCCACGACGTAGGACGTGGTATCTCCTATTTTCATGGAGGGCACAGTGCGCGACGTGACCGCCGGACCGGGCCTGCACCGCCGGTCCTTTCTGAAGCACTCCGGCGCGCTCGGCGCGGCCGCCGCGATCTCCACGACGCTCTCGGCCTGTTCCTCCGGCCCGGAGTCCACCAACGAGACCGGCGGGGGCCGCGGCACCGGCACCCTGACCGCCGTCATCGGCTACGGGAACGACCAGAGCTGGGACCCGACACAGACCGCCTCGGCCTTCTGCATGGCCGCCAACCACCACATCTACGAGGGCCTGCTCGACACCGACCCGCTCACCCGGAAGCCGTACGCCGCCCTCGCCACCGAGGTCCCCGCCGACTTGCAGGCCACCACCTGGCGCTTCACCCTGCGCGAGGGCGCCACCTGGCACGACGGCAGGCCGGTCACCACCGAGGACGTGGTCTTCACCTTCGACCGCATCCTCGACCCGAAGGTCACCTCGCTGGCCAAGGGCTTCTTCGCCTCCTGGCTGAAGGAGGTCAGGAAGGTCGACGCGCGGACGGTCGAACTGGTCCTGAAGTTCCCCTTCCCGGACGGCGCGCCCCGCCTCACCCTCGCCAAGATCATGCCGAAGCACGTCTTCGGCAAGCCGGGCGGCTGGGACGAGGCCACCCGCGGCAAGGCGATCGGCTCGGGCCCGTACCGGCAGACCGCGCACCACCCGAAGTCGAACACCACCTTCGCCGCCTTCGCCGCGTACAACGGCCCGCGCAAGGCCGCCTTCAAGAAGATGAACTGGCTGTCCATCGTGGACGCCGCCCCCCGGGTCGCGAAGATCTCCGGCAGCAGCGCCGGGGCGCAGATCGCCGACAACATCCCGTACGCCAACATCGAGCAGTTGCAGAGCGAGGGGCTGCGGGTGGAGGGCGGCGCCGGGATGAACCACCTGTTCCTGCTCTTCAACACGGCGCACGAGCCCTTCGGGGACATACGGGTGCGCCAGGCGCTGCACTACGCCGTCGACCGGGACAAGATGATCGAGGCGGCGCTGCGGGGCCACGGCAAGGCGGCCACCTCCTTCCTCGACGAGGGCAACCCGGCGCACCGCGAGGCGAAGACGGTCTACGCGTACAACCCGAAGAAGGCCGAGCAGCTGCTCGCCGCGGCGGGGGTGAAGAACCTCAAGGTGAAGCTGACCGCGGTGAACGTCAGCTGGCTGGTGGACTGCCTGCCGACGATCAAGGCCTCCTGGGACGCGGTCGGGGTCGAGACCACCCTGGAGCCGCAGGAGACCGCGGCGGTCTTCGGCAAGCTCGACCAGAACAAGGACTTCCAGGTGGTCGCGGCGGCCTCCAACCCCAACCAGTTCGGCATCGACGCCGACCTGATCATGCGCTACAACTACGGCCCCGAGAACCTCTGGATGCGCTATGCCCGCTGGGCGGACAAGGCCGAGGCCAAGCGCCTGTTCTCGATGATGGACAAGGCGACGCGCGAGCCGGATCCGGCGAAGAAGAAGGAGATGACGCAGGATTACCTCGACGTCGTCGCCGAGAACGCGGTGATTTATCCGGTCGTCCACAACGAACTCATGACGGCCTGGGACGCCGAGCAGCTCAGCGGAGTCCGGGCCCAGCCGTATCCCGGCATCAACCTGCTCCAGGCCAAGCCGAGCGGCTGAGCGGCGGATGCGCCCGGCCCGCGGGGCCGGCCCCCGCCGGTACGCACCCGCCCGTACCCGAACCCCCGGCGCCCCCGCACTCTCGCCGGTCCCCCTGCACTAAGGAGCGTTCGTGGCCGCGGTCGCCAGAATCCTGGCTCGTCGCATTGTCCTGCTCGTCCCGCTGATGCTCGGGATCGTGCTGTTCGTCTTCCTCGTGATGCGGTTCTCGGACAACGATCCGGCCTCGGCCTATTACCAGGGCGCCAACCCCACCCAGGAGCAGCTGCACGAGTTCCGGGAGAAGAACGGCCTGCTCGACCCGCTGCCGGTGCGTTACCTCGCCTTCGTCGGCGATCTGCTCCGCGGCGACATGGGCTTCAGCGTCCTGAACCGGCAGCCGGTGGTCGAGCAGATCACCACCGCGCTGCCGCTGACCATGCAGCTGACCTTCCTCGGCCTCGGCATCGCGGTGGTGCTCGCCCTGCTCCTCGGGGTCGCGGCCGCGATCTGGCGGGACCGGCTGCCGGACCAGATCATCCGGGTCGTCTCCCTGGTCGGGGTGGCCGCGCCGGGCTTCTGGCTGGCGCTGCTGATGATCCAGTACCTGGCGGTCGACGCGGGCTGGTTCCCGACCGGCGGCTACATCAACCCGGGCGACTCCTTCACCGGCTGGCTCAAGACGATGACGCTGCCCGCGCTCGCCCTCTCGCTGCCGGTGGCCGCCCAGCTGATCCGCATCGTGCGCACCGCGGTGGTGGAGGAACTCGACAAGGACTACGTGCGCACCGCGATCGGCAGCGGGCTGCCCCCGGTGGTCGTCGTCGGCCGCAATGTGCTGCGCAACGCCCTGATCAACCCGCTGACCGTGCTCGGCCTGCGGGTCGGCTATCTGCTCGGCGGCGCCGTGGTCATCGAGACGATCTTCTCGCTGCCGGGCATGGGCAAGCTGATGATCGACGCGGTCAAGAACGGCGACCCCGCCGTGGTGCAGGGCGTGGTGCTGACCACCGCCTTCGGCTTCGTGGTCGTCAACCTCGTCATCGACGTCCTGTATCTGCTCGTCAATCCACGACTGCGGGGTGCCTGATGACCACGTCCGAACCGCGCTCCCCGCTCACCCGGAGCCCCAGGAAGCTCAGCGAGGACCTGGCCCGGCCGGGCATCCGGCTGCGCGGACTGCGCCGCCTGCCACTGCTGTCCAAGATCTCCCTCGGCGTGCTCACGGTGGTGGCCCTGCTCGCGGCCCTGGCCCCGCTGCTCGCCCCGCACGATCCGCTGGACCAGGCCACCCTGGTCGGGGACGGCGGCCCCTCCGGCTCCCACTGGCTCGGCCAGGACTCGCTCGGCCGCGACATCGCGTCCCGGCTGATGTACGGGGCCCGCTGGTCGCTCGCGATCGGGCTCGGCGCCACCCTGCTCGCGCTGGTCTGCGGGGCGGTGCTCGGCGCACTGGCGGCGACCGGCACCAAGGCCGTCGACGAGACCATGATGCGCTGCCTGGACATCGTGATGGCCTTCCCCGGCATCGCGCTCGCCGCCGTCCTGGTCACCGTCTTCGGCGGCGGCATCCCCGTACTGATCTGCGCCATCGCCTTCCTGTTCACCCCGCCGATCGCCCGCGTGGTGCGGGCCAATGTGATGGCCCAGTACGGCGAGGACTACGTGGTCGCCGAGCGGATCATCGGCGCGCGGACCTGGCACATCGTCCTCAAGCACGTGGCGATCAACTGCGCGGCGCCGATCCTGGTCTTCTGCACCGTGCAGGTCGCCGAGGCGATCGTCTTCGAGGCCTCGCTCTCCTTCATCGGCGCGGGCGTACGGCCCCCGGACCCCTCCTGGGGCAGCGTCATCGCCGACGGCAAGAACCTGGTCCAGATCGGCGGCTGGTGGGCGACCGTCTTCCCCGGCCTGCTGATCCTGGTCACCGTGCTCGCCCTGAACATCCTCTCCGAGGGGGTCTCCGACGCCTGGGCCGCGCCCGCGGGCCACGGGGTGCGCCCGCGCGCCGCCCGCAAGGAGGACGTCCTCGAAGCCCCCGAGCCGGGCACCGGCAAGGTCCTCGCGCTGCCCGGGCTCACCGAGGCCGCGGCCCGGCTGCGGAAGCGGGCCCGGCCGCTGCCCGCGGGCGAACCGCTGCTGCGGGTGCGCGGCCTCGCCATCGGCTTCGACCAGCGGCACGAGGGCGTGGACATCGTCGACGGCATCGGCTTCGAGGTGCGGCCGGGCGAGGTGCTCGGCCTGGTCGGCGAGTCGGGCTGCGGGAAGTCGCTGACCGCGCTGACCGTGATGGGCCTCGCGCCCCAGGGTGCCCGGATCCGCGGCGAGGTGGTCTTCGACGGCAAGGACCTGACCCGGATGAAGGCGGGCGCCCGCCGCCGGCTGCTCGGCCACGAGATGGCGATGGTCTACCAGGACGCGCTCTCCTCGCTGAACCCGGCGATGACCATCCGCGCCCAGCTCGGCCAGGTGGTGCGCCGAGGCGGTACGCACACCGCCCGCGAGCTCCTGGAGATGGTCGGCCTGGACCCCGAGCGCACCCTGCGCAGCTACCCGCACGAACTCTCCGGCGGCCAGCGCCAGCGCGTACTGATCGCCCTCGCCCTGTCCCGGAGCCCCAAGCTGATCATCGCGGACGAGCCGACCACCGCCCTCGATGTGACCGTGCAGGCGCAGATCATCGGACTGCTGCTGCGGCTGCGCGCCGAACTCGGCTTCGCGCTCGTCCTCGTCTCGCACGACCTCGCCCTGGTCGCCGACGTCACCGACCGGATCGTGGTGATGTACGGCGGGCAGATCGTGGAGACCGGGGTGACCGCCGACCTGGTCGAGGCGCCGACCCACCACTACACCCGCGGGCTGCTCGGCTCGGTGCTCTCGCTGGAGTCCGCCGCCGAGCGGATGACCCAGATCAAGGGCGTGGTGCCCTCCCCCGCCGGCTTCCCCGCGGGCTGCCGCTTCGCGGACCGCTGCCCGCTGGCGAGCGAGCGCTGCCGCGCCTCGGCGCCCGCCCTGCTCGGCGACCCGCCCCGGCACACGGCGGCCTGCCACCACCCGGCCCTCGATCTCGCGGGCACCGGTACGCACGGCAAGCGGCCTCACGGGCCCGCGCCCGAGGACCCCGACGGCCGCGGCAGCGACGGCCGGGAAAGCGAGCCCGTCACATGAGCCTCATCTCCCTGTCCGGAGCGCACGTCGTGCACAGGGCCCGCACCGGCGGCCTCCTCTCCCGCGACAAGGTGTACGCGCTGACCGGCGCCGACCTGGACATCGCACCCGGCGAGACGGTCGGCGTGGTCGGCGAGTCCGGCTGCGGGAAGTCCACCCTGGCCCGGGTCCTGGTGGGGGCGCAGCGGCCGACCTCGGGCACCGTCGCCTTCCGGGGCAGGGACCTGTGGGCGATGAGCGCGGGCGAGCGGCGCCGGGCGATCGGCCGACACACCGGGATGATCTTCCAGGACCCCTCGACCGCGCTGAACCGGCGGCTGACGGTACGCCAGATCCTGCGCGACCCGCTCGACGTGCACCGCCGGGGCACCCCCGCCGAGCGCGAGGACCGGGTGCAGGAGCTGATGGCCCTCGTCGGGCTGCCGAAGGTGCTCGCCCAGGGACTGCCGGGGCAGCTCTCCGGCGGGCAGCGGCAGCGGGTGGCCATCGCCCGCGCGCTCGCCCTGGAGCCGGAGCTGGTCGTCGCGGACGAGCCGACCAGCGCCCTCGACGTCTCGGTGCGCGCGCAGATCCTCAACCTCCTCCTCGACCTCAAGGAGCGGCTCGGCCTCGCCCTGGTCTTCGTCTCGCACGACATCCAGACCGTGCGGCGGATGAGCGACCGGGTGATCACGATGTACCTCGGCCGGATCGTGGAGGAGTCCCCGGCCGCCGAGGTCACCGCGCACGCACGCCACCCGTACACCCGCGCGCTGTTCTCGGCGACGCCCGGGCTGCTCACCCCGATCGAGCCGATCCCGCTGGCCGGTCCGGTACCCTCGGCGACCCGGCCGCCGAGCGGCTGCCCCTTCCGCACCCGCTGCTGGAAGGCGGACGGGCAGTGCGCCGCCTCCATGCCGGAGTTCTCGGCGGCGGTCCCGGGAGCCGATCTCCCGGCCGCGGATCCCCCGGCCGCGAAGGTCCCGGTGGTGGATCTCCAGGCCCCGGGCCTCCCGGCGGCGGACGGCGGCCACCGCTTCCGCTGCCACCATCCGGTCGGCGGGGGCGAGTCCATTCACGACCTCGTCCTCCAGGCGAGCGCACCGAAGGAGCACCCATGAGCCTTCCCCCCTTGCTGACCGGTGTCGTCCCGCCCGTCTGCACACCCCTGACCCCGGACCTGGAGGTGGACACCGCCTCGCTGACCCGTCTCGTGGACCACCTGGTCGCGGGAGGCGTGGACGGCCTCTTCGTGCTCGGCTCCTCCTCCGAGGCGGCCTATCTGCCCGACGGGCACCGCCGCCGGGTGGTGGAGACGGTGGTCGCCCATGTGGGCGGGCAGCTCCCGGTCCTCGCCGGCGCCATCGACATGACCGCGCTGCGGGTCCTGGACCACGCGCACACGGCCCGGGCCGCGGGCGCCGACGGCATCGTCGTCACCGCGCCCTTCTACACCCGCACCCACCCCGCGGAGATCGTCCGGCACTACCAGGTCGTCGCCGAGCGGGCGCAGCTGCCGGTGCTCGCCTACGACCTGCCGGTGTCCGTGCACAGCAAGCTGGACGCCCGCCTGGTCCTCGAACTCGCCGCGCAGGGCGTGCTCGCGGGCCTGAAGGACTCCAGCGGCGACGAGGCCGGGCTGCGCCGCGTCCTGATGGGCCGCCGCGCGCTCCCGGGCCCGCCCTCCTTCAGCGTGCTCACCGGCTCCGAACTCACCGTCGACTCGGCCTTCGCGATGGGCGCCGACGGGGTGGTGCCGGGCCTCGGCAATGTCGATCCGCACGGCTACGTCCGCCTGGCCCGGCTGTGCCGCGCGGGCGACTGGGCGGGCGCGCGGACCGAACAGGAGCGCCTCGCCGCCCTGTTCCGCATCGTCGACGAGGGCGACCCGGCGCGGATCGGCGCCAGCTCCTCGGGCCTCGGCGCCTTCAAGGCGGCCCTGCATCTGCGCGGCGTCATCGACTGCCCGGTCACCGCCGCCCCTCAACTCCCGCTCACCGAGGACGAGGTGAAGCGGATCGGCAAGCACCTGGCGAGTGCCGGACTGCTCTGAGCCCGGCACCCGCGCCGGGCCTCAGCGCAGCTCGCGCAGCGCGATCCGCCGGAACTCCAGCCTCTCGTACGTCCCTTGGTCACCGGTCTCGTAGAGGAGGCCCAGCGTCGCGGGACCGAGCGGCACCAAGTCCGAGTAGGCGGCCGGGAGTTGCGAGAGGGTGAGGGCCCGGGTGAAGTGCGCGCCCCGGTCGGTGGAGGACCACAGGGCCATCGAGCGGCGGGCACTCGGCACGGAAGGCCCGGAGAAGAGCAACGGCCCTCTCCTGCCGGGCACTTGGAGGGCGCTGCCCTGGACCACCGGTACCTCGTTCAGCGTGGGCTGCACCCGGTAGGGCCGCTCGACGCTGCGCCCGCCGTCGCGCGAGGAGGTGTCGAGCCGGTTGCCCACCGAGGGGCCGTTCTGGTCGCGGGCGCTGAAGTA
The DNA here is from genome assembly GCF_025643355.1 of Streptomyces sp. SCSIO ZS0520. Lineage (NCBI taxonomy): Bacteria > Bacillati > Actinomycetota > Actinomycetes > Kitasatosporales > Streptomycetaceae > Streptomyces > Streptomyces sp. SCSIO ZS0520. Next base: position 5,914,470 of record NZ_CP092644.1, on the reverse strand, counting down.
CACGCTGCCGTCGGGCAGTTGGGCGGCGCTCGACTCATTGGCGTTGCTCTCGCCCTCGTAGGCGGCGTCGACGAAGCCGAGCCGCCAGTGGCGCCCGCCGTCGTCGCTGAGCAGCGCGTGGGCACCGTAGTAGCGGGGTTCCTGGCCGGTGTCGGAGGAGCCCGCGGGCGGCGCGACGGAGTGGTTCGCCGGGACCACGAGGCGGCCGCGGTGCGGGCCGTGCGTCAGCGCGAGCGCGTGGCCGGGCCCGGTGGCGTACCAGCGCCAGCCCGGCGGCTTGACCGCGGCCGTCACCTCCCGGGGCGGCGAGAAGCGGCGGCCGTCGTCCCGGCTGTACTGCACGAAGACCCGGCGGCTCTGCGCCGCGGTGACCTCCCCGCGCATGATCTGCGCCTCGGTGACCTGCCCGCTGTTGTACGAGGTCAGCAGGACGATCCGGCCGGTGCGGGGGTCGACGACCGGCGCCGGGTTGCCCCGGGTGTCCCCGCCCCCGGCGGCGACCACGGCGGTCGGCCCCCAGGTGCAGCCGCCGTCGCGGGAACGCTTGAGGACGACATCGATGCTCCCGCTGTCCCCGGCCCCGCCGACGCGTCCCTCGGCGAAGGCGAGCAGGGTCCCGGCCCGGGTGCGGACCACGGCCGGGATGCGGTACGTGTCGTAGCCGCCCTCCCCCGAGACGTACGGGACGGAGGAGGCGCACCGCCCCGGGGCGTCCGGGGCGGTGGGGGCGGCCCCGGAGGCGGTCGCGGGGAGCACGGCGGCGGCGAGGGCGGCGGTGAGTCCGGTGGCGAGGCAGGCGAGGGTGCGGCTCCTGGTGGGCATCGCTCTCCTGTTCAGCGGGGGGGGCGGGGTCGCTTCGGTGGTTCGGCGGGAGGGGTTCGGCTGGGGTGGTGAGGCCGGGCGGGGTCGGTTCGGCTGTGGTGGTGGCGGGGCCGGCTCGGTGTGGCCGGTTCGGCGGTTGGGCTCGTTCAACTGGGGTGCGGCACAGGCCGGTTGAGGGCAGCTCGGGGCGGCCGGTCCGGTCGGACATAGGACGTGGGATGTTCCCTCGCGCGGAACGTATAGCCGGTGGGGTGGGACGGCAAGAGGCGCGCGACCGGTGGAGTGAGGGGCGGCGCGGAGTGGGGTGAGGGTGTGCGGGGTGGGGCGTGTGTGGTGTGCCGTGAGCGGGACGCGCGGCGGGCGGTCAGCGTTCGCCGGGGGTGACGAGGCCGGACTCGTAGGCCACGATGACAAGTTGGGCGCGGTCGCGGGCGCCGAGCTTGCCCATGATGCGGCTGACATGGGTCTTGGCGGTGAGCGGGCTGAGGCCCAGCGCCTCGGCGATGCCGGTGTTGTTGAGGCCGCGGGCGACCAGGGTGAGCACCTGCCGTTCACGCTCGGACAGCCCCTCCGGCCCGCCCGCCGCGCCCGTCGGCGCCTCGGGGGCGGAGAGGAAGCGCGCGATCAGCCGGGAGGTCGGCCCGGGCGAGAGCAGGGCCTCCCCCGCGGACACCGTCCGGATGGCGTCCAGGAGTTCGGCCGGGCGGGTGTCCTTGACCAGGAAGCCGGAGGCCCCGGCGCGCAGCGCGTCCACGACATGCTCGTCGGTGTCGTACGTCGTCAGGACCAGCACCCGTACCGCGGCGAGGCTCGCGTCCGCCGCGATGATCCGGGTCGCCTCGATGCCGTCGAGCCCCGGCATCCGGATGTCCATCACGACCAGATCGGCCTTGGTGCTGCGGGCGAGGTCCACCGCCTCGGTGCCGGTACCGGCCTGCGCCACCACCTCCATGTCGGGCGCCGAGGCGACGAGCATGGCGAAGGCGGCGCGCACCAGGTGCTGGTCGTCGGCGAGCAGCACACGGATGGGGGTGGTCACGGTCCCTCCACGGGGAGTACGGCCGGGGAGCGGCTCGGCGGCGTCGAGGCGGTGCGGCGGGGCGGGGCGGCCCACCGGGTCGGGGCGGCCCGGCAGGACGGGACGGCCCGGCGAGGCGGGGGCTTCCCGGCGGGGCCGAGTGGCGGGCGGGGTCATGGGGCGGCGTCCGCCGCGGGGAGGGGCAGGGCGGCGCGGACGGCGAAACCGCCCTCGCTCCGGGGCCCCGCGGTGAAGGCGCCGCCGACGCTGCGGGCCCTCTCCCGCATGCCGGTGAGCCCGAACCCCCGCCCCTTCCGGGCCAGTTGACCGCCCCGGCCGTCGTCGGAGACCGCCACGTGCAGGGTGCCGTCCGCGGAGTGCAGCTCCACCCGCACCGAGGGGCTGGGCCCCGCGTGCCGTACCGCGTTGGTGAGCGCCTCCTGCACGATCCGGTAGGCGGTGGCGCCCACCGAGGGCGGGACCCCGGCGGCCCGTACCGACACCTCGACGGTGGCGCCCGCCGTACGCGCCGCACGGGCGAGGTCGGCGACCCCGTCGAGACCCGGCACCGGGCCGCGGCCGCCGCCCGGATCCGAGCGGCGCAGCACCTCCAGGGTGGTCCGCAGCTCCCCGCGGGCGGTGCGGCAGGTCTCGGCGATGTCCTCCAGGGCGCCGGCCACGGCCTTGCGGTCCAGGCGCTCGGGGTCGGCCTCCAGGACGTGGGCGGCGACCGAGGTCTGCACGCCGATCAGGGTGATGCTGTGGGCGAGCAGGTCGTGCAGGTCGCGGGCGATGCGCAGCCGCTCCTCGGCGACGCGGCGCCGGGCCTCCTCCTCGCGGGTGCGCTCGGCCCGTTCGGCGCGCTGCACGAGCGAGGCGACGTACTGCCGGTAGACCCGGACGTCGATGCCGAGGAAGAGCATGGCGAGGATCCAGCCCGAGATGCGCAGCAGTTGCAGGCCCTCGTGGGCGTTGTTCGCGCTGACGACCGAGACCACCAGGGTGAGGACGCCGAGGGCGACGAACAGGGTGCGCAGCGGCCTGCCGGTGGCGGCGACCGTGTAGAGGATCACGCAGGTCTGGAACATCGAGGCCGCATGGGAGTTGTCCATCGCGTGGTACGGCGCCACGCAGGCGACCAGCCCGGCCACCGCAAGCACCGGCCGCTGCCGCCGGACCGCGATCAGCAGGGCACTGGCGAGGAGCAGCGCCCAGCCGAGCGCGTCCGGGCGGCGTCCTGAGTCGCCCAGCGTGCCGAGCAGGACGGAGAGCACGCAGGCCGCCAGCGCGAGGAGGCAGTCGTTGCGCAGCCGGTGCGGGGCGCTCATCGGCTCCCGGGTGGCGGCGGCGAGGATCCGCTCGGTCAGCCGCGGCCCGGCGCCCGGTGCCTTCGGCGGATCGTCCACGACGTCCGCATGGTCCACATCGTCCACGGGGTCATCTTCCGTCAGAGGGTTCGTCGGGTTCGGTCCGGGGGGTTCGTCCGGTTCGGTCCGGGGTCGCAGCGGGTGGGTCCGCGGTTCCCGTGGGTGGCTCCGCGCTTCCAGCGGGTGGGGCGCGTACGGGAGTTGAGGAGGCTGCGGGAGGCGGGAGGGCCGTCCCGGGGCGGTCGGTGGCGCGCCCCGGGACGGCCTGGCGGCGGGTCGGCCGCCTGCCGTGCGGGCCCGGCGAGTCGTCGTACGGATCGCCGGGCCGCCGCGCGGATCACCGGCCGACGTACGGACCAGCGGGCCGACGTACGGACCGGCGGGCCGACGTACGGACCGGCGGGCCGACGTACGGACCGGCGGGCCGAGGCTCGGATCAGCGGGCCGCCGCGCCCACGGTCTCGGGTTCGCGGGGCGGGTCCGCCTGCCGGGGCGGCTTCGAGAGGGCACCCGGCCACCAGAGCTTCCGGCCGAGCAGCAGGCTCGCCGAGGTCACCAGATAGGTGCGTACCAGGAAGGTGTCGAGCAGCACGCCGACCGCGATCACGAAGCCGAGTTCGACCAGTTGCACCATCGGCATGCTGGTGAGCACGGCGAAGGTCGCGGCGAGCACCAGGCCCGCGGAGGCGATCACGGCCCCGGTGGTGCGCAGCGCGGTGAGCGCGGCGGCGGCGGGTTCGGCGCCGCCCAGCGACTCCTCCCGCATGCGGTGCATCAGGAAGATCCCGTAGTCCACACCGAGCGCGACGAGGAAGACGAAGGAGAGCAGGCCGAGCCCCGGATCGGTGCCGCCGAAGCCGAACAGCGGCCCGAAGACGAGCCCCGCGATGCCGAGCGAGGCGCCCCAGACGCCGACCACCGCGACGGTCAGCAGCACCGGGGCGACCAGCGAGCGCAGCAGCACCGTCAGGATCAGCAGGACGCAGAGGAGGACGAGCGGGACGACGATGCGGGTGTCCCTGGCGTTGGTCTCCCTCAGGTCGATCTGCTCGGCGCTCGGGCCACCGACGTAGGAGCCGTCGAGGGTGTCCCGCAGCCGTTCGATGGTCCTGGTCTCGGCCGGGCTCTGCGGCGCGCCCTCGGCGACCACGGAGATCTCGGTCCACCCCTGGCCCGCCCGGGTCGTCCTGGCGGTGTCGACGCCCTCGGTGGCGCGGATCTCGCGCAGGGAGCGCTCCGCCCGCCCGCTCGGGGTGAGGACGGTGACGGGCTGGGTGCTGTGCTCGGGGTAGGCCTCGGCGAGCGTCCGCATCGCGGTGACCGCCTGCGGCCGTTCGGTGAAGGAGTCCTCCTGCTTGAGCTCGCCGGGCAGCGCGAAGGCGCCGAGGGCGAGCGCGCCGAGCACTACGCCTCCGGTGGCCAGCACGGCGAGCGGGCGCCGCCCCGCCGAGGAGCCCATGGCGGCGAAGATGCCGCGCCGCTCCTTCGGCCGGCTGCCGAAGGCGGGCACCAGCGGCCAGAACACCCGGCGGCCGAGCAGGACCAGCAGCGCGGGCAGCAGCGTCACCATCGCGACCAGCGCGCACAGCACCCCGACGGTGCCGAGCGGGCCGATGCCGCGGCTGCTGTTGAGGTCCGCGGCGAGCAGGCAGAGCAGTCCCGCCGCCACGGTGCCGGAGGAGGCGAGCACGGCGGGTCCGCAGCCGCGCAGGGCCGCCCGCATCGCCTCCTGGGGGCGCTCGAAGCGGCGCAGTTCCTCGCGGTAGCGGGAGACGAGCAGCAGGGCGTAGTCCGTACCGGCGCCGAAGACGAGGATCGTCATCACGCCCGCACTCTGGCCGCTGATCGGGGTGCCGAGGAACTGGTGGAGGCCGTAGGCGACCGCCATCGACAGGAAGTCGGCGATTCCGGCGACGACCAGCGGGACCAGCCAGAGGAAGGGGCTGCGGTAGATGAGGATGAGCAGCAGCGCGACGACGGCGACCGTGGTGTAGAGCAGCGGGCCGCCCAGGGAGGTGTAGACCTCGGCGGCGTCGGTCGCCAGCGCCCCCGGACCGCCGACGTCGACGCTGAGCCCGTCACCGCCCTCGGTGATCTCCCGCACCCCGTGGACGAAGTCGTCCCGCGCCTCCTCGTCGGTACCCGGCGCGGTACTGCCGACCGGGTACATCAGCGTGGAGCCGTCCTTCGACGGCACCGGCCCGGGCCTGCCGGTCAGCTCGAAGGCCTCCGCGATCCGCTCGACCTGCCCGGTGGCCCGGTCCCGGTCGGCCGGGGTCAGTCCGCCCTCGCGGTGGTAGACGAGCACCAGCCGGGTGGTCTCGCCGCCGGGCAGCCGGTCCTGCATCTCGGCCACCTGCGTCGAGTCGGCGCTCGCGGGCAGGTAGTCGACGGCACGGTCGCGCTGCACGTCGGCCAGCTTGCCGCCGAAGGGCCCGAGCACGGCCAGTGCGGCCACCCACAGGCCGAGGACCACCCAGGGCACGGCCCGGCGTCGTGAACTGTTCTTCGCGGCCCCCATGACGCGGGCCTCCCTCCACCCTGGCGGACTCGGACCCGTCCAGCCTCCCGGCCCCCGCACGCCGATTCCTCGGGCTTGAGAGCGAGTACGGCCGTACTACGGGGGTGGGCCGAGGGGCGCCGGTACTCCCTGGGGAGTAAGGCGGGAGGGGAGCGGCAGCGGGTGCCGGGGCGGCAGCACGTGCCGCGTCCACCGAGGGTGCGGGGGGGAGGCGGGCGGAGGCGCCGGGTCAGGACGGTGTGCGGGCGGCGGTGAGCAGTCGTTCGACCTCGTCGGTGGTGATGGTCAGCGACTTGCCCACGGCGCCGAGCACATCGCGCTCGGCCGGGGTGTACGGCCCGTCCGCGAGGGCGATCCGGGCGCCTTCGAGGAGGATCGACTCCCGGCCCGGCGCGGCGAGGAAGGGCGTCAACGGGGCCAGCGCCTCGTGGAGTTCCACCGAGAGGCCCGCGCAGCCCTCATCGCAGCCCCGGCTCATCGCGCCGGTCTCGGCGGTGAGCGCCTCGACGAGTGCGGTGAGCTGCAAGGCCGTGCAGTTCTCCACCCCGGCGTCGTTCAGGACCCGTACGGCGGCCTCCAGGGCGGGAGTCGAGGTCCCCCCGGCGGCGAGTGTGGACAGGGTGACGGTGTGCACGGCGTCCCGCAGCATGGCCGTCAGCCGGTGGGTCGTCGGATGGTCGAGCACCTCGGTACGGAACTGCTCCCTGCACGCCGCGCACTCGATCACCGGACCGCTGCGCCCCCGCGGCAGCGTCGGGATGCCCAGCACGGCGATGAAGCGGCGGCCCGTCCGGCGCTGATAGTTGCGGTCCCCGCCGCAGCCGGGACAGAAGAACTCGCCGTCACCCACCGTATTCCAGACGGTGTGCGTCCCGACGAGGCGAGAGATCAACTCGGCAGGGGCTCGTCCCCGTCCTGGCAGCACGTCCACCTCCGTAACACCGCGAACACGCTCCCTTGCGCTCCGCTGCGGCGCGCCGACTCCGCCCGGCGGATGATCCGCATGCCGAGATGACGCGCTGGCGTGATGTTAGCCACACCACCCAGTCGGCGTCAGCCCCTTGGGCCGAGAGCTGGCCGAGACCTGCCCGGCGGGCACCGCGTCCCCCGGGTGTCACAGGGACGCCCGGGGGACCCGAAGCCGCGGGTCAGCCGCCGTTCCGGGCCGCGCGGTTGACCGCGGAGACCACTGCCTTCAGGGAGGCGCGTGTCGTATTCGCGTCGATGCCGATACCCCAGAGCACCTTGTCGCCGATCGCGCACTCGATGTACGAGGCGGCCAGCGCCGAAGCGCCCTCGCTCATCGTGTGCTCCTGGTAGTCCAGCAGCCGTACGTCGATGCCGATCGACTGCAGTGCGTCGAAGAAGGCGGAGATCGGACCGTTGCCCGTACCGCTCAGCACCGTGTGCGCGCCGTCGACCTCTGCCTCGACGGTCAGGGTGTCGGCACCGCCGCCGCTCGTGCCGCTGGTGGCCTGGCCGCCGTCGCGCACCTGGATGCGGCCCCAGGGGTTGTCCGGGTTGGGCAGGTACTCGTCCTGGAAGACGGACCAGATGGCCCCCGGGGTGACCTCGCCGCCCTCGGCGTCCGTCTTCGCCTGGATGATCCGGGAGAACTCGATCTGCATCCGCCGGGGCAGGTCCAGGTGGTGGTCGTTCTTGAGGACGTAGGCCACACCGCCCTTGCCGGACTGCGAGTTGACCCGGATCACGGCCTCGTAGGAACGCCCCACGTCCTTCGGGTCGATCGGCAGGTAGGGGACCGCCCACTCGATGTCGTCGACCGTCCTGCCCGCCGCCTCGGCGCGGCCCTCCATCGCCTCGAAGCCCTTCTTGATGGCGTCCTGGTGGGAGCCGGAGAAGGCGGTGTAGACGAGATCGCCCGCGTAGGGGTGGCGCGGGTGCACCTCCATCTGCGTGCAGTACTCGGCGGCGCGGCGGATCTCGTCGATGTCGGAGAAGTCGATCTGCGGGTCCACGCCCTGCGAGAACAGGTTCATGCCCAGGGTGACCAGGTCGACGTTGCCGGTCCGCTCGCCCTGGCCGAAGAGGCAGCCCTCGACGCGGTCGGCGCCCGCCATCAGCGCGAGTTCGGCGGCGGCCACCGCGGTGCCCCGGTCGTTGTGGGGGTGTACCGAGAGGCAGACGAACTCACGCCGGCTCAGATTGCGCGACATCCACTCGAAGCGGTCCGCATGCGTGGAGGGCGTCGAACGCTCCACGGTGGCGGGCAGGTTGAGGATGATCTCGCGGCCCGCCTCGGGCTGCCAGACGTCCATCACCCCCTCGCAGACCTCCAGCGCGAAGTCCAGCTCGGTGTCGGTGAAGATCTCGGGGCTGTACTGGTACCCGAACTCGGTCCGCTCGTCGAGCAGCTTCTCCGCGTACTCCATGACCAGCCGCGTCCCGTCCACGGCGATCTGCCGGACCTGGTCGCGGGAGCCCCGGAAGACCACCTCGCGCCAGACCGGAGCGGTGGCGTTGTACAGGTGCACCGTCGCCCGGCGCGCGCCCTTCAGCGATTCCACGGTGCGCTCGATGAGTTCCTCGCGCGCCTGCGTCAGGACCGAGATCGTCACGTCCTCGGGGATCGCCTCGTCCTCGATGATGGAGCGGACGAAGTCGAAGTCCGTCTGCCCGGAGGAGGGGAAGCCGACCTCGATCTCCTTGTAGCCCATGCGTACGAGCAGATCGAACATCTCCCGCTTGCGTACGGGCGACATGGGGTCGATCAGCGCCTGGTTGCCGTCGCGCAGATCGGTGGACAGCCAGCGCGGGGCCTTGGTGATGCGCTGCTCGGGCCAGGTGCGGTCGGCGATGTCCACGGCCTCGTAACCGCGGTACTTGTGGATCGGCATCGCGGTGGGCTGCTGGAAGTGGTGCGCGGTGGTGAGCGGCGTACGACGACCGACGGGCTGGTCAGCAGGGTTCGACATGATGCGTGGGGCTCCTCATTGGTCCACAGGGGGCCGGCCGACGGGTCGTAGCGCAACACCGAACTCCGCGGGGAGGGGGTCGGCCTCGACTACAGGCCCTCGCCGCGGCAGCTAAGGAGAAGCAGCCCAAAACGCATGATGGCTGCACTGTAACCGAACGGTGCCGCCGCAAGGCGATGCGTTTCAGTATGCGGGACTGCCGCCACGTAAAGGCCATCGCGTGAGTTATCACTCCATTTCGCCAATCTCCCTCGCTTCTAGTGACTGCACCACCACTCACTGTCACAGTCCTTGTATGAGCACTCACCGCGACATCACGCCCGTCTTCTGCACGATCGTCCCGCCGCACCTGCTGGACGCCCTGTCCCAGCACAGCAACGCAAGCCTCGCCGACGTCGCCCGGCGCACCCTCGAACGCGACACCCTGGAGCGCACCCGCCGCAGCCTCACCGTGGCCGCAGGCCCTCAGGCGACGGCCGCTCCAGGCGCCGAGGCCGACCCGCCCGACCAGCCCGAACGCTCCATCCACGACGCCGCCCACGGCACCGCCCTGCCCGGCCGCAAGGTCCGCGGCGAGGGACAGCAGCCCGTGAAGGACGCCTCCGTCAACCGCGCGTACTCGGGTCTCGGCGCCACCTTCGAGCTGTACCTCAAGGCCTACGGCCGCTCCTCCATCGACGGCCGCGGCCTCCCCCTCGTCGCCACGGTCCACTACGACCGCGAGTACAACAACGCCTTCTGGAACGGCGACCAGATGGTCTTCGGCGACGGTGACGGGGAGATCTTCCTGGACTTCACCCTCCCTCTCGACGTCATCGGCCACGAGCTGACGCACGGCGTCACCCAGCACACGGCGAACCTCACCTACGCCGACCAGCCCGGCGCCCTCAACGAGTCCCTCTCGGATGTGTTCGGCTCACTGATCAAGCAGTACGCCCTGGGCCAGACCGCCTCGGAGGCCGACTGGCTCATCGGCGCCGGGCTGCTCGCCCCCGGGGTGAGCGGCAAGGCCCTCCGCTCGATGAAGGCCCCGGGCACCGCCTACGACGACGATGTCCTCGGCAAGGACCCCCAGCCCGGCAGCATGAAGGACTACGTCCGCACGGAGGACGACAACGGCGGCGTCCACATCAACTCCGGCATCCCCAACCGCGCCTTCTACCTCCTGGCCGAGACACTGGGCGGCAACGCCTGGGAGCGGGCCGGGCAGATCTGGTACGACGTCCTCACCGGCGGCGATCTGGCCTCCGACGCGGACTTCGCCGCCTTCGCCCGCCTGACCGCCTCCGCCGCGCAGACGCGCTACGGCGGCGGCGCGGAGCAGGAAGCCGTCCTCAAGGCCTGGTCGCAGGTGGGGGTATCCACCGGCTGAGCCATCGGCCTCCGTCCGCTCCGGCGCATCCTCCTCCCGCCGGGGCGCTGCTCCCCCGGGGCCGTTCCGCTACGCGAACGGCCCCGGGCGGGCGGTTCGGATTCAGGTCCGGGACGGGCAGCCCCGGGGGAGGCTCCGGACGCCCCGCGAAGGCGCGGCCGGAGGTGGGAAATATGGCGGACAGGAAGCGGCGGAAGAGATTGGGGGTAGAACACCTTCCATGCGCATTCAGGTAAAACGCACAGGGGGGTTCGCGGCCATCGTGCGCGAGGCCCAGGTCGACACCGGGGATCTCCCGGACGCCGAGGAGTGGAAGGCCCTGGCGGACGAAGCGCTGGCCACCGCCGGCGAGAGTCCCTCGGCGGGGGTCCCGGACGGTTTCCACTACGCCCTGACCGTCGGCGACCGCACCGTCCACTGCGCCGACCCCGGGCTCACCGAGGCGCAACGGAAGCTGATCTCGCGGGTGTTGAAGGAGGGGGCCTGACCACCGCGGGTCAGCCTGTCTCTCCGCGGATCCCTTGCGCAGCTGTTGCACGATCCGCGGAGGCCGCCACCGGCCCATCTTGCGTCTGACTCTTGCCAGGAACTTCAGCATCTGTTGCGCCTCTCCTCTTCGCAGGGGTTCTTGGCCGGTGTCCGGCCGGTGGTCACGGCGGTGCCTTCCCTCGCCGGTGTCTTCCTGGGACGTGAGCGTCGCCTCGGCGCTCCGCCCCGGCCCCGCTCCTCCCCCTCGCCCGGCTCGGCCCCCGTCCGCGGGAGCCGGGAAAGGGGAGGGATTGCGGGTTGCTACGGCCCCGGTCAACTCCGCTGTCGGGAGCGGCGCTTCCGTGGTCGCAGTGCCAGACTCACCCGCTCACCGAGGAAGTGGGAGAGGACTCCCGATCCTGGGATCGGGAGTCCCTGGATAACTCTCCGTACCCGGGTGATGCTGTCCTCGTGAACCGACTCGATCGACCTCAGCTCGCAGACTTCCTGCGCCGCGGACGTGCCCGTCTCACGCCCGCGGCCGTGGGGATGGAAGCGGGCGGACGGCGCCGCACCCCGGGGCTGCGCCGTGAGGAGGTGGCGCAACTGGCCGGGATGTCTGTCGACTACTACATCCGCCTGGAACAGCGCCGCGGGCCCCGTCCCTCGCGGCAACTGCTCACCTCGCTCTCCCGCGCCCTGCGGCTGACGGAAGAGGAGCGTGACCATCTCTTCCATCTCGCGGGCGAGCAGCCGCCACGCCCCGGCCACACCGATCTGCATGTCCGCCCGGGGCTGCTGCTGATACTCGACCGGTTGCACGACACACCCGCGCAGATCGTCACCGACTACGGAGAGGTGCTAGCCCAGAACCATATGGCCGCCGCGCTCACCGGCGACATCAAGCAGCGCCCCACCGAAGACCGCAACCTGGTCCGGCACTTCTTCACCGACCCGGAAGCACGGCAACTGATCCCAGAGGAAGACCGAGCAGACCGCGCTCGGGCCCATGTCGCCTGCCTGCGAGCAATCACGGCGGCGAGGCCGGACGATCCCGGGCCCGGGCGGCTCGTCGCCGAACTACGCAAGAAGAGCGAGGAGTTCCGAAGACTCTGGCAGTCCCATGAGGTCGCGGCGCGGCACACCGCGATCAAGCGGTTCCAGCATCCGATGGTCGGTCTCCTGGAGCTGGACTGCGAGGTCCTGCTCAGCCAGGGCGGCGACCAGCAGTTGATCGTCCACACCGCATGCCCGGGAACCGAGTCCTACGAAAAGCTCGAACTGCTGCGAGTGGTGGGCTGCCAGGACATGGACGCCGACCCGCTGGAGTCGCCGGTGCCCTGGGGCGAGGAGTACGCGGCGTACGAGGACTTCGAGGAGGACGCGGGGTACGACTGGGTGATGGCCGCCAGAAGCGCCGTCCCGGAGCTGGGAGAGGGCGCGGAAGGAAGCGGTCCGACACGGGAGCACCACGAACGGGAGCAGGGCGAGCGAGGGCAGGGCAAGCGAGGGCAGCGCGTCCCAGCACAACCCGAGCATCGGGAAAGGAGGAGTCACCTGGCCGCGGACGGATAGAGCGGAGGGAAGAGCGGCGGTCCGTCGGCCCGTTCGGAGATCAGAAGCCGAGTCGCCTCAGCTGCTTGGGGTCGCGCTGCCAGTCCTTGGCCACCTTCACATGGAGGTCCAGGAAGACGGGGGTGCCGAGCAGGGCCTCGATCTGCTTGCGGGACTTCACACCGACATCCTTCAGGCGCTTTCCCTTCGGGCCGATGACGATGCCCTTCTGGCTCGGGCGCTCGATGAAGAGATTGGCGTGGATGTCCAGCAGGGGCTTGTCGGCCGGCCGGTCCTCGCGGGGCAGCATCTCCTCCACGACGACGGCGATGGAGTGCGGCAGTTCGTCGCGCACGCCCTCCAGAGCGGCCTCGCGGATGAGTTCCGCCACCATGACCTGCTCGGGCTCGTCGGTGAGATCGCCCTCGGGGTAGAGGGTCGGCCCCTCGGGGAGCAAGGGCACCAGCAGATCGGCGAGAAGGGAGACCTGCTGACCCCCGACCGCGGAGACGGGGATGATCTCCGCCCACTCGAAGCCGAGTTCCTTGCCGAGCTGGTCCACGGCGATGAGCTGCTCGGCGAGGGCCTTGGGGTCGACGAGGTCCGTCTTGGTGACGACCGCCACCTTCGGGGTGCGCTTGATCCCGGCCAGTTCCTTGGCGATGAAGCGGTCACCGGGGCCGAGCTTCTGGTCGGCGGGGAGGCAGAAGCCGATCACGTCGACCTCGGCCCAGGTGGTGCGGACCACGTCGTTCAGGCGCTCTCCCAGCAGCGTACGGGGCTTGTGCAGGCCGGGGGTGTCCACCAGGACGAGCTGGGCGTCCGGACGGTGCACGATCCCGCGCACGGTGTGCCGGGTGGTCTGCGGACGATTGGAGGTGATGGCGATCTTCTGACCGACAAGAGCGTTCGTCAGGGTGGACTTGCCCGCGTTGGGGCGCCCCACAAAGCAGGCAAAGCCGGACCGGTGGGGGGAATCGGACGGCTCGGTGGGGTCGCTGTGAACGCTCATGGCGACCATTGTCCCTGATCCCGGGAGCCGGTCCGACCTGTGAGATTACGGAAACGCTGACGCAATGCGAAACACAGCGGAAACACCGATGTGTGCGGAGCGAAATGCGTGGCGGTGACTCTCTCAGTCTCCCCGACCCTCAGGAGACCGACAGTGAAGACCGTGCACCTGGCCGCAGGCCTCGACAGCGGCGACACCGCCTGGTTGCTCGCGGCAACGGCGCTGGTCCTGCTGATGACCCCCGGGCTGGCCCTCTTCTACGGTGGGATGGTCCGTACCAAGAGCGTGCTCAACATGCTCCTGATGAGCTTCGTCTCGATCGCGCTCGTCACCGTGGTCTGGCTGCTCGCAGGCTATTCACTGGTCTTCGGCGACGATGCCTTCGGCGGCCTGATAGGTGATCTCGGCCACCTCGGCATGGCCGACATCGGACCGGACGACGTGTCCGGGACGGTGCCGACGATGCTGTTCAGCACCTTCCAGCTGACCTTCGCGATCATCACCGCGGCGCTGATCAGCGGGGCGGTGGCGGACCGGACGAAGTTCGCGGCCTGGCTGGTGTTCGTGCCGGTGTGGGCGCTGCTCGTATACGTTCCGGTGGCGCACCGGGTCTGGGGGCCGGGCGGCTGGATCTCGGGGCGCCTCGGTGCGCTCGACTTCGCGGGCGGCCTCGTCGTGGAGATCGCCTCGGGGGCTTCCGGACTGGCGCTCGCCCTGGTGCTCGGGCCGCGGATCGGCTTCCGGAAGGACGCCATGCGTCCCCACAACCTGCCCCTGGTCATGCTGGGCGCGGGACTTCTGTGGTTCGGGTGGCTCGGCTTCAACGGCGGTTCGGCGCTCGGGGCCAACGGCCTCGCGGCCGCCTCGCTGCTCAACACCCTCGTCGCCGGCTGCACCGGGCTGCTCGGCTGGCTCGCCGTCGAGCAGGTGCGGGACGGCCATCCGACCACCTTCGGTGCCGCCTCGGGTGCCGTGGCCGGACTGGTGGCGATCACCCCGGCCTGCGGGACGGTGGGCATCCTCGGCGGGGCCGTGGTGGGGCTCGCTGCGGGCGTGGTGTGCTCGTATGCCGTGGCCTGGAAGTTCCGCTTCGGGTACGACGATTCGCTGGACGTGGTGGGGGTGCACTTCGTCGGCGGGGTGGTGGGCACCCTGCTGATCGGGCTGTTCGCGACCGAGGCGATGACCGGCGGCGCGGAAGGGCTCTTCTACGGCGGCGGTCTGGGGCAGTTGGGCAGGCAGGCGGTGGCGGTCGTGGTGGTGGCCGCTTACACCTTCGGGGTGACCTTCCTCCTCGGCAAGGCGATCGACCGGCTGTTGGGCTTCCGGGCCTCCGCCGAGGAGGAGATGACCGGACTCGACCAGACCGTGCACGCGGAGACCGCCTACGATCACGGCGTGCTGGGCCACGGTGCCCCGCACAACTCCCCGGCGGTCACGAAGGACAGGAGCCCGTCCGCATGAAGCTCATCACGGCGATCGTCAAGCCCTTCCGCCTCGACGAGGTGAAGAGCGCCCTCCAGGAACTCGGCGTGCACGGAATGACCGTGACGGAGGCGAGCGGCTACGGACGCCAGGGCGGGCACACCGAGGTGTACCGGGGGGCGGAGTACAAGGTCGACCTGGTGCCGAAGGTCCGTATCGAGGTCGTGGTCGAGGACGCGGACACGGAGGCCTCGGTGGACGCGATCGTGCGCGCCGCGCAGACGGGACGCATCGGAGACGGCAAGGTCTGGGTGGTACCGGTCGACTCCGTGGTCCGGGTGCGCACGGGCGAACGCGGCCCGGACGCCCTCTGATCCGCCCGCCCTGTGATCTGCCCGCCGACTGATCTGTCCGCCGGGTCCCGGCCGGTGCCCCGCAGGACGGGTCAACCGGCGGTGACCACGTTCCTGACCTCGCCGTCGGTGCCGGCGACCAGCACGGGGGTGTCGGCACCGCCCAGGTCGCGTACCGCCGCGCGGTCGGCGTCCGCGGCGGCCGGGGCCTCGGTGACCACGGCTGCCGCCTCCAGCGAGGTGGCACCGGAGGCCACCGCCATGGCCACCGCCGTCTGCAGGGCGCTGAGTTGCAGGGAGTCCAGGGACACCGTCCCGGCGACATAGGTGCGGCCGGTCTCGTCGCGTACCGCAGCGCCCTCGGGCACGCCGTTGCGGGCTCTGGCCGAGCGGGCCAGGGTGACGATCTTGCGGTCCTCGGGGTCGAGCGCGGTGCTGTCGGTCATGTGCCGAAGCATACGAAGCCGCGGGAACGGCTCGCGCGGGGGCCAGCCGGTGAGGCGAATGCGCGTATCGCCGCCCTACGGAGCCAGTCCCCGTACCGACCCCCCTTGGGGCAAGGGGCTGCTGCCCGAGCACCAGGAGGGCGTAACGGGAGAGACGTACGAGCGCCGATGGAACACCCCTTGCCCCCTCGACGGGCCGTGAGAGGAGAGCGCACCCTACGAGCGCACGCCCCTACGAGCCGAGGAACTCCCGGGCGCCGCGCAGGCGGGTGCGCAGGTGGGACTGGGTGGCGCGGCTGTCGAGGCGGACGTCGAGGGCGCCGGGGAGCGCGGAGTCGGCGCGGCGGGCGGACGGGAGCCGGGACGGGTCGAGTCCCTCACGGCGGGCGAGGAGTACGCCGAGGTCGTAGCGGCTCACGGCATCTGCTCCGGCGAGGTGGAACATCCCGGACGCCTCGGACACCGTGAGTTCGCACAGGGCGGCGGCCAGGTCCGTGACGTGCACCGGGCAGCGGAAGTCGTCGGTGAACAGGGCACCCGACCGTGGATCGGCGGCCAGGGCACGGACCCGGCGCTCGTGTGCGGAGCGGCCGTGGCCGACGATCAACGAGGTGCGCGCGACGGCGGCGTCCGGGACGAGGAGCCGCACGGCGGTCTCGGCGGCTGCCTTCGCCGCGCCGTACGGGGTGACCGGATCGGGCAGGCAGCTCTCGTCGTAGTGGACCCGGGAGCCGGAGAAGACGGCGTCGCTGGAGACGTGGACCAGGCGGCACGGGTGTTGTGCCGCGGCCAGGGCCACCCGTACCGAACCGTCCGCGGTGACCGCCCAATCGGGCTTGCCCGCTCGTGACGTTGAGGACGGCGTCCGGAGCCACCTCGGCGAGCAGTGCGTCGAGACGGCCGGGGAGGCGGAGGTCGAGCCGGTGCCATGTGGCGCCGGGGATGTCGCGGGGTCGGGAGTGGTAGGTCGCGGAGGTCCGCCAGCCCGCGGCGAGGGCCTGGCCCACCAGTTCCGTTCCGAGGAAGCCGCTGCCGCCGATGATCAGGACTCTCATGGGTCCTAACCGTAGGCCGACCGTCAGGGCCGGTCGGCGAGGCTCCTCAGGGGGAAGCGGCCAGGCCGGTCAGGGCCGGTCGACCCGACCCCCTCAAGGGGAACGAACCAGTCAGGGCGGTCGGCCAGGCTCCCCAGGGGGAAGCAGCTCGGCCCGTCAAGGCCGATCGAGTCGGAGCCGCTCCGCGCGTGGCAGTTTGGCCACCACCAAGTCGTAGGAGTCCTCGATGAGTTCGCGGAGCTGGCGGTCGGGGAGCGGGCCGACCGTCACCGTGTTCCAGTGCCGCTTGTTGAGGTGGTAGCCGGGGACGATCTCGGGGTGGCGCTCGCGCAGCCGTACGGCCTCTTCCGGATCGCACTTCAGGGAGATGGTCAGCGGCTCCGCGTCCAGGGCGCTGAGCGCGAAGACCTTGCCGAGCACCTTGAAGACCGAGGTCTCCGGGTTGAAGGGGAACTCCTCGGCCACCGCGTTGAAGGAGAGGCAGAAGGCGCGCAGTTCGGCGGGGGTCATGTGCTGGACTCCTCGGTCGCGGGGACCGTCTCGACGGCGACCGGCTCCACCAGTACGGTCACGATCTTGTTCCGGCGCCCGGCCGCCGCCTCCGCGGTCAGCCGCAGGGCCCGGCCGTCGGGCAGGTCGACCACCGCGCTCGCCCCGGCGATCGGCACCCGGCCGAGGGCCTTGGCGAGGAGGCCGCCGACGGTCTCGACGTCCTCGTCGTCGTAGGCCTCCAGGCCGTACAGCTCGCCGAGGTCGCCGATGTCGAGGCGGGCGGTGACCCGGTGGCGGTCCTCGCCCAGCTCCTCCACGGGCGGCAGTTCGCGGTCGTACTCGTCGGTGATCTCGCCGACGATCTCCTCCAGGATGTCCTCGATGGTGACGATGCCCGCGGTGCCGCCGTACTCGTCGATGACGACGGCGACGTGGTTCCGCTCCTGCTGCATCTCGCGCAGGAGGTCGCCCGCGTTCTTGGTGTCGGGGACGAAGGAGGCCGAACGCATCGCGGTGGAGACCAGCTCGGACTCGGCCTCCCGGTTGATGTGGGTCCGGCGGGCCAGGTCCTTGAGGTAGACGACGCCGACGATGTCGTCCTCGCTCTCGCCGGTCACCGGCATCCGCGAGAAGCCGGAGCGCAGGGCGAGGGTGAGCGCCTGGCGGATGGTGCGGTAGCGCTCGACGACGACGAGGTCGGTGCGCGGCACCATCACCTCGCGGACCAGGGTGTCCCCCAGCTCGAAGACGGAGTGCACCATCCGGCGCTCCTCGTCCTCGATCAGGGACTCCTTCTCCGCGAGGTCGACCAGGGCGCGCAGCTCCGCCTCGGAAGCGAACGGGCCCCGCCGGAAGCCCTTTCCGGGGGTCAGGGCGTTGCCGATGAGGATCAGCAGGGGCGGGATGGGACCCATGATCCGGGCCAGCGGCAGCAGGATGTACGCCGCCGCGGTGGCCGTGTTCAGCGGGTGCTGGCGGCCGATGGTGCGCGGGGAGACGCCGACGGCGACATAGCTGACGAGCACCATGACCCCGATGGCGAGCAGCAGCGCCTGCCAGGTCTTGTCGAACTCCTCCAGGCAGGCGTACGTGACGAGCGCCGCGGCGGCCATCTCACAGGCCACCCGGACGAGGAGGGCGACGTTGAGGTAGCGGGTGGGGTCGGCGGCGACCTGGGCGAGCTTGGCGCTGCCCCGCCGCCCGCCGCGGGCCGCCTCCTCCGCGCGGAAGCTGGAGATGCGGGCGAGTCCGGCCTCGGCGCAGGCGGCGAGCCAGGCGACGACGACCAGGAGGATCGCGCCGAAGATCAGCTGGGTGTTCATGGCCTCAGGAGACGGTCGGGGCGGGCGAGGGACCGGTCAGGCCCCGGTCGGCCCGCCAGCCGTCGACGATGGCCGCCTGCAGGGAGAACATCTCCGCCTTCTCGTCGGGGACTTCGTGGTCGTAGCCCAGCAGGTGCAGCACCCCGTGGACGGTCAGGAGCTGGAGCTCCTCGTCCATGGAGTGCTGCGTCGGGGCCTCCTCGCCCTGCCGGGCGGCGACCTCCGGGCAGAGCACGATGTCGCCGAGGAGTCCCTGCGGGGGCTCGTCCTCGTCCCTGGCGGGCGGGCGCAGCTCGTCCATCGGGAAGGACATGACATCGGTGGGCCCCGGCAGGTCCATCCACTGCAGGTGCAGCTGCTCCATCGCCTCGGCGTCGACCACGATGACCGACAGCTCGGACAGCGGGTGGATGCGCATCCTCGCGAGGGCGTAGCGGGCGATGTCGAGCACCGCCTGTTCGTCCACCTCGGTACCGGACTCGTTGTTGACGTCGATCGACATTGCCGCCTGGTCTACTTCCCGTCGCGCCGGGTGTGCGTGCCGCCCGGCGAGCTCGTCTCGCTGTCGTACTTCTCGTACGCGTCGACGATACGGCCCACCAGGCGGTGCCGGACGACGTCGTGCGAGGTGAGGCGGGAGAAGTGGACGTCGTCGACGCCTTCGAGGATGTCCTGGACCTGGCGCAGGCCGCTCTTGGTGCCGCTCGGCAGGTCGATCTGGGTGACGTCACCGGTGATGACGATCTTCGATTCGAAGCCGAGCCGGGTCAGGAACATCTTCATCTGCTCGGGGTTGGTGTTCTGGGCCTCGTCGAGAATGATGAAGGCGTCGTTGAGCGTGCGTCCGCGCATGTACGCCAGCGGGGCGACCTCGATGGTGCCCGCGGCCATCAGCCGGGGGATCGAGTCGGGGTCGAGCATGTCGTGCAGGGCGTCGTAGAGCGGGCGCAGATACGGGTCGATCTTCTCGTAGAGGGTGCCCGGCAGGAAGCCGAGGCGCTCGCCGGCCTCGACCGCGGGGCGGGTCAGGATGATGCGGTTGACCTGCTTGGACTGCAGGGCCTGCACCGCCTTGGCCATCGCCAGGTAGGTCTTGCCGGTGCCCGCGGGGCCGATGCCGAAGACGACGGTGTGCTTGTCGATGGCGTCGACGTACCGCTTCTGGTTGAGCGTCTTGGGGCGGATGGTGCGCCCGCGCGAGGAGAGGATGTTCTGGGTGAGCACCTCGGCGGGGGTCTCCTGGGCCTCGCCCGCCTCGCCGTTCTCGCTCGCCCTGAGCATGGCGATCGAGCGTTCCACCGCGTCCTCCGTCATCGGCTGCCCGGTGCGGAGCACCAGCATCATCTCGTCGAACAGGCGCTGCACCAGGGCGACTTCCTGGGCCTCGCCGACAGCGCTGATCTCATTGCCGCGGACGTGGATGTCCGTGGCGGGGAAGGAGTCCTCGATCACGCGCAGAAGGGAGTCCCCGGATCCGAGCACCGTGACCATGGGGTGCTTCGCGGGGACGGTGAACTGGGCTCGTGCCTGTCCCCGCGCGGGGTCGTGAGCTGTGGGTGACTGGGTCATGGGCCGGCTCTGTAGGCCTGCTCATCCTCCTCGGTGCCGGGCTCGCGCCCGCCTGACAAGGTCGTGTGCTGCTGTTCCCAGCCTACGACGGGCCACCGACAACACCGAGGGCTTTTCGCGCGCCCGCCCGTGAACCGGCCGGGTGTGCGAGGGCCCGCGCACGCTCCGTGGCCGATCCCCCGGTACGTCCGGCCGCCCACAGCCCGTACGCCTCAGTCGCCCGGCCGGAAGCCGATGGTGGGGACGGCCCGGCGCAGCGGCCAGGGCCGGGAGCTGCCGGTCGCGGCGGGCAGCAGCTCCTCCAGGAAGGCGTAGTGCTCCAGGACGCCCGGGTAGCGCGTGCCGCGCGAGCGCACATGGCGCCACCAGGCGGCGACCTCCGCCCAGCCCGGCGCCGAGAGCGAGCCGCCGAACTCCTGCACCGACAGGGCCGCGGTCAGCCCGGCGAAGGCGAGCCGGTCGGCGAGCGGCCAGCCCGCGAGGGTGCCGGTGACGAACCCGGCGACGAAGACGTCCCCGGCGCCGGTCGGGTCGAGCGCCTCCACCGCGAGGGCCGGCACCCGGGCGGTCTCCCCGGTGCCCGCGTCCACCGCGTAGGCGCCCTCCGCGCCGAGGGTGACCACGGCGAGCGGGACGCGTTCGGCGAGCAGGTGGGCGGCGGCCTCCGGGGAGTCGGCGCGGGTGTAGCGCACCGCCTCCTCGGCGTTGGGCAGGAAGGCCTCGCAGTGCTCCAGGTCGGTGAGCGCGTCCAAGTCCCAGCGCCCGGAGTCGTCCCAGCCGACGTCCGCGAAGACCCGGGTGCCGTGCCGGGCCGCCTCCGCGATCCAGGGGGCGGGGGCGCCGTCCGCGAGCGCGGCGACGGCGGCCCTGGCACGGGGCGGGCAGCGCGGGGCGGGTTCCTCGGGCGGGGGCTCGTGGCCGTGCGAGACCATGGTGCGCTCGCCCTCGTAGGCCATGGAGACGGTGACCGGCGAGTGCCAGCCGCGCACCCGCCGGGAGGGGCCGAGGTCGATCCGCTCGCCCTGGGCGAGGGCGTCCCAGCAGTATTCGCCGTAGTGGTCGTCGCCGAAGGCCGCGGCGAGGGTGGTGCGCAGGCCGAGCCGGGCGAGCGCGGTCGCCATGTTGGCCACGCCGCCGGGGCTGGAGCCCATGCCGCCCGCCCAGGACTCGGTGCCCCGCACGGGGGCGCTGGCCAGGCCGGTGAAGATGATGTCCAGGAAGACGGTGCCGGTCAGATAGACGTCGCAGGGCGGGTCCTGGGGCGTCCGCAGACCGGCGAGCGGATCAAGACCGCCCGGTGCGGGCGGCCGGCCCTTGTCCTGCGTCGTCACGGTGTGCTCCCCCTGATGGTCCGGGTCCGCACAGTGTGCCTGATGGGCGGCGTGGGCCGTCCGGCACGGGCCCGGGTATCTTCCGCGGCATGAGGCTCACGATTCTCGGCGGCGGCGGTTTCCGCGTCCCTCTGGTCTACCGGGCGCTGGCGGGCAGCGAGGTGTCCGGGGTGACCCTGTACGACACCGACCCCGGGCGGATCGCGGTGATCCGCTCGGTCCTCGGGCAGCTGCCCGCCGGGCCGCCGGTGCGGGTGGCCGGGGACCTCGACGAGGCGGTGCGCGGCGCCGACTTCGTCTTCTCCGCGATGCGGGTGGGCGGCACCGCGGGCCGGGTGCACGACGAAGCGGTGCCGCTGGCCGAGGGCGTCCTCGGGCAGGAGACGGTGGGCGCGGGCGGCATCCTGTACGGGCTGCGCACCATCCCGGTCGCACTGCGGGTCGCCGAGCGGGTGGCCGCGCTCGCGCCGGGGGCCTGGGTCATCAACTTCACCAACCCGGCGGGCATGGTCACCCAGGCGATGGCCTCGGTGCTCGGTCCGCGCGTGATCGGCATCTGCGATTCGCCGGTGGGCCTGGTCCGGCGGGCGGCACGGGCCGCGGGCGCCGACCCGGACACGGTGGCGTACGACTACGTGGGCCTCAACCACCTGGGCTGGCTGCGCTCGCTGCGGGACGCGGCGGGGCGCGAGCTGCTGCCCGGTCTGCTCGCGGACTCCGCGGCCCTCGGCTCCTTCGAGGAGGGCCGCCTGTTCGGCGCCGAGTGGCTGCGCGCGCTGGGCTCGCTGCCCAACGAGTACCTGCACTACTACTACTTCCGGCGCGAGACGCTGGCCGCGGTGCGCGCGGCCGGGGAGACCCGCGGCGCCTTCCTGGAGCGCCAGCAGGGCGAGTTCTTCGACCGGGCCGCGCGCGAGCCGGACCGCGCCCACGCCCTGTGGGAGGCGACCCGGCGCGGCCGCGAGGAGACCTATCTCGCCGAGAGCCGGGCCGCGAGCGGCGGCTGGCAGCGCGACAGCTGCGACCTGGACGGCGGCGGCTACGACCAGGTGGCGCTGGCGCTGATGCGGGCCATCGCCCAGGACCGCGGGACCCGGCTGATCCTCAATGTGCGCAACGGCGCCACGGTGCCCGCGCTCGACCCGGAGGCGATCATCGAGACGGTCTGCGAGGTGGGCGCGGACGGGGCGCGCCCGCTGCCCTCGGCCGCGCTCGGCCCGGCCGAACTCGGGCTGATGCTCCAGCTCAAGGCGGTGGAGACGGCGGCGGTGGAGGCCGCCCTCTTCAAGGACCGCGAGGCGGCGCTGCGTGCCCTCGCGCTGCATCCGCTGGTGGACTCCCCGGCGGTGGCGGCACGCATCCTGGAACGCGCGGCAGAGCGCCCCTGAGCTGCGCTTTCCCATCGATCCGGGCCGGGTTCACGGCTCCCGGCAGGCGACCGGGGCGCGCTGCGCGGAGCGGGGCGCGTGTCCGGACGCCAGGCGCATATGCCGCCGCGGGGCGTGCGCGGCGGCGCACGGCGGGAGCACCGCGCCGGTCAGCAGGCGGCGACCTGCACGGACTCCGCCGTACGGAGCGGGCCGCCCGGCCGCGTCGAACCTCGGGGCCGGCCACCCCTGCCCCCATACGGACCGCGACCATCTGGCCGAGCAATGCCACCGTCGCGATCCCCGGCGGACGGCGTCCCGGCTGCGGCGGACCACTCCGCCGAGTCACGCACATATACCCTTTGAACTGGGAAAACTCCCCGCTCTCACCCATTCCCGCAGCCGCGGAATCCCGCATTTCCGGGCCGCAAACCTGATGTGACGCAGATCACACAGCAGCGAGCGTCTCGCCACTCTGCGTGATTGATAGAACTTTGGCCCGCGGTCCCGTCAGCCGACGCCACCGCACCCCATCCCCCACCCCCCACTCCGCGTCCTCCGCTCCACGTCACACCCCTCGCTCCACGTCACACCCCCGCTTCACGCTCGACCCTCTCCGCGCCGTCGCGCGCCCTTCGCGCCTCCCCGCGCCCCTCCACACCCCGCCCCGCCCTCCATCCGCACGCCCAGGGAACGCCCGTGTCCTCCCGCCGCACCACCTGGCCCCTCATCGCCCTCTTCGCCTCCGGCTACCTCGCCTCGTATCTGCTGCCCAGCATCGTCAGCAGACTGATCGACGGCCTCGGCCTCGCGCCGACCCAGGCCGGGCTCATCGGCAGCGCGCTGCTGCTCAGCTCCGCGAGCGCCGGTTTCGCGCTGGCCTCGCGCATCGAGCGCCTCGGCCCGGCCCGGCTGGCCCGCGCGGGACTGCTGCTGTGCGCGGGCGGATACGGTGCCGCCGCCCTGAGCCAGGGGCTGCCGCTGGTGATCGCCGGGTCGATGGCGGGCGGCCTCGGCTCGGGCACCGCCATCACGGTGGCCGCCTCCCGGATCGCCGGGCTCGGGGACCCGCACCGCGCCTCCACCACCGGGCTGCTCTGCGTCTCCGCGCTGGCCGGGGGCGTCTTCCTGACCATCCCCTACCTGGGCGGCGGGCACGGCCTGCCCTTCGGCGCCCTCGCGGTGAGCGCCCTGCTCACCCTGCCCGTCACGGGACGGCTCGGCGGCCCGGCACCGGCCGCGGACAGCGCACCGGCGGCCGCGGGCCCGCTGCCCTACCGCCGCTCGGGCATGGTCCTCGCCGGGGCGATGCTCTGCTGGTCGATGGCCCAGAACTCGCTCTGGGGCGTGAGCGGGCGGATCGGGCTCGACCAGGCGGGCATGAGCGAGGTCGCCGTGGGTGCCGTCTTCGCGGCGGCCCTCGGCGCCGGTCTGCTCGGCGTCCTCGGCGCGGGCGCGCTCGGCACCCGCCTCGGCCGGGCGCTGCCGATGGGCGCGGGCACCGCACTGATCGGCTGCTGCATAGTGGTCACCGCCTGCTCGACCACCCCGGCGGCCTTCGCCTCGGGCCAGATCACCTGGAACGTCCTCTACCCGGCCGTCCTCTCCTATCTGATCGGGGTGGCCGCCTCCCTGGACACCCGGGGCCGCTGGGCGGTCCTCGCCGGTTCGGCCTCCGCGCTCGGCACCGCCTTCGGCCCCGTGGTGGGCAGCGGGCTCTCCGCGCTCGCCGGGTACCGGGCCATGGGACTGCTGCTCTGCGCGGGCCTGTTCGTCCTCGCCGCCCCGATGACCGCCGTCACGCTGCACACCGCGGGCCGCCCCCTGCTGCCGGGCGCACGGCGCCGCCGCGCCACCCGGGCCGCGTACGCCGCCACCGCCACGGCGGCGGTCCCGGCCGGGCTCGCCGAGCGGGACATGGTGGAGATCCCGACCCCGGCCACCTGGCACGAACCGGGCCTGGGCGCCCTCGATCCCGCGGGCGACGAGTCGGGCACCGGCGAGGCGGTTCCGGCAGGGCGCTGAGCGGCAGCGGGCGGGCGCCCGTCGCCGTCGGGAGTGCCGCACAGATGAGGGAGCCCCTCACCAGTTGTGCACAAAAACGTAGATCTCGTGGTCATGCACTCCCGGATGCGCGACAATCTGCGCACATCTGGCTGTGCCACGGGAGTCCACAGGGGGGACGATGGCCGTCGACGAGCAGAGGATCGCCCGATTCCTCAACCGGAGCGAGCTGCGTACGAAGATCGCGAACGTGCTGCGCGGTGCCGGTTTCAAGATCGTGTGGGTGAACGAAGAGGCCGAGGGGAAACGCTGGTCCCTCTTCCTGAAACTTCCCCAGCGCCTGCGAGATCTTTTCGGAACCGCGCGAGAGGTCCTGGTGTGGGTGGTGGAATCCCCCGAGTTCCAGGCCAGAACCGTGACGCAGGCGGAGCGCATCATCAGCGAAGAACGGCCCCGGCTCTGCGAGGATTTCGCCATCGTCGTCACCCTGGACTCCGACACGATGCGCCATGTGTCGGAGACGGCCGAAACCCTGGACACCCTCTTCCTCGGCTTCGACGCGGAGACATTCTCCGCCTGCTCTCCGTACGGGCCGTCCGACTTCATCGAGGCCATGCAGCGCAGGCTCTATGTGCGGGATCTCTACGATCTGCCGTCCGCCGTCACCAGGGCCGAGGACTTCTTCGGCCGCCGCGGGATGGTCAGCGAGATCGCGACCAGTCTGCGGCGCGGGGGCCGGCATGTGGGACTGTTCGGCTTACGCAAGATCGGCAAGACGTCCATGCTCTACAAGCTGCGGTCCACCCTGCAGACGAACGGCGATTCCTATATCGGGCATGTGGACGTCGAGCGGATCGACGCCATCGAGCCCTCGGCGGAGAATCTCCTGTGGAGCCTCGGGGAGTCGATCTACGATTCCCATCGCCATATCCGCAACATCACCACGCTCCAGCTCTTCGGCAAGTACAAACTCTTCTCCTCGATCCCGGACAAGGGCGCGGTCTTCGAGCTGTTCGACCACGACATCAGGGAGATCATCGAGAAGACCCGCCGCTCGATCATCATGATGCTCGACGAGGTCGAGCTGCTCTCTCCGTCCACTCCCGGGTCCGAGTGGGGTTCTTCCTTCGTACGGATCTGGCGGCTGCTGCGCGGACTGGATCAGCAATTCCCCAACAGGCTGAGCTACTTCGTCACCGGGACCAATCCCAGCGCCTTCGAAGTGAGCAATATCGGAGGGCGCGAGAACCCGGTCTACAACTACTTCAAGGTGCAGTACCTGCGCCCGCTCGCCAAGGACGAGGTGGAGAACCTCCTCGTCACCCTCGGGAACAAGATGGGCCTCAAGTGGGAGAGCGCGGCGCTGGAACGGCTGGCCAGCGCGACCGGCGGGCACCCGGCCCTGGTCAGATCCCTGGCCTCGATCATCCACTCCGCCCGGCCCCCGGAGGGCGATGTCAAATTCAGTGTCACGCAGGCGGATGTCGTCTCCGCCATCGACAGATTCCTCGTGGAGAAGAGTTCGCTGCTCAGCCAGATCGTGGCGATTCTGGAGGAGCAGTACAAGGACGAGTACTACCTCCTGGAACTCCTGGCACGCGGCAGGATCGGAGAGTTCCGGGAGTGCGTGACGGCGTTCCCCAAGGACACCGCGCACCTGGTGGGTTACGGAATCTGCGTGAACCCCGAGAGCTGCACCAGTCTGGAGATCGAGATCCTGCAGACCTTCCTCCAGAAGCAGAAGGAGGGGAGAGCCGCCGAGTCGTCGAGCAGGCACCTGTCCCCCGGCGACCGGGTCGACGGCTACGAGGTCATCTCCTCCATAGGCGCCCCGGGCGGATTCGCGAAGGTCTACGAGGCCCGCACCTCCGCCGACGGCGAGCGGGTCGCGCTCAAGGTCTTCGACAACGGCCTGCTCAGCGCCCTGCAGCGGGAGGTCGAGCCCCTCCAGGAGATCGACCACCCCAACGTCGTACGCGTCCTCGACCACGGGAAGAGCGACGACGGGGCCGTCTACATGGTGATGGAGTTGCTGAGCGGCAAGCCGCTGCGGCACTTCTGCACCAGGTCCACCCGGGCCAGCGAGGCGGAGTGCATAAAGTGGCTCGGCGACATCCTGTCGGCGATGCGGGAATTCCACCCGAACGATCTCCTCGTGGAACAGCTCCGGCGGCACACCGAGATCAGCGCCCATGACCTCATGCGTCTCGAAGAGGCGCGGCACGGATTCATCCACCGGGACATCAAGCCGGAGAATGTCATCATCTCGGAACGCGGTGCGGTGCTGATCGATTTCAATATCTCCGTGCGGGCCTCGGAGCAGATCCTCACGCGCAGCGCCACTCCGGGCTATCTTCCGCCGGACGGTCTGGGCATCGCCTGGGATGTCGACGTCGACCTCTATCAGCTCGGGGTCACCATGCTGCAGGCCGCACTCGGTTCCGAATACTTCGAGGGGGCGGCGGACGATCTGCGCCTGGCGGCCAAGGAGGAGTTGTCGGTCAACCTCGCGAAGATCCTGCTGCGTATGACGAATCCGGTACGCGAGAGCCGGTACGCCGGTGCCACTCAGGCGTGGATGGAGGTCAGCAGGCAGCCGCTGTGACCTGGCGCGGGCGCACGCCGGGAGGCACAGGTACGGCCGGGCGGGGCGGCGAGGCCCCGGTCTTCAGCGCCGCTTCGGCAGCGGCACCCTCATCAGGTCGGCGGCGACGGTGAGTTCGCCCGCGAAGCCCGCCCGGCGGGCCTCCGCGCCGAAGGCCTCCGGGTCCGGGTAGCGCTGGCTGAAGTGGGTGAGCACCAGATGGCGCACGCCCGCGTCCCGGGCCGCCCTCGCGGCCTGGGCGGCGGTCAGATGCCCGTATTCGGTGGCGAGTCGCTCGTCCTCCTCCAGGAAGGTCGACTCGATGACGAGCAGGTCGCAGCCCTCGGCGAGGACGGAGACGGCGGGGCACAGCCGGGTGTCCATGACGAAGGCGAAGCGCTGGCCGCGCCGGGGTTCGCTGACCTCGTCGAGGTGGACGCCGCGCAGGCTGCCCTCCCGCTGGAGCCGGCTGATGTCGGCGCCCCGGATGCCGCGTTCGGCGAGGGCGGCGGGCAGCATGCGGCGGCCGTCCGGTTCGACGAGGCGGTAGCCGTAGGCCTCGACCGGGTGCGAGAGGCGGTGCGCGTGCAGGGTGTACGCGCCGGTGGCGGCGAGCGGCCCGTCGGCGGCGACGGGGGCCTCGGTGAGCGCGACGGTCTCGCGGTAGGCGGTGGCGTGCCGCAGCCGGTCGAAGTAGCGCTGACCGCTCTGCGGGTAGTGGGCGGTGATCTCGTGCGGCACCCGGTCGAGGTTGATGCGCTGGATCACCCCGGCCAGGCCCAGCGAGTGGTCGCCGTGGAAGTGCGTGACGCACAGCCGGTTGAGGTCGTGCGCGGCGACCGAGGCGCGCAGCAGCTGCCGCTGGGTGCCCTCGCCGGGGTCGAAGAGCAGGCCCTCGCCGTCCCACAGCAGGACGTAGCCGTTGTGGTTGCGCTGCCGTGTCGGGACCTGGCTCGCGGTGCCGAGGACCACCAATTCACGTACGGACACGGGGAGTTCGATCCTTCTGCTGCGGACAGGGCCGGGGGTGTCTCAGCCGGGCGGCCACTGCAGTCCGCGCCCGGCCAGCACATGAGCGTGGGCGTGGAAGACGGTCTGGCCGGCGCCGGAGCCGGTGTTGAAGACGATGCGGTAGCCGCTGTCGGTGACCTTCTCGTCCTCGGCGACATTGCGGGCCTCGGTCAGCACGTCGGCGGCCGCCTGCGGGTCGGCGGCGGCGAGCGCGGCGGCGTCCGGGTAGTGGGCCCGCGGGATGACCAGGACGTGCGTCGGGGCCTGCGGGTTGATGTCGCGGAAGGCGACGGTGTTCTCGGTCTCGCGTACCACCGTCGCCGGGACCTCGCCCGCGACGATCTTGCAGAACAGGCAGTCGGCCTGCGGTTCGCCCGACATCCGGGTACTCCCTCACCCTCGGCTGATCGTTGCCCGGGAATCGTAGCCGCCGCCCGGGGCCGGTCCGCCCTCCGGGCGTGGCGGACCGGCTCCGGGGCCGCGCGTTCAGTCCAGCGGGGGCAGCGCGGGCGCGGTCTTCGCCGGGTTCTGCTCCAGGGCGGCGAGGGCGATCCGGACGGCCTCGTCGAGCTGCGGGTCCCGGCCCGCGACATGGTCCTGCGGCGCCATGACGACCTCGACGTCCGGGTCCACGCCGTAGTTCTCCACCTGCCAGCCCGAACCCTCCACCCAGAAGGCGTACTTGGGCTGGGTGACCAGGGTGCCGTCGACCAGGTGGTAGCGGCTGTCGATGCCGATGACGCCGCCCCAGGTGCGGGTGCCGACGACCGGGCCGATGCCGAGCGCCTTGATCGCCGCGTTGACGATGTCGCCGTCGGAGCCGGAGTGCTCGTTGGCGACGGCGACCACGGGCCCGCGCGGGGCGTCGGCGGGATAGCTCTGCGGGCGGCGGCCGCGCGGCAGGTCCCAGCCGACCACCCGGCGGGCGATCTTCTCGACCACCAGCTGCGAGGTGTGGCCGCCGCGGTTCTCCCGCACGTCGAGGATCAGCCCCTCGCGGGCCACCTCGACCCGCAGGTCCCGGTGGATCTGCGCCCAGCCCGGGGCCTGCATGTCCGGTACGTGGAGGTAGCCGAGCCGGCCGCCGGAGAGCTCGTGGACACGGGCGCGGCGGCCCGCGACCCAGTCGTGGTAGCGCAGCGGCTCCTCGTCGTCCAGCGGGACGACGACCGCGTGCCGGGGGTCGCCGCCGTCGGCGGGGCCGACCATCAGCTCGACCGGCTTGCCCGCGGTGCCCACCAGGAGCGGCCCGGGACCGGTGACCGGATCGACCGGGCGGCCCGCGACGGCGAGCAGCCGGTCGCCGGGGCGGACCGCGACGCCGGGCGCCGCGAGCGGGGCGTAGGCGCGGGGGTCGGAGGTCTCCGAGGGCAGGATGCGGTCGATGCGCCAACTGCCGTCCTCGTGGCGGGAGATGTCCGCGCCGAGCAGTCCCTGCCTGCGCTCGCCGCTGCCGCCGCCGAAGGGGCTGACGACGTAGGCGTGCGAGGTGCCGAACTCGCCGTTCACCTCGTAGAGCAGGTCGACCAGGTCGTCGTGGGTGGCGACCCGGTCCAGGACCGGGCGGTAGCGGTCCAGGACGGCGTCCAGGTCGAGGCCGCCGAGGTCGGGGCGCCAGAAGTGGTCGCGCATCAGCCGGGCCGCCTCCTCGTACATCTGCCGCCATTCGGCGGCCGGTTCGAGGGTCTGGCGGATACGGGAGAGGTCGACGGTGATGTGGGCGTCGCCGTCGTCCTCGTGCGGGGCGCGGCGGTCGCTGGGCACCACCTTCAGCTTGCCGTCGCTCCACAGCAGGATCCGCTTGCCGTCGCCGGAGACCGCGAAGCGGTCGACGTCCAGGGCGAGGTGCTCCACCCGCTGCTGGGCGAGGTCGTAGCGCTCCAGCTCGGTCTTGGGGTCCGGGTCCTCGGGGTTCGCGCGGGCGTTGCCGAGGACGCCGTGGACCGGGTGGTGCAGCCAGAGCAGTCCCTCGTGGGCCGCCTTCAGCGAGGAGTAGCGGGCCGCCTCGACGGGGAAGGGCACGATCCGGTCGGCGAGCCCGTCGAGGTCGATCCGGGTGACCGGGGAGCCCTCGCCCTCCGGGGTCTCCTCCTTGTCGGGCGCCTGGAAGGGGCGGCCGTGGCGCTGCGGCCCGAAGGGCGAGGGGGTCGCGGCGGAGAGCGTGATCAGATGCGGGCGGCTGCCGCCGACGAAGGCGAGGTCGAAGACGTGCTCGTCGTAGACCGGGTCGAAGGAGCGCGCCGAGAGGAAGGCGAGGTGCTTGCCGTCGTCGGTGAAGGCGGGCGAGTAGTCGCAGAAGCGCAGCGGGGTGGCCTCGGTGACCGACAGGTCGGCGGTGTTGGCGAGCTTCAGCTGCCGCAGCGGCTCGGGGCCGGGGTGCGACCAGGCGAGCCAGGCGGAGTCCGGGGAGAAGACGAGGCCGCTCGCCTCGCCGTCCTCGGTGCGGTCCACCTCGCGGACCTCGCCGCTCTCCCGCTCCACGAGGAGCACCCGGCCGTCGTGCGAGGCGACGGCGGCGCGGCTGCCGTCGGGCGCCACGGTCAGGGCGAGGACCCGGCCGAGCCTGCCCGCGGCGAGCCTGCGGGGCGTGGCGCCGGGGGCGGCACCGGTGGCGGGCGCGAACTCCAGGGCGTCCTCGCCCTCCGCGTCGGTCACCCAGACCACGTACTCCTCGCCCTCGGCGCGGAAGGCGCGCGGCAGCCGGGCGCGGACGCCGGGTTCGGCGGCGAGGGCGCGGGCCGGTCCCGAGCGGTGGGTGACCCAGTGCACCGCGCCGCGCACCGTGAGGGCGCTGCCGCGGCCGGTGTGGTCGGGCGCCCCGGCGCCGAACCAGGCGGCGGCGCTGACCGGACGGGGCTGCATGTCGGTGCGCTGGCCGCCGAGGCGGATGTCCAGGCGGCGCGGGGCGGCGCCGTCCAGGTCGTCCAGGAGCCAGAGTTCACCGGCGCTCGCGTAGACGACGCGGCTGCCGTCGGTGGCGGCGTGGCGGGCGTAGAAGCCGCCGCTGCCGTCCTCGGCCGGGCCGAGGGGGCTGTGGCGGCGCAGGTCCTCGCCGTCGGGCAGCGAGGAGTAGAGCGCGCCGGTGCCCTCGTGGTCGCTGAGGAAGGCGATCCGGGCCGGGCCTTCGGCGGGGACCGTCCACAGCGGGTACTCGATGTTGCCGTCGAGCCCCGCGTGCAGCCGGGCGAAGTCACCGGAGCCGTCCTCGGCGGCGATCCACAGCTTGCCCGCGGTGCCGCCCCGGTAGCGCTTCCAGTACGCGGCCTCCCGGCCCATCGGCACCGAGAGCAGCAGCGCCCGGCCCTCGGGCCCGAGCGCGAGGTCGCCGACCGGTCCGTAGGGCAGGGTCTCGGCGGGGCCGCCGTCGAGCGGGACAGCGTGGGCCCAGGAGCGCCGCAGGGAGGCCCGGCCGTGGGTGGTCACCGCGAGGACCCGGCCGTCCGGTGTCCAGCCCCGCACGCCGGTGCGCGCGCTGCCCCAGTAGGTGAGCCGCTTGGCGGGCCCGCCGTCGAGGGGCGCGGTGAAGATCTCCGGGGCGCCGTCCCGGGTGGAGGTCCAGGCGACCTGGGTGCCGTCGGGGGATATCCGCGGATGGTGCACGGGCATGTTGTCCGCGCTCACCCGCCAGGCGCGGCCGCCGTCGAGCGGGGCCGCCCAGACGTCGTCCTCGGCGGTGAACACGAGGAACTCGCCGTGCAGATGCGGGAAGCGGAGGTAAGCAGGCTGGGTCACACCAGCACCCTAAGCAGCACGAGCGGTACTTGGTGACCCTTTTCGATCACTTGGTCCGCCCCACCGGCGCACACCGGGGCGCACGGTGCAAAG
This sequence comes from Streptomyces sp. SCSIO ZS0520, assembly GCF_025643355.1. Lineage (NCBI taxonomy): Bacteria > Bacillati > Actinomycetota > Actinomycetes > Kitasatosporales > Streptomycetaceae > Streptomyces > Streptomyces sp. SCSIO ZS0520. The sequence goes on along the minus strand of NZ_CP092644.1, from coordinate 5,882,616 downwards.
GGGTCGCTCGGGGCGGCAGCCGCACCGCCGGGGCGGGCAGTGCGACCGCGGGAGGCCTATCCCTGGAGGAGCAGCCACTCCTGGAGTTCGACCAGGTTGCCCTCGGGGTCCTTGAGGTGGGCCACCCGCATCCGGTCGGTGAGCGGGGCCGGGCCCTGGAAGACGGCGGCGCCCCGGGCGGTGATCTGCTCGCAGTAGTCGTCGAGGTCGTCGACCCGCAGCACGACCAGCGAGCGGTGGCCGTTGACCGACTCCCCCAGCTCCCCGATGATCTCGGCCATCGCCGTACGGTCCTGGAGCGCGATGCCCGCGGAGCCGGTCGCCGGGGAGAACTTCTCGTACGGGCCCTGCGGTGCGCCGGACTGCGGCTTGAGGCCGAGCACCTCCGCGTAGAAGCGGTAGCAGGCGGGGAAGTCGGTGACGAGCAGCCTGACCTGCGCGAGTTCCAAGGGGGTCTCCTTCGGGGTGCGGCTCAGGACCAGCGGCCGGTGCGGCCGAGCAGCAGTGCGGCCGCCGCCGTACCGGCGGTCGATGTACGCAGCACGCTACGCCCGAGCCGGTACGGTTCGGCGCCGGCCTCGGCGAAGAGGGCGAGTTCCTCCGGGCTGATACCGCCCTCGGGGCCCACCACGAGGACGATCCCGCCGCCGGTGGGCAGTTCGGCGGTGGCCAGGGCCCGGCTCGCCACCGCCGCGTCCTCGTGCAGCACGGCGGCGAGGTCGGCACCGGCGAGCAGGCCCGCGACCTGACGGGTGGTCATCGCCTCGGCGACCTCGGGGAAGCGGACCCGGCGGGACTGCTTCCCTGCCTCGCGCGCGGTGGCGCGCCACTTCCCGAGCGCCTTGAGGCCCCGCTCGCCCTTCCACTGGGTGATGCAGCGGGAGGCGGCCCAGGGCACGATCGCGTCCACCCCGGTCTCGGTCATCGTCTCGACGGCCAGCTCGCCCCGGTCGCCCTTGGGCAGCGCCTGCACCACGGTCAGCCGCGGGCTCTCGGGCTCCTCCTGCCGCACCGGGCCCCGGCGCACGGTGAGCCGGTCCTTGCCCTCGGCGGCGAGCACCTCGCACTCGGCCCAGCGGCCGAGGCCGTCGGTGAGCACGAGCGGCTCGCCCGCGCGCAGCCGCTTCACGGAGACGGCGTGCCGCCCCTCCGGCCCGGTGAGCAGCAGGCGGCCCTCGTCGTCGGCGGTGAAGTCCTCGGTGAGGAAGACGGCGGCGGTCATGCCCCGGCCGCCAAGTCCTGCCGGGCGGCGGCGAGTTCGCCGACGAGCACCTCGACGAGTTCGGCCGCGGGCAGCGGCCGGGCCAGCCGGTGGCCCTGGCCCGCCCACAGCGCCATGCCCTGCGGGTCCTGCGCCTTGGCGGCGGCCCGGCGCAGCGGCGAGGTCAGGTAGTGCACCTGCGGATAGGCGGCGGGCGCGTACGGGCCGTGCTCGCGCAGGAAGCGGTTGACCAGGCCCCTGGCCGGGCGGCCGGAGAAGGCGCGGGTCAGCTCGGTGCGCGGGAACAGCGGGTCGGTCAGGGCGTCCTTGTGGAGCTGCGGCGCCCCCGACTCGGGGGTGGCGAGGAAGGCCGTGCCGAGCTGCGCGCTCTGCGCTCCGGCCGCGAGGACCCCGGCGATCTGCGCCCCGCGCATCAGTCCGCCCGCGGCCACCAGCGGCAGCCGGACCGCCTCGCGGACCTGGGCGATCAGGGCGAGCAGTCCGGTGCCGGTGTGGTCCAGCTCCGGGTCGTCGCGGTGGGTGCCCTGGTGGCCGCCCGCCTCGACGCCCTGCACGCACACCGCGTCGGCGCCGCTGGCCTCGGCCGCGCGGGCCTCCTCGGCGGTGGTGACGGTCACCAGGGTGCGGGTGCCGACGCGGGCGAAGGACTCCACGACCTCGGCGGTGGGGCAGCCGAAGGTGAAGGAGACCAGCGGCACCGGGTCGTCGAGGAGGATGGCGAGCTTGGCCTCGTAGCCGTCGTCGGTCTTGGCGTCCGGGTCGCCGAGCGGGGTCTCGTACCAGGCGGACTCGCCCCAGAGCTGGTTGCGGTAGACGCCGACCGCCGCCATGTCGGTCAGCGGCCGCTGCGGCATGAAGAGGTTGACGCCGAAGAAGCGGCCGGTCAGCGAGCGGAGCTGTTTGATCTCCTCGTACATGCCGTCCGCGGTCTTGTATCCGGCGGCGAGGAAACCGAGGCCGCCGGCCTCGCTGACCGCGGCGGCGAGCCGCGGCGGCGAACCGCCTCCGGCCATGGGCGCCTGCACGATCGGGTACGCAGAAAGATCGCTCAGAGCCAAGGACATGGAACGCATGGTGCCATGTTCCTGCTACCGGTCAGAAACCAGTGCCGGGGTGCGCGCGGGGTCCACCGGCACGCCGCGCGGGGCGGGCCGGTGGACCGCGGCTCAGCGTCCGTTGAAGGCGTCCTTCAGGCGGGAGAAAAGGCCCTGCTGGCCGGGCTGGAACTGGCCCGTGGGGCGCTCCTCGCCGCGCAGCTTGGCCAGTTCGCGCAGCAGGCGCTCCTGCTCCGGGTCGAGCTTGCCGGGGGTGGTGACCTCGACGTGCACGATCAGGTCGCCGCGGCCGCCGCCGCGCAGATGCGTGACGCCCCGGCCGTGCAGCGGGACCGACTGGCCGGACTGGGTGCCGGGCCGGATGTCGATGTCCTCCACTCCGTCCAGGGTCTCCAGGGGCACCTTGGTGCCGAGGGCCGCCGCGGTCATCGGGATGGTGACCGTGCAGTGCAGGTCGTCGCCGCGGCGCTGGAAGACCGAGTGCGGCAGTTCGTGGATCTCCACGTAGAGGTCGCCCGCGGGGCCGCCGCCGGGGCCGACCTCGCCCTCGCCCGCGAGCTGGATGCGGGTGCCGTTGTCCACACCGGCCGGGATCTTCACCGTCAGGGTGCGCCGGGAGCGGATCCGGCCGTCGCCCGCGCACTCGGGGCAGGGGGTGGGGACCACGGTGCCGAAGCCCTGGCACTGCGGGCAGGGGCGCGAGGTCATGACCTGGCCCAGGAAGGACCGGGTGACCTGGGAGACCTCACCGCGGCCGCGGCACATGTCGCAGGTCTGCGCGCTGGTGCCGGGGGCCGCGCCCTCGCCGCTGCACGTGGTGCAGACGACGGCGGTGTCGACCTGGAGGTCCTTGGTGGTGCCGAAGGCGGCCTCGTCCAGCTCGACCTCCAGGCGGATCATGGCGTCCTGGCCGCGCCGGGTGCGCGAGCGGGGCCCGCGCTGGGAGGCGGTGCCGAAGAAGGCGTCCATGATGTCGGAGAAGTTGCCGAAGCCGCCGGCACCGAATCCGCCCGCGCCGCCGCCCGCCTGGGACAGCGGGTCGCCGCCGAGGTCGTAGACCTGCTTCTTCTGCGGGTCCGAGAGCACCTCGTAGGCGGCGTTGATCTCCTTGAACCGCTCCTGGGTCTTCGGATCCGGATTGACGTCCGGGTGCAGCTCGCGGGCGAGTCTGCGGAACGCCTTCTTGATCTCGTCCTGGGAAGCGTCGCGGCGCACGCCGAGTACGGCGTAGTAGTCCGTGGCCACTTACGACTCCGCCAGGATCTGTCCGACGTAACGTGCCACTGCGCGTACTGCTCCCATCGTTCCCGGATAGTCCATGCGGGTCGGTCCGACCACGCCGAGCTTGGCGACTGCCTCGCCGCCCGAACCGTAGCCGACCGAGACCACGGACGTGGAGTTGAGTCCCTCGTGGGCGTTCTCGTGCCCGATGCGTACGGTCATGCCCGAATCGGTCGCCTCACCGAGGAGTTTGAGGAGGACGACCTGCTCCTCCAGGGCTTCGAGGACCGGCCGGATGGTGAGAGGAAAGTCATGCCCGAAGCGGGTGAGATTGGCGGTGCCGCCGATCATCAGGCGTTCCTCGGTCTCCTCGACGAGGGTTTCGAGGAGGGTGGACAGCACGGTCGTGACCGTGCCCCGGTCCTCGTTCTCGAAGGCCTCCGGCAGGTCCTGGACGAGCTGCGGCACATCCGCGAAGCGCCGTCCGGCGACCCTGCTGTTGAGCCGGGCCCGCAGATCGGCGAGCGAGCTCTCGCCGAAGGGCGCCGGGCAGTCGATCATGCGCTGCTCGACCCGCCCGGTGTCCGTGATCAGGACCAGCATCAGCCGGGCCGGCGCCAGCGCCAGCAGCTCGACATGGCGCACCGTGGAGCGGGTCAGCGACGGGTACTGCACCACCGCGACCTGCCGGGTCAGCTGCGCGAGCAGCCGCACGGTGCGGCCCACGACGTCGTCGAGGTCGACGGCGCCGTCGAGGAAGTTCTGGATGGCGCGCCGCTCGGGCGGCGTCATCGGTTTCACCCCGGCGAGCTTGTCGACGAAGAGCCGGTAGCCCTTGTCGGTGGGGATCCGCCCGGCGCTGGTGTGCGGCTGCGCAATGAAGCCCTCGTCCTCCAGGGCGGCCATGTCGTTGCGCACGGTCGCCGGGGAGACCCCGAGGCTGTGCCGCTCGGTGAGCGCCTTGGAGCCGACGGGCTCCTCGGTGCCGACATAGTCCTGGACGATGGCGCGCAGCACTTCGAGCCTGCGTTCACTCAGCATCGCGTCCACCTCCAGTTCCCGGTCACGGCCCGCCCGACGCTCCCCTTGGCACTCCGGGCAGCAGAGTGCCAGACGCGGCCCAGTGTACGGCCGGTGGGTACGGCCACGGCAAGAGCGCTCGCAGGGTCCTGCCGCACCTTGGCCCGCTGTTCCTCCCCTTTACCGCCCCTTGCCGTCCTTTGCCGCCCTCGCCGCCCCTCGGCCGCTGCCGCCGCCGCGCGCGCTGCCTCGGTCTCCCGCGCGCCCCGGAAGAAGCGGATGGCTGTACTTTCGCATGCCGGGAGCGCTCTCCGGCGCGCCTGTGGAAAACCCGCCATCCCCCTGGAGGGAACGTGCCCGAGGGCAGGAGAACCGCCACCGGCGACGGTACGGAAGGTGCGCGCCGATGACGCCGGAGCGGCCCGCGCCGGATCGCGTACCGGACTGGGCGGCGCAGGGCTGGGAGGACCTCGGTGAGGGCTGCGGGAGGGTGCGGCTGCCCGGCTGGGACTGCACCGCGGGCCTGGTCACCGGAGGAGAGGCCGCCCTCATGGTCGACGCCGGGTCGGGGCTGCGGGAGGGCGCGGCGCTGCGGGCGGCGGCCCGGGAACTGCTCGGGCCGGGCCGCCGGGTCGGCCACCTCGCCCTGACCCACCCGCACTTCGACCACGTCCTCGGCGCCCCGGTCTTCTCCGGGGCCGAGGTGTACGCCGCGGTCGGCTTCGGCCGCGCCCTCGACCGCGGGCGGGAGGCGCTGTGCGCGGACGCGGTGCGGCACGGCGCGGACGCCTCCGCCGCGGCCGAGGCGAGCGAGCTGCTGCGGCCCCCGCACCACGAGGTCTCCGGCACCCGCGCCCTGGACCTCGGCGGCCGCCAGGTCCTCCTCGCCGATCTGGGCCCCGCGCACAGCCCGTACGACCTGGTGGTCCTCGTGCCCGGCCCGGTGCCGGTGGTGTTCTGCGGGGACCTGGTCGAGGAGTCCGGACAGCCGCAGGCGGGGCCCGACGCGGCGCCCGGGCGCTGGCCCGCCGCCCTGGACCGGCTGCTCGAACTCGGCGGGGAGGACGCCCGGTACGTACCGGGCCACGGGGCCGTGGTGGACGCCGCGTTCGTTCGCCGTCAGCGTGATCAACTGGCCGGATCCGTCGGCGTGTCGTGACCTGGCGTAGACCTGCTGTTCCTATCGTCAGCCGAATGCGCCCGTACTCGCCGGACCTGACTCCGCCCTGGAAGAAGAAGCAGCCCGCCCCGGAGGTGGCCGCGGAGCCGGGCCTCGTGGTGGAGGAGCCGGCGACCGGCTTCTGCGGGGCGGTGATCGGCTGCGAGGCGGGCACGGTCACCCTGGAGGACCGCTTCGGCAAGCACCGCGTCTTCCCGCTGGAGCCGCGCGGCTTCCTCCTGGAGGGGCGGGTCGTCACCCTGGTGCGCCCGTCCGCCGCTCCGGCCCGGTCCGGCCGTACGGCCTCCGGTTCGGTGGCAGTGCCCGGGGCGCGGGCGCGGGTGGCGCGCGCCGGGCGGATCTATGTGGAGGGCCGCCACGACGCCGAGCTGGTGGAGCGGGTCTGGGGCGACGACCTGCGGATCGAGGGCGTGGTCGTGGAGTACCTGGAGGGGATCGACGATCTGCCCTCCCTGGTCGCCGAGTTCGGCCCCGGCCCCGATGCCCGGCTCGGGGTGCTGGTCGACCATCTGGTGCCCGGCTCGAAGGAGTCGCGGATCGCCGCCGAGGTGACCAGTGCGCACGCGCTGGTGGTCGGCCACCCCTACATCGACGTCTGGGAGGCCGTGAAGCCCTCCTCGGTCGGCATCGCCGCCTGGCCGCGGGTCCCGCGCGGACAGGACTGGAAGACGGGCGTCTGCCGGGCGCTCGGCTGGCCCGAGAACACCGGCGCGGCCTGGCAGCGGATCCTCGACTCGGTACGCAGCTACCGGGACCTGGAGCCGCAACTCCTCGGCCGGGTCGAGGAGTTGATCGACTTCGTGACGGCGCCGCAGTAGGGCGGGGTGGCCTGCGGGCCCGGGCGAAGGGTCGGCACCGCAGTAGCTCGGCGGGTCGGCGGGTCGGCGGGTCGGCGGGTCGGCGGGTCGGCGGGTCGGCGGGTCGGCGGGTCGGCGGGTCGGCGGGTCAGTCCACCAGGTCGCGGACCACCGCGTCGGCGAGGAGGCGGCCCCGCAGGGTCAGCACCGCCGAGCCCTCGGCGTAGGGCGCCTCCTGGAGCAGCCCGTCCGCGAGGGCGCGGGCGGCGGCCTCCGCGCCCGCGGGGCGCAGCAGATGGAGCGGGCAGCCCTCACGCAGCCGCAGTTCGAGGAGGATGCGCTCGACCCGGCGGTCCTCCTCGCTCAGCAGCTCGCGCCCGGCACCGGGTGAGCGGCCCTGGGCCAGGGCGGCCGCGTAGGCGCCGGGGTGTTTGGCGTTCCACCAGCGGACCCCGCCGACGTGGCTGTGCGCGCCGGGGCCCGCGCCCCACCAGTCGGCGCCGCGCCAGTACAGCTCGTTGTGCAGGCAGCGGGCTTCCTGCCGCCCCTCGGCGGCCCAGTTGGAGACCTCGTACCAGCTGTACCCCGCGGCGGCGAGCACCTCGTCGGCGATCAGATAGCGGTCGGCGTGGACGTCGTCGTCGGTCATCGGGACCTCGCCGCGGCGGATGCGGCGGGCGAGCTGGGTGCCCTCCTCCACGATCAGGGCGTAGGCGGAGACGTGGTCGGGGCCCGCGCCGATCGCCGCGTCCAGGGAGGCCCGCCAGTCCTCGTCGGACTCGCCGGGGGTGCCGTAGATCAGGTCGAGGTTGACGTGCTCGAAGCCCGCCGCGCGGGCCTCCGCCACGCAGGCCTCGGGACGGCCGGGCGTGTGGGTGCGGTCGAGGACGTCCAGGACATGGCGGCGGGCGCTCTGCATGCCGAAGGAGATCCGGTTGAAGCCGCCCTCACGCAGGGCCTGAAGATAGGCGGGGTCGACCGACTCGGGGTTGGCCTCGGTGGTGATCTCCGCGTCCTCGGCGAGGCCGAACTCCTCGCGTATCGCGGTGAGCATCCGCACCAGGTCGGCCGCGGCGAGCAGAGTCGGGGTGCCGCCGCCGACGAAGACGGTGCGCACCTGGCGCGGATCGTCGCCGAGCACCTTGCGGGCGAGGCGGACCTCCTCGGTGAGGGTGGCGGCGTAGTTGTCCCGGGAGGCGAGCACGCCGCCGCTGCCGCGCAGCTCGGTGGCGGTGTAGGTGTTGAAGTCGCAGTAGCCGCAGCGGGTGGCGCAGTACGGCACGTGGAGATAGAACCCGAGGGGGCGCCCGGCGGCCCCGCTCAGGGCGTGGCCGGGCAGGGCGCCGTCCTCGGGAACGGGCTCACCGTCGGGAAGTGCGGAAGGCATGCCCCCCATTGTCCCGTACCGCGCGGGGTGGCCCGCCCGCCTGTGGACAACGGGCGGAGGGCACGCTTGTGGACAACCGGCGATCGCGGTCTGTGGACAACGCCGGGTCCCCGGATGTGCACAACGAGGTGCCCGCCGATGTGGACAAGGGAGGGTCCGCGGATGTGGACAACCGGCGGCCGGCCGATGTGCACAACGGCCGACCCCGCGCTCGCGCGCACCGGGCACCGGGCACCGGGCACCGGGCACCGGGCGGCAGACAGCGCACACGGCGAGGGGCGGCCGGGTCTCCCCCGCCGCCCCTCGCCACGGTCCGGCCGCGCGGGCTCAGGCCTCGCGCGCTCCCGCGTACATCTCGTCGATGAGGTGCTTGTACTCGCGCTCGACGACCGGCCGCTTGAGCTTGAGGCTCGGGGTCAGCTCGCCGTGCTCCACGTCCAGGTCGCGGGGCAGCAGCTTGAACTTCTTGATCGTCTGCCAGCGCTGGAGGCCCTCGTTGAGCTGCTTCACATAGCCCTCGACCATCTCCAGCGTCGCGGGGGCGGCGACCACCTCGGCGTAGGACTTGCCCCCGAGACCGTTCTCGGCGGCCCACTCGAGGAGCGGGGGCTCCTCCAGGGCGATCAGGGCGGTGCAGTAGTTGCGGTCCGCGCCGTGCACCAGGATGTTCGAGACGTACGGGCACAGGGCCTTGAACTGGCCCTCCACCTCGGCGGGCGCCACGTACTTGCCGCCCGAGGTCTTGATCAGGTCCTTCTTGCGGTCGGTGATGCGCAGATAGCCGTCGGCGGACAGCTCACCGATGTCGCCGGTGTGGAACCAGCCGTCCGACTCCAGGACCTCGGTGGTCTTCTCCGGCTGGCCGTGGTAGCCCTGCATGTTGTTGGGGCCGCGCAGCAGGACCTCGCCGTCGTCGGCGATGCGGACCTCGTTGCCGGGCAGGGGCTTGCCGACGGTGCCGGTGCGGTAGGCCTCGCCGGGGTTGACGAAGGCGGGGCCGCTGGTCTCGGTGAGTCCGTAGCCCTCCAGGATGTGCACGCCGACGCCCGCGAAGAAGAAGCCGATCTCGGGGGCGAGCGCTGCGCCGCCGGAGATGCAGGCGCGCAGATTGCCGCCGAAGGCCGCCCGGATCTTCTTGTAGACGAGGGCGTCGGCGACCTTGTGCTTCAGCTCCAGGCCGAGCGGAGCGCTGGCCTTGCCGGTGCGGCGGAAGTTGTCCTGGGTGACCTTGGCCCACTCGCGGGCGACCTCGGCGGCCCACAGGAAGATCTTGTACTTGGCGCCGCCCCCGGCGCGCGCCTTGGCCGCGACGCCGTTGTAGACCTTCTCGAAGACGCGCGGCACGGAGGCCATGTACGTCGGCTGCACGATCGGCAGGTTCTCGATGATCTTGTCGACCCGGCCGTCGACGACGGTGAGATGCCCGGCCTCGACCTGCCCGGACAGCAGCGCCTTGCCGAAGACGTGCGCGAGCGGCAGCCACAGGTACTGCACGTCCGCCTCGCTGAGCAGCTCCGTGCCCACCATGGCCTTGGCCATGTAGGACCAGCAGTCCTGCGTCAGCCGTACGCCCTTGGGGCGGCCGGTGGTGCCGGAGGTGTAGATCAGCGTGGCCAGCTGCTCGGGGCCGAGCGCGCCCACCCGCTCCTTGACGATCCCGGGCTGCTTCTCCAGGAGGGCCGTGCCGCGCGCCTCCAGTTCGGCGAGGCTGAGCACCCAGCCCTCGGGGTCGCCGGGCTCGGCGGTCAGGCCCTCGGTGTCGATGACCACGACGTGCACGAGACCGGGCAGCTCGGCCCGGGTGTCACGGGCCTTCTGCAGCTGCGTGACGTCCTCCGCGATCAGCACCTTGCTGGCGGAGTCGGAGAGGATGAAGGAGGCCTCGTCGGCGTTGGTCTGCGGGTAGAGCGTGGTGGTGGCCGCGCCCGCACAGAGGATCGCGAAGTCCGCGAGGATCCACTCGATCCGGGTGGAGGAGGCGAGGCCCACCCGCTCCTCCGCTTGCACCCCGAGGTCGACGAGTCCGGCGGCGATCCGCGAGACCCGCTCGGCGGTCTGCGCCCAGGTCAGCGACTCCCACTCGTCCGGCCCCTCACCCGACTCCGCCGGTACGGGATATCGGTAGGCCTCGGCGTCCGGCGTCGCCGCCACGCGATCCAGGAAGAGGTTCGCCACGGAGGGCGGCCGGTTTTCGATCAGGGTCTTTGTGTCGCTCACGACATCCTCCGGGGCCCGCGGGCTGCGCACGCCGTGCAGGTGCGGCTGACGGGTTCACTGGCTGGTTGCGGCTGCTTGCTTAACTCGCGAGTAACCATCGAGCAGTGGTCAGAGTATTCCGCGTTCGGCCGCCATGTAAGAGGGCACGGGGTGTCACTTCCTACAGATGGAGCGATGTGCGCGTGTGACAGATCACAGGCCGCGGGCCTGCCGCGACACTGCGCGGCAGGCCCGTGGGGGTGTGCCTGGGGATGTCAGCTCTGATCGATTTCCGGCCTATTTCTTGGCCTTGCCCTGGCCGCCGCCGTCATCACTGGACAGGACCGCGATGAAGGCCTCCTGGGGCACCTCGACCGCGCCCACCATCTTCATCCGCTTCTTGCCCTCCTTCTGCTTCTCCAGCAGCTTCCGCTTACGGGAGATGTCACCGCCGTAGCACTTGGCGAGCACGTCCTTGCGGATGGCGCGGATGGTCTCGCGGGCGATGACCCGGGAGCCGATCGCGGCCTGCACCGGCACCTCGAAGTTCTGCCGCGGGATCAGTTCCTTCAGCTTGGCCACCAGCCGCACCCCGTAGGCGTACGCCTGGTCCTTGTGCGTGATCACCGAGAAGGCGTCGACCTTGTCGCCGTGCAGCAGGATGTCGACCTTGACCAGGTCCGCGGACTGCTCGCCGGTGGGCTCGTAGTCCAGGGAGGCGTACCCGCGGGTCTTGGACTTCAGGTGGTCGAAGAAGTCGAAGACGATCTCCGCGAGCGGCAGCGTGTAGCGGATCTCGACCCGGTCCTCGGAGAGGTAGTCCATGCCGAGCATGACGCCGCGCCGGGTCTGGCACAGCTCCATGATCGCGCCGATGAACTCACTGGGCGCGAGGATGGTCGCCCGCACCACCGGCTCGTACACCTCGGCGAGCTTGCCCTCGGGGAACTCACTCGGATTGGTGACCTGGTGCTCGGTGCCGTCCTCCATGACCACGCGGTAGACCACGTTCGGGGCGGTGGCGATCAGGTCGAGCCCGAACTCCCGCTCCAGGCGCTCGCGGACCACGTCCAGGTGCAGCAGGCCGAGGAAGCCGACCCGGAAGCCGAAGCCCAGGGCGGCGGAGGTCTCCGGCTCGTAGACCAGCGCGGCATCGTTCAGCTGGAGCTTGTCCAGCGCCTCGCGCAGCTCCGGATAGTCCGAGCCGTCGAGCGGATACAGACCCGAGAAGACCATCGGCTTCGGGTCCTTGTAACCGCCGAGCGCCTCCTCGGCGCCCTTGTGCAGGGAGGTGATGGTGTCACCCACCTTGGACTGCCGGACGTCCTTCACCCCGGTGATCAGATAACCCACCTCGCCGACGCCCAGACCGTCGGCGGGCAGCATCTCCGGGGAGTTGCTGCCGATCTCCAGCAGCTCGTGGGTGGCGTTGGTGGACATCATCCGGATCCGCTCACGCTTGTTGAGCTGGCCGTCCACCACCCGGACATAGGTGACCACGCCCCGGTACGAGTCGTACACCGAGTCGAAGATCATCGCGCGGGCGGGCGCGTTCGCGACGCCGACCGGGGCCGGGATCTCCGCGACCACCTTGTTCAGCAGCTCCTCCACACCGAGGCCGGTCTTCGCGGAGACCTTCAGCACCTCGTCGGGCTCGCAGCCGATCAGGTTCGCCAGCTCCTCGGAGAACTTCTCCGGCTGCGCGGCGGGCAGGTCGATCTTGTTCAGGACCGGGATGATCTTGAGGTCGTTCTCCATCGCCAGATAGAGGTTGGCGAGGGTCTGCGCCTCGATGCCCTGCGCCGCGTCGACCAGGAGGACCGTGCCCTCGCAGGCCGCGAGCGAACGGGAGACCTCGTAGGTGAAGTCCACGTGACCCGGGGTGTCGATCATGTTCAGGATGTGGGTACTGCCCTGCTCCGCACCCTCGGTGGGCGCCCAGGGCAGCCGCACCGCCTGCGACTTGATCGTGATGCCGCGCTCTCGCTCGATGTCCATCCGGTCGAGGTACTGGGCACGCATCTGCCGCTGCTCGACCACGCCCGTCAGCTGGAGCATCCGGTCGGCGAGCGTGGACTTGCCGTGGTCGATGTGCGCGATGATGCAGAAATTGCGGATCAGAGCCGGGTCGGTACGGCTCGGCTCGGGCACATTCTTAGGTGTCGCGGGCACGCGGGGTCCTGATTCTTGAGGCGCCGGGCGTCGGGCTCGGAGGGCTCCACCGCCGGAATCCGCCCGCCCCGAGGGCCGGTTTCTCCGGTGTGCAGCGTCGATATGCAGGCTCCATGCTCCCATGGGTCGGGCACTGCGCACGGTTTGGGCCGCTCCGAGGGCGGCTGGTAGCCTGAGCAGCTGTGTCTCATGCCCTCTCAGCGCGAGGCACGGTGCGCGAGCAGAGCAGTACGGCGAACCGCACCCGCACCACCCAGTTTGACGACGCCCGCAGCAGTACGGCGTCCGGCAAGAGGCCTCCGGGGGCTCTCCTCGAAGGCCAGACATTCTGAACCTGAAAAGGCTCTTTCGTGGCGAACATCAAGTCCCAGATCAAGCGGATCAAGACCAACGAGAAGGCGCGCCAGCGCAACAAGGCCGTCAAGTCCGCTCTCAAGACCTCGGTCCGCAAGGCTCGCGAGGCTGTTGCCGCGGGTGACGTCGAGAAGGCCACCGAGTACCAGCGCGTTGCCGCGCGTCAGCTCGACAAGGCCGTCTCCAAGGGCGTCATCCACAAGAACCAGGCCGCCAACAAGAAGTCGGCCCTGGCTTCCCAGGTCGCTTCCCTCAAGGGCTGACACCCCTCGGCCCCTCGCGGGGCCGCACGGCCTCGGCCGAGCCTCACGGCCCGGCTCGACGACGTGAACCGTCGGCGGGGACCCAGAGCGGGCCCTCTCATCCGCTCCCCGGCCGGCACCCCGGACTCGCACACCGAATCGCGTTCGCCACGCGGGTACGAGTCCTCACAACGCAAGACCTGTGAAACCGAAGACCCCGGCACTGTCCTTTCCCCGAGGACGGTGGCGGGGTTTTCGGCTTGGCGGGGGGGCGGAGGGGGGGTCGGGGCAGCCGCCTGGTCGGCTATGCCTGCGGGGGCTGCTGGGGCGGGGAGTACGGGGGCTGGGGGGCGGCTGCCGGGGGTCGGGGTGGTGTGGTGCTGGGGGTCCAGGTGGTGGGGATCGGGGTGCTGGGTGCCGAAGGCCATCGTGTGGTCGGTACCGGGCGGGGGCTGGTGCGGCTGCGGGGTCTGATGGGGTTGCGGGAACTGCTGGGGGTTTCCGTATTGCTGGGGGTGTCCGTACGGCTGGGGCTGTCCCTGGTGCTGAGGCTGTCCCTGGTGCTGCGGGTATCCGTACGGCTGAGGTGGCTGGGCTTGCTGCTGGGGCGGCTGGGGCTGGTGGTGGTTCGCGGGGGTCACCGGCATGCCCAGGGCCATCGTCTGCTGGGGTTCCGGGATGGGCTGAGTTCCGGGAGTGGGCTGGGCAGCGGGCTGCGGACCACCGTAGGAGGCGGGCTGGGCAGCGGGGTACGAGGCGTAGGGGCCTGTCGGCTGCGGGGCGTACGGGCCCGCGAGGTTCTGCGGGGATGCCGGGGGGTGCGGCTGGGCGTAGGCCTGAGCCTGGGAATGGGCTTGGGCTTGGGCCTGCTGGGCGTACGCGGTCGTGGGTTGCGGCTGGGCGTGGGGGCCGCCGGGAGCCGGGTGCGGGGGTCCGCCGTAGGGCCCCGGCGGGGGCTGCTGGGCGAAGGGGTTGCCGGTGGGCTGCGGGGCGGCGGCGAAGGGATTGCCGCCTGCCGGATCGGCACCGCCCGCGAACGGGTTGCCGTGGCCGGGCAGTTGACCCCCGGGCGGCAGATACCGCAGACGGCCGGACTCGTCGGTGACCGCGGTGAAGCCCGCGTCCCGCAGCCGCGCCGCGAACTTCGCGTTGCGCTTGCGGTTCACGAAGAAGCCGATGCCGAGGAGGGCCATGAGCAGGACCCACATGCCCACCACGAAGGGCGCCACGTCCCCGCCCGCCTGCACGACGCTGATGACGCACCCCGCGGTGAGGCCCAGCGCGGCGAACATCAACCGCTTCTCGGCGCTCTTGCCGGTCAGGTCGAAGTTGAGGCGGGCCTTGAGCAGTTCCAGCGCCGCGGGCTCGGAGGGCGGCAGCGCGCCGTCGTTGCCCGCCTGCGGATACTGCGCCCAGGAGCGGCCCGCACGCTCCCTGCCCTGAGGCGTCGCATCGGGCACGATCAGCATCTTGAGCGAGGTGTCCCGGCCGCCTCCGGTCCGTACATCCGCGTACTGGTAGCCGAACTGCTCGGCCAGGAAGGCGAGTCGGGCGAGCTTCTTCACGGAGGCCATCGCGCTGGTCAGCTCGACGGGCTCGCCGCTCGCCATCAGCGCGAACATCTTGCGTATCTGGCGTTTGCTCACGTCGCTGTCTCCCACCGGCCTGCATGCCGTCGCTCGCTGCTCACTCGTTCCCCGCAGCCCTCAGCAAACGCCCCGTCGCGGGAGATCGTCAACCGCCTCCTGCCCGGTCGAGGACAGCCGGGCCAAGTCGGTTGTCCACCAGCGGCGTGGTGTCCGTGCAGGTGATCGTCCCGCGTCTGGTTCAGGGGCGAGGGAACAGCCGGGGGAGGAATCCGCCGGCTGAGCGCGATCGCCGGACAATCTCCGGACAACGGGGAGGTGTACGGGTCGGGAGCGCGCGGAGGGAACGGGTGGGCCGGGGGCGCGGGAGGGAGCAGTCCGGCCGGGCGTAGGGGGTAATCGGGCGGAGAGGGAGCGAGCGGGCGCGGCGGAGAGAGGCGGCCCCGGCGGCTGAAGAGTGGGTCAGGGGCGGCGGCTTCTGGCCGCGTGGGCGATGGTGACGACCGCCTTCTCCAGGGCGTACCCGGGGTCGTCTCCGCCGCCCTTCACCCCCGCGTCGGCCTCGGCCACCGCGCGGAGCGCCACCGAGACGCCCTCGGGGGTCCAGCCGCGCATCTGCTGGCGGACCCGGTCGATCTTCCAGGGCGGCATGCCCAGTTCACGGGCGAGGTCGGCGGGGCGGCCGCCGCGGGCGGAGGACAGCTTGCCGATGGCGCGGACCCCCTGGGCCAGGGCGCTGGTGAGCAGGACCGGGGCCACCCCCGTGGACAGGGACCAGCGCAGCGCCTCCAGCGCCTCGGCCGCTCTGCCCTCCACGGCACGGTCCGCCACCGTGAAACTGGAGGCCTCGGCCCGCCCGGTGTAGTACCGCCCGACCACCGCCTCGTCGATGGTGCCCTCGACATCGGCCACCAACTGGGCCACCGCCGAGGCGAGTTCACGCAGGTCACTGCCGATGGAGTCCACCAGGGCCTGACACGCCTCCGGCGCCGCGGAACGCCCCTGCGCCCGGAACTCGCCCCGTACGAAGGCGAGCCGGTCCGCGGGCTTGGTCATCTTCGGGCAGGCCACCTCGCGCGCGCCCGCCTTGCGCGCGGCGTCGAGCAGGGCTTTGCCCTTGGCGCCCCCCGCGTGCAGCAGCACCAGGGTGATCTCCTCGGCCGGTGCCCCGAGGTAGGCCTTGACGTCCTTCACGGTGTCGGCGGCGAGGTCCTGTGCGTTGCGCACCACCACGACCTTGCGCTCGGCGAAGAGGGAAGGACTGGTCAGCTCGGCGAGGGTGCCGGGCTGCAGACGGTCCGGGGTGAGGTCCCGTACGTCGGTGTCGGCGTCCACCGCGCGGGCGGCAGCCACCACCTGCTGCACGGCACGGTCGAGCAGCAGCTCCTCCTGTCCCACGGCGAGCGTGAGAGGGGCGAGCGGATCGTCGTTCTCGTTCTTCCTGGCCATCGCGCCAAGCATCCCACGCCGCACTGACAGCCGGGCCGGGCCCGGGGCCGCGGTGGCGGTGGCGGTGGCGGTGGCGGTGGCGGTGGCGGTGGCGGTGGCGGTGGCGGTGGCGGTGGCGGTGGCGGTGGCGGTGGCGGCACCCTAGGGTTCCTCGCGCCAGCCCTCCCACTCGGCGGCGAAACGGTCCAGTTCCGCGGCGTCGAGGCGCCGGTCCGGGTCCTCGACGGGGACCAGCCACTGGGCGTCCTCGGCGTCGTCCTCCCCGGCGAGCGCGTCCCGCACCGGGCGCGGCTGCTCGGCGACCCCGAACCTGGCCATCAGCTCGACGGCGACCTCGTCCGCCGCATCCCGGTCGGGCAGTACCAGCACATGTCTCACATCGCTCACCCGGTCATGATCCTCGATCCGGGGGGCTGGGCTCCAGCTTCTTGCTTGGTGGGTGTGCTTCCGGGGGGGCAGGGGGTTCGGCCGGGGAGGTTGGTGGTTGGGGGGCTTGGCGGGAGCGTCTTCTGTTTCTGCGTGGCTCGGGTGGGGCCCCCTCCCCCCTCCCCACCCCGCCCCATCCCCTCGCCCCTCGCCCCTCGCCCCTCGCCCCTCGTCCCTCGCCCGCCAGGCTGCCGCGGCTATCGAGCCTCGGTGGCCGCCCTGAGACCCTCGCCTCCCGTTCCCATCACCGCCAGGGCGCCGTCCTGGTCCGTGCGCAGCACCTCCGTGCCCATGGACCGCAGCGCCGTCACCGTGTGCGGGGACGGATGCCCGTACGGATTGCCCTCGCCCGCGGAGATCAGGGCGAGCCTCGGGCGGGCTCTGCGCAGCAGCTCGGGATCCTGGTAGGCGGAGCCGTGGTGCGCGACCTTCAGTACGTCCACCGCGGTGACCAGGCCACCGGCGGGGCTGGCCAACAAGGCTTGCTGTGCGGGCGGTTCGAGGTCGCCGAGCAGGAGCAGCCGGAGGCCCCGGGATCTGACGAGCAGGGTGACGCTGGCGTCGTTGGCCCCCTCCTGGGCCGGTGCGGGAGGCGGCCAGAGCACCTGCCAGTCGAGGTCACCGGTGCGCCGGCGCTCTCCGGCCACCGCCTGCCGTACGGGGATGCCGTGCTCCTTCGCCGTCCGGTGCACGAACTCCGCCTGCTCATAAGGGTCCTGCAGGCCCGTCGTCTCGATCGCCCCGACCGCACGTCCTCGTAGGACACCCGGCAGGCCTGCCACGTGGTCGGCGTGGAAGTGGGTCAGGAGAACCAGCCGGATGCTCCGGATGCCGAGGAGGCGCAGGCAGCGGTCGGCCAGGGCGGGATCGGGTCCGGTGTCGATCACCACCGCGGAGCCGTCGCCTACGGCCAGCACTCCGGCGTCTCCCTGGCCGACGTCGCACATCACGAACCGCCACCCCGGCGGCGGCCAGCCGGTGAACACCCGGGTCAGTGAGGGTGGTTGGAGTACGGCGAGTATCAGCCCGAGGACACAGGCGACGCAGGCCCAGGGGTGCCGGACGAGTCTGCGTCCGGCGACCACGAGGCACACGGTGAGCAGGGCGAGCAGGAGTCCGCCGCGCCAGCCGCCCGGCCAGTCGACGCCATTGCCGGGCAGTCCCGCACCCGTGCGTGCCACGCGCACGATCCAGCCGACCAACCAACTCGCGCACCAGGCCAGCCCTTCGGCAAGGGGCATCGCGAAGGGTGCCGTGAGGAGCACCCCGAAGCCGAGCACCGTGGCCGGGGCCACCGCGAGTTCCGCGAGCAGATTGCAGGGTACGGCGACCAGGCTCACCCGGGCGGCCATGAGCACCACGACCGGGGCGCAGACCGCTTGTGCGGCGAGTGCGGCGGCCAGCGCCTCGGCACCCCGCGGGGGCATCCCGCGCCGCTGGAGCGCGGTGCTCCACCGAGGCGCGAGGAGGAGGAGTGCTCCGGTGGCGAGTACGGAGAGCACAAAGCCGTAGCTCCGGGCCAGCCAGGGGTCGTACAGGACGAGCAGTACCACGGCCGCGGCCAGCGCCGGGAGCAGTGATCTGCGGCGTCCGGTGGCGAGGGCCACCAGGGCGAGGCTGCCGCAGGTCGCCGCGCGCAGCACGCTCGGCTCGGGTCGGCAGACCAGGACGAAGGCGAGGGTCAGCATCCCGCCGAGCAGTGCGGTGGCCCGCAGGCCGATGCCGAACCGTGGGGCGAGACCCCGGCGTTCGGCGCGGTGCGCGCTGCCCGGCGGGCCGATCAGCAGAGCGAGCAGGATGGTGAAGTTCGCTCCGCTTACCGCGAGAACGTGTGTGAGGTCGGTGGCCTGGAAGGCGTCGTACAGCTCCGGTGTCATGCGGGAGGTGTCGCCGACCACGAGTCCCGGCAGTACCGCGCGTGCCTCGGGCGACAGCGAGTCGGTGGCCTGCCGCAGCCCCGCGCGCATCCGTCCGGCGAACCGTTGCGCCGCAGTCGGCCCCCGGACCACGGTCGGCTGCTCTCCGCGGGTGACCCGGGCGACCGCCGTGATCCGGTCGCCGTCGCGGTAGGGCGGGGTCAGTCGTACCGGGACCCTGATCACGGTGGACGGGAGCAGCCTCAGCCACGGCGAGGGGGACTCCGCTGCGGCTGACGCGGCGCCCTCCGCGTTGGTCCGGGGACCGTACGGCGGCCCGGTGCTCTCCGCCGCCCCCTTCCGAAGCCGCTGCTCGGCGGGGTCCGGCGGGTCCTCGGCCAGGAGGAGCACCGGAGCACGGGTGCGGGTGACCGAGCCGTCGGCGGTGGTGAGGCGGAGCGCCTGGGCCTCCAGTACGACGGAGGTGGGGAGTTGGCGTTCGCCGGTGACGCGGGGGCGGGTGCGGCGGGGGTCGGTGAGGACTTTCAGCTCGACCGTGGTGTGGGCGGACCGGCGGGCAAGATCGGGGACCGGCCCGCGGTGCACCTCCGCCGCGTGCAGTGCCGCCGAAGCTGCCGAGGCCGTGACGCACAGCAGGACCGCGCCCGCGGTGTAGCGGCCCCAGAACTTCGGCGCCCTGCTCCTGCCCCCTGCTCCGTCGCCTGTCCTTGCCCTCTCCCCCGTGCCTGCCCGGCCTCTCCGTCCGGGGCCCTCCGGGGTCTCCCGGGCCTCCGGGGTCTCCAGCGACTCGGGTGGCTCCGCTGGCTCCGACGACTCCGGCGGGCTCGGCCTGCACTTCGCGTAGACCGTGTAGACAAGGAGCAGTGCGGCGAGTACCGCTCCGGTGGCGGTGATCGTCATCGCGGTGCGCCAGGACGCACCGGTGACGTACGCCGCGGTCGCCCAGACGGCCAGGGCGGGCGGCAGCAACCGGAGGTCGATTGGGCCCTCTTGGCGGGGATCGGATGCTCCGAGCCGGCTCGGGGCACGCCGGTGGATGCCTGGGCGCTGACTGTTCTCCGAGGGCGGTTCGATTGCCGCCTGCCGCCTGTTGCCCTCCAACTCTTGCGCAGAGTCGGCGAGTTGGACGGTCTCCTCACCGGGAGCGGACGAGTGTGGGCGGGTGCTGATGTCCGGCGGCGGTCCCTCGCTGTCGCTTCCCGCGGCCCCACGCCTTGTGGCGGTCATGGCTGGACCAGGTCGCGGAGGTCGGCGAAGCGGCCGTCGCCGACATACCCGCGCCTACCCTTCGCCACATGAAACCTACACAGAACACTCCAAAACGGGCGATCTTGCTTGTGCGCATCTCGGACGACAAGGCGGAGGACGCTCGCGGCGTCGGGCGGCAGGAAGCTGACGGCCGGGCCCTCGCGGATCGGCTCGGCTGGACGATCGCCGAAGTGATCACCGAGAACGACACGTCGGCCTTCAAGCGGCGCAAGGTGGTGCTGCCGGACGGCTCGACGGCGCTCCGGACGGTCCGACCCGGCTTCCGCAGCGCGCTGGACAAGCTGTCGTCCGGCGCACGCGACGGGCTCATAGCCGACGACCTGGACCGCGTGGCGCGAGACC
Organism: Streptomyces sp. SCSIO ZS0520; assembly: GCF_025643355.1. Classification (NCBI taxonomy): domain Bacteria; kingdom Bacillati; phylum Actinomycetota; class Actinomycetes; order Kitasatosporales; family Streptomycetaceae; genus Streptomyces; species Streptomyces sp. SCSIO ZS0520. Next base: position 5,862,821 of record NZ_CP092644.1, on the reverse strand, counting down.
CACGCGACCTGGAAGACCTCATCGACGTGGTGGAGCAACGCCACATCCCCGCCATTGCGACCACGGGTTCCATGCGGCTGGACGACGACGCCGGAATCACGATGGCCCGCGTCATGGTCGCCATCGCCAACAAGTCCAGCCGGGACACGCGGCGTCGAGTGGCCCGCAAACACCAGGAGTTGGCCGAGGAGGGGAAGCCGGGCGGGGGCGGCTTCCGGGGGTACGGCTTCACTCGGAACGGCATGGAGGTCATCCCCGCCGAAGCGAAGGTCATCCGGTGGATGGCGGAACGCATCCTCGACCCCTTGGAGCCCTGGGCGTTGAACCGGATCGCCGCCGACCTGGAGCGGCGTGGGGTGCCGTCCGCGACCGGCGCGAAGTGGTCCGGCAGGTCGGTCCGGTCCATCGTCACGAAGCCGTCCGTGGCCGGTCTGCGGGCCCACAAGGGCGAAGTGGTCGGCCCCGCCGTGTGGTCGGCCATCCTCCAACGGGACGTGTGGGAGGCCGTTTGCGCCACGCTCGCCGGGCGCGCCGGGCACACCGACCTGACGTTGAAGCGCTGGCTTACCGGGGCCCTCTGGTGCCCCCTGTGCAGGCACAGCCTCACCGGATGGCAGGGCAACCACGGTCCCCGGTACTGGTGCGCGACCCCGCTGGGCGGCTGCGGGAAGATCGCCATCAAGGCCGACCGGGCAGAAGCCGAAGTGGCCACCCGCGTACTGGATTTGCTGACAAAGCCGAACATCCTCCAGCGGCTCACGGCCATAGCGGCGACCTCTGTCACGGAGGACATGCGTCGAGAACTCGCCGAGGATGAAGCGCAGTTGAAGCAGCTCGCTGGGATGTGGGCTCGCAAGGAACTGTCCTTCGCCGAGTACCGCGAAGCGAGGGCAATCATTGAGGACCGGGTGAAGGAATCCCGGGCGCTCGTGCAGTCGTCCGCGCCCAGGGTTCTGCGCTCCCTGCTGGCCGGTGACGTACGCAAGGGGTGGGAGAGGCTGACGCCCGCCGGGAAGCGCGAAGTCGTCCTCACGCTGCTGCCGGACGGGTACGAGGTGGGCCCTCACGACCGCTCACGCGGGAACGTCTTCGACCCCCGGCGGCTCACGCCACGGGCCGCCCTGGCCGCGTGAGACGGCCGCCCACGCCCCCGCCGAACACCCCGGCGGGGGCGTTTCCATGCCCGGCAATATCTACCTCTAGAAGGACTTCCACGACTCCGAAGGTGAAGATCATCCGAACTCGCGCGGACCTGGGCGTTTCCCCTGGCCTGCGGAGGTAGCGAGGGCTCGCCCGGGGTCTAAACGGGGTCCTCATGCCCCCGATTCGGATAGTTCTGTCGCAGGGCACCGGGAGCGTTGGAGGCACAGCCGGGGCAGCCCGCACCGGCCCCCCTCGAAAGGGCCCCGACATGGCCTCACACTTCAACCGCCACGCCCTCCGTGCCGATCGACGCCCTGATCAAGAAATGAAACGACCCCCGGGGAAAGCAGCCGGGGGCCGTAACCGCCAACCCGTTCGGACCCGCGAACCGGTCGGCATTCATACCTGAAAGAGGTAACCCTCATGATACAGCCGAATTCTGGCACTGAAACCCCGCCGTGCGGGTCCGGCGCGCGCCCCATCTTCGATCGCCCGTTGCCCAACGGGCCGAACGAAGAACTCACCCCCAACGATGTCGTTGAGGCCCTTATCGCGGCCGACGTGCACGCCAGGCGCGTAAGGGAAGGCGCGGAGTACGAACTGTTCAAGCGGGAAGTCCGACGCCACGCCGACGCATTGGAGCATGAAAGCGACATCGACGCGCTCAACGCGCGCTCACGCAGCCTGACGGAATTCCTCGCGGAGAAGCCCGCCGGGAGCCCGCGCTACGACATCGCCGAACTCCTCCCTGTCGAGGGCAATTTCACGCTGCTCGCGGCTAAGAAGACGGGTAAGACGACAACGACCGTCGAACTCGTCCGGGCCGTTGCCGATGGTGAACCCTTCCTCGGGCGCTTCCAGATCACGGACGGCCCAGGCAATGTCGCCGTCTGGGACTACGAAATGAGCGAAGACCAGCTCAGGGAGTGGATACGGGACGCAGGTGTCAGGAACACCGGAAACGTGTATGTGCTGAGCTTGCGCGGGATTTACGCGTCGCTGCGTACCCCCGCTACGCGAGAGTGGGCAGTCAGGTGGCTCCGCGACCGTCAGATACGGGTATGGGTCCTAGACCCAGCCCACCGCGCCATGACCGGCTTTACGACTCAGAGCGACCCGAATGACGCCGTCCTCGAATTCACTGAGACCCTGGAGCAGATTAAGCGCGAAGCAGGGGTGCGGAACATCGGGTTGCCCATCCACACCGGAATCAGGGGCGACCACGCCCGGGGGGCCTCCCGGTGGGGAGACTGGCCCGATGCAATCTGGACGCTCAAGAAAGACGAGTCCGGGCGTCGGACACTGCAAGCGGAGGGCCGTGACGTTAATCTCCAGCCGGCCGACCTTCAAATGGACCCGAACACGCGAAGGCTGTCAGTTCCGGTGTTCGCCACAGCGACCAGTGTCTATCAGGGTCCGAGCGACGTAGACAAGCTCTGCATGTGGCTTGCGAGCAACCCCGGAAAACACCCCTCGAAACGAGGTGTGGCCCTCGCTCTGGGCGTGAGCCAGGAAAAAGCCGCAACAGTCATGGAATTGGCCGAGGACGCTGAACGGATCGTCGTCCAGCCCGGTCCCCGGAGGTCACATCGGGCATGGCTCCCGGAGCACTGGAAAGCGGAGGAGAAGGCCCGGCAGGAAGACGCCCAGGGGCGTCAGATGGAGCTGTAGAGAGCGACTGCTCGGCCGACTGCTTCCGGAGTGCTTCCGAAGCAGTCACCGAGCAGTCGAAACGCCCAGGTCACACCGCTTCCGAAGCAGTCGAAAGCACTCACTGCTCTTATCCCTATAGGGGAAGCACTCAGCCAGAAGCACTCGATTCAGCCGTAGGGGTGAGCCTCTGGACGCCCCAGAGGAAGCCCCTCGACACCCCTCCCGGTACACGGACGCCGATCGGCACCACAAAGCCGCCAGAACGCCACGCAGCCCCTCCTTGGGCGTCCTGAGCTGGACGCCCCACCCGAAAGGAAACCGCCATGACCACGATCCCCGACTTCCCTCCCGTGCCCGGCCCCGGCGAACTCGTCCTCGCGGCCTTCAAGCGCTACCCGCTCACAGAAGCCGACTGGTCGCGTTTCATGCGAGGCGTGGACACATACGTCAAGAATTGGCGGAAGGTCCTTAAGACCCGCGAGGACGCCGGAGGTGACGTCTATATCTCTCCGGTGTGGGAAAAGCCCTTGTCGGAGCAATTCGAGCACGAATCCCGAAGGCTTGAAGGAATAGGGCAGCCTGAATGGAGGCTCTGGGACGCCTACGCCCGCGAATTCGACCTCGCCGGATTGTGACGCATACCACACCATATCCCCTATTCCCGAATAGAGGGAAATAGGCGTACTCTCGAAATTAGAGTGCGGGAACGCTCCTTCATGGTGGGACGAGAGGGTGCCGTGGTCGCGGCACCCTCTCTTCTTTCTCCCTCGGTAGCGAGGTGGCTACCTACCGCAGACGCGAATGGCCGGGCGGCCTTCGGAATGCGGCACAGGGAAGCGGCTCCCCGACCCTCAACTTCCCGGCGGCTGGGCGGCTGTCGCCGCACCGATGGCTAGGTGGTCCTCGGAGCGTACGGAAACCCCACGTACACACTCCAGAAGAGGACAACTGTCATGGAATTCCCTACCCTTCGCGCTGTTCAGGACGAACTCGCGGCCCTGCTCAATGAGGCACGCACCGAGGACGGCGGCCACGATGTCGCCAAGATCCGGAGCATCACCGGCACCAACGCCGAAAAGCTCGCCAAGATCAAGGCTCTGAACGCCCGCGTCGCCGAACTCAAGGCGATGGGGCACGCCGCCGAGAACCTGGGCGGCGGCAACCTGTCCGGCGACGGCGCACGACGCTACGAGAGCGCCCCTCTGGGCGGCACCAAGGGCGTCGCCCCCAGCATCGGCCAGGGTTCCCGCCAGTGGGCCCAGGAAGCCGCCCAGGTGCTCACCAAGGCGGCCGAGAAGCACGGCGTCAAGGCGCTCACCTCCGGGGCCGTGGACGCCCCCACGATGGTCCGCACCGGCCTGTTCGCCATGCCGACCAACCCGGCCCGGCTGCTCGACCTCATCGTTGACCGGCAGTCCGTGCCCGGCAACGAGTACGAGTACCTGCGGCAGACCGTCCGCACGGACAACGCCGCCGCCGTCGCGGACTTCGCCACCAAGCCCACATCGATCTACACCGTGGCCTCCATTCCCGACCGCGTGAGGGTGTACGCGCACCTGTCCGAGGCCATCCCGCTCCGCCTCTTCGCCGACCATAAGGACCTCTCCGGGTTCCTGGAGTCGGAGATGTCGCGGGGAGTCCTGGATGCCCTCGAAGCCGACATCGTCAGCGGGGCGACCGGCGGACAGAACGTCGTCGGCATCCTGGAAACCTCCGGCGTCGGGACGACCGCGTACAACACCAGCGTGCCGGTGACCCTCCGCAAGGCCCGCACGGCGATGGAGAACGCCCACGAGGCCCCCACGGCGTGGGTGCTCAACCCGACCGACGCCGAGGGGCTGGACCTCCTCACCACGGCTGACGGCGAGTACGTCGTGGATGGCTCCGGATACGTCAACGTCTTCGGAGACATCCCGAAGATCGTGAGCACAAGTGTCCCCGCCGGTACGGCACTTCTGGCCGACTGGAACCAGTGCCGGCTGATCGTCCGTCAGGGCACCACGATCGACGCCGACCACTCCGGGGCCCTGTTCGACACGAACACGGTCAAGCTCCGGGCAGAGGGCCGGTTCGGGTTCGCTGTGAACCGTCCGGCCGCCTTCCGGGTCATCGACCTGACCCCGTGACCGGGTAACGCCCCGCAAACCGGGGGCCCTCTCCTTGGGCCCCCGGTTCCCCCGATTGACCCGCAGATCGGCGAACTGCCATGAAAACTGCGGACGTTACTCAAGCGGAGCTTCAACTGGGCTACGCGTGCATGGACCGGGACCACTTCGCGGCCCTGTATCCCGGCTCGACCCCACACCGAGAACTCGAAGCCGAAGTAGTGCTGCGTCGCAAGCTGCTGCCACGACTGCCAACCCGTGCCGAGCTGGTCGCCTGCCGACGAACTGCTACCTGAACTCCCCACTGCCAGGCCCCGCGTGGGTGGTGCGGCACAGGAGACCGGGCACCACCACCCACCACACGATGAGTAGGTGTTCCCTGATCGCTGAATCGATTACGGAAACCTACTCATCGTTGCGTTTCCACTGCTTCCGAAACACTGAACTCGAAACCTGTTGACTTCCACTCATTGGAATCATTTCCCAATGATGACGAGACGCCGGAATATGGCACGTATGCGCAATCCCGAGCCTTTTGGACAAGTGATTCTGTGACCAATTCACTGGAATTCCCCAACGAAGCCCTTTCGAAGGCCGCCGAGCGCCATGACGACCGCCAGAGGATAAGCCACAGCCACCCGCCAAGGAATCGCCAAGCGAACGTAACGCAGGCAACGAACCGGTGGCCGCACAGCAGTCGTGAAGCAGTGCATTACCTGCCACCAGCGGTCACCCGTGGGGGTAAAAGCACCCACCCTCGGCGGACCTTCACGCGCAAACGGAGCCCCAAGCCGATGCCATGCATAAACGCTGCATATTCATGCGGCCACCCCGGGGGGTAGGTATGCAGCCACTATGCACCCCCCGGACGACCCCCGCCCCTGTGAACCGTTTCCCTCCCTATTCGTCACACTGACGAGAAAAGGCAAAAGTCGCAGGTCGGAGGCATGATCGATTCGAGCCGGCCCGACCGGCGGGGTCAGGCCCTCTGGGCGTCCCCGGGCGGGACACATAAACGCCGCATATTCATGCAGCTCTGCATATTCACCGCATAGATTGGAGGCCGATTATGCATCATCGGCTGTGTATTGGATGTGGAACCCCGTTCGAGGGGAGAAAAGGTCGGAAGTTCTGCCGAGAGCTGGAATGTGTACGGGCTCGACGGGCAAAGGCGTACCGAGATTGGTACGCCAATGCCCGCGCTAATGGGATGCCGCCCCGGAAAACCGGCGTCGTCCCCTGTGCGGGATGCGGAAAGCCTTGCATGGGAGGGAAGGGGAGCCTTCCGGAAGGGCAGAGGCGTTGCCGGGAGTGCCGGGCGAAGTGACGCCCCAATTACGAGTCGAGAGCCTTAATGGCGTTGGCGATGATTCCCCGGGCTGCCTGCCCCCGCACGGCGTGTTCAGAGAGTCGGTCGAATGCCCGCGTATAGAGCTTGACTTGGCCCGGTTGAACGAGGGTCTGGGCGGCGTCCAGCGTGTCAGCGTGGACCCTCTTCTTGTCGAACATGGTGAAGGTGGCCATCGGCCAGACGGTCCGCTCGGCGGCGAACGGGATGATGCCCACGGCGACCCTGGGCAGGGCCATGACGGCCAGCAGGTGCCCGTACTGAACGGCCATCGTCTCGGCGTCGGCGACGCGGTACCGCAGAACCGACTCCTCCAGCACGATCAGGAACCGGCGGTTGCCCTCGCGGATGACCCGGTTGCGGTCCATGCGGGCCGCCACGGCCTCGCCCACGTCGTTCTTGGTTTTTCGGAAGGCCGCGATGGACGAGAGCAGCGCCGTGGCGTACTCAGGCGTCTGGAGGAACCCGGGGACCACGTCGGAGCAGTAGACGCGGAACAGCTTGGTGCGGTCGTACAGGGACGCACCGCTCTCCTGCAAGCGTCGCAGACCGGTGCCCTGGAGCCGCCTCCACTGGACGTACGCCTCCGCCGACTGCCGGTTGGCCGCCGCCAGGTCGTCCGCCTGCTCGGAGGCCCCACAGGCGGCGCACCAGGACCGGATATCGGCGTCTGACGGGGGCGTTCGGGCGTTCTCGATCCGCGAGGACTTCGACTCGTGCCATCCGCAGCGGACGGCCAGTTCGCGCCCCGAAATACCAGCGTCCAGACGGAGTTCCCGAAGGCGGGCAGCTAGAGCCTCGCGCGCCTTCTGGACGTTGGGGGACGGGTGTTGGGGCAACGAACTGGCCGTTCTGTCAGATCTCGAACTGTTCGTGTGGGGTGGCGAGTTGCCAGACAGTATCGAACGCTGAGCGGCACAGCTCCGCAACCGCCGGCTCGTCCGTGATCTCGTCCTCCACCACGGCACCGTCACCCGAGAAGTGGTGAACCCTCAACAGGGTGCCGTCGAACAACCAGAAGTCGTTTCCCGGCAACGCGATGCCGGTCGCCAACCTTCTGGGCAGCCATCGGACTTGTTCGCCCGCTGTCACGTTGGCGTGGGTGACGTAGTGCTCCCAGCGGATGTACTCGCTTACCGGCTCCGAGACGATCCGGGCGCGCCGGATGGTGACGCCACGGGCCACGGTGTCGGCGATCAGTTGGTCGTACGGGTGCCACCAGGACTCCCGATCCGCCCAGTTGATGCGCTCTCCCCGCTGCCACGCCTCGAATCGCTCCGTGGGCGCGTAGGAGTCGCGCATCTCCAGGTGGACGGCGGACCGCTGGCACTTGCCCAGCAGCTCACCGAAGCTGGGCACGCTCGACGGCATCACAAGCCTCCCTGATCATCGGGATCATCCGGGCCGGAATCCGGATGATCGCTTCCGTGTCCGGCACCGAACCGTTCGCCGGACTGGTCGCCTCACACTGGGCGTGGGTCTCGGCGTCAGGCTTCCAGCCCTGGAAGAGGACTTCCTGCGCCTCTGCGTCGGCCCACACGGTCGGGCAGTGGTCGCGGTCGGTGTTGGGGTCGATCCCCACGAACTCTACGGACATGCCAGCCTCCCGGCTCCAGGTGCTTGCTCGGACTTGCATGAGCCTTCCCTGCCTGCCCGGACGCGTCAACACCGCCTCACGTGGCGGAAGTTGACGTGCAAGTCGGTGCAAGGAACTGGAGCCCCGGCACGAGAGGTCCCTAGCGTCAGGGCAGGGCCTGACCAGGGCTCGCCTGCCACACCCGTTCGCAGCCGGGGAGAGATTGACGATGCGCCATAAGACGACTCAGGAGCGGCCGGTAGACCTGCCGGTGGGGTTCAACGCCTGGCTGCTGGACTGTGCCCCGGCTCCGGGCTGCGCGACCTGCCGGACCGAATGGCGGAGCCTCAAGACGGCCGAGGAGGCCGGGGACATCACGCGGGCCGCCAACCACGCCACGAAGGTTCGAGACCACGCTTCGGGGAGCCACTGATGCCGATGGAGATGCAGACCTACCGGGACGGCCGCAAGGCCGCCGACGACGCGGCAGAGGCCATCAGGGCCGCCCTGGCCGGGCTGGGGCTTCCGGAAGGCGTCTGGGGCAGCGTGCGGCCGATGGTCACCCACAGCGGCAAGCCGTACGTCCACCTGGGCATGATGCGCGCCGAGGCCGTCGCCAAGATCGCGGAGGCAGTCGGAACGGCAGACGCTTCCGAACTCCCGCTCGACGCACCCTGATCGTCAGTGCACGATGCGACAATCCCACCTATGAGCCCTGAGCTGTCCTCGCCTGACATGTCCCTCCCACTGGACGCCGAGCGGAACGCCCCTCTCGTGAGTGAGTGGCTTCTAGGGGCGAGCGCTCTATTGATGAAGCATCAGGGCGACATCAGGACTGCCGAGCTGATCGCTGATGTCTCAGCGCTGGAAGTGCGCTTGTGGGATACGCAGTTCGATCGTGAGGGCTACAGAATCGTTCTCGTGGTGGATGCTCACCTGTTCCCTCGCTACGGCGAGGAGGCGCTGAAACGCATCGAGAAGGTGATGCAGACAGTGCTCATGCCAGCAGGCAAGGAAGTGGACGAGTTCGCGGTGCGCCCGGACATCCGGCTTCCCGCTAGCTGGCGAGACCAACTCCGGCACCCAAACGGGCCGAAGCCGAGCAACCCATGCACGCAAAGTCCGCCGCGACCTGCCCAACCACCCGACTAAGGATGACCTTCACTTCTCGAACGAGTGGGAGTTTGACGTGTATCAGGTGCTCAAGGAGCGACAGGCAGCCTTGCCCGACAACGAGACGATCGGCATCATGCCGCTGTGCAGGATGAGGGTGCTCGGCTCCACCCGGGAACCTGACTTCTTGATCACTTACAAGGGGCGGGCGGGTGTGATCGAGGTGGATGGGCCTCATCATGAGGGCCCTAAAAGAGCCTCGAATGATCACAGCCGAACGGACTTGTTGATCAACGCCGGGGTCGAGTGGGTCGCCCGTCTGGACGTACGCGACGTGAAGGACAGGGCGGAGGTGGAGAAGTTCGTAAGCACCTTCCTGTCCCGCCTCACTCGGCGGTAGCTGCCCGCTCCCGCGCCTCCTGGGCGGCGATCACCTGGCCCATGAGGGTGTCCGCCCAGTCGCGCCGTTCGGTCCCGGCAGGGGCCCGCCAGAACGCTCCGGGCAGGATGTCGGCCAGGACGGCCAGGTCGTCTCGGTCCATCCGGGCGATGGAGACGGAGAGGTCGGGGAGCATTTTGATCACCCTTTCGATCGGGTTCCGCGTTCCACGCTACGCCGCCGAAAGGGCCTCTGACCAGGCATTTCGCCGCAAACCTGGCCGGTAGCTTGTGCCCCTCGCAAGGACCGCCAGGCTCTTGCGACAGTCGAGAGGTCGGTATGGGAAGGTTGCATCGCCGATGCCCTTCACCTGACGGAGTTCGTCGACGGACCGGAAGCCGCCGTGCTGGGTGCGGTAGTCGATGATGTGCTGGGCCAGGACGGGGCCGACACCCGGGAGGGCGTCCAGTTGCTCCACGGTGGCCATGTTGAGCGGCACCGGCGTACCCGCCGCCGTTCCGGACTGTCCGGTGCCGGATGGTGCCGCCCCTGCTGCACCGCCGCCCGGGGTACCGGCGCCGGTCCCGTTGGTCCCGCCGTTCCCGAGGGCGCCCTCCGACGAGGCCTCGCCGACGAGCAGTTGCTCCCCGTCCATCAGCACCCGGGCCTTGTTGAGCCGCGTGATGTCCGTACCCGGGCGGACTCCTCCGGCCCTGCGCAGGGCATCGGCCACCCGTGATCCTCTCGGGAGGCGTTGCAGACCGGGTCGGCGCACCTTTCCGCCGACGTCCACATAGATCTCGCCGCCCGTCGCAGGGCTCGCGCCGGTCGCGGGTGCCGTTCCCGCTGTGCCGGTTTCCGCGCCCCGGGACGGGGACACCGTGCGTACGACGTCAGGTGGCCGTACGGACTGGGTGCGACCGGACCAGAAATGCTGGAGGGCGAAACCGGCGGCCAGTACCAGCACCGCGGCGAGAGCGATCACGCTGCGGCGTTCCAGGCCGCACCGGGTCTGGAGCCAGAGCGGCAGCCGTTCCCGCAGTGCCGGGAGGGCCCGCGCGCGCCAGGAGACCGAGGCCGAGGAAACGCCGGGCAGTTCACGGGTGGCGGGGTCGGTGCCCCCGGGGTCGGCGTCCTCGGGTTCGGTGCCCTCGCCGTCCCGGTACCGGGGCTTTCCGTCCACCGTCCGAGCCGGGCCGGGGGCGATCTCGGCACCAGCGCCGGAGCCTGGGCCCGGGGTAGCACGACCAGGGAAAGCCGCGCCGGAACGGCGACCGGCCTCCGCCTCCGCCTCGGCTTCGGCACCCCGACCGGAACGGAGACCGGGACGGGAATCGAGACGGGGACCAGGACGCGAACCGGGATACAGATCAGGACGCGGACCGGACGCGGCGGTCAGGCCCGTACGGAAGGCGATCCGGAGGTCCCGGGCAGGCCCGGCAGTGGACGTTCCACCGGATCCGTCGCCGCCGACGAGTCCAGCCCCGGCACCTCGTACCGCACCCCTCCCGGCCCCGGATCCCCGTACAGGCGCAGGCCTCGGCGGGACCTCCACGGGAACCGCCGCCGGATCCACGGTCGGAGCCGCGACCGGATCCCCCACCCGAGCCGCCACCGAATCTGCCGCCTGGGTCGCCGCCGGACCCGCCACCGGATCCCCCGTCGAGCCCGCCCGCGCGGAAGGCGAACCCGCTCGGCGGGGCCGCACCTTCATTGTCGGCGGGTCGTCCCACAGCGCGTGATGCTGCTGCCGACTTGGGGGTTTCCTCTGCTCGCTCCGGGCCCATGACGGTACGGGCCAGTCGAGGATTTCCTGCGTGGACTCCCGAACGGGCGCTGGCACATCACTCCCGCCACCGCCGTCCCGAGCGGCCACTCCCGTACCGCCGCCCTTGGGCTTCTCGAAGAGTGCCTGGGCGCGCTGGTTCACCTGTGGTGTCGGGGGTTTGGCCCGGCGGCCGGTGGGGGCGCGATGGCGGGGTCTGCCGCGTACGTCCCCGGCGGGAGGGCGTCCGGGTCCCGTGCCCGCGGGCGCGATGGTGCCACGGGGCCGGGCTCCCGGGCGGTGGGGCCTTCTGGTGACGATCCTGCGCGGGAGGTCGGCGTCCGGAACCGTGGAAGCAGGACTCGGTGGCGCGGGTGAGGTGGGCGCGGCCGGTGTACGGGCGAAGGGAGCCGCGCCGAGGAACCGTGGCGACGGGGCCGCCCGGACAGCGACTGCCCTGCTTCCCGAACCCGTGAACACCGTGTCCGTCGGGCCCCGCAGCCCCGCCCCTACCTCAGCCTCTACGCCTACGCCTGACTCAGACCTAGCCCCAGTCCCAGCCCCAACCCCGGTCCCAGTCCCAGTCCCAGCCGTCGAGCCTGCCCCGGAATCTGTTGCCGTCGCCTGAGTCGCCCGCCTCGCCGGAGGCGCCTGCCTCTCCTGTGTCGCCAGCCTCGCCTGTGTCGCGGTCGTCGTGGAATGTGTCCGAAGTGCCATGGCGGGGACGTTAGGCGGATCACCAGGATCGCGATGATCTTGGTCAAATGCGGTGGATAACCTGCCGGTTGTGGATAACTCGCTCACCTGCCATGGCGAACCGGGACCGCCGAAGGTGACGTTTTCCCTGAGCCGCCCGCCCGGAGCCAGCCCCCCAGCCGCAGATCAGTCCCGCGGCCTGCCGTCCCACCGCCAGGCAGTGAGGCGGGCCCGGCCGGGGAGTTCGCCGCGCCCGGTGGCCCAGAGCAGCGTGGCCCATGGGTCCGTGTCGGCAGGGGTGTCGGGCCAGAGGCGGTCGAGGGCGGCCCGGCAGAGTCCGGCGGGCGGGGTCCAGTCGAGGGCGAGGCCCTGGGCGAGGTCGTGCAGGTGGACGAGTACCTCCACGAGGCCCATGGCGGCGAAGCCTTCGGGATCCGAGATGCCGTAGACGTGGAAGGCGCGCACGGTGGGCGGCTTCGTGCGGACCAGGGCGCTCAGCATCGCGGCGCTCGCCTGGAGCACCTGGAGGAGCCCGGCCGGGCCCGCGCCGCGGTCGGCGCGGATGAGGTTGGCGGGGCCGCCGGGGCGCTCCTCCTCCCAGCGGAAGGGCACGGGGCCGTTCAACGGGGTGGTGGCGGGGCCGATTTGGGCGGCGTAGAAGAACAGGTCGTCGCAGAGGTGCTCGACGGTCTCCCAGCAGGACCAGTCGAGGGCCCCGGCCTTGGCGTCCCAGTCCGGGGAGTCCAGGGCGGCGCGGAGGGTGGTGACCGCGAGGTCCACGGCGAGGTCGAGGTCGTCGGCGGTGACGGGGCGGCGGCCCGGGGCAGTGGCAGTGGCTTCGGCCGTGGCTGCGGCTTCGGCTTCGGCTGTGGGCGCGTCGGGTGTCCGGGAATCAGGCATCCGCGACGGTAACCCGTGCCCCGGTGGCGCCGCCTCCGAATTGGCGGCCGTCCATCCGGGCCGGCGTCCCGCCCGCCGCGGGCCCGTCCGCGGGGCCGCCGACGGGCCCGCGGACGGGTTCAGCGCGAGGAGACGACGACCCCCAGCAGGCCCGGCCCGGTGTGCGCGCCGATCACCGCGCCCACCTCGCTCACGTGCAACTCGCCCAGTCCGGGGACCCGTTCCCGCAGGCGGGCCGCGAGGGTGGCGGCGCGTTCGGGGGCGGCGAGGTGGTGGACGGCGATGTCCACGGGGTTCCGGCCGGTGCGTTCGGTGACGATCTCCTCCAGGCGGGCGAGGGCGCGGGAGGCGGTGCGGACCTTCTCCAGGCTCTCGATGCGGCCCTCGTGGAGTTGGAGCAGGGGTTTGACGGCGAGGGCGGAGCCGAAGAGGGCCTGTGCGGCGCCGATCCGGCCGCCCCGGCGGAGGTAGTCCAGGGTGTCCACGTAGAAGTACGCGGAGGTCACCTCGGCGCGGGCGCGGGCGGCGGCCACGGCGTCCTCGGCGCTGCCGCCGGACTCGGCGGTCTCGGCGGCGGCGAGCGCGCAGAAGCCGAGGGCCATGGCGACCATGCCGGTGTCGACCACTTCCACGGGCACCGGTGCCTCGCGGGCGGCGAGCACGGCGGCGTCGTAGGTGCCGGAGAACTCGGAGGAGAGGTGGAGGGAGACGATGCCGTCCGCGCCCTGCTCGGCGAGGGTGCGGTAGGTCTCGGCGAACTGGCGCGGGCTGGGCCGCGAGGTGGTGACCGACCTGCGCTTCTGCAGGGCTTCCGCCAGGGAGCGGGCGGAGATCTCGGTGCCCTCTTCGAGTGCCTGGTCGCCGAGGACGACGGTCAGGGGGACGGAGGTGATGCCGTGACGCTCCATCGCGGGCTGCGGCAGATAGGCCGTGGAATCCGTAACGATCGCGACATGGCGGGACATGGCCTGGACATTACCTGGGGCGCAGGGGTGGCGGCAGCCCGGGCTCGGCCAAGCGCCGGTGGTTCAGGTGGTGTTCTCGGGGCGGGCCTTCCGCTCCCACGGGTACGGGGCCTGCGGCGGTGCCGGTTCGGTGAGGGCGGGGCGCTCCCGGGGGGCGTCCTCCGGCGGGCTCTGTGTGCTGGGGGAGCGCGTCGCGCCGGACCCGGGCGGCTCGCCCTGAGCCGCCGGATCCGGCCACTCGGCGGGCTGGGGGGTGCCGGGCGCCTCGGGGACGGGTGTCCAGTGGCGCAGGGCGCCGGCCTCGACGTCGATCTGGGCGCTCAGGCTGTCCAGCTCGTCCTCGGTGAAGCGGCGGGCGCGGTCGCGGGCGGCCCAGCGCAGGGAGTCGGCGGAGGCGGTGATGCGTTCGGTGCGGCGGCGCAGCTCGGGCATGCGCTGGGCGAGGACGGCCTTGTCGGGCTCGGACTCCAGGTGGCGCAGGGTGGCGTCGAGTTCCTGGCCGTGGGTGCTGAGCCGGGTGAACAGGGCGAGTGATTCGCTCAGGCCGGCGTCCTCGGCGGCGCCCGCGCGCAGGGCCTCCTGGGTGGCGCGCATGGAGGTGCGCAGCGAAAGACGGAGCTGGGCGAGCTCACCGGCGGGGCCCGGCTGGGCGTAGGACTTGGCGCGCAGCGTGGTGTCCTCGACGGTGCGCCGGGCCTGGGTGAGGGTGCGGTCGACGCCGCGTTTGGCCGCGCCGACGGCCTTCACCGTGGCGTACACACCGAGTGCCACGAACAGCACGAACAGCAGCACCACGACGGTGACCACGACCTCCATGGCGCTCCCTCCTGCCTCTGCGTCCGGTGTCCGTCCGCGTTTCGGTCTCGCCGTACCGGCGGCACGGGCCCGCCCGCACTCTCCACCGTAAACGGAGACGGCGGGCGGGAGGTTCCTGAGCGGACCCCGAGGCTCCCCCTAGGGGTTGTCCCGGACCCACGCCCGAGCCGGGTCCGCGGCATCGCGGCGGACCCGGCAGGGGAACGGCCCTCAGGCGGGAACGATGTTGACCAGCTTCGGTGCGCGGACGATGACCTTGCGGATTCCGGCGCCGTCCAGGGCGGCCTGGACCTTGGCGTCCGCCAGGGCCGCCTGCTCCAGGTCCGCGTCGGAGACGGACGGGGAGACCTCCAGGCGGGCCTTGACCTTGCCCTTGATCTGGACGACGCAGGTGACGGTCTCGTCGACCACGTACGCGGGGTCGGCGACGGGGAAGTCGCGGTGCACCACGGAGTCCTCGTGGCCCAGCCGGTGCCACAGTTCCTCGGCGATGTGCGGGGCCAGCGGGGCGATCATCAGGACCAGGTGCTCGGCGACCGTGCGGGGCACCGCGCCCGCGTTCTTGGTGACGTGGTTGTTCAGCTCGGTGATCTTGGCGATGGCGGTGTTGAAGCGCAGCCCGGCCAGGTCCTGGCGGACGCCGTCGACGGCCTTGTGCAGGGCGCGCAGCGTGTCGCCGTCGGTCTCCGGGTCCAGCTCCCGGTCGACGACGGTGACCTCGCCGCTCTGCTCGTCGACGACATTGCGCCACAGCCGCTGCAGCAGCCGGTACTGGCCGACGACCGCGCGGGTGTCCCAGGGCCGCGAGACGTCCAGCGGGCCCATCGCCATCTCGTACAGGCGCAGGGTGTCCGCGCCGTACTCGGCGCAGATCTCGTCCGGGGTGACGGCGTTCTTCAGGGACTTGCCCATCTTGCCCAGCAGCCGGGAGACCTTGTCGCCCTGGTGGTAGTAGGCGCCGTCGCGTTCCTCGACCTCGGCGGCCGGGACGGCGATGCCGCGGCTGTCCCGGTAGACGTAGGCCTGGATCATGCCCTGGTTGAACAGCTTGTGGAAGGGCTCGGCGGAGGAGATGTGGCCCAGGTCGAACAGGACCTTGGACCAGAAGCGCGCGTACAGCAGGTGCAGTACGGCGTGTTCGGCGCCGCCGACGTACAGGTCGACGCCGCCGGTCGGCATGGACTCGCGCGGGCCCATCCAGTACCGCTCGACGTCGGGGTCGACCAGCTTCTCGGTGTTGTGCGGGTCCAGGTAGCGCAGCTCGTACCAGCAGGAACCGGCCCAGTTGGGCATGGTGTTGGTCTCGCGGCGGTACGGGCGCGGGCCCCGGCCGTCGCCCAGGTCCAGGGTGACGTGGACCCAGTCGTCGTTGCGGGACAGCGGGGTCTCGGGCTGGGTGTCGGCGTCGTCCGGGTCGAAGGTGCGCGGGGAGTAGTCGTCGACCTCGGGCAGTTCCAGCGGCAGCATCGACTCAGGCAGGGCGTGGGCGACGCCGTCCTCGTCGTAGACGATCGGGAAGGGCTCGCCCCAGTAGCGCTGGCGGCTGAACAGCCAGTCCCGCAGGCGGAAGTTGACGGTGCCGCTGCCGATGCCGGTGCGCTCCAGCCATTCGGTGGTGCGCGCCTTGGCCTCGGTGACGCCCAGGCCGTTCAGGTCGATGCCCTCGCCCGCGGAGTTGGTCAGGACGGCCTCGTACGAGCTGAAGGCGTCGGCCCACTCGGCGGGGTCGGTGCCGCGGCCGTCGGTGGGCTCGACGACGCAGCGCATGGGCAGTTCGAAGGCGCGGGCGAAGGCGAAGTCGCGGCTGTCGTGGGCGGGGACGGCCATGATCGCGCCGGTGCCGTAGCCCATCAGGACGTAGTCGGCGATGAAGACGGGGACCTGCTCGCCGCTGACCGGGTTGCGGGCGAAGGCGCCGGTGAAGACGCCGGTCTTCTCCTTGGCGTCGGCCTGCCGCTCGACGTCGGACTTGGCGGCGGCCTGCTTGCGGTAGGCGGCGACGGCCTCGGCGGGGGTGGCGTGGCCGCCGGTCCACACCGGGTGGGTGCCCTCGGGCCAGGCGGCCGGGACGATCCGGTCGACCAGGTCGTGCTCGGGGGCCAGCACCATGTAGGTGGCGCCGAACAGGGTGTCCTGACGGGTCGTGAAGACGGTGATGGCCTCCTCGCCGACGGGGAAGTCGACGCGGGCGCCCTCGGAGCGGCCGATCCAGTTGCGCTGCTGCAGCTTGATCGCCTCGGGCCAGTCCAGGCCGTCCAGATCGTCCAGCAGGCGGTCGGCGTAGGCGGTGATGCGCATGTTCCACTGGCGCAGCTTGGCCTTGAAGACGGGGAAGTTGCCGCGTTCGGAGCGCCCGTCCGCGGTGACCTCCTCGTTGGCCAGTACGGTGCCCAGGCCCGGACACCAGTTGACAGGTGCGTCGGAGGCGTAGGCCAGCCGGTACTCGCCCAGCACGCTCGCGCGTTCGGCGGCGTCCAGCTCGTTCCAGGAGCGCCCCTCACCGGGGACGGCGCGCTCACCGCTGGCGAACTGGGCGATCAGCTCCGCGATGGGCCGGGCCTTGGCGGCCTCCTCGTCGTACCAGGAGTTGAAGATCTGCAGGAAGATCCACTGGGTCCACTTGTAGTACTCGGGGTCGATCGTCGCGAAGGACCGCCGCTTGTCGTGGCCCAGGCCCAGCCTGCGCAGCTGGGCCCGCATGTTGGCCATGTTGGCCTCGGTGGAGACCCGCGGGTGGGTGCCGGTCTGCACCGCGTACTGCTCGGCGGGCAGGCCGAAGGCGTCGAAGCCCAGGGTGTGCAGGACGTTGTGGCCGGTCATGCGCTGGTAGCGGGCGGAGACATCGGTGGCGATGTAGCCCAGCGGGTGCCCGACGTGCAGTCCCGCACCGGAGGGATACGGGAACATGTCCATAATGAACTTCTTGGGCCGGGCGGCGACGGCGGGATCCCCGGCCAGGTCACCGCTCGGATTGGGCGCCTCGTACGTGCCCTGCGCGTCCCAGAAGTCCTGCCAGCGTGCCTCGATACCGGCCGCGGTGGCGGCGGTGTAGCGGTGGGGCGCCGACTCGGAGGTGGCGGTCCCCGACGCGTCGGCGGCGGAGGAGTTGGTCTCGCTCATGATCCTCAAAGCTCCATGGGTCGTCTCTGCCTGCGGTCCGGAAACGAAAAATCCCCTCGCACAGGAGGGGACGCCGCGCCGATGCCGACCGAGGTACTCCGGCGGTCGGGACTGATCAGCGCGGCCCGCTAAGCAGAAGGCGTACGGCACGCATGGCGTCAGGGTACCGCAGCCCCCACACCCCCCGCGACGAGGTAAGCCCAGCCCCGGTCCACCCCACCGGAGCCCGGCCTCACCCTTCGCCCAGCCGAACGGCCAACCGGATCACCGCCCCGAGGCGGGCACCCCACCGACGACGGTCCCCCCGAGGCAGACGCCGAACCGACAACCGCAACCCACGACGGCCACCGAACCGACGACCGCAACCCGAGACGATGGGGGTGCGGGTGGCGAAGCCCCCGCCCCGCGCGGCGCCAGCCCGCGCAAAAACAACGAAAGCGACGAGGTCCACACTTCCCGTGGACACACGTCGCCTCCGCTTTCGTGGAGCTAAGGAGAATTGAACTCCTGACCTCCTGCATGCCATGCAGGCGCTCTACCAACTGAGCTATAGCCCCGTGCTGCTTCCGCCTGGTCTCCCTGGCGGCGACGCCAACATTACACGGTCGGGGCGGCCCACCACCAAATCGTTTCCCGTGGAGGGGGACGGGGGCCGGACGGCGGTGCCGGGGAGGGGAGTTGGGCGTCCGGCGGGGCCGGTGCCTCAGGCGGTGGCGAAGGTGTAGAAGCGCTTGAGGGTGCAGTGCTCGTCGAGGAGCCTGCCGTAGATGGGCTCCCCTTCGAGTTCCCGGTAGGTCTCGATGGGGTCGCCTTTTATGATCAGCGCCCGCGCGCACTCCTCGCACCAGTACTGGTAGTCGGGGTTGACGGGTTCCATGTCGCGGACGATGGGCGTACCGCTGCCGCACCAGTCGCATTTCCTCCTGTGTGCACCCATCGCTCAGCTCCAGCTGTGGCCGCAGGCCGTACACACGTAGGAGACGCCGCCGTTGTCCCCGAGGACCTGGGCGACATGGGCGGACCCGCAGGACGGGCAGTTCAGGTGGGTTCTCACGGAGGCGGCCTCGGTCGCGGAACTCGCTACGCCGAGGAGCGGGATCTCCTCGGGGTTGCGCGCAGGCATCGCCTCTCCCTCCCGCCGGACCGGTGTCCCCCCGTCCGGCCGTACCGATTCTGCCACGGCCCGGCCACTACGGTCAGCGATGCCTTACGGGCAGACCGTCCACCCAAGCGGGGAGCGCCTGGTCCCCCGGCCGCACCCGAGGACGTGCCCACCCGAAGCCCAACCTGAAACCCTCAACCACAGGGTCCAGAAGAAGCCCCCACCGAGCGACAACCTCAGCCCTGCCCGAACGGCCGACCGATCCCCTGAACCCGACCCGCCCACTCAACCAACGACAACGACCACACCGCGAGGCAGACACCCAACCCACGACGGCACCCAAAGACGGCCACCCAACCGACAACCGCACCCAAAGCCGGCCACCCAACCAACGACCGCAACCAAAAGCGGCCACCGAACCGACGACCGCAACCCGAGACGATGAGGGTGCGGGTGGCGAAGCCCCCGCCCCGCGCGGCGCCAGCCCGCGCAAAAACAACGAAAGCGACGAGGTCCACGCTTCCCGTGGACACACGTCGCCTCCGCTTTCGTGGAGCTAAGGAGAATTGAACTCCTGACCTCCTGCATGCCATGCAGGCGCTCTACCAACTGAGCTATAGCCCCGTGTTCTTCCCGCCCGGCGGGCGAACAAGAAGAACCTTAGCCTGCGGGAAGCCGGAAAGTGAAATCCGGCCCCGGGTGCCCCGCGGGCGGCTCAGTCGTCGTCGCCGAGGACGGGTTCGGGCAGGGTGCCCGCGTTGTGTTCGAGGAGCCGCCAGCCGCGCGCGCCCCCGCCGAGCACGGACCAGCAGCAGTTGGAGAGGCCGCCGAGGCTCTCCCAGTGGTGCGGTTCCAGGCCGAGCAGGCGCCCGATGGTGGTCCGCAGGGTGCCGCCGTGGCTGACCACGACGAGGGTGCCGTCCTCGGGCAGCTTGGAGGCGTGCGCGAGGACCACGGGAGCGGCGCGGTCGGCGACCTCGGTCTCCAGTTCGCCGCCGCCGCGGCGCACCGGCTCGCCGCGCTTCCAGGCGGCGTACTGCTCGCCGTGCCGGGTGATGATCTCCTCGTGGGTGAGGCCCTGCCAGACGCCCGCGTAGGTCTCGCGGAGCGCCTCGTCGTGGGTGACCTGCAGGCCGGTGAGCGCGGCGAGCTGGGCGGCGGTGTCCGCGGCGCGGCTGAGGTCGGAGGCGATGATCGCCTGGGGTTCCAGGGAGGCGAGCAGCCGGGCGGCGCGGCGGGCCTGGCCGACGCCGGCCTCGGTCAGCGCGATGTCGGTGCTGCCCTGGAAGCGGCGCTCCAGGTTCCAGGCGGTCTGCCCGTGCCGCCACAGGATGATCCGGCGGCCCTTGCGGGGCGCGCGCTCCCGGGCCGCCTCCTCCTGCCGGGCGGGGGTCCCGGCGGACTCGGCGGTCGCGGGCTGTGGCGGTGACTGCGGCTGGGCGGGGGTGGTCACCGCATCTCCCCGCCGAGCTCCCGCAGCTCGGGCGCGACATCGGCGGCCTCCTGCCGCTGCGCGTACTCGGCGCCCTTGCCGCGGGTGGCCTTGGCCTCCTCGGGCAGTTCCAGCTCCGGGCAGTCCTTCCAGAGCCGCTCCAGGGCGTAGAAGACGCGCTCCTCGCTGTGCTGCACATGGACCACGACGTCGACGTAGTCGAGCAGGATCCAGCGGGCGTCGCGGTCGCCCTCGCGGCGGACCGGCTTGGCGCCGAGGTCCTTGTTGAGGCGCTCCTCGATCGCGTCGACGATGGACTTGACCTGGCGGTCGTTGGGCGCGGAGGCGAGGAGGAAGGCGTCCGTGATGGAGAGCACATCGCTGACGTCGTAGGCGATGATGTCGTGCGCGAGCTTGTCGGCCGCGGCCTGGGCGGCGGTGGTGACGAGTTCGATGGCGCGGTCCGTGGCGGTCATTCCTGGCTTTCGTTCGGCGATGCGGGGCGGTGTGCCGGCCCGGTCGGCCCGGTCGTGGGCACGGCTTCCAGGATCTCACGTACCTCCGGCGTCCCCGGGACGGGCGGAACGCCGGTGCACAGCCGTGACCCGGGCCGCGGGGGCGGGCCGCGCCGCGGCCGCCCGCCCCTGTCCGCCGTGCCCGGCCGGTGCCGCCGGGTTCAGTCCGGCTCCGGCGGCTCGTAGTCGCCGCCGAGCTGCACCAGGACGTCGGCGTTGGCCGGGACCTTGCCCTTGCGTGCGGCGCTCGCGGGCAGGCCGAGGGTCTTGGCCACCTCGACGGCCTGCTGCTTGCGGGCGGGGTCGGCGTACTGGACCTGGGAGTCACCGGTGTGCTGTCCGCTGCCGCCGTCGACGAAGGTGAAGCCGCCGTTGACCAGGCTGACCCGGGCGCTCTCGACCTCGTCCCGGCCCTCGCCGCCCCCGGTGCCGCCGCGGACGCCGACGCGCAGGGCGTCGCCCTTCCCGGGTGCCTTGACGGTGCCGCCGAGGACCTTCTCGACCACCCCGTCGGTGGCCTCGCGGCTCAGGGTGCCGTCGTCCCGCACGGGCAGCAGCGCGGTCTCGTAGTCGCCGCCCTTGGCGCGTTCGGCGAGGCCCGCGAGGAAGGCGCCGAGTTCGCGTTCGGGCAGCGAGGGGTCGAGGATCTGCGCCAGGGACTGCACGGTGACGGTGGCACCCTGGGTGTCGGAGGAGAGCTTGCGCAGTACGCCCTGCATGACCTGGCCGAAGCGTTCCAGCTGGGCGGTGGGCTGCTCACCGGGGGCGCGGTAGGTGGCGTAGGCGACGGCCATCGGGCCGCTGAGGGTCTGCGCCTCGCCCTTGTGCACCAGCGGGGCCTCGCCCTTCTTCGCCTTCGGCGCGGGCACGTCGGTGTCGGTGGTGACCTCGATGCTGCCGACGAGTTCGACGAGGTTGTTCAGGTACGGGGTGTCCAGCCGCCAGGTGCCCTCGACGCGGGTGCCGAGCAGGGTGTCGACGGCCTCGCTGGTGCCGCTGGACCCGTCCTGGTCCACGGACTTGGCGAGGGTGGTCGCGCTGCCGTCGTCCCCGGCGACGGCCAGCGAGTTGGGCAGCAGTACGGTGCTGCCGCGCCCGGTGGTGGTGTTGTCGACGAGCAGCGCGGTGGAGGTGCCGCCGCCCTTGGTGTTGTGCAGGTGGACCAGGATCATGTTCCGCTTCTGCGGGCCCGCGGCCTCGGCGCCGCCCTCGTCCTGACCGGCGCCGAGCCCCGGTATCCTGCCCGCGGACCAGAGGTATCCGCCGCCGCCGAGCAGGGCGAGCACCAGGACGCAGATCAGCGCCAGGCGGCGGCTGCGCCCGCGCCGCTTGGCCTCCTCGCGCCGCTCGGTGCGGCTCTCGGTGAACTTCAGCCAGTCGATGACGTCCTCGGAGTCCTCGGTGGGCTCCTCGACGAAGGAGAACTGCTCGGTGCGGTAGTCCTCCTCACCGCGCTCGCCGAACTCGTCCTGCCCACCGAACCCGTCCCGCGGGCCGAACCCGTCCTGCCCGCTGTCGCCCTCCCGGCCGTGCTCGGGCGCGGGCGCCCGCCGGGACTGCTGCGGGATCCGGTCCGCCTCGCCGAGCCCGGTCCGGCCCGGGCCGGGCTGCGGGCCGGTGTCCCCGAGCTGCGCGTAGGGATCGCCCGGCGGCACCGGCGGCTGCTGCCCGGTGCCGTCCCCGAGCGGCCCGTACGGGTCCTGGGCGCCGTGGCCCTGCCCGCCCTGGTGGCCGGTGGCGTACGGGTCGTGGGCCGGCTGCTGCCCGTACCCCGGCTGCGCGTAAGGGGACGGCTGCTCGTACGGGGAGGGCGGGGAGGGCGGGGCGTAGCCCTGGGACTCGTAGGGGGACGCATAGCCCTGCGGCTCGTACCCCTGGGAGGCGGGCTGTTCGTAGCCGGAGGGCTCATAGCCCCGGGGGCCGGAGGTCTCGTAGCCCTGCTGGCCGGAGGTCTCGAAGTCCTGGGGCCGGTACGGCTGTTGGGGGCCGGTGTCCTGGGCGTACGGGTCGTAGCCGTAGCCCTGGCTCTGCCCCTGGGACCGGTCGTGGGAGTACGGGGACGGGTCGGCGTAGGGCTGCTGCTGCCCGTACGGGTCGTAGGAGTCCTGCGGGGGCGGGGCGTCCGGGACCCTGCGGTACACGGGGGCGCCCGAGGCGTCGTAGCCGACGAGTTCGTAGGGCTCGCCGGTGGGGTCCCGGTGCCCGTCCTCGCCGTATCCGCGGTAGCCGTCGCTCATGGTGCGCCTCCGCCCCGGGGTGTGCCGCCGCGGTACAGGGCTCTCTTGTCGATGTACCGCACCACTCCGTCCGGCACCAGATACCAGACCGGGTCCCCCGCCGCGACCCTCGCGCGGCAGTCCGTCGAGGAGATGGCCAGCGCCGGGACCTCGACCAGGGAGACGCCGCCGTCCGGGAAGCCGGGGTCGGCGAGGACGTGGCCGGGGCGGGTGACGCCGATGAAGTGGGCGAGGGAGAAGAGTTCCCCGGCGTTCTTCCAGGTGAGGATCTGGCCGAGGGCGTCGGCGCCGGTGATGAAGAAGAGGTCGGCGTCCGGGTCGAGGGCGTGCAGCTCGCGCAGGGTGTCGGTGGTGTAGGTGGCGCCGCCGCGGTCGATGTCGATACGGCTCACCGAGAACTGCGGGTTCTCGGCGGTGGCGATCACCGTCATGAGGTAGCGGTCCTCGGCGGGGGTGACGTCCTTGTGGCTCTTCTGCCAGGGCTGCCCGGTCGGCACGAACACCACCTCGTCGAGGTGGAACCGGGCGGCGACCTCACTGGCGGCGACCAGGTGCCCGTGGTGGATCGGGTCGAAGGTTCCGCCCATGACACCCAGGCGGCGCTTGACCGTGCTCACCGGGCCGGCCGGCTTGTCCTGCTCTCCCATGCGTGCAGACCCTACCGGCCCGGCCGCGGGGGCCGGGGCGGAAGGGGCGGCCCCGGTCTTCCTCAGCGGTCGCGGTTGAAGCGGGTGGTGATCCAGAGCAGCAGCAGGAGGGCGAACAGGGCGCCGCCGCCGGTGAGATAGGGGTTGAGGCTTTCGTGGTTGCCGCCGTGCTCGCCGCCCTCGGAGGCGAGAGTGACCAGCTGGGCGGCGGTGCTGTGGAGGCTCATCGTGACCTATCCGGGAGCGGGGAGCGGGCAGCGGACAAAGAACTGCCGCCATCGTATGCGGGGCCCTCGCGCCCCCACACGCCGACTCGGCACTTCGGCGGCCTCGCGGCCTTCGTACCGGAGTCGGCGGATTCGCGGATACGGGCCCCGGCTCGGGATGTGGCCAAGAGCACGGCGGGCAGGGGGAGGCGCGGACGGCGGGACGGACGGGCGGCGGGACGCGAAGTGGCCGCGAGGGCCCACCGCGCCGCGGGCGGGTGTGAACCGCCCGGGCCGGTCAGTCGCGGTCGCGGTAGCCGCGGAGCAGCAGCCAGGCCAGGAGTACCGCGCCGAGGACCGAGACCACGATCACCACGCGCAGCAGATTGCCGGCGCCTTGTTCCGCCGCCGTGTCCGTGGCGAGCAGCACCGGGTGCGCGTCGTGCATGGCGGACTCTCCTGGTTCGGGTGGCTCCGGCTGTTCCGGTGGCTCCGGTTCACGGTAGCTCCGCCCGGTTCCGCCGCCTCGGGCGGGGCCTCGCCCGAGGGGCGCGGGGGGTGTGCGCGGCGGCTGCCGGGCCCTGGTCGCGCGCCCGTGGCGGAACCTTCCACCCCGCTCCGGGCGTCCTACTGTGAGGCCGGGGCGGCAGGCTCTTTCGCGATCGACGCCCGTATGCGCTCCATTTCGACCACTGCCCGATGGGGGATTCATGACTGAAGGCTTCGAGAAGGTCCCGAGCAGGCAGCGCAGGCGTTTTCCCGGGATCTCCTCCCGGGCGTACGAGCACCCGGCCGACCGGTCGGCGCTGGTCGCGCTGCGCAAGCTGAGCGGTTTCGACACCGTCTTCAAGACGCTCAGCGGGCTCCTGCCGGAGCGGAGCCTGCGGCTGCTGTTCCTCTCGGACTCGGTACGGGTCTCGGACGCGCAGTTCGCCCACCTCAACGACATGCTGCGGGACGCCTGCTACATCCTGGACCTGGAGAAGGTCCCGCCGCTCTACGTCACCCAGAACCCGCGGCCGAACGCCATGTGCATCGGCCTCGACGAGCCGATCATCGTCCTGACCACGGGACTTGTGGAGCTCCTCGACGAGGAGGAGATGCGCGCGGTCGTCGGCCACGAGGTGGGCCACGCCCTCTCCGGCCACGCCGTCTACCGCACGGTCCTGCTGTTCCTGACCAACCTCGCCGTGAAGGTCTCCTGGATCCCGCTGGGCAGCGTCGCGATCTACGCCATCGTCACCGCGCTGCGCGAGTGGTTCCGCAAGTCGGAGCTGTCGGCGGACCGGGCCGGGCTGCTCGTCGGCCAGGACATCCAGGCCTCGATGCGCGGACTGATGAAGCTCGCGGGCGGCAACCACCTGCACGAGATGAACGTCGACGCCTTCCTCGCCCAGGCCGAGGAGTACGAGCACTCCGGTGACCTGCGCGACTCCGTGCTCAAGATCATGAACGTACTGCCGCGTTCGCACCCCTTCACCACCGTGCGGGCGGCCGAGCTGAAGAAGTGGGCGGCCTCCCGGGACTTCCAGCGGATCATGGACGGCCACTACCCGAAGCGGGACGAGGACAAGGACGCCTCGGTCTCCGACTCCTTCCGGGCCTCGGCCGCGCACTACGCCAACGACATAAAGAGCTCCAAGGACCCGCTGATGAAGCTGGTCACCGACCTCGCGGGCGGCGCGGGCGACCTCGGCGGCAAGGTGCGGGACAAGTTCACCGGGGGCGGGCGGGGCACCGCCGCGGGCGATCGCGCCGAGGACACCGAAGGCTCCGAGGGTTCCGGTACGGACGGCTCGGGCGAGTCCGGGGACGGGCGCCGGCAGTAGCGGCTCGCGGGGGCGGGCGGCCGGCGGGCGTCAGCCGGTCGGCGCCGCGGCCTGCCCCTGCGCGCCGCCGCCCGCCGGGTGCGGGGCGAGGGCGCCGCAGAGCGCGGTCGCCGCGCCCCGCGCGTAGGGGTCGGTGCCCGCGGCCGGGCCCTTGCCGCTGGCCCGCTGCCCGGCGAGCACGGGGCTGAAGCCGCCGGCCCAGTCGACCGCGCAGTCCAGCGGCCCGGCCTGGACGTACGAGACGAGGATCTCGGCGCGATGGGCGCGCAGGTCCTCGCGGTCGAAGCGGAAGTGCAGTTCGCGGTGGACGGTGAAGAGCGAGGGCTCGATTCCCTTGGCCTGCCCCGCGGGGCGCACCGCGTAGACGAAGGTGTGCTCCGAGGTGACTTCGAGGGTGCGGGAGTCGGCCTCGGCGGCGTGCACGGTGCCCTGGACGCGGATCTCGGGGTCGGCCAGGCGCACGGTGCCCGGGTTGAGGCGGACCGCCCAGCCGGTGGCCGCGTACCGGGCGCCGGGCACCGGGCGGGCGAAGCTCTCGTCGAACTGCGCGGTCTGGCCGGGGTCGAGCAGCTCGCGTACCGGCTCCGTGCTGCCGCCGCCGACCACCTGCGGGTCGAGCGAGGAGGCGACGAGGTAGTCCTTGGCGGTGGTCAGGGCGGACATGATCTGGCTGTCCGAGAAGTGCGGGGTGGGTTTGGCGGCGGGCAGCCTGATGCCCTCGCCGCCGATCGCGAAGCGGGCCGCCGGGCTCTTCTGGAAGAGCGCCCGCACCGTCGGCGCTCCCGGGACCCGGCCGGGCGGTGCCAGCGGTATCACGGTCATCCGCAGCGGTTCGGTGCGCCGTCCGGAGGCGGTCGGCGACTGGTAGGGGTGGCGGACCCCGATGTAGATGGCGGTGCCGAAGGCCACGGCGAGCAGCAGCACCAGGACGAGGGCCTGCCGGGTGAGCCCGCGGTGCAGCCGGGGCGTCCGGCGGACGGCGGGAATGTGGTCCGGGTCGGCGATGCGCTCCTCGGCGGAGAACTCCTGCAGATGGGCAGCGCGGACGAACGATTCGTCGAAGACGACGGATCGGTACTCGTCGTCGCCACCGCCGGGAGCGCCCTCGGGTGTGCCCTGCGGTGGGTCTCCTGGCCCGCTCATACCTTCAGAGTAGGTCGCGGCGGACCCCCGTAAACGCGCGGGTATGCGACAACTTGCGGCGGCTTTCGGCCTGGCCCGCCGCCGCGCCGCTCCCCCGCCGGGCCCCGCGCAGGTCGGGGGCACCGCGGCCGTCCCGGCGCGGTCCCCGCCGCCGCAGGCGCGGTGGGCCTCAGGGCGTGCGGGAGGCGCCGGAGAGTTCCTCCTGGCCGCCGCGGATCAGGTCGGCGGATCCG
Source organism: Streptomyces sp. SCSIO ZS0520 (assembly GCF_025643355.1). Classification (NCBI taxonomy): domain Bacteria; kingdom Bacillati; phylum Actinomycetota; class Actinomycetes; order Kitasatosporales; family Streptomycetaceae; genus Streptomyces; species Streptomyces sp. SCSIO ZS0520. Next base: position 5,835,898 of record NZ_CP092644.1, on the reverse strand, counting down.
GCGGGGGCGCCCTTGTCGACCTCGCTGGAGCTGGCCGGGCGGCCGGGCTCGGGGTCGCCGGAGGCGGAGGCGCCCCGGTAGACGGCGGTGAAGGCGAGGGCGACCACGCCGACGCCCATCACCACGGCGAGCATCCAGGCCACCGGGCGGTGCCAGCGGGCGTAGCCGCCGTACGAGCCGTAGCCGTCCTCCAGGTCGCCGAAGTCCTCGGGGCCGTAGGCCTCGTCGGGGATGCGCTGGCCCTCGGTGAGCGGGGCCCGCCACAGGCGGCCCCGGCGGATCTCCTCCGCCTCGGCGGCCGCGGCGCGGGCGCGGGCGGCGGCGAGGAGGCGCTCCACCGCGCTGGGTTCGTGGACGGGTGCCGAGCGGACGAAGTCCTCGTCGAACACCACGGTCGCGGACTCCTCGTCCGCGCCCCCGTGGTCGTGGTTCTCGTCGGGGTCGCGGCCGTCGTGCGACGGTGTGCCCCCCACGTCCTTCGGCACGCTGCCCAGAGTAGACCCGGGGGACCGCTTTGTGCAGGGGGCCTGGGCGGGGGCCCGGGATTCTCAGCCGCGGGTGTGGCCGTCGCCGGTGAGGATGTACTTGGTGCTCGTCAGCTCGGGCAGGCCCATGGGGCCGCGGGCGTGCAGCTTCTGGGTGGAGATGCCGATCTCGGCGCCGAAGCCGAACTGGCTGCCGTCGGTGAAGCGCGTCGAGGCGTTGACGGCGACCGTGGTGGAGTCCACCAGCTGGGTGAAGCGGCGGGCGGTGCGCTGCGAGGTGGTGACGATCGCCTCGGTGTGCCCGGAGGACCAGAGCCGGATGTGCTCCACGGCCTGTTCCAGGGAGTCGACGATCCCGGCGGCGATGTCGTACGAGAGGTACTCGGTCTCCCAGTCCTCGACGGTGGCCTCCACGACGGTGGCCTTGGTGCCCTCCGCGTAGGGCAGCAGCCGCTGGTCGGCGTGGACGGTGACCCCGGCCTCCGCGAGGGCGTCCAGGGCGCGCGGCACGAAGGCGTCGGCGATGTCCTGGTGGACCAGGAGGGTCTCGGCGGCGTTGCAGACGCTGGGGCGCTGCGCCTTGGAGTTGACGAGGATGTCGACGGCCATGTCGAGGTCGGCCTCGGCGTCCACGTACACATGGCAGTTGCCGGTGCCGGTCTCGATGACGGGCACCGTGGAGCCCTCGACGACGGTGCGGATGAGGGAGGCGCCGCCGCGCGGGATGAGGACGTCGACGAGTCCGCGGGCGCGCATGAGTTCGCGTACCGATTCGCGGTTCTCGCCGGGGACGAGCTGGATCGCGTCGGCGGGCAGGCCCGCGCCGCCGACCGCGTCCCGCAGCACGCGCACCAGGGCGGTGTTGGAGCGGTGGGCGGAGGAGGAGCCGCGCAGGAGTACGGCGTTGCCGGACTTCAGGCAGAGCGCGGCGGCGTCGACGGTGACATTGGGCCGGGCCTCGTAGATGATCCCGACGACGCCGAGCGGGACGCGGACCTGGCGCAGGTCGAGGCCGTTCGGCAGGGTCGAGCCGCGGACGACCTCGCCGACCGGGTCGGGCAGGACGACGACCTCGCGGACGTCGGCGGCGATGGCGCGCACCCGCTCCGGGGTGAGGGTGAGCCGGTCGACCACGGACTCGGCGGTGCCGGCCTCGCGGGCGGCGGCGACGTCCTCGGCGTTGGCCTCGACGATCTCGCGGGTGCGGACCTCCAGGGCGTCGGCGATCGCGAGGAGGGCGTCGTCCTTGACCGCGCGCGGCAGCGGGGCGAGGTCCGCCGCGGCGGACCGGGCGCGGTAGGCGGCCTGGACGACCGGCGTCATGTTGTCGTACGGCGAAACCGAGGGCAGCGAGGTCATGTCCCGAGGGTAGGCGACGCCACCGGTCGGATGGTCCGGTTCCAGGGGGTGAGACGGCCTACGGGGTGCGGGCCGGGGGGCGGGCGTGCGGCAGCGGACCGTGCCCGGTCGGCAGACGCCGGGCCGCCGGGCGCTCAGAACGGGTGCACGCCCATCGGGGAGGCCGGCGGCGGCCCGTATCCGGCGGCGATCCGCAGGTGGTAGGTGTCCCGGTCGATGACTTCGAGGCCGACGATCTCCCAGGGCGGCAGCCGGGCGCTCAGCCGGTGCTCGCCCCACAGCCGCAGGGCGACCGCGGCGGCGTCGTGCAGGTCCCGGGCCTCCTCCCAGTAGCGGACCTCGGCGTGGTTGCCCGCGTAGCGGCTGGTCAGCAGGAAGGGGTGGTCGTGGGCCAGCTGCTCCAGGGCGCGGCGCACCTCGGTGAGCGGGGTCTCGGCGCCGGAGACGCTCAGTGTGACGTGCCACAGCCGGGGCCCGTCGGCCGGTTCGGTCCCGCGGCCGTCGAGGCGCTCCCCGGCGGCGACGCTGGTGAGCCGGGGCTGCTGTCCCTGGTCCCGTCCGCGGGCCGCGCCGCCGGTGCGGGACGCCGTCTGGGGGCGCACTTTTCTCACGGCGACCTCCTTCGCGCAATGCCCGTGCCGCAATTTCCTGCAACAAAGTGGAGCAGGCGGGGCGCTCCCGCGGGAGCGTTTTCCGGAAGGTCCCTCAGCCGAGGCAGGAAGATCTCCGGCCATCCCCGGCTATTTGTGCAAAAGCACCAGATCGTCTCGGTGTACCACTTCCCGCTCGTACGCCGGGCCGAGGTCCCGGGCGAGATCCCGGGTGGAACGCCCGATGAGCTGGGGAATCTCCCGGGCGTCGAAGCTGACCAGGCCCCGGGCGACGGCCCGGCCCGCCGGATCGCGCAGTTCGACCGGGTCCCCGGCGGCGAACTCGCCCTCGACGCCCGCGAGGCCCGCGGGCAGCAGCGACTTGCGGCCGTCCACCACCGCGCGTACCGCGCCCTCGTCCAGAAGCAGGGCGCCGCGCGGCGTGGAGGCGTGCTGGAGCCACAGCAGACGGTCCGCGCTGCGGCGCCCGGTGGCGTGGAAGTACGTACCCGTGTCCCGTCCGGCGAGCGCGTCCGCGGCCCGGACCGCGGAGGTGAGCACCACCGGGATGCCCGCGGCGGCGGCGATCCGCGCGGCCTCCACCTTGGTGGCCATGCCGCCGGTGCCGACGCCCGCCTTGCCCGCGCTGCCGATCTCGACGCCGTCCAGGTCGGCGGGGCCCCGGACCTCCGCGAGGCGTGCGCTGCCGGACTTCGCGGGGTCGCCGTCGTAGACGCCGTCCACGTCGGAGAGCAGGACCAGGAGGTCGGCGCGGACCAGGTGGGCGACGAGGGCGGCGAGGCGGTCGTTGTCGCCGAAGCGGATCTCGTCGGTGGCGACGGTGTCGTTCTCGTTGACGACCGGCAGCGCGCCCATGGCGAGCAGCTTGTCCAGGGTGCGCGAGGCGTTGCGGTGGTGGGCGCGGCGGCTGGTGTCGTCGGTGGTCAGCAGCACCTGCCCGACCCGGACGCCGTAGCGCGCGAAGGAGGCCGTGTAGCGGGCGACGAGGAGTCCCTGCCCGACGCTGGCGGCGGCCTGCTGGCGGGCCAGGTCGCGGGGGCGGCGGCGCAGCCCGAGCGGGGCGAGCCCGGCGGCGATGGCGCCGGAGGAGACGAGCACCACCTCGCGGGCCCCGCCCTCGGGGGCGTGCCGGTCGCCGCGAGCGGTCGCGAGCACGTCCACCAGCGCGTCGACCCGGTCCGCGTCGAGGCCGCCGGAGGCCGTGGTCAGCGAGGAGGACCCGACCTTGACGACGACCCTGCGCGCCCCCGCCACCGACTGCCTCGCCCCTGACACGTCCATCTCCGTCCACCGCCCGGCCCAGCGGATCCTTGCCGGTCCGCTGCTCGTGCGGCAAATCTACGTGAGCGCCCGCGCCCGCCGCCCGCCCATTTCAAGGGGCGGACCGCGACCCCGCCTTCGCGGCGCGGCTACGACTCCTGTACGACTCCCCTACGAGCGCTCCACGCGCCCGCGGCCCTTTTCTCACCTTTGCGCGCAATGGCGTCGGGCAAGATTGCCCGGGGGCCGACAGAAGTCATACGGTCAGTGGTCGGCCATCGACATCCGGGGAGTACCTCCCCTGTGACGGGCCGCCCCCCACCCCCTTGTCACACCCGGTCCGATCCCCCGCAGGAGCCCTCCCCGTGTCCTTTGCCGGACTCGCCCCCCGCCGCCTCGTGCAGCTGGGCGCGCTGACCTTGTTGTCCGCGCTGTTCGCCGCGCAGCTCATCGGCGCCTTGCTGCCCAGCGCCCCGCTCCTCGCCGTCGCCGGTGCGGGCGGGCTCGCGCTCGACACGGCCCTCCAGTACAAGCAGCCCGGACTGCTCTCCGCGCTGTCCAAGGTCCGCTTCGACGTCACCGTGCGCCAGCTGCTGCGCGACGCCCTGCTCCTCATCGGCCTGCTGCGGCTCGACGAGGTCGGCCAGGGCGCCCAGGCCGCCGCCACGGTCCTGCTGCTCGGCGCCTATCTCACGCACTTCGCCTGCCAGGCCGCCGCGGTGCTGGTCCGCCGCACCCGCTCGCTGCCGGTGGCGACCCGCAACATCGACGCCTCCGCGCTGCGGCTCACCACCGCCCCGCCGCGGATCCTCTCCCGCCGCCCGGGGCACCGGCTGCTCGCCTTCTCGGTCCCGGCAACCCTCGGGCTCGCGCTCAGCGCGCTCTCCGGCGAGGACCTCGGCGCCGTGGCGGGCACCGCCCTCTCGCTGGCGCTGCTGCTCGGCGGCACCGCCTTCCTCGCCACCTGGCTGCTGCCGAAGAAGCGCGCGGTCAACGAGCGCCGGGTGATGGAGTGGATCGACGCCTGGCTCGCGGACTACCAGCCGAAGGTCGCCATGTACTTCTCCGGCGGCGCCTCCTCGGCCTACCAGGCGAACATGTGGCTCTCCACCCTCGCCGGCCTCGACAAGCCGCTGATCGTGCTGCGCGAGCGCTTCATGGTGCAGAAGATCGACGCCACCGACGTACCGGTGATCTGCTTCCCCAAGGTCGCCACCATGTTCTCCCTGGAGAACTCCACGCTGAAGATGATGCTGCACCCCGCGAACTCCGGTAAGACCTCGCAGGTGCTGCGCATCCCCACCATCAAGCACGCCTTCATCAACCACGGCGAGAGCGACAAGCTCTCCTCCTGCAACCCCTACGCCAAGGCCTACGACGAGGTCTGGGTGGCCGGACCCGCGGCCCGCGAGCGCTACGCCCTCGCCGAGGTCGGCGTGGAGGACAAGGACATCGTCGAGGTGGGCCGCCCGCAGCTCACCCCCATCCGCCCCTACGCGGGCCCGCCCACGGGTACGTACACCACCGTGCTCTACGCGCCGACCTGGGAGGGCTGGGACGGCAACCCCGGCAACACCTCGGTGGTCCTCGCGGGCGAGAACCTGGTGCGCCGCCTCCTCGCCGACGAGGGCGTCCGCCTGCTCTACAAGCCGCACCCGATGACCGGCTCCGTCGACCCGCGCGCCGGTGCCGCCAACGAGCGCATCATGGCGATGATCCGCGAGGCCAACACCCGCCGCTCCGGCGAGCGCCCGGGCCCCGAGGCCGCCGCCGAGCTGACCCGCCGCTCCGCCGCCCTGGACGAGCTGACCAGCACCTCCTTCCGCAAGAGCGCCGACGAGATGGAGCGGATGCTGCTCCAGGGCGCCCCCGACGGCTCCCGGGACGCGGCGATCCTCGCCGCGACGGCGGAGTGGGAGCGCGCCTACTGGGCCTCCTTCCCCGAGTGGGAGCACCAGATCATCACCGGCCCCCGCCCGGCGATCTTCGCCTGCTTCAACGTCGCCGACCTGCTGATCAGCGATGTCTCCAGCGTGGTCTCCGACTGGCTGAGCAGCGAGAAGCCCTACGCCGTCGCCAACACCTCGGGCCTGACCGAGCAGGAGTTCCGCGAGGGCTTCCCGACCGTGCGCGCCGCCACCCTTCTCAGCCCCGGCGCCGAGGAGATCCCGGAGCTGCTCGCCACGGTGCGCGAACCGGCCAGGGACGACCTCGCCGCGGAGCGCGCCGCGCTCAAGGAGCACCTGCTCGGCCCGGCCGAGCCGCCGTCCATGGTGCGCTTCCGCGCGGCCGTGGACGCCCTGTCCGCGCGGGCCGACGAGCGCCGGGTGCGGATGGTGGGACGCCTGGACGAGGGCGCCCCCAGCGGAGACCCCGAACTGGTCGACGAGCCCACCGAGTCGGAGCACGGCGAGAACGGCTCCGGCGCGGAGGACGGCTCCGACACGGCGCACTCGCTGTCCGCGGAGCCCCCGAGCACCGAGGACACCGTCACCGCCTGAGCGGCGTACGGAACGGACCGACCCCGGCCCGGCGGCACCACCAGCCGGGCCCGGGACGGACAGCAGAACCGAGGGCGGCCCGCTCGACTGCGGGCCGCCCTCGGCGTGTTCAGGCGGTCGGCCCGTCGGCCCACCGGTCGGCCGGTGGGCCAGCCGGGCGCCTGTCAGCCGGTCAGCCGGTCAGCCGGTCAGCCGGTCAGCACACGTACGTACCCGGCGTGCCGTACGTACCGCCGCTCACGGCGTGTACAGCCGCTCGGCCGGGATGACCTGCTGGGACTGGTGGGCGCTGGACCAGAGCAGCTTCATATGGGACTCGCCGCCGCCCTCGGTGTGCTCCACCCTGATCGCGTGCTTGCGGCCCGCCTGGAGGGTGACCGCGGCCCGGTCCGCCTTCGGTCCGTGCGGGACCGAGCTGTCCAGGACCAGCTTGCCGTCGATCCACACCCGGGCGGTGTCGTCGGAGACCGTGGTGAGCGTGTACTCCTCCCCGTAGCGGGGCTCGACGGAGCCGGTCCAGCGGGTGCTGAAGTGGTCCGCCGGGATCGAGGCGGCGGGCGAACCGTCGAAGCGGTAGGACTCGTTGACGGCCGGGTCGGTCGAGGTGGCCGCGGGCGGGCCGGAGAACGTCTCGTTGGCGTAGCTCTCCGCCTTCAGCCCCGTCCCCTTGCCCTCTCCCGCGGCGGGCGTCGGCTTCAGGCTCAGCTCGATCACCGAGGACGCCGGGTCGGGGGCGGTGCCCGAGGGGGTCAGGTCGAGGCCGTCGCCCGCCGGTGCCACGGCCACCCGCTGCCCGCTGCCGAGGACCCGGGCCCCGGTCACCTCCACCGGCGCCTCGGTCTTCAGGTGCAGCGGCTCTCCGGCGCCGGGCCACTCGTGGACGGCCGCGTACAGCTTGTCGCCCTTGCGGCTGACGGAGCCCCAGGTGGGCTCGGCGACCAGGCCCGCCGCCTCGCTGCCGTACACCGACTCGCCCTGGCCGGCGGTGCGCAGCCACCTGCCCATGGCGGCGAGGCGGTCCAGGGAGGGCGCGGGGACCCGGCCGAGCCTGTCCGGGCCGATGTTGAGCAGGAAGTTGCCGCCGCGGCCCGCGACATCGCCCAGATTGCGGATGAGCTGGGTGGCGGACTTCCAGTCGGTGTCGTGCGCGGCGTAGCCCCAGCTGCCGTTGATGGTCATGCAGGACTCCCAGAGCTGCCCGGCGACCGGGGCGTCCGGGATCTCCTGCTCGGGGGTGCCGAAGTCGCCCTCGACCACACCGCGCTTGCCGACCCGGTTGTTGATGACCAGCTCCGGGTTCAACTCGCGCAGATAGGTCTCCAGTTCCGCCCCGTCCCGGCGGGACCAGCGGTTGACCGGGTTGTCCGTGTCCCATTCGCCGTCGAACCAGAGCAGCGCCGGGTCGTAGTGGTCGACCAGCTCCTTGAGCTGCGCGTACATCCGCTTCTTGTAGCGCGGGAAGGTCGCCGGATCGGCGAAGTCGGGGTCGTGCCAGTCCCAGATCGAGTAGTAGAAGCCGAGCTTGATGCCCGCGGCGTCGGACTCCTTCTTCAGCTCCGCGAGGATGTCCCGCTCCTTGTCGAAGGAGGAGTGGTCCCGCAGATTCCAGGTGTTCTGCTTCGTGGGCCACATCGCGTAGCCGTCGTGGTGCTTGCTGGTGAAGACGATGTAGCGCTGCCCGGCGTCCTTGGCCGCCCGGACGATGGCCTTGGCGTCGAACTGCGCCGGATCGAAGCGCGCGGCCTGCTTCTCGTACGCCTCGTCCGGGATCGCACAGGCCCGCTTGATCCACTCCGCGTTCTCGCAGACCGAGCCGTCCGGCCGGGTGTAGCTGCCCTCCAGATGGGAGTACGCGCCGAAGTGGATGAACATCCCGAACTTGTCCTGCCGGTACCAGCTGGTCCGCTCGGAGGTGAAGGGGTCGTCCACCGCGTGGTTGGTGCCGGGGCCGCCCTCGGCCTGCGCCACCTGGCCCGCGGGGGCGGCGGGTGGGGCGGCGCTCACGGCGGGCGCCGTCACGGCCAGCAGGGCGACCCCGAGGAGCGGCACAAGTGCCTTGAGGGATCTGCGTGTTCGGCCCGTCTTCGCGCGGCCCGTCTTCGCGCGGCCCGCCGGGAACCGGGCTGCCGCCCTTCGGCCTGCTGTCATCCGACCTGTCTTCGTATGCATGGACGCTCCAGGGAGGAGAGGGGGACGTCTGAGCAGGGCTGGCCAGCCGCATACGGAACCTAGGGAGACACACATCGGATGTCAATGGACCGAACAAGGGGAGACGGCGGGAGTTACGCACCCAATCCCCCTTCAGAGATCCTATCTTTGATGGTCGTCATGGGAGGTCATCATGGGAGGCGGTCTTCGGAGGCCACCGGGCCGCCCCGCAGACCCGCAGACACGGAGACACGGAGAGGAGCCCCGGGCATCGCGCCCAGGGCTCCTCTCCACGGTCTCCGCCGTCCGCGCCGTCTCCGACGCCTCCGCCGCCGGTCAGGTCAGAACGGTTCGAAGTCGTCGTACTCCCGTTCCGCCTCGTCGCGTTCGGCCTGCCGGTCCCGGCGGCGCTGGGCGGCCGGGCGCGGGGCCTCGAAGCGGTGGTCCTCGCCGCGGCGGCCGAGCATCTCGGCGCCGGCCATGGCGGTGGGCTCCCAGTCGAAGACGACCGCGTTGTCCTCCGGGCCGATCGCGACGCCGTCGCCCGAGCGGGCGCCCGCCTTCATCAACTCCTCCTCGACACCGAGGCGGTTGAGCCGGTCGGCGAGGTAGCCGACGGCCTCGTCGTTGTTGAAGTCGGTCTGGCGCACCCAGCGTTCGGGCTTCTCGCCGCGGACCCGGAAGAGACCGTCCTCCTCCTGGCTGACGGCGAAGCCCGCGTCGTCGACCGCCTTCGGCCGGATGACGATCCGGGTGGCCTCCTCCTGCGGCCGCGCGGCGCGGGCCCGGGAGACCAACTCGGCGAGCGCGAAGGAGAGTTCCTTCAGACCGAGGTGGGCGACCGCGGAGATCTCGAAGACGCGGTAGCCGCGCTGCTCCAGATCGGGGCGGACCATCTCGGCCAGGTCCTTGCCGTCCGGTACGTCGATCTTGTTGAGGACGACCACGCGGGGCCGGTCCCCGAGGCCCCCGTACTGCGCGAGCTCCTCCTCGATGATGTCGAGGTCGGAGAGCGGGTCCCGGTCGGACTCCAGGGTCGCCGTGTCGAGTACGTGGACCAGCACGCTGCACCGCTCGACGTGCCGCAGGAACTCCAGGCCCAGGCCCCGCCCCTGGCTCGCCCCGGGGATCAGGCCCGGCACGTCGGCGACCGTGTAGACGGTGGAACCGGCGGTCACCACACCGAGGTTGGGCACCAGGGTGGTGAAGGGGTAGTCGGCGATCTTCGGCTTGGCGGCCGAGAGCACCGAGATCAGCGAGGACTTGCCCGCGCTCGGGTAGCCGACCAGGGCGACATCGGCGACCGTCTTGAGTTCCAGGACGACGTCGTGCAGGTCGCCGGGCTCACCGAGCAGCGCGAAGCCGGGGGCCTTGCGGCGCGCGGAGGCAAGGGCCGCGTTGCCGAGCCCGCCCCGGCCGCCCTCGGCGGCGACATAGGTGGTGCCGTGGCCCACCAGGTCGGCGAGGACATTGCCCTGCTTGTCGAGGACCACCGTGCCGTCCGGCACCGGCAGCACCAGGTCCTGCCCGTCCTTGCCGGAGCGGTTGCCGCCCTCGCCGGGCTTGCCGTTGGTGGCCTTGCGGTGCGGGCTGTGGTGGTAGTCGAGCAGGGTCGTCACCGACTGGTCGACGACCAGGGTGACATCCCCGCCCCGGCCGCCGTTGCCGCCGTCGGGCCCGCCGAGCGGCTTGAACTTCTCCCGGTGCACGGAGGCACAGCCGTGGCCTCCGCTACCCGCGGCGACATGCAGTTCGACGCGGTCCACGAAGGTGGTCATGGGGGGTGCCTCCAAATAGGGAGCGGCGGTTCGTCACGGCCGGGGGCCGTCCGCCGTCACCGTCAGTCTGTACGGATCTGTACGTCGATGCAGAAAACGTCTGTACGCCGGGAAAGTCTGTACGCCGGGACCGCCTGCCCGTGCCCGTCCGCCGACGCGGTACGCGCCCCGGTTCCGGCACGGACGGGACCAGCCGATCCCCGCAGGCGCAGGGCTCACGGAAACCGCCCCGCCTGCTCGTAACACGCGAGAGGCGGACCCTCTTCCCGTACGGAGATCCGTACGGGAAGCCAGGTCCGCCTCTCGGGAACGTGCTCCGAGCGGGTCCCGGGCAGGCCCGGGACTCCACCACAGGTGCGCCTTGGTCAGGCGACCGGAACGATGTTCACGACCTTGCGACCGCGGAAGGTGCCGAACTCCACCGCACCGGGCTGCAGCGCGAACAGGGTGTCGTCGCCGCCGCGGCCGACGCCGCTGCCGGGGTGGAAGTGGGTGCCGCGCTGGCGGACGAGGATCTCACCGGCGTTCACGACCTGACCGCCGAAGCGCTTCACGCCGAGCCGCTGGGCATTCGAGTCGCGACCGTTCCGGGTGGACGATGCGCCCTTCTTGTGTGCCATCTCTTCTCAGTCCCTTACTTCGCAGCCGCGGGGATCTCAGTGACCTTGATCGCCGTGTACTGCTGGCGGTGGCCCTGACGACGGCGGTAGCCGGTCTTGTTCTTGTAGCGAAGGATGTCGATCTTCGCGCCCTTGTGGTGGTCCACGATCTCGGCCTGGACCTTCACCCCGGCCAGCACCCACGGGTCGCTGGTCACGGTCTCGCCGTCGACGAGGAGCAGGGTCGAGAGCTCGACCGTGTCGCCGACCTTGGCGGTGGAAATCTTGTCAACCTCGACGACGTCGCCGACAGCAACCTTGTGCTGACGACCGCCGCTGCGCACGATGGCGTACACGCGAACTCTCTCTCGCTAGGAACGAAACCCCTGATGCCAGCCGCTCACGCGGGCCGGGGCCCAGCGATCCGAGGAGACGAGCGGCCTCCCCCGCCTTGCTGCCGGACCCCGCGAGGATCCGAGCCGCAGCGGGAGGTGAGGTGCTCAGAGGTGCGGCGCACAAACACGCCGAGGGTCAAGATTACGGGCCCGGCGGCGAAAGGGCAAAACGGCGGCCGGGAGCGGGAAGGGGCGGAAGAACGGGACGGGCCCCGGCCGTCACACGACCGGGGCCCGCTCCTCGCTCGGCTGTCAGGCACCGTCCTCGGCCGAAGCGGTGACCGCCGGGGCGCTCTGCTCCGCAGCGACCGTCTTCTTGGTGGCCTTCTTGGCGGTCGTCGCCTTCTTCGCCGTCGTCTTCTTGGCGGCGGTCTTCTTGGCCGCCGCCTTCTTGGCGGGGGTCGCGGCCTTCTTCGCCGTCGCCTTCTTGGCCGTCTTACGGGCGGCCTTCTTCGCCGGAGCGGACTCCTCGCCCTCCGGTACGGACTCCGCGGCGGCGGACTCCGCGGCGGGGGCACCGGTGACCACCGTGACCGCGCTGTCCTCGGAACCGGCGGGCGCACTGGCGGTGCGCACCGCGCGGCGGCGGGGACGGGCCGGGGCGGCGGACTCCGCGGGCGCGGGCTCGGCCTCGGGGGCCGGCTCCGGCTCGGCGGCCTTCGGCGCGGGCTCGGCCACGGTCACCACCGCGGCCTCCGCCTCCCCGGCGCCCTCGGGCGAACCGGCCGGTGCCGTCACCTTGCGGGTGGCCCGGCGGCGGGTACGGCCCTTGGGCGCGGCGGACGCCTCGTCCTCGGGCCGGGCGGCGGGCTCGGCCGCGGGGGCGGACGCGGCGGCGGGCGCCGGTTCCGCCACGGGCTCGGCCACCGGGGCCGCGGCCTCGGCGGGCTGCTCGTGCACCTCGCCCACGGAGGTCCCGGCCTGGGGCTCCGCCTTGTCCGCCCGGCCCTTGGACTCGGACTTGGGCGCACCGGCCGGTGCCGAGGCACGGCGGGAGGCCCGGCGGCGGCCACGGCCGCGGCCCGCGGCGGCCTCCGCCTCGGCGACGGAGCTGTACAGCTCCTCGTCCGGCCGGAACTCGGGCTCGGGGAGGGCGGCCGGCGCGGCGGCCTCGGCCGCCACCTCGGCGGCGGTCTCCGCGGGCTCCTCGGCGGGCTCCTTCTGCTCCTGCGCGGTGTGCTCGTGGTGGGCGTGGTCGTGCGTCTGCTCGCCGCCGCCCTTGCCGCGCTTCTTGCCGCGCTTGCCGCCGCCGCCCGAGGTGGTCGGCTGCTCCATGTGCACGATCACGCCGCGGCCGTTGCAGTGGACGCAGGTCTCGGAGAAGGACTCCAGGAGGCCCTGGCCGACGCGCTTGCGGGTCATCTGGACCAGGCCGAGCGAGGTCACCTCGGCGACCTGGTGCTTCGTACGGTCCCGGCCGAGGCATTCGAGGAGCCGCCGCAGGACCAGGTCCCGGTTGGACTCGAGGACCATGTCGATGAAGTCGATGACCACGATGCCGCCGAGGTCGCGCAGCCGCAGCTGGCGCACGATCTCCTCGGCCGCCTCCAGGTTGTTCCTGGTGACGGTCTCCTCGAGGTTGCCGCCCTGACCGGTGAACTTCCCGGTGTTGACGTCGATCACGATCATGGCTTCGGTCTTGTCGATGACCAGCGAACCGCCGCTGGGCAGCCAGACCTTGCGGTCGAGCGCCTTCATCAGCTGCTCGTCGATCCGGTGGCTCGCGAAGACATCGGTCTCCGAGGTCCACTTGCTCAGCCGCCCGGCGAGGTCCGGGGCCACGTGCGCGACATAGCCGTGGATGGTCTCCCAGGCCTCCTCGCCGCTGACGACGACCTTCGAGAAGTCCTCGTTGAAGATGTCGCGCACCACGCGGACGGTCATGTCCGGCTCGCCGTAGAGCAGCGTCGGGGCGTTCGAGGAGCTGCTCTTGGCCTTCTTCTGGATGTCGGACCACTGCGACTGGAGCCGCTCCACGTCACGGCGCAGCTCGTCCTCGCTGGCCCCCTCGGCGGCGGTGCGCACGATCACGCCCGCGTCCTCGGGGACGATCTTCTTGAGGATGCTCTTGAGGCGGGACCGCTCGGTGTCCGGGAGCTTGCGGCTGATGCCGGTCATCGAGCCCTCGGGCACGTACACCAGGTAGCGGCCCGGCAGCGAGACCTGGCTGGTCAGGCGGGCGCCCTTGTGGCCGATCGGGTCCTTGGTGACCTGGACGAGCACGGACTGGCCGGACTTGAGCGCCGACTCGATCCGGCGCGGACCGCCGGACATGCCGAGCGCCTCGAAGTTGACCTCGCCCGCGTACAGGACGGCGTTGCGGCCCTTGCCGATGTCGATGAAGGCGGCCTCCATCGAGGGCAGGACGTTCTGCACCTTGCCGAGGTAGACATTGCCGACGTACGAGGTCGACTGCTCCTTGTTGACGTAGTGCTCGACGAGCACGTCGTCCTCGAGGATGCCGATCTGGGTGCGCTCGCCGCTCTGGCGGACGACCATGACGCGCTCGACGGCCTCGCGGCGGGCGAGGAACTCGGCCTCGGTGATGATCGGGACGCGGCGGCGGCCCTGCTCGCGGCCCTCGCGGCGGCGCTGCTTCTTCGCCTCCAGACGGGTGGAGCCCTTGATGGACTGCACCTCGTCGGCGCCGGTGCCGGGCTCGTCCTTGGCGCGGCGCTCCCGGGGCTCGCGGACCTTGACCACGGTGCGCTCCGGGTCGCCGTCGCCGGGCGAGGCGGGCTCGGAGCCGTCGCCCGCGCGGCGGCGGCGACGGCGGCGACGGCGGCTGCTGGAGGAACCGGACTCGTAGCCGCCGTCCTCGGAGTCGTCCTCGGAACCGTCCTCGCCCGCGGAGTCCTCGGAGCCGCTGTCCTCGCGGTCCTGGCTGTCACCGGAACCGTCCTCGCCCTCGGCCTGGTCGGCGCTCTCACCGCGACGGCGGCGGCGGCCACCGCGGCGGCGGCGACGGCGGGAGCCGGACTCCTCGGAGCCGTCCCCGTCCCCGTCCTCGGCGTCGCCGGAGTCCTCGTCGCCGTCCGCGGACTCGGCGCTCTCGGCGGATCCGGCGCTCTCGGCGGAGTCCTGCTCGGCGGGCGCCTGGCTCTCGGAGACCGCGCGCCGGCGGCGGCGACGGCGGCCGGAGCCGCTGTCCTCGGCCTCGGCACGGTCCGCCTCGGCGCGGTCGTCCTCGGCCGGGGCCTCCTCGGCGGGCTGCTCCTCGACGGCCGCGGCGGCGGCAGCGGCCGCGGCGCTCTCGGGGGTCTGGAACATCGGCTCGGCGAAGACCGGCGCCCGGAAGACGGCGACCGCCGGACGCGCGGGCGGCGCGGCGTCCTCGCCCTCGCTCTCCTCGGCCGCGCGCGCGGCCTTCTTGCGGGCCGGCTCGGAGAAGCCTCCGGCGGCCTTACGGGTGGCACGGCGGCGGCCACGACGCGGCCCCGCGTCCTCCTCGGCCTCGGCGGCCTCCGCCGGGGCGTCCTTGTCGTCGCGGCCGGACTTGGCGCCCTTACCGGACTTGGCGTCCTGGCCGGACTGCGCGGCCGGGGCGGCCGGGCCGCTGGGCACCTGCGTGGTCTCGGCGCCGGGAAGGTCGTCGGTGGCCGCGAGCCCCTCGGTGTCGAGGGCGGCCGGGGCCGCGGTCTGCGCCTCGGCGGCCAGCGCCTCGGCGGCGGGCGCGCTCACCCGGCGGGTGGCGCGGCGGCGGGAACGGCGCGGGGCCGCGTCCTCCTCCTCGGCCACGGCGGGCTCGGCAGCCTCGCCAGTCTTGGCGGTCTTGGCAGCCTTGGCGGGAGCCTGCGCGGCAGGCGCTTCGGCGGCCGGGGCCTCGGCGGCGGGCGCGCTCTCGGCGGGTGCCGGGGCGGAGTCGGCGGACGCCGACTGCGGGGCACCGGCCGGAGCGGAGGCCCGGCGGGTGGCGCGGCGGCGGGTACGGGCCGGGGGCGCGGCCTCGGCGGCCGGTGCCTCGGCGGTCTGGGCGGTGGAGGCGGTGGCCTCCTCCGTGGTGGCTGCCCCCGTGGCGGCTTCCCCGGTCGCGGCCGTCTCGGCCACCGCCGGAGTCTCCTCCTCGGTCTCCGCCACGTCCTCGGCCGGGGCGCTCGCCTCGGCGCCGGTGGCGGCGGCCGCCTTCGGCTCGGCCGCGGGCGGTCCCGCGGGCCGGGAGGCGGCGCGGCGCCTGCGGCGGGGCGGCAGGGTGTCGCTGGGGGAATCCTTGTCCTGTCCCACGGAGGACCCCGTGGGTTCGGTCGGCTCAAGCATGCGGGCGTTTCTCCCGTCAGGCTCCCGGGCGCCGCGCCTGGTCCGGTGACGTCCGGGGCGCGCGCTCGTGGTGCGCGCCGCCGCCGTCCGGGGCGCGGGCGCCGCACGGGAGCTCATCAGTGTCTTGTTCTCGCCGGTTCCGGTACGCCTTGTGCGTACGGCCTGGCGAAAGTCTTCTGGTCGGTGCGCTGCCCGACCCAGATGGCTCCCGAGTACGAGGGCGGCGCTGCGACGACTGCCTTACGCGGGACCGGGCTGCACCGCCGCGGCGGCAGCGGCATCGGCCTTGGGTGGGGCCGTGACTGCCTCGCGGTCAGGCGCGAGCGGATCGGTCACCGTGCCGTTCTCCTCATCGAACAGCCCCTGCGCCAGCCTGGTCACCGCTGCGGGGACCGGCGGCGCCAGGTCGGCCACAGCTCGAAGACCGGACAGGACGTCGTCAGGCCGTACGGCAGGTGTCACGTGCCGAACAACCAGGCGCAGTATCGCACAGGGCTGCTCGGTGGGCCCATCAGCCATGAGGTTTCCCTCAGTGGAAGACGAGCGGGAGGCCTCCGAGGCGTCGAGCAGTTCCAGCCGGACCACGGCGGCGCGGGCGTCGAAGGCCCGTATGCCGCTCTTGGTGCGCCGCTGCACCTCGACGCTCCCGGCCGCCAGGAAGGCGTCCACCGCCTCCTTCGCCACCGCGGGCTCGACCCGGTCCAGGCGCAGTTCCCAGACGGAGGCGGTGAGCCGGTCGGCGAAGGACGAGGTGTGCGCCTCGACGGCGTCGGTGAGGTCGAGGCCGCCGGGCAGCGACTCGTCGAGCAGCGCCCGCAGGACTTCGGGGTCCCGCGCCTCGGTGAGCGCGATCTCCAGGTACTCGGCCTCGCTGCCGGTGCCGGTGGGTGCGGCATTGGCGTACGAGACCTTCGGGTGGGGCGTGAAGCCCGCCGAGTAGGCCATGGGCACCTCGGCGCGGCGCAGCGCCCGCTCGAAGGCGCGCTGGAAGTCGCGGTGGCTGGTGAACCGGAGGCGGCCGCGCTTGGTGTAGCGCAGTCGGATGCGCTGCACCGCCGGGGCGGGCGGCGGGCCTACGGGCTGTCGCTTGCCCAGTGGTTCTTCTCCTTGATCCGAAGGCGCCGGGGCGCCTGACCCGCCGGGGCGGGACTCTGCTGCGGACGACGCCCCGAGGGCGCGGCCGGTCCGGATCGTCCCCGCGCGAGCGCGGCGGCCGTGGCTCCGGACACCTTCCCCAGGGTACGCGCCCCGGCCGCCGCGGTCGCCGGGGCTGTGGACAACGCCCTCGCGGCCCGCTCTCCGGGCCCGGGCCCGCGGGTCTCGGGCCTTGCCGGACCGGCAGTCTCAGGCCTTGTCGAACCCGCGGGTCTCAGGCCTTGTCGAACCGGACCGGCTCGGGTGCCGGTTCCCGCACGGCGGAGTCCGCCCCGGGCCTCCGCGCCGCGAGGCCCGGCTCGGCGGGCGGCCCCGCGGCCGGTTCCACCGCCGGGGTGCGGGGCGCGCCGAAGAGCAGTCTGCGCACCTCCGCCCGTGCCTGCCGGGCGCTCTGCCGGGCGGCGGTCAGGGCCTCCCGCACCGCGGCCCGCGCCTGGCGGACCGCCCGGCCCGCCGGGCGCCAGACCGCGTCCCGTACGAAGTGCCCGGCGGGGGTGAGCACCGCGCGGTAGGCCCAGCGGACGGGTTCCACGAAGAGCAGCCGCAGCAGACGGCCGAGGAAGCGGCCGACCGCGCGGGAGATCCGGCCCGCCACCCGCCAGGCGTGGCCGAAGGCGTCAGCGATCTCCCGGAGCACCACGGCGCAGAACCGGGCCGCCGGGGCGAGCACCCAGCGCCACAGAGCGAGGAAGGGGACCACGAGGATCCAGCGCAGCAGGGTGCCGAGCCCGCGCACCACGGCCCCGGCCACGCTCCCGAGGCCCCGGCCCAGCGGCGCGAGCACCATGCCCCACAGCCACCCGGCCGCCGCGCCCAGCGCCCCGGCGACCGGCAGGAGCACGTACCGCCACAGCCCCAGCCACAGCCAGACGAAGACCCCCTTGAGCAGCCACACCGCGGCGGTGAGCAGCGCGCGGCCGCACCACCGCAGGCCCCGGCCCAGCGGGGTGAGCACCTGGGCGTACAGCCAGGCCAGCGGCAGGACCAGCAGGGTGCGCAGGAGCCAGGCGGCGGCGCGGCCCAGGGAGCGCAGGGTGCGGGTGAGGGCGTGGCCCAGGGGGGTGAGGAGGCTCCGGTACAGCCACCGCAGCGGGACGACGCACAGCAGATGGCCGAGCCGGACGAGGCCGCGCCCGAACGGCACCAGCGCGTACCGCCACAGCGCCACCCAGGGCAGGACGAAGAGCGCCCGGGCGAGCCGGCCGATCCCGGTGCCGATTCCGGCGGCCGCCGCGGCGAGCGCGGTGAGCAACCCCCGGCCGCAGCGGGCGAGTCCGCGCCCGAGCGGGGTGAGCACCCGGGTGGAGAGCCAGGACAGCGGGGCCACGACCAGGGTCCGGAACAGCCAGGCCAGCGGGGCCGCCACGAGGTTGCGGCCGCTCCAGGCCAGGGCGCGGCCGAGGGCCAGGAGCGGGAGGAGGACGAGCACCCGGCCGAGCCAGGCGAGTCCGCGGCCCAGGGCGGTGAGCGGCCGGACGATCAGGGTGTGCCCGAGCCAGGAGAGTCCCCGCCCGAGCGGGCGCAGCAGCCGGTCCCTGAGCAGCCGCCCGCCCGCGGTGAGCAGGTCCCAGGCCATCCGCACGGGTACCACGAGCACGAGTACGACGATCCGTACCGGCAGCCGGATCGCCACCGCGAGGCAGCCCTCCTCGGCATGCGGGACCGGCGACTTGGGATCGGGACGGGACACCGCCGCGGCGGCTCCGGGGCCGGGGGCCACCGGCGCTCCGCCTCGACCGGGAGCCGCTCCTTCGCCATGCCCGGGAGCCGCCCCTCGACCTCGACCGGCAGCCGCCCCTCCCCCGCGACCGGGAGCCTGCACGCCTCCCCCGTCACCGGGAACCGGCGCTCCTCCTCCGGAACCGGGAGCCAGGACCTCTCCCCCGGAACCGGCAGCCTGCACCCCTCCCCCGTCACCGGACCCCAGCGCCCTGTCCTCCCCCATCGCGGGCTCGTCGGGTGGCGGGTCGTGCGGGGGCCGGTGTGTGTCCATGTGGGCGAAGACGCCTCAGGCGCCCGTACGGATCCAGTAGCGGAGACTTCCGTTTCTGTTGTCCTCGAAGCGGCCGCCGCAGGCCTCTATCACCTTGCGGGAGGCGGTGTTGGACTCCGCGCAGGTCAGCAGCGCGGGGTCGACGCCGAGCCGGTGGGCGTGCGGGAGCGCGGCGCGGAGCATGGCCTTGCCCTGCCCGTGGCTGCGGACGCTCGGGCGCACCGAGGCGACGAGGTGGCCGCCGTGGTCGAGCAGCGCGGGGGTGAGCCGGTGCCGGATGAACAGGGTGCCGAGGTGCTCCTCGCCCTCGGTCCACCACAGGACCGTGGCGGGGACCGGGAGTTCGGGCGGCAGCCGGACGCCCTCGGCCCAGCCGCGCAGTTCCTCCACGAGGGCGGCGAAGCCCTCGGCGCTCTCCCACCGCTTGCCGTGGCGGGCGATGATCCCGCGGGTCAGCGGTCCCGGCCCGCCGGGAGCCGCGGCGACCTCGGCGGTGGTGGCGAGAAAGGACCGGTGGAAGCGCGGGTCCGGCTGGCTCAGTTCGGGCATGCTGCCGATTCTCACCCCTGCCGCCCCGCGGACGGCAGGCGGGTCCGGCCGAAAGCTTCCGGCCGGACCCGAACTGCCAGTGTTCCCGGGCTACTTGACGACGGTCAGCGGCAGCAGCTTCTTGCCCGTGGGGCCGATCTGGATGGAGGTGTCCATCTGCGGGCACACCCCGCAGTCGAAGCAGGGCGTCCAGCGGCAGTCCTCGACCTCGGTCTCGTCGAGGGCGTCCTGCCAGTCCTCCCAGAGCCAGTCCTTGTCCAGGCCCGAGTCCAGGTGGTCCCAGGGCAGGACCTCCTCGTAGCCGCGCTCGCGGGTGGTGTACCAGGCGAGGTCGACGCCGTAGCCGGGCAGCACCTCCTCGGCGCAGCGCATCCAGCGGGTGTACGAGAAGTGCTCGCGCCAGCCGTCGAAGCGGCCGCCGTCCTCGTAGACGGCGCGGATGACGGCGCCGATGCGGCGGTCGCCGCGGGAGAGCAGGCCCTCGACGATGCCGGGCTTGCCGTCGTGGTAGCGGAAGCCGATGGAGCGGCCGTACTTCTTGTCGCCGCGGATGCGGTCGCGCAGCTTCTCCAGGCGGGCGTCGGTCTCCTCGGCGGAGAGCTGCGGCGCCCACTGGAAGGGGGTGTGCGGCTTGGGCACGAAGCCGCCGATGGAGACGGTGCAGCGGATGTCGTTGGAGCCGGAGACCTCGCGGCCCTTGGCGATCACGTTCATCGCCATGTCGGCGATCTGCAGGACGTCCTCGTCGGTCTCGGTGGGCAGTCCGCACATGAAGTAGAGCTTCACCTGGCGCCAGCCGTTGCCGTAGGCGGTGGCGACGGTGCGGATCAGGTCCTCCTCGGAGACCATCTTGTTGATGACCTTGCGGATGCGCTCCGAGCCGCCCTCGGGGGCGAAGGTGAGTCCGGAGCGGCGGCCGTTGCGGGTCAGCTCGTTGGCGAGGTCGATGTTGAAGGCGTCGACCCGGGTGGAGGGCAGGGACAGGCCGATCTTGTCCTCGGTGTACCGGTCGGCGAGGCCCTTGGCGACCTCGCCGATCTCGCTGTGGTCGGCGGAGGACAGCGAGAGCAGGCCGACCTCCTCGAAGCCGGTGGCCTTCAGACCCTTGTCGACCATCTCGCCGATGCCGGTGATCGAGCGCTCGCGCACCGGGCGGGTGATCATCCCGGCCTGGCAGAAGCGGCAGCCGCGGGTGCAGCCGCGGAAGATCTCCACCGACATCCGCTCGTGCACGGTCTCCGCGAGCGGGACCAGCGGCTGCTTCGGGTAGGGCCACTCGTCGAGGTCCATCACGGTGTGCTTGGAGACCCGCCACGGCACGCCCGAACGGTTCGGTACGACACGGGAGATGCGGCCGTCCGGCAGGTACTCCACGTCGTAGAAGCCGGGCACGTACACCCCGCCGGTCTTCGCCAGGCGCAGCAGGAGTTCCTCGCGGCCGCCGGGGCGGTCCTCGGCCTTCCAGGCGCGGATGATCTCGGTGATCTCCAGGACGGCCTGCTCGCCGTCGCCGATGACGGCGCAGTCGATGAACTCGGCGATGGGCTCCGGGTTGAAGGCCGCGTGGCCGCCGGCGAGGACGATCGGGTCGTCGAGGCCGCGGTCCTTCGCCGCCAGCGGGATGCCCGCGAGGTCGAGGGCGGCGAGCATGTTGGTGTAGCCCAGCTCGGTGGAGAAGGAGAGGCCGAAGACGTCGAAGGCGCGCACCGGGCGGTGCGAGTCGACGGTGAACTGCGGCACCGCGTGCTCGCGCATCAGCTCCTCGAGGTCCGGCCAGACGCTGTAGGTGCGCTCGGCGAGGACGCCCTCGCGCTCGTTGAGCACCTCGTAGAGGATCATGACGCCCTGGTTGGGCAGGCCGACCTCGTAGGCGTCCGGGTACATCAGCGCCCAGCGGACGTCGCAGGACTCCCAGGGCTTGACGGTGGAGTTGAGTTCGCCGCCGACGTACTGGATCGGCTTCTGCACATGCGGGAGCAGGGCTTCGAGCTGGGGGAAGACCGACTCGGCCGCTGCGGGCGAGCCGGTGGGGGGCGCAGACGCCACTGAGACCGCTTCCACTGCTTCGGCAGACATTCCGGGAACCTTCGTGAGCTGGCTTACGGGCATTCCGCCGCCGAGGGCACGGGACGGGTGACCCTCAAGACTACGGGTGACCCTCAAGACTAACGTGACGGAACGGGCCGCCCGCACGCCGAGCGGCCAGGGCCCGGCCCGGCGGACCGGGGGCCGGGCCGGGGGCTCACTTCTTGTGCCGGAGCCGTCTCCCGCTGTGCTCGACGCGCTTCCAGGCCGCGGGCACCTCGCTCTCGCAGCGGGCGGCGGCCCGCTCCTCGCGCCCGTAGAGGAGGCCGTAGGTGAAGGCGTTCTCGCCCGCCGTCTCGGCCGCGGCGGCGAGTTCGCGCAGGCGGTCCCGGGCGACCACGCCGTCCTGGTGCTCGCCGAGCAGCTTCTGGAGCTTCTTGACGTCCTTGGCCAGCTTCTTCGCCGGGGAGCCGAGCAGTGCGGTGGCGGCCTCGGCGGCGTAGCGGGTGCGCTTGGCCTTCTTGCGGGCCTCGTGCAGGGCGAGGTCGCGCTCCGGGCCCGGGGCGGTGGCGGCGGCGCGCTCCATCCGGCGCCGCAGCCGGGCCAGTTCGCGGCCGAGGGCCTTGCGGTAGACCTTGCGCGGCGGGCCGCCTGCGGCCTTGCGGAACGGCGGGTCGGCGAGGAGGGCGTCGAGCCGGTCGAGGAGGGCGAGGTAGCGCTCGCTGTCGAGGGCGGCCGCCACCTGCCCGCGGGAGTCGCCGCGGTTCTCGCCCGCCCACTGCCGCAGCCGCTGCGGCACCGGCCCCTCGACCAGCTCCGGCGCCAGCTCCGCCAGGTGCGCGCCGAGGCGTTCGGTGAGCACCTCCAGGTCGCGGTCGGCGCCGAGTTCGCCCGCGAGCCACTTCAGCTCCGCGCCGAGCGGGTCGGTCGCCTCCCGGTCCAGGAGGTCGGCGTAACTGCGCAGGGCGCTGCGCAGCCGCCGGGTGGCCACCCGCATCCGGTGCACGGAGTCGGGCAGCCCGCGGCGTACGGCGGGGTCGAGGTGGACGAGGGTCTCGCGCTGGGCGCGCAGATAGGCGAGGAGGCGGGCGCCCGCCCGGCCGGGCGGCTCCGCGGCCGGGGTCCCGGGCGGCTCGGGGGCGGTCCGCTCGGGGGCGGTCCGCTCCAGGGCGGTGGCGAGCTTGGAGGGGGAGGAGGCGCGGTGCAGGCCCGCCTTGCGCAGCCGCTTGTCGAGCTTGTCGAGCAGGGCGGGCGGCGCCCCCTCGGCGAGTTCGACCTCGGCCTCGGCCCACTCCGCGCTCGCCCCGCCGAGGCGTTCGGCGAGCACCCGGTCCACCGAGGCCTCGGCGAGCAGGGTGCCCCGGGCGTCCACCAGGTGGTGCAGCTCGCGCACCGAGACCAGCCTGACCAGCGGGACCAGGGCGGCGCCGCGGGTGAAGCCGCGTACCAGGGCGGCGAGTTCCGCGGGGACCTCGGGGGCGAGGGGTGCCTGGATCTCCTCGCGGACGTCGGCGGCGAGGGGGAGTTTGAGGTGCCAGCCCTCGTCCTCGCCGCCGGTGCGTCTGCGCAGGGTCAGTCCGCCCGCGGCCAGCCGCGCGTCGGCGGTGTCGAAGTAGAGGGCGTCCAGCTCCCGGACGCCCTGGTCCCGTACGGCATGGACCGGCCCTGTGCCGACGAGCTCGGGCAGGCTGAGGCTCCCGGAGCCCGGCGGGCCCTCGTACTTCCGCTCGATCTCCCGCTTGGAGTGCGCCATACCCCGAACCTAGCGGCGAAGGGGGCAAAGCGGCAGGCCCCCTGCGGGAGGGGGCCTGCGCTGAAGGGACTGCCGGAGGGCGCTAGGCCGACATCGGGCGCTGGACTCTGATCGACTGGAGCAGCCCTATGGCGATCCACACCGCGAACATCGAGGTGCCGCCGTAGGAGACGAAGGGCAGCGGCAGACCGGCGACCGGCATGATGCCGAGGGTCATGCCGATGTTCTCGAAGGCCTGGAAGGCGAACCAGGCGATGATCCCGGCGGCCACCACCGTGCCGTACAGCTCGGTGGTCTCGCGGGCGATCCGGCAGGCCCGCCAGAGCAGCACGGCGAGGAGCAGGATGATCGCCCCGGCGCCGACGAAGCCCAGCTCCTCGCCCGCGACCGTGAAGACGAAGTCGGTCTGCTGCTCGGGCACGAACTGCCCGGTGGTCTGCGAGCCGTGGAAGAGGCCGGTGCCGGTGAGGCCGCCGGAGCCGATCGCGATCCGGGCCTGGTTGGTGTTGTAGCCGACGCCCGCCGGGTCCAGCTCGGGGTTGGCGAAGGCGGCGAAGCGGTTGATCTGGTACTCGTCGAGCACGCCGAGCTGCCAGACGGCGAGCGCCCCGAGCGCGCCGGTGCCGATCAGCCCGAAGACCCAGCGGTTGGAGGCGCCGGAGGCGAGCAGCACGCCGAGCACGATCAGCACCATCACCATGACCGAGCCGAGGTCGGGCATGAGCAGCACGACCAGGATCGGCACCGCGGCGAGGCCGAGCGCCTGGAGCACGGTGCGGTGGTCGGGGTGCTCGCGGTCGCCCGCGTCCACCCGGGCCGCGAGCAGCATCGCCATGCCGAGGATGATGGTGATCTTGCAGAACTCGGAGGGCTGCAGCGAGAACCCGGCCGGGAAGACCAGCCAGGCGTGGGCGCCGTTGATGGTGGCGCCCATCGGGGTGAGCACGAGCAGCACCAGGAAGAGCGAGACGCCGTAGAGGATCGGCACCACGGTGCGCAGACCGCGGTGGCCGAGCCAGAGGGTGCCGACCATCAGGGCGAGGCCGATCCCGGTGTTCAGCAGGTGCCGGACAAGGAAGTAGTACGGGTCGCCCTGGTTCAGCTCGGTGCGGTTGCGGGTGGCCGAGTAGACCAGGGCCGCGCCGATCAGGGAGAGCGCGAGGGCCGAGAAGAGCATCGGCCAGTCGAGCCTGCGCGCCAGGGAGTCGCGGGCCAGCAGCCGCGACATGGTGGAGCGCTCCGGGCCGTAGCCCGGGACGGAGAAGCCTCCGGCACCGGCCATCAGTCCCGCCTTCCGGTCAGCGGCGGTCCGCCGAGGGCGAGCTGCTGCTCCTCGGCCGGGTCCTTCGGCTTCTTCTTGCCCGGGTACTCGTCGACCTTCGGGGCGTCCATGGTGCCGTCGGGCTCGATCTTCGGCAGCTCCTTCTGCGGCTTGGGCAGCAGCGCCTTGCTGCCTCCCTGGCCGTAGAGGGCGTCGTAGATCTTGCGCACGGCGGGGCCGGAGGCGCCGGAGCCGGTGCCGCCCTGGGCGATCGTCATGACCACCGAGTAGTCCTTGGTGTAGGTCGCGAACCACGAGGTCGTCTGCTTGCCGTAGACCTCGGCCGTACCCGTCTTGGCGTGCATCGGGATCTTGTCCTGCGGCCAGCCGCCGAATCGCCAGGCGGCGGTACCGCGGGTCGCGACTCCCGCGAGGGCGTCGTCTATCTCGTCGCGGGTCTTCTTGCTGAACGGCAGCTTCCCGTGCGGGACGGGCGCGATCTCCTTGACCTGCTTGCCGTCCGGGCTGACCACCGCCTTGCCGACGCTCGGGTTGTACAGGGTGCCGCCGTTGGCGATCGCGGAGTAGATGGTCGCCATCTGGATCGGGGTGACCAGGGTGTCGCCCTGCCCGATCGAGTAGTTGACGGAGTCACCGGCGCGCATCTTCATGCCCTCGAGGCAGTTCTCGTACGCGATCTTCTGGGCGTAGCTGCCGTTCTTCTTGCCGGTGCGGCACCAGGAGGCCTTGTTGGCCTCGTAGTAGTCCTTCTTCCACTGGCGGTCGGGGACCCGGCCGGTGACCTCGTTGGGCAGGTCGATACCGGTCTCCTTGCCGAGGCCGAACTCGTGGGCCGTCTTGAAGAACCAGTCCTTGGTCTTCTTCTTCGGCTTGGTGCCGCCGTCCTTCTTCCACTCGTTGTGCGCGAGCCCGTAGAAGACGGTGTCGCAGGAGACCTCAAGGGCGCGGCCGAGGCTGATCGGGCCGTGGTTCTCCGACTCGAAGTTCTTGAAGACCTGGCCGCCGATCGAGTACGAACTGGTGCAGGGGTAGCGGCCGTTGAAGGAGTACCCGGCCTGCACCGCGGCGGTGGTCGAGATGACCTTGAAGATGGAGCCGGGGGCCGCCTGGCCCTGGATGGCCCGGTTGAGCAGCGGGTAGTTCGACTTCTTGCCGGTGAGCCGCGCGTAGTCCTTGCCGGAGATGCCGCCCACCCAGGCGTTCGGGTCGTAGCTCGGGTTGGAGGCCATCGAGACGATGCGGCCGGTCTTGTTCTCCATGACGACGACGGCGCCGGAGTCGGCCTTGTAGTTGGTGCCGGTGTTCCGGTCGTGCTGGGTACGGGCCTCCTTCATGGCCTCGTTCAGCTCGTACTCGGCGACCCGCTGCACCCGGGCGTCGATGCTGGTGACCAGATTGGCGCCGGGCTCCGCCTTGTCGTTCTTCGCCTGGCCGATGACGCGGCCGAGGTTGTCCACCTCGTAGCGGGTGACGCCCGCCTTGCCGCGCAGCTCCTTGTCGTACTGGCGCTCCAGACCGCTGCGGCCGACCTGGTCGGAGCGGAGGAAGGGCGAGTCGGTGTCCTCGGCCTTCTTGATCTCCTCGTCGGTGACCGGGGAGAGGTAGCCGAGCACCTGGGCGGTGTTGGACTTGCCGGGCGCCGGGTAGCGGCGGACCGCGGTCGGCTCGGCGGTGATGCCGGGGAAGTCCTCGGCGCGCTCGCGGATCTGCAGGGCCTGCTTGCTGGTGGCCTCGTCGGTGATCGGGATCGGCTGGTACGGGGAGCCGTTCCAGCAGGGCTTGGGGGTCTTGGCGTCGCAGAGGCGGACCTTCTCCCGGACGTCCTTCGGCTTCATGCCGAGGATGCCGGCGAGCTTGCTCAGCACGGCCTCGCCGTCGTCGGGCATCTTCATCAGCTTGGTGCGGGAGGCCGAGACGACCAGGCGGGTCTCGTTGTCGGCGAGCGGCACCCCGCGGGCGTCCAGGATCTCGCCGCGCACGGCGGGCTGGACGACCTGCTGGACGTGGTTGCCGGAGGCCTCCTCGGCGTACTCGTCGCCGTTGCGGACCTGGAGGTACCACAGGCGTCCGCCGAGGGTGAGCAGCAGGGAGACGACGAGGATCTGGATGACGACCAGGCGGATCTGCACCCGCGGGGTGCGGCCGGTCTCCGGGATGTTGGTCATGGGCGGGGTCCACTCCCCGGCAGGTGCGCGGACGGGCGGTACGTCACGGCTGCCTCCCCTCAGTCGGTGCGTTCGCTACGGGAACGGGGGCGCGGGCCGGCCGGCGGGCCCCCGCGCTCCGTGCGTCTGCTGCTCACAGCCGCTTGACCCCCTTGATGCGTCCGGCGCGGGCGACCCTGGCCCGGGTGGCGCGGGCCTTGAAGGCGCCGCGCTGCTTGCCGATGCTCAGTCCGGTCCCGGCGGAGAGCCAGCCCGCGGCGACGTCCTTGGTGGCGGCGCCGGAGCCGCCGTTCTCGGTGACCGGGTCGCGTTCGGTGCGCCGCGCCAGGGCCACGATCAGCGGCACCGTGAACGGCGCGAGCAGCAGGTCGTACAGGGCGGCGGTGAACAGCAGGCTGCCGAGGCCCACATGGCGGGCCGCGCTGTCCCCGACCAGGGCGCCGACCAGGGCGTACAGCAGGGTGGAGCCGACGGCGGCGGCCACCACCACGGCCATCGGGCCGAGCGCGGAGCGCAGTTGGCCCTTGTCCGGCTTGAAGAGCCCGGCGACGTAGCCGATGACGCAGAGCACCAGGGCGTAGCGCCCGGCGGCGTGGTCGGCGGGCGGGGCGATGTCCGCGAGCAGTCCCGCGCCGAAGCCGATCAGGGCCCCGGCGGTGTGGCCGTAGACCAGGGCGAGGCCGAGCACGGTGAGCAGGAGGAGGTCGGGTACGGCGCCGGGCAGTTGCAGCCGGGCGAGGACGCTCACCTGGATCATCAGGGCGAGCACCACGAGGGCGGTGGACAGGAGCACTCGGTTGACGCGCACGGTATCCAGCTCCTACTGCTCTTGCTCGGCCGGTTCGGCGGGCTGTCCCGCCTGCTCCGGCTCCACGGGGCGGGCCGGGTCCCGGGCGCCCTGCTCCTGCGGTTCGTTCGGGCCCTCGGGGTCCTGCGGGCCGCCGTCCTGGCCGGGGGTGGCCGTCACGGTCACCGTGGGCGTCGGCTTGGCCTCGGGCTTCTCCGGCAGGACGGTGTCGCGGGGGTCGGTGCGGGGCGCGGTGACGACGACGCCCACCACGTCCAGGCGGGAGAAGCCCGCGTACGGCTCCACGTAGACGGTGCGGGTGAGGTCGCCGCCGGAGGGGTCGACGCGGGTGATGCGGCCGACCGGGACACCCGGCACGAAGGGCTTGTCGCCCTGCGAGCCGAAGGTGACCATCCGGTCGCCCTTCTTGACCTTGGCCTTGGAGTTCAGCAGCTGCACCCGCAACGGGCCGTTGCCGCCGCCGGAGGCGAAGCCCAGCTCGTCGGACTTCTCCAGGCGGGTGCCGACGGTGAAGTCGGGGTCGTTGGCGAGCAGCACGGTGGAGGTGCCGGGGCCGACCGTGGTGACCCGGCCGACCAGGCCGTCGGCGTTGAGCACCGTCATGTCGCGCTTTATGCCGTCGCCGGAGCCGGCGTCGATGGTGACCGTCCAGGAGAAGCCCTGTGCGGCGCCGATGCCGATGACCTCGGCGCCCTTGATGCCGTACTGCCCGGCGCCCGCCTTCTTCAGCATGCCGTCGAGCTGCTTGACCCGGCTGCGGTTGCGGTCGTCGCTGCCGAGCTTGGCCTTCAGGGCGGCGTTCTCCCGCTCGAGTTCGGCGATGCGGTCCTCGCTGGCGCCGGAGTCCTTGACCGCGCCGACCGCGTTGCCGACCGGGTCGACGGCGGAGGAGACGCCGTCCTCCACCGGGCCGAAGACGGCCGCGGCGCCGCGGCGGGCCCCGTCGACCGGTGAGTCCTCGCCGCCCCGGATGTCCACCGTGATCAGCGCGAAGGCGATCGCGATCAGCAGCACCAGGAGCAGGCGGCTCTCTCGTGTGTCCCTCACGTGCGGCGGCCGTGCCTTCCTCGTAGGAATGTGTGTGGCTTATGCCTCTATATCAACGATCCGCCGCCCTCGCGGGCACCTGTGGACGCCGGTTCCGGGAGGGACGGGTCCTCCCGCTTCCCCCGTCCGGTGCGCACCGGACGGGGTACGGGCGGACTCAGCCGCGGCGCGGGTGCGCGTCCAGGACCTGCTGGAGCGCCTCGAACTCCTCGACGCACTTGCCGCTGCCGAGCGCCACGCTGTCCAGCGGGTCCTCGGCGATGTGGATCGGCATGCCGGTCTCGGCGCGCAGGCGCTCGTCGAGGCCGCGGAGCAGGGCGCCGCCGCCGGTGAGCACGATGCCGCGGTCCATGACGTCGCCGGAGAGCTCCGGCGGGCACTTGTCGAGCGTCGTCTTGACCGCGTCGACGATCGCGTTGACGGGTTCCTCCATGGCCTTGCGCACCTCGGCCGCGGAGACCACCACGGTCTTCGGCAGCCCGGAGACGAGGTCACGGCCGCGGATCTCGGTGTGCTCCTCCTCCGTCTCGAAGGCGGAGCCGATGGTGATCTTGATCTGCTCGGCGGTGCGCTCGCCGAGGAGGAGGGAGTACTCCTTCTTGATGTGCTGGATGATCGCGTTGTCCAGCTCGTCGCCCGCGACCCGGATCGACTGGGCCGTGACGATCCCGCCGAGCGAGATCACCGCGACCTCGGTGGTGCCGCCGCCGATGTCGACCACCATGTTGCCGGTGGCCTCGTGCACCGGCAGTCCGGAGCCGATCGCCGCGGCCATCGGCTCCTCGATGATGTGCACCTGGCGGGCACCGGCCTGCGAGGAGGCCTCGATGACGGCGCGGCGCTCGACGCCCGTGATGCCCGAGGGCACACAGACCACGACGCGCGGGCGGGCGAGGTAGCGGCGTTTGTGGATCTTGAGGATGAAGTAGCGCAGCATGCGCTCGGTGATTTCGAAGTCGGCGATGACGCCGTCCTTCAAAGGACGCACGGCGACGATGTTGCCGGGGGTCCGGCCGATCATCTTCTTCGCTTCCGCGCCGACCGCGAGGATGCCACCGGTGTTGGTGTTGATCGCGACGACGGACGGTTCGTTGAGGACAATCCCTCGGCCCCTGACGTACACCAGCGTGTTGGCGGTCCCGAGGTCGACAGCCATGTCACGGCCGATGAACGACATCTTGTTCCCCATGAGGATGCGACTGGCCTTCCCGTGAGCTTGCGGCTTTTCAGGACGGCGAGGTGGGTGCTGCGGTGAAGGCTTACATCGTAAGGGCGCCCGCACAATCACAGCGCAAGGGTCTTCGCCATTGTCAGCAGATGTACGCCCGCTCCGCTTGTGGGAACGAGCCATCAGGGGAACGGGTTCCCCCGATCGGGAGGCCTATGCCGGGCGGCGGAGGTTTTTCTTCTCCGGCGCAGGTCACGACCATTACACGCCTGACGAAGCGTCAGAAAACAGTGGGATTACCACGAACGCCCGGGCGCGTCGCGCACGACACCCGGGTCATGAACGGGCAAATTCCGGCGTGCGCCGCAATTCGCGCGGCGCACGCCGGACAAGCCGGATACACGGTAATGGGGAACGGCTCAGGCGAGGCCGGGGAAGAAAATCTTCAGCTCGCGCTCGGCGGACTCCTCCGAGTCCGAGGCGTGGATGAGGTTTTCCCGGGTGATCGTGCCGAAATCACCCCGGATGGACCCGGGCTCCGCCGCGATCGGGTCGGTGGGCCCCGTCAGCCGGCGCACTCCCTCGACGACCCGCTCGCCCTCGACGACGAGCGCCACCACCGGTCCGGAGGACATGAACTCCACCAGCGGCTCGTAGAACGGCTTGCCCACGTGCTCGGCGTAGTGCTGCTCCAGGGTCTCGCGCTCCAGGGTGCGCAGCTCCAGCGCGCCGAGCGTCCAGCCGGCCTTGGCCTCGATCCGGCCGAGGATCTCGCCGACCAGGCCGCGACGGACCGCATCGGGCTTGAGCAGGACGAGGGTGCGCTGGCTCACGGGGGTGCTCCTTCGGTGACAGGTGTGCGGAGATCAGAGGCTACAGGGCGTGTCGCGGCGCCTCGTCCCCGGCTGACCACCCGTCACGCGGACTCGGGGGTGCCGCCCGCCGCGGCCTCCGCGGCGAGCTTCTCCTCGTACGCCGCGCGCTGGGCCTTGGCCACGTCGACCTTGCGGCCGTAGTGGATGCCCGCCCACCACAGCCCGGTGAAGCAGGCGCCGAGGAAGAACATCACCGGCACCGCGAAACCGCTGGCCAGCAGGCCGATCTGCAGCGCCCAGCCGAGGGCGAGCGCGCCGGGCCGGGTGAGCACCCCGCACAGCAGCACGCACAGGGCCATGGCGATGCCGCTGACGATCCAGACGGTGGCCTGGCCGAGGTCCGGGTCCTTCATCGCGACCAGGGCGGCGAAGCCGATCACGAAGAACTCGGCGATCAGCGTGGTGGCACAGAGCGTACGCATGGGTCAGCCCCTCCCCAGGAGCAGTCGGGCCTCGCCGACAGTGATCACGGATCCGGTGACGAGCACCCCGCCGCCCGCGTACTCGCCCTCTTCCTCGGCGAGGGTGATCGCGGCCTCCAGGGCGTCGTCCAGGCGGGGTTCGACCTGGACGCGGTCCTCGCCGAAGACCTCCACGGCGAGGGCGGCCAGCTCGTCCGCGTCCATCGCGCGGTGGCTGGAGTTGCGGGTCACCACGACCTCGGTGAACAGCGGCTCGAAGGCCTCCAGAAGGCCCCGGGCGTCCTTGTCGGAGCTGGCCCCGACGACGCCGATCAGCCTGCTGAAGTCGAAGACCTCGGTGATGCCCTCGACCGTGGCCCGCGCGCCCGCCGGGTTGTGCGCGGCGTCCAGCACGACGGTCGGCGAGCGGCGCACCACCTCCAGGCGGCCCGGCGAGGTCACCGAGGCGAAGGCGGTGCGCACCGTCTCCAGGTCGAGCGGGCGGGCGTGCTGCGAGCCGATCCCGAAGAAGGCCTCCACCGCGGCGAGGGCGACCACGGCGTTGTGCGCCTGGTAGGCGCCGTGCAGCGGCAGGAAGACGTCCTCGTACTCGCCGCCGAGTCCGCGCAGGGTGAGCAGCTGGCCGCCGACCGCGGCCTGGCGGCTGGTCACCCCGAACTCCAGGCCCTCGCGGGCGACCGTGGCGTCCACCTCGACGGCCTTCTTCAGGACGACCTGGGCGGCGTCCACCGGCTGCTGGGCGAGGACGACGGTGGCGTCCTGCTTGATGATCCCGGCCTTCTCCACCGCGATCTCGCCGGGCGTGGAGCCGAGCCGGTCGGTGTGGTCCAGGTCGATCGGGGTGAGCACGGCGACCGAGCCGTCGACGACATTGGTCGCGTCCCAGCTGCCGCCCATGCCGACCTCGACCACGGCGACGTCCACCGGCGCGTCCGCGAAGGCCGCGTAGGCCATGCCGGTGAGCACCTCGAAGAAGGAGAGCCGGTACTCCTGCTGGGCGTCGACCATCTCGACGTACGGCTGGATGTCCCGGTAGGTCTCCACGAAGCGCTCGGCGTCGATGGGGGCGCCGTCGAGGCTGATCCGCTCGGTGATCGACTGGACGTGCGGCGAGGTGTACCGGCCGGTGCGCAGCTCGAAGGCGGCGAGCAGCGCCTCGATCATGCGGGCGGTGGAGGTCTTGCCGTTGGTGCCGGTGATGTGGATCGAGGGGTACGCGCGCTGCGGTTCGCCGAGGACGTCCATCAGCGCCGCGATGCGCTGCACGGAGGGCTCCAGCTTGGTCTCGCCCCAGCGCCCCGCCAGCTCGGTCTCGACCTCGCGCAGGGCGCGGTCCACCTCGGGGTCCGCGGGGCGGGCGGGCACCTGGTCGCCCACCGGCGGGCCCGACCGGGTGCGCAGCGTGCGGCTCCCGGCCTCGATCACGGCGAGGTCGGGGTCGCGGTCGGTCTCGGCGGCGATGATCTCCTCGAACTGCTGCGAGGGGTCGTCGCCGTCGTCGTCGCGGGCGTGGTCGTGCGGGGGGAGGTCACTCACGCGGACAGTCTACGGAGGAGCGGTGACACTCCGGGACAGGGCGCCCCCGGCGGCCGCCCCACCGGCGGCAGGCGGCGGCGCGGGCCCGGCCCGGCACCGTCCGGGGGCCCGGCCCGGTACCGTCCGGGGGCCCGGCCCGGTACCGCGCGGAGGCCGGACCCGGCACCTCCGCGGTGTCGGGCCCGGCCCCGGACGGGACGCTGCTCAGGCCGCGGGGAGCCGCTCCAGCTGGGCGGTCAGGCGGGCGATGTCCTCGTCCGCCTTGCCGAGCCGGGTGCGGATCTTCTCGACCACGTGGTCCGGCGCCTTGGCGAGGAAGGCCTCGTTGCCGAGCTTGGCGTTCGCCTGCTGCTTCTCCTTCTCGGCGGCGGCCAGGTCCTTGGCGAGGCGCTTGCGCTCCGCGGCCACGTCGATGGCGCCGGAGAGGTCGAGCGCCACCTGAGCCCCGGCGACCGGCAGGGTCGCGGTCGCCGCGAAGCTCTCGCCCTCGGGCTGGAGCCGGAGCAGCTGGCGGATGGCGGGCTCGTGCGGGGCGAGCGCGGTCCCGTCGAGCACCAGGCGGGCCGGGACCCGCTGGCCCGGCTGCAGCCCCTGGTCGGCGCGGAACCGGCGGACCTCGGTGATCACCTGCTGCAGGGTCTCGATCTCCCGCTCGGCGCCCGCGTCACGGAAGCCGGAGTCGGCGGGCCACTGCGCGACCACCACCGACTCACCACCCGTGAGAGTGGTCCACAGCGTCTCGGTGACGAAGGGGACGATCGGGTGGAGCAGCCGCAGGGTGACGTCGAGCACCTCGCCGAGGACGCGCCGCGAGACCCGGGCCGCCTCGCCGTCCGCCTGGAAGGTGGTCTTGGACAGCTCGACGTACCAGTCGAAGACCTCGTCCCAGGCGAAGTGGTAGAGGGCGTCGGAGACCTTGGCGAACTGGAAGTCCTCGTAGTACGCGTCCACCTCGGCGACGGTCTTGTTCAGCCGGGACAGGATCCAGCGGTCGGTGGCGGACAGCTCCGCCGGCTCGGGCAGCGGGCCCTCGACGGTGGCGCCGTTCATCAGGGCAAAGCGGGTCGCGTTCCAGATCTTGTTGGCGAAGTTGCGGGAGGCCTGGACCCAGTCCTCGCCGATCGGGACGTCCGCGCCCGGGTTGGCGCCGCGGGCCAGGGTGAAGCGCACGGCGTCGGAGCCGTAGGCGTCCATCCAGTCCAGCGGGTCGACCGCGTTCGGGTTCGACTTGGACATCTTCTTGCCGAACTCGTCGCGGACCAGACCGGTCAGCGCGATGGTGCGGAAGGGCACCTCGCCGTCCATCGCGTACAGGCCGAACATCATCATCCGGGCGACCCAGAAGAAGATGATGTCGTGCCCGGTGAGCAGGACGTCGGTCGGATAGAACTTCTCCAGATCCGGGGTCCGCTCCGGCCAGCCCAGGGTGGAGAAGGGCCACAGGCCCGAGGAGAACCAGGTGTCGAGGACGTCCTCGTCCTGCGTCCAGCCCTCGCCGCTCGGCGCCTCCTCGTCCGGGCCGAGGCAGACCACCTCGCCGCCGGGGCCGTACCAGACCGGAATGCGGTGGCCCCACCACAACTGCCGTGAGATGCACCAGTCGTTGAGGTTGTCGACCCAGTCGAAGTACCGCTTCTCCATCTCCTTGGGGTGGATGGCGACCCGGTCCTCGCGGACGGCGTCGCCCGCGGCCTTCGCCAGCGTCTCCACCTTGACCCACCACTGGAGCGAGAGCCGGGGCTCGACGGTGGTCTTGCAGCGCGAGCAGTGCCCGACGGAGTGGACGTACGGGCGCTTCTCGGCGACGACCCGGCCCTGCTCGCGCAGCGCGGCCACGATCGCCGAGCGCGCCTCGAAGCGGTCGAGCCCCTCGAAGGGGCCGTGCGCGGTGATGACCCCGCGCTCGTCCATGATGGTCAGCGACTCGAGGCCGTGGCGCTGGCCGATGGCGAAGTCGTTCGGGTCGTGGGCGGGCGTCACCTTGACGGCGCCGGTGCCGAACTCCGGGTCGACATGGGCGTCCGCGACCACCGGGATCGTACGGTCCGTCAGCGGCAGCTTGATCCGCTTGCCGATGAGCCGGGCGTAGCGCGCGTCGTCGGGGTGGACGGCGACCGCGGTGTCCCCGAGCATCGTCTCGACCCGGGTGGTCGCGACGACCAGGCTGTCCTCGCCCTCGCCGTACTTGAGCGAGACCAGTTCGCCGTCGTCGTCCTGGTAGTCGACCTCGATGTCGCTGATCGCGGTCAGGCAGCGCGGGCACCAGTTGATGATGCGCTCGGCGCGGTAGATCAGCTCGTCGTCGTAGAGCTTCTTGAAGATGGTCTGGACCGCGCGGGACAGGCCCTCGTCCATGGTGAAGCGCTCGCGCGACCAGTCGACGCCGTCGCCCAGCCTGCGCATCTGGCCGAGGATCCGGCCGCCGTACTCCTCCTTCCACTGCCAGACCCGCGCGGTGAACTCCTCGCGGCCCAGGTCGTGGCGGGACTTGCCCTCCTCGGCGAGCTGCTGCTCGACCTTGTTCTGGGTGGCGATACCGGCGTGGTCCATGCCCGGCAGCCACAGCGCCTCGTAGCCCTGCATCCGCTTGCGGCGGGTGAGGGCGTCCATCAGCGTGTGCTGGAAGGCGTGCCCGAGGTGCAGGCTGCCGGTGACGTTCGGCGGCGGGATGACGATGGTGTACGGGGGCTTCTCGCTCTTGGCGTCGGCGGTGAAATACCCCCGCTCCACCCAGCGCTCGTACAGCTCCCCCTCTACCTCGGCCGGGGCGTACTGCGTCGGCAGGTCGGTGGTGGGCGCTGGCGTCTGCTGCTGAGTGTTCTCGGTCACGGGTTCAGTTTAGAGGGGTCACGAACCAGGTTTGAAACGGGAATCTTTGGTGTGCGTCGGCCTCCCGCCTGTCCCGCTGTCGGACCCGTACGCGAGGATGAGCGCATCGCACGCGCAGCACCTGGAGGGGGAACCCGATGAGCTACAACCAGCCCGGCCCGTACGGCGGGCAGCCGCAGCAGCCCGGACCGTACGGTCAGGGCGGAGGGCAACCTCCCCAGCAGCCCGGCCCCTACGGCGGCCAGCAGGGCCCCTACGGCCAGCCGCCCCAGCAGCAGCCCGGGTACGGCTACCCGCAGCAGCCGCCCCAGCAGGCCGGCGGGTACGGCTACCCCCAGCAGCCCCCGCCCCCGCAGCAGGGCTACGGCTACCCCCAGCAGCCCCAGGGCTTCCCGCAGCAGCAGCCCTACGGCCAGCCGAACACGTATGTGCCGGGCCCCCAGCAGGGCGGCGGCAAGAAGAAGACCGGCCTGATCATCGGCGCCGTCGCGGTGGTGGCGGCGATCGCGGTGGGGGCGTATTTCGTCCTCGGGGGTTCGGACGGCGGCGGGGGGCTCGAGGACGACGGGCCGCACATCCTCACCGCGCCGGAGAGCATCATGGACGGCTACAAGCGCTACGGACCGGAACCCAAGCCGGAAGAGGCCAATTCGAGCGAGGCCGGCAAGTTGGCGAGCGGTGGCGTGACCGACGCCAAGGGGCTGTCCACGATCTACACGACGATCTCGATCACTCCGGGGGAAACCCCTGAGCCCGCCGAGATCGCGGCTTCGAAGGCCGTCACGTACTCAGGTCTCTACGGCAAGGTCAAGGACCCTGAGTCCGCCCTCGACCAGGCCATCGCCGGCATGAAGAAGGCAGTGGAAGACGGCAACGAGAGCGGCAGTTCCAGCCCGAGCGGCTCGAAGGACATGAAGTTCGTGGGCGAACCCGAGTCCGTGGAACCGAGCAACCTCGAAGGCGCGATCATGAAGTGCCAGAAGGGTGAGGCGAAGGACGCCACGGGCCAGTCCGACACGCAGTACCTCTGCTTCTGGGCCGACTACAGCACGATCGGCATGGGAATCCCTGCCGCCGGGGGCAAGGGAGTCGGCCTCGACGACTCCGCTCGGATAACCGCCGACCTCCGCAAGGCGGTTCGTGTCAAGCAGTAAGCGTTCATTTCACCGCCCCCATCAGGCAGTTGATAGCATGATCACTTCTGCTACTTATGGGGGTTTGGTGCATGAAGAAGAAGTCCATCGCCATCGTCGCTTCACTCGCAGCGCTCGCCGCGATACCCCTGACGGCAGGCCCTGCTGCGGCCTATGAAGCCGCGAGCTCCTGTGACCTGCAGTTCGGTGGTGCCGTGTCTCCTTTCAACGGGCGAGCCGTCGGGTCTTGGGACTGGTCGACGAAGACCAAGTTGACGAGTCTCCACATGGAGGCGCGGGACTATGAAGCTGACGGTTGGCACCCCGCCGTCCGACTGGTCACCAAGAAGAGCAACGGTGACACGCACGCCTGGCAGTGGCACCACAACACGGCGGGGGCCGATACCACGCGCTCCTGGAACACCACCGCCTCGGATACCGGAGGCATCCGCAAAGCCTGGATTCAGGGGGCCCTGTTCGACGGGAGCAAGCTCGTGGGGTACTGCAACGGGGGCGTCCGGCCCAATCCCATCTACTGATCACGCAGATCAGCATCCGGAGGGGTTGAGTACAGCAAAGGTGTGGGGCACCCGATGATTCATCGGGTGCCCCACACCTTTAGCTCAACTCCGACTGCCTCAAGCCGACTTCTGCTCCCCGTTCCCCCTCCCCCGGGCGTCCCGGGGGATCAGGGTCGGGTTGACGTTGGAGCGGACGACCTCGGCGGTGATGACCACGCGGGCGACGTCCTTGCGGGACGGGACCTCGTACATGACCGCCTGGAGGACCTCCTCCATGATGGCGCGCAGGCCGCGGGCTCCGGTCTGGCGGAGGATGGCCTGGTCGGCGATGGCCTCCAGGGCCTCGCGCTCGAAGTCCAGTTCCACGCCGTCGAGTTCGAAGAGGCGCTGGTACTGCTTGACCAGGGCGTTGCGCGGCTCGATGAGGATCTGGAGCAGGGCCTCGCGGTCGAGGTTGTGGACCGAGGTGATGACCGGCAGGCGGCCGATGAACTCGGGGATCATCCCGAACTTCACCAGGTCCTCGGGCATGACGTCCTCGAACTGGTCCTTGGACTCGATCTCCCGCTTGGAGCGGATGGTGGCGCCGAAGCCGATGCCCTTGGCGCCCGCCCGGGACTCGATGATCTTCTCCAGGCCCGCGAAGGCGCCGCCCACGATGAACAGCACGTTCGTCGTGTCGATCTGGATGAACTCCTGGTGCGGGTGCTTGCGTCCGCCCTGCGGGGGCACCGAGGCGGTGGTGCCCTCCAGGATCTTCAGCAGGGCCTGCTGGACGCCCTCGCCGCTGACATCGCGGGTGATCGAGGGGTTCTCGCTCTTGCGGGCCACCTTGTCGATCTCGTCGATGTAGATGATGCCCGTCTCGGCCTTCTTGACGTCGTAGTCGGCGGCCTGGATGAGCTTCAGGAGGATGTTCTCGACGTCCTCGCCGACATAGCCCGCCTCGGTCAGCGCGGTGGCGTCCGCGATGGCGAAGGGGACGTTGAGCATCCGGGCCAGCGTCTGCGCGAGCAGGGTCTTGCCGGAGCCGGTGGGGCCGAGCAGCAGGATGTTCGACTTCGCCAGCTCGATGGCGTCCTCGCGGCCCTGCCCGCCGCCGTTCTCGCCTGCCTGCACCCGCTTGTAGTGGTTGTAGACGGCGACCGAGAGCGCCTTCTTCGCGGGCTCCTGCCCGACGACGTAGCTCTCCAGAAACTCGTAGATCTCACGGGGCTTGGGAAGCTCTTCCCAGCGCACCTCGCTCGTCTCGGCGAGCTCCTCCTCGATGATTTCGTTGCAGAGGTCGATGCACTCGTCGCAGATGTACACACCGGGGCCTGCGATGAGCTTCTTGACCTGCTTCTGGCTCTTTCCGCAGAAAGAGCACTTGAGCAGGTCGCCGCCGTCACCGATGCGTGCCACGAGGTGAATCCCCTTCGCCTGCCAGACGCCTGCTTCAGCGGCTCCTGGTGCCTCTATCCGACGGTACCCTGCCGGACCCGGTGTTCGGGTCCCCCTTGGCGCGGTTCACTTGTGCGTGGACCGCGCCAAGGGTGCGGGCGCTGTTCCCGCGACGTCTCAGACGACCGTGGAGTTGTTCATCTTCCGGGTGGAGATGATCTGGTCGACCAGGCCGTAGGACAGGGCGTCCTCGGCCGTGAGGATCTTGTCGCGCTCGATGTCCTCGCGGATCTGCTCGATCGGCGTGGTCGAGTGCTTGGCCAGCAGCTCTTCCAGCTGTGAGCGCATCCGGAGGATCTCGTTCGCCGCGATTTCCAGGTCGGAGACCTGACCGCGACCCGTCTCACTGTAGGGCTGGTGGATCAGAACCCGCGCATTGGGCAGGGCCATGCGCTTGCCGGGGGTGCCCGCGGCGAGCAGGATCGCGGCGGCGGAGGCGGCCTGGCCCATGCAGACGGTCTGGACGTCCGGCTTCACGAACTGCATCGTGTCGTAGATGGCGGTGAGCGCCGTGAAGGAGCCGCCGGGGCTGTTGATGTAGACCGAGATGTCGCGGTCCGGGTCCATCGACTCCAGGCAGAGCAGCTGCGCCATGACGTCGTTGGCGGAGGCGTCGTCGATCTGCACACCGAGGAAGATCACCCGCTCCTCGAAGAGCTTCGCGTACGGGTCGTACTCGCGCACGCCCTGCGAGGTGCGCTCGACGAAGCGCGGGATGACGTAGCGGGACTCGGCGCGCGGCCCGGTGTACTCGGCCTGCGTGCGGTCGTAGAGGCCGCTGCCGGGGAAGTCGTTCACTTCTGTCTCCTGAAAATGAGCTGAGGCGGTCGGCTGGGGGCTGTCGGGGCTCAGGCCGCCCCGGTGCCACCGCCGCCCGGCATACCGGCAGCCGTGGGCATGATGTCGTCGATGAGGCCGTACTGCTTGGCCTCCTCCGGGTCGAACCAGCGGTCGCGGTCGGAGTCGCGGGTGATCTGCTCGACGCTCTGGCCGGTGTGGTGCGAGGTCAGCTCGGCCATCCGCTTCTTGGTGTGCAGCAGCCGCTCGGCGTGGATCTTGATGTCCGAGGCCGAGCCGGCGAGGCCGGCGGAGGGCTGGTGGATGAGGATCTCGGCGTTCGGCAGGGCGAAGCGCTTGCCCGGGGTGCCCGCGCTGAGCAGGAACTGCCCCATCGAGGCGGCCATGCCCATGGCGATGGTGACCACGTCGTTCTTGATGTACTGCATCGTGTCGTAGATCGCCATGCCCGCGGTGATCGATCCGCCCGGGCTGTTGATGTAGAGGAAGATGTCCTTGTCCGGGTCGGCGGCAAGGAGCAGCAGCTGTGCGGTGATCTTGTTCGCGATGTCGTCGTCGACCGGCTGGCCGAGGAAGATGATCCGCTCGTTGAGCAGCCGGTTGTAGACCTGGTCGCCGAGGCCACCACCGATGGAAGGCTCGCCGGCGGCGGAGGGCATCAGATTCGTCACGTATCCACCTGCTCGTCTTACGACGGCGCCGGGCCGTCTCACGTCTTCTGCTGGGGCGTGGGGCCCCGCGTCCTCACCGCCGTCCGGCGGCGCCTGGGGACTCCCCTGCCCTCGTAGTTATGGACCCTAACGCGCAGGCAGGCGGGTGCACTCCCGCACCGGGGACTGTTCGCTGTGAGCGCAGGTGCACCAGGGGCCACGTAGGGGGGCCGCCGGGGCCGGACGGCGGCGAGGCGAGGCGGGGCGCGACGGGGCCGCCGGCGGCCGCGGAGGGCGAGGAGCGGCGCGGGGGCGGGAGGGGCGACGGCGCGGCGCGAGAGCGGCGCTGAGGGCTCCGCGGGGCGGCCGCGCGGGCCGCGGGCGGGGCGGACCGCCTCACGGGCGCCGGGGAGTGCCGCCAGGGCGCCGGGAGACGGCCGGGCACAAGCCGAGGGGCCCCGGACGCGCACGACGGCGTCCGGGGCCCCTCGGCCGCGCACCCGTGCGGGCGCGCGGCGGCTCTGCGGAGAGCCGGGAGGGCGACGGGGCTCAGGCCTCGTTCTTCTCCTCGGCGGGCTTCTCCTCGGTGGCCTCCTCGGCCGAGCCCTCGGCGGCGGCCTCGGCGGTCTCGGCCGCCTCGGTCTCCTCCTCGTCGTCGCTCAGGTCGACGACCTCGCCGTTGGTGTCCTTGACGGTCGCGGCCTCGACCACGGCGGCCAGGGCCTTTCCGCGGGCGACCTCGCCGACGAGCATCGGCACCTGGTTGCCCTCGACGACCGCCTGCGCGAACTGGTCGGGGGACATGCCGGAGGAGGCGGCGCGGCGCATGAGGTGCTCGGTGAGCTCCTCCTGGCTGACGTTCAGCTTCTCCCGGTTGACCAGCTCGTCCAGGACGAACTGGGTCTTGATGCCCTTGACCGCGGCGTCCTTGGTCTCGGTCTCGAACTCCTCGGCGCTCTTGCCCTGGATCTCGAGGTACTTCTCCAGGTCCAGGCCCATCTGACCGAGCTGGTGGTGCTCCAGGTTGTGCTTGCGGGTGTTGATCTCGTCCTCGAGCAGCTTCTCGGGGACGGGCACCTCGACCAGTTCGAGCAGCTTCTCCAGGACGCGCTCCTGGGCCTGCGTGGCCTGGTCGTACTGCTTCATGTTCTCCAGCCGGGAGCGGCTGTCGGCGCGCAGCTCCTCCAGGGTGTCGAACTCGGAGGCGAGCTGGGCGAAGTCGTCGTCCAGCTCGGGCAGTTCGCGCTTGGCGACCTGGGTGACCTTGACGGTGACCTCGGCCTCCTTGCCCGCCGCCGAGCCGCCGGTGAGCTCGGAGGTGAAGGTGGCCTCGCCACCGGCCTCCACGCCCTTGACGGCGTCGTCGATGCCGGCGAGCAGCTCACCGGAGCCGATGGTGTAGGAGACGCCGTCGGCCACCCCGTCGGGGAGGACCTCGCCGTCGACCTTGGCCTGCAGGTCGAGGGTCAGGACGTCGCCGTCCTCGGCGGCGCGCTCGACCGGGCTGGTGGAGGCGAAGCGCTCGCGCAGCTCCTCGACCGCCTTGTCGACGTCCTCCTCGCTGACCTCGATCGGGTCGACCTCGACCTCGATGCCGGAGTAGTCCGGGATCTCGATGGTCGGGCGGACGTCGACCTCGGCGGTGAAGTTGAGCGTCTCGTTGTCCTTCAGCTCGGTGATGTCCACCTCGGGCTGGCCCAGGACGTTGAGCTCGGCCTCGTTGACGGCCTCGGTGTAGAACTTCGGGAGGGCGTCGTTGACCGCCTCCTCAAGAACCGCTCCGCGGCCGAACCGCTGGTCGATGACGCGCGCCGGAATCTTGCCCTTCCGGAAACCCTTCACCGTGACCTGCTGGTTGATCTTCTTGTACGCCGCGTCGAGGCTGTCCTTGAGCTCCTCGAAGGGCACCTCGACAGTGAGCCGAACCCGAGTCGGGTTCAGGTTCTCCACGGCGCTCTTCACGGTTCGGTCTCCTTGTGGCTGACTTCTTGGATTCTGCTGAGCCGGAGAGCTTCAGCGGATCGCCCCCTCGAAAGTCCCGGATCCGTCCCCCTCGGGGCGTGGACGCAGGCACACGGGCGCGCAGCTTGCATAGTAACCGCAGGCGGGACACGCCCCAAAAGAAGAGCCCGGGGACCTCTCCCCGGCACTCCCGGCCGGGGAGGCGACAAGTGGGCGGCACCGCTCGCGCGCGGTCCCGTGAGGTGGTCGGGGTGGCGGGATTTGAACCCACGGCCTTCCGCTCCCAAAGCGGACGCGCTACCAAGCTGCGCCACACCCCGTGCTGGTGCG
This sequence comes from Streptomyces sp. SCSIO ZS0520, assembly GCF_025643355.1. Taxonomy (NCBI): domain Bacteria; kingdom Bacillati; phylum Actinomycetota; class Actinomycetes; order Kitasatosporales; family Streptomycetaceae; genus Streptomyces; species Streptomyces sp. SCSIO ZS0520. Next base: position 5,794,064 of record NZ_CP092644.1, on the reverse strand, counting down.
ACACGTAGGGTACATGCCCGCGAGCACGGGGGACTTCCCGATTTACGGCGTCCGCCGCCTGGCGCGATGAAGCCGGTGCGGGAGGCGGCACCGGACCGGTGCGGACGGGCCGGGCCGCCGCCAGAAGCGGCCGGGAGGGGCCCGCGGCGGAAGGGGTGTGCGGCGGGCGCCCGCGAGACGCTACGATGCTTCCCGTGCCGCGCGGTCACTGACCTGCGGTGCGAGGTGTGCGGGCGTAGCTCAATGGTAGAGCCCTAGTCTTCCAAACTAGCTACGCGGGTTCGATTCCCGTCGCCCGCTCCAGACGGCTCAGGGCCGGGACATGAGGACTGCTCCTCGCGTCCCGGCCCTGAAGCGTTTCGCCGGGTGTTTCCGCCGGGCGGTCGCCGTGGGTGTTCTCGCCTGCGGGCCGGGGCAGTTGGGGGCCCGGGCGGACCGGAGGGCTCAGGGCCCCGGGGCCGGTGAGGCCCGGGCGTCCGCGGACGCCGGGGCCCCGCCCGCCGCGGCCTCAGAACTGTATGTCGCTGATGGTGTCGGCGATGGAGTTGAGGAAGTCGTTGATGTCCGGCGCCACGTCGGTCGAGGCCAGGAAGAAGCCGAAGAGCACCGCGACGACGGCAGGGCCCGGCTTTATCGATCCCCCGCGCAACAGCACCACCAGGATGATCGCCAGCATCAGCACCACTGACAGCGAAATGGCCACGTCGATCACACACCCTCGGTCGGTCCGCACTCCCCGGCCGGGGGCACGTCCACACGACCCGCACACCCCCGCCAGAACCATCGTGCCACCAACGGGCCCGCCCCATGCCTTCAGTGACGGATCGTCGGCGGACGGGAGCCGGGGACAGCGCCCGCGGGCGCATCCGCACGGCCCGACTGGGCGCCCGTACGGGGGAATTGACGGTCCGCGGCCACGTAATTCCGAGGTGATCGTTTCCGGTGCCATCCAGTTGCCGCGCGGCGCCCGTACCGCGCCGCGGACCAAAGGGCGGACGGCTATTGCGAATTGACGGGCCGGGCGGACCGGAGGCCGGTCCTCCGGCGTGAGACGGGGCACCAACCCGTATCAACCAGGCATATCTCCGGTGTCACCCTCGGACGCTATGCGCCGCTATGGGTATCGATGTCGGATGTGCCGGTCACGACGGACATAGCATTCCGGGGGTCGGCTATTGGACTACTCCGCTGCGTACTTGAGGCAATTCCGGGTAATCGCAGTCACCTATGGATTCCGTGTCGATGGTTTTACGAAGACGACCTCGCGAGGCTAGGGTGCCTCAGATGTTCCACGCTGCCACGATCTCTGAAAGCGCGGTGGGTCCCCTGTTCGTCCCGAGGTGTGAGTGGCGGGAGGGTCTGTGACCAGTTCACTGCGACCGCAGGACCATGAGGGCGGGACGCGCGCGGGCGGGATGCCGCTGCCCCCGGCCGTGGAGACCGCCGATCCCCCGGCGGTCGAGACCCCGGCGAAGGAGGCCGCTCCCGCCGCCGGGAAACGGGCGAAGGCCTCGCCCGGACGCGACCCCTTCTTCGACAACGCGAAGTACCTGGCGATCCTGTTCGTGGCCATGGGGCACTCCTGGGAGCCGCTGACCGACCACAGCCGGGCCGCCGAAGCGCTGTACATGGTCGTGTACACCTTCCACATGCCCGCGTTCATCGTGATCTCGGGCTACTTCTCGCGCAGCTTCGACATGCGCCCGGACCGGCTCAAGCGGCTGATCACCGGGGTCGCGGTGCCCTATGTGCTCTTCGAGGTGGCGTACACCTTCTTCAAGCGCTGGGCCGACGACGATCCGCAGCAGCCGATCTCGCTGCTGGACCCCTGGTATCTGACCTGGTTCCTGGCGGCGCTGTTCGTCTGGCGGATGAGCACCCCGCTGTGGAAGGTGGTGCGCTGGCCGCTGCCGCTGGCGCTGGCCGTCGCGGTGCTCGCCTCCGTCTCGCCGGACATCGGCGACGACCTCGACCTCCAGCGGGTGCTGCAGTTCCTGCCGTTCTTCGTCGCGGGGCTGCTGATGAAGCCGGAGCACTTCCGGCAGTTGCGCGGGCGCAAGCTGCGGCTGCTCTCGCTGCCGGTGCTCGCCTGCGGCGCGGTCGTCGCCTACTGGGCGGCCCCGCGGATGAACTCGGCCTGGTTCTACCACCGCGACAGCGCGCAGGAGCTGGGCGCCCCCTGGTGGGCGGGCGCGGTGATGACCCTCGCCCTGTTCGGCTGCTCCGCGGTGCTGACCGCCTGCTTCCTGGTGTGGGTGCCGCGCCGCCGGATGTGGTTCACGGTCCTCGGCGCGGGCACGCTCTACGGCTACCTGCTGCACGGCTTCCTGGCCAAGGGCTCGCGCTTCTGGGGCTGGTTCGACACCTACGAGTGGCTGAAGGAGCCGCCCGGCGAGGTCTTCGTGACCCTGGTCGCCGCGGTCGTGGTCACCGCGCTGTGCACCCCGCCCGTGCAGCGGGCCTTCAAATTCGCCATGGAGCCCAAGATGAACTGGGCCTTCGCGAAGGACCCGGCGGAGCAGGCCCGCCGCCGCAGCGCCACCCGCTGACCACCCCGCGGCACCGCCCGCCGACTCCCCCGCGGCTCGCCGCCCCGGCTCACCGGCCGGGTGCGGCGAGCCCGAGCAGCGCCCGCATCCGCGCGTACTTGGCCCGCAGCCGCTCCCGTGTCGCCGGGTCGAGTACGGCGAGGCGGTCCGGGTCGGCGTTGTGCGCGAGGTCGGCCTCTTTGACCAGGAGCGCGCCGGGGGTGGCGAGGATCCGCCGGGCGTACGCCTCGGGTTCCTCGCCCGCCCGCCGGGTCAGGGCGCGCACGATCTCCTTGGTACGGGTGCCGAGCGCCGCCTCCTCCAGCCACTCCCCGGTCAGGCGGTCGTCCTCGACGGCGTCGTGCAGCCAGGCCGCGGCGATCTGCTCGGGGTCACCGCCCCGGGCGCGCACCCCTTCGGCCACCGCGCGCAGATGCTCGCGGTAGGGCCGCCCCGCCTTGTCGGTCTGCCCCTCGTGGGCGGCCCGGGCCAGCGCCTCCACCTCGGCGAGGCTGAGCCGTCCGCCGCTTCCGGGACCTCTCGTACCGTCCATCCGCTCCCCCGCTGCTGGGCGCTTCGCTGCCGCGCGGCTCAGGCGTCCCGGCAGAGCAGGAGCAGCGCGCGGTCGTCCTTCACGTCCTTGGCGACGGCCTCGATGAGGTGCCAGGCGGCGCCGTGGAAGCCGCCGACGACATAGCGGTCGGCCTCGCCGGTGAGCCTGCCGATGCCCTCGGAGATGTCCTGCTCGGAGGTCTCCACCAGCCCGTCGGTGAAGAGCATCAGGACGTCGCCGGGGCGCAGGCTGCCCTTGACCGGGTCGAACTGGGCGCCGCCGTAGACGCCGAGCAGCGGGCCCTGGCCGGAGATCTCCTCCCACCGGCCGGTGCCCGCGCTCAGTTGCAGGGCGGGCGGGTGGCCCGCGGAGAAGAGTTCGTAGTCGCCGCTCTCCAGGTCGAGCACCAGGTGGACGGAGGTGGCGAAGCCCTCGTCCCAGTCCTGGCGGAGCAGATAGGCGTTGGCGGCGGGCAGGAAGGCGTGCGGGGGCAGCGAGCCGAGCAGTCCGCCGAAGGCGCCGGAGAGCAGCAGGGCGCGGGAGGCGGCGTCCATGCCCTTGCCGGAGACGTCGGTGAGCACGACCTCCAGGGTGCGCCCGCCGTGCGTGCGGGCCGCGACCACGAAGTCGCCGGAGAAGGACTGGCCGCCCGCGGGCCGCAGCGCCATCTCGCGGTGCCAACCGCGCGGCAGGCCCGGCAGCTTGCTCTGCACCCGGATGCGCTCGCGCAGGTCGAAGAGCATGGTGCCGCCGCGCCGCCAGGGCACCCCGACCCGGGTGCGGAACTGGGCGAGCAGCAGCCCGAAGAGGCCGCAGGCCGCGACGACCAGGACCACTCCGGGGGTGACCCGGCCGGGGCCCTCCTCGTAGGGGCCGAGCCGCAGGGACTCCACGATCAGGGCGGCCGCGGCGGCGGCGTAGAGGGCGAGCAGGCTCGCGGGGCGCAGCAGCAGTCCGCCGGCGACGATGGGCAGGACCAGGGTGGCCGGGGCGCACCAGACGGCATCCATCAAGGTCAGGGCGCAGATGACCGGGACGGTGGCGAAGAGTCCGGCGAGCGCGATCCAGTCGGAGCCGTCACCGCGGAAGTAGTCGACACCGGATCTGCGCAGCGTGATGCGGGCCCGGTGCACACGTTTCTTGATCCGGTGCCCTGCCGTGTCCGCTTCCGCTCGTCGTACTGCCATCGCCCGTGGACCATATCCAGCAAGGGCCCTGCCGCGCACGGGTGGGCGGATATCTCCTTCCCCGGAGCGGGAAGCGGCCCGGAGGCGGGCGGAGGGAAAGGCTCCGGTTCCGGGTGGAAAACGCCTCGCCCCGCGGTGGGCGCACTGGTAACGATGTGCGTATGAGCATCGATCTGCGTGTGCTGCGCGAGGCCGACTTCGACAGCTGGTACGCCCTTCTCGACCGGGCCTTCGGCGGGGTCCCCGAACCCGCCGAGGAACGCGCCCTGTGGAAGGGCCTCATCGAGTACGAGCGCTCCCTCGCCGCCTGGGACGAGAAGGAGATCGTCGGCACGGCGGGCGCCTTCTCCTTCCGGATGACGGTCCCCGGCGGCGCCCGGGTGCCGACCGCGGGCGTCACCATGGTCAGCGTGGCCGCCACCCACCGGCGGCGCGGGGTGCTGCGGTCGATGATGCGCCGCCAGCTCGACGACATCCGGGCCCTCGGCGAACCGCTGGCCGCCCTGGTCGCCTCCGAGCCGGACATCTACGGCCGCTTCGGCTACGGCTCGGCGGGCCGGGCGCTGGCCGCCGAGATCGACACCGCCCGGGTCCGGCTGCGGATGCCCCCGGGCGCGGACGAGCCCCGGCTGAGCTTCGCCGACCCCAGGGACTCGCTGATGCGCTGCGAGGACCTGTACTCCCGGCTGGTCAGCGGCCGCCCGGGGCTCCTCGCGCGCGCTCCGGGCTGGGAGGAGCTAGGCCTGCTCGACCCGGAGAGCGAGCGCGGGGGCGCCTCGCCCCTGCAGTGCGTACTGGCCGAGCGGGAGGGCGAACTCGTGGGCTACGCGCGGTACTCGGTGAAACCGGAGTGGGACGCGGCGGGCCCGAAGGGCATCGTCCGGCTGCGGTCCCTGGAGGCGCTGGACCCGGCGGCGCACGCGGCGCTGTGGCGGTTCCTCTTCGACCTCGACCTGACCTCGACGCTGTCCGTGCACAGCCGCCCGCTGGACGACCCCCTCCCGCACCTGGTCTCCGACCCCCGGCGCTGCGGGCTGCGGACCAGGGACCTGCTGTACCTGCGGATCGTCGACCTCCCGGCGGCGCTCGCCGCGCGTACGTACCAGGTGCCCCTGGACACGGTCCTGGAGGTCGAGGACGCGTTCTGCCCCTGGAACACCGGCCGCTGGCGGCTGCGCGGGGACTCCGGCGGCGCGGTCTGCGAGCGCACCGAGGACGAGCCCCGACTCGCCCTCGCGGCACGGGAGTTGGGCGCCGCCTACCTGGGCGAGAGCCCGCTCACCTCGCTGGCCGCCGCCGGTCTGGTGCGCGAGCTGGTGCCGGGGTCGCTGGCGCCGGTGTCGCTCGCCTTCGGCTCGCAGACGGCGCCTTGGCTGCCGCACGGCTTCTGACCCCGGCGGCGGTGGCGGCCCCGGTCGCGGGCTGGCAGCGCGGGCACCAGAAGAGGTTGCGGGCGGCGAGGGAGGCGGTGCGGACCTCGGTGCCGCAGATGTGGCAGGGCTGGTCCGCCCGGCGGTAGACGTAGACCTCGCCGCCGTGGTCGTCGACGCGCGGCGGGCGCCCCATGGCCTCCGGCAGGTGCTCGGGGCTCACGGTGTCTATCCGGTTGTTGCGCACGCCCTCGCGCATCAGCTCCACCAGGTCGTCCCAGAGCGCCTGCCACTCCTCGGGGGCGAGGTCGCGGCCCGGCCGGTACGGGTCGATGCCGTGCCGGAAGAGCACCTCGGCGCGGTAGACGTTGCCGACGCCCGCGACCACCTTCTGGTCCATCAGCAGGGCGGCCAGGGTGGTGCGGCTGCGGGAGATGCGGCGGTAGGCGGCGGCCGGGTCGTCGCCGGGGCGCAGCGGGTCGGGGCCGAGCCGCTCGTGCACCGCCTGCTTCTCGTCCTCGGTGATCAGCGCGCAGGTGGCCGGGCCGCGCAGGTCCACGTAGGAGCCGCCGCCCTCCAGGCGCAGCCGTACGGTGTCGGCGGGCGGCGGCGCGGGCAGCGCGCCGAAGGCGACCTTGCCGAACAGGCCCAGGTGGATGTGGACATGGCCCGCGCCGCCGAAGTGCAGGAAGAGGTGCTTGCCGTGCGCCTCGGCGCCGGTGAGCTCGCGGCCGTCGAGCAGCGCGGCGCTCTGGGCGAAGGTGCCCTGCGGGCTTGTCACGCGCAGCTCGCGGCCCTGGAAGCGGGCGTGGTGGTCCTCGGCGAGCCGGTGGATCGTGTGCCCCTCGGGCACGGTCCCTCCCCTGGTGGTTCAGGCCCGCGAACCCTGAGGGGTCGGGCCTGCGCGGGCCTTTGGCGGATCACTCCCGCGGGCCTTCGGTGGATCACTCCCGGGGGCCGCCGGTGGAGCGGGCCCGCGGGCCACTGGCCGGGCGGGCTCGCGGGGCCCCGGCTGGATCAGGCCTGCGGGAGCGGGCCCCGGCCCTGCGGCGGGCCGGGGCGTGGCGGGTTCAGCCCTGCGGGTGGTGGGCCGGGACGGGCGGCAGTTCGCCGGTGGTCTCGTAGCCGGAGAGCATGTCGATGCGGCGGATGTGCCGCTCGTCGCCGGAGAAGGGCGTCGTCAGGAAGATCTCGACGAAGCGGGTGGCCTCCTCGGTGCTGTGCATCCGGGCGCCGACGGCGACGACATTGGCGTTGTTGTGCTCCCGGCCGAGCGCGGCGGTCTGCTCGCTCCAGGCGAGCGCGGCCCGTACGCCCTTGACCTTGTTCGCGGCGATCTGCTCGCCGTTGCCGGAGCCGCCGATGACGATGCCGAGGGAGTCCGCGTCCTTCGCCGCGCCTTCGGCGGCGCGCAGGCAGAACGGCGGATAGTCGTCCTGGGCGTCGTAGAGGTGGGGCCCGCAGTCGACGGGCTCGTGGCCGTTGGCCTTCAGCCATTCGACCAGGTGGTTCTTGAGTTCGTAGCCGGCATGATCCGAGCCGAGGTACACGCGCATGGCCCCGAGTCTGACACGGACCGCCCCGCCGCCCGGACCCGGCCCGGAAAACCTGACGGCACCTGTCAGGTAATGCTGGCAGCGTCGGGGGCGTCCGAGGCCTTCGGACGCGGACGGAGCCGGGGCGGCCCGCGGTGGGCGCCGCCGTCTCCGCCCGGTGGCACAGGGGAAAGGGCACAGCCATGCATGCGACGGATTCCTCGTCCGAGAGTCGGGTACTCACCCCCGGGGACCCGGAGTACGCGCCGGAGGTGGCGGGCTTCCAGACCGGGTTCGCGCTGCGGCCGGCCCGGGTGTGGGCGGCGCGCTCGGCCCGCGAGGTGGCCGAGGCGGTCGGGTACGCGGCCGGGGAGGGCCTGCCGCTCGGCGTGCAGGCGACGGGGCACGGGCTGCCGGATGCCGCCGAGGGCGGGGTGCTGGTCAGCACCCGGCGGATGGACGCGGTGCGGATCGACCCCGGGGCGCGTACCGCGGTGATCGGGGCGGGCGCCCGCTGGGGCCAGGTCGTCGAGGCGGCGGCGCCCTACGGACTCGCCCCGCTCAACGGCTCCTCGCCGGGGGTGGGCGCCGTCTCGTACACCCTCAGCGGCGGACTGGGCATCCTGGCACGGGAGTTCGGCTACGCGGCGGACCGGGTGCGGCGCCTTGAGGTGGTCACCGCGGACGGGCGGCTGCGCGAGGTGGCGGCCGGGAGCGAGCCGGAGCTGTTCTGGGGGCTGCGCGGCGGCGGGCACGGGCTCGGCGTGGTCACCGAGCTGGAGATCGGCCTGGTCCCGGTGGCCCGGCTGTACGGCGGCGCCCTCACCTTCGACGCCTCGGCGGTCGACCCGGCGCGGATCCTCGCGGAGTACGAGGCCTGGACGCGGACCGTGCCGGAGAACCTGACCTCCTCGCTGGCCGCCGTCCCCTACCCGGACCTCCCGGCGCTGCCCCCGCATCTGCGCGGCGCCTATCTGATCTCCCTGCGGGTGGCCTTCACCGGCGGCGCCGAGGAGGGCGAGCGCCTGGTGGCCCCGCTGCGCCGGATCGGGCCCGCGGTCACCGACACCCTGCGCGAGATGCCCTACGCGCAGAGCCCGAGCATCCACAACGACCCGGCCAGCCCGCACGCCTACTACGGGGACAGCGCGGTGCTGAGCGAGCTGGACGTGAAGGCGGCGGCCGAACTGCTCGCCGCGACCGGCCCCGCGGCGCCGATGATGTGCGTGGTCCAGCTCAACCACCTGGGCGGGGCGCTGAGCCGGGAGCCCGAGCCGCCCAACGCGGTGCCGCACCGGGAGGGCCGCTTCCTGGTACGGGTGCTCGCGGTGCTCGACGGCACCGACCGCGCCGCGGCCCGGGCCCACTTCGCCGGAGCGCTCGCCCCGCTGGCCCCGGCGACCACCGGCCGCTTCCTCGGCTTCGCCTTCGGCGGCGGCGACCGCGGCGAGGGCCTCTACCCGGCCGCGACCCGGGAACGCCTCGCCGCCCTGAAGAGGACGTACGACCCGGGGAACCTCTTCGGCGGCCCTCACGGGGGACAGGACTGAGCCCCCACCCAGGGGGGCGGGGGCTCGCGGGTCCTTCATCCGGTCCCGGCCGGGGGGGGGCTCCGCGGTTCCCGGCCGGGTCTCGGTGGCTCCCGGCGGTGTCCGGTGGTTCCGGGCCGGTGGTCTCAGCGCTCGCCGAGCAGCTTCCAGGCGCCCGGCAGGAGGCCCATCGCCAGGGCGGCCTTGAGGGCGTCGCCGAGCAGGAAGGGGGTGAGCCCGGCGGCGACCGCCTCGCTCAGGCCCATGCCGGTGGCGAGGGCGAGGTAGGGCACGCCCACCGCGTAGATGACGGCGGAGCCGAGCACCATGGTGCCGGCGGTCCGGGGCACCGAGCGGTCGCCGCCGCGGCGGGCCAGCGCCCCGGTCAGCGTGGCGGCGAGCAGCATGCCGAGGACGTAGCCGAAGGAGGGGGCCGAGGCGCCGGAGGAGCCCTCGGCGAACCAGGGCACGCCCGCCATGCCGACCAGGGTGTAGAGGACGAGCGAGAGCAGTCCGCGCCGGGCGCCGAGGGCGGTGCCGACGAGCAGCGCGGCGAAGGTCTGCCCGGTCACCGGGACCGGCGAGCCCGGCACCGGCACGGAGATCTGGGCGGCGAGCCCGGTCAGCGCCGCGCCGGAGACGACGAGCACCAGGTCGCGGACGCGCGCCCGGGCCGTCGAGGAGGCGGGCAGCAGGTCCGCGAGGACGGCGCCCGGGCGGGCGGGGGAGGCAGCGAGGCTCATCGGGACTCCGCGGGGAGGAGGGTGGGGACCGGGGCCGGAGGGCGGGGCCCGGGGGACAGCGCGACGCTATCCCAGCGGCCCTCGGCGCCTCACCGTCAGCCGCCGACAAAGGGTCTCGGCGGGGATTGGTGGGTACTACACAAAATCCGGGGCCACACCTGCCGGGCCCGTGAGGCGCGTCACGCGGGGGCGGGGCGCCGGGTGCGGCCGCTCCGTACGGCGGCACCGGGTCGGCACCCTGCGGGTTCGCCGGAACCGGCCGCCCGGACCGCCGCGAGCAGCGGCCGGGAGCGCGGAAAACCGTCCATCCGGAATGCTCGGGGCACCCTGCCGAAGGGTCCAATTCAGCAGGTCACATGAGAGGTCGTTCACAACACCGGCAAGTAAACGGACCATCACGATCCGAGGTCGATGAGTCCGCATGGCGGGCGATCACTTGGCCCTGTCCCGTGCGGTGCCCACACTGTGAGTTCTTTCCCCGGCGTCTCACGTTATGGACAGTCGCTCCCCCATGTCCCGGACTTCTCCTGGTGCCGAGTCGGTCACGACCGACGCCACCCCCCACAGCGAACCGCACGCATCCGCGCAGCCCGCCCTCTCGCACGGGCTCAAACAGCGCCATCTGTCGATGATCGCCCTCGGCGGCGTCATCGGCGCCGGACTCTTCGTCGGCTCCGGGGCGGGCATCGCCTCCGCCGGGCCCTCGATCGTGCTCGCCTTCGCCGCCTCCGGCCTGCTCGTCACGCTGGTCATGCGGATGCTGGGCGAGATGTCCGCCGCCAATCCGGCCTCCGGCTCCTTCTCGGTGCACGCCGAGCGCGCCATCGGCCCCTGGGCCGGCTTCACCGCGGGCTGGATGTACTGGGCCCTGCTCTGCGTCGGCATCGCGGTCGAGGCCATCGGCGCCGCCGACATCATGACCAGCTGGCTCCCGGACACCCCCGGCTGGATGTGGGTGGCCGTCTTCATGGCCCTGTTCTGCGGCACCAACCTCGCCGCGGTGAGCAACTTCGGCGAGTACGAGTTCTGGTTCGCCCTGCTCAAGGTGGTGGCGATCACCGCCTTCCTGGTGCTCGGACTGCTCGCCATCGCGGGCCTGCTGCCCGGCACCGACGCCCCCGGCACCTCGCACCTCACCGGCGACGGCGGCTTCCTGCCCAACGGCACCGACGGACTGATCACCGGCCTGCTCGCCTCCGTCTTCGCCTACGGCGGCCTGGAGACGGTGACCATCGCGGCGGCCGAGTCCGAGGACCCGCGCCGCGGCGTCGCCAAGGCCGTGCGCACCGCCGTGTGGCGGATCGCGGTCTTCTACGTCGGCTCGATGCTGGTGATCGTCACCCTGATCGACTGGCAGGACAAGGCGCTGCTCGCCGGTCCCTACGCGGCCGTCCTGGACGAGATCGGCATCGGCAACGCGGGCGAGGTCATGAAGGTGATCGTGCTCGCCGCCCTGCTCTCCGCGATGAACGCCAACATCTACGGCGCCTCGCGGATGTCGTACTCGCTGATCGCCCGCGGCGAGGGCCCGCGCTTCCTCGGCAAGCTCACCGGCGGCGTCCCGCGCCGCGCGGTGGTCGCCTCCTCGGTCTTCGGCTTCTTCGCGGTGCTGCTGAAGTTCTGGTGGGAGGACACCGTCTTCACCTGGCTGCTGAACATGGTCGGCGCCGCCACCCTCGTGGTCTGGGGCTTCATCGCCGTCTCCCAGCTGATCAGCCGGCGCCGCCTGGAGCGGGAGAGCCCGGACAAGCTCCTGGTACGGATGTGGCTCTTCCCGGCGCTCACCTGGGTGGCGCTCGCGGGCATCCTCGCGGTGCTGCTGCTGATGCTCCGCGAGGACGACACCCGCACCCAGCTCTGGTTCACCGGCGGCCTCGCGCTCGCCCTGGCGGGCGCCGGCTATCTGCGGCAGCGGCTCGCCGCCGAGCGGCAGGCAACTGCCGCGGCCGGGAAATAAGGCGGAGGACCACGGGCCCTGCGCCCGCTCGGCCCAGTCCGCCGCGAGGAAATCGGGTCTCCCGTCCGGGAGGCCCGATTTCCCGTTTCCCGGCGCTTTCCCGCGCCTCCGGGTCACCGGGACTAAGCCAAGCCTTACCCCCGAAAGGGCCAACGCCCTTGTCAGGCAAGGGTTCCGGAGGTGTGCCCCTGCCCGCCGGAGGGCACTGTTGTTGCTAAGGTGCACTTGCAAGAAGCTTGCAATAAGCCGAGGGGACCGTCATGGCTTTGTACACGCTTCCGGAACTGCCCTATGACTACGCGGCACTCGCGCCCGTCATCAGTCCGGAGATCATCGAGCTGCACCACGACAAGCACCACGCCGCCTACGTCAAGGGCGCCAACGACACCGTGGAGCAGCTCGACGAGGCCCGCGACAAGGAGCAGTGGGACTCGATCAACGGGCTCCAGAAGAACCTCGCCTTCCATCTGAGCGGGCACATCCTGCACTCGATCTACTGGCAGAACATGACCGGCGACGGCGGCGGCGAGCCGCTGGCCGCCGACGGCGTGGGCGAGCTGGCGGACGCGATCACCGAGTCCTTCGGCTCCTTCGCCGGGTTCAAGGCGCAGCTTTCCAAGGCCGCGGCGACCACCCAGGGCTCCGGCTGGGGCGTCCTCGCCTTCGAGCCGGTGACCGGCCGCCTGATCGTCGAGCAGGTCTACGACCACCAGGGCAACATCGGCCAGGGCTCCACCCCGATCCTGGTCTTCGACGCCTGGGAGCACGCCTTCTACCTCCAGTACAAGAACCAGAAGGTCGACTTCATCGAGGCCATGTGGAAGGTCGTCAACTGGCAGGACGTGGCCCGGCGCTACGCCTCCGCCAAGCAGCAGACCGACCGCCTCCTGCTCACCCCCGGGAAGTGAGCGCGGGCCGGTCCCGGTGACCGGCCCCACTCCCCCGGGCGGCCCGACGCCCTGCTCGTGATCGTCTTCTCAGCCTTCACGGGGCAGGCGGAAGAAAGGAGAGCCCCCGCCAGGACGTGACTGGCGGGGGCTCTCCCGTTTCCACGGCGGCCTTCCACGGCAGCGGCGGCGCGCGGCCGCGGCCGGGATCAGTCGAAGATCGGCCCCTGGGTACGGGTGCGCTTCAGCTCGTAGAAGCCGGAGACGCCCGCGACGAGCAGGGTGCCGTCCCACAGCCGGGCGGCCTCCTCGCCCTTGGGCGCCGGGGTGACCACCGGGCCGAAGAAGGCGACCTCGCCCTGGCCCTCGGGTCCGGGGACCGCGATGACCGGGGTGCCGACGTCCTGGCCGACCTTGTCGATACCGGTCTTGTGCGAGGCCCGCAGCTCGGTGTCGTAGGTGTCCTTCTCCGCGTACTCGGCGAGCGAGGCCGGCAGGCCCACGTCCGCCAGGGCGCCGAGGACCGCCTCCGGCGTGGTCCCCTCGCCCTGGTTGTGGATCCGCTTGCCGAGCGCCTCGTACAGCGGGCCGACGACCTCCTGACCGTGCTGCTCCCGCGCGGCGACGACCACCCGCACCGGGCCCCAGGCGGTGGTGGCCATCATGTCCCGGTACTCGTCGGGGAGTTCGTCGAGGCGGGGCTCGTTGAGGACGGCGAGGCTCATCACGTGCCAGCGCACCTCGATGTCGCGGACCTTCTCCACCTCCACCACCCAGCGGGAGGTCATCCACGCCCAGGGGCACAGCGGGTCGAACCAGAAGTCGACGGGGGTCTTCCCGGAAGTCGTCGTCCCGGACGTCTCGGACATGTCTCTCCTCGGCTTGCTGCGAATGCGGGTACGGAGGCGGGCGGGCGCGCACGCCCCTCCCGTACCGGGCCAACATCGCCGGGGGTACGCCCCATTCCCGCCCCCGCGGCCCGAACCGGTGTCCGGCAGCCGGTGAGCCCTGTCCTCTGACAGGAGCGCATGCGAGGATCAGTCCTGATCGATCAACCCCCCATACGCGGATGAACCCGAGGAGTACGACCCGTGCCCGGTGAGAATCTGAGCCGCGACGAGGCGCAGGAACGCGCCGCCCTGCTGACCGTCGACGGGTACGAGGTCGCCCTCGACCTGCGCTCGGCGGTCGGTGAGGGACCCGAGTCCCGGACCTTCCGTTCGGTGACCACGATCCGCTTCCGCTGCGCCGAGCCCGGCGCCGCGAGCTTCGCCGACCTGATCGCGCCGCATGTCACGGCCGTCTCGCTGAACGGCGAGGACCTCGACCCGGTCGCCGTCTTCGACGGCGCGCGGGTCCTCCTCGAAGACCTCGCCGCCGAGAACGAACTCGTGGTGGACGCCCAGTGCGCGTACAGCCGCACCGGCGAGGGCATGCACCGCTTCACCGACCCGGAGGACGGCGAGGTCTACCTCTACACGCAGTACGAGCCCGCCGACGCGCGCCGCGTCTTCGCCAACTTCGAGCAGCCCGACCTCAAGGCCCCCTACCGCTTCGAGGTCACCGCGCCCGAGGGCTGGACGGTCTGGAGCAACGGCGCCGGTGAACTCGCCGAGGGCGTCTGGCGGTTCGCGGAGACCGAGCCGATCTCGACGTACATCACCTGCGTGGTGGCCGGCCCCTACGCCGAGGCCCGCGAGCACTACCGGCGCACCCTCGCCGACGGCTCCACCCTGGAGATCCCGCTCGGCCTGCTCTGCCGCAAGTCGCTGGCCCGGCACTTCGACACCGAGGAGGTCTTCGAGGTCACCAAGCAGGGCCTGGACTTCTTCCACGACAACTTCGACTACCCCTACCCCTTCGGGAAGTACGACCAGGCCTTCGTGCCGGAGTACAACCTGGGCGCGATGGAGAACCCGGGGATGGTCACCTTCCGCGAGGAGTTCATCTTCCGCGGCAAGGTCACCCAGGCCGCCTACGAGCGCCGCGCCAATGTCGTCCTGCACGAGATGGCGCACATGTGGTTCGGGGACCTGGTCACCATGCGCTGGTGGGACGACCTCTGGCTGAAGGAGTCCTTCGCCGACTACATGGGCGCCTTCGCGCTGGTCGGCGCCACCCGCTACCGCAACGCCTGGGTCACCTTCGCCAACAACCGCAAGTCCTGGGCGTACCGGGCCGACCAGCTGCCCTCCACCCACCCGATCACCGCCGACATCCGCGACCTGGAGGACGCCAAGCTCAACTTCGACGGGATCACGTACGCCAAGGGCGCCTCGGTGCTCAAGCAGCTGGGCGCGTACGTCGGCCAGGAGGCCTTCCTCGAAGGGGCCCGGCGCTACTTCAAGCGGCACGCCTACGGCAACACCGAGCTCGGCGATCTGCTCTCGGTCCTGGCGGAGACCTCGGGCCGGGACATGGCCGCCTGGTCGCGGGCCTGGCTGCAGACCGCCGGGGTCAACTCCCTGACCCCGCAGCTGACTTCGGACGCCGAGGGCCGGATCACCGAGCTGGCCGTCCTGCAGGAGGCCGCCGCCTCGCATCCGCAGCTGCGCCCGCACCGGGTCGCGATCGGCCTGTACCGGCGCGAGCCCGACGGCACCCTCGCGCGCTACGCGCGGACCGAGACCGATGTGGACGGCGCCCGTACGGTGGTCGCCGACCTCGCCGGGCAGCCGGAGCCCGATCTGGTCCTGGTCAACGACGAGGACCTCACCTACTGCAAGATCCGCTTCGACGCGCGCTCCCTGGACACCCTGCGGGCCCACCTCGGGGACCTCACCGACCCGCTGGCCCGCGCCCTGTGCTGGACGGCGCTGTGGAACCTCACCCGGGACGCGCTGATGCCCGCCCGGGACTTCGTCGACCTCGTGCTGCGCTTCGCCGGGCGCGAGTCGGACATCGGGGTGCTCCAGATGCTGCACTCCTGGGCGCGCTCGGCGCTGGTGCACTACGCGGCGCCCGAGTGGCGCGAGGAGGGCGGGCGGCTGCTCGCCGAGGGCGCCCTCGGCGAGCTGCGGAAGGCCGAGCCGGGCAGCCAGCACCAGCTGACCTGGGCGCGGTTCTTCGCCGCGGTCGCCTCCGGCGAGGCCGACCTCCAGCTGCTCGACGGGCTGCTCGACGGCAGCGCGAAGATCGACGGGCTCGATGTCGACCAGGAGCTGCGCTGGGTCTTCCTGGAGCCGCTGACCGTGCACGGCCGCGCCGACGGTGCCGCCCTCGCCGCCGAACTCGCCCGCGACGACACGGCCTCCGGCAAGCGGCACCAGGTGCGGCTGCTCGCGGCCCGGCCCTCGGCCGAGGTCAAGGCGGAGGCCTGGAAGCAGCTCATCGAGGCCGACACCCTCTCCAACGCCCTGGTCGAGGCGACCATCGCGGGCTTCGGGCAGCCGGAGCAGCGCGCGCTCACCGCCCCGTACGCGCCCCGGTACTTCGAGGTCATCGAGCGGATCTGGGCCGAGCGCTCGATCCAGATCGGCATGCACGTGGTGCGCGGGCTCTTCCCCACCGCCCAGGACAGCCAGTCCACCGTGGACGCCGCGGACGCCTGGCTCGACGGGCACCCGGCGGCGGCCCCCGCCCTGCGGCGCCTGGTCCTGGAGTCCCGCGACGACCTGGCCCGCGCCCTGCGCGGCCAGGACCGCGACCGGGCGGCGGCCCAGGGCACCTGAGCGGACCGCGCCCGCGGCTCCGCCTGAGCGGACCCGCCTGAGCGGACCGCGCCCACGGCTTCCGTGAGCGCACCGCCTGGGCGGACCCGCGTGACCGGGCCCCGGCACTCTCCTCGCGAGGGGAGCGCCGGGGCCCGCCGCGTCCGTACGGAAGCTCCGCGGGAGCGCCGCGGCGGGGTGACCGGCGCTGTTACCGACCCGTCGAGAACCGGGCGGGGCAGCGGACGAGGACGCCGCCCCGGGGCCCGACCGGCAGCAGGGCGGACCCCGTTGGCCAGGGCCTCGCCGGGCGTGCCCGAATCCCCGTGCCCGGCTCGAACTCCTGCCCCCTTCGGGAGTGATGTCCCGGTTTGCCGACGGGGCTGTAACACCGGTTAGCGGGGCACCGGCCACCGGGAAGCTGGCGGGCATGAACCACAATCCGACGCCGCCGCACGGCACCCGGCTCCCGCTCTCGCCCCACCCGCTGCGCCATCTCACCGACAGCCGCAGCCGGGTGCTGACCGCCGCCGAGCTGCGGGCGCACGGGGTGAGCGCCGCCGAGGCCGCCGAGCAGTGCCGCCCCGAGGGTCCCTGGCGCCAACTCCTCCCGGGCGTCTTCCTGTTGCACACCGGGCCGCCGACCGGTGCGGAGCGCCTGCAGGCGGTGCTGCTCTACGCGGGCCGGGCGCCGCGCGGCTCCGCCGAGTCGGTGCCGGCCCAGCCCGCCGCCGCGGACCGCTTCGGGGAGGCGGCCCTCACCGGGCTCGCCGCGCTCGCCTGCCACGGCTTCGCCTCGGCGCCGCCGCCGGCCTCCCTCGACCGCCTCGACGTCCTCGTCCCCCGGGGCCGCAGGCTGCGCTCCACCGGCTGCGTCCGGCTGGTGCGCACCCATCGGATGCCGGGGGCGGTGGTGGTCGGCGGGGTGCCGCTCGCGCCGGTCGCCCGGGCGGCGGCCGACGCGGTGGCCCGGCTCGGCGACGGGGCGCTGGTGCGCGCCCTGCTCACCGAGGCGGTACGCGAGGGCCACGCCGAAGCCTCCGAGCTGGTACGGGAGTTGACGCGGGCCCGGCTGCTCGGGCGCCCCCATGTGACCGAGGCGGTGGACGCGCTGCTCGCCGAGGGCCGCACCCACGCCGAGCACCGCTTGTACCGGATGGTCCGCGAGCAGGGCCTGCCGGACCCGCTGTGGAACGTCGACCTGCGCCTGCCGGGCGGCCCCCACCTCGGCGGCGTGGACGCCTACTGGCCCGATCACGCGGTCGCCCTGGAGCTGCGCACCGCCGCCCCGGCCAGGAGCGCCCCGCCCGCCGAGGGCACCGTGCGGTCGGTGCCCGGCGTCGAGCGCGAGCATCTGGAGCGCCTGGGCATCGCGGTGGTGCACGCCGACCCTGGCCTGCTGCGCGAGCACCCCGCCCGGCAGGCCGCGGTGGTCCGCACCGCCCTGCTCGCCTCGGCGGACCGGGAGCCGGTGCCGTACGTGGTCGTGCTGCCCCGGTGAGCGCGGGGCGGCGGGTGGGCGCGAAGGGGCGGGCGAACCGACCGCCCCCGCGCGCCCGGCCGTCGGCTCAGTCCTCGCAGAACTCCGCCTCCAGGACCGGGGCGCTGTCGCCCGCCCAGTCCCCGTTGAGGTTCATGGCGAGCGCGTGCGTGCCGTCCGCCGTGGTGACGGCGGTGGAGGTGGAGCCGTGGATGCCGCCGTCGTGGCCGTAGAGGGTGACCCCGCAGCTCAGCTTCTGCTCGATGAGCGCGAGTCCGTAGCGGTATCCGGGGTGCTCGTCGCCGGTCGAGACGGTGTCCTTCATCTCGGCCAGCTGCTTCTTCGGCAGCAGCTGTCCGCCGAGCAGGGCGGAGTAGAAGCGGTTCAGGTCGGCCGAGTCGGAGACCATGTCGCCCGCGGCGCCCGCGAGGGAGGGGTTGAGCGCGGTCACGTCGTAGGTCTTGGTGGCGTTCGGATCGTTGGAGAGCTTGGAGTAGGCGCGGGCGTGCGGGCCCGGCAGGCGCGGGTCGGTGCCGGGTGAGCGGGTGCCGCGCAGATGCAGCGGCTCGATGATGCGGCGGCGGATCTCCTCGGCGTAGCCGCGGCCGGTGACCTTCTCCACGATCATCCCGGCGAGGGTGTAGTTGGTGTTGGAGTACCGCCAGCCGGTGCCGGGCTCGAAGCTGGGGGCGTGCCGCATGGCGAGGGCCACCTGCTCGGCGGCGGTCACGGTGCGGTAGCGGTTCTTCAGGAACTCGGTGGAGAAGAACTCCCGCACGAACTGCGGGTCCTCGGTGACGTTGAAGACCCCGCTGGTGTGGTTGAGCAGCTGCCGCACGGTGATCCTGCCGCCGTCGTGCCCGTGACCGCGGACCACGCCCGGCAGCCACTTCTCCACCGTGTCGTCGAGGCTGATGCGGCCCTCGGCCTCCAGTTGCAGCAGCACGGTCGCGGTGAAGGTCTTGCTGATGCTGCCCACCCGGTAGTGGTCCTCGGCCCCGCGCGGCTCCCCGGTGCGCAGATCGCCGGTGCCCACCCCGGCCTTCCAGCGGGTGCCGTCCTCGCGGACCCCGGCGGTCACACCGGGCACCCCCGCCTCGACCGTCTTCTCCAGTGCCGCGCGGGTCGCCTCGTGGCCGCCGCCCGCCTGTCCGGCGCCCGGTGCGGCCGAGGCGGGTATCGCCAGCGCCCCCGCGGCCAGCGCCGCCACCATCGCGCAGGCCGCTGTCTTCCGTACTGCCATCTCGTGTCCCTGCTCTCCCCGTAGTCCCCGTGCGGCCTCGTCCCCCGAGGCCCGGGCCCGCCGTGCGGGGCCCTCACGGGGGCAAACCCCGCCGGACCGGCCCGGGTTGAGCACGCCCCGGGGGTTGAGCGAATTCGCGCCATTCGGCGTGATCGTACGGTCGGGTGGGGCGGGAGTCAGCCCTTGCGCAGCAGGAGTTCGGTGTTGCGGTCGCCCGGGGCGCCGAAGAGGGTGGTGCGGGCGCCGGGGGCGTTGAAGGCCAACTCCCGGTAGAGGGCGGCGAGTCCGGACTGGGAGAGGTCGGCGAAGTCGGTGCGCTGCGGGGCCGCCGACTCGATGAGGGTGGTGAACAGCGAGAGGGTGCCGTCGTGGTTGTCGGCGATCTCGATGATGCGGGCCAGCTGCGGGAAGTCCACGTGCGAGGCGGTGGAGATCTCCCAGAAGCTGCCGTGCGGGGTGATGGCGTTCTTGTGGCTGTGGCCGTTCACCCAGGCGAGGACGTTGCGGTGGCCGCGCAGCAGCTCCACCAACTCGGCGCCGCTGTGCCGCCGTTCGCCCGCCCGCGCGGGATCGGGGCGCAGATTGCGCATCGACTTGCTGGTGTGGTGGCTGAAGACCAGGACGTGCTCGTCCTTGTGCGCCGTCAACTGCTGGCTCAGCCAGGTGAATTGGGCGCTGCCGAGGGAGCCCTCGTAGTGGCCGCCCGGGTCGGTGGAGTCCAGGCTGATGCCGAGCACGCCCTCGGCGACCCGGAAGGTGTAGAACTGCGTGCCCTCGGCCAGATTGGCCTCGGTGTAGCCGTGGCCGTGCGGCCCGGGCCCGGTGAACTCCGCGCGCAGATGGGCCCGTACGTACTCCTCGGGGGTGAAGGGGGCGCGGCGTTCGTCGGGGGTGACGCGGCGCATTCCGGCGGGGCGGGAGCGCAGCAGCTCCTTGTAGAGCTCGCCGGTCGGGTCGCCGCCCTTCTTGACGGTGTTCCACAGAGCGGCGCCCTGCTCGCCGGGCAGGGTCATCACCTTCCGGTCGCCGACGGCGTATTCGGCCCAGAAGGAGTCGCGCGGGGCGTAGCAGCCGCCGGGGAGCTGGTCGTGGTTGCCGACCGTGGAGTACCAGGGCAGGTTCAGGCCGGGGCTGTTCAGCTCCCGGATCGCGGCGTCCAGGAAGCCGTCCAGGCGGGGGAAGCCCTGCGCCTTGTCGGCGTCGCGCAGTTCGTCGCCGGGCTGCCAGTAGAGCTTCAGGCCGCTGTCCTGCACGCCCTCGTAGCGGCGCGGGTCACCGGTGTTGGGGGTGAGCCGTCCGCCGCTCATCGCGGTGAGGAACCAGTCGAGTTCGCTGCGGGCGTTGTTGTCGGTGTTGTCGCCGGTGGTCATCACGAAGTGCAGCGGGGAGCCGGTGGCCGGTGCGCCGCGCAGCGCGTTCACCCGCTCGACGAGGGAGATGGCGCCCGCCACCGAGAGGGCCTCCTGCGGCCGCCAGGCGCTCGCGGTCTGCGCGCGCAGGTACTCGTAGCGCAGCGGGTGCTGCACATCGACCAGGTGCAGATCGGTGAACTGCACGAAGGAGGCGAGGGCGGTGCGGCGTTCGGTGCGCCGGGCGCCGGGCGCGGCCAGCTCCTCGCGCACCACCCGCTCCCAGCCCGGGCCCGGGCCGAGCCGCCGGTAGCCGGGTCCCGCGCCGCGGGGCGCGGCGACGCTGTCGAGGGTGGTCCCGCGGCGGTACGGGGCGAGCGGCGCCGCCGGGGCGGGACGGGAGGCGGCGGGCGGCGGGCCCGCGGTGGCGCGGGAGCTGCCCGGGCCGAGGGCGTAGCCCGCGACGCCCGCGGTGACGGCGAGGGCGCCGCCGGAGGCGAGCAGGGTGCGACGGTCGATTCCTGTGCCAGAGCCATTGCGCGGCATGCGCGGTTCTCCCCGGGTGCGAACGCATCAGCGGTGGTCGCGGGGCGGTGGACTCCCCGCTCACCAGCGATGGTTCGCAAGTGCGATGGCCGCCGCGTGAACGCGGCGGCAACGCCCGACACCCATCCGCGTACGTGGATCACGGCGTCCGCCGGGCGGCCATCCGCGCCTCGGGTGCGCGAGGGCGGACGGTCACCGGGCGTTCATCCGGCGGGGTACGGGCCGGTTCCGGGGGCCGGGTGCGCCTCCTCCGGTATGCGGGGCGAAGGGGTGCCGGTGACCGCCCGGAACACCGGAATCTCGCATTCCGGAGGTGAGGGAGACGCGCAGACGCCGTGAGGGAACCGTCCAAGTCGCCCCGCGCACCGCATGGATGGGGCTCGGGCGACATCCGTACCCGTGAGGAAAGATACACATGTGATGCTCTTTGTCCCTCATGGCGTATGGCGGAAGTACGCCACCGCGTATCCCGGCCCGGGCATTTCTCCCCAAAGCCCGGCCGGATCCATAAAGCTGAGCGGTCATCCGGGCACGTATTCCGGGCACTTCCGATCTCTCTTGATCGTCGCGGATCCTTACCTCACAGGGATGATGATGACCTCCGACCCTCAGCCCGCACCGAGACCAGGTGCGAGACGCGCGGCGCGCATAGCCATGGCCGCCGGACTCACGGCGGCCCTCGCGGCCGCCGGACCCGCTCCGCTGGCCTTCTCCGCGGACCCGGCACCGGCGGCCGACCCCGCCGCCAAGTCGGCGAGCGCCAAGCTCGGCGCCGCGGACGCCGACCTCCTCGCCGACGCGAAGGCGTCCGGCACCAAGAACATCACGATGATGATCGCCACCGCCCCGGGCGCCACCGAGCGGGTCGCGGACCAGCTCGACGCCGTCAAGGGCGGCTCGGTCGGCCGCACCTACGACAAGCTCGGCTATGTGCGGGCCACGGTGCCCACCTCCGGCGCCGAGGCCGCGATCAAGGCGGCCGCGAAGCTGTCCTCGGTGCACGGCATCGACCTGCGCCACGAGATCGAGCTGGACGACCCGACCCCGGCCGGCGACCGCGCCGAGGGCGCGGCCCGCGCGGCGAAGGGCGGCTATGCGGCGCCCGGCAAGAAGACGCCCGCGAAGAACCCGTACAACCCGTCCTTCGAGACCGGTGCGGTGGACTTCGTCGCCAAGCACCCGAAGTACGACGGCCGGGGCACCACCATCGGCATCCTCGACTCGGGCGTGGACCTCGGCCACCCGGCGCTGCGCAAGACCAGCACCGGCGAGCGCAAGATCACCGACTGGGTGACCGCCACCGACCCGATCGTGGACGCCGACGGCACCTGGCGCCGGATGACCAACCCGGTCACCGGGCCCTCCTTCACCTTCAACGGCCGCAGCTGGAAGGCGCCCGAGGGCGCGTACCAGATCAGCATCTTCAGCGAGGCCGCGACCAAGGGCGGCGACGCCAAGGGCGACCTCAACCGGGACGGCGACACCACCGACACCTGGGGCCTGCTCTACGACCCGGCCGCCGGTACCGTCCGCGTCGACCTGGACAACGACGGCGACTTCTCGAACGACAAGGTCCTCAAGCCCTACAAGGACGGCTTCCAGGTCTCCTACTTCGGCGAGGACGACCCGGGCACCGAGGTCGTCGAGCGGGTCCCCTTCGTGGTCGAGATCCGCAAGGACGTGCCGACCGACCCGTACGGCGGCGACTGGGTCGGCAAGAAGGCCGACTTCGTCAACATCGGCGTCATCGAGTCCGAGCACGGCACCCACGTCGCGGGCATCACCGCGGCCAACGGCCTCTTCGGCGGCAAGATGAACGGCGCGGCCCCCGGCGCCAAGCTGGTCTCCTCGCGGGCCTGCACCTGGAGCGGCGGCTGCACCAACGTCGCGCTCACCGAGGGCATGATCGACCTGGTCACCAACCGCGGCGTCGACATCGTCAACATGTCGATCGGCGGCCTCCCGGCGCTCAACGACGGCAACAACGCCCGCGCCGAGCTGTACAAGCGCCTGATCGACACCTACGACGTCCAGCTGGTGATCTCCGCGGGCAACGAGGGCCCGGGCGTGAACACCATCGGCGACCCCGGCCTCGCCGACAAGGTGATCTCGGTCGGCGCCGCCATCTCCAAGGAGACCTGGGCCGCGAACTACGGCTCCGGCGTGGCCAAGAAGTACGCCCTGATGCCCTTCTCCTCCCGCGGCCCGCGCGAGGACGGCGGCTTCACGCCCACGATCAGCGCCCCCGGCGCCGCGATCAACACCACCCAGACCTGGCTGCCGGGCTCCCCGGTCGCCGAGGCCGGGTACCAGCTGCCCGCCGGGTACTCGATGCTCCAGGGCACCTCGATGGCCTCGCCGCAGGCCGCGGGCGCCTCGGCGCTGCTCCTGTCCGCCGCCAAGCAGCTGCACATCGAGCTGACCCCGGCGAAGCTGCGCACCGCGCTGACCTCCACCGCCAAGCGCATCCCCGGTGAGCAGGCCTACGCCCAGGGCGCCGGCCGGATCGACATCGTCGGCGCCTGGAAGAACGTGAAGAAGGGCGTCGCCGCCCACGACTTCACCGTCCGCGCGCCCGTCGACACCGCCATCGACCAGTTCCTCAAGGAGCCGGGCTTCGGCACCGGCCTCTACGACCGCGAGGGCGGCCTCAAGGCCGGGCAGAAGAAGACGTACGCGGTGCAGGTCACCCGCACCTCGGGCCCGGACCGGACCGTCTACCACAACCTCGAACTGCGCAACAACGACGGCACGTTCAAGATCGTGGGCGACGACGTCGTCAAGCTGCCGCTGAACAAGACGGTCACCGTCAAGATCCAGGCGAAGCCCACGTCGGCCGGGGTGCACAGCGCCATCCTCGACGTCGACGACAACCGCACCCCGGGCATCGACCAGCAGATCCTGTCGACCGTCGTGGTCTCGGCCGCGCTCACCAAGCCCGACTACGGCTTCTCCGCCAAGGGCTCGGTCCAGCGCAACAGCACCCGCTCGTACTTCGTGAACGTCCCCGAGGGCGCCAAGAACCTCGAAGTGGCCCTGGGCGGCCTGAAGGGCAAGAGCCAGACCCGCTTCATCGCGATCCACCCCTACGGCGTCCCGTCCGACGACACCTCGACGCCGCTGTGCTACGCCAACTACGAGAACCCGGACAACACCTGCCGCCCGGACCTGCGCTCCTACGCGGACCCGCAGCCCGGCGTCTGGGAGATCGAGCTGGAGTCGCGCCGCACCTCGCCGCTGCTCGACAACCCGTACCAGCTCGGCGTCTCGGTGCTCGGCGCGGCCTTCGACCCGGCCGTGCAGAAGGTCGCCGAGGCCAAGGTGGGCAAGGCCACTCCGGTGACCTGGAAGGTGACGAACAAGTTCGCCGCCGTCGACGGCAAGCTCCAGGGCGGCCCGCTCGGCTCCTCCAAGGCGGACCGTCCGACGATCAAGCCGGGCCAGACGGTGACCACCGAGGTCGTGGTGCCCGAGGGCGCCGACCGCCTCGACGTCGCCATCGGCGGGGTCTCGGACACCGCCGCCGACCTCGACCTCGCGGTCCTCAAGGACGGCGAGGAAGTCGCCACCTCCGCGGACGGCGACTCCGAGGAGTCGGTGAGCATCAGCAAGCCGGCCGCCGGCACCTACACCGTCGAGGTCCTCGGCTACGCGATCCCCTCCGGGGCCACCGAGTACGACTACCACGACGTGTTCTTCTCCGGCGCGCTCGGCAAGGTCACCGTGGACGGCAAGCCGGTCAAGCTCGGCAGCGGCAAGTCCACCGAGGTCACCGCCGAGGTCACCGCCAACGCCGCCGCCCCCGAGGGCCGCACCTTCTTCGGTGAGGTCCAGCTCCTGAACGGCCGCGGCACGGTCGCCGGAGTCGGCAGCGTGGAGATCGAGAAGGTCACCCCGTAACTGACCCGACCCCGGGTACGGCTCCGAGGGCGCCCCGTCCGCTTCGGCGGACGGGGCGCTCCCGCGTGTACGGGGCGCTCCAGGCGGGTGCGGGGCGCTCCGGACGGGTGCGGGAAGCGGGCTCGACCGCCCGGGCGAAAAAACTCCGGGAAATCTTCCGCGGCGATGTCGAGAACCGCCGAGCGGCTCCGTCCCCGGGGTGCGCGCGGCCACAATGGCCCGCACCAGTACCGAGGAGAACCATCATGGCCAAGTACCTGCTTCTCAAGCACTACCGCGGCGCCCCGGCCCCGGCCAACGACGTCCCGATGGACAAGTGGACCCCCGAGGAGGTCACGGCCCACATCCAGTACATGCGGGACTTCGCCACCCGGCTTGAGGAGACCGGCGAGTACGTCGGCGGCGAGGCGCTCGCCCCCGAGGGCAGCTGGGTCCGCTACGACGGCGAGGGCCGCCCGCCGGTCACCGACGGCCCCTTCGCGGAGACCAAGGACCTCATCGCCGGGTGGATGGTGATCGACGTCGACAGCCACGAACGCGCCGTCGAACTCGCCGGGGAACTCTCCGCCGCCCCCGGAGCAGGCGGCAAGCCGATCCACGAGTGGCTGGAACTCCGCCCCTTCCTCGCGGCCGCGCCCAACACGGACTGCCACTGAGAGGGTGCGGGTCGGGGAGGGCGGTACGGCCCTCCCCGAGAGACGCCCGAGCGGGACAGATGAGGGGGGCGGGGCGGGTGGAGAAGGAAGAGCAGGCGGGGCAGGCGGCAGAGCCCGGCCAAGCATCAGAACCCGGCCGAGTGGCAGAGCCCGGCCGAGTGGCAGAACCCGGTCAGGCGGCAGAACCCGGTCAGGTAGCAGAACCCGGCCCGGTGACCGAGGGAGGTCAAGTGCCTGACGGCGGTCGAGTAGCCGACGGCGGTCGAGTGGCCGAAGACGGCCGGACGGACGGAGCCGGCCAGGTGGTGGACGAAGCCCTGCTCCGGAGCCTCACCCCGCAGGTGCTCGGGATCCTCGTACGCCGCGGGGCGGACTTCGCGGCGGCCGAGGACGCCGTACAGGAGGCCCTGCTCGAAGCGGTCCGCGGCTGGCCCGGGGCGCAGCCGCGGGACCCCAAGGGCTGGCTGGTCACGGTGGCCTGGCGCAAATTCCTCGACGCGGTACGGGCGGACAGCGCCCGCCGCCGCCGTGAGGACCTGCTCGACGAGCAGCCCGCGCCGGGCCCCGCCCCCTCGGCGGACGACACCCTCCAGCTCTACTTCCTGTGCGCCCACCCCTCCCTGACCCCCTCCTCCGCGGTCGCGCTCACCCTGCGCGCCGTCGGCGGACTCACCACCCGCCAGATCGCCGCGGCCTATCTGGTGCCCGAGGCGACCATGGCCCAGCGCATCAGCCGCGCCAAACGCACCGTCTCCGGGGTCCGCCTCGACCGGCACGGCGATGTCGCCACCGTGCTCCGCGTCCTCTACCTGGTCTTCAACGAGGGCTACTCCGGCGACCTCGACCTCGCCGCCGAGGCCATCCGCCTCACCCGCCAACTCGCCGCCGCCATCGACCATCCCGAGGTGGCGGGGCTGCTGGCCCTGATGCTCCTGCACCACGCCCGCCGTGCCGGCCGCACCGCCCCGGACGGCAGCCTGGTCCCGCTCGCCGAGCAGGACCGCGGCCGCTGGGACACCGCCTCGATCGCCGAGGCCGTCGGGATCCTCCAGACCGCCCTCGCCCGCGACCGGCTCGGCGAGTTCCAGGCCCAGGCCGCCATCGCCGCCCTGCACGCCGACGCCCCCGCCGCCGAGGAGACCGACTGGGTCCAGATCGTGGAGTGGTACGACGAGTTGCTGCGCCTGACCGACAGCCCCGTGGTCCGCCTCAACCGCGCGGTGGCGGTGGGCGAGGCGGACGGTCCCCGCGCCGGTCTCGCCGCCCTCGCGGAACTCGACCGCTCCCTGCCCCGCCACACCGCGGCCGCCGCCTACCTCCACGAACGCGACGGCGACCTGAAGACCGCGGCCCGCCTCTACGCCGAGGCCGCCCACCAGGCCCCCAACCTCGCGGAACGCGCCCACCTGACCCGCCAGGCGGCCCGGCTCAACTCCGGGTCCTCCGCCCGGCCCGGCTCCCGCCCCGACTCCCGGCCCGACTCCCAGGACCGCTGAATCCCACCCGGCAGCCGACCGCCGACCGGCCCCTCAGCGGAACTCGTGCACCACCTGGATCCCACCCACGATGTGCGCGTTGAACTCCGCCAACTCCTCGGCCGGTACCCAGAGTTCGAGAATCGTCCGCCCACCTGCCTGCCGCACCGGATACCGCCCGAGAAACGCCGACTCGACCTCGAACCGCGTCACGAACCCGGCCCCGCTGTGCTTCACATTCCAGTCCCGCGCGATCTTGACCGCGTACTCCTCGTCGAGCACCGGATAGAAGATCGGCTGCTCCGGCAACCGCGGCGGCCAGGCCCGCCACCCCGACTCCCGTACGAGCGCGAGCTCTTCGGGACCGGTAGGACGCCAGAGAGTGGTCGTCACCGGACGACTGGTCATGAGCACCGCCTTGCGAACGCCGCCTGCCGGTAGGGCAGTTCAGGAAATCGGACAGCCGGAGAGCCCGGAAAACCGGGGGGCTCCGGGGACCGGACGGTACCGGGGCGTCGACTCGGGGGCCATGCGATTTCCCTTGGCGAGGGGGCGGGACTCGGGGGACTGGAGCGTTCAACGAGGCTTTCGCCGAGCGGGAGTTGAGACTGCCCAGGGGCGCTCAGAGGGCACCCAGGGGGCGCCCAGGGGCCTTTTCTCGCCGCAGCGGAGCGCGAGACGAGGCGTCATCAGTCGTAAGGAAGATCCGGCCCGACGCCTGGTTGTTCTTCAAGTCTCTTTCTCAGTCGGTGCCCCACGACATCATCCGAGCACGGAACACCCTGAACTGGCCGTAGAGCCTTCGACGAGGCGAACGGGTCAATGTTCAAGAGCTGAATGCAGCGCGAACTCTTGACGGTGCGGGCGGAGTTGCACGACAGTCGTCTCGCCCTGCTCCACTCCCCACGTGGTCGAGGCGCCTGATGCACCGACGCCGCCTTGCCCCGGATCGCTCCCGCACCCCCGCAGGGCTCGACCCTCCTTTGCCGCCGCAGAGGTCCCCCCTCGTCGAAAGCAGGCATCATGAACCGTACGTTCCGGACCTTCCGGCGCTCTTCCTCGGGACGGCGAGGCCGTCGCCTTCCCACGCTGCTGCTCACCGGACTCGCCGTATCGGCGCTGGTGGGTCCCGCGGCCCTGACCGGCTCCGCCGCGGCCAGTGTGCCGCCGCCCGCGGACGGCTGGTCGACGATGTTCAGCGACGACTTCGAGGGAGCCGCGGGCAGCCGCCTCAACGGCGCCGACTGGCTCTACGACATCGGCACCGGCTATCCCGGCGGCGCGCCCAACTGGGGCACCGGCGAGATCGAGGTCTCGACGGACTCCACTGACAACGTTTACCAGGACGGCGAGGGTCACATGGTGATCAAGCCGATCAAGGACTCCGCGGGCAACTGGACCTCGGGCCGGGTGGAGACCCAGCGCACCGACTTCGGCGCGCCGGAGGGCGGGCAGATGGAGATGAGCGCCTCCATCAAGCAGCCCAACCCGGAGAAGGCGCTGGGGTATTGGCCGGCCTTCTGGGCGATGGGCGCCGACGCCCGGCCGGTCGGGGCCACCAACTGGCCCAGCATCGGCGAGCTGGACATCATGGAGGACGTCAACGGCCTCAGCAAGCACTCCACCACCTTCCACTGCGGTGAGTGGGCCGGGGAGTGCCACGACCCCGACGGCATCAGCAGCGACCTCCAGGCCTGCGACGGCTGCCAGACGGAGTTCCACACCTACTCCGTCGTCGTCGACCGTACGAACGCCGCCGCCGAGCAGCTGCGCTTCTACCTCGACGGCAAGGAGACCTACCGGGTCGACCAGAACCAGGTCTCCGAGGCCACCTGGCGGACCGCGGTCGACCACGGCTTCTTCGCCATCTTCGACGTGGCCATCGGCGGCTCCTACCCGAACAAGGTCTGCGGCTGCACCTCCCCGGCCGCCGACACCTCCTCCGGCGCGGGGATGAGCGTGGACTGGTTCGCCGTCTACAAGACCGACAACGGCGCGACGGCGGGCCCGGCCCCGGCGGTCGCCCACGGCTCCGCCCACGAGCGCCCGTAGAGGTCCTGCGCGTAGAGGTCCTGGGCGTAGAGGTCTTGCCCGTAGAGGTCCAGGGCGTAGAAGTCCAGGGCGTCGTCCGGGCTCCGGCTCGCCCTCCGGTCCTTGGTTCCCTCCGGTCTCGGCCGGAGGGAACCCGGCTCACGGACGCCGCCCCGCGCCCTCCTTGGTGTCGAGCCTGCCCAGCGGATGGGTGCCCCCTTCCAGGGCCCGGCGCGCCGCCGTCCAGCCGGAGCTGTCGATGCCGAGGGCGTGGCGGAGGTAGGCCCAGGTGACCTGTTGGAGGAGGGCGAGGCGGGCGGGGTTCTCGTCGGTGGTCTCGGCGGCCTCGTAGCCGGGGATGCCGCCGAGGGAGTGCTCCGCGCCGTACAGGGTGAGCAGGCCCTCGGCGCCGGGGCTCAGATGGTACGGATCGGCCGTCCACTCCGGTCCGCGCACGCTCAGCGGGGAGTCGTCCCGGTCGCCCGCGACCACCAGGGCGGGGGTGGTCAGATGCGTGAAGTCCGGGTTCATGAAGGGGAATTGCTCGGCCGCGAAGGGGGTCAGGTCGGTGCCGCCCCGGCCCGCCGTGGCGAGCAGCACCCCCGCCTTGACGCGCGGATCGGAGAGGTCCGGCGCCTCCGCGGTCCCCGGATCCCGGACGCGCAGGCCGAGCAGGGTGCCCGCCGTCTGGCCGCCGAAGGAGTGCCCGGCCACGGCGACACGGCTCCGGTCGAGACGGCCGCCGAGTCCGGGGACGGCGGCCTCCAGTGCGTCGAGCCCGTCGAGGATCCGCCTCAGGTCCGCCGACCGCAGACGCCAGATCCGCGGGGTACGGGGATCGCCCTCGGGCAGGCCCACCGTCCGGGAGTCGAGGTGGGTGGGCTGGATCACCGCGAAGCCGCGGGCGGCCCAGTAGTCGGTCAGGGGGCCGTAGCCCTCCAGGGACGAGCCGTAGCCGTGGGTGAAGAGCACGATCGGCAGCCCGCCTCCGGTCACCGGCGCGGAGACCCGTACCCGCAGGTCCTCGCCGCGGTCCGGCGCGGGCAGCACGAGCGGCTTCACGGAGACGACGGGCGTGGGAGCCGTGACGGGGATGCCGGTCGGCGGGGGCAAGGGGGTCGGTGCGGTGGATGCGCTCGGTGCGGTGGATGAGGTGGAGGGGCTGGATGAGGTGGAGGGGCTGGATGAGGTCGGTGCGGGGTTCTCGGTGGTCATGGGGGGACGTCCTTCCGCCGGGCCACCGGTCGGTCGCGGTGGAGCCCTCGCGGATTACGCTAGAACCTGACGTCGACGTGAGGGTCAAGGGCTGAGACGTGAGGGTCGAGGGCTGAGGGAGGCGCCATGCGTATCGGTGAACTGGCCGCCAGGACGGGTGTCAGCGTCCGGGCGCTGCGCTACTACGAGGAGCAGAGCCTGCTCGGCGCGGAACGCAGCGCCGGCGGGCAGCGGCAGTACCCGGAGAGCGCGGTCGACCGCATCCGGCTGATCCAGCAGCTCTACGCCGCGGGTCTTTCGAGCAGGACGATCGTCGAGCTCCTGCCGTGCGTCGTGGACGGCAAGGCCACCCCGGAGCTGCTCGACCGGCTCGCCTCGGAACGGGACCGCATCGACCGCCAGATCGCCGACCTGCTCGGCACCCGGGACCGGCTCGACTCCGTCCTCGGCGGCGCCGCCCGGAACCTGCGCACGGGACAGCCCTGCCAGGGGCGGGCCGACGCCGCCGGGCTCAGTGAGCGAGCTTCAGACCCGCCACGCAGCCGATGATCCCCGCGAGCAGCAGGATCTTCAGCACTCCGGCGGGCTCCCCCTCGAAGAGCATCGCGTACGCGGCGGTGAGGACCGCGCCGATGCCCACCCAGACCGCGTAGCCGGTTCCCACCGGCAGCGTCCGCAGAGCGTGGGCGAGTCCCGCCATGCTGAACACCAGGCCGACGGCGAACACCGCCGTCGGGAGCGGGCGGCTGAAGTTCTCGGACTTCCCCAGGGCTGTCGCCCAGACCGCTTCGAGCATTCCGGACAACACCAGAACGACCCATGCCATGACCGCACCTCGGGCACCGTCTTGTCGTGTGCTGGGTACGGCGCGCTCGTCCAGGAGCCGATCGGGGCTCTGCGACCATCCTCGCACGCACCGCCGGGACCGTGCATCGTCAACCGGCCGCCCCACCAACTCCCCTTGGGTCTCAGGCACTTCAGCTGCGTACGGGGCGATCGGGTCCGGGGGCGGCTCCCCAGTCGGGCAGATCAGTACGTGTGACCCGACCTCCCGCAGGAGATGCCCTCGAGCTTCCGGGCCTTCGGCAGCGCGGCCGTGATCCACGCGCGCTCCTCGGCGACGCGGCTGCCGGTCGACCAGATGTCGGGCGTGGCACCGCCCCGGGGGATCCCGATGAGCGCGTGGTCGCCGACGCGCGGCCGCGAGGAGGCGTTCACCCCCATCACGAACGAGACCCGCGGCTTGCCGCTCTCCGGCTTGTAGTAGCGCTCGGCCGCCAGGATCACCCGCTCCTCCAGGCCGCCCGGAACCGGCGTCACCTCCAGGACGGTGCCCTCGACGATCAGTCCGGCGCAGGCGACGTACCCCTCGGGGCTCAGGTCCCCGCCCGCGGATCCCCCGTCCCGGTCCGACGGCCCCTCCGCACCCGGGGCGCTCGCCTCCGGCCGCCGCACGTCCGCCGCGTCGCCCGCCCCCTCGCGGTCCCCGCCGCCGAGGGAGGTGAGGCCGACCACGCCGAGCACCACGGCGGCCGAGGCGGCGGCCAGCCCGAGGACCAGGCGCCGGGCCCGGCACCCGGGTGCGTGCGCGCGCGGGGGCGCGGGGGTCGCCGCGCGCGGGGGCGCGGAAGCCGCGGGGGGCGCCTGCACCGGAGGCACACGCGGGGGCACGGAGGGCTCCCGTGCGCCCGCGCTCGCAGCCGTACCCGCACCGGCACCGGCACCCGCACCCGCACCCGAGGACAGGGACCGGGACGGAGACGGGGACGAGGTGGCCGCAGCACCCGTCAGTTCCTCCGCCAGGGTCGCAAGCCCCTCCCGCAGCAGGTCGAGGTCGGCCACCGCCCGCGCGTGCTCGGCCCTGAAGCCCGCGTCGTCCCGGACCTCGTCGGCCGGCGGCTCCCCGAGGAGAGCGGCCATCAGCGGATCGGCCCCGAAAGCCGGATCGGCCCCGAAGACCGAGTCGGCCCCCGAAGCAGAGCGGCCCCCGGAGACCGAAGAGGCCCCGGACTCCGAAGAGGCCCCGGACACCGAAGGCTCCTCGGAGGCGGAGTGGGCCCCCTGAGCCGAGTCGCCCTCGTGAGCGGGGCTGCCGTTCCCGGTCATGTCACACCACCTCGTCCTCGTGCAGTCGTACGCGCAGGGCCCGTACCGCCGCGTGCAGGCGGCTCTTCACGGTGCCCTCGGGCAGGTCCAGCTCCTCGGCGATGCTGCGCACCGGCAGGTCGGCGTAGAAGCGCAGGACCACCACCTGGCGCTGGGGGTCGGTGAGCGCGTCGAGGCCGCGGGCGACGGCCAGCGAGAGCAGGCTGCGCTCGTCGGCGGCGGGCTGCTGCTCCTGGCGGAGCGCGGCCAGGCGTTCGCCGAGGCCCTCCTGGCGCCTGCGGGCCCGGTGCCAGTCCATCGCCAGATGGGAGGCGACGACCGCGGCCCAGGCCGAGACGTCCCGGGGCGCTTCGAGGCCGCGGGCGGCCCGCTCCAGGAGCCGCAGCCTGACCTGCTGCACCCCGTCGGGCACCTCCGACCGCGGGACCCCGCCCAGCACCAGCACGGCCCGTACCCGGTTCTCCTGGGCGGCGTCGAGCGGATCCGCCTCCCGGCCCTTCCCCCAGCGCAATGCGCCACCCCTCCCCCTGCGTGCTTTCCCCCGTGCGTCCCTCCTACGACGCGGCAGGCGGCCGGAACGTTCGCCCGGCGGCCGGGAAATTCCGCACGGGTGAATCGCGGGAGAACCCCCCGTCGAGCCCGGCGTGCCGAAGGTCACGTGTCCCAGGGACCGGACAATGGATTGGACAAGTCGGCGCAGGACATACGCATCATGGACACGTACGAAGGCCCAGTTCGCGGGCCCGGGCCGCAGGAGAAGGAGTCCCCGTGAGGGTCGGAATCGTCGGAGCCACCGGTCAGGTCGGCACAGTCATGCGCGGGATCCTCCAGGAGCGGGACTTCCCGGTCGAGGAGCTGCGGCTGTTCGCCTCCTCGCGTTCGGCGGGGTCGACGATCGACTGGAAGGGGCTTCCGGTCACCGTCGAGGACGCGTCCACCGCGGACTACTCGGGGCTGGACATCGTGCTCTTCTCGGCGGGCGGCGCGACCTCGAAGGCGATCGCCGAGAAGGTCGCCGCCCAGGGCCCGGTCGTGATCGACAACTCCTCGGCCTGGCGCCGCCACCCCGAGGTGCCGCTGGTCGTCTCCGAGGTGAACCCGCACGCGGTCGCCGACCGCCCGAAGGGCATCATCGCCAACCCGAACTGCACCACCATGGCCGCGATGCCGGTGCTGCGCCCGCTGCACGCCGAGGCCGGGCTCGAAGCCCTGGTCGTCGCCACCTACCAGGCGGTCTCCGGTTCCGGTCTCGCCGGTGTCGCCGAGCTGCACGGCCAGGCGCAGAAGGTCACCGCCGAGGCCGACCGGCTGACCCACGACGGCGAGGCGGTGGAGTTCCCCGAGCCCGGCGTCTACCAGCGGCCCATCGCCTTCAACGTCCTGCCGCTCGCGGGCAGCATCGTCGACGACGGCTCCTTCGAGACCGACGAGGAGCAGAAGCTGCGCCACGAGTCGCGCAAGATCCTGGAGATCCCGGAGCTGAAGGTCTCCGGCACCTGCGTCCGGGTGCCGGTCTTCTCCGGCCACTCGCTCCAGGTCAACGCCCGCTTCTCGCGGCCGCTGAGCGTCGAGCGCGCCCACGAACTGCTCGCGGGCGCCCCCGGCGTCGCCCTCTCCGAGATCCCGACCCCGCTGGAGGCCGCGGGCAAGGACCCCTCGTACGTGGGCCGTATCCGCGCCGACGAGACGGTCGAGAACGGCCTCGCGCTCTTCCTCTCCAACGACAACCTGCGCAAGGGCGCCGCGCTCAACGCGGTGCAGATCGCGGAGCTGGTGGCGGCGGAGCTGAAGGGCTGAGGCCCCGGCTCCCGCGCATACCGGGCCGCCGCTTCCCGCGAGGGGGTGGCGGCCCGTCGCGTACCCGCCCGCCGAGCGAATTGACCCTAGGGTAAGTTAGCTCTCCCCAGAGGACTTCGGGCTCTTATGGGCTGCTCTGCGCTGCTTCGGCCCGAGGCGCGAGGAAGCGGAGGGCCACCACCATGAGCACCCGGCGAACCCGTCCCCGGCGACCGCTTCCGGAACGGCTCACCGCACTGGTGAACCGGACCGGATCCCTGAACGGCCGCCCCTTTCCCCCCGGCACCCCGATGCGGCCGCCCGCCGGACGGCTGCGGAACTGGGCGCACTACGGGCTGATGGTCCCGGACCTGCCGGAGCCGCACCGCTTCTTCGGGGTGATGTCGATCCTCGGGACGCCCGGTGTCACCGTCTTCGCCAACGACCGGCTGATCACCACCACCCCCGAGGACACCGCGTACACCGTCTCCGCGACCGCCTCGATGGAGTCCGGGCAGTTCCTGGTGCAGAGCATCGCGCGGGACTGCGACTTCCGGGCGGACGGCAGCCGGCTCCGCTTCGGCGAGGAGCTGCTCGTCGAGGGGGCCCCGCCCCGGCTCACCGTCCGGCGGACCCACCCGGACGTCACCGTGGAACTCGACGTCGAGGTGACCGGCACCGCCTCCCACTTCGCCGCCCTCCCCGGCACCTACCGGCACTGGAGCCTGCTCGCGCGCTACCGCGGCCGCATCGAGCACGGCGGCCGCCACCAGGACATCGCGGGCCTGTGCACCTTCGAGTACGCGGCGGGCGCGGGCACCCGCAGCCTGCCGCTCACCCGGCGGCTCAAGGTGCCGGTGCGGCTCTTCACCTACCACGTGCTCAACCTGGACGAGCGCACCCAGGCGCTGCTGGTCGAGGTGCTCGGCCCGGGCGGCTTCCCCCTCCAGCGCGCCGTCTACCTGCGCTCCCTCGACGACCACGGCTCCGTGCACACCCGCGGCTTCGCCCTCGACATCACCTCCTACGAGGCCACCGGGCGCGCTACACCCGACGGCCGGTCCATGCGGCTTCCGCGCACCCTCGCCTGGCGGGTCCAGGACGAGGCGGGCCGGGAGCTGCTCAGCGTCGAGGGCACCACCGGGGGCGACTTCGCCTACGGGCTCGGCGCCGGGTTCGTCGGCAGCTATACGTACACCGGGCGCTTCCGGGGCGCGGAGATCGGCGGGCGGGCCTACCTGGAGTACGTGGACTGCCGTTGAGCCGGGGCCGGTGCGTCCCGGAGCGGGGCGTACCGGGTGCCGCGGTGCGTCATGAGTCCCGCCCGTTCGGGTACGCCCCTGTTCACCGGCCCTATGGGGACATCGTCTTGGAGGGTGTCCGCGTGGAAGGATGGCCGGAACGTCACCTGTGACGGACCCGACCCCGAACGAACGACGCTCTGAAGAAGACGCATCGAGGAGATGACCGCGTGCCCGGCACCAATCTGACCCGTGAAGAGGCGCAGCAGCGGGCGAAGCTGCTCACCATTGACTCGTACGAGATCGATCTCGACCTCTCGGGTGCGCAGGAGGGCGGGACCTACCGGTCGGTGACCACCGTCCGCTTCGACAGTGCCGAAGCCGGGGCCTCCTCCTTCATCGACCTGGTCGCGCCCGCCGTGCACGAGGTGGTCCTCAACGGCGCGGCCCTGGACCCCGCCGCGGTCTTCGCCGACTCCCGGATCGCCCTCGCGGACCTGAAGGAGGGCGGCAACGAGCTGCGGGTGGTCGCCGAATGCGCGTACACCAACACCGGTGAGGGGCTGCACCGCTTCGTCGACCCGGTGGACGAACAGGCCTATCTGTACACGCAGTTCGAGGTGCCGGACGCGCGGCGGGTGTTCGCCTCCTTCGAGCAGCCGGACCTCAAGGCGACCTTCCGGTTCACCGTGCGGGCGCCCGAGGGCTGGACGGTGATCTCCAACTCGCCGACCCCCGAACCGGCCGACAACGTCTGGGCGTTCGCGCCGACGCCGCGCATCTCCTCGTACATCACCGCGCTGATCGTCGGGCCCTACCACGCGGTGCACAGCAGCTACGAGAAGGACGGCCAGTCGGTGCCGCTGGGCATCTACTGCCGCCCCTCGCTGGCCGAACACCTCGACGCGGAGGCGATCTTCGCGGTCACCCGGCAGGGCTTCGAGTGGTTCCAGGAGAAGTTCGACTACGCCTACCCCTTCGCCAAGTACGACCAGCTCTTCGTGCCGGAGTTCAACGCGGGCGCGATGGAGAACGCGGGCGCGGTGACCATCCGCGACCAGTACGTCTTCCGCTCGAAGGTCACCGACGCCGCCTACGAGGTGCGGGCCGAGACCATCCTGCACGAGCTGGCGCACATGTGGTTCGGCGACCTGGTCACCATGGAGTGGTGGAACGACCTGTGGCTGAACGAGTCGTTCGCCACCTACACCTCCATCGCCTGCCAGGCCCACGCCGCCGGCAGCCGCTGGCCGCACGCCTGGACCACCTTCGCCAACTCGATGAAGACCTGGGCCTACCGGCAGGACCAACTGCCGTCCACCCACCCGATCATGGCCGAGATCAACGACCTCGACGACGTCCTGGTCAACTTCGACGGCATCACCTACGCCAAGGGCGCCTCGGTGCTCAAACAGCTCGTCGCCTATGTCGGCATGGACGAGTTCTTCAGCGGCGTGCAGGGCTACTTCAAGCGGCACGCCTACGGCAACACCCGCCTCTCCGACCTGCTCGGCGCCCTGGAGGAGACCTCGGGCCGGGACCTGGCCACCTGGTCGCAGAAGTGGCTGCAGACCGCGGGCATCAACATCCTGCGCCCCGAACTCGCCACCGACGAGGAGGGCGTGCTGACCTCCTTCGCGGTACGGCAGGAGGCCCCCGCACTGCCCGCCGGGGCCAAGGGCGAGCCGGTGCTGCGCCCGCACCGCATCGCGATCGGCCTCTACGACCTCGACGAGGCGAGCGGCAAACTGGTGCGCCGCGAGGGCGAGTCGGGCCGGATCGAGCTGGACGTGGACGGCGAACTCACCGAGGTCCCGCAGCTGGTGGGCGTCCGCCGCCCCGCGGTGATCCTGCTCAACGACGACGACCTCTCGTACGCGAAGGTCCGCCTCGACGAGGAGTCGCTGCGGGTGGTCACCGAGCACCTCGGCGACTTCGCGGACTCCCTGCCGCGCGCGCTGAGCTGGGCCTCCGCCTGGGACATGACCCGCGACGGCGAACTGCCCGCGCGCGCCTACCTCGACCTGGTGCTCGCCGGGGTGGCCAAGGAGTCCGACATCGGCGTGGTGCAGTCGCTGCACCGCCAGGTCAAGCTCGCCCTCGACCTCTACGCGGACCCCAACTGGCGGGAGGCCGGGCTCGCCCGGTGGACCGAGGCGACCCTCGCGCATCTGCGCGGCGCCGAGGCGGGCAGCGACCACCAGCTCGCCTGGGCCCGCGCCTTCGCGGCCACCGCCCGCACCCCCGAGCAGCTGGACATCCTGGAGCAGCTCCTCGACGGCACCGACACCGTCGAGGGCCTGGTGGTCGACACCGAGCTGCGCTGGGCCTTCGTGCAGCGGCTCGCCGCGGTGGGCCGCTTCGACGAGCCGGAGATCACCGCCGAGTACGAGAAGGACCGCACGGCGGCGGGCGAGCGGCACGCGGCCACGGCCCGTGCCTCCCGGCCGACCGACGAGGCGAAGGCGGAGGCCTGGGCCTCGGTGGTGGAGTCGGACAAGCTCCCCAACGCGGTGCAGGAGGCGGTCATCGCGGGCTTCGTCCAGACCGACCAGCGCGAGCTGCTCGCCCCGTACACCGAGCGCTTCTTCTCGGTGGTGAAGGACGTCTGGGAGTCGCGTTCGCACGAGATGGCCCAGCAGATCGCGATCGGCCTCTACCCGGCGGTCCAGGTCGAGCAGCCCACCCTGGCGGCCACCGACGCCTGGCTGGAGTCCGCCGGGCCGAACGCGGCGCTGCGGCGGCTGGTCTCGGAGTCCCGCTCGGGCGTGGAGCGCGCGCTGCGGGCCCAGGAGGCGGACGCGGCGGCGAGCGCCCGCTGAGCCCGTCCGGCCGTGACGGCATGACGCGGGCCACAGCGGCATGACGCGGCCGTGACGGTGTGAGACGCGAGACGGGCGGTCCCCGCGCAGGGGGCCGCCCGTCGGCGTCCGGGAGGGCCCTCGGCGGACCCGGCGCCCGGGCGGAGGGCCCGGGCGGAGGGCCCGGCCGGATCGGCCCGTGCGCATCCGATCGGCCCGTGCGCGTCCGGACGGCAGGCGAGCATCCGGACCGGCCCGCGAGCATGCCGAGGGCGTGGCCCGTACCCGGGCTCGGGTACGGGCCACGCCCTCGGTCGGTCACACGGCGCGGATCAGCTCTGCTTCTGCTGCTTGCGGGACTTGTCGCCCACCATCACCAGTCCGGCGATCACCAGGAAGAGCACGAGCGGCGCGGCCACGAAGAGGCCGAGCGTCTCCACGACGCTCAGCTTGGCGCCCGGGTCGTCGCCGTCGTCCGGGGTGGCAGCGAGCGCGGGGGCCGTCATCAGCAGCATCATCAGCGTCGTACCGGCGGTCAGGGCTCCGGCGCGCAGGGCGTTCTTCTTGTCCACGGGGCCAACGTAGCGAATGGCTAGAGCACCCGCGCGTCCGGGGGTACCGATCGGGGCCCCGGGGAGGCCTCCGGGGAGCGGAAGACGTCGATGAGGGAGTAGAGGCGGGAGGAGGCGGCCAGCTCCTCCAGGGTGACCGGCCTGCCCTGGTCGTCGGCGATCGGCAGGCGCCAGTTGGGGTACGCGTCCGAGGTGCCGGGGACGTTCTGCGGGCGGCGGTCGCCGACCGCGTCCGGCAGCCAGACGCCGACCAGGCGGGCCGGGGTGCGGCGCAGATAGCGGTGGACCGCGCGGATCTCGTCCTCCTCGTCGCCCGCCCCGGCCGGGAGCAGCCCGAGCCGCGCGAAGACGGCCAGCCACTGCGCGACCTCGGTGGCCTCGGCCTCCTGCGCCTCCTCGTCCGCCCGGGCCTCGCTGTCCGCGTCGGTCGTGCTGTCGGGGTCGGTCGCGCCGGCGGCCGGTTCCGGTGGCGCCGCCGGGGCCGCCGCCGCGGGCGGGCCCGCCTCGTCGCCGTGGCCCGTGGTGCCGCCCGACTCCGGTCCGTCCAGGCCGAGTTCGCGGCGCAGCCGGACGTGGTCGCCGCTGAGCCGGGCCGCGGTGGGCGGCAGGTCGTGGGTGGTGGCGGTGGCCAGGCAGTCCGCGCGCCACTCCTCGGGGGCCAGCGGGCGCCCGGAGCCCCGGTAGTCCCGCTCGAACCAGAGCACCGAGGTGCCGAGCACCCCGCGCCGCTGGAGCGTCTCGCGCACGCCGTCCTCGACGGTGCCGAGATCCTCGCCGATCACCAGGGCGTCCGCCCGGTGCGCCTCCAGGAGCAGCACGGCGAGCATCGCCTCGGCGTCGTAGCGGACGTAGGTGCCCTCGGTGGGCGGCTGCCCCGCGGGCACCCACCACAGCCGGAACAGGCCCATCACATGGTCGATGCGCAGCGCGCCCGCGTGCCGCAGCAGGGCGCGCAGCAGGTGGCGGTACGGGGCGTAGCCGCTCTCCGCGAGGCGGTCGGGGCGCCAGGGCGGCAGCCCCCAGTCCTGGCCGCGGGCGTTGAAGGCGTCCGGCGGTGCCCCGATCGACATGCCCTCGGCGAAGTAGCGCTGCTGCGCCCAGGTGTCCGAGCCGGAGGGGTGGACGCCGACCGCGAGGTCGTGCACGAGGCCCACCGCCATGCCCGCCTCCCGGGCGGCGCGCTGGGCGGCGGCGAGCTGGCAGTCGGTCAGCCAGGCGAGCAGGCAGTGGAAGTCGACGCGGTCCCGGAGTTCGCCGCGCAGCCGCCCGGTCCCGGTGGAGCGGGGGTCGCGCAGCTCCTCGGGCCAGCCGCGCCAGTTGCTGCCGTGCACCTCGGCGAAGGCGCAGAAGGTGGCGTGGTCCTCCAGGGCGCGGCCCTCGAGGGCGAGGTAGTCGCAGTAGGCGGCGCGGCGGCCCGGTCCCTGGGGCACCGCCGCCACGAGGGCGAGGGCCTGCTCCTTGAGCTCCCGGACGGCGTCCCGGTCGATCAGCTCCCCCTCGCCGAGGACGCCTTCCCGCAGCGCCGCCGCCCGCCGCAGCAGTTCCTCGGCCGCCGCGCGCTGCTCGCCGCGCAGCTGGGCGTACTCGGGGATGTCCTCGATGCGCAGATGGACGGGGTCGGGGAAGCGGCGGGTGGAGGGCCGGTACGGGGAGGGGTCGGAGGGCGTTCCGGGCAGGGCCGCGTGCAGCGGGTTGACCTGGAGGAAACCGGCGCCGAGGTCGCGGCCCGCCCAGGAGGCGAGTTCGGCCAGGTCGCCGAGGTCGCCCATGCCCCAGGAGCGGGCGGAGAGCAGCGAGTAGAGCTGGACGAGGAGTCCGTAGGTGCGGGCGTGCGGCGCGGGCGCGCGCTCGGGCGCCACGATCAGCTGCGCCTCGGCGCGGCGCCCGTCGGCGGCCTCGGCGTCGAGGCGGTGCACTCCCGGCGGCAGCCCGGTGGTCTCGGCCCGGGTCTCGCCCTGCTCGGTGGTGACCCGCAGCCGGGTGCCGGGCGGCAGCCGGTGCAGCGCCTCGGCCTGCCCGGCGCTCCCGGTGCCCCAGCAGACCACGGTCGGGGGCAGCAGCCGCTCCCGGTCCTCGGCCTCCCGTACGGCGAGCGCCCGGCGGACGGCCCCGGGGGTGCTCGCGTCCACGCCGAGCGCGGCGAGCGCGGCGACCACGGTGGACTCCGGCACCGGAACGTCCCGGCCGGGTGAGGGCGCGTAGGAGGTGGCGACGCCGTAGAGCGAGGCGAGCCGGGACAACGGCATCGGGTCTCCCTAGGCTCCCGTGGACTCCGGGCCCGCCGCGGTGGCGTTGGCGGTCGGCTCGCTGGTGAGGGGAAGTACGTCGGCGAGCGGGGGCTCGCTGGTCAGCGGGGCCGCGTCGGCGAGCGGGGGCTCACTGGTCAGCGGCAGCTCCGCGAAGGACCCCTCGGAGGTGAAGAGCGCGGCGTCGTCGAGGGCGGAGGCGGGCTCGGGGACCACGGTCAGGGGCCGGGTCCCGCTGCGTTTGGACAGGGCGGTGGGCAGGACATGCGCTGAAGCGGCCACGGTGGGCTCCTTGCGGTTGGGCGGAGAGTGCGGAGGGCTCGGAAGCCCGGCGTCCGGTATCCGGACCGTTGCGTCCCGATGAGAGCAAGCCCTACCCAGTGAACTCCAACCCAGACATCTTCGCCCCACCAACGTGACGCTGCCCACAGTCCGGCTCCCCGCCGCCCCGCACCCGGACGGCCGGGCGGCCCGCCGTGGCGGGGCCGGGGCCTGGTCAGGCGTACGTACGGTCGTCGGGTGACCGCGGAGGGGTGCTACCCGATCGGGTGGTTGCGGAGGGGCGGAGTGCGGGTGCGGGTGCGGATGCGGGTGCGCGGGCGGTGCGCCCGGGACTGTCGATCCCGGGAGCGGGGATCCTGGGACCGGCGATCCCAGGATCCCCGCTCCTGGGGCTGACGATCCCGGGACTGGCAGTCCCCTGACCCGGGACCGGCAGTCCCC
Organism: Streptomyces sp. SCSIO ZS0520; assembly: GCF_025643355.1. NCBI lineage: Bacteria > Bacillati > Actinomycetota > Actinomycetes > Kitasatosporales > Streptomycetaceae > Streptomyces > Streptomyces sp. SCSIO ZS0520. Next base: position 5,752,765 of record NZ_CP092644.1, on the reverse strand, counting down.
TGACCGGTGCTCCCAGGACCGGCCCCGGAACCGGCCCGAGAGCCGGTCCAGGGCCGGGCCCTCAGGCCGAGACCCCCTCGATCCGCGCCAGCGCGTCCTGCGCCCCGTACGGCTGGAGGTAGGGCAGCCAGCTCGGGTCGCGGTGCCCCGTGCCGATGATGCGCCAGGCCAGGCCGGTCGGCGGGGCGGGCGGGTGCCGCAGCCGCCAGCCGAGTTCGCGCAGGTGGCGGTCGGCCTTGACGTGGTTGCAGCGGCGGCAGGAGGCGACGACGTTGTCCCAGACGTGCTGACCGCCGCGGCTGCGCGGGATCACATGGTCGACGCTGGTGGCGGCCTGACCGCAGTACATGCAGCGGCCGCCGTCGCGGGCGAACAGGGCGCGCCGGGTGAGCGGAACGGGCCCCCGGTAGGGGACCCGCACGAACCGCTTGAGCCGGACCACACTGGGTGCGGGCACGGTGCGGCTTGCGCTGTGCAGGAAGGCGCCGGATTCCTCAAGGCAGATGGCCTTGTTCTCCAGGACGAGGACGAGCGCGCGGCGGAGCGGTACGACGCCGAGCGGCTCGTACGACGCGTTGAGGACCAGGACATGCGGCACGTAGGCCTCCTTGTACGCCGGCGGCGCGTGGCTCGCGCCGGGACGATCTGCAGTCAGTCTCTCCTCATGCCTGGTCGGAGCGCCACCATGTACCCGTAACGGGCACGGAGTGTTTTGCCCCACACCGGCCTCCCGGCCCGCCTCCCGGCGCGGCCGCGCGAAGGCCCAGGGTGAGCACATCTTTTCCCGGTTCTCCCCCGCCTTCCTCCCCGAAACCGCCCACCGATCCGCACACGATGCCCCGTTAGTGTGGTTGGTGCTGCCCGTACGGCTTCACCTCGTGGAGACTGCCGGACCGTACGGGCGGGCAGCTGATCTGGAGGTTCCCGCCGTGTTCTCGTCCGTCCTTGCCGCCACCGGCACCGATGACCGCTCCGGCTCCTTCGGGAACACCCCGGACCGGGTGAACGAGGCCGCGGGCTGGTTCCAGGACAACTGGTCGCAGTGGCTCGCCGTGAGCCTGCGGATCCTGCTGATCGTGATCGTCGCCGCGGTGCTGCGGGGCGTGGTCCGGCGCGCGATCACCCGGCTGATCGACCGGATGAACCGCACCGTGCAGGCCGTGGACGGCACCGCGCTCGGCGGCCTGCTCGTCAACGTCGAGCGGCGCAGGCAGCGTTCCCAGGCGATCGGCTCGGTGCTGCGCTCGGTGGCCTCCTTCCTGATCCTCGGCACCGCCGCGCTGATGATCATGTCGACCTTCGAGATCAACCTCGCCCCGCTGCTCGCCTCCGCGGGCGTCGCGGGCGTGGCGATCGGCTTCGGCGCCCGCAACCTGGTCACCGACTTCCTCTCCGGCGTCTTCATGATCCTGGAGGACCAGTACGGCGTCGGGGACAGCATCGACGCGGGGGTGGCCTCCGGCGAGGTCATCGAGGTCGGCCTGCGGGTCACCAAGCTGCGCGGCGACAACGGCGAGATCTGGTACGTGCGCAACGGCGAGGTCAAGCGGATCGGCAACCTCTCCCAGGGCTGGGCCACCGCCGGGGTCGATGTCACCGTCCGCCCGGACGAGGACCTGGACCGGGTGAAGGCCACCCTGACCGAGGTCGGCGAGCAGCTGGCCAAGGACGAGCCGTGGAACGAGCGGCTGTGGGGACCGGTGGAGGTGCTCGGCCTGGACAGCGTGCTGCTCGACCAGATGACGGTGCGCCTGTCGGCGAAGACCATGCCGGGCAAGTCGCTGGGCGTGGAGCGCGAGCTGCGCTGGCGGGTCAAGCAGGCCTTCGACCGGGCGGGGATCCGCCTCGTCGGCGGGCTGCCCGCGCAGGCGGAGCCCGAGGCCGACGACCCCTCCGCCGGTGTCGCGGCGCCCTCGGCCTACGCCTCGGCCACCTCGCCGCAGTCGGTCGCGGCCTCGCCGATCGTGCCGCCGCCCAACCTCTCCAAGTAGCCGCCGCACGACGCGCGGGAGCGCCGCGGGGGCCCAGGGCACGCCTGAGCACGTCGACCGGCCCCCCTCGGCACCCGAGCCTCTGGACACCCGCATCCCTCGGCACCGGCCCGCTCCGGTGCTTCCCTCCCCCCAACTCCCTTGATCTCCCCGGCCGTCCGGCCCCCTCCGGCTGCCCCGAAGGCCCGCACCATCGGCCCCCGCGACACGCCCTTTCCGGTCAAAGCGCCCCAGGGCGGCGCCAGTCGGGTCACCACCGGCGCATCCGGCGCCACCCGGGAACCGATGTGCCCGCGGGTACGTGTACAAGTGCGGAGGCGGTGCGCCGGAGGGAGCCGGGGGCGCCGCCGCCGTATCAAGATCGTGGAACGCTGGTGTGGATGTCGGTCCCTGCGGCCATACTTGCGCCCGTGCACCTCTTGTCCCCGGACCGGGCGGAGGTGACCGCGAGACGACCGAGGGGGAGGCACAGGTGACACACCCGCCGAACGGCAGCGCCGCGCCGCCGGTCCCGGCGCCGCCTGCCATGCCCGCGGTACCGCCGCAGCAGGCGCCCGCCGGGCCGCCGGGGGCCGCGCCCGGCACCCCGCCGCCGGGGCCGGGCCGGCGCACGGCCTGGGCCGAGGGCGTCGAGCGGCTGCGCGCCGCGGCGACCACCGAGCCCGGGCGGCTGCGCATCATCGGTGCCGTACTCGCCCTGCTCGTGGTGGTGTTCGGCGCGGTGACCGCCTGGGAGACCTCGGCGCGCTCGGCGGCCGCCGACGACGTACTGCACCGCAGCCAGCGGCTCAGCAGCGACGCGGCGGACATCTACCGCTCCCTCGCGGACGCCAACACGGCGGCCTCCAGCGGCTTCCTCGCGGGCGGCCAGGAACCGGCCGCGGTGCGCGAGCGCTACGACCGGGACATCGAGCGGGCCTCGGAGAAGCTGGCGCGGGCCGCCTCCAGTTCGGGCGCGGACAGCGGCTCGGCCGACGCGATAGCCGAACTCAACCAGCTCCTGCCCCAGTACACCGGCCTGATCGAGCGGGCCCGCGCCAACAACCGCGAGGGCCTGCCGCTGGGCGGCGCCTACCTGCGGTACGCGAACGACCGGATGCAGCGCGAGATGCTCCCGGCCGCCGAGAAGCTCTACACGAGCGAGAACGAGCGGCTGCGCGGCGACTACGACGACGCGACCCCGTATCCGTGGCTCTCCCTCGCCCTCGGGGTCCTCGCCCTCGGCGCACTGGGCTGGGCGCAGCACCGCAACTACCGCCACACCAACCGGGTGTTCAACCACGGCCTGCTCGCCGCGACCGCCGCGGCCACCGTGGCCGTGCTGTGGCTGGCGGTCGGGCACAGCGTCGCCCGCTCCGGCCTCGACGACTCCTACGACGGCGGGGTGCGCTCCCTGAAGGTGCTCAACGACGCGCGCATCGCCGCCCTGAAGGCCCGCGGCAACGAGAACCTGACGCTGGTCAGCCGGGGCGCCGAGACCGTCACGGTGAAGGACAGGTCGCAGGACAAGTTCGACTTCGACTACCAGAAGCAGATCAAGAGCCTCGGCGGCGCGGAGTCCGGACTCCTCGGCGAGGCGGCCCGGCTCGCCGACGACAAGGACGGCGACGAGCCGGTGGCGAAGGCGGTCGACGGACTGCGCGCCTGGACCGAGCGCCACACCCTGGCCCGCGAGAGGGACGACACCGGCGACTACGAGGGCGCGCTGGAGAAGGTCATCGGCGCCGACGACAAGGACCCCACGGGCGAGTCCTTCGACCAGGTGGACCGCGCGCTCGGCGAGGCGGTCGCCCATGAGCAGCGGCAGTTCACCGGCGCGGCCGAGGACGGGCGCGGCGCGATGACCGGTCTGACGGTCGGCATCGCGCTGCTCGCGGTGCTCGGCGCGGCGGCGGCGGTGCTCGGCATCGGGCGCAGGCTTTCGGAGTACCGGTGAGAGGGGGCACTGTGGGCGGGGCACAGCGGGCCCCCGGGCCAGGAGGCAGGCGTACCGGCGGAGTTGAGGAGCGTGGGGTGACAAGGCGGCGAGCCGTTCTCGGCAGGCTGCGCGGCTGGGGCGGGGTGGCCGCGATGGCGGTGGCCATCGTGCTCACGGCCGTGTTCGTGCTGCTGCCGGTGCTCCACTCCCGCGGCCAGGAGAGCGGCGCGAGCCCCGGCGGACCGGGGGTGGCGAAGGCCAGGCCCGCGGCCGACAGCTGCAAGGATCCCGAGGCCAGCGTGCGCCCGTCCGGCGGGAGCGGGCCCGAGATCGAGAAGATCAAGGACCGCGGCAGGCTGGTGGTCGGCGTCGACCAGAACAGCTACCGCTGGGGCTACCGCGACCCGAACAAGCCCGGCGGCGACCTGGAGGGCTTCGACATCGACCTGGTCCACGAGATCGCCGAGAAGATCCTCGGCGACCCGGACAAGGTCCAGTTCCGCGCCATCCCCACCAACCAGCGCATCCCCGCGATCCAGAGCGGGGACGTCGACATGGTGGTGCGCACCATGACGATCAACTGCGAGCGCATCGAGGACGTCGACTTCTCCACCGCCTACTTCGAGACCGGCCAGCAGGTCCTCGCTCCGAAGAACTCGAAGATCACCGGCTACGACGACTCGCTCTCCGGCAAGAAGCTGTGCCTGGCCACCGGTTCGACCGCGGAGGCCGCCCTGAAGAAGAAGAGCTACGGCGCGGACCTCTCCACCACGGTGCCCAACCAGCTCGACTGCCTGGTCCGGCTCCAGCTGGGCGAGGTCGACGCGATCGTGACGGACGGCGCGCTCGGCGCGGGCCAGGCCGCCCAGGACCCGACGATCGAGCTGAAGGGCGAGCCCTTCACCGAGGAGTTCTACGGCGTGGCCATGAAGAAGGGCGCCACCAAGCTGGTCGCCCGCGTCAACCAGGTGCTCGTGGACTACCGGAAGAACGGCTGGAAGGCCTCGTACGACGCATGGCTGGCCGCGGACCTGGGCAAGTCCAGCGGGCCGCCCGCCGCCAAGTACCGCTGACCGCAGGAGGAGAGCCGGGCGCCGGACAGGAAGGGACCGGCCGGGAGAGGAACCCGGCCCGGTGCGGGACGCGGAGCACCGGACCGCAGCAGGTGTGACCCACACAAGACTCCATGTGACCCACACAAGACTCGAGAGGTGATCGATGGGCGTCGCGGGACCCCCCGGGCCGGTGATGGACCGGGACGAGGTGGACCGTGCGCTGGCGCGACTCGGCGCCGAGCACGAAGCCGTGGAGACCTCGCTCCTTTCGCTCCAGGACCACGCCGGGCGCAGGCTGCTCGAAGGCGCCGAGCTGACCGGCGTCACGGCCGAGCGCTGGGCCGAGGCGGACTCCTCGATCACCCTCCTCTGGTCGTACTTCGACGCCTATACGGCCGCCCTGCACGAGGCCCGCTCGCTGCGCGCGGGCAAGCGCTGGCTGAGCCAGGAGGCGCTGGCCGAGCTGACCGAGCGGCTGCGCGGCGCCAGTGTGACGGTGCCCGGCGCGACCGGGGCGGCGGCCGCGCGGCTGACCGGCTCCCAGTCGCTGAGCGAGACCTTCACCCTGGAGCAGCTCGTCGACCGGATGAACAAGCTCTACGCCCACTCCCTGGACATGGTGGTCGCCGCGGACGCCGTCTGGTCGGCGCTGCCCGCCCGGATAGACCTGCTCTCCGCGGAGCTCCAGCGCACCCTCAGCCTCGCCAACTCCGTCGGCGTGCGCCCCGGCGAGCACCCGGCCGGTGACGACCTGGCGCGCATCGCCCGTACGCTCACCAGGCTGCGCGCCCAGGTGATCAGCGACCCGCTGGCCTTCTGGCAGTCCGCCGGGGGCAGTTCGGCGCCCGGTGGCGGGCGCCCCGACACCGAGCGCTACGACCGCGAGGCGCGCGCCCTGGAGGATGTGCGCCGCGAGATCGAGGCGGTGCTCGCGGTCCGCCAGGACGCCGAGGCCCGCCTGCACGGGCTGCGCGACCTGCTCTCCCGCGCCGACCGCACCCTCGCCGAGGCCCGCACCGCGCGCGGCGAGGTGCTCGCCAAGATCGCCGCCTTCGAGGTGCCCGCGGTCTCCGGGCCGCCCACCGCGCTGCACGAGCAGCTGGCGACCGCCGCCGAGTACCGCAGGCACGCCCAGTGGAACCGCCTCTCCCCGCTGCTCGACTCCCTGGAGGCCAAGGCGGAGGACGAACTCCTGCGCGCCCGCGAGTCGTTGACCGCGGTGACCGCCCCGCTGGCGGTGCGGGCGGAGCTGCGCGGCCGCCTGGACGCGTACAAGGCGAAGGTCGCCCGGCACGGCCACGCGGAGGACCCGCTGCTCCTGGAGCGCTACGACACCGCGCGCCGGATGCTGTGGAGCGCGCCCTGCGATCTGCGCGCCGCCGAGGCCGCGGTGCGGCGCTACCAGCAGGCGGCGGCCGAGGCGCTGACGCCGCGGGTCCCCGAACAGGGCGGACCCACCGACTCCAGGGGGGACTCATGAGCGGACAGTCGTGCCAGCGGCCCGGCTGCCCCGGCGCCTACGAGGACGTGGGCGGCGGTGAGCTGTACTGCAACACCTGCGGCCTGGCCCCGGTCGTCTCGCCCACCGGCATGGTCAACTCCCCCTCCACGGGGATGACTTCGGGCGGGGAGGGCAGCCAGGGCTCGGCGGGCAGCTCCCGGTCCTCCGCGCAGTCGGCGCGCTCCTCGCGCTCCTCGCGGTCCTCGACCTCCCGCCGCTCGGTCTCCGGCCGCCTCTCCCGCTCGGTCTCCGGGCGGAGCTCCTCGCGCTCGGTCTCGGTGCGCAGTTCGGGCACCTCGGGCGCCTCCTCGGGGCGCGGGCGGCTCGGCGCGGGCCTGGTGCAGGTGCCGGACGTGCCGCGGCCCGATCCGCGCGCGATGGTCCAGCAGAATCCGGAGGTCCCCGAGCGCAAGCGGTTCTGCTCGCGCAGCGACTGCGGCGCCCCCGTGGGCCGCTCCCGCGGCGAACGCCCCGGGCGCACCGAGGGCTTCTGCACCAAGTGCGGCCACCCGTACTCCTTCGTGCCCAAGCTCAGCCCCGGCGACATCGTGCACGGCCAGTACGAGGTGGTGGGCTGCCTCGCGCACGGCGGGCTCGGCTGGGTGTATCTCGCCGTCGACCGCGCCGTCTCCGACCGCTGGGTGGTCCTCAAGGGCCTGCTGGACACCGGGGACCAGGACGCGATGGCGGCGGCGATCTCCGAGCGCCGCTTCCTCGCCGAGATCGAGCACGCCAACATCGTGCGGATCTACAACTTCGTCGAGCACCTCGACCAGCGCACCGGCTCCCTCGACGGCTACATCGTCATGGAGTACGTCGGCGGCAAGTCGCTGAAGGAGATCGCCAACCAGCGGCGCACCCCCGGCGGCAAGCGCGATCCGCTGCCGGTGGAGCAGGCCTGCGCGTACGGCATCGAGGCCCTGGAGGCGCTCGGGCACCTGCACAGCCGCAATCTGCTCTACTGCGACTTCAAGGTCGACAACGCCATCCAGACCGAGGACCAGCTGAAGCTGATCGACATGGGCGCGGTGCGCCGGATGGACGACGAGGAGTCGGCCATCTACGGCACGGTCGGCTACCAGGCCCCGGAGGTCGCCGAGGTCGGCCCCTCAATCGCCTCCGACCTCTACACGGTGGCCAGGACGCTCGCCGTGCTCACCTTCGACTTCCAGGGCTACACCAACGTCTACGCCGACTCGCTGCCCGACCCCGACAGCATCGCGGTCTTCCGCAGCTACGAGTCCTTCTACCGCCTGCTCGTCCGGGCCACCGACCCCGATCCGGCACGGCGGTTCGCCTCCGCGCAGGAGATGGCCGAGCAGCTGACCGGCGTCCTGCGCGAGGTCGTCGCGCTCCAGTCGGGGCGGCCGCGGCCCTCGCTGTCCACCCTGTTCGGGCCGGAGACCAAGGTCACCGACACCGAGCTGTTCGGCGAGGCCGAGGCGGAGGTCTCCCGGCTCGGCCCGCGCCCGCTCACCGCCGGGCCCGGGCGCAAGCGGGCGGGCGCCGCGCTGGTGCCGGGCCCCGCGGCCCCGCCGCCGCCCGGCCCGCTGGTGAAGGCGCTGGACACCCCGGCGGCCTCGCTGGCGCTGCCGGTGCCGCGGGTGGACCCCGGCGACGCCAACGCGGGCTTCCTCGCCGGTCTGATGGCCTCCGCGCCCGCGGAACTGCTCACCGCCCTGGAGGCGGCGCCGAACCCCTCCCTGGAACTGCGGCTGCGCGAGCTGCGCGCCCGCCTGGAGATGGGCCAACTCGCCCCGGCCGCCGAGTCGCTGGCCCACCTGGAGAGCGCCCACCCGGACGACTGGCGAGTGGTCTGGTACCGCGGCATCGCCGCGCTCGCCACCGGCGACCGCGAGCACGCCGCCCTCTCCTTCGACGCGGTCTACGACGCCTTCCCCGGCGAACCGGCGCCGAAGCTGGCCCTCGGGGTCTGCGCCGAGGTCCTCGGCCAGCTCGACAACGCCGCCGAGTACTACCGCCTCGTCTGGACGACCGACCCCAGCTATGTCAGCGCCGCCTTCGGCCTCGCGCGGGTGCAGCTCGCCGCGGGCGACCGGCGCGGCGCGGTGGCCACCCTGGAGTCGGTGCCGGAGTCCTCCATCCACTACACGGCGGCCCGGGTGGCAGCGGTACGGGCCAGACTGCGCCACCGCGTGGGCGCCCCGGAACCCTCCGCGGGCCCCGGCAACGACGTGCCCTTCCTCACCGAACTCACCGCCGCCGCGGGCCAGGTGGAGGCGCTCGACGGCTACGGCCTGGACGCGCTGCGCCGCGAACGCCTGTCCACGGAGGTTCTGGGGACGGCGCTGGACTGGGTACTCTCCACGGGCCGGAGCGGCGCGGAGGCCGCGGGCGGTGCCCGCACCGTGCTGCTCGGCAGCGAACTGGACGAGCGCGGACTGCGGTTCGGTCTGGAACGCTCGTACCGTACCCTCGCCCGGCTCGCGCAGCGGGGTGAGGAGAGGATCGAACTGGTGGAGCGGGCCAACCGCCTCCGCCCCCGGACGTGGGTGTGAGTGATGTCGCAGATCGACCAGCCGGCTGCCGGTGCGAACTGTCCGAACTGCGCGGAGCCGCTGGAGTCGGACGACAGATTCTGCGGTGCCTGCGGGCTGGACCTCGCGGCGCGCGCGGCCGGGCCCGGCGACCGGCCGACGGTCGCGCTGAGCACCCCGCCGGAGGGCACGGCCGTCCCGGTGCCCGCGCGCAGGGCCCCCGCCGAGGGCTCGGTGGACTGGCCCGAGGCGCCGGAGGTGGACAGCTCGGACCGCCCGGTGCCGGTGCACCACGGCAGTGAACTGCCCGGCACCGACTCCACCGGCATCGCCCTGCCCCGCACCGAGGAGGAGGCGCTGCGCCACGACGCCAGGGCCGGGGACGCCGCGCACACCGGGAACCCCGAAAACGCCGCGAACGCCGCGAACGCCGCGCACGCCGGTGGCACCGACTACCCGCTCGCCGCGCCCGCGGCGGCCGATCCGCGGCTCGCCGTGCCCGCGGCCCCGGAGTCCGGCGGGGGCAAGTCCTGTGTGGCCTGCCGCCTCGGCCGGGTGGACACCGACGGCTACTGCGAGAACTGCGGCCACGCCCAGCCCCGCGAACGCGACCACATGGAGCAGGAGTTGGGCGCCGTCGCCGCGGTCAGCGACCGCGGCCTGCGCCACCACCGCAACGAGGACGCCTTCGCCGTCTCCCGTACCGCCCTGCCGGACGGTTCGGAGGCGGTCGTCGCCGTGGTCTGCGACGGGGTGTCCTCGGCGACCCGGCCCGACGAGGCCTCGCTCGCCGCCTCCCACGCGGCCAACGAGACCCTGCTCGCCGCGCTGCCCCGGGGCACCCACCCGCAGCAGGCGATGCACGAGGCGATCCTCGCCGCCTCCGGCGCGGTCAACTCGCTCGCCGCCCAGGGCGGGGTGCAGGTCGACCAGAACGCGCCCGCCTGCACCCTGGTGAGCGCGGTGATCGCCGGGGAACTGCTCACCGTCGGCTGGGTCGGCGACAGCCGCGCCTACTGGGTGCCGCTGGACCGTACGGCGCCCTCCGCGCGGCTCACCGAGGACGACTCCTGGGCCGCGCAGATGGTCGCCAACGGCTTGATGACCGAGGCCGAGGCCTACGCCGACGAGCGCGCCCACGCGATCACCGGCTGGCTCGGCGCGGACGCCTACGAGGTGGAGCCGCACACCGCCAGCTTCAAGCCCGACCGCCCCGGCGTCGTGGTGGTCTGCACGGACGGGCTGTGGAACTACGCGGAGGCCGCCGAGGAGATGGCCCGCGTCCTCCCGGCGGACGCCGCCGAACGCCCCCTGCACAGCGCCCAGGTGCTCGTCGGGCACGCCCTGGACGGCGGGGGCCACGACAACGTAACAGTGGCGGTTCTGCCGTTCCCGCCCTCGGCGACGGGGGAAGTATCGGCCTGAGGCGCGGGATGTCCGGGCGAAACGGACAGCCACGCGCCCGGAAAACTAGGGGGAGCACGAAGGATGGCGAATTTCTCGAAGCCGATCGGCCCGCGGTTCTCGGTCGAGGTCTACCAGAACGAGTATCTGCCGGAGGGCGGCCGCGAGGTCAACGCGATCGTCACGGTGACCGCGACGGGCGGCGGCACGGTCGGCGGCGCGGTGAGCGCACCGGGGCTGTACGGCGCCGCCGTACCCGACGCCGCGGTGGCGCTCATGGTGGACTGCTCGGGCTCCATGGACTACCCGTCCACGAAGATGCGCGGCGCCCGTGAGGCCACCGCCGCGGCGATCGACACCCTGCGCGACGGGGTGCGGTTCGCGGTGATCGCCGGTACGCACGTGGCCAAGGAGGTCTACCCGGGCGGCGGGGCGCTCGCGGTCGCCGACTCCCGTACGCGGGAGGAGGCGAAGGACTCGCTGCGGGGCCTCTCGGCGGGCGGCGGCACCGCCATCGGCACCTGGCTGCGGCTGGCCAAGGGGCTGCTCACCGGGGCCGAGACGGCGATCCGGCACGGCATCCTGCTGACCGACGGACGCAACGAGCACGAGTCCCCCGAGGACCTGCAGGCCGCGCTCGACGACTGCGCCGGGAGCTTCACCTGCGACGCCCGCGGGGTCGGCACCGACTGGGAGGTCAAGGAGGTCACCGGCATCGCCTCCGCGCTGCTCGGCTCCGCCGACATCGTGGCCGACCCGTCCGGACTGCGCGAGGACTTCACGCGGATGATGGAGCAGGCGATGGGCAAGGAGATCGCGGATGTCGCGCTGCGCCTGTGGACCCCGCTCGGCTCCGAGATCCGCTTCGTCAAGCAGGTCGCCCCGACCGTGGAGGAGCTCACCGACCGCCGCACCGAGGCGGGCCCGCGCGCGGGCGACTACCCCACCGGCTCCTGGGGCGACGAGTCCCGCGACTACCACCTCTGCATCGAGGTGCCGGACGCGGCGATCGGCCAGGAGATGCTCGCGGCCCGGGTCTCGCTGGTGATCACGGAGGCCGACGGCGGCGTCCAGACGCTCTCCCAGGGGCTGGTACGCGCGGTGTGGACCGACGACATGGCGGCCTCCACCTCGCTCAATCCCCAGGTCGCGCACTACACCGGCCAGGCCGAGCTGGCGGACGTCATCCAGCGCGGACTCGAAGCACGCAAAGCGGGCGATCTGGACGGCGCGACCGCCAAGTTGGGGCGCGCGGTACAGCTCGCGAGCGCCTCCGGAAACGCGGATACGGCCAAGCTCCTGGCGAAGGTGGTGGACGTGGTGGACGAAGCGACGGGTACTGTGCGACTGAAGGCGAAGGTCGCCGACTCCGACGAAATGACCTTGGAGACCCGGTCGACAAAGACCGTCCGCGTCAAGAAGTCTTAGCGTCGACGCAGTGGCACGGCCGGAAGGACCGGCCACCAGCCACCCGCCGCAGGCGACGCGGACGTCCACAGGAACCGGCCCACGGGCCGGAGAAGGAAAGGGGGAGGCGCCACCATGCCGACCTGCCCGAACGGACACCAGTCGGGTTCCGACGACTGGTGCGAGGTCTGCGGTCACCGCATGGCCGGAGCCGTACCGCCTCCCCCGCCCCCGCCACCGCCCGGCGGCACCTACGGCTACCCGCAGCCCGGGGCCGGCTACGGCTACCCGGGCCCCGGCGGCCCGGGCGGCCCACCACCCCCGCCCGGCGCGGGAGGACCACCGCCGCCACCTGGCGCGGGGGGCCCGCCGCCGCCTCCCGGCGCGGGCGGCCGGCCGCACCTCTCGGCCGTACCCGACCCGGCACCCGAGCCCCAGCTGTGCCCGCAGTGCCGCACCCCGCGTGAGGGCGGAGCGCCCTTCTGCGAGGAGTGCCGCTGGAACTTCCTCACCAATACGGCGACTTCGTACACCCCCGCGGCACCCAACTCACCGCTGCCCGGCGGCCCGGGCGGACCCGGCGGACCCGGTCAGGGCGGCCACGGCTTCGGCGGACCCGGCGGCCCGGGGATGCCTCCCGGCCCACAGGGGGGCAACCCCTTCCCGCAGCAGGGCCCGCCGCCCGGCCAGGACGCGTACGAGTACCAGGGGTCGCGCCCCTCGCAGATGAACCGGCCTGCGGAACCGTTGCCTCAGGGGCCTGGCGGGCCTGGACCCGGCGGGCCTGGCGGGTATGGGTATCCCGGGCAGGGGGGACCGCAGGGGCCTGGTGGGCCCGGTGGGTTCCCGGGGCCGGATGGTCCTGGCGGATACGCGGGGCAGGACGGGCCTGGCGGATACCCGGGGCCGGGTGGCCCGCAGGGGCCCGGCGGTCCCAACGGGCCTGGTGCGCCTGGCGGGTTCCCGGGTCAGGGTGGACCGGGCGGGCCCGGGATGCCTCCGGGTGGACCGCAAGGGCCTGGCGGTCCCCACGGTCCGGGGCAGAACGGCCCGGGTCAGCACGGGCCGGGGCAGAACGGGCCCGGTCAGCACGGTGGTGGGCCGGAAGGGCCCGGAAGTCCGGGTGGTGGCGGGGCGCCGCAGGCGTTCCAGCAGCCGGGGCCGCCCCCGGCCTTCCCGCAGAGCGGGGACCGTCAAGGTGTCCCCCAGCCTCAGATGCCGCCCGGCCCGGCCTTCGGCGGCGAGGACGACTGGGTCCTCTCACCGCCCTCGGCCCCGGCGGGCGGCCCCGGCCCCGAGGGCTGGAACGGCCAGGGCGGCGCCCAGCAGACGCAGCCCCCGCAGGCGTACCCGGCGCCGGGCACCAACTGGTCGATCACCATCGGCCCCGACCGCGAGTACTTCATGGCGATGATGCAGCGTTCGGGTCCGGAGGCCGCGGGGCTCAACCTGCCCGCGTACTCCCCCGAACAGCAGCGCCCGCTCACCGGCAACCAGATCACCATCGGCCGCCGGCGCCACTCGACGGGTGACACCCCGGACATCGACCTGTCGGTGCCGCCGGAGGACCCGGGCGTCTCGCATCAGCACGCGATGCTGGTGCAGCAGCCGGACGGATCCTGGGCGGTCGTGGACCAGAACTCCACGAACGGCACCACGGTCAACGGCGGCGAGGAACCGATCCAGCCGTTCGTTCCGGTACCGCTTCAGGACGGGGACCGGGTACACGTGGGGGCTTGGACGACGATCCGGGTTCGGCGGGGCTGAGGCTGGGCGACGGATCCGGCGGGTCCAGCGGGTCCAGCGGGTCCAGCGGGTCCAGCGGGTCCAGCGGGTCCAGCGGGTCCAGCGGGTCCAGCGGGTCCAGCGGGTCGGAGGCTAGACGGGAGCGTCGGGAGCCGGGGCTGCCGGGGGCTGACAGGTGACGTCTGACACCTGACAGATAACAGCTGACGGATGACGGATGACGGATATCGATATCTGTCATCCGTCAGCTGTTATCTGTTACCCGTCACCTGCTCCCCCGCCCCGCCACCACCACCTCACAACTGCCACCGATAAGCCCCCTCCGGATCATCCAGCCAAGCCCACTGCCGGTCCCCGTACACGGTGATGCCGAAGCGTTCGCGCCGCGGTGCGCCCTCCGCCTCCCAGACCGCGAGGGCCTCCTCCGGATCGAGGGCGCCCGCGCTGAGCGTGGCGAGGAAGCGGAACCCGTCGTCGCCGAGTACGCGCGGGGGCAGCCCCGAGAGCACCAGTTCCCTGTCCGGGCGGGCGGTTCCGCGCAGCGGCACGAAGAAGGCCGAGGTCTCCAGGAAGCGGCCCTCCGCCTGCGTCGGCCCCTGTACGTCCAGCGCGATCAGCCCGGTGGACAGCGGCGCGAGGATCCGGGCACCCGGCGCGCACTGCTGGAGCCAGGGACCGGGGATCGAGGCGAGCGTGCAGGTGGCGATGATGCGGTCGAAGGGGGCGCGCGGCGGGCAGCCGAGGAAGCCGTCGCCCGTCACCACCGCCGGTGCCCAGCCCGCGGCGGCCAGATGGCTCCGGGCGGACTCGGTGATCTCCGGGTCGAGGTCCACCGTGGTGACCCGGTCCTCCCCCACCCGGGCGGCGAGCAACGCGGCGTTGTACCCGGTACCGGCGCCGATCTCGAGCACCCGGTCCCCGTCCCGTACCCGCAGATCGGTGAGCATCCGGGCCATCAGGGAGGGCTGGCTGCTGGAGGAGAGGAGTTCGCCGTCCCTGATGCGGGTGGCGAGCGGGCCGTCCGTATAGGCGCCGCGTACCCAGCTCAGGCGGCGTTCGGGGTCCGGGTCCTCGCCCCACAGCCGCTCGTAGCCTCCGACGACCCCGATGTAGTACCAGGGCACGAAGAGGTGGCGCGGCACCGAGGCGAAGATCTCCTGCCAGACCGTGTCCCCGTCGAAGGCGCCGCGCGCCGCGATCTGCCGGACGAGGTCGACGCGTGCCCGGTCCGCCTCCGCCTCCAGTGCCTGCTCGCGCAGGCCCGGTGCGTACGGCTGTGCGCGTTCGGTGTCCCCTCGCTGCTTGCCCATGACTCCACTGTCCTGCGGCGCCCCGCCCGAAGCGAGGCGCATCGCACGGAACACGGCATCATCGCCGGATCACCCGCGTCCGGCGAGGGTCACAGGGGGCTCACCCGGGGCTCGTGCCGGACCCGGATATCCCCGCGCACGGCCGGGCGGGGGCCGGTCCTAGGTCCGGGGTCCTCGTTCACCGCATCTGAGACGATGGACGGTGTGAATGAGATTCCGCGCGGCACGCTTCAGGAGCAGACCTTCTACGAGCAGATCGGCGGCGAGGAGACCTTCCGGCGCCTGGTGCACCGTTTCTACGAGGGAGTCGCCGAGGACCCGATACTCCGGCCCATGTACCCGGAGGAGGACCTCGGACCGGCCGAGGAGCGCTTCACGCTGTTCCTGATGCAGTACTGGGGCGGCCCGACCACCTACAGCCAGCACCGCGGCCACCCGCGGCTGCGGATGCGGCACGCGCCGTTCGCCGTCGACCGCGCGGCGCACGACGCCTGGCTGAAGCACATGCGGACCGCGCTCGACGAGCTGGGTCTCACCGAGGAGCAGGACCGCACCCTGTGGAACTACCTCACCTACGCCGCCGCCTCGATGGTCAACACGGCGGGCTGACCGGGGCTCTCCCACCCCGCAGCCAGCCGTCCGGTCTCAGCCCGCCCGCCGCCCCCGCGCGGGCATGACGCTCAGCTGCGCCGAGGATCCCGACCTGCGGACCGCGATGGACCCGTAGTCCGTGCGGAGCCGCAGCCAGGGGCCGGTGGCGAGCAGGGCCAGTCCGGGTTCGCGTCCCGGGGCGGCGGGGCGCAGGAAGCCGAGGGAGTGGGCGGCGTGGGCGGCCCGCAGCGGGAGCCCGCCCTCGCCGAGGGAGCGGGACCAGAGGTCGTTGCCGATCCGGTCGAGCGCCTCGCGGGTGCGTTCCTCGGGCGCCAACTGCTCGGTGCGGGTACGGAATTCGGCGACGGCGGCGCCGACCGCCGCGCGTATCCGCTCGGGTGCGGGCAGCCCGGGCACCTCGCGCCAGCCGCCGCGCGGGGGCAGCACGCCCGCCCAGGACGGGCCGGTGACGGGCTGGGGCACCAGGGCCGTACCGGCCCCTTCGTCGATCTGCTCCAGGAGTTCGCCCGCGGAGGCGGTGAGGTCGAGGACCGCGTCGAGCCCGTGCTCGTACGGCTTCGCCAGGCGGGCCGTGCGGATGGCGAGCACCTCGAAGGAGGCCGGGCGGCCGAAGACGGCCAGGGTGGTCCCGCTGGCCTGGACGCGTACCGCCGCCGCCTTGTCGTAGTGGAGCAGGCGGGTCAGGAAGGCGGCGAGGTCCGCCGCCTCCCCGGTGTCGGCGAAGTGCACTGTGGGCCTGGGGGCCGTCATGCGGCTCGCGTCCCCGCGTCCTCGCCCGGCTCGGCCAGGTACTTGGTCAGGAAGGACTTCTCCTCCGCGCTGATCCGGCGCGGACGCTGGGTCTGGAGGTTGTACGGGACGACCAGCGTGGAGGCGCGGACGTAGATCTCCTCCGCGCCCTCCTCGTCCTTGATCTCGTAGGCGATGGTCAGCGAGGCCGCCGAGATCTTGGTGACCCAGGACTCCACGAGCACCGGCTCGTGCCGGTGGACGAGGGGCCGCAGGTAGTCGATCTGGTGGCGGGCCACGACGGAGCCGCCCGAGAACGAGGGCGAACCGTCGCCCGGCGCCAGCCGGAACATGAAGTCGATGCGGGCCTCCTCCAGATAGCGGAGGAAGACCACATTGTTGACGTGGCCGAAGGCATCCATGTCCGACCAGCGCAACGGGCAGCGGTAGAGGTGGCGCGCCACGAGATCCCTCAGCCTCGCGTGAGCTTCTTGTAGGTGGCGCGGTGCGGACGCGCGGCGTCCGGGCCGAGCCGCTCGATCTTGTTCTTCTCGTAGGACTCGAAGTTGCCCTCGAACCAGAACCACTTCGAGTCGCCCTCGTAGGCGAGGATGTGCGTCGCCACCCGGTCCAGGAACCAGCGGTCGTGGGAGACGACCACGGCGCAGCCCGGGAACTCCAGGAGGGCGTTCTCCAGCGAGGACAGGGTCTCCACGTCGAGGTCGTTGGTCGGCTCGTCGAGGAGGAGGAGGTTGCCGCCCTGCTTGAGGGTGAGCGCGAGGTTGAGGCGGTTGCGCTCACCGCCGGAGAGGACGCCCGCGGGCTTCTGCTGGTCCGGGCCCTTGAAGCCGAAGGCCGAGACATAGGCGCGGGAGGGCATCTCGACCTGGCCGACGTTGATGTAGTCGAGCTCGTCGGAGACGACCGCCCACAGGGTCTTCTTCGGGTCGATGTTCTCGCGGCTCTGGTCGACGTAGCTGATCTTGACCGTGTCGCCGACCTTGATGGAACCGGCGTCCGGCTCCTCCAGGCCCTGGATCATCTTGAACAGGGTGGTCTTGCCCGCGCCGTTCGGGCCGATGACGCCGACGATGCCGTTGCGCGGCAGGGTGAAGCTCAGGTCGTCGACGAGGACCTTGTCGCCGAAGGCCTTGCTGAGGTGCTCGACCTCGACGACGACGCTGCCCAGGCGCGGGCCCGGCGGGATCTGGATCTCCTCGAAGTCCAGCTTCCGCATCTTGTCCGCCTCGGCGGCCATCTCCTCGTAACGGGCAAGGCGCGCCTTGGACTTGGCCTGGCGCCCCTTGGCGTTGGAGCGGACCCACTCCAGCTCCTCGCGCAGCCGCTTCTGCCGCTTGGCGTCCTTGGCGCCTTCGACCTTCAGCCGGGTCTGCTTGGTCTCCAGGTACGTGGAGTAGTTGCCCTCGTAGCCGATGGCGCGGCCGCGGTCGAGTTCGAGGATCCAGCCCGCGACGTTGTCGAGGAAGTACCGGTCGTGGGTGATGGCCACGACGGTGCCCGGGTACTTGGCGAGGTGCTGCTCCAGCCACTGCACCGACTCGGCGTCGAGGTGGTTGGTGGGCTCGTCGAGGAGGAGCAGGTCGGGGGCTTCGAGCAGCAGCTTGCACAGGGCGACGCGGCGCTTCTCACCACCGGAGAGGGTGGTGACCGCCCAGTCGCCGGGCGGGCAGCCGAGGGCGTCCATGGCCTGCTCCAGCTGGGCGTCGAGGTCCCAGGCGTTGGCGTGGTCCAGGTCCTCCTGGAGCTTGCCCATCTCCTCCATCAGCTCGTCGGTGTAGTCGGTCGCCATCTGCTCGGCGATCTCGTTGAACCGGTTGAGCTTGCCCTTGACCTCGGCGACGCCGTCCTCGACGTTCTGCAGCACCGTCTTGGTCTCGTCGAGCGGGGGCTCCTGGAGCAGGATGCCGACGCTGTAGCCGGGCGAGAGGAAGGCGTCACCGTTCGACGGCTGCTCCAGGCCCGCCATGATCTTCAGCACCGTCGACTTACCGGCGCCGTTCGGACCCACGACACCGATCTTCGCGCCGGGCAGGAAGCTCAGCGTCACGTCGTCAAGGATCACCTTGTCGCCGTGCGCCTTGCGTGTCTTGCGCATCGTGTAGATGTACTCAGCCAAGAGAAACCGTCCGGCAGCTTGAATCCTGCAGTGTCATTAGCGACTCCGCCGCATGAGGGCAGACGTACACCATCTTGCCGTACGGGCCGTGCGCTGCGAAAACCGCCTGGTGAGGCCGCACCCGGCCGCAGCTGGGGGTTCGGCCCCGCGAGGCCCCTGGGGCGGGTGGCACGGGAGGGCTCACCGCCCGCCCGGGCTCAGCTCCCGGAACCGTCCGCGTCCGGCGCACCGGCCTCGGCGTCCGCCTTCCTCCTGCGCACCAGGAAGAGCGCGCCGCCGCCGAGGACGACCAGGGCGACCGCGATCCCGGCGAGCAACGGCGTCGAGCTGGAGCTGCCCGAGTCCGCCAGGTCGGCGTCGACCTGGGTGCCGCCGACCGTGGCCGTACCGGGGCCGGAGGTCAGCTGGGCGGTCGTCCCGGCCGGGATGTCGCCCTGGGTCCGGCAGTCGAGCACCCCCTTGAACCTCTTGGCGAAGCCGTGCACCCCGGTGATGGTGAAGTCGTAGGCCTGGTCCTCCTGGAGCGGAACCGTCACGGTCTGTGAGCCGCCCGCCTCGATCACGTACGTGAAGCCCATCAGCCGGAAGCTGAAGTCCTCGTCGCCCTGGTTGGAGGCGGTGAGGGCGATCCCGTCGTCCGCGCACCTCTCCTTCGCCGTGAGTCCGGGAACCGCCCCGGAACCGGCCCAGTTGGCGGTCGCCGCGGCCGAGACCGTCGACTCGCTGGACCCGGCGAGGACCTGGGTCGGCCCCCGGGTGTCCGAGGTGAAGGCCCGGCCGACGGGCACCTTGGTGGAAGCCTGCACGGTGAGCGCCGCGGTGCCGTCCATGGCGCCCGAGGGCACGTCGAGGTAGACCTTGCTGCCGTTGCCCGCCGAAGTGACCCGCTTGCCGTCCTTGTCCACGACCTTCACCCCGCTCGCCGTGGAGTCGGCGGGCGGCAGCACGCTGACGCTGTCCGCGGTGGTGCGGATCGTCACCGGGCCGAGCCGCTCCCCCGGGTGCCCGGAGAGCGCCGCAGGCTCCAGGGCGAGCGAGGCCTTCGGCTCCGCGAGCCCGCGGGCGTGCCGCTGGAGGTAGTCCGCGAGGCGCTCGGCGTCCGGATCGGCGGCCGTGACCTCCGCGCCGTCCGAGTAGCGCCAGATCGCGACCTGGGTGCCCGCGGCGGCGTCCTCCTCGGAGAGGTGCTTGGCCCCGGCCTTCTCGGCCAGCGCGCCGAGGTCGTTGACCTGGGGGTAGGAGTGCTGGAGTATCCAGCGGATCCTGCCCGCCTGCCGGTTGGCCCCCAGCGAGGTGCTGCTCCAGTCGGCCTCCTGGTACTTGGCGTCTTTCTGCGTGGGGCTGTGCAGATCGACGCCGTAGGTGAGCAGGGAGCCGCCGCCCTCGACGGACATCTCGAAGAGCCCGGCGGATATACGCCGTTCCCCTCCGCTCTCGCGGACCACGGCCTCCCCGTGCGTACGCGAGGAGCCGAGCGCCGCCGAGGCACCGCCCTGGTGGTGCGGGATTTCCTGCGCCACCGCGTCCCCGGCGGTGACCGCGATTCCCCCGGCGGTCATCAGCCCCGCGGCGAGCACGGGCGCGGCCCGCCGCATACGCGGACGCCGACAGCGGAGGGTGCGTTCCGTGGTGCCGCTCGTGCCGGATCGCGCGCGTACCGCCGAGAACGCAGAAAACACAGAATTCCCCTCCAGGTGGGTGCGCTTGGCGCGGGCCGACCACTCCCACCAGCAGATTCAGATGCCCCGTGAACTATCCCGGCATCCTAGGAGCGGGGCCCGAGGTGTTCGCGGATCTTGTACGGAGACCGCACATCCGAATCGGAATTGTTATCGCGGGAGGGTGTAACGAGCTGGGCTTATCGACAAATCCATGCGGCTCTCCGAACGTCATTCACCGATAAGCCGCAGTTCGGTCACCTCGGAATTTCCTGTTCCGGAAATCCCGGCCACAGCACGCGCGTTGCCGGACCGAGACCACCGACGGCCGCGGGTCTCGTCCTCAGCCCATCACCACCTCCTGCTGCTGTTCCCGGGACTGCTGGGACTGCTGGGGCTGCTGTTGCTGTTGCTGTTGCTGTTGCTGTTGCTGTTGCTGCGAGGGAGGGGCCACCGTGAAGTCCGGTTCCGGCAGGCCCGGTCCGGGCAGGCCCGGCGGCGAACCCGGCTGCAGCCCGGCCGGGGCGGGCGCCTGCCCCTTCACCCCCTGCCACGTCGCCATCGCCTGCTGCGGCTGTTGTGTCTGCTGCGTCTGCTGCGTCTGCTGGCCACCCGCGTACTCGGGCCGTGCGCGCCGGAAGGCCGCGGTGCCGCGCGCGAGGTCGTGGCCGATGGCGGTGGCCTCGATGTCGACCGAGGACCAGTGCTGGCCCCCGCGGTCCTCGCTGCGCACCTTCAACCTGCCCTGCACCACCACCGGCTCGCCCAGGCCGAGCGAGGCCGCCGCGTTGACGCCGAGCGCCCGCCGGGCCCAGACCGTGTAGAAGTTGGTGTGCCCGTCGACCCAGGCGTCCTTGGCGGGGTCGTGGTACCGGGAGGTCGCCGCGATCCGGAACCGGGTCACCGGCCCCGTGGCCGTCTCCCGGTAGACCGGAGCCGTGGCGACGTTGCCGACGACGCTCACCGTGGTCTCGTTCATGTCGTGCCCTCCCTCGTCCTGCGCCGCCGAAGCACGGGGCGCCCTGCGGACGGCAACGGGCCCCTTCCCGTACGGCTCCGTCCGCGTGTGCACAGACTGCCGTGCCGAGAAGGGGCCCGCTCGAGCCTGTGGATCACCGACGGCTTGTGGACAACTCCCTCACCCGTGAGGGTGAGTACGCCTCCCGCGCCGAGGAGGAGTACGCCTCCCGCGAGGGCGCGTACACCTCGGTACGGACCGCCCCCGCGGCCTTCGCGTACTGCTCCCGCACCTCGCGGTAGCGCAGCAGTTCCGAGGCCACCGGTTCGAGGACGCGGGCCCGGCCGCAGGCGCCGGCCGCCTCGCGCAGCCGGCGCTCGGCCTCCGCTCCGTAGCGCCGGGCCGGGCCGCGTGCCGCGATCCGGCAGGTCCACTCGACGAGCGGCCCGCCGAGGATGCCGAGGACCATCAGCAGGGCGGGGACGCCGAGGTTGGGCGGGCAGACCCGGGCGATCTGGGCGAGCAGCCAGAGCGCGCCGACCACCTGGAGCAGCGTCATGGCGCCCTGGGCGAGCACCGCCGCGGGCCACCAGCCGGGCTTCGGCGGCCGCCGCCCGGGCGCCAGCGAGTCGGCGCTCAACCGGTCGAGGGCCTCCGGGAGTTCCTCGGCCCCGCGGGCGGCGGCCTCCCGTACGGCCTGGGCCCAGGGCGCGGGCAGCCCCTGTGCGGCCCGGTCGGAGAGGGTGCGTACGGCCTGCTCGACCCGCTGCCGGGCGGCCGCCTCCTCCTGCGCCTGGTCCGGTCGGCTCTCCTCGGCCGCCTCCGGGCCGCGCTTGTCCTTCGCCCAGCGCCAGAGCCGCAGCCAAGGGGTGCCGCAGGCCCGTCCCGCGTTCCTGCGCCAGGCCCGCTCGGCCGTCTCGCCCGCGGCGAGCGCGCCCACCGAGTCCGCGAGCCGCGCGCCGAACTCCTCCCGTGCCTCCTCGCTCAGGCCCACCCCGGGCCCGGGCTCGTAGACCGGCCGGAGCCCGACCGCCGCCGCGTCCAGATCGGCCGCGATCCGCCGGGCCGCGGCACCCCGCTCCTGTACGAACTGCCCCAGGCACTCGCGGAGTTCGCCCACCCCCGCCCCGGACAGCGCGGACACCGCGAGCACCGTCGCCCCCGGTTCTCCGTGCTCGCCGAGGGCCACCCCGTCCTCGTCGAGCAGCCGCCGCAGGTCGTCCAGGACCAGGTCGGCGCTGTCGCCGGGCAGCCGGTCGACCTGGTTGAGCACCAGGAAGGTGACCTCCGCGTGCCCCGCCATCGGCCGCAGATAGCGCTCGTGGAGCATGGCGTCCGCGTACTTCTCGGGGTCGAGGACCCAGATCACGGCGTCCACCAACTCCAGGATCCGGTCCACCTGTTCGCGGTGTTCGGGGGCCGCGGAGTCGTGGTCGGGGAGGTCCACCAGGACCATTCCCTCCAGCTCGGCGGCGTCGGGGCTCTGGACCGGCCTGCGGCGCAACCGGGCCGGAATGCCGAGGCGGTCCAGGAGCCGTCCGCTGCCCTCTCCCCAACTGCAGGCCAGCGGAAGGGCGGTGGTGGGCCTGCGCACCCCCGTCTCCGAAATGGTCACTCCGGCAAGGGCGTTGAAGAGGGCCGACTTGCCGCTGCCGGTGGCGCCCGCCACCGCGATCACGGTGTGCTCCCCGGACAGCCGCCGCCGCGCGTCCGATTCCTCCAGGACCCGCACCGCCTCGGCCAGGGTGTCCACGTCGAGCCGGGTACGCGAGAGCCCCACGAGTTCCCGCATCGCCTCCAGCCGCCCCTGCAACTCCCCGGTGAAGGCCAGCACTTCACCCCGCCCGCCACGCTGCGCCCCACCGGGGAAGGGGCCCGCTCCCGGCTGCTCCCCCTCCCCGTCCTCGGCGGCGCGCCGGGCGATGAGCCCGTCGTCCCAGGCGTCCAGCGGATCCGCCTCGGACTGCAACACCTCCGCGGGAGCGAGCGCCAACGCCTCGGCCCCGCCCGCGACTTCGCCCTCCACGACGGCCTCGCTCGCGGCGTCGCCCGGCGACTGCGACTGCGACGGGGGCTGCGGCTGCGGCTGCGCGGACCTCTCCGGCCGAACGGTCGCCTCGGTCTCCTCGGCCTCCTCAGACCTCTCGGCCTTCTCAGCTCGTTCCGCCCTCCCGGACCTCTCGGACCTCTCAGCCCACTCGGCCCTGTCGGACAGCTCGAACTGTCCGAACTGCTCGAACTGCTCGGATTTCTCAGCCGGGTTGACCTTCTCAGGCTCCTGCGGCCTCTTCGGTCCTGCCTGCTCCTGCGGCTGGTCGCGTTCTTCTTCCTGCTCCTGATGACCCGTCAGGGTGGTCACGCGGATCGCCTCTCCTTCTGCAGTACGGACAGTGCGGCAATCAGTCCCGCCTGCGGCTCGGGGCGTACGTCGAGGGCGTCCAGGGGGGCGAGACGGCGTTCACGTTCGGCGTGCAGGACCTTGTCGACGTAGGTGGCGAGCAGGGTGGTGCCGCGGTCTCGCAGCCGCAACGCGCCCAGTGCGCCGATGCGTTCGGCGAGGGTCTCGCCCGCGGCACGGGCCCGCCGCCCGCCGAGCAGCCCGGTGGCGAGGAGCGCGGCCACGGTCTCCGCGTCCGGCGCGGTCCCCTTGTCCAGGAGCCGCACCTCCTCCTCTGCGTACTCCTCGATGACGCGGCGCCAGCGGCGCACCGCGAGCCCGATCCGGTGCTCGGCGCTCTCGGGGTCCGGGTCGCGGGTGCTCAACCCCGCGGCGCCCGCGGCCGGTTCGTCCTGCCAGGCCGCCGCGATCTGCTCGTCGGCGGCGGTCACCGCGCACACCAGGAGCGTGCCGAGGCTCTCCACCACCGCGTCGAGCAGTTCGCCCGCCCCGCAGTCCACCGGATAGCTCCGCCAGCGCTGCAGGGCTCCGCCCGCGAGCACCCCGCCCGCCTCCAAACGCTCGCGCACCCGGCCGAGTTCGCGTACGTAGGCGTCCTCGACGGCGGCGGTCAGCCGCAGGGCGGCCGCGTACTGGGCGGCGACCGATCCCGCGAGCTCCGGCATCCGGGAGGCGAGCGAGGCGAGCACGCCCTGGGCGGTACGGACGGCCGCCCGCTGCCGGGCCTCGGTGTCCTGGGCGCGGGCGGCGAGCCAGCCGCGCAGCGGGGCGACCGCCGTGGCGGGCAGCAGCCCGCCGCCACCCGCCGATTCGGGCAGTTCGGGGACGGTGAAGCGGGGCACGCCCGCGAGTCCCGCCCGGTCGAGCAGGGCCCCGTACTGCCCGGAGACCTCGGTGAGCACCTGGTGCGGCACCCGGTCGAGGACGGTGACCAGGGTGGCGTCGTGCTCCTTGGCGCTGCGCAGCAGGTGCCAGGGGACGGCGTCGGCGTAGCGGGCGGCGGTCGTGACCATCACCCAGATGTCCGCCGCGCAGAGCAACTCGGCGGCGAGGACCCGGTTGTGGGCCACCAGGGAGTCGATGTCCGGCGCGTCGAGCAGGGCGAGTCCGCGCGGCAGGGTGGTGGCCGTCTCGATACGCAGCACGTACTCGCCCTCGGCGGCGGGCAGCTCGGCGCAAGGGTCGAGCCCCACAAGGCCGGTGAGCCCCTCGGCCGAGGCGTGCCCGGTGGCCGAGACCACCGGCGAGGCGCCGAACCGCCCCGGGCCACGCTCCCCGAAGACACCGCCGCCGCGCTCCGGGGCGCCGCCCTGCTCGGCCCCGGCGGGCGCCTCCTGCTGGGGCACCCACACCCGGGTCAGCTCGGGCAGCACCCGCAGATTGCTGAACCAGTGGTGGTCGTCGGGGTGGCAGACGAGTACCGGGGTACGTGTCGTCGGCCGCAGCACACCCGCCTCGCTGACCCGCCGCCCGACGAGCGAATTGACCAGGGTGGACTTGCCCGCCCCGGTCGAACCGCCGACGACGGCCAGCAACGGCGCCTCGGGGGCGCGGAGTCGGGGCACGAGGTAGTCGTCCAGCTGTGCGAGGAGTTCGTCCCGGTTGGCGCGCGCTCTCGGCGCACCAGGGAGGGGCAGCGGAAAACGCACCGCTGCGACACGATCGCGCAGTTCGCAGAGCGCTTCGAGCAGCTGAGGCCGTACATCCAAGGTCACCACATGCGAAGAATGCCCAATTTTGCTGTCTTTCTGAAGCATATGGGCGCTCCTGCGCGCCGACGGTACGCCCGAGGCGCAAGGGGCGGCGGGGGCGGGGGCATAACGAGTGCACAACACCCGCCACGACTGGCGCGAAAAGCGATGCGCGATTCGCACCTGCCTGCGAGTATCAGGACCGCTTCACCGAACCTCCACAACGTGGCGCGGAGGCGAAGCAACCGGGAGCACGACCCTGGAGCCCTATCCTTGGTCCCCGGCAAGGCAGGGCCCGACCGGCCCCGCCGACCGCACACCGGCCCCCGTAGCTCAGTGGATAGAGCAGGCGCCTTCTAAGCGCTTGGCCGCAGGTTCGAGTCCTGCCGGGGGCGCCACTGGCATCCCGTCAGATGTAACCGCTCTTGCCTGATCAGGCGACGCGCTCGGCCCGCACGGGCATCGGCCCTACGCCGCTTCGCCGGACGGTACGGGAGTCGCCGACACTCGCTGGAACTGACCTTCCACGGGCGTCTGCCCCCCCCATACACCCCAGCCAATCCCTCCCCATGCACCCGAAAAGCCCGCGCCGGGCAGCGCCGAAGGGTGGTGCGGAACCCCGCACTCTCGGGTTCCGCACCACCCTTGATCGCGTCGTTCCGCACCACCCTTGATCCCGTCCACGAAACCGCGTGGTCAGTCGTCCCCCTGCGGTCCGGCTTCAAGGGGCTTTGTCCGCCGCGCAGAACGAGCGTGCTCCGCGAACAGGAGCACGCCCAGCGCCCCGCCGGCCATGGTGAGCGAGCCGTCGGTGACCGCCTCGACGGCGTCGGGCGGACCCCCGCACCCCGGCCCCCCCTCACCCCTGCTGGCAGAACTCCACTTCCCCGGAGGTCTTCAGTGCCGTGGACGGGATCCACTGGGCCTCGGTGGTGAGCAGCCAGCGGGTGGTCTTCGCGGTGGGGCCGGAGTCGGTGTAGCAGAGGATCTCGGTGGTGGTGCCCTTGGCGAGGGTGGTGCGCCTGCGGTCGGCGGTGCTCGGGCCCTCGTAGGCGCCGGTGGACTTGGTGGTGGCCGCGACGCTCAGGTCGGGGCCGCAGTGGCGGGGCTCGGCTTCGAGGTCCACGTAGCGGGCGGAGACCCACTTGGCGTCGCCCTCGGCCGAGATGAGGTACCAGTCGGGGTTGCCGGAGACGCGGGTGCCCTTGGTCGCGCAGTCCACCGCGACCTCGGCTCCGTCCTGGAAGGTGTAGGTCGAGGGCGCGTGGGTGCTCGGGGCCTGGTGGGCGACGAGGCCGCCGTCGGCCTTCACGGTGCCGTGCGGAAACGTCTTGGCCTCGGCCTGCCCGGTCAGGGTCAGCGAGAGCGCGGCAGTGCCCAGCAGGGCGGCGGTGAGCCCGGCGGCGCGCGTACGACGGTGGCGGAACTGCATGGTGCTCCTCGGGTGCGGCGGTCCGGTCGACCGCGTTCACTCCGCAGAGAGTCCCGGGGCCCGAGGTTTGTTGCCGGGAGCCGCGAAAAACTTCGGATCCGCCGCCGGGCCAGGAACCCAGCACCAAGGAGGCCGGGTCAGGAACCCAGTACCAAGGAGAGCGCCAGCCAGGTCGCCACCGCCAGGACCGCAGCGAGCCCGAGCGAGGCCAGGGCCAGGCCCCAGGCGGGCAGCCGGGACTGGCGGGGGTGTACGGCGGGGGCCGGTTCACGTGCGGGTTCGGGGGGTACGGCCGAGGCCGGTTCGGGGCGTGAGGTCGGTCCGGGGCGTACGGCGAGGGCTGGTTCGCGTTCGGGGCGTACGTCGGGGGCCGGTTCGCTTTCAGGTTCAGGTTCAGGTTCGGCCGGTGGCGTTGCTTGCGTCGGTGGATTCGATGGCGTCGATGGCCTCAGTGGAGTCGGTGGCGTCGGCGCAGTCGGTGCGGCTTCCGTCGCGGAGGGAGTCTCGCGGACCTCCGTGGCGAACGGCGCCCTGCGCCCTGCGACCGGAAGCCCGGCGACCGGAAGGCCCCCCGCACCAGACCCCGTACGGTCCGCACCTGACTCCGCGCCCTCCTCGCCCCTCGCGCCGAAAGGCCTCCGCAGCCGCTGCGTGTCCTCCAACTCGGCCGCCAAGCCGCGCAGTTGGGCGGCGAGGGCAGCGGCAGTGGGCGGGCGGTGGTCCGGGGCGGCGGAGAGAGCGGAGTGGAGGAAGGCGTCCACGGTGGGGGGCAGGCCGAGTTCCGGGGCGAGGGGGGCGGGGGTGCGGTCGGCGGGGCGGACGGCTACGTCGGCGATGCTGGTCTCGTCCTCGAAGGGGCGCCGCCCGGTGAGCAGGACGTGGACGACGGCGGCGATGCCGTAGACGTCGACGCGCTGGTCGAGCGGGAGGCGGCCGTGGGCCTGTTCGGGGGCCATGTAGCCGGGGGTGCCGACCGCCATGGTCAGGCCGGAGGCCTCGGCGAGGCGCTTGGCCATGCCGAGGTCGGCGAGGACGACGCGGGGGGCACCGGCGATGCCGGAGGCGAGGAGCAGGTTGGCCGGTTTGAGGTCGCGGTGGATCACGCCGTGCTGGTGCAGTACCTCGACCGCCTCGGCGATCTCGGCACCCAGCCGCAGCGCCTCGGCGGGCGGCAGGGGGCCGGCGCAGAGGTCCTGCACGGTGCCGCGGTCGGCGTAGTCCATGACGAAGTAGGCGCGGCCGTCGGGGAGTCGGCCGATGTCGTAGACACCGATGACCCGCGGGTCGGTGATCCGCCGCAGCAGCCGTGCCTCGTCCAGGAAGCGGCCGCAGACATCGGCGTGATCCAGCCAGTTCTCCGCGATGATCTTGATGGCGACGGGGACCGCCAGTTCGTCGTCGCTGGCCTGCCAGACGGTGCTGAAGGCGCCCGCGCCGATCCGCCGCTGCACCCGGTAACGCCCGATCGCCTCCATGGGGCACCATGATGGCAGCCCGGCAGGCAGCGACGGAAAGAGAGTCCATGAGGCGGAGTACCAGCGTCGGCACCCTCTCGGTGGCTGCCCTCGCCGGGATCGGTCTCGGAGTGGCCGGATTCCTCCTCGCGCCCTTCGATCCCGGGCGGGACGACACCGCCGCGGCCCCGAGCACCTCCCCCTCGCCCTCCGCGTCCCCCTCCCCCGGCACCACCGCGCCCGCCCCGCCCTTCACCCGGGAGGCGCTCCTGAAGCCGGAGGAGCTGGTCCGCTTCGGCTGGGGCAAGGCGGAGCGCACCGCGGTCCACGACGGGGTACCGGGGGACCTCGAACTGCTCTGCTTCCCCGGGAGCCTCGCCGCACAGGACGCCCGGGCCGACTACGCGGGTACGTACCGGGGGCTGCAGACCGAGGCCGCCGAGGTGGTGGCCCGCTTCCCGGACCCCGGCCACGCCGAGCGGGCCTTCGCGCGGCTGTCCGGGCAGGTCGAGCGGTGCGCCGAGGCGGAGGGCGGACTGCCGGCCACCGCGGGCACCCGGCACGAACCGCGCCTTGCCGGGGTGGACCGGGTCGTCTGGTGGAACACCGAGTCGAACCGGACGGGCTCCGGGGAGCGTCCTCGGGTACGAGGGGTGCTCGGTCTGGCCATGGTGGACGACCGGCTCCTCGCGCTCTCGCTCACCTCGACGAGCAGCGATCCGGCGAGCACGGTGGAGCTGGAGCCGCTGCTCAGCCAAGCAGCACGGAGACTCGTATGACCCAGCCGGACACCCCGGCGACCCCCGGCCCCGACCCGCTCGACACGTCCGGACCGGACCCCTTCGGCGCGCCCGGCCCCGATCCGCTCGACCCTCTCGACCCGCTCGACCCGCTCGACCCGCTCGATGCGCTGTACGCCGCCGCGCGGGCGGAGGGCGGCGAGGCGCTCGACCGGCTGCTCGCCGAGATCCGTCCGCTGATGCTGCGGCGCTGCGCGCGGCTGCTGCCCTGCCTGGACGACGCGGAGGAGGCCTGCCAGGACGCGCTGCTCGCGGTGGCGCGGAATCTGGACTCCTTCTCCGGCGCGGGTTCCTTCCGGGGCTGGGTGACCGTGATCGCCTCCAACGCGGCGCGGGCGACCTACCGGCGGCTCAAGCGGCGCGCGGAGACCGCCGCCCTCACCGCCCCGCCGGAGCCGGTGGACCCGCGGACCACCAGTGTGATCGCCGGTTCGCGGCTCGATCTGCTCGACGCCCTGGAGGAGTTGGAGGCCCGACACCCCGAACTGGTCGAGTCCGTGGTGCTGCGCGACCTCGCCTCGCTCAGCTATGCCGAGGTCGCGCGCCGCACCGGGGTCCCGCTGGGCACCGCACAGGCGCGGATCCACCGGGCCCGCCGGTTTCTGCGCCCGCGTCTGTCGGTCGTTGAGAGCTGAGCGGTCATCGACGGCTGAGCGGGGAGCTGAACTCCCGTAGCGCAAGGTGGAGTTCGAGGACGGTCCCGGAACGGCCGCTCAAGCTGTCATGGCCTGCCCTTGGCACTGGCGCCGTCACCGCCGAACCGTGGTGAACCCGCCGACGCGCAGCCGCACGCCGTCGCCGGAGCCGGGAGCGGTCAGGCCCGGGCAGGCCGCCCGCGGCCGTCCGGCTCCTGTCTCCAGCCTCCGCCCGCCGCGCCACCGGACGGCCCCGGACGCCGACTCCTTGACGCATCCCTGAGATGGGCGGATCTCCGAGATGGACGGATCTCGGAGATGGACGGATCTCTGATCTCTGAGGCCGACGGATCCCTGAGCTGCCCGATCCCCGAACCCCGATCCCCGAGGCCTGAGGCCCGAGGCCGCGGAGCGCCGATGCCCGAACCCCGATGCCGCGGATTGCCGAGGCGGGGCCCGCCTGGTTCGCGGTCGGCGCCGCTCAGCGGCCGCGGGCCTCGTCGTAGCGCGTGCGGGCCGCGAAGACCTCGGGGAGGCTGTCCTGGGTCCACCGGGCCAGGGTCCAGACGTGCTCGGCGGCGGTGTGTCCGAGCGGGGTCAGCGTGTAGTCGACGCGGGGCGGTACGACCGGCTTGGCGTCGCGGTGGACGAAGCCGTCGCGCTCCAGGGCCTGGAGGGTCTGGGCGAGCATCTTCTCGCTGACGCCCTCCACGGCGCGGCGCAGCTCGCTGAAGCGGTAGGAGCGCTCCCGCAGGGCGACCAGGATCAGCACGCCCCAGCGGCTGGTCACATGCTCCAGGACCCCCCGCGAGGGGCAGTCCGCCGCCATCACATCGGCCTCGGCCAGCAGGGCCCGCAGCTCCGCGCCGCTCTCCTTCTCCGCACTCACCGTCATGCCAGTACCTTACATCAAAGTGGGTACTTCCGAATAGTGAGTGTCCTGCTTACGGTCGTGGAGAGCCGTTTCGCAGAGGCGGAGCGGCGCCAGAAACCGGATGCGGGAGAGAGAACACATGAGCATCGTCGTCACCGGAGCGAGCGGCCAGCTGGGGCGCCTCGTCGTCGAAGGGCTGCTGGCGCGCGTACCGGCCGCGGAGATCGTCGCCGTCGTACGCGACCGGGCCAAGGCGGCGGAGTTCGCCGCCCGGGGGGTCGAGGTACGCGTCGCCGACTACAGCGCGCCGGACTCGCTCTCCGGGGTCTTCGGACGCGACGACCGGGTGCTGCTGATCTCCGGCAGCGAGGTCGGCCGCCGGATCGCTCAGCACCGCGCGGTGGTCGACGCGGCCGTGGCGGCGGGCGTCTCGCTCCTCGCGTACACCAGCCTGCTCGGCGCCCCGGACACCCCCGAGGACTTCATCCTCGCCGAGGAGCACAAGGCCACCGAGGTGATGGTGCGCGACTCCGGCCTGCCGTACGTACTGCTGCGCAACGGCTGGTACCACGAGAACCACACCGCGCAGCTCGACCAGGTCCTGGCGAGCGGGGCGGTGGTCTCCAGCGCCGGTGACGGCCGGATCGCCTCCGCCGCCCGCGCCGACTACGCGGACGCGGCCGTCGCCGTGCTCACCGGTGAGGGGCACGCCGGGCGAGCGTACGAGCTGAGCGGGGACGAGGACTGGGACTTCGCCGAGTACGCGGCCGAGGTCGCCCGGCAGTCCGGCCGCGAGGTCGCGCTGCGGCCCGTGACGCCCGAGGAGCACCGGGCAGCACTGCTCGGCGCGGAGCTGCCGGAACCGGTCGCCGACCTCATGGTCAACATCGACTCCGCCGTCGCCCGCGGTGTCCTGGCCCGGCGCGAGGGAGACCTGGCCCGGCTGATCGGCCGCCCGACCACCCCGCTCGCGGAGGCGATCGGCACCGCGCTCAAGGGCTGAACGGGCGAAGGCGCGGAGGCGCGGAGGCGAACCATCGGGCATCGGGCATCGGGCGGGCACGGAAAGGCCGAACTGGCAGGCGTGGCAAGGCGGTTGCGGGCGCGCCCGAGGCCGAGCCCGCCCGTGCCCCTCACGCCCCGGGCGGGCGGGCCAGCACCCGGGCGATCGGCAGGCAGGCGAGGGCGAGCAGGGCGCCGCCGAGGGCGAGGGTGCCGAAACCGGTGGCGGAGACAAGGAGCCCGGAGAGCAGTCCGCCCGCGGCGCCGGAGACCGCGATCGCCGTGTCCATGGTCCCCTGCACCGCCGCGCGGCGGTCGAGCGGTGCCGCCTCGGTGACCAGGGCGGTGCCGCTGACCAGGCCGAGGTTCCAGCCGAGGCCGAGCAGGACGAGCGCGAGGGCGAGACCGGCGGTGCGGTGCGCGGGGGCGAAGGCGGCCACGCCGCCCGCCGCCAGGAAGACCGGGCCGCAGGCCGCGGCCACCCGCGCCGGTCCGAGCCGGTCGATGAGCCGCCCGGTGAGCGGGGACGGCAGGTACATGGCGCCCACATGCAGGGCGATGACCAGTCCGGTGGCCCCGCCGCCGTGGCCGTGGTGGCTCATGTGGACCGGGGTCATGGTCATCACCGCGATCATGACCAGCTGGGTGAGGACCATGACACAGGCCCCGGCGGCGAGACGCCTGCCGCCCCGGGCCCCCCAACTGCCGCCCAGAGCAACCCGCCTGCCACCCAGGGTCCCCAAGTCCGCCTGCTGCTGCGCACGTTCGCGGGCCTCCGGTGGCCGTCCCGGCTTTTCCGCCTTCCGCTCCGTACGTTCGCGGACCTCCGGTGGCGGTCCCGGCTTTTCCGCCTCCGGCGCCGCATCCGCATCCGCATCCGCATCCGCATCCGCGCCCAACTCCGCATCCCGCGCCGCCAGTTGCCTCGCCCGCAGGAGGGGGTCCGGGCGCAGGGCGAGGGCCAGGGTGAGGGCGGCCGCCGTATAGGCGACGGTGGCCAGGAGGAAGGGGCCGGACAGTCGGGCCAGGCCCCAGTGCACGGCCGCGTTGCCGGTGGCCTGGAGGAGGTTGGGTCCGGTGACCGCGCCCAGGGTGGTGGCGAAGAGCACGGTGCTGACCGCCCGGCCGCGCCGTGCGGGCGAGGCGAGGTCGGCCCCCGCGTACCGGGCCTGGAGGGTGGTCGCGGTACCGGCGCCGTAGACCAGGAGGGCGCCGAAGAGCAGGGCCACGCTGTCCACGGCGGTCGCGAGCACCACGGCGAGGCTGCCGAGGGCGGCCACCGCGTATCCGGCGGTGAGCCCCGGTCTGCGGCCCCGGTGCTGGCTGAGGCGCCCGATGCCCAGCGCGCCGAGGGCGGCGCCGCCGGTGAAGAGCGCGGCGGGCACTCCGGCGAGCCGGGCCGAGCCCAGCATCTCGTCGGCGAGCAGGGCGCCCACGGTGATCCCCGCGGCCACGCCCGCGCCGCTGAGCAGTTGGGCCACCGCGAGGACGAGCAGGATCCGGCGCTGCTCCGGCGGCTCGGCGGGGGCTGCCGCGGGCCGTGGCCGCCGACCGGTGCCGGTCTCCGTCATGCCGCGGTGCCCGCCCTGTCCCCGGCGCTCAACTCCCCTTGCGGTGAACGCTGTTCGCCGGAGGCTTCGAGCGCGGCGATCTCCGCGAGGGAGAGCCCGAGGTTCCGGTGGAGGAAGCGCACGATGGTCCAGTGCGGCAGCGCGCCCTCGTCGTAGGGGCCGAACTCCGCGCGGTACAGGGGGATCCAGCGCAGCGCCTCCTCGGCCAGCTGCTCCCGGCCGGGCTGCTCCTGGTAGTCCTCGTAGCCGATGCTGCGGTGCTCGATGAAGAAGCCGCCGGGCAGGCGCTGTTCGCACAGGGCGCGGTACTCGCGGGTCTGCAGGATCAGGTAGTGCCAGATCTCGTCGATCTCCTGCTCCACCGGGAGGAAGAGCCCGGCGAGCCGCTCGCGGTACCGGGAGACCAGGAAGAGGTAGCGCAGGCACTCGATGACCTGGCGTTCCACGTACGGGCGGGGGTGCTCGGTGGTGGCGGTGAAGTGGCGCACCACCTCCTCGTGCAGCTCCGGGCCGAGGAGCCCGCGCAGGTCCTCGGCGCTCGTCCCCGCCGTCCGGGGGCCGGTCGTCGGCGTTGCCCCCGGATCCGCGGTGCCCGGTGCGGGGGGTGTGCTCGGTGCGCTCATGGTTCTCCGTCGTCAGCTGTGCGCGGCGAGCCAGGCGTACTTGCCGGACCTGCCGATCGGGAGGTGGTCGTGGTACGCCGCGCGGCAGCGGCGTCCGGTGAGGCTTCCGGCCGCCTCGGCGAGTGCGCGCTCCGCGGCGCCGTCCAGGGGCCCACCGGTGAAGGTCGTATACGCCACTTCCGCCATCTCGCCCTCGTACAACCGGAGTTGGTGCTGGAAGACGCCCGGTGCCGCGGCGGCGACCGCCTCGTCCAAGTCACCCTGGGAGAGGGGGCCGTGCGGGGTGGGCAGCAGCTCCTTCTCCCGGCCGGTGAAGCGGGCGATCCGGTCCGGGTCCGGGCTGCCGTCGAGGGTGCGGACGACGTCCCCGGAGCGGTAGCGGATCAACGGCATGTACGGGTTGCGCAGGCTGGTCACGATGAGCGAGTACAGGCCGCTGTCCGGCACGGTCTCCAGGAGTTCGACGCTCATCCGGTCCAGGTACGGGTGGTAGGCGCCCTCGGCGTCGCTGTAGTAGAGGTAGCCGAGTTCGGTGCTGCCGAAGAGGTCGACGATCGGGCAGTCGAAGCGGGCGCGCAGGAAGCGGCGGACGGTGGCGGGCGTGTACTCGTAGGCGTGGATGATGCTCGCGGGGCGCGGGAAGTCCGCCCACAGGCCCCAGTCGGCGGCCTTGCGGACCAGGTGCGCGAGGTGGCTGGTCGAGCAGTCCAGGTGGTAGCGGCCGCTCGGGTGGGA
Source organism: Streptomyces sp. SCSIO ZS0520 (assembly GCF_025643355.1). Taxonomy (NCBI): domain Bacteria; kingdom Bacillati; phylum Actinomycetota; class Actinomycetes; order Kitasatosporales; family Streptomycetaceae; genus Streptomyces; species Streptomyces sp. SCSIO ZS0520. Next base: position 5,718,626 of record NZ_CP092644.1, on the reverse strand, counting down.
CGCCTGGACGGAGCGGATCTCCTCGATCATGCGGCCGACCTCCGCGCGGTCCCAGAGTGCCGGATCGCGGCTGAGGTTGAGGTAGACGGTGCGGGCGTCCAGGCGCCGCTCGTCCAGGGCGGGGGTGGCCGCCGGTTCGCCGCCGCGCCTTTTCGCGTTCACCCGCGCCACGTGTTCGGTGGCCATCACGGTGGTCAGGGAAACCCGCGGGCAGCCCGCTTCCCAGGTTTCCGCGATGTCCGGGTGCTCGCTCCACAGGCGGTAGTAGGAGTGGAGCAGGAAGTAGGGCGGGCGAATTATCTGCATGCGGGCGTGATTCGTTCCCGTGGAGAGGACGAATTCGGCGTCGCCGGAGTCCAGGGCGGCCGCGAGCGCCGGCGTCATCCAGTTCTCCGGAAAACCCTCGGCTATCACGGGTTTCTCCAGGACGGGAAAGTAGCCCTGTGCAAGAGAGTGTTGATAGAGGGGGATGCCCCGGATCTCTTCGATTTCCTCGGGCGTCGGCTGGCGGCTCATGCCTTCCTCGGGTCCACGGCGGGGGCGCCGCGCGGGGCGCGCTCCGACTCGGTTCGCATACGCGCAGGTGGGAGCGGGCCGATGGCCGCCGAAGGCACATGGGCGCCCGGGCGGCCACCGGTCCGGAAATTCAGGAGATACAGCCGGACTTGGCCGGGGTCGCGCTGATGCAGCCCGACTTGGCGACGCTGATACAGCCGTCCTTGCCCGCGGCGCTCGCGGAATTGACCGCGACCCACTCGCGCCAGGTGCCGTCCTGCGCCATGCGCTTGATGAGCTTCTCCATGAGACCTCCCGTGAGACGGATGAACGGAAAAGAGAAACCTGCTCGGTTCCGCCAGGCAAACGTAAAGGGATGCCCAAGTGATCGTCAAGGGCGGCCTTTTGAGTGTGACGCAAAACAGCGGTTGGCGTGAAACACCGGGAGACGGTTCGGCAAGCGGCACGCAACACCCCGGTAATACGCGGATGTTCGGAAGGAGCCTTCACCCGCGCACCCGTGGGCGGACCGCGGGGATCCGCTTGCCGGGTGGCGCGGGACACGTGGGGAACGGCTGTGGCGGGCGCCGGGAGCATGGTAGGAACTAGAAAATAGTTCTAATCGAATCCGCGGTCGGCGCACCGCGTCCGGGCGGCAGGACACCGCCACGCCCCGCGCCGCCGCCTACCGAAAGTGGTCGTATGCGACGCGTGTTACGTGCTCTTGGCCTCGCCGTGCTGCTGGCGAGCACCCCGCTGCTCACCGCGCCCGCCGCCTCCGCCGCGGACGGGGCGACGGAGGCGGGGCCGACCGAGGTCGGCGGCGGCACCGGGCTCATCTTCCGGATGGCGCCGAGCCCCGAGGCCCCCACCAGCCTCTACACCTGCACCATGACCGCGGTCGGCCGGGACGCCGCGGGCAATCTGGTCGGGCTGACCAACGCGCACTGCTTCATCGACGCCGAGGGCGGGAAACTGGTCGGCGAGAAGGTCTGGGTGGACCGCTCGCCCGCCGGGACGGCCGCCGCCCCGGCCCCGGTCGAGGACAGCCGCCCCGACCTGGACACCGGCGCCATCGGCACCGTGACCTACGTCAGCACCCCCAACAACCTGCTCAACCTCGGCCCCAAGGGCCTGGACTACGCGGTGATCAAGCTGGACGAGTCCCGGGTGCGGCCGACCGCCACCGTCGGCGGGGTCACCATCAGGAAGATCGGCGAGCCCCCCGCGAACGGCACCCGGATGTGCAAGCAGGGCCACCGCACCGGCCTGACCTGCGGCGTGAAGCTGGGCACCAACGGGATCTGGTTCACCCACCTGGTCTGGACGAACAGCGGCGACTCCGGCGCCCCCGTGGTGGACGGCGAGACCTTGGTGGGCAACGCCTGGGGCGTGCAGCACAGTTCGCCGATCCTGAGCATCATCGCGGAGATGAACGCCGAGGGCGGCGTCGGCGCGGGCTTCCACCTCGCGAGCTGAACCCCCGCGCACCGCACGCCCCGGACCCCGCGTCCGGTCACCGGACGGCACCCCCGGCCGCTGTCCGGACGCCGGACCGGGGCTTGTGGCCGCCCTCCGCCCGGGGAAAACTCACCGGACCGGGGCACCGCCCGGCGGCGATCGGACCCGGCCGCACCGGGACCATGGGAAACACCGTGACCGTACGAGGGGAGCGAGCATGTTGCGGATCTACTTCACCTCCGAGGACCTGGCGCGGGTCCGGGTGGCCCCCGGGCCCGACTTCCTGTGGGAGATCAGCAACAGCGTGCAGACCCTGCAACGGCGGGACGGCACCCGGGTGTTCGGCCAGTGGCGGCAGTGGGCCCGGCCGCGGCTCTCGGACAGCGGGCGGCTGCTGTCCTCGCTGCTGCCGCCGCACGGCTACTCCCCCGACTTCCTCACCCCCACCACCGGCGACCGCGGCAGCCTCCAGGCCGCCGTCGACACCCTGATGAGCGCGCCCCGCCGAAGACTCCGCGCCGACCTGGCGCAGCTGGCCGCCTCCCGGCACCTGCCCAACTGGGCGAGCCCGCTGGCCGTGGGCGACACCGCGAGCCTGCGGCGGCTCGGCCGGGCGGTGCACACGTACCACCTGGAGGCACTCGCCCCGTTCTGGCAGCACATCCACGCCCATATCGACGCCGACCGCACCCTGCGGCTGCACAGCCTGCGCGACGGCGGCACCGAGGGGCTGCTCTCCGGGCTCGGCCCGCAGTTCCGCTGGCGTCCTCCCGTGCTGGAGGTCGCCTACCCGATCGACCACCAACTGCGTCTGCGCGGACGGGGGTTGACCCTTCAGCCCTCGTTCTTCTGCTGGCCCACGCCGATCACGCTGGCCGACGCGGAGCTGCCGCCGGTCCTCGTCTACCCCATCCACCACGCCCCGGACTGGGCCAGGCCCGCGCGCGACGGCGGCCGGGCCCCGGACGGCTCGGGCCCGCTCGGGCCGCTGCTCGGCCACACCCGGGCGGCCCTGCTGCGCGAGGCCCGGGACGGCTGCACCACGGTGCAGGCCGCCCGGCTGCTCGAAGTGACCCACCCCGCGGTGAGCCAGCACATCAAGGTGCTGCGCGCCGCGGGCCTGGTCACCACGGTGCGCAACGGCGGGCGCTCCTTCCACGTGGCGACCGCCCAGGGCCGCGCCCTGCTCGACACCGCGGACGCGGCGGAGGGCATCGGCCTCAGGTGAGCGGGGTGCCCGGGCACCGGCCCCGACCGGCCGCCCCGGACACCCGCGGGCGCCCCGACCGGCAGGCAGGCGGGCGGGCAGCCACCCCGAACTGCCCTGCGGGCAAAGGGAGTCGACCGGCCGAAAGCAGCCGTTCCCGACCGGCCACCGGTAAGTCTGGGCTTTCGCCTCTTGCGTGCGCCACCGGCCGGGAATCACCCTTGCCCTGCTCCACGGAGCATCCCGGAGACCGCGTGCTCCCCACCCAGGCAGGTGGTTTCTTCCGCAAGGCCCACATCCCCCCTCAGGAGCCTTCATGCGCAGAAGACTTGTGTCCACCGCGATCGCCGTCGCCGCCGTCGGGGCCCTCGCCTCGCCCGTCGCGGCCCAGGCCTCCCCCACACCCCAGCCCGCGAGCGTCTCGGTCCTGAGCAAGGGCTCCGAGGCCGGCACCGCGGTGGTCAGCGGGCAGAACGAGCCCGGCACCCGACTCCACATCGACGGCGCGCGCACCGCCAGCGCGCACACCATCGACGTCGACTACCAGGTCCAGGAGACCGGCTGGTGGTGCGGCCCGGCCGCCACCCGGATCGCCCTCTCCGCGCGCCTGGCCCCGCCGAGCCAGGCCGACCTGGCCGCGCAGCTGGGCACCACCGAGAACGGCACCGACCACATCAGCCAGGTCACCGGCGTCCTCAACGCCAACCTCGGCACCGGCTGGTACGAGACCAAGGAGATGCCGAACGATCCGCCCAGCCAGGCCCAGAAGGACCTGCTGTGGAGCGACATCGTCACGGACGTCGACAACAACTACCCGATCGTCGCCAACATCGTGGCGCCGCCCGGCAACCAGCCGCCCGGGTACCCCTCGGACCAGACGATCTACCACTACTTCACGGTCATCGGCTACGACGACGCCAACCGCACCGTCCTCATCGCCGACCCCGCCTCCTTCGGCGGCAACCAGATCTACTGGCTCTCCTTCGACCAGCTGGCCAGCCTGATCCCCCCGAAGGGCTACGCCGCCTGACGGCTCCCCCAAACCCTCCGGTGCCCGGCGGCCGCGCGCCCGTTCCGCGCCCGCCGGGCACCGGTGCGTCGACCCACGATCCTCACGCGGCACCATCCGTACGCGGCACCATCCGCACGCGGCACGCTCCGTACGGCCGCGCTGCGTACGACCACACTCCGTACGTACGCGATGCCGGTCACCGACTACTGACGGCGCGTCAATCTGCCGCCTCGCAAAGGAAGTTCAGCCCCGTCCCGCCTCATCCGCGGCGCGCACCACGGCGTCCACCAGGCGGTGGTTCTCCGGGGCGGCGCCGGGGCCCGCGGAGGAGAAGCGGCGGCGGGTGTAGCCGTAGGCGAGTCCGGTGCCGGGGTCGGCGAAGCCGTCGGCGCCGACCGCGCCCGCGTGGCCGAAGGCGTCCTTGCCGAGTGCGGGGTAGCGATTGCCCTTGGCCTCGAAGCCGAGCAGGAAGCTGTCCGCCATGCCGGTCACCGCGTCGGTGCCGGTCCAGGGGGTCCGGGTGAACTCCTCCCGGGTCGCCTCGTCGAGCAGCGGCGGCCGCTCCCCGTGGCCGCCGAGCGCCGCCGCGTAGAGCCCGGCGAGTCCGCGGGCGTTGCCCACCGCGCCGGTGGAGGCGGGTCCGAGGGCGCGCACCCGGCGGGAGTTGGCGAAGGAGAGCAGCTCGCGCGGGCTCCAGCCGCCGTGCAGATTGAAGGCGACGGCGGTCAGGGTGGGCGGGCCGGAGGCGGCCCCGCGGGCGCCGGGTCCGGCGGGACCCCCGGGTGCGGAGGGTCCACCGGGTGCGGAGGGTCCACCGGGTCCGGAAGGTCCCCCGGGACCGGCGGGACCGCGCTTGCCACCTGGTCCACCCGTTCCACCCGGCCCACCCGGCCCACCCGGCCCACCGGCTCCGCCCGGTCCCCCCGCCGCCTCCGCCGGGAGGAAGCGAGGTTCCTCCGACTCCGGCAGGCCGAGGTAGAAGTCCAGTCCGTACGGGCGGCGCACCCGCTCCTCGTACAGCTCCTGGAGGCTCCGCCCGGTGGCCCGGCGGATGACCTCGCCGGTCAACGCGCCGATGACCAGAGCGTGGTAGCCGTAGCGGGTGCCGGGCTCCCAGTAGGGCTTCTGGCCCGCGAGGCGGGCGGCGAGCACCCGGTCGTCGGCGAGTTCGGCCGAGCTGAGCCCGCCCTCGGCGCCGATCGACCCGGCCCGGTGCGCGAGCAGTTCGCGCAGCGTCAGCCGGTCCTTGCCCTCGGCCCCGAACTCGGGCCAGTACGAGGCGACCGTACGGTCCAGTTCCAGGGTGTGGTCCCCGACGAGCAGCGCGGCCACCAGGTGGGCGGCGCCCTTGGCGGCGGAGAACAGGGCGAACAGCGAGTCGCCGCGCACCCCTTCGCCGCTCCACAGGTCGACCACCTCGCGGCCGCGCCACCGGACGTGCAACTGGCGCCCGGTGCCGCCCTCTTCGGCGGCCACCGCCGCGAACTCCGCGCGTACCGCCTCGAATCCGGCCGCCACCGTGCCGTGGACCCTGCCCGCGTTCCCGCCCATCCGCGCCCCCGTGGTCTTGTCGCGGCCGGGGCCCGCCGGAGCCGGACGGCGTCCCGGCGAAGCCCTCGTGCCACGGCCCGGGTCCGTCGTCCGGGCCCGAAGTCGGCGTCATCGTACGGACATCGGGCAGCGCGGGGCAGGGCGGGAATCCGGAGTTGCACAGGGGCTTCCCGTCGAACAGGGGTGTCTAGCGGGCGAGTTGGTCCGCGAGGAGGGCGAGTTCGGTGCCCGCGAGGAGGAAGGCGCCGACGCCGAAGTCGGCCGTGGTGTCCGGGCCGATCGGCTGGCTGGACTCGGGGCGGTCGCCCACCCCCTGCACCCAGCCGAGGAAGCCGTCCGGCTGCACGGCCGTGGCGGCGAGGCCCTGCCAGGCGCGGGCGGCCACCGGCAGGAAGGCCGCGCGGTCGACGAGGCCGGTGCGCAGCGCGAAGGCGGTGCCGTAGGCGAAGAAGGAGGTGCCGCTGGTCTCGGGTCCGGGGAGGTGGTCGGGGTCGGCGAGGTTGACGTTCCAGAAGCCGTCGGGGCGCTGGACCTCGCGGGCGGCGGTGAGCAGGGCGGCCAGGGTGGCACGGTACTCGGGGACGTCGCGTGCGGTCGGCGGCAGGGCCTGGAGGGTCTTCACGTGGCCGCCGGCGACCCAGCCGTTCCCGCGCGACCAGCGGACGGGTTTCCCGGCGGGCGAGGTGATCGCGCCGGGCAGCCCCGCGATGAACCGCTTGTCCCGGTACCACAGGCCGCTGTCCGGATCGAGCAGCCCCGGTCCGCCCTCGGCGCTCCTGGTGTGGGTGTAGAGGCGGTGCAGCTTCTCCTCGAAGGCGGCGCGGTCGGGCTGCCCCGACTGCTCGCGCAGCACGGCGATCCGGGCGAACGGCGGCATCGCCATGTGCAGCGCGTCGTCCCACCACCAGTCGTCGTCCTTCTCCGGCCGGTCCACGGCGACCATCCGGTGCAGGCACTCCTCGATCGCCGCGATCTTCCCGGGCTCGGGCTCCAGGGCGTACAGGTCGAGGTAGGTCTGCCCGGCGCACTGGTTGTCCGCGTGCCGGGTGGTGACCCCGTCGATCAGGCCGTAGTCGTGGCCCTCGGCCCAGTCGCGGGCGTAGTCGAGGTAGCGGCCCTCCCCGGTCAGCCGGTGCAGGGCCGTCAGCCCGCTGAAGAAGGTGGCGCGGGCCCAGCCGTTGTCGCCGGGGTCCTGGTGGGCGCCGATCCAGTGGTCGGCGACCCGGCGCAGGACCGCCGCGATCTCCTCCCGGGAGGGCAGCCGCACCGCCGTGCCGAGCGGCGGCGGGGCGGTACGGGCGGGGGCGGCCGAGGCCACCGGGGCGAGGGCGGCCGTGGCGGCAACTGCCGCCGCGCCGAAGAGGAGTTGACGCCGGTTCATGGGGAGACGCCTCCGGAACTCAAGGGGACTCGACGGGGAGGAACTGGGCTCGGCTGGGAGCGGCTGGACTCGGCTCGGCTCAGGGGCTCCGGTGGACTCGGCGGAATCCATGGAGAATCCACGGCTGCGGATTCCGGATCCTGCACGGAGTTCCCGTTCCGAGCAGCATTTCTCATCCTGTACGGCATTCAGCATGCTGCACGAGATCCCGTTACCTGTCCATGGTCTGGACCAGATGGGGCGTGGCGGGCGCGGGCGACCGCTCCGCACGGCCCGCTGCTCTCCCCCGCACAGTCCGCACCCTCCGCGCCCTCCGCACCCGGAAACGACCAGCGGGGCGGCCCGGCGCACGCCCCTGCCCCGAGTGGGGCACCGCGATCGCTGAGGTGCGGATTCTGGGTGACCATGGCTCTTGGGGAAGACGGTGAAGGAGCGACGTGCCCGAACCGCAGGACCAGGGGCCCGGCGGGCGGCGCCCACCGGGGCGCGGCGCGCGGGACTCCCACGGGCCGGTGACCGCCCCGGCCCCGGGCGCGTACGGCGACCCGGCGGACCGGCGGCCGCCCCGGAAGCCGCCCCCGCACCCGCAGAGCACCGACACCACCGGCCGCCCCTCCGTCGCCGAGGCCATGGCGCAGCTGCTCGCCTGCCCGGATCCGCAGTCCCTGCTGGCCACCGCGATGGACGTATGGCTGGCCGGGGTGGGGGCCTCCTCAGGCGCCGTGCACCTGCTCCAGGACGACGGGTGGATGCGGATGGCGATGGGGACCGGGTACGAGGAGGAGCTGCTCGACAGGTTCCGGATGATCCCGCCGGACGCCGATCTGCCGATCGTGGAGGTGGCCCGTACCCGCGAGCCGGTGCATGTGCTCGCCGAGACCTACCGGAGCCGGTTCCCGGACGTGGGGCCCCTGCAGCTCCAGGTCTCCTTCAGCGTGCTCCCGCTGCTCGTGGACGACCGCTGCCTGGGCACCCTCATGGTGCAACTGGAACGCCTGGAGCCGCTCAGCCCCGAGGAGGAGCACGAGCTGACCCTGATCTCCACGGTCAGCGCGCACCGCCTCGACCATCTGCTGTCCACCGGTGCGGGCGCGGAGAGCGACGAGCGGCTCGACCAGGCCCTGCGGCTGATCCGGGGGCGTTCGCGCGCGGCGCGCCTCGAACTCGCCATGACCAACGCCGAGATCGGCTCCTTCGACTGGGACTTCGCCTCCGGCAAGCTCATCTGGGACGACCGGATCTGCCGCATCTTCGGCTTCGACCCGAAGGACTTCGACGAACGGCACGAGACCTTCCTCGACGCCATCCACCCCGAGGACCGGGAGGATGTGATCGAACTCCTGGAGCGCACCAAGGAGTCGGGGATCTACCGCGGTGAGTACCGCATCGTCTGGCCGGACGGCAGCGTGCACTGGATCGACGCGGGCGGCCGGGTCGTCTACGACACCCAGGGGCGGCCGATGGGCATGCTCGGGGTCGCCCAGGACCGTACCGAGCAGCACCGGCGGGAGGAGCAGAGCGCCTCGCGGCAGCGGTTCGTGCTCGATGTCTCGCGCGCCTTCAGCGGGGCGATGTCCACGCAGAGCGTGATCGGGCAGGTCTTCGACACGGTGCTGCCCGGGCTCGGCGGCACCGCGACCGCCGTCTTCCTGCGCGAGGCCACCGGTCTGCACCTGGTCGGCAGCCGCGGCTTCCACGGTCCGGACCTGGAACGCCTCGAACGCCTCGGGCACCTCGCCGAGAGCGGCCCCGGGCATCCGCTGCTGCGCCGCCTCGGCACCGACCGGCCGGTGTTCTTCGCCGACCGCGCGGAGTACCTGCGGCACTTCGCCTCCCCGGACCCCCTGTGGGCCGAGCCGCCCGCCTCCGGCGCGGTGCTGCCGCTGACCACCGGCGAGGGCCTGGTCGGCATGTGGATCGTCACCTACGCGGAGCCGCACGAGTTCACCGCGGACGTACAGGTCGCGCACACCGCGGCGGCGGGCATCCTCGGCCAATCCCTGGCCCGCGCCCAGCAGTTCGACGCCCGGCGGCGGCAGATGAACGAACTCCAGCAGCTGATGCTGCCGCGCAACCTCCCCGAGGTCCCGGGCCTGGAGACCGTGGTCCGCTATCTGCCCGGCTCCAAGGGCCTGTACGTGGGCGGCGATTGGTACGACATCCTCACCATGCCGCACGGCACGGTGATGCTGGCGATCGGCGACGTCCAGGGTCACAGCGCCGAAGCCGCTGCCGTCATGGGCCAGTTGCGCACCGCGATGTGGGCGCACGCCAAGCGGGGCCCCACCCCGAGCGCCCTGATGGCGCTCGGCAACCACACCCTCACCGACCTCGACACCGACCTCTTCGCCACCGGCTGCCTGGTCGAACTCGACCCGGAACGGGGGACGTTCACCGCCGTACGGGCCGGTCACCCGTACCCCCTCGTGGTCCATCCGGACGGCCGGGTCGAGGAGTTGGAGGTACCGGGCGGGCTCCCCCTCGGCACCTTCACCGGCACCGACTACCCCGCGCTCGCCGGGACGCTGCCGACCGGCGCCATCCTGCTGCTCTTCACCGACGGGCTGGTCGAACGCCCCGGCACCGACTACTCGGGCGCGGTGCACGAACTCATGCACGCCCTCGCCGAGTGGACCGCCCGCAACCCGGCCCCGGAACCCGGCGCCGGGAACGGCGGGGGCGACGGCCCGCTCGGCAGGCGCACCCTCGCGGCCCGCCCCGGGGACACGGGCCCCGCCCAGTCGGTCGCGGCCGGCCTCTCCCTGGACGCCCTCGCCGACCTGGTGGTCACCCCGGCACTGTCCCGCAGCTCGCACGACGACATCGCGGTGGTGCTCGTCCGCCGGTCCGGCTGAGTCCCGGCCAGGGGGCCGCGGCCCACCTGCCCCGGTACGGACGTCCCCGCGCCCGGGGGTGCCAGGGCGAGCCCCCTGGTGGGGATTTCCCCACCGCGGTCCCGGGGGCCGACCGGCTGGGCCCGGCGGACGGGCCGCGACAGGCTGAAGCCATGATGACCGAGACGACAACTCCCCCCACCGTGCACGGCACTTGGCAGCCCGCCCCACCGCGCCCCACCCTCCGCTTCGGCTCCGGGCTGCGCTACGTCCTGCTCGGCTTCCCCCTGGCGCTCGGCGCCTTCGTGGCCGCGAGCGCCGGGCTCTCCCTCGGCCTCGGCACGCTCGCCGTGGTGCTCGGCGTGCCGGTGCTGGCCGGGACCCTGGCGACGGCCCGCCGGTACGCGGCCTGGGAACGCGGGCGCGCCGAGGCCGTCACCGGCGAGCCGCTGCCCGCCCCGCGCTACCGCAAGGCGACCGGCGGCGGCCTCCGCGGGCAGGTCCGGGCGCTCGCGGACCCGCAGTCCTGGCGCGACCTCGGCTTCATGTTTCTCGCCCTGGTCCAGCGCACCGTCACCTTCGCCCTGGCACTGACCTGGACCCTCGGCGGCCTCGGCGAACTCCTCTACGCCACCTGGTCCTGGTCCCTCCCCCGGGACGAGAACAACGGCCTGCTCGACCTCGCCTTCGGCATCTCCTCGAAGGCGGCCGACCTCGGCTTCCACACCGCCGTCGGCGCGGTCCTGCTCGCCACGGCGGTGCCGGTGATCCGCGCCCTGGTGGCCCTGGAGGTAGGCCTGGTCCGGGGGCTGCTCGCGCCGCGCCCGGCGGTCGCCCGGTACGGGGACTAAACCGCGGGGGCACCCTGCCTACCGCACCCGACGCGGCACCCCCCAAGGGTTGGCCTCGCGCAGCGGCTCGGGCAGCAGGGCCTCGGGCAGGGACTGGTAGGCGACCGGCCGCAGGAAGCGTTCGGCCGCGGCGGTGCCGACCGAGGTGGTGGCGGGCACGGTGGCGGCCGGGAAGGGGCCGCCGTGCTGCATGGCGTGGGTGACCGAGACTCCGGTGGGCCACTGGTTGAACAGCACCCGCCCGCTGCGGTCGCCCAACACCTCGGTGAGCGCGGCGAGTTCACCGTCCGCCCCGGCTTCGGCGGCCTCGGCGTGCAGGCTTCCGGTGAGCTGTCCGGGCAGCTTCCGCAGCACCCCGGTCAGCTCGGCGCGGCTGCCGTAGGTGACCACCAGGCCGAGCGGTCCGAAGCACTCCGCGGTCGCGGCCCCGCCCGCCGCGCTGAAGGCCGCCAGGTCCAGGGCGAGCAGCCGGGGCGCGGGTTCCGGTGCCCCCTCTGCGGGCCAGACCAGCCGCCGGGCGCCCGGGAGCGCGGCGAGCCTGCGGGCGCCGTCCAGGTAGCCCGCGGTGAAGCGGTCGCCGAGCATCGGGGCCGCGGGGACCGCGCCCACCGCCGCGGTCAGCGCGGCCAGGAGTCCGTGGTCCTCGGCGGGCAGGAACAGCAGCCCCGGGTTGGTGCAGAACTGCCCGGCGCCCTGGGTGAGCGAGGCGGCGCAGCCCTCGGCGATCTCCCGGGTGCGGGCGCGGGCCGCCGCCTCGGTGACCACCACCGGGTTGACGCTGCCGAGTTCGCCGTAGAAGGGGATGGGTTCGGGGCGGTCGGCGGCGATACGGGCCAGGGCGAGGCCGCCGCGTTCCGAGCCGGTGAAGGCGGCGGCGCGCAGGGACGGGTGGCGCAGCGCCTCGACTCCGGCCCGCTCGCCCTCGATCAGCGCGAAGACGCCCTCGGGGGCCCCGGCTGCGGCCAGCGCCCGGCGCACGATCCCGGCGGTGAGCCGGGAGAGTTCCGGGTGCCCCGGGTGCGCCTTGACCACCACGGGGCAGCCCGCGGCCCAGGCGGAGGCGGTGTCGCCGCCCGCGACGCTGAAGGCGAAGGGGAAGTTGCCCGCCGCGAAGACCAGCACCGGGCCGAGCGCGGTGCGGTAGCGGCGCAGTTCGGGGCGCGGTCCGGTGGGCCAGTCCGGGTCGGCGCGGTCGATCCGGACGTCGTAGAGGGCGCCGGTGGAGGCCTCGGTGGCGAACAGGCCCAACTGGAAGGTGGTGCGGGTGAGTTCGCCGTGGAGGCGGGCGGGTCCCAGACGGGTCTCGCGGTCGGCGGCGGCGACCAGCTGCTCCCGTTCCGCCTCCAGGGCACCGGCCACCGCGGTCAGCGCGCGGGCGCGGTCCACCGGGCGGGAGCGGGCCCAGCCGGGCGCGGCGGCGGCAGCGGCCTCAACCGCCTTGCCGACCGCGGCCGTTGAGGTGGTGGGCGAGGTCGCGGAAGCGTCCATCGTGGTCAATCCCTTTCCTTGGGTACGGAGTTGGGGTCCGGGTCACCGGTGTCCCCGGCTGCCGGGCGGTGCTCCGCCGAGTTGCGGTAGCCGAACCAGGCGTAGACGGCCATCCCGAGGGCCATCCAGACCGCGAAGCGGAGCCAGGTGACCGGGTCCAGCCTGCTGATCAGCCAGCCGGAGAAGAGCACGCCGACGGCCGGGATCCACGGCACCAGCGGGGTGCGGAAGGTGCGCGGCAGCCCGGGGCGGGTGCGGCGCATGACCACCACGGCGACCGCGACCACCAGGAAGGCCATCAGGATGCCGATATTGGTGAGGTCGGCGGCCTCCCGGATGGGCAGGAACCCGGCGATGACCGCGGAGCCGACGCCCACCGGCCAGATGATCCGGGTCGGCACCTGCCGGGTGGGGTGGTTGCGGGCGAAGCGGCGCGGCAGCAGCCCGTCCCGGCTCATCGCGTACCAGACCCGGGAGACGGCGAGCATATTGGCGAAGGCGGAGGTGGTGATGCCGATGACCGCGCCGACGGCGACGACCAGGCCGAGCCCGCCGAGCCCGACCGCCGAAAGGGCGCTGGAGAAGGGGCTCTTGGTGTCGATGTCCCGGTAGTCCTGCATGCCGAGCAGGACCAGGCAGACCAGCAGGTAGACCACGGCGGCGATGCCGAGGGAGATCACGATCGCCTTCGGCAGCAGCTTCTTCGCCTCGGTGCTCTCCTCGGCCGCGGCGCTCATCGCGTCGTAGCCGTAGACCGCGAAGAAGGTGGTGGCCGCGCCGGTGACCGCCCCGCTGAGCCCGAAGGGCAGGAAGGGGCTGAGGTTGCCCGCCGAGACGTGGAAGGCCCCGGCGAGGACCACCAGGGCGACGATGGCCAGCTTGACCACCACCAGGACGGTCTCGAAACGCGCCGCCTCCTTGGTGCCCCGGGAGAGCACGAAGGCGAGAAGCAGGCAGAGCAGGGCGGCGAAGACATCGGCGCGGTGGCCGTCGCCGGTGCCGGGGGCGCCGAGCATCCACTGCGGCAGGTCGAGTCCGAGGTGCTCCAGGATGTACGAGAGGTAGCCGGAGACCGCGATGGCCACCACGGCGACGATCGCGGTGTACTCCAGGAGCAGATCCCAGCCGATCGCCCAGCCGACCACCTCGCCGAGGGCCGCGTACGTATAGGTGTAGGCCGAGCCCGCCTTCGGGATGGTGCCCGCGAACTCCGCGTAGCAGAGCGCGGCGGCGGTGCTGGCGACGATGGCGAGCAGGAAGGAGAGCATCACCCCGGGCCCGGCGTCCTCGTGGGCGACGACCCCCGCGAGCGAGAAGACGCCCGCGCCGACCAGTCCGCCGAGGCTGAGCGCGACCAGCTGCCACAGCCCCATGGTGCGGCGCAGCCCGCCGCCGGTCTCCTCCTCCGAGGAGTCCACGGGCTTGAGCCGGAAGATTCCGGCCCGGCTGAACAGGCCCCCGGCGGGCGGGGGTTGGGAACGGATCGGGCGGGCGGGGGCGCGTTCGGACATGGTGGTGCCTCCGGTGGCGGTACGCGGAGTGGGAGCGGGAAGGGGGCCTCGGGAGCTAGAGGACGAAGCCCTGGGGGAAGGGATCGCGTGGGTCCAGGAGGTAGTTGGCGGTGCCGGTGATCCAGGCGCGGCCGCTCACCTCGGGGACGACCGCGGGCAGGCCGCCGACCTCGGTGGTGCCGGTGAGCCGTCCGGTGAAGCGGGTGCCGATGAAGGACTCGTTGACGAAGTCGGTGTGCAGGGGGAGTTCACCGCGGGCGTGCAGCTGCGCCATCCGGGCCGAGGTGCCGGTGCCGCACGGCGAACGGTCGAACCAGCCCGGGTGGATCGCCATCGCGTTGCGCGAGTGCGCGGCGGTGGAGCCGGGCGCGAGGAACTGCACGTGCTTGCAGCCGGAGATGGCCGGGTCGGCCGGGTGCACCGGACGGTCCCGCTCGTTGATCGCCCCCATCAGGGCGAGCCCGGCGGCCAGGATCTCGTCCTTGCGCGCGCGGTCGAACGGCAGCCCCAGCGCGTCCAGTTGCACCATCGCGTAGAAGTTGCCGCCGTAGGCCAGGTCGTACGGGACGGTGCCGAGGCCGGGTACCTCCGCCTCGGCGTCCAGGCGCAGGGCGAAGGAGTCCACATTGCGCAGGGTGACCTCCTCGGCGACACCCTCGCGGACGGCGACCCGGGCCTCGACGAGTCCGGCCGGGGTGTCGAGCCGGACCACGGTCTCCGGTTCGCGCACCTCGACCATGCCGGTCTCCACCAGCACCGTGGCCACCCCGATGGTGCCGTGCCCGCACATCGGCAGGAAGCCGCTGACCTCGATGTACAGCACTCCCCAGTCGGCGTCCTGCCGGGTGGGCGGCTGGAGAACGGCCCCGCTCATCGCCGGGTGGCCGCGCGGCTCGTCGACCAGGAAGCGGCGCAGCCCGTCCAGGTGCGCCATGGCGTGGCGGCGGCGCTCGGCCATGCTGGCACCGGGGATCGGCCCGACGCCGCCGGTGACGACCCGGGTCGGCATGCCCTCGGTGTGCGAGTCGACCGCGCTGAGGGTCCGCACGGAGCGCATCAGCGGGCCTGCCGCTGGAGACCGGTCTGCGTCCCAGGACCGGTCCGGGTCCGGGAATCACCCTGTCCCCGGTGATCACCCTGTCCCTGGGGATCACCCTGTCCCTGGGGATCGGCCGGTCGCTGCGGATCGGCGGACCGGGCAGCGGCCTGCTTCCCGAGGGCGGCGAGTGCGCGGGCCATGTCCGCCTCGACCTGGGCCTGTTGGGCGGCGGAGAGCGGTCCGCGCGGTGGGCGGCAGGGCCCGCCGAAGCGGCCGACCTGCTCCATGCCGAGCTTGATGGCCTGCACGAACTCGGTGCGCGAGTCCCAGCGGAAGGCGGCGACCAGCGGCTCGTACAGGGCGCGGGCCTCGGCGAGGCGACCGGCGCGGGCCAGTTCGTACAGGCGGACCGACTCGGCGGGGAAGACATTGGGGAATCCGGCGAACCAGCCGGTGGCGCCCATCAGCAGGCTCTCCAGGACGACGTCGTCGGCGCCGCTGATCACCTCAAGTGAGGGCGCGCTCTCCCTGATCTCCAGGACCCGCCGCACATCCCCGGAGAACTCCTTCACCGCGACGACGTGGTCGAGCTGCGCGATCTCGGCGAGCAGCGCGGGGGTCAGGTCCACCTTGGTGTCGATCGGGTTGTTGTAGACCATCACCGGCAGCCCGACCGAGGCGACCGCCTCGAAGTGGGCGAGGATCTCCCGGTCGTTGGCCCGGTACATGGTCGGCGGCAGGCACAGCAGCCCGTCCGCGCCGTCCTCCGCGGCGCGCTCCGCCCAGTACCGGGCCTGGTGCGCGCCGGGCCCGTGCACCCCGACGACGACGATGCCCTCCTCGCCCACCGCCTCGATCGCGGTACGGGCGACCCGGCGCCGCTCCTCGTCGGTGAGCGAGGAGTATTCGCCCAGCGAGCCGTTGGGGCCGACGCCGCGGCAGCCGTTGTCGACGAGCCAGCGGCAGTGCTCGGCATAGCGGTCGTAGTCCACCGCGAGTCCGGCGGGGGCGGCCGGGTCCGCGTAGTAGGGCAGCGCGGTGGCCACCACGACACCGCCGAGCGGTCCGTGGCTGCTGTGCGGGGTTGCGGTCATGAACGGGGCTCCTTCTGGGGGGAGTCGGGCGCTGCGGAGTCGGGGGTCGGGGTCGTCAGGGGCCGGGATCGGAATCGGAGTCGGGTGCTACGGGGCCGGGTCGTCCGGGAGTTCGGGCCCGAGGTCCTGCGGAGGTACGGGCCCGGGCTCGCCGTCCGCGCGGTCGGCGGGCGGTGGCGGTGGTGCGGGGGCGCGGGCGAGTTCGCCGAGGCGCAGGGGCTGGGCGAGGGGGCGGCGGTGGCTGCTGGGCGCGGCCAGGCCCTCGGCGCTCCGGGCGTCCGGGTCCTCGCCGCGCAGCCGGGTGCGGAGTTCGCCGACGGTGGGGCCGCAGATCCGGGCCTGGCAGGGGCCGAGCCCGGCGCGGGTGGCGAGCCGGGCGGTGCGGGCGGCGGCACCGGACTCCTCGCGGGCGGCCGCGCACAGGGCGGCGTAGTCGGTCTCCTCGCAGCGGCAGACCAGGGTGTCCGGGCGCAGCCAGCCGGGCCAGGCGGCGCCGATCGGGTGGGCCCGCGCGAGCCGGGCGGCGAAGTCCCGCCCCTGGTCGCGGACTTGGTGCAGACGCGGCAGGCCGCGGGCGGTGCGCTCGCCGCCGGCCGCGTACCAGCCCGCGAGCGCGCCCTCGGCCCGGGCGGCGGGCGCCCCCGCGATACCGGTGATCTCCCCGGCCGCCCAGACGCCCTCGGCGCTGGTGCGCTGCTCGCCGTCCACCCGCACGAACTCTCCTGCCGGGGACGGGAGAAGGGCGCACCCGGCGGCCACCGGGAGCTCCAGCTGCGGGCTGAACCCATGGCTGACGCAGAGGGCGTCCACCGCGAGGGTGCGCGAACTGCCGGGCACCACCGACCAGTCGGGGCGCAGCCGGGCGGTGACCACCTCCTCGACGCGGCCGGTGCCACGCGCCTCGACGACGGCGCGACCGGTGCGGTAGGGCACCCGGTGGCGCAGCAACCGGCCCGCGTAGTCGCGGAGTTCGCCGGTCTTGCCGAGGTGGGCGGCCAGTTGCCAGGGCCGGGAGCCCCAGCCGCGGGCGAGGGTGCGCGCCGGGTTGGCCTCCAGGACCGCCCGTACCCCCGCGCCCGCTTCGAGGAGCGAGGCGGCCACCGGCAGCAGGAAGGGTCCGCTGCCCGCCACCAGGACCCGTTCGCCGACCGCGATCCGCTCCCCCTTGGCGAGCGCCTGGGCGGCACCGGCGGTGAAGACTCCGGGCAACTCCCAGCCGGGGAAGGGCAGTACGCGGTCGTGCGCGCCGGGGGCGAGGACCAGGGCGTCGGGTGCGAGGACGTGCCGGGTGCGGCCGGAGCCGTCCGCGGGGCCGTGCAGCAGGTGCACCCGGGGCGGGCCCTGCTCACCGGGGTCGCGGGGCTCCAGGGCCCAGACCGCGGTCTCGGGCCACCAGGTGCAGCGCGGGTGGGCGCGCAGCTCGCGGCGCAGGCGGGTGAAGGAGGTCCAGTGGTGCTGGAGGCGCTCGGGGTGCGCGGCGCCGAACGCGGCGGGCGGCATCCGGTGGTACTGGCCGCCCATCTGCTCCGCCGAGTCGACGAGGACCACCTCGGCACCGGCCGCGAGCGCCGACCGTGCGGCGG
The DNA here is from genome assembly GCF_025643355.1 of Streptomyces sp. SCSIO ZS0520. Classification (NCBI taxonomy): domain Bacteria; kingdom Bacillati; phylum Actinomycetota; class Actinomycetes; order Kitasatosporales; family Streptomycetaceae; genus Streptomyces; species Streptomyces sp. SCSIO ZS0520. The sequence continues at coordinate 5,701,119 of NZ_CP092644.1, read as the reverse complement.
CGAGACCGGCGGGACCGGCACCCACCACCAGGATGTGATGCCTCGTCATGCTTCCTCCTCCGCACCGCAGTTGTCCTCGTCGGCGGCCCCGCGGAGCCCGCGAGGAGAGCCGGTCGCGCCCTCGTCCTCCTCGCCCTCCCCGGCGCGGGACTGGGTGAGCACGGTGTCCCCGTCGCGGGCGCGGCGGCGGCAGGCGCGTACATCGGGTTCGCCGTTGACGCGCACCAGGCAGTCGAAGCAGACGCCGATGCCGCAGAACACCCCGCGCGGGGCGCCCGAGGGGCCGGTGCGCCAGGCCAGGCGGCCCGCCGCGAGCAGGACACCGGCGATGCTCTGGCCCGCGAAGCCGTCGAGCGCCTCGCCGTCCACGGTGATCCGCAGCGGCCGCTCCCGCCTGCCCGCCGCGTCGTCCGCCGCGGGCACGAGTCGCGCGGTCATGGGTGCTCCTTCCGCTCCGTCGGGTTCGCCGGGGTCCCCGACTGCGCTGTTCCGCGCGGGTGTTGCGGGTGCTCCGGACTGCTGCCGTGCCCCGGGGCCCCCGCGCCGTCCCGGGCGGGACCGGCCGTGCCGAGCACCGCCGGGCGGTCCACCCGGAAGGGCTCCGGGTCGAGCGGGGCCGGGGCGCCGAGGACCAGGGCGCGCAGCAGCCGGGCGGTGCCGAGGCTGAGGCCGATGCCCGCGCCCTCGTGGCCGCCCGCGTGCCAGAGCCCGGTGAGCCGGGGGTCGGCGCCGATGACCGGCAGATGATCGGGTACGTAGGGCCGGAATCCGCCGTAGGCGCGCATCACCGGGACCGCGGCGAGGGCGGGGAAGAGGCGGATCGCCTTGGCGGCGATGGCGGCCAGGACCTCGGGCCGCAGCCGCTCGTCGAAGCCGACGCGGCGGCGCGAGGAGCCGAGCAGCAGGCTGCCCGCCCGGGTGGACTCCACCACGGCGGAGGTCTGGAGGCCGGAGTCGTCGCTGCCCACGGCGCCGACGTAGTCCGCGTCGTAGACCTTGTGGAAGACGGTGGGCGGCTGCGGGGTGGTCACCAGGACGTCGCCGCGGCGGGGGCGTACGTCGACGGGGGCGCCGAGGCGGGCGGCCACCGAACCGGCCCAGGGCCCGGCGGCGTTGACGAAGAGGTCGGCTTCGAGCAGGCCCGCCGTGGTGCGCAGCGCGGTCAGCCTGCCGCCGCGGGTGCGGGCGCCGAGGACCTCGCAGCCGGTGCGCAGCCGGGCCCCGGCCGCGCGGGCGTCGGCGAGCAGTGCGGTGGCCGCGGCGGCGGGCTGGACCTGGGCGTCCTCGGGGTAGTGCAGGACGGCCCGGTGCGCGCGGGTCAGGAAGGGTTCGGCGGCGGCGGTCTGCGCGGGGTCGAGGGCCTCGGAGCGGACGGCGGCGGCGCGCTGGCCCGCGGCGAAGCGGGCCAGACCGGCGGCGCCCGCCTCGGTGGTGGCGACCACCAGACCGCCCTTCGGTTCCCACTCGACGGCGCGCACCAGGGCGGCGCCGCGGGGCGTGGACTCGGCGATCTCCGCGAGGACCAGGGGCCACAACGCGCGGGAGAGCCGGGCCAGTTCGAGTTCGGGGCCGGGGCCCTTGTCGGAGAGCAGGATGTTGCCCTCGCCGTGCGCGGTGGTCCCCGAGGCGGCGCCGCCGCGGTCGACCAGGGTGACCGCGCAGCCGGCCCGCGCCAGTTCGCGGGCGCAGGCGGCGCCGACGATTCCGGCACCGACCACCACCGCCCGCGTCACCGGGGACCGCGTTCCACGCATCGAACCCTCCCGTTCGCTTTATCGAACGAGATCGAGGCTAAGAGCACTCCCTCCGAGTGTCAACGCCCCCGACCGGCGGCGCGCGCCGAGACCCCGCGGGGCCCGGACCCCACCGCCGAGCCCGCCGCCCGCGGCTCGCGGGGGTGCCGGTTCCCCGTGGGCTCAGCGGGCCGCCTCGCCGTCCGCCGGAGCACCCGGGTACGGCGGCAGCGGGCGCTGGTCCCTGCCGTACTGGAGCAGCAGCACCGAGCGCACCGGCCCGTCGAGCGCCGTATAGCTGTGCGGCAGCGAGGCGTCGAAGCCGACGTAGTCCCCCGGGCCGAGTTCGGCCTCCTCGCCCTCCACCCGTACGCCGAGCCGGCCGGACTGCACCACGGTGTGCTCGGTGCCGACGTGGCCCAGCGAATCGCGGCGGGAATCCGCGCTCAACTGCTGGTCGTAGACCTCGAAGACGGTGTCGCCCGACTCGATGCGCCGCAGCGGGCGCAGGTCCAGGCCCTCGCCGCTGAGTACCTCGACCTCGGCGGCGCGCACCACCCGCAGTCCACCCGCCTCACGGGCGTCGAGCAGGTCGGAGATGGGCACTTCGAGGACCCGCGAGAGGCTGAAGACCGTCTCGATGGTCGGGTTCCCGGTGCCGGACTCCAGCTGCGAGAGGGTGGCCTTGCCGATCTTCGAGCGGCGCGACAGCTCGGAGAGCGACAGGCCCCGCCGGGTGCGCAGCCGCTTGAGGTTGACCGCCAGCATGTCCCGGATCGAGACCGGGCCGTCCTCGGCGCTCACCGGTTCCTCTCCCCTCGTCCCGCTTCTCGTCCCACGTCTCATCCCTTCTCCCCGATGCGCCACGGAACGGAAGATCGTTCGCTTTACTGAACGGACTCGGCGGCGCTTGTTCATTATCCCGTCCGGTGGCGGAGGCCCGGCATCCGGCATCCGGCACGGCGAAGCCCCGGCAGAGCGGACCGACACCGCTCCCCGGGGCCTTCGCCGGGTGTCACCGCCCGGCGGCGGTTCAGAGGTTGATCATGTGCCCGGCGAGCCCGTGCACCGCCTCCTTGACCGCCTCGCCCAGGGTCGGGTGGGCGTGGACGTTGCGGGCGACCTCGTGCACGGTCAGGTCCCACTGCTGGGCCAGGGTCAGCTCGGGCAGCAGCTCGGTGACATCGGGGCCGATGAGGTGGCCGCCGATCAGCTCGCCGTACGTCGCGTCGCTGATGAGCTTGACGAAACCGGCGGAGTCGCCGAGGCCGTGCGCCTTGCCGTTGGCGGTGAAGGGGAACTTGGCGACCTTGACGTCGAAGCCCTTCAGGCGGGCCTGCTCCTCGGTCCAGCCGAAGCTGGCGATCTGCGGCTGGCAGTAGGTGGCGCGCGGGATCATCACATAGTCGAGCTCCATGGTCTCGGCGCCCGCGAGGGTCTCGGCGGCGATGACGCCCATGGACTCGGCCGCGTGCGCGAGCATCAGCTTGGCGGTGACATCGCCGATGGCGTAGATGTGCGGCACATTGGTGCGGCAGTGGCCGTCCACGTCGATGGCGCCGCGCTCGGTGGTCTTCACCCCGGTGGCCTCCAGGCCGTACCCGGTGACATGGGGGGCGAAGCCGATCGCCTGGAGCACCTTGTCGGCCTCCAGGACCTGCTGGGCGCCGTCCTTGGCGGTGACGGTGACCCGTACCTTCGGGCCCGACTCGTCGATGGACTCCACCCGGGTGCCGGTGAGCACGTCGATGCCGAGCCTGCGGTAGCGCTTGGCCAGCTCGGCGGAGACCTCGGCGTCCTCGAGCGGGGCGATCCGGTCGAGGAACTCGACGACGGTGACCTCGACCCCGTAGTTGTGCAGCACATACGCGAACTCGACGCCGATCGCGCCCGCCCCGGCGATCACCACCGACTCCGGCAGCTCCTCGGTGAGGATCTGCTCCTCGTAGGTGACGACCCGCTCGGAGCGGCTGGTGCCGGGCAGCAGCCGGGGGGTGGCGCCGGTGGCGATGATGCAGTTCTCGAAGGAGATCGTCTCGGTGGAGCCGTCCGCCTTGGCCACCGTCAGGGTGTGGTCGTCGGTGAAGGTGCCCCGGCCCTCGTACTCGGTGATCGCGTTCTTCTTCATCAGGAAGTGGACGCCCTTGACCCGGCCGTCGGCGACCTTGCGGCTGCGGCGGAAGGCCTCGCCGTAGTCGAAGGTGACGGTGCCCTCGACCTTGATGCCGAAGGTCTTCTGCTCGTGGGTGAAGAGATGGGCCAGCTCCGCGTTGCGCAGCAGCGCCTTGGTGGGGATGCAGCCGACGTTCAGGCAGACGCCGCCCCAGTACTTCTCCTCGACGATCGCGACCCGCTTGCCCAGCTGGGCGGCGCGGACGGCGGCGACATAGCCGCCGGGTCCCGATCCGAGTACGACAACGTCGAAACGCTCGGCCATGGAAGATCCTCTCTCTGACTGCCGGGTGCCGGCCCCTCTGCCAGTGTCCACGAACCGCGCGCCCGGCGGGCCGCCCCCGCGCTCGCGGGGCAGCCGCGGCCGGGCGCCCGGCCCGCCCCCGGCACTGGTGGACGCGCGTAGCGGAACGGCCCGGGAGTCCCTGGGGACTTCCGGGCCGTACGCGGTGGGGCCGGACGAGGTGTCCGGCGGCCGTCCCGAGGCGGCGGGCGGCCGTGTCGGGGCCGAGGTGTCAGGCGGCCTTGTCGAGCTGCTTGAAGCTCTTGATTCCGAAGATGTCGACGGCGTGGTAGTAGGTCCAGGCCAGCCCGTCGCAGGAGGTCTTGGTCGCGCCGGAGTAGCGGCTGCAGACCCGCTTCAGGTCCTCGTAGAGGGCGGAGTCGATCCGGGCCTTGTTGGCGCTGAAGGTGCCCATCGCCTTGTAGTTGCGGTAGCCGAAGTCGTGGCGCGCACAGGCGGTTTCGAAGGGGAAGCCGAAGGGGTTGTCGGGCGAGGTGCTGCAGTAGTCCGTGGACCAGTCGAAGCCGTAGGCGGCCCACTGCCCCTGGTTGTTGCGGGCGGCGTTCCAGGCGTTGTAGCTGGAGGCGCTGGTCTGCGTGAAGGAGCTGAGCACCTGCGGCTTGTCGGCGGGTGCGGCCGAAGCGGAACCGGTCGACAGGAGAGCGGCGGGCATCGCCAGCGCGGCGGCGGCGAGCGGCAGGACGTGACGGCGGCGCATGGGGACCTCCGGAGGTGAGGGGGGACGTGGGGCGCCTCGCCGTACGCGGTCGAGGCGGCCCCAGCCTGCCGCCTCGCGGGGCCCGCGAACAGACCGCGGCAGCGAGCCGGAGGTGAATTCTTCGCGCCCTGTTGCCGGGCAACTGTCGGTCAGGACAAATCCGCTGACAGAAATTCAGAGAAACGTCAGAGAACAGTCCGGACATGGTCCGGCGAAGGACAGACTTCCCCCACTCCCGGCGAATGCCCCGGCTGCCGGGTGTGCACGACTGGTGCCGGTACGGTACGGTGCGCGCCTTTGCCCCACCGGGCGCGGCACGGGCGGCGGTACGGGGACAAGGGGGCGCGCGGCATCGGGGCGTGCCCCGGGCGCGCGGGAAACGGAATGCGGCCGGATCACCCGGCGGGGTGAGCGCCGGCGTCCTGGCCGCCGGACCGCGCGGAGGCGGAGCGCTCCTGCCCGGGACCGGAGGCCGGACCGGCGCCCGGACCGACGGCAGCGCCACCCTCCGAGGCGCCCGGCACGGAAGGTCCGGACCCCGCACCCGGACCGCCCCCGTCGAGCCCCCGGAACTCCACCCGCCGCGGCAGGGCGAAGAGGCCGAGGAAGACCAGGCCCATGCTGCCCGCGCCCCACCTGAGGGTCAGCGCGAAGGTGCGGGAGAAGTTGTCGGCGGTGGCCCGCTGCCCGGCCCGGATCACCAACGCGCGGACCTCGGGGGAGGGCAACGGGCCCCGGCAGGAGGCGGGTTCGGCGGTCGGGTCGGTCGCCGCGGCGCGGTCCGCGAGGCAGTCGGCGAAGGCGTCGAGGATCCGCTCGCGCTCGGCGGCGGGCACCTCGGCCCGGGTGAGTTCCTGGCGCAGCGCGGGGGCGGCCCGCGCCACGGCACGCGCCGCGTCGTGGTCGAGCTGCTGGAAGAAGAGCACCCCGGCGAGGGCGGTGCCGAGCGCGATGCCGATCTGCTGCACGGTGCCGAGGACCCCGGAGGCCGAGCCCGCCTCGCGCACCGGGACCTCGGTGAGCACCGCGTCGATCATCGGCGCCACCACCAGCCCGAAGCCGATACCGGCGACGAGGAGCGGGGCGACCATCTGCCAGGGGGCGACGGCCGGTCCGTAGTGGGCGGCGACCAGGACGTAGCCGAGGAAGCCGGTGCCGCAGAGGAGGGCGCCCGCGAGCAGGGCCTTGCGGCCGAAGCGCGGGGTGAAGAACTCGACGGCGGTCCCGGACCCGGCGGCGCAGCCCACCGCGAAGGCGGAACTGGTCAGTCCCGCCCGCAACGGCGGCCAGCCGAGCCCCACTTGCATGTACAGGGTCCAGATGAAGAAGAAGCCGCCGAGGGCGATCCAGAAGAGGGCCCAGACCGCCATCCCCGCCGAGAAGGCGCGCGCCCGGAACAGACTCAGCGACATCAGCGGGGAGTTGTCGGCCCGGGTGCGCCCGCGCTGCTGGAGCACGAAGAGCCCGAGCACCAGGACCGCGGCGCCCATCAGCAGGAAGGTCCACGGCGGCCAGCCGAGGCCGCGCCCCTCGGTGAGCGGATAGACCAGGAGCAGGATGCCCGCGGCGGACAGCAGCGCGCCGAGCGGATCGAGCCGGGGCCGCTCGGGAGCGCGGGAGTCCGGGACGAGGAACCAGGCGGCGAGCAGGGCCGCGGCGCCGACCGGCACATTGACCAGGAAGACCGCGCGCCAGCCGAGTCCGTACGGGTCCGCCTCGGCGAGCAGTCCCCCGGCGACCAGGCCCGCGGCCGAGGCGGCGCCGAGTACGCCGCCCCAGATGCCGAGGACCTTGCCGCGCTCCTCGGCGGGGAAGGTGACATGGATGATCGCGAGGATCTGCGGCACCATCAGCCCGGCCATGGCGCCTTGCAGGAAGCGGGCCGCGATCAGCGCCCCGGGCCCGTCGGCGAGCCCGCAGAGCAGTGAGGCCGCGGTGAATCCGGCCACCCCGGCGAGGAAGACCTTGCGGCGGCCGAGGATGTCGCCGAGCCGCCCGCCGGTGATCATCAGCGCGGCGAAGCCGAGCACGTACCCGGCGACGATCCACTCCCCGTGCGTGTAGGCGGCGTCCAGGTCCGCGAGGACGCTCGGCAGGACCACGTTCACGATGGTCACATCGAGCAGGTCCATGAACCCGGCGACCAGGATCACCACCAGGGCGAACCATCGCCGGGGGTCGGGCGCCCCGGCGGCACCGGGCGGGGCGGCGCCCGGTACGGCGGCGGTGCCCGGCCCGCCGGACCCCGGCCCGCTCACGGTGCCGCCCCCATGACGCTCCCCGCCTCCGCCGTGCCCGTCCGCCGACTCGCGCCTCAGGAGCCGGAGTCGGCGGCCTCGATGGACGCGGCGAGGGCGCGTTCGTACTCCGCCGTGGCGAGTGCCTTGGTGGCCTCCGCCTCGGCGTCCGCCTTGCCCGCGGGGACCAGGACGCCGGTCGGGGTCAGGCGGTGCGGCTCGGGCGGGCCGGCCAGGCGCCAGTCGAAGCGGGCCGCCAGCTCGAAGAGGTCCTTCTGCTCCAGGGGGCCGCCCTTCTCGTGCTCGGCGTGGAGCGCGGTCGGGTGGTACAGCTCGTAGCCGCCCGGCAGGTGCAGGGTGAGGAAGTGGGCGCCCTCGTCGGGGCGGGTGGCCCAGGTGTGCGAGGTGTCCTTGCTGATGTGGGCGAGGCCACCGGCGCGCAGCTCGGTGAGCTTGCCGTCGATGATCATGATGAGCGCGCCGCCGAGGACGAAGTAGGTCTCGTCCGACTCCGCGTGGGTGTGCAGCGGCGGCCCGGACATCGCCTCGGAGACATGCGCCTCGACGAGCGAGGCGGCCCCGTCGGTCAAGGAGCTGGGCAGGACGATCTCGAACCCGCGGCGGCCTGCGGGGCGGTCCTCGGGAAGGATGATCTTCGTCATGAGTCCCTCTCTGGCGTGAGTTCCTGCGGTGGCGTAAAAGCGGAGACGCGAAATGGTGCGTGCGGTGTCACGTGCCGCGCACGCCCAAAATACGAGCGGAAAGGGCGCGCGAGGGGACTTCTTCCTTCCGCGGGGGAAGGCCGGATTCCCGCGGATCACCGGAGCGGCCACAGCGTACTCGGGCCCACCGGATTCCCTTTTGCTGTGCGACTGCGGATTCCCCGGCCGGACTCCGAGGCCGAACGCGGAGCCGTAGGCGATACGCACTCCGGGCCGTACTCGATGACGTACGCGACATCCGTGCACGATGTCCGTGCACGACATCCGCAGGCGACATCCCTACCGCATGGTCGCCCGGATTTCCGGCCGAGGGCCGCTGTCGCGGAAAACCTGTCCGTTCTCTGTGCGGAACCGGAGACGGGCCTGCCGGGATTTCACCCGGCGGGGGAAATCCTGACATCGGCCGGGGCCGAAGTGCGCCCCGGCCGGTGTCAGTTCCGGCGGCCGGTGCTCACCGGCGCGCGGCGGGGAACTTCAGGAGTTCGCCGGTGGTGCCCACCGTCTTGTTGGTCACATAGATCTCGCCGCCCTTGCCGACGGCGAGGCCGAGGGAGTTGACCAGCCGGTCGGCGGTCGGGATCTCGGTCGCCTTGCCGCTCTTCAGGTCGACGCGGTTCAGGGCGCCGGGCAGCGGGCCGGTCTCCGTGTAGCCCTTGGTGAGGGTGAGGGCGATCAGCCCGCCCTTGCCGTCCAGGGCGAGGTCGGTGACGTTCGTCAGACCGGTGGCGAAGACCTTCGGGGCGCTGCCGGGGACGTAGCGCCAGATGCGGGACTTGCCCGCGGCCTGGCCGCTGAGGTCGGAGATGTAGAAGGAGCCGTCGGGGGCGGCCACGATCCCGGTGGGCACCGTCTCGTTCTCGCCGTTGTTCGGGAAGACGAACTCGGTCTTGGTGGTGCCGTCCGGGAGCACCCGGATCAGGTCGTTGCCGCCCGCGTCGGTGACCAGGTAGTCCTTGCCGTGGTGGGCGAACATCCACGCGTTGGAGTGCACGTCGTTGTTGCCGAGCGGGCCGTCCGGGTCGAGCCGGGTCTCGTGGTCGACAAGGTCGCCGAGCACCTTGCCCTTGGCTATGTGCAGGGTGCCGAGGGTCTCGCCGCCCGCGCCCAGCGCCTTGCGGTCCGCGGCGTCGCCGCCGAAGCTGCTGGAGACGGTGTAGCCGCCGGTGCGGGCCTCGACCTGGTTGGGTCCGGCGACCGAGGCGCCGCCGTCCGCGCGGACCTCCAGCTTGGAGGGCAGCCCGGTGACGACGCGGCCCTTCTGGCTGCCGTTGACCCGGTAGATCGAGCCGGTGAAGCCGAGGCAGGAGGTGCCCGGCGCGCAGGCCGTGGCGGGACCGCTGCCGGACTCGGCGACGAGGATCGAACCGTCCGCCTGGAGCGTGATGTCCCGCGGGTTGTTCAGGTTGGTCGCGAGGACCTCGGGGCCCGCGCGGTGCGCGGCCTGGCTGGGTGCGGCGGTGGCCGTGAGCCCCGCCACCACCGCTGCCGCAAGGAGGGCCCCCGCCCAAGGCTTGTGTGCTCTTGACATGTCTCTCCCTTTTCCTGGCACACCCCCGGAATGGGGGGCGTGCATTCGACCGGCGTCACCATAGACGTACGCGGCCGCAGCCGTCCCGGGTGAAATTGCCTGCTCTTCCCGGGATTTGGGCGGCGGTACGTGTCCGACCTCGGAAATCAAGTGTGCGACCTCGGAAATATCGCGGTTGCACACCCCGGTCGAGAACTCGGCGAGAAGGCGCCCCGGGCCGCTCACCGGAAACTCCGCCGAAGTGCCGGTGCACAATTCCCGGGCTTTCTGCACACGGTGGCGCAAGGGAAGAGGCGCCCCTACAGTCGGCCCGGGACACCGCTGGTTTCGGTGAGCGGGCACCGCCCGGCGAACGGCTCCGTTCGAGGCTTTCCCCTGCGCCAGGGCTCCAGTTCAGCCCCCGTGTACGCGGCGGTCCGTACGTCCCGCAGGCACGAGTTCCGCGACACCGCCACGGAGGATACGCATGCCCAAACTCCCCCCCGCCAAAGTCGTCCGCGCCGTGGAGGGTGTGCGCGCCGGCCTGGTGAAGCTGACCCGGCTGCTCGCCCCGCCGCCGTTCGCGCTGCTCGAACTCTCCCAGGGCTCGATGGTCACCCAAGCCCTGTACGTGGCCGCCGAGTTGAAGGTCGCCGACGAGCTGAAGGACGGTCCGCTGACCGCCGCCCAGCTGGCCCAGCGGGTCGGCGCCGACCCCGAGTCGCTGCACCGGCTGCTGCGCCTGCTCGCCACCTACTCGGTCTTCGAGGAGCGCGCCGACGGCAGCTTCAAGCTGAAGCCGATGGGGCAGGCGCTGCGCTCCGACACCCCGCAGTCGATGCGCGCCACCGTCCTGCTGATGGGGCACCCGACCCACTGGGAGGAGTGGGCGCACCTGGTCGACGCGGTGCGCACCGGCGAGGCCAGCCTGCCCAAGCTGCGCGGCATGGGCGCCTTCGAGTTCATCGACGCCAACCCGGAGTACGGGGAGATCTTCACCGCGGGCATGGGCGCGATGTCCGAGACGGAGACCCTGCCGCTGCTCGCCGCCTACGACTTCCGCCGGTTCCGCACCATCGTCGACTACGGCGCGGGGCGCGGCGGTCTGCTCGCCGCCGCGCTCCAGCAGGCGAAGGACGCCCGCGGGGTCCTCTTCGACGCGCGGATCGACACCAACGGCGCCGCCGACTACCTGCGCGAGCAGGGCGTGGCCGACCGCTGCACCCTGGAGAAGGGCGGCCTCTTCGACCCTGCCCCCGCGGGCGGGGACGCCTATCTCCTCAAGCACATCGTGCACGACTGGCCCGAGGAGCAGGTGATCGAGATCCTGCGCAATGTCCGCAAGGTCATCGACCCGGACGGCCGGATCCTCCTCATGGAGTTCGTGACCCCCGACGACAAGCCGAACAAGCCGCACCCGGCCAAGCTGGTCGACCTGTGGCTGATGCTGCTCGTCGGCGGCAAGGAGCGCAGCGAGAAGCAGTACGCGGAAGTGCTCGCCGCCGGTGGCTTCCGCCTGGAGAAGATCACCGAGACGGCCGCCCCGATCTCGGTGATCGAGGCCCGCCCGGTCTGAGCCCGCGCGCACTGAACCCGGCGCCCCGCGCCCGTCCGGTCCCGGTCAGGACTCCCCTGCCGGGACCGGCGGCGTCCCCGGCGCCCGGTCCGCCCCGGCGGCGGCCTTCGCCAAGTGGGCGTCGAGCAGAGCGACTTGGCGCTCGGGCGGGAACTCCCCGGGCGCGAAGAGCGCCTGTACGACAAGACCGAGGACGAAGCTCTGCGCCGCCGCCGCGATCTCCTCGGCCGCGGGGCCGGCCGGCAGTTCGCCGAGCCGCTGGGCGTCCGCGACGTACCCGGTCATCCGCGCGCGGGCGCGGCGGTAGCGGGCGGCGTGCTCCTCGGCCAGCTCCGGGTCGGTGAGCGCCGCGTCCCAGGAGCCGACCCAGATCCGGTTGCTGGCCGCGCTCGCGGCGTCCAGCGGCAGGATGTCGAGCAGCATCGCCCGCAGCATCACCAGACCGGCGGCCTCCCCCGCCTCCTCGGCGGCGGGGCGCGGGCGCTCGGCCGAGCGGCGGTCCAGTACGTCCAGGGCGTGCGCGAGCAGCGCCCGCTTGCCGGGGAAGTAGTGCGTGAGCAGCCCGGTGGTGGCCCCCATCTGCGCGGCCACGGCCCGCAGGGTCAGCCCCCCGAAGCCCCGCGCGGCGAGCACCTGCCACACCGCCTCGGAGACCTCTCTCCGGCGGGCTTCATGGTCTCCACGTGCGGGCGGCATACGAGTAGGGTACATACCCAACGTTTGTTATGTACCGGGGAGCGGGCCGTCCGCCCCCGCCGACCGCTGAGGACCGCCATGTACGCCGTACCGCTCGCCGAGGACGCCGCGCTGCGCCCGCTCGAACCCTGGCAGGCCGAGGAGTTCCTCGCCCACATGGACCGGGCCCGCCCGCACACCGACCCCTGGATCCCCTGGGCCTCCCGCTCCACCGACCTGGACTCGGCCCGGGCCACCCTCCAGGACTACGCGGACAAGCAGGCCGCCGACACCGGCCGCCTGTACGGGATCTGGCGGGCGGGCACCCTGGTCGGCGGGGTGATGTTCGTGCACTTCGACACCCGGCTCGGCAACTGCGAGATCGGGGTGTGGACCGAACCGGCGGGCGAGGGCCACGGCTTGATCACCGCGGCCGTGCGGCACCTGATCGACTACGCCTTCACCGAGCGGGGCATGCACCGCGTCGAGTGGTTCAGCAGCACCCGCAACGCGCGCAGCCGCGCGGTCGCCCAGCGGGTGGGCATGCAGCTCGACGGCACCCTGCGGGAGTACTTCCCGAACCGCGGCTTCCGGCACGACAAGGAGGTCTGGTCGCTGCTCGCCCCCGAGTGGCCGGGCGCCGCCGCGGTCTGAGCCCTCACCCCGTGGCGGGCACCTCGGCGAGACCCGCGAGCCCGAGCAGCAGCGACTTGACCTCGGTGGCGGCGACCTCCCCCGGCAGGGCGCCGGGGCGCGAGCAGAGCAGCACCGGCCCGTCCTCGGGGCGGGCCGGGAGCCTGCCGTGGCTGCCGCGCACCGGCGCCGGGTCGAGCGGGACCACCGCCATCCGGTAGCGCATCCCGAGCTTCTTGCGGGCCAGCGCACCGGCCGCCCGGAGCTTCACATAGGGGTCGAGCGGGTCCAGGAAGAGTTCGGCGGGGTCGTAGCCGGGCTTGCGGTGGATCTCCACCAGCTGCGCGAAGTCCGGCGCCCGCTCGTCGTCCAGCCAGTAGTAGTACGTGAACCAGGCCTCCGGCGCCGCGAGCGCGACCAGTTCCCCGGCCCGCGGGTGGTCGAGGCCGTGCGCCTTCTTGCCCTCGTCGCCGAGGAGTTCGGCGACCCCGTCGAGCCCTTCGAGCACCTCCCGCACCCGGGCCAGGTCCTCCGGGCGCCGTACGTAGACATGGGCGAGCTGGTGGTCGGCGACCGCGAAGGCACGGGAGGCCATCGGGTCCAGGTACTCCATGCCGTCCTGGGTGTGCACCTCCAGGAGCCCGGCGCGGCGCAGGGCGCGGTTGATGTCGACGGGGCGGGACACCTCGGTGATGCCGTACTCGGACAGGACGACCACGGTGCGGCCCTCCGCCTCGGCCTCGTCCAGCAAGGGGCCGAGCGCCGCGTCGAGTTCGGCGGCGGCGCGCAGCGAGCGCGGGTCGCGGGGGCCGAAGCGCTGGAGGTCGTAGTCGAGGTGCGGGAGGTAGCAGAGGGTCAGGTCCGGGTGGCGGGTGCGGTTGAGGTGCCGGGTGGCGTCGATGATCCACCGGCTGGAGACCAGGTCGGCGCCGGGTCCCCAGAAGTGGAAGAGGGGGAAGGTGCCGAGGGCGTCGGTGAGTTCGTCGTGCAGCTCGACGGGGCGGGTGTAGCAGTCCGGCTCCTTGCGGCCGTCGGCGTAGTACACCGGCCGCGGGGTGACGGTCCAGTCGGTGTCCGCGCCCATCGCGTACCACCAGCAGACATTGGCGACGGTGTAGCCGGGGTGGGCGCGGCGGGCCGCGTCCCAGAGCTTGTCGCCCGCGACGAGCCCGTTGTGCTGGCGCCAGAGCAGCACCTCGCCCAGCTCGCGGAAGTACCAGCCGTTGCCGACGATCCCGTGCTCGGCGGGCGGCGCTCCGGTGAGGAAGGTGGACTGGGCGGCGCAGGTCACCGCGGGCAGCACGGTGCCGAGTCCGGCCGAAGAGCCCTTGCGGGCAAGGGACTTCAGGCGCGGCATCTGCTCCAGGAGGGCGGGCGTCAGGCCCACCACGTCGAGCACGAGCAGCGGGGTCGGGGTGGCGGTCACGGCAGCTCCTTGAGGCCGAGGTCGCGGAAGAGGCCGCGGGCGAGGGCGAGTTCGGCGGCGATGCCGTCGGCGAGCTGCGCCGCGTCGGCCGGTCGCGCCTCGGGCGGCAGGGCCTGCCAGGTGTAGGTCTCCACCTCGAAGTGGCGGCTGCGCGGGGCGTCTTGACCGAGCAGCACATCGAGGGAGCCGCGCAGGACGTCCATCGTGGAGGTGAGCGGCGGTGCGGGCGGCGCGTGCAGCGGTACGTGGAAGTGGGCGCGCCAGGGCACGGTCTCGGGCAGCGTCCCGCCCGCGAGCGCCGGGCCCAGGTCGTCGGTGCCGTGCAGCACCCCCTCGGCCAGGGCGCGGGTCTGGTGCAGGAAGCGGGGCTCGTCGAAGGCGGCGAGCGCGGCCCGTACCGCCGGGTCGGCCGGGTCCTCGGCGTGCAGGGCGGCGGAGAGCTGCACCTTCGGGACGGTGGCGCCCGCGCGCTCCAGGGCGGCGAGGGCGGTGGCCGGTTCCTCGAAGCAGGTGGCCAGGTGGCAGGTGTCCAGGCAGAGCCCGAAGCGGTGGGCGGGCAGCGCGGCGAGCGGGGCGAGGGCGTCGGCGGTCCGCTCCACCGCGCAGCCCGGCTCCGGTTCCAGGGCGACCCGGATGGAGCGGCCGGTGCGCTCCTCCAAGTCGTCCAGGCGGCGGGCCAGTTCGGTGAGCTGCCGCTCGGCCGCGGCGGCGCCGGCCGCGTCGAAGTCGCTGCGCCAGGCGAGCGGCAGGGTGGAGAGGGTGCCCTCGGTGACATCCGGCGGCAGCAGCTCGGCGAGCAGCCCGGCCAGCTCGGCGGTGTACTCCAGTCGCTCGGCGTCCCGCCAATCGGGCTGGTAGACGCGGTACTTGACCTTCTCGGCGCCGAAGCCGCGGTAGGGGAAGCCGTTGAGGGTGACCACTTCGAGGCCGCGCCGGTCGAGTTCGGTGCGCAGGCGGCGCAGGGCGGAGGCCTCGGTGGTCAGGGCGCGGGCAGCGTCCCGGGCCAGCCACAGGCCGATGCCGAGGCGTTCGGTGCCGAGGCGTCTGCGCACCGGCTCGCAGTAGGCGCCCAGTTGGGCGAGGACCCCGTCCAGGTCCTCGGCGGGGTGGACATTGGTGCAGTAGGCGAGGTGGACGAGGGAGCCGTCCGGGTGGCGGAAGCGCACGGCTCATTCGCCCCCGCGCAGCAGGGAGTTGCCCTCGTGCAGGGCCTCGGTGCCGGGGACCTCCAGGTCGAGGCGGCCGCTGAGCCCGTAGAAGGCGACCGGGTTCTCCCACAGCACCCGGTGCACCTCGTCCTCGCCGAAGCCCGCGGCGAGCATGGCCTCGCCGACCTTGCGGGTCTTCAGCGGGTCGCTCTTGCCCCAGTCCGCGGCGGAGTTGACCAGGACGCGTTCGGGTCCGTACTCCTTCAGCAGGGCGACCATGCGGTGCTCGTCCATCTTGGTGTCCGGGTAGACGGAGAAGCCGAGCCAACTGCCGCTCTCCCGGGCCTCCTTGACGGTGGTCTCGTTGAGGTGGTCGATCAGGACCCGCTCGGTGGGCAGCTTCGACTCGGCGACCACGTCGAGGGTGCGGCGCAGCCCGGTGAGCTTGTCGCGGTGCGGGGTGTGCACCAGGGCGGGCAGGCCGTGCTCGGCGGCGAGTTCGAGCTGCGCGGCGAGCGCGGTGTCCTCGGCCGGGGTCATCGCGTCGTAACCGATCTCGCCGACCGCGACCACATGGTCCTTGACCAGGTAGCGCGGGAGGGCGTCGAGGACGGGCAGGCAGCGCGGGTCGTTCGCCTCCTTCGGGTTGAGCGCGAGGGTGCAGTGGTGCGCGATCCCGTACTGCGCGGCCCGGAAGGGCTCCCAGCCGAGCAGCGCGTCGAAGTAGTCGAAGAAGCTCTCCGGGGAGGTGCGGGGCTGGCCGAGCCAGAAGGCGGGCTCGACCAGGGCGCGCACCCCGGCCGCGTACATCGCCTCGTAGTCGTCGGTGGTGCGCGAGGTCATATGGATGTGCGGGTCGAAGATGCGCATCAGGCGTCCTTGGCGGTCAGGGCGAGTACGTGGTCGAGGTCGGCCGGGACGGCGCGTCCGGCGGCGGTGCGTTCGGCGGCGAAGTCCCGCAGCATGCGGGCGAGTTCGGCGTCGCCGCGGGCCCGCTCGGGCAGCCGGGCCAGGGCCCGCACCGGGACCTGGGTGAACAGGCACTTGAGGACGGCGTGCCGCCAGGCGTGGTCGTCCAGGTGGGCGGCGGCGTAGGGCCCGACGGCCGCCGCGACCAGGCGGGTGTCGTTGGTGCGCAGCGCGTCCTCGACCAGCGGCAGCCCCTCCCCCGGCGCGAGCGGCAGCCGCGGCAGGGCGCGCAGCACGGCGCGGCGCTCCTCGCCGGTGCCGTGCCGGTAGAGGCGGGTGAGGGCGGCGGGGCCGGGGCGGGCGGCGCGCAGCAGCAGCACCCGGGCGGATTCGGCGGCCTCGGTCCCGCAGGCGCGGCCCGCCGCCGCGAAGCGCAGCTCCCAGCCGGGCACCGCGCGGGACTCCGCGGGTGCGGGCTCGGCCGCCGCCCGGGCGGCCTCGGCGAGCGCCCCGTCCAGCCAGTCGGCGCCCTCGGCGCTCAGCCGCGCGCGCAACTCGGCGGCCTCTCGGCGCAGTTCGGCCTCGGTGCCGTCCGCGGGCTCCGGGGCGGGGCGCGGTTCCTCAGGGGTGATCGGAGTGATCGGCATGGTGCTTCCTCAGGTACGGGACGGTGCTTCCTGCCGCAGGGGCGGCCCGGTCAGCAGTGGTACGGGACGGGCGCGGACCGGCGACGGCGCCCCGGCGGCGCGGTCCTCGCGGGCCGCGGCGGCGACCAGGGGGCGCAGGAACTCCATGGACCGGCGGGCGAGTTCGGGCCCGGCGTGCGAGTGGCGCGGCAGTTCGACCACGGTCAGGCCCCGGTAGCCGCTGGCCTCCAGGGCCGCGAGCACGGGCGGGAAGTCGATCTCGCCCTCGCCGAAGGGCAGATGCTCGTGCACCCCGCGCCGCATGTCCTCGATCTGCACATGCCGCAGCCAGGGCGCCGCGGCGGTCACGCACTCCGCAGGCGAGGCGGGCTCCAGGCACTGGCAGTGCCCGATGTCCAGGGTGAGGCCCAGGAGTTCGGGATCGCCGAGGAGCGCGCGCAGCCGGTGGAAGTCGGCCAGCGACTCGACCAGGTGGCCGGGTTCGGGTTCCAGGGCGAGCGGGATCCCGTCGCGCTGCGCCGCGTCGAGCACCGGGCCGAGGGAGTCGGCGAGCCGCTGCCAGGCCGTGCCCTCGTCGGTGCCCTCGGGCCGGACGCCGCTGAAGCAGTGCACGGCGTGGGCGCCGAGTTCCGCCGCGACCTCGACCGCGGTGACCAGGAGCGCCTCGCGGGCCACCCGCGCCTCCGGGTCCGGGTCGAGCAGGCTCGGCCCGTGCTTGCGGCGCGGGTCGAGGACATAGCGGGCGCCGGTCTCCACGGTGACGTCCAGGCCGAGCGCGCCGAGGGTGCGGGCGAGCGCCTTGGCCCGGCCGCTCAGCCCGCGCGCCAGCGGGTCCAGATGCATGTGATCGAGCGTCAGGCCGACGCCCTGGTAGCCGAGTTCGGCGAGCAGGGTGAGTGCCTCGCGCAGGCGCAGGTCGGTGAGTCCATTGGTGCCGTAGCCGAGTCGGATGCTCATGTCGGGCTGACCTTCCTCGCGAGGCTGCGGGCGAGCGGGACCAGCGCGCCGAGCGAGGCCGCGGTGGCGAGGGCCCCGGAGCGGGCGGCGAGCGCCGCCTGCAGCGGGATCATCGCGCGGATCCCGCCGCCGACGGCCCGCTGGGTCAGCGGCGGCGAGGGGTTCAGCGCGGCGTGCAGATAGGGCCGCCCGGCGGTGGCGGCGTAGGCCCCGGCCAGCGCGGCCTGGGCCAGCTCCCGCGGGGTCTCGGGGAGCCTGCGGGCCCGCTCCAGGCGCAGCGGCCGGGCCCCGGCGGGGGCGAGGAGGGTGCCGAGCGCGGCCGTCGTGCCGAGGGCGGCGAGCGGCCGTCCGGCCGAGCCGCCCTGGGTCTCGGCGCGGGAGACCGCGGTCACCGCCCAGGTGTGGGCGCCGAGCACCGCGGCGGGCGGCAGCGCCCGGCCGAGCACGCTCCCGGCCGCCTCGCCGGAGCGCGGGCCCGCGGTGGCGAGGGCGCCGAGCACCAGGTCGAGCCCGCGCGCGGCGGCCATCGCGGCGGGACCGGCCGCGGTGTGCTTCAGGCGCAGGTCGTAGGCCCAGACGGCGCCCGCGAGGGCGGTGGCGCACAGCGCGGCGGGGCGTCCGGCGCGGGCGGCGAGGCCGAGCCCGGCGGCGGTCAGCCCGGCCGCCGCGGCGAGCGCGGCGCCGGGGGCGATGCGGCCCGAGGGCAGCGGGCGGTGCGGGCGCTCCTCGGCGTCCTCCGCCCGGTCCGCCCAGTCGTTGAGCGCCATGCCCGCCTCGTAGAGGCAGAGCGAGGAGCACAGGGCAAGCGCGGTACGGGAGTTGGGGCGCCGGCGGCTGGCCGCGGCGCCCGCGAGGGCGTCGCCGGGCACGGACAGCAGGGCGGAGACGCGCAGGAGTTCGGCCCAGTCGCGGGGGGTGCTCACGAGGCCTCCGCAGGACGGGCCCCGAGCCGCGCGGCGAAGGCGAGGAGCGCGGCGTACTGCTCGGCCAGGGCCGAGGAGCCGCCGTCGGGGTCCTTGAAGTAGAAGCCGAGCGCGGGGAGTTGCCCGGTGAGCCCGGCCTCCTGGGCGCGGGCGGCGAGCCGGGCCAGGTCCAGGACCAGGGGGGCGGCGAGCGCCGAGTCGCAGCCCTGCCAGATGGTCTGCAGGATCATCCGGGAGCCGAGGAAGCCCTCGAAGGCGACATGGTCCCAGGCGGTCTTCCACTCGCCGAGCGCCGGTACCTCGTCGATGTGCACCTCGCCCTCGGGCAGTGCTCCGAGGGTGTCCTCCAGGACCCGGTTCTTGCCCGCGTTCTTCGCCTCGGCGGCGGCCGGGTCGGCGAGGGCGGCGCCGTCGCCGCCGCCCAGCAGATTGGTCCCGGACCAGGCCCGCACGTCCAGGGCGCGCTGCCGGAACATCGGCGCGAGCACCGAGCGCAGCAGGGTCTGGCCGGTCTTCCCGTCGCGGCCCGCGTAGGGGACCCGGGCGCTGGCCGCGGCCTCGGCGAGCGCGGGGTGGTGCAGCCCCGCCGAGGGGGTGAAGTTGACGTAGGCCGCACCGGCGCGCAGGGCGGCCGCCGCGTACAGCGAACTGGCGGGCAGCCGGGCGCTGTTGGGTTCGGGCAGGGGCTCGGTGGAGGCCAGGTTGACCACGACCGTGCGGGCCACCCCGGTGCGGCGGGTGAAGTCCGCGATGTCGGCGGCGAAGTCGGCGATCAGCTCCTCGTCGCCGCGCCGGTCGCCGGGCAGCGGTCCGCCGGGGCGGATCTCCTCGTCGGCGGCGGCGAGTTCGCGCTGCACCGCGGCGGCGAGCCCGCGCGGCAGCACCCCGCCCTCGGCCAGCGCCTCGGCGCGCTTGGGCAGCGGCCAGTCGGCGGTGTCGTGCCCGCCGAAGACGAGCGAGGACAGCGCGGGCAGCCCGCTGCCCGCGAACTCCGGTGCCTCGGTGACCAGTCCGGTCGGCGGCTGGAGCCCGGCGGCGAGCGCCGCCGCGCCGGTCACCGCGGTGGTGGCGACGGAGCCCCTGGCCCCGATGAACCACACACCGGTACCGGGACCGCTCGCAGGGGCACCGGGCGGACCGGCCTTCTCGGGGTGCTGGGACACGGGATGCCTCCTGGATGACGTCGGTTCCCGCCCCGCGCCCACCGCCCCTCGGCACCGCCGACGGGTGGCCGAAAGAGGCTCAACCACCCGGGTGGGCAGAGGCGTTGGAGCGTGGAGCGGCTGGGACGGCTCCGGGGTGGGGCCCGGTAGCGGATAGGGCGGTGCTGAGCGTGTGGGGCTCTGGCGGTGCGGGTGGGTGCGGGGCGGTGCGCGGTGCGGCGGTACGTGGTACGCGGTACGGGAGGTGCGCGGTGCGGCGGTACGCGGTGCGGGGCGGTGCGCGGTGCGGGTGTGGCGCGCCTGCGGGGTGCGGGGAGCCGGTGGTGCCAAGTGCGCTGCCGGGGAGGGCAGTTGACGCAGTCGGTGCGCGGAGCGGCGGTGCACGAGCGGCGGTGCGCGGAACGGGACCGGCGGGGCGGTGGCGCGGGAGGCGCGGTGCGCGGTCCGGGAGGTGCTCAGGTGCGGGAGTCGCGGGGCGGCTCGCCCGGGAGTCCGGTGGTGCGGGGTGGAGCCGGCCGGTACGGGACCGGGTCGTACGAGGTGGGGCGGTGCGCGGACCGGTCGACCGAGGTCCGAGGTGCTGCGGGACGGTGCCGCGGGCGGCGGTGTCCCTGCCCTCTCCCGCTGCGAAGTCGAGCCGTGGAGAAGGGAGTTGCGGCAGCCTGCCTACTCGGCGCGCTGCTGGAGCTGCTCGGCGAGTTCGGCCCAGGCGGCGGCGCAGCTGCGGGCCAGGTCGGCGACGTCGGGGGCCCAGTGGCAGGGCAGCCCCTGGCCGAGGGTCTCGATGCCGTTTCCGTCCACGGAGTAGTGGTGCAGCCAGCGCAGGGCGCGCCGTCCCGCCTCGTTGAGGCGCAGCGAGGGGTCCTCGCTGAGCTTGGCGAGCAGCCGCTGCCGGTCCACCACCACGGTCCTGCGGTCCAGGCGTCCGGCGGCGGGACGCTGCCGGGCCGCGGTGGCGCCGCCGGGACTCTCCGCCGTGCGGTAGCGGCCGGGCACCGGGTCCTCGCCCCGGTCGATGCGCTGGCGCACGTCCCGTACCGTCGCCGGGGAGAGGCCGGTGGCCCTGGCCACCTCGCGCAGTCCCGCGTCGGGGCGGTCCAGGAACATCGCGGCGGCGCGGCGGCGGCGCTGCCCGCTGTCGAGCGGGCGCAGCCGCCCGTCGCGGCCCAGGCGGGTGGCGGACTGCGCGGAGTCGGCGCCCGACTGGGAGCGGATCCGGGAGACCGTCTTGTCGGAGATCCCGGTGGCGGCGGCGACCGCCCGGTCCGACCACTGCGGATGGGTCATGATGATCCGCGCCGCGGCGGCGGCCCGCTCCTGGCGGCTGAGCGGCAGTCCATGGGTGACGTTGGCCTTGACGGACAGGACGAAGGCCGCGGCCTCGTCGCAGTCGAGCATCCGGGCCGCGATCTCGGTACGGCCGTTGAGCAGGGCCGCGCGGACCCGGTGGGTGCCGTCGATGACGCGCAGGGTGGGGCGGTGCACGGTGATCGCGGGCAGGGAGTCCCCCGCTTCGGCGAGCACGCGTACGTGGTCGTGGTCCTCGCCGCCGAGACGCGGGGAGCCCTCGAAGACGAGGGAGTCGATCCGTACGCGGGTGATCGGGTGCGATTCGATCCAGATGGCCGACGACTCGATCTCGTCGAGATCGACTGCCGGATAGGTCAACTGTTCGGCCAGAGACAAGGTGCACCTCCTGACAGCGATGCGGAAGCGGAATCCAGTTCCGGTAGCGGCATTAGAGGGGACCCCGCTCAGCGGTGTCAACAGCCGTGTCAGGAGGGGTAATTGGGCAGGGGCGGATTCCGGCCAACCTGCGGCCGGTTCCGGCGGGGCGGGCCCGGGCGACCGGCGCCCGCCGCGGGGCCGCGCGCGCGGACAGCGGGCCCGGGAAGCGGGGGCGCACACCGCCCGGCACCGTGATCTGCGGCGCGAGCACTCGCCAACTGCCCGGTGGATATGCCTCGTTGACTTTACCGAGGTCAGGACCGGCCGCGCGCACCGGCTCGCCCGCCCGGCCGCGGGCAGCCCGGAGGCCCCGCCGGGCGGCTTGCGCGCGGAACCTGCTGCGGCGGGGTCCCTTCACATACGCTGAGTGACAGCCGTCAACGCTATGACGGGAGCCGAGCGGAGGATGTGACCGGTGGACAAGGGCGAATGGCCGGCGCTGGCGGAGAAGTTCGAGTCCCAGCGGCCCCATCTGCGCGCGGTGGCCTACCGGATGCTCGGTTCCGTGGCGGAGGCGGACGACGCGGTCCAGGAGACCTGGCTGCGGCTGAGCCGGAGCGAGGCCGGGGAGATCGGCAACCTCGGCGGCTGGCTGACCACCGTGGCCGGCCGCATCTGCCTGGACATGCTGCGCTCGCGCTCCTCGCGCCGGGAGGACCCGCTCGGCGACCACCTGCCCGAGCACGGCCCGCGCGACCAGGCCGCCGCGCCGACCGACCCGGCGCACGAGGCGCAGCTGGTGGACTCCGTCGGGCTCGCCCTGCTCGTCGTCCTGGACACCCTCGACCCGGCGGAGCGGATCGCCTTCGTCCTGCACGACATGTTCTCCGTGCCCTTCGGGGAGATCGCGCCGATCGTCGGCCGCACCCCCGTCGCCGCACGTCAGCTCGCCAGCCGCGCCCGCCGCCGGGTGCAGGCCGTGGACACCTCGCCCGACTCCGACCTGCCGCGCCAGCGCGCGGTGGTCGACGCCTTCCTCGCGGCGGCGCGCGGCGGGGAGTTCGAGGCGCTGCTCGCCCTGCTCGACCCGGATGTCGTGCTGCGGGTGGACGCGGCCGCCACCCCCGCCGGCGCCCCCATGGAGATCGTCGGCGCCCAGCCCGTGGCGGCGCAGGCCGGTCTCTACTCGGGACGTGCGCATCTGGCGCGGACGGCGCTGGTCGACGGGCGTCTCGGCCTGGCCACGGCGGCACCCAGGCAACTCTCCGTGGTCATGGACTTCACCGTTTCCGAGGGACGCATCACCGCAATGAACATCATCGCGGACCCCACCCGTCTCGCCGGTCTCGATGTAGCCATTCTCTCCGCCTGACAACTTCTGTCCGTTTCCCCTCCGCAAGTCTCACGGAATCAGGTAACGTCCGCCCTGCGGGGTGAATCCCCGTGTTCTGGGCCGTGCGACGCCACGCGGGAGGCGTCGCAGAGTGCCTGACGACGCTCGTGTTTCTGCATTCCGATGCCGCTCGTCTTGCAGGTAAGCGCTCCGTTTCGCTTCGGATTCCCATCAGTTCACCGAACGGGGCTCATGACTCACGGGGGACAGACATGGCACAAAGCTCGACCGAGGCCGTACTGGAATCTGGTATTCCCTTTCAGCGTGCCATGCCCTCGCCCCGGTTCGCGGAGGACGAGGGCTTCGGCCCCACCACCCGCAAGGTCGCGGGACTGCCCACCGGCCAGCGGATCCTCGTGGTGGACAACGACAGCGACTACGCCGAGGCGCTGGTCTGCCGACTGCGCCGCCACGGGCATGAGACTACGCGCGTCCAGCAGGGCGGCACCGCCTTGCAGTCCCTGGAGGACATCGATCTCGTCCTGCTCGATCTGGAGCTGCCGGACCTGGACGGACTGGAGGTATGCGGGGCGATCCGCTCCGTCAGCTGCCTGCCGGTGATCATCGTGACCGCCCGCGGGACCGAGCTGGACCGGGTCCTCGGGCTCCAGGCCGGGGCGGACGATTTCCTCGTCAAACCCTATGGATTCCGCGAACTCCTCGCCCGGATCGACGCCGTGATGCGGCGCGTCCATCAACAGCCGCAGCGGGTACGGGAAATCCAGCACGGGCCCCTCAAGATCGATGCCAGCTCCCGGGAAGTGAGCCTGGACGGACGCGAGGTCGGACTCACCAGGAAAGAATTCGATCTTCTGCACCTGCTCGCCTCGAATCCCGACACCGTGATTCCCCGCAAACGTTTACTGCAGCAGGTATGGGGAGATTCCTGGTCGCGCCGAACCGTCGATACCCACGTAAGCAGTCTGCGCAGCAAACTCGGCGACAGCGGATGGATCATCACGGTGCGCGGCGTCGGATTCAAACTGGGCAGCGCCTGAGCCACCGTAGAGAAAGAGAGAAGACCGCGCGGCCGCCTCCCCGGGGAGACGGCCGCGCTCTGCTTGCTCCCGATCCCTCGGGGGTTCAGGGCTGGAGCATCCAGGCGCTCTCGTGCCGGGTGAAGCCGAGGTGCGGGTAGTAGTCGACCGCCGCCGGCGCCGAGAGGAGCACGATCTTCACCCCGGGGGTCTCGGCCTGGGTCCCCGCGATCAGGGCCCGCCCGATGCCCGCGCGCTGGAAGTCGGCGCTGACCGCGATGTCGGAGAGGTAGGTGACATAGCTGAAGTCGGAGACGCTGCGGGCGATGCCGATCAGCCGCCCCTCCTCGGTACGGCAGACGACCACCAGATTCGCCCCGCGCAGCATCGCCGCGAAGCGCTCCCGGTCCTCGATCGGGCGGCGCTCGCCGAGCCCCGACTCCCGGTAGACGGTGAGGACTTCGTCCAGGTCCAGGCCGTCCCCCGGTACCCGCTCAATCTTCCAGGTCACGTAGCTGCTCCAATCGCTCGCGGATCACATCATGGTGGCCGAGGAAGCGCTCGGGGCCCAGTGGCCCGAGGTCGATCCCCTCCTCGGCGAGCGCGGCGGCGAAGTCCGCGCCGCCCGCCAGGGTGCGGTTCGCCGCCGCCTGCACACCCCGGTAGGCCTTCTCGCGTTCGGTGCCCGTGGCGAGCAGTTCGGCGAGGACGGCGGAGCTGTAGACGAGCCCGCCGGTCTGCTCCAGGTGCGCGCGCATCCGCTCGGGGAAGACGGCGAGATGGGTGAGCAGTTCGGTGGCCATGGTCACCTGGAAGTGGCCCACGCTCAGGCTGTCCGGGAGGATCACCCGCTCCACGGACTGGTGGGCGAGGTCGCGCTCGTGCCAGAGCGCGACGTTCTCCAGGGCGGTGCCGGCGTGCCCGCGCAGCAGCCGCGCGAGGCCGACCAGGCGTTCGCTGGTGGTCGGGTTGCGCTTGTGCGGCATCGCGCTGGAGCCCTGGTAGGCGCCGGTGCGCCGCTCCTCCACCTCGCGGACCTCGGTGCGCTGCAACAGCCGCATCTCCAGGGCGACTTGCTCGACCACGGCGCCGAGCGCGGCCACCGCCTGCACCAGCTGGGCGTGCCGGTCGCGCGCCACCACCTGGCTCGGCGCCGGCTCCGCCGCGAGGCCGAGCGCGGTGAGGACGTGCCGCTCCACCGCCGGGTCGATCAGCGCGTACGTACCCACCGAGCCGGAGACCGTGCCCACCGCGACCGCCTCGCGTGCCGCCCGCAGCCGGGTCAGCGAGCGGTCCACCGCGAAGGCGTACCCGGCGAGCTTGTGCCCGAAGGTGGTGGGCTCGGCGTGCACCCCGTGGGTGCGGCCGACGCAGACGGTGTCCCAGTGCTCCACGGCCCGCTCGGCGAGGATCCGGCGCAGGGCGCGGGCCGCGTCGAGCAGCAGGTCGGTGCCGCGGGCGAGGGTGTGGCCGAGCGCGGTGTCGACCAGGTCGTAGCTGGTCATGCCGAGGTGGACCCAGCGGGCCGACTCCTCGGGGATCTCCTCGCAGTAGGCGGCGAGGAAGGAGAGCACCTCGTGGTCGCGCTCCTTCTCGATCTCGGCGACCCGGGAGGCGAGCGGCACGGGCGCGCGCCGCATGTCCGCAAGGGCGCTGCCGGGTACGGCGCCGAGCCGCACCTGGGCCTCGGTGGCGAGGATCTCCACCCGCACCCAGGTCTCGTAGCGTGCCTGGTCCGAGAAGAGTTCCGCCATCTCGGGCCGGGTGTAGCGGGGAATCATCGGTGGCTGCCCCTCAGTCGGTGGACGAACTGGCAGTGTGTGTAAGGGAGTTGAGCCCCCAAGGCCGGGTCAGAAGGCCTCGAAGTACTCGCGCTGCTCCCACTCGGTGACCTCGCCCTCCGGCGGCTGCTCCTTCTCGGCCCAGGTGCGGAAGCGGTCCAGCTCGCTCTGCTTGAGCTTGGCCAGGCAGCGGGCGAGCGGGGTGCCGAGCAGATCGGCGGGGCTGCCCTGGCGGAAAGCGGCCAGGGACTCCTCGAGGGAGCCCGGCAGCGTCTCGGCGCCCGCGGCGTCCGGGCCGAGGGCGGGGCGCGGCACGAGGGAGTCGCTGTTCATGCCCTCCAGACCGGCGAACAGCTGGGCGGCCAGGGCGAGATAGGGGTTGGCGCAGGGTTCGCCGGTGCGGTTCTCCAGGTGCCGGGAGCCGCCCGCGCCGACCACCCGGACCATCGCGGTGCGGTCCTCCGGGCTCCAGCCGATCCGGGTGGGCGAGAGCGAGAAGCCGGAGCCGAGGCGCCGGTGGCCGTTGACCGTCGGCACCGAGAGCAGGCACAGCTCGCGGGCGCGCCGCAACAGGCCCTCCGCGTAGGCGAGTCCGGCGGCGGAGAGCGGGGCCGCGGGGTCGTCGGGGGCGAAGAGGTTGCGTCCGGTACGGGTGTCGACGACCGACTGGTGCACATGCCAGCCGCTCGGGTCGAAGCCGTCGATACGCGGCAGCGACATGAAGGTGGCGTGGTAACCGCCCTGCGCGGCCCGCTGCTTGACCAGGGTGCGGAAGAGCAGCATGGCGTCGGCGGTGTCCAGGGCGTGCATCGGCGCGAAGGTGGTCTCGATCTGCCCCGGACCCGACTCGTGCTCCATCGACCGCAGCGGCAGGCCGAGTTGGCGAAGGAGCGCGCTCAGCGGATGGGCGAAGGCGGTCACCGAGGCGAAGGCGTTGTCGGAGTTGAACTGGTAGCCCGGGTTCATGGCCGCCACCCGGGGCGCCTCCCCCTGGAGGCCGAAGCCGTTGCCCGCGTTCCCCACCGGGCCCTCCAGCCTGCGGGTGAGGTACCACTCCACCTCCAGACCGAGGACCGGGGTGTACTCCTGGGCCGCGTAGGCCGCGATCACCTTGCGCAGGACGTGCCGGGAGGAGAGCGGGTGCGGCCTTCCGTCGGGCAGGTACTCCTCGCCGATCACCCAGGCGGTACGGGCCTCGCCGCCGGGCAGCAGCTGGAAGGTCACCGGGTCGGGGACGACCACGAAGTTGCCCGCGCCGAGGAGTTCGGGGACGTCCACGCCCGGGTCGGAGAGGAAGTCGACGGCGACCGCGTGGCCGGTGTCGAAGAGGAAGGGGCCCGGGCTGTAGTCCATCCCGCCGCGCAGGGCCGCGCGGAAGGCCTCCACGGTGAGCGTCTTGGACCGGGCGAGCCCGTGCGGATCGCCGAACACCAGCCGTATGAGGTCGACTTCGCCGAGGTGGGCCTCGATCTCCGCGGCCGCGGCGCGCTGCCGCTCGTCCCACAGACCGTGCTCGGCGACGAAGTCGCTGCGGCCGACTCCGTCCTCGGCGGCGGGCCGGGACCACTTGCGGGTGTACATCGCTAGAGCATCCTTTCGGAGACGCGCTGGGGTACTTCGGGCAGCGGACCGAGTCCCGCCTCCAGGTCCCGCGCGGTGTCGAGGACCAGGGCGTCCGCGCCGACGGGGCCCACCAGCTGGACCCCGACCGGCAGCCCGGCGCGGCTGAGGCCCGCGGGCAGCGAGACGGCGGGCTGGCCGGTCATGTTGAAGGGGTAGGTGGCCGGGCTCCAGGCGAGCCAGAGCAGGCTCTCGGGGTCGCTCGCCCAGTCGGGACCGATCGCCTCCGGGGCGAAGGGCTCCACCGGGACGGTGGCCATCGCGAGGAGGTCATGGCGCTCCATCACCGCGGCGAGGCGGGTGCGCAGCTCCATCCGGACCTCCTCGGCGCGCATCACCGCGGCCCCGTCGAGCCCGCGGCCGTGGCGTACCACCGCCAGCCGCCCGGGGTCGCCGTCCGCCTCGTCGCCGGGCGCGGCACCGGCGGCCTCGGCGGCGGCGAGGATGTCCAGGAGCGCCGGGTACGGGTCGCGGAAGGGCACCTCGATGCGCTCGGGGTGGTGCCCGAGGGCGGCCAGGGCCTCCAGGGCGCGTTCGCTGACCCGGCGCACCTCGGGCGCGGTGCCCGGGAACTCGATCCAGCCGACCCGGAGGCCGCGCCGCTCGGGACGCGACTCCAGGGCGCCAAGGCCGGAGTCCGGGTCCTGGCGGTGCGGGCCCGGCAGCACCGCGGCGATCTCCATCACGTCCTCGACGCTGCGGGCCAGCGGGCCGAGGTGGGAGAGCCGGTCGGCGCCCGCGGGGACGTAGGGGACCCGCCCGAAGGAGGGCTTGTAGCCGACCACCCCGCAGAAGGCGGCCGGGATGCGGATCGATCCGGCGCCGTCGGTGCCGAGCGCGGCGGTGCACAGTCCGGCCGCCACCGACGCCGCCGCTCCCCCGCTGGAGCCGCCCGCCGAGTACGCCGGGTCCCAGGGGTTGCGGGTGGGCGGCGAGACCCGGCTGACGGTACTGGCGCTCCAGCCGTACTCGGAGGTGGTGGTCTTGCCGACGACGATCGCCCCGGCGGCCTTCAGCCGGGCGACCGCGGGGGCGTCCGCGGCCGGGCGGCGGTTGGGCAGCAAGGAGCCGCGGCGGGTGGGGAGTTCACCGGTCTGGATGAGGTCCTTGACCGAGACCGGGACGCCGAGCAGCGGCTGGTCCTGGAAGGCGGCCGGGCCGAGCGCGCGCAGCCGGGCGTCGGCGGCCGCGGCGGCCCGCAGCGCCCCCTCGCCCGCGACCGCGACGAAGGCGCCGAGGCCGGGGTCGCGTTCCTCGATCGCGGCGAGGTGGGCGGCGAGGTGCTCGGTGGCGGTGCGCTCCCCGCGGCCGAGCAGCGCCCGGGTCGCGGCGATGCCATAGGCGGTCAACTGGGTCTCCTCGCTGGTGACGGGGCGGACGGATCCGGCCTCGGACGGGCTCATCCGGCTCAGCCGCGCGCCTTCACGGCCGCGCGGACGGACTCCCCGTGCCAGGCCGAGTCGAAGGAGGTGACCTCGATCTCCTCACCGGTGGCGACGAGTTCGGCGGCGAGGCCGGTGGCCCCGGCGACGAAGGCGGAGACCCGGTGGGCGGCGAGCAGGTCCTGTTCGCCGAAGGGGGTGCCCTCGCAGCGCAGCAGCCGGAGGTCCATGAAGCCGTTGAAGCGGCGCCCGTCGATCTCCACCGCCTGCGGGCTGCGGATGCTGAAGCGGACCTTGGCGGCGACGTGCCCGTGGTGGTGCTGGTCGGAGTAGAAGGCGATGTCCGGCAGGGTCGGCGGGACGAAGTGGTCCCGGGCCACCACCGCGGGCACCTTCGGCAGATTGCCCGCGATGAAGTGCCAGGAGTTGTACTGCATCCGCGAGGACATCGCCCAGGCCGTGTCGGCCAGCCGGTCCACCGAGTCGCCGAAGTGGCGGCGGGCCGCCGGGTCGGGCACCACGCAGCAGAAGAAGTCGGTGATCCCCCAGTCGGTGATCTCCGCCCAGGCCTGCGCCCGCAGCGCCTCCCGCAGCCCCGCGAGCGAGCGCATGCCGCGGCTCATCGCGAAGTCGGCCTCGAAGGCCTCGGTGGAGGCGGCCACCGAGGCGTGCACCAGCGCCTCGAGCCCGGTGCGGAACTCGCCGTGCGGCTTGGTCAGCCAGGCCGGGGACTCGGCGAGGTGCGCGGCGAGCGCGCCGAGGTCCTCGCCCGCGAGCGGCAGCGCCTCGGTGAGGCGGGCGGTGACCTCGGCCTCGCGGTGGCGGGCGGCCGCGCCCCGGGGGGCGGCGGTCCGCTCGATCTTGTGCATCAGGGGGCCGTGGATCTCCCGGTAGAGCTGCACCTCGCCGAGCACCTCGGTCCGGCGCGCGCGCAGCGCCCCGGCCAGCGCGTCGAGGTCGGCCACCCGCGCCGAGGCGGCGGGCGGCACCGCCTCGCCCCGGGAGTGCGCGTTGTAGTTGCGCCGCACCCCCTCCAGGAGGTGGCCGACGTGGTCCGGGGTGAGCTGGGTGCCGTTGGCCTCCTCGATGCGCGCGTACGAGGCGGAGCGCACCAGCAGGGTCAGGCAGACCACCAGGACGGCCTCGCTGTCCGACCACTGGTCGAGCGGGAGCCCCGCGAGGCTGCTCAGCGCGCAGTCCGGATGCCCGGGCCACAGGGTCTTGCCGGTGAGGGTGTTGGGGTCCCGGAAGTTGGTGTACTGCCGGTCCTCCTGGTAGAGCACGAAGGGCGCGGTGCGCAGGGCGGCGTCCTTGAGCAGGTCGAGCAGTTCCTCGCGGGCCTGGGTGCTGTGCGCCGCGAGCCACTGGCGGCAGTCGACCACCGCCGAGGAGTAGCGGGCCGCCGCCCGCGCCGACTCGGTGCGGTAGGCGGCGAGATCCGCCGCGGACCAGGGCACCTGGAGGGCGGGGGCGACCAGGTTCCCGCTCTCCGCGAGCGGGCCCTGCGAGGGCACCCGGACCAGGATCCGGCCGGTGGTGGACAGGGCGATCTCCCCGTCGAACACCGCGTCCTGCGGCGGGACTTGGGCCCGCTCGGCAGACGCGCCGGACGCCTGGCCGCCGTCGCGCACCCCGCGCCAGGAGGCGCCGCAGAGCACCTTCAGGGCGGCCTCGTCGGCGGTGCGCAGGGCGCGCAGCTGGATGTCGCCGGGGACGTGCCCGTCGAGGGTGAGCAGCGCGTCCACCGCGGCGGGCAGCTCCTCGGCGGCGAGCGCCGCGCGCCAGGCGCGGTCGAGCAGCCCGGGGAAGCCCACGCCGTCCTCGCGCGGATAGTCGGGGCCGGGCGCCGCGCCGGCGGCGCTGCCGTGCCTGCTGGGTCTGCGGCTCTGCCGCTTCCTCGCGTTGATCTCGCGGCGGCTCAGGCCGCGTTCGGCCGGTGAGGGCATCAGGCACCGTCCGCGGTCAGCTCGATGTGCTTCCACAGGCTCTCGTCGGTGGGCGCCCAGTCCTCGTCGACGTAGATGCAGTCGACGGGGCACTCCAGGACGCAGGCCGGGCAGCCCGAGCACAGCTCGGGGATGATGACGACGTCGAGGCCGCGGTCGAAGATGGCGCCGAACTCCGCGGGGCAGCCGCGCAGGCAGCTGTCGCAGGTGATGCACTCGGCGGACTCGATGCGCCGCGGGGGCTTCTTCCAGTTCTCCTCACGGGCGCGTGCGGCGATCCGCGCGTCCCGTCCGCTCGTCTCCCCGCCGGCCGCCTCGTTCTTTTCCCAGGGCATTTCGAAGTCCCCCTCGTGTCTTCTTCTCTCGCGTCCACGGCAAGAGACCAGAAATCGCCGAGCCGGTGTGCCGACCTGTCGGCGCGCGCATGCGGAATCCCATTTCGGGGACAAGCAGGAACGCCGTTCCCGTATTCGGTACGGAGAACACCGCCGCCTGGATTCGCGGTAATCGGACAGCAATCACCGTCCGCAGGGAAGTGCGACCGATGGTCCCCCGATCGGCCAGGGGGCGCAACGCGGTCCAACTTTCACACCGGGCCGCCGCGGAACCGGACCGCCGCTCCCCCATCAGAGCCCAACTGACCTGCCAGGACAAGCCGTTCGGCGCGGAGCCCGGCAGAACCGGAACCCGGCCGCGGGATCACGGCCGACCGCGCCGAAGAGCACCCCGGCGTGCAAGGGCGGAAATCCCGCAGTCGCACAGCGCGCCGCCGGAAAACCCCATGGGACACCGCGTCAGCCGCCCGCTTCACCCCTATTGCCCGTCCTCACATCCCCTTGCCGGGCACTGTGAGATGCGGCCATAGTGCTCGCCGAACGCACTGGAACAGATCGAACACACAGCATTCTTTGGACGGGAGACATTTCTGTGTCGCGCTACGACTGGGGCAAAGAGAACGCTTCCATCGAGAAACTGCGGAAAGTCATCGACGACGCCCGCCTCGAAGTGGTGAAGCACCCGATCTACCACCGCCTTGCAACGCTCGAAGACGTCAACACCTTCAACGAGAACCATGTCTTCGCGGTCTGGGACTTCATGTCCCTCCTGAAGAGCCTCCAGCGCAGCCTCACCTGCGTGGACGTGCCCTGGGTGCCGCAGGGCAGCTCGGAGAGCCGGCGGCTGATCAACGACATCGTCCTGGTCGAGGAGAGCGACGAGCTCGGCGACGGCTTCATCAGCCACTTCGAGCTGTACGTCAACGGCATGGCCGAGGCGGGCGCCGACGTCACCGTGATCAACAACTTCCTGGACCGCATCCGCGGCGGCGAGGGCGTGCGCACCGCCCTGGTCGGCGCCTCGGTCCCGGCGGCGGCCGCCACCTTCGTGAACGCCACCTTCGACTTCATCGAGGGGGCCCCGCTGCACTGCCGGGCCGCGGCCTTCGCCTTCGGCCGCGAGGACCTGATCCCGGAGATGTTCGACCAGGTCATCAAGGTCGACGACCAGGGCGGCAAGCTCGCCACCTTCCGCGAGTACCTGGCCCGGCACATCGAGGTCGACGGGGAGGAGCACACCCCGATGGCCATGGCGATGGTCGCCGACCTGTGCGGCGAGGACGAGGCCAAGTGGCAGGAGGCCGCCGAGACGGTGACCGCCGCGCTGCGCGCCCGGGTCGCCCTCTGGGACGGCATCGTGGCGGCCCTCGACGCCTGACCCCGGCGGCCGGGGCGGCCGGTGAGACCCCGCCCCCGGCCCGTCTCCCGGCCGCGGAGGCCGCGTACGCCCGGCGCGTACGCGGCCTCCGCGCGTCCCGGGGCCCGCGGGGGCGGCGGGACTCTCCCGGCACCCGCCACCGGCCTCCCGGGCCCTACCGCCCGCCGGTCGGGTGCGCGGCGGATCCGGTGCCGCGCCAGGTGCGCGGGCCGTCGAACATCGAGCCGCGCTCGGGGCGCCGCCAGCCGGCCACCGCCCGCCCCAGGGGACCGGCCGCCTGTGCCTCCAGCGCCGAGAGCCGGGCGAACAACAGGGCGGAGAGCGCGGCGAGTTCCTCCGGCGCCGGGTTGCCGCGCACCACCCTCAGCAACTGGCGGCAGGGGGTCTCCCGGCCGCCCTCACCGCTCTCCGGCTCCCCGGCCGCACCCGTGTTCCGCTCGGACATTCGCCTCACCTCTCTGCTGATTCCGTACGCGCTGCCGATTCCGTACGCGCTGCCCGCTTCCGCCCGCGCGACCGCTCCCGTACGAGCCGTCGCGACCGCCCCGCGAGCCGGGGCAGCCGCCTGGTGAGCAGGGGCAACCGCCCTGCTACTGCGGCGGGTTGCCGTGTTTGCGGCGGGGCAGGTCGGCGTCCTTGGCGGCCAGCATGGTGACCGCGCGGCAGAGCACCGCGCGGGTCTCGCGGGGGTCGATGACGTCGTCGACGAGACCGCGTTCGGCCGCGTAGTAGGGGTGGACCAGCTCCTCCCGGTACTCCTTGATCTTCTGCGCGCGCATCTCCCCGGGGTCCGCGGCGGCGGCGATCTCGCGCCGGAAGACCACGTTGGCGGCGCCCTCGGCCCCCATCACGGCGATCTCGTTGGTCGGCCAGGCGAGCGCGATGTCGGCGCCGATGGAGCGCGAGTCCATCACGATGTAGGCGCCGCCGTAGGCCTTGCGGAGGACCACCGAGACCCGGGGCACGGTGGCGTTGCAGTAGGCGTACAGGAGCTTGGCGCCGCGCCGGATGATGCCCTCGTGCTCCTGGTCCACGCCCGGCAGGAAGCCCGGCACGTCGACCAGGGTCACCAGCGGGATGCTGAAGGAGTCGCAGAACTGCACGAAGCGGGCGCCCTTCTCGCTCGCCCTGATGTCGAGGACCCCGGCGAAGGCGTTCGGCTGGTTGGCGACCACGCCGACCACATGCCCGTCGAGGCGGGCCAGGGCGCAGACCAGATTGGGCGCCCAGGAGGCGTGCACCTCCAGGTACTCGCCGTCGTCGACGACCTCCTCGATCACCTCCCGGACGTCGTAGGCGCGGTTGCCGTCGGCCGGCACCACCTCGGTGAGCCGCTCGCCGGGCCGGTCGGCGGGGTCGGCGCTCGGCAGGTGCGGCGGCATGCTGCGGTTGTTGGACGGCAGGAAGGACAGCAGGTAGCGGACCTCGGCGAGGCAGGTCTCCTCGTCGTCGTAGGCGAAGTGGGCCACCCCGGAGGTACCGGCGTGCACCTCGGCGCCGCCGAGCCCGTTCTGGCTGATCTCCTCGCCGGTGACCGCCTGGACGACATCGGGCCCGGTGATGAACATCTGGGAGGTGTCGCGGACCATGAAGACGAAGTCGGTGAGCGCGGGGCTGTAGGCGGCGCCGCCCGCGCAGGGACCGAGCATCACCGAGATCTGCGGGATGACGCCCGAGGCGCGGGTGTTGCGCTGGAAGATGCCGCCGTAGCCCGCGAGCGCGGAGACGCCCTCCTGGATCCGGGCGCCCGCGCCGTCGTTGAGCGAGACCAGCGGCGCCCCGGCGGCCAGCGCCATGTCCATGATCTTGTGGATCTTCGCGGCGTGCGCCTCGCCGAGGGCGCCCCCGAAGATCCGGAAGTCATGGGCGTAGACGAAGACCGTCCGGCCCTCGACCGTGCCCCAGCCGGTCACCACCCCGTCGGTGTACGGCTTCCGCGCCTCCAGGCCGAAGCCGGTCGCCCGGTGCCTGCGCAACTGCTCGACCTCGGTGAAGCTGTTCTTGTCGAGCAGCAGGTCGATCCGCTCACGCGCCGTCAACTTGCCCTTGGCGTGCTGGCGTTCGGTGGCCCGCGGGTCGGGACCCTGCCGGGCCTCCTCCTTGCGCGCGCCGAGTTCCGCGGCGAGTGCGCGCGGGTGGTCGGTGTCCTCGGTGGCTGTCGCCATGGTGTCCCTTCCCCCAGTGGTGGCGTACGCGCCCGGCTGTCATCCGGTCGCGGGTGTACGGAGCGCGGCGGCTGCCGCGTGCCCCGGGCGGGCGGCGGTGTTGTGCACGGTCCAGTCCGGCGGGCGGGCGGCGAGGCCGCCGCTGCCCAGGTAGTCCGCGGCGAGCGGCCGGGCGAGCCCGGTGCCGAGTCCCTTGAGGTAGGCCTCCTTGCGGGTCCACAGCAGGGCGAAGGCGTCCGGGCGCTCCGACTCGGGCAGGGCGGTGAGTTCGGCCCGCTCGGCGGGGTGCAGCGAGGGCAGGCACCGCTCGACGGTGCGCGCCCCCGGCACCCGCTGGACGTCCACGCCCACCGGATCGGCGGCGAGGGCGATCGCGACGAGGCCGTGGCTGTGCGAGAGCGAGAAGTGCACCGGTACCGGCGAGCCGAGCAGGCGGGGCTTGCCGCGCCGCCCGCCCTCGCGGCCGAACTCCAGCCGCTCGGGGGCCAGTCCGGTGTGGTCGGCGAGCAGCCGCCGCAGGACCAGATGGGCGCTCTCGTACTGCCTGCGGTCGGCGGGGCGCCTAAAGAGGCGGGCCCGGCGCCGCTCCTCGGGGCCGAGCGCCTCGGGTCCCGCCTCGGCGCGGGTGGCCGGGATCCCCTCCTCCGTGAGGGAGTCGAAGACCCACAGCTGGTAGGTGCCGGGCGCGGGCAGCGGGGCGCGGGTGGACGTCACGGCAGGGGACCTCCCGTCCGCGGGCGGCGGTGCCTGCCGCCCTGCGCGGCCGACGGCCCCGGGTACGCCTCGGGCCCCGCTCGGCGGCGGGCGGTGCGGAAGACCCCGGCGGGCGGCACGGCCGCTCACTCCCGGCCGGTGTGGGTGAGGCAGTCCTCCAGGAAGGCCAGCGAGCGCAGATGGTACGCGCGGGCCGCCCAGCCCAGGCTGATGTTGTGCCCGGCGTCGGGCTGACGCTCCACCAGGACCCGTGGTGAGGCGGTGAGTTGGGCGGCGAGGTCGGCCAAGTCCTGTTCGCCGTGCCGCCACCAGGCCTCGTGCTCGGCGAAGGTGAGCCGCACCGGCACGCTGATCCGGGGCGCCAGGGCGGCGAACAGCTCGGGCCAGCGGGCGAGTTCACCCGCCTCGCGGGCCGGGACCGGGGCGACCAGGCCGGTGCTCTTGGCGAAGGTGTTCGGCGGGTAGAGCCGCAGCGGACCCCAGTGCCGCAGGGTGTTCCTGCGGGTGGTCCGGCCCTGGTCCGGCACGACGGCGTAGCGGTGGCCGCAGCCCGAGACGTCGAGTCCGAGCAGGGCGCGGTCCGCCTCGGCCCCGGCGGCGGTGGCCATCACCAGGGCGCCGCCGAGCGAGTGGGCGAGCAGGAAGAGCCCGGCCCCGTGGGCGTAGTGCCGGCGGAAGTCGTCGAGGGCGGCGTGCAGCACCACCGCCTGCTCGCCGAGGGTGAGTCCCTCGGGGAGCCACGCGGCGGAGCTGCCGTAGCCGGGGCGGTCCACCGACAGGACGGTGTAGCCGAGTTGGGCGCCGAGCGTCATCAGGGACTGCTCGGGGTGGGCCTGCCCGTCGAAGTACCCGGCGCTCATGCCGCCGCCGTGCACCGCGACGACGGTGGCCCGGGGCGGGCCCTGCTCGGGCTCGCTCAGCAGCGCGGAGAGGTCGAGGCCGCCCGCGTCGAGGGTGATCCGGCGGACCCCGGTGGAGAAGGCGCCGGGTACGGGCGGGTCCGGTGCCGGGGGCTCCGGTGCGGGCGGGTCCGTGTCGCCGGTGGGCGTGCTGCCGAGCGCCGTCATGGCCGGGTCTCCCGAGGCCTCGAAGGGGCGAGGCCGGGGCCTCGCAGGGGGGCGGGCGGTGTGCCGGGTGCGCCACGTACCCGGCGCACCGCCCTGGGGGTCCGGCACCCGTGCGGGCGGGCGCCGGTGCTCGCGGCGGTCGGGATCAGGCGGGCGAGGCCTCGCCGAACCATCGGCGTACGGCCTCCGCCAGCCCCTCGGTGGTCTCCCCCGCCCAGGCCACATAGCCGTCCGGGCGGACCAGGAGGGCGCGGACGCCGTCGAGGCGGTCGGCGTCGCCGGGGGCGGACTTGAGGGTGGCCGTGACGGTGGTGAGCCGGTCGGTCAGTCCCGCGCCCGCCGCGCGGACCCCGGCGTCGTCGGCGAGGTCGAGCAACAGGCCACGCCCGCCGTGCAGTTCGGCGAAGACAGCGCTCTCGCCCTCCTTGCCGACCAGGGTGTGCTCGCCGAGCCGGTGGCCGGTGAGCGGGTGGGCGCCCTCGGGGGCCGCGTAGTGGACGTCGAGGTGGCTGACGATCCCGGCCAGGTGCTGCTTGACCTCCTCGTGGCCGAGGAGTTCGGCGAAGACCGTGCGCAGCGGGTCGGCCGGTTCGCCGCCGAGGAAGACGAAGCCCTGGGCGCGGGTGTTCATCAGCAGGCGGCTGCCGACCGCGTGCCGCTCGGTGTGGTAGCTGTCGAGCAGCCCCGCGGGCGCCCGCCCGGCGACGGTGGCCGCCAGCTTCCAGCCGAGGTTGGCGGCGTCCTGCACCCCGGTGCTCAGCCCCTGGCCCCCGGCGGGGAGGTGGATGTGCGCGGCGTCCCCGGCGAGCAGCACCCGGCCGCGGCGGTAGCTGTCGACCTGGCGGGCGGCGTCGGAGAAGGAGCTGACCCAGTCGGCGCCGCCGTGGCTGATGTCCTCGCCGGTGATGTGCTGCCAGGCGGCGGCGACCTCCTCGAAGGTGACGCTCTCGTCGCGGTCGCGGGCGGGGGTGCCGTGCGGGCAGACGATGATCCGGTCCACGCCCTCGGCGAGCGGGGCCGCCATCACCATCCCGTGCGGCAGGCGCTCGCCGAGGAAGCGGGGCTTGAGGTTCAGGCCGGTGACATCGGCGAGGAACATCGCGCGGGTCGCGGGCAGTCCGGGGAAGGCGAAACCGGCCGCCTTGCGGACCTGGCTGCCGCCGCCGTCGCAGCCGACCAGATAGGCGGCGCGCAGGGTGCGTACGCCCTCGGGGGTGCCGAAGGTGACCTCGACGCCCTCGCCGGTGAGGAAGCCCTCGGCCAGCTCCAGGAACTCCCAGCCGCGGCGGATGTCCGCGCCGAGCCCGGCCGCCCACTCCTCCAGTACCGCCTCGGTCTGGTACTGCGGGATGCCGCGGGCGCCGAAGTGGGCGCCGGGCAGGGTGGTGAAGTCGAACTGCAGGCCGCCGAAGTGGCCCATCGGGCTGGTCTCCAGGGTCTCGCCCTGGCCGAAGCGGGGCAGCAGCCCGCGCTGGTCGAAGATCTCCATCGCACGGGCGGTGAAGCCGAGCCCGCGGGACTGCCCGGTGGGCTCGGCGAGCCGTTCGGCGACGATGACGCGGGCGCCGCCGAGCCGGAGTTCACCGGCGAGCATCAGCCCGGTCGGTCCGGCGCCGACGATGATGACATCGGCGTCCACCGCGGTCCCCTGTGCTGTCCCTGCCATGGTTTCGGTCCCTTCGTGAGGTGTGGGCGTGCGGGTGGTGCCCGGCACAGTGGGGGCGGTGCCTTCGGGGCGGTGGGTCTCCTCAGGCGGTGGCTTCCCACCCTGGCCCGAGTGCCTCGGCGGGCGGTGGGGTCCCGGTGGAGCCCGCCCAGGCGACATGCCCGTCGGGCCGCACCAGGACGGAGTCCTTGTCGGTCAGCGGCCCCTCCTCGGGGCGGCCGGTGAGCGTGCTGAGACGGGCCCCGTCCGGCACGTCCACGCCCGGGTTGATCCACACTCCGCGTCCGGTGCGCAGCAACTCGCTTACGGACACCCGTCCCTGAGGACTCGTCAGGACGGTGTGCGGCAGCCGGGCGCCGAGCAAGGGGTGCGCGGGGCCCGGGAGTTGGTAGCGGATGTCGAGTCCGCTGATCATCCCGGCCAGGTGCGCGCGGACCTTCTCGTGGCGGATGAGTTCGGCCAGCAGGGTGCGCAGCGGCTCCACTTCGGGGCCGCCGAGCAGCAGCATGGCCTGCGCCTTGATGTTGCCGAGGACCCGGCGGCCGACCGCGTGCCGCTCGGTGTGGTAGCTGTCGAGCAGCGCCTCCCCGCCGGGTTCCCGCAGCTGCCGGGCGAGCTTCCAGCCGAGGTTGAAGGCGTCCTGGAGGCCGAGGTTGAGGGCCTGCCCACCGATCGGCATCTGCACATGGGCGGCGTCGCCCGCGAAGAGGATGCGCCCGCGCCGGTAGTGCACCAGCTGCCGGGAGGCGTCGCCGAAGGTGTTCACCCACAGCGGGGTGCCACCGGAGATGTCCTCCCCGGTGACCTGCTTCCAGGCCGCCACGACCTCCCCGAACTCGGCCTCCCCGGTGCGGGGTTGGGCGGTCGAGCCGAAGACATGGGCCATCACCCGGGTCACCCCGTCGCCCCGCCGGGCGGCGATGGCCAGGCCCCGCGGCAGCCGCTCGAAGCGCCGATCGGGTACGTCGATGCCGTCCACGTCGGCGCGCAGCAGCTCCCGGGTGGCGCTCTGCCCGGGGAAGACCACCCCGGTCAGCCTGCGGACGGTGCCCTCCTCGCCGTCGCAGGCCACCAGGTGGCGGCCGCGCACCAGGACGCGCCTGCCGCCGGGTCCGGTGGCCTCGGCCTCGACGTACTCCGCCTGGTCGCCCGGGTTCAGCGCGTGCACCTGGTGGCCGCGGCGGATGTCCGCGCCGAGGCCGAGCGCCCACTCCTGGAGCAGTTCCTCGGTGCGGAACTGCGGCACCTTCCACTGGCCCGGATAGCGGCTGGGCAGCGTCAGATCGAGCGGGATGCCGCCGAAGTGGCCGCGCGGCTCCTGCGGCGGGGTGCCGAGGCCGGCCAGCAGTCCCCGGCTGTCGAGGATCTCCATGGTGCGGGCGTGCAGGGTGGAGGCCCGCGACTCGGTCGTGGGCGCCTCGCGCTGTTCGAGCACCACCACCTCGGCGCCGCCCAGGCGGAGTTCACCGGCGAGCAGGAGCCCGACCGGACCGGCGCCGACGATGATGACCTGGGTCTCCAGGCGGTCCGCGGTGTCCATCAGCCCTGGCGCTCCGCGTGGTTCTTGGCGTGGCCGAGGGTGGCGGTGCTGTTGGTGGACAGCGCGCTCTGCACATAGGCGCGGGCGTCGGCGACGGTCGCGTCGGGGCCGAGGATCTTCTCGATGTTCTCCGGGCGCAGGGTGACGGTGTGCTGGGAGGAGGCCGTGGTGTGGGTGCCGGTGGGGTCCTCCTCGAAGGTCCAGATCCCGGTGTGCAGGGTCATCAGCGCGGGCAGGGTGACCTGCTTGTAGGCGATGCGGTGGTGGGGGAAGGTCACCCGGTAGGACTTGGTGGTGTGGGTGGAGCCGTCCTTGGCCCGGGTGTCCATCTCCAGCTCCTGCAGCCCCGGGGTGTCCTCGGTGAGCCGCACCCGCGCCACGTGCGGGAGCCGTTCGTCCCACTTGTCGGCCTGGTCGATGAAGTCGTACGCGTCCTTCGCCGCACCGTCGATACGGACCGTGTCGGTGAACGAGAACGTCAACTCCTCGGCGGCATGCGCGAGTTCGACGTTCTCCTTCAGCCCGGCCAGTTCCTTGGTGCTGTTCTTGTCGACCGCCGTCTCGATCCACAGCAGGTCGTGCGGATCGTCACCGATCGCCTTGAAGGCGTGCAGCAGCCGCACCCGCGAGGACGAGGCGCCCTGCGGCTCGATGATCCACGTCCCGTTCATCTCCGCCACCGGCTCCGGACTCACCTCCTGCCGGAAGGTGATGCGCAGGGCGTCCTCGTCCAGCGTCCGGTGCGAAGTCCAGTTCTTCGCCTCGCCGTTGGCGGTGGCCCAGATGTGGATCCGCTCCTGCCCCGGGCCCAGCTCCTCGCGGTCCACGTAGAGGGTCGGGGGGAAGATGCGGGGCCAGTTGGCCACCTCGGCGAGCAGCCGGTACACGGCCGCCGCCGGAGCCGCGATGGTGATCTCGTGCTCGACCTCACGGGTCGTCATAGCCACAACTCCAGACAGATGAAGGGGTGCGGGGATCGCCGTACGGACGTCAGAAGTTGCCCAGTCCGCCGCAGACGTTGAGGGCCTGGGAGGTCAGCGAGGCGGCGGTGTCGGAGGCGAGGTAGCCGACGAGTCCGGCGACCTCCTCGGGCGTGGAGTAGCGGCCGAGGGGGATCTTCGCCTGGAACTTCTCCAGGATGGCCTCCTCACTGGTGTCGTACGCGTCGGCGTACCCCTGGCGCACCCGCTGGGCCATGGGCGTCTCGACATAGCCGGGGCAGACCGCGTTCACCGTGATCCCGGTCGGCGCCAGCTCGTTGCCCAGCGCCTTGGTGAAGCCGACGACGCCGTGCTTGGAGGCCGAGTACGGGGCGCCGAGGACGACACCCTGCTTGCCCGCGGTGGAGGCGATGTTGATGATCCGCCCCCGGCTCTTGGCACGCATGCCGCCCGCGTTCAGCACCTCCTTGGTCATCCGGAAGACGCTGGTGAGGTTGGTCTCGATGACATCGGCCCACAGCTCGAAGGGGATGTCGGCGGTGACCCCGCCACCGGAGCGGCCGGCGTTGTTGACCAGCACGTCCACGGTGCCGAAGCGGTCCACGGCGGCCTGGACGAAGGCCCGTACGGAGGCGTCCTCGCGCACGTCGAGGACGGTGCCGTCCACCGGCAGGCCCTCGCCGGCCAGTTCCTTGACGGTCGCCGCGACCCGGTCGGCGTCCCGGGCGCCGAGGAAGACCCGGTGCCCCTGCTCGGCGAGCAGCCGCGCGCTCGCCAGCCCGATGCCGCTGGTGCCGCCCGAGACGAGGGCGAGGCGGCCGTGTTCCTGGGTGTTCTCGGTCATGGTGAAGGCTCCTTCGGCTCAGGCCGCACCGGCGGTGGACAGGTGGGCGTTGACGGCGTCGATGAGGGCGCGCGGGGTCTCCGCGTCGGTGATGACCTCGTCGTCCAGCGAGATGCCGTACTCGCGCTCGATGGCGCCGCCGGTCTCCAGGAGGGCGAGGGATTCGTAGCCGAGGACCTCGAACTCGGTGTCGAGGATCTCGCCGTCCAGGTCGACGCCCTCGGCGGCGCCGGCGGATTGCAGCAGGATCCGCTTCAGGTCGTCGAGGGTGAACGCGGCGGTGGCCATGGGGTGTCCTTCCATCGGGATGTCACGGGGCGAGCGGGGCGGCGCGGGGACGGGGAGCTGACGCGCACTCAACTGCGCGGCGGGGCGAGGTGGTTCACTCGGGACCGCGGACCACGAGCGCGGAGTTGAAGCCGCCGTGCCCGCGGGCGAGGACCAGCGCGGTGCGCAGCTTCGCGGGGCGCGGCTGGGCGAGGACGAGGTCGAGCCCGTACTCGGGGCAGGGCTCCACATGCACGGTCGGCGGGATCACCTGGTCGCGCAGGGCGAGCAGGGCCGCGGTGACGTCCAGTGGCGCGGCCCCCGAGTACAGCCGCCCGGTCATGGTCTTCGGCGCGGTCACCGGGACGCCGCGGATCCCGAAGAGCGCGGTGAGCACCTCGGCCTCGGCGCGGTCGGCGGCCGGTTCGCCCGCGGCGTCCGCGAAGACCACGTCGATGTCGGCGGCGTCCACGCCCGCGTCCGCGAGCGCCGTCTGCGCGGCCCGGCGAAGGGCGGGCGGGCGTCCGCTGCCCGGCCTCGGGTCGAAGGTGGCGCCGTAGCCGAGGATCCGGCCGTGCACCCGGGCCCCGCGGGCGCGGGCCGCCTCGGCGTCCTCCATGATCAGGATGGCGCCGCCCTCGCCGGGCACATAGCCGCGGGCCTCCCGGTCGAAGGGCAGATAGGCGCGGGCCGCCTCGGCGCTGGTGGACATCCGGCCGCCGGAGAGC
This sequence comes from Streptomyces sp. SCSIO ZS0520, assembly GCF_025643355.1. Taxonomy (NCBI): domain Bacteria; kingdom Bacillati; phylum Actinomycetota; class Actinomycetes; order Kitasatosporales; family Streptomycetaceae; genus Streptomyces; species Streptomyces sp. SCSIO ZS0520. The sequence goes on along the minus strand of NZ_CP092644.1, from coordinate 5,659,278 downwards.
TGCGCCACCCAGCCCCAGGGGCAGAGCGAGGCGTCGACCGCGCCGGTGACGATCAGCGGGGTGCCCCGGCGGATCTGCCGCCGCGCCTGGGCGAGGGCGTCGAGCCCGCCGGCCTGGTCGCTGACCACCACCCCGCTCGGGCCCTTCATGCCGTTGCGGATGGAGATCTGGCCGCTGTTGACCGCGTAGAACCAGGCGAAGGACTGGTACGCGGAGACGAACTGGCTGCCCTGGCTCCAGAGTTTGCGCAGCTCGCCCTGGCCGAACTCGAAGCCGCCGGAGGAGCTGGCGGTGACCACGCCCATGTCGAAGGAGGGCAGTTCGGCGGGGGTGATGCCCGCGTCGGCCAGCGCCCAGTCGGCCGCCGCGAGCGCCATCCGGGTCATCCGGTCGGTCTGCGGGATCAGCCTGCTCGGCAGGTGGTCCTCGGCGACGAACCCGGGTACCTCGCCCGCGAGTTGGGCCGGATAGCCGGAGGGGTCGAAGTGGGTGAGGCGGGCGATGCCGCTCTTGCCGCCGAGGGTGGCGGCCCAGTAGTCGCGCAGGCCCAGGCCGTTGGGTGCGGCGACACCGATTCCCGTGATGACCGCCGGTGCGCTCATGCCGGGCTCCTCTCCGGGCGGGCGAGCACCATCGCGCTCTGGAAGCCGCCGAATCCGCTGCCGACCGAGAGCACCGCGTCGGTGCGCTGCTCGCGGGCGTGCAGGGGGACGTAGTCGAGGTCGCACTCCGGGTCGGGGGTGGTGAGGTTGGCGGTCGGCGGCACCGTGTGGTGCTCCATCGCGAGCGCCGAGGCGGCGATCTCGATGGAGCCGATCGCGCCGAGGGAGTGGCCCACCATCGACTTGATGGAGCTGACCGGGGTCGCGTAGGCGTGCGCGCCGAGGCTCTTCTTGAAGGCGGCCGTCTCGTGCCGGTCGTTCTGCTTGGTGCCGGAGCCGTGCGCGTTGACGTAGTCGATGGCCTCCGGGGCGAGCCGCGCCTCGTCGAGGGCGAGCCGGATCGCCTCGGCCATCTCCGCGCCGTCGGTGCGCAGTCCGGTCATGTGGTACGCGTTGGAGCGGGTGGCGTAGCCCGCGAGTTCGGCGTAGACGTGCGCGCCGCGGCGGCGGGCCGACTCCCACTCCTCCAGGACGAAGAAGGCGCTGCCCTCGCCGAGCACGAAGCCGTTGCGGGTGCCGTCGAAGGGCCGCGAGGCGTGCTCCGGGTCGTCGTGGCGCGGGGTGGTGGCCTTGATGGCGTCGAAGCAGGCCATGGTGATGGGCGAGATGGGGGCGTCGGAGGCCCCGGCGACCATCACGTCCACCGAGCCCTCGCGGACCAGTTCCAGGGCGTAGCCGAGGGCGTCGATGCCCGAGGTGCAGCCGGTGGAGACCACGGTGCTGGGGCCCTCGGCGCCCACCGCCCAGGCGACCTCGGCGGCGAAGGAGCTGGGCACCAGGTGGTTGTAGAGGTGCGGCACCGCGTAGGCGTGGTCGACCAGGTCGAGCCGGCCGCCGTCGCTGACCACCCGGTACTCCTCGTCCAGGCCCATGGTGGCGCCGACCGCGCTGCCGACGGTGACGCCGGTGCGGTGCGGCTCCAGGGCCGCGGTCTCCAGGCCGCTGTCGGCGAGGGCGCCGCGGGCGGCGACCACGGCCAGCTGGGCGGCGCGGTCCATGCGGCGCACCTCGTGCGGGCTCAGCCCGTGCGCGTACGGGTCGAAGTCGATCTCGGCGGCGACCCGGGAGCGGAAGGGCGCGGGATCGAAGAAGGTGATGCCGCGGGTGGCGGTGCGGCCCTCGCTGAGCAGGCTCCAGAAGTTCTTGGTGCCGACACCACCGGGGGCGAGGACCTCCATCCCGGTGATCACGACTCTGCGCCCGGGCACCTCACGCCTCCCAGGTGTAGAAGCGCTGGGCCATCGCGTCGGCCGGGGAGCGCCAGGTGGCGGGGTCGTAGGCCTCGATGAAGGGCTTGAGGTCCTGGCTGATGCCGATGAAGCGCGGGTCGGTCTTGGCCTCCTCGATGCGCTCGCCGCCGTTGTCCTCGTCGAAGTCCTGGAGGTGGAAGTACAGGCCCTTGTACGCGAAGAGCTGGCGGCGCCGCGTCCCCATGCGGTGCGGCATTTCGGTGGCGTCGAATTCGCCGAAGAGCCCGGCCACGTCCTTGCTCGAACCGAGGTCCATCCGGGCGACGATCAGCGTGCTGTGCATATCTTCTCGCTCCTTGGCAGTTGCGGTCTGTGCGGCACTCGGCTGCGCCCGCGAAAGCGCCGCCCCCGCGCCGGAGACACAAACCGGCCCGGGAATTGCATTCACGAATCCATTCGGCCGCCCATGGGAGCTCGGCGGTGTTCTGCGGCCCGCCGCAGGCACTTTTCCGGCACTCGGTGAAAAGGAGTGGCGGGGAAGTGCCTTACCGGAGGCCGCCCCCCGGTGACATCGCCCGGTGTGGTAAATGGTTCTTCCAAAGCCCGCGTCCTACAAGGCGCCCTTGTGCATTTCTCGGTACGGAATCGTCAGGTACCGCAGAGCCGCCCCCGCAATGTCAGAGGACCGCCAGGCGAACGTCAGGAAGCGGCACGGACGGGTCAGGGAAGTGACCGGACGCCACCCGGGAGGCGGCTGGGGCGGGGGCGCGAGCGGGTGCGCGGGGTGGTGCCGGGACAGCCGGGGCGCCCGGGCCGGTACGGGCGCCGGGGTGCGCGCCGGTTTCCGGGCATGGCCCAGGGGCGTACCGGTACACCGGCACGCCCCCGTGGCGCCAGGGCTCGGAGCGGCGCGGCCCCGCCCGCTCAGCCGACCCGCATGGTGGCCATCATCCCCATGGCCGCGTGGTCGATCATGTGGCAGTGGTAGACGAAGTCCCCCCGGTAGCCGCCGAAGGTGGCCTGCACCTTGACCGTCTCCCCCGGGGCGAGCCGGACGGTGTCCTTCAGGCCGCTCTCCGGACCGGCCGTCACCGGCTGGCCGTTGCGCTCCACCACCCTGAACTGCACCAGGTGCACATGGAAGTTGTGGCTGCCGCGGTCGTTGGCGTTGCGGATGGACCACAACTCGGTGGAGCCGAAGGGGATCTGGGCGTCGACGCGCCCTTCCTGGTAGGCCTTGCCGTCGATCAGGCCGGTGCCGTCCGCGCCCATCAGGAGCTCGATCTCCCGGGTGCGGTCCGGCGGCGGGAGCGGCGGCAGCGACCGCAGGGTGTCCGGGATCCGGCTGCGGTCCTCGGCCCTGTCGCCGACCCGGAATTCGAGGAGGTCGCCGATCTGGTCCTCGGGCCCGGGCGGGCTGGCCACCGCGTTCTTCAGGACGAGCCTGGTGCCGGCCGCGTACCGCGCGAAGTCGACCACGATATCGGCGCGTTCACCGGACGAGAGGGTGAGCGAGGAGGTGGTGAAGGGCCGGGCGAGCAGTCCGCCGTCGGAGCCGATCTGCACATAGGAGGAGCCATCGGAGAGCCGCAGGTCGAGGGTGCGCAGATTGGAGGTGTTGACGATCCGGAAGCGGTACTTGCGGGCGGCGACGGCGAGATACGGATAGGCGACGCCGTTGGCCAGCATCAGGTTGCGGTCCTTGCCGTCGTTCATGGCGTAGACGATCTGCCCGGCCTCGTCGAGGCGGATGTCGCGGATCGCGATCGGCACGTCGTAGGCGCCCGAGGGCAGCGGCAGCCGCTGCTCGGTCTCGTCGGTGAGCAGATACAGGCCGGTCAGCCCGCGGAAGACGGTCTCGGACTCCTGGTGGTGGGCGTGGTCGTGGAACCAGAGGTTGGCGTGCGCCTGCTCGTTGGGGTACGTGTACGTGCGGCTCGCGCCCGGCTGGACCAGGTCCATCGGCCCGCCGTCGCTGGACTCGGGCACATGCCCGCCGTGCAGATGGATCGAGGTCGGCACGGTCAGCTCGTTGACCTGCCGGATCACGGTGCGGCGGCCCCGTACCGCCTTGATCACCGGCGGGGCGAAGCAGCCGTCGAAGGTCCGCACCCGGGTCTTCAGGCCCGGCACGATCTCGCACTCCGTCTCCCGCTGGCGCAGCTCGTACGTCTCCGCGCGGGCGGTGCGGCGGCGCGGGCTCAGCACGGGCAGCGCGGGCAGCGGCCGGGTGAACTTCACCAGCGCCGAGACGTCGAAGCCGGCGGCCCCGGCCCCGGCCTGCCCGGCGGCCTCCCCGGGCGCGGCGGCCCCGGCCTCGGTGCCGCCGAGCAGCGGTACGGCGAGCCCGGCGGCGCCGAGGGTGCCGGTGAGGGCGGCGCCGGAGCGGAGTGCGGTTCTGCGCGTGAACATGTCTTCTCCCCGTTGAGATGACGGCAGTTGGGGCCGGGCGGCGTCCGGCCCGGGCCTTCGGTGTGGAACGACGGCGAACGCCCGGCCCCGTCGGGGGCCGGGCGTCGCCGCGGCTGGCCGGCCCGGAACTCCCGGGCCGGTGGGTCACTCGCCCGCGGCGCGGGTGTGCACGACCCGGTAGGTGTTGGAGTCCACCGAGGTGATCAGCGAGCGGACGGTGGCCTCGGCCTCCTTGCGCTCGGCCGAACGCTCGCCCTCCGGCTGGGAGTTGAAGGCGTCGTAGGCCTCCTTGCTCGCCCACTGGGAGTAGGCGACCACGAAGGAGCCTTCGAGGCCGCGGGCGGCCCGGCCCTTGAGGACGGAGTGCGAGCGGTAGCCGTCGACCTTCAGGAAGTGGTCCTGGGAGAGCGCCTCGACGAGCGCGTCCTGGTTCTCCTTCTCCACCCCGAAGACCGTGATGACGGTGTAGTCGTCGCGGTCCGGGGAGATCTCGGTGACGCCGTTCAGCTCCGGGGCGCGCTGGGTGTAGACGATGTCGTTCTGCAGCAGCCGGATCGAGGTGGTCATCTCGCCGAAGACCGGCAGCGTGCGGTGCTTGAACTCCTCGCCCGCGTACCGCTTTTCGAGGTCCTCGCCGCTGCGCCACTGGATGAAGTTCGCGGTGCCCGGCTGGTCGACGCCCGCGTGCACGGTGCTGGAGATCCAGCCCTCGTAGGTGGCGGCGTCGACGATCTTGCGCATCTCACCGAGCAGCTTCTCCTGCTTCTCGGGGGCGTCCGCGGTGAAGAGGTTGAGCACGGTCAGGTAGCCGTCTTCGGTGGAGATCTTGGGCATGCTGTCGTCGCTTCCTTCTCGGAGGGTGGGAGAGCAGGGGGTACGTGGCGGGGCGGGGCCCCGGGCGGCTCAGTCGGCGGCGCCGAACCAGTGGTCGAGGGCCTCCAGGAGCCCCTCGGCGCCCGAGCCCGCGGGGGCGACCCAGGCGACATAGCCGTCGGGGCGCACCAGCAGGGCGTCCAACTCGGCGCCGATGCCGTGGCTTTCGGCGGTGACGACCTCGACGCGGCCGGCGTGGCCCTCGGCCGCCTTGCGGGCCTCGGCGCTGCCGGAGAGGTCGAGCAGGACGCCCCGGCCCTCGGTGAGCAGGGCGAAGACGGTGGTCTTCTCGCCGCCGACGGCCAGCTCGCGGTCGGGCAGGCGGCGGCCGAGCAGCGGGTGCTCGCCGGGGACGGTGGAGTGCCGGATGTCGAGGCCGGTGACCATGCCGACCAGGTGCTTGCGGACCACCTCGTACCCGGCCAGCTCGCCCATCACGTCGACCAGCGGCTTCATCTCCTCGCCGCCGAGGTAGAGGCTGCGCTGGGCGAGGGTGTTGACGAGGATGCGGCGGCCGACCGGGTGCCGCTCCTCGTGGTAGGTGTCGAGCAGCCCCTCGGGCGCCCTGCCCTTCAGGTCCAGAGCGAGCTTCCAGCCGAGGTTGACCGCGTCCTGGATCCCGGCGCTCATACCCTGGGCGCCGATCGGCAGATGGATGTGGGCGGCGTCGCCCGCGACGAAGACCCGGCCGCTGCGGTAGGCCTCCGCCTGGCGGCTGACGTCGGTGGTGGAGCTGACCCAGTGCGGGGTGGCGCCGCTGATGTCCTCGCCGCACAGCCGCTGGAAGGCCTCGGAGGCCTCCTCGAAGGTGATCGGCTCGGCCGACTCGCGCAGCGGCTGCGTACGGTCGAAGTAGATGATGCGGCTGCGGTCGGGCCCGAGCGGCAGCACCATCACCATGCCGCCGGGGACCTTCTCGCCGATGAACCGCGGGCGCAGCTGGATCCCGGAGATGTCCGCGAAGCGCAGCTCGATCTCCGCCTCGCTGCCCGGGAAGCCGATCCCGGCGGCCTTGCGGACGACGCTGCGGGCGCCGTCGCAGCCGACCACGTACCGGCCGCGCAGCCGGGACTCGCCCTCGCCGGTGCGCACCTGGAGGGTGACGCCCTCGCCGTCGTCGTCGAGGCCGGTGACCTCGACGCCGCGGCGGATCTCGGCGCCCTTCTCGCGGGCCCACCCGGCGAGGACGCCCTCGGTGCGCGACTGCGGAATTCCGCGGGCCCCGTAGGAACCGCCCTCGACGATCTGGAAATCGAGCGGCACTCCGCCGAAATGCCCGAACGGGATGACGTCGACCTGACCGAAACGGGCGAGGAGTCCGCGCTGGCCGAATTCCTCGATGGTCCGCGCGGAGAAACCGAGGGCGCGGGACTGCTGGATCGGTTCTTCGAGCCTGTCGACCACGAGGGCCGAAATTCCGTGGAGCCCGAGTTCCCCGGCGAGCATCAGTCCCGTGGGACCGGCACCGACAATGATCACGTCCGCGTCAAAGTTTTCCATCTGCCCTCTCCCGACGGTGTTGCCTCATTCTTCCCAGGAATGCGGCAAGGGGTAAACAGTCGTCAAGTACAGGCCTTGGGGCGGCTACTACAGGCCTTCGACAGGAACGTCAGATCCGTGACAGGAAGCCTGGCAGGCCACGAATGGCGGGCAATCCTTCAGGTATGACGCCAAGCGAATCGACCGCCGAAATCGCGGGACTCCTGGACCGGTACCTGATCACCCTGGACGACGAGAAGCTGGACGACGACTGGACGCGGAGCCTGTTCACCGAGGACGCCTCGGTCACCTTCCCGGTCGGCGGCCACCAGGGCGCCGCGGGCATGGGCGCCTTCCACCAGCGCACCCTGGACGCCTTCACCTGTACCCAGCACATGGGCACCCACGCCTTCGTCGAGATCGAGGGCGGGGGCGGCACGGCCCGGCTGCGCGCCAACTGCACCTCGACCCATGTCCACCGGCCGGAGAACGCCGCGGAGCTGGGCCCGCTCTTCCGGACCGGCACCTTCGTGGACGGCCGCGCCCGCAGGACCCCCGAGGGCTGGCGGCTGTCCGCGCTGAGCTTCCGCCTGATGTGGAAGCACGGCACCCCGCCGGGCGGCGGGGGCAGGTAGCGCTCCGGCGCGGGCCCGTCCGCCGGGGGCGGGCCCGCGCCTCCTCCCCCGGCACACGGGAAGCGGGGCGCCGCCCGGGCGCCCCGCTTCCTCCGCGTACCGGTACGTCCCGCACGGATCCGTACGCGCTCACACCTCGCGTACGGATCCGCGCACGGCGGCCGAAGTACCCGCCCCCGCTCAGCTGTTGAGGCTCATCACCCGGTCCACGGCGATCTCGACCACGACCCGGCCCGGCGGATTGGGCGGCGGCGAGAGGTAGCGGGCGGCGTAGCGGCGGGCGCCCTCGGTGACCCGTACGGGGTCCTCGGACACGGTCGCGGCGCCCTCCAGGGTGACCCATTTGAACCCGGCGACCTGGCAGAGCGCGGCCCGGCCGCCCGGCGCCGCGAGCACATTGCGCACCTTGCGGGAGTCGCGCACGGTCATCACCCGGGCGAGCCCCGACCGCGCGTCCCAGGTGAAGCGGACGGCGACCACATGCGGGGTGCCGTCGGGGCGGAGCGTGGTCAGGGTGGCCAGGTGCGGCTCGGCGAGGAAGGCCTCCACCGAGGGCGTCACCCGCGGCGCGCTCGCCCGTTCCCGGGACATCGACATCGTGTACGTCCTTCCCTGTTCCCTTGGTTCCCCTGTCCGGTCCTGCCGCCGCGGACGGGCCGCCGGGTGCGACCGGTACCGACGGCGCCGACTCGGGCCACCGGTACGGGAATCGGACTCCGCTTCCGATATTTCAGTACAGGCGAGAGCGCGAAGGGGTGTCAACCACCGCCCGGCGGCCCGCGGTTGATCACCCAACCACCCCAAATCGTCCGCCGGGTGTGCAAGTTGGCCGATTGCCCGCTCCGCCGAGGGGCCCGGAGGGGGCATAGTAGAGTCAACCGGAAGGAGGTTCCGCATGGCGGCAGGCAGCGAGAAGACGACCGGCGCCGAGAAGGCGCAGAGCACCCGTCCCCGGCTCCGCGCGGACGCCGAGCGCAACCGGGCCCGCGTGCTCAACGCCGCGCGGGAGCTCTTCGCGGAGCGCGGCGCCGAGGTGTCCATGGACGAGGTGGCCCGCCGGGCCGAGGTCGGCATCGGCACCCTCTACCGGCACTTCCCCACCAAGGAGGCCATGGTCATCGCCGCGGGCCAGCAGCGCTTCGGGGAGATCCTGACCTACTACCGCACGGTCTGCCGCGACTCCGCCGAGCCGCTCCAGGCCCTGCATCTGCTGCTCACCCGGATCGCCGAAGTGGAGTCCCGCGACCGGGGGTTCGCCACCGCCGTCACCGAGGGCAGCCTCGGCTCGGAGGGCCCGCGCAGCCCGCTGCGGGAGGACCTCGAAGCGGAACTCATGGCGCTGATCGGCAAGGGCCAGGAGGGCGGCAGCATCCGCCAGGACATGGCGAGCGTGGACATCCTCTCGCTCACCTGCGGGCTGACCTCGATCGTGCACCGCCGCAGCGGGGACTGGCGCCGCTACATCGACATCATGCTGGACGGGCTCAAGTCCCAGGCGGCCTGAGGCCGTCGGCCGGCCCGCGGAAGCCGGGGAGGTACGGGGGCTCAGGCCGCCGCGACCGCGATCTCGGCCCGCACCCGGGTCCCGCGCTCCGTACGGTCCACATCGCAGGCGACCGCGTAGGCGTCGACGAGTTGCAGGCCCCGGCCGCAGCGCGCGCCCGCGTCCTCGGTGGCGAGGCGGGCGGCGGGGCGGTGCTTCCAGCGGCCCTCGTCGTCGACATGGACGGTCAGGGCGAAGTCGCTGAGCACGATCCGCAGGGTGACGTCCCGGCTGCCGCTGTGCAGCAGGACGTTGGTGACGAGTTCGGTGACGATGACGCAGGCCGCTTCCTGGGCGCTGCCGGGGAGGTCCCACTGCCGGGAGGTGTCCCTGGCGAACCGCCGCAGCAGGGGGACCGCTTCGGCGCTCACCGGCATCGAGCACAGCGCCTCGGTCTCCCGCAGGGCGGTCGCCCGCGGCGCGAGACGGACGGGAGCGGCGAGCGGACCCGGGTCCCTGACGGTGCTCATGTGTAGCTCCAGATCTCCCTGACCGGGGTGAGTCGGGATGGTGGATTCACACGCTGACGGTGAAGGGCCGAAGGCCCGACTGCACAGGCACTCGGAAGGTGAGGGGGAGAGACCGGACCGCCTTGTGGGGAGACGGCCCGGACGCTCACCGACCGCGCCCGGCACCTTGATCAGGTCCCGGACACGTACCTGGGGGGTGGTGTCTCTACATTCGGGGCTGGCCGCCGGGCCACACAATCAGGGACACTGAACTACGGATACGCAAACAACTCCTGACCCCGCGGGTCTCCCCGGGGCGCCCCGCACCCGGGCGGGCCCGGTCCGCACCGCACGCCGCCCCGCAGGGGCCGCCCACCGGCCGGAAGACCGCGGTCAGGAGCACGGGAGGCGAGCGTGGCGACGGAGGGCAGGGACGTGAGCGTGCGGTGACCGCGAGTGAGCCTACCGCAGACCTCCGGCTGCGCCGCATGCTGGCCTCCCAGGGCAGCGCGCTCGGCCTCGCCCTGGTCGCCGGACGCGCCGGTACGGGCAAGAGCCGCCTCGTCGGACGCCTGCTCGAACTGCCCGACGCCCGCGGCCGCTCGGTCCTCGTCGTCTCCTTCACCGCGGGTGAGTCCGTGCTGCTCAACCGGCTCCCCGCGGCGGGCACGGCGCACGCGCTCGGCGAGGAGCGCCGGCTGCCCGCCGCGCTGCCCGGCCGCCGCGGTCAGCTCGCCCGCTCCGCCGGGGAACGCGTGCCGCCCGCCCGCCGCGGGCCCGGCGGCGAGGCGCGGGCCGCCGCCCCCGAGAAGAGCGCCGACGCCGCCCGGGCCACCGCGGGATCGCGCGATGTGCTCACCGCGCTCGGCGCCCTCGCCCACTCCGGCGGACCGGCCCTGCTGGTCGCCGAGGACGTGCACCGCGCCGACCCGTCCGCCCGCGCGGCCCTGCGCCAGCTGCTGACCCGCCCGCCCGCCGCGCTGACCGCCGTGCTCACCTACCGGCCCGAGGAACTCCCCGAGCGCGGGCTGCCGTTGGGCGCCCCGGTGGACTATCCGCCGGAGGCCGCGGTGATCCGCCTCGACCTCGGCCCGCTCAGCGAGGAGGCGCTGGCCGCCCACGCCGCCGAGGTGCTCGGGGAGCAGCGCTGCGCCCCCGGCTTCACCGCCCGGCTGCACGAGCGCACCGGCGGCGTGGCCCAGGTCGCCGCGGACCTGCTGCGCGCCCTCGACGACGGCGGCCGGGACCCGCTCGGCCCCGCGGACGTGGACGCGGCGGGCGTGCCGGTCCGCCTCGCCGAGCTGACCGCCGGGCGCACCGGCGCGGTGCCCGAGGAGTACCGCCCGGTGGTGTGGGCCGCGGGGGTGCTCGGCGAGCCCGCGCCCGCGCAGGAGCTGGCGGCCGTCGCCGGGATGGAGCTGCCCCGGGGCCGCGAGGCGCTGCTCGCCGCGGAGACCGCCGGGGTGCTCTGCGAGTTCGACCGCGGCCGCTACGGCTTCGACGTGCCGCTGGCCGCGCACGCCGTGCACGAACTGCTGCCCGGCACCGTGCGCGAGGACCTGCACCGCCGGGCCGCCCGGGTCCTCGGCCGCAGGCAGCCGGTGCCCTGGGCGCGGCTCGCCCGGCACCACCGGCACAGCGGCCGCACCCGGGACTGGCTGCGCGCGGTGGAGCGGGCCGCCGAGCAGTTCGCCGCGGGCGGCCGCCACCTGGAGGCCATCGCGCTGCTCGACCGGACCCTGGCCGCGCCGGAGATCCCGCAGCAGCACCGGGTGAAGCTGGCCCTGCTGCTCGCCCGCAGCGCCGTGATCGCGCTGCGCACCGACGAGACCGTGGGCGTGATGCGGCACATCGTCGACGATGTCGACCTGCCCGTGGAGGTACGCGGCGAGATGCGCCTCGACCTCGCCCTGCTGCTGTCCAACACGGTCGGCCTCGGCGAGGGCGGCCGCGCCGAACTCACCCAGGCGGCCGAGGAGTTGGAGTCCCGTCCGGATCTGGCGGCGCGGGCCATGTCGGCGCTCGCGATGCCGTACTGGCCGGGCCCGCCGCTGGCGGAGAACCTGCGCTGGCTGCGGCGCGCGGAGGAGGCCGCCGAGGAGAGCGGCAACCTCGCGGTGCAGATGGCGGTGGCCGCCAACCGGGCCACCGTGATGCTCAACATCGGCCACCCGGACGCCTGGCAGCTGGTCGACCGGCTCCCGCGCGACATCGAGGAACTGGCGGCACGTCAGCAGGTCGCCCGCGGCGTGGTCAACGCCATCGACTCCGCCTTCTGGCTCGGCGAGTACGACCGCGCCGCCGAACTCCTCGCCGAGGGCCGCGAGTTGTCCGAACGCACCGGTGCCATGGGGGCCCACCGCACCGGCCGCAGCACCGAACTCCTGCTGCTGCTCGCCACCGGCCACTGGCAGGGCCTCGGGGAGAGCGCGAACGCCTACGCCGCGGAGGTCGGCGAGACCCATCTCGCCGCCGTGGACGCCGACTTCGTACGCGCCGTCCTCGCCCTCGCCAAGGGCGACTGGAGCCGGGTCACCGAACTCACCTCCGGCAACGGCCCGTTGACCCGCTCCCCCGCCGTCCCGCTGGACGCCGCGAGCGCCATGCTGCGCATCCGCCTGGCCCTCGCCAAACGCGAGACCGAGGCCGCCGCCGAGGAGGCCCGCGGGGCCTGGGAACGGCTGCGCCGCAAGGGGGTCTGGGCCTGGGCCGCCGATCTCGCCCCCTGGGCCGTCGAGGCGCTGGCCGCCACCGGGCATCGGGAGACCGCCGACTCCTGGGTCGCGGAGTTCGCCGCGGGCGTCGAGGGCCTGCTCGTGCGCATCCCCCGGGCCTCCCTGGCCCGCTGCCGCGCCGCCCTCGCCGAGAACGCCGAGGAGCACGCCCGGGCCGCCGCCCTCTACCGCGAGGCGGCCGCCGCGTACGAGGAACTGCCGCGCCCCTACGAGGCCGCGCTCGCCCACGAGGGCGCGGGCCGCTGCGCGCTGGCCGTCGGCTCCGCCGCCGAGACCGACCGCGGCGTGGACGAACTCACCGGCGCCGCGAAGGTGCTCGACGACCTCGGCGCCGTCTGGGACGCCGCCCGGGTCCGCGCCACCCTGCGCAGCAACCACCAGGTCACCGACCGCCGCCCGCCGGGCCGCCCCGGCTACGGCGGCCAGCTCTCCCCCCGCGAACGCGAGGTGGCGGTCCTCGCCGGCACCGGCCTCACCAACCGCGAGATCGCCGAGACCCTCCACCTCTCCTCCCGCACGGTGGAGCAGCATGTCGCCCGCGCGCTGCGGAAGTTGGGCGCCCACTCGCGGCAGGACCTGGCGGCCGCCGGGGAGGCGGAGGAGTAGGGCGGGGCCGCTACCGGGGCGCCGGTCCTCCGGCCGGGCTCCCCGCGCCCTCGTCCGGCAGCCGGGGGGTGTCCGCCGTCCCCGTGGTGTCCGCCGTTCCCGTGGTGTCCGCCGTTCCCGTGGTGACGGTCGTCCCCGCGGTGACGGTCGTCCCCGCGGTGTCCGCCGTCCCCACGGTGGCGGTCGTCCCCGCGGTGGCGGTCGTGCCGTTCGCGGGCGGCGTCACCACGGTGCCCACGCGGGCGAGGAACTCCGGCGACGCCAGGACGTCGGTGTGCCCGCCGGGCAGGGCGGCGGAGGCGAATCCGCCGGTGGTCGTGGCGGCCCACGCGGCGATCCGGTCGTCGGCCGTGATCGGGTCCTCGTTGCCCCGTACCGCCAGTACCGGGCAGCGCAGCCGTACCCCCGCCGGGCCCGGGAAGGCGGTCAGCAGCGCGAGGTCCCACCAGGCGGTGTCGACGGCGATCGCCCGCCACTCCTCGTCGGGCACCTGCCCGAGGACGTCCTCGCCGATGCCCTCCAGATACGCCCGGGTCGCCTCGCGCGAGCGGGCGGCCTCGACGGGCAGCCGCACCCGGTCCGGGGCGTCCGCCCCGACGACCACCAGCGCGGCGACCTCGGTTCCGGTGGCCTGGAGCGCCGCGGCGGTGGCGTAGGCGAGGAAGGCGCCGAAGCTGTGCCCGAGCAGGACGCGCGGCGGCCCGGGCAGGGCGCGGATCCGGGCGGCGCAGGCGGCCACCAGGGCTTCGAAGGAGGTGGGGCCGGGCGGCGCGGCGGCCCGCCCCGGGTACTGGAGGGCGAGGAGCCGCGCGCCGGGCGGCAGGGCGTCGCGCAGCGCGCGGAACTCGCTGCCGAAGGCGCCCGCGCCGGGGAAGGCGACGACATCCCGGGGCGCGCCGTGCGCCTCCTGCACCACCGGGGCCTCATCCGCCACCGGGGCCGCGTTCCCTACCGGGGCCGCGTTCCCCGCCAGGGCCTCGTTGCCGTCCAGGGCCCCGTTCACCATCGCAGCCCCAGCTCGTCGACGATCATCGCGAGGCTGAGCGCGCTCAGCCGGAAGTCCCATTTGCCGCCCGCGGGACCGGGCGCCTCGTCCATGCAGGACGGCTCGAACACCCCGCTCGCGGCGACCAGTTCGCGCCAGCCGCGCCAGGTGCGCTCGTCGGCGACCGCGCTGAGGCCCTGGGCGGTGAACCCGCGCTTGGCCCGGTCGATCACCCGGTCCGGCACGATGCCCCGGTAGGCGGCCTTCAGTACGGCCTTGCCCTCGAAGTCCTCGACCTTCGCCGCGTCCGGGGTCCGCTGGGCGTGCTCCACCACCGCGTTGGCCAGGAAGGGGTAGCGGCCCTCCACCGAGTTCGCCATGAGCATCGCGTCGCCGTGGTCGCCGAGCAGATGCCCGCCGAGCTGTACGTGCACATCGGCCACCGACCGCAGCTGCGCCCGCGTCAGCGACCGCGCCTCGGCGTCGGTGAACGGGATCAGCCGCGTCCGCCAGAACTCCCGGCCGCGCACCGCCTCCCGGGCGGCGGCCGACAGATAACCGGCGCGGCGGGACTCGGCCGCGGCCGGGTCGGCCTCCCAGCCGAAGTCCGCCCGGCCCCAGGCGGTTTCGTTCTCGGGGTGGGCGGGGCGCTTCAGGCGCGGGGCGGTGTCGAAGGCGTAGGAGTCGTAGCCGAAGAAGAGTTCGTCGGCGCCCTCGCCGGAGATGACGCCCTTGATGCCCGCCGCGCGCACCCGCTCGGACAGCATCAGCGCCGCCACGTTGTAGGTCTCGCGCTGCGGCACGCAGCAGTGCCGCACCATCTCCTCGAACCGGTCGGCGATGTCCGCGCCCCGGCAGACGACCTCCTCGTGCTTGCTGCCCGCGGCGGCCACCACCTCGCGCTGGTAGTCGGCCTCGTCCAGCGCCGGGTCGTCGAAGACCACCGAGAACGAGCGGACCCGGTCGGAGAGAGAGGCCGCCTCCATCAGCAGCGCCGAGGAGTCGAAGCCGCCGCTGAGGTAGGCGCCGATCTCGACGTCGGCGTCCAGGCGGGCGGCGATCGCCGCGCGCACGCTCTCCCGCAGCTCCCCCGTGGACACCGGAGCGGCGCCGTCCGCGAGACCGGTGTAGCCGTCGCCGTACCGCCAGAACCGCTCGGTGCGCTGCCCCTCGGCGTCGCAGCGGACGGCGCAGGCCGGCTCGACGGCGTGCACCCCGCTGACCACGGTGCGCGGGGCGACGATATTGCCCAGCGAGAGGTACTGGTCGACGGCGCCCAGGTCGAGCCGCCACGGGCGGTCCAACACCCGTACCAGCGGCTTCAGTTCGGAGCAGAAGTGCACCCGGCCCTCGACGACCGCGAAGTACAGCGGGCAGATGCCGAACCGGTCCCGCGCCAGGTGGAGGACGTTCTCGGCCTGGTCGAGCACCGCCGTGGCGAACTGGCCGTCGATCCGGGCCAGTCCGTCCACCCCGTACCGCGCGAAGAGCTCGGGCACCACGGCCACGTCCACGCCGTTCACCGGCTCGATGCCCAACTCCCGCCACAGCTCACGGGCGTTGAACACCTCGCCGTTGGTGAGCGCCACGAACCGGCCGCCGCGGTCCTGGGCGGGCTGCCATCCGTCGGCGAGGCCGGTCATGCCGAGCCGGGCGAGCTTGGCCGACAGCGCCGGAGTGTCCAGCGAGTACGTCTCGTCGGGGCCGCGGTGGCCGAGCCGGGCGTGCAGCTCGACCGGGATCCCGCGGTCCAGCCGTCCGTCCGGGGCGAAGGTGCCGCTGATGCCGCACATGTCCGCTACACCGTGCCCGTCGGCAGCCGGTCGACGAGCGCCTGGAGGTTCTCGGCGCGCAGCACGTCCCGAACGCCCGCCTCGGCCCAGCCGAGTTCGCGGAGCCTGCCGACCAGGAGCAGCGTCGTGGCGGAGTCGCCGCCGATCTCGAAGAAGTTGTCCTCGGCGCGGACGTTCTCGACGCCGGTCAGCTCGCGCACCAGAGCCAGCACCTCGTCCCCGGCCGCCCGCGGCGCACCGGCGGTGCCCTCGACGGCGGCCGACTCGGGAGCCGGTCCTGCCTCGCGGCTGCGGCGCAGCGCCTCCCGGTCGACCTTGCCGTTGGGGGTGTACGGCATCCGCTCCACCCGCTTCACCACCGAGGGCACCTTGTACCGCTCGACCACCGACTCCAGGTGGGCGCGCAGCTCCCGCGGGTCGGCCTCGCCGACGTAGTAGCAGGCCAGCACCTCGGCCGCGGTCCCCTCGCCCTCGGTGCCCGCCACGGGCTCGGCGAGGACCACCGCCTCCCGCACCGAGGGCAGGCGGCAGGCCACCGCCTCGATCTCGCCGGGGTCGATGCGGTAGCCGCGCACCTTGAGCCTGCGGTCGAGGCGTTCGACGTAGAACAGCTCGCCGCCGCGGCGCTCCACGACGTCCCCGGTGCGGTAGACCGGGCGGCCGTCGGCGTCGCGGAAGCGGACGATGCCCTCCTTCGTCAGGTAGCCGACGCCCACGCTCCGCCCGAGCACCACGAGTTCGCCGCGCTCCGGGTCGTGCGCGCTCCCCCCGTCCGCGTCGGGGGCCGCGTCGGGCTCGGCACCGGGCGGCACCAGCGCGTACTCGCAGTCGCCGACGATCTCGCCGAGCGGCACCCCGTCGTGGCAGTCGGCCGCGTCCAGCGCAGGGGTCAGGAGATTGCAGACGGTCGTCTCGGTGAGCCCGTAGGCGTTGTGGAAGGCGGCGACGGCCGACCACCGCTGGACCACGGCCTGCCGGCACGGTCCCCCGCCGTTGATCACATGGACCAGCGCGCTGTCCTTCGGCGGCCGGGTCTCGGTGAGCGCGAACGGGGTGGTCTTGAGATGGGTGATCCGGTATCCGCCAAGGGTGGCGGCCAGTTCGGTGCCGGGGGTCAGCGCGTCCTCGCCGACCACGACGAGGCAGGCGCCCGAGGTGAGCGTCCACAGGATCTCGGTGATGCACCCGTCGAAGGTCAGCCGCGCGAACTGCAGGGTGCGGCAGCCCGGTCCGGCCTCCAGGCGGCTCACGTGGTCGGCCACCATCGGGGCCAGCGCCTCGGCGGCGACCAGCACGCACTTGGCCTCGCCGGTGGAGCCCGAGGTGAACACCGCGTAGGCGAGCTGCTCCTTGACCTCCCAGGGGGTCTCCAGGCCCGCGGCCCCGGCATCCGGCGCGGGCCGGGGGCGCCGGGTCCGCACCGGCCGCGGCACCAGGTCGACCGCGGCGGTGCCGCCGGGGCCACCCGGGTACGAGGTCACCGCCTCGACGTCCAGCGCGGCGAACTTCTTCTCCGTGGAGGCCTCGCTGTCCCGCGGGTCCACCACGACGAACGGCCGGTCGGCCCACAGGGCCGCGACCATCGCGACGACCGGCCCGGCGCCGCGGGTGCCGTCGATGCCGACGAAGCCGCGCGGGCCGACGAGGGTGTCGAGCCGGTCCGCGAGGCGCTGCGCCGCCGCGCCGAACTCGCGGTAGGTGAGCGCCCCTTCGGGGGTCTGGACGGCGAGGCTGTCGGGGAAGGTGTCGACGGCGCGCCGAATCGCCTGGGCCACCGGGGTGTCTCGCATGAGCAGGGTCGTCCTCATCCTCGATGTCGCTCGTCGATGTCGCTCGATGTCGCTCGATGACGGCAGATGCGGTGGGCCCCCGGCCGGGGGCCCGCGGCCGGGTCAGGTGACGGGGTGCCCGAGCCGCCCGACGCCGTCGACGACGGCCTCCACCCGGTCGCCGGGGTTGATCACCGCGGCGCCCGGGGTGCCGGTGCAGATCACGGTGCCGGGCGCGAGCGTGCGGCCCGCGGTGAAGTGCTCGACGAGGCGGCCCAGGTCGTAGCGCATCCCGGAGACCGGCGCCGCGGCGACCACCTCGCCGTTGCGGACGGTCGACACGGTCAGCGACCGCAGCCGCTCGTCCTCGAACTCGTCCAGGGTCACCAGCTGCGGACCGATGCTGCAGAAGGTGTCGAAGCCCTTGGACCACGGGATGTGCCGCGGGTTCTCGCGGATGGCGTCCTCCGCGGTGAGGTCGAGCACCGCGGTCACCCCGGCGACCACGTCCCGCCAGCCGTCGCGGGAGACGTTCTTGCAGGGGAAGCCGATGACGAGGCCGAGTTCGGCCTCGGCGGTCACCCGCGCGCTCTGCCGGGGCAGTTCGATGGTCCCGGCGTTGTCGATCAGGCAGCTGCCGGGCCGCAGATACGAGCCGGGGGCCGAGGTCGGCTGATCGGCGCCCAAGTCCTGGGAGTGGCCGAGGAAGTTGAGCCCGGCGCCCCAGATGTCACCGCCGTCCATGACGGTGGCCGCCCGCGTGAGGTCCAGCTCCGCTCCGGGGGCCTCGGCCAGCCGCGGTTCCACCAGCCGCGCCCGCCCCTCGGGGACGGCCAGGTCCACCAGCCGGGCGCCCGCGGGCAGGCCGTCCAGCCGCGTCCACCGCGCGCCGTCCGCGCTCGCGTACCGCTCGACCTCGTCGCCGTTCTTCCACCGTACGAATCTCATCGGGCCCCTCCTGCTGGTTGCCCCGGCCCGGTGGCCGAAGCGGTGGCACTGGTCGCGAGCCGGGACTTCGGCGCGATGCTGCGCGCGGCGAGGCCGACCTCGCCGCGGCCCGCCTCGTACCGGGCGATCCGGACGGCCTCCGCCATCACGGCCGCCTCGCCGAGCCCGAACTCCGCGCTGGTCTTCTCGACGAAGTCGAAGAGGCCCGAGTGCATGCCGATCACCCCGCCGAGCACCTGCATCCGGCGGTTCTCGGGGACGACGTCGAGCGTGCTGCGGCACAGCTGCGCGAGGCGGGCCAGCTCCTGGTAGCCGAAGCGGTCCTCGCCCTGCACCGCGAGGATGCCCGCGAGCGATTCGATGCTCGCGTTGCCCGCGCCGCGCCCGAGCCCGTCGAGGGTGGCGTCCACGATCGACGCCCCGGCCTGCGCGGCGGCCAGGCTGTTGGCGTTCGCCATGCCCAGGTTGTCGTGGCCGTGGAAGCCGACCGTGCCGGTCACCTCGGCGACCGCCCGTACGTAGCGCTCGACGTCGGCGGGGAGCATCGAGCCGTTGGAGTCGACGACGTACACGCCCGCGAGTTCGGCGGGGATGTCCTTGAGGAACCCGGCCAGTTCCTCGGCCGGGGTGTCGCTGGTCTTCATCAGGTTGAGGTACACCCGGTCGCACAGCTCGACCGAGGTGGCGAGGTAGTCGAGGACCTCGGGGACCCGGTGCGCCTCCACCCCGACCCGGACGAAGGACATGCCGTCCGCGCAGAGGGAGGCCAGCGTCGCGAGGCTGCTGAACTCGGGCTGGGCGAACATGCCCCAGGAGGTCGAGGTCAGCCGGGCGGCCGCGAGTTCGCACCAGCCCTTGAGATCAATGCTGCACGGCGGAGCGCCCTTGCGTTCGGCCTCGAAACCGAAACCGTGCCCGATCTCCACCAGCCGCACCGGTGTCCGGTCGAGCCCGGTCAGCAGCTCACCGACGAACTCCGCCTCGAACCGGAAGTCGACCGCGTAGCCGCCGTCGCGCAGCGTGGTGTCGAGCAGTTCCCAGGGCCGGCCGTCGTCGGCCGCCCCGTCCGGTGTCCCGTGCATCTCGTCCCCCTTGGTTGTGTGGGCCCCTGTCCGCCCGTTCATCGGTTCCGCGCACCCGCCCGCAGCAGCCGGACCGCCGACTCCTGCCAGGCCGACCAGGTGTGCCCGGCCACCGGGCACACCTCCAGGCGCAGCGCGCCGTCCGGAATCCGCCGCAGGAAGTGCTCCGTGCACCGGCGGGCCACCCGCTCGTCGAGATACGCGAGTGCCGAGGCGCGGGTACCGCCGCCCCGCCGGGGTGCCCGGCCCGCCACCGCCAGCGTGACGTCGAGCGACCGGCGGGGCACGAACCCCCGCCAGCCCTTGCGCCAGCGCAGCAGCGCCCGGAGCTGCCCGAGGGAGCGGCCCCGGCGCAGGGCCAGATAGACGCAGCCCGGCAGGAACTCGCCGCCCGCGTAGCCGGAGACGCACACCACCCGCTCCACCGAGTCGAGCGCGCTGCCCACGGCGAGCGCGAGATCGCACCCGGCGGAGTAGCCGACGACGGTGACCAAGTCGAGCTCCAGACCGCAGAGTTCGGCGACCCGGCGGACGTCCTCGGCCAGTGCCGCGGCGAGTTCCTCGACGCCGGTGCCGGTCTCCTGGGCGGACGTCCAGTCCGGGGTGACGAACACGGCCACGTCGTGCTCGGCGAGCAGCTCGGGCCCGGCCGTCTGCCAGCACTGGACGTCGTCGCCGCCGCCGATCCCGCCGAAGCAGACCACGGCCCGCGCGGTCTCCGCCCGGTCGAAGTCGCGGGAGACGGTGAAGCGCACGCCGAACCGCCCGCCGGACCGTCCCGCGGGGGTGCGCCGGTCCGCAGCCGTCGCGGTCGTGGCGACTGCCGCAGCCGTCGCGGTCGTCGTCGTGGTCGTGGTGGTCATGCTCCGAACACCTCCCCGAAGACGGAGTGCGCGACCGGGCCGAGGCCGGAGGCCGCCGCCGCCCGGGCGACGGCACCGTGGATCTCGGCCTCCGTGGTGGCCCGCTGGGTACGGACGGCCAGCCGCACCCGCGCCGAACCGGGCGGCCACTCCGCGCGGAGCGAGAGCAGCCCGGTGGCCCCGGCCGCCGTGACGAGTTCGGCCACCTGGTCCGCGGCCGGGAGGCCCCCTTCCGTACCGGCGCCGTGGTGGGCGACCGCACCGGCGCTCGGGTGGGCGTCCCAGGCTCCGGCCACCTGCCCGAGCAGCCGGGTGAGGACGGTGGTCCGGGCGTCGGCGGAGCTGCCGCCGGCGGTGCCCGCGTCGAGGACGAGGAACCCGGCGGTCCCCCACCCCACCGCGCGGTCCTCGCCCGCCTCGGCCCCGGCGGCGGCGACCGAGGCGACCAGTTCACCGAAGGTCGGGTGGTAGAAGAGGGTGGCCGGGTTCAGGGGGCGGCCCAGGGCCTCGGAGATCTCCTTGACCAGGTTCACCGCCTCCAGCGAACTGCCGCCCGACTCGAAGAAGTCGTACTCCTCGGGGTCCGCTCCCGCTCCGTACCGCGCCCGCAGCACCTCGGCGACCGCGGCGCGCACCGCCGCCTCGTCGGCGGGGCCGCCCGCGGCGCCCGCCGCGGAGGCCCCGGCCGCCAGTTCCCGGTTCAGCGCGGCCAGCGGCGCCAGGTGGGCCCGCGCACCGCGCAGGACCTCGGCGGCGGGCGTCGCGGGGTCGGCGGCGGCGAAGTCCTCCAGGACGGCGCGCAGCGCGCGCTCCACCCGGCGGAAGTCGGCGGCGGAGAGCCCCGCCATGCCCACCTGGGCGTGGACGTCCAGTGCCGTACCGGCGAAGGCGGACACGATGTCGACGTCCTCGACCGGTCCTGAGGAGATGAGGTCGTAGTGCCAGCGGGCCCCCAGGGCGTCGGTGCCCGCGAAGAAGTCCACCGGGAAGAGGTTGACGTTCGGGCCGAAGGAGCGGCGCAGGCTCCCGCTGCGGAAGCACTGGCTCCAGCGCTTGTCGCGGATGTCGGCGGCGATGCCGTCGAGGAACTCCGCCACCGAGGCGTCCTCGGGGCGGCGCACCACCAGCGGGAGGGTGTACGCGAAGCTGCCGAGCGGCTGCACCGCGGCGCGGGAGACGCCCGCGCGCGGCACGGACAGCTGCACCGCCGACTCGCCGGTGGCCGCGAGCAGCAGCACCGCCGTGTAGCCGCACAGCCAGGCGAGCGAGGCCTGCGCGTCCGGCGTCCCCGCGGTGCCCTGCTCCGCGCCCGGCAGCGCGAGCGGCCGCACCTGGCCGAGCCGGGCGACCCGGGGCACGGTCGACGCCCGCCGCTTCGGGCCGATGAGCACCGGCGCCGTCCGCCCGCCGTCGGTGCTCAGGTCGCGCACCCCGGCCTCGGCCTGCTGCCGCCGCGCGAACATGGCGGCGGCCAGCTCCCGGGAGTCCTCCCAGGTCGCGTACGGCCACATCAGCTCCCCGGCACCACCGGAGTCCTTGCTGTCCAGCGCGCGCAGATACTCCTGCCGGATCATGAACATGTGGAAGACGAGGCCGACTCCGTCGAGCACGGAGTGGTGCACGAAGACCGACCACACCACCGAGCCGTCGGTCAGCCGGTGCAGCCGGGAGAAGAGCGCGGCGCTCGTCGGCTCGGCCAGGGCGCGCCGGTCGCGGGACACCCGGACCGAGTCCGGCACCGGCTCGCCGGGCGGCGCCAGCGGCTCCACCTCGAACAGCCGCCGGCCCTCCGCGTCGTGCGAGATCCGGTCCCCGCAGCGGGCCCACACCGCGGCCAGCCGGGCGACGTCCAGCTCACCGTCGATGACGAACGCGGTCCCGGTACGGATTTCGAGCCCGCCGAGCAGCGTCTCCGCCACCCGCATCTCCTCGGCCTGCGCCGTGGGTTCCCTGTGCGCCGAGTGCTCCGCCGACGGTGGCGCCTCGGCCTCCGCCGACTCTGCCTCCGCCGCTTCGGCCTCCGTCGTCCCGGTCTCCGCCGCCTCGGTCTCCGCCGTCCGGGTCATCCGCGCTCACCCGCCGCGCACAGCTCCTCGATACGGCGGATCGCGGCGTTGCCCGCCACCAGGTAGTGCTCGGGCGCGCCGTCCGCCTCCACCACGGTGGTCTCCGCGAAGCCCCGCCAGTAGTCCAGGTCGCTCGCCGGTACGAAGGCGTCCTCGCTCCAGTGCACGACGGTGCGGGGGAGGTCCCGCTCGCCGCCCTCGCCGAAGTACCGCGAGAGCAGGCCCACGTCCTCGCGGAGCGTGCGCACCGCCAGCGCGGCGAAGGCCTCGTGCACCGGCGGCCTGCCGGAGCCGGCCAGCGCGGCGTTCATGATCGTGAGGATCTCCTCGTCGGGCATGGACGAGGCGTAGGCCCCGTACAGGCCCTCCTTGGCCGGGCGCATGCTCGACAGGACGGTGGTGACGCGCATCCGGTCCTGGAGCCGGGCGGCCACCGCGTCCGCCACCAGGGCTCCCATGCAGTGCCCGGTGAGGACCAGCGACTCGACACCGCGCGCGCCGAGGGCGGCGATCGACTCCTCCAGGTCCGCGCAGAGGTTCTCGATCGAGGTGGCCGCGGGCTCCGCGCGCCGCCGGTCCCGTCCGGGGAGGTGGTAGCGCAGGAAGGGGACCTCGCCGAAGGCGGTGGGCCACTCGGAGAACATCGGTACCCCCGAGCCCGCCTGCGGTACGCCGACCACGATCGTGCGCCGGCCGTCGAACCCGCCGCTGAACCGCTTCACCGGGTCCGTACCCGTGGTGCGTGTGCTGTCCGCCATGCCCTTCACCTCACCGTTCCGATGGCGACGCCGTAGAAGCAGGTCCGCAGCTGCTTCAGCGGCAGGTGCCGCAGCGAGGCGCCGAGCGCGCGCACGGCCAGGCCGTCGCCTTCCAGTCCGTAGTCGTCGCGGACGTGCTCGATCCCCGCGCAGGAGGCGTGCAGCTCGGCGCCGCTGCGGTAGGCGGCCTTGAGCCCGCCCTCGACCGCGCGGTTGCCGGGGTGCCACAGCTTCAGCAGCGGCGACATGAAGTCGGTGACCACCAGGCTCCCCGCGGGGCAGCCCACGCTGATCCCGTCCAGGTACCCGGCGACCTCGGCCGCCTCCAGGTGGTAGCTCAGCCCCTCCGAGACGACCACCGTGGGCAGTTCGGCTCCGGGCAGCTCCCGCATCCAGTCCCGCTGCCGGATGTCGACGGCGACGTTGGTGGCCCCGGCGCCGAGGCCCAGCTCCTCGCGCACGGCGACGACGGCGGGCAGGTCCACGTACACCCACTCCACCGTGGTCCCGTCGGGGAGCTGGCCGGACAGCCGCCGACTGCGGTCCTCCAGGCCGCAGCCGACCTCGACGACCCGCAGCCGCCGGTGGCCGCCGCGCCAGGCGAAGCCCGCGATCTCGAAGTCGTACAGCTGGGCCCGGACCACGCAGCCGCGCATGATCGTCTTGTTGAAGTCCGCCCAGTGGTCGGCGTCCCCGAGCTCGGCGGCGACCCGCTTGGCGACCACGTCGCGGAAGCGCAGCTCCGGCCAGAGTTCGTCCGCGCGCCCGCGCGCGAGCGCGGTCAGCACGGAGGTCGACTCGCTCGACCCGGCCGCGAAGACCCGCTTCGCCGCGCCCGTGGCGGGCTCGGTGTTCCTCGTCTCGGCACTCATCCGGCCATCCCGACCTCGGCGGAGGTGTACCCCCGCATGAACGTGGAGTGGAGTCGTTCGAAGGGGCCGGGCAGCGTCATCGCCCCGACCCGGGAGAAGAACCAATCGAGGTAGCACTCGATCTCCACCGCGGCCACCTGCGCCCCGATGCAGCGGTGCGCGCCCACCCCGAAGGACAGATGCGGCCGGGGATGCGGGGCCTCCGGCGCGAAGTCGGCGCCGAAGTAGGCCTCGTCGAAGTTGGCCGAGTAGTTCCACAGCACGACGAACTCGCCCTGCTTGATCTCCTGCCCGCCGATCTCCAGGTCGCACAGGGCGCGCCGCTGCACATAGGCGTTGGTCGACGTCCAGCGGAAGACCTCGGCGAGGAACCCGGTGCGGTCGCGCGCCCAGCTCTCCGCCAGCTCCTCGGTGTCGCGCCCGAGCACGTACTCGGTGAAGGAGGCGGCGGTGTAGGGCGTGGTGTCGTTGCCGCCGACGGTGACGTTGAGGAAGTTGTACAGGTACTCGTCCTGCTGCAACTGCTCCTTCATCTCCGCGAGGGCGTCCGCGCGTTGGGGCGGCGCCGCCACCGGGCACCCCGGGGCGGCCGCTCCCCGGGCGTTCAGCTTCATGATCGCGGTCAGCAGTTCAAGGTGCGCCTCCGCGCGCCGGGCGGCGGGCCGCTCCGCGTCGCCGATCCGGGGGTCGGCGTAGCCGATGAGGCGTTCGCTCAGGCGCACCAGGCGGGCGGCGTCGGCCGGTTCGATGGCGTAGGCGAGCGAGAGGAAGGAGACCGGGAGCTCTTGGAGCACCGCGCTCAGCAGGTCCCCGCCGCCGCCCGCCGCGAATTCCTGCGAGGCCTCGGTGAGCCGCTGCCGGGTCGCCGTGTCGGTGGCCTTCAGCATCGACCGGAAGAACAGCGGGCTGTGGATCTTCCGCAGCCGCTGGTGGCTCGGGTTGTCGGAGCAGATCAGCATCCGGTTGGAGGCGCTGTCGCTCTGCCCGTTCAGCGAGCCGCCGATGATCGTGCCGTCCTTCGAGGACAGCCGCTGGTCGAGATAGGCCTGCCGTACGTCGTCGTAGCCGAAGAGCATCCAGCGGCCGTACTTCTCGTCCCGCGCCACCGGGTTGTCGCGGCGGTGCCGGGCGAAGACCTCGGCGTACCCGTCCGTGACGAAGGTGGTCTCGTCGAGCAGGCTCTCGGCGGTCGCCGCCGTGGTGGTGTCAGTGGTCACCGGTCGACCTCTCCTGGATCAGGCGGGCCAAGTCGTCCAGATCGGGGGCCGAGAGGAGTTCCTCGGCCGTCAGCTCGACCCCTTCGTTCTCGGTGAGCGCGAGCAGCAGCATGGCCATCTGGAGCGAGCTGAAGCCCAGGTCGTACAGGTCCGCGCCGTCGGGCACCGGCCCGCCGTGGATCGACTCGACCTGCGCCACCAGGCGCGCCCGCACCGCCGGGTCGCCCGCGGGAGCCGCGGCCGGCGCGGTCGCGTTCTCGGCGGCCTCGCTCTCCAGGAGCAGGGCGGCGTCGTGCTTGCCGTTGACGTTCACCGGAATCTCGTCGACCGCGCGCACCCGGGGCACCGCGGAGGCCGGTCCGATCCGGCGCAGGGCGGTGAGGAACGCCGGGGTGTCCAGGGCGGGCGGCAACTGGACGAAGAGGATCGGCTCGCCCGCCTTCTCGGCCACCGCGGCCGCGACGGCGCCCGCGGCACGGGCGTTGCCCTCCAGCTCGGACTTCGAGGTGCGGACGCCGTTCACCTTCAGCACCCCGCCGGTACGGCGTACGAAGCCGAGGCGGCCGTCGGCGGCCCTGCTCACGACGTCACCGGTCAGGAAGGTCCGCCCGTCGTCGCCGAAGGGCGTGCACACCAGCCTTCCGTCGGCGTCGCGGCTCAGGTATCCGGCCGAGATCCCCTCGCCCGCGATCACCAGGCGCCCGGTGTCGGACGAGGCCGGAAGCGGCAGTGAACTCTCCTCGTCCACCAGGGTGGTGGTGATGCCGGGCAGCGGCCTGCCGAGCGGCATCACCGGGACCCCGCCGTAGTCGCTGGCGTGCTCCGCCGGATCGATCTCGTGGCCGGTGCAGGCCACCACGCCCTCGGCCGGGCCGTAGAGGTTCACGAAGGACGCGGTGCAGCCCGACTTGAGGATCGCGGAGACCGAGTCGGCGTACAGCTCGCTGCCGCCCGAGTACAGGATCCGCAGCGAGTTGAAGGCGCCGGGGGACATCCGCGCGGCCGAGTTGACCAGCGTGGCGGGCGCCAGCATCACGGTGACGCCGGTGCGCCTGAGCGTCGCCTCGACCCCGTCGCGGAAGACGTCCTCGAAGCGGGGCAGCACCGTCACGCAGCCGCCGCCGAGCAGGGTCCGTACCACCTCGAAGAGATAGGTGTCGAAGCCCGCGCTCGAACAGTGGGCCACCCGCTCGCCGGGCTCCAGCGGCGCCAGGCCCGCGTTGCCGGTGAACCAGCGCAGCTGCCGGCCGGTCTGCAGGATCGCCCGCGGGGTTCCGGTGGTGCCGGAGGTGAAGAGGATGTTCGCGCTGTCCTCGGGCAGGTTCCCCGGCGACGGCGACACGGTCACCTCGTCGTCGTGGACGCGCAGCCGGGGCGAGAGCAACTCCGTCGCGCCGCGCAGGAATTCCTCGGGGCGCCGGGTGTCGAGGGCGCAGTAGCAGGCTCCCGCGTGCTGCGCCGCGAGGAAGTTGACGATCTGTCCGACGCCGCGTTCGGAGGAGTCGGCGACCACGTGCCCGGCCAGCGCCCCGCCGCTCCGGTCGAGCCAGCGCGCGCTGACGGCCCGCGCCCGCTCGGCCAACTCCTGGTAGGTGACGGGCGGTTGATCCACGGTCCCCGGTGCTCCCGGCACCAGGACGGCGGGCTCCGGCGCGTGCCGGGAGACGGTGTCCATGAACCGCGTCCACAGCGAGGTGTGGACCTGGGGCAGGGTGGCGGTCACCGTTCTGCGGTCTCGCCCGTGCGGCGGTCGGCCTGCCCGGGGCGGGCCGCGGCCGGCCGGAGTGACCCGGCCCGCACGGTGCGGGCGCCGCCCGCCGATGCGAGCGCGTGCGCGCACACCCCGATGTCGGAAAACATTGCTCGACCCCCGTCGAAAAGTGTTGCCCCAGCAAGAAATCCAGCCACCGTGCCCGTCCGCGCCGACGGCAGCGCCCACTGCTCCGCTGCGCGCCACCCGCCGGGGAGACCCGCCAGGAAGAGCTGTGAGGTGAGCCCCGACGGCGCCGCGGCGCCGACCCGCTGGCGAGTCCGAACTGGTGAACTCCCGCAGATGCTAGGCAGGCCGCGACCACCCCGTGAGGCCCGCGACCCAACTGTGATCTTCTCAACATGGGCCGCGGTATCGCGGGTCGGCGGTCCGCGTTCCCACCCGTACCGGGGTGCCGTCGACGAATGCGCCACCAACCCCGCATTACGACCGGGGAGCGCTCTGACCTGCGGTTTCATCAGGTGCCGCGAGCGCGATCGAAGGCGCGGTACACCATCGCGAGGGCGGTTCCGCCCCTCCCGGCCGTGGAGCGGGCGACTCTCCCCGGTTGACCGCGCGGCTCCCCTCGGCGGAACCAGCGGCTCCCCTCCACGGAACCGACGACCGGGCCGGGTCCTCTCCCGCGGGACGCGCGGATTGCCCCCCGTCGGACGCACGGCTCGCCTCCGCCGGACGAACGGATCGCCCCCGTCGGACGGGTGGAAGCGGGCGAGGCGGCACACGGGCAGGCCTCAGGAGGGAAGGGGAGAGGGAGGGGCGAGGAAGGCGTCAACCGCCCTCCGGCGGCCCGCAGTTACTCCTCCCCCGGCTCCTCTCGCTTCTGACGCTTCTCGCGCTTTTCTCGCTTCTGTCGCTCCGCGGATTCCTCCGGTTCTTCCCGCCTCTCCGGTTCTTCCCGCCGCTCCGGCGCCTCCGGTACCGACTGGGACAGCCGTGCCCAGACCGTCTTGCCGAGGTCCCGTCGCTCGCGGTGGCCGAGCCCGTCCGCGACCGCCGCGACGACGAGCAGACCGCGCCCGTACTCGTCCTCCTCGTCCGGCGTCTTGCGTTGCGGCATACGGGAGTTGGCGTCGGAGACCTCGACCAGGCAGCCGTTCTCGATCCGGATCAGCCGCACCTCCCAGCGGCGCCCCGCGACCCTGCCGTGCACGAGTGCGTTGGTGGCCAGTTCACTGGTGACCAGCACGACCCGGTCGATGTCCTCCCGCGCGTATCCCCACCGTTCCAGGACCTTCCCGACCTGGCGCCGGGCCAGGGCGACGGAGGCGGACCGGGCCGTGAACTGCCGGTACCACTCCTTGGCCTCCCCCTGGGTCGCGGCCTCGCGCCCACCGGTGATCTCCACTGCCGCACCTTTCTCTCGGTGAGGAACCCTTCCCAGGATGGAGTGCCGCCGGCCGGACTCGCCAGGGGTTCCGGGGGTGACAGGACGTCGCGGTACGCGCCCCTACGGCGCCGCCCTCGCGTCCGTGCGGGAGCTGATGCGGGCCAGGATCCCCCGGGCGGCGGTGAGGTTGGGCCGGTGGTACGCGGGGTCCTCGGAGGTCCGGAGCAGGTTTTCGAGGAGGAGTACGGACCGGGTGGCGGGGTGCAGGGCTTCCTGGAACCGGCCCTGCCCCTCCCGTGCCTCTGCCTGGAGCGCCAGTACGGCGGCGAGCCCGGGTTCGTGCTCGGGCGGGTCCCCGGCGGCGAGGCGCGTGGTGAGCGCGACCGCCTCGCGGGCGGCCTCCTCCGCCGCCTGCCAGTCCCCGAGTTCCAGCAGGACGTCGGTGAGGCGTCTGAGGGCCAGGGCGAGGCCGGGCTCGTGTCCGGCGGGGTCCTCGCCCGCGAGGCGGCGGCGGACCTCCGCTCCCTCCCGGGCGGAGGCCGACGCCCGCCCCCAGTCGCCGCGTTCGGTGTCCCACAGCAGCAGGAGTTTCAGCGCGGCGGCGCGGGCGGGGCCGTGGGCGGCAGGGTCCTCGTGCTCCAGGCGGCGGTAGGCGGACACGAAGCCCCGCAAGGTCTCCGGGTACTCGGGGCCGGTGCCCGTGAACACCCCCGGGGCCTCCTCCTGGTCCAGACCGGCCACCTTCTTGCAGACGGTGTCGATCACCGCGCTCAGGCTCGCGTCCATACCGCCGGGGCCGCCCGTACTCCCCGGCTTCCGGTAGTAGGGAGCGGTCTCGGCCACGACGGCCAGCGCCTCCCGCCAGCGGCCCAGGACCACCAGGTCGGCCGCGGCGAAGGCCAGGGCCCCGTGCTCGTCCTCGGCGAACTCAGGGTCGTGGCGGGCCAGTCGGCGCGCTGCCCGGGCCATCTCCCGGTGGACGGCGAGGGCTTCGGCCGTCTGCCCCGACTGCTCCAGCCGGTAGGCGAGATTGGCCAGGACGTACAGCAGTCCCCGGCCCTGCTCGAAGCTGCCGTCCGCGGCGCGCCGACGGTAGTCCTCCGCGGTCTCCCGGAGCACCGACATCGCCTCGTCCTGCTTCCCCAGTACCCAGAGCTTGACGGAGAGGGCGGTCCTGAAGGCGGCCAGACGCGGTGGCTCGCCGGACTCCGCGGGCGGGCGGCCGCGGAGTCGGCCCTCTTCCTCCAGTACGGCGAGGGATTCCTCGGTACGCCCCAGCCGGTGCAGGATCTCCGCCAGGGCCTCCAGCGCCCCGACGAGTCGGCTGCCGTAGCCGTCCGGGTCCCGCGCCGCCAGCCCGCGAAAGATCTCGACCGCCTCGCGGGCCGGGTCGAGTGCCTCCTCCCTGCGCAGCTCCAACAGGGTCGGTGCGAGCGCCTCTTGGAGCATGAGCGCGAGCTCGTCCTCGGGTGCTTCGGGGTTCTCACGCCCCAGCCGGCGGTGGACCGCGACGGCTTCGCGCGCGGGGGCGAGCGCCTCCTCCGGCCGTCCCAGCCAGCGCAGTACGAGGGCGAGGAAGCCCAGGCTGCTCGCCAGGTCGGACTCGTACCCGGCGGGGTCCAGCTCCGCCAGCCGGTGCATCGTGCCGACCGCCTCGGTCACGACGGCGATCGCCTCCTGCGCCCGGCCGTCGACACGCTCCGGGAAGCCCGGCAGGCCGACGCCGACCTCTCCCTCGACATGCGAGGCCATCAGCCCCCCGCCGAGCCGCGCGGCCGTCTCGGCCAGGAGGGGGCCGAAGGCCGCCAGGTCGGCGGAGGCCAGCTCGCGGTAGAGGACGAGGGCTTCCCGGTGGGCGGCCAGGGCCCGGTCGTGGCGCTCGGCGGCGTCGAGCCGGATCCCGAGTGCGGCGTGCACCGCGGCCCGTCCGGCGGCGTCGGCGGCCTGTGCCAGGCGGTGCTCGGCGAGGCGTTCCGCGAGGTCGGCGCAGGCGATCGTCAGTTCGTCCCGCGGCTCCTCGGGCAGCAGCGGTTCCAGGGACTCCAGGGTTCCCAGGAGGTGGGGCCAGCGTTCCGAGGCGGCGGCGAGGAAGATCACCGTACGGGCGGCGAAGGCGGGCAGTTCGCCCTCGGCGGTCCGGGCGCCGAGCAGGAGGGCGGGGAGTCCGTCCGTCCAGGGATCCGACGAGTAGCCGGAGTGGTCGTGGCCGGGGAGGCTCACGGCGAGGAAGTCCTCGGCGAGCCGGTCCGGGTAGAGGGGTTCGAGTACGGTCCCGGGGGCCGAGGGCGGGTAGCAGTAGGCGTGGTCGTCGAGCAGCCGGTCGGGGTCCGCGCCGAGACCGGCGGTGCCGAGGACCGCGCGGGCCTCGCGGTAGCCGAGTGCCCCGGTGAGCGCGGCGGTGAACACCACCCGGGACAGCTGCTTCGGGCAGGTGCCGAAGGGGGTGCGGCCGCCCGCGGGGTCGTCTCCGGTACGGACCGTACCCCCGTCGTACAGGGTCGCCCAGTGGTGGCGTTCCCGCTCCAGGAGGTGGGTGGTCAGTCGCGTCATCATCGCCTCGGGGCCGCTGCCGCCGTCCGGTGCCGGGTGCGGTGCGGCGGGTTCCGGGGCGGAGCGGGCGCGGCGGTCGACGGCGACGAGAGCGGCCATGTGCACCGCGAGCGTGAGGCCGAACTCCTCCCTGCTCAGCCAGTCGGGCACCGGGATCGACTCCGGGTGCGTGAGCCCGTAGTGGCGGGCGAAGCAGTCGCGGGCCCGCTGGAACATCTCCTGGCGGCTGTGCTCCTCGCGCAGCGGGCCGAGCCCCCGGGCGAGGCAGGCCTCCGGCGGCCAGCCCGCCTGGGTCAGGGCGTGGCGCAGGGCGGGCCAGGTGTGAGTGGTGCGGGCCAGGAGCAGTACCCGTACCGGCACTTGCTGTCGCAGGACCTGGTTGCTGAACAGCCAGGCGAGGTGGGCGAGCGGCCAGCGGTCGGCGTAGTCGACGAGGACCAGCAGTCCGGCGGCCTTCCCGATCCGCAGGTCCCGGGCGGAGGCCGGCTCCCCGTCGACCCGCCCCAGGGTCTGCTCGGCGGTGAGGACCTTCCACCCGGACCGGACGGCCTTGGCGGCGAGATGTGCGGCCAGGCGGGTCTTGCCCTGCCCGCCCGGGGCGTGCAGCCAGCGGACGGCCCGGTCCGGACCCTCCGCTTCTCCGGCTCCCCCGTCTCCCGCCGCGTCCCTCAACCATCCGGTGAGATCGTCCACATCGCTTCTGCGGCCGGTGAAGTCCACCACGGCGGCACGGGCCTTGAGCAGATAGCTCGGCTGGACGGGCGGGCGTCCCCGGCCCTCGGGCGCAGGCGTGCCGCCGGGGGTGGACTCGGTTTCGTACACGGAGAGTTGGTAGACCGGGCCCCGGCCGCTGATCGAGTGCAGGTCGCCACCGGCGACCCCGTAGGCGTAGCCCGCGTCGGCGTGGACGTCCAGGATGAGGCGCGGCTCCTCCGCCCCGGCCCCGCCGGTCACCGCGCCCGGTCCTCGCGCTCCACCTGCACCTCGGCCCCGGGGCCCGGGGAGGCCCCCGGAGCGGGGTCGCCGGAGGCAGGTGTGCCGGGGGGAACGGTGCCGGGCGCGGCGTGGTTGTGGATGCTGCCGCCGACGACGCCCTGCGCGGTGGCGTTCTGGCCGCTGGCGATGATGTTCTGCCGTACCTGCGGGGCGGCGGGGGCCTCGCGCCGGATCTGCTCGATGATGCCCTCGACTTCGGTCCGCGCCTCGGGGTGGGCGGCGAGGAGGTCGCGCAGCCGGGTCTCCCAGATCGCCTCGGCGCGGATCCGGACCGCCGCGTCCTCCCCGGCGGCCTCCAGTTCCGTGGCGGTACGCCCGAGTTCGGCCGCCATCCGCTCCCGCGTCGGCTCGTCCGAGCGACGCCACAGCTCCGGAATCCGCAGCAGCCACTCGGCCGCACCCGCGCTGAGGGCGCGTACGAACTCCCGGGCGCCCTCCAGGGCGAGGAGCGCCATCACATCCGCCATGAGCCGCCTGCCTCCGTGTCCATCCCGTCGCCGGACTGCCCGGTCGCCGCATCTGCCACCAAGTCTTGCCCCTGCGGGGCCAGTTGGGCCGGAAACGGCGGTCTTGGTACGGGATCGAGAGGTATCCGGCGGTGAGGGGCGGAGGCAAGGCGGCGCGCGGAAACCCTCGGGGACGCGTATGAAGATCAGTACGGACAGTGCCCGCCGACGCCGATCCGCCCCGGGAAGACCGGCTCCGCGGGCGTGATGATCCAGAAATCCGCGAACCCATTTCCGCCTTTCCGGACAGAATGCGCGGACAGGGGCCGCGAATTTCCCGGAAGCTATATTTTCCGCCTCTCGGATCTGGTATTCCATAGTGGTCAGGCACCCCCACATCCGAGGAGTGAAGAATGCGCTCTTTAAGAGGACGTAGACCCCTCACGTCCCTTTTCGCCGCAGCTGCCGCCGCCTGCCTCGCCTTCACCGCCGCGCCCGCCGCGCAGGCCGCCGAGGGCAAGGCCGAGCCGGCCGCCGCCGAGAAGTACGTCGCGCTCGGTGACTCGTACGCGGTGGGCCCGGGCACGGGCACGTACGACAACCCCGACGACCCGTGCCGCCGGGGGCCGTTGACCTACCCGCGGCTGTGGGCGCAGGCGCACAGCTCGTACAGCTTCGTGGAGGCGTCCTGCTCCGGGGCGACCACCGCGGAGCTGAAGGCCCAGCAGGTGCCGCAGCTCACCGCGGACACCACGCTGGCGACCGTGCAGGTCGGCGGCAACGACGTGGGCTTCGTCGAGGTGCTGAAGAACTGCATCCTCACCCTGGACGACAAGGACTGCATCGCGGGGGTCGAGGCCGCCAAGGCCGCGGCGACCGGCAGTCTGCCCGGCGCCCTGGCGGACACCTACGGGGCGGTGAAGGCGGCGGCACCCAACGCCAAGGTCATCGTGGTGGGTTACCCGCGGCTGTACACCATCGGCGGCGACTGCGGGATCCTCGGCCTGAGCGACGCCGAGCGCACCGCGCTCAACTCCGCCGCGGACACCCTCGACGGCGTCCTCGCCGACCAGGCCTCGAAGGCCGGGTTCAGCTTCCTGGACCCGCGCAGCGCCTTCGACCCGCACAGCATCTGCTCGGGTGGCTCGCAGTGGGTGACCAGCCTGGAGTGGAGCGACATCGACGAGTCGTACCACCCGAACCAGGCCGGTCACCGCGACGGCTACCTTCCGCTCCTGAACGCCCTCGCGGGCTGAACCGGGTGGGCTGAGCCGAGCGGCACGGCCGGGCGCGGTCACCCGGAGCCCTCACGGGTTCCGGGTGACCGCGCCCTCGCGCGTGCGCCCTCGCCCTCGCGCGTGCACCTTCCCCGTGCGCGCACCTCTTCCCCGTGCGTGCGCTCTTGTCCTTCTTCCTCGTGCGTGCGCTCTTGTCCCCGCGCAGGGGCCTGTGCGCATTGCCCGCCGGATTCCCCGGGCGCGCAGCACCGAATGCGTCCGGCAGCGGCGGTCGTCGAATGCGCGGGTACGGCAATGACGCCATGATCATGAAAACCGCGGCGGAGAATGCGGAATGCGGGTACGGGAACAAGGTGGCGCGGCGCCGGGGCGGTGGATGAATTCTTTCCCGGATTCCGCGTCACCTTGTTTTCGGTCCCGCTTCGGTTTCCTTTCCCCGCGGGTTTCCTTTTTCCCCGGCCGTCCCGTCCTGCCCGGCCGTCCCGTCTACCGCACCACTTCCTCCGGCGGCCGCTCCTCGGCGGGTACGAGCATCTGGGAGGCGGCGAGTTCGCGGTAGAGGAGGTCGGCGCCGACCAGGTTCTGGTGGGTGCCGGCGGCGCGGACCGAGCCGCCTTCGAGGACGACGATCTGCTCGGCGTCGGTGACCGTGGACAGGCGGTGGGCGATGAGGAGGACGGTGCAGCGGCGGGCGGCCTGGTCGACGGCTTCGCGCAGGGCCTGTTCATTGCTGGCGTCGAGCTGCGCGGTGGCCTCGTCGAGGAGCAGCACCTGCGGGCGGCGCAGCAGCGCCCGGGCGATGGCGAGGCGTTGGCGTTCACCGCCGGAGAGGGTGACCCCGCGGTTGCCGACCTCCGTGTCGAGCCCCTCGGGCAGCCGGGCGAGGAGGGTGTCGAGGCGGGTCAGGCGCAGCACCTCGGCGATGTCCTCGTCGGTGGCGCCGGTGGCGGCGTAGCGGAGGTTGTCGGCGATGGTGCCCGCCATCACCGGTGACTCCTGCTCCACGTACGCGATGCGGCGGCGCAGTTCGGCGCGGGTCAGGCTGGCGATGTCCTGGCCGTCGATGCGGATCTGGCCCGACTCCGGTTCGTAGAAGCGCTGGAGGAGGGCGAACATGGTGGTCTTGCCCGCGCCGGAGAGGCCGACCAGGGCGGTCCTGGTGCCGCCGGGGACGGTGAAGGAGATGCCGCGCAGCGCGGGCGCCCGGCCGGGGTAGGCGAAGCGGACGTCGCGGAACTCCACCGGCGGCGCGGACCAGGCGTCCGGCTGCGCGAGCGGAGCCGCGGCACCGGGCAGCCCCGCGGCAGCGGCCCCCGCGTACCCGGCGCTCGCACGCCCGGCGGAACCGGCCCCCGCGTACCCGGCGGAGCCGACGCCCGCATGCCCGGCGCCCTGCCCGCTCACCCGTGCCACCGGCAGGTCCACGTCCTCCTCCACCGGCAGGCTCCTGACCTGCTCGATGCGGCCGATGGCGCCGAGGCCCTGCTGGAGCATGCCGAGTCCGCCGAGGAGGGAGGCGAGGGGGCTGGCCAGGTAGAAGATGTAGAGCAGGAAGGCGATCAGCTCGGAGGCCGCCAGGCTCCCGGAGGCGACGAGGGCGCCGCCGACGCCGAGTACGGCGAGGAAGGCGGCCTGGATGGCCACCCCGGAGAGCACGGTGACCAGGGCCGCGTACTTGGCCCCGGCGAGTCCGGCCTCGTAGGCCTCGCCGATGGCCTCCTCGGCGCGGGCGGTCTCGCGGGCCTCGGCGCCGTTGGCCTTCACGGTGCGGCCCGCGCCGAGCGAGCGGTCCAGGGCGGCGCCGATCGCGCCGACCGAGGTCTGCGCGCGGGCCACCGCCTGGCGGATGCGCGGCAGGATGAGACCGAGGACGGCGCCCACCCCGAGCAGCACGGTCAAAGTCACGCCGAGCAGGCCGAGGTGGACCACGCCCATCAGGATCACGGCGCCGGTGAGGGTGAGGGCGCCGTTGGTGACCATCACCAGGCCCTCGGTGGCGGCGTTCTGGACCTGGGCACTGTCGGAGGTGACGCGGGCGACGAGGTCGCCGGGGGGCCTGCGGTCGAGTTCGGGCACGCGCAGCCGGATCAGCCGGAAGACCAGGTCGCGGCGGATGGTGCGGACCACCTTCTCCGAGGTGCGCCGCTGCCACCAGGACTGGAGGCCGGTGAGGGCGGCGCCCGCGACGACCAGGACGCCGAGCAGGACCAGGGCGGTGGTGACGTTCCGGTCCTCGCTGAGCCCGTCCAGGACCTCCTGGGCCACCAGGGGCTGGATCAGGCCGGAGATGCTCGCGCCGAGGCCGAGGAAGAGGGTCGCGGTGAGCACGAGCCGGTGCGGGCGGGCCTGGCGGAGCAGGGCGCGCAGCGGGCTGCCGGGCGCGGCGGGCTCGGACGGCGGGCCGGTCGGGGCGGTGCCCGGGCCGGGGCCCTCCTGCGGCGCGGGGGCGGAGACCTCGTCCGGCAAGGGTGCGTGGGCCGTCGTCATGCGTACTCCGGGAAGGCGGTCGGAGGGGGGCCGTGGGGCCCCTGGGCGGGTCAGTGGGCGGCGAAGGGCGCCGGGTGGCGGGCGGTGAGCTGCTCCAGGTGGTCGGCGGCGGCGCGCTGGCCGCCGGTGGCGCGCAGCGAACGCCCGATCTCCGCGGCCCGGCTGCGGTGGCCGCCGGTGTCGTCGAGGACGGTGCGCAGCGCCTCGGCGAGGCGGGCCGCGTCGACCCGGCCGAAGCGGACCCGTACCCCGGCGCCGGCCTCGACGACCTGCCGGGCGACGATCGGCTGGTCGTCGCGGATGGGGGCGAGCACCAGCGGCAGACCGTGCCACAGGGTCTCGCAGACGGTGTTGTGGCCGCTGTGGCTGACCACCGCCTTCGCCCGGCTGAGCAGGTCGAGTTGGGGCACGTGCGGGCGGACCAGCGTGCCGGGCGGCGCCTCGGTGAGGAGTCCGCCCGGGTCGGCGAAGACGCCCTGGACGCGGTCGCCGAGGAGGGCGAGGGCCTTCGCCGTCTCGCCGAGGAAGCGCAGCCCGGCGTCGGTGTTGGCGGTGCCGAGGGAGACGAAGACCAGGTCGCGGTCCGGGTCCAGGTCCTCCCAGGGGAAGTCCGGGTCCTCGGGCCGGTCGGCGATCACCGGGCCGACCAGGTGCACGCGCTCCCAGGGGAGTTCGGCCTCGCCCAGCAGCTCGCGGCTGGTGAAGGCGAGGATGCCGTACGGGGAGAAGCGGGGGTCGGCGGTGGCCCGCGGGTCCCCGACGCGGGCCCGCAGCTCCGCGAGGCGGCCGGTGAGCCAGGCGGCCACCTTCGGCAACTCGGCCAGCGGGTCGATGAGTTCGGCGGAGGTGCTGGCCGAGGTGAGGTACGGGACGCCGAGCCGCTCGCTGACCAGGGATCCGGCGAGGGCGTGCTGGTCGGTGAGGACGGCGTCCGGCGCGAAGGAGCGGACGGCCGCCTCCACGCCGGGTGCCATCGCCTCGGCGAGCGGGAGGAAGAACTCCTCCCACAGGAAGCGGAAGGCGGCCGGACCGGTGAGCCCGGGCGGCCGGACCAGGTCGCCGCCGTCCGGCATGGCGCACTCGTAGACCTCGGCCTGTTCACCCACGAGGTCGCGGAGGCGCTCCGAGTGGCCGCACCAGGCGACCCGGTGCCCGCGCCGGGTGAGTTCGGTGGCGACCCCGGCCAGCGGGTTGATGTGCCCGACGAGCGGGGGCACCACCAGGAGGAAGCGGCTCATCGCGCCGCTCCGGCGACGGCGGCCGCGCGGCGGCCCGGGACGTGGTGGGCGCGCACCCAGTCCAGGACCAGGTCCCGGGTGCGGGTGGGCTGCTCCACCAGGACGGAGTGGCCCTGCCGGGGCAGCACGACGGTCCGGCAGTCGGGCAGCTTGGCCTCCAACTCCGGTACCTGGGCGCTGAGTCCGGACTCGTCGCCGAAGACGGCGAGCAGCGGGCAGCGGATCGCGGAGAGGTCGTCGTCGATGACCCGGCCGCTCGGGATGTCCTCGGCGAGGGTGGTGGAGGCGAGGATGCGCCCGGCACCGCGGGAGAGCCGGGCGGTGTGCGCGCCGTGCTGTTCGGCGATCCAGTCGATGGCCTCGTCGCGGACCAGTTCGCGGCGGGCGTGCGCGAGGCCCTCGGCCATGTGCCCGGTCCAGGCGGCCACCGGCGGCTCGGACTCGATCATGGTGACGCTGGCGGCGCGCTCCGGGTGCCAGGCGGCGAAGGCGGCGGCGACGGTGCCGCCGAAGGAGTTGCCGACCAGATGGACCGGCCGCTCCTCCTCGAGGCCGTCCAGGAGGTACGCCAAGTCCTCGACGAAGGCCTCGAGTTGGTAGCCCGTGCGGGGCCGGTCGGTGCGGCCGTGCCCGCGCAGGTCGTACATCACCACGTCGACTCCGGCCGCCGAGAAGGCCGGGCCGAGGGTGAAGTAGTAGCTGGCGAGGGAGTCGGTGAGCAGTCCGTGCACGAAGACGACCACGGGTGCCTCGCCCTCGGGGGCGGTGCCGCCCGCGGCGCCCGCGGGCAGCCGCTGCACATGGGTGGTGATGTCGCCGGTGCGTATCTTGGCCATGTCAGCCCCGTTCCGCCGCGCGCAGCGACTCGGCGACGTAGTCGACGAGTTGGCCCACGGTCAGTGCGATGATCTCGTCCAGTTCCAGGTCGGCGATGAACAGGGCGACGTTGACCCGTTCGCCGTAGTGCTCGCGCAGCGAACCGGCGAGCGCCACCAGGTCGATGCTCTCCAGCTCCAGGTCGTCGTGGAACAGCGTCTCGCGGGTGATCTCGGCGTCGTCGAGACCGGCGTCGGGCAGTTCGCGGAGCATGGCGGCGATCTGCTCCAGCACCGTGCCCTCGTCGTGCTCGGCGCCCGGAGTGCCGGTGGCCGTCGTGGTCGCCTCAGTGGTCATGTCGTTCTCCTGACTCGTTGACGCCTGCGGTCCAGGCGACGACGTACTGCCGCTCGGGCAGCCCCCGCGGGGCCGCCACCTGACTGCAGCGCACTTCCCAGGCGCTGCCCTGGTGCTCCACTCGCAGCCGCTCCGGCTCCGCGGCGCTCACCCGGAAGTCGGCGGGGCGGCCGCCGAGTCCGGTGCCGAGCGCCTTGGCGACGGCTTCCTTCGCCGTCCAGAAGCGGGTGAACCAGAGGTCCTCGCCCTCGCCGGTGGCCGCGACCACCCGGGCGAGGAGTGCGCGCTCCTCGGGTCCGCAGGCGGCCCGCACGGTCGCCGCCGGGCGGGCGGTGACCTCCTCCAGGTCGATTCCGCAGGGCCCGCGGCCGGCCAGGGCCACCGCCGCCTCGCCGCTGTGCGCGAGGGAGACGGTCAGGCCGTCGCCCAGCTCGCGGCCGTGCACGCCGCTCGCGAAGGGCCGGCCGCGCTCGTCGTTGTCGAGGGCGATCTCGGCGGGGTAGACCTCGCCTGCGCCCTCGGCCCACAGCACGCCGCGCAGGGCGTCCTTGGCGGCGATCCGGCCGAGCAGCCAGCGGCGCCTGCGCACCGGCGGCTGGGCCTCGTAGCGGGCGCGTTCGGCGCTGCCGAGCATGTTGCGCATGATGAGTTCGCGGGTGGCGAGGTCGGGCCAGCGCTCGTGGACCAGGGTCCAGCCGCCGTCCTGCGGGGTGGAGAGGGTGTGGCGGCCGGGGAAGCGGTCCACCGCGCGGATGCCGGGGTCGGTGTCGAAGCGGCGGTCGGTCCAGCCGGTGAACTCCGCCCAGACGCGGCCCTGGTGGACCAGTTGCATGTCGGCGGTCAGGGTGGTGTCGGTGACCTCGGTGATGCGGATGTGGCAGTCCAGGTCGGTGCCCGGTACGGGGGCGGGCCCGTGGAAGGTGATCCGGGCCATGCCGACCGGGAAGACCGTGGTGCGCTCGGTGAGGGTGGCCATGATCCAGTAGCCGAGGAGCTGGCCGACGTTGTCCAGGAGCGCGCCCGGTGCGGCCGGGGTGGTGAGCACCCCGCGCACATGGCGCTCGCCGAGCGCGGTGAGTGCGGTGACCCCCTGGAAACGGGGCCCGTGGAACATCCACCGCTCGCTGTACAGCTGCTCGGCGCTGAGGTCCGGGCGCCGCTCCGCGGCGGTCTCCACCGGCCAGGGCGCGGGCGACGGAGCGTGCCCGGGGGCGAGTTGGACGACCGCGCCCGCGTAGCCGGTGAGCTTGACCTCCACCCGGTCCGGGCCGAGGGCGCGCGCCGTGACCGGGACCTCGGAGGCCGGGATCGCCTCGATCCACTTCTGCAGCCGCACCTGGTGCACCGCGACCGCCCGCAGCCCCGGCCTGGCCTGCTCGGCGAGGCTCATCAGATGCTCGATGACCGTGGTGGCGGGCACGATCGGCCAGCGGTCGGCCTCGTCGGGCCAGCCGGGCCGCTGCCGGAAGAAGCAGTGGTCGAGGAGGTACGGCATCTCCTCGACGTCGATGCGCAGGGTGGCGGGCAGCGGGGCGAGCGGCGGCGCGGTGTCCGTCGGCCCGTCCGACGGACTGCCCTGCTGGGGGCGGCCGTTGGGCGGCTGCCCGGCGCCGGGGGCTACGGGTGCGGCCGGGGCCTGGGGCGCGGCCGGAGGCTGTGCGCCGCGGTGCGCCGGTACGCGGGGTCCCCTGCGCGGCGCCGCGGTCCGCGCCGCGCGCCCGGAGTGGACCGCGTCGAGGAGTTCGCCCGCGACCGAGGCCGTCTCGTCGAGCAGCGCGGAGAGTTCGGCGGCGACCGGGAACCGCCCTGCGGCGCGCCCGAGTTGGTCCAGGGCGGCCGCTCGGGGTGTGGCCGCGCGGGACGGGGCACCGGTGGCACCCGCCCGTACCGCGGGAGTTGCGGCGAGCGGGGAGGCCGGAGCCGGAGCCGCCCGGTCGAGCAGTCCCCGGACCTGGCCGGGCAGCGAGACCAGGGCGCCGCCCAGGTCGAGGCGGGCGGTGGGGCGCCGGGCGCCCTCCCGCCCCGGCTTGGTGGTACGGGAGGTGCTGCCCGCCGGGAGCAGCGGGGCGAGGTCGGGGGCGGCGCCCTCGGTCCACAGGGCGGTGGCGACCCGGCGGAGCTGGGCGAGGCTGTCCCGGGCGCCGGAGTGCGCGGAGACCACCAGGCGGTCGCGTCCTGCGAGGGTGTCGTCGAGCAGCGAGCCGAGCTGCCCCGCGCCGAGGACGAGGAAGGCGCGGAAGCCGGACTCGTAGAGGGCGAGGACGAGTTGGCGGAAGCGGACCGGTTCCAGGAGGTGGCGGACGAACAGCTCGCGGACGGCGTCGGGTTCGGCCGGGAAGGGTGCCGCGGTGGTCGCGGACCAGACCGGGACGTGCGGCGGGTGGAGGGTGTACGCCTCGGCGGCCTGCCGGATGGGGGCGAGGTAGGGGCCGAGCATCGGGGTGTGGAAGCCGGAGCGGAAGGGCAGCACCTGGGCGATGACGCCCTCGGCGCGGAAGGCGTCCACCAGGGCGGCCACCTGCTCCTCGGGGCCGCAGATCATCGACTGGTTGGGCGCGTTGTCGTGCGAGAGGACGACGTCCTCGCGTCCGGCGAGGCGCTCCAGGACCCGCTCGGCGGCGGTGCCGAGCACGGCGAAGGCGAGTCCGGGCACCCGCAGCGCGTCGGGGTCGAAGCCCGCGAGGAAGGCGTCCACCTCCTCGGGCGCGTGCACGCCCGCGGCGGCCATCGCGGTCCACTCGCCCACGCTGTGCCCGGCCACCGCGTCCGGGACGACGCCGAGGCGGCGCAGCGAGGTGTCGAGGATCCGGCCGAGCTGGAAGACCGCGGCGCCGTGCCGTCCGACGTCGCCGACCTGGGCGTCCTCGCCGAACTTCCAGTCCAGGCCGAAGACTTCGGCCAGCTCGTCCACCTTGGCGCCGAACTCGGCCTCCAGGCCGGGGAAGACGAAGGCGGTGCGGCCGCCCGCCGGGCCGAGGACCGGGCGCGGGGTGAACCAGACGTCGCTGCGGCCGCGCCAGGGCTCGCCCTTGGCGACCGCCTTGCGGGCGAGCTTCAGCCGCCGCGCGGTGGGGTCGGCGATGCCGAGGCGCACCGGGCCCGCGCCCTCGGAGCCGGGACCGGTCTCGGGCAGGCTCGTGGCCAGCAACTCGCTGTCTTCGAGCTGGAGTTGAGCGGCCAGCTGCTCGGTGCTCCCGGCGGCCAGGCGCAGCACCCGCTCGGGTTCGCGGACCTGGACGCGGGGGCGGCGGGCGGGCACCCGGGCGGGCTGCTCCAGGACGAGGTGGGCGTTGATGCCGCCGAAGCCGAAGGCGTTGACGGCGGCGCGGCGCGGCCCGCCGCCCGCGACCTCGCCCCAGCCGGTGGCCTCGGCGAGCGGGGCGAACCGCGTCTGCTCCAGGGCCGGGTTGGGGTCCTCGCAGTGCAGGGTGGGCGGCAGCAGCTCGTGGTGCAGGGCGAGGGCGGCCTTGATGAGACCGGCGACCCCGGCGGCGGGCATGGTGTGCCCGATCTGCGACTTCACCGAGCCGATGGCGGCGCGCGCGCCCGTGGCGGGCCCGAACACCTCGGCCACCGTGGCGAGTTCGGCCCGGTCCCCGGCGGCGGTCGCGGTGCCGTGCGCCTCCAGGAGCTGGAGCGCCCCGGGGTCGCGCGGGTCGAGTCCCGCGGCCTCCCAGGCCTGCCGTACGGCGCGGATCTGGCCGCCCGGGTCGGGGTTGAAGAGGCTGGCGGAGCGGCCGTCGCTGGCCACCCCGGTGCCGCGGATGACCGCGTAGATGCGGTCGCCGTCGCGCTGGGCGTCGGCGAGCCGCTTGAGGACGACGACCCCGGTGCCCTCGCCGATGAGGACGCCGTCGGCCTCGCGGTGCAGCGGGCGGATGCGCTCGCTCGGGGAGAGCGCGCCGAGCTGGGTGAAGACGCTCCACAGGGTGAGGTCGTGGCAGTGGTGGACGCCCCCGGCGAGCATCACGTCGCAGCGCCCGGTGGCCAGTTCGCGTACCGCGTGGTCGACGGCGACCAGCGAGGAGGCGCAGGCGGCGTCCACCGTGTAGGCGGGGCCGCGCAGATCGAGGCGGTTGGCGACCCGGGAGGCGACCAGATTGGGCACCAGGCCGATCGCCGACTCCGGCTGCTCGGGGCCGAGCTTCTCGCAGAACGCCTCGCGCACCGACTCCAGTTGCTCCTCGCCGAGCCCGGGGGCCAGCTCGCGCAGGGTGTGCACCAGCTGGTTGGCGGTGCGCACCCGCTGGTCGAGGCGGACCAGTCCGGGGGTGAGGTAGCCGCCGCGGCCGAGCACGATCCCGGCCCGCTCGCGCGCGGCGGGCAGCACCGACTCGCCGCCCGCGTCCTCCAGGGAGCGGTGGGCCACGTCCAGGGCGATGAGCTGGTCGGGGTCGGTGCCGGGCACCGAGTTCGGCATGATCCCGAAGCGGGTCAGGTCGAACTCGGTCGAGGTGTCGGTGAATCCACCGCGGCGGCAGTAGAAGCGGTCGCTGCGCCGCGGGCCGCCGGGATCGTAGAACTCGGGGTCCCAGCGGTCCGGCGGCACCTCGCTCACCGAGTCCACGCCGTGCGCGATGTTGTGCCAGTAGGCGGCCAGGTCGGGGGCGCCCGGCAGGAAGACCTCCATGCCGACGACGGCGACCGGGGTCGCCGCGCCCGCGGCCTCGGGTTCGCGCACCATGCCGGTCACCAGCCGGAGGCGGTGTAGACCACGGTGTGGCTCTCGGGCGCACCGTAGGCGAGTTCGCGCAGCAGGCTGAGCGGTCCCTCGTCGAGGTCGATCAGCTTGATGCCGCGGGCCGCGTAGGAGCGCATCAGCTCGGGGCTGACCATGCCGCCGCCGGTCTCGGAGGCGGCCCAGGGGCCCCAGTGCACGGTCAGCCCGCGCCGCTCGGGGGTGGACCAGCGGCGGCCCAGCTCCTCCAGGGCGTCGTTGGCGCTCGCGTAGTCGCTCTGGCCGCGGTTGCCGAGGGCGGCGGCGATGCTGCCGAACAGGACCGCGAAGCGGGGGCCTTCGGGCAGCCCCTCCACCGCGTCCAGCACCGTGCGGGCGCCGTCCGCCTTGGTGGCGAAGACCCGGGCGAAGGACTCCGGCGTCTTCTCCGAGATCAGCTTGTCCTCGATGACCCCGGCCGCGTAGACCAGCCCGTCCAGGCGCCCGTACTGGGCGTGCGCCTCCTTCACCACGGCGGCGACCGCCTCCGCGTCGAGGACGTCGACCTGGTGGTAC
This sequence comes from Streptomyces sp. SCSIO ZS0520, assembly GCF_025643355.1. Taxonomy (NCBI): domain Bacteria; kingdom Bacillati; phylum Actinomycetota; class Actinomycetes; order Kitasatosporales; family Streptomycetaceae; genus Streptomyces; species Streptomyces sp. SCSIO ZS0520. The sequence goes on along the minus strand of NZ_CP092644.1, from coordinate 5,615,882 downwards.
TGGGCCTCGCTGCCGAGCGCGGTCAGCTCCGCGAGGGTGGCGCGCACCTCGCGGGCGGCGAGCAGCGCGGAGGCGGCGCGTTCGGTCTCGGCGGGGGTGCGGGTGGTCCCCGAGGAGAGCAGGGCGGCGCGCAGGGCCGCCCGGTCGGGGGCGCCCGCGGTGGCGGCGTCCTCGGCCCCGGCGGGTTCCGGGGTGCGGCCGAGGAGGACCAGGCGGCAGCGGGAGGCGGCGGCCAGGGTGCGGGCGAAGCGGGCGGTGATGCCGCGGGCGCCGCCGACGAGCAGCACCACGGAGTCGCGGTCCAGGCCCGCGGCCTCGGCCTCCGCGGCGCCGTCGCCCGCGGGTCCGGCGCCGGTCGCGGCGAGGGCGCCCAGCGGGTCGAGGCCCAGGTCGAGGGCGCGGCGCTCCGCACCGTCGGCGAGGACCACCGGTTCGGCGCCGGTGGCGGCGAGTTCGGCGTACAGCGCCTTCGCCACCTGCTCCGGGCCCGCCTCGGCGGGGACCTCGACCAGGGTGGCGCGGACCTCCGGGTACTCGCGGGCCACGCTGCGGAAGAATCCGCGCAGTCCGCTGGGGGCGCCGGTGGTGCGCCGGTCGGCGGCGAGCAGCCGGCGCGGGGCCGCGGTGAGCACCCGCTGGAAGAGCGGGAAGGACTCGGGCAGCGTCGGCCCGGACTCCTCCAGCGAGGCGAGGTGCACCACGGCGTCGGCGGTGGCGGTGGGCAGTTCCCCGGCGGGCACCAGATCGGTGCGCACCCCGGCCTCGCCGAGGAGCGCGGCCAGGGCCTCGGCGATCTCGCCGCCGCCGAGCAGCTGCACCCGGCTGCCGCGCTCCGGGGCGGCGGTCACCGGCTCCAGTACGCGTTCGGTGAAGGTCAGCCGCTGCGGGGCGACGACCTGGGCGGACGGCGCCTCGTCCGGCTGCGCGGGGGCGGGGGCGGGCGCGGCCTGCTCGGCGGGGGTCGCGGGTCCGCCGAGGGCGGAGGCGAGCAGTTCGCTGAGCGCGGCGGCGGTACGGGCCGCGCTGAGCTGGTCGAGGTCGGCGGTCTCGGCGGCGAGGCCGAGGCGGGTGCCGAGCTCTCCGGCGATCTCGGTGCGCTTGATGGAGTCGACGCTGAGGTCCGCCTCCAGATCGAGATCGGGCTCGATCATGTCCACCGGGTAACCGGTGCGCTCGGCCACCACCGCGAGCACGGTCTCCAGTACGGAGGCGGCGCTGACCTCGGGGGCCGCGGCGGGGGCGGGCGCGGCCGCGGCGGCGGGCGCCGCGGTCGCGGTGGTGCCGAGGAGCCCGGCGAGCAGGCCCGCGATCGCCTCGGCGGTGCGGGCGCCGCTCAGCTCCTCCAGGCGGTCGCCGCCCTCCGCGGGCAGCCCGAGGCGGCCCGCCAGCTCGCCGGCGATCTCGGTGCGCTTGATGGAGTCGACGCTGAGGTCCGCCTCCAGATCGAGATCGGGCTCGATCATGTCCACCGGGTAACCGGTGCGCTCGGCCACCACCGCGAGGACCGTGTCCAGTACGGAGGCGCCGGTGGGGGCGGGCTCCTGCGCGAGGGGGGCGGCGGGCACCGCGACGGGGGCCGCCGCCGGGGCGGGCGCCGTCTGCTGCGGGACCGCCACCAGGGCGGGCGCGGCCGGGCTCGCCGTCAACTGCTGGGCACCGGCAGGCAGTTCGGGGACGCCCAGGTAGGAGAGCAGGACGTCGCGCTGGGCGGCGACCATGTCCCGGCTGCTGCGGAGGAACTCCGCGATCAGCGCCTCGGGACCGGCGGCCGGGGGCTGGGGGCTGTGCTGGTCGAGCACGGTGAACTCCGTCACGGGTCGGGCCGGTTGCAGGGCGCCCGGCGGGATGGTGCCGTCGGCGCGGCGCAGCAGCTGGCCGTCCACGGTCCAGCCCGCGGCGCGCGCGGCGGGAGCGGTCGCCGGGTCGACGGTGTCCCGGCCGGTGAACAGACGACGGGTGCGGACGTCCACGCCGCTGACGGCGAGCCGGGCGAGGGCGGTGAGCAGCCCGCCGAGGCCGGTGTCGCGGCCGTCCTCCAGGGGGACGGTGCGGTGCGGGCGGTCGCCGAGCACGGCGGCCACCAGGCGGCTGAGCACCTTGCCCGGGCCCGCCTCGACGAAGACGCGCGCGCCCGCCTCGTACATCGCCTCGATCTGGGCGGCGAAGCGGACCGGGGAGCCGATCTGCTCCACCAGTTCGCGCCGGATGCCGTCCGCGTCGGCGGGGTAGGGGGCGGCGGTGCGGTTGGACCAGACGGGGAACGCCGGTGCGGGCAGCGGGAGTCGGTCCAGGTGGGCGCCGAAGTCCTCGCCCGCCCCGGCGAGCAGCGGGCTGTGGAAGGCGCAGGCGACCTTGAGCTGCTTGGCCTGGTGCCCGGCGTCCTTCAGGTGGGCGAGGGCGGCGGCGACGGCCTGGCTCGGGCCCGAGATGACCGTCTGCTCGGGCGAGTTGTGGTTGGCGGCGACCACGTCCCCGTCGAGACCGGCGAGCCGCAGCACCTCCTCGACCTGTTCGGCGCCCGCGCCCACGGCGGCCATCGCGCCCGGGTCCTCGGCGGGCACCCGGCCGAGGATGGCCTCGGCGCGGGCGGCGCTGGCGGCCAGCAGCTCCTCCGGGTCGAAGGACCCGGCGGCGGCGAGGGCGGCCAGTTCGCCGTAGCTGTGCCCGCCCGCCATGGCCGGGCGCACCCCGAGCGAGGCGAGCAGCTCGGTGGCGGCCAGCGCGGTGATGCCGAGCGCGGGCTGGGCGACGGCGGTGTCGGTGACCCGCTCCTGCTGCCGGGCCCGGCTGTCCGCGTCCAGCGCGGCGGGCGGGAAGAGCAGGTCGGCCCAGCGGGCGCCGCGGTGCAGATGGCTGTGCAACTCGGGGAAGGCGACGAAGAGTTCGGCGAGCATCCCGGGCCGCTGGCTGCCCTGGCCCGGGAAGAGGAAGGCCACCTCGCCCGTGCGCACCTCCTCCTCGACCGCGTGCGCGGCGTGGATGCCCTCGGCGGGCGCGTGGACGCCCTCGGCGGCCCGGCGCAGCAGCTCCGGCAGCGCGTCCAGCTCGCGGGCGACCACGGCGATACGGACCGGCTCGCCGCGCAGCGCGGACTGGTCGCTGCGCCAGGAGGCGTGCCGCGCCAGGTCCCGCAGGCGCACCGGGCCGCTCTCGTCGAGCAGCTTCAGGAGCGCCCGTACGGACTTGCGGGCGGCCTCCTCGTCGCGGCCCCGGAAGGTGAACAGCTCGGCGGGCCAGGCGTCCAGGGCGTGCGCCTCGGGGGCCTGCTCGTGGGCGCGGAGCACCACGTGGAAGTTGGTGCCGCCGAAGCCGAAGGCGCTGACGCCCGCGACCCGGTCGGCGGGCTCGGCGCTCCAGGGCGCCGCCGCGGTGTGGAAGGCGAAGGGGCTGCTGCCCTGCTCCCAGGCCGGGTTGGGCTCCTTCAGGTGCAGGGTCGGCGGCTTCACCCCGTGGTAGAGGGCGAGGGTGGTCTTGATCAGTCCGGCCAGGCCCGCGGCGCACTTGGTGTGCCCGATCTGGGACTTGACCGAGCCGACCGCGCAACTGCCGGGCTCGGCACCGGACTCGGTGAACACCTCGGTGAGGGTGGCGAGTTCGGTGCGGTCGCCGACGACGGTGCCGGTGCCGTGCGCCTCGATGAGGCCGACCTCGGCGGGCGAGATGCGGGCGTTGCGGTAGGCGCGGGTCAGGGCGGCGCGCTGGCCCGCGGGGCGGGGCGCGGTCAGGCCGAGGGCGCGGCCGTCGCTGGCGCTGCCGACCCCGTCGATGACCGCGTAGACGCGGTCGCCGTCGCGTTCGGCGTCCTCCAGGCGCTTGAGGGCGACGCAGGCGACGCCCTCGCCGAGGGCGATGCCGTCGGCGGACGCGTCGAAGGTGGCGGAGCGGCCGCTCGGCGAGAGGGCGTGCACCGAGGAGAAGAGCAGGTAGTCGTTGATGCCGTTGTGCAGGTCGGCGCCGCCGCAGAGCACCAGATCGCTGGTGCCGGTGGCGAGTTCCTTGCAGGCGGCGTCCACCGCGGTCAGCGAGGAGGCGCAGGCCGCGTCCACGGTGTAGTTGGCGCCGCCGAGGTCGAGCCGGTTGGCGATGCGCCCGGCGATGACGTTGGCCAGCATGCCGGGGAAGGAGTCCTCGGTCAGGCGCGGCAGCTGCTCGTCGAGGCCGGGCGGCACGGCCCCCGCGTAGGCGGGCAGCACGGTGCGCAGGGTGGTGGCGTTGGACAGGTCGCTGCCCGCCTCCGCGCCGAAGATCACCGAGGTGCGGCGGTGGTCGGCGGCGGGCCCCTCGTACCCGGCGTCGGCGAGGGCGCGGCGGGCCGCCTCCAGGGCGAGCAGCTGCACCGGCTCGATGCTGGGCAGGGAGGCGGGCGGGATGCCGTAGCGCAGCGGGTCGAAGGGGATCTCGGGCAGGAAGCCGCCCCAGCGCGAGGGGGTGCGCTCGCCCTCCCCGTCCGGGGCGTAGTACAGCTCGGGGTCCCAGCGGTGGGCGGGCACCTCGGTGACGCTGTCCCGGCCCTCGACGATGTTCGCCCAGAACTCCTGGAGGTCCTTGGCGCCGGGGAACATCGCGGCCATGCCGACGACCGCGATCCGCAGCGGCGGCGGGGCGCTCTCCCCGGCCGACTCCTCGGCGGCGGGGCGCAGTCGGGCGACGCGCTCGCGCAGCCACTCCCCCGCGCCCGCGGTGACCGAGGCGTGCAGCTCGGCGATGCCGGTGGTCGCGGAGCGCAGCACCGAGACCTCTCCGGCCATGAACATGCCCTCGGCGGCCTGGCGTTCCTCGTCGACCCGGCGCAGTTCGGCGCCGACCCGCTCGACGCCCTTGGAGGCGAGCCGCAGCCGTCCGACGTTGAAGCGCTCCAGCTGCTCCCAGGCCTCCCGGTCGGGCACGCCCTCGGCGGCGAGGCGGGTGCGCAGCGCGGCGAAGTCGCGGGTGACGTCGCTGGCGGCGCAGCGGGTGGCGTGGCCCGGGGCGGTCTCCAGGAGGTCGGTGCGCTCGGCGGCGAGGACCTGCCGCTGGAAGAGCGGCTGGATGGCGCCCGCCGAGACGGCCTCCTCGGTGAAGAGGTAGGCGGTGCCCATCAGCACGCCGAATCCGGCTCCGGCCTTCGTCAGCGGGGCCGCGACGGCGGCGGCCATGGCGGCCGAGCGGGCGTCGTGGATGCCCCCGGCGAAGAGCACCGTCAGCTCGCGGGCCGCCGACTCCCCTGCCTGGTCGAGGAATTCGGTGAGGACCTCGGTCTGCGCCTCCCAGAGCGGGAAGCTGTTGCGGGGCCCGATGTGGCCGCCGCACTCGGCGCCCTCGAAGATGAACTTGCGCGCGCCCGCGGCCAGGAACTGCCGCAGCAGCCCCGGCGAGGGCACGTGCAGGAAGGCGGAGATGCCCTCGGCCTCCAGGGCCGCGGCCTGGGCCGGGCGGCCGCCCGCGATGATCGCGTGGCTGGGCTTCAGCTCGCGTACGACGGCGAGTTGGGCCTCTTTGATCTGCTCGTCGGCGAAGCCGAGGATGCCGACTCCCCAGGAGGTGCCGGGCTCGATCGCCTCCCGGGTGCGCTCCAGCATGGAGCGGGTGCGCTCGGCGTCGGCGAGCGCGAGGGCGAGGAAGGGCAGGGCGCCCTCGGCGGCCACCTTGGCGGCGAAGGCGGGTTCGTCGCTGACCCGGGTCATCGGCCCCTGGGCGAGCGGGAGTCGGGCGCCGAGCGCCCTGGCACCGGCGGAGTCCTCGGCGAGCGCGGCGGCGGGGGTCTCGGCGTCCGCGGAGTCCAGGGCCTCGCGGATCGCGCGGACGGCGTCCAGGACGCGGGTGCCGCGGCGGGCGAAGGAGGCGGCCAGATAGCCGTCCTGGCCGACCGGGAGCAGCCGCTCGCGCGGGTCCTCGGCGGCCAGCGCGCGGTGCACGCCGTCGAGGTCGGCGGGGACCGCGGGCGCCCCGGGTCCGCGCCGGCGCAGCACCCGTACCCCGTGCACGAGCACGCTCTCGGAGCCGTCGAGGGAGGCCAGCGCCTCGGTGGTCTCGGCGGGCGGTTCGGCCTCGTCGAGCAGGGCGAGCTGGATGTCGAGGACCACACCGGCGGCGCCGCCGAGCACGGCCGCCGCGGCGGTACGGGGCCCGATGCCGCCCCAGGCCCAGACCGGCACCGTGATCGCGGGGTCGGCGAGCAGGCGCTGGAGCAGCACGAAGGTGCTCAGCTCCCCGGCGCGCCCGCCGCACTCCTGGCCGCGCACGAGGAGCCCGGCGGCCCCGGCGCGTACCGCCTCGGCGGCCTCCGCGGGGCTGACGACCTCGGCGAGGACGCGGCGGCCGGGGAACTCCGCGGGCGAGCGGGCGGGGTCGGCGAGCAGCACCGTCTCGGCGCGCTCGGGCAGCTCGGCACCGGTGAGCGGGGTGCCGGGGCGGATCCGTACGCCGAAGGGGCCCGCGCACCAGTCGGCGGTGCGGGCGAGCAGGGCGGCGGCGCGGCGGTCGGGCCCGTCCGGCAGTTCGAGCACGCCGAGGGCGCCGGCGCGGCAGGCGGCGGCGGTCAGGCGTGGCGACGGACGGTGCAGCGGGTTGACCGCGATGACCGAGTCCGTCAGCAACTCTGAGGACTCAGAGGACACATGGGGGGACGGCGTCCGCATGGGAGTCTCCGGTGTGGGGGGTGGTGCGCGGTAGTCAACTGGCGGCTCTCCATACGGTCAAGCCGCGACTCTGTGTGATTACCGGAAGCTCTCTACGCGCGTCATCCAATTCCGGACACGCAATAGCGGACACAGTGCGTCGCGACGAGCCCTTTCGTATGCCGAACTTTCCGACGTCGGCCAGCACGTCGTAAACACGCCACGTGTCGGTAACACGGTCTTCTCATTTCGGGCTCTGACCTGTGCGGTAAATCACATGAACTGCTAGGGAAATCACGCAACCGCTGAGCGGATGCACACACTCCGTAATGCTCAGGCGACAATTCCCCCCACTTCTGGCGTTCCCGCGGCGACGAATGGGGTATCCCGCGCAACTGTCCGTGCCGAGCCGGGGCCCGACCGCCCGATTCCGGCCCCGCGGCAGCGAACTCCCGCACCTCCCAGCAAAGTTGATACTTCCTCAGCTTCACCCACATACACCCCGCCGACGCGACGGAACACCGTACGCCACCCTCCCCGACCTCGCGATCCGGGCCCGCGGACGCACCCGGGCCACCCCGCGCGGCACGGCTCCCCCACCCGCCCCGGGGTCCACATGCGCCCCCTGAGCCCCCGGTTCACAATTGCCCCTATGAGTGACATCAGCGACACCGAGGACGGCCGCAGTCCTCCGGCCGCCACCGGCGCCCCGCACCAGACGCTCGCTCTCGCGGCGATGCTCTTCGCGGTGTCGATGACCTTCATCGACCAGACCATCGTCAGCATCGCGGCGCCCAGCATCATCGACGAACTCTCCCTCTCCTCCTCCGGGATGCAGTGGGTGATCAACGCCTATCTGCTCTCCCTCGCCGCCTTCTTCGCGCTCGGCGGGCGGCTCGCGGACATCCTCGGGCACCGCCGCGTGATGCTGACCGGCACCCTCGTCTTCGTGCTCTCCTCGGTGCTCTGCGGCTGCGTGCCCAAGGGCGACCTCGCGCAGAGCTGGCTCATCGTCTTCCGCGCCACCCAGGGCCTCGGCGCGGCCCTGATGTTCCCGGCCGCGCTCGCCGTGGTGGTCGCGGTCTTCCCGGTCGGCAGGCGCGGCCGGGCCCTCGCCCTCTTCTTCGGGCTCTCCGGCGCGCTCACCGCGATCGGCCCGCTGCTCGGCGGCTGGCTCACCGACTGGACCTGGCGCGCCATCTTCTGGGTCAACGTCCCGGTGGCGATCGTGGCCATCGCGCTGACCCTCAAGGCGCGGATCCCGGACACCCGCCGCCCCGAGAAACTCGACCTGGTCGGCGCCTTCCTGGTGGTCACCGGCATGGGGCTGAGCGTCCTCGGCCTCCAGCAGTCCGCCGCCTGGGGCTGGGACGGCGCGGCCACCTGGGTCTGCCTGCTCGGCGGCCTGCTCGTGCTCGCCCTGTTCTGCCGCTACGAACTGGGAGCCGAGCACCCCCTGATCCGGCTCCAGGTCTTCCGCGACAAGGCCTTCGCCGTCGACAACCTGGTGCTGTTCTTCGCGATGACGGCCTTCGTGCCGCTGTTCTTCTTCATGTCCGTCTACGCGCAGGTCTCGGTCAGCGCCTCGCCCAACCAGGCCGCGCTCTACATGCTCTACTTCTTCGCCGGTTTCGCGATCGCCTCCCAGTGGGGCGGCCGGATCCTGGACCGGCGGGGCGCGCGCCCCGCGATGAAGGCGGGCACCGCGCTCGCCGCGGTCGGCTTCGCCCTGTGGGCGAACAAGCTCACCGACCTCTCCTTCCACGACCAGTGGCCCTACGCCGCCATGGCGGGCGCGGGCATCGGCCTGATGCTGGCGCCGACCTCCACCGACGCCGTCAACCGCTCCCTGAACGCCTCCTACGGCGAGGTCACCGGCATCACCCAGACCGTGCGCAACTTCTCGGCCAGCGTGGGCATGGCCGTCTTCAGCACGGTCCTCACCCACGCCACCACCGACCATGTCCAGGACACCCTGACCTCGCGGGGCCTGCCCGAGGGCGCCTCGCGCGAAGCGGCACGCGAGGTCGCCGAGTCCGTCACCGGCAACCCCGACGCCCAGCAGCCCAGCGGCGACGGCCCGGTGGCCACCGTGATGCGCCGGTCCATGGACGCCATCCGGATGGACTTCGCCGAGGCCAACCAGTGGGTCTTCTACGGCATGGCGATCGCCTGCGCCCTCGCCTACCTCTGCGCGATCCGGCACCCGGGGACCCGGGTCACCGAGAACGCCACCCTGGACGCGGAACCGGGCCCGGGTGAGGACAAGCCGGTGGGCACCGCCGACAGGGGCGGTACGGAAGGCAGTTGAGACCGGCCGCGCGGCCGCTGTGAGGGGGTCGTGCCGCCACCGCTGGGGTGCGCCCCCACTTCCCGGGGCCGTCCGCCGGGCGGATAATCCGCGTACGGCCGTCGGCGGTACGTGCCCGCGCGGGACCGCCCGGCCGCGGACGCGCGACCGCCGGGCCGCGCCGCGAGGACCGAGGCGTACGGGGGGGCAGCAGGTGGCCGGTGCACCGCGGCGGACGGCCGCCGCCCTGGTCCTCGCCGCGGGCGGCCTCCTCGCGGGCGGCGGCTGCACCTCCGGCGGTGCTGAGCCCTCCGGCGGCGCCGAACCGCCCGCGACCCGCAGCGTCGACCCGGCCACCCGGGGCTTCCCGACCCCGCCTCCGGTGGTCACCCGCAGCCCGGCCCAGGCCTGCGGTCAGCAGCCGTACGAGGCCGGGTCCTACGACGCGAAGGCGGTGCGCGCGTACACGCCGAAGGGTCCCGCCTACCGGGGCCCCGGCCCGCACCCGGTCCGGCTGCTGCGGGCGGACTCCGGGGAGGGCGGTCCCGAACTGCCCCACCAGTGGGCACCGCCCGGCGGGGTGCAGCTCGTGGTGTGCGAGTACGAGGACGCCGACTTCACCCACCGCCAGGTGGGCACCTGCGAGTACCTCGGCGGCGACGCCCTCGGCGGCACCTCCCGGGTGGAGTCCGCCCGCTGGGTCTACCGCGTCTTCGAGGCCCGGACGGGCGCGCCGGTACGGGAGTTCACCCTGCCCGGCACCACCGCACCGGAGAAGACCTGCCCGAAGACCGCCCTCGCCCCGGACGGCGCCCTCTACCGGCAGCAGGTGGAGAGCGCGGACCTGCGGGCCAGGATCGAGCCGCTGTACCGGGGCGCACGCTGACCGACCGGCAGCGGACCCGGACGGGGCCGGGCGCCCGGCAGCCGCAGCCGGGCGCCCGGTGGGCGGCGCGCGTCTCAAGCCCGTGCGCCGCCCGGCTTCGGGGAGTCGGGGTCAGCAGATCGTGCCCGCGCGGACCTTCTTGCGGTGCAGGAAGTAGTCGTCCACGATCCGGCCGACGCAGGAGCCGCCGCGGCCGTAGGCGGTGTGCCCGAGGCCCTCGTAGGTCAGGAGCATCGCCTTCGGCAGCTGCCGGGCGAGGCTGCGCGCCTCGTGGTACGGGGTCGCCGGGTCCCCGGTGGTGCCGATGACCAGGGCCGGGGCCATGCCCGGGGCCTTGGCGCGGTGCGGCTTCACGGTGCCCCGGGGCCAGTTGCGGCAGCTCATCTCGTCCACCACGGTGGAGGTCCCGAAGACCCCGGCCTTGCGGTGGGCGGCGGCCATCACCTTCCAGTAGGCGCTCGCGGACCTCGGATGCGGTATGTCGAGGCAGTTGACGGCGAGCAGGGCGGCGTCGCTGTTGTCGGGGGCCCGCCCCGCGGCCCGGCCGCCCGCCGACTCCCGTGCGGCGCCCGGGAGTCGGGCGCCTCCTTCGTCCTCGGCGGTCGGCTCCTCGCCCCCGGCCAGCTTCACCAGGCCGGTGCCGTCGCCCTCGTCGTAGGCCTCCCACAGGGCGTCGGAGAGGTCCTCCCACTGGTCCTCGGGGGCGTACATGGCGAGCGTGACCGCCGCGTTCAGGGTGCGGCTGTCGAGGGTGGTGTCCGCCCCCGGCGCGGGCAGCGGCTCGCGTGCCGTCTCCGCGTAGAGGGTGTCCACCACCTCGCGTATCTCCCGCGGGGTGGTGCCCGGGCAGCTGTCGCCCGCGAAGTCGGCGCACTGCCGCGCGTAGTCGTCCACCGACTCGCGGAAGGCGGTGCCCTGGCTCAGCGCGCGCTCGTACCAGTCCAGGCGCGGGTCGACCGCCCCGTCCAGGACCATGGTGCGCACCCGGTGCGGGAAGAGCTCGCCGTAGGTGGTGCCGAGGCTGGTGCCGTACGACCAGCCGAGGAAGTTGAGCCTGCGGTCGCCGAGGGCGGCGCGCAGCACGTCCATGTCGCGGGCGGCATCGGGGGTGCCGACATGCGGCAGCACCGAGCCGCTGCCCCGGCGGCAGCCCCGGGACTCCGCGTCGGCGCTCGCCAGCGCGGCCCGCCGCTGCTCGCCGTCCCTCGGGTACAGCGCGACCGGTGCCTCCTCCTCGGCCCCGCCCTCGGGCTCCCCGCCGCCGTCCCCGTCGCACCTCACGGCGGGCTTGCTGCCGCCCACCCCGCGCGGATCGAAGGAGACGATGTCGAAGCGGGCCCGCACCCGCTTGCCGAAGCTCGCCGCGGTGCCGCCCTTGAGGTCCTCGACGCCGGAGGCACCGGGCCCGCCCGGGTTGTAGACGAGGGAGCCGAGGCGCCGCTTCGCGTTCTCCGCCGGGTGCTTGACCAGCGGCAGCGTGAAGGTGCGCCCCGTGGGCCGGGAGTAGTCCATCGGCACCTTGAGCGAGGCGCACCGCAGCCCGTCGCCGCAGGCCTTCCAGTGCGGCTTCTGCTGGTAGTAGGTGCGCAACTCGGGGGCGTGCGCCGGGTCCTTGCGCGCCTTCTGCGCGCCGTCCGCCGAGGCGAGCTGGCAGGAGGTGAGCAGAAGGGAACCGGCCGCGGCGAGCGCCACCAGGGCGGCCGGGCGTCGAGAACGTCGAGAACTGGGGGGCATGCTGTTGCTCCGTCGCAGGTGTGAGGGGTGCCCACACCCTGGCGGAGGGAAGCTGAGGTTTTGATGAAGGGCCCCCGGGCCCCCGACCGGGGCGGGGCAGGGGCCTACTCCCCCGTCTCCTTCCGCCCCCGCCCCTTCCGCGCCGGGATCCGCAGCACGAAGCGCGCGCCCCCGGTGGGGCTGGGGCCCGCGGTGAGGGTGCCCCCGTGCGCGTGCGCCACCCAGGAGGCGATGGAGAGGCCGAGGCCGGTGGAGCCGGTGGTGGAGCGGTGGCGGTCGAAGAGGGCCGAGTCGAGGCCGGGCGGGAGACCGGGGCCCGCGTCGTCCACGGTGAGCGTCCCGTCCGGGGTGACGGTGAGGCGGACCTCGGCGGGCTCCCCGGGCGCGTGGCCGTGGGCGAGGGCGTTGCCGAGGAGGTTGGCGACGGCGCGGCGCAGCAGCTCGGCGTCGCCCTCGACCACGGTGGGCGCGGCGTCGACGGTGACCTGGTGCGCACCGGCCGCGGGGTCCCCGGCCGACGGTTCGACCAGCTCGACGACCGTCTCGGCGAGCTGGTCGAGCCGCAGCGGCCGGTGCTCCACCACGCCCACCCCCGCCATCAGCCGGGCCCGGGTGAGCAGCCCGTCGACCAGGGCGCCCATCCGCCGCGCGAGGCGCAGGCTGCGCCGGAGGACGTCGGCGGGGTCGGTCTCGCCGCGCAGCGCGGTCTCGGCGAGGCTGCTGAGCGAGGCGGCCGGGGTGCGCAGATCGTGGGCGGCGTCCGCGAGGAAGGCCTCCTGCTGGTCGAGGGCGCGCAGCGCGGGCCGGATCGCCTGGCCCGCGAGGAGCCGGCCGATCAGCGCCGAGACCAGCACCAGCGCGGCGCAGGCGCCGGTGAGGCCCCAGGTGAGCCGGTCGTGGTCGCGGTGCTGCTCGCTGGTGTCGGCGACGGCGACCACCGCGCTGTCGGCCTCCTCGCTGCTGGGGCTGATGTAGGGCTCGGCGACCAGGCGCACCGGGCGGCCGTCGCGGGCCCGGCTGTCCCGGGCGGTCACCTCGGCCCGGTCGATGGCCCGGGTCGCCGCCTCGCGTACGTCGGCGGGGCGGGCGCTCACACAGGGGCGGCGCAGGGTGTCGAGGGCGCGCAGTCCGTCCTCGCGCAGGACGAGCAGGTGCAGCGGCGGGCAGTCGGTGTCCATCGTCTCGACCAGGTCGGCGGCGTCGGGTTCGTCGCCCGTGTAGGTGAGCTGGATGACGGCCTGGCTGGTGCGCAGGTTCAGCGACTGGTCGACCTGGCCGCGCCAGGTGGAGCCGTCGTTGTGGACGGCGAAGACGGCAAGCGCGATGAACCCGGCCGCGCTGGTGAGGGCGAAGAGCAGCGCGATACGGCGGCGCAGGCGGCGGATCCGGCCCGCGGCGGTGTGCGGCTGGCGGGTGCCGCGGCGGGGCCGCAGCGCACCGAGGGCCCGGCGCACCGGCCCGCGCCGATCGGTCTGCACGGCGGGGTGGCTCACCCGGGGCCGTCCTGCGGCGCGAGCAGCCGGTAGCCGACCCCGCGCACCGTGCGGATCAGCGGCGGCTCGCCGAGCTTGCGCCGCAGCTGGGAGATGAGCACGTCCAGGACGTTGGACTGCGGCTCGGCCATCTCGTCCCAGCAGCCCTCGATCAGCTCGCCGCGGGAGAGCGCCTGGTCGGCGCGGGCCGCCAGCATCTCCAGGACGGCGAACTCCTTGCCGGTGAGCATCAGCATGACCCCGTCCCGGCGCACCTCGCGCCGCGCGGTGTCGATCTCCAGGTCGCCGCAGCGGTACACCGGCGGCCGCACCGCGCCGGAGCGGCGGCACAGGCTGTGCACCCGGGCGATCAACTCCGGTACGGCGAAGGGTTTCACGAGGTAGTCGTCGCCCCCCGCCTCGAAGCCCTCGACCCGGTCGGCCACGGTGTCCCGCGCGGTGAGGAAGAGCACCGGCACCGCCCCGCCCCCGCGCCGCCAGTCCCGTACCCAGGCGGCGGCGTCGCCGGAGGGCAGGGTGCGGTCGAGGACGGCGCAGTCGTAGGAGGTGACGAAGAGGGCCTCGTCGGCCTGGGGCAGATCGGGCGCCTCGTCCACCGCGAGGCCCGAGCCGCGCAGCGCCGCGGTCAGCGCGAACCGCAGATTCTCGTCGTCCTCGACCACCAGTACGCGCACGCGGCCAGCCTAGGGGGAAGCGACGGGAGCCTCCTCAGGGCCGCCGGGACATCCGCTCCAGGATCACCGGCCACCGCTCCTCGTCGTCGAGCCCGGCCCTGGCCAGCTGGTAGAAGCTGCGCTCGCACAGGTCGATCAGCTCGTCCTTGCTGCCGAGCGGCTCCTTGATCCAGCCGAGCACCACCTCCTCCATGTACGCGAGCCAGCCGGAGACGGTCAGCCGCAGCGGGCCGGTGACCTCGACGCCCACGGATTCGACGCCCTCGATGATCCAGGCGGCGATGGCCCGGCGCACCGAGGAGTGCAGGGTGGTCACGTCCGCGCCCCGGTTCAGGCTGACCACCGCCTGGTAGATCGTCGGGAAGCGGGTGACGTAGTCCACGAAGGTCACCACACCGCCGCGCAGCTGTTCGCTCAGGCTCAGCGCCGGGTCGGGCCGTACGTGGTCGAGGAGTTCCCCGGCGGCCATGGTGAGCACCGCGTGCCGGAACTTGCGCTGGGAGCCGAAGTAGTGGAAGAGCAGCCCCGGCGAGACGCCCGCCTCGGTGGCCACGGCGTCCACCGACACCTCGTCGATGGGCTTGTACTCCAGGATGCGCCGGGCCGCCGCGAGGATCTGGGCCTGGCGCTCGGTGGGGAGCATGCGCGAGGGAGAGGCGGATCTTCTGGGCATGCCGCCCAGTCTATTGACAGAAACTCAACAAGTCCTACTGTTGAGTAAACATCAATAAGCCGAGACGCCCGCCGCAGCCGTCCTGGGGCCCGTCCCGACGAGGGCCTCGAGTCCCCGCGCGCTCGGCCCCCCTCCCCGCCAGGCCCCGCCTGAAGCCTTCGCCCCGAAGGAGCCGCCATGAGCACGATCCCCCCGACTGACCGGCCCGACCGGACCGACGGGACGGACAGGAACGACCGGACCGACGGGACCGACGAGCACAGCGACCTGGTCCTCACCCCGCGTGATGTGCGCTTCGACTGGGACCGGGTGCCGGTGCACTGGGTCCCCGGCGAGCCGACGGCCACCCATGTGATCAACGTCCTGCACATGCTGCTGCCCGAGGGCGAGCGCTGGTTCGTCCGGGTCTTCCAGCAGGCCGTGCCGCTGATCACCGACGAGGAGCTGCGCGAGCGGGTGCTCGGCTTCACCGGCCAGGAGGCCATGCACGCCGAGGCCCACCAGGGCGTGCTCGACCACTTCGTGGCCAAGGGCATCGACATCGGGCCCTACATCGCCCAGGTCGAGTACCTCTTCCACCACCTGCTCGGCGACAAGGAGGGGCTCAGCCCCCAGCGCGAGCGCGAGTACCTGATCGAGCGGGTCGCGATCATCGCGGGCATCGAGCACTTCACCGCCTTCCTCGGCGACTGGATCCTCAACGCCAAGGCCCTGGACCGGGCCGGCGCCGACGCGATCATGCTCGACCTGCTGCGCTGGCACGGCGCCGAGGAGGTCGAGCACCGCAGCGTCGCCTACGACCTGCTGCGCCACCTGGACCCCGGCTACCTGCGGCGGGCCCGCACCATGGTCGTCTCCATCACCGCGCTGCTCCAGCTGTGGGTGCGCGGCACCCGCTTCCTGCTCGCCGTCGACCCGGAGCTGGCCGGTTCGGTGGAGCCCTCGGTGCGCACCGCGTGGACCGCCGCCCGCCGGGGCCTGCTGCCCAACCCGGTCAAGCTCGGCATCTCCGCGCTGCGCTACTTCAGCCGCAACTACCACCCCTCGCAGGAGGGTTCGACCAGGCAGGCCATCGCCTACCTCGGCGCCTCCCCCGCCGCCCGCGCGGCTGCCCACTGACGCACCGCCCGAAGCCGAGGATCCCACCGCATGAGCCGCCCGCAGCCCCCACGCCTCGTCCCGCCACCGGACCTGTACGGCAGGCCCCGTCCCGACCGCTACCTCCAGGCCCTGGACTGGCTCGCCTCCAAGTACGTGCCGCTCTTCACCGGCAAGGACAGATACGGCACCCGGCCCCGGCCGCCGGAGAGCCACCCGCAGGAACTGACCGTGGTGTCCCGGGAGCCGGTCGCGGACGACGTGGTGTCGCTGCGCCTTGCCACCGAGGACCGGCGACTCCTGCCGCGCTGGCAGCCCGGCGCCCACCTCGACCTGATCCTGCCCTCGGGGCGCAGGCGCCAGTACTCGCTGTGCGGGGACCCGGCCGACCGCTACGCCTACCGCATCGCGGTACGGCTGCTCCCGGACGGTCAAGGCGGCTCGGCCGAGGTGCACCGCGAGCTGACGGCGGGCAGCACGGTCGGCATCCGGGGCCCCCGCAACGCCTTCCCCTTCGCGGGCGACCGGAAGGTGCTGCTGCTCGCGGGCGGCATCGGCCTGACCCCCGTACTGCCGATGGCCCGCGAGGCGGCCTGGCGCGGACTCGACTGGCACCTGGTGCACACCGGGCGCAGCCGCGCCTCGCTGCCCTTCGCCGGGGAGGTGGCCAGGCTCGCCGCCCGGCACCCGGGGCGGGTCACCGTCCTCACCGACGACGAGCACGGCATGCCCAGCGCCACCGATCTGCTGGCCCGCGCGGGCGAGGGCACCGCCGTGTACTGCTGCGGCCCGGTGCCGATGCTCGACGCCGTGCAGGCCGCCTTCGCCCGCAGCGAGGCGAAGGCCCTGCACTTCGAGCGCTTCAGCGCGGCCCCGATCGTCGACGGGAAGCCCTTCACCCTGCGGCTGCGCGACGGCCGCGAGCTGCCGGTGCCCGCCGACCGGACCGCCCTCGAGGTGCTGCGGGCCGACGACCCCGGCACCCCCTACTCCTGCCAGCAGGGCTTCTGCGGGGTCTGCAAACTGCGCGTGCTCTCCGGCACCGTGGACCACCGCGACCGCAAACTCAGCGCACAGCAGCGGGCGGACGGCGAGATGCTCGTCTGCGTCTCCCGCGCCGCCGAGGGCGAATGCCTCGAACTCGACGTGTGACACCGGCTGTTACCGCCCCGGCCGGTGCCGCGGGCGACGAGAGGAAGGCGAGACCATGAGCACCCGTACTGCCGAGAAACCCGCACCCCTGCCCGCATTCCCCTTCGACGAGAAGGACTTGGCGAACTTCCGGGAACTCCAGCGCCTGGCCTACCGCTGCGCGGAGAAGGTCGCCGCCTGGCTGGAACCGGGGGTGACGGAGCGTCAGGCCGCGGCCCGGCTGCGCAAGGAGCTGGTCGCCGAGGGCGTCCAGGACTTCTTCCACGTCCCCTTCGCCTGGTTCGGCGACCGCACCGCCTTCCGCCACTTCCGCACCCCGCTCCAGTTCTTCGCCACCGGACGGCGCCTGGAGGAGGGCATGTCGTACGTACTGGACTGCGCCCCCGTGGTGGACGGTTACACCGCCGACATCGGCTACGCGGGCAGGATGGGCGAGAACCCGATCTGGGACCGGATCGCCAAGGACCTGCTTGACTACCGGGAGTTGATCGTCGACCTGGTGCGGCAGCGCAGGACCCTGGACGAGGTCTACGCCGCCGTGGACGCCCAGATCGCCCGGCACGGCTACGACAATCGGCACCGCGTCTACCCCGGCCGGGTGATCGGCCACCAGGTGACCCGGATGGAGAAGGTCCGCGGACCCGAGGGCCTGACCATGTTCGGCTTCGGGGTGCGCACCCTGCAGACCCTCGGCCGGGAGCTGGTCACCGAGCGCATCCAGGGCCGCTCCCCGCTCTGGGCGGACGGCCGCGCCTCCCGGCACGCCCCGACCCCGGGCCTGTGGGCGGTCGAGCCGCACGTCGGATTCCGGGACGTGGGCCTGAAGTTCGAGGAACTGCTCGTGGTCACCCACGACGACGCCTACTGGCTCGACGACGACGTCCCGCACGTACGCCGCGGCCGCGCGCTCGCCGCGGCCGCCTGACCCGCGCCCCGCCGCGCAACCGCACGCACCCCCGACCGAGGACGACCGCGAGGACCACGTGACTTCCGAGAAACCCGCACGCCCGGACGAGAACCCCACCGGCCAGGACCCGACGGCCAAGGCCCCGAAGTCCCGTTCCCTCAAGGCCCGTTGGAGCAAGACCGCGAAGGCCGCGGCCCCCGGCGGGATCCGCCGCTCCCGCATCCCCTCCGGCGCGCTCTCCCTTGCCGTGTACGAGCAGGGCGACCCGGAGCGGCCCACCGTGCTCCTGGTGCACGGCTACCCGGACACCCACCGCGTCTGGGACGACGTCGCCGCCGAACTCGCCGCCGACCACCATGTGGTCCGCTACGACGTACGCGGCGCCGGCGACTCCGACAAGCCGCGCTCCAAGGACGACTACCGCCTGGAGCTGCTCGCCCAGGACCTGTTCGCCGTCGCGGACGCGGTCAGCCCCGAGAAGCCGGTGCACGTGGTCGCCCACGACTGGGGCTCCATCCAGTCCTGGGAGGCGGTCACCGACCCGCGGGCCGCCGAGCGCATCGCCTCGTACACCACGATGTCCGGGCCGAGCCTGGACCACATGGGGCACTGGCTGCGGCGCCGCTGGCGCAGGCCCACCCCGCGCCACCTCAAGCAGCTCGCCTCGCAGGGCCTGCACTCCTGGTACATCTACCTCTTCCACCTGCCGGTGCTCGCCCCCGCCGCCTGGCGGCTCGGGCTCGCCCGCAACTGGGGCACCGTGCTGCGGCTCGTGGAGGACGTCACCCCGCGCGAGGGCCACCCGCACGACACCCTCGCGGGCGACGCGGCCCGCGGCGTGCTCCTCTACCGCGCGAACATGCTGCCCCGGCTGCTGCGCCCCGGACTGCGGCCCACCTCCGTACCGGTGCAGCTGATCACCCTCACCGAGGACAACTACGTGAGTCCCGCGCTGAGCGAGGGACTTGAGGAGTGGGCCCCGCATCTGTGGCGCCGGGAGCTGGCCGCCACCCACTGGTCCGCACTCCTGGAGAAGGGAACCACCGTGGCCCGGATGATCCGCGAGTTCACCGCCCATCAGGAGGGCGCCCCCGCCGCGCGCGAGCTGGCCGCCGCCCAGCAGGGCCGCGAGGGCGGGCGCGCGGGGGAGTTCGCGGGCAAGCTGGCCGTGGTCACCGGCGCGGGCAGCGGCATCGGCCGCGCCACCGCCCTCGCCTTCGCCGAACGCGGCGCCGACCTCGCGCTCTGCGACCTCGACCTGGAGGCCCTGGAGCGCACCGCCGAACTGGCCGGACTGCTCGGCGCCGAGGCCACCGTCCACAAGGTCGACGTCTCCGACGGCCCCGCCGTGGACGCCTTCGCCGCCACCGTCGCCGCCCAGCAGGGCGTGCCCGACATCGTGGTGAACAACGCGGGCATCGGCCACTCCGGCACCTTCCTGGAGACCACCGAGAAGGAGTGGGAGCGCGTCCTGGACGTCAACCTCTGGGGCGTCATCCACGGCTGCCGCGCCTTCGGCACCGTGCTCAAGGAGCGCGGCCAGGGCGGCCACATCGTCAACGTCTCCTCGGCGGCCGCCTATCTGCCCTCGAAGATGCTCGCCGCCTACTCCACCAGCAAGGCCGCGGTCTTCATGCTCTCCGACTGCCTGCGCGCCGAACTCGCCAAGGAGAAGATCGGCGTCAGCACCATCTGCCCCGGCATCGTGAACACCAACATCACCCGCACCACCACCTTCTCCGCCACCGACGCCGCCGAACAGGCCAAGAAGCAGGCCAAGTTCAGCGGCCTCTACGCCCGCCGCGGCTTCCCGCCCGAGAAGGTCGCCACCGAGATCGTCACCGCGGTCCGCACCAACCGCGCCGTGGTCCCGGTCACCATCGAGTCCAAGGCCGCCCGCTTCCTGAGCCGCCTCTCCCCGGCGGCACTGCGGGCGGGGGCGCGGCTGAAGATGTGAGGGCGCGGGCCGAAGGCGTTTGAAGGGAGAGGCGGACACGGGCACCACAGGCCTGCGGGCCCGCCCCGCGTCTGCCTCTCCCTTCCCCTCACATCCTCTCCTCCCCTCCCCTCCCCTCCCCTATCCTCATCCCGACTCCGTTCGGCGGAAGGGTGGTTGAGGTGCGGGTACGGCTACGGGTCCTCCCCGGGAAGGGCGCGGAGGAGGAACTGCGCTCGCTGCACGCCTGGTTGCTGGACGACTCGGGGGCACGGCGGTTCGCGGACCTTCAGTGGGAGGCCGTCCCCGCGGAGCCCGCCGACAGCATGGGCCCGGTGCTCGACACCCTCTCCCTGGTGATCGGCTCCGGCTTCAGCGCCGCCTCGCTCGCGCTGAGCCTGGCCCAGTGGCGGGCCCAACGCGGCCCCGCGCGGCCCTCGGTGACCGTGGAGCGGCCGGACGGCAGCCGGATCACCTTCCACGGCACCGCCACCGAGGAGACCGCCCGGCTGCTCGCCGCTCTGGAGGCCCCCGCGGGCGCCCCGGAGCGCGCGGCGCCGGGCAGCGCGGGCTCCCCGGCGGGCGAGACACCGCAGCCGTGACGGCCCTCCCCGCCCCGGAGCACTCCCGAGTCGTCCTCGTCGGCGCGAGCCGCTTCGAGGAACTGGCCGAACTCCCCGCCGTGGCAGCCAATGTGGCCACTCTCCGGGAGCTCTTCACCTCCGAGGAGGTCTGGGGACTCCCCCGGCGGCACTGCCTCCTCGTCGCCGAGCCGCGCGCCCCGCGCGAGGTCTCGGCCGCCGTCCGGCAGGCGGCCGCCGAAGCGACCGACACCCTGATCGTCTACTACGCCGGACACGGCCTCATCGACCCGGGCACCGGCGAACTGCACCTGGCCCTCCGGGAGAGCCGTCCCCACGAGGTCTACGACACGGCGGTCCCCTACGACTGGATCCGCCGCACCCTGGCCACCAGCCGTGCCACCCGCCGCATCGTGATCCTCGACTGCTGCTACAGCGGCCGGATGCTCGGCGCCATGTCCGAGGGCCTCGGCCTCGCGGAGATCGACGGCACCTATCTGCTCGCCGCTGCGGCGGAGAACGCCCTCGCCCTGGCCCCGCCCGGCGAGTTGTTCACCGCGTTCACCGGCGAGCTGGTGGCCCTGGTGCGCAGCGGAGTACCGGGGGCGGGCCCCGCGCTGACCCTCAACGACCTCTACGAGAGGACCCGTTCCTCGCTGCGGGCCGCCGGACGACCGGAACCGCACTGCCGCGACCGCAACACCCTGGGCGCCGTGCCCTTCGTACCGAATCCGGCGTTTCAGGTCTCGCCGGAGGGCGAAGAAGGAGCCCCGCCCGCGGATGAGCCGGGAACCGTTTCCCAACTGGCGTCCATACGACGGTTCATGGCCGACCTCTCCCATGAACTGCGAACCCCGCTCACCGCGTTGACCGCGGTCTCGGACGTCCTGGAGACGGACGCCGCCCAGAAGGGGGTCGAGATGGGACCCCCCTTGCGCCTGATGGTGGACGAGACCCGCAGGCTGGCCGGACTGGTCGAGAATCTGATGGAGTTGGCCAGATTCGACGCGGGCATCGCGCGCCTGGTCGTGACGGAGACGGACATCGCGGCGGTGGTCCGGGAATGCCTCGCCGCCCGCGACTGGGACCGGTCCGTCACCGTTGTCGCCGCCCCCGGGGTGATCGCCTTCCTGGACCCCCGGCGCCTCGACGTGATCATGGCCAACCTCATCGGCAACGCCCTCGCGCACGGCCAGGAGCCCGTGACCGTTACGGTCGCCGTCCGGCCGCCGCCCGGGGAGCCGTCCGGCCCGGACCCGTACTGCCCCGATCGGCCCTTCGAGATCGTCCTGACGGTGGCCGACCGGGGCGAGGGCATCCCGGCCCCGCTGCTGCCCTACGTCTTCGACCGGTTCAGGAAAGGGGACAGCCGCCGCCCCCGCTCGGCGGGCCACGGGCTCGGCCTCTCCTTCGCGCAGGAGAACGCGCGCCTGATGGGCGGACGCGTCGAGGCGGCCAACCAGGCGGAGGGCGGCGCGGTCTTCACCGTACGGCTGCCGCAGCACCCTCACCCGGAGCCATCCGCCCCGAGCGAGTCCTGAGTCTTCGGCCCGGGGCCCGAACCGTTTCCCGTTCCGATCCCCGGGCCCCCTCCCTCAGGCCTGCTTGTTCTGCGGAGTCGCCTCGCTGGGCCGTACCACCACGAAACCCTGGCCCTCCAGCTTGAGTTGGACCGCCTCGCCGGAGCCGCCGCGCAGCATCGAGCCGACGGACTGCGAGCGGTGCAGCGAGGTCTGGAGCCCGGCGCTCCAGCCGACCACCGCGTCGGTGTCGACGAAGACCGGGGCCTGCGGCGCGACCGGGATCACCAGCGGGTCGCCCTCGCAGACCAGGCCGAGGCGCCCCTGCCCCTGGAAGACGCTGTTGAACAGGCCGCCCCCGGTGATGCCCGCGCCCTTCACGGTCTTGATCTCGTACGAGAGGGAGGCGTCGAAGCACAGGACGTTGCGGCCGTTGACGGTGAAGACGTCGCCGGGCTCCACATCGATGACGAAGCAGTTCTGCGCCTCGTGCGCGAACCAGGCCTCGCCCTGCCCGCGCACCGCCATCAGCGGCAGCCCCTCCCCGGTGACCGCCCGCTTGAGCATGCCCCCGACGCCCTGGCTCTTGCGCTCGAACTGGAGGTTGCCGCGGTAGGCGATCATCGCCCCCTGCCGTGCGAGCATCTCGCCGTTGACCGCGTACCGGATGGACTTGGAGTTCTGCACGGTCATGCCCGGCGCGCTCGCGGGCTGGACCATGTGCTCATTGGAAAAAAGATCACCCTTCATGGGGACATCTTGTCGCCCCGGCGCCGCCTTGGCCATGTCCCGGCCGCCGCGCACCCGGCGGCGCTACGGGAGCGCGTCGTACACCGCCGCGGGCAGGGTCCGGGAGACCTCGTCGCCCAGCCGCTCGAACTCGCGGCGCAGGAAGGGATCGGCGAGCCGGGCAAGGCCCTTGAACCGGATGGTGGCGCGGTAGGTGAGCACGGTCCCCTCCCCCTCGGCGGCGAAGGTCATGTCGTCGGTCGAGTGCGCGGTCTTGTTCTCCCCGGTGAAGGTGAGCCGGTTCTCCTCCAACCGGTCGAGCCGGTACCGGAGTTGAGTGGTCCGGCCCCGGAAGACGGAGGTGTTGTCCCACTCCGCCCCGACGGTGAGCGGACCGCTGCCCGAGCGCTCGCACTCCTGGGTGCCCGGATCCCATTCCACGGCGTGCGAGAAGTCGGAGAGATAGGCGACGACCCGGGCGAGCGGCCGGTCGAGGGTGATGACGCGCTCGACGTGCACCATGAGGGGCTCCTTGCCGTACGAATTCGGGGGTGGGGGGAGGGGCGGAGACATGGGGAGAGGGATGTGCGCCGCCGGTCGGCGGCACGGTCACGCCTTCCCTGCCCGGGCCGCGCCATACCAGGGCCCTCTGCCGATCGGGCGGCGGCGGGCGCCCGAGCGCGCGTGGGGCCACCGCCGTCCCGTACGCTCCGCACCAGGCAGAGGGGGGTCGGACCAGGAGGAACCGTGCACGGGAGCCAGGGCGCCGAGGACGACCCGCGCGAGCCCGCCGGGCCCGAGGCCCCCTCCGGCCCCGCCGCGTCCCCCGCCCCCGACACGTCCTCCGACGCCGGCACGTCCTCCAGCCCCGACGCCCTCTTCAGCCTCGCCGAGGTCCTCGACGCCTCCGCCCCGGAAGGCGGCTCCCCCGCGTCCGGCCCCGCCCCCTGGCCCTCGGCGGCCGAGGCGGCCCGCCTGTTCGAGATCCGGGAGATCTACGCGGAGCCCGAGGCCGCCCTCAGCGCACGCGGCCGCCAGGTGCTCGCCCGCTTCCCCGGGGCCCGCCTGATCGAGGTCCCCTCGCACTGGAACATCCCGCATCTGCACGGCAACGAGGGCAACGCGCGGCGCTGGGTGCGGATCAAACGCGAGGTCCTGGTGCTCGGCGTGCGCAAGACCATGACGGTGCGCCCCAACGGCCGCTCCGCCGACTGGATCGCCCCGGGCCCCTCCAACGGCTGCGCCCTGGCCTGCGCCTACTGCTACGTCCCGCGCCGCAAGGGCTACGCCAACCCGATCACCCTCTTCACCAACACCGAGGCCCTGATCGCCCGCCTCGCCCGGCACAGCACGGACCTCGGCCCCAAGCCGGAGCCCAACCAGTGCGACCCGCACAGCTGGGTCTACGACATCGGCGAGAACGGCGACTGCTCGGTGGACGCCCTGCTCTGCGACAGCACCGCCGAACTGATCCGCGCCTTCCGCCAATGGCCGTACGCCAAGGCCTCGTTCGCGACGAAGTACGTCAACTCCGCGCTCCTGGACCTGGATCCGCGGGGACGCACCCGGATCCGCTTCTCCGTCATGCCCGAAGCGGACTCCCGCCTCCTCGACGTACGCACCAGCCCGGTCGCCGAACGGATCGCCGCCGCGGGCGACTTCCTGGACGCCGGATACGAGGTGCACTTCAACCTCTCCCCCGTGGTCCTGCGCCCCGGCTGGCAGCACGACTGGGCCGAACTGCTCCGGCACCTGGACGACGTCCTGCCCGCCCGCGTCAAGCAGCAGGCCGCCGCCGAGGTCATCATGCTCACCCACAACAAGGACCTGCACGAGACCAACCTGGGCTGGCACCCCCGCGCTGAGGAACTCCTCTGGCAGCCCGCGGGCCAGGAACCGAAGCTCTCCCAGAACGGAGCCCGCAACGTCCGCTACCGCGCGGACGTCAAACGCCAAGCCCTGGACCGGCTACGGGAGTTGACTACCCGTCATGCGCCGTGGCTGTGGATCCGGTACGCGTTCTGAGAGCCCGACCGAGGTCCCGCGCGGCCACCGGCGAGAGGCTGCCGAGGGTGACGACGGGGTCCTCGTCGCACCGCGGGCAGTAGGGCCAGAAGTCGATGTCCACGAACTCGCCCCCGACGGCGGCCCGCACGGCGTCACGCACCCGTTGGACGATCCGGCGCCCCTCGGGCCAGTCGGGCAAGTCGGCCCGGATCGGGGCCGGTTCGGCGCCGAGCAGGGTGGCGAGACGATCCGCGGTGGGCACGGGTACCTCCCCCAGGTAGATCCGGTCCCGGTCGGCGTACGGCACCGGGAAACCCTCCAACCGGTGCCCGGCGAGGGCGGTACGGAGCACGGTGGCGGCCTCGTGGACGGGGCTGCCGGGGAGCGGCACCGGGCTGGACTCGGGCAGGGGCATGGGACCTCCGAAGGGTGGGTGAAGTGATGCGGTGGGGGCTGCGGTTGGCGCCGCGGCTGCTCGGGGTGAGCGCGCTCAGGACAGGAGCCCCGAGGGTGGCGGGATGTCGAGAGCGCACCAGGTCGTCCGCCCGTCCGGGCTGACGCCCCACTCCCGCGCCAGAGCCGCGACCAGGCACAACCCCCGCCCGCTCTCCGCCTCCTCGTCCACGAGACGCAGCCGGGCCGGCACCGGGGAACCGTCGCGGACCTCGACCCTCAGCGCCCCGTCCGGGACGTGCACCCGCAGCCCGACCGGGAGCCCGCCCCCGTAGCGCACCGCGTTGGTGACCAACTCCGAGACGACCAGGGCGACTTCGTCCACCAGCGCGGCGAGGTCCCACAGGTGCAGGTACGCGGCCGCGATCCGCCGGGCATCCGCCACCCGCGACTCCACCGGCAGAAAGTCCACCTCGAAGCCGCGGGTGGTCAGGCCCGATAACGAACCGGCGTTCCCAGCAGGGGTGTTGAAGGTCATTACCGCCCTCCCAGCAGGCGTTCACGGGCACAGCGACATACGGGAGAACAACGCTCCGTTGCGAGCAGAGCGCTCTCCGTCACGCCAACAGACTGCTCGCACCGACCGCTTGAGCGCAACCCGACAGACGCCAACATTGGCAATTCACTCTTGATGGCTCCGCTCGAACGTTCATACCAACGAGTAGCGTCCGATGCTTGCGGTGCGGCACACTGTCGCCACGATCCGTAGTGGGAGGAGCAGAGGTGTCCAACCGTCCCCGCCCGACAGTCCGCCGACGCAAACTCGGCGGTGAACTACGACGGTTGCGCGAAGCAGCCGGTGTCTCACTGGAGCAGGCAGCCGAACGCATCGGCGGCGAGAAATCGAAGATCTCCCGCCAGGAAACAGGCCGACAGGGCGTCCGCAAGCTGGAGTTGGAGGCCTTGTTCGAGCTCTACAGCGTCACCGACGAGCGTCTCAAGACCGCCCTCACCACCCTGTCCCGCGAAAGCCGCCGCAAGAACTGGTGGGCTCCGTACGGCGAGATTTTGGGCGAGGAGTTCCAAGAGCGGCTGAGTATCGAGTCCGAAGCGGTCCGTACCCAACTTTTTCAGCCGTTGCTAGTCCCGGGACCCCTCCAGACGCGGGCGTACGCCGAGGTACTCATCCGCGGAGCTGCACGTGACACCGATGCCGGGCACATCGAATCGCTCATCGATCTCCGCACCGAGCGGCAGAAGGTTCTCCAGGAGAAGAAGTCACAGGTGCTCTGCCTGCTGGACGAAGCTGTGCTCCGCCGGGCTATCGGAGGCCCGGAAGTCATGAGGGAGCAGCTTCAGAAGCTTCTTGACGTGAATAATCCGCCCATGCTGTCCATCCAGATCGTTCCGTTCGGTCAGGGGTGGCATGCAGGACTCGATGGCCCCTTCGGCATCTTCAGCTACCCCGACCCGATGGATCTGGACGTGGTGAGCATCGAGTACCTCGACGGAGTGCGCTACTTGGAGGAAAATGAACCCGTCGAGCGGTACAAGCTGGCGTTTGACCAACTTCGCGCGTCAGCTCTACCGTCCAAGCAGTCGATGGACTTGATCACGCAGGTCATGCGAGATCTGAAGAAGACCTAGAGGCAGGTACCAGATGATGCGGCACGACCTCCCCGAGGCCAGCTGGCAGAAGTCGTCCTACAGCTCCGACAACGGAGGGCAGTGCGTAGAGCGACAGACGACCAGCGAGGGACTCGTCGCCGCCGGTGACAGCAAGAATCGCTCGCTGGGAGCACATGCCTTCCCTGCCGAGATCTGGCAGGAGTTCATCACCGCCGTCGCCAAGGGCACCCTCTAAAGGGCAACCACCCCACAGCGACAGCAGAGGCAGGCACCGAGATGATGCGGCACAACCTCCCTGAGACCGAATGGCAGAAGTCGTCCTACAGCTTGGACAACGGAGGCCAGTGCGTGGAGCGACAGACGACCAGCGAAGGACTCATCACCGCCGGTGACAGCAAGAACCGCCCCCTCGGCGCACACACCTTCCCTGCTGAGATCTGGCAGGAGTTCATCACCGCCGTCGCCAGGGGTGCTCTCTGAGGTGAGCGCCGAGACGGACAAGCAGGACCTCTACGCGCTGGACCTCGGCGGCGTGGAGTGGCGCGGGGCGCCGGGCAGTGATCCGCAAGACCGTGTGGAGATCGCCGAGTTGCCGGGCGGGGCGGTCGCGATGCGCAACGCCGCCTGCCCGGACGACCCGCCCCTGCGCTTCACCCGAGCCGAATGGGAAGCCTTCGTACTCGGCGCCCAGGACGGCGAGTTCGACGTGTGACGGGAGCGGGCGCAGGCAGCCGCTCCCGTCAATACTCCGAGTGCCCGCGTGAGTCGCGGGACTTGAACCCGCGACTCATGGCGTTCCCCGCGCGCGGTCAGCACCTTCGCCTTCACCCCACCGGCAGCCGCCCCCGCACCGACTCCGAGGCCTCCCGGACCGCCTTGGCCGAGTCGTGGGCTTGGCGGCGGGTGGCGCGGCCGGCGTCGTGGGCGGTGTGGCGGGCGCGGTAGGCGAGGGAGGGCTTGCCGTGGGTGTCGGCGGCGGCGATGAGCAGGCCGCCGAGGAGGGAGACGTTCTTCAGGAAGTGGGTGCGCTGGGCGGCGCGCTGCTCCGGGTCCTTCTCCTGCCACCAGCGGTGCCCTGCCAGCGTCGTCGGCACCAGGGATCCGGCCAGGGCCAGCGCGGCAACGCGCGGGAGGCGCCCGGTGGCCAGCAGCAGACCGGCTCCCACCTGCACCGCCGCGTTGAGCCGTACCAGGTCGGCGGGGTCCTCGGGCAGCCCGGGCACCCGCACGGCGAGGTGGACCGCGATCGATTCGGCGGCGGGGGCGACATGCTCGGGCGACTTCAGATGGCCGATGCCGCTGCTGACGAAGACGGAGGCGAGCATCGGCCGGGCGAATTTCCTCAGAATGGGCATGCGAACCGCCTTCCCCCCGGTCCCGGCCGTCACACGCTCCCGTTCGTGTGCCCGCGCGCCCCCGGCCCGCGCGCCGTCCCCGCCACCACCGGGGAACCGGAATTCCACCTCCGGGCACAAGCACCCACCCGGCCTACACCGGCGCCGGTCGAGGTCACGGACCCGGCTGCCGGACACCGCCGAGGTCACGCACCCGGCTGCCGAGCGCCGCCGAGGTCACGCACCCACCTACCGGGCCGCCGAGGTCACGCCCGCGCGCTCCCGGCGAGGCGGAGCCGCAGGCCGGGGCCTCGGGTGACATGCCACGGCCCGCCCGCGGTCACTTCCTCAGCTCGGCCATCGCCGCCTTGGTGTCCGTCTTCAGCATCTTCTCGACCTCGGAGGCGGCCGGAGGCTTCTCGTCGCCGCTGCCGTACCAGCTCCAGCGCATCTCGAAGGTGAACCAGCCCTCGCGTACCGAGAGGGTGAGGCCGCCCAGCTCCCGGTCGGTCTTCCCGCCGCGCTGCTCGGTGACGAACCAGGCCTCGTCCCCGAGGCCGTCGGTCTCCTTCGCCTCGTAGGAGTACGAGTCGTTCGACTGGTCCTCGTAGGCCTTGCGCTGGTCGGCGAACTCGCCCGCCGGGTCGCTCGCCTTGTGCCAGACGGCGGTGGCGTAGACGTACGTCGAGCTGTACGAACTCGACGTCTCCTGGGGGTCCTTGAGGGTGTGGCTGCACTGGCTCTGGTCGAGGCCGTCCTGCCGGGAGGAGAAGCGGTTGTTGTCCTTGTTCACCGCCGAGTCCTGGAACTCGTACCGCTCCTGGAAGGCGTCGAACTCGGCGGCCTCGCACAGGTTCTTCGCGAACTCGTACCCGGCGAGGTCCGCCTCCTCGCCGGAGCCGCCGAGGGTGCCGGTCGCGAAGAGGGTGCCCGCCCATACGGCCGAGGCGACCAGCACACCGCCGAGTCCCCACAGCCAGCCGGGGACGGGCTTGCGCGGTGCGCCGGAGGGCGGCGGGGGCATCGGCGGCTGTCCGCTCGGCGGCGGCCCGAAGGGCTGGGCCGGCACCTGGCCGTACGGGTTCGGGGAGTTGGGGGTACCGGGCAGGGTGGGCTGCTGGTACGGATTGGGCTGATACGGATTCGGCTGCGCGCCGGGTGTCGACATGAGGTGCAATGTACCTGCCACTCTGCGTAGAGGGGACAGTCACCGGAGCCGTCTCCGTCCGCCTTCTCAACTCCTTGTGGTGAGGCGGTGGTTGGCCTTCGGGGCAGTCGGACCTGGAGAGCGGTCAGCGCACGAGCAGGACGATCGAGGCGGTGACCCCGACCACGACGATGATGCCGCGCAGCACGGTGGGCGGCAGCCTGCGGCCGACCCGGGCGCCGAGGAGGCCGCCCGCCGTCGAGCCGAGCGCGATCACCCCGGCCACCGTCCAGTCGACATCGGCGACCGCCACGAAGACGAGGGCGGCGACGCCGTTCACGATCGAGGCGAGGACGTTCTTCACGGCGTTCAGGCGCTGCAGGTCCTCCTTGAGGAAACTGCCGAACAGGCCCATGAGCAGCACCCCTTGGGCCGCCCCGAAGTACCCGCCGTAGACGCCCGCCCCGCAGACGCCGAGCCACATGGGCACCCCGCCGTCCTTCGCGCCCTGGTCCGCGCGCCGGGCGAGGCGCTTGTTCAGCTGCGGCTGGAGCAGTACGAGGACGCAGGCGAGCAGGATGAGGACCGGCACCACCGCGTCGAAGGTGCTGGTGGGCAGCTGGAGCAGGAGGACCGCCCCGATGATGCCGCCGACCAGCGAGCCCGAGCCGAAGAGCAGGACGCGTTTGCGCTGCCCCTTCAGCTCGCGCCGGTAGCCGTAGGCCGCGCTCAGCGAGCCGGGCACCAGGCCGATGTTGTTGGAGACATTGGCCAGGACCGAGGGGTAACCGAAGGCGAGCAGGGTGGGGAAGGTGATGAGGGTGCCGGAGCCGACCATGGCGTTGATCCCGCCCGCGGCGATGCTGGCCCCGCCGATGGCCAGGGCCTCGATTGCGTCCACCGCTACACCTTCCGTCGTTCCCTGCGGCAGTACCGGCTCCCGGCGCACGGCTCGCGCGCACCGGGCCGCGCCCGGGCCGTCACGGTCCGGGCCCGGGCGCGACACCGCAGGTCACCGTATCTTCCACGACGCCCGGCGGTCTGTGGGCTACGCAACTTTCCCCGGCCCGTCCCAGCATGTGGAGCGGGACCTGCGGAGCTGCGGAGCTGGTGACCTGGAGAGCTACGGAGCTACGCGGACGGCTCCGGGCCGCCCGGCGCCTCCATCCCGCCGGAGGCCTCCGGCGCCTCCGGCACCCTCGGCACCGGCAGCAGCAGGGTGCCATGGGCGCCCGGCGGGACGGTGGGCGAGGCCGGGGGCACCGGGGCGAGGCGTACGTAGCGGCTGCCCTGGGCGGGGCGCGGGTCCGGCTCGCCCTTGTTGGGCCACAGGGCCATGGCGCGCTCGGCCTGTGCGGTGATGGTCAGCGAGGGGTTCACACCGAGGTTGGCGGAGACCGCGGAGCCGTCCACGACGCTGAGGCCCGGGTAGCCGTGGACCCGGTGGTAGGCGTCGACGACGGAGGTCTCCGCGCTCTCGCCGATGGTGCAGCCGCCGAGGAAGTGCGCGGTCATCGGCTTGCCCAGGACCTCGCCGATATTGGTGCCCGCGATGCCGTCGATCCGCTCGGCGAGCAGCCGCGCCGCCCGCCAACCCTCCGGGATATGAACGGGGTTGGGGGCGCCGTGGCCCTGCTCGGCGCTGAGTTTGCCCTTGCCGAAGAGCCCGCCGCGCTTGCGGAAGGTGGTCAGGGAGTTGTCGGCGCTCTGCATGACGAGGCCGATGATGGCGTGCTCCGACCAGCGGTAGGTGCTCAGGGTGCGGCTCACGTACACCGGGTGGCGCAGGAGCTCCCAGGCCAGGGCGGCGAGTTTGGGCCAGTGGCGGCGGTAGAGCGGCATATTGCTGAGCGCCATCGCATTGGAGCCCTTGCCGTAGCGCACATTCTCGATGTGGGTGGTCGGGCTCGGGTGGATGGAGGAGGTGATGGCGACGCCGCGGGTGAAGTCGGCCGAACGCCCGCCGTTCGCCCGGCGGTAGCGGCGCGGGGTGGTCAACGCCCCTACCAGCGCCTCGGAGTTGGTACGGGTCAGGGTGCCGAGCCGGTCCGAGAGGCGGGGTAAGACCCCCTCGTCCTTCATCCGGTGCAGCAGGCTCTGGGTGCCGTAGGTCCCGGCGGCGAGCACCACGTGGCGGGCGCGGAGCACGGTGCGCGGGCCGCGGCGGGGCCGGTCGGTGGGCACGGCGGTGACCAGGAAGCCGCCGCCCCCGGGGCCCTCACCGTCCGGCTCCCCTGTCTCGCGGATCTCCACCACGCTGGTCATCGGGTGGATCCGCGCCCCGGCCCGTTCGGCGAGGAAGAGGTAGTTCTCGGTGAGGCTGTTCTTGGCGCCCACCTTGCAGCCGACCATGCAGTCCCCGCACTCGGTGCAGGCGGCGCGCTCCGGCCCCGCGCCCCCGAAGTAGGGGTCGGGGACACGGGCTCCCGGTTCGGCGCGCAGGCTGCCGTCGCCGTCCGCGCCGTCGCCGAAGAACACCCCGACGGGCGTGGGCCTGAAGGTCCGCCCGACGCCCAACTCCTCGGCCACGGACCGCAGATACTCGTCCGCCTCGGTGGTCGTCGGATTGGTCCGCACCCCGAGCATCCGGCGGGCCTGGTCGTAGTACGGCGCCAACTCCGCTTCCCAGTCGGTGAGATGGCCCCACTGCCGGTCGCGGAAGAAGGCGGGCGGCGGTACGTACAGGGTGTTGGCGTAGTTCAGCGAGCCGCCGCCGACGCCCGCACCGGCGAGCACCAGGACCTTGCTCATCAGGTGCACCCGCTGGATGCCGTACATGCCGAGTCGCGGGGCCCACAGGTAGTTCCGCAGGTCCCAGGAGTTCTTCGGCAGCGTCTCGCGGGTGAAGCGGCGCCCGGCCTCCAGTACGCCGACCCGGTAGCCCTTCTCGGTCAGGCGCAGCGCGGTGACCGAGCCGCCGAAGCCCGAGCCGACCACCAGCACGTCGTAGTCCTCGGGGGCCTCGCGGATCCCGGGGGCCTCGGGCTCCCGCTCGCCCATGCCGCCCGGCTCAGCCACCGTAGAGCGCCTCGATCTCGTCCGCGTAGGCGGCGACGATGGCATGGCGCTTGATCTTGAGGGAGGGGGTCAGCATGCCGTTCTCCTCCGTGAACTCCGCCGGGACCAGGGTGAATTTGCGGATGGACTCGGCGCGGGAGACGGCCTCGTTGGCGTAGTCGACGGCCCTTTGGACGTCGGCGATCATCTCGGCGTCGCGGACCACCTCCGCCAGCGGGGTGTCCTTGGGCCGCTTGCGCACCGACAGCCAGTGCTGGACGGCGTCGGCCTCCAGGGTGATGACCGCCGAGACGAAGGAGCGGTTGTCGCCGACGACGATGCACTGCCCGACCGGCGGACGGCTGCGCAGCCGGTCCTCCAGGACGGCCGGGGAGACGTTCTTGCCGCCGGAGGTGACGATGATGTCCTTCTTGCGGCCGGTGATCGTCAGATAGCCCTGGTCGTCGAGCGCGCCCAGGTCGCCGGTGGAGAACCACTGGTCCTCCAGTACGGCGTCACTGGCCGCGGGGTTGTTCCAGTAGGACTGGAAGACGGTGCCGCCCTTGATCAGCACCTCGCCGTCGTCCGCGATCCGGATCGCGGAGCCCGGGATGGGCTGGCCGACGGTGCCGATCCGGGGCTCCAGCGGCGGGGAGAGGGTGACGCCGCCGCAGGTCTCGGTGAGTCCGTAGCCCTCGTAGATCACGATCCCGGCGGCGTAGAAGAAGAGGCTGAGGCGGCGGTCGAGCGGGGAGCCGCCGCTGATGGCGTAGCTGAGCTTGCCGCCGAGCTCCTTGCGGATGCGGCGGTAGACGAGCAGGTCGTAGAGGCCGTGCGCGAGCTTCAGCTTCAGGCTCGGGCCCTTGCCGGTGCCGAGGAACTGCGCGAGGTGCGCCTCGCCGTAGTCGACGGCGATGCGGTCGGCGCGTTCGAAGGAGGCGCCGCGGCCGATCTTCTCCGCGGTGGCCCGCCCGGTGTCGTGGATCTTCTCGAAGAGATAGGGCACGCCGACCACGAACGTCGGCTGGAACGCCTGGAGTTCGGGGCGCAGTTCGTCCGGCTTGATGCTCGGGCAGTGGCCGACCTCGATCCGCGCGTACAGGCAGGCGATCTGCAGGGTGCGGCCGAGGATGTGCGCGAGCGGCAGGAAGAGCAGCGTGGACGCCTCGGTCCCCGCGACCTCCTTGAAGACCGGCAGCATCAGCTCGATGGAGTTGCCCGCGCCCGCGAAGATGTTGGCGTGGGTGAGGGCGCAGCCCTTGGGGCGCCCGGTGGTGCCGGAGGTGTAGCAGAGGGTGGCGATGTCCGCGCCGGTCAGCGCGGTGCGGCGCTCGGTGACCTCCTCGTCGGCGACGCCCGCGCCGAGGCCGACGATGTCCGCGAGGCCGCCCGCGTCCAGCTCCCAGATCCTCGGCGGCTCGGGGTGCTCCTCGCAGCCCTCCTTCACGGTGGCGACGTTCTCGGCGCTCTCGGCGATCACGTAGCGGGCGCCGGAGTCGCGCACGATCCACTCGATCTGGCCGGGCGAGGAGGTGGCGTAGATCGGCACGGACTGCCCGCCCGCGGCCCAGATCGCGAAGTCGAGCACGCACCATTCGTAGCGGGTGCGGGACATCACGGCGACCCGGCCGCCGGGTTCCAGGCCCGCCGCGATCAGGCCCTTCGCGGTGGCCGTCACCTCGCGTGCGAACTGCGCGGAGGTCACCGGCCGCCAGGCCCCGCCCTCCTTGCGCCGGATCACCACGGCGTCCGGGGCCTCGGCGGCGTTCACGTACGGGATGTCGGGGACGCCGGCGCCGGGGGCCGGGGGCACCAGGTCCTCGGCGTGCGCCTCCCGCACCACGCCGTTCTCGTCGCGGGTCAGCCGCAGCTTCACCCGGGTCGCGAGATCGGGGCGCTTCTGTGCGGTCTTCAGGTCCTTGCGAACGCCCATGGCGGCTCCCCGGGTACGTGGCCTGCGGTGCGCCGACCGCCGAACACAGCCCGCGCTTACTTACTCCAGAGTCAACTTACTCACGCGTAAGCAAAATTCAATGGTGCGGACACAACGAGATGGCTCACGGTCACGCGCGGAAAGTGAGTGGATTCCGTACGTGAGACGGCCGCGGACCCTCCGCGTCCGGGCGGGCGCCTTCCGTAGCCGCCCAGGGTGCCACCCGGAGGGCGGGAGGGGGACTCAGCCCTCGCCGCGGACCGGGGACGGCGCCCAGGTCTCGCCCTCCAGGACATGACTCATACCCACCCAGACCATGTTCATCAGGCGCAGCGCGATGCCCTCCGGGGACTGGTTCGGGTGGCGGTCCATCCAGTCGGTGAGCGAATCGGCGGCGCCGACCAGGGCGTGCGCGACGAAGTCGGCGTCCTCGTCGCCGAGTTGGACCTTTCCGTCCGCCTCCGCGATGCCGTGCCGGACCAGTCCCGCCACCTGCGCCATGACCGCGCGGCGGGCCTCGGCGACCGCGGCGGCGATGGCCTCGCTCAGCTCGGAGGCCTGGCGGTGCAGCACCACCCAGCTGTCGCGGCTCCCGGCGACGAAGCCGAAGAAGGCGACGAGCGCGGCGTGCAGCCGCCGCTCGGGGGTGCCGCCGCCGCGCGCCGCCTCCTGGAAGGCGGCCATCAGGCGGTCCGCCTCGCGGCGCAGGCAGGCGAGGAAGAGGCCCTCCTTGGAGTCGAGGTAGAGGTAGACCATCGGCTTGGAGATGCCCGCGAGTTCGGCGATCTCGTCGACGGAGGCGGCGTGGTACCCGCGCTTGGCGAACACCTGGATCGCCACGTCGATGATCTGCTGCTCCCGGACCTCCCGCGGCACACGCCGCCGCTGCCCCCTCTGCGCCGAGGCCCTGCCCTTTTCTTCGCTCACCCTTGCCAGCCTACCCAGCCCGCCTTATCTTACTCCGTAGTAAGTTTACTCAGAAGTAAGAACCCCGGAAGCAAGCCTCAGCAACAAGCAGTGAGAACCTGAAGGGCAGGGACTTCGATGGCCGACGGCATCGGCGCACTGGCCGAACTCGACTTCGCGACGGTGACTCCCGAGGAGTTCGCGAAGATCGTGAAGAAGCTCTCCACCAAGGAGATCAACCAACTCGCGCAGGACGGTGAGCTGCGCGACCGCGTACTCGCAGAGGTCTTCGGCCGCATGGGCCGGCAGTTCAAGCCGGAGACCGCGGGCTCCCTGAAGGCGCTGGTCCGGTGGAAGATCACCGGCATCGAGGAGAAGGTCTACGAGACCGACATCGACAACGGCAGCTGCCAGGTCCGCGAGGGCCGCACCGAGGCCGAGCCGCGCGTGACGATCATCCTCGGCGACGCCGAGTTCCTGAAGCTCGCCTCCGGCAACGCCAGCCCGGTCACCCTCTTCATGATGCGCAAGCTGAAGATCGCGGGCGACGTCGGCTTCGCCTCAGGACTGACCCGCTACTTCGACATCCCGAAGGCCTGAGCCATGCCCTACTCCTTCGAACTCACCGAAGAACAGCAGGACTTGAAGGAATGGGTGCACGGCTTCGCCAAGGACGTCGTCCGCCCCGCCGCCTCCGAGTGGGACGAGCGCGAGGAGACGCCCTGGCCCGTCATCCAGGAGGCCGCGAAGATCGGCCTGTACGGATTCGAGTCGCTGGCCGACCTCTTCGGCGACCCCTCGGGCATCTCCCTGCAGATCGCCAACGAGGAGCTGTTCTGGGGCGACGCCGGAATCGGCATGGCCCTCTTCGGCACCTCGCTCGCGGTGGCCGGGATCTTCTCCGCCGGGACGCCGGACCAGCTCGCCGAGTGGGTCCCGCAGTGCTTCGGCGACGAGGACGACCCGAAGCTGGCCGCCTTCTGCGTCTCCGAGCCGGGGGCCGGTTCCGACGTCTCGGGCATGCGCACCCGCGCCCGCTACGACGAGGCGAAGGACGAGTGGGTGCTCAACGGCCAGAAGGCCTGGATCACCAACGGCGGCATCGCCAACATCCATGTGGTGGTCGCCTCGGTCGACCCCGGACTCGGCGCCCGCGGCCAGGCCGCCTTCCTGGTACCGCCGAACACGCCCGGCCTGGACGGCTCCAAGAAGATCAAGAAGCTCGGCCTGCGCGCCTCGCACACCGCCGAGGTCTTCCTGGACGACGTACGGGTCCCGGGCAGCTGCCTGCTCGGCGGGAAGGAGAGGCTCGACGCCCGCCTCGCCCGCGCCCGCGAGGGCACCAGGTCCGCGGGCCAGGCGGCCATGGCCACCTTCGAGGTCAGCCGCCCGACCGTGGGCGCCCAGGCGCTCGGCATCGCCCGGGCCGCCTACGAGTACGCCCTCGCATACGCCGGTGACCGCGAGGCCTTCGGCCGCCCGATCATCGAGAACCAGGCCATCGCCTTCGCCCTGGCCGATATGCGCACCGAGATCGAGGCCAGCCGCCTGCTGATCTGGCAGGCCGCCTGGATGGCCCGCAACGGCAAGACCTTCGATGCGGGCCAGGGCTCCATGTCCAAGCTCCGCGCCGGTGAACTCGCCGTCTCCGCAACGGAGAAGGCCGTCCAGATCCTCGGCGGCGCGGGCTACAGCCGCGAACACCCGGTGGAGCGCATGTACCGCGACTCCAAGATCTACACGATCTTCGAGGGCACCAGCGAGATCCAGCGGCTGGTGATCGCCCGGGCCATTTCGGGGCGGCACATCCGGTAACCGCCGCCAGCCATCCGGTACTCCGGTGCCGGTCCGGCGACCACCGGGCTCCCTCGCCGGGCCCCGACGCCCCTTCTCCGTACAGCCTTTCGCGCGGTACGGGGAAGGGGCGCTCTGCCGTCGCCCCGGGGCACCGCCCGCCGATGCCACGGGACCACCTCCGTACGTGACCCACCTCACCGGAACTCCCCTCCCCCCGCCGACAGGTCCGGGTATGAGGTGGAGGCGAGGATGAGGCGCGATGAGTGAGGGACTGCGGGGGCGGGTGCGGGCCGGAGAGCGGGGGGCTTTCGCAGAGGTCTACGAGGCCTACGCGAAGGCCGTGTACAACCATGCCTACCGGCTGACCGGGGACTGGTCCGTCGCCGAGGAGGTGATGGGCGACACCTTTCTGGAGGCCTGGCGCAGCAGGGAGCAACTGGAGCCGGACGGCGGCACCTTGAAGCCCTGGCTGTTCGGGATCGCGACCAACAAGGCGCGCAACGCCAACCGCGGCATCGGCCGGCGGCTGGCCTTCCTCTCCCGCCGCCCCGCACCCGAACCGGTGGCGGACTTCGCCGAGGAGACGGCCGGGCGGATCGACGACGCCCGCCAACTCGCCGCCGTACAGCAGGCGTTCGGTCGGCTGCGGCGCCCGGAGCGCGAGGTCCTGGCGCTGTGCGTGTGGTCCGGCATGGACTACGCACAGGCCGCGGCGGCACTCGGCGTCCCGGTCGGCACCGTACGGTCGCGGCTCTCACGCGCCCGCGCCCGTCTGCGGCGGCTCACGGACGGGGAGTTGGCGAAGAGCGAGCGGGTGAACCAGGGGCCGGAGCAGAGCGGGCGGGAGAAGCGGGAAGGGAGAGACGGCCGGAAAGTCGGCATAAGTACGGAACCGGTGCGGCGTCGTGGAGAGGTGAAGGGTGAGGCCGCGTTCGCGGCCCTTCCCTTTCAGGAGATGCAGGAGGGATCCCGATGAACGCCTCAGGCTCCGGGCCCGGCAGGGACGAACTGGCCCGGCTCGCAAGGCTGTTGCCGCCGCCGGCGGAACGGGATGTGCCTTCTGGTCCCTACCTTCACCACAAGGACCGCTTGATGACTCTCATCGACATCGATGACGAAGCTGCCCGGAGCCAGAGCCGGAGCCAGAGCCAGAGCCGGAGCCGGGGCGGAGGCCGCGTGCCGGCCGGGGCCGGGGCCCGTGCCACCGCTGCCGGGCTCCTCGGCCGGGTCCGCGGACGGCTCCCGCGCCCGGCGCTGTGGATGCCCGCGACGGCGCTCGCGCTCGCCGGAGCCGTGGTCTTCGGCCTTGCCGGAGGCGGGAGTTCGGGCGGTGGCGCGGACTCCGGCACCGAGGCCGGGCGCCAGGGCGGGGCGGACAACGCCGTCGTCCTCCTGGACCAGATCGCCGCGGTCGCCGCGAAGTCGCCGGCCACACCGGTCCGCGACGACCAGTTGGTGTACGTGAAGAGCCTGACGGCGGGGGCCGAGGGCGGACCGGACGGGGTGTTCACGCCGGGGAAGCTGCACCCCCGCGAGGTGTGGATGTCGCAGCGGCCGGGGCCGGTGAAGAGGCTGGGCGTGATCTACGAGGAGGGGGAGTACGTGCCGCTGCGCGAGCTGCTCCCGCCCGGTTCGCCCGGGGTCCCGGCGGGCGCGTACCGGCCCACGTACCGGTGGCTCTCCTCACTGCCCACCGAACCGGGCGCGCTGCTCAGGGAGTTGTACCGGATCACGAAGCCGGAGGAGGGCAGGGAGAAGGCGCAGACCGTCTTCGAGCAGATCGGCGAACTCCTTGACGACACCGTGATGCCGCCCCGCAATGCCGCCGCGCTCTACAAGGCCGCCGCGCGGATCCCCGGCGTCACGAAGATCGAGGACGCGGTCGACCCGGCCGGGCGGCACGGAGTGGCCGTCTCCCGTACCGACAAGCGGGCCTCTGTCGCCACCGAGTGGGTCTTCGATCGGGACAGCCTCGCCTACCTCGGTGAGCGCAGCTATCTCACCGAGGACACCCGGGCGGGCGAGAAGGGCACGGTCATGGAGGAGACCGCCGTCCTCCGGCGCGCCATCGTGGACGAGTACCGGCAGCGGCCGTAACCGACGTCTGTAGTCGGCGCCCGTAGTCGACGTCAGAAGTCGGCATCAGAAGTCGGCGTCCGTAGTCGGCGTCCGTAGTCGGCGTGTAGTCGGGCGTCCCGCAAGCGGGCCCGGAACAGGGGCAGTTGGCCGCGTGCGCGGGTCTCCCCCACCGGTCTCCCGGGCCGATGGCGACGGGGCCGCTCGGGCCCCTCCCGGCAGCTGCGCGGGCCCCTCCCTGCCGTGAAGGCGGGGAGGGGCCCGGGGCATGCGGGGGGGGGAAGCGAGAGGGGCAGCTGATGACGCTCCATCAGTTTCAGGCGGGCCAGTGCCGGTTGGAGTCCGCCCCGGTCTCGGTCAGCCCCGGTTCGTCCGCAGGGCCGTGTCCGTCGCGGAGGCCATCGCCTGCTGGCCGGTCGCGTTCGGGTGGACGGGGATGAAGTTGCTGCCGAAGAGCACCGGTTCGACCCAGCGGGTCTTGGCGGGGGCGCAGGCGTCGTGGCCGTCCGAGGCCTCGGCGAGGTCGACGAAGGTACTGCCGGTCTCCCGGGCGGCGCGGGCCACGGCCTCGTTGAGGTGGGTCTGGAGGGAGCGCATATAGGGGACGTCGCCCTCGGCGATCGGCATCTTGGCGAAGCAGCCCTTCACCGGCTGCTCGGGCATGATCCACGGGTAGCCGAGCACCACGACCCGGGCGGCGGGTGCCTTCGCCTTGATCTTCTCCAGCGAGGCCTTGAGGGCGGGGTAGGTGTCCCGGTCGATCTGCTCCTCGTAGCTGCTGCCGTGCTTGTCCTTGCACGGGCTGCCCTTCCCGCCGGAGCCGAGCCCGGCCGTGCCGCAGGCGAGGATCGAGCCGAGGAAGACGTTGTTGTCGTTGCCGCCCAGGGTCAGCGTGACCAGGTCGGTTTCGCCGCCCAGCGCGTCGAGCTGCGGGGCGACACCCGGGTACTGCGACTTCTCCAGGTGCTTCGTCTCCGCCAGGGCGCAGCTGACGTCCTTGAGCCGGGCGTCCAGGGCGCCCGCGAGCAGCCGCGGGTAGTTCTTGCCGGACTGCGCGCACAGCAGGGGCGCGCCCGGGGCCAGCGGCAGGATGCCCGCACCGGCGCTGTAACTGTCGCCGAGCGCGACGTAGTCGGCTCCCTGGGCTGCCACCGCGGGGTGCGCGGCCCGGTCGGACCCGGCTGCGGCGGGCGGCTGTCCGGCACCGCCGGACCGCGCCGAGGCGGGCACGGCCAGCGACAGCGCGGCAGCGGCGGCCGCTCCGGCGAGGAGGCCTCGCCGGATGTTCCGGGGCAGGCGGGATGCCTCGTCGGCGGTGGGGCGGGAGGCGTGGCGGGGCGAGTGACCGGGCGTGGGGTGGGGCGTGTTCCGGGTCATGGGGTGGTCTTCTCCTCCTGGACCCTCGGGGGTCCAACGGCTCTGGGGGGCGGCGGATCGACGGTTCTCGGAGCAGTGGTCTCGGGAGCGGCGGTCCTGGGATGACTGGTCCTGGGATCAGTAGTCCCGGGATCAGTGGTCCTGGGATCAGTGCTCCTGAGACCGCCGGTCCTGGGATCCGGAGTCCTGGGATCGGCGACCCTGGGACCGGCAATCCCGGGATCCGGAGTTCTCGGACCGACAACCCCAGGCCCCGCGATCCCGGGACCAGCAGCCCTCGGACCGGCAGTCCTTGGACCGACAGCCCTCGGACCGGCAATCCCGAGACCGGCAATCCCCGGAACAGCAGTCCTCTGCCCGGGGATCACCGGATCCGCAGTGCGTCCCAGGATGGGGAAGACGGCGGTACGGAATCTTGGACGCGGCCCACAGTTCCCGGGGCTTGCCGTGGTGGCCCGCCACAACGCCCGCCCGAACGACATCCCGGCCCGCCACCGCCGGTATGCGCGGCCGTCCCCGCCACGGCTCCCGCCCCGGCCCGCTGTCCTCCCGTACAG
Source organism: Streptomyces sp. SCSIO ZS0520 (assembly GCF_025643355.1). Classification (NCBI taxonomy): domain Bacteria; kingdom Bacillati; phylum Actinomycetota; class Actinomycetes; order Kitasatosporales; family Streptomycetaceae; genus Streptomyces; species Streptomyces sp. SCSIO ZS0520. Next base: position 5,575,460 of record NZ_CP092644.1, on the reverse strand, counting down.
AATCCGGGCGGTCCGTCTGTCCGCGCGGACAACAGGCCCGCCCCCACGGCATCCGCCGCTCCCCCGCGCCCGGGCCGGTCGGTAGCCTGCCGCCATGAGCCGCCCTCCCGCACCGCCGCCGGAGATCGCGCCGGTGGCGACCGCACTCCTGGAACGCGCCCCGCACCTGGGCACCCGGATGGCCCGCCGCATCCGTGCCGAGGTGGACTACTACGGCAGCGAGGAGCGTGTCCCCTTCGGGGAGCTGTCCGCGTCCTGTTGCCGCAACACCCGTCTGGTGTTCGGGCAGTTGGCGGACTCGGGCCTGACCGAGGACCTGGCCCCGGCGCACGACACCGGACGCGAACGGGCCCGGCAGGGCGCGCCGCTCGGCGAGTTGCTGCACGCCTACCGCGTGGGCTCGCAGTTCCTGTGGTCGGAGCTGACGAGCGCGGCGCGCGGGGCGGGCGAGGTCAGCTCCGAGACCGTGGTGGCGCTCGCCGCCTGGTGGGTGAACGAAGGACTGGCCGCCGCGGCGAGCGACGCCTACCGGCAGGCCGCCGCGCAGTTGCTGCTCCAGCGCGAACGGGCCAGGGCGGCGCTGGTGGAGGCCCTGTTCACCGGCCTGCTCACCGACCGGACCACCCTCTGGGAGGCGGCCACCACGCTGGGCCTGCCCGCGGAGGGGACCTTCCTGGTGGTCGCCGCCGAGGTCCCGGCGCCCGGCCGGGAGGCGCTCCCCGGGTTCGAGGCCCGGCTCAGCGGCGAGCAGACCCGCTCGGCCTGGCGGCTGATGCCCGACCTGCAGACCGGCGTGGTCGCCCTGCGCGGCGCGGGCGGCGAGGAGGACGTGGTGCGCCTCGCCCGGCTGTACGCGGACGCCCGGGTCGGGATCAGCCCGCCCTTCGGCAGCCTGCGGGAGACGCCGCGGGCGCTGCGCCTCGCCCGGCTGGCACTCGCCGGGCTGCCCGGCGGCAGCGCGGGAGTCGCCCGCTTCGACGACAGCGTGCTCGCCCCGCTCGTCGCGGCGGCGCCGGAGGAGGCGGGCCGGATCGCCACCGCGGTCCTCGGCCGGGTCCTGGCCGTGGAGCCCGCGGAGCGCGCCCGCCTGCTCGGCACCCTGGAGCACTGGTACGCGGCGGGCGGCTCGGTGCCCCGCGCGGCGAAGCGGCTCTACTGCCACCCCAACACCGTGCGCTACCGGCTGCGCCGCCTCCAGGAGCTGACCGGCCGCTCCCTCCAGGACCCCCGGGTGGCGGCCGAACTCGCCGTGGCGCTCCAGGCCTTGCGGCAACTGCCGGACGAGAAGGAGCCCGGGGAGGGCGCGTAGGCGTACGGATGCGGCGTAGGGACACCAGGGGCGCGGCGGGTGGCCTCGCGTACGGGGAGGAGCTTTCCGCGAAGTGAAGAAAATGTGACGGCGGCGTGCATAATCTGAGGTGTCGCCGGGCCTCAACTGGGGGGTGCCCGGCCCGATTCCAAGGACACGCATGTCTCGTACACGCATACGCCTCACCGCAGCCGCCTCCGTCGGCACCGCCGCGCTCGGCCTGGCCCTGCTGCCCGCTCCCGCCGAGGCCGCGGGCTCGGTCCACCTGTACAAGATCTACTACGACAGCCCGGGCAAGGACACCCGCAGCAACGGGAGCCTCAACGGCGAGTACGTGCAGATCCGGAACACCACCTCGGCCTCGGTCAGCCTCAAGGGCTGGACGGTCACCGACTCCTCCCGGCACAGCTACACCTTCGGCAGCTACACGCTCGGCAAGGGCAAGACCGTCACCGTGCGCACCGGCAAGGGCAGCAACACCTCGGCCACCCGCTACCAGGGCCGGGCGGCCTACGTCTGGAACAACGACAAGGACACCGCGACCCTGAAGAAGTCGAGCGGCGCCAAGGTCGACAGCTGCGCGTACAACTCCTCGCGGGTCGACTACAAGAAGTGCTGACGCCTCATCAGCAATGGTCAGGAGAAGGCGACTTCGACGGCTCGTCCGTCTCCTGCACCAGCCGCGGCCGACGCGCGTGCGCGTCGGCCGCGGCCTGCCGCCGGGCCCCGCACGGAGGTGGGGGAAGGGGGCCCGACGGCGACTCGGGGCGGGGCGTGCTCCTGGGACCCGGGATGCCGAGGCGGCCGCGGACCGCGGTTCCGCCCGGGAAGGGGGTTCCCTCCCGGAAGAGGGTGAACGGAGGCCGTCCGTTCCCTGAACGGCGGAAGTTTCTCCGCTCCGGGACGGCAAGGGCACGAAACCCAACACCCGTGCCAGCCAGCCGAGTTGACGAGAAGCGAGCCGATTCCCGCAGAACCGAGCGGGAACGCACAGCAGGTGGCGGACCTTAAGGGATTTTCGGCCACAGCCCTGGCGTATTTCATCTTGTTCCCCGAACAGCAGCTGTCCGACTCTGGTTGTTCTTGTCGCCTTCTGTTCGGAGACCGGGATGAGCGCATCAGGACCCAGCCGCCGCCGCATACTGACCGCCGGAGCCGCCCTGACCGGATGGGCCGCCTTCGCCGCGCAGAAACAGGCCTTCGCCGCGGGCGCGGGCCGCCCGGGGAACGGCCCCGCCGCCGCCCGGAGCGCGCCGGGCGGGGAGTGGAACGCCGACCCGGAGGTCTTCCAGGTCAACCGGGAGCCCGCCCGGGCCCGCCTCGTCCCCTTCGCCTCGGCCGCCGAGGCACTGCGCGGCAGGCTCACGGACTCGCCGTACTACCGCTCGCTGAACGGGAGTTGGCGCTTCCACTGGGCGAAGAACCCGGCGGCGCGCCCCGAGGGCTTCGCCGCCCCGGAGTACGACGACAGCGGCTGGGACCGGATCCCGGTGCCGTCGAACTGGGAGCTGCACGGGTACGAGATGCCGATCTACCTCAATGTGCCCTATCCCTGGACCGGCTTCGAGAAGCCCGAATTCCCGGACGTGCCACAGGAGTTCAACCCGGTCGGCTCCTACCGGCGCACCTTCACCGTCCCCGGCGACTGGGACGGGCGGCGCACCCTGCTCTCCTTCCAGGGCGTGAAGTCGGCCTTCTTCGTCTGGGTCAACGGCGAGCGGGTGGGCTACAGCGAGGACAGCTACACGCCCGCCGAGTTCGAGGTGAGCGCGTATCTGCGGCCCGGGAAGAACTCCCTGGCGGTGGAGGTCTACCGCTGGTCGGACGGGAGTTGGCTGGAGGACCAGGACATGATCGACCTGTCCGGGATCTTCCGCGACGTCTACCTCTACTCGGTGCCGCGCACCCACGTACGGGACCTCTTCGTCCGCACCTCCTTCCCCGGCGGCGACTTCGGCCGGGCCCGCCTGGACGTCACCGCGGCGGTACGCGGACCGGCGGGAGCGCGCGGGACGCACACGGTCCGGGTCCAACTGCACGACGCGGCGGGCCGACCTGTCTTCGACCCGCCGCTGAGCGCCGAGGTCCCCTTCGGCGAGGGCGGCGACGGCGGCGAGGGCGGCACGGAGGTGGAGCTGCACGGCGAGGTGCGGGCGCCCCGGCTCTGGTCCGCCGAACGACCCGACCTCTACACCCTGGTCCTCAGCCTGGAGGTGGACGGCAAGGCGAGCGATGTCCACCGCACCCGGATCGGATTCCGCGAAGTCGACTGCGGTCCCGGCCGGTTCACCGTCAACGGCGAGCCGGTGATGCTGCGCGGCGTCAACCGGCACGAGACCGACCCCGACCACGGCCAGGCGGTACCCGAGTCGCGGATGCGCGAGGACATCCGCCTGATGAAGCAGCACAACGTCAACGCCGTCCGCACCTCCCACTACCCCAACAACCCGCGCTGGCTTGAGCTCTGCGACGAGTACGGCCTCTACGTCATCGGCGAGACCAACCTGGAGACCCACGAGGTGCGCGACCGGCTGCCCGGCTCGCTGGCCGAGTGGCGGGCCGCCTGCATGGACCGGATCCGCTCCATGGTCGAGCGGGACAAGAACCACGCCTGCGTGATCGCCTGGTCCCTCGGCAACGAGGCCGGCGGCGGCGACACCTTCCGCGCCATGGCCGACTGGGCCCGCGCCCGCGACTCCACCCGCCCGATCCACTACGAGGGCATGAACGAGGTCGCCGACATGTACAGCATGATGTACAGCACCCCGGCGACCGTCGAGGAGTACGGCAGGTCCGGCAACCCCGTCCCGCACATCCTGTGCGAGTACGCGCACGCCATGGGCAACTCCACCGGCAACCTGCGCGAGTACGGGGAGATCTTCGACCGCTACCCGAACCTGCACGGCGGCTTCGTCTGGGAGTGGGTGGAGCACTCGGTGCGCCTGCCGGTCCCCGGCGACCCGCGGCACAGCTACTTCTCCTACGGCGGCGACTGGCACCCGACCTACCCCAGCGACGGCAACTTCTGCGCCGACGGACTGGTACGCGCCGACCGGCATCCGCACCCCGGGCTCCTGGAGGTCAAGCAGGTCTACAGCCCCGTGGCGCTCGGCGCGGGCGAGGGGGACGGCGAGATGGCGGTCCGCAACAAGCACCTCTTCTCCACCCTCGCCGCCTACACCCTGAGGTGGAGTGTCACGGTGGACGGCACCGAGACGCAGAGCGGAACCGCCCCGGCGCCGAAGGCCGGTCCCGGACAGGAGGCGCGGGTACGACTGCCCGTACGGAAGCCCGCCGAGCCGGCGCCCGGGGCCGAGTACCTGCTCACGGTGCGCGTGGTGCTGACGGAGGCGACGCCCTGGGCGGAGGCCGGGCACGAGGTCTGCGCCGGGCAGTTCGCGCTCGACTGGCGGGTGCCCGCGCCCGCCGCACCGCGGCCCGCCGAAGTGCCCCCGCTCCGACTCGACCGTGCCGGACGCCGGGTGAAGGTCAGCGGCCGCTCCTTCGAACTCGTCCTCGACGAGAGCACCGGCACCCTCTCCTCCTACCGCGCGGGCGGGCGGCTGCTGCTCTCCGAGGGCCCGGTGCCGCACTTCTGGCGGGCGCCGACCGACAACGACATCGGCCGCGGCTTCGAGAAGGAGGCCCGCACCTGGCGCGAGGCGGGCGCCCGGCGGAAGGTGACCTCCGTCGAGGTCTCCCGGCCCGCGCCGGGCGAGGTCCGTATCGAGGTCACCGCAAAACTGCCGACCGAGCCGGAGCCCGCCACCTGGCAGACAGTCTTCCGGGTGTTCGGAGACGGCTCGGTACGGGTCCGCCACCACCTCGACGCCCCCGCGAAGCTGCCCGAAATCCCCTTGATCGGGGCCCTGTTGACCGTCCCCGAGGGCTTCGAACGGCTCGAATGGTACGGCCGCGGACCGCACGAGAACTACGCCGACCGCAAGGCCGCCGCCCTCGTCGGCCGCTACCGCGCCACCGTGGACGACCGCTTCACCGCCTACACCCGCCCGCAGGAGACCGGCAACACCACGGACGTCCGCAGCCTCCGCCTCACCGACCGCTCCGGTACGGGTCTCCTGATCCACGCCGACCCCGAGGGCGACGAACCCCTCCTGGAGACGAGCGCCCTGCACTACACCGCCCTCGACCTGGACGGCCCCCGCCACCCGTACGAACTGAAACGGCGCGGCGAAACCCTGCTGGCCGTCAACCACCGCCAGACCGGCGTGGGCGGCAACGACTCGTGGGGGGCACCGCCGCTGGACGCGTATCGGCTGCGGGCGGGGCGGGGTTATGCGTATGGGTATCGGGTGGTGGGGGTTCGGGGGTGAGGGGTGGTGAGGTGAGGGGTGGTGAGGTGAGGGGTGGGTGGCCGTGGTCAAGTGCCGCCAGGGTGCCGCCCCCCAGCTCGCGGGGCGGGGCTCGTGACTTGTGGTTCTGGGGCGTAGGAACCACGGGTGGGGCTGACGGCTGACGGCTGACGAACCGAAGGTGACGGGTGACATGTGACGGATAACGGATGACGGATATTGATATCTGTCATCCGTCATCTGCTACCTGTCACATGTCACCCGCCCCCGGCCACCAGCCACCAGCCACCAGCCACCAGCCACCAGCCACCAGCCACCAGCCGATCGTCAGCCACCGCCCCGCCCCGCACCCCCACTCACCCACTCACTCCCCACCCCCCTCACCTCACCGCACCTCACCGCAACTCCCCCTCCTCCCCACCGCTCCCCGGCCGCCGGCTGGGCCCCCGTTCCCGTAGCTCGGCGGCCTTGTCCAGGGTCTCGGCGAGGTCGTCCACCGCCCTGTCGCCCGAGCTGTCCGCCAACTCCTCCGCCTGCTCCGCGAGTTCGGCGAGGGACGGGGTGGCCGGAAGGGTCTCCCAGCGGTCGTCGCGGCCGCGCAGGGCGTCGGCGAAGTAGGCGGCGACGGCGGTGGTCCGCAGGCCGGTGTCCGCCTCGTCGAGGTCCTCGGCCAGGTCACCGGAGTCGAGGCGGCCGGAGGTCTCGTGCGGCTTGCGGTCGTCGGGGTCGAGCCAGCGGACCGTCGCCTTGGCGAGACCGCCCTCGGCACCCTGCTTCAGGCGTACCGCGTACAGCGCCGTCACCGTGTGGCCGGGGCCGACCTCGCCGCCGTCGACGCGGTCGTCGCGGAAGTCCTCGTCGGCGACCTGCCGGTTGTCGTAGCCGATCAGACGGAAGGCGCGCACCGTGTCCCGGTCGAAGGCGACCTGGGCCTTGGCGTCGCGGGCGCGCAGGCCGACGTTGGCGGGCAGTTGCTCGGTGAACAGGGCCCGGGCCTCCTCGCGTTCGGAGACATAGGTGGTGTGCCCGTCGCCCTTGTCGGCGAGGCGTTCCATCAGGGCGTCCCCGTACTGGCTGCCGACGCCGACCCCGAAGAGGGTGATGCCGTGCTCGCGGCGCTCCTCCTCGATCCGGTCGAGGATGTCGTCGGCGTCGGTCTCCCCGGTGTTGGCGAGGGCGTCGGACAGGAGCACCACCCGGTTCGTCGCCCCCTTGCGGCGACCGTCGGCGGCGGTGTCGTATCCGGTGCTGACGCCCGCCTCCAGATTGGTCGAACTGGTCGGCTCCAGCTCCTCGATGCGGTCGCGCACCCGGTCGCGGTTGCCGTCGAGCCGGGTCATCGGCAGGATCTCCTCGGCCTCCTCGCTGAAGGCGACGATCGCCATCGAGTCCTCGTCGCGCAGCCCGCCCGCCGCCGACTCCAGGGCGTCCCGTACGAGATCGAGCCGACCGGGCTCCGCCATCGAACCGGAGACGTCGACGACGAAGGTCAGCGCGGCGGGCGGCCGTTCGTCCCGCGGCACCGAGCGGGTCGCGAGGCCCACCCGGACCAGGGACCAGTCGCCGCCGGTGCGCGCGCCGTCGACGGTGACCGCGAAGCCGTCGCCGCCGGGCTGCCGGTACTCCTGCCGGAAGCTGTTGACGAACTCCTCCGGCCGTACGGTCTCCGGGTCCGGCAGCGCCCCGTCCTCGATGGAGCGGCGGGCGAAGCCGTAGGAGGCGGTGTCCACGTCGAGGGCGAAGGTGGACAGGTAGTCGGCCCCGGGCCGCTTCGAGGGCTCCTCGTCCCGCTCGCCCTCCCGCTTGTCCGTGTCCTGCGCGCCGCCCGGCGCGAAGGGCGCGGCGCTGCGCGCGGGCGCCCCTCCGGCGGCGTCCTCCCGTGCGGCTCCCGACCTGTCGCCGGACGAGCCGCCGTCGCTCGTACATCCCGTGAGCAGCAGCGCGCCCGCGGTCCCCACCGCGATCAGCGCGCCGACCGGCCCCGGCCGCCGCCTCCATCGATCCCGCCCGCGCGTCCCGGTCTGCGTGTGCATCCCGCCCCCTCTTCCTTCTCCCGGTTCCGTCCTCGTCCCGGCGGTGTCGGGAACGGGCGGGGCGGGGCGCGGTCGCCCGTACTGCCCCGCCCGGCCCTCCGCCGGATGGTGAGCGCGGTACCGCGCTCACTACTCCGACGCGGCAGGGACCCGTTTCGCTCGGCCGGAAGTGTTGCGAGCCGGTCACAAGGCGGCCACGGGGCAGGAGACTTGAGGGGGGAGGTCCGGGAGCTGGGGCGGGACGGGGCGCGGTCCGCCCCGTAGCCGCGGACGGGAGGCGGACCACCCGGCGGCCGCTCGGACCCGGGCCCCGCCCGACTGCGTACCCCGCCCGGGAACTCAGCCCCTCACGACACCACGTCCTTCCCCCGGAACCCCCGGAAGGCCAGCGCCACCAGCACCACCGCGTACGTCACGGAGAGGGCGGTGCCCTGGATCATGCCGCCCCATTCGGGCTGGGGCTGGAGGGCGTCGGCCCAGGCGAACTGCCAGTGGGCGGGGAGGAAGTCGCGCCAGTCGCCGAGGGCGGTGACGGCGTCGAGGACGTTGCCGAGGATGGTCAGGCCGACCGCGCCGCCGACCGCGCCGAGCGGGGCGTCGGTGCGGGTGGAGAGCCAGAACGCGAGCCCGGCGGTGACGAGTTGGGAGGCGAAGACATAGCCGGTGACGATCGTCAGGCGCTGCAGGGCCGTACCGGCGGGCAGGGCGCCGCCGGTCGGGATCTCCAGCGGGCCCCAGCCGTAGGCGAGGCTGCCCACGGCGAGGGCGAGCAGCGGGAGCAGCACGATCGCGGCGAGGCTCAGGCCGAGGGCGACGGTGAGCTTGGAGACCAGCAGCCGGGCCCGGGGCACGGGGGCCGCGAGCAGATACCGCAGCGAGGACCAGCCCGCCTCGGAGGCCACGGTGTCCCCGCAGAAGAGCGCCACCGGGATGACCAGGAGGAAGCCCGCGGAGACGAAGAGGCAGGTCGCCGCGAAGTTCGCTCCGGAGGCGGTGGCCGTGTCCATCAGGCTGACCCGGCCGTTCCTGCCGCCCGGTTCGCCGCCCACCGCGAAGGCGAGCAGCAGCACGAAGGGCAGCAGGGCGAGCACGGCGCCCATCACCAGGGTGCGGCGGCGCCGCAGCTGCCGGGCGAGTTCGACGCGCAGCGGCAGGGTGCGCAGCGGACGGTAGCCGGGGGCCACCTCGGGGGGTGCGGCCGGGGCGCTCACGCGCTGCCTCCGATCAGGGTCAGGAAGGCGTCCTCAAGGCGGCGGTGCGGGCCGAGGGATTCCACCGGCACCTCCAGGCGTACGAGTTCGGTCAGCAGCCGGGAGGCGCCGGTGGTGCCGTCGAGCTGGACGAGGAGCCCGCCGTCGGTGCGGACGGCGGAGCGGACGCCGGGCAGGGCGGCGATCTTGTGCACCATCGGCTCCGGCACCTCGGTGGCGGTGCCCACCAGGAGCTGTTCGCCGCTGCCGGTGATCTCGGCGACCGGGCCCGCCTGGACGAGGGCGCCGCGGTCCATCACCACCAGGTGGGTGCAGGACTGCTCGACCTCGGCGAGCAGATGGCTGGAGACGATGACGGTGCGCCCGGCGGCGGCGTACCGGATCATCACCTCGCGCATCTCGCGGATCTGCGGCGGGTCGAGTCCGTTGGTGGGCTCGTCCAGGATCAGCAGGTCGGGCAGGCCGAGCATGGCCTGGGCGAGGGCGAGCCGCTGCCGCATGCCCTGGGAGTAGGTGCGCACGGCGCGGTCGAGGGCGCTGCCCAGACCGGCGATCTCCAGGGCCTGGGCGGTGTGCGCGCCCTCGGCGGGGCGGCCGGTGGCCCGCCAGTACAGGTCGAGGTTGGCCCGGCCCGTCAGGTGCGGCAGGAAGCCGGAGCCCTCCACGAAGGCGCCGACGCGGGAGAGCACCGGGGCGCCGGGCCGGATGGCGTGGCCGAAGACGCGGATCTCGCCCTCGTCGGGGCGGATGAGGCCCATCAGCATCCGCAGGGTGGTGGTCTTGCCCGCGCCGTTGGGCCCGAGCAGGCCGAGCACCTGCCCCTTCTCCACCCGGAAGGACAGCTCGCGCACCGCGTACCGGTCCGCCGACTTGGCGTACCGCTTGCTCAAATTGCTTATCTCCAGCGGGACTTCGGCGAGGGCCGGGTCCGGCGGCGGGGTCGCCGTGGTGCGGCGGCGGCCGGTGAGCAGCAGGCCGAGGGCGAGCAGGGCGCCGCCGAGCGGCAGCCACCACACCCAGGAGGGCAGCGGGGCGGCGGCGGTGTCCACGGCGGGCGCGGTGGGCACCCGCAGCGGGCCCTTGAGGGTGGCGCGGTAGGCGGCGGGCTCGGCGGGCGAGGCGTAGCCGAGGTCGGTGCTGGCGAGGACCAGGCGCAGGCGGTGACCCTTGCGCAGCTCGTGGTCGACGGCGGGCAGGGTGAGCTCGGCCTCCTTGCCGCCGCCGCTGCCGGTGCCCTTCACCCGCACCGGGGCGACCAGGTTGGAGGGGAGCACCTCGCTGGTGCCGTCGCTGCCGACGTCGTAGACCTTGCCGAAGAGCACCATGTCCGCGCTGCTGGACTTCAGCTGGACGCGCACCGTGGGCGCGCCGGTGATCCGCAGATCGCGGCGGAGCGGCGCGGAGTCGAAGCGGGCGTGCTGGCCGGGGAAGTCGAAGGAGATGCCGCGACCGAAGGAGGAGAGCTGGGAGAGCGCGGTGCCCCCGCCTTCCTCTCCTGCGCCGCCGCCCGGCCCGCCGAGTCCGGGCAGGCCGGAGATGGCGGGCGGGCTGCCGCCCGCCGGGTTCTCGAAGTGCCGGGTGCCGCCGCCGAGTTCGACGTCCCGGCGGCGGTTGCCGAGCCCCGGGTACGCCTCGGCGTCGGCGCCGCGCAGGGTGGCGGCGCCGTCGGTGGAGTCCACGCCCCCGGTGCGGGTGACGCGGAAGGCGGGTCCGGTGTCGGTGCCCTTCTCCTCCTTCAGGTACCGGTCGAACCAGTCGGTGACGCGGCCCGCTATCCGCGCGGTCTCCATGGCGCCGCCGTCGTGGCCGCCCGCGATCCAGTCGACGTCGACGGGGGCGCCGTTGGCGCGGATGGCCCGCGCCGCCTCGTCGGCCTGGCCGAGCGGGAAGAGCGAGTCGTTCTGCCCCTGGAAGAAGAGGGTCGGTACGTCGATCCGCTTGCCGACGGCGGCCGGGCTGCGCGCCTCCAGGAGCCGCCTGGCCGCCTCGTCGGGCACGCCCGTGCGCGCCACCCGCTGGTACATCCGGCACAGCTCGGGCTCGAAGCGGGCGCAGCCGCCGCCGGTGTTGAGGAAGAGGCCCGCCCAGGTCTTCTTGAACACGCCGTTCGGGAAGAGGGCTTCGGCCAGGCTCCAGTAGGTGATCGAGGGCGCGATCGCGTCCACCCGCTTGTCGTACCCGGCGGAGAGCAGCGAGACCGCGCCCCCGTACGAGGCGCCGGTGACGCCGACCCGCGGGTCGCCCTTGCCGTCGAGCCGCACCTCGGGCCGCGCGGCGAGCCAGTCGACGAGCCGGGAGACGTCGGCGACCTCCGCCTTCGGGTCGTTGAGGCCGATCCGCCCGCCCGAGTCGCCGAAGCCGCGGGCGGACCAGGTCAGCACGGCGTATCCCGCGCGGGCGAGCTTCTCGGCCTGGCCGCGGACGTCGTCCTTGCTGCCGCCGAAGCCGTGGGTGAGCAGGACGGCCGGGCGGCGGCCGCCACCGGAGGTGAAGTAGGAGGTGTCGATCCTGGTGCCGCCCGAGTCCAGTACGCGGTCGCTGCGGTGCACGGGCGGCGCCTCGTCGGAGGCGACGGCACGGAAGGTGCCGGCCCCGGCGAGCACGGCCACGGCGGCCCCGGCGGCGAGCCACCGGCGGGGCGTGCGCAGGGCAGGCCGGAGCCCGCCGCGCAGCGCGGCCCGCAGCTCGGGCAGTCTCAGATCCATGCGCCCCACCGTACGGGCGCCCGCCGACAGTCGCGGCGCCCGCTGGTCGGAACCCCCGCGCCTCCCCGGGGAGTAGAGGCCCCGGCCGCCCTGCACCCCCTGCGGTACGCGGCCGCCCGGATCCCCTCCCTGAGCGCCTTGTGCGCCGTGCACGCCCCCTGCCGCGCGCCCGGGCTCGCGCCGCCCGCGCCCCGCCTCCTCCGTGGCGCATCCCACACCCGCCGTACGTGGTAGGAAACCCCGCATGGAGATCCGACGCGCCACGACCGTCTTCCAGATACTGTCCGCGAGCCGCCTCTTCGACGCGCGCGCCGACCCCGACTGGGCCCGGCGATTCCATGACAATCCGGGCCACCACCTCTTCCTCGCCTACGACAACGGCGCCGAGAACCGCGCGAGCAAATCGGACCCCGTCGGCTTCGTCAGCGGCGTGGAGACCATCCACCCCGACAAGGGCACCGAGATGCTCCTCTACGAACTCTCCGTGGACGAGCCCCACCGCCGCCGCGGCATCGGCACCGCCCTGGTCCGCGCGCTCGCCGACTACGCCCGCACCCACGGCTGCTACGGCATGTGGGTCGGCGTCGACCCGGACAACGCGCCCGCCCTCGCCACCTACGCCAAGGCGGGCGCCCGGGACGAGGGCCGGTTCGCGATGCTGGGCTGGGGATTCGGGGCGCGACCGGACGGGAAGCCCCACTGAGGGGTGCACCCCGCCGCCGTCCCCGGAGCACCGGGCCCCGATGCCGTACGACGACGGGTGGTCCCCCGGAGAGGGGCGGGACCACCCGTGAGCGACCCCGGACCACCGGCGAGCGACCCCGAGGACCTGCCGCGGCCGGAACGGCCCGCCGAGGGCGGGGACGTGCGGCGACCCCAACAGCCTTACGGGGCTGAGGACTTGCCGCAGCGGCCCCAACCGGCGGACCGAGCGGCGGAGTTGGCCGGTGACCGGTCCACCGGCCCGACGCCCGGCGACCCGCCATCCGGCGACCCGAAGTCCGGCGACCCGGCGGCAAGCTGCCCGGCGCCCGGCGCCCCGGCGGCCGACCCCGCCGAGATCCTCCGCCTTGAGGGCATCCGGAAGTCCTTCCCGGGCGTACTCGCCCTGGACGACGTCGACTTCGGCCTCCGGCGCGGCGAGGTGCACGTACTGCTCGGCGAGAACGGCGCGGGAAAGAGCACCCTGGTCAAGATCCTCTCCGGGGCGTACCGGCCCGAGGCGGGCCGCATCCGCGTCGACGGGCGGGAGGTGCGCCCGGGGAGCACCCGGGAGGCCCAGCGGCTCGGTATCGCCACCATCCACCAGGAGTTCAGCCTGGTCCCGGAGCTCTCGGTGGCGGAGAACATCTTCCTCGGCCGCCAGCCGCGCCGCTTCGGCCTGGTCGACCGCAGGCGCCTGGAGCAGGCCGCCGAGGAGGTCCTCGACCGGGTGGGCCTGGACCTTTCGCCCCGCACCCGCCTCGCCGAACTGGGCGTAGCCCGCCGCCAGTTGGTGGAGATCGCGCAGGCGCTCAGCCGGGAGGCCCGGATCCTGGTCATGGACGAGCCCACCTCCGCGCTGGCCGCCTCCGAGACCGAGCAGCTCTTCCGTATCGTCCGCCGTCTGCGCGCGGAGTCCGTGGGCCTGGTCTTCATCACCCACCACTTGGAGGAGATCGCCGCCCTCGGCGACCGCGTCACCGTGCTCCGCGACGGCCGCGTGGCCGGTGAACTCCCCGCCACCGCACCCGCCGAGGACCTCGTACACCTCATGGTCGGACGCACCCTCAGCCAGCAATACCCGCCACGGGAACGGGAGTTGACGAAGCCCGAGGCGGCGGCAGCGACCATCACCGGGGCGCCGGACTCCACGACAGCCCGGCCTCCCGATCCCCCGACTCCCCCTCCCCTCCTCCGCGTCGAGGGACTCACCCGCCAAGGCGCCTTCCAGGACGTGAGTTTCGAGGTACGGGCGGGTGAAGTCGTGGGCCTGGCCGGGCTGGTGGGCGCGGGCCGTACCGAGGTCGTCCGCGCTCTCTTCGGCGCCGACCCCTACGAGGAGGGCGGCGTACGGGTGGCGGGCGTGCCCCTGCCGCGCCACGACATCCGGGCGGCGATGGCCGCCGGGCTCGGACTCGTCCCCGAGGACCGCAAGGGGCAGGGTCTGCTGCCGGGTGCCTCCGTCGCGGACAACCTCGGCCTGGTCACCCTGCGTACGGCGACCCGCGCGGGGTTCGTGGACCGCGGCGCCCAGCGCACCGCTGCCGCCCGGATCGCGGAGCGCCTCGGGGTGCGGATGGCCTCCCTCGACCAGCGGGTGGGCACCCTCTCCGGCGGCAACCAGCAGAAGGTCGTCCTCGGCAAATGGCTGCTCTCCCGCACCCGGCTGCTGCTCCTGGACGAGCCCACCCGCGGCATCGACGTCGGCGCCAAGGCCGAAATCCACCGCCTGGTACGGGAGTTCACGGCCGCCGGGAACGCGGTCCTGATGGTCTCCAGCGAACTGCCCGAGGTGCTCGGCATGAGCGACCGGATCCTGGTGATGGCCGGGGGCAGACTCACCGGCGAACTCCCCGCCGCCACCGCCACCCAGGACGCGGTGATGGCCCTGGCGATCGGCAGCGACAGCGACAGCGGAAACGGCAACGGCAACGGCAACGGCAGCAACGAGGCGACCAGCAGGGAGAACCACAGGACAGGAGGCATCATCCGGTGACCGCCGACACCTCGACCTCGGACACCCCGAACGGCCCGGTTACCCCAAAGGGCCCGAGTGGCCCGGGAGTTGGGCGAAAGACCTCATCGGCAGGGGGCCGCGGCGCGAGCGGAACCCTCGCGGCGGCCCGCCGCCTGCTGCTCGACAACGGCGCACTCGGCGCACTCGTGGCCCTGACCGCGGCCCTCACCCTCCTCTCCGGCGACTTCCTGACCACCGACAACCTCCTCAACGTCGGCGTACAGGCGGCCGTGACCGCGATCCTCGCCTTCGGCGTGACCTTCGTCGTCGTCTCGGCGGGCATCGACCTGTCGGTGGGCTCGGTGGCGGCGCTCTCCGCGACCGTGCTCGCCTGGTCGGCGACGACCGAAGGGCTGCCGGTCTGGCTCGCGGTGCTGCTCGCGCTCGCCACCGGCGCGGCCTGCGGACTGGTCAGCGGCGCCCTCGTCGCGTACGGCAGACTCCCTCCGTTCATCGCCACCTTGGCCATGCTCTCGGTGGGCCGCGGCCTCGCCCTGGTCCTCGCGGACGGCAGCCCGATCGGCTTCCCCTCCTCGGTCTCGGGGCTCGGCGACACCCTCGGCGGCTGGCTCCCGGTGCCGGTCCTGGTGATGGCGGCGGCCGGACTGCTCACCGCGGTCGTCCTCGGCCGCACCTTCCTCGGCCGCGGCCTCTACGCGATCGGCGGCAACGAGGAGGCCGCCCGCCTCTCCGGCCTGCCCGTACGCCGCCAGAAGGCCGCCGTCTACGCGCTGTCCGGGCTGTTCGCGGCCGTCGCGGGCATCGTCCTCGCCGCCCGGCTCGACACCGCGCAGCCCACCGCCGGGCAGGGCTACGAACTCGACGCGATCGCCGCCGTGGTGATCGGCGGCGCCAGCCTCTCCGGCGGCGTCGGCACCGCCTCCGGCACCCTGGTCGGCGCGCTGATCCTCGCGGTGCTGCGCAACGGCCTCAACCTCCTGTCCGTATCGGCCTTCTGGCAGCAGGTCGTCATCGGCGCGGTCATCGCCCTCGCGGTGCTCCTCGACACCGCGCGCCGCCGGGCGGGCGCCCCGGCCCCCGTCCCCGGGGCGGGCGGTACGGGCGGGAGGGCCGGACCGGGCGGCAGGGGTGCCCGGGCTGCGCGCTACGCGATCGCCGCGGTCCTCGTGGCCGCCGTCATGGGCGGTACGGCCCTGTGGCGCGACGACGGCTCCGGCGGCAGGACCACGGTGGGCATGTCCCTCTCCACCCTCAACAACACCTTCTTCGTCCAGCTACGGGCCGGCGCCCAGGCCGAGGCGAAGGCGCGCGGCGTCGACCTCACCGTCACCGACGCCCAGAACGACGCCTCCCAACAGGCCAACCAGCTCCAGAACTTCACCAGCGGCAACAAGTCCTCGATCATCGTCAACCCGGTCGACTCCGACGCCGCCTCCCCCGCGGTGCGCTCCGCGATCACCGCGGACATCCCCGTGGTCGCCGTGGACCGCGCGGTCAGCAAGGCGAAGGTGGCCTCCCTGGTCGCCTCGGACAACGTCAGCGGCGGCAAGCAGGCCGCCCGCGCCCTGGCCCAACGCCTCGGCGGCGAAGGGCGGGTGGTGGTCCTCCAGGGCACCGCGGGCACCTCCGCCAGCCGCGAACGCGGCGCCGGCTTCACCGCGGGCATCAAGGCGTACCCCGGCATCAAGGTGCTGGCCCGCCAGCCCGCCGACTTCGACCGCGCCAAGGGCCTCGACGTCATGACCAACCTCCTCCAGGCGCACGACGACATCGACGCCGTCTTCGCCGAGAACGACGAAATGGCCCTGGGCGCCACCAAGGCCCTCGGCTCCCGCGCCCGCAAAATCCCGGTGGTGGGCTTCGACGGCACCCCCGACGCCCTGAAGGCGGTCAAGGCAGGCACGCTGTACGCCTCGGTGGCCCAACAGCCCCGAGAACTGGGCCGGTTGGCACTGCGCCAGGCCCTCGCGGCAGCCGGGGACGAGAAGACCGAGGCGGTGGTGAAGGTACCGGTGAAGGTGGTGACGGGGCGGAATGCGGGGGACTTCTCCTGAGGGGGAGGCTGACTCTCGGGGCCGGAGGAACGGGGCATGAGCACCGCCTTGTTCAGCGGACGCCCCGGTCACGTCGGCTTCACGGCTGGGCGTGCTGCTCGGCGGCGTCGAACGCGGGCGCGAGCGGGGCCAGCGCCCTGCGGAGCCGGTCGGGCAGCGAGCCGGAGGGCAGGACCAGTCCTCCGGCGACGCGCCCCTCGGCGGCCTCCGCGTTCTGCACCGGCCGGAGCCAGCCCTCCAGCGCGATGCGGACTGCCGCGGCCGCGCTGGCCGCGAGGACGCGGGCCGTGTGCGCTTCGGCGTCGTCCAGGCGTTCGGCGATCACCGCCGTGAGAGGGGGCTCGATACCGGCGGCGGCATCGAGGAAGGCGTCGCGCAGCGCGGTCTGGGCGGTGATCAGCAGCAGCGCCTTCTGTTCGCGCTCGCCGGTGTTCGTGTACTGCGCGACCACTGCTTCGGTGACGGCGTCGGCCAGGCGCACTTCCGCGGGCCGGGCCGCGACCGCCGCCGCGATGCGCGCCTCCCGGTCCGCGGTGACGGCGGAGACGATCGCCTGCTCCCGGCTGGCGAAGTAGTTGTTGTAGGTGCGCGGCGAGACCCCGGCCGCTTCGGCGATGTCCTCCACCCGCACCTGATCCGGTCCGCGCTCGACAGCAAGGCGCAGGGCCGCCTCGCGCAGCGCCTCGCGCGTGGCCTGCTTCTTCCGCTCCCGCAGCCCTGGCCGTGGTGTCGTCACGGCGTCAGCGTTCCACACAGGACTGCGTACGCGCAAAGTTGCGTGCACGTAAACTTGCGTGCACGCACTTTCCCTGCCAGTCTCGACCCGCCCGAAACCGGCAGAGAGGACGCCACCGTGCGAGCAAGAGGAATGACCTACGACACCGGGTTCGTCCTGCACGGCCAGACATCCCGCGAACGCTTCGGCCCCGGGGTGGTCCGGCGCGAGCTCGCCGTCATCCGCGACGACCTCCACTGCAACGCGGTCCAGATCATCGGCGGCGACCCGGACCGACTGGAGCTGGCCGCCGGTACCGCCGCCGAGTTGGGCCTGGAGGTCTGGTTCTCGCCCTATCCGCTGGAGCTGGATCCGGAGCAGATCCTCCAGCTCTTCCGCGACTGCGCCGAGCGAGCGGAACGGCTCCGGCAGCAGGGGGCCGCAGTGGTGTTCGTCGCGGGGGTCGAGCTGAGCGTGATGAACCGCGGGTTCCTCCCCGGAGAGAGCCCCGAGGAGCGGGTCGAGCATCTGATGAGCCGACCCGGGCGTCGGGCCGAGGCGATGCGCGAACTCGGCGTGCGCATGAACGCCTTCCTCCGTGACGCCGCGGCCGCGGTCCGCGAGAGCTTCCACGGCGAACTCACCTACGCGTCCATCCAGTTCGAGCAGGTCGACTGGACTCCCTTCGACTTCGTGACGTTCGAGCTGATCCGCTCCGCCGAGGTCGCCGACGGGTTCCGGGACGCGGTGCGCACCCTGGCCCAGGGCCCGAAGCCGCTCGCCGTCACCGGGTTCGGCACCGCCGCCTACCGCGGCGCGGGAGACCGCGGGGGGCGGGTGCTGGAAGTGGTCGAGCACGACCCGAAGACCAAGGCCCCGCTACGGCTGAACGGCGTATACGAGCGCGACGAGGCGGGCCAGGCCGCGTACCTGGGTGAACTGCTGGAGATCTTCGAGACCGAGGGCGTGGACAGCACGTTCGTGTTCTTGTTCGCCTTGCCCGGCTACCCGCACCGCCCGGACGGCGACCCCAGGGACGACTTGGACCGGGCCGGCCTGGGCATCGTCAAACTCCTCGAAGGGCGCCGGGGACAGACCTACCCCGACATGGAATGGGAACCCAAGGCCGCCTTCTCGGCGGTGGCGCAGCGGTATCGGAGGTGACGGGGCGCAGGCGCGGTGACCGCGGCTCGGGCGCGAATACGCCGAACCCGCCGCAGACCTGGCGCCGGTCCCCCGCCGCCGCGACCGCGAGAGACGTGGTGCGCCTACGCGCCCGAGGGCCCGCGCGGGCGACGGCAGCTATAGCAGCCGTGGAGCAAGCCAGAAAGCTGCCCGATGGGTTCAGTGGAAGCAGAGGCAGAACGGGTGGCCGGCCGGGTCCGCGTAGACCCGCCAGTTGGCCTCCGGGCGGAGCTGGTCCGTCCGCTCCAGCACGGTCGCGCCGAGAGCGAGCGCCCGCTGCTCCTCTCCGTCGAGGTCGTCCACGTCGAAGTCCAGATGGAGCTGCTGGGGGCGCTCCTGGCCCGGCCATACGGGCGGTTGGTAGCCGTCCACCCGCTGGCAGGCCAGCGGTGTCCCTTCGAAGCCGTGCACCTCGATCCAGTCGGGCTCCTCCGGGTCGGTGACCACCCGGCCGCCGAGCAACTCCGCGTAGAACTCGGCGAGTTGTACCGCATCGGCACAGTCCAGGGCGACCGCCTGCAACTTACGAATCACTTCCGCCACCTCTCGTTCCGCTCCGCGACCGCTTCCGCCGCCGCCCGGCCGGGGCACTCGGCCTCCGGCTCACCGGCCGGAGCGGGCACAGCAGCCGTGGCACGCGCGGAAGACGTGCTACCGCAACTTACCGGCCGGCAGATACCGCTCGCTCCGGGGCGCGCGTGGGGCCCACCCGGACATCGCCCTTGCCCTCCGCCATGTTCTGGTCGGCGTTCTTGAGGGCACCGGCCACATCGGCGATCTGCGCCCTGCGTGGGAGGGGTGGACCTGGAGGTCCCTGCCGCCACCCCTCCCAGCGCACCCCTCAGTCGTGCTGCGGGAACCCCAGGTCCACTCCCCGGGCGCCCTCCGACGGGTCGCCCCACCGCGTGGTGACGACCTTGCCGCGGGTGTAGAAGTGGGGGCCGTCGTTGCCGTAGATGTGGTGGTCGCCGAAGAGGGAGTCCTTCCAGCCGCCGAAGGAGTGGTAGCCGACGGGGACCGGGATGGGGACGTTCACGCCGACCATGCCGGCCTGGACCTCCAGCTGGAAGCGGCGGGCGGCGGCGCCGTCGCGGGTGAAGATGGCGGTGCCGTTGCCGTAGGGCGAGGAGTTGATGAGGGCGAGGCCCTCCTCGTAGGTCTCGGCGCGCAGGACGCACAGGACGGGTCCGAAGATCTCGTCGCGGTAGGCGTCGGCGGTGACCGGGACCCGGTCGAGCAGGGAGAGGCCGAGCCAGTGGCCGTCCTCGTGCCCCTCGACGGTGAACCCGGTGCCGTCCAGGGCGACTTCGCAGCCCTGGGCCTCGGCGCCCCGTACGTAGGAGGCGACCTTGTCGCGGTGGGCGGCGGTGATCAGCGGGCCCATCTCGGAGGCGGGGTCGGTGCCGGGGCCGATGCGGACCTTGGCGGCGCGCTCCTTGATCTTCTCGACCAGGGCGTCGCCGCTGGAGCCGACCGCGACCACGGCGGAGACGGCCATGCAGCGCTCGCCCGCGGAGCCGTAGGCGGCGGAGACGGCGGCGTCGGCGGCCGCGTCGAGGTCCGCGTCCGGCAGCACCATCATGTGGTTCTTGGCGCCGCCGAGGGCCTGGACCCGCTTGCCGTGGGCGGTGGCCGTGGCGTGCAGATGGCGGGCGACCGGGGTGGAGCCGACGAAGGAGACGGCGGCGATGTCGGGGTGCTCCAGGAGGCGTTCGACGGCCACCCGGTCGCCCTGGACGACGTTGAACACGCCCTGCGGCAGGCCCGCTTCGGCGAGGAGTTCGGCGAGCAGCAGGGAGGAGGAGGGGTCCTTCTCACTGGGCTTGAGGACGAAGGTGTTCCCGCAGGCGATCGCAAGCGGGAACATCCACAGCGGCACCATCGCCGGGAAGTTGAAGGGCGTGATGCCCGCGACCACGCCGAGCGGCTGGCGGATCGCGGCGACGTCCACGCCGCTGGAGACCTGGGTGGAGAGTTCGCCCTTGAGCTGCTGGGCGATGCCGCAGGCGAGTTCGACGACCTCCAGGCCGCGGGCGACCTCGCCGAGGGCGTCGCTGTGCACCTTGCCGTGCTCGGCGGTGATCAGCGCGGCGATCTCCGCGCGGTGCTGGTGCAGGAGGGCGCGGTAGGCGAAGAGTACGGAGGTGCGCTGGGCCAGCGAGGAGCCGCCCCAGGCGGGGAAGGCCTCCTTGGCGGCGGCCACCGCGGCGTCCACCTCGGCGGTGTCGGCGAAGGCCACCTGCCGGGTGACCCGGCCGGTCGCCGGGTCGGTGACGGGGCCCGAACGCCCGGAGGCGGACGGGGCGTGCTTGCCGCCGATCCAGTGGCCGACCACCGGGGTGCTCGTCTCGGTCATGGGGCTGCTCTCCTTCGGCTCGCTTCGGTCCATGGGTACCGCACCGCTCCCCGCGGGCGCCATCGGTTCGCCGCGACCGCCGCTCTTGACATCCGGCGCCCCGGGGAGGCGGCCGCGAGGGGCGGGTGCGGCGCCGGTCACAGATGCCGCCGTCGCCGGGCCGCCGCGCGCTCGTACTCCGCGCGGGCGGCCACCGCCTCGGGGCGCCCCGAGGTCCCGGCCACCGGTACGTCCCACCAGGCCTGCGCGGGCGGGGCGGCGCCGGGTCCCTCGGCGGGCGCGGGGGCGGTCTCCACGTACACGCAGACGGGGCCGGTGGCCGCGCGGGCCTCGGCGAGGGCCTGGTGCAGGGCGGTGACGGTGGGGGCGCGCAGGACGCGCAGGCCGAGGCTCTCCGCGTTGGCCGCGAGGTCGACCGGGAGGGGTTCGCCGGTGTAGGTGCCGTCGGCGGCGCGGTAGCGGTAGGCGGTGCCGAAGCCCTCGGCGCCGACCGCGCGGGAGAGGCCGCCGATGGAGGCGTAGCCGTGGTTCTGCAGGACGACCACCTTGAGGGGCAGGCCCAGTTGGACGGCGGTGACCAGTTCGGTGGGCATCATCAGATACGTGCCGTCGCCGACCAGGGCCCACACCGGGCGCCCGGGGGCGGCGAGTTGGACCCCGATCGCGGCGGGGATCTCATAGCCCATGCAGGAGTAGCCGTACTCGACGTGGTACTGGTCCCTGGACCGCGTACGCCAGAGTTTGTGCAGGTCGCCGGGGAGGGAGCCGGCCGCGTTGAGGAGGATGTCCTCGGGGCCGACGAGCGCGTCGAGGGCGCCGAGGACCTGGGTCTGGGTGGGGGCGGCCCCGGGGTCGGGGGCGGCGTAGGCCTCGTCCACGCGCTGCTCCCAGTCGCGGGTGGCGCGGGTCCAGGAGCGGACGTACTCGGGGTCGGGTCCGGTGCCGTGGCCGCGCAGGCTCTCGGTGAGCGCTTCGAGTGCGGTGCGGGCGTCGGCGGTCAGCGCGGTGCCCGCCATCTTGTGGCCGTCGAAGGGGGCGATGTTGAGGTTGAGGAAGCGGACGGCGGGGTGCGCGAAGAGGGTGCCGGAGGCGGTGGTGAAGTCGCTCCAGCGGGTGCCGACACCGATCAACAGGTCTGCCTCGCGGGCGAGTTCGTTGGCCGGGGCGGTGCCGGTGTGGCCGATGCCGCCGACCGCGCAAGGGTGGTCGTACGGCAGTGCGCCCTTGCCTGCCTGGGTGGCGGCGACGGGGATGCCGTTCTGCTCGGCGAAGACGGCGAGCGCCTGCTCGGCGGCGCTGTGCAGCACGCCGCCGCCCGCCACGATCAGCGGCCGCCGGGCGGCGCGCAACTGCCGTACGGCCGCGTCGAGTTCGGCGGGGTCGGGGGCGGGGCGGCGGACCGGCCAGATACGTTCGGCGAGGAAGTCGAGGGGCCAGTCGAAGACTTCGGCCTGGACGTCCTGGGGCAGGGCGAGGGTGACCGCGCCGGTGTCGGCCGGGTCGGTGAGCGTGCGCATCGCGGCGAGCGCGGCGGGGATCAGCGCCTCGGGGCGGGTGACCCGGTCGAAGTAGCGGGAGACGGGCCGCAGGCAGTCGTTGACGGACACATCGCCCGCGTAGGGGACTTCGAGCTGCTGGAGCACCGGGTCGGCGGGCCGGGTGGCGAAGGTGTCGCCCGGAAGCAGCAGTACCGGCAGCCGGTTGATGGTGGCCAGGGCCGCGCCGGTGACCAGGTTGGTGGCGCCGGGGCCGATGGAGGTGGTGACCGCGTGGGTGCTCAGCCGGTTGGACTGGCGGGCGTGGCCGACGGCCGCGTGCACCATGGCCTGTTCGTTGCGGCCCTGGTGGAAGGGCATCAACTCGGCGTATTCCACGAGGGCTTGGCCGAGTCCGGCGACATTGCCGTGGCCGAAGATGCCCCAGGTGGCGCCGATCAGTCGGTGGCGTTCGCCGTCGCGTTCGGTGAACTGCGCCGCCAGGAAGGCGAGCAGGGCCTGTGCGACGGTCAGTTGGCGGGTGCCGGTCACCGGTAGCCCTCCTGGTGGTCGGGGTGGAAGCTGATGCGCCAGGCGCGTTCGGCGCCGGGGCCGGCCATGACGTTGAGGTAGTACATCGGGTGGCCGGGCGCGGCGATGGACGGCCCGTGCCAGCCGTCCGGCACCAACACCGCGTCCCCGTCCCGGACTTCGGCGAGCAGTTCGCTGCCGCCGGGTCGGGAGGGGGAGATCCGCTGGTAGCCGAGTCCGTGCGGCCCCGCGATCGCGAAGTAGTAGATCTCCTCCAGGCGGGTCTCGGCCCCGGGCCGCTCCTCGTCGTGCTTGTGCGGCGGGTACGAGGACCAGTTGCCGCCGGGGGTGAGCACCTCGACGGCGATCAGCCGGTCGCAGTCGAAGACTCCGGCGGCGGCGAAGTTGCGTACCTGGCGGGCGCAGTTGCCGCTGCCGCGCTCCTCCACCGGGACGTCCTCGCGGGGCCCGTAGCGGGCGGGCAGCCGCCGTTCGCAGCGCGCGCCGGTCAGCGCGAAGCGGCCGCCCGCGACGCTGCTGATCCGTACCCCGGCGTCCCTGGGGACGTACGCGAAGTCGCTCGGACCGGCGAACACATCGGTCCTGCCGAGGAGTTGGAAGGTCTCCTCGCCGGGCGGGAAGGGCTCCTCCGGTCCGCGTGCGCGGGTCTCCTCCCCGGCGCCGCCGGACCGGACCCCGACCGTGCAGGCTCCCGCGAGGGGCAGCACGATCCACTCGCTGTCCCCGGTCGCGAAGGTGTGCTCCGCGCCCGGGGCGAGGTCCAGCACCCGCAGGGCGGAGAACTCCCAGCCCGCCCGCGCGGGATCGACACGCAGCTCGTAGGGGCCCGCGGCGGCGCTGCCGCGCGGCAGGTGCAGACCGGTGTCGGTCATCGGCTCCTCCGGTGCTCGGGCGGGGCCGCCGGGGCGGGCGCCCGGCAGCCCCGGCGGCCTGCTGTCTCGTTCATGGCCCACTCCTACCCGTCCCGTCCCGCGTCACAGCAGCCCCACCGCCGTGTCGACGGCACCGGCCACATCTCCGTCCGCCGGAAAGAGCAGTGCGCGCCCGGCCACCAGCCCCTGCACGGTCGGCAGCCGCAGCGCCTGGCGCCACCGCTCGTAGACCGCGTCCTGCTCGCCGTCGCCGAGGTCGCCGCCGAGCAGCACGGTCGGCAGGGTGACGGCGGCGAGGGCCCCGGCCATCTCCTCGGGGTGCTCGGTGACCGGCATCTTCAGCCAGGTGTACGCGGAGGTGCCGCCGAGCCCGGCGGCGACGGCGGCCGAGGTGGCGATCGCCCGGCCGCTCAACTCGGCGCGCAGTACGCCCCGTTGGCGGCGGACCAGGAAGGGTTCCACGAACAGGGGCAGCCGCCGGGCGGCCATCTCGTCGACGGTGCGGGCCGCGGTGTGCAGGGTGTCCAGCGAGCCGGGGTCCTCCAGGTCGAGGCGGAGCAGCAGCTTCCCGGCGTCGAAGCGGAGCCGGGTCAGGTCCTCGGGGCGGTGGCCGGTGAAGCGGTCGTCGAGCTCGAAGCGGGCGCCGAGCAGTCCGCCGCGGTTCATCGAGCCCATGACGACCTTCCCCTCCAGGGCGCCGAGGAGCAGCAGGTCGTCCAGGATGTCCGCGCTGGCCAGCACCCCGTCCACCCCGGGCCGGGACAGGGCCAGGCACAGGCGGGCGAGGAGTTCCCCCCGGTCGGCGAGCGCCATCGGCCGGTCGCCCACCGCGAGCATGCCGCGGGCGGGGTGGTCGGCGGCGATGATCAGGAGGCGGGCGGGGGCGGGCGCGTCCGCGGGGTGGGCGCGGGAGGTCGCGCCGGGGGCCGGTGAGGCGCCGGGGTCGTGGTCGGGCCGGGCGCCGGGCTTCAGGGGGCCGCCGGAATCCGTCGGTGTGCCGGGAGCCAGGGATGCCCCGGGATCCGGGGGCTCGCCGGGCCTCGGGGGCGCGGCGGGGGGCTCACTCGGGCGCGGGGGCGCGGCGGGAGCGGAGGGCGCGGCGGGCCCCGGGGGCGCGCTCGGCCTCGGCGGTTCGGCTGCGGCCGGATCGGCGAGGAGCGGGCGGCGTCTGCGCCGGGCCGCCGCCTCGGCTATCGCCTCCGGGTGGCGGGCCCGGATCCGGGCGAGGGCGCGTACGTCGATGTCCTCCGCCCCGGTCGGCACCGCACCGGCGCTCATCGCACCGCTCCGCTCGCCCGCGCACCGGACGCCGCCCCTGCCGCCCGCCCGGCCCGTGCCCTGCCCCGCACCGCCGCCCTCATCGCACCGCTCCGCTCGCGAGCGCGGCCGCCACCTCGTCCGGGCGGGGCATCGCCGAGGAGCACTCCAGCCTGCCCGCGACGATGGCCCCGGCGGCGTTGGCGTACCGCATGAGGTATTCCAGGTCCCAGCCCGCGAGGAGGCCGTGGGCCAGGGCGCCGCCGAAGGCGTCCCCCGCGCCGAGCCCGTTGACCACCTCGACCGGCAGCGGCGGCACCTCGGCACGGGTGCCGTCGGCGTGCAGGGCGAGGACGCCCTGGGGGCCCTGCTTGACCACCGCCAGCTCGACGCCGCGGGCGAGCAGGGCGCGGGCGGCGGCCTCCGGTTCGCGTTCGCCGGTGGCGACCTCGGCCTCGTCCAGGTTGCCGACGGCCACGGTCGCGTGGCGCAGCGCCTCGGCGTAGGCGGCGGTGGGGTCCCCGCGCCAGAACATGGGCCGCCAGTCGAGGTCGAAGACGGTGGTGCCGCGCCTGCCGCGGTGGGCGAGGGCGGCGAGCGTCGCGGATCTGCTCGGCTCCTCGCACAGCCCGGTGCCGGTCATCCAGAAGATCCGCGCGGCGGCGACCGCGCCCAAGTCCAGCTCCTCCGGGCGGATTTCGAGGTCCGGCGCCTTGGGCTGGCGGTAGAAGTAGAGCGGGAAGTCGTCCGGCGGGAAGATCTCGCAGAAGGTGACGGGCGTGGCCAGCCCGGGGACCTCGGTGACCCAGCGGTCGTCCACCCCGAACCCGGCGAGCGCCTGGTGCACATAGCGGCCGAAGGGGTCGGCGCCGGTGCGGGTGATGACGGCGCTGCGGCGGCCGAGCCGGGCCGCGGCGACGGCCACATTGGTGGGCGAGCCGCCGAGGAACTTGCCGAAACTGCTCACCTCGGACAGCGGCAGCCCGCTCTGGAGGGGATAGAGGTCCACGCCCACCCGGCCGATGGTCAGGAGGTCGAGGGGGGCGGGGGCAGAGGTCACGTCTCCGTCCGGGTCCCGGTCGGCGTCCCGGTCGGGGGCCGCAGGCGCCGCGTCCCCGCCCCCGGGGCCCGCGGACTCCTCGCCCATCCCGGCTCCCCTGCCGTGCTCGCGCCCCTGGCTCACTCCCGCACTCCCCTTCCGGTTCCCGCTGCCGTGCCCGTCGCCGTTCCCGTTCCCGGTCTCGTCCCTGGTCGTTCCCGTGCCCGTTCCCGTGCCCGTTCCTGTTGCCGTTGCGCCGGGCGATCCGGACGTGCCGTAGGCCCCGTACCGCATCGGCCGTCCGCTCTCGCCCACCAGCCCGTCGTCGACCCACTCGGCGTGCGCCCCACCGGAACGCGTACCGCAGCCTCCACCAAAGCACGCCGCCGCACGGGTGTCCTGTCTCCCGTCACACCGGTCTCATCCGCCACCCGCCGGGCGCCCCGTCCGCGCCCGCCCGCGCCCCGGTCCGGGGCGGTAGGCGCGCTTGACACCCCGCTCGGCGGACGGTGACTCTGGCGGGCATGACGACGCTGTCGCGGATCCGGATCGGTTCGGCCCCCGACTCCTGGGGGGTGTGGTTCCCGGACGACCCCCGGCAGGTGGACTGGCGGCGCTTCCTCGACGAGGTGGCGGCCAGCGGCTACGAGTGGATCGAGCTGGGCCCGTACGGCTATCTGCCGACCGATCCCGTACGGCTCGCCGAGGAGACCGGGAGCCGGGGCCTGAAGGTCTCGGCCGGGACCGTCTTCGCGGGGCTGCACCGCGGGCCCGGGGTCTGGGAGTCGACCTGGGAGCACGTCTCGTCCGTGGCGGCGCTGGCGCAGGCCTCCGGGGCCGGGCACCTGGTCCTCATCCCCTCCTTCTGGCGCGACGACAAGACCGGCGCCGTCCTGGAGGACCGCGAGCTGAGCGCCGAGCAGTGGCGCACCCTGGCCGCGGGCACCGAGCGCCTGGCCCGCGAGGTCCGCGAACGCTACGGGCTGCGCACGGTGGTGCACCCGCACGCCGACACCCATGTGGACACCGAGGAGCACGTCACCCGGCTCCTCGACGCGACCGACCCGGACCTGGTCTCGCTCTGCCTGGACACCGGCCACTACGCCTACTGCGGGGGCGACAGCGTGCGCCTGATCGAGACCTACGGGGAGCGCATCGGCTATCTGCACCTCAAGCAGGTGGACCCGGCAATCCTCGCCCAAGTGCACGCCGAGGACCTGCCGTTCGGGCCCGCGGTGGGCCGCGGGGTGATGTGCGAGCCGCCCGCGGGCGTGCCCGCGCTCGAACCCGTGCTCCAGGCCGCGCAGTCCCTGGACGTGGACCTCTTCGCCATCGTCGAGCAGGACATGTACCCCTGCGAACCGGACCGTCCGGAGCCGATCGCCCGCCGCACCCGGGAGTTCCTGCGCAGCTGCGGGGCCTGAGCGGGCAAGGCGCCGCCAACTCCCGCCCGTACGAAGGCGGATTGCCGGGCCGCCCCGGCTGCCGGCCCCTGCGTCGCCTCTGTCACAAATGGCCGTGACTCGTCACATCCGTCACGCCTACGCGGGTTTTGGGTCACATGCCGCCGACAGCGGCTCAGCGGCGTCACGCTGCGTCGTTGTCCGGGCACAGGCTGAAGATCGCCAGCGCGAGATGCCCGGACTTCTCCGGCGCCCGAACGGGTCGCCGTCCCGGCGCGCGCATTGGAGGTGCACGAATGACGGACCGCAGGCTCTGGTCGTACAAGGAGATCGCTGCACACATCCGCGTACAGCCGGACACGGTGCGCTCCTACCGCAAGCACGGACTGCTGCCGCCGCCCGATCAGGTGGAGGGCGGGCGGCCGTACTGGTACGCGGATACGGTGCGCTCCTGGGCCGCCGCCCGGCCCGGCAACCGGGGACGCAGAGCCTGAGCGCCCCGCACAGCCCGCCCTAGCGAACCCGCCCACGCGCCCCGCCGCCGGATTCCGGTGGCGGGGCGCCTCTCTGCGCCGGGGCGCGCGGCGGGTCCGTGCCGGGGGTACGCGGCGAGTCCGCGCCGGGGCTCGCGGCGGGGCGTACGGACACGGAGCGCACGCGGGCACACACCGAGCGAATTACCTGGGCGGAAAGAGCGCCGCACGGGCGCCCTCGGCTTGGATTCATACCCCCTAGGGGTATAGCGTGGGAAAGGTGGAGAGCTCCCGGACCACCGGGCGCCTTCGCACGCTACGCCCCCGGCCCCGCACCGGCCGCACGGCCGCACCGGAGCCGCCCGACGACCCACGGAGAACCCATGACCGCCGCACAGACCGGGACCGCCGCCGAGTCCGCCGCCTCCTGCTGCTCCCCCACCGGCTCCTGCCACGGCGGAGCGGCCGAGGACGCCGGGGCCACGGGCGGCGTCACCACCGTCTACCAGGTCAGCGGGATGACCTGCGGGCACTGCGAGGGCGCGGTGACCGAGGAGGTCGGCGCCCTGCCGGGTGTCACCTCCGTGACGGCCTCCGCCGCCGAGAACCGGGTCACCGTGGTCTCCGCCGCGCCCCTGGACCCGGCGGCGGTACGCGCCGCCGTGGACGAGGCCGGCTACGAGCTGACCGGCACCGCCTGAGCCCCGCCCGGGCGCCCCGCCGCCCCGGGCACCTCCCGGCAAACCCGCCGGGGCACCGGGCCGTACCGGCCGGCTGATACCGGTTCCGTACGGCCCGGTCCGCACACGGATTCCGTGGAGCATGACGATGACGAGCACCGCACCCGAAGCACCGCCCGCGGGCGGCGAGCCCCCCGCCGGGAGCACGGCCGAGGAGAGCACCGCCGGGGAGGTCGAGCTGACCATCGGCGGGATGACCTGCGCCGCCTGCGCGGCCCGGGTGGAGAAGAAGCTCAACCGGATGGAGGGCGTGCGCGCCACGGTCAACTTCGCCACCGAGAAGGCGAAGGTGGCCTACCCCACGGGGGTAACCGTCACCGAGCTGATCGCCACCGTGGAGCGCACCGGCTACACCGCCGAGCCCCCGCCCGCGCCCGAGCCGGAGCCCGCGGCGGCGCAGGACCCGGCGGCTCCCGCGGCCGAGGCGGACCCCGCGCTGCGTGCGCTGCGCGAGCGGCTCACCGTCTCCGCCCTGCTCTCGCTGCCGGTCATCCTGCTCTCGATGGTCCCGGCGCTGCAGTTCGACAACTGGCAGTGGCTCAGCCTCACGCTGGCCGCGCCGGTGGTGGTCTGGGGCGGATTCGGCTTCCACCGGGCGGCGTTCACCGGGGCCCGGCACGGCGCCGCGACCATGGACACCCTGGTCTCGGTCGGCACCCTGGCGGCCTTCGGCTGGTCGGTGTGGGCGCTGTTCTGGGGGCACGCCGGGATGCCGGGGATGCGGCACGGCTTCGATCTGACGCTCTCCCGCGGGGACGCCGGATCCACCCTCTACCTCGAAGTCGCCGCGGGCGTGGTGACCTTCCTGCTGCTCGGCCGCTATCTGGAGGCCCGCTCCAAGCGCCGGGCCGGTGCCGCCCTGCGCGCGCTGCTCGAACTCGGCGCCAAGGACGTGGCCTTGCTCCGCGAGGGCCGCGAAGTACGCGTACCGGTGGCGGAGTTGAAGAAGGGCGACCGCTTCGCCGTACGGCCGGGCGAGACCGTCGCCACCGACGGCACGGTGGTCGAGGGCAGTTCGGCCGTGGACGCCTCGATGCTCACCGGGGAGTCGGTGCCGGTGGACGTCGCGGTCGGCGACACCGTCACCGGGGCCACCGTCAACGCGAGCGGGCGGCTGGTCGTCGAGGCCACCCGGGTCGGCGCCGAGACCCAACTGGCCCGGATGGCGCGGCTGGTGGAGGACGCGCAGAACGGCAAGGCGCAGGTGCAGCGGCTCGCGGACCGGATCTCCGGGGTCTTCGTGCCGGTGGTGCTCCTGATCGCCCTGGGCACCCTGCTCGGCTGGCTGCTCGCCACCGGGGAGCCGACGGCCGCCTTCACCGCGGCGGTGGCGGTGCTGATCATCGCCTGCCCCTGCGCGCTGGGGCTGGCCACGCCGACCGCGCTGATGGTGGGCACCGGCCGCGGCGCCCAGCTCGGCATCCTGATCAAGGGCCCGGAGGTCCTGGAGTCCACCCGCCGCGTGGACACCGTCGTCCTCGACAAGACGGGCACGGTGACCACCGGCCGGATGGCGCTCGCGGGGGTGCACCCGGCCGAGGGCACCGGCGCGGAGGACCTGCTGCGGCTCGCGGGGGCCGTGGAGCACGCCTCGGAGCATCCGGTGGCGCGCGCCCTGGCCGCGGGCGCCGCCGAGCGCACCGGGGCGCTGCCGCCCGTCACGGAGTTCGTGAGCCTGGCCGGGCTCGGGGTGCGCGGCACCGTCGAGGGGCACCGCGTACTGGTGGGCCGCCCGGGGCTGCTCGGGCAGGAGGGCGTCACGCTGCCCGAGGCCCTGACCGAGGCGGCCGGGCAGGCCGAGCGGGACGGGCGGACCGCGGTGGCCGTCGCCTGGGACGGCGCGGCACGGGGGCTGCTGACCGTCGCGGACACCGTGAAGGAGACCAGCGCCGAGGCGGTGCGGGAGTTGCGCGGCCTCGGCCTGACGCCGGTGCTGCTCACCGGGGACAACCGGGCGGTGGCCGAGTCGGTGGCCCGCGAGGTCGGCATCACCGAGGTGGTCGCCGAGGTGCTGCCCGAGGACAAGGTGGCCGCGGTCCGGCGCCTCAAGGAGGAGGGCCGCACCGTGGCGATGGTCGGCGACGGGGTCAACGACGCCGCCGCGCTCGCCACCGCCGACCTCGGTCTCGCGATGGGCACCGGCACCGACGCGGCCATCGAGGCGAGCGATCTGACCCTGGTCCGCGGGGATCTGCGGGTGGCCGCGCAGGCGATCCGGCTCTCCCGGCGCACCCTGGGCACGATCCGCTCGAATCTCTGCTGGGCCTTCGGTTACAACCTCGCCGCCCTGCCGCTGGCGGCCGCCGGACTGCTGAACCCGATGATCGCAGGAGCAGCCATGGCTTTTTCCTCGGTTTTTGTGGTCAGCAACAGCCTTCGGCTGAGAAACTTCAGGTGACCGGACGGGGAGCACCGAAAATCGGACAGCTTCCGGCCCGGTTGCCGGCGCCGTCCGGCCGGGCCGGTCACGCCCCTTCCCGAGAACCTTCACGAATTTCGGGACCAGGCGTGCCCATCTGGTCAACGGAACGCTAGGCTGGATACAGCCCTTCACAGATCCTGCTCAACTTCCTTACTGTTGAGTCGCGATCACCGCTCGATGCTCGCGCAGTTGTAAAGAAGCTGTGCGAGAGACGTAGATCACACCGTGGACTACGTAACCATCGGCGGGGGTTGTGAGTCTTAGAGGGTGATGGCGGAAGTGTCTTGGGGGACGCGTCCGGCATCGAGGAGGTGTCCTGGGGGACGCTTCCTGGTTCGACAGCGTGGCCGGGACACGTGCACGGAGAGCTTTGAGCGGCCCTCCCGTCCGTACGGGTCCCGGCACACCGCACCACCGCAGCAGGCGCTGCACCCAGAGCGCCCGTCCGGATCCCGTGGGGGGAATCCGTTCGGGACAGCGCCCGGCCGGATCCCGTGGGGGGAATCCGAATCCGGGACATGGAAAGCGCCCCGATCGCCGGCCCGTGGGGGGACTGGTGACGGGGCGCTTTTCCGCGTTCTGTGCCGTGCGGCGCTGTGTTCCGGTGCCGTGCTGCGCGGCGCTGTCCGCGTGCCGCCGTGCTCCCGGCGCGGAGCGGGCGTCCGGTGGACGCCCTTCCTGCGCCGGGCGGGCGGTGCGGGGTGGTGCGGGGGTGCGGTGCGGCTCAGCGCTGCTCGACCGGGACGAAGTCCCGCTCGACCACGCCGGTGTAGATCTGCCGGGGACGGCCGATGCGCGATCCCGGCTCCTTGATCATCTCGTGCCACTGGGAGATCCAGCCCGGGAGGCGGCCCAGCGCGAAGAGCACCGTGAACATCTCGGTCGGGAAGCCCATGGCCCGGTAGATGAGGCCGGTGTAGAAGTCGACGTTCGGGTAGAGCTTGCGCTCGACGAAGTAGTCGTCGGCCAGCGCGTGCTCCTCCAGCTTGAGCGCGATGTCGAGCAGCTCGTCGCTCTTGCCGAGCGCCGAGAGGACGTCGTGCGCCGCGGACTTGATGATCTTCGCCCGGGGGTCGAAGTTCTTGTAGACGCGGTGCCCGAAGCCCATGAGCTTCACGCCGTCTTCCTTGTTCTTCACCTTGCGGATGAAGGTGTCGACATCGCTGCCGGACTGCTTGATGCCTTCCAGCATCTCCAGGACCGACTGGTTGGCGCCGCCGTGCAGCGGGCCCCACAGCGCGGAGATGCCGGCCGAGATCGAGGCGAACATGTTCGCCTGCGAGGAGCCGACCAGGCGCACGGTGGAGGTCGAACAGTTCTGCTCGTGGTCCGCGTGCAGGATCAGGAGCTTGTCGAGCGCCGAGACCACGACCGGGTCCAGCTCGTACTCGGCGGCCGGCACCGAGAAGGTCATGCGCAGGAAGTTCTCGACGTAGCCGAGGTCGTTGCGCGGGTAGACGACCGGGTGGCCGATCGACTTCTTGTACGCGTACGCGGCGATCGTCGGGAGCTTGGCGAGCAGCCGGATCGTCGAGAGGTGCCGCTGCTTCTCGTCGAAGGGGTTGTGGCTGTCCTGGTAGAAGGTGGACAGCGCGCTGACCACCGAGGACAGCATCGCCATCGGGTGGGCGTCCCGCGGGAAGCCGTCGTAGAAGCGCTTGACGTCCTCGTGCAGCAGGGTGTGCTGGGTGATCTCGTTGCGGAAGGTGGCGAGTTCGTCGACCGTCGGCAGTTCGCCGTTGATCAGGAGGTACGCCACCTCCAGGAAGGTGGAACCCTCGGCGAGCTGCTCGATCGGGTAGCCCCGGTAGCGCAGGATGCCCTGCTCGCCGTCGAGATAGGTGATGGCGGACTTGTACGCGGCCGTGTTCCCGTAGCCGCTGTCCAGGGTGACCAGGCCGGTCTGGGCGCGGAGCTTGCCGATGTCGAAGCCCTTGTCGCCGACGGTGCTGTCGACCACCGGGTAGCTGTACTCACCGTCGCCGTACCGGACTACTACCGCGCCGTTGTTCTGGGTGTTGTCGCTCACGTCTTCCCTCACCGACGTAGTGCCTCATCTTCGAGGTGCCCTGACTGTCTCTACCCTCCCCCATTTGGCTCAGGAGAGTGCACTCGGGGTCGACCATTAGGCCTATCCGCGGCACTGAGTGCCGCGCAACCTGCTCATCCTGCCCGTCTTCGCCCCGGTTCCGGAAGAGCAGTGTGACCTTTCCTACTCGTTTGATCGATCAAAATTTTCGCACGGGGACGGGGAGGCGGCAGGACAGGGGCCGCGCGGGCCCGCCTCCGGCCGACGGATTGGCCCGCTCCGGGCCACATCGGGGCGCGTCCGGACCTCGGCCGGGGCTCCTCCGGTACCGCCCTGGCACCCGCTCAGCGCGGCGCGGCGGAGGCCCCGGAGAGCCGGAAGTCGAGGGCGGTGCAGCGGCGGCCCGCCGAGAGGGTGCGCACGGCCTGGCCGAGCGCCCGGCGGGAGCCGACCAGGACGACAAGCTTCTTGGCGCGGGTGACCGCCGTGTAGAGCAGATTGCGCTGCAGCATCATCCAGGCGCTCATGGTGACCGGGATGACGACGGCCGGGTACTCGCTGCCCTGGGAGCGGTGGATGGTGACCGCGTAGGCGTGGGACAGCTCGTCGAGTTCGTCGAAGTCGTAGGGCACCTCCTCGTCCTCGTCGGTGCGTACGGTCAGCCGCTGGTCCTCGGTGCTGAGCGAGGTGACCACGCCGACGGTGCCGTTGAAGACGCCGTTGGCGCCCTTCTCGTAGTTGTTGCGGATCTGGGTGACCTTGTCGCCGACCCGGAAGACCCGGCCGCCGAAGCGCTTCTCCGGCAGGTCCGGGCGGGCGGGCGTGATCGCCTGCTGGAGCAGGCCGTTGAGGGTGCCCGCGCCCGCCGGGCCGCGGTGCATGGGCGCGAGGACCTGGATGTCGCGCCGCGGGTCGAGGCCGAAGCGGGCGGGGACGCGGCGGGCGGCGACGTCCACGGTGAGCCGGCCCGCCTCCTCGGTGTCGTCCTCGACGAAGAGGAAGAAGTCGTCCAGGCCCGAAGTCAGCGGCGGCGTACCGGAGTTGATGCGGTGCGCATTGGTCACCACGCCGGAC
Organism: Streptomyces sp. SCSIO ZS0520; assembly: GCF_025643355.1. NCBI lineage: Bacteria > Bacillati > Actinomycetota > Actinomycetes > Kitasatosporales > Streptomycetaceae > Streptomyces > Streptomyces sp. SCSIO ZS0520. Next base: position 5,541,563 of record NZ_CP092644.1, on the reverse strand, counting down.
TGCTGGGCCTGCCGGAAGATCCGGGTCAGCCGCACCGCGGGCACCGGGCTGCCGGGCGCCAGCAGATCGCGCAGCACCTCACCCGCGCCGACGCTCGGCAGCTGGTCCACATCGCCGACGAAGAGCAGGTGCGCGCCCGGCGGCACCGCCTTGACCAGCTTGTTGGCGAGCAGCAGGTCCAGCATGGAAGCCTCGTCGACCACCACCAGATCGGCGTCGAGCGGCCGGTCCCTGTCGTACGCGGCGTCCCCGCCCGGCTTGAGTTCGAGCAGCCGGTGCACGGTGGAGGCCTCGGCGCCGGTCAGCTCGGCGAGGCGCTTGGCGGCCCGGCCGGTGGGCGCGGCGAGGACCACCTTGGCCTGCTTGGCGCGGGCCAGCTCCACCACCGAGCGCACCGTGAAGGACTTGCCGCAGCCGGGACCGCCGGTCAGCACCGCCACCCGCCGGGTGAGCGCGAGGCGTACCGCTTCCCGCTGCTCCGGGGCGAGTTCGGTGCCGGTACGGGCGGCGAGCCAGCCGAGCGCCTTGTCCCAGTCGACCTCCGCGAAGGCGGGCAGCCGCTCCTGCTCGGTGCGCAGCAGCCGCAACACCTGGGCGGACAGGGAGAGTTCGGCGCGGTGGAAGGGCACCAGATAGACCGCGGTGACCTCCTCGCCGCCCTCGGGGCCCGGCACCCGCTCGCGGACCACGCCCTCGTCCTGGGCGGCGAGGCGGTCCAGGCACTCGATGACCAGCTGGCTGTCCACCTGGAGCAACTTGACGGCGTCGCTGAGGAGTTGCTCCTCGGGCAGGAAGCAGTGGCCCTGGTCGGTGGACTGGGACAGGGCGTACTGGATGCCCGCCATCACCCGCTCCGGGCTGTCGTGCGGGATGCCGACGGACTGGGCGATGCGGTCGGCGGTGAGGAAGCCGATGCCCCAGACGTCGGCGGCGAGCCGGTAGGGCTGGTGGCGCACCACGTCGATGGAGGAGTCGCCGTACTTCTTGTAGATGCGCACCGCGATGGAGGTGGAGACGCCGACGCCCTGGAGGAAGATCATCACCTCCTTGATCGCCTTCTGCTCCTCCCAGGCCGCGCCGATCAGCCGGGTGCGCTTGGGACCGAGCCCGGGCACCTCGACCAGGCGGCCCGGCTCCTCCTCGATGATGTCGAGGGTCTTCAGGCCGAAGTGCTCGGTGATCCGGTCGGCGATCCGCGGGCCGATGCCCTTGATCAGGCCGGAGCCGAGATAGCGCCGGATGCCCTGGATGGTCGCGGGCAGCACGGTGGTGTAGTTCTCCACGGTGAACTGCTTGCCGTACTGCGGGTGCGAGCCCCAGCGGCCCTCCATCCGCAGCGACTCCCCCGGCTGCGCGCCGAGCAGCGAGCCGACGACGGTCAGCAGGTCCCCCGCGCCGCGGCCGGTGTCGACGCGGGCGACCGTGTAGCCGTTGTCCTCATTGGCGTACGTGATCCGTTCGAGGACGCCCTCGACCACCGAAAGACCGGACATGCCCCGACGCTACCGCCTGCCGCCGACAGCGGGCGGGGCGCCGGGGCGCCGACCGGGCGGTCGGCCCGCTCAGCCCTTGCCGAAGCCGATCAGGAAGCCCTCCGCGGCCGGGGCGAAGAGCCGCCCCTTGGCGGTGGCGACACCCGGCACCGTCCAGCCGCTCCAGTCCGACTCGGCCCGGATCGGCTCCTGCGGATGCGGGGCGGGCCACAGCCGGTACGACCACACCGTGCGGCCGGTCCTGGCGTCCAGGACCACCAACTGCCCGTCGGCGTCGGACACATGGACCTGGTTCTTCGCGACCAGGCGCACGGTGGCCGCCCCGACCGGGCTCGTGTACGTCCAGGCCGTCTTGTACGTGGCGGTGTCCAGCGCCTTCACCTTGCCGCGGTAGGCGACGTAGGCGCGGCCGGGGCCGAAGGCGGGGGTGGCGTCGGCGGGCAGCGAGCGCAGCGCCCGGCCGGTCTTCTGCTCGAAGGCGGTCGTCTTCTCGGCCTGGTAGGTGCTGCTGCGCAGCCACAGGGCGCCGTCGCCGAGCACGCCCGGGTTGCCGCCCGGCCCGGAGACGTCGGGGACCTCCATGCGGCGGATCTCCCGGCCCGTCCGACGGTCCAGGAGCTGGTAGGCGATGTCGTCGAAGCCGATCCAGACCCCGGTGGCGTCCACGGCGACATTGGTGAAGCCGTTCTCCGCCAGCGGCGCCCGCCACAACTCGGCGCCGTCCGTGGCCCGCAGCGCGATCGCCTGGCCGCGGCCGTCGTGGGTGTAGAGCACGCCCTCGTACCAGGTCGGCGGGAACTGGCAGTAGCCGTTGCCGAGTTCGGCCCGCCACCGCTGCTTGCCGGTGGCCGGGTCCCAGGCGGTCACCTCGGCGTCCGAGGTCTGGGTGTAGAGCAGTCCGCCGCCGTAGGTGACGGTGGCGTTCGGCCGGAAGGTGAGGAACTTCTGCGGCCACAGGTCCTTGCCGGTGGCGGCGTCGAGCCCGACCAGCTCCATCCGCGGGCCGCCCTCGTCCCCCTGGTCGGCGTTGACGACGGCGAAGACCCGGTTCCCGACGGCCACCGGAGCCGAGACCACCTGGCCGAAGTCGCGCGCCCACAGCTTCTTGTACGGCGCCGCGGCGGTGGCCCCCGGCACCGCGCTGTCACCCCGGGCGGTGGCCCGGTAGCCGAGGGTGGCGTCCTGCAGCTCGGCGGCGGTGGCGACCGAACCCGGCGCCGGTGCCGCCGCCTGCGGACTCGCGGTCACCGCCGTCGCGAGCGCGGCGACCGCGGCCACCAGGCCGAGTCTCGCGCGCAGTCGGCCGGTTGAGACCATCATGGAACCCCCCACGGGTATCTGCGGATACGGAAGAGAAAGCGGTTCCACCGGCGGGGCGGGACCGCGCCGACGGACCGGCAGCAAGCCCGGTACCCCGATTCCCGCGAGTGATCCGCACGTCGCCCCCACTTCTTGTCCGCACTTCCTCCCCGGGCAGTCGGCCGCCGCCCGGATTCCCGGCCCCTTCCGGGAGGTCCCCCGCGGGGCGGGATCCTGCGACACTGGTGCACAGGGGGCCGATGGGCCGCCGGTGACGGTGACGGACGGTGAAGGACGGCGAGATGAGCGTGACCCTGGCGGACGTGGCGGCCCGTGCGCAGGTTTCCCCGGCCACCGTCTCCCGGGTGCTGAACGGCAACTACCCGGTGGCGGGCCCCACTCGGGAGCGGGTGCTGCGCGCGGTGGCCGACCTCGACTACGTACTGAACGGGCCCGCGAGCGCGCTCGCCGCGGCCACCTCCGACCTGGTGGGCATCCTGGTCGCCGACATCGCCGACCCCTTCTTCGGGGTGATCGCGGCGGCCGTGCAGTCGCAGATCGGGGCGAGCGGCGGCCGCGCGGGCGGCGAACGCCTCGCGGTGGTCTGCGCGACCGGCGGCGCCCACGAGCGCGAGCTGACCTACCTCACCCTGCTCCAGCGGCAGCGGGCCGCGGCCGTGGTCCTCACCGGCAGCGCCGACGAGAACCCGGAGCACACCGAGGCGGTCGCGGCCAAGGTGCGGCGCCTGGAGGAGTCCGGCACCCGGGTGGTGCTCTGCGGCAGGCCGCCGCTGACCGGCACCGAGTCCACCGCGCTGCCCTTCGACAACCGGGCCGGGGCCCGCCTGCTCGCCGAGCACCTGCTCGCGCTCGGGCACCGCCGCATCGGCTACCTCGCCGGTCCCGAGGGCCGCACCACCACCCGGCACCGGCTGGAGGGCCACCGCGAGGCGCTGGCCGCCTACGGGCTCCCGGACCCGGAGCCGCTCAGCGTGCACGCCCCCTACGAGCGCGGCGCCGGATACACCGCCACCCGTGAACTCCTCGCCCGCGAACCGGACTTGACGGCCGTCGCGGCGGCCAACGACAGCCTCGCGCTCGGCGCCTGCGCCGCCCTGCGGGACGCCGGTCTCGCGGTGCCCGGCGATGTCTCGGTCACCGGCTTCGACGACCTGCCCTTCAGCGCCGACGCGGTGCCCTCGCTGACCACGATCCATCTGCCGCTCACCGAGGCGGGCGCCCGCGCGGGCCGGATCGCCCTCGGCATGGAGGCCCGCCCCGGCGAGGTGCTCCCGGTGGAGGGCACGCTGACGGTCCGGGACTCGACCGGTCCGGTACGGGAGCGGGCGGCGGCCCGGGGCTGAGGGCACCCGGCACGGTCCGCGAGGCGCCGCCCGGGGCGCGGCGGCCCGTAGGCGATCCTGGAGTCCCGCAATCCGAGGAGCACAGTGAACAGTCCCCGCTTCGCCTTCTCCACGCTCGGCGTCCCGGGCATGGACCTGCAGACGGTACTCGGCCTCGCCACCACCCACGGCTACCAGGGCGTGGAGCTGCGCGCGCACCCGGAGGAACCGGTCCACCCCGGCCTGGACACCGGCCAACGGGCCGCCGCCGCACGGGAGTTCAGGGACGCCGGGGTGGTCGTCAGCGCCGTCGCGGGCTATCCGCAGGTGGCGGCGCCCGGCCCGGACGAGCCGGTGCTCGCCGAGATCCGCGCGCTGGCCCGGCTCGCCCACGACCTCGGCTCCGGCTGTGTACGGGTCTTCCCCGGCGGCGGTACGGCCCCCGGCGAGGAGGCCGACGCGGCGGCGGTACGGCGGCTCGCGGCGGCGGCGCGGGAGACGGCACCGCTCGGCGTACGCGTCCTCCTGGAGACCCATGACTCGCACCGCAGGGCGGCGGACGTGGCCCGGGTCCTCGCGGCCGTCCGCGAGCGGGAGCCCGGCAGCGAGGCGGGCGCCGGACCGCTCTGGGACCTGATGCACACCTGGCTCGGCGGCGAGAGCCCCGCGCAGAGCCTGGCCGCCTTCGGCGCGGTGCCGGACTACGTCCAGGTCAAGGACATCGCCTCGGCCGAGGACACCACCCCGCTGCCGCTCGGCGCCGGGGTGCTGCCGCTGCGCGCGGCCCTGCGCGCCCTCGGCGGCCACCGCTACGGCGGCTGGCTGTGCTGGGAGTACGAGAAGCGCTGGTACGAGGAGGCGGCGCCGCTCGGCCCGCTCCTCGCGGCGGGCCGGGCCCGGCTCGACACCCTGCTCTCGGCCGGAACCGGCGACTGAGCTGCCGCTTTCCCGCCGGGGGTGCCCTGGCCCCGGGCCGGAGGCGGGCGCCGAACGGGCAGCGGACGGCGGCGAACGGGCTCCCGCCATCCGCGCCGGAGACGTCCGGATCTCTTGACTGGCAGAAATTTTCGGGCTATCCGTGCTCCACGGAAGTTTCCTTCAACCAGTCCGCGACCCGTCCCGAACCATCCGCCTGCCGCCCTCCGTTCCCGCAACCGGCAACGGAAGCACGGACGTTGCCGGGCGAGTGCGCCCCGCGCCCGCCCCCGTACCCGGCCGTCGGCGACACCGCCAGCTAAGGAGCGCACGTGCACGACCGAGACTCCGGCACCACCAGACGGACCCTGCTGACCGCCACCGCGGGCAGCGCCGCCGCGCTCACCGTCGGCGGCGCCCTCTCCCCCGCCGCGGCCGCCACCACCCCCGGCAAGGGCCACGACGACCGCGCGCTGCGCCGGCTGCTGTCCCGGATGAGCCTGGAGCAGAAGGTCGGCCAGCTCTTCGTGATGCGGGTCTACGGGCACTCCGCGACCGCCCCGGACCAGGCCGACATCGACGCCAACCTCAAGGAGATCGGCGTCCGCACGGCCGCCGAGCTGATCAGCACGTACCACGTCGGCGGCATCATCTACTTCACCTGGGCGCACAACACCCGCGACCCGCACCAGATCGCCGCGCTGTCCAACGGCATCCAGAAGGCCGGGCTCTCCCGGCCCGGCGGGCTGCCGCTGCTGATCTCCACCGACCAGGAGCACGGCATCGTCTGCCGGATCGGCAAGCCCGCGACCCTGCTGCCGGGCGCGATGGCGCTCGGGGCGAGCGGTTCGCGCTCCGGCGCGCGCGCCGCCGCGCGTATCGCGGGCGCCGAACTGCGCGCGCTGGGCGTGCGGCAGAACTACGCGCCGGACGCCGACGTGAACGTCAACCCGGCCAACCCGGTCATCGGGGTCCGCTCCTTCGGCTCCGAGCCGAAGGCGGTCGCGGGCCTGGTCGCCGCGCAGGTCAAGGGCTACCAGGGCGCCGGGGTCGCCTCCACCGCCAAGCACTTCCCCGGCCACGGCGACACCGAGACCGACAGCCACTACGGCTTCCCGGTCATCGAGCACAGCGTGGCCGAGTGGAACGCCCTGGACGCGCCACCGTTCAAGGCGGCGATCGCGGCGGGCATCGACTCGGTGATGACCGCGCACATCATGGTCCCCGCGCTGGACCCCTCCGAGGACCCGGCGACCCTCTCCCGGCCGATCCTCACCGGCATCCTGCGCGAACAGCTCGGCTACGACGGGGTGGTGGTCACCGACTCCCTCGGCATGGAGGGCGTGCGCACCAAGTACGGCGACGACCGCGTCCCGGTGCTCGCCCTGAAGGCGGGCGTGGACCAGCTGCTCAACCCGCCGGACCTCAAGGTCGCCTGGAACGCGGTCCTGAAGGCCGTGCGTGAGGGCGAGTTGACCGAGGCGCGGCTCGACGAGTCGATCCTGCGGATCCTGCGCCTGAAGGCGAAGCTGGGGCTCTTCCACGACCCGTACGTGAGCCGGCGCGAGGTGGACGAGGTGGTGGGCCGCCGCTCGCACCTCGCGGAGGCGGACCGCCTCGCGGAGTCCACCACCACCCTGCTGGTCAACAAGGAGCGGCTGCTCCCGCTGAGCCGCCGGAGCCACCGGAAGGTCCTCGTGGCCGGCGCCGACCCGGCCTCGCCGACCGGCACCACCGGGCCGCCGACCGCCGTGCTCGCCCGCGAACTGACCGGCCTCGGCTTCACCGCCGACTCGCTGCCCACCGGCACCGAGCCCACCCAGGCCCAGATCGACGCGGCGGTGGCCGCGGCCGAGGGCAAGGACGCGGTGGTGGTCACCACCTACAACGTCACGGCCACCGGCGGCCAGCGCAAGCTGGTGGACGCGCTCGCGGCGACCGGGGTCCCGGTGATCGCGGTGGCGGTGCGCAACCCGTACGACGTGGCCCAACTGCCGGGCGCCGACGCGGTGGTGGCCGCGTACTCCTGGACCGATGTGGAGGTCAGGGCCGCCGCCCGGGTGCTCGCGGGCCGCGTGGCGCCCGAGGGCCGGCTGCCGGTGCCGGTGCGCCGCGCGGACGACCCCACGAAGGAGCTGTATCCGGTGGGGTACGGCCTCTCGTACTGAGGTCTAAGGTCTGGGAGGCGATACGCCTCCTACGGAGACACAGTGCGCCGGGGGCGCGGAGCATGCACTCCGCGCCCCCGGCGCATGTCTGTCGGGGCGGTACGCCGCCCCGGGCCGCGGGCTCAGTGGCCGAAGGCGTCCTTGGCCTTCTCCTTGGCCTGGCGCAGATCGCCCTTGGACTGCTCGGCGCGACCCTCGGCGGTCATCCGCTCGTTTCCGACCGCCCGGCCGAGGGTCTCCTTGAGCTTGCCCTTGAGCTGCTCGGTCTTCGCCTGGTTCTTCTCCTCGGCGGCCATCTGACTCAACTCCCGTACCTGTTCGGCAATGCGGTGCGCGGACATCCGGCGCGCCCTGGCCATCCGGTGGACCGGAATTTCCCCGGGGTGCGCCTCGGTCCGTACCACTCTCCTGTCCGGCACTCCCCGGCGTAAACAAGAAAACCTCCGCCCCGCTCCCGGACACGCATTCCCCGAACCCTTCTCTGCCCCCTTGACCTCGCCTTTCGGGGCTCTCCCCGCATCGCGCGACCCGCCCTTGAATGACTCCCGTACGAAGGGGCACACGGGCTGCCGAGAGGGGCGGCTCCGCTCCTCTCCCGTATTCCGGGAATTACCGCGTACGAAGAGCGAGAAAGCCAAGGGAGAATCCTCATGAGCGAGTACCTCTGGAACTATCAGCCGACTTCCGGTCACACCCCGGACGCCGATCTGACGGGTTACAAGGTCGAGGCGGTCGACGGGCATATCGGAAAGGTGGACAAGCACTCCGACGAGGTGGGCGCGCAGTACTTCGTCGTCGACACCGGGGTGTGGATCTTCGGGAAGACGGTGCTGCTTCCGGCCGGGACCGTGGATCGTGTGGACCACGACGAGCGGAACATCCACGTCTCGCGTACCAAGGACGAGATCAAGGCGGCCCCCGAGTTCGACAAGGACAAGCACCTGGGCGACCCCGCCTACCGGGACCAGCTCGGCGGCCACTACGGCTCCGGGCACTGAGCGGGGCGGGCGGCCGGGTCAGCCTCGCGGGGCCTCGGTCCCGGACTGCTCGCCCGGCATGGTCCGGTGGAGTTCGACGGTGAACTGGGCGCCGGTGAGCAGCGCGAGGTTGGCCATCCACAGCCAGATCAGGAAGACGATGACCCCGGCGAGGGAGCCGTACAGGCGGCTGTAGGTGTCCAGGCCGGTGGCGTACAGGCTGAAGGCGGCCGAGGCGACCAGCCACAGGACCCCGGCGAGCAGGCCCCCGGGCAGGGTCCGGCGCACGCCCCGGCGCTGCTTGGGCGCGCTGCGGAAGAGGATCAGCACCAGCAGGACGACCAGGCAGACCAGGAGCGGCCAGCGCAGCAGGGACCAGACGGTGGCGCCGGTGTCGCCGAAGCCCAGGTGGCGGCTGAGCACCGAGGCCAGCGGGCCGCCGACCACCAGGACCACCGCGCTGCTGAGCAGCAGCAGGAGCAGGGCGAGCGCGGTCAGCACCAGGCGGTGCGCGCGGCCGAGCGGGGTGCGGTGGTCCTCGATGCCGTGCATGGCGTGCAGGGCGCGCCGGAAGACGGCGAGGTAGCTGGAGGAGGACCACAGGGCGCTGGCGAAACCGGCGATGACGACGGTCACCGCGGCCGAGCGCTCCTGGGCGGTCTGTTCGAGGGTCTCGTTCAGGGTCCGCCCGGACTCGGCGGGCGCCCAGCGGGTGACGTCCGCGATCAGGGTCTCGGTGGCGGTGTCGCTGAAGAGCCCGATCAGCGAGACGGTGGTCAGCAGCGCGGGCAGCAGGGCGAGCACGGTGTAGTACGTCAGGGCCGCCGCGTGGTCGGAGACGTCGTCGTTCCACATCCGGACCGGGACGCGGCGCAGCGCGGTGCGGGCGCGGGCCCAGTCGCCGGGCCGGAAGGGCGAGACGGGACGGGACGCGGCGGATGCCGGGCGGGTGTCCGGCTCCGCCGGGGTGTGAGGGCTCATGTCTCTCCGCGGGTGACGGTGCCGCCCATGGTGCGGCGGGCACGGTGACGCACGGGTACCCGCAAACGGCGGGGTTCAGCGCTCCGGGGCGCGATCGGTACGCGAAGGCGGGACGACGCGCGGTGCGGGACGGCGCAACGCGCGGTGCGGGAAAGCGGGGCGCGCGGTGCGGAAGGGCGGGACGCGCGGGTGGGGGCGCGGGCGCGCGGATGAGGTGCACGCCGGTGCGTGCGCGGGCGCCCGCGCCGGGGTACGGCTGCGGGCGCCCGCCCGGCCGTCATCCGTCAGGGACGGCGGCCATGGATGTGCGTGCCCTGGAAGGCAGTGCTTCCGAGGCCAGTGCCTCGAAGGTCACGCCTCGGAGGCCGGTGCCTCGGAGGTCAGAGCCCCGGAGGTCAGGGACGCAGACCGTGGTGCTGCTCGACCTCGTGGCGGTCCAGCTCGGCGTCGTAGCGCGCCAGCGGCTTCGCCTTCTTCGGGTCCTTCTCCACGGCCGAGGGGGCGACGCCCGCCCAGTCGAGGATGCGCGCGGTGGCCTTCGCCTTCTCGTCGGCGACCAGGCCCGCGACATTGGCGCCGTGGTTGGCGCCGGGCGCGGTGAACACGTAGGTGTCCTTGGTGCCGTGGCCCGGGCGGAAGCGCTCGGAGCCCCAGGGGTCGTTCTCGCCGTAGACCCACATCATCGAACGGGCCTTGTGGCGCACCCAGTTGTCGACCTTGCTCATGGCGGCGCGGTCGAACTTCATCGGGATGTCGCGCGGCACGAAGTTCCGCGGCGGCTGGTAGCCGTAGCGGGACAGGTCGGCGACGTGCGGCAGCTTGATGTCGGGCGAGCCCAGCTGCGTACCGGCCTGGTAGTAGTACGGCGTGTAGGGCTCCAGGCCCTGGTCGCTGTAGGAGCTCCAGCCGCCGACCTCGTCGATGTAGTCGAAGAGGGCCTGGTCGGTCACCGTCTTGGCGTCGGGGGCCTGGTCGCAGTCCGCGAGGAGCGAGTACTGCCAGAAGCCCCAGACCAGGTCGAGGACGACGCCCTCGAAGGCCTTGTCGAGGGTGCCGATGGTCTTGAAGGTGTACTTGTTCTTCTCCGCGTAGGCGGCGTACAGCTTCTCCAGCGGCTCGCGGCGGACCAGGGCCTCGCGCTGCACGGCGTTCAGGCGGTCGCGGCACTCCTTGGTGCCGACCTTCTCGAAGAACTCGTCGTAGCGCGAGTCCTCGTCGTTCTTCACGTCGTTGGGGGCCACGTAGGCGACGACGCCGTCCATGTCCTTGGGGTAGAAGCGCTCGAAGTAGGTGGCGGTCATGCCGCCCTTGGAGCCACCGGTGGCCAGCCAGTTCTTGCCGTAGATCGGCTTGAGCGCCTTGTAGATGCGGTGCTGGTCGCTCGCGGCCTGCCAGATGTCGAGCTTGGACCAGTCGGCGGGCTTGGGGCGCGAGGGAGTGAAGAAGCGGTACTCCATCGACACCTGGTTGCCGTCGACGATCTGCGTCGGCTCGCTGCGGCTCGGCGTCGTGGAGACGTTGTAGCCGCTGGTGAAGAAGACGCTCGGGCGGTTGGTGTCCTTGTGCAGCACGGTGATGCGCTGTTTGAAGGTGCCCTTGGACGGGTGCCGGTGGTCGACCGGCTGGGTGTAGTTGAGGACGAAGTAGCGGTAGCCGTCGTACGGCTTCTCCTCAACCAGGCTCATCCCCTTGACGGCGAGGAGCCGGTCCTTGATGTCGTCGGGCTCCGGCTTCGCGGCGGCGGTGGCCGCCGGCACCGTGCCCGCGGCGCCTATCAGCACCGCGAGCGAGAGAACCCATCTGAGTGCCTTGCGCATGCACCCTCCTGTGTAGACACACGTGTGCCCGGAACCTAGCGAAGCCGGGGGCGTGGCACCAGGGGTTGCCGGGACCTGTGGTGCTTCGCCGGGCAGCCGTGGGCCCGCTGTTACACGACGGACGGATACGGAGGGGGCGGGCGGGGGCGTTGGGCCGTGCAGGTGGCGGGGGCGGGAGGCGGACGGGCTCGCGGCCGGGGCCGGAAGCCGCCCGGGCTCAGGGCAGCGGCAGCGGCAGCGGCACTAGCAGAGGATCCACCCCGAACTCACCGACTTGTCCCCTATCTTCCCGCGCACCCAGACGCAGCGGTGTCCCGCGTGCACCTTGACCGGGCCCGCGTGGTACTTGAAGGTGCCCTGGTCCGCGACCGCCGCGCTGCCGCGGGCCTGCACGGTCACGGACATCGCCTGCGGGGTCCCGGCCTTGTCGGCGACGGCGACCGCGCAGACGTAGCCCTTGTCGCGGTAGACGCGGACCTCTCCGGTACGGAAGTGGAGGGTGCGGGCCTTGCGGCCGTTGCACAGTTCGGCGGCGTCGGCGGAGTGCAGCCCGGGCCCGAGGAGCGCGACGAGGCCGCTCGCGCCGAGCACCGCGGCGATCACGACGGGGCCGCGCAGCCGCCGTCGGCGGTGCGTTCCCTTGCTGCTCACTTCTGGATCCCCTCCCCGCCGCTTGCGCCACAGCGTACTGGTGTACGGACGCCGTACGGCAGACCGCGGTTCCCGGCCACGGCCGGGAACCATCGTGCGGGGGCCGCCCGAAGGAGCCCCCGGCGCGGTTCAGCCGGCCGCCTCGACCTCCACCGGTTCGCCGATGAAGGTGCGCCACAGCTCCGCGTATCGGCCGCCCTGGGCGAGGAGTTGGTCGTGTGTGCCGTCCTCGGCGACCCGGCCGCGGTCCATCACCACGACCCGGTCGGCGCGGGCCGCGGTGCTCAGCCGGTGTGCGACGACCAGCGTGGTGCGCCTGCCGGTCAGCCGCTCTGTGGCCTGATTCACCAGGGCCTCGGTCGCCAGGTCCAGGGCGGCGGTCGCCTCGTCGAGGAGCAGGATGTCGGGATCGACCAGTTCCGCCCTGGCCAGCGCGATGAGCTGGCGCTGACCGGCGGAGAGGTTGCGGCCGCGTTCGCTGACCTCGTGCAGATAGCCGCCGTCGAGGGTGGCGATCATCTCGTGCGCCCCGACCGCCCGGGCCGCCGCCTCCACCTCGGCGTCACTCGCCTCCGGCCGCCCGTAGGCGATCGCGTCGCGCACGGTCCCGGGGAAGAGGTACGACTCCTGCGGGACGACGCCGAGGCGGTGCCGGTAGGAGGTGCGGTCCAGGCTGCGCAGGTCGGCGCCGTCGACGGTGAGGCGCCCGCCGGTGGGGTCGTAGAACCGTGCGACCAGCTTCACCAGGGTGGACTTGCCCGCGCCGGTCTCGCCGACGAAGGCGACCGTCTGCCCTGCGGGAATGCGCAAGTCGACGCCGCTGAGCGCCTCTTCCTCCCCGGAGTAGGCGAAGTCCACGTTCTCGAAGGCGAGTTCACCGCGCAGCGAGAGCACTTCCTGCGCCTGGGCGGCCTCGCCGGTGGAGGCCGGTTCGCGCAGCAGCTCCTGGATGCGGCGCAGCGAGACGCTGGCCTGCTGGTAGCCGTCGAAGACCTGTGAGAGCTGCTGGACGGGGGCGAAGAACAGGTCGATGTAGAGCAGGTAGGCCACCAACGCCCCGGTGGTCAGGGTCTGTTCGTCGATCCGGCCCGCTCCGACGATGATGACCGCCACCGCCGCGGCCGCCGAGAGCAGCTGGACGAAGGGGAAGTACACCGAGATCAGCCACTGGCCGCGGACCCGGGCCTCGCGATAGGAGCGGCTGTGCGCGGCGAACTTCTCCCGCCCGTCGGCCTCCCGCCCGAAGGCCTGCACGATGCGCAGACCGGCGACCGACTCCTGGAGCTCGGAGTTGACCACCGAGACGCGCTCACGGGCCAACTCGTAGGCGGCCACGCTCTTCTTGCGGAAGAAGTACGTGCACAGGATCAGCGGCGGCAGCGTCGCGAAGACCACGAAGGCGAGCTGCACATCGATGACCACCAGGGTGACCATGATGCCGAAGAAGGTGACCAGGGAGACGAAGGCGGTGACCAGACCGGTCTGCAGGAAGGTGGACAGGGCGTCCACGTCGGTGGTCATCCGGGTCATGATCCGGCCGCTCAACTCGCGTTCGTAGTAGTCGAGTCCGAGCCGCTGGAGCTGCGCGAAGATCTTCAGCCGCAGCGCGTAGAGGACCCGTTCGCCGGTACGTCCGGTCACCCGGGTCTCGCCGGTCTGGGCCGCCCACTGGGTGCCGACCGCGAGCAGGCCGAAGGCGGAGGCCGTCCATACCGCCCCGAGGGCAAGGGCGTTGACGCCCTCGTCGATGCCGTGCCGGATCAGCACCGGGAGCAGCAGGCCCATGCCCGCGTCCACGGCGACGAGCAGCAGCGCGAAGAGCAGCGGGCGCCCGAAGCCGTGCAGCAGCCTGCGCAGCCCGTAGGAGTCCTCCGGCCGCACCGCGCGGATCTCGTCGACCTCCGGGGTGTCGGTGGCGGGCGGCAACTTCTCCACCTGGGAGAGGAGTTCGGGGGTGGAGGGCATCCCGCCGAGCGCGGTGTCGCGCACCTCGCGGTCCCCGCTCCACAGCGCCGGGGTCACCCCCCGCTCGGCGTCGAACTCCGCGTCCAGCTCCTCGCGTACGGTGCCGCGGCCGCCGGAGTAGGAGGGGCACTCGCACACCTCGGGATCCGTCTCGCGGGCGTGCCCGTGGTGGCCGGGGGAGGCGGCGCCGAGCTCCTCGGGGTCGGTCAGGAGCCTGCGGTAGAGGGCGGAGCGGGCGGTCAGTTCCTCGTGGGTGCCGAGGTCGGCGAGGCGTCCGCCGTCCAGGACCGCGATCCGGTCGGCGAGGTTCAGGGTGGAGCGGCGGTGCGCGATCAGCAGGGTGGTGCGCCCTGCCATCACCGAGCGCAGCGCCTCGTGGATCTCGTGCTCGACCCGGGCGTCCACCGCGGAGGTGGCGTCGTCCAGGACGAGGAGGCGGGGGTCGGTCAGCAGGGCGCGGGCGAGGGCCACCCGCTGGCGCTGGCCGCCGGAGAGGGTGAGCCCGTGCTCGCCGACGGTGGTCTCGTAGCCCTCGGGCAGCTCCCTGATGAAACGGTCCGCCTGGGCGAGCCGCGCCGCCGCCTCGATCTGCTCCGAGGTGGCGCCGGGCAGGCCGTAGGCGATGTTGGCGCGCACGGTGTCGGAGAAGAGGAAGCTGTCCTCGGGCACCAGGCCGATCGCCGCGCGCAGCGAGCCGAGGCTCAGCTCGCGCACATCGTGGCCGCCGATCAGCACCGCGCCGTGGCTCACGTCGTAGAAGCGGGGCAGCAGCAGCGAGAGCGTGGACTTGCCGCTGCCGGAGGCGCCGACCACGGCGAGCGTCTCCCCGGCGCGGATCTCGAAGCTGAGGCCGCGCAGGACGGGGCGGGCCGCCTTGGCGTCGGTGCCCTCACCGGTGGCGTAGGCGAAGGAGACGTCGTCGAACTCGACGGTGGCGGGGGCGTCGGCGGGCAGTTCCTTGGGGCCGCCCGTGAGCGAGGGCTCGGTGTCGATGAGTTCGAGCACCCGCTCCACCCCGGCCCTGGCCTGCTGGCCGACGGTGAGGACCACGGCCAGCATCCGCACCGGGCCGACCAGTTGCGCCAGATAGCTGGAGAAGGCGACGAAGGTGCCGAGCGTGATCTGCCCGCGCACCGCGAGCCAGCCGCCGAGCGCCAGCATCGCAACCTGCCCGAGCGCGGGCACCGCCTGGAGGGCCGGGGTGTAGCGGGCGTTGAGGCGTACGGTGCGCAGCCGCCCGGCGAACAGCCGCCGCCCCACCTCCCGCAGCTTCCCGGTCTCCTGCTCCTCCTGCCCGAAGCCCTTGACCACCCGGACCCCGGAGACCGCGCCGTCGACCACCCCGGCGACCGCGGCGGCCTGCGCCTGCGCGTACCAGGTGGCGGGGTGCAGCCGGGCGCGGCTGCGCCCGGCGATGAACCAGACCGCGGGTGCCACCGCGAGCGCCACCGCGGTCAGCGGCAGCGAGAGCCAGGCCATCACGATCAGCGAGATGACGAAGAGCAGGACGTTGCCGATGGTCATCGGCAGCATGAAGAGCAGGCCCTGGATCAGCTGGAGGTCGCTGGTGCCGCGGCCGACGACCTGCCCGGTGGACAGCTCGTCCTGCCGCCGCCCGTCGAGGCGGGTGATCGCGTCGTACATCTCGGTACGCAGGTCGTGCTGCACGTCGAGGGCGAGCCGTCCGCCGTAGTAGCGGCGCAGATAGGCGAGGACGTAGACGACGGCGGCCGCGGCGAGCAGCAGCCCCGCCCAGACGGCCATCGACCGGCTCTTGTCGCCGATCACATCGTCGATGATGACCTTGGTGAGCAACGGCACCAGGGCCATCACCCCCATCCCGGCCAGCGAGGCACCGAGCGAGAGCACCACGTCCTTCGGATGCCGCCACGCGTACCCGAAGAGCCGCCGCGCCCAGCCCTGCTCCCCCGCCGCGCCCGCCGGCCCGCTGTCCCCTGCCACCCGTCCGCCTCCCGTCACCACTGCTCTGCCGGAAGGCTGCAACGCCCCGGGGCTGGGATTTCATCCCGCCGCAACAAAACCCCGCCCCGGGGCCGCGGGTGGCCCCGGCCCGGGGCGGGCGGCGGTCAGAAGAGGCCGCCCCCGGCGCCGAGGGCCTGGCCGGTGATCCAGCCGCCGTCCGGCGAGGCCAGGAAGGCGACGACCGCGGCGATGTCCGCGGGCTCGCCGAGGCGGCCGAGCGGGGTGCCCCGCCGCGCCGCCGCCAGGGTGTCCGGGTCGGCGCCCGCGACCATGGCCTCGGTACGGGTGGCGCCGGGCAGCACGCTGTTGACGGTGATCCCGCGCGGCCCGAGCTCCTTGGCCGCCGTGCCCACCAGTTGCTCGGCGGCCGCCTTGCTCGCCGCGTAGACCCCGCTCGCGGGCCGCACCGTACGCGTCGCGCCGGTGGAGATGAGCACGAAGCGGCCGCCGTCGCGCAGGCGCCGGGCGGACTCGCGCAGCAGCAGGAAGGTGGCGCGCGCGTTCACCGTGAAGAGCAGCTCGAAGTCCTCGTCGCTCGCCTCGGCGAGGGGGGCGAACCGGGCCAGGCCCGCGTTGCCGACCAGGATGTCGACTCCGCCGTAGGCCTCCTCCGCCGCCGTGAACAGGCGCCGCACCTCGGCCGGTCGGGACACATCGGCGCGTACCGCCGCGGCCCGGCCGCCGGACTCCTCGATACGGGAGACCACCTCGGCGGCGGCCCGGGCGTCGGAGCGGTAGTTGACCACCACCCGGGCGCCGTCGGCGGCGAGCCGCTCGGCGATGCCGCGTCCGATGCCCCGCGAGGCTCCGGTGACCAGGGCGACCCGGCCGTCCAGCGTTGCTGTTCCCATAGGTCCCACTCGCTCCGCTCGCGCCCGGCCGCCAGTCGGGGCCCGGGCAGATTAGTTGAGATGCTCGACTAAATTAGTCGAGCATCTCAACCAATCGCAAGGCTAAGCTGAGCCCATGGAGCCCCGGGACCTCGCCGCAGCCGTGGCCGCACTGCACCGCGAGACCTCCTCCCTCTACGCCGAGGTCGCCCGCGACTTCGGGCTGACGAGCCAGCAGATCCAGCTCCTCTGCATGCTGACCGGCCGCCCCTCCTTCGGCGAGCTGGCCGCCTCGCTGGGCTGCGACAAGACGAACATCACCGGCCTGGTCAACCGGCTGGAGAAGCGGGGCGTACTGGCCCGCGAACCGGACACCAGGGACCGCAGGATCAGCCGCGTCGTCCTCACCGAGACCGGCGAGGAGCTGCGGGAGCGGGTGCGGCGGCAGTTCGGCGCCGCGGTCCAGGAGCGGTTCGGGCGGCTCGGCCCCGAGGAGCGGGCGCGCTACGCCCCGCTGACCGCGGCCCTCGGCGGCTGAACCTCAGGCCGCCAGCAGGGGCGGCGGCTGCACGCCCCGCAGCACGGGCAGCGCCCTGGCCGGTGCCGTGTGGTTGCCGAGGTCCCGGTGGGCGGCGCGGGCGAGGCGTTCGACGGTGTCGACTCCGTAGGCGAAGGTCTTGTTGCCCCGGGTGAGCACGGTCATCGTGTAGTCGCGGCCCGCGCCCTGGAAGGCGCCGAGGCTGTGCACCCGCCAGCCGTCCCGGTCCCGTTTCAGCCAGCCGTTCTTGAGGTGGGCCAGTTCGGTCGCGGGGGCGCCGGAGGGGGTGCCCCAGCGCTGGTCGGGGACGACGGCGGCCATCTCGGCGAGCAGCCGGGCGCGGGAGTCCGCGCCGAGGACGCCGTTCTCGCGGGTGACCAGGTCGAGGAGGCGCTGCTCGTCCCCGGCGGTGACCTGGGTCAGGCCCCAGAAGCGGTCCGGGCCCGGCACCGTGTCGTGCATCCCGGCCGCCGCCAGGAAGGCCCGCACCTTCTTCGGGCCGAGCTGCTTCCACAGCGCGGAGGTGGCCTTGTTGTCCGACCGGGTGATCGAGGCCTCGGCGCGCGCCTCCTCGGTCTTCGTCAGCGCCCGGCCCTCGCGCTCGGCGTCCCAGAGCAGGGCCGCGAAGACGGTGACCTTGACGATGCTGGCCGAGTCGAAGGCCTCGGCCGCGCGGAGCGTGCAGGAGGTGCCGGTGGAGCGGTCGTGCAGGCCGAGGGCGACGGTGCCCGCCCGCTCGCGCAGGGCCGTGCCGAGGTCGCGCTCCAGCTTCGCGGCGAGCGCGGCGTCACCGGAGGCGCAGCGCACCTGGGCGGCGGCGTCCTTGCCGGGCCTGTCCGCCGGGCGCTCGGAGACGGTCCCCGGCGCCCGCTTCGGCTCGGCGGCCGAGGCGGGGGCGGCGGCCAGGGCGGTCAGCGGCAGCAGCACTCCGGCGGCGACGGTGCCCGCGAGGGTGCGGGCGCACCGGGACAGCGGACGAGGCATCGGAACTCCCTTGCTCCTGTGACCGGGGCGAGGGCGTTCCGGTGCCCACTGCACCGGCGCCGGGAGTTCCGGGATCCACTCGCCGTACGACGGCTGCCAGTGTGGGCGAAAAGGGGCATCCGGTGCTGTAGTGCACCTCTCAGCGGGAGCGAGGACGCCGCCCGGGGCCCGTCAGGAGGCCTCGGGCGGCGCGCCGATGTGAGCGGGCTCTCCTCCCGGCGGAGGGTTCGCCGCCCGCGGGGCGAAGATCGACTTGCGTACGGGGCGGGGCCCTGCCCGGGCGACGGCGCGCGGGGGCGGAGTGTCCCGTCCGGGCGGGCCCGGTGCCGCACCGCTCAGCGCGAGGCCCCGATCTGCCGCGCCATGATCGTCGTCAGCTCGTACGCCGTGTGCGAGGCGGCGACCGAGGTGATCTCGGCGTGGTCGTAGGCGGGGGCGACCTCCACCACGTCGGCGGAGACCAGGCGGCAGGAGGCGAGGCCGCGCAGGATCTCCAGGAGTTCGCGGGAGGTCAGGCCGCCCGCCTCGGGGGTGCCGGTGCCGGGCGCGTGCGCGGGGTCCAGGACGTCGATGTCGATGGAGATGTACAGGGGGCGGTCGCCGATGCGCTGCCGCAGCTGGTCGGTGATCTCGTCCACGCCGCGGCGCATCACATCGGCGGAGGTCACGATGCCGAAGCCCATCTTGGCGTCGTCGTCGAGGTCCTTCTTGCCGTACAGCGGACCGCGGGTGCCCACGTGGGAGAGCGCCTCGGTGTCGAGGATGCCCTCCTCCACGGCCCGCCGGAACGGGGTGCCGTGGGTGTACTCCGCGCCGAAGTAGGTGTCCCAGGTGTCCAGATGGGCGTCGAAGTGGAGCAGGGCGACCGGGCCGTGCTTCTTGGCGACCGAGCGCAGCAGCGGCAGCGCGATGGTGTGGTCGCCGCCCAGGGTCATCAGGCGGGCGCCGGTGGAGAGCAGTTCGTCCGCGGCGGCCTCGACGGTGTCCACGGCCTCCTCGATGCGGAAGGGGTTGGCCGCGAGGTCCCCGGCGTCCGCGACCTGGGCGAGCGCGAAGGGCGAGGCGTCCTGCGCCGGGTTGTACGGGCGCAGCAGCCGCGAGGCCTCCCGGATGGCGTTGCCGCCGAAGCGGGCGCCGGGCCGGTAGGAGACCCCGGAGTCGAAGGGCACCCCGACCACGGCGACATCGGCCCGGCCCACCTCGTCGAGGCGCGGCAGCCGGGCGAAGGTCGCCGGGCCCGCGAAGCGCGGCACGCGGGAGGAGTCAACGGGACCGACGGCGACCTGGGCGGCGTGCGCGGCAGGGGTGGCGGGGCCGGTGGGTCCGTCCGGGGTGCCGCGCTCGCCGGGGGCCGGGCTGGTCTCGCTGCTGCTCATCTGACAGGCCTTCTTTCGTACGCTTCCTTGCGTTTCTGCACGATACCGGGGCCCCGCCGGGGGCCGGACCACGGCGCTGAAGTGTACGTTTCCGGCCGATCGGGACCCGAGGGGAGCGTGCGGGCCCGGCTGCCCGCCCCACCGGACGGCGCTCGCGCCGGGGCGCGTACGACCCGTCCGGGCGACCCGCACGCCCCCGCGCGGAAGGCGCCCCGGCGGGCGGCCCGGGGCTCACCGGAGCGCGGCCCGGCCCACCCCCGCTCCGTGACCCGTGTCCCAGCAGGGCGGACGGCCCGCGTCCGCTGAGCGGACGGCGGCACAATGGGGGGCATGCCGATACCCGGGACTCCCAGCCGCGCCGATCTCGTCGCCCACCTCGTCCGGACCCGCATCGCGGGCGAGGTGGCGACCCCCCGCGAGAACAACCTCTCCCACTACCGCAAACTCGCGAACGGCGACCGGCACTACTGGCTCGGCCTGGAACTGGGCGACCGCTGGCGGGACGAGCAGGACGTGCTCGCCGTGATGGCCGAGCGCTGCGGGGTCGACGACGACCCGGAGCACCGGCACGGGCAGGACACCATCGACCCGGAGCTGACCGTCGACGCCCTGGAGAGATTCGCGGCCCGGCTGCACAAGGCCGCCGCGAGCCGGCAGCGGGTGCTCTTCGCCACCGGCCACCCGGGCGGGCTGCTCGATGTGCACCGGGCCACCGCGCAGGCGCTGCGCGCCGCGGGCTGCGACATCGTGGTGATCCCGGAGGGGCTGATGGCGGACGAGGGCATGGTCTTCCAGTTCGCCGACGTCGCCATGCTGGAGCGCGGCGCGACCCTCTGGCACACCCACTCCCCCGAGCCGATGAACGCCATCCTCGACGGACTCGCCCGCGAGGGCAGCGCGCCCCCGGACCTGGTGATCGCCGACCACGGCTGGGCGGGCCGGGCGGGCCAGCGCGGCATCGACGCCGTCGGCTACGCGGACTGCAACGACCCGGCCCTCTTCCTCGGCGAGTCCGAGGGCACCCTCCAGGTCGTCATCCCCCTCGACGACCATGTGCGCAGCCCCCGGTACTACGACCCGATGACGGCCTACCTGCTGAACGCGGCCGGGCTGGGCTGAGCGGCCGCCCGGAGCCGGAAACGACGGGGTACGGCAGCGACGGGGCCTTCGCCCCGCCGCCGGTAACCTCTCCCGTGTCTCTTCCCCTACGTCTCTTCTCTTCTCCTACGTCTCTTCCGGCCCTACGTCTCTTCCGGGTACGCGAAGTCGTACACCAGGACGTCGGTGAGCGGGCGGTAGCCGAGGCGCCGGTAGAGGGCGTTGCTGGTGGGGTTGGCGGCGTTCGTGTAGAGCACGACCTCGGTGGCGCCCGCGGCGAGTGCGGCGCGGCTGACCTCGCTCGTCACGGCGGCGGCGTAACCGCGACCGCGCAGGTGGGCCGGGGTGTAGACGGGGTCGATCCGGGCCTGGCCGCCGACGATCGGGTTCACGCCCGCCATGGAGACCGGCGTGCCGTCCGGGGTCTCCCAGAAGGTGTACTGCTTCTCGGCGAAGCGGGTGCCGGCCCAGGAGGCGGCGTCGATCACCACGTCCTCCTCGACATCCGCCGCGAACTCACGGCACCAGCCCATGAGTTGGTGCTGCTCCGCCGCGCCCGCGAGGCGGCCCCGGCCCGCCGGGAAGGGCTCGGGCGGGGTGAGCGTGCCCAGGCGGTGCAGCCGGAGCCGGACGCGGACCGTCGAAAGGGCGCCGGTGTGCCGCCGCCAGGCCTCGGCGAAGGCGAGCGCGGTGGGCTCGTCCGCGGTGACGGAGGGCAGCGTATGGCCGAGGGCGAGCAGGTGGGCGGCGAGCTCCTCGGCCTGCTCGGGGGTGAGCGAGGTGACGCTCAGACCGGCGGGCAGGAAGCGGTGGAAGGCGGCGCGGACCTCGCCCGCCCGCTCCAGCCACCCGAGGACGGGGGTCCGGCCGCCGTACGCCGCCGTTCCGAGGACGCGCAGTTTCTCGGTGACCGACAGCGGGGTGGTGTGCAGCGCGGGGCGCGAGCGCAGGAACTCCCCGGCGTGGCCGAGGAATTCACCGACGTCTGCGGTCAGGTGCCAGCCATCGGATCCGGAGCGGTACGAGCCATCGGAGTGCATACTCCATGGTCTCCGAATCTCCGCCAGTCCCCGAATCTCCGGCAGTCACTGAGTCTCCGTCAGCCACTGGATCCCCGGCGGTCGGCCGCGGATCCGGGGAGCCCTCAACTCCCCGCTGAGAAGCGCACGTTCCTCCGCGCGCTCCCAACTCCCCTCGGCCACCCGCGCATCCGAGGCGCGAGCCCTCAACTCCCCGTCGAGAGCGTCCTCATGAGGAGGCGGCTGCGGCGGACCATCTGCTCGGCCGACTGCTCCGGGTGTCGCAGCCACCAGTTGACCAGGGCGGTCACCGCGCTGACCCAGACCTCGGTGAGGGCCGCCCGGTCCAGCGGATCGGCGGAGCCCGCCGCGGCGAGGGCTGCGGCGACCCCGCGCTCGGCCTGGTCGGCGATGCGGGCGCGGACCGCCAGGGCGGCCTCGGCCGCCTCGCCCTCCGGCGGGAGGGTCCGGTCGAAGACGGTGTTCCAGACGTAGGGCCGGGGTTCGAGCACGGTGAAGACGGCCCGCAGGGTCTGCTCCACCTTGGCCGCGGTATCGCCGGGCCGGGCGAGCACCTCCTCGATGGCCTCCGCGAGCTGCCCGCCGGCCCGGCGCACACAGGCGGCGAACAGGCCGTCCTTGGTCCCGAAGTACCCGTAGACCAGCGGTTTGGAGATGCCCGCCTCGGCCGCGACCGAGGCGATCGACACCGCGGCGTAGCCCTTGCGCCCGAAGGCGTCCGTCGCCACGTCCAGGATCTGCCGCTCGCGCTCGGCCCGCGGTACGCCCTTGGTCCCCACTTCACCCATCGGCCCATCTAATCACCGGGGGTCCCGGGGGGTTCTGGACTGGGTTCCGGACTGGGTCCCGTTGTGGGTCCTGTGGTGGGTCCTGTGGTGGGTTCCGGGCCGGATCGACTCTTGACAGCATGAATTGACTTTTGAGTAACTTACTTAGAAGTCAATTCAAGGAGGCGCCATGCCCGCCGAGGTGTGGGAACAGATCAACAACCCGGTGCTCTACGCCATCCCCTTCTTCCTGCTCTTCATCGGGATCGAGGTGGCGGCCCTGGCCAGGCTCGACGACGAAGGGCTCAAGGGCTACCTGGGCAAGGACTCGCTGAGCAGCCTCAGCATGGGCTCGGGGGCGCTGGTGGTGATGGCCCTGTTCAAGGCGGTCACCCTGGTCCTCTACGCCTTCCTCTGGTCGCTGGTGCCCTGGCACATCCCGACCGGCGCCTGGTGGCACTGGCCGCTGCTGCTCCTGGTGGTGGACCTCGCCTGGTACGCCAACCACCGCTTCTCGCACCGGGTGCGCTTCGGCTGGGCCGGGCACCAGGCGCACCACTCCAGCGAGTACTTCAACCTCGGGACCGCGCTCCGGCAGAAGTGGAACCCCTGGACCGAGGCCCTCTTCTGGGTGCCGCTGCCGCTGATGGGCTTCGCCCCGTGGACCATCTACGTGGCCTTCGCGCTCAACCTGATCTACCAGTTCTTCACCCACACCGAGGCGGTCGGCAAGCTGCCCCGCCCCGTCGAGTTCGTCCTCAACACCCCTTCGCACCACCGCGTCCACCACGGCAGCGACCCCGAGTACCTGGACAAGAACTACGGCGGCATCCTCATCGTCTGGGACCGCCTCTTCGGCACCTTCCAGGAGGAACTGCACCGCCCCACCTACGGGTTGACGACACCGGTGGGCACGTACAACGTCATCCGGCTCCAGTACCACGAGTACGGCAGCATGATCGCCGACGTCCGCCGGGCCCGGCGCCTGCGGGACAAGCTCGGCTACGTCTTCGGCCCGCCCGGCTGGCGCCCCGCGGACGCGGCACCGGCCCCCGCCCCGGTTCCGGCCGCGACTCCGGCTCCGGAAGCCACGCCGGAACCCGCTACCGCAGCCGCCGCAGCGGACGCTCGACCAGCGCGTACGACAACCACCCGAGGATGACCGAGACGGCCAGGGTGAGCGGGTAGAGGACCGCGAAGTCGCCGATGTCCAGGGTGCCGAGCTGCTTGTCCGTCCACTCCAGCCAGCCGACGATCACCACCATGTGCCAGAGGAAGACCCCGTACGAGATCCGGCCGAGCCAGGCCGGGAGCGGGGATCCGAGGAGGCGGGCGGGTGTGCTGCCGTCGGCCAGGAGCAGCGGGGCGGCGAGGGCGGCCGCGGTCAGCAGGTGGCAGAGGTGCTCCACCACGACCTCGCGGGAGGAGGGGATCGCGGCCACGTCTCCGGCGAGCGGGGTGGAGACCACCACCTGCGCGGCCAGGGCGAGCAGCCAGCAGGCCCACGGATACCGCCGGACCAGCTCGGCCACGCGCAGCGGCCGGGTGGCGCGCGCGGTGCGGGCGGCGAGCAGGGCGAGGGCCATTCCGGCGGCGAAGTAGCCCGCGTAGGCGGGCAGCCAGAGGCGGGCGACGGGTTCCTGCACCGGCGGGTCCCGGTAGAGGACCGCCACCCACACCACGCTCAGCAGGACGAGCGCGCCGAGCAGGGCGAGGGCCGCGCCCGTCCTGCCCCGCGCGAGCAGCCGGTGCAGGGCGAGGGCGAGCAGCGGGAGCAGCGCGTAGTAGGAGACCTCGGTGGCCAGGCTCCAGGTCTGCGAGAGGCTCATGGTCAGCGAGTCCCGCTCGTAGATGACCTGGAGCAGCAGGATCCGGGTGGTGCGGCCCGCCTCGTCGAGGCGTTCGCGCTCGAAGAGCAGCAGCGCCGTGAGGGCGGCGAGCCAGTAGGCCGGGACGACGCGCAGCAGCCGATGCCAGTAGTAGCGCCCGGTGTGCGGCGCCCGGCGGCCGTCCAGGGCGGCCTCGGCCCAGGGGCGGTAGAGCAGCAGCCCGGAGATGACGAAGAAGATCGGGACGGCGACCGCGAAGCCGCTCAGCACGGGCCCGAGCGGCCCCTCCTCCCCGAGGCCGGGCACCTGCCCGGTGAAGATGCCGACGTGCATGGTGACCACGAGCAGCGCGGCGAGGGCCCGGAGCCCGTCGACGGCCGGGGCGTAGCCCCGCGCGGTGTCGGCGACCCCGGCGCCGCCCGCGGCGGAATCCGGCGGGGCCTCGGCACCGCCCGCGGCGCCGGAGGGCGGTAGCGACCCGGCACCGCCCGCGGTACCCGAGGACAGCGGCGCCCTCGTCTCCTCCACGGACTCCCCCATGTGCTCCCCCTGACGACCGCGGCCCCGGGCCGGTACGGCAACTGGCCGATACGGCAACTGGCCGAAGGCTAGGGGCACTTGGCGACACCGCCCCACCCCTAACGCTCCCCCTGCGACCCCGTCCCCGGTACGCCCCGGGCCGCCCCGCCCGGCGTCGGGTCCAGATAGACCCGGCTCACCGCGGGGAAGCGCTCCTTGAGCCGCCGTTCGGCCTCCTCGCAGGACCGCTCGACCTCGGCCGCGGTGGACGCGTCGCGGAAGTCGACCTTGGCAGCCACCAGGGCGTCGCCGGGCCCCTGCACCAGGGTGATCACCTCGAGTACGTCCTGCACATGGCGCCCGGCGAGCAGCTCCTCGCGGATGGCCGCGCGGGTGCGGGGCGGCAGCGGGCGCCCGATGAGCAGGTCGGCGTTGGAGCGGCCGAGCACCCAGGCCACGTAGACGAGGAGGAGGCCGATGCCGAGCGAGGCGATGCCGTCCCAGACGCCGGAGCCGGTGAGCTGGTCGAGCAGCAGCCCGAGCGCGGCCGTCGCCAGACCCGCGAGGGCCGCCGAGTCCTCCAGGACCACCGCCTTGACCGTGGTGTCGGTGGTCCGGCGCAGATAGTGCCGGGTGCGCACCCCGTACCGGGAGGCCTCCGCGCGCACCTGCTTGAGCCCGGTCCGCAGCGAGAAGCCCTCCAGTACGGCGGCGATCGCGAGCACCAGGTACGAGACCAGCGGGCTGCCCGGCTCCTCGATGTGGGTGAGGGTGTGGACGCCGTCGTAGAGGGCGAAGACGCCGCCGCCGACGAAGGTGGCGACCGAGGCGAGGAGCGCCCAGACATAGCGCTCGGGGCCGTAGCCGAGGGGGTGGTCCTCGTCGGGGGCGCGCTCGCTGCGCTTGAGGGCGGTGAGCAGCATCAGCTCGGTGACGGTGTCGGCGACCGAGTGCGCGGCCTCGGAGAGCATCGCGCTGGAGCCGCTGAGCAGGCCCGCGACCGCTTTGGCCGCGGCGATACCGAAGTTGGCGGCCGCGGCGACGAGCACGGTGAAGGTGCTCTCGCCCGACTGCTGCTCCCGGCGCTCCCGCTGCCCCTGCCGCCGTTCCTTTTCCGGTCCCTGGTCCTGCCCCTGGTCGCCCGTCATGCACCGGACGGTAAGCCGCGGGGCGGCCCCCGTTCAGCGGGGCACGCGGACCACGCCCTCCTGGATCACCGAGATCGCCAGCCTGCCGTCCTGGGTGTAGATACGGGCCTGGCCGAGGCCGCGCCCGCCGGAAGCCGAGGGGGACTCCTGGTCGTAGAGCAGCCACTCGTCGGCGCGGAAGGGGCGGTGGAACCACATCGCGTGGTCGAGGGAGGCGCCGACCACGTCGCCGACGGCCCAGCCGCCGCGCCCGTGCGCGAGCAGCACCGAGTCGAGCAGGGTCATGTCGGAGACATAGGTGGCGAGGCAGACGTGGAGCAGCGGGTCGTCCACCGGCCCGTCCAGCTTGCCCCGGGTGCGGAACCAGACCTGCGACCGCGGCTCGCGCGGGGTGCCGACGCTGCCCCACGGCGGCTCGTCCACATAGCGCAGGTCCACCGAGGCGCGGGTGGCCAGCATGGACTCGACGACCCGCGGTTCGGTGAAGACCTCCCGGTAGCGGGGCAGCGCCTCCTCGGCGGTGGGCAGCGTCTCCGGGTCCGGCGCCTCGGGCATCGGCGCCTGGTGCTCCATGCCCTCCTCGTACGTCTGGAAGGAGGCGGAGAGGTGGAAGATCGGCTTGCCGTGCTGGACGGCGACGACCCGGCGGGTGGTGAAGGAGCGGCCGTCGCGGATGCGGTCGACGGCGTAGACGATCGGCGCCCCGGGGTCGCCGGTGCGCAGGAAGTACGAGTGCAGCGAGTGCGCGTGCCGG
Organism: Streptomyces sp. SCSIO ZS0520; assembly: GCF_025643355.1. Classification (NCBI taxonomy): domain Bacteria; kingdom Bacillati; phylum Actinomycetota; class Actinomycetes; order Kitasatosporales; family Streptomycetaceae; genus Streptomyces; species Streptomyces sp. SCSIO ZS0520. Next base: position 5,515,088 of record NZ_CP092644.1, on the reverse strand, counting down.
TCCGCGGGGACGGTGCGCCCGGCGGCGACCAGGGCCTGTGCGGCGACCTGGCCGCCGAAGACGCGCGGGACGAAGGCGGAACGCGACTGCCCGCGGAACATGTCCTCCTCGATCCGTTCGAGGTCGAGCAGATCGAGGAGGGACTGGAGTGCCTGGTGCATGAGCGGAGCCTGTCAGCCTTCGTTTCCGTCGCCGGTGACCTGCCGGGTCACCGGCGCATGTCGTACGGCCTGCCGGTCACCGGCACATGCGGTGCGGGCTGCCGGTCACAGGCCCATGTTCTTCGCGATGATCATCTTCATGACCTCGCTGGTGCCACCGTAGATGCGGTTGACCCGGTTGTCCGCGTAGAGGCGGGCGATCGGGTACTCGTTCATATAGCCGTAACCGCCGTGCAGCTGAAGGCACTTGTCGATCACCCGGTGGGCGACCTCGGTGCAGAACAGCTTGGCGCTCGCGGCCTCGGCGGGGCTCAGCTCACCGGCGTCCAGGGCCTCCAGGGCGCGGTCCGCGACGGCCTGGGCAGCGTCCACCTCGGCCTGGCAGCCGGCCAGCTCGAACTTGGTGTTCTGGAAGGAGGCCACGGTCTTGCCGAAGACGGTGCGGTCCTCGACGTACTGCTGCGCGAAGCGGACCGCGGCGGCGGCCTGGGAGTAGGCGCCGAAGGCGATGCCGAGGCGCTCCTGCGGCAGGTTCTGGCCGAGGTAGGAGAAGCCCTTGTGCTCCTCGCCGAGCAGGTCCTCGACCGGGACCTTGACGTCGGTGAAGGAGAGTTCGGCGGTGTCGGAGGTCTTCAGGCCCAGCTTGTCCAGCTTGCGGCCGACCGCGTACCCCTCGGACTTGGTGTCCACCACGAGCAGCGAGATGCCGTGGCGGCGGTCCTCGGCGGTGGGCGCGGCGGTGCGGGCGCAGACGATGACGCGGTCGGCGTGCACTCCGCCGGTGATGAAGGTCTTGGCGCCGTTGAGGACGTAGTGGCTGCCGTCCTCGGAGAGCTTGGCGGTGGTCTTCATGCCCGCGAGGTCGGAGCCGGTGCCGGGCTCGGTCATGGCGATGGCGTACATGGTCTGCCCGGAGACGAAGTCCGGCAGCCAGCGCTTCTTCTGCTCCTCGGTGGCGTACGCCTTGAGGTAGGGCAGGCAGAGCGCGACATGCACCCCGGAGCCGCCGAAGGAGACGCCCGCGCGGGCGCACTCCTCGTAGATCACGGCCTGGTACTTGAAGGACTCCTCGCCCGCGCCGCCGTACTCCTCCGGCACCTCGATGCCGAAGATGCCCAGCTCACCGAGCTTGTAGTAGAAGTCGCGCGGCGCCTGACCCGCGGCGTACCACTCGTCGTAGACCGGGACGACCTCGGCCTCGATGAAGGCCCGGATGGTCTCCCGGAACGCCTCGTGGTCCTCTTGGAAAACGGTACGGCGCACGAACGGCCTCCCTGAACTCTGGCTTCGGCTCGGCGGGCCCCGATTCCCGGACGGCCCTGCGGTGGGCGCTCACCCTCGCGACGGGATCCCCGTACACCCGGAGGGGAGACGAGGTCGCTGCACGAGGAGGTGTCTAAGCGCTTGCTCATATCAGGCTACCCGCCGGTCACTTCGCAGTCCAGAGACCTGCGTCACGCGAGGCGCCCTCGCGGAAGCACGGAGTCCGCCGATCAAGCCCCCGACCAGGTGTTAAACCTTCAAGCATTAACCCGTTCGAGCTAATATCCACCGAACTGGGCGATCTTCCCGCCTCACGCTCCGTAGCGTCCTGACCATGGTCAGTTCCTCCCATGAGGCGATGCACCGGATCTTCCAGGAGGATCCGGGGATCTTCGCCCGGACATTCGAGAAATTCGGCGTCCCCTTCGCCCACCCCGTAGAGGTGTCCTATCTGCCGACCGATCTCACCGAGATCCAGCCCCTGGAACGCAGAGTCGACACCCTGCTGCGCTTCGACGGCGCGGACGGCGACAGCCGCCTGCTGCTCGTGGAGGCCCAGAGCAAGCGCGACCCCGCCAAGCCGTCGAGCTGGGCCTACTACACCTCCCACCTCTACGCGAAGTACAAGGTGCCGCCCCTGCTCCTGGTGGTGTGCCAGGACCGGAGCACCGCGCGGTGGGCCGCGGGCCCCTTCCGGATCGGGCCGCCGCAGTGGGCGACGCTGCAACTGCGCCCCCTGGTCGTCGGCCCCGACAACACTCCCGTCATCACCGACCCCTCGACCGCGGCCGAGGACATCCCGCTGGCCGCGCTCTCCGCGATCACGCACGCCTACGACAAGGGCGCCGATGCCATACTGAAGGCCTTGGCAGGAGCCCTGAAGACGGTGGACGAAACCACCGCCGGCACTTTCGTCGAACTGGTCTCACTGGGCCTGACCAACAGCCCGGCCCTGAACACCTGGAGGACCCTGATGGCTGTCGATCTCTCCTTCTTCCGCTCCCCCATCGCCAACGAGATCCGGGACGAGGGCCGACAAGAAGGCCGACAAGAAGGCCGGCAGGAAGGCCGAGCGAGCGCCAAGGCCGAGGACGTACTCAAGGTCCTCGACGCCCGAGGCATCGCCCTCACCGACGCCCACCGCCAACACCTCACCACCTGCCAGGACCTGGACCTCCTCGACACCTGGTTCGACCGCAGCCTCGTCGCCACCACAGCCGAGGAGATCTTCGCGGGCGGCGGCTTCGCCGAGTCATCCACCGAGCGAACGGTCACGCCGGAGTCGGCGGAAAGGCCCCGCGAGCAGTGACTCACCTCTCCTTCTTCCGCTCCCCCATCGCCAACGAGATCCGGGACGAGGGCCGACAAGAAGGCCGGCAGGAAGGCCGAGCGAGCGCCAAGGCCGAGGACGTACTCAAGGTCCTCGACGCCCGAGGCATCGCCCTCACCGACGCCCACCGCCAACACCTCACCACCTGCCAGGACCTGGACCTCCTCGACACCTGGTTCGACCGCAGCCTCGTCGCCACCACAGCCGAGGAGATCTTCGCGGGCGAGACGGAGGCCTGACCCGCACACGGAAGCGGGGCGGGTGCCAGGGCTCAAGTCAGCCCGTGGCGCCCGCCCCGCCTCTGTCGTGTCTCAGCCGGGCTCGCTCCCCGGCGGAGGCTTCCCGGTGGCCGGGTCGGCGGGAGTGTCCGCGGGACCCGGCGTCGCCGCGCCCGGAGCGGTACCGGGCGGCGGGTTGGCCCCCGGGTCCGTGAGCCGGTCCGCCGGGGCCGTGTCCACCGGGGCGCCGACCGGGGCGACTTCGAGTGCCGTGGCGCCGTGCGGGCCCGGTGTGTGCGGGGCGGATTCGTGGCCGTACGAGCGCAGGTAGCCGACGACCGTGTTGGTGACCGCGACGAGGGGGACGGCGACGACGGCGCCGCCGATGCCGGCGATCATGCCGCCCGCGGCGACCGAGAGGATCACCGCGAGGGGGTGGACCCGTACCGCGCGGCCGAGGATGAAGGGCTGCAGGATGTGGCCCTCGATCTGCTGGACGGCGAGCACCACCACGAGCGTCATCACGCCGGTGAACACGCCCTGGGTGACCAGCGCGACGACCACCGCGAGCGCGCCCGAGGCGACCGCGCCGACCAGCGGGATGAAGGAGAACAGGAAGATGAAGACGGCCAGCGGCACCGCCATCGGCACGCCGAGGAAGTAGATACCGAGGCCGATGAAGAGGGCGTCGATGAAGGCGACTATCACCGTGCCGCGGACATAGGCGGTGAGCGTCTGCCAGGCGCGCGGTCCTGCGCCCGCGATGCCCGGGCGGGCGGCGGCGGGGACCAGCTTGAGCGTCCACTGCCAGATGCGCGGGCCGTCGTAGAGCAGGAAGAGCGTGGAGAACATCGCGAGGAGCATCCCGGTGAGGGTCTCCATGATGACGGTGACGCCTTCGAGGCCCGCGGAGGTGATCTCCTCGGTGTTGGCGCCGACCGCCTCGCGCAGGCTCTTGGCGATGTCGTTGATCTGGTCCTCGGTGACGTGGAAGGGGCTGTTGAGCAGCCAGCGCCTCAACTCGTCGATGCCGTCCTGGATCTGGGCCGAGAGGTTGTCGAGGTTCTCCATCACCTGCCAGACCACGAACCAGCCGACCAGGCCCATGATGACGAAGCCGAGCACGGCGGTGAGGGTGGTGGCCAGGCCGCGCGGCAGGCCGAGCCGGGTGAGCCGGGCGACGGTGGGCTGGAGCAGCGCGGTGATCAGCAGGGCCGCCACGAAGGCCAGGACGACGAGCTGGATCGCGCTGATGATCCGCATCAGCACCCAGACGGTGCCCGCGAGCACCAGGAGCCGCCAGCTCGCCTCGGCCGCGACCCGCACACCCCAGGGGACGGCGGCCACCGGATCGGGTTTCGGCGGCTTCACCGGTGCGGCCGCGGCGCTCGCTCCGGCGGCACTCGGGCTGGTCAACTCGTCTTGTTCGGCTCGGCGTTCGGCCTCGGCACGGCGCTCACCAAGGCGTTCGCCCATCCGCGTGAGGCCGCCGCCGACCGAGCCCAGCCAGGCTGGCAGTCGCGACATGAATCGTCCTCTTCCCCCTGGGGGCGCGAACATCCGCCCCCGGTGCGCACCGTCTCCCGGTACGCCCTGTCTGTCGGTCTTCTCCGTACGCCGTCTCCGCGTACGCCCCGTCTCAGGTGCCCACTCGGGCGCTTCTCGAACGTACACGCACCAAGCCCCTCACCGTAGGACGGCGAGGGGCTTGGGGTGGTTGAGCGGAGACCGTGTGCCGGGCCCCGTACCAGGGGCGGCCTAGTACCAGTGGTTGGCCTGCCAGAAGTTCCACGCGGCGCACGGGCTGCCGTAGCGGCCGTCCATGTAGCCGAGGCCCCACTTGATCTGGGTGGCCGGGTTGGTCTGCCAGTCGGAGCCCGCGGAGGACATCTTGGAGCCGGGCAGGGCCTGGAAGAGACCGTAGGCACCCGAAGAGGCGTTCGTCGCGCGGTAGTTCCAGCTGGACTCGTGGTCCACGATGTTGCTGAAGCACTGGAACTGGTCCGCCGGAACCATCTGACGGGCCATCGCCTGGATCTCGCCGATGCTGTACGAGCCCTGCGCGGGGAAGTCCGAGCTGTCGCGCGAGGCGGAGCGGCTGGCGACCTTCTCCGCTTCCTTGCGCTCCTTGGCTTCCTTCTCGGCCTTCTCGGCGGCCTTCTGCTTCGAGACCGCGTCCTCGGCGGCCTGCTTGCGGGCCGCCTCCTCCGCGGACTTCTTCGCGGCCGAGTCGGCGGCGATCGCCTGGGCGTCCGCCTGCTGGCTCAGCGAGGCCGTCTGGACCTGGGCCTGCTGGCCCGCGGGAATGTCAGCGAGGAGGGTCGCGTCGTCGGCCGTCGCCTCGAGGTTGTCCGAGGGGGTCTGGGTGCTGCCCGAGGCAACACCCACTACGGCGCCGACGGTGGTGACCGCGGTGGCCGAGGCCACTGCGAATCCCCGGACCGAAATCCGGCTCACACGGTTTCCTTCCAGCATCGCCCGCTTAGGTGACCTCACGGGCGCAATCGTGCCCCCGACACTGGCCTCCCACTAGCTAGGTCACGGGAAGCACGGGCCCGGTGGGCAACTCCTGGGACAGAAGCGCCGCGTGGTGACTCGGGCGGCATACGACGAGCTCTATGGAGTTCTGTGGTGTGGTGCCACTGGGGACACACGTGTGTCGTATGCGGGGCCTGACAAGACCCAGACTCTGCCCTAGCGGTGGGCCGCAAGGCAATTCCCCTTGGGGTGTGAAAGCTCACAGGCCGTTTACCCCTGGCGTTTTCCGGAAACGGGGGGACGCCGAGACGCCGCCCGGTTAGGCTCTTCGGCCTTCCCGGACGGCGTCAACTGACCTGCGTATACGGTGAAATGGGGCTGCCCGCCCGCAAAATACGGCGAGGCGGACAGCGGGTTTCAGATCTGCCCGTCCTCCAGCATTTCGGTCACCAGTGCGGCGATCTGCGACCGCTCCGATCGGGTGAGCGTGACATGGGCGAAGAGCGGATGCCCCTTCAACTTCTCCACCACGGCGACGACTCCGTCGTACCGCCCCACCCGGAGGTTGTCGCGCTGGGCGACGTCATGGGTGAGGACGACCCGGGAGTTGGCGCCGATCCGGGAGAGCACGGTCAACAGGACGTTGCGCTCCAGGGACTGCGCCTCGTCCACGATCACGAAGGCGTCGTGCAGGGAGCGCCCGCGGATGTGGGTCAGCGGCAGGACCTCCAGCATGCCGCGCGCGGTGACCTCTTCGATGACCTCGCGGCTGGTGACCGCGGAGAGGGTGTCGAAGACGGCCTGCGCCCAGGGGCTCATCTTCTCGGCCTCGCTGCCCGGCAGATAGCCGAGCTCCTGCCCGCCCACGGCGTACAGCGGCCGGAAGACCATCACCTTCTGGTGCTGGCGGCGTTCGAGCACCGCCTCCAGGCCCGCGCAGAGCGCGAGCGCGGACTTGCCGGTGCCGGCCCGGCCGCCCATGGAGACGATGCCGACCTCCGGGTCGAGCAGCAGATCGAGCGCGATGCGCTGCTCGGCGCTGCGGCCCTTGAGCCCGAAGGCCTCCCGGTCGCCGCGCACCAGGCGGACGTTGCCGTCCGGGGTGACCCGGCCCAGCGCCTTGCCCCGCTCGGACTGGATGGTCAGCCCGGTGTGCACGGGCAGCCCGTCCGCCTCGGGCACGAACAGGGTCTCCTCCTCGAAGAGCAGGTCGACCTGCTCGCCGGGGAGGGTGAGTTCGCTCATCCCGGTCCAGCCGGAATCGGTGATGGCGAGTTCGGCGCGGTACTCCTCGGCGAGGAGCCCGACCGAGGAGGCCTTGATGCGCAGCGGCAGGTCCTTGGAGACGACGGTGACGTCGTACCCCTCGGCCTGGAGATTGCGCGCGACCGCGAGGATCCGGGAGTCGTTGTCCCCCAACCGGTAACCGGCGGGCAGTACGCCGGGATCGGAGTGGTTGAGTTCGACGCGCAGCGTGCCGCCCATCTCCCCGGTGGGCAGGGGTGCGTCGAGGCGCCCGTACTGCACCCGGTAGTCGTCGAGCAGGCGCAGCGCCTGCCGGGCGAAGTAACCGAGCTCGGGATGGTGCCTCTTGGCCTCCAGCTCCGTGACCACCACGACCGGCAGCACGACCTCGTGCTCGTCGAATCTGGTCAGGGCGCTCGGATCGGCGAGCAGGACGCTGGTGTCGAGTACGTAGGTGCGCCGGTCTGGCTTGTGGCGCTTTGCGCTGGTCACCACGGAAGGACGTACCCCCTCGGAAGAGATCGGGGAGCGACACGTACGGTCGCGGGGATCCCCCCGATACCCACGGATACCGGACCGGTTCCCGGCCCCGTTGCACGGGCCGGGGACCGGCCCTCCCTGTCGCCCGCGCTCAGCACGCGGTCGTCCTGGTGCAAAGGGCCTCCCGGGCGGACGGCCCCATGCCGTCCGCTGAGATGCGACGCCCCACCCTGTCGTGCAGGGGCGTCGACCTGCTGGAGTTATGCCCGTTCGGGGTCTGCGCCATGCCAGGGCATATGACGGCAGCTGTGTGAACTCTGGGTTACCCGTGAACCCCTGAGGAAGCGGAGGCGCCTGCCTCGACCCGATTGCCCGATACGCGCAGAGCGGCCGGGCCGGTGAGGGACCGTCACCCGGAAGGCGGGTGCGCGGCATGCGGAACGGGGCGCCCCGGGCCGTGCGGACGGCGGTGGGCGCGGGCCGCGGTGCCGGGGGTCAGCCGCCGTAGCGGCGGTGGCGGGCCGCGTAGTCGCGCAGCGCCCGCAGGAAGTCGACCTTGCGGAAGGCCGGCCAGAAGACCTCGCAGAAGTAGTACTCGGAGTGGGCCGTCTGCCAGAGCATGAATCCGGACAGGCGCTGTTCGCCGCTGGTGCGGATGACGAGGTCCGGGTCGGGCTGGTCACCGGTGTAGAGGTGCTGGCCGATGAGGTCGATGTCGACGATCTCGGCGAGCCCTTCGAGGGAGGTGCCCTTCTCGGAGTGGTCGAGCAGCATCGAGCGCACCGCGTCCGCGATCTCCTGGCGCCCGCCGTAGCCCACCGCGACGTTGACCACTATCCCGTCGACGTGGGCGGTGGCCTCCTCGGCCTCCTTGATGGCGAGCTGCATCGGCGCGGGCAGCAGGTCGAGGGTGCCGACGTGGTGGACCCGCCAGCGGCCGTCGGCGGCAAGGGAGCGCACCACGTTCTCGATGATGCCGAGGAGGGGGACGAGTTCCTCCTCCGGGCGGTCGAAGTTGTCCGTGGAGAGCAGCCAGAGGGTGACGACCTCGACATCGGTCTCCGAGCACCAGCCGAGGAACTCGCCGATCTTCTCGGCCCCGGCGCGGTGGCCCTGGGCCGCCGTGGAGCCCGCGGCCTTCGCCCAGCGGCGGTTGCCGTCCATGATCACGCCGATGTGCTTGGGCACCTGGTCGTGGTCGAGTCGGCCCTCCACCCTGCGGGCGTAGAGTCCGTACACCAGGTCGCGCAAGTTCACCGAGTCTCACCTCTCGCGTCATGGGGCACGGCCCCCGAAGCGCCGCCCGCCCCTGTGCGGGTACGGGGCCGCGGACCCCCGGCGGGCGGGAGTTTCCGGGCGCGGCGCGGCCCTGCCGGGTTCCGCCGGCGCGGGCCCGTTGATGGTTGTCCCCCGCAGTGACCTTACCGCCGAAAGCCGTCCGGAGAGCCATCCGGCCCGGCGCCGCGGAGCCGGGGACACGGGGCGCGCGGCGCCCTCGTACGGAGGAGGACGCGGGGAACGGATCCGCCGGTTCCGTTCGCCGTCCGGCAGTTTCCGGGGACGTGCGGCGCGGGGCGGGGAGGGGCCCGGACGGGGAGCGAAAGCGCGAGGTGGGCGGGGGTCCGGGAGGCCGGACAGAGAACCGGACACAGAAAACGGGCCGGTCCGTGGGGGGGGAGACGGACCGGCCCGAGGGGGGGTTCCCACCATAACCCTTCGTGAGGGCGGACGGGTGCATCGGCGTGCCGCAACTACTCTCCGAAACGGCCGCGAGCCTCCGGGCCACCTCCCACCGCCCGCCGCGCACCCCCGCGGAGCCCAGTCGCCCCAAGGGTTCCGGCCCCGGACACCGGCCGCCGGGCCCGCCTCTTCGGCCGTACGTGACGGATCCCACCCCGGCGCGTCGTCCCCCTGAGGGGTTAAGGGCGCGTGGAACGTCCGCTTGACGCCGGTTCGCGTGGCCGCCGGGCGGGCCCGGGAAAGGCGGACCGGGGCCCCGCGACCGGTGTTCCCGGCCGGGCCCGCGAGGTGGCCCGGCATCGCGCGGCCCCCTCCACCGCGCGATGCCGGCCGCGCGGCTTTGCCGGCGCGAATTACCTGCGGTGAACCTATGCGAGAGGCTCCCGGCGGCGGTAGGCCGTCCGGGTAACAATGCGGGAAATCGTGGGGTGCGTCCCGGTCTCCGGGGTGCGTCCCGGTCTCCGGGGTGCGTTCACCGGGCGGCCGGGCCGACCAGGGCGCGGCGTCCCGGGTCAGCCGCTGCGGGGTGCCGCCGGGCGGGGCGTGTAGCCGGTGACCGCGGCGCGGCGGGAGACGACCTCGGCCTTGACGGAGCGTTCGTAGTAGACGTTGCTGCCCATCCGGGTGCGGGTCACCAGGCCCGCGCCGTGCAGCCGGGAGAGGTGGTACGAGACCGTCGAGGGGCTGAGCCGGTGCAGAGCGGCGAGCTGGGAGGTGGTCCGCGGTTCGCCGAGGCTCTTCAGGAGCCGCACCCTCGACCGGCCGAGGCCGTCGCCGAATCCCGTCCCCGCCGCCTGCGGAACGAAGTCCCGCGGTGCGGCTTCCGCGCGCCGCGCCGCCGGATAGGCGAGCACCACCGGCGTACCGGCCGCTCCGGGCCCCAGCTCGGTGAGGTGCCCGGCGCCGAGGGCGGTGGGGCAGAGGGTGAGCGGGCCGCGGGTGCGGACGGTGAGCTCGCGGCCGTCGCGCACGCCGAGCACCTCGTCCCGGAAGTCGACCGCCGGGTGCAGCCCGCCGAGCATCGCGGCCGTCCCGCCGCGGGCGGCGATCCTGCCGCGGAGGTCGATCTCCGCCTCGACCCGGGCCGCGACCGCGGGCCAGTGCGGGGCGAGCACCCGGGCGAAGAACTCGGCAGCCTCCTCGGCGAGCCCCCGGGTGAACTCCTCGCCGCCCGCGCGCAGTTGGTGGCGCAGCGCCGCCCGCCGCGGATCCTCGGCGCCCCGCGCGCCGCCGCCCGCGCCGTCGAGGTACGCGGCCAGCCGGGACGCGGGGGCGGGCCGCGCGGCGGTCAGGGCGTGCAGTTCCTCGTCGAGGGAGGGGCGGAAGGCGAGGGGGGTGAGGGGCAGCCAGGCGAAGTCGCCGGGCACCCCGCGCAGCAGGGCGAGCCGGTGCAGCCGGTGGCGCCTCAGTACGGCCGCGACCTCGCCGCCGCCCGGCAGTCCCTCGGCGCCCCGGACGGCGAGCCGGGTGTCCAGGGCCATCCGCAGGTGCGCCAGCGGCGAGACCACGAAGCGGGTGGTGGCGAGCGACCGGGCGGTCAGCCGGATCCGGATCACAGGTGCCCCCAGCGGTTCGGGAACCGGCGGTGCGGCGCCGGTACCCACGATCCTGGCAGCCGCCGGGGCCGCCGCCCTCGGCCGCGGGCAGGAACTCGGGCCGCCTGCGCGGGGAGTACATGTCCTTCTGCGGTCGCACGCCCCGGCCCGGACACCGCTTCTTCCGCGGTATGCCGCCGCCTCCTGACGCGGTACGTCCCCCTCACTTCGCCGCGTACGGCCGCGAGGTCAGCGGGTGGCTTCCCCTCGTACGGCCGCGAGGTCAGCGGGCGCTTTCTCCTCGTACGGCCGCGATGTCAGTGGGCGTTGTTAGCTTCGGGCCATGACGAGCAGCAGTGATCCCGCGCGCATCGACGAGAAGAGCGCCCTGCGCGAGAGCCTGGACCGGCACCGCGACGCCGTGCGGTGGAAACTCGAAGGCCTTGACGAGGAGCAGCTGAGACGGCCCATGACGCCCTCCGGCAGCAATCTGGCGGGGCTGGTCAAGCATCTGGCCTCGGTGGAGTACGGCTGGTTCTGCGAGACCTTCGGGCGGGAGGTGGAGCCGCTGTGGTTCGACCCGGCGAGCGAGGAGGACATGAGCCTCGGCCCCGGGGAGACCTCGGCGCAGATCCTCGCCTTCCACGACCGCGCCCGGGCCGCCGCCGACGCGGTCATCGAGGAGCTGCCGCTGGACGCGCTCGGCACCTCCTGGCGGGGCGTTCCGGTGTCGCTGCGCTGGGTGCTGGTGCACATGGTCGAGGAAGTCGCCCGGCACGCGGGGCACATCGACATCCTGCGGGAGCTGATCGACGGGGCGGCGGGCGACCACCGGCGGAGCTGAGGGCGGGCGGGGCCGGTCGCGCTCGCCCGGTGCGGCCGTCCGGGCCGGTGAACCGCCGCGCCCCGGCCGTCCGTTCACTTAGTGAAGGACGGGCGGCCGGGCGAGCCCTTCTCGCTTGAAGTCTTGACAGTCATCCGACAAGCCGGGAAATTCTCTGCCGGGCGCCGATGCGACGTCAGGGACATGTCGGCACCCGGCCGTTGCTGTCGTTTCCGCACGGAACCGCACCTTCAGCCGCCACCGTCGATCGGCTCCACCCGGTGCGGGGACGTCCCGGGGGCCGGTCCCAATGCAGGGATGGACGTCTTGATGCACCCCCACGATTCCGGCCGCCGGCCCAGAGCCGCCGGATCCCGCCGCCTCACCGGCGCGCTGCTCGCCACCGCCGGGCTCCTCGCCGGAGCCCTGTCCGCGCCCACCGTGGCCGGGGCGGTCTCCTCCGACGACGGGAAGAGCAGCGCGAAGGCGCCGTACCAGAACGCGAAGCTGCCCGTGGAGCGGCGGGTCGAGGACCTGCTCGGGCGGATGACGCTCAAGGAGAAGGCCGGCCAGATGACGCAGGCCGAGCGGATCGCGGTCGACGAGGACCGGGACCAGATCACCGAACTCGGCCTCGGCTCCCTGCTGTCCGGCGGCGGCTCGACCCCGGAGTCCAACACCCCCGGCGGCTGGGCGGACATGGTCGACGAGTTCCAGGAGAAGGCGCTCGACACCCGCCTGGGCATCCCGCTGCTCTACGGGGTCGACTCGGTGCACGGCCACAACAACCTGGTCGGCGCCACCGTCTTCCCGCACAACCTCGGCCTCGGCGCCACCCGCGACCCGAAGCTGGTGGAGAAGGCCGCGCACATCACCGCCACCGAGACCCGCGCCACCGGCCCGCAGTGGGCCTTCGCGCCCTGCGTCTGCGTGGTGCGCGATGTCCGCTGGGGCCGCAGCTACGAGAGCTACGGCGAGGACCCGAAGCTCGTCACCAGCATGGAGACCGCCATCGACGGGCTCCAGGGCAAGAAGACCAAGGACCTCGCCCGCCCGGACCGCGTCCTCGCCTCCGCCAAGCACTTCGCGGGCGACGGCGACACCGAGTACGGCTCCTCCACCAACGGGACGTACACCCTCGACCAGGGCGTCACGGTCACCTCCCGCAAGGACTTCGAGAAGACCGACCTCGCGCCGTACGTCCCCGCGGTGCAGAAGCACAAGGTCGGCACGATCATGCCCTCGTACTCCAGCGTGCAGTGGACGGACGCCGAAGGCGCCGCGGACGGCAAGCCGGTGAAGATGAGCGCCCACAAGGAGCTGCTCACCGGGACCCTGAAGAAGAAGATCGGCTTCGAGGGCTTCCTGATCAGCGACTGGCAGGCCATCCAGCAGCTGCCCGGCGAGTACCCGGACCAGGTGCGCGCCTCGGTCAACGCCGGTATGGACATGTTCATGGAGCCGCACACGGCGCCGAAGTTCATCGACACGCTGATCGCCGAGGTCAAGGCGGGCCGGGTCAAGCAGAGCCGGATCGACGACGCGGTGCGCCGCATCCTGCGGACCAAGTTCCAACTCGGCCTGTTCGAGAAGCCGTTCACCGACCGGCGCAACGCGGACACCATCGGCTCCAAGAACCACCGGGCCGTCGCCCGGGAGGCCGTCGCCAAGTCGCAGGTGCTGCTGAAGAACGAGAACAAGGCGCTGCCGCTGAAGCCCTCGCAGAAGGTCTACGTGGCCGGGGTCAACGCCGACGACCTCGGCAACCAGGCCGGCGGCTGGACCGTCACCTGGCAGGGCCAGTCCGGCAGCGACAACTTCCCCGGCACCTCGATCCTGGACGGCATCCGCGCCAAGGCCGACAAGCCCGACCAGGTCACCTACAGCCAGGACGCCTCCGCACCGCTCGGGGGAAACGATGTCGGAGTCGTGGTGGTCGGTGAGACCCCCTACGCGGAGGGCATGGGCGACGTCGGCAACGAGGGCCGCACGCTGAACCTCTCCGCCGCCGACAAGGCCAACATCAAGCGGGTCTGCGGCGCGCTCGAGACCTGCGTGGTCCTCGACGTCGCGGGCCGCCCGCAGATCATCACCGGCGAACTCCCGAAGACCGACGCCTTCGTGATGTCCTGGCTGCCCGGCAGCGAGGGCGCGGGTGTCGCCGACGTCCTCTACGGCGACAAGCCCTTCACCGGAAAGCTCCCGGTGAGCTGGCCGCGCACCGAGGCCCAGGAGCCCATCAACGTCGGCGACAAGGACTACGACCCGCTGTTCCGCTACGGACACGGGCTCAGCCTCCGCCGCTGACCCGCACCGCGGGGCACACCCGCGCACCGCACCGCACCGCTCGCCGTCCCCGTACTCCCGGGGGCGGCGAGCGGCGCCGTTCCTGGGGGCGGCGCCACTCCGGGGCGCGGTGAGCGCCGTCTGCGCCGGGTCGCCCCCTTCCGCACCGGGGGCCCGCCGCCCTTCCGCCCCGCTTCTCGCGCCATTCATCGGGCGCACACCCGGCGCCCCGATGCTCCCTGGCAGGACACCGCAGAACCGGTATGCCGAACACCGGCGGCGCCGCGTCGAAGTCCGTGACGCGGGGCGGCCGTTGTCCGTCCCCCGCATACCGGCGCACCGCCGCGGCCCCGGCCCGGCCGGGCTCCCCGCGGCCCGGCCCCGGGAGTACGGCACCTCATGCTCTTGACCAGCACCCACACCACCGCCGCCACCTACACCACCTCGCTCGCGGACACCGAGGACCAGGTCAGGGCCGCACAGCGGCTGCGCCACCGGGTCTTCGCCGAGGAACTGGGGGCGCGCCTGACCGGGCCGCTCGCCGGTCACGACATCGACGGCTTCGACGCCCTCGCCGACCATCTGATCGTCACCGAGAACGCCACCGGCGAGGTCGTCGGCACCTACCGGCTGCTGCCGCCCGGCCGCAGCGCACTCTCGTACTCGGAAGGCGAGTTCGACCTGCGCGCCCTCGATCCGCTGCGGCCCGCGCTGATCGAGACCGGCCGCTCCTGCGTGCATCCGGACCACCGCACCGGCGCGGTCGTCAACCTGATGTGGTCGGGGCTCGCCCGCTACGTCCTGCTCTCGGGCCACCGCTATCTGGCGGGCTGCGCCTCGGTCCCGCTCGCCGACGGCGGGCAGGCGGCCGCCAACGCCTGGCTGCTCGGCACCTCCCGGCACGCCTCCCCCGCCGAGCTGCGCGTCCACCCGCACCGCCCCTGGGCACCCGCGGATTCGGCCCCCGTCGAGCGCCCCTCGTACGCCGCGCTGCCGCCGCTGCTGCGCGCCTATCTGCGGCTCGGGGCGTGGATCTGCGGGGCGCCCGCCCACGACCCGGAGTTCGGCGTCGCGGACTTCTTCGTCCTGCTCGACATGGACCGCCTGGACGCGCGCTACCGGCGCTACTTCCTCGGGGAAGTGCGGTGAACCCCGCCAATCCCTGGCCCCTGGCACCGGTCTGCCGACCCGCCTGCGCCGGGCGCTCGGCGGCCTCGGTGCCGGCCCGCGTCCGCGCCCGCCGCTACGCCGCGCTGGCCTGGACGGTGGGCGGCAGCCTCGCCCTGGGCGAACGGCTCGCCGAACCGGAGGTGCTGCGGGCCAGGGCACGCGCGGTGCTCGACGCGGCCGGTCTGCGGACGGCGGGCGGCACCGGACCCCTCTCGGTACCGCTGCCCGCGCCGGTGAGCGAGCGGGCGGCGAACGGCTCGCGGGCGGCGCACGGTTCGCGGACGGCAGACGGCTCGCGGGCGGCAGACGGCTCGCGGACGGCAGACGGCTCGCGGACGGCAGACGGTTCGCGGGCGGCGGGGAGTGCGGAGGCCCCCGGGAGCGGGCGGGCGGCGGGCGGCGCCCCGGCAGGCGGCCCCGGCACCCTGGTCGTCGCCAACCATGTCTCCTGGCTGGACGTGCCCGCGCTGCTCGCCGTCGAGCCGGTGACGCTGCTCGCCAAGCGCCAGGTCGGCGGGTGGCCGGTGGTCGGCACCCTGGCCCGGCGGCTCGGCACCCGCTTCGTCCACCGCGAACGGCTCCGCGAACTGCCGTACCTGGTCGAGGACTTGGCCCGACTGCTCGCCTCCGGCCGCTCGGTCCTGGTCTTCCCGCAGGCCACCACCTGGTGCTCGGTCGCGGGCGGCGGCTTCCACCAGGCCTGCTTCCAGGCCGCCGTGGAGACGGGCGCCCCCGTACGCCCGGTGACCCTGGACTACTTCCAGGGCACCGCCCGCACCCGGTGGGCGGGCTTCCTCGGCGAGGAGCACTTCGGCTCCTCACTCCGCCGGGTGGCGGGCGCCGCCGGACTGACCGTACGGATCACCGCGCATCCCCCGCTGACCGGCACCGACCGCCGCGTACTGGCCGAGCGGGCACGCATCGCGGTCCTCGGCGGGCAGCTGCCGGTGCATCCGGCGGCGGGGCGCGGGACGGAGGCGCGGGGGGCTGTCTTGCAGGGGGCTGCCTTGCAGGGGCGGCGGCGCACGGAGTGGCAAGTCGCGGAGGGACGGGGCGCGCAGGGACGGGGCGCGGAGGAACGGGTCGCGCGGTGACGGGTCCCGGTGTGACGAGTAGCGCGGTGGCAGGACCCGGTGGGACGGACCCCGGTGTGACGAGTAGCGCAGTGGCAGGACCCGGTGGGACGGATCCCAGCGTGACGAGTCGCGCCGCCCTCAACCCCGCGCTTGCGCCGCGTTCTTGAAGTCCCAGGAGTACGAGAAGCCGTCGGACGCGTCCTTCACCCACCGGACCTCCAGGTCACCCGCGCCCCGGGGCACCAGGGCGGTGGCGCACAGGACATGGGTCTCGCCCCGCTTCCAGTTCCGGATGCGGTCCTGGTCCTCGCAGCCCGCGGCGCCCTCGGCGGATGCCGTGTGCCGGGTGACCGGGGTGCCCGGCCGACCGTGGGCGCGTACCTCGATCGTCCCGGTCCGCGGGGCGGCGGCGATGGTGGCGCCGCGGTTGGTGAACCTCAGGTGGGCGGTGGCGGGCACCCGTCCCTCGCCCCGGGCGGCGGCGAGTTCGACGGCCTCCGCCTCGGTGCCGACGTCCACCTTCTCGGCCTTGACCTCGAAGGTGTGCCCCGCCTTCCGGCCGTCGGCCTCGCTCCTGCCGCTGTCCCCTCCGTCCCCGCTGTCCCCGCTGTCCGCCGTGCCGCCGCCCGCCGCCTCGGAAGCGGTCGGGGCTGCCGCGCTCCGGGAGCCCTTGACGTCCTTCCGCGCGCCCTCGGCGCCTTCGGTGCCGCTGTCTCCGCCTCCGCAGGCGGTCAGCGTCCAGGCCAGTACGGCGACCGGGGCGGCGGCGCGCAGCCACCGGGTCGTGCGGCGGTTCGGGGGATTCGGCACTGCTGCTCCTCCTGCTCCTGTGCGGTTGCCCGCCGCCGCGGCCGCACGGCCGCTCGGCGGTTCCGGCGGATCCGCGGGAATCCGCCACCTCACCCGGGAAGACGACCGCGCTGGCCGAAAGGTGCGGTCGCCGTGCCACATTTCGGTGACAGAGGCCCCCGGCGATCCGGCGGTCGATAGCCTCCGGACCAGTGAGGGGAGCACCCTCGCCGCGTACACCTCCGGGGGGATTCATGGCGTACGGCAGACGCGGGCGGCCCCGCCTCCGGCTCTGCGGCGGGGCCCTGGCCGGCGCCCTGCTCCTGCTCGGCTGCTCGGGCGGCGGCGAGGACGGGGCCGCGAGCCCGGCCGCCACCGGCCGGGGCGGCGAGAAGGGCGGGCCCGGGGGCAGCGCCGCACCCGAGCCCAGCACCACGAGCACCAGTCCCGACACCGGCACCGGCCCGAAGGACCGCGGCTCGGCGCTCGCCCTCGCCCGGGCGGTGGCGGCGGAGCCGGACGCCTGGGGCACCGGCTTCGTCAGAAGCACCGCGTACGAGGGCGATCCGGACCGCACCGGTGAGCTCGGCCGGGACTGCGTCTGGCGCCAGGAGCCGCTGCCCGCCTCGGAGTTGATCAGTCTCACCCGGCGCAGCGAGGTCCCCGCGAGGGGCGGGAAGGGGGCGCTCAGGGTCGCCGCCGTGGTCACCGTGCACCGCGACGTGGACGGGGCGAGCTGGGAGATGGCCCGGACCCTGGAGGAGGCGCTGCGCTGCCCCGAACAGCAGCTCAACGCCACCGAGCGGGTCACCGGCCTGATCTCCCTGGGGATCCCGAGCGGCGAACTCGGCGAGACCGCCCACGACTCCCTCGACGAGCGCGGCATGATCCGCGGCACCGAGGGGGGCGGCCCCTACCCGTACTCCTGGGTGCAGGCCCGGTGGGGCGCGGTCACCATGGCCGCGGTCGCGAAGGGGGCGAAGGGCCACGGGCAGAGCGAGGTCGACGACGCGGTGGAGCACGCCGTCGCCTCGATGCTGGAACTTGCCGAACGCCGACTGGAGGCCGGGGATGAGTGAGCCGCTGCTGCCCCGGGACCCGGCCTCGATCGGCGGATACCGGCTGCTCGCCCGGCTCGGTGCCGGTGGCATGGGCGTGGTCTACCTGGGGCGTTCGGCCTCCGGGGCGCTGGCCGCGGTCAAGGTGGTGCACCCCGAACTCGCCGGGGAGAGCGGGTTCCTGGAGCGGTTCCGGCGGGAGGCGGCCGCCGCCCGGCGGGTGCGCGGCCCCTGGACGGCGCCGCTGCTCGGCGCCGGGCCCGAGGACCCCACCCCCTGGCTGGCCACCGCCTTCGTGCCCGGACCCTCGCTCGCCGAGACCGTCGAGCGCTTCGGCCCGCTGCCCGCCCGGAGCGTGCGCGCGCTCGGGCGGATGCTCGCGGCGGCCCTGCACGAGGTGCACGCGGCGGGTCTGGTGCACCGCGATGTGAAGCCCGGCAACGTCCTCCTCGCGGTCGACGGCCCCCGGCTCGTCGACTTCGGCATCGCCCGCGCGGCCGAGGAGACCGCGCTGACCTCGGCGGGCCTGGTGGTCGGCACCCCCGGCTTCCTCTCCCCCGAGCAGGCCGGGGCCGGCGGCGGCGAACTCGGCCCGCCCAGCGATGTGTTCAGCCTCGGCGCCCTCCTCGCCTACGCGGCCACCGGCCGCGCCCCCTTCGGCAGCGGCTCCGTGGAGGCGCTGCTCTACCGGACCGTGCACGACGAGCCCGACCTGGCGGGCCTGGACCCCGCGGAGGACAGCGACAACGATCTCCTCGCGCTGCTGCGGGACTGCCTCGCCAAGGACCCGGCCGCACGGCCCACCGCCCACCGGATCGAGACCCGCCTCGTCGAGGACGCCGCCCCGGGCGGCGGCTGGCTGCCCGAGGAGGTCGTACGGGACATCGCCGACCGCTCGGCCGCGATGCTGGCCCTGCCCGACATCGAGCCCACCGCCGCCGGGGAACCCGGACCGGACACCGCCGAGGACGCGTCGGGCACCGCGCCCCGGCGCCCGCGCCGCCGGGTCCTCCTCCTCGGCGCGGGTGCCGCCGTGCTGGCCGCGGCGGGCGGCGGCACCGCGCTCTGGGCGACCCGCGACGAGGAGGACGCCGCCCCCGGTGAGCCGCGCTGGGCGCTCGGCGTGCACGGGGACCTGAGCGGCCCCGGCCGGCACTACGGGCGGGCGCAGGAGCGGGGTGCGCGGCTGGCGGTCGAGCAGTACAACTCCCGGCGGGACAAGCCCTTTCCGCTGGCCCTGCGGACCGGCGACGACCAGGGCTCCCCGGAGCGCGCGAAGGCCGCCGCCCGCCGCTTCGCCGCCGACCGGGGTGTGCTCGCCGTCCTCGGCCCGACCACCGAGGCGGCGGCCGGAGGGGTCCTCGACGTCTGCGACGAGGCGCTGCTGCCGGTGCTCCTGACCGCGCCCGGCGGCATGCTGACGCTGGCCCACACCTGCCGTTCGGTCCTGCACTGCCGGGTGCGCGACGCGGCCGTGGCCTTCCCGCTCTCCGTCCACCTGGTCAAGGAGGCCAAGGTGTCCCGGCCCGGGCTGCTCCAGGACCGTACCGCCGAGACCTACGCCTGGGAGACCACCGCGATCACCGCCGACACGCTGCGCCAGGCCGGGCTGGACCTCTACCCGCGGGTGGTGCCCGCCGGTCTCCGCGACCTCGGGCGCGAGGTGCGGGACATCGTCCACGCCGAGGTCGACTCCTTCGTCTACGCCGGACTGGCCGCGGGCGGGGCGAGCGCCGCCCGCGCCCTCGCCGCGGCGGACTTCACCGGGCCCCGGCTCGGCACCCAGGCCCTGGTCGACCCGGAGTTCCTGGACCGGGCCGGGGAGGCGGCCGAGGGCTGGTTGCTCGCCGCCTCCTTCACCGACCCGACCGCCCTGGAGGGCGCCGAGTCCTTCACCGCCGCCTTCCGCCGCCGCTTCGACGCGGCACCGGGCCCGCTGGCCGCGGAAGCCTACGACGCGGCGCGGCTGGCGATCCAGGAGATCGTGAAGGCCACCCGGGACCGGCGCCCGCCCTCCCGCGGCGACTTGGCCCGCCTGCTGCGCCGCAGCACCTTCCGCGGCATCACCAAGCGGTACGCCTTCGACCGGGAGACCGGCCGGTTCAGCGGCGAGGGCGCCTTCCTCTACCGCGTCACCGACGGCGCCTTCCGCTTCCTCGGCCCGGCGCCCACGGGGGCGTAGACCGTGCCGGGCATCCAGCCCCTGAAGCCCGGCGACCCGGCGGCGGTCGGCGGCCACCGGCTCCTGGCCCGGCTCGGCGCGGGCGGCATGGGCGTGGTCTACCTGGCCCGTTCGGAGGGCGGCGGACTGCTCGCGCTGAAGGTGATCCGCGCCGAGTACGCCGCCGACCCGCGGTTCCGGGCCCGCTTCCGGCGCGAGGCGGCGGCCGCCCGCACCGGCGGCCGCTGGCTGCTGCCGGTCACCGCCGCCGACCCGGACGGCCGCACCCCGTGGCTGGCCACCGCCTTCGCGCCCGGACCCTCCCTCGCCGAGGCGGTGGACACCTACGGGCCGCTGCCGGAGCGGACGGTACGGATCCTCGGCGCCCGCCTCGCCGAGGCGCTCACCGAGGTGCACGGCGCCGGACTCGTCCACCGCGACCTGAAGCCCGGCAACGTCCTGCTCGCCCTGGACGGCCCCCGGCTGATCGACTTCGGCATCGCCCGCGCGGACGGCGCCACCGCGCTCACCGCCACCGACCTGGTGATCGGCACCCCCGGCTTCCTCTCCCCCGAGCAGGCCCAGGCCCGCGGCGCCGAAGTCGGCCCGCCCAGCGATGTGTTCAGCCTCGGCGCCCTCCTCGCCTACGCCGCCACCGGCCGCCGCCCCTTCGCCGCGGCCACCATCGCGGGCACCCTCTTCCGCACCGTCCACGAACCCCCGGACCTCGACGGCACTCCCCCGGCTCTCCTCCCGCTCCTCCGGTCCTGCCTCGCGAAGGAGCCGATGGCGCGGCCTACGGGGGGTGAGGTGCGGGGGTGGTTGGAGGCCGACCCCGTATCCCCTGGTTGCCCCGCTCCCTCGGACGACTGGCTGCCCGCCCCGCTGCCCGGTCTCATCGCGGAGCGTTCCGCCGCGGTTCTCGCGCTGCCCGATCCGGATCCCGTACCCGCTCCGGAAACCGGACCCGAGGCGGACACGCTCGCGGCGGAGGCGCGGGGGCAGGAAGCTGCGGCGGATCCCGGGGCGCGAGGGTGGCGGCCCTCGCGGCGGCTGCTGCTCGGTCTGGCACCGGTCGCGGCGGTGGGCGCGGCGGGCGGTGGTTTCCTGTTCAGCCGCCGGGGCGGTGCGGGCGGCGGCCGGGGGCCGCTGCCCCGCTACACCCTCGGTCTCCAGGCCGACCTGTCCGGGCCGTCCCGGGTGCTCGGGCTGGCCCAGGAGCGCGGGGCGCGGCTCGCCGTGGCGCACTTCAACGCCACCGCGGACCGCCCCTTCGACCTGGCGCTCAGTGTCCGCGACGACCGCGGCGAGCCCGGCCGGGCCGCGGAGGTGGCGGCCCGCTTCGTGGCCGACGAGAGGATCTGCGGACTCCTCGGTCCCACCGGCGACGCGGGTCTGGAGGCCGTGGTCGGCCACTGCCAGCGCGCGCTGCTGCCGCTGGTCTCGGTGTCGGTGGACAGCACCCGCTTCAACGCCACCACCGCCCGCGCCTACTTCCAGCTCCGCCCCAGCGAAAGCGCCCTGTCCAGCGGCTTCCTGCGCTATCTCTCGGCCGTCGAGCGCAGCGAGCGGACCGCGCTGATCGACGACCGCGCCGCCACCGGCGAGGAGAAGTGGAGCCTCCTCGAAGAGATCCGGCAACTCCTCCCCGCCGCAGGCGGCCTGCGTACCAGCACCCACCAAGTACCTGCCGGCACACAGGACTTCGGCCCCGTCGCCGACTCCGTCCTGGCCTCCCGCGCGCAGGCCGCGGTCTACGTGGGCTCCTCACCGCACCGGGCCGCCCAGTGCGCCCGGGCCCTGGACCGCGCCGGATTCGACGGCACCCGGATGGCACCCGAACAGGTGCTGCGCCCCGCCCTCCCCGCGGACGGCGGCCCCGCCCGGCTCCCCTTCCTTCGGGAGGCGGGCGCCGCGGCGGAGGGCTGGGTCTGCGTCACCGCCTACACCGACCCGCTCCGCCTCCCCGCCGCCGGGGACTTCCTCCGCGCCTACCGCGCCACCTTTCCCACCCCGCCCGCTCCCGGCCCCACCGCCCCCTTCGCCCTGGAGGCCTACGACGCGCTGCTCCTCCTCGCCGCCGCCCTGCGCCGCCCCGCGGACGGCGGCCCCGAACGCGGCTCCACCACCACCCGCCTGCGCACCACCCGGCACACCGGCCTCGCCAAAACCCTCCGCTTCGACGCCCGCACCGGCCAGTTCGACTGGGAGCGGTCCGTGTTCCTCTGGCGGGTGGAGCGGGGGGCGGCGGTGTTCGTGGGGCAGATGGACGGGGTGGAGAGGCGGGGGGATGGGTGAGCGCGGCACGGTGCAGTGCAGTGCAGTGCAACGCAGCGGAGACAGGGTGCGGAGTAGCGGGGCAGCGAGGCGGGGGTGGGCGAGTGCGGCGTGACGCGGGGGCGGCGGCTGGGCGACGTCAGGGGCTGGTCGTCGAACCCGCCGCCTCGTTCGCGTCACCGTCGCCGCTGTCCTCCCCGCTGCCGCTCCCGCTTCCCGGGGACTCCTGGCCCTCCTCCCCGCGCGGGAAGGTGATCTCCACCCGGCGGTTCTTGCGGCGGCCCTCCTCGCTGGAGTTCTCCGCGATCGGGTAGTCCTCGCTGTAGCCGCGCACCTGGAAGGTCACCTCGGGGCCGAGCCCCGGCGCGAGCACCTTGTGCACCGCCTCCGCCCGCTTGCGGGAGAGCTCCTTGCCGTGCTCGTACGTACCGAGGTCGTCCGTGAAGCCGAAGACCCGTACCACCGTGGAGCCCTGGGCCTTGATCTCGTCGGCGATCGCGGTGATCCGGGACTGCGCCCGCGGGTTCAGGCGCGCGCTGTCCTTGGCGAACAGCACCTCGGCCTGGAGCGCGAACTTCACGTCGACATTGGTGTCCTCGCGGCGCTCCTCTCCCCCGAGGTCCTCCACCACGGACTTGATGTCCAGCACCTTCGCGGGCGCCAGCGTCGCCCCGTCCTCCAGCCGGAGCCCGGGGCTCGCGGAATCCACCTCCGGCGGCGCCTGGGAGGTCACACTGCCGGGCGGCAGGCTCGGACTGGGGTCGGCGTCGTCGGCCACGGCGGCACCGGCGCCCGTACCGAGGACGAGGACGAGGGTGGCGAGGGCAAGTCCGGTGGCGGTGACCGGAGTTGCCTGGGTGGTGGCGGTTCTGGGGTGCGGGGTGGGGGGCATGGTCACTCGCTCCCGGAGAGGGCCACGGAGGCGGGCGGCATGGTCGGCAGCTGCAACTGCACCTTGGCCGTGTCCTCGGGGGGCGCGGGGAACTGGGCGTACCAGTCGATGGTGTCGCCCTGGTCGATGCCCCGCTCGAACTTGGTGCAGAGACAACGTCCTTGCGTGTCACGCAGGACGAGATACTTCTTCTTGCCCGAGGAGTCCACCAGGCTCGCTCCCGCCAACGAGCCCCCGTTCTTCTTGAGTTCGGACTCGTCGCTGCGCCATTCGCTGCCGATCCAGATACCGGACCGGTTGTTGGTGACCTGTCCGCTGACGGTCAGGAAGCCGCCCTGATCCCGTACGGCGGAAGTCACCGTCAGACTGATGCCGTTGCCCTGGACGGTGGTCACCGGCTTGCTCTCGGAGGGCTGTTCCGGCTCCTGACCGCCTCCGTCCTTGTCCTTCGAGGGCGCCGAGGAAGGGCTCTCGGCGCTCTTCTTGTCGTCGTCGCCGCCTCCGCCGCAGCCGGCGACGGCGAGTGCCAGTCCGGTGGTGAGCGCCACCAGGGTCACGGCCCTACGGCTTTTCCTGGTCCGCCGCATGATCATCGGTACGGTTTCCTTGTCTTCGGTCTCACGGTCATTCGGCCAGTTGCACGGAGAAGAGAGTGGAGCCGTCGGGGAGATCGCCAGGGTCGAAGTCTCCCGGGTCGATCTCCACCGCCTCGCCGTCGCAGTCGAGTTCGACAGGCTTCTCCGGATCCGCGTCCTCGTCGAAGTCGCAGCGCGGTTTGAGTACGGCCAGGGCGTCGGCCTTGGCGTGCTTGGTCTCCGTACCCGGAATGATCGAGTCACCGACCGTGTAGTTGGTCCTGACCTCGACCCGGTAACCGGGATACCCCTTCACCTCGGTGGCCTCGAAGCCCGTGACACCGGCGTCGTTGTCCGCGGCCAGGGCCTCGGCGGCACCCTCGGCACCACCACCGTCCGCGAGGTCACCGGTCAGCCAGTCGAGCCAGTCGCCGTCCTCCAGGTCCCCCTGCTCGATCGCGTCTGCCAGACCGTCGAGGAGTTCGTCCCTGCTGTCCTGGGCGGCGGCGAGCGCGGCCGCGTCGGCCGCTGACTGGGCCCCGTTCCGTGCCACCGCCGCCTGAGCGAAGGCGAAGAAGGCGAGGGAGACGAAGAGCAGGATCCCGGTGAGCCAGATGTAGAGGGGGAGAGTCGAGCCCGCGTCACCGCCGAGGCTGCTGCGCCTCAGCCACCGATGACGTCGTTGACCGCGTTGCCGATCGCCTCGGAGATCTTGCCGTCGAGCCCCAACTGATCGATGAGCGTATAGATCCCCGCAATCAGAATCATCAACCCCGCATACTCCACGAACCCCGCCCCCGCGTCCCCGTCGCGTCCCCGCATCCGGGAGGTCACGGTCCGCGTCCAGGTGGCGAGGCGCCCTTGTGCGCCCACCGCCGCTCTCAGCCACAGTTCCCTTGCCACGATGTCCCTCTCCGTCCCGCCCTGTTCCGCAGCCCTTGCGGGCGACGTACGCGGGGTCGCGTACGTCCGCGCCGGGTCCGCCGTTCCTGCGTCCCGGTGCACCGCCGGTGCGGCGGCCGCGTATGGCCGCGGTCTTCACTGACACCACCCCCCGTACGCCGTCCCGGACCGCGCGCGGCGGCCTTGCGGAGGCTGGTGTGCCCCCGTGCCGGTACGGCTGTTGTGGTTCTGCGCGGTCGGCGGGGCGGTGAAACGGGCGGCGGGCAGGGAGGTTGGCGGCGCGAGGAGGGCATCGCGGACAAAGTGCCCGCGGAAGGCTCCTCGCCCCCGGATTCCGGCCTGCATTCCGGCCTGCATTTTCGCCACCTCCCTGTACCCGCTGCCTCGCCCGTCCCACCGGTTCCGACCACCCCACCGGTCCCGACCGCGTCGCCGTGTCTCGACACGGTCCCGGTCCGCGTTCGCGCGCTTTCGCTCATCATCCGCGTTCCGGGGGACACGGGGATGACGAATCCGGAAAGAATCTTCCACGCCGGGTTGCAGCTGCGAAGGACAGGGGTCGTACGGGGTGGCGGTCCCCCCGTGCCCCGCCGTCCCTCGCATCCCGCGCACCGCTCAACGCCCCAGGATGGAGCCGAAGTCGGAGCCCGAGCCGAGGAACATCCCGGTGGCGATGAGGATCATCGTGGCCGGGAGCATGAAGACCAGGGTGACCATGGTCGCCTTGGGGATGGTGCGGGCGGCGCGGCGGCGGGAGTTCTGGGCGTCGGTGCGGCGCATGTCGGTGGCGATCTGGATCAGGGTCTCGGCGATCGGGGAGCCGAGTTCCTCGCCCTGCTGGAGCGCGGAGACGAACTGTCCGACCTGCTCGGATTCATTGCGCTTGCGCAGTTCGTCGAAGGCCTGGCGGCGGCTGACGCCCATGTCCATCTGCCGCAGGGTGATGCGCAGTTCGTCGGCCCAGGGGCCCTCGTACTTCTCGGCGACCCGGTCGAGCGCCTGGCGGAAGCTGAGGCCCGCCGAGACGACGACGGCGAGGACGTCGAGGAAGTCGGGCAGCGTACGGTCGATGACCTCGCGGCGGTCGCGGATGGCCTGCCAGATGAGGGCGTCGGCGGCGAGCAGGCCGAAGGCGAAGGTCATGACGGCGAAGAGGAGTCGGCCGTTGGTGAGGAAGACCAGGCCCATCACGGCGCCGAAGATCCCGTAGACGGCGCGGCGGGCGGCGTACCGGTCCAGGGTGAGGCCGCCGGGGTTGCCCGCCATGTCGATGCGGCGGCGTTTGGCGTCGACCCGCTTGGGGCCCATCAGGCGCAGGACCAGCGGGGCGAAGCGCATGCCGAGGCGGTCCACCGCGGACCCGGTGGTGGAGACCCGGGAGGCGCCGATCTCCAGGGCGACGGCGAGGTCGTCGGGGAGCTTGGTCTCGGCGCGGTAGAGGCGGATGCCGTAGGCGATCCCGCCGACGGCGAGGGCCATCAGGGCGGCGAGCAGCAGGGCGGTCATCGCGGGCTCACACCTCGATCTTTCCGAGGCGGCGGATCACCAGGAAGCCGACGGTGTACAGCCCGAGCGAGAGCAGGATGAGCCCCTGGCCGAGCGGGGAGCCGGTGACCTTGGCGAGGGCGCCCTCGTTCGAGGAGTTGATCAGCAGCAGCGAGCCGAGTCCGAGCAGCGGCACGGTGAAGGCGGTGGCGTTGACCTCGGAGAGCATGGTGCGGATCTCGCGGCGGGTCTCCTTGCGGTCCTCCAGGGTCTGGGTGAGGTTGCGCAGCGAGCTGACCACGGAGCCGCCCGCCTTGTTGGACAGCACCAAGGTGGTGACCAGGACGCTGAGTTCGCGGGAGGGCAGCCGCTGGGCGAGTTCGTCCAGGGACTCCTCGACGCTGCGGCCCAGGCTCAACTTGTCGGCGACCAGGGAGAGTTCCACTCCGGCCGGTGCCTCCAGCTCCTCGGCGGCCATGGCGAGCGAGGTGCGCAGGGCGAGTCCTGCGGCGGTGGCGTTGGCCAGCAGCCGTGCCACGTCCGGGAGTTGGCCGATGAAGGCCTCGATGCGCTTCTGCCGCTGCCAGTTGAGGAAGAGCAGGGCGCTCCAGGCGCCGATGAGCCCGGCGATCGGGCCGAAGAAGGGGGCCAGGGCCGCGGCGGCGATCAGCCACAGGGCGAGCACCACGGCGAGGACGTAGACGAAGAACTCGCCCGGGGTGACGTCGAGTCCGGTGGCGGACAGCCGCTGGTGGAGGGCGCGGCCGAGGCGGGTGCCGCGCAGCCTGCGGTCCACCCCGGAGAAGCGGCGCGCGCGGCCTCCCGGCAGGCCCGCCGCCCCCTCCCCGGAGAGGCGGTCGACGAGCGCCTGGCGCTGGGCGCGGCCGGAGGCGTAGACGTGCACCCCGGCGGTGGCGAGCGCGCCGGTGAGCAGGGTGGCGCCGAGCGCGAGCAGGGCGGGGCTGTTCATGCCGGACTCCGGTCGGTGGGGGCGCGGCGGCCGAGGGCACGCGGACGGGGCCGCGTCCCGCGGGCGGCGGCGTAGGTGCTCATCCGATCGCCTGCCTCGGCGGGTACGGCCCCTGCGCGTGCGGCGGGCGGGGCGGATACGGTTCGCCCCGGCCGCCGATGCCGAAGGCGGGCGGTACCGCCTCGCCCGCGAGGTGGAGCTTCTCGGCCGTCTCGCGGGGCAGCGGCAGGTGTTCGAAGTGGCCGTGGACCAGCCGGTCGGCGCCCATCGGGCGGGCGAGGAAGCGGCTGACCGGCACCATCCGGAACTCCTCGCGGCCGTGCGAGACGAGCAGGGCGACCTCGGAGATCTTGCGGGAGCCGTCCACGTGCCGGGCGAGCTGGACGACCACGTCCACCGCGGAGTTGATCTGGTCCCGCAGCGCCTCGAAGGGGATCTGCACCTCGGACATGGACCCGAGGGTCTGCAGGCGCATCAGGGCGTCGTCGGCGGTGTTGGCGTGCACGGTGGCCAGCGAGCCGTCGTGGCCGGTGGACATGGCCTGGAGCATGTCGAGGGTCTCGCCGCCGCGGACCTCGCCGACGATGATGCGGTCGGGGCGCATCCGCAGCGAGTTGCGCACCAGGTCGCGGATGGTGACCTGGCCCTTGCCCTCGACGTTGGGCGGCCGGGACTCCAGGCGGATCACATGCTCCTGCTGGAGCTGGAGTTCGGCGGAGTCCTCGATGGTGATGATGCGCTCCTGGTCCGGGATGAGCCCGGACAGGGCGTTGAGCAGGGTGGTCTTCCCGGAGCCGGTGCCGCCGGAGACGATCAGGTTGAAGCGGGCGCGGACGAAGGCGGCGAGCAGCAGGAGCATCTGCTCGTCGAGGGAGCCGAGGCCGATCAGCTCGGTGAGGGTGTAGGCGCGCGGAAAGCGGCGGATGGTGAGCGTCGGCCCGGTCAGCGAGAGCGGCGGGATGATGACGTTGACGCGTTCGCCGGTGGGCAGCCGGGCGTCGACCATCGGATTCGACTCGTCCACCCGGCGGTTGACGGTGGAGACGATGCGTTCGATGGTCTGCAGGAGCTGCTCGTCGGAGGCGAAGCGCAGCGGCAACTGCTCGACGCGGCCGGAGCGTTCGACGAAGACGGCGTCCGGCCCGTTGACCATGATCTCGGTGATGGAGGCGTCCGCGAGCAGCGGTTCGAGGACGCCGAGTCCGAGCGCCTCGTCGACCACGCGGCGGATCAGCTGGGTGCGCTCGGCCGTGGACAGGACCGGGCCCTCGCGGCTGATCAGATGGCCGAGGACGCGTTCCAGGCGGGCGCGGCGTTCGGCGGCGGTCAGCGAGGACATCTCCGCGAGGTCGATCTCCTCCAGGAGTTTGGCGCGGTAGGCGGCCACGAGCCGCCCGTCCTCGCGCCCGGGTCCGCCGCCCTCCTCGGGCTGCGCGATACGGGACCTCAGGCTCATCCTCGGCTCAACTCCCTTCTGCGTTCGTACGGTTGGTCCGCTGCCGGAACCATGATGACGTCCGGCGG
This sequence comes from Streptomyces sp. SCSIO ZS0520, assembly GCF_025643355.1. NCBI lineage: Bacteria > Bacillati > Actinomycetota > Actinomycetes > Kitasatosporales > Streptomycetaceae > Streptomyces > Streptomyces sp. SCSIO ZS0520. The sequence continues at coordinate 5,486,649 of NZ_CP092644.1, read as the reverse complement.
CGGGCCGGTCGTCCTCGGGCGCGGTGGCGCCGGTGGTCCTCGGCCATGGTGGCACTAGTCGTCGTCGGGCATGGTCACGCTGCGGGAGACGCTCCAGTCGGTGTCCACGAAGGGCAGCAGGGTCGGCACCTGGACGGTCACCGTGGCGGTGGTGGTCTCGCCGCCGCCCACCACGTTCACCTGGGCGTCCAGCCAGTCGCTCATCGCGGCGTACCCGGCGGCCTGGCCCGGCCCGTCCTGGGAGGCGACCCGGGCGGCGGCCCGTGCCCCGGAGCCCGCCTGGTTGGCCGAGTAGCCGACCAGGCCGAGCTGGATGGCGGCCATCCCGACGAGCAGCAGGATCGGCAGGAAGCCCGCGAACTCCAGCATGGAGACACCGCGGTCGTCGAGCGGGCGCCGGCGCCGGGCACCCGCCGGACCCCGCGGGCGTACCCGCCGGTCACCGTGCGGCCATCGCATCAGCCCCTCCTCTCATCTCCCCGGCCGTCCCCTCTCGTTCACATCGATCACTTCTCCGGCACCCCGGTCCTCAGTCCTCGCCCTCATGGGCCGCGCCCGCCTCGCCGGAGACCTCCCAGCCCGCGTCGAAGCCGGGCAGGAAGAGCGGGACCTTGGCGTCCACCTGGGCCTTCCACACGGTGCCCTCGTCGGTGCAGTCGACCGCCGCGTCCTGCCAGGCCTCCGGCAGATGGGCGCGGGCGGCGCGGGCGCAGGCGGCCCCGGGGTCGGCGCCGGAGACGGCGGCCGCGGTGGCGGCGCGGGCGCCCTCGTCGGCGGCGTTCCCGGCCAGCGAGTAGGTGTACCCGTACAGGGCGCACTGCCACAGGATGGTCAGGAGGGTGAGCAGGATCGGGAACATGCCCGCGAATTCGAGGGTGACCGCGCCCCGGTCGCCCCGGCTCTCCCGCTTGCGCAGGGCGAGCGCGCCGCCGGTGCGGCGCTTGGCCGCGGGCGCCTCGGCGGTGGCGAGGCCGAGTTCACCGGCGAGGGTGTAGAGGGCCTGCTTCACCGTGGAGCGGTCGTCGAGGTCCTGGAGGCGTCCGGCGTCGACCGCGGACTGGAGCTCCTTGAAGTGCGCGGGGACGGTGGTGCGGGCGACCCGGGTGCCGGTGACGCGTTCGACCAGGGAGGACTGGATCTCCGTACCGCGGGAGTGGCGGTTGAGGACGGTGACGGTGTCCTCGGCCTTGCGGACCTGGAGCCGGTCCCAGAGCCGTACCGTGCGCTTGGCGGCGCGCACCGCGACCACGTCCGGGGTGACCAGGAGCAGTGCCTGGTCGGCGACTTCGACGGCGACGGCGCCCGCGGCGTTCAGCTGGCAGCCGCAGTCCACCAGGACGAGGTCGTAGCGGCTGCGCAGGGCGGCGAGCACCTGGCGGGCCACCCGGTCGGTGACCTCCTCGCCGCGTTCGCCCTCGGCGGGGGCGAGCAGCAGGGCGAGTCCGCTCTCGTGGGTGTAGACGGCGTCCTGGAGGACCCGGGGGGTGATGTCCGCGATGGCGGCGAGGTCGGCGATGGAGCGCCGGAACTGCACATCGAGGTACGAGGCCAGGTCGCCGGACTGGAGGTCGAGGTCGAGCAGCGCCACCGAGCGGCCCGAGTGCTGCGCGGCGAGGGCGAGTTGGACGGCGGTGAGGGTGGTGCCGACGCCGCCCTTGGCGCCGCTGACGGTGACCACCTGGCCGCCCGGTCCTGTGAGGGCGGGCTCGGCGCCGGTGCCCAGGTGGCGGCGCATGCCGAGCGACCAGGAGGCCGCGGCCTGCACGCGTTCGGCCAGGGCCTCGTAGCCGAGCGGCAGGGTGACGATGCCGCGGGCGCCGGAGTCCATCGCCGCGGTGAGCACCCCGGCGCTGGTGTCGGCGGTGACCAGGACGATGCCGACCGCGGGGTAGCGCAGCACGAGGTCGCGGATCAGGTCGAGCGCGGGCACCGGGCCGATGCGCTCGTGGACGAGGACGACCTCGGGCAGTTCGTCCAGGGACTCGGCGGCGAGCCGGTCCAGGGTGTCCACCAGGGTGGCCGAGTCCGGTACGGGCAGGGCGGGTTCGGTGTCGGCCAGCTGCCCGAGCAGGGTCGACAGCGCGCGGGCCGACTCCGGGTCGGGCACCGCGGAGTGCACACGGATGCTCATGACGGCCTCCTCGCGGCGGCCGGTCCCGGGACCGCCCGCCCTCTCGCCCGCCGGTGTGCCCGGATCGGCCTCTTCTCGCGCCTGGCGCCCAACTCGACCATGTCCGGGCCTACTTGTCCTCGTCTAGGGTGTACGAACGGTCGCCCGGCGGCACCGCGGAGTCCCCGCCCTGCGCCACCAGGGCCAGCCGTACGTGGGTGGCGAAGGACTCGGCGTAGGCGACCCGCTGGGCGTCCCCCGCGTCGAGGGCGAAGGTGATCGGCACCGCCTCGTTCTGCTCGCGGCGGCGGTCGTCCTGGTCGCGGTCGAAGGGGGTGAGCTTGCCGACGTCGATCACCCGGGCCCGCTCCACGATGATCTTCGACTGGTCCTTCTGGCGCTCGTCTTCGGCCTTGAAGGTGGCGTAGATGTTGACCTCCGCGCCCGGGTCGATCTTGCCCGCGACACCGGTGGAGGCGTCGATCATGATGGCGATCTCCTGCTGCCCCGGCTTGAGTTCGGGCCGCCCGACCAGCATGTCGGTCTGCAGCAGCGAGCCCTTGCGCAGGGTGGTGACGGCGATCTTCCCGCGTATCTGGCGCAGGCTGCGCACCGCGGTGTCCGAGAGCCACCGCTCGGGCATCTCGACCTTCTCGAACTGCCCGGCCTCCAGCTCCTTGTAGGGGGCCACATCGCTCTTCAGCCGGTACGCGCTCACCTCGGGGCCGACCTTGGAGTTCACGTCGCGGATCACCGACAGGACACCGGCGAAGGCGCCGACGGCACACAGCACGGAGACCACCAGCAGGATGACGCCGCGTCGCTGGCGTGAGTTCATGGCCGGACTACCTCGATCGGGGACGTGTACGGGGGACGGGGCACCGCTTCGCCCTCAGCCCGCGCCCGCGGTGAGGGCACGGGCGGCGGGGGCGGTCAGCTCGGGTGGCGGCGGCAGCGGCGCGGCGCAGAACCCGCAGCGGTCGCCGATGAGTTCGAGCCCGCACCAGTGGCAGCGCTCCCGGCGCACCGAGGACACCAGCTGGTAGAGCACGGAGATGTCCGGGATGGCGGCGGCGAACTCGGCGAGCTTCGCGGTCCCCCACCACTCGGCGGAGGCGGCGGGCTGCCGGGCGTGCGTGACGCCCTGCACCTGCCAGGCCGGGGCGAGGGTGCCGGTGACCCAGTCCGCGGGCAGCTGGCCCGGGGCGACCACCATCCGGGTACCGAAGGCGGGCCCGGCGGGGACGGCCGGGGCCTCGGCCTTCTGCGGGTTCAGCCGCAGGAGTTCGGGCTCGGGCGTGGCCAGGACCGCGAACTGCGAGCCGGGCACCCAGGACCGGGCGTGCGAGCCGAGGCCCACCGGCACCCGGTCGAGCCGGGAGACCGAACCGAGCACGGCCCCGGCGTAGATGTAGTGCGAGAGCAGCCGGGCGGCCGAGGCGAGCACCCCGGGGCTGAAGTCGCAGACGCTCAACTGCCGCAGCTGCAAGGCGAGTACGGCGAGTCCGAGCGGCGGCAGCTCGGGGCGCAGCAGGGCGATCCGGTCGGTCTCCAGTATCGACCGCACGGCGTGCAGCCGGTGCGCCACCCGGACGGGCGCGGATTTGGGGCACAGCACGATCACATAGCCGTGGTGGTCGAGGAGGGTGTGCATCTCCGCGAGGGACTGGTCCAGGGAGTAGGCGTCCGCCTCGGCCGGGTGCCCCCTGCCGTGCCCGGCGGAACTCCTGCCGTGCCCGGACGAACTCCTCGCGAGGGCGGCCGACTTGGCGGACCTCGGCGCGCGTACGGCGGACTGCAGCACGGCGGCGGAGGGCGTGTGCCGGTCCAGCGACGGCAGTACCAGGTCCGCACTGGTGACGGCTATGGCGGTCGGCACCCGCGCACCCCCATCCCTGCTCACGGCCGGGCCCGAGCCCGCCTCACCCTCGCCCCTCGCGCTGTCTCCTGCATCTGCACCATATCCACGCAGGGGGCGGCTCAACACCCGAGTTGGGGAGATCTTCCCCTGCCGGTGCCGAGGAGAGGGCCTGGCGGTCCCGAGGAGAGGGTCCTAACGGTTGACGGACTGGATCTCCTGGACGGTGATGTCCTGCTCGGCCCCGAAGGCGCCGTCGGGGAGGGTGCCGCCGGGTACGCCGGTGCCGGTCCAGTGGATCTTCCAGGTGAGGGTGGCCCGGAGGGTGTAGGCGTCCCCGCCGGAGGAGCGGAGGTAGGTCAGTCCGCACGGCGGCTTCTTCTGGGCGCTGCCCTTGGTGAACGGGGTGCCGATCCGGCCGTCCGTGATCGGGCACGTACCGGAGGCCGGGTGCAGGACGGCGTCCTCGGTGCCCGGCTCGATCTTCAGGGAGACCGGCTCGGCGGTGGTGGTGGCCCGGATGTCCAGGGCGGGGACCGAGGCCGTGACCGAGACCGGCTTGAACTCGGCCTTGTCGAGCCAGGCCCAGGTGGGGAGATTCACCTTGGTCCTGTCGGCGGGGGCCAGTTCCACCTCGGTGCCGGGCACCCGGATCTCGCGGTAGGCGAGCTTGGCGAGCATCTCGGGTGTGAGGGCCTCGGGGACGTCGGCCGGGGGCGGATCGCCCTTGTCCACCCAGAAGTACGGCTTGTCGCAGTCGGCCGCGCCGGGATCGGCCGCCCGCCCCTCGGCGACGAAGCTGTCCCACCAGAAGCCCTTCCCGGCCTTCTTCTTGTTGAAGTCCTGGTAGGGCTTGCCGTTGACGTACCGGTCGCGCTGCGAGGAGTCCCACTCGGCGCCGGTGGAACCGGCCCCCCAGATCGGCTCCAGCTTCTTCCGCAGCTGCTCCGGTGTGTAGGCGGGCGCGTACCAGCAGGCGGGCGGGTTCCAGTCGCCGAGCGGGGTGACCGCGCTGACCTTCTTGCCGGTGCCGTTGTGGGAGCGGTCCCAGACGATGCCCCCGGCGGTGGCCGACAGGGTGCCGTCGCCACCGGCGCCGCCGCCCTGCCGGGTCCCGCCGACATTGCCGTGACCGCCGCGGCCGCCCGCCTGGGCGACCCCCGGTACCGCGACGGCGAGGCCGGTCAGCGAGACGACCGCGATCGCCCTGTGCCATCTGCTCATGGCCGGCATGTGTCGGCTCCCCGCTCCGAGATCACCTTGGTGGTCTGCCATACGCCCTGCGCGTTCCGCACGAGCCTGGTGTTGTAGAGGACGTAGCTGTCCTTGGTCGTGGGCGTCCGGTCGACCTTGCCGCTCTTGCGGTTCCTGATGAAGGACCTGCTCTCGTCGGCGCAGTAGGTGACGGTCGCCGACGCGCCCTTGAGGGAGGCCACCCGCCGGTCGAAGTAGCGGGTCGTGCCCTGCCAGGCGTCACCGTCCTCGGTGTACCCGCGGATGTACTCGACCGAGGACTCCAGGGCGCTGCCCGTGGCGTAGAAGTTCAGGACCTTTCCGTTCACGGCGCCCCGGAAGATCGAGTCGTCGACGGCGTCCACGTAGCGGGCGTTGTCGGCCAGTACGGCGTCCTTGGCGGAGTCCCCGGTCTTCCGGTCCTCGAAGACGTTCTCGGCCCCCGAGGGCAGGCTGACGGCAGGCCGCCGGGCCTGCTCGCCCGGAGTCGGTGACGCCGAGGCCGGCTTCCCGCTGCCCTTGTCGGCTCCGGCGATGTCGTCGTCCTTGCTGTCGTCGCCGCTGCCGCAGGCAGTCAGCAACAGGGCCGCGGCCGCGGACAGCACGGCGGCGGGCATCGAGCGGCGGTTCACTGGCGACTCCGGCGGGACGGGATCCTCATGAGCACACCAAAACTAGCCATGGGGCGGGCGATGTACCAGAGACGGGGACGCACCGGCGGGAGAACAGGGGCGCCCGGCTAGAAGAACTCCGACCACGGCTGGTCCCAGATCTGCTGCCCGCACAGCACCACGAAGAGCAGGCCCGCGAGGACCAGCATGGCGTTGCTGAGCCGCCCGTTGCGCCATTCGCCGGGCGTACGGCTGGAGTTGAGGAGCCAGACCAGGGTGAGGGCGAGGAAGGGCATGAAGGCGGCGCCGAGGACGCCGTAGAGGATGACCAGGCGAAAGGGCTGGCCCTGGAAGAGCAGGACGATGGGCGGGAAGGTCAGCCAGAGCAGATAGCCGCGGAAGGCCCAGGACTTCTCGCGCCGCCCGGTGGCGACCTCCTCGGCGGTGGCCGCCTCGCCCGGGGCGCGCCGGTAGCGGGCCACGAAGTCGGCGAACATCAGGCTCACTCCGTGCCAGACGCCGATCAGCGAGGTGAAGGAGGTGGCGAAGAAGCCGACCAGGAAGAGCTTGGCGGTGGCGTTGCCGTACTCGTCCTCCAGGACCTTGGTCAGGTCGATGAGGCCCTTGTCGCCGCTGGAGATGGCGGTGCCCGAGGAGTGCAGCAGCTCGGCGCCGACGAAGAGCATCGCGACGACGAAGATGCCGGTGGTGACATAGGCGACCCGGTTGTCCAGGCGCATCACCTTCATCCAGCCGGTGTGCGTCCAGCCCTTGGCGTTGACCCAGTACCCGTACGCGGCAAGGGTGATGGTGCCGCCGACGCCGCCGATCAGGCCGAGGGTGTTGAGGACGGAGTCCTTCTCGTCGGGCAGGACGGGCAGCAGTCCGGCGAAGGCCTCGCCGAGGTTGGGGGTGACGCGGATCGCCAGGTAGACGGTGACCACGAACATCACCCCGACGAGGACGGTCATCACCTTCTCGAAGACCTCGTACTTGTTGAACCAGACGAAGACCAGGCCCACGATCCCGCAGAGCACTCCCCAGGGCTTGATCGACCAGTCGGCCGGGAACACGTCCGGGAAGAGCGCCTGCAGGGGCAGCGCGCTCGACGACATCGCCGCGGCGCCGTAGACGAAGCCCCAGATGACGACGTAGACGACGAAGAAGACCGTGGTCCAGCGGCCGAGAGAGGCCCAGCCGTCGAAGAGGGTGCGGCCGGTGGCCAGATGCCAGCGGCCCGCGGCCTCCGCGAGCGAGATCTTGACCAGGCAGCCGACGACGGCCGCCCACAGCAGGGTGTAGCCGAAGCTGCTGCCCGCGACCAGGGTGGCCACCAGGTCCCCGGCGCCCACACCGGTGGCCGCGACCACGATGCCGGGCCCGATGTACTTCCAACTGGACTTGCGCGGCACCGATTCGGACTCGCCGGGAGGGGGTGCGCCTGTGCTGTTCGTCGTCTCCGCCATGCGCAGGAAGAAAGCGCACATCCCGCGGGCGCACAAGGGGGCGCGCATGCTTTCCTCCGAGGTGGGCGGGTGTTTGCCGCCCCGGCGCGCAGGGCAGGGACGGCGCGCGGACGCCTGCGGTTTGCGGACGCACCCGGGCCGGGGTCGTGAATCCCCGTCCCCGCCGCGGCCGTTGGGCCCGCGGACACCAACTCCCCGCCCTGGAGGGACGCATGGACACCGGCCGCCCCACGAGGATGGACACCGGCAGGCTCGCGCGGCTCGCCGAGGAGCCGGTCGACCACCGGTTCAAGGGGCTGCCGCCGGACGCCGAGGGCCTGCTGACGGGCCAACTCGCGGCGCAGCAGCGCAATCTGTACACCGGCGGCTTCACCACCCCCGTCCTCACGCTCTCCGCCGAGGACCTGGAGCACAACCTCCGCCTGATGGAGGGCTACGCCGCCCGGCACGGACTCTCCTTCGCCCCGCACGGCAAGACCACCATGGCGCCGCAGCTGTTCCAGCGCCAGTTCGCGCACGGCGCCTGGGGGATCACCCTCGCGGTACCCCACCAGGTGCGCGTGGCACGGGAGTTCGGGGCGCCGGTGGTCCTGCTCGCCAACGAGGTCGTGGACCGCGCCGCGCTGCACTGGCTCTCCGCCGAACTCGACCGCGACCCCGGCTTCCGCCTGCTCTGCTACGTCGACTCGGTGCGCGGCGTCGCCCTGATGGACGAGGCCCTGCGCGGCCGGAACCGCCCCCTGGAGGTGATGGTCGAGCTGGCCGCCGGGGACGAGGCGCGCACCGGCGTACGCGGCGAGGCGGAGGCGCTCACGGTGGCCCGCGCCGTAGCGGCGACCGGCACCCTGCGGCTCGCCGGTGTCGCCGGATACGAGGCCGACCTGCCCGGGGCGGGCCCCGCGACGGTACGCGCCTGGCTGGACCGGCTCCTTGGCCTGGCCCAACTCCTGGACGGCGAGGGGCTGTTCGCCGGGGCCGAGGAGATCGTGGTGAGCGCGGGCGGCAGCTCCTGGTTCGACGCGGTCGCGGCGGCCTTCGCCCGGCTGCCCGCCCTGTCCCGCCCGGTGCGCAAGGTGCTGCGCTCCGGCGCCTATGTGACCCACGACGACGGCCGCTACCAGGAGTCCACCCCCTTCAACCGGATCCCCGAGGAGGGCGCGCTGCGGCCCGCACTGCGGCTGTGGGCCCAGGTCGTCTCCCGGCCCACCCCCGAGCAGGCCTTCCTCAACGCGGGCAAGCGGGATGTCTCGTACGACATGGGGCTGCCGGTTCCGCTGCTCGTGCGCTCGGCGCGGGACGGTGCGGAGCGCGCGGCCGAGGGCATCGAGGTCAGCAGGCTCTCGGACCAGCACGCCTGGCTGCGTACCGCTCCGGGCAGTGAGATCGAGGTGGGCGACTGGGTGGCGCTCGGGCTCTCGCATCCGTGCACGGTCTTCGAGAAGTGGCCGCTGATCCCGGTGGTACGGCGCGGGGGCACGGTGGTGGAGTACATCCGCACGTTCTTCTGAGGGGGCGCCCTGCCGTCTTCTGAGGGGTGCTCCCTGCCGGCGGCCGGAGGCTGAGCGCGGGCGTCGGGTGCCGGGCTTCGCGGCGGTGGACTCAGCGCACCCCGCGTGGCCGGAACTGGACGCTGATCCGCGGTCCTCTGGCCCCGCCCGCCTTGGGTACCGCGTGTTCCCAGGTGCGCTGGCAGGAGCCGCCCATGACCAGGAGGTCGCCGTGGCCCAGCGGGCGGCGCAGCGCGGTGCGGCCGCCGCCGCGGGGGCGCAGCAGCAGATCGCGGGGTTCGCCGAGGGAGAGGAGGGCGACCAGGGTGTCCTCGCGGGCGCCGCGGCCCTCGGGGTCCGGACCGCGCGAGCCCCGCCGGGGGTTTCCGGAACGGTCGCCGTGCCAGGCCACGCTGTCGCGGCCGTCGCGGTAGAGGCAGAGCCCGGCGGTGACGAAGGGCTCGCCGAGTTCGGCCAGGTAGTGGGCGCTCAAGGCCTCGCGGGCCTCGGTGAGCGCGGGGTGCGGCAGCGGTTCCCCGGCGCCGTAGAAGCAGAGCAGCCGCGGGACGTCCACGGTCCGCTCGTACATCCGGCGGCGCTCGGCCCGCCAGGGCACCTCAGCCCGCAGCCGCGCGAAGAGCGCGTCCGCGCCGCCGAGCCAGCCGGGCAGCTCCTCGATCCAGGCGCCGCGGGACAGCTCGGTGCGCGCGAGGCCGGTCAGGGGGGGCCTGCCGGATCTCGTCGCCCTGGTCGAAGAGGGAGGCCTGGAGGTGCTCCATGGCTCCAGGCTAACCCGAGAACCGAACATGTGAGCGAACAGCTTCGGCCGGTGCCGCCGGACCGGGCCCGGCGGGCGCCCGCCCCGGTTCCCGGGTGGCGCAAAACACGGAGCGCCGTGCGTTACCGGCCCGTATCCTCACGGACATGCAGCTCATCCAGTCGACCAAGCTCGCCAACGTCTGCTACGAGATCCGCGGCCCGGTTCTCGAAGAGGCGATGCGGCTGGAAGCGGCGGGGCACCGGATCCTCAAGCTGAACACCGGCAACCCGGCCGCCTTCGGCTTCGAGTGCCCGCCGGAGATCCTGGAGGACATGCTCCGCAACCTCTCCGGGGCGCACGGCTACGGCGACGCGAAGGGCCTGCTCGCCGCCCGCCGCGCGGTGGTGATGCACAACCAGACCCTCGGCATCGAGACCGACGTGGAGTCCGTCTTCATCGGCAACGGCGTCTCCGAGCTGATCGTCATGGCGATGCAGGCGCTGCTCGACGACGGCGACGAGGTCCTCGTCCCGGCCCCGGACTACCCGCTGTGGACCGCCGCCGTCTCGCTGTCCGGCGGCACGGCGGTGCACTACCGCTGCGACGAGCAGGCGGACTGGATGCCCGACCTCGCCGACCTGGAGCGGAAGATCACCGACCGCACCAAGGCACTGGTGATCATCAACCCGAACAACCCCACGGGCGCCGTGTACAGCGAGGAGATGCTCCGCTCGCTCACCGACATCGCCCGCCGCCACAACCTCCTGGTCTGCTCCGACGAGATCTACGACAAGATCCTCTACGAGGACGCCGTCCACACCCCCACCGCCGCCATCGCCCCCGACCTCCTCACGCTGACCTTCAACGGCATGTCGAAGGCGTACCGGGTGGCCGGTTACCGCGTCGGCTGGATGTCCGTCTCGGGACCGCGCCAGCACGCCGACTCGTACATCGAGGGCCTGACGATCCTGGCCAATATGCGGCTGTGCGCCAATATGCCGGGCCAGCACGGGGTGGTCGCCGCGCTCAGCGGGCGGCAGACCATCAGCGACCTGGTCCTGCCGGGCGGGCGCCTCATCGAGCAGCGGGACGCCGCGTACGAGCTGCTCACGCAGATCCCCGGGGTCAGCTGCGTCAAGCCGAAGGGCGCGCTCTACCTCTTCCCGCGCCTGGACCCGAAGGTCTTCAAGATCAAGGACGACCGGCAGATGGTCCTCGACCTGCTGCGCGCCGAGAAGATCATGGTGGTGCACGGTACGGGCTTCAACTGGCCCGAGCCCGACCACTTCCGCATCGTCACCCTGCCCACCGCCGCCGACCTCACCGACGCGGTGACCCGGATCGGCCGCTTCCTGGACGGGTACGGGCAGCACTGAGGGGCCCGCCCCGCGGACGTACCGCTCGCTCAACTCGGCGGCCAGGAAGGCCGGTTCGTACGGGCGCGCCCTGATCAGCCCAGGCGGCCGAGCCCGGAGCTGACATCGTCGAAGTCCATCGCGGGCACCAGCGTGAGCTGCGCGCCGAGCCGCCCGAAGAGCGGCTCCGCGATCGACGGGATGTCGGAGGCATGCTCCAGGTCGAAGAACATGAGCGCCGTGCGCTTGCCCTGGAGGGCCACGAAGTAGGCGGCCTCCGGCTTGAGTTGGTCCATCGTCGCCTGCATGATCTCGGGCAGCGAGCCGCTCTCGATCGCCCCGCTCGCCTTCTCGGTGTCCATCTGCGCCATCAGCAGCATCCGCATGGGACCACACCTCGCCGCTCCGCGGACCGCGCCTCCCCCGGCCGCCGCTCCCTGCCCGGCGGACGGCGGCGCGGTCGTCCGTACCGTCCATCGTCCCGCCGCCGGTGATGCGTGGGCAGCCCACGCTGTTCGCCGCCCGCTCCCGCCCGCCCTCTTGACTACTACGGGATTCCGCACCCCCACTCTCCGACACCCCTCAACTTTAGACTCAATCCAAGCTAAGATGACGTCCTGAAGGCTTCGGGCCGGAGAGTCCGGGCGAAGAGTTCCGAGCCGGAGAAGCTGGGCCGAAGAGTCTGGGAGGCCATCCATGTACGACCCGATCCGCACCAAGTCGGTCCACTCGATGGCCGGCGGGCAGGACGACGCCTACCCCCACCGCAGCCGTGAGGAGGAGCTGGACATCCAGCTCGCCGGGCACCTCGCCGCCCTGCTCGCCGTCACCGACGAGCTCGGGGACGAGAGCGCCGCCGCGCGCATCGCCGAGCAGCTCACCCGGCTCCGCGGCGCCCCGCCCGTCCGGCACGCGGGCCCCGGCGAGGGCGACACCGCCTCGCTGCACCACCGCGCCCACACCCTCGCGGGCCGCGCCCTGGTCGTCGCCGCCTCCCGGGCCGACACCGCGGCCGCGATCCTCGCCGCCGAGCGGATGGACGCGCACACCGCGGCCCTCGCCGCACTCCGCCCCGCAGCGGCCTGACGTCCCGCTCCCCCACCTGGGTCCGGCTCCCGTACGCACACGCCCACGGCCCCGCCGGAAGACCGGCGGGGCCGCGCACGTACAGCCGCTCGGCAGGAGCGGGACTCAGCCGAGGCGCTCCACCAGGGCCCGGTACTCGTCCCACAGCTCCTTCGGCGTGTGGTCACCGAAGGTGTTCAGGTGCTCGGGGACCAGGGAGGCCTCCTCGCGCCAGACCTCCTTGTCGACCGTGAGCAGGAACTCCAGGTCGGACTCGGAGAGGTCGAGGCCCTCGGTGTCCAGGGCGGCCTTGGTCGGCAGCACGCCGATCGGGGTGGCGACACCCTCGGCGCGGCCGTCGAGCCGGTCGACGATCCACTTCAGTACGCGGCTGTTCTCGCCGAAGCCGGGCCAGACGAACTTGCCGTCCTCGTTCTTGCGGAACCAGTTCACGTAGTAGATCTTCGGCAGCTTGGCGGCGTCCTTGCCCTTGGCGACGTCGACCCAGTGGCCCATGTAGTCGCCCATGTTGTAGCCGCAGAACGGCAGCATCGCGAAGGGGTCGCGGCGCAGCTCGCCGACCTTGCCCTCGGCGGCGGCGGTCTTCTCGGAGGCGACGTTCGCGCCGAGGAAGACCCCGTGGTTCCAGTCGAAGGACTCGGTGACCAGCGGCACCGCGCTGGCCCGGCGCCCGCCGAAGAGGATCGCCGAGATCGGCACGCCCTTGGGGCTCTCCCACTCCGGCGCGATGATCGGGCACTGCGCGGCCGGGGTGGTGAAGCGGGCGTTCGGGTGCGCGGCCGGGACGCCGGACTCGGGGGTCCAGTCGTTGCCCTTCCAGTCGGTCAGATGGGCCGGGGTCTCCTCCGTCATGCCCTCCCACCACACGTCGTTGTCGTCGGTGAGCGCGACGTTGGTGAAGACCGAGTTGCCCCAGAGCGTCTTCATCGCGTTGGCGTTGGTGTGCTCGCCGGTGCCGGGGGCGACGCCGAAGAAGCCGGCCTCCGGGTTGATCGCGTAGAGGCGGCCGTCCTCGCCGAAGCGCATCCAGGCGATGTCGTCACCGATGGTCTCGACGGTCCAGCCGGAGATCGTCGGCTCCAGCATCGCGAGGTTGGTCTTGCCGCAGGCGGACGGGAAGGCCGCCGCCACGTACTTCGACTCCCCCTGCGGCGGGGTCAGCTTGAGGATGAGCATGTGCTCGGCGAGCCAGCCCTCGTCGCGGGCCATCACCGAGGCGATGCGCAGCGCGTAGCACTTCTTGCCGAGCAGGGCGTTGCCGCCGTAGCCGGAGCCGAAGGACCAGATCTCGCGGTCCTCGGGGAAGTGCGAGATGTACTTGGTGGTGCTGCACGGCCACGGCACGTCCTCGTCCTCTTCGGCGAGCGGGGCGCCGACGGTGTGCACGGCCTTCACGAAGAAGCCGTCCTCACCGAGCTGGTCGAGGACCTCCTGGCCCATCCGGGTCATGGTGCGCATGGAGACGGCGACGTAGGCGGAGTCGGTGATCTCGACGCCCAGCGCGGACAGCGGCGAACCCAGCGGGCCCATGCAGAAGGGGACGACGTACAGGGTCCGCCCGCGCATGGAGCCGCGGAAGATGCCCCCCTTGCCGTCCTTGCCCTGGAAGACCTCGCGCATCTCGGCGGGCGCCTTCCAGTGGTTGGTCGGGCCCGCGTCCTCCTCCTTCGCCGAGCAGATGAAGGTCCGGTCCTCGACGCGGGCGACGTCGGTCGGGTCGGAGGCGGCGTAGTAGGAGTTGGGGCGCTTGACCGGGTCCAGCTTTCTGAAGGTGCCCTTGGCCACGAGCTCTTCGGCGAGGCGCTCGTACTCCGCCTCGGTTCCGTCGCACCAGACCACCTTGTCCGGCTGGGTCAGTTCGGCGATCTCGTTCACCCAGGTGATGAGGCCCTGATGACGGGTGGGGACGGTGGGAGCCGCGATGTCGCGCGCCACGATTGCTCCTAAGTGAGGGATTTTGAGGGTGAGTGCCCCGTTGTGGAGATGAGTGCCCCGTGGGGGCCGCGACCCGGACGCTTCGTGACCGCTCATCCGGTGCCGCCTGCTCTCATTTGAGATCATGCGACGGACGTGTTCATCTGTCCAGAGGGCGTCACACTTGAGCGGAGTGAGCATCACCACTTCACTCAGATCACCGAGACGCGCATACCGCTGACTTACGGTGCCGTAGGTACGATCGCCCTATGAGCTCTCCCGCCTCAGACTCGCCCGGGACGACCGAGGCCCCCCGTCCCGCCCCGACCGACGGGCAGTCCACCGACTCCGCGGCCAAGACCGCCGCCCTCCAGACCGCCGCCATGCTCAAGCCGCATCTGCGCGGCTGGCTGCACGCAGGCATGTTCCCGGCCGTGGTCGTCGCGGGCCTCTTCCTCACCGCGCTGGCCGACTCCCCGCGGGGCCGGGTCGCCTGCGGCATCTACACCCTGACGGCCTGCCTGCTCTTCGGCGTCAGCGCCCTCTACCACCGCGGCAACTGGGGCCCGCGCGCCGACGGCGTGCTGCGCAGGCTCGACCACGCCAACATCTTCCTGATCATCGCGGGCACCTACACCCCGCTGACGATCCTGCTGCTGCCCGGCGGCAAGGGGCAGTGGCTGCTCTGGGGGATCTGGGCGGCCGCCGCGGCGGGCATCCTCTTCCGGGTCTTCTGGGTCGGCGCCCCGCGCTGGCTCTACACCCCCTGCTACATCGCGATGGGCTGGGCGGCCGTCTTCTACCTCCCCGACTTCATGCGGACCGGCGGCATCGCCGTCCTGGTCCTGGTGGTCGTCGGCGGCCTCCTCTACAGCGCGGGCGGCGTCATCTACGGCGTCAAGCGCCCGAACCCCTCCCCGCGCTGGTTCGGCTTCCACGAGGTCTTCCACTCCTTCACCCTCGCGGCCTTCGTCGTGCACTACGTGGGCATCTCCCTGGTGGCCTACCAGCACGCCTGAGCGGCACCCGGCGGCCCCGGCGACCGGCGGGAAATCCCCCGGCCACCGGGGCCGCGGCATGTCATCCTGGCCCGGTGAACGGACCGGAGATCCACATCCAATTCGCCCCCGAGCTGGCCCTGTTCGTGCCGCACCACCGCCGCGCCGGGACCACCGCGCTGCGCACCGACGGCGTCTCCACCCTCGGCCATGTCGTCGAATCGGCCGGGGTACCGCTCACCGAGGCCGGGACCCTGCTCGTGGACGGCCGCCCGGTCGAGCCCTCCCACGTACCCGCCGCCGGGGAGCACATCGAGGTACGCGCCGTCACCCGCCCCCAGCACCTGCCGGGCGCCCCGCTGCGCTTCCTGCTCGACGTCCACCTCGGCACGCTGGCCCGGCGGCTGCGGCTGCTCGGCGTGGACGCCGCGTACGAGTCCGAGGACATCGGCGACCCCGCCCTCGCCGCCCGCTCCGCCACCGAGCGCCGGGTCCTGCTCAGCCGGGACCGCGGCCTGCTGCGCCGCCGCGAACTCTGGGCCGGCGCCTACGTCTACAGCGACCGCCCCGAGGAGCAACTCCGCGACGTACTCGGCCGCTTCACCCCCCGCCTCGCCCCCTGGACCCGCTGTACCGCCTGCAACGGCCTGCTCCGCCCGGCCCGCAAGGAGGAGGTCGCCGACCGCCTGGAGGGCGGCACCCGCAGCGGCTACGAGGTCTTCGCCCAGTGCACGGCCTGCGCACGGGTGTACTGGCGCGGCGCCCATCACGAGCAACTGGAGTCGATCGTGGCGGGGGCGGTGGCGGAGTTCGGTTGAGGGGGTGGGCCGTGGGGCTGGCCACTCGCTCAGCCCTCGCCGTCCACTGAAGCCCGTCGGCCCCGAACGCGGGAAGCTCCGAGCTCTCCGGCCAGAGACAGCGGGGCGCGCGCAGACCTCGGCCGGCTGCGCGCCCGGGGCCTCTCGGCCCAACGCCTGCGCGCAGTCCGCGCCTCGGCCGAACGCGGGACGCCGCGCTCGGAGCCCCTTCGGCCGCCGGCCCCGCCCAGCTCTCGGCAGTCCCCCAGTCCGTCAGTCCGTCAGTCCGTCAGTCCGTCAGTCCATCGGCGAACGCGGGTACTCCCGCGCGCAACCCGCCTCCGGCCGAGAGCCCCTCAGCCCTCCGCCGTCTCCCGTGCCCCCACCTGCTCCGCCAGTACGGCCGCGCTCGTGGTCGGTGCCTGGCAGACGAAGCCCCGGCAGACGTACGCGGTCGGGGCGCCGTCGACCAGTGGCCGGTCGGCGAGCAGGGGGAGTTCCCCGCTGCCGGGGCCGCCCGCGGCGACGACCGCTCCGGGCGCGGTGCCGAGCAGTGCGAGGCGGTGGAGTTCGCCGCCGCTGCCGCCGACCACGGCGATCTCGCGGGGGCCGTCGAGCAGCGCCTCGGCCACCGCGAGCCCGTGCCCGATGAAGCGCGGCACCCGGGGGCCGAGCACCCGGACCACCCCGAGGGCGCGTTCGGCGGCGGTGCGGTGGGCCGCGGAGCCGGTCTGCGCCGCGTACGAGAGCAGGGCGCCCGCGGCGGCGGTCCAGCCGGAGGGGGTGGCGTTGTCGGTGGGGTCCTGCGGGCGGCGGATGAGTTCCTCGGCGTCCGTCGCGGTGTCGAAGAGGGCGCCGGAGTCCGCGTCCGCGAACTGGCCGAGCACGTGGTCGAGCAGGAAGCCCGCGAACTCCAGCCAGACCCCCTCCCCCGTCACCGCGGCCAGCGCGAGGAAGCCCTCGGCCACGTCCCCGTAGTCCTCCAGGACCCCCGCGTTCGTACCGGCCCTGCCGTCCTTGGAGGTACGGGTCAGTCGCGCCTGCTCGTCCAGGTGCAGCCGTACCAGCAGGTCGGCGGCGCAGACCGCGGCCTCCACCAGGTCGGGGCGGTCGAAGTAGGCGCCGGTCTCGGCGAGGGCGGCGACGGCGAGGCCGTTCCAGGCGGCGACCACCTTGTCGTCGCGGCCGGGGGCGGGACGCTCGGCGCGGGCGGCGAGCAGCCGCTCCCGGATCGACTCGATCTGCCCCGCCTCGGCCATCAGGCCGTCCTTGCGCGGCAGTTGGAGAACCGAGGCGCCCTTGCCGCCCTCGCTGAAGGTGCCCTGGACGCTCACCCCGAAGTACTCGGCGGCGAAGACCGCGTCCTTGTCCCCGAGGGCGGCCCGCAACTCCTGCGGCGTCCATACGTAGTAGGCGCCCTCCTCGTGGGCGTGGCTGCCCTCGGGCGCGTCGGCGGGCTCGCTGTCGGCATCGAGCGCGGAGGCGAACCCGCCCTCGGCGGTGCGCAGTTCGCGGACCATGAAGTCGGCGGTCTCCAGCGCCACGCGCTTGGCGAGCGGGGAGCCGGTGGACCGCCACAGATGCGCGTAGGCGCGGCAGAGCAGGGCGTTGTCGTAGAGCATCTTTTCGAAGTGCGGCACCACCCACTCCCGGTCCACGCTGTACCGGGCGAATCCGCCGCCGAGTTGGTCGTAGATCCCGCCGCGGGCCATCGCCTCGCAGGTGTCCTCGGCCATCTGCAGCGCGCCCTCGGAACCGGTACGCGCGTGGTGGCGCAGCAGGAACTCGACGACCATGGACGGCGGGAACTTGGGCGCCCCGCCGAAGCCGCCGTGCGCGGTGTCGTAGTCCCGGGTGAGCGCGAGCAGCGCCGCCGCCTGCTCCTCGGGGCCGGGCGCGGTGCCGTCGCCGTAGGAGATCTCCCGCTCGGACAGGTCCTCCACGATCTTCACGGCGACCTCGTCCACCTCCCCGCGCCGGGTCCGCCAGGCCTGGCTGACCCCGTCGAGCACCTGCCGGAAACCGGGCATGCCGTGCCGCGGCTCCGGCGGAAAGTACGTACCGAAGTAGAAGGGCCGCGCCTCCGGCGTCAGAAACACCGTCATCGGCCACCCGCCCTGCCCGGTCGCCGCCTGCACGGCCTCCATATAGACCGCGTCGACATCGGGCCGCTCCTCCCGGTCCACCTTCACGTTCACGAAGTGCTCGTTGAGATAGGCGGCGGTCTGCGCGTCCTCGAAACTCTCGGTGGCCATGACGTGGCACCAGTGGCAGGCGGAGTAGCCGACGCTGAGCAGCACGGGCACATCCCGGCGTCTCGCTTCGGCCAGCGCCTCCTCTCCCCATGGCCACCAGTCGACGGGGTTGTCGGCGTGCTGGAGGAGATAGGGCGACTGCGAGTCGGCCAGTCGGTTCACCATGGGCGCAGTATCGCAGCCCGGCAGCGGCGAGCGGCGCGGCCCGGGCCGGGGCTGCGGCTTCTCCGCGCACACGGGAGTGGCCCGGGCCGGTGGCGGTAGGTGTGATCGTCGGTGTCGTCCGTCCCGCCCGCGCCGGAATCCACCACGCCCCCCCCCGCCAAGTCCGCACCCTTGCCAGGGCCGCCCGGCTCTCATTATCTTGATGTCAAGATTTATTGGCGGAGGAGGAGACGTGGCTCTGGGAACGCTCGGGTACTCCCTGGACGGCCTGCATCACGTGCTGCTTCCGATCCCTCCGGGCGCTGAGGACATCTGCCGCGAGTTCTGGGGAGGCATCCTCGGCATGACAGAGCTCGAGAAGCCGCCGGCGCTGGCGGCTCGCGGTGGGTGCTGGTTCGGCGGGGGTGGCCTGGAGGTCCACTTGGGGGTCGAAGAGGACTTCCGCCCGAACCGGAAGGCGCATCCGGGCATCCTGGTGACCTCGCTCCCAGCGCTCGCCAAGCGGTTGGAAGGCCATGGCGTGACCGTCACCTGGGATGACAACCTTCCTGGCCACACCCGCTTCCACGCGTTCGACAAGCTGGGCAATCGGCTCGAGTTCCTTGAACCGACCACGGTCAGGGCGTCTTCTCTATGACGGCGACGGCGACGGAGTGCCGAAGGGACCGCCGATCTGGGTGCCGGTGACGGACAGCGTGCGGCCGGAGCCGGGCGGACCCGTGGGTAGGCGGTCGTCGGGTACGTCCTGCGCAGGCGGGACGAGCACGACCCGCGCACGGTGAATGTGCCGTCCGGGTCGGCGAAAGTCTCGGGGGGTGCGGGAGCTGTTCGACGCGCTTCCGTACGGCCTGTTTTCCCTCCGCGCATTGCCCCCGTTCTCCCCTCCCGACCACCCCCGCCCCGCCCCATCCCCCACCGACCGGAATTCCGCGATCCGCCCCCGCGCACCCGCCGTTTCCCCTCGTCCTTTCCGCTCTCCGTGCCTCACTGTCCGGCACCGGACAGCCCCCGCGACGCACGGTGAACGATGTCTCCGGCACCGGACCGAGGGCCCGTTTTCGTGGTCCTTGCAGAGGGGTGAGGGGCGTGTCGCACAGGCATGGGCCCGGCGTTGACCAGGGAGAAGGTGTCGCTGAGACGTCCATCTCAGCGGCTTGTAAGCGGACTTCCAGAGCAGTCTGACACCGTAATCGTGCCTGGGTACGTACGCCCGGAGAGATATCCGAAGCCGCTCCACGCAAACGGTCGTCGACCGTCGTGGAGACACTGCCCCGCGCAGGCTCGAATACCGCTCTGCGCCACAGCTTCACGCCCGTCGAAGAGGGAGCGGAAAGGAATTCCTGAGCGCCGCGGAGAAGGACAGTGCGCAGCGGAGAAGCACGGCCGGTGTCCGACGAGTTCATCCGAGTGAAGGGAAGTACCCACCAATGGCGGAGACGACGAAGGCTGAGCAACCGGCCGCCCACGAGCCGAAGTACACGTACCCGATTCCGCGTACCTCGCCCAACGAGCCCCCGTGCCAGTACGCGCAGCTGCGGGCCGAGGAGCCGGTCTGCCCCATCGCTCTGCCGACCGGGCACCCGGCCTGGCTGGTGACCCGCTACGAGGACGTGAAGACGGTGCTCGCGGATCCCCGGTTCAGCCGTGAGGCGCTCTTCCGCGACGGTGCTCCGCGTGCGCAGCTGGTCGAGCCCGACTCGTCCAGCCTGATCAGCATGGACCCGCCGCGCCACTCGGTGCTGCGGAACCTGACGAACCGTGAGTTCTCGCCGCGCCGCGCGGAGGCCATGCGCCCGCGCATCCAGGAGATCGTCGACCGGCTCCTCGACGACATGGCCGAGATGACCGGCCCAGTGGACCTCAACGCGACCCTGGCCCGCCCCCTCGCCCTCCAGGTCATCTGCGAGCTGCTCGGCATCCCGTACGAGGACCAGCACCTCTTCGGCGCCTGGTGCGACCACTTCATGTCGCTGACCAAGTACACGGCCGAAGAGATCGTGCGCTCCAACACGGAGATGCGGAACTACATCGCCGACCTCGCCGCCCAGAAGCGCGAGAAGCCCGGTGAGGACCTGCTGAGCAAGCTGGTCCACTCGATGGACAACGAACAGACCATCACCCACGAGGAGTTGATCAGCACCGGCGTCATGTTCCTGCTCGCGGGGCACGACACCACGGTGACCGTCACCGGCGGCGGCGTGGTGCTGCTGCTGCGCAACCCGGAGCAACTGGCCCTGATCCAGCAGGACATGTCCCTGATGGACCAGGCGTGCGAGGAGATCATCCGCATGGTCACCCCGGGCGACGGCACCTTCATCCGGATCACGCTGGAGGACGTGGAGCTCTCCGGCACCACGATCCCGGCCAACTCCGCGGTGATCGCGCCGATCAGCGCCGCCAACCGCGACGACTCCGTGTTCGAGGACCCGGACACCTTCGACGTCCACCGCAAGGACAACAAGCACATCGGCTTCGCCTACGGCACGCACTTCTGCGCGGGTTCGGCGCTGGCGCGCGCCGAGATCCAGATCGCCATGAAGTCGCTCTTCACCCGCTTCCCCACCCTGCGCCTGCACGTCGACGCCGAGGACCTGCGCTGGCGGATGACCGCCGCCCTCGGCGGCTATGAGGAGATCCCCGTCATATGGTGACCGGAACCACCCGCCACCACCGCATCTGCCCGCTGTGCGAGGCGGGTTGCGGGCTCACGGTGGACCTCGACGGCAGACGCGTCGTCAAGGTGCGCGGCGCCCGGGACGACGTGTTCAGCAAGGGGTACGCCTGTCCCAAGGGGATCTCCCTGGGCGAGATCGACCAGGACCCCGAGCGGTGCCACGCGCCCCTGGTCCGGCAGCCGGACGGCCGGTTCGCCGAGGTCACCTGGGACGAGGCCTTCGCCGAAGTGGCGCGGGGCCTCGGCCGGGTGGCCGAGCAGCACGGCAAGGACGCGGTGGCGCTGTACTACGGCAACCCCGTGATCCACACGGTGGGCATCCCGCTCCACGTGGCCGCGATGCGCCAGTCCATGCAGAGCCGCAACGTCTACAGCTCCAGCACGGTCGACCAGATGCCCAAGAACGTCTCGGCGGGCCTGATGTTCGGCGACCCCTGGGCGATTCCGGTCCCCGACATCGACCGCACCGACCATCTGCTGATCCTCGGCGCCAATCCGCTGGTGTCCAACGGCAGCCTGTGGACCGTGCCCGATCTGCCGGGCCGTATCCGGGCGTTGAAGGCGCGCGGCGGGCGGCTCGTGGTGGTCGATCCGCGGCGCACCCGTACGGCGGAGGTCGCGGACCAGCACGTGACGATACGTCCCGGGACCGACGCGCTGCTGCTCTTCGCCCTCGTGCACACGCTCTTCGACGAGGGGCTGACCGCTCCCCTCGACCCCGAGCGCTACGCGGGTGAGGAGCAACTCCGCGAAGCGGCCGAGGAGTTCAGCCCCGAGGCGGTGGCGGAGGTGTGCGGTACGACCCCCGGCACCGTCCGGGGACTCGCCCGGGAGCTGGCCGCCGCGCCCTCGGCCGCCGTGTACGCGCGGATGGGCACCACCGCCGTCGCGTTCGGCACCGTGGCCAGCTGGCTGGTGGACGTGGTCAACGCCCTCACCGGCAACCTGGACCGGCCCGGCGGCGCGATGTTCGGCGAGGCGCAGCACAACGCGCTGCGCCCGACGGGGCCGCTCGCCCTCGGCCGCTGGCACAGCAGGGTGCGCGGGCTCCCGGAGGTGCTCGGCGAGCTCCCGGCGGCCACCCTCGCCGACGAGATCGACACCCCCGGCGAGGGGCAGGTGCGTGCCCTGGTGGCCATCGCCTGCAATCCGGTGCTCGGCGCGCCCAACGGCGAGCGTCTGGAACGCTCGCTCGCGGACCTGGACTTCATGGTGGCGGTCGACCCGTACGTCAACGAGACGACGCGGCACGCGCATGTCATCCTGCCGCCGCCGCGCGTACTGGAGTCGGAGCACTTCGACATCGTGCTCTCCCGGCTCGCGGTGCGCCGGGTGGCCCGCTACTCGCCCCCGCTGCTGCCGCGCGAGGAGGGCCGGCCGAGCGAGGCGGAGATCCTCGCCAAGCTGACCCTCATCCTCTCCGGGGCGGGGCCCGAGGCGGATCCGGCCTCCCTGGACTCACTGATCATCGACAAGATCCTGGGCGCCGTGGTCGCGGCGCCGGGCTCACCGCTGGCGGGCCGCGACCCCGCCGAGCTGAAGGCGCAGCTGACCGGCGAGGACAGCACGGAGCGGCGGATCGACCTGATGCTGCGGCTCGGCGCCTTCGGTGACGCCTTCGGTCTGCGTCCCGACGGGGTGAACCTGGCGGTGCTGCGGGAGCGGCCGGAGGGCATGGACTTCGGGCCGCTGCGCCCCCAACTCGACGAGATCGTGGGCGCCGAGTCGCGGGTGGCGCTCTTCCCGGAGCCGGTGGCGGGCGACCTGCCCCGCCTGGTGGAGTTCCTCGCGGCGGAGCGCGAACGCGGTGCAGGAAGCTTCCTGCTGGTGGGCCGGCGCCATCTGCGCTCGACCAACAGCTGGACGCACAACATCGCCGCGCTCTCCGGCGGCACCAACCACTGCGCCCTGGAGATCAACGCGGAGGACGCGCGCCGGCTCGGCATCGGGCCCGGCGACGAGGTGACGGTACGGGGCAGGGCGGGCGCGGTAGTGGCGCTCGCCGAGCCCACCGACCGGGTCGGACCGGGAGTGGTGAGCCTGCCGCACGGCTGGGGCCACGGCCGGGACGGCACGCGGATGGCGCATGCGGCGAAGGCGCCGGGGGTGAATGTGAACGCTCTCACCGACGAGCTGGTCGTCGACCCCCTCTCGGGCAACGCGGTCTTCAACGCGGTGCCGGTGGAGGTCTCACCCGGGCGGGGTGATCTGCACCAGTGCTGAGTAGTACGGACGAGTCTCCCGCCGCCGAGCGCTGGGAGCTGCTGCTGCCGCACCGTGAGCGGCTGTACCGGCTGGCCCGGCTGCGGCTGACCGGGCATCAGGACGTCGAGGACTGCGTACAGGAGGCGCTGCTGCGGGCCGCGGACTACCGCGACCTGGACGAGGAGCGCGTCGGTCCCTTCCTCACCTCGATCACGCTGCGCCTGTGCGTGGACGTCTACCGGCGCAGGGAGCGCACCCGCAAGCTCCTCTACCAGCACTCCTTCGTGCCGGAGACCGCCTCGGGGCCGGAGGAGGCGGCCTGCGCGGCGGCCGAGGGCGCCTGGATGCTCCAGCAGGTGCAGCGCCTGGAGGGCCAGGAGCGCGAGGTGATCCTGGCGCGTATCGAGGGCACCAGCACCCGGGAGGCCGCGGGCCGCCTGGGCATCTCCATCAAGGCCGCGGAGGGCGCCTTCACCCGGGCCCGGGCCCGCCTGCGCCGCTGGCACGGGGCGAGCCTGACCAGCGGCTGAACGGTCGCGAGCGCCACCGGAGTCACGAGAGTCGCAGCAGTCATGGCAGTCACGAGACGGAGCAGCCGCCCTGTTCCCGGGTACGCAACGGGAGCAGGGCGGCTCGTGTGTCTCCGTACGCAGGCCCCGTACACAGGCCCGTACGCGAGTCCCCGCACGCCAACACGCGCAGGGGCACGGGCACGCGCACGGGAACGGACACGCGTACGCGCACATGCGCGAGCCCGGGCACGGCCCCTGAGCGGGTCCGTACCCGGGTGTGCACGCGGATGTGTACGCGGGAGGATGCCTACGCGCCGATCGCGTGGACCCCGCCGTCGACGTGGACGATCTCGCCGGTGGTCTTGGGGAACCAGTCCGAGAGGAGGGCCACCACGCCGCGGCCGGCGGGCTCCGGGTCCTCCACGTCCCACTCCAGCGGGGAGCGGTGGTTCCACACACTCGTGATGTCCGCGAAGCCCGGGATGGACTTCGCCGCCATCGAGTTGAGCGGACCGGCCGAGACCAGGTTGCAGCGGATCCTCCGCTTGCCCAGGTCCCGTGCCAGATAGCGCGAGGTCGCCTCCAGGGCCGCCTTCGCCGGGCCCATCCAGTCGTACTGCGGCCAGGCGTACTGCGCGTCGAAGGTCAGGCCGACCACCGCGCCGCCCTCCTCGGGCATCAGCGGCAGGCAGGCCATGGTCAGGGACTTGAGCGAGTACGCGGACACGTGCATCGCGGTCGCCACCGACGCGAACGGGGTGTTGAGGAAGTTCCCGCCCAGCGCGTCCTGCGGTGCGAAGCCGATCGAGTGGACCACCCCGTCCAGCCCGCCCAGTTCGGCGTGGACCAGGTCCTCGAGTCGGGCCAGGTGCTCGTCGTTCGAGACGTCCAGCTCGACCACCGCCGCCGGTCGGGGCAGCCGCTGGGCCACCCGCTCGGTCAGGCTGGGGCGGGGGAAGGCGGTCAGCATGACCTCCGCGCCCTGCTCCTGTGCCAGGCGCGCCGCGTGGAAGGCGATGGACGACTCCAGGAGCACACCGGTGACCAGGATGCGCTTGCCGTCGAGGATTCCGCCCATCAGTGCCCCATGCCTATGCCGCCGTCGACCGGGATGACGGCTCCGGTGATGTACGAGGCCTCCTCGGAGGCGAGGAAGACCGCGGCCGCCGCGATCTCGTCGGGGTTCGCGTACCTGCCCAGCGGCACCTGCTCCAGGATCCGGGAGCGCTGCTCCTCGTTGAGCGCGCGCGTCATGTCGGTGTCGACATAGCCGGGTGCGACGACGTTGAAGGTGATGTTGCGCGAACCCAGCTCGCGGGCGAGCGAGCGCGCGAGGCCCACCAACCCGGCCTTGGAGGCGGCGTAGTTGGCCTGCCCCGCGGAGCCGAGCAGTCCCACCACCGAGGAGATCAGCACCACGCGGCCCTTCTTGGCCCGCAGCATCCCGAAGGTGGCGCGCTTGACCACCCGGAAGGCACCGGTGAGGTTGGTGTCGACGACGGAGGTGAAGTCCTCCTCGGACATCCTCAGCATCAACTGGTCGCGGGTCA
The DNA here is from genome assembly GCF_025643355.1 of Streptomyces sp. SCSIO ZS0520. Lineage (NCBI taxonomy): Bacteria > Bacillati > Actinomycetota > Actinomycetes > Kitasatosporales > Streptomycetaceae > Streptomyces > Streptomyces sp. SCSIO ZS0520. The sequence goes on along the minus strand of NZ_CP092644.1, from coordinate 5,461,613 downwards.
CCCCGGCGTTGGCGATCAGCACCTCGACCGGGCCGTGGCTCTCCTCGACCTCCTTGTAGGCCCGCTCGACCTGCTCGGGGTCGGTGATGTCGCACTGGACGGGGAGCAGGCCCTCGGCCCGCAGATCCGCCGGGTCACCCGTGCGGTACGTGATCGCGGTCCGGTCGCCGGCCGCGGCGAAGGCACGGGCGATGGACAGGCCGATGCCGCGGTTTCCTCCGGTGACGAGGATCGAACGGCCGCCCATCAGCCCGCCACACCCTGCGGCTCCAGGGCGGACACCAGCGCGGAGTCGTGGCCGTACGGTCCCGAGGAGGCGGCGCCGCCGGGGGCGCCGACGGTCTGGAAGAACTCGACGGTGGACTGGTGGAAGCCCTGCCACTGGTCGGGGAGGTCCGACTCGAAGAAGACGGCCTCCACCGGGCACACCGGCTCGCAGGCCCCGCAGTCGACGCACTCGTCCGCGTGGATGTACAGGGCCCGCTGCCCCTCGTAGATGCAGTCCACCGGGCATTCCTCGATACAGGACTTGTCCTTGACGTCGACACAGGGCTGGGCGATCACATAGGTCATGGAATCCGGTCCACAGGGTCGGGGGCGGGTCACGCCCGGGAGAAGGCGAGCACGGCGTTCTGGCCGCCGAAGCCGAAGGAGTTGCTGACCGCGACCTCCACGGCGGCGGTGCGCGCCGTCTTGGCCACCACGTCCAACTCGACCTCGGGGTCCTGGCTTTCGAGGTTGGCGGTGGGCGGGATGACGCCCTCGCCGACGGTGAGGGCGGTGACGGCCGCCTCGATGGCACCGGCGGCGCCGAGCGAGTGGCCCACCACGCCCTTGATCGAGGTGACGGCGGGCCGCTGGCCGAGGACCCGGCGGATCAGCTTCGCCTCGGCCGCGTCGTTGAGCGGCGTCGAGGTGCCGTGCGCGTTGACGTGGTCCACGGCGTCGGGGGCGAGCCCGGCGTCGTCCAGGCAGGCGCGCAGGGCGAGTTCGGCGCCCGCGCCGCTGGGGTCGGGGGCGGTGGCGTGGTGCGCGTCCGCGGAGGCGCCGTACCCGGAGAGGTTCGCGTACACCCGGGCGCCGCGGGCCCTGGCGTCGGCCGCGCGCTCCAGGACGAGGACGGCGGCCCCCTCGGCGGGGACGAAGCCGTCGCGGTCGACGTCGAAGGGACGCGAGGCCGCGCGCGGGGTGTCCTGGCGCTTGCTGAGGGCGCCCATCTGGCTGAAGCCGGAGATGATCGAGGGGATCAGGCAGGCCTCGGTGCCCCCGGTGATCACCACGTCGCACACGCCCTGGCGCAGCAGTTCGCGTGCCATGCCGATGGCCGTGGTCCCGGAGGCGCAGGCGGTGGCGGTGACGAAGTTGGGGCCGCGGGCGCCGTGGTCCATCGCCACGTATCCGGCCGACATGTTGACCGCCAGCATGGGGATCAGCAGCGGGGAGACGTTCAGGGGACCGTCGCCCAGCAGGACGTTGTGCTGCTTCTCCCAGGTGCCGGCGCCGCCGATGCCGCTGCCGAGGACCACCGCGACCCGGGTGCCGTCCCACTCGCCCGGGTCGAGCCCGCTGTCGGCGACCGCCTCGGCGGCCGCGGTGAGGGCGAGCTGGCTGCTGCGGTCGTAGCGCCAGGCCTTGCGGCGTCCGATGGCCTTGTCGGCGTCGTAGCCGGGGATCCAGCAGCCGATGTGGGCGGGGTTGCCGTCCAGGGCCGGGACCTCCGAGGCGGCGGTGCCCTCGGGGTCCCGGATCAGGTCCCAGGAGGCCTGGGTTCCGATCCCCGCCGCGGTCACCATGCCGATCCCGGTGACCGCGGCGTGGAACGGGCCGGTGGAGCCCGGCATCAGGCCACCACCGGCTTGCTCTCGATGACCTTCACGGCCTGGCCGAGGGTGTCGTCGGCGCCGAGGTCGTCGTCGGACAGCTCGATGCCGAACTCCTGCTGGACGGTCAGGGTCAGTTCCACCAGGGCCAGCGAGTCGAGTTCGAGTTTGCTGAAGGTGTCCTCCGGGGTGACCTCGTCGGTCTCGAAGCCGAAGTTCTTGACCAGCAGCTGGACCAGACGCGGGTAGGTGTCGCTCATGGCGGTACTCCTTGCGAGGTGATGGCCTACAGAGGTGGCGAAGCGTCAGACAGGGGTGACATCGGGCCAGGTCAAGGTCGCCGCGCCCCAGGTCAGCCCGCCCCCGAAGCCGGCGACCGCGGTGCGGTGCCCGGGGCGCAGGGCGCCGGTGGTGACCGCGTCGGCGAGGGCCAGCGGGATGGAGGCGGCGGCGGTGTTGCCCACCCGGTCCAGATGGACCGGGAAGCGGGAGCGGGGCAGCCGCATCTGGTCGGCGACCGCGTTCATGATGCGGACGTTGGCCTGGTGGGCCACGAAGACCTCGATGTCCTCGAGGGTCCACCCGACCCGGGACACGGCTTCGCGGGAGGCGTCGACCATCCGCTCCACCGCGTTGCGGAAGACCCGCGTGCCGGCCATCCGGAAGTACGGGTCGGCGCGCTCGATGTGCTCGGCGCGGATCGGGTCGCGCGAGCCGCCCGAGGGGATCCGGATCAGTTCGCTGCCGGTGCCGTCGCTGCCGAGGATCACCGGGCCGAGCGCGCCCGGCTCCTCCGGTTCGCCCGCGCGCAGCACGACGGCTCCGGCCCCGTCCCCGAAGATCGCCCGGGTGGAGCGGTCCTCGGGGTCGAGGATGCTGGAGTACGTCTCGGCCCCGATGACCAGGACGCTGTCCGCGGTACCGGCGGCGATGAGGCCGCCGCCCACCGCCAGGCCGTACAGGAAACCGGTGCACATCGCCGCCACGTCGAAGGCGGGCACGGTGCCGAGGCCGAGGCGGGCCGCCACCGTCGGCGCGGTGGCCGGGCAGGTGTGGTCCGGGGTGCTCGTCGCCACGATCACCGTGTCCACCGCGTCCGTCTCGGCGGACTTGAGCGCCCGCCCTCCGGCCTCGACGGCGAGGTCGGAGGTGGCGGTGCCCTCCTCGGCGATGTGCCGCTGGCCGATCCCGGTGCGGCTGCGGATCCACTCGTCGGAGGTGTCGAGTTCCCGTGCCAGGTCCTCGTTGGTGACCACCCGGGACGGCAGATGGGTGCCGAGCCCGCACACGACCGCCGCGCGTCCCGCCGCCATCAGGTGCCTCCGACCTGGAGCCGTCCGGTCCGCTCCAGGTCCGCGACCTCGTCGCCGACCTCGCCGAGGTACTCCGAGACGTCGAGGTAGGAGCGCATCAGCGACACCTCCACGTACGGCATGCCGTGGCCGACCAGGTACTCCTTGATCATCGGCTGGGAGCGGCGCAGATTGCGGCGCGGCATGGAGGGGAAGAGGTGGTGCTCGATCTGGTAGTTGAGGCCGCCGTAGAAGAAGTCGGTGACCCGGTTGGGCAGGATGTTGCGCGAGGTCACCACCTGGCGGGTCAGCCAGTCCAGCTCCTCCGCGTCACCGTCGCGCACCGGCAGGCCCTTGTGGTTGGGCGCGAAGAGCAGGCCCATGTAGAAGCCGAAGAGGGCCTGGTGGACGACGATGAAGGCGACGGCCTTGAGCGGCGGCAGGACCAGGAACACCGCGGCGAGGTAGGCCACCAGGTGCACGGTGAGCAGGACCAGGTCGGCGACCAGGTGGCGCTTGATCACGCCCAGGCGGGCCGCGACGTACCCGGAGAGGTGCATGCGCAGCCCCTCCAGCATGATCACCACGTAGAACATCCACGCCTGGTGGCGCACGATGAACCGGGCCATGGTGCTGGTCTTCTTCGTGCGGTGCTTGACGTCGAAGATGACCTGGCGGCGGGTGATGTCCGGGTCGAGGGAGAGGTGGTTGGGGAAGTTGTGGTGCTTGGTGTGGTGCTGCACCCACCAGCCGAAGCTGACCCCGGTGAGCAGGTTCCCGTGGAAGTAGCCGATGACGTCGCTGCCCTTGCGGGTGCGGAAGATCTGCCGGTGCCCCGCGTCGTGGCCGATCAGGTCGGTCTGGCCGAAGCACAGCGCCAGGAAGGCCGCGACGGCCAGCTGCCACCAGCTGTCGCCCAGCAGGGCGAAGGCCGTCCAGGCCGCGGCGAGCAGCACCAGATTGGCGATGATCTTGAAGACGTAGTAGGCGGGCTGGAGGTCCATCAGGCCGGCCCGCTTCACCAGCTTGGTGACCTCGTCCAGGGTGGCCGTCGGGCTGCCGAGGCCGCCCTCGGCGCCGGTCCCGCTGACCGCGGTCATATCGCCTCCTCGAGCCCCATGTAGGCGAGCCGCGAGTGCTGCATCTTCTCGGCCCACTCCTGGCCGGTCGCCATCCGCTCCTCGGGGGTGGTGTCGGCCAGCCGCCGCCCGGGCCAGGCCTCGTAGTCGCCGAGGAGGTGGCCGTGCTCGTCGATGCCCTTCTGGAACAGCGTCTCGCGGCGCAGCAGTTGCTCGCTGGTGGGCAGCTGCCCCCACAGCTCGTACCCCTCGGCCATCAGCTCCAGGAGCCGCGGCTTGTCCTCGGGGTGCTTGAGCAGGTGCTCGCGCAGGATGGAGCTGCCGACGGTCAGATGGCGGATCTCGTCGATGCCCGCGCCGCGCTCGATGTCGGCGGCGGCCGGGTCGAAGACCCGCCACTTGCGCTCGCTCAGCTCGGCGGCGGGCGCGAGGACGCCCTCGACCAGGACGGTCAGGACCAGGACCCCGCCGATGAAGTCCCGCTCGTCGCGCAGCACCCGCAGGCCGAAGTTCTCCAGCGGTACCAGGATGGAGTCGCGGTCCTCGGCGGCCAGCCGGTCCACCTCGGCGAACAACCGCTCCTGGGGGATGCCGAGTTGGAGCAGGTGGCTGCGGAACACCATCGCGTGCCGCGCCTCGTCGATGAGCTGGGTGGAGTAGAACTCCATGGTGTCGTTGTCGGGCGCCAGGGCGACCATGTGCCCGATGGCCCGGGTCGCCTTCTCCTCGGCGAGGGAGCGGAAGGCCAGCTCCTGGGTGATCGCCGCGTTGAGCGGCCCTTCCTGCCGCACCACGTCCAGCGGCCGTACGTCGTCGTCGTGCCCGAGGATGTTGCCGCGCAGGGTTCCCTGCGGAACGGACCTCAGCCAGTAGGCCAGGTCGCAGGTCGCCGCCGAGAGCTCCAGGTTCAGCGCCCCGTCCATGAGCGAGGGGGCCTGCTCCCAGTCCGCCTCGGAGGGGATGTTCGGGGAGGTCATCACTGCTTCCTTTCGGGATGCGTCACAGGGGCGGGGTCCGCGGGGTGCGGTGGGCTCGACAGGCCGGTGTGCAGCACGCCGGCGAAGTTGACCAGGGGGGTGCCGGCGATGGCGTCGCCGCTCAGCACACGGGCCATCAGCAGTTCGTGATCGCCCGCGGCCACCGTGCGTTCGAGTCGGCATTCGAGCCAGGAGACGACTCCCTGCAGCCGCGGCGCGCCGTGCGGCGAGGGCTCCGCCCAGCCCCGGGGCGGCAGTTGGGCAAGGCCCCGGGGCCTGCTGCGCCGGGCGAAGTGCTGGGCGAGCCACTCGTGGTCGGCGGCCAGGCCGTTGGCCACGAAGGTCTCGGCGGCGAGCAGGGACTTCAGGCCCCGGCTGCCCTGGCGCAGCGCGATGCAGACCATGGGCGGGTCGCCGGGGATCGTGGTCAGGGTGGAGACCGTGACCCCTTCGGCCTCGGCGGGGCTGCCGCAGGTGAGGACCGTGACGCCGGTGACGAAGTGCCGCATCGTGGTGTTGAGGGCGGCCTGCACGGCGGCCGGTGCTGTGGCGGCGCCCGTCATGACACCGTGCGCAGGACGTCGGTGCTGCCGGCCGGGGCGGCTGCCGCGGAGTCGTACTCGCGCTGGAACCTGCGGAACGCCTCGTGGGTCTCGGGCTCGAAGCGCAGCCCGAACGGCTTGAGGTAGTTGCCGAACAGGGACCGGTCGCCGAAGAGGTGGATGGGCAGGGCGAGCAGCGCCCACTCGGGGCCCCACAGCCAGATCCAGGCCAGCGTCACCAGGCCCTGGGTGACCAGGCTGTGCATGATGTTGTAGGCGAGGTAGTAGCCCTTGGAGATGTCGCCGTGCCCGGCCCGCTGGAAGGCGATGGCGCCGGGGATGTAGCCGATGAGGTCGATGTAGACGAACAGCCCGATCGCGGCCCACCAGTTGATGTCACCGAGGTGGGTGAAGAAGAGGACCACGCTCACCACGAGCCCGAGGGCGTACTCGGCCCGTACGAGGTAGGCGGTGGTCGGCGTCATGAACAGGTTCTTGGTGTCCATGGCTCACTCCACCGGTGCGCCGGCGAGCTGGACCTCGGCGGGCGGCAGGGCCACGGCCTGGGCCAGGGCCTCGTCGCCGACGACGGTTCCGTTGCCGCCGAAGAGGCCGATGACGACGCGGGCGATGGTCTCCTTGATGACCCGTTCGGCGACGGGGTCGAGGATGCCCGCGAGGCTCGGGATGCCGAAGTCGAAGTCGGCCCGGAAGTCGACCACGCAGCCGTTCTCGCCGCTCTCGATCCGCCAGGTCCCCTCGAAGGAGTCGAAGTCCCCGTCGAGCTGGGTGAAGTCGATCGAGAGGTTGTCCGGGTCGAAGTGGTCGGACTCGGTCCAGCGCAGGATGCCGTTGCGGAAGTAGACCTCCCAGTCGCTGGTCTCCTTGTCGTCGCTGATCTCATGGATGGTCACGGCGCGGACCACCGGGGCGAGTTCGGGGTAGCGGGCGAACTGCCTCACCTGGTCGTACCCCTCGGCCGGTGAGGTGCCGGACAGCTCGACGGCCACGTGAACACTACGCATGGGCGGAGTCACCTTCGAAAGTCGGTACGTAACGGGCCGCCTGCGCTTGGCAGGCGCGGTCGAATGCCTCGTACAGGAAGCGCGCGTCCGCGGCGTCCAGGACGGCGGGCGGGGTGAGCCGGAGCACCAGGTGCGAGTTGAGCGAGTGGTTGGCCACCACGCCGTGCGAGATCAGCTCGATGAGCAGGTCGCCCGCGGGCCCGGGGATCGCGAACTCGATCCCGATGAGCAGGCCCCGGCCGCGCACCTCGCGGACCACCGGGCCGAAGTGGCGCCGGGCGATCTCGCGGACGGTGGTGAGCATCTCGGCACCGAGGTCGCGCGCCCGCTCGACCAGGCCGTCCTCCTCGATCGCCGCGAGGGCGCCGCGCACGGCGGCCATCGCCATCGGCGTCCCGGAGAACGTCGAGGTGTGCAGATAGGGGTCCTTGTCGAAGGCGGCGAAGGCCTTCGGGGTCGCGACGACCGCGGAGACGGGCAGGATGCCGCCGCCCAGCGCCTTGCCCACAAGCAGCACATCGGGGGTGACGCCCTCGTCGTCGGCGCCCCACCAGGTGCCGAGGCGGCCGAGTCCGGTCTGGATCTCGTCGAGCACGAAGTACGCGTCGTAGGTGCGGCACAGCTCCTGCACGGCGCGCAGATAGCCGGGCGGCGGCAGGACGACCCCGGCCTCGCCCTGGACGGGTTCGACGACGAAGCAGGCCCGCCCCGGCATCGTCTTCAGGAGCTCCTCCAGCGCCTCGGCGTCCCCGTAGGGCACGTGGTGGACGCCGGGCAGCAGCGGGCGGAAGGGCTCCTGGAAGATGTCCTTGCCGGTCAGGCTGAGGGCGCCCATGGTCTTGCCGTGGTAGCCGCCGTGGGTGGCGATCAGCTGGTCCTTGCCCCGGGTCCGGGCGACCTTGATGGCGGTCTCCACCGCCTCGGCGCCCGAGCAGGCGAAGTGCACCCGCTCCAGGCCGGCCGGCGCCTTGGCGACCAGCGCCTCGGCGGCCAGGGCGGCCTGCGGTTCGAGGAAGACCCGGCTCGCGACGGGATGGCGCCCCAGCTGCTCCGCGACATGGCGTACGACGACGGGGTGCCGGGCGCCGGTGATCAGTACGCCGTAGCTGCCGCAGTTGAGGAAGCGGCGGCCGTCGTCGGTGTAGATCCAGGAGCCCTCGGAGCCGGTCTCGATGTGGCCGCCGAAGAGCTCGCCGAGGGTGGCGCGGCCCTTGCTGAGGTTGGCGCGGTACAGCCGTCCGATGTGCTCCCGGTCGTAGACCGGCGCGTCCGTGGTGGTGGTCATGTGGCGGTTCCTCACGTCATGCGCAGCGGTTTGCCGCCGATGTGCTCGACGAACGGCTCGGCGAAGCTGGAGCGGGACGGCGGGTGGAAGGAGAGCCCGTTGGAGGCGGCCGACAGGTAGCCGACGTCGCCGCTGCTGATGAAGGCCATCCCGCCGAGGAGTTCCACGGCCTTGCGCACGGTGTCGCCGATGGCGTCCTGCGCTCCGTAGCGGGCCACGAGGGACTTGGCGAGCGCGGCGTTGCCGGTCTCGCCGTCCTGGATCATCCGGGCCACGCCTTCGAGCAGCAGGGCCGCCGTCTCCAGGCGGGTGACCAGCTCGGCCCGCTCGGAGACCGAGCCGCGTCCGGCGGCGATCACGCGCTCGGCGAGCGCGCTGGCGATGCCGAGGTAGGAGGCGGAGATCAGCATCTCGAACCAGATGAAGCCGACGGTCTGGAGCTGGTCCAGCTCGCCGCTGTCGCCCAACTCGGTCCGCATGACCTGCTGTTCGTCGACCAGTACATCGGTGAGGCGGATCTCGTCGCTCTCCGCGCCGGCCAGTGCCCAGCTGGACCAGAAGGGGTGGATGGTGACGCCCTCGGTCTGGCGGGGCACGAGCAGTACGGCCATCTCGCTGGTGCCGTCCGGGCGGGGCAGCGCCACGCTCGCGGTCAGCAGGTCCATGGAGGAGGAGAGGCTGCACGGCTTCTTGGCGCCGTTGATGCGGTAGCCCTTGCCGCCCTCGTCCAGGCGGGCGTTCATGGTCGGCTCCAGGATGCCCCGGCCGGGCCTGCCCTCGGCGAAGCCGGAGGCCACCAGGAGGTTCTGCTCCACGATCCCCTCCAGGAGTGCCCACTCGACGCCGCTGGACTGCAGGCTGTCGGCGAGCGAGAAGAGGGTGGCGACCGAGAAGTGGTGCATCGTGGTGGCGACGGCGAGCGAGGGGGACGCGGCGGCGAGCGCCCGGGTCACCTCGACCGCCTCCACGGGGCCGGCGCCGAGGCCGGAGTACGTCTTGGGAATGACGAGACCGGGGCCGCCGTGCGAGCGGAACAGCTCGATGGCGGGGCTTTCGGGCCGCTCCAGGTCGGTCAGCGGGTGCTTGGCGAGCGCGCCGAGCAGTCCGGGCAGATAGCGCTCGCAGGTCTCGCGGGCGGCATCCAGTGCACGCATGGGAACTCCTTCGCAGAGGCGGAATCGGGGCGGTTACGAGGTCTTCTTCTCGCGCAGGGTCCGCCAGGCTCCGAAGACCGCGTCGCGTGGACGGGAGCCCGTGGAGATGCTCACGCCCTGGACGTGGGAGGTGCGCAGAATCGGGTAGTTGGCCTCACCGAAGACGCCGCCGGTGAGTCCGGTGCCGCCGTGGGTGGGCAGGCAGGGCAGGAAGCCGATGTGGGAGTCGTTGATCTTGAGCAGGCCGCCGTTGCTGATACGCGCGAGGACGCGGTCCACGACCCGGGTGTCCTTGGCCCACACGGAGTTGCGCAGCCCGTAGGCGTTGGAGTTGACGAAGTCGATGAAGCGTTCCAGGAGTTCGTCGTCCGGCGCGGGTTCCGCGACCACGATGGGCAGCAGCGGGAAGAAGGTCTCGTGCACCACGGCCTCGACCTCGCGCGCCCGGTCCATGCCCTGCACGACGATGACGGTCGGCTCCAGGAAGATCCCGTTGGGGTCGCGGCTGCCGTCCAGCTGCATCGCGTGCCCGCCGCAGGCCACCTCGGCGCCCTTGGCGAGCGCGTCGTCCAGGCACTTGAAGAACTTCTCGTTGCGCAGCACCGGCGTGAGCAGCACGTCGGGGTCGCCCGGGTAGCCGGGTCTGATCTCACCGACCTTGCGGACCAGCGCGGCCACCAGGTCGTCGGCGACCTCGGGGTGGACCAGGACCTGGTTGGGGATCATGCACAGCTGGCCGGATCCGTAGAAGCTCTCGGTGAGCGCCTCGGCGGCCAGGTCGATGTCGGCGTCCTTCCAGACGGTCACGACGTCGTTTCCGGCGAGTTCGAGGATGGGCTTCTTGCCCTCGGCCACGCAGCGCGCCTCGAACTTGGTGCCGTTCTCGCTGGAGCCGAAGTAGATGATGTCGTCCACGTCGGGGCTGGCGAGCCAGGCCGAGAGCATGGGGCCGGGGTCGCCGCAGACCACGTTGAGGGTGCCGGGTGGGGCGCCCACCTCGTCGAGCGCGGGGGCGACGATCTCCTGCATCACGTACATCACGCCGAGCGGGCCGCTGCGCGGGGCGCGGACGATCAGCGAGTTGCCGCCCATGACGGCGGTGACGCCGAGCAGCGCGCTCGACAGCGGCGCGTTCTGGGGCGGGTTGAGGCAGACGACGCCGTCGGGCTGTCTGCGGACCTGGAGCCGCCGCTCGTCGCGGTGGAACTCCTGGAGCATCTGCGAGCGGTAGAACGCGTTGGACTCGGGGCTGAAGCACTCCAGCATCCCGGAGACCTGCCACTGGGCGAGCATCAGGGGATGCCCCTCCTGCACCAGGATCTCCGCGATCTCCTCGGCCCGTTCGGCGAGCCGGTCGTGCAGCAGCATGCCGAAGCGGCCGATGCGTTCGTCGATGGGGAACGCGCCCCAGACGGGGGCGGCCTGGGCCGCGGCGTCGATGGCCCGCTGGACGGTGGCACGATCCGCCTTGGCCACCCGGCCCACGACGACATCACGCTGGTCCTCGGCCGTGACGCGTCCCTGTTCCAGTTTCCGCTTGAGTGTCAGACTGGTGAAGACGTCATCGAGCAGAGTGCTGGAATTGAGCACGTACACCCAGTCAGTGCTTTCCAGTGGCCCACCCCCTACATAAGAGTGGTAGGTCCGCAGGGAAGCGGTTTTCGGGGGTGGCGCAGATTCATTCTGCTCCACCGGGCGAGACAGCTGTGTACTGCCCACGGACACTCCTCATCGTTCGAAAACTCAACCTTCGCCAGCCTCGCGAACGATGCTTACAGACCCCTCTGAGAGGCCGCTTAGATCTCACTGACACGGCCTTTTCAGCAATTAATCGCCATGCTCTGCTACATTCCTGCGCACTCACAGGCGACATGACGATGGAGTGAACTGATGAGCCAGTCGGTGGAGTCTTCTCAAGGCGCTCAGGCAACGCTGGAATCAGTTCTGAAATCCATCCGGGATTACGGCGACAATGCCAGCGCATTCCTCGCGGTCAATGAGGGGAACGAGCACTTCGAAGGCAGCGTTAAAGGGGTCATCACCTATCGCAGGGCGGGCCGGTACTTCATCCAGTTCGGCGGTGTGACCGCCGAGCCGGATCAGCAGCGCACACTCCTGGAGGAGTTCCAGAAGTACGCCCGCGCACAACGCCGCCGCATCGTCGGAATCCAGCTCCAGCCGACGGACATCGACCTGTTCGCCTCCGCCGGCTTCACCGTGAACCAGGTGGGCTCCTCGTACTCGGTGCACCTGCCGGAATTCACGCTGCGCGGCACGAAGTTCATGAAGCTGCGCAACAAGATCTCGCGGGCGAAGCGCAGCGGACTCGAGGTGCGCGAACTGCCGTACGACGAGGGCGTCAAGCAGCAGATCGGGGAGATCGACCGGAACTGGCTGCGCTCGAAGGGCAAGCACGTCAAGGAGATCGAGTTCCTGGTGGGCCAGGTGGGCGGCCCGGCGCAGGAGCACCGCCGGCTGTTCGTGGGGCTCATCGAGGAGAAGCCGGTCGCCTACATCTCCTACTCCCCCGCCTACGGCAGCCGCCCGGGCTGGATGCACGATCTGAGCCGGCGGCTGCCCGATGTGAATCCGGGCGTCATGGAGGCCATCAACGCCGCGGCGATCGAGAAGTTCCTCCAAGAGGGCGCCGAGTGGCTGCACTTCGGCTTCACTCCGTTCACCGGACTCGATCCGGCCTGCGAGCATTCCGGGCACAGCCCCCTGACGGCGAAGTTCATGCGGCTGCTCGCGGAGAAGGGCGGCTCGATCTACCCGGCGGCCACCCAGCTGGCGTACAAGGAGAAATGGGGGCCGCACCTGGTGCTGCCGGAATACCTGGCGTTCCAGAACGGCCCCAGTTTCGGGGCGATCTGGCAGATCCTGCGCGTGACCAAGTCCATCTGACCACCGCGATCGCCCCCGCCACCGTGTTCCCCGCCCTGCCGCGCACCGGCACCGCGTTCCCCGCCCCGCGGCACACCGGATTCCCCGCCGCGCGGCGCGCCGCTCTCCGCGGACCCCGCGCCGTACGCGGAGCCGGCGGGCCGGACCGGGGGCGTCCCGGCGGCCCGCCCCATGTCTCAGCCGACCTGGTGCAGCAGGCTCGGCCCATGGCGCAGGATCTCGGCCATGGTCTTCTGCAGGCCGGGCCCCGGCTCCAGGCCGAGTTCCGCGGACAGCCGCTGGCGCACCCGGTGGAAGGTGCCGATGGCCTCGGCCTGGCGGCCGCAGCGGTAGAGGGCGATCATCAGCTGCTCGCACAGCCGTTCCCTGAGCGGGTGGCGCGAGAGCAGCTGCTCCAGTTCCGAGACCACCTCGTAGTGGCCGCCGAGCGCGAGCTTGGCCTCGATGAGGAGTTCCCTGGCCATCAGGCGCGTCTCCTCGAGCCGGGCGGCGGCGGTACGGCAGATGATGCCGTGCCCGGTGTCGAGCAGCGCGGGTCCGCGCCAGCTGCCGAGGGCGTCGGTGAGCAGGACGATGGCCTTCTCCGGATCGCGGGCCTTCATCCGGCTCGCGAGTTCGACGTCCACGATGAACCGCAGGGCGTCGATGTTCTCCGGCGGGAGCATGAGCATGTACCCGGAACCCGAGGTCCGGATCACATTCCGCAATTCCTCTTTTCCGCTGTGCTGCACCAGCGTCCTGCGCAGCCTTGCGATATGGCCTTGAAGGGAATTCGCCGCACTTCGCGGCGGCTGCTCGCCCCAGAGTTCATCGAGCAGAGAGAAAGAAGAGACCGTGGTACCGGAAGTGAGAGCGAGCGTGGCGATGATGGCTCTGAGCTTCTCACCTGGAACATCGATGGGAATTCGATGATCCGTAACGGTCAGTGGTCCGAGTAGCCCGACGTGCACCTTTAACCCCCGTGGTTCGGAACTGGACAGACGTGTCACATTGAACTCGACCACACACATGGAAACGTCAGAAAGAAAACCTGCGCACACATCGAACGTCGAATTCGACGTTCAGAAGAGCACAACTGTCGGGAACGAACTGCTTGACGAGCAGAAGAGCCCGCTAAACCTTTCCGGACCGAGAGATGTGACACCGACTTTCTATCGGTCCCAGAAGATACACACGCGCTGGTTTTGAGCACAACCCTTCCCTCAACCCAAAGTTGGGCACTTTTGGGCCAACTGGAAAGAAACCAGCCAGGCATTGATCCTTAAACCTCGGATTCCAGTCTCCAGGGCGCGGCAAAGCCCTTGACCGAGTCGGCAGCAAGGGCACCAGACGGGGCCAATCGGACAGCGGGAATGCGCCCGAACCGGTCCGTTCGGACAGGGCCGAGGGGCACCCCGGGCGCGGCCCGCGGCACCCCGCCCGGCATTCGCACCCCTGTACGGACGGGCGCCGCCGAGCGGCGTTCCGCTTCCGCTTGCGGCCCGGACGGCGACCTGGCCAGCACGATTCCGGACCGGCGGACGATCACCGCGGGGTGGGAACGCCGCCGCTCCCGCCCGGCGAACCGGGAGAACGGGGTCGGCGGCGCCCCCTCGGCCGGTGCGCGACCCGGTGCCGGGCGACAGCTTCCGGTTACGCCGGGACAAGGGGCCGGAACAAGGGCTTGACACAGCGGAAGGCCGACATCCGTATTCCGCCCGGGCGGGCGGTCGGCAGCTGCCCGAAGGGACCGTCCGAAGGCACTGGCGGACAACTGCGACCTGGAATCCCGCATTCAGCTTCCGCCGCTCCGGACACCGCCCCATTGCAGTTTCCGATTACCGGTATGTAACCTGGACTGTCACTCACGCGCGCGTCGCGCAGGACGGCGCCCCGCACCAGGGGCGGGCGTCGTGGCAGCGGCGGTCGGCCACGGCCCGGTGCCGAGAGCCGGTCGTAAGGAGGAGGACAGGACCATGACCCAGCAGACGGTGGCACGGCGGCCCGGACGCCGCACCCAACAGGAGCGCTCCTCCACGACCACCCACCAACTCCTCGCCGCCGCACGGAAGTTGTTCGCCCGGGACGGGTACACCCCCACCTCCCTCGACGCCATCTGCGAGGCCGCCGAGGTCACCAAGGGCGCCTTCTACCACCACTTCAAGAACAAGGAGCAGCTGTTCCGAGCGGTCTACGAACGCGAACAGCACGACCTGTCGAGCGCCATCGCCCAGAAGTACTCGCACTACAACGACCCCTGGGAAGCCCTCTTCCAGGGAATGCGGGAGTTCCTGGTCGGCTCCATGGAGCCGAGCACCCAGCGCATCACCCTCATCGACGCGCCGGGTGCGCTGGGGTGGGAGGCGATGCGCGAGATCCGCGCCGACTGCCGGCGGATGATGCTGTACGGCCTCTCCCAGGCCCTGGGCAAGGGGCGCTTTCCGCGGAACGAGGTCGAGTCCCTGGCCTCCATGGTCTACGGCGCCCAGTGCGAGGCGGCCATGGCGATGGCCCACGCGGACGATCCCGACGGGCTGCTCGACGCCACCCTGAACCAGTTCCGCTACCTCTTCGACTCCATTCGGCGCATGCCGTCCACCTCGACGCCGTAGACCGCATCGCACTCAGGTGTCTCGCGGGCGGTGGACGAGCGCCCCGGGGAATCCCGTATCGGATCCCGTATCGGGGATCTCTTCGCCGCGGGCGCCCCTCACCGGTCGGTGCGGCGCCCCGCGGCGGCCCCTGAGCGCGCCGGGAGGGGCCGCACCTCGGCGGCCCGGGTCCTTCAGCGGAGAGACGGCGGGCCGTAGACGCCGAGGTGGACGCCCAGACGGCGGATGGTCGCCGCGGCGGCGATGGCGTGGCCCCGCGCGTTGACGTGCCGGCCGTCCGCGCCGAAGATGCCGGGCTCGGCGCTGGCGGGGTGGGCGCCCAGGTCCACGTGGATCGCGCCGTTGCGCAGCGCCAGGTCGTAGGTGCGCTCCGACAGGAGTCTCAGGCGGCGGCGCAGGACGTCCTTGGGGATCTGCCCCGCGCTGCCCCTGCCGAACGGGGCGAGGACGACCACCTCGACGCCCGCGTCCCGCAGCGGTGCGATGATCCGCGCCAGTTCCGCCTCGGTCGCGTCGGCGTCGAAGGAGTCGCGCAGTACGTCGCTGCCGCCCGCCGCCACGGCCGCGAGGTCGGGCTGGAAGGTCAGCGCCTTGCCGAGCTGCCTGGCGCGGACCTCGGCGGCGATCGGGTCCCGCTGGGCCAGGTTGAGGTAGGCGAGGTCCGGATGGACCGAGCGCAGCGCGGCGGCCACGCCGTGGGCCCAGGGGACGTCGTCGTACCCCTCGCACGGCTCCCCCGGTCCTTCCGCGAAGGCGTCGCCCAGGACGACGAAGCGGCGCCAGGGCGCCTGCGCCAGGAGCTCTGTGGCCATCTCCGGAGCGATGCAGTAGGGGTCGTACTGCTCGTCGGCAGAGCGAGCATTCACGGCGGTGTCCTGCCTTCCTTGCTTTCGGCGCCCTTCACATGGGTCCTGCGGCCCGGAACGGCACTCATGTGGCAAGCGTGGGCGGCCGCACTCCCGTACGCGGGAGTCCGGCCGGTGGTCCTCCTGTGGTTCTCCTGAAACGCCGAAGCCCGAGTCCCTGGGAAAAGGAACTCGGTGGCCCCGGCGGGGCGGACTGCTGCGGGGGACAGAACAGTCACGCGCCCACCGGGACCACGGCCAGGTCCGCCGGGGTCAGGCCCTCTTGGCGGCGAGGTGTTCACCCAGCGTGCGGATCACCTCGGTTGCGACGACCGCGTGACCGCGGGCGTTCAGGTGCAGGCCGTCGGAGGCGAAGATCGGCTCCTTGCCCGCCGGGTGGTTGGGCAGGTCGACGTGGAGTCCGCCCATCCGCTGCGTCACCGACTGGGTGAGGTCGGAGAACTGCTGGAGCCGCTGCTTCATGACCGCCTTGTACTTCTCGGCGACGAACGGCGTCCAGGTGTTGTCGAACAGGCCCATCGTCACGACGGTGCAGCCCCGGGCGCGCAGCGCCGAGACGATACGGGCCTGCTCCGTCTCCACGGCGGCGGTGTCGAACTGCTTGCCCAGCAGGTCGTTTCCGCCCGCCACCACGATGGCGATGTCCGGGGCGAACTCCAGCGCCGGGTCGAGCTGGGTGGCCCGGATCTTCGCCGCCGGGAGGTCCCGCTCACCGAAGTTGCGGTACTCCAGCTCCGGGTTGATCCGGCGCAGCCCTGCCGCGACGCGGTCGGCCCAGCTGAGGTCGGCGTAGCCCTCGACGGGTTCGCGCTGGCCCGCGACGATGCTGTCGCCGATGGCCGCGTACCGGGTCCAGGGGGCGCCCTGGAGCTGGGCGGTGATCTCCTCCACGGTCAGGAGATGGGGGTCCTGCAGCTCCTGCGCGTGGTCGGAAGGCATCTCCGTGCTCGTCATGGCTGACCTTTCCTAGAGATGGGGCGAGGCGTGTGGTTCCTAGTTCGCGGCGTCGGGGGTCGGAGTCTTCTGCTCGCCGGCCGGCTGCGCGGGGGGCGTGGCGGCGGCCGGGGTCGGCGGCAGCTTGATGGTGAGGCCGAGTCCGAGGACGGTCACCACCACCGAGGCGCAGGCGGCGATCAGGTAGATGCGCTCGAAGTCGGCGATCTCCGAGATGCCGCCGGAGATCACGGTGGCCAGGACCGCGATGCCGATGGCGCCGCCGATCTGCCGGGCGGTCTGGTTCAGGCCCGTCGCCCCGGCGAACCGCAGCGGGGAGACCGAGAGCGCGGCCGCCGTGGACGTACCGGTGGTGATGGCGCCCATGCCGACACCCGCCAGCATGCCGAGCGGCAGCCAGTAGGCGAGGAACATCCCGTGGTCGGGGAGGGTGAAGGCGAGCAGGAAGCCGGTGCCGGCCAGGATGATGCCGCCGCCCGCGGTGGCGAGCCGGGGACCGTAGCTCGGGGGGAGCTTGCCGACCCGCATGGCCACGATGGTCGCCATGAAGGCGCCCGGCGTCATGGCGAGTCCGGCCTCCAGCTCGGAGTAGCCCCAGGCCTGGGTGACGTACAGGACGCCGACCAGGAGCCAGGAGAAGAGCGCGATGCCGTAGAAGAAGGCGGCGGCGTTGGCCAGGGCGAAGGTGCGGTTGCGCCACAGGGAGATTTCCAGGGCGGGGGCCGGGTGCTTGGCGGAGCGCAGCAGGCACAGGCCGATCAGGATCGGGCCGAGGATGACGCAGATCAGGGTGGAGGTCTCGCTCCAGCCCCAGTCGCCGCCCTTGCTGATGCCGAGGCAGAACAGGCCGACGCCGGCGCCGAGCATGATCGTGCCGAGGAGGTCCGGGAGCTTGCGCTCGGTGCCGAGGCCGGTGGTGCGCGGGATCCCGATGGCGCCGTAGATGAAGAACAGGCCGAAGGGGATGTTGATCAGGAACAGCGAGCGCCAGCCGAAGACGTCGACCAGGACGCCGCCGAGGGCGGGACCGACCGCGGCCGCCAGGGCCGCCGCGGCGCTCCACTGGCCGATGGCCGCTCGGCGGCGCTCGGCCGGGGAGTCCATGAGCACGATGGCGAGCGAGGCGGGGATCATCGCCGCCGCGCCGAGTCCCTGGACCGCTCGGGCCGCCAGGAGGATGCCGAGGTCGGGCGAGACGGCGCAGGCCAGCGAGGCCGCCGTGAAGACGCTGATGCCGGCGATGAAGAGCGTGCGCCTGCCCAGTGCGTCCGCGAGGCGTCCCGCCGGGGCGAGGAGGGCCGCGAAGACGATCGCGTAGATCGTGATGACCCACGAGAGGTCCTTGAACGCGGAGCCCGTGAAGTCCTCACGCAGGTCCGGGATCGCCAGGTTCACGACAGTGACGTCGAGCACCGCCAGGAACGAGGCTCCGGACGCGAGGAGCAGCAACGACGCCGCTGACCGCCGCTGTGGAGCGTCGGCATCGGTGGTAGCCACGGGACACACCTCTTTCTTAGATACCGTTGGTAGGAATGTATTGAGCGCCGACAGCGGGTGTCAACGAGCTCTGGATGACGTGACCCAGTTCACATACCAACAGTAGGTATTAATCGCCGAGGTGCAAGACCTGGCGCAACACCCGCCCGAGATCTTCGGCCGAGAGCTCCTCCAGGCGCGCCAGGGCGTCGGCCGCGGCCTCGTCCACGCCCGTACGCAGCAGCTTCTCGCGCACCAGGGCCGGGTGGTCCTGCCAGGAGGCCGAGCCGACCGCTCCGGTTCCGGCGGCCAGCTCGCAGGTCTCCTCACGGCCGTCGCGCATCCGCACCGTCATGCGGCAGCCCAGCATCTTGGTGGCCTCTTCGAAGGAGGCGACGGGCGGCCCGAGCTCCTCCAGGAGCTTCTCCATGGGGATGCCGGGCAGCTCCGTCTCCCACTCCAGGGCGCGCCGTCCGGCGTGCCGCAGCGTCTCGCCGACCGGGGCGGTGGACATCATGCCCAGCCTGCTCAGGTCCTCGTCCGCCTCCAGGCGCACCCGCTGCGCGAGCTCCCAGCGGCCCTCCTCGGCCAGGCCGGGAGGCGCCAGGTCGGCGACGGTGAGGCCGCCGGTGAGCAGGGCGGTGGCCACGTTGTACCCGGCGCTCAGATTGAGGGCGGGCAGCGAGGTGGCCGCGCCCCGCACATAGCGGTCGGCGTGCTTGCTCATCACCTTGGTCATGCCGGGCACCGCGACGTCGACCGAGGCGATGTCGGCGGGGCCCTCGGGGCGCAGCCTGCGGTGCAGTTCGGCGGCGCACTCGACCAGGGCGTCCAGATGGACACCGGCGGGCAGCAGCTTGAAGGAGAGGGTCTCGGTGTGCCAGCGCTCACCGAGGCCGTACGCCACGAGCTCGGGCACGGCCGCGCCGGAGAAGACCGCGAGGAGCCCCTCGGGATGCTCGATCACGTCGTCGCGCCCGGTGAGTCCGGCGAGCGCGGCGGCGCAGGCGTCGATCGCCGTACGCACCGGAGCGGCGGCGGACAGCACCTTCGCGTCGCTGGCGAGCACGGCCGGGCGCAGCGCGCGCGGGGGCGCGGCCAGCGCCAGGCCCCAGGCGTTCAGGAGCTGCCCGGCGTCCGCGCCCCTGCCGTGCAGCAGGGCCGCGCAGGCCGCCACGACATGGGTGTGGCCGGCCCACTGGCCCCGGAAGGGACCGAGCGTCCCGGCCGCGGTGACGCGGGCGGCGGACTCGTCGGCGGCGGTCACCGCGGTGATGAGGTCGCGTCCGGACAGCCCCTGCTGCCTCTGGTAGGCCACCGGGACGCCGACCGCGGCGTGCGAGACATGGCCCGCGTAGAGGGTGTCCTCCAGATAGAGGCTGGAGGACAGCGCCGCCATCAGATGGGCGGTACGGGCCGGATCCCCCTCGGTGTCGAGCGGGCCGAACGCCGCGAGGAGGGTGCCGCCCACCGGATGGGGGGCGGTGGCCCGGACCGCGGCGAGGTGCGAGACGACCTGGCTGGTGACGACCGAGACGACCCGCGGCGGGATGTCCTCGTACCTCAGCTCCGCGGTCCACCGGGCGAGCGCCCGGGTGAGGCCGCCGCCGCTCTCGCCGCTCATGCGACGCCCTCGGCGAGCTCCGCGGAGCCGGAGGCGTGCGCGACCGCCGCCGGCGGGGCCAGGACGGGCAGGACGGCGGGGAGCACGTCGATGGTGTAGCGCGAGGCCTCGCCCGTGCAGAGTTCGCCGTCGTGCTCGAAGGAGAGCTTCCTGCCGTCGGTGCGCTCCACGACGAAGCGGGAGCCGCGCTCGTACACCACGCCGGGGCGCCCGATGTGGCTGCCGTCCGCGGTCAGCCCGGCCAGCTCGCGTACGCCCATCTGGCCGCCCACCACGCACACGTCGAGCAGTCCGTCGTCGATGACCGAGTGCGGCAGCAGCTTGAACCGGCCCGCCCGGTAGCGGCCGCCGCCGATGTTCACCAGGACGACGGGGCCCTCGTGGACGACCCTGCCGTCCACGCTCACCCGGCCCTCGTACGGCGTGAAGGTGGCCATGGTCTGGGCGACGGCCTGCTGGTAGCGGTCGCGGCCGGGCACCTCGAACATGCCGTAGGCCGCCTCCAGGGCGTCGGCGACCAGGCCCGAGCCCGCGCCGAGCAGCGCCAGGACGTCGATCTCCCGGATGTGCGCCATGTCCACCCAGCGCAGATGCGGCTGCTCGCCGGAGAGCGCCTGGTCCAGGACCGCGCTCCAGGGGGCATCGGCCCAGATCTCCTGGTAGAACGAATTCCCGGTGCCGAAGGGGATGTTGACCATCGCGGGGCGCTTGCCCGCGGGCTGTTCGAGGCCCGCGCGGGCCAGGCCCGAGGCCGCCTCGCGGGTCGTGCCGTCACCGCCGAGCACGATCACCGCGTCGTACCCCGCGGCGGCGGCCTCGGCGGCGCTCGCCTCGGCGTGGCCCTGGTACTCGGTGTGCACGACGTCGAGCCCCGGCACCAGGCCTCGGCAGTGGGCGATGACCTCGTCGATGTGCTGCCGGTCGCGGACCCCGGCCTGGGGGTTGGCGATGAGCAGGGCGCGGGCGGCCCATCCGGGTTCAGTCACCATGGCCGCTCGCCTCCTTCCCGACGCGCCGCGCGGTGACCAGACCCATGAAGTCGTCGTCGCTGCAGTACGGGTCGGTGCCGCCGTAGCGCCGGACAAGTCCGGCCACGCGCAGCTGCTCCACCGGCTCGAATCCCGCGTCCCGGGCCGTCGCGGCGGCGGTGGCCGGGGTCAGGCCGTTGATGTACGGCTCGCCCTGCTCGGCCACCTGGCGGGCCATCTGCAGGGCGCCCTCGTAGCGGCTGCTGCCGTCCACGACGGACTCGTCCATGTAGTCGAAGAGCAGCAGGCTGCCGGGGGCGACGGTGTCCGCCAGGTCGGCGAGGGTGGCGCGGCAGGCCTCGGGCGGCAGGAAGAAGGTCACCCCCAGCCACCCCACGATGCACGGCTCGTCCAGGGCGAAGCCGTGCGCGGTCAGCTCCGTACGCAGCGAGCCGCCCGCGGTGAAGTCGAGGGGCACCGAGGTGGCCGGGGAGCTGAGGTCCGCCGCGGTGAGCGCCGCCAGCTTGGCGGTCTGCGTCGCGGGGTGGTCCACCTCGAAGAAGCGCACCGTCTCGGGGCCGGTCCAGCGCAGCGCCGTGGTGTCGTATCCGGCGCCGAGCAGCACGACTTGGCGCACCCCCGCCTCGACCCCGAGCGCGACCAGGTCCTCGAAGTAGCGCTGGCGCAGCAGGATCTCGGCTATGAAGCCGCCGTGGGCGCGGTCCAGGCGCTGCAGCCGGTCGAGGGCCTCCTCGGAGGTGGTGGGCGGCGGCACGGTGACGAAGAGGTGCGCGTAGGTGTCGCCGAGCAGTCGCCTGTCCGGCTCGATGACGGCGTCGGCGGCGCGGGCGCGAGCGGTGAGATGGGCTGTCTCGCTCGCATGCCCGGACTGCAGCCGGGTGGGCGGAGGTGCGGCTGTCACGGCGGTTGCCTCGCAAGGACGTAGGGACAGGGACGAACACTCGTGTTACGCGGGCGCCCGCCGCACCCCTCAAAAAAAGTCCCGCCGTCCTCGGGAGCGGATCCGGCTCCGGCAGGCGCCCGCGGAGATGAGGGGTGGGGCCCTTTCCCGCGTAAGACACGCGTAGGCACCG
This sequence comes from Streptomyces sp. SCSIO ZS0520, assembly GCF_025643355.1. Classification (NCBI taxonomy): domain Bacteria; kingdom Bacillati; phylum Actinomycetota; class Actinomycetes; order Kitasatosporales; family Streptomycetaceae; genus Streptomyces; species Streptomyces sp. SCSIO ZS0520. The sequence continues at coordinate 5,439,962 of NZ_CP092644.1, read as the reverse complement.
GAGCGCGAGTCGAGTGCGCCCGAGAGGATTGAGGGAGACCCAGTGACGACACTCACGGAAGAACTGGCGGGATGGGCGAGTGTGCTGCGCCTCGACGACATACCGGACGACGTGGTCACCACCGCCAAACACCAGATCCTGTCCCAGCTGGCCGCCGTGCGGGCCGGACTGGACCACCCCCTGGGGCAGAAGTTCGTCCGGGGCTTCGGCGCGCCGATCCAGGAGGACCCGGCCCGGTCCGCCTTCGTGCTCTCCGGTCTCGGCTCCTGGCTCCACTTCGACGACACGGCCTACGCCGGGCACCTGTCCAACTCGACGGTGGCCGTCCCCCTCGCGTACGCCAGGACCCAGGGGCTCACCGGGGAGCGGCTGCTGACCTCGATCATCGTCGCGAACGAGACGGCGGCGCGGATCACCGCCGCCACGACGCTCGGCCCCTTCCGCGGCCAGAGCGCCGCGTTCACGCATGTCACCGGGGCGATAGCCGGGCGGCTGCGCGGCGAGGACGCGCCGGCCCAGCGCTGGGTGGACACCCTCGGCCTCGGCTTCGGGCTCCCGCCCCGCACGGTGCCGGTGGGATTCCTCGACGGCGACGCCAAGCTCTTCGGCGCCTCGACCCCGGTGCGGGTGGGGCTGGACGCCTGCGACGCCTCGGCGGTGGGTCTCGCGGGCAGCCCGGTGATCTTCGAGCACCCGGAGGGGTTCCTCTCCCGGTTCGCCACCATTCCGCTGCCCGAGGCCGTGGTGGCCGGGCTCGGCACCCGCTGGCACACCCGTACGACCTCCTTCAAGGTGCACCCCGGCGGACCGGGCATGGACTCCGCCATCGACCTGGGTCTGGAGCTGCACCGCGAACTGGCCACCCCCGGCAGCCCGTTGCGCGCCGAGGACATCGCCGAGATCAGCGTCGACACCTCCCTGTACACGGCGGTGGTGGAGCGCCGGGCCGCGGAGTACCTGCGCGGCGCCCTCTCCCCCGTGAGCGCGCTGGTGTTCTCGCTGCGGTACACCCTGGCCACCGCCCTGCTCACCGGGCAGCTGAGCACCGACGACTTCACCGAGAAGGGGCTCGCGGACACCGAGCGGTGGGCGCTGGCCGGACGGATCGACGTCCGCCTGGACCAGGACATGACGCGGGAGCTGTTCCACTGCGAAGTGCCCTTCGGCGAGGCGCTGCGGCTGGCCGGCGGGCGGGGCAAGGAGTGGCTGCGGCAGTTCGGCGCGGGCTGGGAGGGCGACGGCCAGTGGCTCGTCGACCTGGTGGGTGAACTGCCGCCGCCGAGCCGGGACTTCAGCGACGCCCGCAAGGTGACCGGCGCGCGGGTGCAGATCCGGATGACGGACGGGCGGAGCGTCAGCCGCGAACTGGACGTGCCGATGGGGGCCATCGGCAGTGTGGGCCGCCCGCCGATCGCGGGGGTCGTGCGGGACAAGTGGCTCGGCACGGGCGGCAGCGAGGAGTTCGCCGACGGCGTCGACCAGTTGGAGAAGGCCTCGGCCGAGGAGGTGGGGCGGCTGCTGACCCTGATCTTCGACAAGGACGCCTGAGCCGCGCGGAGTCGGCCGCGGGGACGACGACGCGGACGACGACGGGCACGACGCAGCGGGGCCCGGTGGTCGCAACCGCCGGGCCCCGCAGGGCAGTTCGGGTCGGCTCCCCTGCCGGGAGATGACGTGACGGGTTCGGCTCGTACGCCTCGGGGTGACGCGCCGGACGGCCGCACGCCGAAACGGCGTGGGACCGGTGCCGTCCGTGACGGCACCGGTCCCACGCTCTCGTCAACGCGTGCCTTCAACTCCGGCACGCCGCACCGCAGTTCCCGGCTCAGCCGGTGGCGGCCGACCCCAACGCGCCCTCGGCGATGGCCTCGTGGACCTCGGCGCGCCGGGCCTCCATCTCGCGGCGCTCCGCGTCGAGGGCCTCGGCCTGGAGCTCGTCGGACTCCATCAGCTTGACCAGGTCGGCGCCCGCGAGGTCGAGGACGCCCATGTCGTCGTAGGCCTGCTGGACCTTGGGGCTCCACAGGCCGATGTCCTTGACGCAGGGCACGATGCGGGTGAAGAGCAGTGAACGGAAGGCCCGCATGCGCGGACCGTTGTTCATGTACTCCATGCACTCCTTCATGTCGAAGCCGAGGTTCTCCCAGACCTCCTGCATCCGCAGCCGGTCCCGCATCAGATAGCAGCCCTCGATGATGAACTCCTCGCGCTCGGCGAGTTCCTGGCTGCTCAGGTTCTTGTAGTAGTCCCGCAGCGCCAGCCGTCCGAAGGCGACGTGCCGGGCCTCGTCCTGCATGATGTACGAGAGGATCTGCTTGGGCAGCGGCTTGGTGGTCTTGTCCCGCAGGATCCCGAAGGCGGCGAGCGCGAGCCCCTCGATGAGGACCTGCATACCGAGATAGGGCATGTCCCAGCGGGAGTCCGAAAGCGCCTGGCCGAGCAGCTCCTTGAGATGGGGGCTGATCGGATAGGTCATCTCGATCTTCTCCGTCACGAAGCGGGAGAAGAGCTCCACATGCCGGGCCTCGTCCATGACCTGCGTGGAGGCGTAGAACTTCGAGTCCATGTCGGGCACGGATTCCACGATGCGCGCGGAGCAGATCATCGCGCCCTGCTCACCGTGCAGGAACTGGCTGAACTCCCAGGCCGCCATGTGCTGCCGGAGTTCCTGCTTCTCCCGTACGTTGAGCTTGGAGTACTGCTTCGAGCCGTACAGGCCGAGCGTGTTCTCCGGCGTGCCGAGGGCATCGAAGGGGTCGACCTCAAGGGACCAGTCGATGCGCTTGGCGCTGTCCCACTGCTTGTCCTTGCCCTTTTGGTAAAGGTTCAGCAGGGTTTCACGCTCGGAATCGTATTCCCATGTGAAATGGTTCCTGCCCTGCATGGGGAAAGTCCAGGCGGATTCCATAAGAAATGTCTCCTGCGGTTTCAAAGAACGCTGCACGGCGACGTGTCCTGCAAAAAGAGCGGAGAGAGCAGGATTCGAACCTACGTGGGACATGAGCCCCGACCGGACAAGTCCGGCCCCCGTTAGGCCACTACGGGAATCTCTCCCTGCGTCCACCGGTGTTCCCCAGCGACAAGAAGAACTGTGCCAGACGGCCCTGATATGTCGCTGAGATGGGAGTGTCAGCAGCTCACAGGGCCGAAACCCCTTGTTCCGCACCCGCGTTCGGCCGCCCGCGCACCCGGCCCGGCAGCGGTGCTCAGCGCCCGAGGGCGTCCCTCACCGCGGCGGTCAGGATGCGGGGGCCGTCCCGGGTGAGGATCGACTCGGGGTGGAATTGCAGCGAGGTGAAGTGCGGGCCGCGCAGGGCGTGGACCTCGCCGTCGGCCGGGTCGTGGCTCACCTCGACGAGGCCGACGCCCGGCACCTCGCGTTTGTCCTCCTCGCTGCGGGCGGCGAAGGTGTTGTAGAAGCCGACGTGTTCGGGGGTGCCGAAGAGGTGGATCTGCTTCTGGACGCCCTGGTTGGGGGTCTTCAGGCGCAGGACCTCGAAGCCGAGGGCGAGGCTGAGCACCTGGTGGCTCAGGCAGACGGCGAGGAAGGGCGCCCGCCGGGCGAGCAGGGTGCGTACCGCCGCGTGCAGATGGCGCATCCGCGGCTCCTCGCGCTGCGCCGGGTCCCCGGGGCCCGGGCCGAGGACGACCAGGTCCCAGCCGTCCAGGGAGTACTCCTCGTCGTAGCGGCGGACGGTCACCGCGGGCCCGGTGGACCGGAGTTGATGCGCGATCATGGCGGTGAAGGTGTCCTCCGCGTCCACCACGAGGACCCGCAGACCGGCGAGCGGGGACCCGCCCCGGACCGCCGCGCGGTCGGCGTCCGCGCGCAGCCAGAAGTCGGCGAGGGAGGCGTTGCGCAGCTCCAGGGCCGCCCTGACCTCGGGGTGGTCGGCGAAGCGGGCGCCGCGGCCGGATTCCAGGGCCGCGACCAGGCCGTCCGCCTTGGCGCGGGTCTCGGCGGCCTCGGCGCGCGGGTCCGAGTGGCGTACCAGGGTCGAGCCGACGCCGATGCCCACCCGGCCGGTCGCGCCGAGGACGGCGGTGCGGATGAGGATGGCCGAGTCCAGCGCCGCCCGGCCCGCCCGGTCGCGTCCGAGGAGGGCGGCCACCCCGCTGTAGTAGCCGCGCCCCTGCGGCTCGTATCGGCTGATGACCCGGCAGGCGCTCTCCAGCGGGGAGCCGGTCACGGTCGGGGCGAACAGGGTCTCGCGCAGGATCTCGGCGGAACTGCGGGTGGTGTGCCCCTCGATGAGGTACTCGGTGTGGGCGAGGCGGGTCATCTCCTTGAGGTAGGGGCCGATGGCCCGGCCGCCGCCCTCGCAGATCCGGGCCATCATCTTCAGTTCCTCGTCGACGACCATGGACAGCTCGTCGGCCTCCTTGCGGTCGGCGAGGAAGTTCATCACGCCCGCCAGCGTGGGTCCTTGGGGCGGATACGGATACGTACCGCTGATGGGGTTCATCACCGCCTTGCCCCCGGCCACGCTGATGTGCCGCTCGGGGGTGGCGCCGACGAAGGTGCGGGCGCCGGTGTGGATGAGGAAGGTCCAGTAGGCGCCCGCCTCCCGTTGCAGCAGCCGGGAGAAGAAGGTCAGCGCGCTGTGCGGGCCGTAGTCGGTGATGTCGGCGACGAAGGAGCGCTTGATGACGAAGTTGGCGCCCTTGCCGGTGCCGATCTCCCGGTCGACGACGTTGCGGACGATCTCCTGGTACGCGGCGTCGTCCACGTCGAAGTGGCCGCCGCCGAGGGTGATCGGCACCTGGGGGATCCGGGCCAGCGCCTCCGGCAGGCTCAGCCGCTGCTGGTCGGTGACGGAGAGCGCGAGCAGCGGGGCGCCGTCGTCGGGGACGGTGAAGCCGCGCTCGGCGATCTGCCGGTAGGGGATGACCACGAGGAGTTCGTGGTGCGCGCGGCCCGGGTGCAACGGCTCGGCGGGCAGCGGGAGTTCGGCGAGCAGCGCGGGTTCGGTGACCTCGCCGGTGAGGACGTCCAGGGTGCCGGCGCCCGCGGCCTCGGGCCGGTACAGGAGGGCGTACGCCTCCGGCGGGTCGGTGAGGATCCGGGCCAGCAGGTCACCGGCCTCCGGCGCGTCGGCGGCGCTCATGCGAGGACCTCCTTCGCGGTGAGGACGCTCGCGCAGCGGGCGGCGGCGTACTCCAGCGCCATGCGGTGGTGGTCCGCGGTGAAGTCGGCGACGGCGTCGGCGACGAGGAAGGGCTGGATGTCGTGGGTGAAGGCCTCGACGGCGGTCATCAGGACGCCGACATGGGCGTAGACACCGCAGAGGATCAGCTGGTCGCGGCCGCTCGCGCGCATCTGGTCCAGGAGCGGGGAGCGGAAGAAGGCGCTGTAGCGCCACTTGGTCAGCCGCCAGTCGGCCTCGGCGGGCGCCAGTTCCTCGACCACCTCGCGGTCGGCCGGTTCCGCGCGCATCCCCGGGCCCCAGAAGTCCGCGAGCAGGCCCCGCTCTTCGGCCGTCATGCTGCCGGGCTGGGCGGTGTACGCGACCGGGACGCCGAGCGCGGCGCAGCGCTCGCGCACCGCGGCGGCGTTGCGCACCAGCCAGCCGCGCACGCTCGCCGGGAAGGGCGCGAGGAAGTAGCGCTGCATGTCGTGGACGAGCAGCACCGCGCGGGCCGGATCGGGCGTCCACCGGGCGGTGTTGGCGGGCAGGTCACCGGCGGTGGGCGCCGGATAGGCCTCGATGGGCGGTATCCCTGGCATGGCTTCGCTCCCCGTTCCTGTCGCGCGTACGGCTCGTGACGCGTACGCCTGTTGTCGCGTACGGCTCGTGACGCGTACGGCTCGTGACGTGGGCGGCGGCCGGGTCAGCCGCTCAGGCCGCCGTTGATCTCGACGACCTGGCCGGTGAGGTAGGACGCCCGGTCCGAGACCAGGAAGGCGACCAGGTCGGCGACCTCCTCGGGGGTGCCGGCCCGGCCGAGCGGGATGTTCGCGAGGTGGCGCTCGGTCACCTCCGCGGGCAGGGCGGCCGTCATGTCGGTGTCGATCAGGCCGGGCGCCACGGTGTTGGCCCGGATCCCGTAGCGGCCGCACTCCTTGGCCAGGGAGCGGGTGAGGCCGATGATCCCCGCCTTGGAGGCCGCGTAGTTGGTCTGGGCGGCGCTGCCGTGCACCCCGGCGATGGAGGAGAGCGTGACGATCGCGCCGCGGCGGCGCTTCATCAGCGCGAAGACGGCCGCCCGGCAGACGTGGTAGGTGCCGGTGAGGTTGGTGTCCACCACGCCGTGCCACTCCTCCTCGCTCATCAGGGCGAGCGGGCGGTCCCGGGTGATCCCGGCGGAGGTGACCACGGCCGACAGCGGGCCGAGCTCCCGCTCGGTCCCGGCGACGAACTCCTTCACCTCGGCGAACTCGGCGACGTCGACCCGCCGGTGGTGGACCCGGGCCCCCGCCTCCTCGGCCGCCTTGGCCGCGGACTCGGCGGCCGCGGTGTCGGAGCGGTAGCAGAAGGCGAGGTCGTAGCCGTCCTCGGCGAGGCGGAGCACGACCGCGCGCCCGATGCCCCGGGAGCCGCCGGTCACCAGCGCGACCGGGCGGGCGGCGGGCGCGGGCGGCCCGCCCGTGCCGGTGCCGCTCACCGCGCCGACCCGGTGCTCAGACCGGCCTCGACGAGCTCGCGGACGAGCTGGAAGGTGCCCATCTCGGTCAGCTGCGATTCGTCGATCTTCACGCCGAAGTGCTCCTCGACCCGTACGGCGATCTCCAGCGAGATCAGCGAGTCGACGTCCAGGTCCTCCTTGAAGCGCGCCTCGTCGGTGACTTCCTCGACGGGCAGTTCCAGGGCCCCGGCCACGACGGTGCGCAGCTCCTCGACGTCGAGCGGGGTGTCGGTGTGGTCGGCCATGCGGTGACTCCTCGGCTGGGTGGGGTGGGATCAGGCGGTACGGGCGGGGCCGCTGAGGAACACCGCGGCGACCGCGTCGTCCTCGGGGCCTCCGCAGGTGGCGAGCGCGGTGTGGGCGGCGTGGGTGTCGAAGTGGGCGACCGCGGCGGCGGCCTGGAGCAGGCCGAGCGCGCCGGAGCAGAGGCCGAGCGAGGCGGTCGGGTCGAGGACGGCGGCGGCCCGGACGGGCGGCGGGTCGTCCGGCGCGCTCTCCTCGCCGGCCGGGCGGTCGGTGAGCCACAGGTCGACGGCGGGCCCGGGGGCCTCGGCGCCGTCCGTCCGGCCGGGGCCGCCCGCGCGGGCGGCGGTGACGGCCGCGGTCAGGTCCTCACCGCGGGCGCAGCCGGACAGGGTGGCGCGGACCCGGGCGCCGCGGGCGGCGGCGCGCTCGGCGGTCTCGACCACCAGGGCGACCGCGCCGTCCACGGCCGCCGCGCCGAGGAGCTTGGCCACCGCCTCGCCGTCCGGCTCCACGCCGACCACCAGGGCGGTCTCGGCGCGGCCGGCGACGAGCAGCGCGCGGGCCCAGTAGAGGGCGTCCAGGCCGCTGGTGGGGCCGTTGCACAGGGTGACGCTCGGGCCGCGCAGCCCGTGGGCCATGGCGACCGATCCGGCGATCACATTGCTGGAGGTCTGCGGCAGCCCCATCGGGGCGAGGCCGAGCACGGTGTCCCGGGCGATGATGTCGGCGAAGGAGCAGACGCTGTCCAGGATGCCGAAGTTGCTGCTGACCACGACGGCGGTGGTGTCGCCGTTTCCGGTGTATCCCGAGTTGCCGTCCTCGCCGAGCAGTCCGGCGTCCCGCAGGGCGGGCGCGGCGGTGCGCAGGGCGAGCCGGGAGGCGCGGTCCTTGTGCCGCAGATCGCGTCCGAGCAGTCCGGTACGGGGGTCGAAGCCGCCCTCGCGGACGGTGCCGAGGAGTTCGTCGGGCAGGGTGAGACCGGGGACGGCCAGGCCCACGCCGGTGACGACGGCCTCGCGGCGGGCGGGCGCCGGGGAGTGTGCGGTGCTCATCGTGCTGCCTCCAGGATCGCGGCGGCGTTGATCCCGCCGAAGCCGAACGCGTCGATCTGGGCGAGCCCCAGCTCGGCGGTGGCGGCCTCCTCGCGCACCAGGCGCAGACCGGCGGCCTCCTCGATGGGGTCGGTGAGGCCGAGGACGGGCGGCACCTGGCCGCGCTGCAGGGCGAGCGCGCCCATGGCGAGGCTCAGCAGCCCGGAGCCGCCGAGGGTGTGGCCGGTCATCGACTTGATGGCGGTCATCAGCGGCCCGCCGGGGGCGGGGAACATTTGCGAGAGGACGGCCGCCTCGGTGGAGTCGTTCTTCGGGGTGCCGCTGCCGTGCAGCAGGACGAGGTCGATGTCCCCCGGGTCGATCTCCGCCCGCCGGTGGGTCTCGCGCAGGACGCGGGCGATGCCCTCCGGGTCGGGGGCGGTGGAGTGCTGGGCGTCGCAGTTCATGCCGACCGCGCGCAGCCGCCCGTGCACCCGGCGGCCGGGGGCGGCCTCGCGGGTGAGCACCACCGCGACCGCGCCCTCGCCCATCAGCATGCCGCGGTGCGAGCGGTCGAAGGGGCGCAGCGCCTCGGGCACGTCGTTCTGGACCCGGTCGAGGGTGCCGAAGGCGCTCTCGCCGATGGCGTCGGTCCCCGCCACCACGACGGTGTCGGCCTCGCCCAGCTCGATCAGATCGGTCCCCATGGCGAGCGCGTAGAGGGTGGCCGCGCAGGCGTTGGCGAAGGTGTACGTACGGGTGGCGCCGTAGCGCTCGCGCAGGGCGGTGCCGAAGTGCAGCGCGTCCGGCTCCAGCGGGGCGCCCTCGCGCCACCACAGTTCGGCGCTGCGCTGCTCCTGGAGGGTGGTGCCGACCAGGACGGGCACCTCGGCGAGGTCCTCGGGGTGACCGGCGTCGGCGAGGGCCTGGTCGATCGCCGCGAGCAGCCAGCGGGTGGCGCGGCCGGGCTCGTCGACGCCGGGCCGGGCGCGGTCGTGGATCTCGTAGGCCTGCCGGGCGCGGTACTTCTCGTGGTCGAAGACCTGGAGGGGGCCGAGGCCGCCGCGCCCCGCGCACAGCGAGTCGAAGATCCCGGCGGGGGTGCCGCCGACACAGGCGAGGGCTCCCATCCCGGTGATGTCCCAGCTCATTTTGCCTGCTCCCGAAGTCGGTGGGCGGCCACCTTGCCGGTGGTCGTGGTGGGCAGCGCCTCGACGAACTCCAGCCGCGCCGGGCGCTTGTAGGAGGCGAGGCCGGACCGGATACGGGAGCGCACCGCGCGCCGCACGGCCTCGTGGTCGCCGGCCCGCTCGGGGACGAGGAAGGCCACCGCGCTCTCCAGTCCGTCGGCGTCGCGGGCGGCGACCACGGCGCAGTCGCGGACCCCGTCGACCTCGCGCATCACGGCCTCGATCTCGGCCGGGGGGACCTTGTAGCCGCCGAGGTTGAGGACGTCGTCGACGCGGCACAGGTGGGTGAGGCCGCCGTCGGGGTCCCGGCGGACCAGGTCGCCGGTGTAGGCGCCGCCGTCCGCGAAGGTGACCCGGTCGGCCTCGGGGCGGTTGAGGTAGCCGAGCGAGACGGTGGGGCCCGCGATGTGCAGCCGGCCCTCGGTGCCGTCGGGCACCGGCCGCCCCGCCTCGTCGCGGACGGTGGCGACGACGCCGGGGACGGGCATGCCCGCCCGGCCGGGCATCGGGCGGTCCGGCGGGGTGGCGACGACCACGTGCATCAGCTCGGTGGCGCCGAGGCAGTTGAGCACCGGGGCGCCGAAGGTGTCCTGGATCCGCAGGTACAGCTCGGCCGGGCAGTTCTCCCCCGCGGTCAGGCACAGGCGCAGTGCGGCCACCGCCTCCTCGCCGGGGCGCAGGCTGTCCAGCAGGGCCGCGTAGAGGCGCGGTACGGAGCAGAGCACCGTCGGGCGGTGGCGGCGCAGGGCGGCGGTGACGGCGCGCGGGTCGACCGCGCCGCCGATCAGGACGGTCCGCGCACCGGCGTCGAGGGCGCACAGGACGGAGCTGCCGAAGCCGTAGCCGAAGGACATCCGGGCGGTGGAGAGCACGATGTCCTCGGCGCGCAGGGCGAGTTGGGCGCCGAAGCTGTCCAGCATGGCGGTGATCCCGGCGGCGGAGTGCTGGACGCCCTTGGGCTCGCCGGTGCTGCCGGAGGTGTACTGGATCAGGGCGGCCCGGTCGGCGCGGTGCACCGCGGGCTCCCCGGCGAGGCCGGGGCGGCGGGCGCCGGTGGGGCCGCCGCCGCGCAGCCCGGCGCGGACCTCCTCGCCGGTGAGCAGGACGCGGCCCCCGGCCGCCCGGGCGGGGGCGGAATCCGGCTGCGCCGGGGCGGAGTCCAGGTGGAGGACCCCGGCGGCGCAGTCCGCGGCGATGCGCTCCCGTTCGTCCGCGCCGAGCAGGGGGCTGACCGGTACGGGGACGCAGCCGTGCCACCAGAGCCCGAGGACCGCGGCGACGGTGGCCACCGAGTCCTCGGCGACGACCACCGCGCGGGTACCGGGCGCCACCCCGAGCCCCGCCAGCGCTCCGGCGTAGCCGCGGGCCGCCTCGTACAGCTCGCGGTAGCCGACGTCGCCGAGGGCGGGGTCGGTGTAGGCGGTCCGGTCGCCGTGCCCGGCGCCGAGGTGGCGGCCGACGAGGCGCTGGACCAGGTCGGTGGGGGCGGGGGGTGCCTGGGGCGTGGTGGGGGACGGCGAGGTGCCCGGGCGTCTCTCGGCTGCCGGGAGGGGGGCGGCGTCCGGGACGCGGTCGGCGCCCGGCAGTTGCTCCCCCGCGGGCGCCGGGGCACGCGAGCCGCCGGTGGCGGGAGAGCTGTCCGTACCTGAGGGACTGCCCCCGCCTGAGGGGCCGCCCTCACCGGAAGGACCGCCCCCACCCGAGGGACTGCCCCCACCGGAAGGACCGCCCCCACCGGAGGGACCGCCCCCGCCGGAAGCACTCTCTGTACCGGAAGCCTTCTCCGTACCGGCAGCACTCTCCGCACCGAGCAGGGCCCCCGCACCCGAAGGGCGCCCCGTCGCGAGCAGGCCCGCCGCGTCGAGGACGCTGTCGACCGCGGCGAACTCCTCGTCGGCGAGGGCGAGTCCGAAGCTCCGCTCGATGCGCGCGGCGATCTCCACCTTCTCCAGGGAGTCCAGGTTCAGGTCCTGCTGGAAGGAGGCGTCGGCGGGTATCTCGGCGAGGTCGAGTTCGAGAACGGTGGCCACGATGTGGCGCAGCCGCTCCACGGCGTCGGATGTCCGCTCAGGGGGCACGGGCGCGCTCCTTGTCGGGCCGGGGGGCCTTCCGGTGGCTTCGGCTCCGGGTCTTCCGGAGAGCCGTCAGGACCGTAGCCGAGCCGAATTCGGCGCGGCAGCGACCGCCTCGGAGTCCGTCAAGTCCGTTTCTGAGGAGGGCTGTCGGTGCTTGTGCGACCGGTTCCGGAGAGCTCGCGGAGGCCGCGCCCGGGCGGGCGGGCGCCGACCTGACGCACTTTCCGCACCGTGCTGGCGGCCGCGGGGAGCCCGCCCTAGCTTTCCGTGGACGAGCCGCCGCTGCGGGCTGCCCGTGCCGGGGCCGCACCGGCGACGGCTTGTCCGGTGCCCGCGCCGGGGCGCACGGCGCACCGGTGCCGCACGGGGTGCCCGCGCGGCACCGGCCCGGTGGTGACGTCCACGGAAGATTTCCCCGATCGAAGTCAGGTGATCTCATGCCGCTCACGCCCAAAACGATGCTGACCCCGCAGGCGCGCCAAGGCCTCGCGGAGCTCCCCGGTCTCGGCGGCGGCAATGCCTGGCGGATCGCCGCCGAGACGAATCCGGCGGCGGACCTTCCGGTGCTGCTCGCCGACAAGCCGCTGGCCGGTACGGACGGGGAGTTGCGCACGGAGTTCAGCCTGCGCGAGCTGGACGCCCTGGCCGACGCCTGGTCGGCCTGGTACCTGGACCGGGGGGTGGGGCCGCGCGACCGGGTCGGCGTCTTCCTGGCGGACACCTTCGCCTACCAGGTGCATCTGACGGCGCTGGCCCGGATCGGCGCCATCGGCGTGCTGATCAACGGCCGGATGCTGCCCGAACTCGCCCTCGGCCTGGTCCGGCGCACCGGCGCCGTCGGCCTGTTCACCGACCGGGAGCGGCTGGCCCTGTTCGGCGGGCGCGAGCGCGAACTGCCCGAGCTGCGCTGGACCGCCCTGGACGAGGAGGTGGGGGTGCTCGGCGCCCGCGCCCCGCGCCCCGCGGACCTGTTCCGGCACGGCGACGACGACGCCGTGGTCATCTGCCACTCCTCGGGGACCACCGGCAATCCCAAGCCGGTGATCTGGACCCACCGCCAGAGCGTCTCGGGCGCCTGCTACCGGCTGGTCAACCACCCGGAGCCGGAGGACGTCCTGGTGCTCGCGGGCGCCCCGCAGTCGCACTCCAGCGCCATCGCCTTCACCTACTACTCGCTGCTCGCCGGGGTGCCCACCGTCGGCTGGTCCGACCCGACCGGGCCGGGCATCGCCCGGGGCTGCGCCACCCACCGCCCGAGCGTGGTCCTCGCCTTCAACGAGGCCCTCTCGCACCTGGCGACCCACGAGCCCGACCCGGCGGACTTCTCCTCCGTCGAGGTGTGGGTGAACCTCGGGGACTGCGGCCACGACGCGCACATGCGGCGGCTGATGGCGCTCGGGCGCACCGCCGTCGAGGGCGGGCACGTCCCCGGTTCGATCATCGACGACGGCCTCGGCTCCTCCGAGCTGGGCTGGGCCGCGCTGCGCAAGGTCCTCACCCAGGACTCCCCGGCGCGCGCCCGGCACCTGGGCACCCGGGTGCCGATCGCCGAGGTGGCGGTGCTCAACGAGGACGGCACCGAGGCGGGTCCGGACGAGGTCGGCCTGCTCGGGGTGCGCAGCGAGTCGGTGGCCCACGGCTACTGGAACGACTCCGACACCACCTACCGCTCGATGCTCTCCGGCTACTGGCTCTCCGGCGACCTGGTGCGCCGCTCGGCCGACGGCGAGTTCTACCACGTGGACCGGGCGGTCGACCGGATCCGTACCGCGGAAGGCGACGGCTACTCGGCGCTGATGGAGGAGGAACTGCTGCTCGGCATCGAGGAGTTGGCCGACTGCTCGGTGGTCGCGGGACAGGACCGCGGCCGCACCGTACCGGTGGGCCTGGTGACGCTCCGTCAGGACGTGCCGCCCGAGGCGCTGTTGCGGCGCGCCAACGCGATCCTGGCGGAGGCCGGGCAGCCCGCGCTGGCGCTCCTGGAGATCGCCCCCTCCCCCGAGGACGTCCCGCTCGGCCCGACCGGCAAGGTGCTCAAGCGCCAACTGCGGGAGAAGTACGCGGACTTGGCGGAGTACCGCCCGGCCGACCCGGCGGCGGTGGCCCGCGCCGAGGGCACCGCGGCGGCGGGCGCGTGAGCGCGTCCTCCGCCGCGGCAACCGGACCGGGGGCGGCGGCCCCCGGTCCGGCGGACCCGCTCGGCGCCATGCCGGACGGCCCCTCCGAGGCGATCGCGGCCTGGGTCAACGAGGCCGGGGCCGCGACCCTGGCCGGGCGGATGGGCATGGTCTTCCAGGAGGCCACCCCCGAGCGGGTGGTGGCGACCATGCCGGTGGCCGGGAACACGCAGTTGCAGCGGATCCTGCACGGCGGGGCCTCGGCGGCCTTCGCGGAGTCGCTCGGCTCGCTGGGCGCGGCGCTGCACGCCGGCGCGGGGCGCATCGCCGTCGGGGTGGACCTCAACGCCACCCACCACCGGCCGGTGCGCTCCGGCACGGTGACGGGGGTCGCGACGGCGCTGCACCTCGGCGACTCCTCCGCCAGCTACGAGGTCGTGGTCACCGACGAGGCGGGCCGCCGGGTCTGCACGGCGCGGCTCACCTGCGCCCTGCACGGCGCACGCGGGCGCGTACGCGGGCGCGGGAGCGGGTGACGCAAAGGCGCGCCTGCGGACCACGGCGGCGGCCGGAGCCGAAGAGACTGTTCCCGTCCCTGGGCCCTGCCACGAACTCGGCCTCCGACTCCGCGGCCTGACACCCCATCGAGCTGCACAGATCCCCGAGGAATACCCCATGACCACCCTGCAAGACCCCCACGAGACAGGGACCGAGGCGCCGCCCGTCCTGCGCACCGGGCCGGTTCTCCTGGTGCTGTTGTCGGCCATGTTCTTCGCCCAGTTCGACTTCTTCGTCGTGAACGTGGCCGCGCCGTCCATGGAGGAGAGCATCCACGCCAGCTCCTCCGCGCTCGAACTCGTCGTCGGCGGCTACGCCTTCGCGTACGCGGCCGGGATGATCACCGGCGGGCGGCTCGGCGACGGCTACGGCCACCGCCGCCTGTTCGTCATCGGCACGCTCGCCTTCGGCGCGACCTCGCTGCTGTGCGGCCTGGCGGACACCCCCGGGCAGCTGATCGCCGCCCGGCTCGCCCAGGGACTCGCCGGTGCGGTCATGGTGCCGCCGGTGCTCGCCGTGGTCACCGCCTACTTCCCGGACGAGAAGAAGCCGCGCGCGATGGCCTGGTACGGGGTCGCCGCCGGTCTGGGCTCCATCGCCGGGCAGGTCTTCGGCGGCGGCCTGGTGGCCTCCGACTTCGCCGGGCTCGGCTGGCGCACCATCTTCCTGATCAACGTGCCCTTCTGCCTGGTCATCGCCTTCGCCGCGATGAAGGTGCTGCCCGCCCACACCCGCCGCGAGAAGGTCGGCCTGGACCCGATGGGCGCGGTCGGCGTCTCGCTCGCGCTGGCCCTGCTGCTCGTCCCGCTGACCACGGGCCACGCCTCCGGCTGGCCGGCCTGGACCTGGATCAGCATGGCGCTGGCCCTCCCGGTGGGCGCGGTCACCCTGTGGTGGCAGCGGACGCTCGCGGCCCGCGGCGGCAACCCGGTGCTCGTGATGTCCCTGTTCCGCAGCGCCTCCTTCCGCGGCGGCGTGATCGCCAGCGTGGCCTTCATGGTCTACTTCGGCAGCTTCATGTTCACCCTGACGCTGCTGCTGCAGTCCGGGCTCGGCCTCGACCCGCTGGAGGCGGGCCTGGTCTTCTCGCCGATGGGCGTGATGTTCACGGCGACCTCGATGGTCGGCGGCCGGCTCACCGGGCGCTGGGGCATGAACGCCCTGGTGGTCTCCGGCGGGGTGACCGCGCTCGGCCTCGCGATGCTGGCGCTGCGCCTGATCGCGGCCGACACCGACACCGGAGTGCCGTACATCGTCCTCTGCCTCTGCCTGATCGGCGGCGGCAACGGCGTGGTGCTGCCCGCCCTGTTCGGCGCGGCGCTCACCACGGTCCGCCCGCAGGACGCCGGTACCGCCTCCGGCATCCTCACCACCAGCCAGCAGTTCGCCAGCGCCGCCGGAGTCGCGGCCGTCGGCGCCCTGTTCTTCGCCGTGGCGGGCGGGGACGCCACGGGGCGCGACTGGTCCGTCGCGATGGCCTGGGCGACCGGGGTGAGCTTCCTGCTCGTCCTCGTCGTGATGGCCACCACCTGGACCTTCAAGCGCTTCAGCCCGCCACCCGCACGCACCTGAGTTCGCGGGGACGGGCCCGCCCCGTCCCCGCCCCCTCCCACCGAGAGGCGACACGCATGTGTGGAATAGCAGGCTGGGTCTCCTTCGACCCGGACGTCCCCGTCACGGCCGAGGTCGCCCAGGCGATGACCGACACCATGGTCTGCCGCGGCCCCGACGCCGAGGGGCTGTGGACCACCCCGACCGTGGCCCTCGGCCACCGGCGGCTGTCCGTGGTCGACCCGGCCGGCAGCGCCCAGCCGATGTTCTTCGCACGCGAGGGCGAGGTGGTGGTCGCCCTCAGCTACAGCGGCGAGGTCTTCAACTACCGTGAACTGCGGCAGGAGTTGCTCGGCCGCGGGCACACCTTCCGCACCGCAGGTGACACCGAGGTGGTGCTCCGCGCCTACCTGGAGTGGGGCGAGGACGTCACCGAGCACCTCAACGGCCAGTACGCCTTCGCCCTCTGGGACGCCCGGAGCGAGGAACTGCTCCTGGTCCGCGACCGCCTGGGCATCAAGCCGCTCTACTACCAGCCCGTCCCCGGCGGCCTCCTCTTCGGTTCGGAGCCCAAGGCGATCCTGGCCCACCCCCGGATCCGGCCCGCGATCGACGCCGAGGGCTTCGCCGAACTCCTCGGCTTCACCAAGACCCCCGGCCACGCCCTCTACAAGGGGATGTACGAGCTGCGGCCCGGCCACACCCTGCGGATCGGCCGCGGCGGCATCGCGGTGCGCCGCTACTGGGCGGTGGAGTCCTACGAGCACACCGACGACCTGGACACCACCATCGGCCGGGTACGGGAACTCCTGGAGGACATCGTCGACCGCCAGCTGGTGGCCGACGTACCCGTGGGGACCCTGCTCTCCGGCGGCCTGGACTCCAGCATCATCACCGCCCTCGCCGCCCGCCGCAGGACCGCCCCGATCAAGTCCTTCGCCCTGGACTTCGCCCGGCACGCCGACACCTTCCGCGCCGACGACTGGCGCGGTACCCCGGACGCCCCCTTCGCGGAGCTCCTGGCCCGGCACGTCGGCTCCGACCACCGGGTCGTCTCGCTGCCCTCCGAGGCGCTGCTCGACACCACCGCCCGCGAGGCGGTGATGCGCGCCCGCGACCTGCCCTTCGACCTCGGGGACGGCGACACCTCGCTCTACCTGCTCTTCCAGGAGGTGCGCAGGCACTGCACGGTGGCCCTGTCCGGCGAGTCCGCCGACGAGATCTTCGGCGGCTACCGGTGGTTCAACCATCCCGAGACCCTCGCCGCGGAGACCTTCCCCTGGCTCGCGCCGCCCTTCGGCACCGGCATCGCCGGACCCGGCAGCGGCCCGGGCGAGTCCCTGATCAACCGGGACCTGCTGACCAAGATCGACCTCGGCGGGTACCGCGTCCGGCGCTACCACGAGGCCCTCGCCGAAGTCCCGTACCTGCGAGGGGAGTCGGCCGCCGACCGCCGGATGCGCGAGATCGGCTACCTGCACCTGACCCGCTTCCTGCCCTGGATGCTCGACCGCAAGGACCGGGCCAGCATGGCGGCGAGCCTGGAGGTCCGGGTGCCCTTCTGCGACCACCGCCTGGTGGAGTACGTCTTCAACACCCCCTGGGCGATGAAGTCCTTCGACGGCCGGGAGAAGAGCCTGCTGCGCGCCGCCACCCGCGACCTGCTGCCGGCGGAGATCGCCGACCGGGTCAAGGCGCCGTACCCGATCACCCGGGACCCGCACTACCTCGAAGGGCTGCGGACCTCCCTCAAGCGCGTCACCGAGGGCCCCGCCGCGCCCGTACGCGAACTGCTCGACGAGGAGGCGCTCGCCGCCGCCACCGCGGACGACCCGGCCCCGGGCTACCGCACCGGCACCGAGCTGGTCCTCGCCCTGGACTTCTGGCTGCGCACCCAGGACGTCGACCTGGAGCTCTGAGCCCCGCGCGCTCCACGCGACGGCGGGCCGCCCCCTCGGGCGGCCCGCCGTCCGTGCGTCAGACGCCGAGCGTGGCGCCGCCGTCCACCGTGAGTTCGTGCAGGGTGATGTGGCCGGCCTCCTCCGACAGCAGGAAGAGCACGGCGTTGGCGACATCGCTCGGGACGGCCAACTTGCCCAGCGGGATACCCGCCTTGAAGTTCTCCAGGGACCCCTCGACGGTGGCCTTGCGGCTGCTCTCGTCCTCCTCGTCCCACATCCCGGTCAGCATCGGGGTGTCGGTGGAGCCGGGCGCCACGACATTGCAGCGGATCCCGTAGCGGGCCACCTCCAGGCCGAGGCTCTTGGTGAACAGCGTGGCCGCGGCCTTGGAGGCGCAGTAGGCCGCCATCCCGGTCCTCGCCACCAGGGCCGCGTTGGAGGCCACCGTGACGACGGCCCCGCCGCCGCGCGCGACCATGGCGCGCACCACGGCCCGGGAGACATGGAAGACGCCGTCCGCGTTCACGCCGAAGGTGGTCCGCCAGTCCTCGTCGGTGAGGTCGAGCACCGGCTTGAAGCGCATCACCCCGGCCACGTTGACCAGGAAGTCCAGCGGCCCGAGCCGGCTCTCGGCGGCGGCCACCACCGCGTCCACCTCGGCGCTGTCGGAGACGTTCGCGGGGAACGCCTCGATACGGTGCCCGTCCTCGGCCAGGGCCGCGACCGTCTCGCCGAGGCGCCCGGCGTCCCGGTCGACCGCCGCCACCCGCACCCCTCGCCCCACCAGAGCCCGGGCGACGGCAGCGCCGATACCGCCCGCCGCGCCGGTGACCAGAGCGACCTTGTTCTGCATGAGCGTCTCCAAGTTGGCTGGACTGACGGGGATTTCACCGGACCCGGGCACCACACGGCGCCGGGCACGGCTGTCGTACGGCCGCCGAGGACCCGGCGGCCGAGCACACGGGAGGCCCGGACCGGCCCTGGCGAAGGGCCCCGGCGAGAGAACGGCGGCCGGGAGGCGGTCCGGACGTACAGAACCGGACAACGTCGGGGCGCCGGAACGGGAGAGGGGAAGGACGGCGGAGGGTCCCGCCGCGGCGAGAAACCGCTGTCTTCGATCCGCTGAGCGTCTCGTGGCGTGGAGCGGGCGTGCGGTGCCGGGCCGCTGCCGCGTCCCGGGCGGGACAGCAGATGACCGAAAATGAACGGTCCGCTCCGCCCCCGCGGCAGTTACATGTTCTTGTCATGATCCCGCGCATCGGACGGTTCTCAGGGGGAGGACAGGAGAGCCGGGAGGCGGGAGATCACCGGGGTGGAGCCCAGCGCCCTCACCATCCTGGAACTGCTGGCCGAAGGAGCTCCGGCCGAACGGCTTGAGGCCTTCGCCGCCCGGGCCCGCCGCGGCGAGTCCGACGCGCGCAGCCTCGCCGCCGTCGAGGAGGGAGTCCGGCTCGGCCGGACCGTCCACGAGCGGTGCGAACAGCGGCGCCAGCGGGAGGCCGGACTGTCCGCCCTGCTGAGCGTCGCCCTGGAACTCGCGGCGCCCCTCGGCCCGCGCTCCCTCCTGGACCTGGTCACCCGGCGGGCCCGCCTGCTGCTCGGGACCGACCTGGCCTGCGTCGTGCTGCCCGGCGCGGACGGCGGCCCGGCCCTCGTCCGCGCGGCGGACGGCCATGTCTCGGCCCGTACCGTCGGCCTCGCCCTGCCCACCCTCGCCGACCTCGGCGACGCCGCGGTCACCGGCGCCATCCCGGTCTGGACCCCCGACTACCCGCACGACGAGCGCGTCCGGCACAGCCCCGCGCTGGACGCGGCGGTCGCGGCCGAGGGGGTGCGCGGGGTCCTGGTGGCACCGCTCGGCCGCGGCGGACCCGGCGGTGCCCTCTACCTCGCCGACCGCAGCCCCCGGCACTTCACGCACGAGGAGGTCTCCCTGGTCGGCCTGCTCGGCGAACTCGTGGGCGCCGCCCTGGAGAAGGCCACCGCCCTGGAGCGGGCGCGCACCGAGCTGTCCGCCCTCAGCACCCGCCACGAGCAGTCCGAGCGGCGGCTGCGGACCACCACCGAGCTGCGGGAGCTGCACCACCGCCTGATCGGCCGGGCCCTGGAGGGGGCGGCCCCCTCCGCGCTTGCCGAGGCCGCCGCCGCCCGGACCGGCGGCGTGCTGCGCGTCCTCGCCGCCGACGGCACCGTGCTCGACACCACCGGCGGCGCCCCGGCCTGGGGCGACGAGGAGGGCGACGGGCCCGCAGCGGTGGCCGCGCACACCGCGGGCCGCCCGGTCGCCCTGGGCGAGGGCCGCTGGGCCGCCCCGGTCAGGGCCCGGGGCACGGCCCTCGGCACCGTCCTGCTGCGGCAGGACCGTCCGGTCACCGACACCGACGTACAGGTCCTCGGCATCCTCGCCGAGGCGATGGCCGTGCTGCTGCTCGGGGTCGAGGCCGGTTCCTCCGCGGCCCCGGGCCGCCGCCGCGACGGGCACCTGGACGACCTGCTCACCGGCCCCTCGCCGCTGGTCGGGCAGACCGGGCGCTACCCCCTGGACCCCGGGCGGCCGCATGTCGTCCTGGTCGCCCTGACGAAGACCGGCGAGCTGGGCCGGGCGGTCGCCTGGGCGGCGCTGCACGCCCACCGCACCGGCGGGCTCGCGGGCGAGCGGCGCGACCTGCTCGTCCTGGTCCTGCCGGGCACCGACCCGGGCCAGGCCGCCCGCGCCGTCATGGACGAGCTGGCGCCGCTCCTCGACGGGGCCGTGACCCTCGCCGGGGCGGGACCGGTGACCCACCAGGCCGCCGCCTCGGCCGCGTTCGAGGAGGCCCACCAGTGCCTCGACGCGATGATCGCCCTCGGCGCCACCGGCTGCGCCGCCTCCGCCCGCGAACTCGGCTTCTTCGGGGCGCTGCTCTCCGACGACCGCGACGTCCCCGCCTTCGTCCACGCGGCGATCGGCCCCGTCCTCGACTACGACCGGCAGCGGTTCACCGAGCTGACCAAGACCCTGGAGGCCTGGTTCCGCTCCGGCGGCAGCCCGACCTACGCCGCCCAGCAGCTCTTCGTCCACCCCAACACCGTCAGCCGCCGCCTGGAGCGGATCGGCGGACTGCTCGGCCCCGACTGGCAGCAGCCCGACCACACGCTGAAGATCCAGCTCGCCCTGCGGCTGCACGGCATCCGGCAGTCCCTGCTCGCGCGGCGCGGCGGCGCGCCGGACGAGATCACCGGGCGGCCCGGGTAGCCGCGCGGCCGAACTCCGGGCGAGCGCCGCCACCGTGTGGGCGGCCGAGGCGAGGGTGACATGGCGGTGCCAGCCGTTGTACGAGCGTCCGGCGAAGTCCCGTACGCCGACCCGGTCGGCGATCTCGGCGAAGTCGCGGTCCACCCGCGCGGCCGACCGGCTGAGCCCGAGGAGCGCGGCGGGCCGGTGGTGCACCAGGTCGCTCAGCCAGACCTCGGTGGGCCAGTGCCGCCCCTTCGGCCCGGCGCCGAGCAGGACCAGCTCCTCCTCCCCGCGCGGCCCGCCGGTGGCGCTCCCCGGCAGGCTCACTCGGACGCTCGCGACCAGGGTGCGGGCCTCCCGGCCCGCCTCCGCGGCGGTCGGCGCCAGGCGGTGCGGCAGCCCCGACATCCGCAGGATCCGGTGGGCCGGCAGCGCGCTCTCGCGCTGCCCGGCACCGGCCGGGGTCAGCGGCAGGGTGCGGCGCACCCGGAGCATCAACGGGGCGCCCGCCGCGCGTAATCGGCCGAGCAGCGCGGGTACGGCCAGTTCGCGGGCGTCCAGGACCACCGGGACCGCCGGGCGCTGCCAGCCGGTGGCCACCTCCAGGAAGGTCTCGGCCACGCAGTCGCTCAGCGTCCCGCCGCCGGGGGCCGGGGGCGCGGGGGCGCGGTCCGCCGCCCGGGTGCCGCCCGCCGCCGGACCGGGCAGGTGCAGCCGCCAGTTGACGGGGGCGCTCAGCCGCGGCGAGACCGCCCAGACGCTCACCGCCTGCTGGGCGTTGAGCACTTGGCCGAGCGCCGGTACGAAGCGCCTGCCCACCCCCACGCTGTGGGTGCCCGCCTTCGGGATCAGCACGGGGCGCACCACCCAGGCGTACGGCGGTGCCAACCGGTCGAGATAGCGGGAGAGTTCCTGCCGCACCGGCATCCAGTCCCAGGTGGAGCTGCAGACGAAGTGGTGCAGGCTCTGCTCGGAGGCGGCGCCGTCGATCAGCGTGGCGATATTGCGGATCGACTTGCGGCCCCGGGCGCGCAGCAGGCCCTGGATGTACTGGACCCCCCGGCGGCGCTGGTCGCTGCGGGGCAGCGAGGCGAACAGGGCCGAGGTCAGCTCGTCGAGGACGATCTCGTAGGCTTCCCCCACGGCCAACGGCCCGTGCGGTCCCTGCGGCACAGCCGAGGTCGTGCTGTTCATGAGGTCTCCCCGGGGCGTGGTCACTGATGTGCATCCGCGCTGACGTCCCATCGGCACCTCGGAAAGGTAGGCGGGGGACTCGCACCGGGCCCAGGTGTGCCGGACCACGCACTGGTGGTATCGCACAGTGAGCGGACCCTCACCCCCGGCCGCCGCCGCCCGCCCGGAGCGCGCCCGCCCGCGTGCCGCACCACCAGGCACAGGGGACTCCCCCACCACCTCCCGCCCCTTCCTCCCCAATCCCCCGGTTCCGCCCGGCCGCGCCTGGTTCGGGCCGGGGGGAGGGATTGGTTCCGTCGCGCGGGCGGGAGGCCGCCGCGCGGCCGACCGCGGATCACCGGCGCCGAGGGTGCCGGGGGCGGTGCCGCACCGGCCGTCACGGCACCGGGTCACCGGAGCGCGGTGACCGACGGAGGCTCCGGGGATTCGGGGCCGAAGTGCCGTGGAATCGGTAGGGTACGGAGCTCGCGTGGCAGGTGTCGCGAAGGGGGAAGCATGGCGTACGTCGAGTTCGGCCTCCCCCTGTCCGCCGAGGCGGATCCGTCCGTCGAGGCCGATGTGGTGATCTCCCGGACGACCGGCCAGGCCGACTTCACGGTCAGCCTCACCTGGCACAAACCGCCGTCCGGCGAAGCGGGGGCGGGCGCGGCAGACGCGGCAGGCACGGCGGGGTGAGGGTGCCCGCGTTACCGCCCGAGCGGTCGCCGGGGCCCGGACCGCGGTCCCTGGCGGCGGCGGTGCTGCGCGTCCGCGGGGACGGCGAAGGAGCCGTGGGCCTGGCCTTCCTGGTGTCCGACACTCTTGCTCTGACCTGTGCGCATGTGGTGCAGACGGCCCTCGGTACGCGCGGGAACGCGGCGCCCGCCGCCTCCGCCCGGGTCCGGGTCGACCTGCCCCTCGGATCGGCTCCGCCGGGCGAGGACGGCGAGCGGGCGACGACGGCCGAGGTGGTGCTGTGGATACCGGCGCGTGCGGCCGGCGGGACGGGGGCCGCCGCTGAGGAGCGCGAAGTCGCCCCGGCCGGTGTCGAGTTCGCTGCCGGTGATCGCGAACTGGCCGTATCCGATACCGAGTTCCATGCCGAGTCCGAAGCCGAGTCCGAAGCTGATCACCGCGAACTCGCCCACTCCGGTACCGAGTCCGACGCCGAAGCCGATGCCGACGCCCATGCCGATGACCGCGAACTCACCCCAGCAGGCCCCGAGTTCGACGCCGGAGCCGTCGAGTCCGCCGCCCATGCCGAGCCCGCTGCCCGCCCCGCCGACATCGCCGTACTGCGGCTGGCGGCGCCGCTCGCGGGAGCGGTGCCGGTGCCGCTGGTGGACGCGGAGGAGCTGTGGGGGCACCCGGTGCGGGCGTTCGGGCTGCCCGCCGGGCGGCCGGGCGGGGTGTGGCACGCGGGGGTGCTGCGCGGGCGGCAGGCCGACGGCTGGGTACAGGCCGATCTGGTGGGCGAGGGCTATCCGGTCTCCCGGGGCTTCAGCGGCGGACCCGTCTGGGACGAACGCCTCGCGGGCGTGGTCGGCATGGTCGCGGTCGCCGAGTCCGGTCAGCCGCCCGTCAGCTACCTGATCCCGACGGCTCAACTCCTCGCCGCCCGACCGGAGTTGCGCGAGATCACCCTGCCCCCCTCGCCCTTCCGCGGCCTGGCCGCCTTCCAGGAGGGGGACGCGGCGCTCTTCCACGGCAGGCGGGAGGAGAGCGAGGCGGTGGCGCGGGCACTGGCCGCCGAGCGCCGGGTCACCATCGTCGGGCCCTCGGGCTCCGGCAAGTCCTCGCTGGCCCTGGCCGGTGTGGTGCCCCGGCTGCGCGCGGCGGGCGCCCTGGTGGTCGTCCTGCGGCTCACACCCGACAGCCGCCCGGGGACCGCCTTCGCGGCGGCGCTGCTGCCGCTCCTCGAACCCGGACTCCCGGCGGAGGAGCGCCCCGACCGGATCGCGGAACTCGCCGAGGTGCTGCGCGAGCACGGCCCCGCGGACGTGGTGGCCCGGCTGCTGCGGCTGCGCGGCGGTCGCCGACTCCTCGTCGTCGTCGACCAGTTCGAGGAGGTCCTCGGCCTGGAGCCGGACGCCGTCGAGGAGTTCGCCGCCCTGCTCGGCGACGAGGCGCTGCCCGGCACCGTACGGATGCTGCTCACCCTGCGCGCCGACTTCCTGGAACCGGTGCTCACCCACCCGCTCTTCGGCCCGGAGACCGCCGGACACCTGCACGCGCTCGCCCCACCGGCCGCGGAACACCTGCGCGAGATGGTGACCGCGCCCGTCGACTCCGTGCCCGGTGTCTCTTACGAGCCGCATCTGGCCGAGCGGATCCTCGCCGACACCGGCCCGGGCCCCGGCGAGCTGCCCCTCCTCGCCCTCACCCTCGACCTGCTGTGGCGGCGGCAGCGGGGCGGACTCCTCACCCACCGGGCCTACGAGCAACTCGGCGGTGTCACCGGGGCGTTGGGCAACCACGCCGAGGAGGTCTGGGCCGGACACGTACCGGCGGAGGACGAGGAGGTGGCCCGGCGGCTGCTTTCCCGGCTGGTCCGGGTGCCGACCGGCGGGCCCGCGCCCACCCGCAGGATGGCGCTCCGTACCGAGCTGGGCGCGGCGGAGTGGCACCTCGCGCAGCGGCTCGCCGGGACGCGGCTGCTCGTCACCGGCCGCGACGCCGAGGGCACCGAGACCGTGGAGCTCGCGCACGAGGCGCTGATCGGCGAGTGGGAGAAGCTCGCCGGCTGGGTGGCCGGGGACCGCGCCTTCCTGGAGTGGCGGGCCTTGCTGCAACAGGACCGGGAGCGCTGGGAAGAGGCCGGGCATCCCCCGCAGTTGCTGCCGACCGCCCTGCAACTCGCGCAGTCCGCCCAGTGGTTGGACGAGCGCGGCGAGGAACTGACCACCGCCGAACGGGAGTACCTGGACGCCGGTCATGCCCACCGCCACCGGAGGGTGCGCCGGAGACGGGCCCTGCTCTCGGTGGCCGGACTCCTGGTGGTGCTGGTCCTCCTCGCCCTGTCGCTGTTCCACGCCACCCGCGAGGAGCGCCGGGACCGCGCGGCCGAGGCGGCCTCCCGTGCCCTCGCGGTGGCCGCGGAGGACGAGACGGCCACCGAACCGACGCTCGGCGTGCTGAAGGCGCTCGCCGCCCACCGGACCGCGCCGACACCGGAGGCCCGGGAGGAGCTCCTGCGCCAGTACCTGCGCCACCGGGACTGGGACCGGGTCCTCTCCGGAGTCCTCGGCACCGTCCGGCAGTTAGCACCAGCGCGGACGGCGAGGTGGTGCTGGCCACCTCGGAGCTGGGCCGGGCCGTGCTGTACACCGGTGCCGCCTCCGCGCGGGTGCGCGGCGTCCAGGTGCCCGCCACCGGGCAGCTGGTGGATATCGCGGTCTCCGCGGACGGCACCCGCCTCGCCTGGGTCCAGGCGGACGGCAAGGCCTTCTGGTGCGAGGTGCGCGCCGCCGCCAGCAAGCCGCTCGGCCCGGCGCACCGGCTGCCCGAGGCGCCGGGCAGCGGCCCCGACTGGGATCCGTCGGTGGATCCGGCGCTCTCCGCGGACGGCCGGATGTTCGCCGCGCGCCTGCGGGGCCGCCTGGTCTGGTGGGACCTGGACCGCGGCAGGCGCGCCGGTGAGGTGCCCGCGCCCGCGGACCTGACCGGCCTCGGCTTCGGCCCGGACGGGCGGACCCTCCTGGCCACGGTCTTCGCGGCGAAGGGCACCCAGGCGCTGAAGTCCGTCGAGCTGGCGACCGGCCGCGCCCGCCCGGTCCTCACCGGCGCCCAGGCGATCCACCTGTCCGGGGACCGCCGCACCGCGGTCGTCTGCCGCGAGGAGGACGGGCAGTCCGTCGTCAGCCGCCGCCGGACCTCGGACGGCGCCGCCCTCGGCCGCCCCTACCGCGAGCGGGACGAGGACTTCACCACGGACCAGTGCACGGTGGCGGCCGTGGACGCGACCGGGCGGCGCGTCGCCCTGCGGTACGCCGAGAACGTACGCCTCCTGGATCTGGACAGCGGCAGGACGCTCTCCGCCGTCAGGCTGCCCTCGGCCACTCCGGGCTTCCTGGACACGCCCCTGCTCACGGAGTCGCACGGCAGGCTCCGCTACGGGGGCCATGTGGACTCGACGATCGCCTTCGTGGACCTGACCCCCGGCAAGCGGCTGCTGAAGGCCGCGCAGCAGCGGCTCACCCCCGACGGCAGGAACCGGCTGCTCGTCCGCGCCGACGGCTCCCGGCTGGAACTGCGCCCCGCCGACCCCGCGCGGAACGGGCGCCTCCTCGCCGGGGCCGCGCGCGCGAAGCCGTACTGGGTGCCCGAGGAGGACGACCTGCTCGCCCTCAACCGCGAGGGCGGGCTCCTCGCCGACCGCGAGGGCCGGGAGAAGGTGGTCGTCCGGGACGCCTCGACGCTGCGGAAGGCGGCCACCGTGACCGCCGTCCGGCCGCCGAAGTCCCGCCCGGACAAACGGAAGTTCCGCGATCTGCACACCAGCGGCTCGCTCAGCGGGCACTGGCCGAAGTACGCCTTCCGCTACTTCTTCGACCACACCGGGCGCCTGGTGACCGTCTCCGGCACCGTCGTCCAGCAGTGGGACCCGCGCACGGGGCGCCAGCTCGCCCGCTTCGACGCCGGGGCGCTGCGGCCCGCCGAGGCGCCGGAGGCGGTGCTGAGCATCGCCCCGTACCCGGAGCGGAACAAGGTCTCCGTGCTCGTACGCGGCGAGCCCGGGGTCCGCGTCGTCGACCTCACCACCGGCCGGGTCACGGACCGGGTGCGCACCGGCCGCGAGGTCCTGTCCGTCCAATTCGCCCCCGGCGGGCGGTACTTCGCCGTCCTGCGCGGGGACACCGGCCTGGAGGTCCGGCAGCGCGGCGACCGGCCGCGCCGGGTGATCGGGCCGCTGGACGAGGTCGGCGAGAGCGCCGCCACGCCGTACCTCGCCGCCTTCCTCGACGGCGGGCGCTATCTGGTCGCCACCGGCAACACCGTGCGTACCTACCGGCTCGGCGAGCGCGGCCCCCAGGACTCGTACGTGGTCGGCGACCCGGGCGGGACGGCCGGGGACCACTCCTTCCTGGACGTGTCCGGGGACGGCAGCACGGTGGTCCTGGGCGCCTTCGGGGAGACGGGCAGCGCCTTGCCCCTCGAACCGGAGCGCTGGCGCGCCGAGTTGTGCCGCCTGGTGGGAGCGCGCACGCTCACCGCGGACGAGCGCAGTGCCTTCCCCGCGGAGGCGCGGACGGATCAACTCTGCCCGTAGCGGCGGGTGTTGGCTGGCGGGATGTGGCGGACAAGGAGACGGGCACGGAACTGAGGCCGAGAGGCCGAGGCTGGGAGACCGGAAGCCGGGAGGTCGCGAGGTGAACCCGCCCTCGTCGGCGCGCAGTTGGCGGACCGTGAAGTCGGCGGGTCGCGAAGTCGGGGGGCCGTGAAGTCGGCGGTCGCCCGTGACGCCGGGTTTCCGGTCCCGTCTGGGGGAACGGGACCGGAAACCCGGAGTGGGCGGGCGGGCGTGCCCGCCGGTGTCAGCCGAGGAGTTGCTTGGCGCGCTCGATCAGTTCACGCGCGGTGCCCTCCACGGCGTCGTAGCGGTCCGGGTAGGCCGAGACCTGCACCTTCTGCGCCACCTGGCCCGCGGACAGGTCGGGGTTGTCCGCGGCCACCTGGACGGCGGGGGTGAAGAAGGCGTTCGACGCGTACGAGACGTTCATGATCTGCTCGGGCGTGCCCCAGCCCTGCGAGGGGCGTTGCTGGAAGACGCCGAGCGAATCGCGGTCGCCGCAGTCGAGGTTGTTCATGTTCGACTCGACGACGCCCGCCTCGAAGCCGGCCAGCATCACCTTGTCGCTGACGCCGAGGTCGACGCCGGTCCGGTAGACGGTCTTGAGGACCTCGGGATCGGGGTCACCGGGGACCACACAGCCCCCGCCGTCGTCGCCGCCGCCGGTGCCGAGCAGGTTCTGCCAGGTCTCGGGGCCGACGATGCCGTCCGCGGACAGGCCCTTGTCGCTCTGGAATCGGGTGACCGCGCTCGCGGTACCCGCACCGAACTGACCGTCCACGGCAAGCCCGTAGCCGAACTTGTTCAACGCCGTCTGCGCCGCCGCGACCGCGTCACCGCTGTCGCCCTCACGGACCGTACTGATCAGCCCCGGCCAGGTCTCCGCACCGATGACACCGTCCGCCGCGTACCCCTTCGACTGCTGGAAGGCGACCACGGTGTTCTCGGTGGCCGGGCCGAAGTCGCTGTCGACGGAGATGTCGTAGCCGTGGCCGCGCAGCAGGTACTGGGCGGTGGTGACGTTCGCCCCGGTGGTGCCGTTCTTGAGGGCGGGCCAGGCCGGTGCGGCGCTCGCCGACGGCATCAGGCCGAGGGAGACCACCAGGGCCGCACAGAGCGCGGTGAGCGCGAGCCACACCCGAGGGGCCGCCGGTTTCCTGGTCATCGTTCTCGCGTTCAACCCGGGCTCCTCGTCGTACGTGCGGTGGGGGGACAGGCGAACGGTGCCGGGTCCCGGCGGGCGGCCGTGGGGGCCTGCCCCGCCGGGGCCCGGCAGCCGCTATGCGATGCAGCCGCTGGTCGGCAGGTCGCCGACCGCCGGCGGGGTGGTGCCGTCGTAGACGGCCGTCAGGAGGGGCCCCGGGCAGCGGTTGGCGCCCCCGGCCACGACCTCCACATGGACGTGCGGACCGGTGGAGTTGCCGGTGCTTCCGGAGAGGCCGAGCTGGGTGCCCGCGTCGACCCGGGCGCCGGAGCCGACTCCGTGCGCGGAGAAGTGGCAGTAGTAGTACGTGGCGCCGTCGTCGCCGGTGACCTCGTAGCCGAGTCCGCACCTGTCGTTGTTGATCTGGTTCGCCACACCGGCGTGCACGGAGTACACCGCGGTCCCGGTGCCCACCGGCAGGTCGAGTGCCGGGTAGTCGTGGTGCGGGACGCTGTAGTGGTCGCGGGAGAGGGCGTCGTGCGCGATGGGCAGCGAGTAGGCACCGGCGGCGCCGCCGCTCTGCCCCACAAGGTTCTGCCAGGTCTCGGGGCCGACGATGCCGTCCGCGGACAGGCCCTTGTCGCTCTGGAATCGGGTGACCGCGCTCGCGGTACCCGCACCGAACTGACCGTCCACGGCGAGCCCGTAACCGAACTTGTTCAACGCCGTCTGCGCCGCCGCGACCGCGTCACCGCTGTCGCCCTCACGGACCGTACTGATCAGCCCCGGCCAGGTCTCCGCGCCGATGACACCGTCCGCCGCGTACCCCTTCGACTGCTGGAAGGCGACGGTGGCGCCTTCCGTCGCGGCCCCGAACTGGCTGTCGGCGGCGATGTCGTGGCCCTGGCCGCGGAGCAGGTACTGGGCCGTCGCGACATCCGGGCCGGACGAACCCTTGCTCAGCACCGGCCAGTTGGGGGCGGCGGTGGCCGTCTGCGCGAGGCCGAGGGAGACCACCAGGGCGCACAGCGCGGCGATCGCGAGCCACGCACGACTGACTTTCGTTCTTGGCATCGACCCGACTCCCGGCGTCGAGGAACAGTGGTGCCGCCGAACGTAGCAACGGGGATGGCGGCCGGCATCGGGCGTTCGACCGACCCACCGGAGGCGGGATGTCCGCCCGCGTCGCTTGTGCCCCGGCACCCGCGGCCGCCGCGGCTCCCGCGGAGGCCGCCCGGCCCGGTGCGCGACCCCGTGGACGACCTGCGGAGCCGTCGTACGGCTTCGGTATAGTCCCGCGTCACCGGGACGCACCCGGCGGTCGAGACGCCCGGCTCAACCCGGAGGACGGTGATCCGATGCCCGGATCCGCGTTCCGCGAAGCCGCCCCGGTGGTGCGCGTGTGGAGGTGCGCCCGCGCGCAGGGGCGCCGCACCGCCGGGACCACCTCGCCGACCGCGCGGGCCTCTTCCCCGCAAGGCAGCGTCGAGGCGCGGTTCCTGGCCTCCGCCCGCCGTCTCGCGCCGCCCGTGCGCGGGGTCACGGTGCTCGTCATCGGCGCCTTCGGACTGCTCGCGGTGCCCGGTGGAGCGCTGCCGCTGGGCTTCGCCCTGCTCGCCCTGATCGTCGCGGGGGCCGGGGTGGACTGCTGGGCGGCGTCCACGGGGCGGGGCGCGGCGCTCTCGCTGGTGTTCGCCGTGCTGCGCGTGGTGGCGGTCGGCGCGAGCCAGGAGTGGACCGGCGGGCCGCTGAACCTGTGGGCGCTGAACACCCTGACCACCACGGCGATCACGCTCCAGTGGGAGTGGCCCCCGGTGGTCTCGGTGCCCGTCACGGCCGGGCTGTTCGCGGTGGAGGTGGCGGCCGCGGGCACCGGCGCCGTCGGCACGCTGCTGCCGCGCCTGGTCTTCGAATGCCTGCTGGCCCGCCTGGGGTTCGTCCTGCTGCGGCGGTCGGGGCGGCGGGTGGACGCGCTGCGGGAGCGCCGCTCCGCGCTCGCCCGCGCGGAGGCGGTGTCGCTGGCCCGGAAGCGGCAGGAGCGCGAGTACCTGGCGCTGCTGCACGACACCGCGGCCTCCACCTTCCTCATGGTCGCGGCGCGGGTCGAGGACACCGGCCCGGAGCAGGTCGCCGCGTACGCCCGGCACGATCTCGCGGTGCTCACCGGGGCCGCGGGCGGGGCGGGCCGTCAGGACAGCCCCGTGGAGCTGACGGCCTCGCTGCGCACCGCGGTCGGGACGGGGCGCCCGGCCGTCGAGGTCCGGGCGGAGGGGAGCGCGCTGGTCCCGGTTTCGGTGGCGCTCGCCTTCGTGCGCGCGGTGCGCGAGGCGCTGGTGAACGTCGCACGGCATGCCGGGGTGGACACCGCGGAGCTGAGCGTGCGCGGTGGCGAGGGCGGGCGGGTGGTCGTCGTGGTGTCCGACCGCGGGGTGGGCTTCCGGCCCGACGCGGTCCCGGACTCCTGCCGCGGGATCCGGGGCTCGGTGGTCGAGCGGATGGCCGCCGCGGGCGGCAGCGCCGCGGTCACCTCGCGGCCCGGCGCGGGCACCAGCGTGCGGCTGGTGTGGCCCGGTGAGTGAGTACCGCGCGGCGGACGGCCATGTCCACGCGACGATGCGGATCATCCTGGTCTGCGCCACCGGCGCCCTGCAGTTCGGCCTCGGGCTGCAGCCGCTGCTCACCCGGGAGTACCGCCACCGCTGGCTCGCCGTGGCCGCCTTCGTCGCCCTGGCCTGCGTCACCGCGGTCTGCTGCGGGTGGGTGCTGCGGCGGCGGCCGCTGCCCGGGGCCGTCGCCGCGGTCGGTACGGGCCTCGTACTGGCGGCCTCGTTCGGCGCCATGGCGGCGGCCGCGCCCGGGCAGCGCCACGCGGCGCCCGACTGGTCCTTCGGACTGGTGGGATGGCACCTGCTGTTGCTGCTCCTGGACCGGGTGCGGGTACTGGTCGCCGTGCTCGCCGCGCACCTGGTGGCGAGCCTCGGGCTGCTCCTGTCGTCGGGGGTGGCGGACCGCGCCGCGTTCGGGGCGAGCGGCGCCGCCGCCTTCGGGGCGGTCAGCGTCCAGTTGGCGGTCGTCGTGATCACGCAGGTGCTCCAGCGGCAGAGCCAGGAGGCGACCGCTGTGGCCGAGGAGCGGGACCGCCTGGAGACCCGGGTACTGCTCGCGCGGCAGTGGGAGCAGGGACAACGCAGCGCCCTCGCCGGGCAGTTGGGCTCGACGCTGCCGCTGCTCGCGGGCCTGGCCGACGGCGACCTCGATCCGCGCGAGGAGGAGACCCGGCGGCGGTGCGCGCTGGCCGCGACGCAACTGCGGCGGCAGTTCGCCGAGAACGACGAGGTGCCCGACCCTCTGGTGCACGAGGTCACCGCCTGCGTCGACGCGGCCGAACGCCTGGGCGTGGACGTCTCGTTCGCGGTCAGCGGCGCGGCGGTGCCGGTGCCGCCGCAGGTGCGCCGCGAGCTGACCGCTCCGGTGGTCACGGCGTTGTCGGCGGCGCGCAGTCGTGCCAGGGTGAGCGTGCTGCGCACCGACCAGGAGATCCGCATCGCGGTGGTGGCCGACGCCGGTGCGGACGGGGTCGCCGCCTCCACCGGCCAGGTCCGCGTCGAGTACGGCGCCTACGGTGAGCACCTGCGACTGGAGGCCAGATGGCGCACCCCGCCAAGCTGAGCGCGGTCATCGTCGACGACCACCCCGCGGTACGCGCCGGGGTCGCCCAGTGGCTGTCCACCGGCAGTCCGCCGATCGCGGTGGTCGCCTCCGGTGAGGACGTCCGGGTCGCGTGGACCGGCGAGGGCGCCACCGCCGATGTGGTCATCCTCGACCTGCACCTGGGCGGGCCGGCCCCGGCCCTCAGCGAGCTGCGCAGGCTGGCCGAGGCGGGGCGCCGGGTGGTCGTCTACTCGATGCGCGCGGACGACGACATCGCCCTGAAGTGCCTGGAGTTGGGCGCGCTGAGCTATCTGACGAAGGCCGAGGGCGCCGAGCACCTCCTCGAAGCCGCCGCCACCGCGGCCTCGGGCCGCGCGTACACGCCGCCCTCGCTGGCGGGGGCGCTGGCAGGCGACCGCTCCACCGACCGGCCGGTGCTCTCGGCCCGGGAGACCGAGGTGCTCATCGAGTGGTTCCAGTCCGAGTCCAAGGACTTCGTGAGCCGCCGCCTCGGCATCTCGCCCAGCACGGTCAACACCCATCTCGAACACATCCGGATCAAGTACGCGATGAGCGGCCGGGAGGCTCCCACCAAGGCGGCTCTCCTGGCCCGCGCGATCCAGGACGGCCTGATCGGCGTGGACGACCTGTGAGGAGGGCGCCGCGCTCACCGGGTCACCTCAGCGCGGTGACCCGGTGGGGGCTCCGGGGGTTCGGGCCCGAAGTGCCGTGGAATCGGTAGGGTACGGAGCTCGCGTGGCAGGTGTCGCGAAGGGGGAAGCATGGCGTACCTGGTCGAGTTGCCCGTGTCCGGACCGAGCGGCGAACACCCCGGCGCCGAGGGCGCCGACTCCGCTCCCCCGCGGACGACCGGCACCGTACGGGTCGAGATCGACGAGGTCGCGGACGGACTGGTCCAGGTGGCGCGCCCGGGCCAGGTCGTGGCGCGGGCGACCCGCTCGCTGAACGAGATGCTCGCCGAGATCCGCCCGGTCGCCGAGGACTTCGTCGAGGGCTTCCGCGGCATGGCACGCCAACCCGACGAGATCGCGGTCGAGTTCGGCCTCTCCCTGTCCGCCGAGGCCGATGTGGTGATCTCCCGGACGACCGGCCAGGCCAACTTCAAGGTCAGCCTCACCTGGCACAAGCCGCCGTCCGAGGAAGCGGGGGCGGGCGGGACGGGCTCGGCAGGCGCGGCAGGCGCGGCAGGCGCGGCAGGCGCGGCAGGCGCGGCAGGCGCGGCAGGCGCGGCAGGCGCGGCAGGGTGAGGGTGCCCGCGTCACCGCCCGAGCGGTCGCCGGGGCCGGGGACGCGGTCCCTGGAGGCGGCGGGGCTGCGCGCCGGGCGGGACGCGGACCCGGGTGGAGGGGGAGGCATGGCGGATCCGGCCGAGGCGGCGGGGCCGAGGGCCCTGGACCGCGCGCTGCTGCGCATCCTGGACGCGCGGCGGCAGCCCGTCGGCGTCGGCTTCCTGGTGTCCGGCAGGCATGCCCTGACCTGCGCGCACGTGGTCTCCGCCGCCCTCGGCACCCCGCCGGGCACCCCACCGGAGCAGGGCGCGCGGGTCGCGGTCGACCTGCCCCTGGTACCCGCCGCGCCGCGCGTGGAGGCGGTCCTCGAACGCTGGGTGCCGCCCCGGGTGCCGGGCGGTGCGGCAGCGGACGGGACTCCCGGCGCCCCCGGCCCGGCCGACCTCGCCGTACTGTGGTTCACGGCGCTGCCGCCGGGCGCGGGCCCGGTGCGCCTGGTCGACGCGGACGCCCCGGCGGTGGCGGAGCAGGCGACCGGGCGGACGGCGGCCGGGCCGGACGAGGAGGCGGCCGACGAGGAGGCGGCGGACGGTCTGTGGGGCCATCGGGTGCGGGCCATCGGGCTGCCCGCCGGGCGGCCGGGCGGGGTGTGGCACGCGGGGGTGCTGCGCGGGCGGCAGGCCGACGGCTGGGTACAGGCCGATCTCGTGGGCGAGGGCTATCCGGTCTCCCGGGGCTTCAGCGGCGGACCCGTCTGGGACGAACGCCTCGCGGGCGTGGTCGGCATGGTCGCGGTCGCCGAGTCCGGTCAGCCGCCGGTGAGTTACCTCCTGCCCACCGGCATGCTGACGTCCGCCTGGCCCGCACTCGGCCCGCTCGTACGGCCGCCCTCGCCCTTCCGGGGCCTGGAGGGTTTCGAGGAGGCCGACGCGGCGCTCTTCCACGGTCGGCGTGCCGAGAGCGAGGCGGTCGCCGCGGCGCTCGGCAGGCAGCAGTGGGTCACCGTGGTGGGCCCCTCGGGCTCCGGCAAGTCCTCGCTGGCGCTGGCCGGTGTGGCGCCCCGGCTGCGGGCGCGCGGGGCCCGCGTCCTGGTCATGCGGCCCGCGACCGGGTCCAGCCCGCTCGCGGCCCTCGCCTCCGCGCTGCTGCCGCTCCTGGAACCCGAGCTGCCCGAGACCCGCCGACTGGCCCGCCTCCCCGAACTCCGCGCCGAACTACGGGAGTACGGCCTCGCCCCCGCGGCGGACCGCCTGGCCGCCCGACACGGCCCGGGCCGACTCCTCCTCGTAGTCGACCAGTTGGAGGAGCTGCTCCAGCAACCCCCGGACGCCGTAAGGGAACTGGCCGAGGTCCTCTTCACCCCCGGCGCCCTGTCGCCCGCCGTCCGGGTGCTGGCCACCCTGCGCGCCGACTTCCTCGAACCGGTCCTCGGCCACCCGGACATGGGCCCGGCCGCCGGCCGCCACCTGTACGCCCTCGGCCCCCTCGGCGAGCAGGGGCTGCGCGCGGTCGTCACCGCCGCCGTCGACGCCCTCCCCGGGGTCTCCTACGAACCCCGCCTCGCCGCCCGCATCCTCGCCGACACCGGCACCGGGCCGGGCGTCCTGCCGCTCCTCGCGCTCACCCTCACCCTGCTGTGGCAGCGGCAGGAGAACGGGGTGCTCACCCACCGCGCCTACGAGCAACTCGGCGGTGTCACCGGGGCGTTGGGCAACCACGCCGACCAGGTCTGGGCCGAACACGTACCGGCGGCGCGGGAGGAGGCGGCCCGGCGGCTGTTCACCCAGCTGGTGCGGCTGCCGTTCGGGGCCGCGGTGGCCACCCGGCGCCTCGCCCGGCGCGCCGACCTCGACGAGGAGCAGTGGCGGCTGGCCCAGCGGCTCGCCGCGCACACCCGGCTCCTGGTCACCGACCGCGCCGCCGAGGGCACCGAGACCGTGGAGCTCACCCACGAGGCGCTGATCGGCGCCTGGCGGAAGCTCGCCGACTGGGTGGCCGAGGACCGCGCCTTCCTCGGCTGGCGGGAGACCGTACGGCACGAGCGGGAGCGCTGGCAGCGGGCGGGCCGCGCCCCCGAGCACCTGCCGGCCGCCGCGGCGGTGGCCGGTGCGAAGACCTGGCTCCCCGGGCGCGCCGCGGCCCTCAGCGAGGCCGAGCGGGAGTATCTGGCGGCCGGGCGCGCCCATCGCCGCCGCCGCGCGGGCCGCCGCGGGGCCCTGTTCTCCGGCCTCGCCGCCGCCCTGGCGCTCGCCCTCGTACTCGGTGTGCTCTATGTCGTCGAACGCCGCGACAGCCAGGAGCGCGCCGCCCTCGGCGCCTCCCGCGCCCTCGCCCGCTCCGCGCAGGAGGCCTCCGCCACCGACCCGGCCCGCGCCGCGCTGCTCGCCCTCGCCGCCTACGACACCTCCCCCACCCAGGAGGCCGAGAACGAACTCCTGCGCCGCCACCTCCAGTACGCGGACTACGAGCGGGTGCTCTCCGGCGGACTCGGCGACACCGTCTTCGACACGAGCCGCGACGGCGACGTGGTCCTCGCCGCGTCCAAGCGCTCCGGGGCCACCCTCTTCGTCCGCGCCCTGACCGGCCCGGTACGCGCCCTGCGGCTGCCCTCCACCGACCGGGTGCAGTACGTCATGGTCTCCGGCGACGGGAGGCGCGCCGCCTATGTCCAGT
Organism: Streptomyces sp. SCSIO ZS0520; assembly: GCF_025643355.1. Classification (NCBI taxonomy): domain Bacteria; kingdom Bacillati; phylum Actinomycetota; class Actinomycetes; order Kitasatosporales; family Streptomycetaceae; genus Streptomyces; species Streptomyces sp. SCSIO ZS0520. The sequence goes on along the minus strand of NZ_CP092644.1, from coordinate 5,404,268 downwards.
ACGACGGCAGGGCGGTGTGGTTCGCGGTGCGGCCCGGGGCGGAGCGGCCCGCGGGACCGCCGCACCGGCTGCCCGACGCCCCGGGCATCGGGGGCGACTGGAGCGACTCCGTCACCCCCGCGATGTCGCTCGACGGCACGATGGTCGTGGCCCATGTCCGGGGGCGCCTCATCCGCTGGGACCTGGACCGCGGCCCGCACGGCGCCCTCGCCGGGAACCTCCCGGCGCCGAAGGGCATCGAGTTCCGGATGTGGCCGGCGCCCGACGACCGGACCCTGCTGGTCCCGGTCTTCCGGCGCTTCCGGTCCTTCGGGCAGGGCGAGAAGGGCAGCCTGCTCGCCCTCGATCTGCCAACCGGCAGGAGCCGCCTGCTGGTGCGCGCCGACGCCGACCAGATCCGGGTCTCCGGCGACCGGACCCGGGCGGTGCTGTGCCGGGTGCGGGGCAAGGCCGCCGAGGTCACCGTGCACCGGCTCACGGACGGCGCCCGGGAGGGGGTCGCCTACCGCGAGAAGGACGAGGACTTCGCCTCCGGCCTCTGCATGGTGCAGTCCGTCGACGGCTCCGGACTGCGGGTCGCGCTCAACTCCGGCAAGGGCCTCAGCGTCGTCGACCTGCGCGAGGGCCGGGTCCTCTCCCGCAACGGCCTGCCCCACGCGAACTCCTCGATGTCCCGGAGCAGCCCCTGGCTGGTGGAGTCCGGCGGGGCCCTCTACTACGTGCGCCACGACGAGTCGATGATCGGCTTCGTCCGGCTGCGGCCCGGCTCCTGGTTCCTCGACGCCGGCCGGCAACTCCTCTCGCCCGACGGCGCGTACACGATCACCGTCCTCGCGGACGGCTCCCGTCTGCAGCGGCACTACGCGCACAAGGAGAGCGCGCGCGTCCTCGCCGACGTGCCGCGCCGCACGCCCTACCGGGTGCCGAGCCGCAGCGAACCCCTCGCCCTCGACCGCGGCGGACGGCTCCTCGCCGACCGCGAGGGCCAGAACCTCGTCACCGTCCGCGACGCCCGCACCCTGCGCCGCACCACCACCGTCACCACGGCCGAGCCGCCGCCGGCCGACTCCCCGGTGCCGCTGGCGGACCCCCGGGGAGTCGGCCCGGGCCAGGACGGCGGCACCGGTGCGTACGACGGCTTCCGCTACTTCTTCGACCGCGACGGGAAGCTGATCACGGTCGCCGGGGACGTGGTCGAGCAGTGGGACCCGCACACCGGGCGGCGGCTGCACCGCTTCGACGCGGGGGTGCTCCGCACCCGGTACGGAGGGGCGAAGGACGCCGCCCTGATGATCGGCGCGTACCCCGCCGCGAACCGGATCTCCGTCGTGGTCCTCGACCGGCCCGGCATCCATCTGGTCGACCTCACCACCGGGCGCACCACCGGGACGGTGCCGACCGGTGACGACATCCTGGCCGCCCAATTCGAGTCCACCGGCAGGTACTTCGCGATCCTGCGCCGGGGCTCGATCCTCGAACTGTGGCGGCGCGGCGATCCCCCGCGCAAGGAGCTCGGCCCGCTGCGCAGCGTCGCCGAGTCCTCCGAGACCCCGTTCTTCGCCGGATTCCTGGCGGGCCGGGACCGCTATCTCCTGGCCGCGAACAACGCCGTACGCGTCCACCGGCTCGGCGAGCCCGGCTACGAGAGGTCCTACTCCTTCACCGGCCCGCGCGACAGCGCACTCGACGGCGAGCACTCCTTCCTGGACGCCTCCCGGGACGGCGGCACCGTCCTGCACATCGGCCCCGACGGCATGGGCGGACCGCTCCAGCTCTCGCCGAGGCGCTGGTACCGCGAGCTCTGCGAGACCGTCGGCGACCGGGAGCTCACCGCCGAGGAGGCGGACCTGCTCCCCGCGGAACCGAGGAGCCGGAGGCCCTGCGCCGGGATCAACTGAGGTACGGGCGCGCACAGTCGGCGGCGGTGCGCTCCCCTCCCGCGGCCGCCTCCTCAGGCCGCGGTGCGCTCCCCTCCCGCGGCCGCCTCCTCAGGCCGCGGCGCGCTCCCCCGCCGGGCGCCGCCGCAGGACCGCCTGCCGCAGGGCGGGCGGCTGGTAGGCCATGTCGAGGCGGCCGACGTCGGTGCCGGGCGGGACGATCTCGTCGAGGGCGTCCAACAGGGCGTCGTCGAGGGTGAGTTCGGCTCCGGCGAGCAGGTCGTCGAGGTGCTCCATGGTGCGCGGCCCGATGATGGCGGAGGTGACGCCGGGGTGGGCGACGGCGAAGACCATCGCCAGGTGGGTCAGCTTCATCCCGGCGCGCTCGGCGAGCGGGATGAGCTGCTCGACCACGTCGAGGCGGCGTTCGTCGCGGTAGTGCGCGAAGAGCCCGGCGCGGTGGGTGGTGGCCTGCTCGCCCTTGCGGAAGCGGCCGGTGAGCATGCCCTGGGCCAGCGGGCTCCAGACGAGGGTGCCCATGCCGTACTTCTGCGCGAGGGGCAGGATCTCGCTCTCGATCCCGCGGTTGAGGATCGAGTAGGTGGGCTGCTCGGCGCGGAAGCGCTGAAGACCGCGGGACTCGGCGATCCACTGGGCCTCGACGAGGGCGGAGGCGGGGAAGGTGGAGGAGCCGATCGCCCGGACCTTGCCGCCGCGGACGAGGTCGGTGAGGGCGGAAAGGGTCTCCTCCAGGTCGACCTCGGGGTCGAGCCGGTGCACCTGGTAGAGGTCGATGTGGTCGGTGCCGAGCCGCCGCAGGGAGTCCTCGACGGCCGTCATGATCCAACGCCGGGAGTTCCCGCGTTGGTTGGGGTCCTCGCCCATGGCGCCGTGGAACTTGGTGGCGAGTACGACCTCGTCCCGGCGCCCCTTGAGCGCCTTGCCGACGATCTCCTCGGACTCGCCGCGGGAGTACATGTCGGCGGTGTCCAGGAAGTTGATCCCGGAGTCGAGGGCCTTGTGGATGATGCGGACCGACTCCTCGTGGTCCGGGTTGCCGATGGCGCCGAACATCATGGCGCCCAGGCAGTAGGGGCTGACCTGGATGCCGGTGCGGCCGAGCGTGCGGTACTGCATGGAAGCCTCCGGTGCTAGCATCACCAAAACGGAACGCTTTACCACTTACACAATACGGAACACCTTCTCAATTAGCAACGGCAGAGCACGGAAGCGAGGGGAGCCGCCCATGAGCGCGCCCACCCCCGGGCCCGCACGGCGGGTGCGGGCCGACGCCCAGCGCAGCATCGACGCCCTGGTGGAGGCGGCCCGCGAGGTCTTCCTCGCCTCCGGTGTGGACGCCCCGGTGCGCGAGATCGCCCGCCGCGCAGGGGTCGGCCTCGCCACCTTCTACCGGCACTTCCCCGAGCGCTCCGACCTCGTCTCGGCCGTCTTCCGGCACGAGGTCGACGCCTGCGCCGAGGAGGCGGCCGCCCTCTCCGCCGCGCACGAGCCCTTCGAGGCCCTGGTCCGCTGGCTGGAGCGCTTCACCGGCTTCGTCGGCACCAAGCGCGGCCTCTCCGCGGCCCTGCACTCGGGCAACCCCGCCTTCGAACCGCTGCCCGCCTACTTCCAGGAGCGCTTCGAGCCCGTACTGCGCTCACTCCTCGACCAGGCCGCCGCCGCGGGCGAGATCCGCACCGACATCGCACCGCTGGACCTGCTGTACGCCGTCTCCCGCCTCTGCTCGGGCGCGGACCGCTCCGCCGACGAGCGGATGGTCGCGCTGCTCATCGACGGCCTCCGGCACGGCGCCGGGCAGTAGCCCCGCACCCCCACTCGCGTACGCGCCCCGCCGGACCGCGCGACGGGGCCACCACCCACCGGAGGACGAGAACCATGAGCCACTCCCCCGACGCCGCCCCGCCCCGCCCCTTCGCCCCGCGGACCGACCCCGCCGCCCTGAGCGAGCTGCGCACCCGGCTGCGGGCGACCCGCTGGCCGGACGCGCCCGAGGAGGCGGGCTGGTCCCTCGGCACCGACCTCGACTATCTGCGCGAACTGGTCGCCTACTGGGCGGACGGCTTCGACTGGCCCGCCCGGGAGGCGGAGTTGGGGCTCCTGCCCCGCTTCCGCGCCCGCGTCGGCGGCCTCGGGATCCACTTCGTCCACGCCCGGGCCGCGGCACCGGCCTCCGCCGCGCTGCCGCTGGTGCTCTGCCACGGCTGGCCGGACTCCTTCTGGCGGTACACCAAGGTCGTCCCGCTGCTGACCGATCCGGGCGCGCACGGCGCCGACCCGGCCGACGCCTTCGACGTGATCGTGCCGGACATGCCCGGCTTCGGCTACTCCGACCGCCCCACCGGCCCGCCGCTCGACTCCCCCGCGGTGGCCTGGCTCTGGGCCGAGCTGATGTCGCTCCTCGGCTACCCGCGCTTCGGCACCGCGGGCGGCGACATGGGCAGCCACGTCAGCCGCTACCTCGCCCTCGACCACCCCGACCGCGTGGTGGCGGTGCACCGCACGGACGGCGGACTGCCCGTCTTCACCGGCGACCCGGCCGAGCTGACACCCGAGGAGCGCGCCTGGTTCGCCGAGGCCCAGCGCTGGGGCGCGAGCGAGGGCGCGTACGGGGCGATGCACCGCACCAAGCCGCAGACCGCGGCCTTCGGGCTCACCGACTCACCGGCCGGGCTCGCCGCGTGGATCGTCGAGAAGCTCCGGTCCTGGAGCGACTGCGGGGGCGACATCGAGCGGGTCTACACCAAGGACGAGATCCTCACCGACGTCATGCTGTACTGGCTGACGGGCACCATCGGCTCCTCGATGCGGATGTACCACGCGAACGCCGCCCTCGACCCGGCCCGGCTCACCCGCCGCGTCGACGTCCCCTCCGGCTTCTCCCTCTTCGGCGGCGACGTCGTCCGCCCACCCCGCGCCTGGCTGGCACGCACCACCAACCTGGTCTACTTCACCGAGCCCGAACACGGCGGCCACTTCGCCCCGTTCGAACAGCCGGAACGCTACGCGGAGGAACTCCGGGCGTTCTTCCGGCCGTTCCGTCAGCAGCCGGCTGGCTAGCCCCGGCAGCAGGCAGTCCCGCCCCGTCCTCCCCACCCGTCACCCATCCGTGCGCTGCCTCGCCTTCCGACCCTGTACGCAGGACACTTGACGGATTGTGTGCGACAAAGCAGGTGAAGGGGGACGAGATGCGGGACAGCCACCGGGCCGACGCGGACCGGCTACTGGTCCAGGCAGTGGAGGAGGAGGCGCGCCGCTCCGGCGGGCGTACGGACACGAAGGTGCTGCTCACGCGGGCGCGGGCCGCGCTGGACAGCATGGCGCGGACGGCGGACGAGGAGTACGCGGCCTATACGAAGGCGCTGGACGAGGCGGCGGCGGGGCAGATCGGCTTCGGGCGCCGCTTCGCGCGGGAGGGTGGCGGAACTCCCCTGCTGGTAGCGGGAGTTGCCGCGCTGGCCGCCTGTGTCGCGGACCTCGCGCTCGGTACCGGCCCCGGCACCGCGGTGGGCGCCGGGGCCACCGTCGCGGTGGCGGGTGCCGCCACCACCGTGGTCAAGGTGACCGCCGCGCATCTCCCGGCGGCGAGCAGGCACGCCGGGGCGCTCAACCAGCCCGGCGGACCTGAGCAGTTGAGGCTCCAGTGGCTCACCGCGCTCGAAGTCCGAGGCGTCCGGCCCTTCTTGGACCAGCAGCGCGTGCTGACCGCGAGCACCGGGAGCAAGAAGGCCGCGCCCAAGCTGCGCCGTACGGACAAGAGCGCGGCGGCCCGGCGGCGCAGCGTCCTGGAGCACTCCTTCGCCCAACTCCCGGAGCCGGTCGGGGTGTTCGCGGGCCGCCGGGCGGAGATGTCGCGTATCGCGCAGTGGGTGCACGCGGCCCGCGCCAGCACCCGGACCAAGCCGACCGTGGTGGTGCTGCACGGGGCGCCCGGCTCCGGACGCAGCACGCTCGCGGTGCGGGCCGCGCAGGACCTCAAGGACCAGTTCCGCGGCGCCTGCGTGGTCGACCTGCGCGGCGAGGGCCCGGACTCGCCGCCGCTGTCCGTCCGGGACGCCCTGCTGCACCTGCTCAACCGCCTCGGCGCGCCCCGCGAACAGCTCCTGTTCCGTGAGCGTTCCTCGCCGGAGCAGCAGGTTCGGCGGCTGACCGAGCTGTACCACCAGCATCTGACCGGGCTCGACGTGATCGTGGTCCTGGACGAGGTGCGCGAGGCCGAGCAGGTGCGCGCCCTGCTCCCGGAGCGCTCCCACTCCCTGGTCCTGGTCACCACGGCCAAGCCGCTCGACCTGCCGCCGGACCTCGACGCCTGGGTGCACCAACTGGCCGTCGAATCCCTGGCGGAGACCGGCGCGGAGGAGCTGCTGCGCGAGTCGGCGGAGGACGACTCCGGCCCCTACGACTCGCAATCCGCCGCCCGCATCGGGGAGTTGTGCGGCGGGCTGCCGCTCGCGCTGCGCATCGCCGGTTCCGCCCTCGGGCCGCGCACCGCGCACCGCCTCGCCGAGGACCTGGCCGCCTACGGGCCCGTGGAACCCGTCGAGCGGGTGCTGTGGCTGCGCTACACCGACCAGTCCGACACCGCGCGGCGGCTGCTGCGCCGCCTCGCGCTCGCCGGACGCGCCTCGCTCGGCGTGGCCGCCGCCGCGGCCCTGCTCGCCACCGAAGAGCCGGAAGCGGCACGGCAGTTGGAGCAGCTGGCCCGGACCGGTCTGCTCGACCACGTCCGCGGCAACCGCTACCGGCTGCACGATCTGGTACGCGGCTTCGCGCACGCCAGGCTGCTCGACGAGGAGGAGCCCGCCGAGCGCACCGCCGCGCAGGAACGCCTCATCGTCAACTACGCCGAACTGGCCGACTCGGTGATCCGCCTGGTCGACGGCAAGACCTCCACCCGCGCCGACAGCGCCTTCCACTCCAGCGCGGTGGGCCCGCACGGCTTCACCTCGCTGGACGCCGCGCTGCGCTGGCTGGACGACGAGTCGAGCTTCATCACCGCCGCGCTGCGGCACGCGGAGGGCGTCGACCAGGGGGCCGTACTGAACCTCCTGGGCGCGCTGTGCGACTACTGCCTGCTGCGCGGCGACCTCTACCGCCTCGGTGAGATCAGCGAGTTGACCCAGGCGGTGGACCAGGGGCTGCTCGTGCGCAGCGTGCAGTGGCGCACCGGTATCGCGGCCCGCCAGCTCGGTGAGCTGGACACCGCCCGTACGACGCTGAGTTCGGTGGTCGACCTCTACTTCGAGGCGCACCACGAGGCGGGCGCCGCCCGGGCGCTGGGCTCGCTCGGCATCACCCTGCACCACCAGGGCAATCTGAGCGGCGCCGCCGAGAAGCTGAGCGAGGCGCTGGACCTCCAGGCGGCGCCCGTACTCGCCGCCGACCGGGCCTGGACCCTGCACGCGCTGGCCGCCGTGGAGCGCGACCGCGGTCTGCTCGGCCGGGCCCTGTCGCTGCTGAACACGGCCCTGGTCCTGCACCGCGAGGGCGAGTCGGTGCACGGCGAGGCCTGGGCGCACTTCCAGCTCGGCCAGGTCTTTCTGCGCCGGGGCGAAGTCCCGCGCGCCGAGGAGGAGTTGAGGCAGGCCCTGGAGCTGTACGGCCGCACCCGCGACCAGCGCGGCGAGGCCTGGGCGCTGACCCAGCTGGCCCGCGCCCGCCTGGTCGAAGGCGACGCCGCCGAGGCGGTCGAGGGGCTGCGGGCGGCGGCCGGGCGGCACCGGGAGAACGAGGACGCACGCGGCGAGGCCTGGAGCCTGTACTACCTGGGCCAAGCCCTGGAGGAGAGCGGGCAGTTGGAGGAGGCGGTACGCGAACTGGAGCGCTCCCGCACGATGTTCTCCCGGATGCGGGACGTGTACGGGCTGGCCTGCGCCCGGCACCACTCGGCCCGCGCCACCCGGGACCTGCGGGCCGCGCAGACCGGCTCGCTGCGCAACAGCGGCTTCGCCCGCCAGCTCCTGGTCGACGCGCGCGCCGACTTCCGGCGCATCGGCGTCGCACACGGCGAGGCCTGGACCCTGCTCGAACTCGCCGTCGTCGACGCCGGGAACGCCCGCACCCCCGCGGCCCTCGGCCTCTGCGAGGAGGCGGCCGCCCTCTTCGCCTCGTACGAGGACCGGCGCGGCGAGGACTGGGCGCAGTTCCTGCGCTGCACCCTGCTGCCGTACGCCTCACCGGGCGGCACCGAGATCGGCACCGCCGTCGCCCAGGAGGAGCTGGCCCAGCTCGCCCGCTCCGGGCATCCGGCGCGGGACGCCCGCCTGGAGGACTGCCTGGAGGCCTACGCCCTGCTCTTGGAGCGGGGCGTGGACCTGGACGCGGGCTGGCAGGCCTGGTCGCTGGGGATGGTCCCGAACCGGCACTCCCGGGAGGTCATGGGGGTCCCGGTGCCCGCGGCCCCGTGACGGAGTCGGGGCCGGGGGCGGTCGGCACATCGCCCCGGCTCCGGTACCGGCCGCCCTTCGCTCCCGGGCCCGACCGCCGGGCCCGGGAGACCGCCGGTCTCGGGTCCCGGCCCGGGCGGAGGGCGAGCGGGAAGGCGAAAGGGCGGGAGGCAAAGCGGGAGGGCGGGAGGCAAGGCGGGCGGGAAGGCAGACGGCCCTAACCGCGCTTCGCGGCGCCCCGGGATCCGGCCTTGTCCTCCGGGCGCCCCTCGGGGGCGGTCCCGTCCGCCGCCTCGGAGGCCGCCGCGGGCGTCTCCTCGGGAGCCTCCTCGAAGTCGACCCGCTTCATATGGCGGTTCATCGACTTCATCAGTGCCCATACGGCGACTGCCATCACCGCGAAGACGATGAAGCCGAGAACGCCCGGGGTCACCTTGTTCTCGTCCAGCTCCTTGGCCAGCGGGACGAACTGGGTCATTGCCAGGCTTGCGCTTGCGCTCATATCAGGCATTGTCCCGGATGCCCGCGAAGAGGTCGTGCTCGGGGAGGGAGGTATCGACGAGCGCCTTCGCCAGCTCGTACTCCTCGGTCGGCCAGGCCTCCCGCTGGATCTCCAGCGGCACCCGGAACCAGGCCCCGTCCGGGTCGATCTGCGTCGCGTGCGCGATCAGCGCCTTGTCCCGGATCTCGTAGAAGTCGCCGCAGCTCACATGGGTGGTCAGGGTGCGCTCCGTGATCCCCATCTTCTCCCAGCGCTTCAGCCAGTCCGCGTACGGGGACTCCAGGCCCCGGTCCAGCATGGCCTGGTGCAGCGCCTCGGTGCGGGCGCGGTTGAAGCCCTGGTTGTAGTAGAGCTTCTGCGGCTGGTAGGGGGCGCCGAATTCGGCCTCCGGGTACTTCACGGTGTCGGCCGCCGCGTCGAAGGCCACCATCGAGATCTTGTGGGTCTGGATGTGGTCGGGGTGCGGGTAGCCGCCGTTCTCGTCGTAGGTGGTGATGACCTGGGGGCGGAAGGAGCGGATCGCGCGGACCAGGGCGCCGGCCGCCACGTCCACGTCCTGCAGGGCGAAGCAGCCCTCCGGCAGCGGCGGCAGCGGCTCCCCCTCGGGCAGCCCGGAGTCGACGAAGCCCAGCCACTCCTGGCGGACGCCGAGGATCTCGCGGGCCTCGTCCATCTCCTTCTTGCGCACCTCGTGGATGTGCTCCTCGATGTACGGGTCGCCCTGGAGCTTGGGGTTGAGGATGGAGCCGCGCTCACCGCCCGTGCAGGTCACGACCAGCACGTCCACCCCCTCGGACACGTACTTGGCCATGGTGGCGGCGCCCTTGCTCGACTCGTCGTCGGGGTGGGCGTGCACGGCCATCAGTCGCAGCTGCTCAGTCAAAGCTCGATCCTCGTTGAGTGATGGTGGGTCGTGGTGGGTGATCCGGCGTTCCGGTCGGTCCGTCCCCCTCCCGCCGGGGCGGGCACCCGCGGCGGGACGGCGTTGCGGCGGCCCCGGGGCGGCGGCCGGTCCGCACTGCGCGACTTCTATAGTGACCGAAGCAGCGGGCGAAAAATTCCGGTACCCCGGGCGTATCGCCCACGAGAGGACATGCGATGGATTCCGCGGTGGAGCGCGAGCGTGCGAAGGACGCGGCTCAGCCGCCCCAGGGCCGCTACGGACGCACCGCCGAGGAGGCGGACGCGCGCACCGACCGCAGGCTGAAGACCCTCGGGGCGGTCCTCGGCGTCCTGCTGCTCGGCGTCGTCGGCTGGTTCGGCTACGACTATGTGACCGGGCAGCGGATCAGCGGCGAGGTCATCAAGTTCCAGGCCGTCTCGGACCGCTCGGTCGAGGTCCATCTCGAGGTACGCAAGGACGCGGGCACCGACGGCTACTGCACACTGCGCTCCCGCTCAGCGGACGGCGCCGAGGTCGGCCGGGCCGACTTCCGCTTCGACCAGGACCGGGACCGGATCGACAAGGTCGTCACGCTGCGCACCACGGCGCGCGGCACCAGCGCGGAGCTGGTGGGCTGCCACACCGGCTGAGCCCCCGCCCGGCTCTCCGGGTCCGCCCCCTTTGACCGGCGCTGACCTGGAACGACCTCTTCTGGATGACATATGTCCTCCCCGTTTCGCGGGGGAATTGTTAGGCTCGTGGTTTCGCCCTTCCGTGAAGGAACATGCTTCTGGGTAGGGCGATGCTTTGTATTCCCAGTACCTACGAGGAGCACCTGTGACCCAGACCAGCGAGAACGTCACCTGGCTCACCCAGGAGGCGTACAACCAGCTGAAGGCGGAGCTGGAGTACCTGTCTGGTCCCGCGCGCACCGAGATCGCGAAGAAGATCGAGGCGGCGCGTGAGGAGGGCGACCTGCGCGAGAACGGCGGGTACCACGCGGCCAAGGAGGAGCAGGGCAAGCAGGAGCTCCGGGTGCGCCAGCTCACCCAGCTCCTGGAGAACGCCAAGGTCGGTGAGGCGCCCGCGGACACCGGCGTGATCGCGCCCGGGATGGTCGTGACGATCGCCTTCGACGGCGACGAGGACGACACCCTGAGCTTCCTCATGGCCTCGCGCGAGTACGCCAGCGAGGAGATCGAGACGTACTCCCCGCAGTCGCCGCTCGGCAGCGGCGTCAACGGGCACAAGATCGGCGACACGGTCGAGTACGAGCTGCCCAACGGCAAGCTCGCCTCCGTGAAGATCCTCGACGGCAAGCCCTACAACGGCTGAGCCCGCAGGACCCGCGGCCCGCGTACGCGAACGCCCCCGGACCCCGCCGAGAGCGGGTACCGGGGGCGTCGTCCGTGCGGGCCCCGCGGGCGATCAGGCGGAGCCCTTGCGGTACTTGCGCACCGCGAGGGTGCGGAAGAGGACCAGGATCACCAGCGACCACAGCACCGAGGCGAGCACCGGGTGCTGCATCGGCCAGGCGTCCGGGGTCCGGTAGCCGGGCGGGAGGTTGCCGAAGAGCTCCCGGCAGGCCTGCACCGTGGTGCTGAAGGGGTTCCACTCCGCGATGTGCCGCAGGAAGGTCGGCATCTTGTTGGCGTCCACGAAGGCGTTGGAGATGAACGTCAGCGGGAACAGCCAGATGAGTCCGCCGGAGGTGGCCGCCTCCGGGGTGCGCACGGTCAGCCCGATCAGGGCGCCGATCCAGGAGAAGGCGTACCCGAGCAGGAGCAGCAGCAGGAAGCCGAGCAGGACCTTGCCCGCGTTGGTGTGCACCCGCCAGCCCACCAGGAGCGCGACGCCCGCGAGGACCACGAGGGTCAGCGCGGTCTGGACGAGGTCCGCGAGGGTACGGCCGGTGAGGACGGCGCCGCGGGCCATCGGCAGCGAGCGGAAGCGGTCGATGAGGCCCTTGTGCATGTCCTCGGCGATGCCCGCACCGGCGCCCGCGGTGGCGAAGGTGACGGTCTGCGCGAAGATGCCCGCCATCAGGAACTCGCGGTAGGCGCCGGTCGACAGGGAGCCGCCGACCTGGATGGAGCCGCCGAAGACATAGGTGAACAGCACCACGAACATGACCGGCTGGATCATGCCGAAGATGAGCACCTCGGGGATGCGCACCATCCGGACGAGGTTGCGGCGGGCGACGACGAGGCAGTCGCGCACCGCGCTGCCGAGACCGCCGCTGACGGCCGGGACGCGGGTCTCGGCGGCATGGGACACCGTACTCACTTGCTGGTCTCCTTCGTGTCCTTCGGGGAGTCTTCCGCTTCCGGGCCGACCTCGTCCTTCTTCTCCTCGGCGCGGTGCCCGGTGAGCGAGAGGAAGACGTCGTCGAGGGTGGGCCTGCGCAGGCCGATGTCGTCGATCTCGATGCCGCGGGCGTCCAGTTCGCGGATGACCTCGGCGAGCAGCTTGGCGCCGCCGGTCACCGGGACGGTGAGCCTGCGGGTGTGCTGCTCGGTGGTGACCTGGCCGCCCTTGCCGAAGGCGGCGAGGATCTCCGCGCCGGAGGCGAGGTGGGCGCGGTCGTGCACGACGACCTCGACGCGTTCGCCGCCGGTGCGGGCCTTCAGCTCGTCGGCGGTGCCGCGGGCGATGACCCGGCCGTGGTCCACCACGCAGATGTCGTGCGCGAGGTGGTCCGCCTCCTCCAGGTACTGCGTGGTGAGCAGCAGTGTCGTACCGCCCGCGACGAGTTCCTGGATGACGTCCCACAGCTCCTGGCGGTTGCGCGGGTCGAGGCCGGTGGTCGGCTCGTCCATGAACATCACCGGCGGCGAGACGACCAGGGCCGCGGCGAGGTCGAGCCTGCGGCGCATGCCCCCGGAGTAGGTCTTCGCGGTGCGGTCCCCGGCGTCGGCGAGGTGGAAGCGCTCCAGGAGCTCGGCGGCGCGGGCCTTCGCGGCCTTCGCCTTCATCTGGTACAGCTCGCCGACCATCTGGAGGTTCTCGCGGCCGGTAAGGTACTCGTCGACCGCCGCGAACTGCCCGGACAGGCCGATCGAGCGCCGCACCTGGTTCGGGTGCTTGACCACGTCGATCCCGGCCACGGTGGCATGGCCGCTGTCCGGCCGCAGCAGGGTCGTCAGACAGCGCACGGCGGTGGTCTTCCCCGCGCCGTTCGGTCCGAGCAGGCCGAGCACGGTGCCTTCGGGTACGTCGAGATCGACGCCGTCCAGCGCCCTGACGTCGCCGAAGGTCTTCACCAGACCTTCGGCATGGATGGCGCCTGGCATGAGAGAGCTCCAAGGGGTCGGGCCGCCCGGCTCACGGTCGGCGAGGAGAGAGAAGAAGAGAGGAGAGGGGAGGAGAGGGAAGGGCGAGGCGAAGAGGTACGGACTGGGCCGCCGCAGGGCTACGGCAGGCAGGAAGGGGCCAGCGGGCACCCGTGCACCCGCACACGCGGCGATCGGCACGTGAGGTGGACCACAGACTAACGCGATACATCGCGTTTCCTCAAGCCGCTTCCGCGGGTGAACGGGAAGCGCCGGTTCACTTCCCGGGGAAGCGTACGAGCCGGGTCTGACATCGGCCTCGGAATTAATCGCCGGGTCTGGCATAGCACGTATATCGGGCATCCGGCGGCGGCCGACGACCGGCCGCCGAGAGGTGCGGCCGCTCCGCTCCGCCGGGGCCACCGGCTCCGCCCCGCCGGGGGCCACGGCTGCGATCCACCCGGGGCCACCGGTCGCGACTTGCCCCGGGCCACCAACTGCGATCCGCCCGGGTTCACCTCAGCCGGAGTTGCGCGCACCCCCGGGCGGGCCGGGCCGCGCGCGGGACCTCATCCCCCGACCGTGTAGCCCGCCGCCCGCAGCCGCTCCGCGACCTCCGTGCAGTGCTCCGGCCCCTTGGTCTCCATCCGCAGGTCGACCTCGACCTCGCTGAGGCCGAGCTGCGGATCCGTACGGACGTGGGAGATGTCCAGGACGTTGGCGTCGGCGGCGGAGAGTTCGCCGAGCAGGGTGGCGAGGGCGCCGGGGCGGTCGGTCAGGCGTACCCGCAGGGAGAGGTAGCGTCCGGCGGCGGCCATGCCGTGGCGCAGGATGCGCTGCATCAGGAGCGGGTCGACATTGCCGCCGGAGAGCAGGGCGACCACCGGGCCCTCGAAGGCGCGCGGATCGCTGAGCAGGGCGGCCACCGGGCTCGCCCCGGCCGGTTCGACGACCAGTTTGGCGCGCTCCAGGCAGAGCAGCAGGGCGCTGGAGAGCTCGTCCTCGGTGACGGTGCGGATGCCGTCGAGCAGCTCCGCGAGGATCGCGAAGGGCACCTCGCCGGGGCGCCCCACCTTGATCCCGTCCGCCATGGTCACCGGGTGCTCCACGGACACCGGCCGGCCCGCCGCGAGCGAGGGCACGTACGGCGCGGAGCCCGCCGCCTGGACGCCGATGACCCGTACGTCCGGCCGCAGCGCCTTGACGCCGACCGCGATCCCGGCCGCCAGGCCGCCCCCGCCGACGCCCACCACGATGGTGCGCACCTCGGGGCACTGCTCGATGATCTCCAGGCCGACCGTGCCCTGCCCGGCGATCACGTCCCGGTGGTCGAAGGGGTGGATGAAGACCGCGCCGGTGCGGGCCGCGTAGTCCTGGGCGGCGGCGAGGGTCTCGTCGACCACCTGGCCGTGCAGGCGGACCTCGGCGCCGTACTCGCGGGTCGCGGCCACCTTCGGCAGCGGGGCGCCCTCGGGCATGAAGACCGTCGAGCGCACCCCGAGCAGGGAGGAGGCGAGGGCGACGCCCTGGGCGTGGTTGCCCGCGCTGGCGGCCACCACCCCGGCGGCGCGCTCCTCGGGCAGCAGTCCGGAGATGCGGACGTAGGCGCCGCGCAGTTTGAAGGAGCCGGTGCGCTGGAGGTTCTCGCACTTGAGGTGGACCGGGGCGCCCACCAGCGCGCTGAGGTGGCGGCTGCCCTCCAGGGCGGTCGTCCGCGCCACCCCGGCGAGCATCTTCTGCGCGCCGCGCACATCGTCCAGGGTCACGGCGGGCAGGGGGCGGGCGCGGCGATAGCTCATGGCCCAAGTCTCGCAGCCGCGCGCACTCCCGCCCGCAGGCCGCCCGGCACCCGGCGGGCAGGACCCCCGCCCGGCCGCCGCCCCCGGCTGCCAGTCGTCAAGCCGCTGAACAGGCCTGACCCGTGACGCTGCCGTGTCCAGACTGGTTTGTGCACCGGCGGTACGAGATGCGCCGTCTCCGCGTACCCTGTCCCCCAACCAAGTCCCGCACTCCCGCAGAAGATCCGCCTCCCTTCCCACTCCCATACATGAAGTGAGCATCCGGCCATGCCCACCACTCAGGACATGACTACCGCCGGTGACGCCGGCCTCCTCGACACCCTGCAGCACGAGGTCGCGCTCTTCGCGCGCCGTGCCGAGCAGACCCGCCTCGGCGGAGTCGGGAAACTGCGCAACTCCATGGACCGCGCCGCGTATCTGCTGCTCAACCGCCTGGACAAGGAAGGCGCGATGGGCGTGAAGGCGCTCGCGGCGAGCATGGGAATCGACTCCTCGACCGTGACCCGCCAGGTGGCGCCCCTCGTCGAGAGCGGCCTGGTCAAGCGGACCTCGCACCCCGAGGACGGCCGGGCGGTCGTCCTCCAGCTCTCCCCGCGCGGCATCGCGCGCCTGGCGGAGGTCCGCGCCTCGCGCCGCGAGCTGATGGAGCAGCTGACCGAGGACTGGGAGCCCGAGGACCGCAGCCGGTTCTGCACGCTGCTCACCCGGTTCAACGTGGCCCTCGCGGCCCGGATGGCGGCCAACCCGCTCCCGGCGGACGACGCCCTTCCGCCCGCCAACTGACCGCCCGCGGCGGGGCGCCGCTCACCGCCGGTGCCGGGTACCTCGCGCAGGGCTCTTGACCTGGGCCCGGCGGCGGCCTCATATGAGAGCGGAAGCGCTTGACGAGAGCGTTCCTCCGGGGCCGCGCGGCCGGTGTACCGCGCCCCCGGCAGGCCGCGGCGCGCCCCGGCTCCGCGGAGCCCGCGGCGGACGGGAGGCGCAGTGCGAGCAGGATCCCGAGGCCGTCTGCCGGGCCAGGCGGCCCGCCGGGCACGTGAGTTCGAAGCCTTCGTCGCGGGCGCGGCGCCCCGGCTGCTGCACACCGCCACCCTGTTCACCGCCGAGCCGCAGGAGGCCAATCCGCAGGCCCGGCGCCTGGCGGTCCACGCCCTCGCGCACACCTACGCCGCCTGGGAGCGGCTGAGCGGCGAGGACCCCTACGCGTACGCCCGCGGCTGCCTGGCGCTGCGCTACGCCCGCACCACCTGGTATCCGCGGCGGCTGCGCAAGGCCCCGGCGCAGGGCGTGCTCGCCCTGCTCGAACCGCGGGAGCGCCTGATCGTCGTCCTGCGGATGTTCGAGGGCGTCGCCGAGGAGCAGTGCGCGGCGCTGCTCGGCCTGCCGCGGGAGCGCGTCGCCGGGCTGTGCGCGCACGCCTGCGCCACCCTGCTGCACCCGCCCCGCGAGCGGGCGGATCCGGCCGGGGCGGTCCGGCCGTGAGCGCCGCGAACCCCTTCGAGCGGCGCGAGGAGAGCGTGCGCAGACTGCTCGAAGAGCGGTCGGTGCCGCTGCCGCCGGACCTCCACGCCCGGGCGGTGCGCCGCGGGGAGCGCCTGCTGCGCCGCCGCAGGACCGCCCGGACGCTGCTCTGGCTCTCCCTGCTCGCGGCCGTGCTCGCCTTCTCGCTGTGGGCCTGCTCGGCCCGGCCCTGGGTGGAGCGCCCCTCCGACACGACGCCGCCGGTCACGGGGCTGTGACCGGCGGCGTACGGAGGGGTTCGGGGCTGGGCTCAGCCGAGGGCCTGCTGCAGGTCGGCGAGCAGGTCGTCGATGTTCTCGATGCCGACCGAGAGCCGGATCAGGTCGGCGGGGACCTCCAGCTGCGAACCGGCGACCGAGGCGTGCGTCATCCGCGCCGGGTGCTCGATCAGCGACTCGACACCGCCGAGGGACTCACCGAGGGTGAAGACCTTCGCGCGGTTGCAGACCTCGATGGCCGCCTGCTCGCCGCCCTGGACGCGGAAGGAGACCATGCCGCCGAAGGAGCGCATCTGCTTCGCGGCGATCTCGTGCCCCGGGTGCTCGGGCAGCCCCGGGTAGTAGACCTGCGCGACCTTGCGGTGCCGGGCGAGCGCCTCGGCCACCCGCTCCGCGTTCTCGCTGTGCCGGTCCATGCGCACCGCGAGGGTCTTCGCCCCGCGCAGCACCAGCCAGGCGTCGAAGGGCCCGGCCACCGCGCCCATCGCGTTCTGGTGGAAGGCCAGCTCCTCGCCGAGCGCCGGGTCCGAGACGACGAGCGCGCCGCCGACCACGTCCGAGTGCCCGCCCATGTACTTGGTCAGCGAGTGCACGACGACATCGGCGCCGAGCGCCAGCGGCTGCTGGAGGTAGGGGCTGGCGAAGGTGTTGTCCACCACGAGCCGGGCACCGGCGTCGCGCGCCACGTCCGCGACGGCCGCGATGTCGGTGATGCCGAGCAGCGGGTTGGAGGGGGTCTCCACCCAGATCGCCTTCGTCTGCGGGGTGAGCGCGGCCCGTACCGAGGCCACGTCCGAGGTGTCCGCCACCGAGAACTCGACGCCCCAGCGCCGGGCGACCTTCGCGAAGAGGCGGAAGGTGCCGCCGTAGGCGTCGTCGGGGATCACCAGGTGGTCGCCGGGGCTGAGGATCGTGCGCAGCAGGCAGTCCTCCGCGGCAAGCCCCGAGGCGAAGGCGAGACCCCGCCGGCCACCCTCGAGGGCCGCGAGATTCTCCTCCAGGGCGGTGCGGGTGGGGTTGGCACTGCGGCTGTACTCATAACCGCCGCGGAGCCCGCCGACACCGTCCTGCTTGTACGTCGAGACCTGGTAGATCGGCGGCACGACCGCGCCGGTGAGGGGATCCGCGGTGTTGCCCGCGTGGATCGCCACGGTCTCGAAGCTCTGCGTGCTGTGGGAGTCGCTCATGAAATCCGAGCGTAGCCCCGACCGGACCCCGGTGCGGACCGCGCGGACCCTTGCTCTGTGACAGGTTCGCCAATTCCCGGACCGGTCTGGTTCGCTTGGAGGCATGGAGATTCTCTGGGTTCTGATGGCCCTCCTGCTGATCGGGGCGGCCCTCGGCCCCGTACTGCGGCGCAGGCGCGGCGCGATCCGCCAGGTTCCGGCGGGCTCCCCCGACGCGGCCGACCCGGCGGACTACGGCTTTTTGCGCCAGGAGGAGCTGGACATCCGGCTGCCCGGACCCGACGAGGACCTGGAGCAGGTCCTCGACCACCTGCTGCGCACCCAGGACTGGCGGGCCGCCTCCCAGCTGCTCGCCGGGACCGGCAAGGAGGGCGAGCTGCGCTGGCAGCGGGTGCAGGCCTTCGCGGGCATGGCCTCCCTGGAGCTGGCCCAGCGGCCCGGCGGGGTGAGCGAGAACCCGGGCGCCCAGTGGCTGCGGGTCTGGCGGGCCGAGGCGCCCAAGGACCCGGGCGGCGCGGCCGTGCACGCGGAGTTCCTGGTGCAGCAGGCCTGGCGCACCGCGACCGCGGGCACCGACGAGTTCCGGATCATCCTGGAGGAGGCCCGCGGGGCCTGCGCGGAGGCCGCCCTGCTCGCCCCCGGCGACCCGGTCCCGTACATCGTGGAACTCTCCCTCGCCCGCGGGCTCGGCTACCCCCGCGAGGAGTTCGAGCAGCTCTGGCTCAAGGTCCTGGACCGCGACTCCGCGCACTTCGGCGCCCATCTGGCCGCCCTGCACTACTGGTGCGAGAAGTGGCACGGCTCCCGCGCCGACGCCCACCACTTCACCGACGCCGCCGCGGCCCGCGCCCCGCAGGGCTCGCTGCTCTCCGCGCTCCCCCTCTTCGCGGTCTTCGAGCACCTGCCCGACGTCAACCTGGTCCGCGGCTTCCACCAGAGCGAGATCGTCACCAAGGCCGTCGAGGGCGCCCAGTACGCCGTGC
Source organism: Streptomyces sp. SCSIO ZS0520 (assembly GCF_025643355.1). Classification (NCBI taxonomy): domain Bacteria; kingdom Bacillati; phylum Actinomycetota; class Actinomycetes; order Kitasatosporales; family Streptomycetaceae; genus Streptomyces; species Streptomyces sp. SCSIO ZS0520. The sequence goes on along the minus strand of NZ_CP092644.1, from coordinate 5,385,622 downwards.
ACCAGGCCCGCCACGACGACCCGATGGCCGCCCACGTCCGCCACCTCCTGCTCTTCTTCCTGGTACGCGGCGAACGCTGGGGCGAGGCCATGGACCAGGTCCTGCACATCGACGGCCACGTCGGCGCCCTGCCCTGGACCCTCTCCCCGGACCCGGCGGCGGACTACGCGGTGTACCGCGCCCTCGCGGTCGCGGGGTACGAGGCCAACGGGGGGAGCCCGGCGACGCTGCGGCACTGAGGGGGCGGGCACGGGCCCAGGCCCCGGCACCCGGCACCCGGCACCCGGCACCCGGCACCCGGCAGGAATGCCCGGGCCGCGCGCCGCGTTCCCCTCACAGACCCCCGAGGAGGACTCCATGCTGTTCGGCCGTACACCCGTGCTCCCGACCCCCGACCAGGCGCTCGGAGGCCGCCCCGAGCCCTCCTACTCCGTGCCGGAGCGCCACACGGTCCTCGGCACCCCGCTGCTCGGCCCCTACCCCGAGGGCTACGAGACCGCGGACTTCGGCCTGGGCTGCTTCTGGGGCGCCGAGCGGAAGTTCTGGCAGGCCGAGGGCGTGTGGACCACCCTCGTCGGCTACCAGGGCGGCCACACCCCGCACCCCACCTACGAAGAGGTCTGCTCCGGCCTCACCGGCCACACCGAGGCGGTACGCGTCGTCTTCGACCCGGTCAAGGTCAGCTACGACACCCTCCTGAAGCTCTTCTGGGAGTCCCACAACCCCACCCAGGGCTTCCGCCAGGGCAACGACGTCGGCACCCAGTACCGCTCCGCGATCTACACCCACTCCCCCGCCCAGGCCGAGGCCGCCGAAGCCTCCCGCACCCGCTACCAGCAGGTCCTCACCGCCTCCGGCCACGGCACCATCTCCACCGAGATCCTCCCCGCCGAGAACCGCCGCTTCTACCCGGCCGAGGGCTACCACCAGCAGTACCTGGACAAGAACCCTGCCGGGTACTGCGGGATCGGGGGGACGGGGGTTTCCTGCCCGGTGGGGGTGGGGGCGTGAGGTCGGGGGCCTTTCCCGTTGTGGAAAGGCCCCATGCTTGACCCCGGGTGATCAGCTCGGGTGCATCGAACGCAGCAGGCCTGCGAAGCGATGCGGGGGTGAGGATGCTGCGGAAGTTGTCCGGTGCCCCGGAGTGCAAGAGCGGCACCTGCCCCACATTGTGGATCACCGAGGACGCCGAGAGCTATGTGGTGCAGGGGTACCTGATCACAGCTCCGGAGAGACTCGCGCAACTCGACCTGCCCGAGGGTGAGGCGGCCGGGATGATCCCGGCCGTAGTCCTGGAGGAGTACTTCCGTGCTCGGCGGTGAGGCCTTCGGGCGGCTCTTCGAGACCTTCGAACGGACCGCCTTCCGGCTGGAGAGCCTCTCCGTCTACGACGTCGCCGAGGAACGCGAGGAGTTCGAACGCTTCCTGCGCGGCGCGGCAATGGGCCCTGACTGGGAAGACAACCCGTGGGTGCGTTCGATGACGGACAAGGGCAAGCAGCTCTCGCGCGTCCATGTGCTGCGCTCTCCGCTGACCGATTACCTGCGGTACGAACTGGCCGCCTACCCGGGGAACATCGCGGCCGGCGAGACCATCGGCATCATCGACCGGGCTGATCAGGACGCTGCCGGCCTCCCCGATCACGACTTCTGGTTGTTCGACGACCAGCTTGTGTACCGGATGCCCCACACCCCCAAGGCGAGTTCCTAGCGGCGAGTTGCTCCCGTCCCACGCCTTGGCCGACTACCGGCGTTACCGCGATCTGGCCCTGGCCACGGCGATGCCGTTCGCGGACTACTGGGAGCGGCACCACTGAGCACCGACACGATCGGGAAGGCCCTGCGGGCACTGCGGGACGCATCCGGACTCACGGGTGACTCCGTGGCCCGCAGGGCTTCGATGTCCGCCGGAAAGCTCTCGAAGATCGAGAACGGCCGGGTACGCCCGACTGTCCAGGACGTGGACCTGGTACTCAGTGCCCTGGGCGTGAGCCAGGAGGTCAAGGACGAGTTCCTGGCGACAGCCCGTGCGGAGGCGGCCGAGGCCACGGCGTTGCGGCTCCTGCGCCGCATGGGTTCGTGGAACCACCAGAAGACCATCCGGGCCATCGAGGCCAACACCACCACGCTCAGGCTGTTTCAGGGTCAGCTCATCCCCGGGCTCCTGCAGACTTCGAGTGCAGCGCCGCCGTGTTCTCCCTGCCACCGGTCCACCGCCGGATGCCGGACTTCGCCATGACCTGCTTCAGCCGGCACGACGACCGGCTCGTCATCGTGGAAACGTTCCACTCCGAAGTCACCACCCGCGATCCGAAGGACATCGGGCTCTACCTCGACACCTTCGAGCGGTTCGCCGCGGTAGCGGTCTACGGGGATGCCATGAGGGCCCTCATCGAGAGCATCCGGGACGGATTCTTGCCCCGACAGTGAGTGTTCTGGAGCGAGTTGCCAGGCAGGTGAGACATCAGCGATATACGAGCGGCGCACACCCCGTCTGCGTGCCCCTACCGCTCGGAAGCCACCTGAAGCATCTGCCGTGAGCGCTTGCGCAGCACCTTGGGGAGGTTCCTGTCGGTGGAGATTGCGGTGAGGAGGCGGCGGGAGGCGGGGCGGGGGAGGTGGGAGAGGGCGTTGAGGACTTCCATGCGGTGGGCGGCGGCGTAGCGGCTGTTGAGGATGAAGTCGCGGGCCTTGTCGTAGGCGGGCTCGTGGTGCAGGCGGCAGAGGGAGATCAGGATTCTGGACGGCAGATGGCTGCCTCGGGTGCGGCGGAGCAGGCGGTGCAGGAAGGCGCGGACCTCGGGGCCGCCCCGGCACTCCAGGACGTGCACGGCTTCCACGCGGACGCGCAGCGGGGCGGTGCCCTCGGCGGCGAGGTCCCGGTAGGTCGCGAGGTCCTCGGGGATCCTGGGGCCGCGGGTGAGCGTCAGGGCGCGTACCCGTACGGGTGTCAACTGCCAGATGTCGGCGGCGACTTGGGGCAGTACGGTCCTCGCGAGCCGTGCGTCGAGCGCGCTCAGGGCCTCCAGGGCGGCGATGCGCTCGGTGTCGTCGAAGTCCGGGGAGTCGACGAAGGAGTGGAGGAGCGCGGCCACGCCGTCGTCGGTGACCTTGCCGAGCGCGAGCGCCGCCCGGATGCGCAGGGGCGGGCTGAAGGCCGACTGGGCGAGGGCGTTGAGGGCGTCCCCGGCGGCGGGTTCGCGGAGGCCGGCCAGGAACTCTCCGGCCTGGATGCGCATGGAGTCGAGGAGTTCCTCGTTCTCGAGGACGAGGAGCAGGGCGCCGGATGCCTTCCGGGTACGGAACTGGTCCAGCCGCTCCGCCGCGCGGAACTGGTGGACGCGGGAGACGGACGGGTGGAGGGCGATGACGGTGAGCGGGTAGATCGCACGGCGGTCGCCCGTGTTGTGCAGGTCCTCGGCGGCCACCAGGCGGATCAGGGTGTCGGCCGCGGAGTCGCCCGCGACGGAGAGCAGCAGCTCCCGGCCGCGGGGGTCGGAGAGGGAGAGCAGGGCGCGGGCGGCGTCGACCCGCCGGGGCGCCGGTATCCCGGTGGCGGTCGCCGCGTTCAGGAGGTAGTCGGCGGCCTGGGGGTCGCCGAGTTGGGCCATGGCCTCGGCGGCCCGCAGCGCCAGGTCGGCGCCGAGTTCCGGGGCGTCGAGGATGTCGGCCAGGATCCGGGTGGCCCGGGCGTCGCGGCTGCGGGACAGGCCCTCGGCGGCGGAGAGCCGGAAGAAGGGGTCGGTGCCGGAGTCCAGGGCCGTTTCGGCGAGCGCGTCGACCGCCGCGGCGGTGCCGAGCCACTCCAGCGCCTCCAGTGCCCGCAGGCGCTGGGCCATCGAGCGCCGCGGGTCCTCGGCGACACCGCGCAGCGAGGCGCAGGCCGTGTACGGGTACAGCCGCGAGATCGACTCCACGGCGGCCGAGCGGATGTGCGGCAGGCTCCGGTGGCCGATGGCGAGGTCGAGCAGGCAGTCGAGGGCGAGGTCGGGGCGGGCCCAGTCGAGGGCCTCCGCCGCGCGCAGTCGCTCCACGGCCCAGATGTGCGGCGCCTGGGCGATGGCGATCAGCCGCTCCGCGCCCCGCTCGTCGCCGAGGCCGCTCAGGCTCTCCGCCGCCCTGATCTGCCGCGAGGTACCCGCGAGCCGGTCCTCGGTCACGGCGAACAGGTGCTCCGCGGCCTCGGGTTCGTCGAGGTCGGCCAGCATCTCGGCAGCGAGCAGCCGGGTGCCGATGTCGTGGGGCGGGTGGGCGAAGCGGTGCAGGGCCTGGGTGCCCCGGGGGTCCCCGAGTTCCACCAGCGACCGGGCCGCCCGCAGCCGGTCGAAGGCTTCCAGGCGGTCGTCGCGGGTGGCGCCCAGGAGTTCGGCGGCGGCCCTGTCCACCACGCGCTGCGGGACCGCGCTCCCCTCGCCGTGCAGCCGGGCCACGTACTGCGCGCCGTGGACCTCCTTGGTCCAGCGGTACAGGAGGCGGCCGAAGCCGGACCGTCCCGACCAGGAGGAGACGAGGAAGTCGACGTACGGGTTCTCCGCCCCGGCCGGGGGGACCGCCCGGCGTCTGCTCGGCCATCTGCCGACCACGGTCCGGTAGGCGCGCCGGTCCCTGCGGCGGTCCGCCACCGTGGCCTGGGCCGCGAGGTATTCGAGGAGGGTCTGGTGGAGGAATTCCAGTGCCTCGCCGCGGCGGACGAGGAGTCCGCTGCGCAGCAGGACCTCCTCGCAGAGCGCGTTCCACCGCTCACTTGTCAGGGAGGACGGTTTGAGGTCCCGCGTCCGTTCCGCGATCAGTACGCGCGCGGATTCGGTGGCGCCCTCATAGCGGGCCAGGGCGAATTCCTGGAGGACGGTGGTGGCCCGCGCGCTCAACTGCTCGGCGGCATAGGCGGCTTCCACTCCGTACCGGTCGAGGAGCGAATGGGCCTGGCCCAGCATGTCCACCTTCTCCCCGTACTGCTTCTCCTGGAGCAGGGCGATGAAATCGGAGTAGAGGGCCCAGCGGCCCCGGGGCAGTGCGGCGGATTCGGAGTGGGCGTAGAGCTGGCAGACCATGGTGGCCATCAGGGGCACGGTGAGCAGGTTCTGCATGCTGGAGGATTTGACGGTCTCCAGGAAGGTGCGCGCCCGGGTGTCCGGATCGGGCAGTTCGAGCGCGGTCAGCCAGGCCCGTACGAAACCGGGGAGTTGCTGGGAGTCGAAGGGCAGCAGTGAATAGGTCCGGCAGCGCCAGTGCTTCAGTTCGTGGAGTTCGCGTACCGACCGGGTGGTGAGGGCGAAGCGGAAGAGGGCGGAATACTCGTCCTGCTGTCTGATGGCCGCCAGTTTCCGCAGCAGGTTCCGGCGGCTCTCCGGGCTCAGCACCTCGTCGAGACCGTCCACCAGGAGCATCCAGCGCACTCCCGGGGCGGGCGGCGCGGTGAAGAGATCAGGGGCGAGGGGGCGGACAAGTCCCGCGCTGCTCAGCTCTCTTGACACCGAGTCGTGCACCAGGGAGGAGAACGGGCGCTCGCCCACCAGGTCGATCGCCTTCACCAGGACGGGAATCGCGTGGTGGAAATGGTCCTCGTCCCAGCGGCGGGCGACCGCGGTGATCCAGGAGCGCAGCAGACTGGATTTCCCGGAGCCCGGACCGCCGATGACGACCACATCGTCCGAGTGGTCCAGGATCGAATCGGCGGGCGCCCGGGCCTCGTCGTCGACGACCAGGTCGTGCGCGGCAGTGTCCCGGGTGGCCCCGTCGTGCGCCCGGTGCGCCATGGCGTGCTGGTGCACATAGACGGCGGAGAGCGGCGGGGGCGTCGTCCCCGGGATCACGCCGGGATAGGGGTGTTCGCGCGCCGCCCGTACCGAGGTGTTCAGGTATTCCCGCAGCCTCGGTCCGAGAAAGGGCCAGCCGCCGGCCTCGATCTGCGCGTCGGAGAGGCGCTGGAGCCATTTCTGCCCGTCGGAACCCCACCGGGAATCCCGCCAGCCGGCCTCCATCCGCTCCAGTACGTCACCGGCGGAGACCATATGGGAACTGCCCGTCTTGTCGGCCGTGCTGAGCATGCCCGCGATGCAGCCCGTTCTCCGGTTGAGCACCGGACTTCCGCTGAATCCGCCGCCGACGGTGGCTCCGCGCAGCCTCCGCAGCACACCGGGATTCTCGAAGCTGCGCGAGGAGACGCCTTCGTAGGTGAAGGAGGCGGACTGGCCGGGGCGGAACATTCCCGTGGGGTGTCCGAAGGCCCACAGGGCGTCGCCCACCTCGATCCGCTCCGAGAGGAGTACGGCGTTTCCGCGGGTGAGGTCCTCGGCGTCGAGGAGCTTGAGAAAGGCCAGGTCCACTCCGCCGGGGGTGAGGTGGTAATGCTCGGGGAGCACCTCGAATTCGAGGGCCAGTGAGCGGGAGGCGATACGTCCCGTGATGCTCGCGGGGAGTTCGTCGGGCGCGTCGGCGACCACATGGGCGCAGGTGGCCACGATGTCCGGGGCGACGAAGAAACCCGTCCCGAGGAGCGGCCCGCGCGGTGAGGGGGATTCGAGGGCGACGACGGAATCGAGGAGCGCCGACTCCGGGTTTCCCGGGTGGTGCGGCGGCACGGCTAGGGCCTTTCGTTTGGATCGGGCTGGATCAGGGAGCGGGGGCTGGTGCGTGCGGCTGCAAGGCGGAGGAGGGCGTCGACGCGGAGCGTCGGCAACCGACGACAACGCCGCAGATGTGCGTGCCGGCCCCCGCGAGCCCAGCCCGAACCAAACGAAAGGCCCTAGGGCTTCTCCCACTCCAGCGTGACCTTGAAGGCGGACTTCGCGCTGGCTTTTCCGATGGCGGCGATCAGGGCCCCGGACTCCAGCGCCACGTCGCAGCCGAATTCCATCGTCACCTTGCTGGCCTCGCTGTGGCGTATCTGGTTGCCGAGGGTGCGGGCGACCTCGGCGAGGCCTCCCATGACCTGGTCCAGGCTCGGGCGGCGGGTGCTGATGTTCGCCTCCTCGCCGTCGACCGCCGTCTCGGGGCGGGCCAGCACGTGGATGCGGACGCCCTCGCACTCCACCGGGACGACCACGGTTGCCTCGTGCTCGCTTTCCTGGGTGGTCATGGGATGCCTTTCGGTGAAGAGTCAGGGTTACGTAGCTTAGAGGTGGCCATCGCTCGGCATGGAGTGAACACCGAAGTGATCGTCGGACACCTCCTGTTGTGTGCTCTCCTGCCGGGCGGGCCTCCTCGGAGCAGCCGGGCGCTGTGCTGTCCCGCGCTCCGCTGCCCCGCCCCGGTCTCCTCTCGGTCTGCCTCCGCTCCTCTCGGTCTGCCTCCGTACGCCTCTGCCGTCAGCAGATCTGCCGCGGGCCGAGATTCCTTCTCCCCGCGCCCCCGCGCTCCGAGAGTGGGAGCAGGCGGCCCAGCAGGGTCGCACCGCCCGACACCTCACGGAGGCCCGATGTCATCCCTGATCACCGGCCGGTATGTGGCCCACGACCCGCGGGCGGAGGACGGCGACACCCCGCCCTCCCGCTTCGACGACCATCTGGCGGCCCAACTCCTGCACCAGCGCATCGTGTTCCTCGGGACCCAGGTCGACGAGGTCTCGGCGAACCGGGTGTGCGCGCAGATGCTGCTGCTCTCGGCGGAGGACCCGCGGACCGACATCAGCCTGTACATCAACAGCCCCGGCGGCTCGGTGACGGCCGGGCTCGCGATCCACGACACCATGCAGCTCATCCCGAACGAGGTCTCCACGCTGGCCATGGGATTCGCCGCCAGCATGGGGCAGTTCCTGCTCACCGTCGGCACCCGGGGCAAGCGCTACGCGCTGCCGAACGCGCGGATCATGATGCACCAGCCCTCGGCGGGCATCGGCGGCACCACCGCGGACATCGAGATCCAGGCGGAGAACCTGGAGTTCACCAAGCGGGCCATCGAGCGGATCACCGCCGCGCACACCGGCCAGAGCGAGGAGACCATCTCCCGCGACGGCGACCGGGACCGGTGGTTCACCGCCGAGCAGGCCAAGGAGTACGGCATGGTCGACCACGTCGTCGAGAACATGGACGACGTACGCCCGGCCGGTTCGCGACGACGGGCGGGGATCTGAGATGAGCCAGTACACGATTCCGACGGTCGTCCAGCGGACCACCCAGGGCGAGCGCGCGTACGACATCTACAGCAGTCTGCTGTCCGAGCGGATCATCTTCCTCGGTACGGAGATCGACGACGGGGTGGCCAATGTCGTCATCGCGCAGCTGCTGCACCTGGAGTCCGCGGCACCGGACCGCGAGATCGCGATCTATCTCAACTCCCCCGGCGGCTCGTACACCTCGCTGATGGCCATCTACGACACGATGTCCTTCGTCAGCGCCCCGATCTCCACCTTCTGCGTGGGGCAGGCCGCCTCCACGGCGGCGGTGCTGCTCGCGGGCGGCGATCCGGGGCGGCGGTTCATCCTGGAGCACTCCCGGGTGCTGCTGGGCCAGCCCGCGAGCGGCGGACGCCAGGGCACGGTCTCCGACCTCAGCCTCCAGGCCAAGGAGATGATCCGGATCCGGTCCCAGGTCGAGGAGGTGCTCGCCCGCCACTCGCACCACGATGCCGCCACCCTGCGCGCGGACATGGACCGCGACAAGGTCTTCACCGCCGAGGAGGCCGTCGCCTACGGCCTGGCCGACCAGGTGCTCAGCAAGAGGGTTCTCGGCAACAGGAGTTGAGCCCCTGAGGGGAAGAGCAAGACCGCCGGCGCTCCCACGGGGGAGGAGCGTCGGCGGTCGCGTGTCGCGGTGGTGCGGGAAGGCGCCGGCTGCCGGCCGCGGTGGGCGAGGGGCGGTCGTCGGCTCAGGCGGCGAGGCGTACGTCCCCGGAGTGGGTGCCCGGGCGGTGTCCCTGGTGGCGGGCCCGGCGGGCGGCTTCGCGCCTGGCGCCGAGTTCGGTGACCGAGGTGAGCGCGACCGGCGGCTTCGCCGAGGCGACCGCGCCGTCCGCCGTGCCGGGCTCCGGCTCCGGGGCGTCCCCGGTCGGGGTCTCCTCGGCCGGTGCCGCTTCCTCGCCGCCCTGTCCGGTCTCGCGGATCTCCTCGCCCGGGGCGTCGCCCTCCGGGCCGGTCTCGGGGGCCACGCCACCCACGCCCTCATCTCCAGCAGACCCACCGGACTCGGCGAACCCACCGGACTCGGCAGACCCGCCGGACTCAGCGGACTCATCCGTCTCGGCGGTCCCGGCGGTGCCCTCCATGCCGGCCTCGTCGAGGGGCCGGGCGCGCTCCCCGTGGACGGCGCCCGCGGCCGGAAGCCGTACCGGACCCCGGTGCCGTACCGGCCGGGTGAGGCGGAGGAGTTCGCCGTGGCTGAGGGCGAGGAGGTCGGCGAGCCCCAGGCCGAGCGCCTTGGCCGCGGCGGCGAGCACCTCCGAGGAGGCCTCCTTGCGGCCGCGTTCGAGCTCGGAGAGGTACGGCATCGAGATCCGCGCGGCGGCGGCCACATCCTTCAACGTCCGCTGCTGCGCCCGCCGTTCACGCCGCAGTACGTCACCGACCACGTGGCGCCACAGCGGTTCCCGCACCGGGGCGCGGCCACCGCCGGGCGCTCCCTGGGCACCCGGTACGGCGGAGGGCGGCGCCGCGGTGGCCGGGCGCAGCGGGATGACGCGGGCGGAAGAGGACGCGTGGCTGCTCACCCCTCCAGGTTAGGAGCCGGGCGCCGGGCTGGAAGGCCGCGGCGTTGCGCCCCCGGCGAAATCGGCCGACGGCGGGCAGAAGGCGGCGGACGGGGGACAGCGGACGACGGAGGGCGAAGGGCGGACGAGGGACGGCAGACAGCAAACGACCGGGGGGCGGACGGCAGACAGCCGACGCAGAGGAGGCCGCCAAGCCCCCTCCCCGCCCCGCCCCACCCGAACAACATGAGATCCAGGCCCCCGCACGTGAGAATCAACGGGCAAGCCCACCCCGCACCGGAAGGACCCGCCCCGTGGAATCCGAAGGCAGCGACGAAGCCGACTGCGAGAGGGACCGCGAGGATGGCCGCGCAGTCCGGGTGTCCCGCCGCCGGGCGATGGCCGGGATCGGGTTCAGCACCGCCTCGGCGGCCCTGCTCACCTCCGGTGCCGCGGTCGGCGCGGGCAGTACGCCGCAGGGGCCGCTGCCGGTGCTGCCGGTGGGCACCGAGGACTGGACGGCCGCGCTCGCGGAGACCCCGCAGGTGCAGCTCGTGCCCGGGGCGGTGTACCGGCTCACCAGGACGGCGGAACTCCCGGACGGCTGTTTCCTCGCCGGGAACGGCGCCACCGTCACCGTCGCGGAACCCTCGTACGGCGCCTTCGCGGTGCGGGAGAGGAGCGATGTCACGATCGCCGACGTCCGCTTCCTGGGGCAGGACGCCGATCCCCTGGGCACCGGGATCGTGCCCGCCCATGTCGGCCTGCGGAGCAGCCGCAGCACCAATGTCCGGGTCCTGGACTGCGACTTCACGCACTGGCGGGGCGCCGGGATCGCGGTGACGGGTGCCGAGCGGGACGACTACTTCGGCTACCGGGTGAAGGTCTCGGGCTGCTCCTTCCACCGCTGCTACTTCGGGGTCTCCACCGCCGACCGCAGCGAGTACTCCCAGCTCACCGGGAACAGCTTCGCCTACTGCCGCCTCGCCGTCTGGAACTCCTCGGGGAACTGGACGGTCAACGACAACACCGTGGTGGCCTGCTACGGGGCGTACTACTCCTTCTCGAAGTCGAGCCCGTACGGGACGGCGAACGGTCCGCACGGGGACAACTGGGGCCACGGCTCCCTGGTCGGCAACACCTTCAACCACTCCAACAACGGTGCCCCCGGCGGACTTTGGCGCCGCGGGGCCGCCTTCCCGCTCGGTGGTGTACCGCGCGATCCGGGGGCCGGGGTGGTGGTGGACGGAGTGCTGCCGCCGACCTTCAGCGGCAACACCCTCTGGTACACCGACCTGCGGGCCACCGGCATCCTCGGCACCCGGTGGCTGCTGTCCGGCAGCAGCTTCTCCCACCTCGACATCAGCTGCACCGGCAGGGCGTGGGTGCACCTGGCCGGGACCCAGTCGCGCAGCGCGGAGACGGCACCCCGGTTCCGCGGCAAGGTGAAGGACCTGCTGCCGGGCTGAGGGACGGCGGCGGGGCCGCGGCTCAGGCGGTCGCCGCCGCCTCCTCCTTCGCCGCCGCCCGCATCGCGGCCGCGGTCCCGCCCGCGTCGTAGTCCTCCGGGGCGCCCGGGACGAGGATGACGTCGCCGGGGATGTTCCGGGTCCGCAGCGGCAGGATCTCCTGGTAGGCGGGCGAGTCGTACCACTGGCGGGCGCGCTCCCCGTCCGGGAAGGCGATGATCACGATCTTCCCCGGCCAGGAGCCCTCCACGACCTCCACCTCGGCCCCGTGCACCAGGAAGCGCCCCTGGTAGGGGTCCATGGTCGCCTGGATGCGCTCGATGTACCGGAAGACCTCCTCGTTCGGGGGCGCGGGCTGGAGATGGGCGATGGCGTACACGGTCACGGCTGCTCCTCGGGTCTTCGGATTCCCGGGGGCGTCGGGCCCCCGGGTCGTCGGGTCCCCAGTCCACGGGTTCCTGGATCGGGTTCCCGGATCGGCCTCCCGATCCGGTGGCTCCAGGCTGCCGGGAGCGGGCCAGGGGGTCGATTACGCCGGAGGTAATGGCGCCGGAGCCGGGTGGGGACACCGGGACCGAAGACGCCGAAGACGCCGGAGCCCCGGCGGCCTCGCGGGGAGGCTGCCGGGGCTCCGGGTACCCGGGGCCGGATACCGGGGGCCGGTCAGATGGTCGCCGTATCGATCACGAACCGGTACCGGACATCGCTGGCCAGGACGCGCTCGTACGCCTCGTTGACCTGCTCGGCGCGGATCAGTTCGATCTCGGCGCCGAAGCCGTGCTCGGCGCAGAAGTCGAGCATCTCCTGGGTCTCGGGGATGCCGCCGATCGCGGAGCCGGCGAGCGTCTTGCGGCCGCCGATCAGCGAGAAGAGGTTCATCGAGACGGGCTCCTCGGGGGCGCCGACGTTCACCAGCGCGCCGTCGGTCTTCAGCAGCGAGAGGTAGGCGCCGAAGTCGAGCGGGGCCGAGACGGTGGAGACGATCAGGTCGAAGGTGCCCGCCAGCTCCTGGAAGGTCTTCGGGTCGCCGGTCGCGTAGTAGTGGTCGGCGCCGAACTTCAGGCCGTCGTCCTGCTTGCCCAGGGTCTGGCTGAGCACGGTCACCTCGGCGCCCAGGGCGGCGGCGATCTTGACGCCCATGTGGCCGAGACCGCCGAGGCCGACGATGGCGACCTTCTTGCCGGGGCCCGCGTTCCAGTGGCGCAGCGGGGAGTACAGGGTGATACCGGCGCACAACAGCGGGGCGGCGACGTCGAGGGCGAGGCCCTCGGGGATGCGGACGGCGTAGTTCTCGTCGACGACGAGGTGGGTGGAGTAGCCGCCGTAGGTGGGCTCGCCGTCCTTGTCGAGGGCGTTGTACGTGGCGGTCATGCCCTTGGCGCAGTACTGCTCCAGGCCCTGCTTGCAGTACTCGCACTCGCGGCAGGAGTCGACGAAGCAGCCGACGCCCACCCGGTCGCCGACCGCGTACTTGGTGACGCCGGGGCCGACCTCGGAGACCACACCGGCGATCTCGTGGCCGGGCACCATGGGGAAGATCCCCTCGCCCCAGCCGTCGCGGGCCTGGTGGATGTCCGAGTGGCAGATTCCGGCGAACTTGATGTCGATCAGGATGTCGAACTCACCGACCGGACGGCGCTCGATGGTGGTGCGCTCCAGCGGCGCCTTGGCGGCGGGTGCGGCGTAGGCGGCAACGGTGGTCATGCCGGTGTTCTCCTCGGGTTCGCGGTGTGAGCGGCCGGATGCGGCCGGGCACGCCGTCCAGCGTGCCCGGATCCGCCGCGCCTACCCAGGCCCCTGTGGTGCCTACGACCAGCGGTCCTACCACTGACGGGGTCAGGCTCCCGGGCATAGGACCAGCGGCGGCGAGGGATACTGGGCCCATGGACGAGCAGCCCCCGGAGCAGCCGCCCGCCGCCGACGGGAAGCTGGACCCACGTGCCGAGCTGAGCGAGTTCCTGCGCAGCCGCCGGGCCCGCCTCAAGCCGGAGGACATCGGGCTGCCCTCGTACGGCAGGCATCGCAGGGTGCCGGGGCTGCGGCGCGAGGAGCTGGCGCAGCTGGCCGGGGTCTCGGTGGCGTACTACACCCGCCTGGAACAGGGCAACGGACGCAATGTCTCCGCCGAGGTGCTCGGCGCCATCGCGCGCGCCCTCAGGCTGACCGATGCCGAGCACGCCCATCTGACCCACCTCGCCAAGCCCAGGCAGCACCGCCGCCGCAGGACCCCGCGCACCCAGCAACTGCGGCCCGCGCTCCAGCAGTTGCTGGACTCGATGGACTCCGTCCCCGGGTACGTGGTGGGCCGCCGCACCGATCTGGTGGGCTGGAACCGGCTCGCCTCCGCCCTCTTCGGCGAGTGGGGCTCGCTCTCGGGCCAGGAGCGCAACTGGGCGCGGATGGTCTTCCTCACCGAGTCCTCGCGCGAGCTGTTCGTCGAGTGGGAGAAGAAGGCCGCGGACATCGTCAGCTACCTCCGGATGGACGCGGGCTGCCACGCGGACGACCCGAAGCTCTCCGCCCTCGTCGGCGAACTCTCCGTCAAGAGCGAGGACTTCCGCCGCCTGTGGGCCGCCCACGACGTCCAGGAGAAGGGCTACGGCACCAAGCGCCTGCGCCACCCCCTGGTCGGCGAACTCACCCTCTCCTACGAGACGTTCAAGCTCCCCGCGGACGAGGACCTCTCCCTGGTCACCTACCACGCCGAGCCCGGCTCCCCCTCCGCCGAGGCCCTGCGGCTCCTCGCCAGCTGGGGCGAGGACGCCACCCGCGCGGGCTCGGCCTCCCGCGAGGCGCGGCGGGACTGAGGCCTGCGCGGAGGACGCCGAGTGGTTTCCGGGGCGCCCTCGCGCGTTCAACCTCTGCAAGGTGAGGGCGGGTCGAGGCGGCCCCGGCCGCCGACGGTCGTACGGACGGCGGTATGGGGCTTCCCTGCCGCCGTTCCCCCTTCACCGGCACCGGGGCGGCGCTTTCAAGATCCGACAACGTTGTCCGGTCCCGGTTATTGACGTGCTCACGATGACATTCGAGACTTTGAGCGGCGTCGGCACGCCGCACGCGCCGAACCGGGAGCACCAGGCCCCACCACGCCCGCACGCGGCGCTCCCCCGCCTCGACCCGCACCGCAGCACGTCCCCCCGCTGTCTTTGTTCAAGAAACGAAGGAGTGCACTCGTGCGACGTTCCCTCTCCCTGCGCTGGGCGCTGCCCGTGACGCTCGCGCTCACCGCCTCGGCCGCCGTCCTCCAGCCCGCCGTCGCCTCCGGCGCCGATCCCGCGCCGCGGCCCGCGCAGCGCGCCGAGTCCGTCTCGCCCGGCATGCTCGGCGCGCTCAAGAAGGACTTCGGCCTCAGCACCGGCGAGGCCCGCACCCGGCTGCGCCAGGAGGCCGCCGCCACCGCGCTCGCGCCCGAGGCGGAGAAGGCGGCGGGCTCCGCCTTCGGCGGCTCCTGGTACGACAGCGCACGCGGCACCCTGGTCGTCGGCCTCACCAAGGCCGGTGCGCGGGCGGACGCGGCCCCCGCGAAGGCCGTCCGCGCGCTCGGCGCCGAGGTGCGGGAGACCGCGCACACCGCCCGGTACCTCGACTCCGTGAAGGGACGGCTGGACAGCGCCTCCAGATCCGGCAAGGCGCCCTCGGCGGTGCACAGTTGGCGCACCGACCCGCGCACCGGGGCGGTGGTGGCCGATGTCGCCCGGGGCGCCGAGGACCGGGCCGAGGTCAAGCGCTTCCTCGCCCCCGCCGAGAAGGCCGGGGTGCTGAAGGTGCGTACCACCGACGCGGCCCGGCCGCTGGCCGCCGGGACGGTCGGCGGCGACCCGTACTACATCAACGGCAACACCCGCTGCTCGATCGGCTTCTCGGTGGTCGGCGGCTTCGTCAGCGCCGGGCACTGCGGTGGTCAGGGCAGCTCGGTCACCGGCTGGGACGGCTCGGCGATGGGCACCTTCGCCGGGTCCTCCTTCCCGGGCAACGACTACGCGTTCGTCCAGATCGGCAACGGCTGGTGGACCGAGCCCGTGGTGCTCGGCTGGGGCACCGTCGGCGACGTCCTGGTCCGCGGCTCGGGCGAGGCCCCGGTGGGCGCCTCCATCTGCCGCTCCGGCTCCACCACGCACTGGCACTGCGGCACCGTGCAGTCCAAGAACGACACGGTCAACTACAGCCAGGGCGCGGTCTACGAGATGACCGGGACCAGCGTCTGCGCCGAACCGGGCGACTCCGGCGGCTCGTTCGTCAGCGGTGACCAGGCGCAGGGCGTCACCTCCGGCGGCTCCGGCAACTGCTCCAGCGGCGGGCAGACCTGGTTCCAGCCGGTCAACGAGATCCTGTCCACGTACGGACTCACCCTCGTGACCGCCTGAGACCCCCTCGCCCCGCCACCGAGGACCGACCGCCTCCTCTCCCTGACCACGGGAGGCGGAACGGCGGACGGCCCGCACCCCGGTTTCCCGGGGTGCGGGCCGTCCTGCGTCACGCTCAGGTGCGCGGCCTGCGGTCCTTCCGGCCGGATCGGGCCGGATCGGGTGCTCAGATCGCCGAACCGGCCTTCCACTGGGCCCAGTCCATGTTCCAGCCGTTGAGGCCGTTGTCCGGCTGGACCGTCTTGTCGCCGGTGTTCTGGACCACGACCACGTCACCGATGATCGAGTTGTCGTAGAACCAGGCGCCCGGGGTGCTGCCGTCCTTGGCGCCCTTGGCGTCCTTCAGGCCGACGCAGCCGTGGCTGGTGTTGACGGCGCCGAAGATGGAGTCGGCGCCCCAGTAGTTGCCGTGGATGAAGGTGCCGGAGTTCGACAGGCGCATCGCGTGCGGCACGTCCTTGATGTCGTACTCGCCCTTGCCGTCGTCGTCGGTGAAGCCGACCGTGGCGCCGTTCATCCGGGTCTCGCGGAACTTCTCCGAGATCACCATCTGCCCCTCGTAGGTGGGGTTGTCCGGTGAACCGGCCGAGATCGGGATGGTCTTGAGGGTCTTGCCGTCCCGGGTGATCTTCATCGTCTTGGTCTTGGCGTCCACGACGGAGACCTGGCTGCGGCCGACCTTGAAGGTGATGGTCTTCTGCTGGACGCCGTAGACACCCTCGGCGCCCTCGACCCCGTCGAGGTTCAGCTTGAGGGTCACGGTGGACCCGGCCTGCCAGTAGCCCTCGGGGCGGAAGTCCAGGCGGTTGGCGCCGAACCAGTGGCCGGCGACCTCCTGGCCGCTGCTGGAGCTGACCTTGATGCCGGACTGCACCTTGGACTTGTTGGTGATGCCCTTGTCGAAGTTGATCGACACCGGCATGCCCACGCCGACGGTCGAGCCGTCCTCGGGGGTGAAGTTGCCTATGAAGCTGTTGTCCGGCGAGACCGTCGTGAAGGAGGCGTTCTCGTGCGCCTCGCGGCCGTCGGCGTCCTTCGCGGCGGCGGTGATCTTGTAGGCGGTGGCGCGCTCCAGCTGGCCGTTGGGCTTCCAGCTGAGTCCGTCGGCGGAGATCTGGCCGGGAACGGCGGTGCCGCCCGCGGTCTGCATCGTCACCTCGGTCAGCTTGCCCTTGGTGACGGAGACCTTCGCGGCGCTGTTGATGCTCGCGTTGTCCGCCCCGTCCTTGGGCGTGATCTTGATCTGCGCCTCGGACGCCTTCTCGGCGGCGGCCTCGTCGACCTGCGACTGGTCCTTGTGTGCCCCGGAGCTGCTGTCGCCCTTGGAGTCCGAGCTGTCGTCCCCGCCACCACACGCCGAGAGCACCAGCACTCCGCCGAGCAGCGCGGACGCGGCCGCCAGGCCCTTGCGCCGTCTGCTGTCCGTCATCACACGCTTCTCCATCGTCGACTGTCCCCACAAGCCAGATAAGGCTTTCCCGAACCCGAAGGTCCCCTGCAGACCACTAGAACACGCACGCCTCGACATCCCGCCCGAATCCGGATGGTTTGTGGGCAAAGCCACGTGCGCCCCAGGAGTGGCCGCAGGACACCGCTTCCCCCTGAGACGACGAGAACCCCGGGCGCGGTTGCCGTCCGGGGCTCACGTCCTGATGTGCTCGTGGTCCTACCGGCCGTCGGCGCCTTCGGTGCTCGCGGTCACCTGCTCGGCGCCATCATCCTCGTCCAGGTCCCAGTCCGGCGAATCGGGGTCGTAGTCGATCCGTTCACTGCTCCAGGAGGCCTGGGCGAGCTCCACCCCCGGCACCTCGCTCACCAGGTCGTACGGGTCCACGAGATAGGCGAGGGCCTCCGCCTCGTCCTCTTGTACCGCACTCTCGGCCTGTTCACGCTCAGAACGAGCCATGTCGTCCCCGCGCACCGCCGCGTCGTCGGCGATCCGCTGCAGCGCCGCTCCGGTGATCGCCTCGGCGTCGCCGATCTCCAGGACCAGCTCCACGCGTAGCCGGACGAACTGTGAAGTTTCCGTTGGGGTCATACGACGGAGAGTACGGCCCATTCCTCTTGTGACTTTCCTGCGACCCGCGGCTTTCACTAGCATCGGTCCGGACACCCCAATTCGCCAGCGCCACAAGGGGATCGATACTCCGTGTCCGCACGCCGCCCGTTGCTGACCGCCGCCGCCGCGGGTGCCCTCCTCGGCGCCCTCTGGTTCGTCCCCTCGGCGGGCGCCACCGCGGGGACCCCCGCCGGCAGCGCGCGGCCGCACCCCGCCGCCGCCACGGCGCCCGGTGAAGCCCGCGAGCAGGCGATCATCGTGACCACGCAGGGCGAAGGCGCCGACACCGAGGGCCTCCACCTCGCCGACAGCGGCAGCATCGACACCACCCCCTACGTGGTGGGCGGCACCGCCTTCCTCTGCCTCGGCGCGGGCTTCGTGGCCTATTCGGTGCGCCGGGGCCGCACGGCCCCCGAGGGACGTACGGCCCCGGACTGAGCGCCCGCGGGCCTCAGGCCAGGCGGCCGGTGACCGGCTCCACCGCGGCGAGCAGCCCTCCCCCGCCGACGAAGGCCTCGGCGGCGGCGAGGTCAGGGGCGAGGAAGCGGTCCGGGCCCGGCCCCTCGACGCCCGCGGCGCGCACCGCGGCGAGCACCGCCCGGGTCGCCGGGGCCGGAGTCAGCCCCTCGCGCAGCTCGACGGCGCGGGTGGCCGCGTACAGCTCGATCGCGAGGATCCGGGTCAGATTGCCCACGGCGGTACGCAGCTTGCGCGCCGCCGACCAGCCCATCGAGACATGGTCCTCCTGCATGGCCGAGGAGGGGATGGAGTCGGCCGAGGCGGGCACCGCGAGCCGCTTCATCTCGCTGACCAGGGCGGCCTGGGTGTACTGCGCGATCATCAGCCCGGAGTCCACGCCCGCGTCGTCGGCGAGGAAGGGCGGCAGGCCGTGGCTGCGGTTCTTGTCGAGCAGCCGGTCGGTGCGGCGTTCCGCTATCGAGCCGAGGTCGGCCGCGGCGATGGCGAGGAAGTCGAGGACGTAGGCGACCGGCGCCCCGTGGAAGTTGCCGTTGGACTCGACCCGGCCGCCGGGCAGCACCACCGGGTTGTCCACGGCGGCGGCGAGTTCGCGCTCGGCGACCAGGCGGGCGTGCGCGAGGGTGTCCCGGCCCGCGCCCGCGACCTGCGGGGCGCAGCGCACCGAGTAGGCGTCCTGGACGCGCGGGGCGTCGTCCTGGTGGTGCCCGGTGAGCCCGGAGCCCGCGAGGACGGCCAGCATGTTCGCGGCCGAGGCGCTCTGGCCGGGGTGCGGGCGGATGGTGTGCAGCTCGGGGGCGAGGACCTTGTCGGTGCCGAGCAGCGCCTCCAGGCTGAGCGCGGCGGTGATGTCGGCGCTCTTGTAGAGGGTGTCGAGGTCGGCGAGGGCCATGATCAGCATGCCGAGCATGCCGTCGGTGCCGTTGAGGAGCGCGAGCCCCTCCTTCTCGCGCAGTTCGACGGGCTCGATGCCGTGCGCCGCGAGGAGCTCGCCCGCGGGGGCGAGGGTGCCGTCGGGGCCCTCCGCCTCGCCCTCGCCCATGAGCGTCAGGGCGCAGTGCGAGAGCGGTGCGAGGTCGCCGGAGCAGCCGAGGGAGCCGTACTCGTGGACGACCGGGGTGATCTGGGCGTTCAGTACGTCCGCCATGGTCTGCGCGACCTCGGGGCGGACGCCGGTGTGGCCGGAGCAGACCGTCTTCAGCCGCAGGAACATCAGCGCCCTGACCACCTCGCGCTCCACCCGGGGGCCCATCCCGGCGGCGTGCGAGCGGACGATGTTGCGCTGCAGCTGCGCCCGCAGCTCGTGCCCGATGTGCCTGCTGGCGAGCGCCCCGAAGCCGGTCGAGACGCCGTACACCGGCTCCGGCTTCGCGGCCAGCGCGTCCACGATCCCGCGCGCCGCGGCCACCGCCGCCAGCGCGTCCGCCGACAGCTCGACGCGGGCGCCCTCGCGCGCCACCGCGAGCACGTCCTCGGCGCTGACGTGCGAGGTCCCCACCACCACAGTGTGCATATTCATATTCAGGAGCCTACGCAGTGAATCGCCGGGTGTCACGAGTGGGGCGCGAGGACGGGGAGCGCGGGACGGCGGCCCCGTATACCTCCTCCGGGGCCCGCACCCGGCGGAACCGGGGAGAAGAAATCCTTACGGTCGGGGCATCCGGACCCCGATGGGGCGCACGGCGGCGCACCATCGGAGCAGTCCGCACGTCGCGCGCTCCAAACACCACGATGCGTGGAGAAGAAGTGGTGGTCCCGTGGCGACGAACCAGGCACGGTAACTCTGGACCGTAGTCGGATGATTGCGGAACGTGCTTCGGCATCGTGAGGGGTGGGCATGATTCGGGTTCATGTGGCGCATACGGCGGACCTGTTCCGTTCGGCACTGGCGGCACTGCTGCGGGGGGAGCACTCCTTCGACGTGACCTCCGGCGGCTGGCCGGGACCGGGACACCGCCCGGAGTACGCGCCCCCGGACGTCCATGTGATCGACGTGGAGTGTCCCGGCGCCTGTTCGCTCCTGGAGCGCCTCGCGGGCGGCGCCCGCTCCGAGGGTGCGGAGGGCCGGCTCCTGGTGCTCGCCCCCGCGGGCCGCCCCGGGCTGCTGCGCCGCGCCTACGAGGCCCGCGCCCTCGGCTTCGTCGACAAGAACGGCCCCGCCGCCACGCTGGCCCAAGCGGTGCGCGCCGTCGCCCGCGGCGAGCGCTTCGTCGACGGCGCGCTGGCCTCCGGCGTCTTACGCGGCTACGAAATGCCGCTCACACCACGGGAGTTGAGCGTCCTCACGCTGGCCGCCGAGGGCAATTCGGTGGCCGACATCGCGCTGAACCTGCGCCTGTCCAACGGCACCGTCCGCAACTACATCGCCGCCGCGACCCGCAAGGTCGGCGCCCGCAACCGCATCGACGCGATACGGATCTCGCAGGGAGCGGGGTGGATGTAGCGGGGTGAATGCAGCGGGGTGAATTCGGCAAGCAGAATCGAGCCGGACCGGACCTTCCGAAGGGAAGAACATGGCTGTGCGCTGGGTGAAACTCGAACTCGCCGTCGCCGCATTCGACGCCCGCCGTTTCGCGGACTATCTGACCCGCTGCGAAACCGAGGGCATCCGCCTGTGCACCCTGGCCGAACTCGGGGACACCCCGGAGAACCGCCGGGCGCTCTACGCACTCAACAAGGAGTGCTCCGCCGACATCCCCGAGCGGGGCGCGTTCTTCTCCTACGAGGAGTACGCGGAACGGCGCTTCGCGGTGCCCTCCTACGACCCCCGCGCGGTGGTCCTCGCCCTGGACGGGGCGGAGTGGATCGGCATGGCGGCCATGTCGAAACACGGGAATTTCGTCTTCAACCAGATGACCGGCGTCCGGGCGGGATACCGGGGCCGGGGCATCTCGATCGCCATGAAGACCCTCGGCATGCGCTTCGCCAAGGACTACCGGGCGCTTACGGTCCGCACCTTTCACCACCCGGCGAATACGAGCGCCATCGCGATGAACCGCAGGCTGGGATTCGTGGACACGGAGGAATGATCCGCGTGTCGCCGCGGTGTGGAGCGGCGCCGTGCTGCCGTGCGCCGCGACGGGCTCGGAATAGGCGCCCGGCCGGTGCCGTTTCCGAGGTGATGGGACATTCCGTGGACGGCACCGAGGCGAGCGGCGGGTCCGACCGGGAGTCCGTACGCGCCCGGCTGTCCGCCGCGCGCGCCGACACCCAGGCCCGGATCGCCGCCCTGCACCGCGACTTCGCGGCGATCGTCGAGGCCAACTCCCTGGTGGCGGTGGACGACGAGCACGATCCGGAGGGGTCCAGCACCGCCTTCGAGCGCTCCCATGTCGCCGCCCTGCTCGACCAGGCCCGCGAGCAGCTGAGGGCCCTGGACCTGGCCCTGGAGCGCCTCGACCACGGCGACTACGGCCGCTGCGAGGAGTGCGGCCGGACGATTCCCGCCGGGCGCCTGGAGGTACGTCCGGCCGCCCGCACCTGCGTGGAGTGCGCGGCGGGCGGGCGGCGCTGAGCGGACGGGGAAGCGCCGGGAAGGGGCCGGGTCACGGGGCGCCGATGTCCTCGTACTCGTCCCAGACCCCCACCAACTCCCGGTAGAGCGCGCTCTTCTGGAGCAGTTCGGCGTGGGTGCCGAGGCTCGCGCGGGTGCCGTCGAGGACGAGCACCCGGTCCGCCCTGCGGGCCGAGGAGATCCGGTGGGCGACGACCACCAGGGTCCCGGGGCGCGCGGCGAGGGCCTGCTCGGCACGCGCCTCCGCCAGGGGGTCCAGATGGCAGGTGGCCTCGTCCAGGATCAGCAGCGGAGCGGGCGAGAGGTGGGCCCGCAGCAGCGCGAGCAGCTGGCGCTCGCCCGCGGAGAGCGCGGCGGGGTCGACCACGGCCTGGTAGCCGCCGAGCCGGTCGACCAGTTCCCCCGCGCCCAAGTCCGCGACCACCGCGTCGAGTTCGGCCTCCGGCACGCCCTCGGGCCGCAGCGCGCCGAGGTTCTCGCCCAGGGCGGCGCCGAACACATAGGCCTGCTGCGGTACGAGGCAGCGCACGGCGGCGAGTTCCTGGGCCCGGCGGGCGCCGATCGGGGCGCCGTCGAGGAGGACGAGCCCCTCCCGGGGCGGCAGCACCCCGGCGAGCAGGGCCGTCAGCGTCGACTTGCCGATCCCGCTCGGCCCGACCACCGCCAGATGCTCCCCGGCCCCGAGAACCAGGTCGAGCCCGTCGATCACCGGCCGCGCGCCGGGCCCGTAGGCGAAGCTCACGCCGCGCAGTTCGGCGGCGGGGGGCGGCTTGCGGAGAGGGGCGGCCGGGGCTGCCGGTTCCCGGTCGGGGTGGGGGAGGTCGTCGCTCCGTGCGGGTTCCGGGGCCGGGTCGCGGGGGCTGGCGCTCGGTACGGGTTCCCGGCTCGGCTCGCCGGGGCCGGGGCTCGGGATCGCCTCCCGGTCCGGGTGGCGGAGGTCGTCGCTCCGTGCGGGCTCCGGGGCCGGGTCGAGGTGGCCGCCGGGCGGGATCGGGCGGGAGAGGCGGTCGCAGACGACCAGGAGGCGGGTGCCGGCCGCGCCCAGCGAGGCGAGCAGCGCGTTCACGGCGGGGATCAGCGCCTGGGTCACATAGGTCAGGGCGCCGAGCAGCGCCCCCGCGGACACCCCCCGGCGCAGCAGCCAGGGCACGGCGATCAGCAGGACGAGAACGGGCAGTTGACCGGCGATACCGAGTGCGACCGTGCGTACCGCGGCCCAACGGGCGAGGTACCGGCCCGCCTTCGCCTCGGCGGCGATCAACTCCGCCGAATCGCGCGCCAGTTGGTCCTGCGCACCGCAGGCCGTGATGTCCCGCAGCCCCTCGCCGAGCCGTCCCGCGTGCGCGGCGAGCGCCTCGTCCGCGTCCAGGAGCGCGCGCTGCCGCGCCGCCATCGGGGCGAGGGTGGCGAGGAAGAGGCCGAGTCCGGCGAGCAGCGGCGGCAGGACGAGCAGCAGCAGGACCGGTTCCAGGGCGAGCAGCCCGGCCGCCGCGCCCACCGAGGTGAAGAGGAAGGACCGCACGGTCAGGACGAGCCCCGCGAAGCCGTCCCGGGCGATCTCCGTCTGGTGGGTGATCCGGGAGACCGCGGCGCTGTCGGCGCGGGCCGGGTCGGCGAGGGCTTCGGCCAGCGAGCGGGAGACGGCGCGGCGCACCAGGGCGTCCCTCAGCGGTTCGACGAGCCCGGCGAGGTGGCGGAAGACCCCCCGCACGGCCACCCCGCCGAGCAGCGCGCCGACCGCCGCGACCGCGAGCCAGAGCAGCCCCCTCGCGGTGTCCCCGGCCAGAAAGCCCTGGTCCAGGGCGCGGGCGACGCCGTAGCCGCCGAGGAAGGTCTGCGCCGATTCCAGCAGCGACCAGGCACCGAGCCCGGCGAGCGCCTTCCGGTGCCGCCCGAGGAACCGCCCGGCCCGCGGCGCCACCCGGCGCAGACTCCCCCGCCGCTCATCCGCCCCGGCCCCCTGCACGGGGGTACGGGAGGGCGCGGCACCGGAGGCGGCGGGCGGCAACTCGGTCGCGGTCATCGCCGGGCCTCCGGGGTGGTGACGGCATGCGGCTCGGCAGCGCTTGCGGGAGGGGGGTCGGCGTGGTGAGCGGCATCGCTTCCGCTAGCGGTAGCGGTAGCGGGACGGGTATCGGCTTCGGTACCGGTGCCCCCACGGGTGTCGTCCTCGGCGCCCGCCCCCGGACCGCTCGCGAGCCCGGTACGCCCCTCACTCTCCCCGTTCTCCCCGAACACCCCCCGGTACGCGGCCTGTTGCCAGAGCACGGCATGCGGGCCGACCGCGCGGACCCGGCCCTCGTCCAGCCAGACGACCTGGTCGGCGCGGGCCGCCGAGGAGAGGCGGTGGGCGACGACCAGGCGGGCGCCCTCGCCGACCTGGGTGGCCAGTGCGCGGCCGACCTGGCGTTCGGTGACCGTGTCCAGGCTGGAGGTGGCGTCGTCCAGGATGAGCAGGCGGCCCGCGTGCGCGAACGCCCTTGCCAAGCCCAGGCGTTGGCGTTCGCCGCCGGAGAGCGGGGCCTCGGTGAGCGGCGTCTCGTACCCCCGCGGAAGCAGGCGTACGAAGCTGTCGGCGCCCGCGGCGGTGGCGGCGCCGCGGACCTGTTCGGCGGGCGGGGTGTACGGACCGAAGGCGAGGGCCTGGGCGATGGTGTCGCCGAAGAGGACGGGGCGTTCGAAGGCGTAGCCGACCTCGCGGCGCAGTGCGGAGCGGTCGAGTGTGGTCAACGGCACGCCGTCGAGCCGGACTTCGCCCCGGTCGGGGTCGGTCAGCCGTCCGGCGACGGCCGCGAGCAGCGACTTGCCCGCGCCGGAGCGGCCGACCACGGCGGTGGTCGTCCCGCCGGGCAGCGCGAGGTCGATGTCCCGCAGCAGCGCGGTGCCCTCCCGGACGACGGTGACGCCGCGCAGCTCCAGCGCCCCGCGGCCCCCGGCGGGCAGCTCCCCGGAGCCGTGCGGCAGGGCGTCCAGTGTGGTCAGGGCGGTGAGGCGGCGGGCGGCGGTGCGGGCCCGGATGAGCGCGCCGAGGGCGCCGGTGAGGGCGCCGATGCCCGCGGCGAGGGCGGCGTACCGGGAGACCGCGAGCAGCTCGCCGACGGTCAACTCCCCTGCGGACAACCGGATTCCGCCGACCGCGAGGACGAGCACCATCAGCAGCGGCATCAGGATCTGGGCGCGGGCGGCGGCCCGGCCGTGCACCCGCCACACCCGGTGCCCCTGCTCGCTCATCTCGGCGAGCGGGGCAAGGACCCGTGCGCGCTCCCGGGCGCCGGTACCGGCGGCGGCGACGGTGCGGGCGCCGGACAGGACCTCGGTGAGCCGACCGGCGAGCCGGGACTGGGCCTGCTGGTAGCGCAGGGTGCCGTCGGCGGAGGCGCGGGCGAAGGCGCGGAGCAGCAGGACGAGCAGCGGCAGTCCGGCCAGGAAGGCGGCGGCCGTCCAGGCGTCGAGGAGCAGCAGCCCGGCGAGTCCGCCGAGCGGCGGCAGCAGGGCGGCCGTGGCGGTGGCCGCGGTGACCGGGGCGGTACCCGCGTCGGCGGCGTTGGCGGTGAGGCGGGTGGCCAGATCACCCGCCGGGAAGGCCGCGGCCCGACGGGGTTCGCCCGCGAGCAGGGCGGTGGTGGCCCGGCCGCGCAGCCAGGCGGTGGAACGCGCCCCGGTGAGTCCGCCGAGCAGGGCCACCGCCGCGTCCAGGGCGGTCTCGGTCACCAACAGGGCGGCGCACAGCAGGAGTTGGGTGCCGCCGGCCCGGCCCGCGAGCAGCAGGTCGAGGGTCCGCCCGAGCACCGCGGGCAGCGCGACGGCCGCGGCTGCCGCCCCCGCACCGCACAGCAGCAGAAGGACACTTCGTCCCCGGCTGTGCCGCAGGGTGGCCCGGAGCAGGAGATCGTCGGCGGGTGGATCGGAGGGCGAGACGCCGGACGGGGTGGAGGGCGGGGCAGCAGGCGAGGCGGGGGGCGAGACGGCGGACGGGCCGGGGGGCGAGTCCGCGGGTCGGTGTGCCGCCGAGGCCATGGGGCGGTGTGCCGCCGGGGCTGCGGGCCGCTTCTCGGCGGTCGCTTCGGGCTGCCTATCCGCGGTCGCTCCGGGGCCGGTACCTGCCCTCGCTCCGGGCCGCTGGTCCGCGGTCGCTTCGGACCGATCCGCCACGGACACCTCGGGCCGATCCGCCGGGGACACCGCGGGCGGCTCCTCCGCCGGGGCTGCGGGCTGACCGTCCGCCGGGGCGGCTGCGGCCTGGTCCACCGGGTCTCCTCTCTCCCTCCCGGGGCCGCTCGTACGGCGCCGGGGCGGCCCGCGTACGGACCGCGGGCAGGTGAACGGTCCCGGGCGGCGATGCCGCCCGGGACCAGGACCACCTCTGAGCACGGCGCGCTGCGCACGGGCGCCGAGGGGTCAGGCTACGAGGCCTGGCATCACGGGGAGCACAGGACAACGCTGAGCGAGCTGTACTCACAGACGAGCAGGCTCACCTGGCTGCCGGTGGCGAGGTCACCGAAGGCCTCTTCCTGCGGGGTGTCCATCGTCTGGAGGTCGAGAAGCGACATGGTTTTTTCCTTTCAGGGACAGGGAGTTCCTACGTTTCGGTCCTGGGACAGGACCGGCTTGTGGGCCGCGGTGGGCGGCAGGAACGGCAGGTGCGCGGCGGTACCGCCCAGCGCGCTGCCGAGTGCGAGCAGTACGCCCGCGGTTCCGGTGGAGAGGTCCATCGAGAGCCGCGACAACTGCTCGCCGGGGAAGGCGAGTTCGCCCTGGTACGGGACCGCGTGCCAGCCGAGCAGGGCGGCCTGCCGGTGCAGGACCTCCGGCCGGTCCGGCACCTCGGTACTGGTCTGCGCGAGGTGCAGCAGCAGGCCGGCGACCCCGCGGAAGAGCCCGGGCTGCACGTAGAAGGAGGAGAGCGCGGCCTGCAGCACGGCGGGGCGCTGTCCGGCGAACTCCTCGTCCTCGCGGTGCTCCAGATAGGCGTCGAGCACCATGCCGATGCCGGTGCTGCCCGCGCCCAGGTACGGCATCGTGCGCCGTCCCTCGTCGACGAGCAGGGCGCCGCGGGAGTCGGTCCGGCAGCGCGCCAGGTCCCGGCGGAGCGCCACCGCGGCGGCCTCCAGGAGCACGGGGTCACCGGTGCGTTCGTAGGTGCGCAGGCAGAGCAGCGCGGTTCCGGCGGCGCCGTGCAGGAGTCCGGCGCGGCCGCCCTTGCGGGGCGGGGCGGCGAGGGTGCGCAGGGCGAGTTCGGTGCAGCGCAGCGAGGCCTCGCGCAGGGTGCCGTCCCCGGACTGCTCGGCGAGGTCGCCGAGGGCGAGGCCGATCCCGGCGAGGCCCGAGTGCAGATCGGGGGCGAGCGGCTCCAGGGCCTGTTCGGCGGCCAAGTGGGCGAGTTCCAGGGCGTGTTCGCGGTGGCCGAGCCCCCACAGCGTCCAGGCGGTGCCGGTGAGCCCGTCGTAGAGGCCGAGCGGGGTGCCGGAGGCGGGGCGCTTGCTGCGCAGCAGCAGCCACTCCTCGGCGTCCGGACATCGGGTGCCCACCGAGTCGAGGGCGTGCAGCACCCCGGCCGCGCCGTAGCCGAGGGACTGCCCGCCGCAGGGTGAGGCGAACTGGGCGATGTCCCCGGGGAAGCAGCGGTCCTCGCGGTCGAAGGTCGCCGAGGCGAGCAGGGCGCGCACCATCGAGTCGCGGGCGGCGGGCCAGTCGGTCGGCTCGGCCGGGAGGTACGGCGCCGAGCGCACCGCGGTGGCGCGGCTGTCCCCGCGGCCTATCTCGCGGACGGCCTCGTCGAGCAGGCTCCGGTCCACGGGGTAGCGGGCGGCGATGAGGTCGGCGAGGTGCGCGGCCTTGGCCCGGTCCAGCGGGAGCAGGGTGGTGAGCGGGAGGAAGAGGGCCAGGCGCAGGCAGGCGAGGGCGTAGCGGTCGATGTCGGTGCCGCGCCGGTCGGCGGGGGCGACGAAGGCGGGGTTGGCGACCACCTGGCGGCGGTTCTCGGCGGCCGGGGCCGCGGCCTCGAAGTCGAGGAGGAAGACCGCGGACTCGTCCTCGGCGACCATCACATTGCTCATGTGCAGATCGCTGAAGACCAGGCCCCGGGCGTGCACGGCGGCCACCGCCTCCTCGACCAGGCCGTGCATCCGCAGCGCCCACGCGGCGTGCTCGGCCAGCGCCTCGGGCCCGGGCTCGCTGGCGGCCAGCGGGAAACGGCGGGCGAAGACGGTGTTGAGGGTGGTGCCCGCCACGTACTCCATCACCAGGAAGCGGTGCTCGCCCACGCTCAGCAGTTCGTGCGCCTCGGGCACCGAGGGCAGCCCCGCGAGCTGCCGCAGCACCTCGTACTCGCGCTCCAGGCGGGCCACCGCGTCCGCGCCGTCCGCGGCCAGACCGGCGTACGGCCGGGCCTCCTTGAGGACCACCCGGGCGTCGGTCCGCTTGTCCCGGCCCAGGTAGACGCCGCCGCCGTTGGAGAAGTGCAGCGCGCCCTCGATGGCGTACGGCAGGTCGGTGACGGCGAGCGCGGCCCGCGCCTCCAGATGGGGGCGCAGGAAATCGGGCGGCTCCACCCAGTCCGGGGTACGGAAGGCGGGTCCGCGCAGGTCGGGGACGAGCCGGCCCTCCGGGTCCTCGACCGCCGGGCAGAGCGCGCCGTCCTCGCCGTAGCAGTAGCGCTGCGCGAAGGCGCCGTAGCGCAGATACACGGGACCGGCGCCCCAGCGCAGATCGCTGAGCACATACGGGCCGTGCTCACCCGCCAGCAACGCGTCCAGTGCACCGGCGAGTTCCTCGCACTGCTTCTCGTCGGCGGGGTAGACGGTGAGGAACTTCCCGCTCCCGGCCCGGTCCGCGTACTTGGCGCTGCGCATGTGCAGCAGATACGGGCTGGGCAGGCACTTGAAGGGCACCCCCGCGGCGAAGCAGTGGCCCGCCACCCGGTCGAGCACCGAGGCGGCGTTGTCCAGCCCCGCCGAGACATGGATCTTCCAACCCTGCGCGGGCAGCCGCGCCCCGACCGGCGTGAACGCCGCCCAGTCCCCCCGCAGATGCCGCTCCCAGCCCTCCGGCAGCGGTCCCCGCACGGTCGGGAAGTGCACGGTACGGGCGTCCGCCGCCGACGAGACCCGGCGGGGCGCGTCGTAGAAGTAGCGGTCGGCATCGCAGTACACGGCGTACTCCGGGTTCATGCGCACCCCCTGTCGGTTTCGGGCCGGGTGTTCGGACTCTGGGTTCCGGGCTGGGCTGGGCTGGGTTGAGCTGGGCTGGGCTGGGCTGTCGGATCCTGGGGCCCGGGTTGGGCGTTCGGACCCTGGGTTCCGGGTTGGGCGTTCGGTCTCGTGCCGGGTTCTCGGTCGTGACTCGCGGGCAGGGCTCGCGGGCCGGGTTTTCGGTGCCGGGCCGGGCTGCCGGGTACCGGGTCGGCCGCCAACCGGCTTGCGCTCGGGGCCTGTTCGGTGTCGGTCAGCGCCTGCTCGGCGACGGGATGACAGTTCCACGCGGGGCAGGGGGCGCCTAGTCACGATCGTCACCAGCTGCCTATGCGAAATGCACACAGTGTGAATGTCGTTTGATCAGCAACTCGCTGCCGGTCGGCCCTGCGGGACGCGCCTGCGAGGGTCCGGTCACTCGTCAGCCGGGCACGTCAGAAGGGGTGCGGGGAGGGGACGTGCGCGATCCGGCCGCCGGGCGCGGTACGCCAGCCGGGGGCGACCGGAGCCACGTACGGGGTACGTGCACGAGCTGGGCGGGACCAGGGGGCGCGCGGTTGTGAGAGGGGCGGTTGAGGGGGGCGCGCGGGGGCGGGGCGAGTCGGGTGGGGGTGGCTGGGCGCGAGCGGGGGGCGGCTGGGGCGGGGCTGATGGTCCCGGGCCGCCTGCCTCGGCGAGCGCCAAGCGGTCAACGCCTCAGAGGCACGACCGCCCGCCCCCGGAGTGAGCCCTCTGCGGCGCGCCCCTCGCCCCCCTCGCCCTCCGCCTCAGGCCGGTCGCCGCCCCCGGATCCTTCTGCGCTCGCCCTCCGGTGGGGCCGGGGCGTCGGCGAGGCGGATGACCTCGTCGTCGGGGCCCTCGCGGCCGGCGACCACCGGCTTGTCGGAGCCCGCGGCCTTGGCGCGGTACTGGGCGGCGTCCGCGAGGCGGAAGAGGCGGCGGGCCGAGCGCACCGGGCCGATGGGGTCGCCGGTGGAGGCCACCCCGCAGGCCACGCCGTCGCCGACG
Source organism: Streptomyces sp. SCSIO ZS0520 (assembly GCF_025643355.1). Lineage (NCBI taxonomy): Bacteria > Bacillati > Actinomycetota > Actinomycetes > Kitasatosporales > Streptomycetaceae > Streptomyces > Streptomyces sp. SCSIO ZS0520. Next base: position 5,355,921 of record NZ_CP092644.1, on the reverse strand, counting down.
CCGAGATCCGTGGCCCGGCGGCACAGCTCGCCCGCGACGCGGACCACCTCCTCGGTCGAGGGGCCCACCGAGAGCAGGCAGAACTCGTCCCCGCCGAGGCGGGCCGCGAGGGCGCCCGGCAGCATCGCGCCGCAGAGGGAGAGCAGGGAGCCGAAGCGTTCGAGGAGGCGGTCGCCGGTGGCGTGGCCCTGGGTGTCGTTGACCTTCTTGAGGCCGTTGAGGTCGCAGACGACGAGGCTGACCACGGCCTCCCCGGTGCGATGCTCCTCGATGGCCTCGTCGAGCCGGACATCGACGGCGCGGCGGTTGGCGAGCCCGGTGAGGGCGTCGGTGTAGGCGAGCCGGTGGGCCTCCTCCAGGCGCTCGGTCTGGGCGATGCCCGCCGCGACGACGGCCGCGAGCACGGTGGCGAAGTCGGCGTCCCCCTGGCCGAAGACGGGCTGCCCGTACGGTCGCGCCACATACAGCTCGCCCCAGGCCCGGCCGCGCAGCACCACGGGTGCGACCACGCAGCAGCCGCGCCCGCGCCTGCGCAGGGCGGCGACCCGCTGGTGGCAGTACCCCGCCTCCGCCTCGGCGGGGCCCTGGGCCGTCTCCACCCAGGCGTTCGGTTCGCCGCCGCCGATCCACCGCTCGTGCAGGAACTCGGTGATCTCCGGGAACTGGTGCACCGGATAGGCCTCGGCCGCCGGGAACTCCTCCTCGCCCTCGGCCCGCTCGCCGACGTTCACCAGGACCCGCAGCCTACCCAGCTCCCGCTCCCAGACGGAGAGCGCGGCGAAGCTGCCGTCCAGGCCCCGGCAGGCCCCGATCGCCGCCGCCTTCCAGGACTCACGGGACGACCGCGCCGCCGCCATCCCCTGCGCCAGTGACACCACGGCCCGGAGCCGCACTTCCTCCGCCATTGCTCCAGATTAGGGAGGTTTGCCCGGAGAGGGGCGATCAGGCGGCGAAGCGGGGGAACGGCGCCTGGCCGCCGTCCTCCCGGGAGGGGGACGCGGGGGCGCAGACCCCGGGCCAGAGCTCCGGGAGCCAGGGCGCCGGGCCGTGTCCGGACACAGCCCGGGTTCCTGCTACTCCCCCGGCCAGTTCGGCGAGCGCTTCTCGTTGAAGGCGGCGACTCCTTCCGCGCGGTCGCCCGAGAAGGCGGTGGCCCGCCAGGCGGCGTCCTCGATCTCCAGGCCGCTGGGCAGGTCGAGGCCGTTGCCCAGGCGCAGGGCGCGCTTGGCGTTGCGCAGGCCGACCGGGGAGTTCGCCGCCATCCGGGCGCCCATGGCCAGGGCCTCGGCGCGGTCGGCGCCCTCCTCGACGAGGAAGTCGACCATGCCGATCTCGCGGGCCTCGGCCGCGGGCACCTTGCGCGCGGAGAAGACCAGCTCCGCGGCGCGCGCCGAGCCCACCCGGCGCGGCAGCAGCTGGGTGCCGCCGCCGCCCGGTATGACGCCGACCGAGACCTCGGGCAGCCCGACCAGGGCCGTGGTGTCGGCCACGATCAGATCGCAGGCGAGCGCGATCTCGTACCCCCCGCCGAGGGCGAAGCCGTGCACGGCGGCCAGGGTCGGCTGGGGCAGTTCGAGGACGCCGGTGTAGGCGCGGCGGGCCAGCGGGCGCTGGCGGACCAGCTCGGCGTCGGTGAGGGAGTTGCGCTCCTTGAGGTCGGCGCCGACGCAGAAGGCGCGCTCATGGGTGGAGGTGACCACCACGACGCGGGCGTCCCGGTCCGCCGCCAGCGCCTCGCAGGCCTCGGCGAGCGAGGCCGCCATCGCGCTGGAGACGGCGTTCATCGCCTTCGGCCGGTCCAGCGCCAGTTCGGCGACGTAGGGATGCGCCTCGTGCCTCCGGACCGCCACGAAATCCCCGTACCGCTGCTCCACCACACCCTGCGCCACGACGCCCTCCGCTGACGTTAACGATCGTTACCCGGGGATCATGTCAGCTTTCCGGTGCCCGGCAAAAGGCCTCAGCGGGGGACTCCCGGTCCCCGGCGCGCGACACCCGCACTCGCGCCCCGCCGCACCTCGCGCGCCCGCCCGAGCACCGGCCGACCCAGCAGCGCCCGTCCCGCGCCACCCGCCCGGGCCGCGCGCCTCAGCCCCGCCGGGTGAGCAGCCAGGGCTCGACCACGCCGAGGCCGCGGACCGGGCGCTGCCACATCGGCTGGAGGGCGAAGCGGTAGTCGGGCGGCTCCTCGCCCTCCTTCTCCGCGGCGGCGGCCTCCTCGGCGGCCTCGGCCTCGGAGGCCGGGGCCAGCGAGGTCCGGGTCAGCTCCTGGGCGAAGGCGCCGTCGACCAGGACCGCGTCCCGGGGGGCGATGGAGGTGAGGCGGCTGGCGAGGTTCACGGTGGTGCCGAAGACATCGCCCATGCGGGTCGTGACGGTGCCGAAGGCGATGCCGACCCGTAGCGCAGGCATCGTCTCGTCGTGCGCCATGGTCTCGATGAGCAGCAGGGCGATCTCGGCGGCCGTACCCGCGTCGTCGGCGGCGTAGAGGACCTCGTCGCCGAGGGTCTTGATGAGGCGTCCGCCGCGGGCGGCGACCAGGTCGGCGGCGGTGGTCTCGAAGGCCTCGACGAGTTCGCCGAGTTCCTCCTCCTCCATGCGCCGGGTCAGCCGGGTGAAGCCCACCAGGTCGGCGAAGCCGACGGCGAGCCTGCGGTCGACCATCTCCTCGTCGTCCCCGGCCTGGACGACCCGGCCGGTGGCGGCGGCCAGCTGGCGCCGCCAGACGTAGACGAGGAACTCCTCCAGCTCCGGGAGGAGCAGTTCGACCAGGGGGTAGGTGACCTCGGTGCGGGTCATGCCGGGCTCGGGCGGCTCGGTCAGGCCCTCCAGGAAGGAGTCGATCTGCCACTCCGCGAGGCGCGCGGTGGTCTGCCCGGTGGAGCGGGCGACCTGCACCGCCATCGCCTCGCTGAGCAGCCCCGCCTCGACCAGGCCGGCGAGCCGCCGCAGGGCGAGGACGTCCGCCTCGGTGAGCGCCTTGGCCTGGCCGATGTCGGCGAAGCCCATGGCCCGCCAGAACCGCGAGGCCAGCTCCATGGAGACCCCGGCGGTACGGGCCGCCTGGAAGGGGGTGTAGCGGCGCTCGGCGCCGAGGATGAGGCCTTCGATGCGCAGCGCCAGCGGGTTCTCGCTGGCCTCCTCGGACTCGCCGTCCGCGCCCTCCCCCTGCGGGCCCGCGGCCCCGGAGCGGTCCGCGCCGTCCGCGTCCTCGGCGGGATACGCCTCGTCGAAGGGTTCCGCGGAGAGCGGGAGCCCGGCGTCGCCGGTCGCCCGCTCGCGCCAGCCGGACTCCTGCCGGATGCCCGGCTGCCCCTCCCCGGCCTCTCGCTGCGAGCGGCCGGGCCCGGGTGCCGCGCCGGAGCCCGTGTCGTCGACGCTCACGCCTGCTGCCCTTCCGATCTGCCGCGGTCAGTGTACAACTGGAACCCCAGTTTATGAGATCCAGCTCACGAGAGCCGCCCGGAGCCCGGTACCGCCGGGCGGTGTACCTCACCACCCCGGCGGACCGTCAGCGCGGACGTCCTCGGCCACGCGGTCCCGCGTGCCGACACAGTACGGCAGATGTGCGCTGTCTCACTCGCGCGGAGCGGGCCCCGCCGCCTTCAGATGCACGATGTCCCCGGCGCCCACCGGCTCCTGGATGCCGTCCTGGGTGGCGAGCACCAGGCGCCCGTCGCCGTCCACGGCCACCGCCTCGCCGATGATCTGCCCGCCGCCCGGGAGTTCGGCCCGCACCCGGCGGCCGAGGGTGGCGCAGCCCGCGGCGTAGGTCTCCTGGAGCCCGGAGAGCCCGGGGTCGCCGCCCGCCTCGCGCCAGTCCCCGTACCACTGGGCGAAGCTGCGCAGGATCGCGCGCAGGATGGGGTCCCGGTCGGTGCTCGCGGCGCCCGCGAGGGCGAGGGAGCCGGCGCCGGGGACCGGGAGTTCGTCGGTGCGCAGGCTGACGTTGAGGCCGATGCCGACGACCACGGCGCCGGTGCCCGCGCGTTCGGCGAGGATGCCGCCGGTCTTGCGCTCCTCGGCGCCGACGGTGACCAGGAGGTCGTTGGGCCACTTGAGTGCGGTGTCCACGCCCGCGGTACGGGAGAGCGCGGTCGCGGTGGCCACCCCGGCGAGCAGCGGCAGCCAGCCCCAGCGTTCGACGGGGACGGGCTCCGCGCCCTCCCTCGCGTCACCGGGGCGCACCAGGACCGAGAAGAACAGGCCGCTGCGGGCCGGGGCGTTCCAGCGCCGCTCCAGCCGTCCGCGCCCGGCGTTCTGCTCCTCGGCGACCAGCACGGTGCCCTCGTCCAGGGCGTCGGCGGCGGCCGTCAGATCGGTATTGGTGGAACCGGTGCTGGGCACGACCTCCAGGGAGGTCCACAGGGATCCGGGGCGGACCAGGGCGCGGCGCAGCGACGCGGCGTCCAGCGGCGGGCGGTCGAGATCGGACCAGCGGCCGCCCGGTTCGCCTCGGGCATCTTCAGACGTCATGCAAGCCAGCGTAGGTGTGGTCAACGCCGCACTGCTGAACCGTATGCACGCCGATACGCTACGACGCAGTAACCGTAGGCCAGTCGGACGGTCCCCGATCTCCGTCCCCGAACCGTCCCCCCGACCCGTCCCCATTTGAGCAGGCAGGGAGCCGCAGCCCGATGTCAGAGCCGCAACAGCCGCAGGAAACCCCCGCGCCGGACATCCACACGACCGCTGGCAAGCTCGCCGACCTGCAGCGGCGCATCGAGGAGGCGACGCACGCCGGTTCGGCGCGCGCGGTGGAGAAGCAGCACGCCAAGGGCAAGCTGACCGCGCGCGAGCGCATCGAGCTGCTCCTGGACGACGAGTCCTTCGTCGAGCTGGACGAGTTCGCGCAGCACCGCTCGACCAACTTCGGCCTGGAGAAGAACCGCCCGTACGGGGACGGCGTGGTCACCGGCTACGGCACCGTCGACGGCCGCCCGGTCGCGGTCTTCTCGCAGGACTTCACCGTCTTCGGCGGCGCGCTCGGCGAGGTCTTCGGGCAGAAGATCGTCAAGGTGATGGACTTCGCGCTGAAGACCGGCTGCCCGGTCATCGGCATCAACGACTCCGGCGGCGCCCGTATCCAGGAGGGCGTGAGCGCGCTCGGCCTCTACGGCGAGATCTTCCGCCGCAACACCCATGCCTCCGGGGTGATCCCGCAGATCAGCCTGGTCGTCGGGCCCTGTGCGGGCGGCGCGGTGTACTCCCCCGCGATCACCGACTTCACGGTGATGGTCGACCAGACCTCGCACATGTTCATCACCGGTCCCGACGTCATCAAGACGGTCACCGGCGAGGACGTCGGCTTCGAGGAGCTGGGCGGCGCCCGTACCCACAACGCGGCCTCCGGCGTAGCGCACCACATGGCGGGCGACGAGAAGGACGCCATCGAGTACATCAAGACGCTGCTGTCCTACCTGCCGTCGAACAACCTCAGCGACCCGCCGGCCTTCCCCGAGGAGGCCGATCTCGCGGCGAACGACGAGGACCGCGAGCTGGACTCGATCATCCCGGACAGCGCGAACCAGCCGTACAACATCGTCTCGGTGGTCGAACACGTCCTGGACGACGGGGAGTTCTTCGAGACCCAGTCGCTCTTCGCGCCGAACATCGTCACCGGCTTCGGCCGGGTGGAGGGGCACCCGGTCGGCATCGTCGCCAACCAGCCGATGCAGTTCGCGGGCTGCCTGGACATCGACGCCTCCGAGAAGGCCGCCCGCTTCGTGCGGACCTGCGACGCCTTCAACGTGCCGGTGCTCACCTTCGTGGACGTGCCCGGCTTCCTGCCGGGCGTCGAGCAGGAGCACACCGGCATCATCCGCCGCGGCGCCAAGCTGATCTACGCCTACGCCGAGGCCACCGTCCCGCTGATCACCGTCATCACCCGCAAGGCCTTCGGCGGCGCCTACGACGTGATGGGCTCCAAGCACCTGGGCGCGGACCTCAACCTCGCCTGGCCCACCGCCCAGATCGCCGTGATGGGCGCCCAGGGCGCCGTCAACATCCTGCACCGCCGCACCCTGGCCGCCGCCCCCGACAGCGAGCGCGAGGGCCTGCGCAGCGAGCTGATCCAGGAGTACGAGGACCGGCTGCTCAACCCGTACACGGCGGCCGAACGCGGTTACATCGACGCGGTGATCATGCCCTCGGACACCCGCAGCCACCTGGTCCGCGGGCTGCGCCAGCTGCGCAGCAAGCGCGAGTCCCTGCCCCCGAAGAAGCACGGCAACATCCCGCTGTAGTCCCGGCCCCCGAACCCCAATCCCCCGAACCCTTCAGGAGGAGCGGACATGATCAAGGTCGTACGGGGCAACCCGACCCCCGAGGAACTGGCCGCCGCGCTCGCGGTGGTCCGCGCCCGCGCCGCCGCGGCCGACGCCGCGCCGGACGGCGGCCCCGCGGTGCCCGAGGCCTGGGCGGACCCGGCGCGGCTCGCCGCCAGCCGGGTGCCGGCTCCGGGCCCGAAGTCCTGGGGGCGTACGTACTGGCCGGCCTAGGACGCCGATCCGCTGCGGGCGCCGTCGCACGAGGAGTGCGGCGGCGCCCGCTGCCGTGTCCGGCGGGGCACCTCCGAGGCGCCCGGCGGGGGTTGAGTACGCGTACTCAGGCCCCTCGTCGGTGCGGGCGCCAGGATGGTCCGCATGCTGTGGTCCGACCCGAAGAACGAGCCCCCGCAGGAGCTGCGCGAGATGCAGTCCATGCTGCGGCGGGCCTCCGTGCTGATCGCCGTCGCCGTGATCCTGGCGCTGCTGATCCTCGGAGTGCGCTGAGGTCCGCCGGGACGGCGGCGAGGGGCCCCGGCCGCTCGTCTACGCTGAGCCCATGAGTGATCAGCGCCGCCTCGTGCTCGCCTCCCAGTCCCCGGCCCGGCTCGGACTGCTGCGGCAGGCGGGACTGGCCCCCGAAGTGATCGTCAGCGGGGTGGACGAGGACGCGGTGAGCGCGCCGACCCCCGCCGAACTGGCGCTCGCCCTGGCCGAGGCGAAGGCCTCGGTGGTCGCCGCCCGCCCCGAGGTGGTCTCCTCCGGCGCCCTGGTGATCGGCTGCGACTCGGTCCTCGACCTGGACGGCGAGGCGCTCGGCAAGCCCGCCGACGCCGCCGAGGCGAGGGCCCGCTGGCAGGCGATGCGCGGGCGCGCGGGCACCCTGCAGACCGGCCACTGCGTCTACGACACCGCCTCCGGACGGCACCTCGCGGCCACCGCCTCCACCGTGGTCCGCTTCGGCAGCCCGAGCGACGCGGAGATCGCCGCGTACGTGGCCTCGGGCGAACCCCTGTACGTGGCGGGCGCGTTCACCCTGGACGGGCTCTCCGGGCCCTTCATCGACGGCATCGACGGCGACCACGGCAACGTCCTCGGCCTCTCGCTGCCGCTGCTCCGCAAGCTGCTCGCCGAACTCGGCGTGGGCATCACCGACTTGTGGGCGGCCGGGGCGCGGGGCTGAGCCGGACTCCGGCCCTCCGCCGCACGCCCGTACTCCCGCGCGCCCGTACGCCCGTACGCAGACCGAAGGCCGGCCACCCGGAGACGGGCGGCCGGCCTTCGCACGGCGCGTGGGGGCGCTTACGCGGGCGCTCAGGCGGGCTGCGGGGCGCCGCCCTCGGTTCCGGTCCCGCTCTCCGCGGGGCCCTCGCCCTTGTCGACGGCGTCGGCGGTCCTGGCGTCCGCGACCAGGGTCAGCACGATCAGGCCGAAGACCACCATCATGAAGACGAAGGCGAGCCAGCCGACCAGGCCGACGGTGAAGGCGCCGAGCAGCGCGTGCACAACTGCCGCGCTGATGAGGAGGATCCGGCCGATGCCGACGGCGGGCCGGTTGCGGATGCCGACCAGGAGCATGACCAGCGCGCACAGCAGCAGGTAGAGGCCGAAGACCCCGCCGCCGATCCAGGTGCCGATCGACATCGCGTCCGGGTCGAGCCCGCCCATCGACATGTCCTGCCGGTCGACGACGAGGCCGAGGAACCAGTTGAGGAGCCCGATCCCGATCGCCTCCCCCACCAGGACGACCGCACCCACCAGTGCCACCGGTCTGCGCACCACCGCACCCCACCCGCTTTCGACTTACCGCCCCTGAAGGGCCCGCCCGTTGCCCGGCAGACGGCCCCGGGTGGGCCGGTGGACCACGGACTCTTCCGGCCTGCGTACCACTACGTTCGAACACCGCGAACGCTACTAACGGGTAAACCTTGGGACAAGGGGTCGGGCAAAGGCAAAGAATGACTGGGCCATTCGTAGGGACTCCACAAAGAAACCCCGCAGGGCGCGGCACGAATTCACAGAGACCTTGACCACACCCGAGGGCTAGGGTGCGGGTGAGGAAACCTGTCTACGGCGGCACGACAAGGGGTTTCACCAAAAGAGCGGGCCTCGAATCACGCTCCGTGTGGGCAAGCTCACCACTGGGGACGGGTCGTAAGGCCGTGTCGGCTGTCCCTAAACTCAGCTTGTTTCAAGGAGGGAGCCATCGTGCGCAAGGTGCTCATCGCCAACCGTGGCGAAATCGCAGTCCGCGTTGCCCGGGCATGCCGGGATGCGGGTATCTCGAGTGTGGCCGTCTACGCCGAGCCGGACCGGGACGCCCTGCATGTCCGCGCGGCGGACGAGGCGTTCGCCCTGGGCGGTGACACTCCGGCGAGCAGCTACCTCGACATTGCGAAGGTGCTGGCGGCCGCCGCGGACTCGGGCGCGGATGCGGTGCATCCCGGCTACGGGTTCCTTTCGGAGAACGCCGACTTCGCCCAGGCCGTGCTCGACGCCGGACTCATCTGGATCGGTCCGCCCCCGCAGGCCATCAAGGACCTCGGCGACAAGGTGGCGGCCCGTCACATCGCCCAGCGGGCAGGGGCCCCGCTGGTCGCCGGAACCCCCGACCCGGTCGAGGGCTCCGACGAGGTCGTCGCCTTCGCCAAGGAGCACGGCCTGCCGATCGCCATCAAGGCGGCCTTCGGCGGCGGCGGTCGCGGCCTGAAGGTCGCCCGCACTCTGGAGGAGGTCCCGGAGCTGTACGACTCCGCGGTGCGCGAGGCGGTCGCCGCCTTCGGCCGCGGCGAGTGCTTCGTCGAGCGCTACCTCGACAAGCCGCGCCACGTCGAGACCCAGTGCCTCGCCGACAAGCACGGCAACGTCGTGGTGGTCTCCACCCGCGACTGCTCGCTGCAGCGCCGCCACCAGAAGCTGGTCGAGGAGGCCCCCGCGCCCTTCCTCAGCGAGGCGCAGAACAACCAGCTCTACGCCGCCTCCAAGGCCATCCTCAAGGAGGCGGGCTACGAGGGCGCCGGCACCGTCGAGTTCCTGGTCGGCGCGGACGGCACGATCTCCTTCCTGGAGGTCAACACCCGCCTCCAGGTGGAGCACCCGGTGACCGAGGAGGTCACCGGCATCGACCTGGTCCGCGAGATGTTCCGGATCGCCGACGGCGAGGAACTGGGCTACACCGACCCGGCGGTGCGCGGCCACTCCATCGAGTTCCGCATCAACGGCGAGGACCCGGGCCGGGGCTTCCTCCCCGCCCCCGGCGCCGTCACCACCTTCAACGCCCCCTCGGGCCCCGGCGTCCGCCTGGACGCCGGTGTCGAGGCCGGCAGCGTCATCGGCCCCGCCTGGGACTCGCTGCTCGCCAAGCTGGTCGTCACCGGTGCCACCCGCGAGCAGGCGCTCCAGCGGGCCGCCCGCGCCCTGGACGAGTTCCAGGTCGAGGGCATGGCCACCGCGCTGCCCTTCCACCGCAAGGTGGTCAGGGACCCGGCCTTCGCGCCCGAACTCACCGGCTCCAAGGACCCGTTCACGACCTTCACGCGCTGGATCGAGACCGAGTTCGTCAACGACATCGCGCCCTTCCAGCCCGCCGGTGAGGGCGAGGGCGACGAGGAGCCGGGCCGCGAGACCGTCGTGGTCGAGGTCGGCGGCAAGCGCCTGGAGGTCTCGCTGCCCTCCTCGCTCGGCATGTCGCTGGCCCGTACCGGGCTCGCCCAGGGCGCCAAGCCCAAGCGCCGCGCCACCAAGAAGTCCGGCCCGGCCGCCTCCGGCGACACCCTCGCCTCCCCGATGCAGGGCACGATCGTGAAGATCGCGGTCGAGGAGGGCCAGGAGGTCAAGGAGGGCGACCTCATCGTGGTCCTGGAGGCGATGAAGATGGAGCAGCCGCTCAACGCGCACCGCTCCGGCACCGTCAAGGGCCTCGCGGCCGAGGTCGGCGCCTCGATCACCTCGGGCGCGGCCATCTGCGAGATCAAGGACTGAGCCCCTGGCGCCAGTTCAGCCGGGAAGCCCCGCCGGACCACCGTCCGGCGGGGCTTCCCGCATCCTGCTCCCTGCCTCCTGCTCCCTGCCTCGTGCTTTCCGCTTCCCGCCCCGCCTCAGCGCCTGCGCAGATCGGCGACCCGGGCGCCGGGCTGCTCCAGTGCCGCGGCGCTGCGCAACTGCGGTCCGCCGCCCCCGACTTGGCCGCGGCGCGGACTCGGCAGCGGCACCTGCGGCCGGGACTTGCGGCCCGCCGGGCGCTCCCCCTCACCCCCCGAGGGGGGCCGCTCCCCGGCGACGGTGATCTGCACCCCCTGGTCGGCGAGCGCCTGCAGGGCGGTGGCGGCGCGCTCCTCCTGGGCCGGCGGCTCGTCGGTCACCAGGCGGGTGATCAGCTCGGTGGGCACCGTCTGGAACATGGTGTCGGTGCCCAGCTTGCCGTGGTCGGCGAGGACCACGACCTCGGCGGCGGCCTGCACCAGGGCCCGGTCCACGCTCGCGGAGAGCATGTTGGAGGTGGACAGGCCGCGTTCGGCGGTCAGCCCGCTGCCGGAGAGGAAGGCGCGGGAGACCCGGAGGCCCTGGAGGGACTGCTCGGCCCCGCTGCCCACCAGGGCGTAGTTGGAGCCGCGCAGGGTGCCGCCCGTCATCACCACTTCGACCCGGTTGGCGTGCGCCAGGGCCTGGGCGACGAGCAGCGAGTTGGTGACCACGGTGAGTCCGGGCACCCTGGCGAGCCGCCGGGCCAGCTCCTGGGTGGTGGTGCCCGCACCGACGACGATGGCCTCCCCCTCGCCCACCAGGGAGGCGGCGGCGTCGGCGATCGCGGTCTTCTCGGCGGTGGCGAGGTGGGACTTCTGCGGGAGAGGGGACTCCCGTGTGAAGCCTCCGGGGAGCACCGCGCCGCCGTGCCGGCGGTCGAGGAGCCCTTCGGCCTCCAGGGCCCGTACGTCCCGGCGTACGGTCACTTCGGAGGTCTGGACGACGCGGGCGAGTTCCCGGAGCGAGACCGCTCCGTTCGCCCGCACCATTTCGAGGATCAATTGGCGACGTTCTGCAGCGAACACGAAACCGACAGTAACGCGGGCGACCGTCTGCTTTCAGCGGTTTGCGGTGAACAACGGAAGTTGTCCGCAGTGTGCCGCGCGAAGTGGTATATGCGACCACGAAATGGCCGAGCCGTCGCACAAGTGGCCTCCGGCCGCCTTTCCGGCGTACCGGAATCGGCCGCCCGGAACACCCAACTCCCTTTACGGAATAGGGAGTTGGCGGAGGGAGGACCCGGCAGCGCTCAGGCCTGGCCGGTCTCCTTGCGGGTGTGCAGCTGGCGGGCGACCTCGGCGAGCGAGCCGGAGAGGGAGGGGTACACGGTGAAGGCCTTGGCGATCTGCTCGACCGTGAGGTTGTTGTCGACCGCGAGCGAGATCGGGTGGATCAGCTCCGAGGCGCGCGGCGAGACCACCACGCCGCCGACCACGATGCCGGTGCCGGGGCGGCAGAAGATCTTGACGAAGCCGTCCCGGATGCCCTGCATCTTGGCGCGCGGATTGCGCAGCAGCGGCAGCTTGACCACCCGGGCGTCGATCTTGCCGCCGTCCACATCGGCCTGCGAGTAGCCGACGGTGGCGATCTCGGGGTCGGTGAAGACGTTCGAGGAGACCGTCTTGAGGTTCAGCGGGGTCACCGCGTCCCCGAGGAAGTGGTACATCGCGATCCGGCCCTGCATGGCCGCCACCGAGGCGAGCGCGAAGATGCCGGTGACGTCGCCGGCCGCGTAGACGCCGGGGGCGCTGGTGCGCGAGACCCGGTCGGTCCAGATGTGCCCGGAGTCCTTCAGCCGGACCCCGGCCTCCTCCAGGCCCATGCCCTCGCTGTTGGGGATGGCGCCGACCGCCATCAGGCAGTGCGAGCCGGTGATGACCCGGCCGTCCGCGAGGGTGACCTCGACCCGGTCGCCCACCCGCTTCGCGGAGGCGGCGCGCGAGCGGGCCATGACGTTCATGCCGCGGCGCCGGAAGACGTCCTCCAGTACGGCGGCCGCGTCCGGGTCCTCGCCGGGCAGCACCCGGTCGCGGCTGGAGACCAGGGTGACCCGGGAGCCGAGCGCCTGGTAGGCACCGGCGAACTCGGCGCCGGTGACACCGGATCCGACCACGATGAGCTCCTCGGGCAGCTCGTCGAGGTCGTAGACCTGGGTCCAGTTGAGGATGCGCTCGCCGTCCGGCTGGGCGTCGGGGAGCTCGCGGGGGTGGCCGCCGGTCGCGATGAGCACGGCGTCGGCGGTGAGGATCTCCTCGCTGCCGTCGGCGGCGCGCACGATCACCTTGCGCGAACCGTCCATCGCCTGCTGCCCGTCGAGCCGCCCGCGGCCGCGCATCACCCGGGCGCCCGCGCGGGTGACCGAGGCGGTGATGTCGTGCGACTGGGCGAGGGCGAGGCGCTTGACCCGGCGGTTGACCTTGCCGAGGTCCACGCCGACCACCCGGGCGGGGGTGTCGATGTGCGGGGTGTCGTCGGCCACGATGATGCCCAGCTCCTCGTAGGAGGAGTCGAAGGTGGTCATCACCTCGGCGGTCGCGATGAGGGTCTTGGAGGGTACGCAGTCGGTGAGCACCGAGGCCCCGCCAAGACCGTCGCAGTCGACGACGGTCACCTCCGCGCCGAGCTGGGCGGCCACCAGTGCCGCCTCGTATCCGCCGGGTCCGCCGCCAATGATCACGATCCGAGTCACGTACTCCATTGTCCCGTACGCCCGGCATTGCTTCGTCCCGGGGGGTATCCCGCCCCCGCGGGGGCCGCGCACCCCAGGTCAGGCGGAAGGCGTGCTTCCGGTGCCGGGCGGCTTCGGGCCGTCGCCTGCGCGGGCCCCGGCTGCCGTACCCTCGAAGCCATGTCGCTCTACGCCGCGTACGCCGGCAACCTCGACCCGCGGCTGATGACGCGCCGCGCCCCGCATTCGCCGCTGCGCGCCACGGGGTGGCTGGAGGGCTGGCGGCTGACGTTCGGCGGCGAGCACATGGGCTGGGAGGGCGCCCTCGCCACGGTGGTGGAGGCCCCCCGCTCGCAGGTCTTCGTGGCGCTGTACGACATCGCGCCGATGGACGAGGACTCGATGGACCGCTGGGAGGGCGTGGGCCTCGACATATACCGGCGGATGCGGGTGCGCGCCCACACCCTGGACGGCGAGGAGCCGGCCTGGGTGTACGTGCTCAACGGCTACGAGGGCGGCCTCCCCTCGGCCCGCTACCTGGGCGAGATCGCGGACGCCGCCGAGTCCGCGGGCGCCCCGCACGACTATGTGATGGAGCTGCGCAAGCGCCCCTGCTGAGGCGCCGGCCGCCGCGGCGGCTTTGCGGGCGCGACGCCCCGGGGCCCGTCGGCGGGGTCGTACGGCGGCTAGGAGAACGGCCGCGCACCGGAGCCCGGAGTGTGCGAAAGGTGACGTTCCGGCGCCCCTCTTGGGGTCGTTCACGCCGTTCGCGACCGACCGTGAGCGGATTTTCCGTACCGAACACCCGCATTCGGCCCGTCTTATGAGATCACGATCCCGCCTCTGTGACCCTGCGTGTCTACGCGCGTAGGTGAAAACCCGCTACCCTCATTGCGTGAACGCATCTCTTCCTTCGGACGACATCCGGCGCGAGCCGCACGCCGCTGCCGACGCCGCCGCCCTGCGCCTGCGTGAACTGACCGGTGAGAGCACCCACGACGTGGCCCTGGTGATGGGCTCCGGCTGGGCACCCGCCGTCGACGCGCTGGGCGAGGCCGACCACGAGTTCCGGGTCACCGATCTGCCCGGGTTCCCGCCGCCCGTGGTCGAGGGGCACGGGAGCACCGTCCGCTCGTACCGGATCGGCGAGAAGCGCGCACTGGTCTTCCTGGGCAGAACCCACTTCTACGAGGGCCGCGGGGTCGGCGCGGTGGCGCACGGGGTGCGCACCGCGGTCGCCGCGGGCTGCAAGACGATCGTCCTGACCAACGGCTGCGGCGGGCTGCGCGAGGGCATGCGCCCCGGCCAGCCGGTGCTGATCAGCGACCACCTGAACCTGACGGCCACCTCGCCCATCGTCGGCGCCAACTTCGTGGACCTCACCGACCTCTACTCGCCGCGGCTGCGCGCCCTGTGCAAGGAGATCGACCCCAGCCTCGAAGAGGGCGTCTACGCGCAGTTCCCCGGCCCGCACTACGAGACCCCGGCCGAGGTGCGGATGGCCCGCGTGCTCGGCGCGGACCTGGTCGGCATGTCGACCGTCCTGGAGGCCATCGCGGCGCGCGAGGCCGGGGCGGAGGTGCTCGGCATCTCGCTGGTCACCAACCTGGCCGCGGGCATGACCGGCGAACCCCTCAACCACGAGGAGGTCCTCCAGGCGGGCCGCGACTCGGCCACCCGGATGGGCAGCCTGCTCACCAAGGTGCTCGGCCGGATCTGACCGGGCCCCCGGAACAGGGAGCCCACGGCCCCGAACCGGGGAGCCCCCCTGTGCCCAACTCGCCCCGACAGGGCGCTGACCAGGCGGGATTCCCGGCCCGCGGAAGTTTTCCACAGGCTGCCCGCGCCGCTTGCCGCTGAGGCAGGATTGCCCCCACACCACAGAGAAACGGGTCCGCGCAGCCGCGGCGCCCGGGACGGAAGGCGGAGGACACGTGCCGGAGGAAGAACTGCTCGCGCGCGCCCGGACCTGGCTCGCCGAGGACCCCGACGACCTCACCCGCGAGGAGCTGGCCCGGCTGATCGCACGCGCCGAGTCCGGTGACGGCGAGGAGCTGGCCGAGCGCTTCTCGGGCACCCTGCAGTTCGGCACCGCGGGCCTGCGCGGCGAGATCGGCGCGGGCCCGATGCGGATGAACCGCGCGGTGGTCATCCGCGCCGCCGCCGGCCTCGCGGCCTACCTCACGGCCCAGGGCCTGACGGGCGGGCTCGTCGTCATCGGGTACGACGCGCGGCACCGCTCGGCGGACTTCGCCCGGGACACCGCCGCGGTGATGACCGGCGCCGGACTGCGCGCGGCCCTGCTGCCCCGCCCGCTGCCCACCCCCGTACTCGCCTTCGCCATACGGCACTTGGGCGCGGTCGCCGGGGTCGAGGTGACCGCAAGCCACAATCCGCCCCAGGACAACGGCTACAAGGTGTACCTGGGCGAGGGCTCCCAGATCGTGCCCCCGGCCGACAGCGCCATCGCCGCCGAGATCGCGGCGGTGGCCGCCCTCGGCGAGGTGCCGCGGCCCGAGTCCGGCTGGCTGGTCCTCGGCGAGGATGTGCTCGACGCCTACCTGGCCCGCAGCGGCGCGGCCCTGGCCGAGGGCTCCCCCCGCACCGTGCGCACCGTCCACACCGCGCTGCACGGCGTGGGCACCGAGACCCTGCGCGCCGCCTTCGCCCGCGCGGGCTTCCCCGAGCCGGTCCCGGTGGCCGAACAGGCCGAGCCCGACCCGGACTTCCCGACCGTGGCCTTCCCCAATCCGGAGGAGCCCGGCGCGATGGACCTCGCCTTCGCCACCGCCCGCCGGGAGCAACCCGACCTGGTGATCGCCAACGACCCGGACGCCGACCGGTGCGCGGTCGCGGTGCCGGACCCGGCGGCCCCCGAGGGCTGGCGGATGCTGCGCGGGGACGAGGTGGGCGCGCTGCTCGCCGCGCACCTGGTGCGGCGGGGCGCGACCGGCACCTTCGCCGAGTCCATCGTCTCCTCCTCCCTCCTCGGCCGGATCGCCGAGAAGGCGGGCCTCGGGTACGCGGAGACGCTCACCGGCTTCAAGTGGATCGCCCGCGTGGAGGGCCTGCGCTACGGCTACGAGGAGGCGCTCGGCTACTGCGTCGACCCCTCCGGGGTGCGCGACAAGGACGGCATCACCGCCGCCCTGCTCGTCGCCGAGCTGGCCTCCGAACTCAAGGAGCAGGGGCGGCAGTTGACCGACCTGCTCGACGAACTCGCCGTCGAGCACGGCCTGCACGCCACCGACCAGCTCTCGGTACGGGTCAAGGACCTCTCGCTCATCGCGGACGCCATGCGCCGCCTGCGCGAGCAGCCGCCGACCCAGCTGGCGGGCCTCGCGGTCACCCGGGCCGAGGACCTGACCCTGGGCAGCGCCGCGCTGCCGCCCACCGACGGGCTGCGCTACACCCTGGAGGGCGCCCGCGTGATCGTCCGCCCCAGCGGCACCGAGCCCAAGCTCAAGTGCTACCTGGAGGTGGTCCTCCCGGTGGCCGACGCGGACGCGCTCCCGGCGGCCCGGGAGCGGGCGGTGCAGCTGCTCCACGCGCTGAAGACGGACCTGTCGGCGGCCGCGGGGATCTGAGGGGGGCGTACGTCGCGAGGGCGGCCGGGAGTCGGGCCCTGCGGTGCGATGCGGCGACCGGTGGACCGGCCCGCCGGGGGTCGGCGCACCGGCCCGCGGCTCACTCCCCCGCGCCCGCCTCCTGCCGGGCCAGCTCACCCAGCAGCCGCCAGGTGCGCAGCCGCTCCTCCTCGGTGCCGAAGCCGGTCTGGGTGACGATGACCTCGCTCGCCCCGGCCTCCCGGTAGCGGCGTATCTCGGCGGCGATCGCCTCCTCGTCGCCGAGGGCGAAGAGGTCGCCCGCGCGCTCCACGCCGCCGCGGTCCAGGATGTCGCGGTAGGAGGGGAAGCGCTCGTAGAAGGTGAGGTCCTCGTGGGCGCGGGCCCGCAGCTCCTCGGTCCGGGTGGTCACCAGGGCGGGCAGCATGGCCACCACCCGGGGCGGGCGGCGGCCCGCTTCGGCGGCGGCGGAGTTCAGTGTGGGCACCAGATAGTCGTCCAGCGCCTTGGGCGCGGCGAGGAACGGCAGGACGCCGTCGGCGAGTTCGGCGGTGACCCGCAGGGCCTGCGGTCCCATCGCCGCGATCAGGACCGGCGCGGGCGGCGCCCCGGGGACACCGGCGGGCCCGAAGGCGGTGCGGGCGCGCAGGGTCTGGCCCTGGAAGTCGATCTCGCCGTCGTGCAGCAGGGTGCCGAGCGCTTCGAGGTACTCGCGCAGATGCCGGATGGGGCGTTCGAAGGGCACCCCGTAGCTGTCCTCGACGAAGAACTTCGCGGAGAGCCCGAGCCCCAGCTGGAACCGCCCGCCGCTCGCCGCCTGCGCGGTGCGCACCTGCGCGGCCAGGGTGATCGGATGCCGCGGGTACAGGGGGACCACGGAGGTGCCGATCCGCATCCCCGGCACCGCCTGCCCGGTGAGCGCGGCCAGGCTCAGCGCGTCCAGGTCCTGCCGCTGCGAGAACCAGACGGCCCCGATCCCGGCGTCCGCCGCCTGCCGCGCCTGGTCGAGGAGCGTGGTCACGAGGTTCTCGCCCTGTTCGCCGCCCGCGGGCAGACTGATCCCGACCGTCATCCCTGTCACCCTCCGGTACACCGCTGCGAGGCCGCCTTCCGCGGACGCTCTCCTCGGGCAACAGGCCGTACGCACCGGGAAATTCCAGGCGGCTGTTACGTGCGCATGAAGGGCGGGGCCCGCCTCAGCCCACCAGCAGCAGAATCACCAGCAGGACCGCACCCGCACCGGCCGGGCCGAGGATCTCGTACGCCCAGCGGACCTCGACGGGACCCTGGGCGCCGGGGGCCGAGGCGCCCTTCTCCTGGAGTTCGCGCAGTTCGTCCATGGCGCGGTCCGAGGAGGCGCGGTGGTCCTGCACCGGTTCCATGCCGCGCGGCGCGGAGCCGGCGCCCCGGCCGCTCCCGCCCCGGGCCGCCTTCTCCTGCCGGGAGGCCGCCCGCTTGCGGGCCCGCAGCGAGACCGGCAGCGCCCACATCTGGTACTTGCGGTCGGACTCGTCGAGGACCTCGTTGGAGTAGCCCGCGCGCAGCACGGCCACCTGCGACCAGGGCAGCGTGATCACCCGGAAGGGGTTGCGGATCCGCATCCGGTCGTCATTGGCGAAGATCGCCGGCCGTACGGTGAAGGCCACCAGGAGCGGGACGACGAGCAGGACCGCGGCGAGCGTCATCCACGGCACCCTGCCCTCGCCGCGGATCAGCGCGTCGATTCCCAGCCAGGCGGCCAGCGCGAGCAGCAGCACGCCTCCGGCGATGCCGCCCGGTGAGCGGTAGACGCGGTCCTTGTACTGCGGATCGCCGTCGCTGCCGGGTGCGGGAGACTGGGGGTCCGGGCTCGTCATGGTGCCGATTGTGCCTGACGGGTGTCCGCCCGGCGGACGCCGGTGACCGCTCGCGGCCCGGCAGTGGCCGGGTCGTGACCTCGGCAGTTCGGCTTGTTGTCCGGCTGTACAGCTGCTACGCGCGTAGATATGCTCCCCTCGTGACTATGGCGACCACACCACCCTCCACAGCCGCAGGGCGGGCCGCGTTTGCCGACGCGACCGCGTCCGACGCCGCGCTGCGCCGCTTCCTGCACGGCCTTCCCGGCGTCGACGCCGTCGGCCTCGAAGCGCGCGCCGCGGCGCTGGGCACCCGCTCGATCAAGACCACCGCGAAGGCCTACGCCCTGGATCTGGCGATCTCGATGATCGACCTGACCACGCTCGAAGGCGCCGACACCGCGGGCAAGGTCAGAGCGCTCGGCACCAAGGCCGTCCACCCCGACCCGACCGACCCCGAGACCCCGAAGGTCGCCGCGGTCTGCGTCTACCCGGACATGGTCGCCACCGCCAAGCAGGCCGTGGCCGGCTCCGGCGTCAAGGTCGCCTCGGTCGCCACCGCCTTCCCCGCGGGCCGCGCCG
The DNA here is from genome assembly GCF_025643355.1 of Streptomyces sp. SCSIO ZS0520. Classification (NCBI taxonomy): domain Bacteria; kingdom Bacillati; phylum Actinomycetota; class Actinomycetes; order Kitasatosporales; family Streptomycetaceae; genus Streptomyces; species Streptomyces sp. SCSIO ZS0520. Next base: position 5,336,981 of record NZ_CP092644.1, on the reverse strand, counting down.
CCCTGGAGGTCAAGCTCGCCGACGTCCGGGACGCCGTCGCCGCGGGCGCCGACGAGATCGACATGGTCATCGACCGCGGCGCCTTCCTCTCCGGCCGCTATCGGAAGGTCTACGAGGAGATCGCCGCCGTGAAGCAGGCGAGCGGCGCCGCCCGGCTGAAGGTCATCTTCGAGACCGGCGAGCTGTCCACGTACGACAACATCCGGCGGGCGAGCTGGCTCGGCATGCTCGCGGGCGCGGACTTCATCAAGACCTCCACCGGCAAGGTCGCGGTCAACGCCACCCCGGCCAACACCCTGCTGATGCTCCAGGCGGTGCGCGACTTCCGCGCGCAGACCGGGGTCCAGGTCGGGGTGAAGCCCGCGGGCGGCATCCGCACCGCCAAGGACGCGGTGAAGTTCCTGGTCCTGGTCAACGAGACCGCGGGCGGGGACTGGCTGGACAACCACTGGTTCCGCTTCGGCGCCTCCTCGCTCCTGAACGACCTGCTGATGCAGCGCCAGAAGCTGAGCACCGGACGCTACTCCGGACCCGACTACGTGACGGTGGACTGAGAGACGTGAACACGCCCCTTTCTTCAAGCGCCTTCGAGTACGCGCCCGCGCCCGAGTCGCGCTCCCTGGTGGACATCGCGCCCTCCTACGGGCTCTTCATCGACGGCGAGTTCACCGAGGCCGCCGACGGCAAGGTCTTCAAGACCGTCTCCCCCTCCAGCGAGGAGGTCCTCTCCGAGGTCTCCCGGGCCGGGGCCGCCGATGTGGACCGCGCCGTGGCGGCCGCCCGCAGGGCCTTCGCCTCCTGGTCCGCGCTGCCGGGCGCGGAGCGCGCCAAGTACCTGTTCCGCATCGCCCGGATCATCCAGGAGCGCTCCCGCGAACTGGCCGTCCTGGAGAGCCTGGACAACGGCAAGCCCATCAAGGAGACCCGCGACACCGACCTGCCGCTGGTCGCCGCGCACTTCTTCTACTACGCGGGCTGGGCCGACAAGCTGGAGCACGCCGGTTTCGGCGCCGCGCCCCGCCCGCTGGGCGTCGCCGGCCAGGTCATCCCCTGGAACTTCCCGCTCCTGATGCTCGCCTGGAAGATCGCCCCGGCGCTGGCCACCGGCAACACGGTCGTCCTCAAGCCCGCGGAGACCACCCCGCTGTCCGCCCTCTTCTTCGCGGACATCTGCCGCCAGGCCGGGCTGCCCAGGGGCGTCGTCAACATCCTCACCGGGTACGGCGACACCGGCGGCGCCCTGGTCGCGCACGAGGACGTGAACAAGGTCGCCTTCACCGGCTCGACCGCCGTCGGCAAGCAGATCGCCCGCACCGTCGCCGGTACGGACAAGAAGCTCACCCTCGAACTGGGCGGCAAGGGCGCCAACATCGTCTTCGACGACGCCCCGCTGGACCAGGCCGTCGAGGGCATCGTGACCGGCATCTTCTTCAACCAGGGCCAGGTCTGCTGCGCGGGCAGCCGCCTGCTGGTCCAGGAGTCCGTCGAGGAGGACCTGCTCGACGCGCTCAAGACCCGGCTCTCCACGCTGCGCCTCGGCGACCCGCTCGACAAGAACACCGACATCGGCGCCATCAACTCCGCCGAGCAGCTGGCCCGGATCACCTCGCTGGCCGACCAGGGCGAGGCGGAGGGCGCCGAACGCTGGACCGCCGACTGCCCGCTGCCGTCCGCGGGCTACTGGTTCGCGCCCACCCTGTTCACCAAGGTCACCCAGGCGCACACGGTGGCCCGCGACGAGATCTTCGGCCCGGTCCTGTCGGTGCTCACCTTCCGCACGCCGGAGGAGGCCGTCGCCAAGGCCAACAACTCGGCGTACGGGCTCTCGGCGGGCATCTGGACCGAGAAGGGCTCGCGGATCCTCGCCGTGGCGGAGCGCCTGCGCGCGGGCGTCATCTGGGCGAACACGTTCAACAAGTTCGACCCCACCTCGCCGTTCGGCGGTTACAAGGAGTCGGGCTACGGCCGCGAGGGCGGCCGCCACGGTCTGGAGGCGTACCTCGATGTCTGACAAGTCCGCGAAGGCACCGCAGAAGCCGGCCAAGCCGGGCCGGAGCGCGAAGGCGGCCAAGAAGGACCAGCCCGGCACCGCGACCGGGACGGCGGCCGCCCCCGCCCGATCCGGGCGGCTCGCCGTGTTCAAGACCTACAAGCTGTACGTCGGCGGGAAGTTCCCCCGCAGTGAGAGCGGCCGCGTGTACGAGGTGACGGACTCCGAGGACCAGTGGCTGGCGAACGCCCCGCGCGCCTCCCGCAAGGACGCCCGGGACGCGGTGGTCGCCGCCCGCAAGGCCTTCGGCGGCTGGTCCGGCAGGACCGCGTACAACCGGGGCCAGATCCTCTACCGGGTCGCCGAGATGCTGGAGGGGCGCCGCGAGCAGTTCACCGAGGAGGTGGCCGCCGCCGAGGGCCTGTCCCGCGCCGCGGCCGCCGAGGTGGTGGACGCCGCGGTGGACCGCTGGGTCTGGTACGCGGGCTGGACGGACAAGGTCGCCCAGATCGTGGGCGGCGGCAACCCGGTGGCGGGACCGTTCTTCAACCTCTCCTCGCCGGAGCCGACCGGGGTGGTGACGGTGCTGGCCCCGCAGGAGTCCTCACTGCTCGGCCTGGTCTCGGTGCTCGCCCCGGTGATCGCCACCGGCAACACCGCGGTGCTGATCGCCGGCGAGAAGGCCCCGCTGCCCGCGCTCTCCCTCGCCGAGGTCCTGGCCACCTCGGACCTGCCCGGCGGTGTGGTCAACATCCTCTCCGGCCGCACCGAGGAACTGGCCGGACCGCTCGCCGCCCACCAGGACGTCAACGCCCTGGACCTGACCGGCGCCGAGGACCCGCAGCTCGCCAAGGCCCTGGAGGTCGCGGCGGCCGACAACCTCAAGCGGGTGCTGCGCCCGGGCTCCGACGGCGACTGGCACGCCGACCCCGGCACCCACCGCCTGACCGCCTTCCTGGAGACCAAGACCGTCTGGCACCCCACGGGTTCCCTCGGCGCCTCGGGCTCCGCCTACTGACCCACCCGGCACCATCCGGCGCAGGCAGACCGGAAGCCCCCGTTGCTCCTCTCTCCCGTGGGGAGGAACGGGGGCTTTCGCGGGTCCGGGCGCGGCACGGGAGCGGCAGGGCATCTGCGAGCGGGAACGGCTGCCGCCGGGCCTCAGCCCAGCACCCCCCGCGTGACCGACCCCACCACCGGCAGTTCGCTCAGGGAGTCGCCGTCCGACAGCGGTCCGGTGACCGCCTTGGTGGACACCGGCTTGAAGTCGGCGACCTGGGTGGAGATGCCGTTGTCCAGCGGGTCGACGCCGGTCTGGGCCAGCGGGTTGAGCTTGAGGTCGGAGACGGCGCCGAGGGCCGAGGTCACGTCCAGGGGGCTGGACTCGGCGGGCGCGCCGCTCTCGGCGGCCGGGGCCTCGCTCCGCGCCGCCGGGGCACCGGAGTCCTCGCCCGCGAAGGTGGCCGCACCGGCCGCGGCGGTCCCGGCGGCGAGCGCGGCACCGGCCGCGCCGAGGGTCAGACCTGCGCGCAGCAGGGTACGGGCTGCCGGGGACGTCCTGGGGGCCGCGTGTCGGGCCATGGCTGTGCCGCCTCTCGAGGGGACCCGGACCGCCGCCGGGGATGCGCTGTCCAACGAAGGGCGCACCGCACGGTCACGCGGACGCACACCGGGTAACCGATCTTTCACACCAGGTGATTGACGGTCCGTCGGGGAAGCGGAAACCGGTGGAGGGTGTGTGAATCCGGCTTCATTCCGGCACCGAAGGACGTCCCGGGGCTCGGAGCACGGGCGGGAATGGCGCACACTGGATTCTCGTGAGTTCACCTCCCCACATACCGACGCGCGTCGTGCTCCTGTGCGGCCCCTCCGGTTCCGGAAAGTCCTCGCTGGCGGTCCGTTCGGGGCTGCCGGTGCTCGCCCTCGACGACTTCTACAAGGAGGGCGACGACCCGAGCCTGCCGCGCGTCCCCGGCACCGAGGCCACCGACTGGGACGCGCCGGGCTCCTGGGACGCCGAGGCCGCGGTGGCGGCGGTCGCCGCGCTGTGCCGCACGGGACGTACCGAGGTGCCCCTCTACGACCTCGCGAGCAGCAGCCGTACGGGCAGCCGGACCCTGGAGGTCGGGCGCACCCCGCTCTTCGTGGCCGAGGGGATCTTCGCCGCCGACATCGTGGAGCGCTGCCGTGAACTCGGCCTGCTGGCGGACGCCTTGTGCCTGCGCGGGCGGCCCTTCACCACCTTCCGCCGCCGCCTGCTGCGCGATCTGCGCGAGGGCCGCAAGTCACCGGCGGTGCTGGTCCGCCGCGGCTGGCGGCTGATGCGTGCGGAGCGCGGCATCGTCGCGCGCCAGTCCGCCCTGGGCGCCCACCCCTGTGCGAAGGACGAGGCGCTCGGACGCCTCGCCGCCGCGGCCGCGGGCCACCGCGCGGGCGGCCGCCCCCGGACCCGCGTCCCCGGCGCCACCGCGCCGGCCAAGTCCCAGCAGCCGCAGCCCCGCTGAGCCGACCGGAAGCACCGGGGCCGCGGAAGCACCGGAGCCGGGACCGGGACCGGGCATCCTCCGGCAGGGAGCACGGGGCCACCGGTCACGGGAGCAGCGAGTACGCGAGTACGGCGGCAGCGAGTACGGCGGCAGCGGGTACGGAAACAGGCACCGGAAAAGCCGCAAGACCGGCAAGGCCCCCCAGCCTTCCGGTCCTGCGCTCTCCACCCCCGTGGATCCCCGGTTCGTTACTCCGGGCCTCCCCCTTGTTTCCCCTGATCCCCCTTGTTCCCCCGTAGCCCGGGAAGCGCGCCGTCGCCGTTCCCCCACGAACGACGACGCCGCATTTCCCGGTTTCCCCCTCGGGTTTCCCCGTTTTCCTTCTCTCCCGGTCGCCCGGGACCGGGTCGCCCCGGTTTCTTTCCCCCGTGCCGGGTCGCCCCGGCCGTTCCCCCGTACCGGGTCGCCCCGGCTTCTTTCCCCCGTACCGGATCACCGGGTCTCCCCGGCTCCCCGTCTTTCCCCCGTAGACCTCCGGAGGGGCTCAGGCGACGAGCTCCCCGAAGGACTCCTCCTCGTCACGGCCGAAGCTGAGCACCTCGTCCTCGCGCAGCCTGCGCAGCGAGCGCCAGATGCTGGACTTGACCGTGCCGACACTGATGTCGAGGATGTCCGCGATCTCCGGGTCGGTGCGGCCCTCGTAGTAGCGCAGGACCAGCATCGTGCGCTGGAGTTCGGGCAGCCGGGCGAGCGCCTGCCACAGCACGGCGCGCAGCTCGGTGCCGCGCATCGCGTCCGTGTCACCGACGGTCTCCGGCAGTTCCTCGGTCGGGTATTCGTTGAGCTTGCGCCGCCGCCAGGCGCTGATGTGCAGATTGGTCATGGTGCGGCGCAGGTATCCGCCGACGGCGGCCTTGTCGCTGATCCGGTCCCAGGCCTTGTACGTCGAGAACAGCGCGCTCTGCAGCAGGTCCTCGGCCTCGAAGCGGTCACCGGTCAGGTGGTAGGCGGTGGCGTAGAGGGAGGCGCGGCGCTCCTGGACGTACGCGGTGAACGCGGCCTCCGCGTCCGCCGCGGTCTCGGCCGTGCGCCGCTCCTGCGCCTCCTCGCGCGCCTGTCCGGCGCGCGTCCCCTCGTTCGCGTCAACCACCGTCATGTACACGGTGTGCTGACGCCCGGTGCCGCGAGCGCACCCCCGCCCGCTCACGGCACCGGACTTCTCGCCGGGGTGACCGGACTTACCGGCACTCCGCCCGACGGCGTCGTGCAGGCGCGTGACAACTGCGCCAGTGGTGGTGCTGTGCAGTGTGTTCATCGTGCGCCCCCCGTCGTCGGGTCCGTCGTCCCTTGCTTGTGGACACCACCCTGCCGAGGCCACTTCATGGCGGTGTCCGCCGACTGTCACAGGGCTGTCACAGGCCCCGAGAGGTGTGGGTGCGGTGAGAGTGAACTCCCGAGGTCGAAACCCCGGCACCGCATGGGACAGAATGTCCAGCGTGCCTTCCCTGTTGCTGATCGAGGACGACGACGCCATTCGTACGGCCCTGGAGCTGTCGCTGACGCGCCAGGGGCACCGTGTGGCCACCGCTGCTACCGGCGAGGACGGTCTGAAACTGCTGCGCGAGCAGCGGCCGGACCTGATCGTGCTGGACGTGATGCTGCCCGGCATCGACGGCTTCGAGGTGTGCCGCCGCATCCGGCGCACCGACCAGCTGCCGATCATCCTGCTCACCGCGCGCAGCGACGACATCGACGTGGTGGTGGGCCTGGAGTCCGGCGCCGACGACTACGTGGTCAAGCCGGTGCAGGGACGGGTCCTCGACGCCCGGATCCGCGCGGTGCTGCGGCGCGGCGAGCGGGAGGCCAACGACGCCGCCTCCTTCGGCAGCCTGGTCATCGACCGGGCCGCGATGACCGTGACCAAGAACGGCGAGGACCTGCAGCTGACGCCGACCGAGCTGCGGCTGCTGCTCGAACTCAGCCGCCGGCCCGGACAGGCGCTCTCCCGCCAGCAGTTGCTGCGGCTGGTCTGGGAGCACGACTACCTCGGCGACTCCCGCCTGGTCGACGCCTGTGTGCAGCGGCTGCGCGCCAAGGTGGAGGACGTGCCCTCCTCGCCGACCCTGATCCGCACCGTGCGCGGGGTCGGCTACCGGCTGGACACGCCCTCATGAGCCGTCCCCCGGTGTCCGCGGCGGGCGGCCCGCGCACGTGACGAAAGCGCAGGACGAACGGCGCGGCTGGACCGCCGCGCGCCGGGCACTCATGGCGGGGCTGCGCCTGACCAGCCTGCGGCTGCGCCTGGTCGTGGTCTTCGCGCTGGTCGCGCTGACCGCGGCGGTGCTCGCCTCCGGCATCGCCTACTGGCTGAACCGCGAGGCCGTGCTCACCCGTGCCCAGGACGCCGCGCTCGGCGACTTCCAGCAGGAGATGCAGAACCGCGCGGGCGCCCTGCCCACCAACCCGACGCAGGCCGAACTCCAGCACACCGCGGGCCTGATGGCGGGCACCGGGCAGCACTTCAGCGTGCTGCTCATCGCGCAGGACGAGGACGGCAACACGGTGGTCGGCAACTCCGACCTGGACCGGTTCACCCTCGCCGACGTGCCGCGCCCGCTGCGCGAGGCGGTGGACCGCAGGCAGCCGAGCGGGGAGCACAACTCCGCCCCGTACCACCTGTACTGGCAGCGCACCGAGGAGGGCGGGACCCCGTACCTCATCGGCGGCGCCCGGGTGATCGGCGGCGGGCCGACCGGCTACATGCTCAAGTCCCTCGAACCCGAGGCCAAGGACCTGGACTCGCTCGCCTGGTCGCTGGGGATCGCCACCGCGCTCGCGCTGATCGGCGCGGCCCTGCTCGCGCAGGCCGCCGCGACCACCGTGCTGAAGCCGGTGCACCGGCTGGGCACCGCGGCCCGGCGCCTCGGCGAGGGCAAGCTCGACACCCGGCTGCGGGTCTCCGGCACCGACGAACTCGCCGAGCTGTCACGGACGTTCAACCGCGCCGCGGAGGCCCTGGAGAAACGCGTCGCCGACATGAGCGCGCGGGACGAGGCCTCCCGGCGGTTCGTGGCGGACATGTCGCACGAGCTGCGTACGCCGCTGACCGCGATCACCGCGGTGACCGAGGTCCTGGAGGAGGAACTCGACGCGGAGACCGGCAGCGTGGACCCGATGATCGAGCCCGCGGTGCGCCTGGTGGTCAGCGAGACCCGGCGCCTGAACGACCTCGTCGAGAACCTGATGGAGGTCACCCGCTTCGACGCCGGTACGGCCCGCCTGGTACGCGACGACGTGGACATCGCCGACCAGATCACCGCCTGCATCGACGCCCGCGCCTGGCTGGACGCCGTCGAACTCGACGCGGAGCGCGGCATCATGGCCCGCATCGACCCGCGCCGCCTCGACGTGATCCTCGCCAACCTCATCGGCAACGCCCTCAAGCACGGCGGTTCGCCGGTGCGGGTCTCGGTGCACCCGGACACCCGGGACGGCGGCAAGGACGTGATCATCGAGGTGCAGGACCACGGCCCCGGCATCCCCGAGGACGTCCTGCCGCACGTCTTCGACCGCTTCTACAAGGCGAGCGCCTCCCGGCCGCGTTCGGAGGGCAGCGGCCTCGGCCTCTCCATCGCCCTGGAGAACGCGCACATCCACGGCGGCGAGATCACCGCGGCCAACTCCCCCGAGGGCGGCGCCGTCTTCACCCTGCGGCTGCCGCGGGACAGCGAGCCCGCGCCCGAGGACCCCGGATCCGGGGCCCCGGCCGACACGGACGACACCGACCGCCCGGACGCCACCGGCGAGGCACCGGGCGAGGGCGAGGAGAAATGAGTACGCGAGTTCTGCCCCGGCTGCGCACCACGGCGGCCGCCACCCTCGCCGGGGTCCTCGGCGCGCTCCTCGCCGGCTGCGGGATCCGCCCCACCGAGGTGCCCACCGACTACGGCGCCGCGCCCTCCCGGGCCTCCTGCACGCTGTCCGCGCCGGAGACCGGGGCCCGCTCCGCCGAGGACGGCATTCCCGTCCAGATCTTCCTGGTGTGCGCCTCCCAGCTGGTCCTCGCCGACCGCTCGGCGCAGCTCCCCGAGCGCCCGGCCTCCGCGGACCGGCTGCGGGTGGCCCGGGCGCTCCTCGACCAGCTGGAGCGGCTGCCCTCGGCGACCGAGCGCCAGGTCGGGTACACCACCGACATCCGCCGTCTCACCGTGCGCGGCCCCCGCTCCGGCGACCCCACCGACACCCTGCGGCTGAGCACCGCCCCCGAGGACCTCTCGGCCTTCGCGCTGGCCCAACTGGTGTGCACCTACGCCAATTCGGCCGCCGCGGACGACCGCGGCGGCGTGACCCTCGGCGGCCCCGAGGCCGAACCGCTGCGCCGCTACGAGTGCCCGGCCGAGGTCCGCTCCCGGCCGAGCACGGAGGCGCCGCCGAACACCGTGGTCGAGCGGGACTGAGGGCCGTACGGCTCCGACGGCGGGGCGGGAGGGGCGTACGGGGTGCGAGGGGCGGTCCGCGTACCGTTCCGGCGTCTTTTCCCGCGCGCCCTGTTGACTCGGGCGTCAGGAGCGGGAACCGATCGGCCCCGGTCTCTCGTCCTTGAGGTCGTGCAGCGTCAAGGCTCGGGCGGCGGAATCGTCGCGGTACCACTTCGTGCGGCGGGAGTCGTCCTCCTGGTCGCGCATCTGCTCGTCGTCGCCTGGCTCACCCTGCGGCCGGTGGAGGTCGCCTGGGTGAGCGCGCCCAATCTGCACCCGCTGGCCGGGATCCGCGCGGACTTCGCGCAGGGCTGGTGGCCGGGGCTCCGCCGGGTCGGCAAGGACCTGTTCATGCTGGCGCCGCTCGGCTTCCTGCTGCCGCTGATCGCCGGGCGGGTGAACGCCTCGCCCTTCTTCTCGCTGATGCGGACCACCGCCACCGGAGTCCTGGTCTCCATGTGGATCGGCCTGCTGCAGACCTATATCCCCGGTCAGGTTGTCGACGTCGACTCGCTGCTGCTCAACACCCTCGGGGTGGTCGTCACGCACCTGGCCGTGGTGCCCTGGGCGCGGGCCCGGCTGCGCCGCCGCAGCGGGGCGGACGGCACCGGGGCGGGCCCTCAGGGTCCGACCCCGACGATTGCCAGGGTCGAGTTCGCTCCCTGGGGCGACGCCCTGCGGCGGCCCTGAACGTAGCCTCGAAGAGGAAGCCGGTCATCAGGGACCGGCCCCCGGCGCCGGAGAGCGGCGCGAAGACGGCACGCGAAGGAGCCCGGTATGTCTGCCCTGGTCCGCCCCACCCACGGCCGGATGATCGGCGGAGTCTGCGCGGCGCTGGCGAAGCGCTTCGGCACCTCCGCCACCACGATGCGAGTGATCTTCCTCGTCTCGTGCCTGCTGCCCGGCCCGCAGTTCCTGCTCTACCTCGCCCTGTGGGTCTTCCTGCCGAGCGAGGGCAAGGCCCACCGCGAAGCCTGGTGAGCCGGGACCCGCGTACCGGCACGGTACGCGGGCACCCGAGGGGTTCCCGGCACCGCCGGGAACCCCTCGCCGCTTCCTGCCTCAGCCGCCCAGCGGCAGACCACCGCCGAGCAGGCCGCCGACCGGGGAGCTGGCGCCGCCGAGCGGGAGCCCGCCGAGGAGTCCGCCGACCGGGCTGGAGTCCCCGGTGGGCAGCAGCGAGCCGCTCTCCCGCTGCTGGTCCTGCCGGCCCTGCTGACCCTGGCCCGCCCGCTGGGCCTGCTGCGCCCGCGCGGCCATGGCGGTGGTCGACTCCAGGCCCTCGGTGATCTGCTCCACGGGAGCCGCCGAGTCCACGCCGTCCGCGACCTGCTCCGGCACGCCGAGGACCTTGTTGACGCCGCCGGCCGCGGGGAGGGTCTTGGGCGCCTCGGCGGAGTCGAGTGCGCCGGTGACCGTGCCGAGGGCGTCCGGGGTGGCCGGGGCGGCGGAGGCGGCACCCGCGCCGACGGCGGCGAATGCGGCGCCGAGGGCGGCGACACCGAGGGTCTTGACTGCAGACTGCTTCATGTTCAGTGCGTCCTTGCGACGGGGAATTGAGCGGTCCAAGAACGTATCGAGGCGATTACCCGGCCGCAAACACCGAATCGCGGCCGGAGAAACGAATCCCCTGCCGCGATCGGTTTATCGGAATCAGCCCTCTTCGGAGTCAGAACCCCTGGTCACAGCGGTTTGGCGGAACAGCCACTCGGACTTGAGTTCTGCGTATCCAGGCTTGATCACGTCATTGATCATCGCCAGTCGTTCATCGAAAGGAATGAATGCTGATTTCATCGCATTGACGGTGAACCACTGCATGTCGTCGAGCGTGTAGCCGAAGGTGCCGACCAGGTGCTCGAATTCCCGGCTCATGCTGGTGCCGCTCATCAGCCGGTTGTCGGTGTTGACCGTGGCCCGGAAGTGCAGCTTGCGCAGCAGCCCGATCGGGTGCGCGGCGTAGGAGTCCGCGGCGCCGGTCTGCAGGTTGGAGGTCGGGCACAGCTCCAGCGGGATCCGCTTGTCCCGTACGTACGAGGCGAGCCGCCCGAGGCGCACCGTGCCGTCCTCGGCGACCTCGATGTCGTCGATGATCCGCACCCCGTGCCCGAGCCGGTCCGCGCCGCACCACTGGAGCGCCTGCCAGATCGAGGGCAGCCCGAAGGCCTCGCCCGCGTGGATGGTGAAGTGGTTGTTCTCGCGCTTGAGGTACTCGAAGGCGTCCAGGTGCCGGGTGGGCGGGTAGCCCGCCTCGGCGCCCGCGATGTCGAAGCCGACGACGCCCGAGTCCCGGTAGCGGTTGGCGAGTTCGGCGATCTCCAGGGCGCGGGCCGCGTGCCGCATCGCGGTGAGCAGGGCGCCGACCCGGATGCGGTGGCCGTTCTCGCGGGCGATCCGCTCGCCCTCCCGGAAGCCCTCGTTGACCGCCTCGACGACCTCTTCGAGGCTGAGCCCCTGCTCCAGGTGCTGCTCGGGGGCGTAGCGCACCTCCGCGTAGACCACCCCGTCCTCGGCCAGGTCCTCGGCGCACTCGGCGGCGACCCGGCGCAGCGCGTCCTTGGTCTGCATGACGGCGCAGGTGTGGGCGAAGGTCTCCAGATACCGCTCCAGGGAGCCGGAGTCGGCGGCCTCGCGGAACCAGAGGCCGAGTTTGTCGGCGTCGGTCTCCGGCAGGCCGGTGTAGCCCGTCTCCCGGGCGAGTTCGGCGACCGTCCCGGGGCGCAGGCCCCCGTCGAGGTGGTCGTGCAGCAGTACCTTCGGGGCGCGGCGGATCTGCTCGGCTCCCGGTCCGGCGAAAGTCTGGCTCGTCATCTGCGCACTCTAACGCCTACGCGCGTAGATCACCGCCGGGGGCGCTTTCCGGCCGATACGTAACAGTGATCGCCAAGAGGGGTGGCGCCGTGGAGCGCTTCTGACACTGTTCTGCCATGGGTTCAGTCAAGTCACAAGCGACGGCGGCCCGTGCGGCGCGGCTCTCGGCTCCGATCGGAACCGAGCCCTCCACCGTGAGCGGCGTGGTGCTGCTGCTGCCGGGCGGCGAGGCGGTCTCCGCACGAAAACCCTCGGCGCTGCGCACCTCCGGGATGCGCGGCATGGGACGGCATCTGGCGCGGGCCGGCCGCGCCGAGGGGCTCGCCGCGCATCTGGTCCACTACCGCAACCGCGGCTGGAACGGCAGCGAGGCCGACCTCTCCCAGGACGCGCACTGGGCGGCCGAGGAGGTACGCCGCCGCTACGGAGACGTCCCCGTCTGCCTGGCCGGGGTGGACATGGGCGCCCGGGCCGCACTGCACGCGAGCGGCCACCCGGCGGTCAACTCCGTTTTCGCACTGGCCCCTTGGCTCCCGGAGGACGATGTCGCCGCCGCCCCCGAGCCGGTGAAGCAGCTGCACGGCCGCACGGTCCTGATCGTGCACGGCACCAACGACGAGCGCACCGACCCCGAGCTCTCCTTCCGCCTCGCGGCCCGCGCCAAGAAGGCCCACCGCGACATCGCCCGCTTCGAGGTGCACTCCGACGGCCACCGGCTGGCCCAGCACCGCAGCGAAGTCTTCGCCCTGGCGGCCGACTTCGTCCTCGGCACCCTCTTCGGCCACGCCTTCTCCCGCCCCGTCCAGGACGCCCTGGCGGCCCCGCCGCCCCTGGGCCTGCGGATGCCGCTCGCGGCGGGCTTCGGGAAGTCCCTCGACAAGGCCCGGCGGAAGTGAGCGGGGCGCGCAGACCTTGAAGTGGCCTGTATCCGGGTCGACTTGCGGGGTGAGGGAGCGTACGCCCAGTGCCCGGCCGGAAGTTGAGTTCCGCCGCCCCTGGCACGGGCGGCGACCACCCGTCCGGGGCGAGTGAGCGTACGCCCTCCGTCCGGGCGGAAGGTGAGACCAGCCGCCCCCTGCGCGCACCGCCCCAACCACCCCTGTCCGTACGCGAACTGACGCGCACTCAGGACCGCGGCAGCAGTCGCCCCCGCCGCGAGAGCAGGAAGCGTTTGAAGGCGGCCACCGGCGGGGTGTCCGGGTGGCCGTCCAGCCAGGCGACGCCGATCTCCCGTACGGCCCGCGGGGCGGTCACCGCCAGGTCGGCAAGTCCCGGGCGGGCAAAGGCCGGTGGCGGCAGCAGGGCGACCCCGAGCCCGGCCGCCACCAGTCCGCGCAGGGTCTCCGTCTCCTCGCCCTCGAAGGCCACCCGGGGCCGGAAACCGGCCTGTCCGCACAGCTCGTCGGTGATCCGGCGCAGCCCGTAGCCGGGCTCCAGGGTCACGAAGGTCTCCTCGGCGGCCTCCGCGAGCCGGACCCGGCGGCGCCCGGCGAGGCGGTGGTCCTCCGGCACGACGAGGAAGAGCCGCTGCTCGTCGAGGCGGCGCGCGACCAGGTCGGGGGCGGCCGGTACGGGCGCGGTCAGACAGAGGTCGAGTTCGCCCGCGCGCAGCCGCTCGATCATCGCCTCCCCGTAGGTCTGCACCAGGCTGAAGCGGACCCTCGGATGCTCGGCACGGAAGGCGCGCAGCAGCCCGGGCACCGTCTCGGGACCCATGGTGTGCAGGAAGCCGAAGGCGACCTTCCCCGCGGCGGGGTCGGCGTCCGCGCGCACCTCCTCGGCGGCCCGCTCGACCTCGCCGAGCGCGCGCTCCACGGAGCCGAGGAAGGCGCGGCCCGCGACGGTCAGGGCGAGGGCGCGGCCCCGGCGCGCGAAGAGGGAGATCCCGAGGTCCGCCTCCAGCCGGGCCAGCGCCCGGGAGAGCGTGGACTGCGGCATCCCCAACTCCTCGGCGGCCCGGGTGACATGCTCGGCCCGCGCCACCGCGGCGAACTGCGCGAGGCGCGGGGCGAGCAGCGCCGGCCAGGACTCCGGGTCCAGGGCGACGGCGGAACCGGGCGGGGCCTCGGGGGCGGCGCCCTCCCCGCCGTTTCCGGGGCCGGGATCCGCGCGCTCTTTCCGGCGGCTGTGCGCGCCCTCGCGCCCGACTGGCCTCTGCTCATGCTCCATGGCATCGATTATCGGGTTTTCCCGCATTGGACGCATGAGCCCGGGCTGCCTACGTTCTAGGCATGCTCCCCGCCAGTAGCCGGGCGCCCGGCACCGCACCGGACGCCCTCGCCCCCGCCGCCCCGACCACGACCGCTCCCGCCCGCACCGGTCCCGGGAGCGCCGGGGCGGATGCGGCCACCGAGTCCGCCGGGAGCGCCGAGATCGCCGAGACCACCGGGCCCGCCGAGTCCGCCGAGTCCGCCGAGGAGGCGGCCCGCCTCACCCCGGGCGGCCCCGGCTACCGCCGGATGAGCCTCGCCCTGTTCCTCGCGGGCATCGCGACCTTCGCCCTGCTCTACACCACCCAGGCCCTGCTGCCGCTGATCTCCGCGGACTTCGGCGTCACCGAGTCCGCCGCGAGCTGGTCGGTCTCGGCGGCCACCGGCGCCCTCGCCCTGTGCGTACTGCCGCTGAGCGCGCTCTCCGAGCGGTACGGGCGGCGGACCCTGATGACCGGCTCGCTGGCGGTCGCGGTCGCCGTCGGTCTCCTGGTGCCCTTCGCGCCGAGCCTCGGCGCCCTGGTCGCGCTGCGGGCCGTCCAGGGCGCGGCCCTCGCCGGGCTGCCCGCCACGGCGATGGCCTACCTCGCCGAGGAGGTCAGGCCGCGGGCCCTGGTGGCGGCGATCGGGCTCTTCGTCGCGGGCAACAGCATCGGCGGCATGAGCGGCCGGGTGGTCGGCGGCTGGGCGGCCCAGCTGTGGGGCTGGCGGGTGGCGGTCGGCGTGATCGGCGCCCTCGCCGTCCTCTGCGCCCTGGCCTTCCGCGCCCTGCTCCCCGCCCCGCGCCACTTCACCCCGGCCCCGCTCGCCGCCCGCGCGCTGGCCCGCACGGTCCGCGGGCACCTGGGCGACCCGCTGCTGCGGCGGCTGTACGCGATCGGCGCGCTGTTCATGGCGGTCTTCGGCGCGAGCTACACGGTGATCGGCTACCGGCTCAGCGAGGCGCCCTTCTCCCTCCCGCAGGGCCTGGTCGGCTCGGTCTTCCTGATCTACCTGGTCGGCACCGGGGCCTCGGCCGCCGCCGGACGCCTGGTGGACCGCCTCGGGCGGCGCGGCGCCCTCTACCTGGGCGGCGGTACGGCCGCCGGGGGCCTGCTGCTCACCCTCGCGCCCTCGCTGCCGCTGGTGCTGCTCGGCCTGGTGCTCATCACGGCCGGCTTCTTCACCGGCCACGCGGTGGCCTCCTCCGCGGTGAGCAGGACCGCCGTGCACGGCCGCGCGCAGGCCTCGGCGCTGTACACCTCCGCGTACTACATCGGCTCCAGCGCGGGCAGCACCCTCGGCGCCGTCGCCTTCCGCGCGGGCGGCTGGCCCGGCACCGTCGGCTTCGGCCTCCTCGCCCTGCTCGGCGTGGTCACGCTCACCCTGCTCGGCACCCGCGCGGCCCGCGCCGAACGCCTCGCGGCGGGCGGGACCTGAGCCCTCGCGGGATCCGGGCGGCCTCGTCCGTACGGCCCGAACTCCCCTCCGTACGAGCCGTCCTGCTCACCCTGCGTCCCGCGCCGCGGACCCTGCGTCCCGAGGACTCGCCCCGGGCCGCGCGGAGCGGGAGTATCGGGGCAGGAAGCACTGCATGAGGGGATTTCTCCCCCCAGAGGCCGTTGCAGGGGCCATTGTCAGTGGGGTCCGCTAGCTTCCGTGAGTGTGCCGCCGCCGCTCGGGTGGCGGCAGGGCCACCAGGGGTGTGTGGGTGATGACACAGACGGCGACGAGCGATCTCGACCTCCGGCTTGAGGAGTACCGGATCGAGCTGACGGGCTACTGCTACCGCATGCTGGGCTCCTCCTTCGAGGCCGAGGACGCGGTGCAGGACACCATGGTGCGCGCCTGGCGCAGCTTCGACCGCTTCGAGGGCCGCTCCTCCCTGCGCTCCTGGCTCTACCGCATCGCCACCAACGTCTGCCTGGACATGCTGAACGCGGGCAACCGCCGGGCCCGCCCGATGGACCTCACCGCCCCCCAGACCGCGGCCACCGCCGTCCTCAAGGAGCGCTCCGAGCCGACCTGGCTGGAGCCCGTCCCGGACGGCCGGGTGCTGCCCGGCGGCAGCGCCGATCCCGCGGAGGCGGCCGTCGCCCGCGAGTCGGTGCGCCTCGCCTTCGTCGCCGCCCTCCAGCACCTGCCGCCCAAGCAGCGCGCCGTGCTGATCCTGCGCGAGGTGCTCGCCTGGCGGGCCGCCGAGTGCGCGGAGCTCCTGGAGACCTCCGTCGCCTCGGTCAACAGCGCCCTGCAGCGCGCCCGCGCCACCCTCGCCGCCACCGGCGTCAAGGACAGCGACGCCGCCGACCCGATGGACGAGGACCAGCAGAAGCTCCTGGAGCGGTACGTCCGCGCCTTCGAGGGCTACGACATGAAGGAGCTGACCGCCCTCCTCCACGAGGACGCGGTCCTGTCCATGCCGCCCTACGACCTGTGGCTCCAGGGGCACACCGAGATCCAGGCCTGGATGCTGGGCTCCGGCGCCGGCTGCCGCGGCTCCCGCCTGGTGGCGACCGCGGCCAACGGCACCCCGGCCTTCGGCCAGTACCGCCCGAGCGAGAGCGGCAGCGGCCACGAGGCCTGGGCGCTCCAGGTCATCGAGATCTCAGGAGGCCGGATCACCGGGCTCAACTCCTTCCTGGACACCGCCCGTTGGTTCCCGCTCTTCGGGCTGCCCACCCGGCTCGAAGCCGATGCCGCGGCCGCCGAGCAGTCCGGTCAGCTCCAGTAGCGCCCGCAGCCCCGGGGCGGGTCCGCGCAGGCTGATCCGCCCCCCGGCCCGGCGCGCGGTGAGCTGAAGCCGCGCCAGTACGTCCACGGCGCCCACCCCGCGGGCGTCGAACCGGGCGACATCGCAGACCACCACCCCGTCCGCGCCCGCGGCGAGCCGCAGCCGTACCTCGGCGCAGAGCCGCGCCAGCTCCGCCCGGCCCACCTCGCCGCGCAGGACCAGCACCTCCGGTGTCCTCGCATCCACGCCCCGGTAGACCCCACCCGCGTACCGAACTCATCGGCATCCTCGGCGCCCCCGCCCGCCCCGGCGGAGATCACATTGACCCGGGCGAGCCCCGCCGAGGAGGCTGTCGCCATGCCGTGTACGCCGATACCCCCGCCCCCTTCCCGTGACGGCAGCGGACAGGGGGCGCGGTGCAGGGCGTACTGAGCGGCTTCGCGGTGATCACCGTGGTGATCGCCGTCGGCTACCTCATCGGACGCCGCGGCCACCTCGGCGAGAACGGCCCCGAGGTACTGACCCGCCTCGCCTTCCATGTCGCCACCCCGGCCCTGCTGTTCACCACGCTCTCCCGGGCCGACCTCTCGGTGATCCTCTCCGGGCGCCTGCTGATCACGGCCCTGTGCACGGCCGCCACCGCCGGGGTCTTCGTCGCGGTGGGCGCCCTGCGCGGCTGGGGAGTGGGCCGCACCACCATCGGCGCGCTCTGCTCCAGCTACCTCAACGCGGGCAACCTCGGCATCCCGATCGCCGCCTACGTCCTCGGCGACGCCTCCCTGATCGCACCGGTCCTCCTCTTCCAGCAGATCCTGGTCACGCCGCTCGCCTTGACCGTGCTCGATCTGTCGGGCTCGGGAGCGGGGGCAGAGGTGGGGCTCGGTTCGGGAGCGGGACCGGGGTCCGGGCCCGGCGGCGGGACGGAGGCCGGTTCGGATACGAACTCCGAGCCCGGCTCCGACTCCGGCTCCGGCTCCGGCTCCGGCTCCGGCTCCGGCTCCGGCGGCAAGGACCCGCTGTGGAAGCGGTTGACCACCCCGCTGCGCAATCCGCTCGCGCTCAGTTCGCTCGCCGGGGTCGCGGTGGCCGCCACCGGCTGGTCGGTGCCGGGACCGCTCGGCGACCCGGTGGCCCTGATCGGGAACATGTCCATCCCCGCCGTCCTGCTCGCCCTCGGCATCTCGCTCCGCGGCAGCAGCCTCCCCGGCAGCCCCGGCCCCGACCGCCTCCCGGTGCTGCTCTCCACCGCCCTGAAGTCGGTGGGCCAGCCCCTGCTCGCCTGGTTCCTGGCCGCCGAGGTCTTCGGCCTCGACGGCGAAGCGCTGCTCCAGGTCGTGGTGGTCGCCGCCCTGCCCGCCGCCCAGAACATGTTCACCTACGCCTCCCGCTACCAGGTCGGCGAACGCCTGGCCCGGGAGTCGATCCTGCTCTCCACCCTGGCCTCGGCCCCGGTGATGGTGGGGGTGGCGGCGGTGCTGGGGTGAGGGATGGGCTGAGGCCCCCTTCAGGGCAGGAGCGTCAGCGCGGGGCAGTGGCGAGGGCGGATCACCCGGAAGTGCCGGTGGTCGATGGTCGCGACCTCGTGCACGCCAAGGCGTTCCGCGACAGCGACGACAGAGGCATCAGCCGCGCCGAGCGGCAGGTCCTCGTACTGCTCGACCAACTCCACCATGCGCGAGAGGTCTTGTGAGGTCAGCGCCACGAGACTGAGTTCCTCGGTCTCCAGCGCACGGAGGAACTGCCCCTCCGCACGCGTGCCTGCCCGGGTCTCCAGGAGATAGCAGACCTCGGTCAGGATCGGTCCCGGGACGAGCAGGGGCCCAGGATGTGTTTCGAGCACCCGGAGGCAGTCGGTGTGACGGTCGTCCTTGGCGTTGAAGGCGGCGACGATCGGGCCCGTGTCGCAGATGATCACCGACCGGTGCCGCCCAGTCCTTCACGGAGGATCTCGGACGACCGCGTGGCCAGGTCGGGCTCCGCTTCGAGGGAGCCCGCGAAGGACAGCCGCCGCCGACGCGCCGGAGGCTCCTCGGCCGCGTTCTCGGTGATCCCGGTGTTGTCCACCACGAGGTGGAGCACGACGGAACGAACCGCTTCGGCCTGGTCGGGCCGCAGTTGGTCGATGAGCCGGTGAAGCTCTGGATAGTGGTCGTGAGCAATGCTCATGGCGTCAGTCTAGACGTCTTCCGCACGATCGGTCCGAGGACGGCGGAGGGGGCACGAACGGGAAGAAGGGCCGGTACGTCCCGATCGTCGGGCGAGGGCGTTCCGCTCCCGTCTCCGATGATGCCCGGGCGCCGAGTCCCGGCCCCCGCCCCCTCAGGCCACCCGCTCCCGCACGATTCCCTGGGCCGTGAAGGCGGTGCCGTCCGGCTCGATGTCGTAGGCGCCGGTCAGGGATTCGAGGCCGTAGGGGAAGCGTTCGGGGGTGTCCGTGTGGAGGGTCAGGAGGGGCTGGCCGGCGGTGACGCGGGCGCCGGGCTTGGCGTGGAGTTCGATGCCGGCGCCGGACTGCACCGGGTCCTCCTTGCGGGCGCGGCCGGCGCCGAGGCGCCAGGCGGCGACGCCGATGCCGTAGGCGTCGAGGCGGGTGAGGACCCCGGTGGCGGGGGCGGTGACGACATGCTGTTCGCGGGCGACGGGGAGCGGGGCGTCCGGGTCGCCGCCCTGGGCGGAGATCATCCGGCGCCAGACGTCCATGGCGGAGCCGTCGGCGAGCGCGCGCGCGGGGTCGGCGTCCGGGAGCCCGGCGGCGTCGAGCATCTCGCGGGCGAGGGCGAGGGTCAGCTCGACCACGTCGGCCGGGCCGCCGCCCGCCAGGACCTCGACGGACTCGCGCACTTCGAGGGCGTTGCCCGCGGTCAGGCCGAGCGGGGTGGACATGTCTGTGAGCAGGGCCACGGTGCGCACGCCGTGGTCGGTGCCGAGGCCGACCATGGTGGCGGCGAGTTCGCGGGCGTCCTCCAGGGTCTTCATGAAGGCGCCGGTGCCGACCTTCACGTCGAGGACCAGGGAGCCGGTGCCCTCGGCGATCTTCTTCGACATGATCGAGGAGGCGATGAGCGGGATGGCCTCCACGGTGCCGGTGACATCGCGCAGCGCGTACAGCTTCTTGTCGGCCGGGGCGAGGCCGTCGCCCGCCGCGCAGATGACCGCGCCGGTGGAGCCGAGGACGGAGAGCATCTCCTCGTTGGAGAGCGCGGCCCGCCAGCCGGGGATGGACTCCAGCTTGTCGAGGGTGCCGCCGGTGTGGCCGAGGCCGCGGCCGGAGAGCTGGGGCACGGCCGCGCCGCAGGCGGCGACCAGCGGGGCGAGCGGCAGGGTGATCTTGTCGCCGACGCCGCCCGTGGAGTGCTTGTCGGCGGTGGGGCGGGTGATGCCGGAGGCCGGGGAGAAGTCCATGCGCTCGCCGGAGGCGATCATCGCGGCGGTCCAGCGGGCGATCTCCCGGCGGTCCATGCCGTTGAGCAGGATCGCCATGGCGAGCGCCGACATCTGCTCGTCGGCGACCGCGCCCCGGGTGTAGGCGTCGATGACCCAGTCGATCTGCTCGTCGGTGAGGGCGCCGCGGTCGCGCTTGGTGCGGATGACGGAGATGACGTCCATGGTCTGTCTGTCCTCGGTGAGTGGTGCGTGCGGGAAGTGCGGGGCCCGCCTCCGCCGGTGGGGGCGAGGCGGGCCGGGTGAGTGGAAGCCGCCCCCGGTCGGGCCGGTCGGGCCGGTCGGCCGAACCGGTCGGCCGTGCCAGGTCGGCCCGACTGACCGGCAGGCGGGGTCAGTCGAGCTGGTCCGGGCCGAAGGCGTCCGGCAGCATCTCGGCCAGGGAGCGGATTCCGGAGGCGGTCTCCAGGAGGAGTTCGGGGCCGCCGAACTCGAAGAGGAGCTGGCGGCAGCGGCCGCACGGCATCAGCACCGCGCCCCGCCCGTCCACGCAGGTGAAGTGGGTCAGCCGCCCGCCGCCGGTCAGCCGCAGCTGGGCGATGAGGCCGCACTCCGCGCAGAGCCCGAGCCCGTACGAGGCGTTCTCGACGTTGCAGCCGACCACGACCCTGCCGTCCGTGACGCGGGCGGCGGCACCGACCGGGAAGCCGGAGTACGGCGCGTAGGCATGGGACATCGCCTCGCGCGCCGCCTCCCGCAGCGCCTCCCAGTCGGCCTCGGCGGCCTGCGGGGAGGCGGTCACTTGCCCTGCCCCTTGTGGTAGCGCATGCCGTTGGCCCGTGGCATCCGCAGGCGCTGCGCGGACAGCGAGAGCACGAGCAGCGTCACGAAGTACGGGGTGGCGCCGACGAAGTCGCTCGGCACCTCGTCGGTGGTCAGGTACCAGACGAGGACGGCGGCGGCGGTGAGCGCCGAGAGCCCGCACTGGAGCCAGGCCTTGCGGTAGCCCTTCCAGGCCGCGAGCAGCACGAGCAGGATGAACAGCAGGAGCAGCAGGGCGTGGACGACGGTGCCGCCGTTGCGCAGCTGGAGGGCGTCGGAGAAGCCGAACAGGCCCGCGCCCATGGCGAGTCCGCCCGGCCGCCAGTTGCCGAAGATCATGGCGGCGAGGCCGATGTAGCCGCGGCCGCCGGTCTGGCCTTCCAGGTAGATGTGCGAGGTCACCAGGGCGAGGAAGGCGCCGCCGAGTCCGGCGAGGCCGCCGGAGACCGCCACGGCCGCGTACTTGTAGGTGTAGACGTTGACGCCGAGCGACTCGGCGGCGATCGGGTTCTCGCCGCAGGAGCGCAGCCGGAGGCCGAAGGAGGTCCGCCAGAGCACCCACCAGGTGGCGACCACGAGCAGCGCCGCGATGATCGTCACCACGGACAGGTCGGTGACCAGGCCGCCGAGGATCCCGGCGAGGTCGGAGACGAAGAACCAGTGGTGCTTCTCGATCGAGCTGAGCCCGTCGGAGATCCCGGCCACGCTGAAGTCGGGCAGCGCCTCGGAGGACGGCGACTGCTTGGGGTTGCCGCCCTTGGCCTGCGCCTCGCCCCCGGCGAAGAAGATCTTCGCGAGGTACTGGGTGGCGCCCAGGGCGAGGAGGTTGATGGCCACACCGGAGACGATGTGGTCGACGCCGAAGGTGATGGTGGCCAGGCCGTGGATCAGCCCGCCGATCACGCCGAAGCCGATGCCGCAGAGCAGGCCGAGCCAGGGGCTGGTCTGCCAGCCGAGCCAGCCGGCGCCGAAGGTGCCGAGGATCATCATGCCTTCGAGGCCGATGTTGATGACGCCGGCCCGCTCGGACCAGAGTCCGGCGAGCGCCGCGAGGCCGATGGGCACCGCGAGGCCGAGCGAGGCGGCGATCTGCCCGGCGGAGGTGAGCTGGTCCGCGTCGGTGATCACCCGGACCAGGGAGAGCAGCAGCAGTCCGAAGAAGGTGTAGAGCAGGGCGCGGGTGAGCGTGCTGCGCGAGCGCGGGCCGCCGCTTCCCTTGACCTTGGGAGCCGCGGGAGGCGGGACGTCGGTCATCGTGGCGGTCATCTCACGCCACCTCCTGCTTCTTGACGGGGCCGGAGGCCTGGGCGGCGAGTTCGGCACCCACGCGCTGCTGCTGCCGCTTGATGCCGTAGCGGCGTACGACCTCGTAGGCGATGACGACGCACAGGACGATGACGCCCTGGATCACGCCGAGGATCTCCTTGTCGTAGCCCTGGAATTCGAGGTGGTTGGTGGTGCGCTCCAGGAAGCCCCAGAGCATGGCGCCGAGGGCGATGCCGATGGGGTGGTTGCGGCCGAGCAGCGCGATGGCGATACCGGTGAAGCCGATGCCGCCGGGGAAGTCGTTGCTGAACTCGTGGCTGTCGTTGAGCAGGGTCGGCATGCCGATCAGGCCCGCGACCGCGCCGGAGAGGATCATGCTGGTCGCGATCATCTTCTTGACGCCGACCCCGCTGGCGGAGGCAGCCGACTCGGACATGCCGACCGTACGGAGGTCGAAGCCGAAGCGGGTGCGGCCGAGGATGAACCAGTACAGGACGCCGACGACGGCCGAGACGACGATGAAGCCCCACAGCTCACCGGCCGCGCCGGTGTCGAAGAGGAAGAACTGCGAGCCCGAGGGCAGCGGTTCGGTGGAGACCTTGGTCCCGGCGCGGTCCAGCTCGCCGAGGCGGCCGGGCTGCAGCAGATAGGCGATGACCGCGGTGGCGATGGAGTTCAGCATGATGGTCGAGATGACCTCGCTGACCCCGCGGGTCACCTTGAGCACGCCCGCGATGGCCGCCCAGAGCGCGCCGACCGCCATCGCGCACAGGATGATCAGCGGGATGGAGACGATGCCCGGCAGAGTGAGCGCCCCGCCGAGCGCCGCGGCGATGAAGGCCGCGAGGCGGTACTGGCCGTCCACACCGATGTTGAACAGGTTCATCCGGAAGCCGATGGCCACCGCGACGCCCGCGAGGTAGTACGTGGTCGCCTTGTTGAGGATGTAGACCTGGCTGTCGCTGGCGGTGCCGTAGGTCAGCATGTCGTTGAAGGCGGGCCCGGGATTCTTGCCGGTCGCGAGGATCACCAGGGCGGTGACCACGAGCGCGGCGACGATCGCGAGCAGCGGGGCGGCGATTCCGAGGAACAGCCGCTCCTTGTCGAAGCGGGAGGTGTACTTCTTCATCGGGCCTCGTCCTCCGGCGAGTCGTCCACGTGCTCCAGGTGGCCGGCGGCGGCACCCGTCATGGCGGAGCCGAGCTCCTCGGGGGTGATGGTCGTGGGGTCGGCGTCGGCGACGAGCCGGCCGCGGTACATCACCCGCAGCGTGTCGGACAGGCCGATCAGCTCGTCGAGGTCGGCGGAGATCAGCAGGACGGCGAGGCCCTCGCGGCGGGCCTCGCGGATCTGGTCCCAGATCTGCGCCTGCGCGCCGACGTCCACGCCGCGGGTCGGGTGCGCGGCGATGAGCAGCTTGGGCCGGTGGCTCATCTCCCGGCCGACGATCAGCTTCTGCTGGTTGCCGCCGGACAGCGAGGCCGCGGTGACCTCGATGCCGGGGGTGCGTACGTCGTAGGCGGCGACGATGCGCGCGGTGTCGGCGCGGGCGGCGCGGAGGTCGAGCAGCCCGCCCTTGCTGTTGGGGCGCTCGGTGACATGGCCGAGGATGCGGTTCTCCCAGAGCGGTGCCTCCAGGAGCAGCCCGTGCCGGTGGCGGTCCTCGGGGATGTAGCCGACGCCCTCCTCGCGGCGCCTGCGGGTGGCGACATGGGTGATGTCGTCCTTGTCCAGGCGGATGTGTCCGCTGCCCGGGTCGCGCATGCCCATGACGGCCTCGACCAGTTCGGACTGGCCGTTGCCCTCCACTCCGGCGATGCCGAGGACCTCGCCCTGGTGGATGGTGAAGGAGATGTCGTCGAGGATGACGCGCTCGACGCCGTCGAGGTCGGTCTGGGTCAGGCGCAGGCCCTCGACGGTGAGCATCGGGCGGTCGGTGACCGTGGACTCCTCGGTCTCCGGCGAGGGCAGCTCGCTGCCGACCATCAGCTCGGCGAGCTGCTTGGCGGTGGTCGAGCGGGGGTCGGCGGTGCCGACCGTGGTGCCGCGCCGGATGACGGTGATCTCGTCGGCGACGGAGAGCACCTCGCCGAGCTTGTGCGAGATGAAGATGACCGTCAGGCCCTCGGACTTGAGCTCCCGCAGGTTGTCGAAGAGCGCGTCCACCTCCTGCGGTACGAGGACCGCGGTGGGCTCGTCGAGGATCAGCGTGCGGGCGCCGCGGTAGAGCACCTTGAGGATCTCCACGCGCTGCCGGTCGGCGACGCCGAGCTCCTCGACATGGGTGTCCGGGCGGATGTTCAGCCCGTACGCCTCGGAGATCTCCTTGATTCTGCGGCGGGCCTTCGCCCCGATGCCGTGCAGCTTCTCCGCGCCGAGGACGGTGTTCTCGAGGACCGTCAGATTGTCGGCCAGCATGAAGTGCTGGTGGACCATGCCGATGCCGCGCGCGATGGCGTCGGCCGGGGTGGCGAAGGAGACCTGCTCGCCGTCGACCGTGATGGTGCCCTCGTCCGGCTTCTGCATGCCGTAGAGGATCTTCATCAGGGTGGACTTCCCGGCGCCGTTCTCACCGCAGAGGGCGTGCACGGTGCCCCGGTGGACGGTGATGTCGATGTCGCGGTTGGCGACGACGCCGGGGAAGCGCTTGGTGATGCCGCTCAATTCGACGGCCGGGGTACTGACTTCGGGCTCGGACGCTTTGATGGTGCACTCTCCTCGGGAGAAGGAGCGGAGGAGTACGGAGGGTCTGGCGTCGGCGACGCTAGCGCGGCAACTCCGCGCTACCCGCGTAGAGTTGACACATTGTTATGGCTCGGCGCGTCGGCGTGCGCCGCCCTCGCCGAGCCGGATGCCGCCACCGGCGGGCGGGGCTCCTGCGAGCCCCGCCCGACTGGTGTCACGGGGTGGTCTTGACCTTGATGTCGCCGGCGACGATCTTCTTCTCCGCCGCGTCGAGCTTGGCCTCGATGTCGTCCAGGTACCCGCCGGAGGTCGCCAGCGCCACACCCTTGTCCTTGAGGGCGTAGGAGCTGACACCGGTCTTCGGCTTGCCGTCCTTGACGGACTTCACCAGGTCGTAGACGCCGATGTCGACGTTCTTCAGCATCGAGGAGAGGATCGCGTGCTTGAACTTGGCCAGCGCCGGGACGGCGTACTGGTCGGAGTCCGTGCCGATCGCCCAGGCGCCCTTGACGCCCGCGGCGGCCTCGATGGCGCCGGTGTTGGAGTTGCCCGCGGCCGTGTAGACCACGTCGGCGCCCCGGTCGAGCATGCCCTCGGCGGCCGACTCGCCCTTGTCCGGGCTGGTGAAGCCGGAGGTGTCGTTGCCGCGGCTGAGGTACTGGCGGTCGATCTTGATCTTGGGGTCGGTGTCCTTGACGCCCTGGACGTACCCCGCCTCGAACTTCTTGATCAGCGGGTTGTCGTTGCCCCCGATGAAGCCGACGTGGTTCTTCTTGGTCTTCAGCGCCGCGGCCACACCCGCGAGGTAGGAGCCCTGCTCCTCGGTGAAGACGATGCTGTCGACGTTCTTCTGGTCCACGACCGAGTCGACGATGCCGAAGGTGGTGTCCGGGTACTTCGCGGAGACCTTGTTGACGGCACCGGCGTACGCGAAGCCGACGCCCACGATCGGGTTGTAGCCCGCGTCGGCGAGGTCGGTGAGCTTCTGGACCCGGTCGGCCTCGGTGTCCGAGGTCTTGGCGGTGAGCTCCTTCAGCTCGGCGCCGAGATCCTTCTTGGCCTTGTCGGCACCGCGGGCCGCGGAGTCGTTGAAGGAGTGGTCGCCCCGGCCGCCGACGTCGAAGGCCAGACCGACCTTGACCCCGCCCTTGCCCGAGTCCGAGCCCGAGTCCTCCTTCTCGGAGGATGTGCTGCCACACGCGGTGGCGGAAAGTGCCAGTGCGGCGCTGGCCATACACGCGGCAGAAATCTTCGCTACCCGGCGCAAGGGAGGCTCCTTAGACCTGACCTAAGCGCCTTAGCCGGCGCTCTGCGGATGCGCGCCGCTCGGACGAGTGGCGCAGAGTTTCGCCGCATCGTAACGCGCGTAGATTTCCTCGCCAGACCCTATTCGCAGCCGTTACCGTATCGACGCGAACGGGTCCTGAACGCGCAACCTACGAGAGGTGGCGGAGCCAGGCTACGCCGGTCGGCGGACATCGGCACGGCCTGGGGAAAACCTCTCGCCGGTGGCCGGAAACCGGCCCGGAAACCAGCCCCGGAGCCGGTCCGCGGAGCGCCCCGCCCCACCCTCGGGACGCCCCGTGCACGAGAGACCACTCAGCGCTGCTGCCCGTCGAGGAGGGCGGCCGCGGTGAACAGCTCCACGCCGACCCGGATCGCGGACTCGTCGGCGTCGAAGTCGCCCTGGTGCAGATCGCGCGCGATGCGGTCGTCCGGGCGGCGCACCCCGAGCCGGGCCATCGCGCCGGGCACCCGCTCCAGATACCAGGAGAAGTCCTCGCCGCCGAGGCTCTGGGTGGTGCTCTCCACCGCGTCGGGGCCGCGGCGTGCCGTCATGGCCCGGCGCAGCAGCTCGGTGGCGGCCGTCTCGTTGACCACGGGCGGCACCCCGCGGACGTAGTTGATCTGGCTCTTGGCCCGGTACATGCCCGCGATCTCGTCGACCGCCGCGTGCACCAGGTCCGGCGCCTGCCGCCAGGTGTCCAGGTCCAGGCAGCGGACGGTCCCGGACAGCTCGGCGTGCTGCGGGATCACATTGCAGGCGTGGCCGGACTCGATGCGCCCCCAGGTGACCGCGAGGCCCGAGCGGGCGTCCACCCGGCGCCCGACCAGGGTGGGCACCTCGGTGGCGACCCGGGCGGCGGCGGTGACCAGGTCGGTGGTCAGGTGCGGGCGGGCGGTGTGGCCGCCGGCGCCGTCCAGGGTGATCTCCAGGCGGTCGCAGGCCGAGGTGATGGCGCCGCGGCGCAGCCCGATCTTCCCGGCGTCGACCTTGGGGTCGCAGTGCACCGCGAGGATCCGCCCGACGCCTTCGAGGACACCCGATTCGATGGCGTCCGGGGCGCCGCCGGGCAGCACCTCCTCGGCGGGCTGGAAGATCAGCCGCACCGGGTGCGGGAGTTCGCCCCTGCGGTCCAGCTCGGCGAGGACGAGACCGGCGCCGAGCACCACCGCGGTGTGCACGTCGTGCCCGCAGGCGTGGGCGCGGCCGGGCTCGGTGGAGCGGTAGGCGCAGCCCGTCTTGGTGTCCGGGATGGGCAGCGCGTCGATGTCGGCGCGCAGCGCGAGCATCCGCCGCGCGCCGCCCGCGCCCAGCTCGGTCTCGATGCCGTCCAGGGGCGCCCCGGCGCCGGACTGGGTGGCCATGTCCCCGATGTCGCACATGAGGCCGGTGCCCATGCTCAGTACGTGCGGCTTGAGACCGGCTCTTTCCAGCCGGTGTTTGAGCGCGGCGGTGGTGCGCACCTCCTGGTTGCCCAGTTCGGGGTGCATGTGCAGGTCACGCCGGAAGGCGACCAGCTCGGCGAAGAGCTCCTCACCGAGCAGCCCGGGCAGGCCCGGCAGTCCGAGCAGGCCCGACAGCGGTTCCGCCTCGGGCAGGTCACCTTCTGACTCGTACGGCATCACGTGGCTCACCCTTGGCAGGATACGGCGCCGAAGGGGGCCTCCGAGTGGCGTGGAACGATTCTTCAGCCGTATTGCTCAGAGAAATTTCCCCGCCGCAGGCGTGATCACCACATACGGCGGGTATGTCGTCTGGTTTGCCTCACGGACGTTCGGTCCGTGGCCCGCCGCGGTGCGTACGGAGCGTCATCCCGCGGCCGTGCCGGGTGAGGCCGGGGCCGGGCCGAGCCGCTGGACGTCCCGGGCGCTGCCGGTCACCCCGGAGAGGAAGCCCTGCGCGCGGGGCGAGGCGTGCGCGGTCAGCCAGGCGGGGTCGATGTCGCAGACGGCGACCCGCACCTCGGTGCCCGCGAGGGCCAGCGGCAGGGTGTGCACCACGGTCGAGGGAAAGCTGAGGATCGTACGCCCGATCGGGCCACGCCGGGCGATCAGTTCGAGCGGCAGGTCCGGGCGGACGATCTCCAGGCCGGTCTCGGCGGAGAGCCGGTGCAGCTTCTCGGTGCTCTCGCGGCGGTGCGCGAAGTAGCGGGTGGCCTGGTGGGCGGCGCTCAGCTCGGCGACCGCCACCAGATAGCGGTCCAGGTCCACCACCCCGGTCTCCACCAGGGAGGTGCCGACCAGGTCGGCGCCCTGGGTGAGGCGGGGCGGGCCGAAGCGGGAGCGGGTCCAGCCGAAGTCGTTGGCGCTCAGGTGCACGCCCTCGGGGGCCGAGTCGATCGGCATCGAGGAGAAGACCTCGACCCGGCGCCCCTCGCTCGGGGTGAGCCGCCGCCTCGCCGCCCGCGAGACCGGACCGAAGGCCAGGTCGCGCGCGCTGGGCCGGCCGCCCCTGCGGTGCCAGCGCACCAGCCGCTCCCCCTCGGCGAGCTGGGTGATGAACTCCA
The DNA here is from genome assembly GCF_025643355.1 of Streptomyces sp. SCSIO ZS0520. NCBI lineage: Bacteria > Bacillati > Actinomycetota > Actinomycetes > Kitasatosporales > Streptomycetaceae > Streptomyces > Streptomyces sp. SCSIO ZS0520. The sequence goes on along the minus strand of NZ_CP092644.1, from coordinate 5,308,354 downwards.
TGGTCGCGGTGCCGTCGTCCACCACCACGATGTCCCGGACCTTGGTCAGGGTCAGCAGCAGCTGCACGTAGCGCGAGAAGGGGTCGCCGATGACGATCCGCTCGGCCTGGCGCAGCAGCGGGGTCAACCCGCCGATGGTCTGGAAGGGCGCGCTGGCGCCGCCGCGCGCCTCCTCCCAGCGGACCGTGCAGCCCTCGCTGCTGGCGAGTTCCGCCATGCGCCGCAGCTGGCCGCGGGTCATGGGGTCGAGCGGGGAGAGGACGACGACGGTGAAGTCCTCGTAGGGAGGGGTCACCGGTGGGTTCCCGGCCGGGCTGCCGTCCGGCCCCGCCACGCCCGCGGGGGGCGTGTCCGGGCGCGGGCGGTCGTCGAGCGTGGTGGGCACCGCCGTGTGCGCCCACTCCAGGACGTTCAGCAGCTGGACGGGGCTCTCGACGAAGGCGAGGGTGGGACCGCCGTGCGGCCCGACGCGGGAACTCATCGGTGTGTGGCTGCTACCCGGCCGTCAGCCCTGCTCGGCCTCGGCGACGACACCGGGGACGCGGCGCAGCTTCTTCATCGGGCCCAGCTCCGATTCGTAGACCTTCTTGACGCCGTCGCCGAGGGCGGTCTCGATGACGCGGATGTCGCGGACCAGGCGCTCCAGGCCCTGCGGCTCCACCGAGGCGGCCTGGTCGGAGCCCCACAGGGTGCGGTCCAGGGTGATGTGGCGCTCGACGAAGGTGGCGCCGAGGGCGACGGCGGCCAGCGTGGTCTGGAGGCCGGGCTCGTGGCCGGAGTAGCCGATCGGGACGTTCGGGTACGCGTCCTGGAGGGTGTTGATCACGCGCAGGTTCAGCTCCTCGGCCTTGGCCGGGTAGGTCGAAGTGGCGTGGCAGAGCAGGATGTTGTCGCTGCCGAGCACCTCGACGGCGTGCCGGATCTGCTTCGGGGTGGACATGCCGGTGGACAGGATGACGGTCCGGCCGGTGGCGCGCAGGGCGCGCAGCAGCTCGTCGTCGGTGAGCGAGGCGGAGGCCACCTTGTGCGCCGGGAGGTCGAACTTCTCCAGGAAGGTGACGGCCTCGGTGTCCCACGGGGAGGCGAACCAGGCGATCCCGCGCTCCTTGCAGTGCTCGTCGATGGCGCGGTACTCCTCCTCGCCGAACTCGACGCGGTGCCGGTAGTCGATGTAGGTCATCCGGCCCCAGGGGGTGTCGCGCTCGATGTCCCACTGGTCGCGCGGGGTGCAGATCTCCGGGGTGCGCTTCTGGAACTTGACGGCGTCGCAGCCGGCGGCGGCGGCCACGTCGATCAGCTTGATGGCGTTGTCGAGCTCGCCGTTGTGGTTGATGCCGATCTCACCGGTCACGTACACGGGCTGGCCCGGTCCGGCGGTGCGGGAACCGAAGCTGCGCAGGCGGGTGTTGGAGCTCATGATGGTACTTTCCTTAGCTATCGAGGGAGGGGCCGAGAATCCAGGCGGCAATCTCTCTGATGGCGCCGTCACCACCGGGCAGGGTGGTGACGGCGCGTGCGGCTCCGCGCACCACGTCGTGTGCGCTCGCAACCGCTACCGGCCAGCCGACGAGGCTGAAGCACGGCAGATCGTTGACGTCGTTGCCGACGTAGAGCACGCGCTCGGGCGCGATGCCCTGTTCCTCGCACCACTGCTTCAGCGCGAGGTCTTTCCGGTCGATGCCGTGCAGCACGGGGATCCGCAGCTTCCGTGCGCGAGCGGCGACGACCGGATTCTGCTCCGTGGAGAGGATGAGCATCCTCAGGCCCGCCTTGCGCAGGGCCGCGATGCCGAGTCCGTCGCCGCGGTGCACGGAGACGAACTCCTTTCCGTCGGAGTCGATCAGCACCCGGTCGTCGGTCTGGGTGCCGTCGAAGTCGAGGACGACCGCGTCCACGTCCGAGCGGGCCGGCAGCGCGCCGGGCCGCTCCGCGTCGAAGAGCGGGGCCAGCGCGCGGGCGCGGGCCAGGTCGTGCGGGTCGTCGATCTCCAGGACGCGTGCGGGGTCGGTGCGCACGAGTTCGGTGTGCCCGAAGAAGCGGTGGTTGTGCTTGCGGAAGCCGAGCGCGTCCATGGCGTAGGCGGCGCCGGTCTCCAGCAGGTCCTGCGGGCGGTCCTGGCGGCGCGGCCGGAAGGACTTGTCGTGGTTGACGCCGTAACCGCCCTCGGTGGCGGTCGAGTTGGCGAGCCGGGTGGTGCCGCCCCCGCTCGTCGCCCGCTCCTCCCGCTCGCCCCGCTCGTCCTGTTCGGCGGCGATGCCCGCGGGCTCGTCGGCGGCGTCGCGCCAGACGAAGCCGTGGAAGGGGGCGACGGTCAGCGCGGTGTCGGCGCCGCCCTCCACCAGGGCCCCGACCACGCCGTCGATGTCCTCGCGCAGGATGAAGGGGCTGGTGCACTGCACCAGGAGGACCACGTCCACCCGCGCGCCGTGCAGCTCCTCGTGGGCGTCCATGGCGTGCAGGACGGCCGCCTCGCTGGTGGCGGTGTCGCCCGCGATGGCCGCCGGGCGGATGACCACCTCGGCACCGGCCTCACGGGCCGCGGCGGCGATGGACTGGTCGTCCGTGGAGACCACGACATCGGTGACCAGGCGGGCGGCGCGGCACTCCCGCACGGTGCGGGCGACCAGGGGCGCGCCGCCGACCGGGGCGAGGTTCTTCGCGGGCACGCCCTTGGATCCGCCACGGGCGGGGATGACCGCGAGCACACGGCGTGCCGGCGCAGGCGAACCCGCTTCCTGGTGGGTCATGGATGCTCCTTCAGGGGGCAGTCGGTGCGAACCGCCGGCGGGCGGGGCGGCCTGGTCGCCGGGCGTGTTCACAGCTCACCCATACGACGGATGACGGGAGCCACACGTTGTACGCCGTGGCGATACGCGCCACGGGCCGCCCGGCGCACGATCTGCCGTACCGGGCCCGGGTCCTTGTCGGCCCCGGGGGCACCGGGCAGCGGCGAACCGTCCCGGTCCAGGTGGTGCCGGGCGAGGATGCCCGGCAGATAACCAGGCGCGGTGGCGAGGGTGTAGTAGGGGCTGATCGGCGGCAGGGAGTCGGCGGTGAGCAGTTCCCGGACCCGGTCGCGGGCCTCGTCGAAGGCCCGCTCGTACCCCCCCTCGGCGGCGACGCCCTGCCGGGAGACCCACACCGGATCCGGCGCGGGCTGGTGCCCGGCGTCCAGCTCGTCCCAGGAGGCCAGGCATCCGGAGCCGATGAAGTGGTGGTTGCCGAGCGCCTCGCGCACTCCGTTGTCGGTGAGGACGACGGTCGGGATGCGCCGGTGCAGCGATTCGAGCGCGGCGGTGGAACTGACGGTCACCAGGAGGTCGGTACGGTCGAGAACTTCCCCCATATTGCCGTACACCAGGCGGAAGTTGGACGGAAGTCCCCCTTCGATCCGCTGTGCGAGCCTCTGGTACGGCAGCTCCTCGATGTGCGTGGTGTGCTCACCGGGGCGGCTGCGCAGCTTGAGCAGCACCTCGCGCTCGGGGTGCAGCCTGGCGTGCTGCACCATCCGTTCGAGGAGGTACATGCGGTCCCTGCGGTTGTCCGGGACGGACGGCTGGGCCGCGAAGACCACGGTGTACGGATCGCTCTCGGTGTACTCGGCGCCGCCGAGGAAGGGCAGCGCGGTCTCGGTGACCCCGGAGGCGTCGGCGCCCACCCCCCGGTAGACGGCGCGGAAACGCTCCGCGTCCTGGCGGGAGTTGGCGAGTACCAGGTCGGCGCCGTGCCGCAGCAGCAGACCGTCGGCGAGCTTTTCGTAGACCACGCCTACATAACCGGTGACGACCACCGGACGTTCTGCACGACCCTTCCAGGCACGGGCCAGTCCGTGCAGCATGGCCTGGACGGCTCCGCCGACGAGGGCGAGCACGACGACGTCGTACTCCTCCGCGTCGCGTTCCATCTCCTTGAGGAACTCGACCGCCGTGACCTCGGCGAGTGAGTCCGCGGTGACACCAACTTCCTGGAGTTGGCGTGGAGTCGGGGTGGCCCGCCCACGCAGGAGGAAGCCGCTGAGCCTGCTGTCCGTCACGATGCGGTGCGCGGTGAGGGCGCCCCATTTCCACCGAGTATCGGAATCCGCGAGCACGGCGACCCGCAGAGAGGACTGGGAGGTGGTGGTACTTCCTGGCACGCCTCAGACAGTAGGAAGCAAGATGAAGCCCTGCCCGAATCTCGGGGCAACAAACGGTTAACAGTGGGTCAACGGGCCGAAAATCAGTCCCGAGTCGGCGCAAAACACCCCTAGGTTCACCGATCTGGCACGTGTCGTTCATCTGACATCTCACCCAGGTACGAGACAGGCTCGGCCCGGGGGCTTACCGTCCTGTACGTGGCTAAGCTCTCCGTCATCGTGCCGTTCTACAACGTGCAGCAATACGCGCCCGACACCCTCAAATCCTTGCAGGCCAACGCCCGCGAGGACTTCGAATTCCTCCTCGTCGACGACTGCTCGCGCGACGAGACTCCCGACATTCTCGCGCGCGCAGAGCGCGAGCTGCCGGGTGCGCGCCTGCTCAGACACGAACAGAACGGCGGACTCGCGACCGCCCGCAACACGGGCATCGACGCCGCGAGCGGCGAGTACCTGACCTTCCTGGACGGCGACGACTGGCTCGCCCCCGGCTACTACGCCCAACTCGTCGCCGCCATCGAGGACTTGGGCTGCGACTTCCTGCGCACCGACCATGTGCAGTGCACCGCGCGGGCCCGCAGCATCCACCGGGTCCCGCACGGCCGGCGGGGCGAGGTGATGAGCCCGCGCGAGGTCATCCTCCCCGCGGACCGCTCCACCTCCGTCGACTACGCCTTCGCCTGGGCGGGGATCTACCACCGGCGCCTCGTCGACTCGGGGCTGCTGCACTTCACGGACGGGCTGCGCACCGCCGAGGACCGGCCCTGGATCTGGAAGCTGCACCGCGAGGCGGAGAGCTTCGCCGCGGTGGGGCTGCTCGGCGTGTACTACCGCCGCGGCGTGGCGTCCTCGCTGACCCAGATCGGCGATGTCCGCCAACTCGACTTCATCCGTGCGTTCGACCAGGTGGTCGAGGAGACCGCGAAGGACCGCGAGGCCGCGAAGCTCCTTCCCAAGGCCGTCCGCACCTACTGCGCGATCATCTCCCACCACCTGGGCTCCATCGAAAGGTTCGAACCTCCCGTGGCGCGGAAACTGAAAGCCATGAGCTCTGCGGCGCTGCGGCGCATGCCGCAGGACGTCCTGGACGAGGCACTGGACTCGATGGACGCCCAGCGCGCCACCCGGCTGCGCCGACTGCGCCGCCGCCCGGCCTCCTCGGGGGTCGCGGCGTGACCACCCAGATCTTCTTCGCCTCCACTCTCTACGGCACGGCCACGCTCGCCGCGGCCCTCGACGCCGACTGCTTCGCCCCGGCCGACCGGCGCATCCTGCTGGTCTCCAACAACGCGGCGACGCCCGAAGTCACCCCGTCCGTCGACGAGATGCCCGGCTTCGCGAAGCTGCGCGACCGCTTCGACGAGGTGCTCTCCTGGAACGAGACCATCACCCCCTTCCATCCCGGCGGCTGGTCCCCGCGCGCCGACGACGTCCCGCTGTGGGAGCGCCATCTGCGGCTCGCCTGGAACCTCGGTGACGACCCGGTCGAGCTGACCCTGGAGTCCATCCAGGTCAACCCGGCCCTCGGGCTCGCCCAGATCTTCATGGGCGCCCCGCTGGACGTCTACGCGGACGGCCTGATGAGCTACGGCCCCACCCGCAACAAGATCGACCCGCTGGTCGGTTCGCGCGTACGCAGGCTGCTCCACCTGGACCTGGTCCCCGGACTGAAGCCGATGCTGCTGACCGAGTTCGGCGTGGCACCGGAGATCATCCCCACCGAGGTCTTCCTGAAGGTCCTCGGCGAACTCGGCGACGACCCCTCCTCGACCGCCGGCCTCCCCCAACTCACCTCCCCCGCACTGCTCCTGGGCCAGTACCTCTCCGCCCTCGACATCCTCACCGCGGAGGAGGAAGAGGACCTCCACGTCCGGCTCGTACGCGGTGCCGCCGCCCTCGGCCACCACCAGATCGTCTTCAAGCCCCACCCGAGCGCCCCCGCCCGCTGGTCCCGCACCCTGGAACGCGAGGCCGAGCAGCTCGGCGTCGAACTCACCGTCGTCGACTCGCCCGTGCTTGCCGAGGTGCTGTACCAGCGCATGCGCCCCGCCCTGGTCGCGGGCTGCTTCTCCACCGCCCTTCTCACGGCCCAGGCCTTCTACCAGATCCCGGTCGCGCGGCTCGGCACCACCACGCTGCTCGACCGGCTCGCGCCCTACCAGAACAGCAACCGCGTCCCCGTCACCCTCGTGGACGCCCTGCTGCCCGAACTCACCGACAAGAGCGCGGTGCAGGCCCAGTCCTCCGGCACGCAGTCCGCCGGTACGCCCGCCTCCGGCATGTCCGTCGCCGAACTGAGCGAGCTGGTCGTCGCCGTCGGTTTCGCGATGCAGGCGAAGATCTACCCGAGCCTGCGCCCCGCCGCCGAGCGCTATCTCTCGCGCCATCTCAACGCCCACACCTGGCGCTACTTCAAGCGCCGCCGCCTGACCTCCCTGGCGCTTCCCGGCGCGGTGCCCCAGCAACTCGCCTTCATCCCGCGCAATGCCACCGTGCGCCGCGTCGCCCGCCGTGCGCGCTCCTTCAAGCGGGCAGCCCTCGGATGACCGCCCCGAGCACAGACCCGGGCACAGCGGCGAAGGAGCTTCCCGGGGTGACGCCCGGGGCAGTCGGACCGGTGCAGCCCAAGCCGGTCAAACACCCGCCCCGGCTGCGGGCCTTGGACGGACTGCGTCTGATCGCCGCCCTGATGGTGGCCTTCTACCACTACGGCGGACGTGACGGGGAGATCTCCGAGGCCTGGGGCACGTCCAGCAGACTGCAGTTCCCGACGGCCCACGAGTTCTTCGCCTACGGCTGCCTCGGCGTCCAGATCTTCTTCGTCATCAGCGGCTTCGTCATCTGTATGAGCGGCTGGGGCCGCCCGCTGCGGTCCTTCTTCGCCTCGCGCGCCTCACGCCTGCTGCCCGCGTACTGGGCGGCGATCATCCTGGTCACCGCGGTCTTCGCGCTGCCGACCATCGCCTATAAGGCGGTCTCGCCGAGCGACGCACTGCTGAACCTCACCATGATGCAGCAGCCGCTCGGGGTGGACCGCGTCCTCGGTGTCTGCTGGACGCTGTGGGCGGAGGTCCGCTTCTATGCCCTGTTCGCGCTGTGCATTGTCCTTCCGGGCGCCACCCGGCAACGCGTCATCCTCTTCTGCGCGGGCTGGACGCTCGCGGCGGCCATAGCCGAGGCGGCGAACGAACCGCTGCTCGACCTCGTGCTCATGCCCGAGTACGCGCCGTTCTTCATCGGCGGTATAGGCCTCTACCTGCTGCACCGCAACCGCCGCGATGCCATCGGCTGGGGCATAGTCGGTGTCAGCTGGCTGATAGGCCAGCACTACGCGGTGGACCGGCTGTGGCATCCGCCGAACCCCGACTACTTCTCCAACCGCTCCTCGGTGGGCATCATTCTGGTCGTCACGCTCGGATTCCTCGCTGTCGGCGCCATCGCCCTCGGCGCCATGAACTGGGCCAACTGGCGTTGGCTGACTGTCGCCGGCGCACTCACCTATCCCTTCTACCTGGTGCACGAGCACCTCGGCTGGGTTGCCGTGGATGTCCTGCATCAGCGGATCGGTCTGCCCTCGTACGCCACCCTGGGGCTCGCGATCGGCTCGATGCTGCTGCTCGCCTGGCTGTTGAACCGGTTCGTCGAGGACTGGGCGACTCCGAGGCTGCGCTCGGCCCTGGCTCCGCGCCGCTGAGTCCTGCCCCCTCTGTCCCCACTCCCCTGCGCTCCCCGCCACCACCGTGCGCGCACCCGCACGCGAAGGCCGGGAACCGAACCGGAACACCGGCCCGACGATTCCTCCCGCGTCCACTGTGCACCATTGAGCCCGTCTGTGGGGAGAATCCTCCCGGGTTCACCCGATCGTGGGACAGAGCGGCAACTTCCGCCGCGAGGTGCGGAGTTGCCCCCGGCCGCCCGCGCCCTCAGTGGATTCCGTACCGCGTCTCGATACCCGCGATGATCAGGTCGAGACCCTCGTCGAAGCGCTCCTCGTAGCGGTCGAAGAGCTCGGGACCGGCCGCGGCCGCGAGCGGGTAGTCCGCCAGCACGGCCGTACGCTCCTCGAGGTCGAAGCCCTCCCGGCGCTCGCCCGGCAGCGGGCTGACACCCTGCTCCTCGGTGACGAAACCGATGGTGAACAGGAAGGCCGTGGTGCTCGCACGCACCGCCTGCTGAAGGGTGAACCCGGCCCGCAGGAGATAGCCGAGCTCGGTCTCCATCCCCTCGCCGTGCTGGTCCCCGGTGAAGCGGGAACCGCTGAACACCTTCGCGCCGTCGCGATAGCGCAGCAGCGACTGGCGCAGCCCGTGGTTGGACTCCCGGAGATGATCCTGCCAGCCCGCGGCGGGCTCGTAGACGATGTCGACGACCATCCGCCGGTACATCTCCGTCGCCATCTCGTCGAGCAGCGCCTGCTTGTTCTTGAAGTGCCAGTAGAGCGCGGGCGCCTGGACGTTGAGCTCCTTGGCGATCGCACGCAGCGTCAGACCCTCCAGCCCTACGTCGTTCAGCAGATCCAGCGCGGCGTCGGCCACCCGGGTCTTGTCTATCCGCGCCTTCTCCGTCTTGGCCCGCTTCCCGGCACCAGGCTCCCGCGCCGCCGGGGGCTTCGCATCTCCGCCCTCGCCGCTCCGGGACCCGGAATCCCTTTCCTGCTCAGTCACGCTTGACAGCTTAACACCGTTAAGGAACTCTCGGCCTCGACGGAACTTAACGCCGTTAAGGCACGTTGAGTGAGCAGAACGGCACGCAAAGAGGAGCGAGAGATGACGTCAACAGCGGTCTTCACACCAGGAGAAGGCGCGGCCGGGGCCGACGAGGACACCGAGGTGCTGATCGTCGGCGCGGGTCCCACCGGGCTCGCGCTGGCCGTGGATCTGACCCGGCGCGGAGTGCGCTGCCTGGTGGCGGAGCGGCAGGGGACCCTCTTCCCCGGGTCACGCGGCAAGGGACTCCAGCCGCGCACCCTGGAGATCCTCGACGACCTGGGCGTCCTCCCCCGCATCCACGCGGCGGGCTCCCTCTATCCGCCGATGCGGCTCTGGGAGGACGGGCGGCCGGGAAAGACCTGGCATCTGGCCCCGCGGAGCGAGACCACCGAGCAGGTGCCGTACGCCAACGGCTGGCTGATACCGCAGGCACGCACCCAGGAGATCCTCTTCGCCCGCCTGCGCGAGCTCGGTGGCGACGTGGAGTTCGGCGCGGCGGTGGAGGAACTGACGCAGGAGGCCTCGGGCGTCAGGGCGGGACTGAGCGATTCCCGTACGGTGCGCGCCGCTTACGCGGTCGCGGCGGACGGCGGCCGCTCCACCGTGCGCCGAGCCCTCGGCATTCCGATGACCGGCGAGACGGTGGACCTGAGGCCCCTGCTGGTCGCGGACGTCGAACTCGCCCTGGGGGCAGCCCTGGACCGCGAGCACTGGCACATCTGGGAGGGAGAGGGCGGCGACGGCATATCGATGTGCCCGCTCCCCGCACCGGGCAACGCCTTCCAGGTCCTGGTGCGGTACGGAGACGAGAACGCCGTGCCGGACGCCTCGGCGGACGGCGTCGTCAAGCTGGTGGACCAGCGCACCCACCTCACCGTCGAGGACGTCGTACGGGTGCAGTGGTCCTCGGAGTTCCAGGCCAAGGCGGCGCTGGCGGACCGCTTCCGCGAAGGACGGGTCTTCCTCGCCGGGGACGCCGCACACGTCCATTCGCCGGTCGGCGGCCAGGGGCTCAACACCAGCGTGCAGGACGCCTACAACCTGGGCTGGAAGCTGGCGGCGGTGCTGCGAGGGGGTGCCCCGGGGTCCCTTCTGGACACCTACGAAGAGGAACGCCGGCCCATCGCCGCCGGGATGCTGGGGCTGTCCACCCGCACCCACCGGGCCACTGTCGCCGAGGGCGGGACCATGACCGTCCAGCGGGGGCGGGAGTTCCGGCAACTCGATCTCGGGTACCAGGACTCGCCCCTGTCGGTGGATACCCGCACCGGCCTGGACCCGGAGGCGCTGCGGGCGGGTGACCGGGCCCCGGACGGCAACCCGGGCGGCACCCGCCTCTTCGACCTCTTCCGCGGCCCGCGCTGGACCCTGCTGGCCCTCGGCACGGACTGCCCGCTGCCCCGGCTCGACCCGGACACCGCCACGACCCACCGGGCGGCCGCCTACGAGGCCTACGGGACCGGGGTCTTCCTGGTCAGGCCGGACGGCTACCTCGCCTGGGCGGGCGAGACCGCGGAGGGGGTGGAGGCCTATCTGACCTCTGTCACCGGCGGTTGACCGCCCAGCAGTCGGCGGCACCAGGGCCCGGTACCGCCACGACCGCCGGGACCACCACGGCCACCACGGCCACCACGGCCACAGCAATCACCACAACCGCAGGAACAACCGACCGGAACCCCTCAGGCGCTCGCGAGAGACAGCTTGACCGCGAAGCCCAGGAAGATCGCACCCGCAGCGGAGGTCGCCGTGGCCGAGAGGCCCTTGTGGCGGCGGAAGGCGGAGGCGAGCCGGGTGCCACTGAAGATCAGGGCGCTCAGGTAGAGGAAGCTGGCGGCCTGCGCGAAGGCGCCCAGGATCACGAAGGAGAGTGCGGGATAGGCATAACCGGGATCGACGAACTGCACGAAGAACGCCACGAAGAAGAGGATCGCCTTCGGGTTGAGCAGGCTGACGACGAAGGCCCTGCGGAAGGGTCGCTCACCCGCGGGAGCCGCCCCGTCCTCGCTCTCCGCCTCCGCCTGCCGGTGGCGTGAGCGCCACATGCTCCAGGCCGTCCGCACCATGCCGACCGCAAGCCACGTGAGGTAGCCCGCACCGGCGTACTTCACGATGCTGAAGAGGAAGGCGTTCCCCTGGAGCAGCGAGGCCACCCCGGCCGCGGAGAGGGTCATCAACACGGTGTCCCCGCACCACACTCCGGCCGCCGCGGTGTACCCGGCACGGATACCGCGCCGGGCGGAGACGGAGAGAACGTAGAGCGAGTTGGGTCCAGGGAGGAGGACGATGACGAGAAGGCCGACGAGGTAGGTCGGCAGATCGGTGACACCCAGCATGGGACGGAGTCTCGCACGCCTGTCCGGGGGTCTGCCCTTTTGTCCGATTGCCGGACAGGAGGAGGAGCGCGGGCGAGACAGGCGCGGAGGGCGGGCGGTTTTCCTCGCGGGGAGGACGTTGCCGGGGCCCTGAGCCGTGTGCGCGGGGGCCTTGGCGCCGAGAGCGAAGTGGTTGGCGCCGACCACGACGCGCTCGCCCGCCTCGGTCTCCTGGGGGACACGCACGGACGAGGTTCACCTCGGGCTGCTGAGCGGTGAGCTGGACGCCGCCTGCCTCTGGCGGTGCGCCTTTCTGAAAACCGTCGCTCACGGGGAATGACCCCGGCCACCCGCCCAAGGGTGATCAGGGCGGTCAGGGATGAGTCGAGAGGAGACAGAGGAGGAGGAAGAGAACCGCGCTTGCAGAAAACTTTGCCGACGCTATCTCTCTCGCGTGAGCGCAAAGGGGCTGGTGGGACCTCCGGGTGCCGCGCCCGTCCCAACGGGCCGCCGGGGCAAGCCCGTTCGGGTCACGCGCGGTGGTGCAGGCGGTGCGGGTCCGGCGCGCTTACCGTGGCGGGATCCGGCGGGATCGCCCCTCCGGTCCCGTAAACGCGCCAGTCTCACATCGAAGAGCTGTGAAGAGTTCGCAACCATCAACGGCTGGGAAGCATCTTCTCTGTCGTACACCCGGGAGGGGGAGTCGGCGTATGCCGGCGCCCTCGGGCGACGAAGCCCGGGCAGGAACGGCGGGCAACAGCCTGCCGGGAGTGCCTTTTCGGATATTCGTGACAGGGAACAACAACCCAGGACATGGGGGGCTTTTATGCGCGCACCCGTCATACAACGGTCACTCGCGGCCGCAGCGGCTCTCGCCGTGGTCACCGGGTGCACCGCGCAGGCGGTCGATGCGAAGGGCGAGGCACCGAAGGTGCACACCTCGCCGACCGCCGCCGCGAAGAAGACACAGCAACCCGAGGTCCAGAAGCCGGCCGTACAGAAACCGGCGGCGCAGAAGCCGGCCGCCGCCCGGCCCGAGAAGCCCGCGACCGCGGCGAAGGCGCCGACGCAGCAGGCCGCCGCGGTGCGGCCCGCGGCGGCGAAGCCCGTGATCGTGATCGCGCAGGGCACCACGAGCGCGAAGGTGCGTGAGCTCCAGGCGCGGCTGCGGCAGTTGAAGCACTTCGGCCTCGCGCCCACCGGCTTCTACGGCCCGATCACCGCCAACGCGGTCGGCGCCTTCCAGAGCGCACACGGTCTGCCCCGTACCGGCAACACCGACCTCAAGACCTGGAACAAGATCCAGGACCTGAGCGACACCCCGGGCCAGGACGCCCTGTACCCGCCGACCACCCTGCCGCCCTCGAAGCCGGACCCCCGGTGCCTGAAGGGCCGGGTGCTCTGCATCAGCAAGTCCAGCCGGACCTTGCAGTGGATGGTGAACGGCAAGGTGCGTTCGGCCATGGACGTGCGCTTCGGCTCGCAGTACACGCCCACTCGCGAGGGCCTGTTCAGCGTCTTCTGGAAGTCGCGGGACCATGTGTCGACGATCTACGACACCCCGATGCCGTACGCGCTCTTCTTCAGCGGCGGCCAGGCCGTGCACTACTCGTCCGACTTCGCGGCCCGCGGCTACAGCGGCGCCTCGCACGGCTGCGTCAACGTCCGCGACAAGAAGAAGATCGCCGCGCTCTTCGACCAGGTGAAGACCGGCGACAAGGTCGTCGTCTACAAGTAGTCCCGGGGACAGGGACCGATCCGGCCCGTGTGGAGGGGAACTCCCCTTCGCCCGGGCCGGATCGGTGCCCGGCACCGGAAGCGAGCCGAGGACACCGGCAGGGCAGACGTCACCGGAAGGTACGAGACGGTTCGTCCGCGCGTCGGGCGGCGTGTGCCCGACCGGGGCACCGTCCTGACCGGGGGCGTCTCCTGACGAAGGAGCCCGGGGGGATCCCGAAGAGGCGGAAGCCCGGCCGAGCGGGGGCGACATCACCCCAGGAGCGGGGCCGACACCACCGCAGGAGCAGGACCGCTCGGCGGGGAAGAGAATGCGGCGCGGGTGGGACCGGGGGAACGTGTCCCACCCGCGCCGGTTGGCACTGAACCTCGGGTACGGGGGGAACCCGGGCTCGTGCGCGGCCGATGACCAGTCGGCTCACTCTGTACTGCGCCCCGGCGCCGAAAAACGTCACACCTTCAATCGAATATGCTCCTGGCATTTTGCACAGAGGGTGAGAGCCGACCGGAAATGGACTGCTCAGCACCGGATTCCTCACGCTGAGTGAGCGGGCTGGAGCGAAACGGGAGCCGCCACCCGCCCTCCTCTCGCTCCAGGGCAAGGGGAGTTTCGGACATCGCGCGGCCCCTCTTTTTCCCTCCCCGACCCTGCCCCTTCCCTCTCCACCCCCTCCCCGCCACCAGACACCCGGCGGCACCACCCACGGGGCCGGGCGCAACCTCTCCCCAACCCTGGCAATCCCACCCGCCGCCCGCCTCCGGGTCTGCCCCGTCCTCCCCCGTTCTCCCCCGGCGCTCCCTCGATCGGCCCGACCTCGCCCCCGGCACCCGCCCCCACCCACGGCAGAAAGTCACTCCGCCGCCGCCCGGAAAGCACCCCGTACGGCGCTCACCGATCCGCGTACCGCCCTCTCGCCCGAGCCGGGCGGAGCGGCCCCACCCCTCGCCCCCCGCCCCGGCGACCGGAGCCCACACGGCTTCCACGCAACCCCGAACTCGCCCTCTGAGCTGGGCTCTTGCCCTCTTCCGCCCTACGCTCACCGCATCGGACCCACCGGCCTGCCCCACACCGAACAGCGACCGGGCCAGTGCCCGAACCGGCGACCGAGCCAGCAACCGCGCAAGCGACCGGGCAAGCGACCGATGCAGTGCCCGAGCCAGGGGCCGAAGCGAGGTTCGCAGCAGTGCCCGGAGCAGGGTTCGAGGCCGAATTGCAGCGCCGATGGGCGAGGCCGGGGCGCCCTCGCCGGCCCCGGGGAGAGGATCCGGATGGACCGCAACGTACGCACGGTGGATGACGTCATGCGGCTGCTGGACGGCTTGTTCGCGTCCGGGGCCGATCGGTGGACGCGCGAGGGTGCCGCCTGGTGGGACGAGTTCTACGCGGACCGGTCCCGGCCGGTGCCGTTCTTCGCGGCGAAGCCCGATGAGAACCTGGTCGGCCTGGTGGAGCGGGGCGTCCTCGGCGGCGGACGCGCCCTCGACCTCGGTTGCGGCCCGGGGCGCAACGCCCTGTATCTGGCCGGTCGGGGCTTCGAGGTGGACGCCGTCGACCTCTCCCCCGCCGCTCTCGCCTGGGCCGGGGAACGCGCCCGGGCCGCGGGCGTCCGGGTCGGCTTCCACCGCGGGGACGCCTTCGCGCTCGCCGGGGAGGAGTTCGCCGGGCCGTACGACCTGGTCTACGACTCCGGCTGCTTCCACCATCTGCCGCCGCACCGCCGGGTCGGCTATCTGGATCTCCTTGACCGGCATCTCGCGCCGGGCGGGCACTTCGCCCTGACCTGTTTCGCCGCGGGGGCGATGGGCTCCGAACTCTCCGACGCCGACCTCTACCGCGAGCGGCGGCTGCACGGCGGTCTGGCCTACACGCCCGCGGCCCTGCGGCACGTCTTCGCCGGGCTGAGCGAGATCGAACTGCGCCGGATGCGCGAGGAGCCGCCCGAGTCCCCGTACTTCGGGGAGGCCTTCCTGTGGGCGGGCCTGTTCCGCCGGGTTCAGCCCGCGAGGGACAGCGGAGACCCCGAGGCCTCCGGCGCCGAGGAGGTGGACACGCCCGCTGGCAGCGTTGTCGGCGGAAGGGGCGCCGGGAGGGTGGAGGCCTTGGACGGGGTGGGCACCGGTCCCTGACCGGAGTCGTCGCCGTCCTCCCCGCTGCCCTGGTCGGGGCGGCCGCCGCCGGGCCTGGGCCAGTCGCCGTCGTGCCCGTCCTGGGAACCGCCGTGGCCCTCCTCGGCGTCGAGGACCTTCTCGCAGTAGCGCTTCAGGCGCCCGGCACCCTTGGCGGCCTCTTCGAGGGCCTGCTGCTTCTCGGCGTCCAGGGTCCCGGCCTCGTAGGCACGGCAGGCCTGGACCGCGCGCTGCCACCACTCCTTGGCGCCGGAGTCCGGGCGTCCGGGGCGGTCGCGTTCGGGCACCGGCCGGGTGGGCACGGGGGTCTTGCCGCCGCGTGCCTCGGCGTCTCCGCTCTCGGGCTCGTTGCCGGTGTTCCGGCGCGGGGTGTCCTCAGGGGTCGGCGAGGAGCCGTTCTCGGTCTCCTCGGAATCCGGGACCGCGGGGAACTCCGAGGAGAGCGGGACCTCCTGGTCCGGTTCGGGGGAGACGGTGGAGGCGGGCGAGGGGCGCGGGTCCTTGAAGGGCGAGGGCAGCACGCCCGCCGAGCCCGCGACGGCGACCCCGCCGATCATGCACGCGGCCACCGCCGCCGCCATGCCCCAGCGCATCGGGCGGCCGATCCGTACCGCGCCCGCGCCGCCGCCGCGCCGTCCGTTCAGGACCTCGCGCGGGGCGAGCAGCGTGGTGGTGGAGCCGTGGCCGTGGTGCACGGCGGAGGCGGCGCCGCCGTGTGCAATCGCGGCGCCCCGGGCCACCGGAGCCTGCCGGGCCTCGCGGAAGGCGGCCAGCGCGGCTTCCTCGCCGGGCAGTTCACCGCCCGCGCCGAGATCGGCGGGGGTGAGCGCGGACAAGGTCCTGGCCAGGCGTTCTGCCTGAGCACGTGCGTGATCGTCGACGTTGCCGAGCGCCTCTCCGCAGAGCAGGCGCTCCACGGCCTCGGGGCTCAGCCACTCGTACTGCTCGTCGGCCATCACATGTCCTTCTGCGTCCGCGTACGCGAATGCGTCACACCGGCGGACGTCACCGCAGTCGTGTGCGCTTCGCGCTGCGGCGGTACGGCGTCGAGCATTCCGTTCTGCTCCGGATCGGAGCCGAGGAGTTCGGCGAGCCGCTTCAGTCCGCGGTGTGCGGCGGTGCGCACCGCACCCGGCCGCTTGCCGAGCGTGTCCGCCGCGCTCTTCGCGTCCAGGCCCACGACCACCCGCAGCACGACGGCCTCGGCCTGGTCCTGCGGCAGTTGCGCGATCAGCGACATGGTGGAACTGGTGGCGAGGGACTCCATCGCCTCGACGGCCGTGTCGGACTCGGCGGGCTTGCCGGTCAGTTCGGTCTCGTCGCCGCCGATGGCGGGCCTGCGCCCACGCATCCGTATGTGATCGAGGGCGCGGTTGCGCGCGATACGGGCGGCCCAGCCGCGGAAGCGGTCGGCGTCCCCGCTGAACCTGCCGAGGTCACGGGCGATCTGGAGCCAGGCCTCGGACGTCACGTCCTCGGCGTCCGGCTCGCCGACCAGGGTCCGGACATAGCCGAGCAGCCGCGGATGCACAGCCCGGTACACAGCACGGAAGGCGGTTTCGTCTCCGTCCTGTGCCGCACGCACCGCGGCGGTCAGTTCCGCGTCGTCCCCCAGCACTCCCTCATCCTGCCCCAGTCGATGTTCACCCGCTGCGGATCGGGTCCTTTGCCCGGTTACCGATCATCCGAATCCGCCGCGCCGGCCGGTGCGAATCAGCACGCTACGGCGTTGAGCGGCACACGTCCACGCTTGATACAACGCGCAACTAACACGTGACCGAGTGGGGTGTGACAGAAAACGCAGCCCCGGCGCTGAGTGAAGTACGGGCCGCCGCGCGGCCCGTGCCGTGCGGCGGCCGGGGCCTCTCCTGTGGGGGGTGGCGGCCCTGGCCGTCCGCTGGCAGGGGCCCGCGGCGTTTCCCGACCGCCCCGCCCGCCATCCGCACCGGACGTTCACCTCCCGGTCGGCGGGCCAGGGCATCGGCGCTCCCCTTCGCCCACGGGGCGCCACCCGCAGCGACCTCGGCTCCGGCGGCCTGCGCTACCCCCGCCCCCGGAAGTCCACCGCGCAGAAGACCTTGTCCCACCGCTGCTCCCCCACGGCGACGAAGCCGGGCAGGCGGCCGTACTCCCGAAAGCCCAGGGAGGCGTAGAGCGCGAGGGCGCGGTGGTTGTCGCCGCGGGCGTCCAGGGTGAGGACCTCGATCCCGGCGCCTCGCGCGTCCTCGACCAGTGCCGTGGTGAGCAGTCGGCCGAGCCCGCGGCCGTGGGCGGCGGCGGCGACGGCGACCTTCTCCAGGTCGGCGTGCGGACGGTGGGTGGGCCGTGCGTAGCGGCGCCAGTAGCCGAGGCCGAGCAGGGAGCCGTCCGCGTAGACGGCGCGCAGGGCCGCGTCACCGGACCCGGCCGCGGCGCACACTCCGGCCAGCAGTTCCTCCACCTCGTCCGGCGCGGGCGGATCCGGCCAGCCCAGCGGGGCCCCGGCGGCGACCAGTTCCGCGAGCAGCGCGTGGGCGGCGGGGGCGAAGCCCGCCGAACGCGCCGGATCGGCGTGCAACTCCCGTGCGTCGAGCAGCAGTTCAGAGTCCGGGGGCAGCCGGTCCACGCCGGAGGCATCCGGGGGCAGTCGTCCCGTACCGGAGACCTCGGAGGAGAGCCGATCCGCGCCGGAAGCGGTCATGCCCTGCCCCGCGCCGGAACCGGTCCCGCCCTCCCCCGTGCTGGAACCGGTCATGTCCTGCCCGTACCGGAACCGCTCACGTCCTCCCCCGCGCCCGCCGTGAGACCACCGCGCGCAGGACGCGGCGGCCCTCCGCCGAGACGTCGAGGGCCTGCCGCAGGCCGCCGGCGCCGCGGCCGGCGAGGAGTTCCAGGATCGTGGTCTGGCGGCGGAGTTCGGCGGCGACCAGGGGGGACATGTCCTCGGTGCGGCCCTCGCGGCGGGCGGCGACCGTGCGGCCGCCGTCGTCGAGGGCGTCCAGCTCCCGGTGTATCTGGAGCGCGGCGACCGAGCAGGCGTCGGCCCATGCGCGCAGCGGACCGGCCGCCCGGGTCACGGGTACGGCGCCCAGCATGCGGTGGGCGAGGGTGACCGCGCGGTCCTCCTGCGTGGGGGCGGTCTCCAGGGCCTCGCGCGCGCGGGCGAGCGGCGCCTGCCAGTCGGCCTCCTCGGCGAGGCTGGCCCACAGCGGGCGCAGCACCTCGTCGTCGTCACCGAGCAGCGGCACGCAGCGGTCGAGGCAGGCGAGCCCGCTCGCCGCCAGACCGCGGTCGTCCGCCTGGGCGAGGAGCTCCACCAGACTCATTGCGTACGCCTTTCCGTGCGCCGGCATCGACTGGTACTGCGTGCGCGCGCCGCCGAACGTCACTCTTCGGCCATTGTCCGCCCGCCGGGGGACCGCGCCGAGAGGCCCGCCCCGGGCACCCGGGCACTCACCGCTCGACCACGCCGAGCAGGTCGAGGAAGCGGAAGAAGTGGGTCTCCGCGGAGGGCTCGGCGACCGCGGTCAGCGCTTCGAGCAGCGGGGCGGACGGCACCGTGAATCCGGCCTCGGCGGCCCAGGCCACGGCCCGGCGGGCCGCGTCGCCCGGTGGCAGGAAGTAGTCCTCCAGGACCCGGGCGTCCTCGCCGAGGTGGGCGGCCATCGCGGCCGGGGCGAGGCAGGCGGTCCAGGCGCCGCTGCCGGGTGCGGCGGCCTCGACCACCACGCAGTCGCTGTCCAGGACGTAGCCGAACAGGGCGGGGGCGCAGGTCTCCCGGGCGAGCCGGTTCATGCTGCCGATACGGGGCGCCGCCTCACCCGCGGCCGGGCACTCCCAGACCTGCCAGTCGGCGGCGCGGTCCTCGAGCAGGGTGAGTTCGGGGCGTACCGCCTGCAGCGACGCGCAGTCCGCGAGCGGGCGCGGGCTGCGCCCCACCACGTAGTAGCCCCAGTAGCCCACGCCGTCCCCCGGTTCTCGACTGTGCTGGTGAGGGCTGAATACACCACAGACCTACGCGGTCGCGCCAGTGTCCGAAACCCCTCGGTGCGGGCCGGGGTCGCCGCACCGAGGGGTCGGGGCCTCAGTCCGCCTTGGCCGCGAGGGCCTTGAACTCCCCCCAGCTCAGGGGAGGTTCGCCCGCGTCCCACAGCTTCTGGGCGACCGCGGCGAGCGGGAGGCGGATCCCGGCGGCGACCTGGTCCTGGGTCTGCGAGTCGGCCAGATCGCACCAGACCGCGAAGCTGCCGCCGAGGATCTGGGAGTCGTACTTCGCGGGCACCGCGCCGGTGCCGCGGATCACCCGCGGCGTCCACTCCTTGTAGATGCGCTCACCGGTCGGATAGACGAACTGGTTCGGCTGCCCGAGGACGTAGTAGAGGTACTCGTCGTTGTAGTTGAGCACCTTGCGCCCCTCCGCCAGGAACTCGGCGGGCTCGCGCTTCCCGGACTCCTTGCCGGTCCAGTAGGCGACCTGGAGGTCCTTCGCGGGGCGGACCGCGCCGCCGGTGAAGAAGCCGTCGTTCCAGGCCCGCAGCGCCCGGCCGTCGCCGCGGACCGCCTTCGCCCGGTCGTTGAGCCAGCCGGTGGCGAGGTCCTGGATGCGGCCGTTCGCGCCGTACTTCTTGCGGGCCGCGGCGGCGAGGCCGGGGTAGGAGCCCTCCGGGTCGGCGGACATCAGGGCCAGGTACTCGTCGGCGCCGAGGTGCCAGGCGCTGCCCTTGAACAGTCCGGCGTACTCCTTCAGGAGTTCGTCGACGAGCTTGCCCGCGGCCGGGTTCGCGATGTCGACGGTGCCTTGCACCGGGCTGCCCGAGCCGCTCCTGAGCTGGAGCTGCGGGTGCGCCTTGAGCACCGCGCCGAGGTGGCCGGGCGAGTCGATCTCGGGGACGACGGTGATGTGGCGGCTCGCGGCCAGCTTGATGATCCGGCGGACCTGCGCCTTGGTCAGATGCGGCTCGGAGACGACCTCCGGGTGCGAGTCGGAGGCGATCCGGAAGGCCTGGTCGTCGGAGAAGTGCAGGCCGAACTCGTTGAGCTTGAGGTCGCCCATCTCGCGGATCCGCTGCTCGATCCAGTCGGCGGTGAAGTTCTTGCGGGCGATGTCGAGCATGAAGCCGCGCCGCGGCTTGGCGGGGGCGTCGCGCACCTCGCCCTCGGGGACGCCGCCGCCGGTGCGCACCAGTTGCTTGAGGGTGCGGGTGCCGTAGAAGACGCCGGTGTCGCGGCTGCCGGTGATCCGGACCTTTCCGCCCTCGGTCTTCAGGGTGTAGGCCTCGCTGCCGCCCTTGACGCCCTCGTCCAGGGCGAGTTCCACATCGCCCGCCCCGGCCTCGCCGTCCGTGGCGCGGTCGAGCTTCAGTTCGGAGGCGAGCAGGGCGGCCTCGTCGTCCAGGGCGTCGTCCTTCGCCACCACCTTGGCGTCCTTGCCGGGCTTCCAGCCGGGGCCGCGGGCCGCCTCGAAGCCACTGACCGCGGGGATCACCCGGGGCCGCTCGGAGAGGGCGTACGAGCGCTCGGGCGTCGGGGTGCCCGCCGCGGCGGTGTCCGCGCCGGAGGCCTCACCGCCCCCGCGGTCGCCGTCCTCGCCGTCCGGCCACAGGGAGAAGACGAGGGCCACCGCGGTGGCGGCGACCAGGGCGACCAGGATCCAGAGCAGTTTCCTGCGGTCGCCGGGTCCGCGTGGGGAGGACCGGCCGTTCGCGGCATGACTCATGCGGCATCCATCCTGCTGTCGCCTCCGCCCGGCGTGCGGCCCGGTGCGGCCGTACGCGGTTTCCTGATCACTGCTGCGGCACCGGCGCCCGGCTCCCGCCTCACCCGGCACACCGCCTAGCCGAACCTAAGGCCCGTATCTCAGACGCTTGCCGACAACGTCCACCACACGCGCCGAAACTCTCCCTTCCGGGTGAATTTCCTCTCCGTCCCGACCGGTGGCGCGTCCGCCTGACTAGCGTGGGTGCCGTTCCTCGTGTCCCCGTGCGGGTTCCCACGCACCCGTCCGTCCCGTACACCGAAGCGTCCCGTCCTCTCCCCGGCCGCGTCCACCGGCCGGCCCGCGTCTTCTCCTGCCCCTGCCCGTCCCCTGTCCTGGAGCACACGCTGCACACGCCACGACTGCCCCGCGGCCTCGGTCCCCGGGCCATACCCTCCCAAGGGCCGGGCGACCCGTGGCCGCGCGGACTCCAGCGGTTCAACACCACGGCGTCCGAGGCCGCGGAGATCGAGCTGCTCGCCTGCCTGACCGACCTGCGCTGGGCACGGCGGCTCGCCCGGCACCGGCCCTACCCGGACCTGTCCGCGCTGCTCGCCGCCGCGGACGAGGCCACCTACGATCTCACCCCGGCGGACCTCACGGCCGCGCTCGCCAGGGAACCGCGGGCCACCCTCCCGCC
Organism: Streptomyces sp. SCSIO ZS0520; assembly: GCF_025643355.1. Taxonomy (NCBI): domain Bacteria; kingdom Bacillati; phylum Actinomycetota; class Actinomycetes; order Kitasatosporales; family Streptomycetaceae; genus Streptomyces; species Streptomyces sp. SCSIO ZS0520. Next base: position 5,286,960 of record NZ_CP092644.1, on the reverse strand, counting down.
CCGCGGCAGCCACTCCGCCGCGCACACCGCGCTGACCGCCGCGCACGCCGCCTACGAACACCGCTTCGGCCATGTGTTCGTGCTCTGCCTCGACGGCTTCCCGCCCGAGGAGGCGCTCGACCAGGTGCTGCACGGCATCCGCTCCCGGCTCGGCAACGACCCGGAGGAGGAGCGGGTGCTCGCCGCCGAGGAGTTGCGCCGCCTCGCGCGTGGCCGGATCACGCGCATGCTGAGCAGGCATCACCGGGCCGGGGAATCGCAAGAATCTACGGATTCCGGGCATTCGGATAGCCCGTACGTGCAAGTTTGACGGCCACTTTCATCAACTGAGCAGGCAAGGCGCCAGGTTTCGGCCAGGGCCTCGCTACGATGACCGGGGCCGGTGGACCGTACCCGGCCGGGCCCGTCCGACCCCCGATGCCGGCGCGGCCCCGATCCCCGCTCCCGGAGGGTTCTTCCGTGCCGGCTGGAACGCTGTACCGCGGCCGGGAAGGAATGTGGTCCTGGGTGGCTCATCGAGTCACCGGCGTCCTCATCTTCTTCTTCCTGTTCGTCCATGTGCTGGACACCGCGCTGGTCCGTGTCTCGCCCGAGGCGTACGACGACGTCGTCGCCACCTACAAGACGCCGGTCGTCGCGCTGCTCGAATACGGCCTCGTCGCCGCGATCCTCTTCCACGCGCTCAACGGCCTGCGCATCATCGCCGTGGACTTCTGGTCCGAGGGCCCGCGCTACCAGAAGCAGATGCTGTGGTCCGCCGTCGGCGTCTGGGTCGTGCTGATGGCCGGGGCGCTGTACCCGGTCCTCGGGCACGCCTTCCGCGAAGTCTTCGGGAGCTGAGGCGGATGTCCGACACCACCCTCGACACGAGCGGCGTCAGCTCCGCGGACGGCGCCTCGCGCTACGACCGGGACCACCCCGCGCCGGTCATCGAGCCCCCGCGCCGGCGCACCGCGAAGAGCCCCGGCTCCCGGGCGCGCAGCAACTTCGAGATGTACGGCTGGCTGTTCATGCGCCTGTCCGGCATCGTCCTGGTCGTCCTGGTCATCGGCCATCTGCTGATCCAGCTGGTGCTCGACGGCGGCGTCTCCAAGATCGGCTTCGCCTTCGTGGCGGGCCGCTGGGCCTCCCCGTGGTGGCAGGCCTGGGACCTCGGAATGCTCTGGCTCGCGATGCTGCACGGCACCAACGGGCTGCGCACCATCGTCAACGACTACGCGGAGCGCCCCGGTACCCGCCTGTGGCTCAAGGGCCTGCTCTACACCGCCACGGTGTTCACCATCCTGCTGGGCACGCTGGTGATCTTCACCTTCGACCCGAACATCCGCTAGGCGCCGGGGAAGAGGCAGCCAGACATGAAGATGCACACGTACGACACCGTGATCGTCGGCGCCGGTGGTGCGGGCATGCGCGCGGCCATCGAGTCGACCGGGCGCAGCCGGACCGCGGTGCTGACCAAGCTGTACCCGACCCGCTCCCACACGGGTGCCGCGCAGGGCGGCATGGCCGCCGCGCTGGCCAATGTGGAGGAGGACAACTGGGAGTGGCACACCTTCGACACCGTCAAGGGCGGTGACTACCTGGTCGACCAGGACGCCGCCGAGATCCTGGCGAAGGAGGCCATCGACGCCGTCCTCGACCTGGAGAAGATGGGCCTGCCCTTCAACCGGACCCCCGAGGGCACCATCGACCAGCGCCGCTTCGGCGGCCACTCGCGCAACCACGGCGAGGCCCCGGTCCGCCGGTCCTGCTACGCCGCGGACCGCACCGGGCACATGATCCTCCAGACGCTCTATCAGAACTGTGTGAAGCTGGGCGTGGAGTTCTTCAACGAGTTCTACGTACTGGACCAGTTGCTCACCGAGGTGGACGGCGTCCGCACCTCGGCGGGCGTGGTCGCCTACGAGCTGGCGACCGGCGAGATCCATGTCTTCCGGGCGAAGTCCGTCGTCTACGCCTCCGGCGGCACCGGCAAGTTCTTCAAGGTGACCTCCAACGCGCACACCCTCACCGGCGACGGCCAGGCGGCCTGCTACCGGCGCGGACTGCCGCTTGAGGACATGGAGTTCTTCCAGTTCCACCCGACCGGCATCTGGCGGATGGGCATCCTGCTCACCGAGGGTGCCCGCGGCGAGGGCGGCATCCTGCGCAACAAGGACGGCGAGCGCTTCATGGAGAAGTACGCCCCCGTCATGAAGGACCTCGCCTCCCGCGATGTCGTCTCGCGCTCCATCTACACGGAGATCCGCGAGGGCCGGGGCTGCGGACCCGAGGGCGACCACGTCTACCTCGACCTCACGCACCTGCCGCCGGAGCAACTGGACGCCAAGCTCCCGGACATCACCGAGTTCGCGCGCACCTACCTGGGCATCGAGCCGTACACCGACCCGATCCCGATCCAGCCGACCGCGCACTACGCGATGGGCGGCATCCCGACCAATGTCGAGGGCGAGGTGCTGGCGGACAATCTGACCGTCGTCCCCGGCCTGTACGCGGCCGGGGAGGTCGCCTGCGTCTCGGTGCACGGCGCCAACCGGCTCGGCACCAACTCGCTGCTCGACATCAATGTCTTCGGGCGCCGCGCGGGCATCGCCGCCGCGGAGTACGCCTCCCGGCACCAGCTCGTCGAACTCCCGGAGAACCCTGGGGAGTTGGTCGCCGCGCAGGTGGAGCGGCTGCTCTCGGCCACCGGCAGCGAGCGGGTCTCGGAGATCCGCAGGGAGTTGCAGGAGACCATGGACGCCAACGTCATGGTGTTCCGCACCGAGCAGACCATCAAGACGGCCGTCGCGAAGATCGCCGAGCTGCGCGAGCGCTATCTGCACGTCTCCGTGCAGGACAAGGGCAAGCGGTTCAACACCGACCTCCTGGAGGCGATCGAGCTGGGCAATCTGCTCGACCTCGCCGAGGTGATGGCGGTCTCGGCCCTGGCCCGCAAGGAGTCCCGCGGCGGCCACTACCGCGAGGACTTCCCGAACCGCGACGACGTCAACTTCATGCGCCACACCATGGCGTACCGCGAGGTCGGCGACGACGGCTCGGAGACCGTCCGTCTCGACTACAAGCCGGTCGTCCAGACCCGCTACCAGCCGATGGAGCGTACGTACTGATGGCTACCCCGACCATGGACAGGGTGGAGGCCGAGGCGTCGGCCTCCCCGTACATCACGGTCACCTTCCGGATCCGGCGCTTCAACCCGGAGGTCTCGGCGGAGGCGAGCTGGGAGGACTTCCGCCTGGAGATCGATCCCAAGGAGCGGGTGCTCGACGGCCTGCACAAGATCAAGTGGGACCTGGACGGCACCCTGACCTTCCGCCGCTCCTGCGCGCACGGCATCTGCGGCAGCGACGCCATGCGCATCAACGGCAAGAACCGGCTGGCCTGCAAGACCCTGATCAAGGACATCGGCCCGGAGAAGCCGATCACCATCGAGCCCATCAAGGGGCTCGCGGTCCACAAGGACCTCGTCGTGGACATGGAGCCCTTCTTCCAGTCCTACCGCGAGGTGATGCCCTTCCTGGTCACCAGCGGGAACGAGCCCACCCGCGAGCGCCTGCAGTCCGCGAAGGACCGGGAGCGCTTCGACGACACCACCAAGTGCATCCTGTGCGCCGCCTGCACCTCCTCCTGCCCGGTGTTCTGGAACGACGGGCAGTACTTCGGCCCGGCGGCGATCGTCAACGCGCACCGCTTCATCTTCGACTCGCGTGACGAGGCGGGCGATCAGCGCCTGGAGATCCTCAACGACCAGGACGGGGTGTGGCGTTGCCGCACCACCTTCAACTGCACGGACGCCTGCCCGCGCGGCATCGAGGTCACCAAGGCCATCCAGGAGGTCAAACGCGCGCTGATCACCCGGCGCTTCTGACCCGCCCGCGGCCTCCCGGTCTCCGCAACTCCGGTACGCCCCGCCGCCCTTCCGGGTGGCGGGGCGCCCTCATGAGAGCTGCCCGCCGTCCGCCCCACCCGCGCCGTGCAGCACCCTGTCAAGGAACTCCCTCTGCAAGTGCAGCCATTGGGCCGGGCGCTCGGCGAACGGCAGATGCCCGGTGGGCAGTTCGGCGGTCACGGCGCCGGGGATCCCCTCGGACAACTGCCGCTGGTGGAAGGGGCTCACCAGGGCGTCCTCGGTGGTGGAGACGGAGAGCACCGGGACCCGCAGCCGCCCCAAGTCCTCGCGTACGTCGAGGGTGTCGAGGAGGGCGACCTGCTCGTCGGTGCCGGGCGGGACGGTGCGCGCGGCCTCTTCGAGGGCGGCTTCCACCGCCGCGCGGTCCATGCCGTCGGCGGCGGTGGAGCCGAGGCCGAACAGGAAGAGGTAGGCGGCGAGCCGGTCCCGCTCGGGCTCGGCGAGCAGCCGGCGCCAGAGCCGCGCGGCGAGCAGGAAGCGCGGGCTCGGATAGGCGAACCCGGCGGTCAGCACCAGCGCCCTCACCCGCCGCGGATGCCGGGCCGCGGCCCGGACGGCGAGCGCGGTGCCGAGCGAGTACCCGGAGACGGCGAAGCTCTCCAGTCCCTCTTCGACCGCGGTGGCCACCAAGTCGTCGGCCAGGGCGTCGAGTTCGAGGGGCCGCTCGGCGCGCGGGGTGCCGCCGGAGCCGGGCAGATCGGGCCCGACCACCCGGTACCGCTCGGCGAGCCCCTGGACCACCGGACCGAAGTTGGCCGCGAAACCACCGCCCGCCCCGTGCGCGAGCAGCAGCCCCGGCCCGCTGCCGAGCACGGTCCGGCTCAGCCCGGAGGGTCCGGGGCGCGCGGCGGGTACGGGAACGGGGGTCGGCGCGGCGGCCGGGGAGGACGGGGTCGTGCGGGGCGAGGCTGCCGAGGAGTGCGGCGGGTTCGTCGTCATGTCCGGACGCTAAGGTCTGACATCGGTGTGAGGGTCAAGCCCGGTCCCGACCCCGGTCCCGGCCGCGGGCGGCGCCGTACGGGAGACGTACGGAAGACGCACGGGAACGCGCACGGGAGACGGGACCGGGAGACAGGACCGGGAGACGGGACCGGACCCGCGGAGCGAGAGGAGAAGCCATGCGCATCGGAGACATGGTCCGGCGGACCGGAGTCAGCGAGCGGCTGCTGCGCTACTACGAGGATCAAGGCCTCCTCTCCCCCGCCCGGCGGGCCAGCGGCTACCGCGCGTACACGGAGGCCGATGTCGCGACAGTCGCCCGGATCCGGGGCCTGCTCGCGGCGGGCCTCGGCACGGCCACCATCGCCCGGGTACTGCCCTGTGTCCGCGAGGAGGCCGAGGTCCTCGCCCCGACCTGCCCGGACCTGGTGGCCGAACTCCGGGTGGAGCGGGACCGTATCGACCTGGCGATCGGCCAACTGCTCACCTCCCGCGGGCTGCTCGACCAGGTGATCGCGGCCGGACCGGCGACACCCTCCACCGAGGAGCCCGAGACACCGCGCACGGCACAGACGACACAGACCGCACAGACCGCGCAGACGGCGCAGACGGCGCAGACGACACAGACGGCGCAGACGGCGCAGACGGCAGAGGCGATCTAGACGACAGGCGGCAGACGGTAGACGGCGGGTACGACCCCAGCCCGCCCCCCTGCCCGCAGACACCCACGGACCCGGTGTGCGCCCGCCGCACACCGGGTCCACTCATGCCCCGCGCCGGAATCCCACTGGCCCCAACTCCCGTGCTCCGAACGGCAGGTGACGTGGCACCGGTCACATCACCTCACCGGGACCCCCTTCCACTTGAACGCGTTCAAAAACCGTCCTACAGTCCTGGCATACAGCTTTTTGAACACGTTCAAGAAGGGGTGGGGACATGGATCTCACAGTGGTCGCCTACATCGTCTACCTGCTGGTCAGCATCGGTCTGACCGTCTGGGTGGCGCGCACGCTCAGCCGGAACGGGCGGATCTTCCTCTCGGATGTCCTCAAGGGCAACGAGAAGCTCGCGGACGCGGTCAACCACCTGCTCGTGGTCGGCTTCTACCTGGTCAACCTCGGCTTCGTGGCGCTCTATCTGAACGCCGACGAGGAGATCACCAGCACCCGGGAGATCTTCGAGACGCTCTCGACCAAGCTCGGCGTCGTCCTGCTCGTCCTCGGTGTCCTGCACCTGGGCAATGTGTGGGTGCTCAACAAGATCCGCCGCCGGGGCGTCCTGGAGCGCGAGCAGCTGCCGCCCGTTCCGCCGCAGGGCTGGGTGGCGCCGGGGGCCCGGGCATGACCGCCCAGCCGTCCGGTGCGGACCGGGGCGCCGCGCGCGTCCCGGTCCGCGGGCTCACGGTCCTGTCCGACCCGGACTGCTCGCTCTGCGCACATCTGAGCCGCTGGCTGCGGCGGCAGCGACAGCTCGTCCCGCTCGAACTGCTCCCGGCCGCCTCGCCGGAGGCCCAGCGCCGCTACTCGGGGCTCGACCACCGGGCGACCCTGGACGAGATCACCGTGGTCGGCGACAGCGGTCAGGTCTACACGGGGACCGCGGCCTGGGTGGTCGTCCTGTGGGCGCTGTCCGAGTACCGCGAGCTGGCCCACCGGATGAGCAGCCCCACCGGCGCCCGGTTCGCCCGCGGCGCCGTCCTCGCCGCGGCCAAGTGGCGCGCCGCGCAGCTCCCGGCCAAGGCCCCGGTACGCGGCGGCCACCCCGGCAGCGGCTGGGGCGGCGGCGCCTACCGGCAGCAGGACGGCTGGACCTACCGGCCCGCCTCCGGCTGGACCATGGAGCCGCCCGGCGCCTGCGCCGGGGGCGAGTGCGGAACTCGTTAGGCTCGCTGCCGTGTCAGCTGCGAACGAGTCACCGACGCCGGGCCCCGGCCGCGGCCCGTCCGGAACACCGGAAGGGCAGGCCGAGGCGGAGAAGCAGGCCGCCCCGGCCGAGCCCGTCAGGAACCAGAAGCCGGGGAGGCCGGAGAGCCCGGAGAAACCGAGGCCCGGGAAGGCCGAGAGGACCGAGAAAGCTGAGAAGGCCGAGAAGCCGGAGAAGACGGAGAAGAGCGAGCAGACCCGGGCGCTCATCCTCCAGACGGCGATGGACCTCTTCCAGGAGCGCGGCTACGACAAGACCACCATGCGGGCCATCGCCCAGGAGGCCGGGGTCTCGGTCGGCAACGCGTACTACTACTTCGCGGGCAAGGAGCACCTGATCCAGGGCTTCTACGACCGGATCGCCGCCGAACACCAGGAGCGGGTACGGCCGATCCTGGCCCGGGAGACCGATCTGGAGGCGCGTCTTTCGGGGGTGCTCCAGGCCTGGCTGGACATCGCCGAGCCGTACCACGAGTTCGCGGCGCAGTTCTTCAAGAACGCCGCCGACCCGGACAGTCCGCTCAGCCCCTTCTCCGCCGAGTCGGAGCACGCGCGGGAGGCCGCGATCGATGTGCACCGCGAGACGCTGGCCGGGGCCAGCGCCAAGGTTCCCGCCGAACTGGCCGTGATCCTGCCGGAGTTGATGTGGCTCTCGCAGATGGGCCTGGTGCTCTACTGGGTCTTCGACCGCTCCGAGGGCCACCGCCGCAGCCGCCGTCTCGCGGACCGCGGGGCCCGGCTGACCAGCCGGGGCGTGGCACTGGCCCGCTTCCGGGTGCTGCGCCCGCTCGTACGCGAAGTGCACGAGCTCTTCACGGACTTCCTGCCGGGGATGACCCAGGCGGCACCGGCGGCGGAGAACTCCCCCACAGCGGACGGGACTTCACCGCCGGACGCCGCGGCGAAGACGGAACGCGCGGCGAAGGCGAAGGGGTCGCGGCGCGGGAAGCGCTAGAGGTGCCGTAGGACAGGCAGCGGGGGTGCGGGTGGTCGAGTGGTGGCGCCCGTACCAAGTGGTGGTGCTCGTGCGGTGGTTGAGGACGGGTCAGTCCAACTCCCGGCGCAGTACGGGCCGTTTGGGTGTCCGGCGGGCGACCTCCTCGAAGCCCTCCTGCGTCAGCAGGGACACCAGGCCGTGGTAGGCGTCGTCCGCGCCGACCGGGCCGAGGGTGTCGTCCACCGGGTAGGCCTCGACCGTACGGGCGCCGCGTTCCCGGGCGAACTCGACGGCGGCGCGCACCAGTTCGCGGGCGACCCCGTGGCCGCGGTGCTCCCGGGCGACGTAGAGGCAGACCAGCGACCAGACGGGGCGATCGTCCACCGGCTTGCTCACCGGGGAGCGGTCCAGGCGGCCGAACTGCTCGCGCGGGGCGAGGGAGACCCAGCCGGCCGGAAGGCCCTCGCGGTAGACGAGGAGGCCTGGTTCGCGGCCCTCGTCGACCAGGGCGCGCAGCGCGAGGCGGTTGCCCTCGCCCCACTGGGTCCGGCGTTCCTGCGGGGTGAGCCGGAAGAACATGCACCAGCAGCCCTTCACGGCGCCGCGCCTGCCGAGGAGTTCCTCGACATCCGGCCAGCATGCGGGGGTGGCGGGTACCGCGGCGGGGGTCTCGGTCATGCGGGCGATCCTGCCGGAACCGGGGGCCGCTCGGGCCGAGGCGTGCCGGAGCCGGAACCAGGCGCCCCCGGCGGGAACCCGGGTGGGGGCACGGGGCGTCCTGGTCTGCGTAACGGACCTGCCGAGCGCCGCGGCCCGGTGTCGGTGTTCTTCGATACCCTCGACCCACAGCCGCCGACGCCCGCGGGAGGCGACCGGCTGTTCGCAGAGAGCGGGGAACGATGAGCCAGCCCAACCCGTACCAGGACGGGAACTACCAGTGGGGACCCGCGCAGGGCCAAGGCGCCCCGGGCTACGGATATCCGGGCGGCGCCCCGGGCTACGGCTACCCGCAGGGCGGCGCCCTGGTGCCCGGGCAGGGCGGCGGCGCGGTACCGCTGCTGTCGCTGGGGGACATCACGGTGCTGCAGGACCGCATCGTCACCCCCGCGGGTGAACTCCCGCTCAAGGGCGCGGTGTGGAACGCCACCGACATGTCCCGCACCGAGGAGAAGATCCCGACCCATGCCGTGGTGCTCGCGATCATCTTCTTCATCTTCTGCCTGCTCGGCCTGCTGTTCCTCCTGATGAAGGAGAAGAAGACCACCGGCTTCATCCAGGTCTCGGTCACCAGCGGCGGCCGCCACCACACCACGATGATCCCGGCCCAGGGCCCGCAGACCATGGCCCAGGTGATGGCCCAGCTCAACTACGCCCGCTCGCTGAGCTCCTGAGCCCCGGCGCCCTCGGGTGCCGCCCGCGCCAGCACTACGTCATGGGCGAGCGCGGCGGCGGACACCGTGATGTGCCGGGCCCGGGAGCCGTGGCCGTGTGAGGTCGCGGCGAGCAGATAGGTGCCGGGCGCGGGCGCGGTCAGCCGGTACGAACCGTCCGAGCGGACCGCGCAACGGTCCAGCTGGGCACCGCTGTTGGCCAGCAGGGTGAGCACCGCGTCGGTGGCGGGCGCACCGCCAGAGGCCCGGACATAGCCGTGCACGGCGGGCGGCTCCGGGTCGGTGGCGGGCTCCGGCCCGGTGACGTGCTCCGGCTGCGCGGGTACGGGGACGGGTACGCGTTCCGGCAGCGCAGGCGCGTACCGCGGCTCGCGCGTGGGCGGGCACGCGGGCGCGTCGCCGCCCTCGACCGCGAGCCCCGGCAGCCGGGTGCCGAGCCGTCCCGGCAGCCACCAGTTGGACCGGCCGAGCAGGTGCATCGCGGCCGGGACCAGTGCCATCCGCAGCAGGAAGGCGTCCAGGGCGACGGCGGCGGCGAGGCCGATGCCCGCCATCGCGCCCTCCGTGTCGCCGCTGAGGACGAAGGCGGCGAACACGCAGATCATGATCAGCGCGGCGCAGCCGATGACCCGGCCGGTCTCGGCGAGGCCGACGCGTACCGCGCGGGCGTTGTCGCCGGTGCGCAGCCACTCCTCGTGCATCCGGCTCACCAGGAAGACCTGGTAGTCCATCGACAGGCCGAAGAGCAGCGAGAGCATGATCACCGGCAGGAAGGAGGTGATCGGGCCCTCCTTGCCGAGGCCGAGCGGTTCGGCGCCCCAGCCCCACTGGAAGACCGCCACCAGGACACCGAAGGAGGCGGCGGCCGCGAGCAGGTTCATCAGGGCGGCGGTCAGCGGGACGGGCAGGGAGCGGAAGGCGAGGAGCAGCAGGACGAAGCCGAGGCCGGTGATCGCGGCGACGAAGGCGGGCAGCCGCTCCCGGGTGACCGCCGAGAAGTCTTTGAACACCGCGGTCACGCCGCCGACATGGGCCCGGACGCCGGAGCCCGGGACGACCTCCTCACGCAGGGTGTCGATGAGGCGGTCGGTCTCCGCGTCCTGCGGCGAGGTCCTGGGCACCACCTCGATGACGGTGACCCCGCGGGCGGGCGGCCCCGCGGCGGCGCGGGCGACGCCCTCGGTGTCCCGGATCCGGTCGAGCAGCCGCTCCGCGGGGGCCGCCGCGCCGCCCTTGTCCCCCTCCACCACGACCTGGAGCGGCCCGTTGAAGCCGGGGCCGAAGCCCTCGGCGAGGAGGTCGTAGGCCCGCCGGGTGGTGGTGTCCTCCCGGTGGTTGCCCTGGTCGCTCGCGCCGAGCCGCAGCGAGAGCACCGGCAGCGCGAGCGCCGCCATGACGAGCAGGGCGGCCAGGGCCACCGCCCGCGGGCGGCGCTGGACGGCGGCCGACCAGCGCGCCGCGAGTCCGCTCGCCTCGGCGGCTTCCGGGCCGTGCGCGGCGAGGCGGCGGCGACGGCGCCCGCTCAGCACCCGCGGGCCGAGCACCCCGAGCAGCGCGGGCAGCAGGGTGAGCGCGGCGAGGACGCTGAGCACCACGGTCAGCGAGGTGGCGAGCACCACGCCGTCCAGGAAGCGCATGTCCATCACCAGCATGCCCGCGAGGGCGACGCACACGGTGCCGCCCGCGAAGAGCACCGCGCGGCCCGAGGTGGCGAGCGCCCGTACCGCCGCCTCCTCCGGGTCGGCGCCGCGCAGCAGGCCGCGGCGGTGCCGGACCACGATGAACAGGGCGTAGTCGATGCCGACGCCGAGACCGATCAACGAGCCGAGCAGCGGCCCGACTTCGGGCACGTCCGTGACATGGCTGAGCAGGGTCGCCGCGCAGAGTCCGGTGCCGACGCCGAAGACCGCGACCACGATCGGCAGCGACATCGCGAGCAGCGAGCCGAAGGCGAGGAAGAGCACGAGGGCCGCGGCGACGAGTCCCACCGCCTCGGAGAGCCCGGCCGGGGGCTCCTGGATCCGGGTGATCGCCTGCCCGCCCAGCTCCACCCGCAGCCCCTCGCCACGGGCGCCCCGCGCGGTGTCGACGACCTCCTCGACCAGCTCCTTCGGCACGGCGTTCGCCTGCTCGGTGAAGGTGATCCGCGCATAGGCGGTGCGGCCGTCCCCGCTGATCCGGTCGGCCGCCGCGGGCCCCGGCTCGTAGGGGCCGCTCACCGAGCCGACGCCCGGCATCCGCGCGATCTCGGTCAGCGCGGGCTCGATCCGCTGCCGCACCCGCGGCTCGCGGACCGCACCGCGCGCGGTCCGCCAGACCACCGTGCCGGTGTCGCCGGAGCGCTGCGGGAAGGCCTCGGCGAGCAGGGCGTTCGCCCGGGCGGAGTCCGTGCCGGGCAGCACGAAGACGTCCGTGTACGCGGCCCCGGCCGCCCCGCTCCCGGCCCCGAGCCCGCCGAGCGCCGCCAGCCACAGCAGGACCACCACCAGACGGTGCCTGAAGCACCACCGTGCCCACCCGGTCACGTGCGTCTCCTTCGCCGGTACGCGGCAACCGCCCGCCCGCCGGCGGACCTCACCGGGCCGTACAACGAGCGAGCGGGGCGCGGGTGTTGACGCCCGGGGACGCGCGCCCGAGGGAGTTCCGTACGAGCGGGTGCCGTGCGCGGCGGCGAGGCTGCGGGAGCCGGGGGCCCGGGCCGCCGATAATGCCGGGCGGCGGCCCGGACCCGGCCCGGGGGCCGCCCCGTACGGAAGGAGAGCGGCATGTCGCACACCGAGGTGGTCCGCGCGGTCCTGGAGAGCTATCTCGCCCAGGACCGCGCACGCGCCGAGCAACTCATCGCCCCCGACTACGTGTTCACCAGCCCGCAGGACGACCACATCGACCGGGCGGCCTTCTTCGACCGCTGCTTCCCGACCGCCGACCGGTTCCGCTCCCAGCACATCCTCCGGCTGGTCCCGGCCTCCGAGGACGAGGTCTTCCTGCTGTACGAGTACGAGCTGACCACCGGCGCCCGGCACCGCAATGTCGAGCTGAGCCGGGTGCGGGACGGCATGCTCACGCGGACCGAGGTGTTCTTCGGCGGACGGGTGGGGTGAGCCGGGTCGGTCGGGTGTGCCGGGCAGGTGGGGTGGGCCGGGTGGACCGGTACCGGCGGGCCGTCACGCCTGGCGGGAGGCCAGCTCCACCACGGTGATGTCCGAGGGGGCGCCGACGCGCGTCGGCGGGCCCCAGGCTCCGGCGCCCCGGGAGACGTAGAGCTGGGTGTCGCCGTACTCCTCCAGACCGGCGAGGGTGGGGTTGGCGAGCCCGGCGACGAGGTTGCCGGGGAAGAGCTGGCCGCCGTGGGTGTGGCCGGAGAGCTGGAGGTCGACGCCGTGGCGGACCGCGTCGTGGATCACCACCGGCTGGTGGGCGAGGAGGACGGCGGCGCGGGAGCGGTCCCGGTCGCCGAGCGCCTTGGTGAAGTCGGGGCCCTGGCCCTCGCTCTCGCCCTGGACGTCGTTGACCCCGGCCAGGTCGAAGGCGCCGATCTCGACCCGGGCGTTCTCCAGGGGGTGCAGGCCCAGTTCGCGTACCTCGCGGACCCACTGCTCGGCGCCGGAGAAGTACTCGTGGTTGCCGGTCACGAAGAAGGAGCCGTGGCGCGCCCGCAGCTTCCGCAGCGGGGCCGCCGCCGGGCCGAGGTCCTTCACGCTGCCGTCGACCAGGTCGCCGACCACCGCGATCAGGTCCGGCTGGGTGGAGTTGATGGTCTCCACCACCTTCTCGGCGAAGCCGCGGCCGAGGATCGGGCCCAGGTGGATGTCGCTGACCACCGCGATCCGGAAACCGTGCGCCGCCCGCGGCAGCTTCGCGAGGGGCACGGTCACCCGCTTCACCTTCGGCCCGCTCAGCACGCCGTACGTCCCGACCCCGACCGTCGCGGCGGCCGCGGCGGCGGCTGCCCCGCCGACGACTCGGGAGACGAAGAGGCGACGGGTGGGGGTGGGAGTGGGAGGGGAGGTGGTGGGTGCGGGGGCCGGGTCCGAGGACTGTCGGTCCTCGGATTCGGGGTCCTGGGAATCGCGATCGTGGCCCGAACGGTCCTGGGAGTCACGGTCCTGGCTCGACCGGTCCCGGGAATCGCGATCCTGGCTCGACCGGTCCCGGGAGTCGCGATCCTGGGATTCCGGATCCGAGGATGCCCGGTCCTGGGATCCCGGGTCCGCGGACTCGTGATCCGCGGACTCCTGATCCGCGGACCGACGCTCCTCGGACCCCTGATCCAGGGACCCCCGATCCGGAGACCTCTGATCCAGGGACCCCCGGCCCCGAACCCCCCACCGCCCCCGCATCAGCAGCGGCCGCACCAACTCCCCCGCCAAGAGCGCGAGCAGCAGATACAGCGACAGCGCCAGCCACAGGAACCCCGGCCAAGCCAGCACCCGCTGGAGCCAGAACGGGGCCCCGGCGCGTTCGGTGGCGAGGGCGGCGAACAGGCAGAGCGGGCCCGCCACGATCAGCACCGTGCCCGCGCGGCGGACCGGGCCCGGGCCGCGGGTGGTGTCGCGGAACAGGCGGCGCCAGACGTACCAGTGCAGGGCGGCGAAGGCCGCGAGTACGGCGAGGAGGATCAGGACGAAGACGACCACCACGGTGCGTCGGCCTTCCGGTGCGTCGGTTGCTGAGGGGTCCGGCTGCTCCGCGGGGTCTCCGGTGCCTCTCGGCCGCGGTGCGGGGAGGGGTGGCGTCCGCGGAGGTGCCGGGCGGGCGAGCCGGTCATGCCGTCCGTCGCAGGGCGCGCAGTCCGCGCAACCCGATGGCCCCGACAACCGTCCCCAGAACAAAGGAGACGACGGCGAGCGTCAGGTGCACCCAGAAGTACGCGGTGGGGTCGCCGTCGTCGAAAGCGAGCCCGCTGCCGTCCTTGACGAGATTCTTGACGAAAGTGATCCAGATGACCCAGCTCCACACCCCGAAGGCGAGCAGGAACCAGGAGACGGGTCGGCTGAGCTTCATGCGCCCAGTATCGCTTTCGGCCCGGCCGGGCCCGGCGGCGGGTCCGCGCCCCGGGCGCGAGGCGGCCGCGCCCGGCACCGGCCGGGGCGCCGGCGGCCGGAAGTCGACCGAAGGGCGGACCTCGCCGGGCGCGTCGCGCCGGGGGCCCTGTACGTTCTCGACCGTGCCTGTCTCGAAAAAGACCGCCTTCCTGGTCGCTTCCGCCTCCTTGCTCTGCCTGTCGCTCACCGCGCCCGCCGTGGCCGACGACAAGCCCAAGGACCCCTCCCCCCGTCCCACGGCGCCGATGTCCAAGCTCGGCGGCGAGCTGCTCGGCAAGCCGGGCACCCAGGTGCGCCTCGCGGGCGGGGCCCCGGTGCTGCCGAAGAAGCTGACCGGGCGCTCCTGGCTGGTCGCGGACGCCGAGTCGGGCGAGGTGCTCGCCGCGCACAACGCGCACTGGCGGCTGCCGCCTGCGAGCACCCTGAAGATGCTCTTCGCGGACACCGTGCTGCCGAAGTTCCCGAAGACCACGACCCACAAGGTCGCGGCGGCGGACCTCGCGGGCATGGGCGCCGGGTCGAGCCTGGTCGGCGTGAAGGAGGACCAGACGTACAGCGTGCACGACCTGTGGCTCGGGGTCTTCCTGCGCTCCGGGAACGACGCGGTGCATGTGCTCTCCGCGATGAACGGCGGCAAGAAGCAGACGGTCCGGGACATGCAGGAGCACGCCGAGGAGCTCCAGGCCCTGGACACCCATGTGGTCAGCCCGGACGGCTACGACGAGCCGGGCCAGGTCTCCTCCGCGTACGACCTCACCCTCTTCGCGCGTTCGGGGCTGCAGAAGAAGGACTTCCGGGAGTACGCGGCGACGGCGCGGGCGAAGTTCCCCGGGGAGGCGAAGAAGGGCAAGAAGCGCCCGACCTTCGAGATACAGAACACCAACCGCCTGCTGACCGGCGACTACGACCTGGACGCCTACCGCGGGATCGCGGGCGTGAAGAACGGCAACACCACCAACGCGGGCGCGACCTTCACCGGGGTCGCCGAGCGCGACGGCCGGGTGCTCCTCGTCACCGTGATGAACCCCTCCGCCAAGGAGCACGACGCGGTCTACAAGGAGACCGCCAAGCTCCTGGACTGGGGTTTCGCCGCCTCCGGCAAGACCGAGCCGGTGGGCAATCTGGTGCGCCCGAAGAGCGAGTCCGGCGACCAGGGCGCCGCGGGCGGCAGCGGCGGCAAGGAGGGCGGCGACTCGGCCTCGGGCGGCGGGAACGGCGAGGTGCAGAAGGCGGACTCGGCCTCCTCCGGCGGGGTCGGCACCGCGCTCGGCATCGCCGGGGGTGTCCTGATCCTCCTCGCCGCGGCCGCCTTCCTGGTCAACCGCCGCTGGCCGCTCCCCGACCTGGTCCGCCGCCGTCCTCGTCCCTGACCGCGGCGCCGTCCGGGCCCCCGGCACCCGCGCCCCCGGCCCCCGCGTCACGGGCCTCGCCCGCGGCCGGACCGCCGCCGGTGGCCGAACTGCCGCCGCCACCGCCGCCGTACGCCTCACCGGGTGCGGCGGCGGTGCCGGTACCGGAGGTGCCGGTCTCGGTGCCGGTACCGGAGGTGCCGGTCTCGGTGCCGGTGACCGCGGTGGCGCCCTGAGGCGCGCCCTCCTCGGGTCCCGCCACCGGCCCGGGCTCGTCCCACTTCACGCTGTCCGCCTCGGCCTCCGGGGAGGTGGCCGTCCAGGCGGCGCAGAAGAGCAGCAGCTTGGCGGTGAAGTTGATCCACAGCAGCAGGGCGACCGGGACGCCGAAGGTGCCGTACATGCTCTTGCCCGCGACGCCGCTGATGTAGCCGCCGAGCAGCAGCTTGAGCAGTTCGAAGCCGAGGGCGCCGATGAGGGCGGCGACGACCAGCGGGCGGCGGTGCGGTTCGGCGCCGGGCAGCAGGGTCAGTACGTAGAGCAGGATCAGGAAGTCGGCGAGCACGGCGACCGCGAAGGCGGCGAGCTGGAGCAGCACCCCGCCGAACCCGCCCTCCTCGATGCCGAGTTGGCGGCTGGTCCAGCCGACGGTGGTCGAGGCGAGGGTGGAGACGACCAGGGAGCCGAGGCCCGCGCCGCCGAGCCCGGCGAGGATGCCCGCGTCCTTGGCCTTGCGCAGGACGGGGTTCTCCTCGGGCTCCGGCAGCTCCCAGACCGCGCGCAGGCACTCCCGCATCGAGCCGACCCAGCCGATGCCGGTGAAGAGCAGCAGGGCGCCCGCGATCAGGCCGACGGTTCCGGCGTTGTCGACCAGGGCGCTGATGTCGAGTTCGTCGGAGATGCCGGGGACCTGTTCGGCCAGCTTGTCCTGGAGGTCCTGGCGGCGGCTGTCGCTGAGGGTGGCGGCGGCGACCGCGGCGCCCAGGGTGAGCAGCGGGAAGAGCGCCAGGAAGCTGATGAAGGTCATCGCCGCGGCGAGTTGGGACCACTTCACCTCGTCGAGGCGCTCGTAGGCGCGCCAGGGATGCGTCCGCATCAGGCGGGCGAACCCCGGCCCCACCACGGGTAGGTTTTTCAGCCAGTCCATGATCTGCGTCTGCCCCCGTCACGTGGTCTCTACCGTTTGCGGAGCCGAATTCCCCGGCGGAAACTGTTCCCTCTGCCGCCCGTTGCCGGAGCCCGGCGGGCTAGCCCGGTTCACGGCAGACGGAACTTCTCACTCGTATCGCCTATTTCACAGCATCTCGGTTGCGGCTTTGACAATAGTCCGCAATCCCGGCGATACCGTCCCTGCATGGCCCCTGAGTCCGCTGCACCCGCCCGCCCCGCCGCCTCGGCCCCCGCCGACTGGCCGGTCCCGGTCACCGGCTGGGGCCGCACCTCCGCCAGCTCCGCCCGTTTGGTGCGCCCGCGTTCGTACGAGGACGCGGCCGAGGCGGTACGGGGCTGGGCGCTGCCCGGTGCGCGCGGCGGCATCCCGCGCGGGCTCGGCCGGGCGCACGGGGACGCGGCGCAGAGCGCGGGCGGCGCCGTGCTCGACATGACCGCGCTGAACCGCGTCCATGTCATCGACGTGGCCACCGGCACCCTGCTCACCGACGCGGGCGTCAGCCTCGCCCGGCTCGCCGAAGTGCTGCTGCCGCACGGCTGGTTCCTGCCGGTGAGCCCGGGCAGCGGGCAGGTGACGGTGGGCGGGGCGATCGGCGCGGACGTCCACGGGCTCGGCCACCGCACGGCCGGTTCCTTCGCCCGGCACCTGCTCTCCCTCGAACTCCTCACCGCGGACGGCGAGGTGCGCACCGTCCCGCGCGGCACCCCCCTCTTCGACGCCACCACCGGCGGACTCGGCCTGACCGGGGCGGTGCTCACCGCCACCCTGCGCCTGCTGCGGGTGGAGACCTCCCTGCTGACGGTGGAGACCGAACGCGCCCCGGATCTCGACGACTTGCTGCACCGAATGAGCACCTCCGCACCGCCCCGCCGGTACGAGGCCGCCTGGATCGACCTGCTCGCCCGCGGCCGCTCCACCGGGCGCGCCGCGCTGCTCCGCGCCGACCACCTGCCCGCCCGGGAGCTGCCCTCCCGGGCCCGGCGCGCCGCGGCGGCCCTCGGCCCCGGTCAAGGCCCGTATCCGCCGCGGCAGTTGGCGCCGGGCCCGCTCGGGCTGCGGGCGACCGGCGCCTGGCAGGGCCTGCGGCTGCGGGCCCTGCCCCGCGCCGGTACCCGCCGGCTGTGCGAACTGGACGCCTTCTTCCACCCCCGCGACACACCCCCGCACGGGCCCCACCACCGCGGGGGCCTGATCCGCTACGAGTGCCTCCTGCCGTACGAGGCGCAGCGGACCCTGGAGCGACTGGTGCGGAGGCTGGCCCGGCGCGGCTGCCCGGCACCGCTCGCCCTGCTCCGCCGCTTCGGCGAGGGCGACCCGGGCTGGCTGTCCTTCGCGGCGCCCGGCTGGTCGCTCTGCCTGGACCTGCCCGCGCGGCTGCCGGGGCTCGCCGCCTTCCTGGACCGGCTGGACGAGGAGGTCGCGGCGGCGGGCGGCCGGGTCCGGCTCGCCGAGGACGCCCGGCTGCGGCCCGATCTGCTGGCCGCGATGTACCCGCGCCTGACCGAGTTCCGCGAGCTGCGCCGCACCCTCGACCCGCGCGGCCTCTTCGCCTCCGACCTCTCCCGGCGCTTGGACCTGTAGGCGCTGCCGCCGCCTTCCCGGCTGCCTGGCAGCCCGCCCGAACCGCCCACCCCCGCACAGGAGTTGCCCATGAAGGACGCCTTCGGAGCCCCGCAGTCCCTGCTCGTCCTCGGCGCCACCTCCGAGATCGCGCTCGCCACCGCCCGGCGCCTGGTGGCCCGCCGCACCCGTACCGTCTGGCTGGCCGGGCGGCCCTCCCCGGAGCGGGAGTCGGCCGCCGGATGGCTGCGCGCGCTCGGCGCCGCCGTGCACACCGTGGACTTCGACGCGCTGGACACCGCCGCCCACGAGGAGTGCCTCGGCAAGGTCTTCGCCGAGGGCGACATCGACATGGTGCTGCTCGCCTTCGGTGTCCTCGGCGACCAGGCGCACGACGAGAGCGACCCGGGCGCGGCGGTCCGGGTGGCCCAGACCAACTACACCGGCGCCGTCTCCGCGGGACTGATCTGCGCCCAGGCGCTCCAGGAGCAGGGCCAGGGCTCCCTGGTGGTGCTCTCCTCGGTCGCCGCGGAGCGCGCCCGCCGCACCGATTTCATCTACGGCTCCAGCAAGGCCGGTCTCGACACCTTCGCCCAGGGCCTCGGCGACGCCCTGCACGGCACCGGGGTGCACGTGATGGTGGTCCGCCCGGGCTTCGTCCGCTCCCGGATGACCGAGGGCCGCGAGGAGCAGCCGCTGGCCGCCACCCCGGAGGAGGTCGCCGTCGCCATCGAGTCGGGCCTGCGCCGCCGGGCCCAGACGGTGTGGGTGCCGGGTGCGCTGCGGGTGGTGATGTCGGCGGTGCGGCACCTGCCGCGGGGGGTGTTCCGGCGGCTGCCGATGTGAGAGGCGTGCCGCGCCGACCGGCCCCCGATCCCCCCGTTCCCCCGCCCCTCACCGCTCCACCCGCACCACCACCGCCTTGCTCATCGGATTGCCGCTCTGGTTGACCTGGACGTGCCCCGCGCCCAGGACCTCCCCGCTGCCGGGGACCGGCGCCACCTGCTCCAGCCACAGCGACTGCTGGGACTGGGGGGTGACCCCGCCGGTGCTGGGCAGTCGGGGGCGAGTGAGGCGGGTGCAGCCCCCGGCGGTGGTGACATAGCGGTTGCCGTCCAGGAAGAGGCCGCGGTCGGCGTCGCGGGCGAGAGGGGCGCGGCCCTGGCAGTCCGCGGGCCAGGCGGGTTCCTGGTGCCAGCGGTGGCCGTCCCAGCGCAGCCGGATGGTCTCCTCCTCGGGCTCCTCGCCGCCCTCGCCGTGGTTGAAGGAGTGGCCGCCGAAGGCGAGGACCCGGTCCGGGGCGAGGGCGAGGACGGACCCGAGCGCGGCGCCGGGCTCGGGGGGTACCGGGTCGGGGAATCGGTAGCGCGGGGTCGCGACGGACGTCCAGGAGCCGCCGTCCCAGTGGGCGGCCGCGGGCTGGCTGGTCTCCTGGCCCGCGCCGCCGATGCCGGGGCCGGAGGTGCGGTGCCCCACCGCCCAGACGTCCTCGCCGGAGGTGCCGTCGATCGCGCTCGCCGGATGGGGCAGCCGGGTGCGCGACCAGCGGCCGCCGTCCCAGTGCCAGGCCTCCTGCTCGCCACCGAGCACCCAGACGTCCTCGGGGCCGAGCACGGCGGTGTCGGTGACGATGCCCCGGGGCCCGGCGGGCAGGGCGTGCCAGGTGCGGCCGTCCCAGCGCGCGAAGCGGGTCTCGTTGCCCGCGGCGGAGACGCCCCACAGCCAGAGCCCGCCGGTGCCGAGCGAGAGCAGCCGGGCGTCCCAGACGTGGTCGCCGAGCACCGCGGGCATCGGGGAGCGGCGCCACCGGTCGCCGTCGTGGTGCAGCAGGTAGGTGTGGGCGCGTACGGGCGTGCCGGTGTGCTGTTCGCTGCCGGTGGCCCAGATGTCGTCGGCGGCGCGCACCGCGAGGCCGTGCAGCTCCCCGGGAGCGTCCACGATCTTCTCGTACGTCCAGCTCAGCCGGGGTGCGGAGGCCTCGGCGGTGGGGGTCGGCGGGGGCGTACCGGAGTCCTCGTCCCCGGCGCCCTCCGGCTGCCCTGCGCATCCGGCGGCGAGGCAGGCGGTCAGGGCCAGGGCCGCGACGGCCTTGCGCATGGCGGGTCCCCCTCGGTGCTGCGGTGGACGGGCAGCGTACCCGCCCGGCAGCGCCGCCTCCGGGGCCGGGTCAGCGGCGGCTCGGGGTGCCCTGGCTGGCCGGGTGGGTGGCCTGCGGCGGCACCGTGAGCGGGCCGAAGGGGAAGTCGCGCAGGCGGCGCCAGACGGCGTCGGCGCCCTGTTCGTAGAGCGCGAAGCCGTGGCAGGTCCAGGCGGCCTCGTACTCGGCCAGCTCCGCGTAGGCGCGGTCCATGGCGGCCTCGTCGATGCCGTGCGCCACGGTGACATGCGGGTGGTACGGGAACTGCAGCTCGCGGGCGACCGGGCCCTCGGGGTCGCGCAGCTCCTGCTGGAGCCAGGTGCAGGCGGAGCCGCCCTCGGCGACCCGGACGTAGACCACCGGGGAGAGCGGGCGGAAGGTGCCGGTGCCGGCCAGGCGCATCGGGAAGGCCCGGCCCTGCGCGGCGACCTCGGCGAGGTGCTTCTCGATCGCCGGGACCGCGGCGGCGTCCACCTCGGTCGGCGGGATGAGCGTGACGTGGGTGGGAATGCCGTGTGCCGCGCGGTCGCCGAAGCCCGCACGCCGCTCCTGGAGCAGGCTGCCGTGAGGCTCCGGGACCGCGATCGAGACGCCGATCGTTACGGTCCCCACGTCGTCTCCCGTCGGGTAGGTGGGATGGGGTGGCTGGGAAGAGCTCTTGTGTTGTCGCGCCGTGGTCCTGCCCGGCGTCTCGCACCGGTCCTGCCGGTCCGCGCCCCCGCACGGCGGCGGTGGCCCGGCCCTCCTGCGCGGTGGCCGCCCGGCCTGGGCCGGGGGCCGCCACCTGTCGCTTGTGTCGCCTTTCGTGGCGCCTGGGGCGGCCCTACGACTGTACGACGCTTTTGGGTCAGTGCTTAGCGGGAAGCAGGCCGACCTTCTCGTAGGCCTGGGCGAGGGTCTCGGCGGCGACGGCCCGCGCCTTCTCGGCACCCTTGGCGAGCAGGGAGTCGAGGGTCTCCGGGTCGTCCATGTACTGCTGGGTGCGCTCCCGGAAGGGTGTGACGAATTCGACCATCACCTCGGCCAGGTCCGTCTTCAGCGCACCGTAGCCCTTGCCCTCGTACTTCTGCTCCAGTTCCGGGATTCCGGCACCCGTGAGGGTGGCGTAGATGGTGAGGAGGTTGCTGACCCCGGGCTTCTTCTCGGCGTCGTAGCGGATCACGGTGTCGGTGTCGGTGACCGCGCTCTTGACCTTCTTCGCGGTGGTCTTCGGCTCGTCGAGGAGGTTGATGAGCCCCTTCGGCGTGGACGCCGACTTGCTCATCTTGATCGCCGGGTCCTGGAGGTCGTAGATCTTCGCCGTCTCCTTGAGGATGTACGGCGCGGGCAGCGTGAAGGTCTGCCCGAAGCGGCCGTTGAAGCGCTCGGCGAGGTCGCGGGTCAGCTCGATGTGCTGGCGCTGGTCCTCGCCGACCGGCACCTGGTCGGCCTGGTAGAGCAGGATGTCGGCGACCTGGAGGATCGGGTACGTGAACAGGCCGACGGTGGCCCGCTCGGCGCCCTGCTTGGCCGCCTTGTCCTTGAACTGCGTCATCCGGGAGGCCTCACCGAAGCCGGTCAGGCAGTTCATGATCCAGCCGAGCTGCGCGTGCTCGGGCACATGGCTCTGCACGAAGAGGGTGCAGCGCTCCGGGTCGACCCCGGCGGCGAGCAGCTGGGCGGCGGCGAAGCGGGTGTTCGCCTTCAGCTCGGCCGGGTCCTGCGGCACCGTGATCGCGTGCAGGTCGACGACCATGTAGAAGGCGTCGTGGCTCTCCTGGAGCGCCACCCACTGGCGCACCGCGCCGAGGTAGTTGCCGAGGTGGAACGAGCCCGAGGTGGGCTGGATCCCGGAGAGCACGCGGGGCTTGTTCGAGGCCATGGGCCCATTCTCTCAGGTGTCCGCGACAGCTTGGGAACGGATCACCGACAGTTCGGAACGAGTCCTTCCGGACACCGGCGCGGCGGCCGGGCTCGCCGGAGCCCGGTTCCTTCGCGCGGCCGGGGCACAACGGTACAAAGTGGGTGACGAGCCGTCCGGAATCCCTCCGGTGGCATCCGCGCACGGAGGCCTTGATGAGCAGTGCCGCATCCGCCGAGCCCTCCCCCGCCGCGGGCTTCCTCGCCCTGGCCGAGACCTACGGGGCGCACAACTACGACCCGCTGCCGGTGGTGGCCTCCTGGGCCGAGGGCGCCTGGCTGACCGACATCGGGGGCCGCCGCTACCTCGACCTGCTCTCCGCCTACTCGGCGCTCAACTTCGGCCACTGCCACCCCCGTCTGGTGGCCGCGGCCCGCGCCCAGCTGGACCGGCTCACCCTCACCTCGCGCGCCGTCCACCACGAGCTGTTCGGCGAATTCTGCGCCCGCCTCGCCGAGTTGTGCGGCATGGAGATGGTGCTGCCGGTGAACACCGGCGCGGAGGCGGTGGAGAGCGCGGTGAAGACGGCCCGGGCCTGGGGCTACCGGGTCAAGGGCGTACCGGCGGGCATGGCCAAGATCGTGGTGGCGGGCGGCAACTTCCACGGCCGGACCACCACCGTCATCAGCTTCTCCACCGACCGCGAGGCCCGCGAGGACTTCGGCCCGTACACGCCCGGCTTCGAGATCGTCCCGTACGGGGACCTCACCGCCCTGCGCGGCGCCCTCAGCGCGAACACGGTCGCGGTGCTCCTGGAACCGGTCCAGGGCGAGGCCGGTGTGGTGCTGCCGCCCGAGGGCTACTTCGCGGGGGTGCGGGAGGCCACCCGGGAGGCGGGGGTGCTGCTGATCGCGGACGAGATCCAGTCCGGGCTGGGCCGCACCGGGCGGACCTTCGCCTGCGAGCACGAGGGCGTGGTCCCCGACATGTACCTGCTCGGCAAGGCGCTGGGCGGCGGTCTGCTGCCGGTCTCCGCGGTGGTCTCCTCCGGGGAGGTGCTCGGCGTGCTGCGGCCCGGCGAGCACGGTTCGACCTTCGGCGGGAACCCGCTGGCCTGCGCGGTCGCCCTGGAGGTCATCGCGATGCTGCGCACCGGCGAGTACCAGGAGCGCGCCGCGGCCCTCGGCACCCGGCTCGCCGAGCTGCTGCGACCCCTCGGCGCCTCGGACGCCGTGGACGCGGTACGGGTGCGCGGGCTCTGGGCGGGCCTGGACATCGACCCGGCGTACGGCACCGCCCGCAAGGTGAGTGAACAGCTCATGGCCCGCGGGGTGCTGGCCAAGGACACCCACGGGATCACGCTGCGGATCGCGCCCCCGCTGGTCGTCGAGGAGGCGGACCTGGAGTGGGGGGTCTCCCAACTGGCGGCGGTACTGGGGCTCTGAGGACCGGGGAATCCGAGGACCCGGAGGCGCTGAGGACCCGAGGGCTCTGAGGCGCGGAGGCTCTGAGGCCGTGGGGGCTCCGAGGCGCGGGCCGCGCGGGCGCCGCTCACCCCAGCGCCCGGCACAGCGCCTGGAGCGCCCCCTGCCAGGCGTGGTCCGGTGGGGTGCCGTACCCGACGACGAGGGCGTCCGGGGTCTCGCCGGTGGCCGCCGGGTGGCGGTAGGCGCGCAGGCCGGAGACGGCGAGGCCGTGCCAGGCGGCGGAGCGGAGCACCGACTGCTCGGTGCCCGGCGGGAGTTCGAGCACCGCGTGCAGTCCGGCGGCGATACCGCGGGGCCGCACCCGGGGCGCGTGCGCGGCGAGGGCGGCGACGAGCTGGTCGCGGCGGCGCCGGTAGCGCAGCCGCATCGCGCGCACCTGGCGGTCGTAGGCGCCGGAGTCGAGGAACTCCGCCAGGGTGAGCTGGTCCGGTGTCCCGCAGGCCCAGTCGCGGGTGCCCCGGGCGGCGGCGACCGCGTCGGCGAGCGGGCGGGGCAGCACCATCCAGCCGAGCCGGAGCCCGGGGGCGAGGGATTTGCTGACGGTGCCGAGGTAGACGACGCGTTCGGGGTCGAGGCCCTGGAGGGCGCCGACGGGCTGGCGGTCGTAGCGGAACTCCCCGTCGTAGTCGTCCTCCAGGATCAACCCGCCGGTGCGGCGGGCCCAGTCGAGGACGGCGGCCCGGCGGTCGGGGCTGAGCGGGTCGCCCATCGGGAACTGGTGGGCGGTGGTCAGCAGGGCCGCGCCCGGGTTCCCGTCGTCGAGCGGGCCGGGGTCGGTGCCGAGCCGGTCGAAGGGGAGCGGGCGGGTGGCCAGTCCGCCGCGTTCCAGGATCCGCCGGTGGTCGGCGACACCGTAGGACTCGGTCGCCACCTCGCGTACGCCGCGGGCCCGCAGCACCTCGTCGAGGAGGACCAGGGCGTGCGCGAACCCGGCGCAGACGACGAGGCGTTCGGGGTCGGCGTGCACCCCGCGCGCCCGGGGCAGATAGGCGGCGAGCGCGGCGCGCAGCTCGGGCCTGCCGCGCGGGTCGGAGTAGCCGAAGGCCTCGTTGGGGGCGTGGGTGAGGGCCTTGCGGGCGGCCTTCAGCCAGGCGGTGCGCGGGAAGGCGGCCAGGTCGGGGAAGCCGGGGCGCAGGTCGTGCACGGGCCCGGCCGGGGCGGTGGGCAGCGCGGGCGCGGCCTCGGGCCTCGGCACCGCGCGGGCGGCGACCCGGGTGCCGGAGCCCTGGCGGGCGGTGAGCCAGCCCTCGGCGACCAGGTCGGCGTAGGCCTCGGCGACGGTGTTGCGGGCGATGCCCAGGTCGGCGGCGAGGCCGCGGGAGGAGGGCAGCCGGGTGCCGGGGGCGAGCCGGCCGCCGCGTACCGCCTCGCGCAGGGCGTGGGTGAGCCCGGCGCGCAGGCCCGGTCCGGAGGGTTCCAGATGCAGGTCAACGCCGAGAGTGGCCCAGGATTTAGCCATGGAAGTGGACCATACCGCCGGGTCACCGACGATTTAGCGTAAAGGGCATGACCACCGAGAACGACACCGCGAAGACCCCCGCCCGTACCGCCCGCAAGACCACCGACGCCCGCTTCTCCGCCGAGCAGCCGACCCGACTGGACTGGACGAAGCTGCGGCCCGACGTCTACAAGGCCCTGGCCACCCTGGAGCAGGTCTCCCGGGTCGGCCTGGAGCCGGACCTGCTGCACCTGGTGCGGCTGCGCGCCTCCCAGCTGAACCACTGCGCCTTCTGCGTCGACATGCACACCAAGGACGCGCTGGCCACCGGCGAGACCGTGCAGCGCCTCATGCACCTCGGCACGCTGGAGGAGTCCCCGCACTTCTACACCGAACGCGAGCTGGCGGCCCTGGAGTTGACCGAGGCGGTGACCGTGCTCACCGACGGCTTCGTCCCGGACGAGGTCTGGGGGCGGGCCGCCGCGCACTTCGACGAGGAGGAGCTGACCGGGCTGCTCGCCGCGATCGTGGCGATCAACGCCTGGAACCGCTACGGCGTCGCGACCCGCATGCGCGCGGGCGACTACCAGGCGGGCGACATCCACCACTGAGGGCGCGGCGGCCCGGGCGCAGAGAGGCACGGACACACAAGACGCCCGGACACACGAGAGGCGAGGAGTCGGTCCTCCTCGCCACTCTCAAGGTATAGCGCACAGGGGGGCTTGCGGCAAGGCCCCCCTTGTCCCGCAGAATCAGCGGCTCAAAGCCATGACCTGCGGAAATGGGAGTGCTAAGTGCGTGTGCTGTTGACGTCGTGGGGGTCGCGCGGGGATGTCGAACCGCTGGCCGGGCTGGCCGTCGCCCTGCGGGAGCTGGGCGCCGAGGCGCGGGTGGCGGCGCCGCCGGACGAGGAGTTCCGGGTGCTCCTGGAGCGGGCCGGGGTGCCGCTGGTGCCGCTCGGACCGACGGTGGCCTCGGTGGTCGCGCGGCCCAAGCCGCCGACGCCCGAGGACGCCTTCCGGCTTGCGCCCGAGCTGGTCGACGCCCGGGTCGCGACGCTGCTCCCGGCCGCCGAGGGCTGCGACGCGATCGTGGCGACCGGGCTGATGCCCGCCGGGGTCCGGGAGGTGGCCGAGAAGCTGGGCATCCGCTACGAGCTGGCCTGCTTCCAGGTCATGGGCCTGCCCTCCCGGCACCACCCGCCGGGCGCCCGCCCCGGCAAGCAGTCCCCCGCGGACGAGACCGACAACCGGGTGCTCTGGCGCCAGGACGCGGAGCGCGTCGACGCCCTGTACGGCGCGGCCGTGGCCCGCCACCGCGAGGAGCTGGGCCTGCCGCCGGTGGACAACGTCCGCGACCACGTCCTCGGCGACCGCCCGCTGCTCGCCGCCGATCCGGTGCTCTGCCCCCTGGGGGACCTGCCCGACGTCGACGTGGCGCAGACCGGCGCCTGGATCCTGCCGGACGAGCGCCCGCTGCCGGACGGCCTCGAAGAGTTCCTGGACGCGGGCGAGCCGCCGGTCTACGTGGGCTTCGGCTCCATGGCCGCGTACGCCCCGAAGGACATCGCCCGGGTGGCCACCGAGGCGAGCCGGGCGCTGGGCCGCCGGGTGCTGCTCGCCCGCGGCTGGGCGGGCCTGTCCGCGATCGACGGGGCGAAGGACTGCTTCGTGGTCGGCGATGTCAACCAGCAGGCGCTCTTCCCCCGGGTGGCCGCGATCGTGCACCACGGCGGCGCGGGCACCACGACGGCGGCGAGCCGCTCCGGTACGCCCCAGGTGGTGGTCCCCCGGATCGCCGACCAGCCGTACTGGGCGAAGCGGGTCACCACGCTGGGCATCGGCACCGCCCACCACGACCCGGAGCCGACCGCCGACTCGCTCTCCGCCGCGCTCACCGGGGCCCTCGACCCCGCGGTCCGGGACCGCGCGCGGAGCGTCGCCGGGACGATCAGCGGCGAGGGCGCGAGGGTGGCCGCCAAGCTGCTGCTCGACGCGGCGGGCTAGCCGAAAGGCCCGACTGCCCACCGGTGGCGGGCGGTTGGGAGCCCGCTACCCGGCCGCCACCCGGAAGCCCACATTGCCCGAGGAGCTGTCCGGGGTGTTGGAGCT
Organism: Streptomyces sp. SCSIO ZS0520; assembly: GCF_025643355.1. Taxonomy (NCBI): domain Bacteria; kingdom Bacillati; phylum Actinomycetota; class Actinomycetes; order Kitasatosporales; family Streptomycetaceae; genus Streptomyces; species Streptomyces sp. SCSIO ZS0520. The sequence goes on along the minus strand of NZ_CP092644.1, from coordinate 5,259,723 downwards.
GCGGGCGGCGACCCGGTAGCGGTTGCAGTACGAGTCGTGGCAGAGGTACGAACCGCCGCGCATCACCCGGGAGTTGTCCTCGGTGAACCAGTCGGCGCACCACTCCCAGACATTGCCGACGGTGTTGTAGAGGCCGAAGCCGTTGGGCCGGTACGACTTCACCGGTGCCGTGCCCGCGTACCCGTCCTCGGCGGTGTTGCGGGTGGGGAAGGTGCCCTGCCAGATGTTGCACATGTGCCGTCCGCGCGGGGTGAGTTCGTCGCCCCAGGGGTAGCGGCGCTGCTCCAGGCCGCCCCGGGCCGCGTACTCCCACTCGGTCTCGGTGGGCAGCCGGGTGCCGGACCAGGCGCAGTAGGCCTGGGCGTCGTGCCAGGTGACATGGGTGACGGGGTGGTTCTGCCGGTCGGTGACCGTGGAGCCCGGGCCCTCGGGGCTGCGCCAGTACGCCCCGTGCACGCCCCGCCACCAGGGCACGCCCTCGACCGCTCCGGCGCGGGCGGCCTCGGCGGGGGACAGGAAGCTGTGGAAGACGAAGGAGAAGCCGAAGGTCTCGGCCTCGGTGGTGTAGCCGGTCTCCTTCACGAAGGTGGCGAACTGCGCGTTGGTCACCGTCGTGGGCGCGATCCGGAAGCCGGTGACCTCCGCCTCCCGCACCGGCCCCTCCCCGTCGGCGGGGAAGCCGTCCGGGTCGTCGGTGCCCATCAGGAAGCGGCCGCCGGGCAGCGGCAGCAGGCCCCGGGCGACCCGGGCGGCGGAGGCGGAGCGGGAGGGCGGCGGGGTCAGCGTCACCGGGACGGGCCCGCCGCCCGCACCCTGGGCGTGCTCATGAGGACCGTGCCCGTGACCGCCCTCGTGGCCGGGCGTGCAGCAGGAGGCGGACATACGGACTCCGTGGTTCGTGTCGGCGGTGCTCAGGGGCCAGATGCTCGGGTACGGGCGGCGGGCGTGCTCCCGCGCGCACAACCGGCGCGCGCGCTCAGCTCACGCGGTCGGCCGCGAGCTGCCGGGCCAGCTCCGGGATGCCGAGCCGCTGCTCCTCCCCGGGGGTCGCCCCGTGCAGCCGGTTCGTCAGCTGATGAGGGTCGCCCTTCAGATCGTAGTACTCGCGGAAGGTCACCTGCCCGGTGCCCGAGACCACCCCGTCCGGGCCGGTGGTGAGGTCGTAGTACTCCGTGTACTGCTTGTCCTTCGCCACATACGAGGACCAGGTCGGCGGGCCGCCCGCCGCCTCGCCCTGCTTCCACCACTCGACGAGCAGGTGGTCCCGGCTCTCGGCGGAGAGCAGAGAGTGCCCGTCGTGATGGGCGGCCGGGGCGATCCCGGCGGCCTCGAAGAGCGTCGGCGCGATGTCGATGTTGGCGACGATCCGGTCGTCGGCCTGCCCCTTGCCGAGCCCCGCCGCGGGCCAGGACAGGTAGAAGGGCACCTCGTGCGCCTGGCGGTAGGGCACCGACTTCTTCGTCCAGCCGTGGTCGCCCCAGCTGAAGCCGTTGTCGCCGATGTAGAGGACCAGGGTGTTCTCCAGCTGCCCCAGCTCCGCCAGCTTGTCCCGGAAGGCGCCGACCGCGTCGTCCACCGAGCGCAGGGTGCGCAGCTGCTCCGCCCTGATCCTGCGGCCCTCGGCCAGGGTGCCGGTGGCGTCCTTGATGTACGGGGGCTTGTCGGCGCGGTCCGGTTCGGGGACCGAGGGGCGCCCGCCCCAGTCGGGCACCGGCGTACCCGCGTACTTGGGCTCCGGCGTGCGCGGCCCGTGCGAGGCGTACGGGGTGACGTACGCGAACCAGGGCCGCTTGTCCTGCTTCGCCTTGTCGAGGAACTTCAGGGTGCGGTTCTTCACGACGGTGGTCGTATAGCCGTCGAGGCGCTGCACGGTGCCGTCGATGTTCCACTGCGCGTCCACATAGCCGGGCTGGAGCAGCGCGAACTCCTCGAAGTGCGGCGGCGCGTCCGCGAGGGCCCAGGAGTTGAGGTACTTGCCGAACAACCCGGTGCGGTAGCCCGCCTGTTGCAGGTGCCGCTGCACGGTCGCCGACTGGTCCAGCTGGTGCGAGGCCTTGTTGTTGCGGACGCCGTGCCCGTGCGCGAACCGCCCGCTGAAGACCGAGGACCGCGAGGGCGAGCAGAGCGGGGTGGTCACATGGCCGTGGGTGAACTTCACCCCCTGATCGGCCAGCCAGCCCGTGGTCCTGGGCTGCGCCCACTCGGTGTGCTTGGGCTGGTCGTCGGTGACGATCAGCAGGATGTTGGGCCGGGCGGCCGCCGGGCCGTTCGCCGCCGCGTACGCCTGCGCGGCGATCGCGGGTACGGCGGCACCGGCGGCGACGGCCGCCGAACCGGCGAGGAAACCGCGCCGGCTGACGCGTGCTCGCGGCTCCTCGGCACTCGGGGGCGGGACGGGGGCGCTCGGGCGGGGGTCTTGGGCGCTCATGAGGGCGTCTTTCCTCCTGCTTCCTGCGGGACAGGCCGGGAAATCAGGCAGCGAACCAGACGGGTACGGGGCCGGGTTGTACCTCTGCGGAACAGCGCGCGGCCGATCGCGGCCCGACGCGCGGGGTAGAGAGAAGAGGCGGGAGGAAGGGACCGGAGAAGCCGGTCACACACCCGGACACAGCACGCGCGCCACCGGCCCCTGAGCGGGCCGGCGACGCGCGGCGAGAACGCTTGCTGCTGCCATGCCCAAGACCCTAGGCATGGCAGTACGCGGTGATCCATGTACGCCGTGTGAAATGTACGGCGCGGTCAACTCCCCTGCGGAGGAGGCGAGTTGTTCCGTCAGCCGGCGACGGCGAAGGAGAGGAAGGCGATCCAGGCAGCGGCCGGTACGGCGAACTGCGGGCTGGACTCGCCGAGTTTGGAGTCACGGAGGTGGATCGTCTGGGGGCAGGCGGCTACCTCTACGCAGGCGCCGCCCTGGTCGTCGCTGTGGCTGGACTTGTGCCAGTCCAGGGCTACTTCAAGGCAGTCGCCGCCCTGGTTGTCGCTGTAGCTGGACTTGTGCCAGTCCAGAGCTACTTCAAGGCAGTTCCCGCCCTGGTTATCGCTGTAGCTGGACTTGAACCAGTGCAGCCGACTGTTCATAGCGACTCCGCCACCTCTCTGATAAACGCGGCCGACTCCTCAACTCCCAGAGCCTGCATGCGGATCATCCCATAGGCCTGAGTGAGGGCGCTCACCCTGTTTGCGTCAGCGTGCAACGCACTCGTCTCCGGGCCCTCCACGTAGGCGAAGTGCTCGTGTTCAGATGTCTCCAGGAGCACAAACGGTCCATTGAGTTCTTGGCCGTTTCCACGCCCGAACGGCAGCACTTGAATCATGACATTACGCAATTCACCCGCCTTGAGCAGGTTGTGCAGCTGCCCCTTCATCACCTCCGGCCCACCGATTCTCGTACGCAACGCGGCCTCATGGATGACGAAGACGAAGGAGGTCTTGGGACGCCGTTCCAGAGCCTCACTTCGCTCCAGCCTGCCTCGAACTCGCTCCTCGATGGTGTCGTCATCAAGAGGCGGGCAGCTTTCGCTGATGAGCGCGGTCGCGTAGGGGCGGCTCTGCAAGAGACCAGGGATGAGCCCGAACGCGTAGACGTTCAGGACGATGGCCTCCTTCTCCAAAGCCATGAACTCCTGTGACCGCGCCGGGTACGGCTCCGGCTTCAGATACTCGTACGCCGCGATGAGCTTGCCCTGCGCCCCGCACAACGCGTCGCACGTGCGCAGGAGATGGAGCGTCGGCCGTCGCCGTCCGTACTCCATGGACTTCACGTACTCGTAGTTGTAGACAGCCTCGTCGGCGAGGGTCTGGCGGGAGACGCCCGCGGTCTCGCGCCACAGCTTGATCTGGTTTCCGCAGTACCGCCAAGCGGCGGGCGTCTGTGCTGCTGTCGGTTCCTGCGCCATGGGGACCCCTCCGAACGCTGAGCGCATGTCCTCGGCAGGTACCCGTACGCTCCGTACCCGCCTCGCTACTCGCGACATTAGGGCGCGCTGGCCAGTCTGAACCGGGTAACCGACAAAACCCCACCCGCAAGGATCACTTGGCCATGCCGACCCCCTCACCACAACGCCCGCCCGGCACCTCCGCACTCCCCCGTGACCGGCTCCCCCTGGACGTGGCCTGGATGCTGCCGCGCCATCCGCGCAGTGTCGGACGGGCGCGGCGGCGGCTGCGGGAGCAACTGGACGCCTGGAAGGTGCCCGAGGCGCTGACCGAGACGGCGGCCCTGCTGCTCAGCGAGTTGATGACCAACGCCTACCAGCACGCCAGGGCCACCCCGGGCCGGGAGATCCTGACCCGCTGCGAACTGTCGGCGGAGCGGCTGCGGATCGAGGTCTCCGACGCGGGCGACACACTGCCCGAACCGCGCACCGTCACCGTCGAGGAGGAGTCGGGGCGCGGGCTCGCCCTGGTGGCCGCGCTCTCCGACAACTGGGGTGCCCAGCTGCGCAGTTGCGGCATCGGCAAGACGGTGTGGTGCGAGTGGGCGTTACCGCGGGAGTAGGCGGCGCCCACCGGGGGGCGGCTCCGTACCGGTGCGTGATCCGGAAGCGGCGGAACCGGAGCGGCCCGCACGGGTGTCTCAGGCCGGGAACAGCTGTCGCGGCCGGTCGGACGGACCTCTCCGGACCGTCCCGCCCGGCCGCCACCGACCAGAGGAGCGCACCACCTTGGCACCCTCCACGAACCCCCGCGGCCTCTCCCCCAGTCGCCGCACCCTGCTCGGCCTCGGCGCGGGCACGGCGCTGGCCGCCGCGGTCTCCCTCGCCTCGGCGGGCTCCGCCGCGGCGGGCACCGCGGGCGTACCGGGCGGCGGACTCTCCCGCGAACTGCGGGCGCTGGAAGGCCGGTTCGGCGCCCGGCTCGGGGTGTTCGCGCGGAACGCGGTCACCGGCGCGAGCGTGCGGTACCGCGCCGGGGAGACCTTCCCGATCTGCTCCGCCTTCAAGACCCTCGCCGCGGCGGCGGTGCTGCGCGACCTCGACCAGAACGGCGAGTTCCTCGCGAAGACGATCCGCTACACCGCGAAGGAGGTCGAGGACTCGGGGTACGGGCCGATCACCGGTGAGCCGGAGAACCTCGCCCACGGGATGAGCGTCGAGGCGCTGTGCGCGGCGGCCGTCTCGTACAGCGACAACGCGGCGGCCAATCTGCTGCTGCGCGAACTCGGCGGCCCGCGCGCCGTCACCCGCTTCTGCCGCTCGCTCGGCGACCCGATCACCCGGCTGGACCGCTGGGAGCCCGAGCTGAACTCGGCGGAGCCCTGGCGCACCACCGACCTGACCACTCCGGCCGAAGTCGGCCTGGACTACGGCCGGTTGGTGCTGGGCAAGGCGCTGCCGCGCGGCGACCGGGAACTGCTCACCGGCTGGCTGCGCGGCAACACCACCGGCGACGCGCGGCTGCGCGCGGGACTGCCCGAGGACTGGACGGTCGCCGACAAGACCGGCACCGGCGAGTACGGCACCACCAACGACGTCGGTATCGCCTGGACCGGGGACGGCACCCCGCTGATCCTCTCCCTCCTCGCCACCCAGCCGGACCCGGAGGCCCCGGCGGTGGACGCGCTCATCGCGGAGACCGCCCGGCTCCTGGTCCCCGCGCTGGTCTGAGCCCCGGCCCGCGCCGCCGAACCGGGGCGCGGGCCACTCGGCGGACGCGCCGCGCTCAGCACTCCGTACCGCTCAGCACCCCGTACCGCTCAGCACTCCGTACCGAAGCAGAGGCCGCGCAGGACCGTGCGGTGCACCTTGCGCTGCGCGGGCCAGTCGGCGGCCGGGCCCTGGCTGAGGACCGTCCACAACTGGCCGTCCGTGCCCCGTACGACCCGGTCGACGGTGCGCATCCGGACGCCGAACTCCTGGCTGTCGGCGGAGTAGTCCAGCTCGGCGGCCGGGCCGCGGGGGTCGTCGGGCAGGTCCTTGAGGCTGTGGCGGTCGTAGCCGGGGGTGCCGTCGATGAAGGTCTCGGCGAGCTCCAGGGTGCCGCGCGGGGTGGCGTCCTCCTCGGTGACCGGGAAGATCTGGATCCGGCCGCCGCCGCCGGGCTGCTCGTAGTAGTAGAGGGTGACGCCCTTCTCGCCGGACTTGGTGCGCCGCTGCCAGCCCTTGGGGACCACCAGGCTGAACTCGCCCTCGGTGACGGCCCGGTAGCCGGGCGGGGGCTCCTCGGAGGCACTCGGCGTGGTCGGCGGCGCGGAGGTCTCGGCGGTCACGGGCGGCTCGGAGGGGCCCGGGGCGCTCCCGGCCGAGGCGGAGGCGCTCGGCTTGTCCTCGCTCCCGTCGCCGTCCCCGCCTCCGGCGAGCAGCAGTCCGCCGAGGCCGCCGCCCATCAGCGCCAGCGCGAGCACGGCGGCGACGGCACCGGACCGGCCCCGGTACCAGGGGCCGCCGGGGCCCTGCGGCGGCACCGGATGCGAGGAACGCGAGACGGGCCCCGCGTGCCGCCACTGGCCGTCGGGCCCGAACTCCCCCTGGTCACCGGCGGCGTACTGGTGCTGCTCGGCCACCGGGGACTCGGCGCGGCCCGGTACCGGACCGCCGCCGGGGCCGAACTCGCCGCCCTCGGATGGGGGTTGGCCGCCGTCCGGGTCCGGGTGCGGGCGCGGGGCGAACTCCGGGCGCGGCGGAGGCGGCGGGGTGTAGGGCGCCCGGGGACCGTCGTCCCAGCGCCCGGTCTCCGGGTTCCAGCCGAAGCCCTCGTCCTGTCCGGCCATGCGCTCACCCGCCCGCGAAGGCGCCGAGCGCCTGGGTGACCGTCGCCGCCGAGGCCAGGAAACCGGTGAGCGCGCCCGCGGCGGTGAGCGCCCGGCGCAACCGGACCCGGCGGCCCTGGTCGGCGGCGCCCTGCTCCTCGATCTCGGCCTCGGCACCGGCGAGTTCGGCGTCCAGGCGCTCCCGCTCGGCGGAGGCGACCAGGGCGGTCAGCTCCGGGTTCAGGCCCTGCCGCCCGGCCGCCTCGACCAGGCGCGCGAGGTCGGCCCGCATCTCCTGGACGGCCCGCAGCAGCTCCTCCTGCTCGGGCGGGCGGGGGCCGGGAATCGTCCCGTACACCTGGTTGCTCACCTGGTTGCCGTCGCCGATGGCGAAGGCGCCGTGCACGTTCCCGATGCTGATGGGGCCGCGGCCGGGTTGCTCGGCGGGGCCTGGGGTGCCGCTCGGGGTGGCCTGCTGCTCAGGGTCGGTCGTCATCGGTTCCTCCCGGTTCCGGGTTCGCCGCGCGGGGTGCGGGGCGCGGGCCGCCCTGCTGCGGCGGCACCGTGGGTCCGGCCGACTCCGCCCGCCGCGGCGGTGGTTGGGGTGCTGCGGGTGGGGTCTGGGGGCCGGGCGGGGTGCCGCGGCGGGGCTCGGCCTCGGCGGCGCGCCGCCGCTCGGCCTCGGCGGCGAGGCGGGCCTCGGCGGCGGCCTCGGCCGACCGGCGGGCACCGGCCGCGGCCTCGGCGGCCTGCTCCTGGTTGCTGACCGTGTTGTGGTCGCCGATGGCCAGGGCGCCCTGGACGCTCTCGATGTGCACGCCGCCGCCGCTGACGTTGACGATCTTCTGCGCGAACTCGTCGGTGCGGTAGCCCGCTTCGCGCAGCACCTCCCGTACGCCGTGCGCGATCCGGTCCTGGACGGACTTCAGATAGCGCCTGACGTCCATCTCCTGGAAGAGCGACTGCTCGCTGTCGCTGCCGAGTTCGCGCACCGAGCGGGCCGGGCCGTCCGGCAGCGCGCTCTCGTGGCCGCCGGTGAGGGTGCGCCAGCTCAGCGCGGCGCCGCGGCCGAGCACCACCACGGCGAAGGGCAGCGAGCGCGGGACCCGGCCGAGCGCCCAGGCCGCCTTGCCGAGCGCGGTGTTGTTCCGGTACTGGTGCGCGAAGCGGTCGGCCTCCCCGAAGGACTCGCGCACCGGGCGCAGTACATGCGGGGCGATCTCCAGCATCAGCATGCCGCCCTGGGTGTGCACCCGCACGAAGACCGTGGTGACGATCTCCTCCTCCCAGCCGCCGACCCGGGCCCGCAGGAAGTGCCGCCGGGTCTCGCCGCCCTCCTCCACCGCCTCGTCGCGGTGCCGGCGGAAGGCGGACTCGCCGTACGGGGCGAGGTCGCGGCGGGGCAGACCGGCCACCGGCAAGAAGACGCACTCGTCGGTCTCCAGGCCGCGCAGCCGGTCCCGCACCACGGTGGCGGCGGCCGGTGCGGGCAGCCGGAGCTGGGCGAGCAGCGCGTCGATCCGGCGCAGGATCTTGCGGTTGCTCAGCGGTTCCGGGGGCGTGGGGCGGTCGGGGTCGGGGCGCAGTTCGACCGCGAGGGTCCAGCCGTCCACCGGCCTGCCCGCGCCGCAGAAGGGCCGCGCCGGGTGGTACATCACCAGCGGGGCGTGCTGCTCGACCCGGATCCGCTCGCGCAGCCGCTGGAAGCGCCCGCCGGCCGCGCTCTCCGCGGGGTCGGCGGCCATGTCCGGGAAGCGCCGCGGGTCCAGCTCGTGGGTCAGGGCGTGCGCGACATGGCCGCGCTGGCCCGCCAGGAAGCCCGCGACCAGGAGCAGGACCACCAGCGAGGTCCAGGCGTGGAAGGGGCCGATGTCCTGGGCCGCGTCCGAGAGCCAGCCTTCCACGCCCGGGATGCTCTGGAAGAAGGAGAAGAGGATCCACGCACCGGCCAGCGCGACCTCGCCGTCGGCCTGGCCGAAGCCGGCCAGGCCGATCGAGACCAGGGTGAGCAGCAGGAGCAGTCCGCCGAGCCAGCGCAGCACCAGGGCGGCGAGTTTGCGCTGGGCGGCCCCTCCGCTTCCCCCGGGGGCGCGCAGCTTCGCCGCCAGCGCGAGCAGCAGGCTGGGCAGCAGGAAGGAGAGCAGCAGATTGCGGCTGAGCACCGCGCCGAGCACCCAGAGGGCGAGGATGCCGCCCGCCCAGCCGAGATCGAGGCGGCGGGCGCGCAGGGCGTGGGCGAGGACCCGGGCCGCGTCCCAGCCGAGCGAGGGCGCGACCACCCGCTCCTCGTGCACGTACAACTCGTCGATGACCGCGTCCCGGTAGGCCGGGTCGATATAGGCCCCGGCGCACAGCAGCCGGGTGGCCTCGCTCGCGCCCGGGGGCACGACACCCTGGGCGGGCGTCCGCGCGGTGGATCCTTCCGCGGCGTCATCCGGCCGCGGGGTGGTCTGGTCCGTCACAACTCTCCCGGTGCCAGGACTTCCCCGCGGTCCGCGACCTGCTCGGCCCTCGGCTCCTGCCTCGGCTCCTACGGCTGAACTGCCGTACGACCGGCGGAAGTCGGCGTGCGTGCAGCATCTGCACGGACCTCACAGGGTAGGCGCGCCGAGCGTGACCTGCGCCACACAACGGCCGCGCCCCCGGCACCAATGGAGGTGTCCGGGGGCGCAGTGAGGCGCAAGGGGGCGTACGCGGATCAGAGCATCCGGCAGCGGCTCAGATCAGGCCGAGGCCGCGCACCGCCTCGCGCTCCTCCGCGAGCTCCTTCACCGAGGCGTCGATGCGGGCGCGGGAGAACTCGTTGATGTCCAGGCCCTGGACGATCTCGTAGGCGCCGTCCTTCGTGGTGACCGGGAAGGAGGAGATCAGGCCCTCCGGGACGCCGTAGGAGCCGTCCGAGGGGATGCCCATGGAGGTCCAGTCGCCCTCGGCGGTGCCGTTGACCCAGGTGTACACGTGGTCGATGGCCGCGGAGGCGGCGGAGGCGGCCGAGGAGGCGCCGCGGGCCTCGATGATGGCGGCGCCGCGCTTGGCGACCGTCGGGATGAAGTCCTCGGCGAGCCACTTCTCGTCGTTGACGGTCTCGGCGGCGTTCTTGCCCGCGACCTCGGCGTGGAAGATGTCCGGGTACTGGGTGGCCGAGTGGTTGCCCCAGATCGTCACCCGGCGGATGTCGGAGACCGCGGCACCGGTCTTCTTGGCCAGCTGGCTGATGGCGCGGTTGTGGTCGAGGCGCGTCATCGCGGTGAAGCGCTCGGCCGGTACGTCCGGGGCGGCGGCCTGGGCGATCAGGGCGTTGGTGTTGGCCGGGTTGCCCACCACGAGGACCTTGACGTCGTCCGCGGCGTGGTCGTTGATGGCCTTGCCCTGCGGCTTGAAGATCCCGCCGTTGGCCTCCAGGAGGTCACCGCGCTCCATGCCCTTCGCGCGCGGGCGGGCGCCCACCAGGAGGGCGACGTTGGTGCCGTCGAAGGCGACGTTCGGGTCGTCGCTGATCTCGATGGACTGCAGCAGCGGGAAGGCGCCGTCGTCCAGCTCCATGGCGGTGCCCTCGGCGGCCTTGAGCGCGGGGGTGATCTCCAGCAGGCGCAGCTTGACCGGCACATCCGCGCCGAGCAGCTGGCCGGAGGCGATGCGGAAGAGGAGTGCGTAACCGATCTGTCCGGCCGCGCCGGTGACGGTGACGTTCACGGGAGTGCGGGTCATGGCGTTCTCCGTTGACAGCTGTGGCGGTGGGGTTGTCTCCCCGGGTGCGGGGGATCCCTGCCATCGGCCACGATGATCGATCTCTTGGCGTCAAGAGAGATCCGGCGGTCAGGCTATCGCGCTCGGCGCGGACCGTACGTCCGGGTTCGTGTGGCCCACCCCACACAGCGCCCGACACCGCCCAAGTGGCCCCGGCCGCCCGGACGATCGGGCCGGACACCCGGCGGAAACCGGGTCGGCATGCGGACCGGCGGCCGTTCCTGCCTGTAGGGGTGGCAGGAACGGCCGCCGGGTGGGGGTGGTGACCACTCCCGTGGGGGGACTGTGCACCTGCCCCGGTTTTCGCGGGGCATGCGCATCTCCCCGCGGGAAATTTCGGGGAGGCCTTCCGGACGGGAGTGGCGGGCGGGGCAGTTGGGGTGGACCCGCCCGGCGCGGGGGCTACTTCGTGCAGCCCTCGGTGCCCGTGGCGAGGATGCCGCAGGCGGTGACGTCGGCGGCCTTCCGCGCGGCGACCATCGGCGTGTACGCGTCCGTGGTGGTGCCGACCGTGGCGTTCTGCTTGCCGCCGGAGGTGGAGCTGATGCGCACCCCGTCGCCCGCGGCGGCCGAGGTGATCCGGGCCCAGGCCGCGCCGCAGGTCTTGCTCCAGCGGATCTCGACCACCGCGGTGCCGACGGTGGCCCGGTCGCTGGTCTCCACGTACTCCCCGGCGCAGCCCATCTCCTCCGGGTCCCGTCCGGCGCAGTCCTTGCCCACACACTCGACGCCCTCGGGCAGCGGCGAGGCGGCGGCGGTCGTCGAGGGCGGCGGCGCGGGCTCGTTGCCCGCCTCGGCGTTGCCGCCCGCGAGCCGCATCGTCAGCACCGCGGCGACGGCGACCACCACGACTCCGGCGAGCACCATCAGCAGGGGGCTGCGGCGGCGGGAGCGGGGGGCGGGGCGGCCCTCGCGGGGGCCGGAGGGGGCGGCGGGACCGGCAGGTCCACCGGGGCCGCCGTACGGGGACCCGCTCAGGTGGCCGGAGTTCGGGTGGCCGGGGCCCGTCGCGGCGCTCGGGTGGACGGCGGTCTCGGCGCGCGAGGCGCGGCCGGCGCGGCGGCCCGGGCGCTCACCCGCGCCGGGCCCGGCGGGCGATTCGGCCGCCAGGTCCTCCGGATAGGGGCCCTCGCTGCCGGGCAGGCGCTCGGACTCCGGGGCCTCGGACCCTCGCGCGCCGGAGGAGGCGCCGGAGCGCGCGGCCGACCCCGACTGGCGGCGGGCGGCGCGACCGCCCTGCTTCTGCGGACCCGCCTCGCGGCCGCCCGGCTTCTGCGGTCCGGTCTCACCGAGCGCGGCCCGCGCCTGGGATATCCGTATCGCTTCCATGGTCATGTCGTGGCGCATCTCCGAACGGCTCCAGGCGCGTTCGGCCAGCTCCCACATGGTGGTCAGGTGGACCGGGCTGGTGTGGGTGACCTCCGCGAGCGCGATGATCGCACCCTTGGGCGCGAGCAGCCGCCCGTTGAGATACCGCTCCCAGGAGGTACGGCTGTAGCCGGTACGGTCCGAGAGCGAGGCGACGCTGAGACCGCTGCGGTCGACGAGCCGACGCAGCTGTCCCGCGAACTCCCGGATCTCCGGATCGAGTTCCTCCGAGAGCTCCCTCCACCGAGGCATTGCCTTCCCCACTTCCCCCTGTATGTCGTTGCGCCGCCGCACCGCGAAGCACAGGACCCCGGGGCCACCCCGCCCCGGGTTCCGCTCCCGGGCCCCTCCGGGGGACGGGCCCGCGCCGCCGCCGGTTCCCCGGGGCGGTCCTGGATGTCCTCGCCGTACGGCAGGCACGTTCGCACGCGCCGCGCCCTGCGGTCCAGTGTCACATCACCACCGGCGGCACACCACGACGCCCTGACCGATTGGGCCGGGAATCGCCCCTTCCGGCAGCGGCCCCGCCCGCCGCACCGCCCAGACGGCGCCTGACCCGTACGTCGTTGCGGGGCGCGCACACCGTAGCGGAATGGTCACTTCCGTGCCACAGGGCCCGGGCTTTCCTTGAACGCCGCCGACCGGTCGATGAGTCTTGGTCCGCGGGCAGAACCGGACACCGCCACCAGCCGCCTCCGCGGCCCCTGTGGGGACACCCACCAGGGATTTCGCGGCGGCCTCCGGTGCGGCCCGGGCACCCGCAGGCGGTGTCCGTCCCTGATTCGGGGGAGGGGACGGATACCGCCGCCGCCCGCACCGGCGACCTCGGCCGGGCACCGAACTCCTCGGCCACCTTGACCACTTCTGGTCGCTCCTGGCCACTTCGGACCGCTCCTCTTGCTTTTCCTGCCACTTACGCACCTTTCCTGACTCCTCTCCCCCTTTCTTTCCCTTTCTTCCCTCATTGCCTTGCGGTACAAGGTACTCGCCACTACCTTGTACCGCATGACAAAGGAGCTACCGGCACCGGATGACCAACGGCGCAGCCAGCTCCTGCGGGGCGTGCTGGATCTGTGCCTGCTCTCGCTCATCGGCGAACGACCGCGCTACGGCTTCGAGTTCGTGGAAGCGCTGACCGACAGCGGCCTCGACCTGGTGAGCGAGGGCAGCATCTATCCCCTGCTGGCCCGGATGGAGCGCGCGGGTTTCATCTCCTCGTACCGCGCCCCCTCCGCCAGCGGCGGGGCGCCCCGCAAGTACTACCGGCTGACCGACACCGGACGCGCCGAACTGACCAGCGGCCATCACGTCTGGCGTGCCTTCAGCGGGCAGGTGGGCCACCTTCTCGACCGCACCACAGCACAGGGGGAACAGCGACCATGACGCACCACACGCGGACGGCGGAGCCGACTTCGGCGCCGGCCCCGGACCCGGCGACCGACCGGGTGCTCAGGATCTGCCGGGCCAACTGGGAGTACCGGGGGCTGGACGACGCCTCGGTACGCGAGATGCTCGCCGAGTTGGCCGCGCATCTGGAGGACGCCGGGGCGGCGGGACGCTCACCGGAGGAGATCGTCGGCAAGGACGTCCGCGCCTTCGCCGCCTCCTGGGCGCGGGCCCGGGCCCCGCTGCACCGGCGGGCGCTGCGCACCACCGCTCTCGGCCTCTTCGTCCTCGGGGCGCTGATACTGCTGTCGTTCCTGGTCCGCCGGACCACGCACCAGGAGATGACCGTGGAGAGGGTCACCTTCTTCGCCGTCTTCGGCGTGATCGCCGTCGCCTGGGAGCTGCGCCGGGGCACCCTCAGCCTGCTGCGCGGCTGGCTCGCCGCCTTCCTCGCCGCACTCTCCACCGCCCTGCTCACCCACCTGCTCCCGGGCGACAAGACGCTCTTCACCCTCCCGCTGTGGGCGGCCGCGCTGATAGTGCTCCCCGGCCTGCCGTACGCCTACGCGGACCTCCGCGCCAAGCGGGCCGCGTCCGCGGCGAAGCCCGGGGAGGCCGCCGGGGGTGCCGGGGAGCCCGAGGAGGCGGAGATGGCCAACAGGCCGCGGTGAACCGGCAGTTGCGGTGCCCCCCCCCGGCTCACTTCACGGGCCCGGCTCACTTCACGGTGAAGTGCAGGGCGTCGTCCAGGAAGGGGATCTCCAGCAAGGGGTCGGGCTGCGCCATCAAGGCCAGCAGGACGATGAGCACACCGAGTCCGCCGTACGTGATCATGTCCGTGAAGCGGGAGCGCACCGCGAGCATCCCGACCGAGGGCACCATCCAGCGGATCACCGCCCCGCCGACGAGGGCGAGGCCGATGATCAGGGTGCCGACCCGGAAGAAGTCCAGAGCGGTGATCAGCAGCCCGATCCCGGCCGTGCCGAGCACCGCGAGCATCGGCCACTGACGGGCAGGGGCGGGAGCGTCACCCGAGGCCGCACGGCCACCGCCCTCGGGACGGGCCACCCCCCGGGTGAAGCGGGGAAACCGCCGCGAGGCCGGAGCGAGCGTGGCACCGGAGGGCGCCTCCCGGTCGACGGCCACCGAAGCTCCCGCGAGGTCCGTGCCCTTGCCGCCGTCCGCGGACTCCGAGCGGGCGCCGCCCTCCGTACGAGCGCCCTCCGTACGGGCAGTGGACTCCGCAGCGGCAGCGGGCTCCGTGCGGGTGGCGGATCCCGCGCGGGTGGTGGGCTCCGCGGGGGCGGCACCGTCGGTGGGACGGTCCGGCTCGGACTGCCGGGCGCCGGTGCCCTCGGTCTCCGGCGCCTCGTCGGGTGCGTTCATCGGCTGCTCGAATCCTTAGGAGCGGTGATCGGGAGCTTGCGTAAGGAGCTCGGCTACGGCCCGCTCAGCTCTCGGCGGCGCGCTCGGCCGCCTCGACGACATTGGCCAGGAGCTGGGCGCGGGTCATCGGGCCCACGCCGCCCGGGTTCGGGGACAGCCAGGCCGCGACCTCGGCGACCCCGGGGTGGACATCGCCGACGATCTTGCCGCTCTCGTCGCGCGAGACACCGACGTCGAGCACGGCCGCGCCCGGCTTGATGTCCTCGGGCTTGACCAGGTGCGGCACCCCGGCCGCGGCCACCACGATGTCGGCACGCCGCAGGTGGGCGGCGAGGTCACGGGTGCCGGTGTGGCACTGGGTCACGGTGGCGTTCTCGGAGCGCCGGGTCAGCAGCAGCGGCATCGGGCGGCCGATGGTGACACCGCGGCCGACGACCACGACCTCGGCACCGTTGATCTCCACGCCGTGCTCGCGCAGCAGCCGGATGATGCCGTAGGGCGTGCAGGGCAGCGGTCCGGGCTCGTTGAGGACCAGGCGGCCGAGATTGGTGGGGTGCAGTCCGTCCGCGTCCTTGGCCGGGTCCATCAGTTCGAGGATGCGGTTCTCGTCGAGGCCGCGCGGCAGCGGCAGCTGGACGATGTATCCCGTGCAGGCGGGGTCCGCGTTCAGTTCGCGTACGACCGCCTCCACCGCCTCCTGGGTCGCGGTGGCGGGCAGTTCGCGCTGGAGCGAGGCGATGCCGACCTGGGCGCAGTCGCGGTGCTTCCCGGCGACGTACTTGTGGCTGCCGGGGTCGTCCCCGACCAGGACGGTGCCGAGTCCGGGCGTGACGCCCTTCTCCTTCAGCGCCGCGACCCGGGCGGTCAGGTCCGACTTGATCGCGGCCGCCGTGGCCTTGCCATCGAGAATCTGAGCAGTCATGGGAGGCAGCACATTCCTTGGAGATGCGGTGGCGAGCGGAGAGAGCGGTGGTGGGCGGCGGCGTGCCGTCCCCCACCATCCTCCCGGATGACGACTCCCCGATTCCAATCCGGGTCGGTAGGCGGACAGCGACCGGGGCGGTAGGCGGACGGCGGCCGGGTCGGTACGGGGGCCGCGACGGGGCGGCGAGGGCCCGCGCCGCCCGTCTTCACCCCGGCTCCCCGGAACCTTCGCCCGACCGCAAGAATCCGGACACCCGATCTGTACCGCGGACGGCCCGGGAGGCTCCTGGGAGGTTGCTGTGCGTCCCCGAGGGCGGCGCGAACCGGCAGGAATATGCGGGCAGTTCGGGTGAAGTCGGCGCGACGCTGCGTGACGCGCGAGTTGCACTTGCACAACGCCATAGGGAAGCGACTGGACAAAAACGCCAGGCCTTTAGAACGATGAGCGGCACAGTGCCGCGGGCAGTGCCGGGGGGACGTTCCGCATCTGTTGTCGTTCCTCCCCCAGCGATCCGCGTGTCCCCGCGCTTCCTACGGAGGAAATCTCGCCATGAGCTTCGGCGACCCGAACAACCCCTATGGCTCCCCGCAGGGCGGCCAGCAGCAGCCCGGCTACCCGCAGCAGGGCGGCCAGCAGCCGGGTTACCCGCAGCAGGGCGGTCAGCCCGGCTACGGCTACCCCCAGCAGGGCGTGCCCCAGCAGCAGGGCTACCCCGGCTACCCGCAGGGCGGCCAGCAGCCCTACGACGCCTACCAGCAGCAGCAGGCCGCCTACGGCGGCGGCTACGGCTACGGAGCCACCCCCGAGCTGGCCCACTGGGGTCTGCGCCTCGGCGGCACCATCATCGACGGCCTGATCTTCGCCGTGCCGTACATCGTGATCATCGTCGGGCAGGGCAAGGCGGTCTTCGCGATCATCGGCCTCGTCGCCCTGATCGCCCTCGCCATCTGGCAGCTGATCCAGGAGGGCCGCACCGGCCAGACCGTCGGCAAGAAGGCCGTCGGCATCCGCCTGGTCCGCGAGAGCGACGGCCAGCCGGTCGGTGTCGGCATGGCCTTCGTGCGCCGCATCGCGCACTTCCTCGACAGCATCGCCTGCTACCTGGGCTGGCTGTGGCCGCTGTGGGACGAGAAGAAGCAGACCTTCGCCGACAAGGTGTGCTCCACCCTGGTCATCCGCAGCCAGTAGGCGCGTGGCCGTCGGCCCGCCGCGAAGGCACCGGGCCGAACGCAGGACAGCGACGACAGCGGCGGTCCGTATCCCCGAGGGGTGCGGACCGCCGCTGTTGTGCCTGTCACCGGGCAGGGGCGCCATCCCGCGGGATGGCGCCCGCCCCGCTCGCGGGTCGCTACGGGCGGGCGCCAATGGACCCGCCCCGCGACCCCGGCGGATTCAGTGGAAGAAGTGCCGCGTGCCGGTGAAGTACATCGTCACGCCCGCCTTCTCCGCGGCCTCCACCACCAGCTCGTCGCGGACCGAACCGCCGGGCTGCACCACGGCCTTGACGCCCGCGGCGGTCAGGATCTCCAGCCCGTCCGGGAACGGGAAGAAGGCGTCCGAGGCGGCGAAGGCACCGCGGGCGCGCTCCTCGCCCGCCCGCTCCACCGCGAGCTTCGCGGAGTCGACGCGGTTGACCTGGCCCATGCCGACGCCGACCGAGGCGCCGTCCTTGGCGAGCAGGATCGCGTTGGACTTGACCGCGCGGCAGGCCTTCCAGGCGAAGGCGAGATCGGCCAGCTCGGCCGGGGACAGGGCCGCGCCGGTGGCCAGCGTCCAGCTCGCCGGGTCGTCGCCCGCGGCCTGCAGCCGGTCGGTGACCTGGAGCAGGGCGCCGCCGTCGACCGGCTTGACCTCCACCGCGTTCGCCGGTGCCTCGGGGGCGCGAAGCACGCGGATGTTCTTCTTCCTGGCCAGCGCCTCCAGGGCGCCGTCCTCGTAGTCCGGGGCGACGATGACCTCGGTGAAGATCTCGGCGACCTGCTCCGCCATCTCCTTCGAGACCGGGCGGTTGACCGCGATCACCCCGCCGAAGGCGGACAGCGGGTCGCAGGCGTGCGCCTTGCGGTGCGCCTCGGCGACATCCGAACCCACGGCGATACCGCAGGGGTTGGCGTGCTTGATGATCGCGACGCAGGGCCCGTCGTGGTCGTACGCGGCCCGGCGCGCGGCGTCGGTGTCCGTGTAGTTGTTGTACGACATCTCCTTGCCGTGCAGCTGCTCGGCCTCGGCGAGGCCGCCGGTGCCGTCCACGTAGAGCGCGGCGGCCTGGTGCGGGTTCTCGCCGTAGCGCAGGACGCCGGCGCGCTCGTAGGTGTGGCCGAGGAAGCCGGGCAGGCCGCTGTCCTCGTCCGCCGTGTAGCCGCCGTTGGCGGTGGGGTCGGCGAACCAGGAGGCGACGGCGACGTCGTAGGCGGCGGTGTGCCGGAAGGCCGCCGCGGCGAGCTGCTTGCGCGCGGCCAGGTCGAAGCCGCCCGCGCCCGCCGCGGTCAGCACGTCCCCGTACTGCGCGGGGCTGGTGACCACCGCGACCGAGGGGTGGTTCTTGGCGGCGGCGCGGACCATCGAGGGGCCGCCGATGTCGATCTGCTCCACGCACTCGTCGGGGGTGGCGCCCGAGGCGACCGTCTCCCGGAAGGGGTAGAGGTTGACGATCACCAACTGGAAGGGCTCCACGCCCAGTTCGTCGAGCTGCGCGCGGTGCGCGTCGAGGCGCAGGTCGGCGAGGATGCCCGCGTGGACCCGCGGGTGCAGGGTCTTGACCCGGCCGTCCAGGCACTCGGGGAAGCCGGTCAGCTCCTCGACCTTGGTGACCGGGACCCCGGCGGCGGCGATCCGCCCGGCGGTCGAACCGGTGGAGACCAGCTCGACCCCGGCCTCGTGCAGGCCGCGCGCCAGCTCTTCGAGTCCGGTCTTGTCGTAGACGCTGACCAGCGCGCGGCGGATCGGCCGCCGGGTGTCCTCGGCGGCGTCCTGCGCGCCCTCGGCGGTCACACCGTGCGAACTCAGCGAACTCTTGGAACTCATGGGAGGAGTCGTACCTTTCGTCCCTCAATGCGGTAGCCGTTGCGGGCCAGGCGCCCCACGACCTCGACGAGCAGTGCTCGCTCGACTTCCTTGATGCGCTCGTGGAGGGCGGCCTCGCCCTCCTCGGTGTCCTCTTCCACCACCTCGACCACGCCCTGGGCGATGATCGGGCCGGTGTCGACACCGTCGTCGACGAAGTGGACGGTGCAGCCGGTGACCCGGGCGCCGTAGGCGAGCGCGTCGCGCACACCGTGGGCGCCGGGGAAGCTCGGCAGCAGGGCGGGATGGGTGTTGACGAAGCGTCCCCCGAAGCGCGCGAGGAACTCCTTCCCCACGATCTTCATGAACCCGGCCGAGACCACCAGGTCCGGCTCGTGCGCGGCGGTCGCCTCGGCGAGGGCGGCGTCCCAGTCCGCGCGGGTGGCGTGGTCCCCGACCCGGCAGACGAAGGTGGGCAGACCGGCGGCGCGGGCGCGCTCGAGGCCCACGATGCCCTCGCGGTCGGCTCCGACGGCGACGATCTCGGCGCCGTAGGCCTCCGCCCCGTCCGCCTCGATCGCGTCGAGGAGTGCCTGCAGATTCGTACCTGATCCGGAGACCAGCACGACGAGGCGCTTGGCGGCCACGGCGGGGCCCTTTCTCACGGGAGCTTTCGGTGTTTCGGTCGTGCCGGCGTTCCTGTCTCGGCCGTGCTGCCGTGCGACCCTCCGCAGGGATGGTGCGTTCATACGAAGACTCCGCGTCCCGCCGTACGGGGGACTCTACGAAGCAGCCGACCGGCAGCAACGATACCGGCAGTCCCGCCCGCCCCCTCGGGACGGGGGCACCGGCGGCAGGTAGCGTCTGCCGGGGATCCGTCACGGGACGCCCCGGTTTCCTCCGCGGGGAGGCGGCGGTTCCCGTACCGGAGACGCCCCGGTGTCCGTCACGGGAACGCCGCCGGGTGTCCGCTCGTTCTCCACGGTGCGGGCAGGCGGGCGGCGCGCGGACCGGCACCGCGGCCGGTGCGAGGTCCCGGGACGGCGTACACGCAGTGCGCGCCCGACCACCCGCACCGGGCGCCGTAGAGTGCGGCGGAGCGCGCGCCCCGCACCACCCGCACGCCCGAGACCGCACCACCCGCACCACCGCACGCCCGAGACCGCACCACCCCGCACCACCCGCAGACGCCATGCTCGACCGTAGACCCCGCACCACCGCAGACTCCGGGTACGCCCGCAGACTTCGGGTACCACCGCAGATCCCGTACGACCGCGGACTCGGTACGACCGTTCCGGCCGCGGCGGTCCGCCCGGGCCCGGGAAGGCCCGTACGGACCGGCCCGTTCGCACCACGCGAGCCCGCGCACCACCCGCCTCACCGCGATCCGTACGACCCGCACGACCCGCACGACCCGCACGACCTGTACAACCCGCACGACCTGCACGACCCAGACGACCGACACAACCGATACGACCGACACGACCCAGGGAAGACGCACACCTGATGCCGGACCGCAGCCCGAGCCGCCCCACGCTCCGCACGCTCTCTCCCGCCACGGTGCCCGCCGCGGCGGCGGGGCACGGCCCGGCCGTCCTGCTCCGCGAGCGCCGCCCCTCGCCGCCGAGCGAACAGGGCGGCGGGAGCGGCGCTCCCGAGGGCCGCGGCGAGACCCCCGCCGAGGACAACCCCTTCGCCCCGCCGCCGGAGGGCACCCCCGACCAGCCCTGGCAGCCGCGCAGGCCCACCGGGCAGGACGGCGGCGACCACGAGGGCCAGGGCCACGGCAACGGCAACCAGCCCTGGGGGCAGTGGAGCGACCGGCAGCCCGGGCGTTCCCAGGACGGCTTCGGCGAGCGGCCAGGGCGCGGCGGCGGTCCCGAGGGCCCCGGCGCGCAGAACCGCTGGGACCCCACCGACCCGAACCAGCGCCGGGCCCGCTACGCCCTGCTGTCCGGCATGTGGGGCTTCTTCTTCGCCCTCTTCGACTGGCCGTTCCGCTCCTGGTTCTTCGGCGGCGTGGCCCTGCTGCTCGCCTCCCTCGCGATGTTCTGGGCCATCAGCGCCCTGCGCGCCCGGCCGACCGCCCCCGAGTCCAACCCGCCCGCGGGGACCGACCGCGCCGCACCGCCCGCCCCGGCCACGACCCCCGGCGGACGCAAACAGCAGCGGACGGCCGCCGTCACCGGCCTGGTGACCTCCTCCCTGGCCCTCACCCTGCTCGCCTCGGCCTTCGCCGCCCGCGTCGCCTACGCCGACTTCTACACCTGCACCGCCGACGCCCTCACCCTGACCGCCGAACAGAACTGCGACCGCCTCCTCCCGGAGGACCTGCGCCCGGCTCTGGGCAACCAGGACTGAGGGAGCGGGGTCGCGGGCTGCGCCGATCGGGGCAGGGGTCGGACGCGCCGGGCCGGATCAGGGCCAGTCCGGATCAAAGCCGGGCCGGATCAAAGCCGGGCCGGATCAGGGCCAGGTCGGATCAAGGCCAGGTCGGATCAAGGCAGGGCTGGTCACTCGGGGGTGCCGGAGTTCGCGGGGTCGGCGCTCGGGGGCTGGGAGTCGGTGGCCGTGGGGCGGGTGTTACCGGACGTGGTCTTGGCACCGCTGATGGTGAGCCCGGGTCCGCTTGCCGGGGTCTTGGTTCCGCCGGGGGTTGCTTGAGGACCGCCGGTGGTTGCCTTCGGTTTGCCGGTGGTGGCCTTCGGTCCGCCGGTGGTTGTCTGCGATCCGCCGGTGTTTGTCTGCGCTCCGCCCGTGGTTGCCTGAGGCTCACCGCTCGTGTCCGGGGTGCCGCCCCTCGTGGTGCGGGATGCGCTGGTCGTCGTACCGGTCGCGTTGCCGTCCTGGATCGCGCCCTCGGCGCCCTTGCCCCGGGCCTTCGCCGCCGCCTTCTCCTCGTGCCTGCGCGCCCGCGCGGACTCCTTGGCCTCCCGTTGCGCCGCCCGCTCCGCCAGCTTGCGCAGCCGCGCCAGCTCCTTGTCCTGCCGCCTGCGCGCCCGCGCCGCCTCCCGTTCCTCCCGCTTCCGCGCCTTCGCCGCCCGGCGTGACTCCTTGCCCGTATCGGCCGACTGAGTGCCGTCCTCCGGGGCCGGGGGCTTGGCCTCGGGGTGGTCCTCCGACTTGGGGTGGCCCTCGGGCTTGGGCCGGTCCTCCGACTTGGGCTGGCCCTCGGCGCCGGACGTGGGTCCGGCCTTGGGCTGGACGTCGACCTCGGACCTGGGCTGGACGTCGACCTCGGCCTTGGACGGAGGCCGGACCCCGGTCGCGGACTGCCGCTTGGCCGACTTGGCCTGCTCCGCCGCCTGCTTCCTGGCCGCCTTGGCCTCCGCGGCGGACTCCCGCTGCGCGGCCTTAGCCTCGGCCGCGGACTTCTGGCGGTCGGCCTTCTCCTGGGCGGCGGCGAGGCGCCGGGCGGCCTTGGCCTGCGCGGCGGATGTACGGGCGTGGTCGGCGGCCTCGCGCTTCGCGAGCCTCGCGGACTCCGCGGCCTCCTTCGCCGCCTGCTTCGCGGCGGCCCGCTCCGCGCGCGCCGTCTCCCGCTCGCCCTGCTTGCGCTCGCGTTCGGCGGCCCGCAGCTCCGCCCGCTCGGCCCGCCGCGCCTCCGCCGCCGTCCGGCGCGCCTGACGCCAGGCCCGCCACCGGCGCCGACGGGTGCGCCAGGCGTGCAGCAGCAGCGCGAGCGGCACCGCGACGGCGGCCGTCCAGAGCAGGGCCGCCAGCCCGGTCCGCCACCAGGAGGGGCCGAGCCGGGAGAGTACGTCCACGCCGAGCGGGCCGCCCGACATGGCGGCGAGCCCCGCCATCAGCACCCCGCAGACGGCCGCGCCGAGGAGCGCGGCGAGGGCGGTGCGCCCCCGGCTCCAGGCCGCCTCGCGGGGCGCGCCCGCGGGGGCGGCGACCCCGAGCGTGAACCAGGCGATGGTGAGCCCCGCGACGACCGGCACCGCGGCGAGCGCCCAGACCAGGGGCTCCGGGAGGGTCCCCCGGGGCACCGCCGCGAGCAGCGGGAAGGAGGGCAGGATGAGCGGTTCGGTGGTGGCCGTGAAGGGCGCCGCGGCCTGCCCGGTGCCGAGGACGAAGCCGGGGCCGAGGGCGTAGGAGGCGCCCCAGACCGAGGCGTTGGGGACGAGCGCGAGGGCGAGCAGCAGGACCGCGAAGCGGCCCGGCCAGTCGCCGGTCAGCTGCCGGAAGGAGTCCTCGGCGCCGGACAGGTGCAGGACCAGCGAGAGGCCGACGAGCAGTCCGCCGCCGCCGACCAGGACGAGGGCGCCCGCGACACCGGACCGGGTCGCGACGGCGGGCAGCGTACGGCGGGCCGCACCGCTCCCCGGGTACCACTCGCCCACCGCGCCCGCGACCGCCCGGCGCACCGGGGCGGGCATGAAGCCGATACGGCGCCGCACGAAGCGGGGCAGCGGCACCCGCCAGTACCCGGGGGCGGTCCAGGCGCCGGTGACGGCGGCGAGGACGGCGAGCAGCGGCAGCCGTACAAAGGCGCTGTCCCAGGAGGGCTTCAGTTCGCCGCCGGTGGCGTAGCACATCACCCCGAAGGCGACCGCCAGATAGCCCAGGGCGACCCCGATCCAGGCCGCCTGCGCGGGCATCCCCGGGCGGCCCTCGTCCCCGCGGACCGCGTCCCGCGCCGCGCGGTGCACGGCGAGCGCGGGCAGCACGGTCAGGAGCAGCGGGGTGAGCCCGACCGGCGCGGGGGTGCCGGTGAAGGTGTCGGTACGGGTCAGTTCCACGCCGTGGGCCAGCAGCCACAGGGAGGAGGCGGTGTGCAGGGCGGCGCCGGGACCGCTGTCCGGGAAGGGCGAGCTGATCCACAGGGCGAGCACGACCACCGCCAGGGTGCCCAGCCCCAGTCCGGCGGCGACCGCGCCCGAGAACGCGGCCGTACCGAGGCCCGGGGCCCGTTCACGCAGGCGCGAGGGGCGCAGCCGGGAGGCGAGTGAGGGCTTGGCGAGCAGGGAGGGCAGGGTCGGGCTGCGGTCGCTCATCGGGTTCACGCTCGCCATGCTCCCAACGACACGCGCTTTCGCGTCGTAACAGCAGATTGCCCGATGTGTCGCTACAAATACTCTTATGCAATTTTCGTACAAACTGGAGACGGGTCGGCCCCACCGCCTCCGCGGTACGGAATCCGGCAGCGGATCCGGCACCGTGACCCCCGGCACGGAGAGCCAGCCATGACCCAGACCCCGCACGCCTGCGCGCTCCCCCCGGCGGCCGAACTCCGGCGGCTGCGCGAGGCCAGGAACCTCAGCCGCTCCGCCCTCGCCTCCCGGCTCGGCGTCCCCGCCTCCCGCCTGCGCCGCTGGGAGAAGGGCCGCGCCCAGCCGGAGGCCGAGCTTCTCACCCCGTACGTACGGGAGTTGGGGCTCGACACCACGCCACCGGCGGATACGGAGACGGTCAACACCGGCCCACCGCCCGGGAGTTCCGACTCCCCGGTCGACACGGATTCCGCAGCGAGGGAATCCGACGCAACGACACCTGGGGCGACGGCACCTGACGTCGCGTCATCTCCCGTCCCGGCGGCACCAGACCGGGCTTCGGACCCGGCCTCGGGCTCGGACCCGGACACGAACCCGAAAGGCGCGAACCCGAAAACGGGCCCGGACCCGGCCCCGGACAACGCCCCGGACCCGACCCCGGAGACGACCCCGGAAAGCCCCTCCCCCGGCGAACTCTTCGACTCCCTCTACGAGTTGACGTCCGCCTCGCTGGTGCGGCAGACCTATCTGCTCACCGGTCACCGGCGACTCGCCTGCGAGGCCGTGGAGCAGGCCTTCCAGCACGCCTGGCGGCACTGGCCCGAGGTGGCCGCCGACCCCGATCCGGCGGGGTGGGTGCGGGCCGCCGCGCACGAGTACGCGCTGTCACCCTGGCACCGGCTGCGGCCCGGGCGGGAGCGGCGCGGCACCCCGCCCGCGCACCGCCAGGACCGTGAACTCCTCGGGGTTCTGGGCGAGTTGCCGCCGACGTACCGCAGGACGCTGGTCCTGCACGACGGGGTGGGTCTGCCGCTGCCGGAGACCGCGGCCGAGACCGAGTCGAGCACGGCGGCCACCACCAACCGGCTCCGGCACGCGCGCCGGATCGTGGGCGCGCGGGTTCCGGAACTGCGCGCCGTGCACGCCCTGCGGGAACGGCTCGCGCGCCTCGCCGAGGAGAGCGCGGCCGAGGGTCCGCGCCCCGCGCGGATGCGGAAGCTCAGCGAACGCCGCACCCGGCAGTGGACCCGGGCGGCCCTCGGGCTGACCGCCGCCGTGGTCACCGCGACCGTCTTCACCCTGCACACCGCGCCCGGCCACTACGAGCCGCCCGTCCCGCACGGCGCCCCGGTGGGCGGGGTCCCCCCGCGGATGGGACCGCAGCCACCGGGCCACCAGGCGGGAGAACTCCACGCCCGCCTCACCGAGGGCCCGCTCAGCGGCCCCGAACGCCTCCACCCGGACCTGGGCTGACCCGGCCGAGACCCCGGTCCCGGCCGGGTCAGCCCAGACCCAGTACCAGCACCAGCACCGGCACCGGCACAGCAACGGGCCCTACGGAACCGGGCCGCCCCCGCACAGCGGCGGGCCCGCACCCCCTCGGGGATGCGGGCCCGCCGCTGTTGCCGTGCTGCTGCCGTGCCGCCCTCGACTCAGCCGCCGAGGATCTCGCGGGCCAGCTTGGCCGTCTCGGTCGGGGTCTTGCCGACCTTGACGCCCGCGGCCTCCAGGGCCTCCTTCTTCGCCGCGGCGGTGCCGGAGGAGCCGGAGACGATGGCGCCGGCGTGGCCCATGGTCTTGCCCTCCGGGGCGGTGAAGCCCGCGACGTAGCCGACGACCGGCTTGGTGACATTGGCCTTGATGAAGTCGGCCGCGCGCTCCTCGGCGTCGCCGCCGATCTCGCCGATCATCACGATCAGCTCGGTCTCCGGGTCCTCCTGGAAGGCCGCCAGCGCGTCGATGTGCGTGGTGCCGATGACCGGGTCACCGCCGATGCCGACGGCGGAGGAGAAGCCGATGTCGCGCAGCTCGTACATCATCTGGTACGTCAGCGTGCCGGACTTCGAGACCAGGCCGATGCGGCCCGGCTTGGTGATGTCGCCCGGGATGATGCCCGCGTTGGACTGGCCGGGGGTGATCAGGCCGGGGCAGTTCGGGCCGATGATCCGGGTCTTGTTGCCCTTGGACTTCGCGTACGCCCAGAAGGCGGCGGAGTCGTGGACCGCGATGCCCTCGGTGATGACCACGGCGAGCGGGATCTCGGCGTCGATCGCCTCGACGACCGCGGCCTTGGAGAAGGCGGGGGGCACGAAGAGGACGGAGACGTTGGCGCCGGTCTTCTCGATGGCCTCGGCCACCGAACCGAAGACGGGTACGGAGGTGGTGGCGCCTCCCTGGCCATCCGGGCCTTGGGGGACGTCGAAGTCGACCTCGGTGCCGGCCTTCTTCGGGTTGACGCCGCCGACGATGTTGGTGCCGTCGCCCAGCATGAGCTTGGTGTGCTTCATGCCGGTGGAGCCGGTCATGCCCTGGACGATGACCTTGCTGTCCTTGTTGAGGAAGATAGCCATGGTTGCGGTTCCCTCGGTCCTTACTTGGCGGCAGCCAGCTCGGCGGCCTTGTCGGCCGCGCCGTCCATGGTGTCCACGCGCTGCACGAGCGGGTGGTTCGCGTCCGAGAGGATCTTGCGACCCAGCTCCGCGTTGTTGCCGTCGAGGCGCACGACCAGCGGCTTGGTGACGTCCTCGCCCTTGTCCTTGAGGAGCGCGAGGGCCTGGACGATGCCGTTGGCGACCTCGTCGCAGGCGGTGATGCCGCCGAAGACGTTGACGAAGACGGACTTGACGTCCGGGTCGCCCAGGATGATCTCCAGGCCGTTCGCCATCACCTGGGCGGAGGCGCCGCCGCCGATGTCGAGGAAGTTGGCGGGCTTCACGCCGCCGTGCTTCTCACCGGCGTACGCGACGACGTCCAGGGTGGACATGACCAGACCGGCACCGTTGCCGATGATGCCGACCTCGCCGTCCAGCTTGACGTAGTTGAGGTTCTTGGCCTTGGCGGCGGCCTCGAGCGGGTTCGCCGCGTCCTTGTCCTCCAGCGCCTCGTGCTCCGGCTGGCGGAAGTCGGCGTTGGCGTCCAGGGAGACCTTGCCGTCGAGGGCGAGGATGTCACCGCTGGCGACCTTGGCCAGCGGGTTGACCTCGACCAGGAGCGCGTCCTCGGCGACGAAGGTGTCCCACAGGGTCACCAGGACCTCGGCGGTCTTCTCGGCGACCTCGGCCGGGAACTTCGCCTGGGCGACGATCTCGCGGGCCTTCTCCAGGGTCACGCCCT
Organism: Streptomyces sp. SCSIO ZS0520; assembly: GCF_025643355.1. NCBI lineage: Bacteria > Bacillati > Actinomycetota > Actinomycetes > Kitasatosporales > Streptomycetaceae > Streptomyces > Streptomyces sp. SCSIO ZS0520. Next base: position 5,232,887 of record NZ_CP092644.1, on the reverse strand, counting down.
CGTTGGAGTCGACCGGGACCTTGGCGAGGGCCTCGGGGGTCTTCTCCGCGACCTCCTCGATGTCCATGCCGCCCTGCACCGAGGCCATGGCCAGGAAGGTGCGGTTGGTGCGGTCGAGCAGGTAGGAGACGTAGTACTCCTCGACGATCTCCGGAGCGGTCTCCGCGATCATCACCTTGTGGACCGTGTGGCCCTTGATGTCCATCCCGAGGATGTCCGTCGCGCGGGCGACGGCCTCGTCGGGGCTCGCGGCCAGCTTCACGCCGCCGGCCTTGCCGCGACCGCCGACCTTCACCTGCGCCTTCACGACCGACTTGCCGCCAAGGCGTTCGGTGGCCTCGCGCGCCGCCTCAGGCGTGTCGATGACTTCACCGGCCAGCACCGGTACACCGTGCTTGGCGAAGAGGTCCCTCGCCTGGTACTCGAACAGGTCCACGCGCGTCCGTCCCTATCGTGATCTCGCCGCTCTGGCTTTCAGCTTCTCTGCTGTCTGCGTGGGCGTGCCGCGACGGGCAACGTGACCTCAGCTGTTCGCATGTCACAAGGGAGGCGCACGCGGAGTCCGGTGCGCGGCATGTCCGTCCGGCAGGTTATCGCCGCCGGGGCGGGGTCCCTAAATCACAGGTCACACCTGAGCGGTGATACCTGTCACAACTCCGCTAGTGACAATACTGCGAACGGACAGTCACAACATCTCCACACACGGTGAGCCGTAAGCCGCCTTGCCTGCCAACTGCCGTCCAAACACACTGAGTTCGCAGCCATGCATCAAGAGTCACAAGCGCGAACGCTTGGCCCCGGCTCTCCACTCGCCGGGGCACCGACGGGGGAACACCGACTCGCTGCCGCATGGGGGTGGCGCCGCCCGGCATCTCCCCTCTCGGCACCTTCGCCGCCGTTCGAGGCCTCTTGGTGCCTCTGACCGGTATCTATCGGGAGAGGAGGGGGAATGCCGACGAATCCGTCGTACCCCGGCGTCTACGTCGAAGAGCTTCCCAGTGCCGTTCGCACCATCCAGGCCGTCACCACCTCGGTCACCGCCTTCGTCGGACACACCCGGCGCGGCCCGCTGAACCAGCCGGTACGGGTGACCAGCTTCGCGGACTTCGAGCGGCGCTTCGGCGGGCTCGCCTCGCGCAGTGCCGTCAGCTACGCGGTGCACCAGTTCTTCGCGAACGGCGGCACGGTCGCCGTGGTGGTCCGGGTGGCACGGGCGGGCAGCGGCAAGGCGGCCGAGGTCACCCTGGAGTCCACCCAGGGACGCAGCGAGTGCCCGGTGCTCGAGGTGCACGCCAAGGAACCCGGCGTCTGGGGCAACGGCCTGCGGGTCGCCGTCGACTACGACACACCCGCCTGCGAGGAGACCTTCGACCTGCGGGTCTTCGACGCGGCGGGCACCGCGCGGGAGAGCTTCAGCAATCTGTCCATGGACGCCTCCGACGGGCGCTTCGTGGAGACCGTGGTCAACGCGGGCTCCGCCCTGGTGCGGGTGAAGGTCCTCGACGACGACCGGCCCGACCCTTCGGGCACGGTCTCCAAGCGCTTCGGCCACGAGCTGCCGGACCTGGAGGTCGAGCTGACCGTCAAGATCGGTGAGGTGAAGCGCGAGTTCACGCTCTACGAGCCGGCGGTGGACGGCGAGGCCCCGCGCGGCGTCACCGAGCTGGCGCACCTGCTGGAGCGCAAGCTGCGCGCGCAGCCCGACGCGCCCGGCAAGCACGCCTTCGCGGGCGCCGAGGTGACCGCCTTCGGCGACCGCCTCCAGGTGGTCGCGGGCTCCACGGACCCCGAGGACACGGTGCGCTTCCTCGGCGAGTGCGCCAACGATCTGGGCCTGGAGGCCTCGGTCAACCCACCGGTGTTCCCGCTGTGCGGCGGCGAAGACGGTGAACTGCCCGGCCCCCGCGACCTGATCGGCAGCGAGTCCGGCAAGAGCGGCATCCAGGCCCTGCGCGGCGTGGACGACGTCAACCTGCTCGTACTGCCGGAGCTGGCGGCGTACGAGTCGGCCGAGGACCTCGCCACCGTCCTCTCGGCGGCGCAGCGGCTCTGCGAGGAGCGGCGGATCTTCCTCATCGCGGACGCCCCGGCCACCTGGGTGAGCGTGGACACGGCCCGCGCCGGGCTCGCCGCCTTCGAGCAGGTGCGCGGCAACCACGCGGCGCTGTACTTCCCGCACCTGCAGCTGACCGATCCGCTGACCGGACGGCTGCGCGCCTTCCCGCCCTCGGGCGCGATCGCGGGCGTGTTCGCGCGGACGGACAGCGAGCGCGGTGTGTGGAAGGCACCGGCCGGGACCGAGGCACGCCTGGCGGGCGTGCACTCGCTGGCGGTTCCGCTCACCGACCGGGAGAACGGCCTGCTCGGCCCGCTCGGCCTGAACTGCCTGCGGACCTTCCCGATGGTGGGCCCGCTGGTCTGGGGCGCCCGCACCCTCCAGGGCTCGGACGCGCTCGCCACCACGCACGGCGAGTGGAAGTACGTGCCGGTACGGCGGCTGGCCCTGCATGTGGAGGAGAGCCTGCACCGCGGTCTGCAGTGGGTGGTCTTCGAGCCGAACAGCGAGCAGCTGTGGCAGCAGATCAGGCTGAACGCCTCGTCCTACCTGCACACCCTGTTCCGGCAGGGCGCCTTCGCGGGCGGCACTCCGCGCGAGGCGTACTTCGTCAAGTGCGACCACGACACCACCACCGCACAGGACGTGGCGAACGGCGTGGTCAACGTCCTGGTGGGGATCGCCCCGGTCAAGCCGGCCGAGTTCGTGATCGTCAGGATCCAGCAGCTCGCCGGCGAGTTCGCGCGGTAGGCCGGAGCAGCAGCCCGATGACCCTCATCAATCCAGTCGATCCCGTCGGTCCCGTCGATCAAGTCGATCCAGTCGATCAGGTGAGCCGGACGAGTCGGACGAGCCGGATGCAGGACAGGACAGGGGACCACGAGGTCACCACAGCCGCAGAGGACGCAAGGGATACCGATGGCTGAATTCATCGTCAACGCCCATCGTTTCGATCCGTACAAGAACTTCAAGTTCCTGGTCCTGTGGGACGGGCGCACGGTGGCGGGCATCAGCAAGATCTCCCCGCTGAAGCGGACCACGGAGGTCGTCAAGCACCGGCACGGCGGGGACCCCAGTTCCCCGCGCAAGTCGCCGGGCCGCTCGGAGTTCGAGGGGATAACCCTGGAGCGCGGGGTCACCCACGACCCCGAGTTCGACCGCTGGGCCAACAAGGTCTGGCAGGTCGGGGCCGGTCTCGGCGCCGAGGTGTCGCTCGCGGACTTCCGCAAGGACATCGTCATCCAGGTCCTCAACGAGGCCGGGCAGGTCGCCGTCTCGCACAAGCTGTACCGGACCTGGCCGAGCGAGTACCAGGTCCTCGGCGAGCTGGACGCCAACGCCAACGCGGTGGCGATCCAGTCGCTGAAGCTGGAGTGCGAGGGCTGGGAGCGCGACTACGAGGTTCCCGAGCCCGAGGAGCCCTCCTTCCTCAACCCGGCCTGACAGCAAGGGACTTGAGGTCATGACGTGGACGGGTCCCGCCGAACTGCTCGCCGCCTGGGAGGCGGGCGTGGCCGTGCTGCCGCATGCCCGCGCCCGCCTGCTCCACCAGGTGGCCCGCCCCGGCGCCGACGAGGGGACGCTCGCCGCGCTGCCGGTGGGCACCCGGGAGGCGGATCTGCTCGCGCTGCGCCGTGCGCTCTTCGGTGAGCGCATGCAGGTGCGCCTGGAGTGCGGTGCCTGCGGCGAGGCGATGGAGTTCGACCTCGACGCGGGTGCCTTCGCCGGGCGCCTCACCGCCCCCGCGGACGGTCCGGGCGAGCCCGGGCGGGACGGCGGTGACCCGTTGCGTCTGACGGTGGACGGCTGGGAGGTCGCCTTCCGGCCCCCCACCGTCGCCGACCTCACCGCCGCGGCCCAGGCGGGTCCCGAGGCCCGGCGGGTGCTCCTCGAACGCTGTGTGCACTCGGCCGTACGGGAGGGCCGCCCGGCCCGGCCGCACGAACTGCCCGCGTCTGTGCAGCGGGCGATCGCCGAGGCCGCCGAAGAGGCCGACCCCGGCGCGGACATCACGCTCGCGATCGCCTGCCCGGAGTGCGGCAGCTCGACCCGGGCCGCACTGGACATCGCCTCCTACCTGTGGACCGAACTGGACGCCTGGGCGCGCGAGGTGCTCCTGGACGTCCATCTGCTCGCGACCGCCTACGGCTGGTCCGAGCCCGAGATCCTGGCGCTCAGCCCGCTGCGGCGCCGCTACTACCTGGAGCTGTGTGCCGATGCCTGAGCCGAACGAGGGCGCGGGAGCGGCCGGTTCCCCGCCCGCCTCCGACTTCTTCGACCGCCTGCTCGCCCGGCATGTCCCGGCGGCGCCCGCGGCACGGGACGTGGTGCGGGTACGGCCCCGGCTCGCCGGACCCTTCGAGCGGGTGGAGGCGGTACGCGACGACCGCTCCGGCGACCCGGCTCCGGCCGGCCCCGCGGCCGGTCCCCTGTGGCCCGCCGCGCCCCGGCACACCGACACGGCAAGCGGGTTGAGGCCCGCCCCGGCACCGCTGCGCACCGAGCACCGGCGCACCGTGGTGCGCACCGAGCAGGCAGGCGAGCCGGGCCCCGGCCCGGTGCGCGAGGTGGTGCGCGAGCCCTCCGGCGGCCCGCTGCTCCGCCCCGCCGCTCCCGTACGCCCGGCTGCCGTCCCGGGACCGGCCACGGCGGCCCCCGGCGGCGGGGCCCGGCGGGACGACCCGGGCTCCACCGCAACTCCCTTTCCCGGTGGCCCCGTTGTGGACCGCGTCACGGCCCCGGCGCTCATCTCGCCGCTGCCGCGGCCGGGTTCGGGCGATGCGGCCACCGTGGCCCGCGGTGCGGCGAGGGCGGCGGCAGGGCGCCGGGCGCCGCGCGGCGGGGAGCGCACCGTGCACGTACAGATCGGCCGCCTGGAGGTGAGTGCCGCGGGTGCCGCGGACCGGCGGCGCGAGGAGGCACCCGAAGGGGCGGGACGGCGGCCCGCCGCCCTCGGCCTGGACGCGTTCCTGCGGCGGGACACCGGGGGCGGCGGGTGAACGCGTCCGAGCAGAACGGACCTCGGGGCGGTCGGGCCCGCACCGCGACGCGGACGACACAGGCACGGACCACGCGGGCACGGACGATGAGGACACGGACGACGACGGGGACCGAGGGAGCAAGGTCATGAGCAACGCACTCGCCATCGCACATGTCACCCAGGCCCTTGCCCTGCTGATCGAGAACAATCTGCGGCCGGAGATCGACATGGCCGTCTCGGTGGAGACCCGCAAGCCACCGGCCGAACCGCCCGCCGAACCGGCCCTCCATGTCTTCCTGTACCAGGTCACCCCGAACACCGCGCGCCGCAACGACGACCTGGTGACGCGCGCCTCGGACGGCACCCTCCTCACCCGCCCGGCGGCCGCCCTCGACCTGCACTACGTGATCAGTGCCTACGGGGAGGAGACGGAGCTGGTGGGCCAGCGCCTGATCGGTTCCGTGGTGCGCACCCTGCACGAGATCCCCGTACTCCCGAGGGACGTCATCGAGAGCGCGGGCGAGCACCCCTATCTGGCGGGCAGCGATCTCGGCGAGGCGGAGCAGCGGGTGCGCTTCGTGCCGCAGGTGATGGACATCGACGAGACCTCGAAGCTCTGGGGCATGCTCCACCAGACCCCGTACGCCCTCTCCGTCACCTACACCGGCACCCTCGTCCTCATCGACGGCCGCGAGAGGCCGGTCCCGCCGAAGCCGGTGGAGACCAGGACGGTCAGGGCGCTGCCGTTCGGGGCGCCCGGGGCGCCGGTTCCGCCGGTGATCGGGGAGTACCCGCTGCCCGGGGAGGACGAGAGCGCCCCCGCGGCCTCGGACGGCGACGGGGCCGGGGACGGGGACGGGGACGGCAACGGAGACCGGAGCGGCAGCGGCACGGGCGGCCGGGCTGCCGGGCGGTCGGGGAGCAAGGCCCGGAGCGGGTCCGGGAGCGGGTCCGGTACGCGCGCGAAGGCTGCGGCGAAGGCGGCCGCTCCGAAGGCCGGGGCGGCGAAGGCTGCCGCGAGCGGGACGAAGAAGTCCGCGGCGGCGAAGCCCGGGGCCAGGACCACCGCCAAGTCGGCGGGTGCCAAGTCGGCTTCCGGCGGGGCGACTTCACGTTCCGCCGTGAAGGCCGCGACGAAGACCACCGCCGCCAAACGCGCCCGCCAGGCGACCCGCAAGCCCCTGGCGAGCAGGGACGAGGGCACGGGCGAGGGCCAGGGTCAGAGCCAGGAGAGCTGAGTCGGTACGCCGAGAGGGGGCGACAGGACATGGCAGCGGGATCAGAGGGATCCGACAGCGGTACGGAGACCGGGAAGGGCGCGGGCGCGCGTCGTGCCCGCGGTTCCGGACCGGCCTCGGGCTCGGGCTCGGCTTCGGGCTCAAGCGCGGGCTCGGGCTCGGGCTCGGCAACCGACGACGCCTCCGCCCTCCTTGCCGCGGTGCAGCGCGTGCTCGCCCGGGTGGACGCACACGCGGCACGTCCGGCGGACGGTCCCAGGGCACGTCCGGGGGGCGGTTCCACGACACCTCCGGCGGACAGTCCCACGGCACGTCCGGGAGACGGCTCCCCCGGCGCCGCGGACACCGCCGACGCCCTCCCGCCGCTGTCCACCCTCGCCACCCTCACCTCCTGCTTCGGCCTCAGTGACTTCGAGCGGCAGCTCGTACTCCTCACCGCGGCGGCCGAGTTGGAGCCGACGACCGGTGCGCGGTGCGCCGCCGCGAGCGGGGACCCTCAGCGGGCGTACCCCACCTTCTCGCTGGCCCTGGCCGCCCTCGCGGAGCCGCACTGGAGCGCCCTGACCCCGCTCGCCCCGCTGCGCCGCTGGCGCCTGGTCGAACTGGACGACGAGACCCGCCTCACCACCTCGCGGCTCCGCCTGGACGAGCGCGTCCTGCACTTCCTGCTCGGCTCCCCGTACCTGGACGCCCGCCTGCACGGCATGCTGCGCCGCTGCCCCGTACCCGAGCAACTCCCCTCCTCCTACGAGCAGTCGGCGGACCGGGTGGCCTCGGGCTGGGCGGCGGGCTCGCGCGCGGACGCGCCGCTGCTCGTGGAGCTGGTGGGCGGCGATCTGCGCAGCCGTGCCGATATCGCCGCCGCTGCCGCCGCCCGCTCCGGGCTCGGCCTCTACGCGATGGCCGCCGGGGACGTGCCGGCCGACGCGGCGGAACGCGACCGGCTCGCCCGGCTCTGGCAGCGCGAGGCGGTGCTGCTGCCCTCCGCGCTGCTCCTGGAGACTGGCGAACTCGACCGCGAACAGCGGGCGGCGGCCGAGTCCTTCGTCTCCGGCGCGGGCGTACCCCTGGTCGTCTCGGGCGACGATCCGCGCCCGACCGACCGGCCGCGCGGTGAACGGGTGAGCGTCCCGCGCCTGGGCGACGAGGAGCAACTCGGCCTGTGGGCAGGCGCCTTCGACGGCGTACCCGAGCTGAGTGAGCATCAATTGCGTGCTCTGGTCGCCCAGTTCCAGCTTCCGCCGCATGTGATCCGCTCGGCGGCCGCCTCGGTGCGCCGCGATCTGCCGCGGCAGGAAGGGGCGGACGCCGCCGGGCTCGCCTGGCAGGCCGGACTGACCGAGGCCCGGCTCGGCATGGACGACCTCGGCCGCCGTATCGAGCCGGGCGCGGGCTGGGACGATCTGGTCCTCGCCGACCGGCAGGTGCGGGTGCTGCGCGAGATCATCGCGCATGTGCGGCAGCGGGCAACTGTCCACCAGGAGTGGGGATTTGCCGGGACACTGCGCCGCGGTCTCGGTGTCACCGCGCTCTTCGCGGGCGGCTCGGGCACCGGAAAGACCCTGGCCGCCGAGGTGATGGCCAAGGAACTCGGCCTGGACCTCTTCGTCATCGACCTCTCCCAGGTGGTCTCGAAGTACATCGGCGAGACCGAGAAGAATCTGCGCAAGGTCTTCGACGCGGCCGAACGGGGCGGCGCGCTGCTCCTGTTCGACGAGGCGGACGCCCTCTTCGGCAAACGCAGCGAGGTCAAGGACAGCCACGACCGCTACGCGAACCTGGAGGTCAGCTACCTCCTGATGCGGATGGAGGCCTACCGGGGCCTCGCCGTCCTGACCACCAACATGAAGAAGGCCCTCGACTCCGCCTTCCTGCGCCGTATCCGCTTCGTCGTCGACTTCCCCTTCCCCGCCGAGTCCGAACGCGCCGAGATCTGGCGCCGGGTGCTCCCGCCGCAGGCCCCGGTGAAGGACATCGACACCGCGCTGCTCGCCCAACTCACCGTCGCGGGCGGCTCGATCCGCAATATCGCCCTCTCCGGGGCCTTCCTCGCCGCCGAGGAGGGCGACCGGCTCCAGATGCGGCACATGCTCGCCGCGGCGAAGACCGAGTACCTGAAGCTGGAACGCTCCCTGACCCCGTCGGAGGTGCGCGGATGGGTCTGAACGAGCAGCAAAGTCCCGGCCGGTCCGCACCCGGGGTCCCCGGCCGGGGGGCGGCGGAGCCCGACGCGGTCCGCGTCGACATCGGCGAACTCGTCCTCGACGGCTTCGGTCACGGGGTGGACGGGGACCGCGTATCGGCCGCTTTCCAGGCGGAGTTGACCCGTCTGGTGCGCGAGCACGGGGTGCCGCTCGCGGACGCCGACCGCAGCCTGGACGCGCTGCCCGCCTTGCCTGCGCTGCCCGCGGGCCTCTCGTCCCGGCGCCTCGGCCAGGAGCTGGCGCGGCTCGTCCACGAGGGCCTGTCCGGACGGGGCGAGGCTCGGCCCGGGGCCCGTACGGGACGGGGTGGGGCCCGATGAGCACGGCCGCGCACCGGTCCCAGGAGGCGCAGTCCGCGGCGGCGGCCGAACGCCGCCGCAAGCGCCGGGAACGCGGCGCGAAGAACCGCGCCCAGGAACCGAAGAACATCGTCAGCGGCGCCGGGCAGCCGCTGGACCCGGGCGTACGAAGGGAGTTGGAGGAGCAGCTGGGTCATGACCTCGGCCGGGTGCGTCTGCACACCGACCGCGAGTCCGGGCAGCTGACCGAGCTGCTCGGCGCGGACGCGGTCGCCGTCGGCCAGGACATCCTCTTCCGCGAGGGCGCCTTCCAGCCGGGCACACAGGAGGGCAGGCGGCTGCTCGCCCACGAGCTGCTGCACACCGTCCAGAACCCGCACGGCTCGGGTGCGCTCCAGGCCGGGCGGGACCCGGGCGCCGTATCGCTGCCGCAGCAGGCCATCGAGCGGGAGGCCGAGGCGGCGGCCCGGGAGCTGACCTCCGAGGGGCCCGCGGCCACGGCTCCACCGCAGGTGGAGGAGGGCCGGTCGACGCCGGGCTGGCTGCGCTTCACCCGCGTGGACGCCGACCGCAACCGCCTGGAGCAGCTGGATCCGGCGACCCTGGTGGACCGCCTCGCCAATGCGGTGGTGCGCACCCTGCACGGCGACCCGGAGGACCGGTCGAAGCGCGCCCGTATGCAACTGGGCATGCTCCCCGAGGAGTTGCAGGAGCAGGTGTACGAGCGGCTGGAGAACCGGCTGCTCAGCACCGAGCTGGCACGGCTGGTCGACCTCGTCGACGGGACGGATGCCGAGGAGCTCCACGACGCCGACGGCCCCGAACAGAACCCGCTGGGCGCGCCGTTCACGGAACCCGACGCGGTGGCGGAACTCCTCCGCGACCGGGAGAGCGGGCAGCGCGAGGAGGAGAGGGAGCGGGAGCGCGAGGAGCGCCCCGCCGAGGCACCCGCCCCCGAGGGCAAGGAACGCCCCGCTCAGCCAGGGGAGTCGGCGAAGCCGCGCCCGGTGGAGGGCAAGGAGCCGCCCGAGGGGCCGGACCGGGACCAGGAGCGCCCGCCCGGCGGTGGCCGCGAGGAGACCGAGGAGCCCGGCGGCGGCAACCACGCGCCCAACCCCGGTCAGCAGGAGGGCAGTCGGGATCCGGAGGGAACCGGCGGCGAAGGGCCGGGCAGCGAGGGACCGGGGACCGAGGCCGGTTCCGGCGAGTCCGCGCAGGACGGTGGGGACTCCGCCGGGAAGGACGCGGCGGGCGAGGAGAGCACGGAGGCGGACGAGAAGTCCGGGGCCGCCGAGGAGAAGAAGGACGCCGAGAGCAGGGACGGCGGCAAGGAGGAGGACGCGGGCGGCGGGGAGCAGGAGGAGGCCCCGGCCGCGAGCAAGGAGGAGTCCGCGGCGAAGAACCGCCCCGGCATGGCGGATGCCCTGGTCGAGAGCCAGAAGATCCCGGCCGAGGACGAGAAGAAGCCGGAGGACAAGCAGCCCGGTTCCCCCCTGCTGAACGGGCAGCCCGCTCTCGACGCCGAGAAGCGCAGCAAGCTGGAGGGGCAGCGTACGCAGGACCTCGAACCGGAGGAGGCGCAGCCCGGCCCGGCGCAGGGCGGCGACTCCGAGGTGGAGGTCGGCGGCGGGGAGAAGAGCGCCTGGGACACCAAGTTGCAGCCGGAGGACTTCCTCCCGGAGCAGGACCTCGACGTCTCCGGTGTCCCGACGGCCGACAAGCTCGACCCCTCGGCCCCGGGCGCCGAGCCCGCCGTGCCCTCCTTCCCCGCTCCCCCGCCCACCAAGGCCGAGCAGGTCCAGGCGGAGCGGGACGCGGAGGACGCCGAGGAGGAGGCCGGGCCCGAAGCGGAGGAGGCGGCGGCAGGACCCGCGCTCCCCGAGGCCTCGCCGGAGACCGAGGGCAGCCCCGAGGCCGGACTCGGTCTGAGCGCCGTCGATCTGGCCTCCGACCCGAGGCCCGGCTCCGGACTGCCCGGCGCCCCGCCGAAGACCGGCGAGGACGGCACGGCCGAACCCGCCGCCGCCCGGGCCGCCGAGCAGGAGGCCAAGGGCCGGAAGGACGCCGAGGAGGGCAGAGGTGGTGCCACGTCCGGGGGGAAGGACGGCGCCCAGGGCAAGGGCGGGCAGGAGGCGGGCGGCGCCGGGTCCGCCGGGGGCAGGGCGGCGGCGTCCGAGGAGAAGAAGGACGCCCAGGGCAAGCCCGCCGAGAGCAAGGAAGGCTCCAAGGACACCGAGAAGGGCGCCGGCAAGGAGGCGGGCGCCGGATCCGGTGAGCAGGACAAGGCCTCCCCCGAGGAGCAGAACGGCACCACCGACGACGACAGGACCCCTCCCGCCGGACGCGACAGCCAGACCACCGGCGGCTCCAACGCCGACGTCCCCGGCCAGTCCTCCGGCTCGGGCAACGGCGGTTCGGAGACGGGGGGTTCGGCTACGGGGGGTTCGGCTCCAGGTGGCTCGGCCACGGGTGGTTCGGCTACGGGTGGTTCGGGGTCCGGCGGCTCGGACGCCTCCTCCGGTACGCCGGACTCCGCCGCCTCCGGGAGCCCCAAGTCCGCCCCGGAGCCCGGGAAGAAGACCGCGGGCCCGGTGTCGAACGCCAACTCCTCGGCGCCGAAGGCCGCGGCATCGGCTCCCCGGTCAGGCGCAGCGGCCACCTCTCGGCCGAAGCCCGGCGGGAAACCGGCCGGAAAGGGGTCGGCTCCGAGGCGTGGCGGCGGCGGAGGGGCCAAGGGCGCCCCCGCGAAGGCCAAGAAGGACTCCGCCGCCGCGCCCAACCTCTCGCAGGTCGCCCCCGAGGCGGGGCTCAGCCAGGCCGCCAAGCTGAAACCGCACCGCGCCATGGAGGCCATGGGCGGCATCTCCGCCTCCGTGGACCGCACCGTCGGCGACGAGCACCGGCAACTCTCGGCGGCCCCGCCCTCGATGACCCGGCCCGCCGGCTCCCCGCAGACCCTCTCGGGCAAGCCGCGGACCGACGCACCCGCCGCGTACAACCAGGACGCGGTGCAGAAGTCCGAGGCGCCGAAGGCCGAAGAGGCGAAGATCGAGGGCGCCAAGCTGCCCGACGAGAACTTCGACCCGGGCGCGGGCGGTGACGGCGAGGACCTCGGCGCCGTCTCCACCGAGGACCCCTCGATCGCCCGGGCCGAGACCGGCACCGCCCCCGGGGTGGAGATGCGGGGCGCGGCCGAGGAGACCGCGAAGGCGCAGGACGAGGCGGTCGACGCCAAGACCCGGGAGACCCTGGCCACCGGCCGCCAGGACGCCGCCCGTGCCATGGGCGAGGACCAGATCTATCCGGACGTCCCGAAGACCGTGCTGAAGTCCAAGGTCCCGGGCCCGCGGGGTCGCGGAGGCGGCGGTGCCAAGACCTCCGTCAGCACCGGGGCGGTCCCGGTGGAGGCCGTCTCCGAGGTGGCCGAGCACGAGAAGGGGCCCGAGCTCCAACAGGCCTTCGCCCAGGGCCAGAAGGACATGGGCGGCGCCAAGGAGAAGAAGGACGGCGAGTTCCGGGACACCCAGAACAAGCACAGGCAGCAGGTCGACAAGGAGATCTCCACCAACTCCGAGCAGCAGTCCGGTGAGCGCGAAAAGGCGATGGCCGAGGTCTTGGGCGAGCGCCAGAAGTGGCGGACCGAGCAGGACGCCGAGGTGAAGAAGCTCGGCGAGAAGAAGTCCGAGAAGCACGAGAAGGCCCGGAAGGAGGTGGAGGAGAAGGAGGAGGAGACCGACAAGAAGGCGGCGAAGGAGAAGGAGGAGAGCGACCGCAAGATCCGGGAGGAGAACCGGAAGGCCAAGGAGGACGCCGAGAAGAAGAAGCGCGAGGAGGAGAAGAAGAAGGACGACGCCCCCGCCTGGAAGAAGGTCCTCGACTTCATCGTCGACCTCTTCAACGACCTCGTCGACGCCATCGTCGATCTGGTCAAGAAGGCCTTCGACGCGGTGACCGGCTTCATCAAGGACTTCGCCGAGAAGGTCGGCGGCTGGATCAACGACGCCCGCAAGTGGATCACGGACAAGGTCAAGGACTTCGTCGACGCCGTGGTCGACTTCGTGAAGACCGCGGTACAGGCCGTGGTGGACCTCGCGAAGAAGATCGGCCAGGCCATCGTCGACTTCGTCGAGGCCGCCATCGACTTCGTCCAGAAGCTCGCCACCGCGCTGATGGAGGTGGTCGGCGACCTCCTCGACGCGCTCGGCAAGGCCCTCTCCGCGGCCCTCGACTTCCTGGGCAAGGCGCTCAGCGCCGTGGTCGACGCGGTGGTCTCCGGCATCAAGGCCGTCCTCGACTTCGCGAAGAACCTGCTCGCCGCGCTCGGCGACTGGATGGAGATCGCCGCCGACTTCCTCGCCGACCCGGGCGGCTGGCTCAGCGGCGCCAAGAACTCCGCCGAGGACGGCGCGAAGAACCACCTCTTCCACGAGGTCTCCAGCGCGGTCAAGCAGTGGTTCAAGGAGAAGATCGAGGAGATCCTCGGCGTCCCGAAGGCCGTCATCGACAAGCTCGTCAAGGGCGGCATGAGCCTGGACGACATGGTCAAGGAGGCCTGGGAGGCCGTAGAGCCCCAACTCCCCCTGATCATCGGCGAACTGGTGATGACCAAGGTCGTCGCCAAACTGATCCCCGGCGCGGGCTGGGCCCTCGCCGTCATCGACGCCATCCGCACCGCCTGGGGCGCCCTGAGCGCCATCCTCTCCTCCCTCCAGGCCGTCCTCGCCTGGCTGAAGGCGGTACGCCAGGGCGGCGCGGGCCTCCTCTTCGCCAAGGCCGTCGCGGCAGGCGTGGTCGCCCTCCTCGAAGTCCTCTACCAGGCCCTGCTGAGCGGCATCGGCAAGTACGTCGCCAAGGTCGGCAACCGCCTCAAGGGCGTGGCCGCCAAGATGGGCAAGGAAAAGGGCGATCAGGGGGACAAGCCGGGCGGCGACAAGAACACCTCCGGCGACGACCCGAAGGACAAAGGCAAGGACAAGGAAGACAAAGGCAAGGAAGGCCAGGGCAAGGACGGGAAGGGCGCGAAGGAGGACGAGAAGGGCGAGGGCGCCCCGGTCGATCTCAAGAAGCCAGGCAAGGGCCGTACGGACAAGGGTGGTCCGGGCAAGGACAAGGGCCCGGGCGGCAAGGGGCAACACGGCACCCCTGGGAAGGGCAAGGGCAAGGGCAAGAACGGCAAGGACAAGGACCGGGACGACGACAAGAAGGACACGAGTCCTACGCCTGCTCCGAAGCCCAAGCCGAAACCGGACCCGCCGGCGAAGCCGAAGCCCGACACGGAGTCCAAACCCAAGCCGAAGCCGGACAAGGACAGCGGCAAGGACAGCTCCAAGAAGGACGACTCGAAGCAGGACGACAAGAAGGACAGCACCAAGGACCCGGACAAGAGCAAGGACTCGTCCGGCGACTCGAAGAAGGACAAGGACAGGCAGGACGACAACAAGAAGAACACCGACAAGGACAAGCCGGGCAAAGACAAGAAGGACGACGGCAGGAAAGACAAGAAGGACAAGCACAACAAGGACAAGGACAGCAAGGGGAAGAAGGACAAGCACGGCAAGGACAAGAAGTCCAAGGAGGACAGGAAGAAGGAGAAGCAGGAGAAGAAGGACAAGCGAAAGAAGGAGGAGGACTCCAAGGAATCAAAAGATCAACGCCTCGACAAGATCGTGGCCCGCCTGCGCCCAAAGGTCATCGCGATGCTGAACCGCGGCGTGAAGCCACTGCCATTCCGTACAGCACTCGCAGGGTTCCGCGTCTGGTACCGGCTCACCGAATTGGAAGCCCAGGGTTCGCCCTCGGTGGACATCGAAGCTGCACTGAACCCACGGCAACAAGTTACGGACGCCACACGCAAGAGGATCACGACCGAAGTCGAGGCCCTGGACCCGGCCATCCGCAAGAGGATCGAGGTGGCCATCGACCTGGAGACGGACAAGGACTGGATCCTTTTCAAGGGTCAAGAATCCGAAAACGACTTCATCGAGAAGTTCAAGCGGATACTTCATCGCCTCACGGAAAGAGTGATCCACGAAAGGGACAAAGAATACGGACTACACGCCGCCCGAGTGGCCGAGCAGGACATTCAGAAGTTCATTCAAAGCGCGCCGGACGATCTTACGAATATCGAGGAAAGCCAGTGGGCGAAAAAGATCGGTGACATGAAGGTAGCCCGAGAACTGGCGCGAGCCATTGAAATCGGACGTGAACAGGAGAAAAAACTCAAGACCGAGGACGACGAGACTTACATGCCCGTCCCGGGACCAAGATTTCCGGTTCCCGTCAGACATCAACCCGGAATGTCGGAAACCGAATCCACAAGAAAACTCATGGAACTGGAGCGGCACAACGCCGAGGACGATCCGGAAAAATCCCCCCGCAAAGCACCGGAAGGGCTGGAGAACTACGGCAGGCGCCACGGCAAGGTACGAGGCCTGTATTCATCCGCAGTAATTGCCCACATCAACACCAAGTACAAGAAGAGGTTCCCCGCCCTGGCCCAGGCCGCCGAGGTTCAGGTAAAAAAGCGCCAAGTCGACCACGGACAGGAACTTCAGGCAACAGGATCCGACCACCCGAGAAACTTCAACTCGCTGGACACAGACGTCAATTTTGATATCGGAACTCAACAAATTCGCCCCATCATCAGAGGGCGCGCAACAGGGCAGTTGCTACACTTCCTGATCGAGTATCCGGAATAGCGAATTTCAGGGTGCACGACCAGAAACAGAGAGGCAGAAAATGGTAAGCCGAGGCGAACTCATCGAACATTTCGGATCGGATGGAGTGGCAACCGCATCTGAAATCAAGGGACTGCGGTCCACGTCTGCGGCAACCGATCTCGAACTGCTGCGCACGGTGGGCATCCCGCTGCACGTGGATCGAATCCTCTCACTGGAAAGTGGCACGCCAGAGGCGTTCTCAGTGTTCCCCGTGTCCACCACCGACGGAGATCTGGACCTGCTTGTCCTCGGCTCCCCGAGCATCAAGTCTGCGATGCGCTACCTCTTGGACACCAAGGACGGATATGTCGTCCTACTCGATCTGGAGTCCCAGCAGCCAGCGCTCGAAGTCGTCAATGAGTCTCTGTCGAACTTCATGGAATATGTGTACCGGATTGCGCGATACCAAAGCTTCAGGGAAAACGTCGCAGAAAACGGCGTGGCCATCGCCGACTACAAGGAGTTGCTCAGCACCTATCTCGTCTCGATGGATTCATTCGCCTTCGCCAAGACCACGAACTGGTGGTCCATGGTATTCGATCGAGTTCTCTGAACTGGAGTGAGAGAGCAGAAGGGCACGCGTACATGACCCGCTACCCCGACATCCCCAAACCCATCCGCTCCGGCATCATCCTCATAGACCCCGAACGCGGCACCCCCCAACGCATCATCGTCCTCCAATTCAACCCGGACACCCTCGAACGCAGCCTCACCCCCCAATCGGCAGGCGGCAGCGGCGACTCCGGCGGAGGCGGTGCCGGGAACGGTGACCGCAACGAAGCCCTGCGTTTGAAGGGCCCCGCGCAGGAGACCTGGAAGTTCACCGCGGAGATCGACTCCACGGATCAGTTCGAGATCCCGGCGCCGGACGGGATCCATCCCCAACTCGCCGTACTGGAAATGCTGGTGCAGCCCACGGTCGCCCAGATTCGGGAGAACACCCGGCAGGCGGCGAAGGGCACCATCGAGATCAGTCCGATCGAGATGCCGCTCACCCTCTTCACCTGGGGGAGCAAGCGGGTCATGCCGGTGCGGCTGACCGAGCTCAGCATCAACGAGTCGGCGTTCGACGTGAACCTCAACCCCATCCGGGCCACCCTCAGCATCGGTCTGAAGGTGCTCACCGTCAGCGATCTGCCCGCCGGGCACCGCGGCGCCGAGCTGTACCTCGCGCACCTGGCCCAGAAGGAGCGCCTGGCCCGGATGGCGCGCCCCGGCAGCCTGGGCGCCCTCGGCCTGACCCCCGGCGACATCGGCGGAGGTACCGGAGCCGGATTCGGCGGTGCCGCAGGAGCCCGTACCGCGCCCGCCACCACCGGAAGGGGCTGAGGAGACACATCATGGCCACCGCCGAGCCGTACGAGAGCGCCCTGGACGCGATACCCGGAGCGCACCCCTACCCCCGTTCCAGCCGCTACCACGATGCCGAGATCGGGGTGCACCGGCTGCCGGACGGGACCGAAGTCCGGTACACCAAGCGGCGGTTACTGCCTCCGCTGGACCAGGCAGCCGAGGAGACGGTGCCGCACACGGTGAGTGCGGGTGAGCGCCCGGATCTGCTCGCCCAGCGGTACTTCGGTGACCCGTCCCAGTGGTGGCAGATAGCCGACGGCAACCCCGTACTCGATCCGCAGGAGTTGACGGACGAGCCGGGCCGGGTGATCGAGGTACCGCTGCCGGGTGGTTTCCCCGGCGGTGCGGCAGGCGGCGCCTACGGGGCCTCAGGCCCGGGCGGCCTGGGCGGACCCTTCGCGGGCGGGCGCCATGGCTGATGAACCGATCGGTGCCGGGCCCCTCCACGTCACCCTGTACATGGGCCCGCGTCTTGCCAGGCCGGTGCCGCGGGAGGTGACCGAGGCGCTGCTCTCCGCGCAGATCACCAGCACGGCGGGGGAACGCAGCGGATTCCAGCTGGCCTTCGACCTCACCAAGCGCGGCGCGCTCGTCCAACGCCTGCTCCCGGAGGGCTACTTCGACCCGAAGACGCGCGTGATCCTGACCGTCAGCGTCAAGGGCACGCCCTCCGTCCTCCTCGACGGCCTCATCGTCCGGCAGGAGGTCGGCGCCAGTAATCAGCCCGGCCAGACCACCCTCACCCTGACCGGCGAGGACATCACCCTCCTCATGGACCTGGAGGAGCGCACCGACCGCTATCCCAATCTCCGGCCCTGGCAGCGGGTCGAGCGGATCCTGTCCCAGTACGCGGACTACGGCATCCAGCCGATGATCGTGCAGGAGCAGATCGAGCAGCCGCCGCGTGAGCGGCTGCGGGTCGCGTACCAGACGGGCACGGACCTCGGTTACGTCAACGACCTCGCCCGCGCGAACGGTTACACCTTCTACCTGGAGCCGGGGCCGGTCCCGAACCGGTCCACCGCCTACTGGGGTCCGGAGAAGCGGGTCGGGCAGCGGCAGCACGCGCTGAACGTGAACATGGACGTCAACTCGACGGTCGACCAGCTGACCTTCGCCTACGACGGGACGGCGCGCGAGGAGCCGCAGGCCCGCGTGCAGGATCCCGGGACCAGGGTCTCCACTCTCCTCCCCCAGCCGGACATCGGACCGCTGCGTCCCCCGTTGGGCCGCCGTGCAACTCCGGCACTCAAGCGCAAGACTCTGACGGGCACGGCCAAGAAGGAGGCCGAGCAGGCGACTGCCGAGCTGCTCGCCCGTGCGGCGACCTCCGCGGACGCCATCTCCGGTTCCGGCTCGCTCGATGTGAACAAGCACGGATATCTGCTCAGGCCGCGGGAGTTGGTCGGGGTCCGCGGGGCGGGCGTCACCTACGACGGCGACTACTACGTCAAGAGCGTCACGCACAACCTGCGCGTCGGCTCGTACCAGCAGAACTTCACCCTGACCCGCGAAGGCCTGATCGCGATGAGCGACCGGGTCCGGCCCTAGAGGGGGTGCTGCCAGAGTCCCGCACGGCGCCCCCAGCCCCGCAACGACCACCAACAGCCCCCGACACAGGAGCAGTTGACGTATGGCGGCACCGAACGACCGTTACCTCGGCAAGTTCCGCGGCCGGGTGGTGAGCAATGACGATCCACTGCGGATCGGGCGGATCACCGTGTCCGTGCCCGATGTGCTCGGCGACGAGCCCTCGACCTGGGCGCTGCCCTGCCTGCCGTTCACCGGGCCGCAGTCGGGGCAGTTCACGGTGCCCGCGGTGGGGGCCGGTGTCTGGGTGGAGTTCGAGCAGGGCGACCCGAGCTACCCGGTGTGGACGGGGGCCTGGTACGGGTCCGCCGAGGAGCTCCCGCCGGACGTGCGCAGGGAGTTGGCCGCCGGGGTCACCAAGCCGGTGGTGGTGCAGACGCCGGGCAAGCACAAGATCGTCATGTCGGACACCCCGGGCGGCGGGATCCGGATCGAGGCGGCCAGCGGCGCGTACATCGACGTGGACGAGAAGGGCGTGACGATCGGCAACAGCGCCGGTGCCGTGATCACGCTGATCGGCAATGAGGTGAACATCAACCAGGGCCGGCTGATCGTGCCCAAGAAGCGTTAGGACAGGGGGAGTTGACCATGTCCGGGACCGACGGCGGGAAAGCCGTGAGGCGGACTTCGGGGAGCGCCGGTCAGTTGATGGGCGCCGGCGCGGTGATCAGCTGCCCGCACGGGGGCCGGGTGAGTGCCGTCTCCGTGCCGGGTTCCGATGCCGTGCTGCTCGACGGGACGCCGGTGTCGACGGCGGGGCTGACGCACGCGGTGACCGGCTGCCCGCACACCGTGGCCGGGGTGCGCTCGCCGTGCGCCCTAGTCCGCTGGACGCCGGAGACCGACGGGGTGCGGGTGGACGGCGTGCCCGTACTGCTCGACACGACGCTCGCGCAGTGCTTCACCGCAGGACGTGTGCCGCAGGGGCCGCCCGTGGTGGCGCCCCACCGACGAGGGGTGGTCGTGGGATGAGGGCCCGCGCTCAGGTACGTACCGACATCGCCTTCCCGTTCCGGGTGGACCGGCGCGGGCGCACCGCGCACGCCTCCCGCGAGGAGCATGTGCGGGATCTGGTGGAGCAGTTGCTGTTCACCTCGCCCGGGGAGCGGGTGATGCGGCCGGACTTCGGCTGCGGACTGCTCGATCTGGTCTTCACGCCGAACAGCCCGGAGCTGGCCTCGGCGCTCGAACTGTCCGTGCAGGCCTCCCTGCAGCGCTGGCTCGGTGAGCTGATCGAGGTGGAGGCGCTCGACGTGGAGTGCGAGGACACCACGGTCCGGGTCCTGCTGCGCTATGTGGTGCGGGCCACCGGCAGCAGCCGGGACGAGGTCTTCGAGGGGAGGGCCGCCGGATGAGCAACCGGATCGGCAGCAGCGAGGAACTGCCCCTGCCGGGCGCGGAGTTGGTGTGCCGGGACGACGGCCGACGGCGCGGCCGGGTCCGGGCCGCCGAGTTGAACGGGATCGACACGGTGGAGGTGGACGAGGACGGCCGCACGCTCACCCTGACCTTTCTCGGCAAGGCGCCGCACGGGCTGCGCCCGCAGAACATCCGCATCGACGGCGGTCGGCGCGTCACCGGTGTCGAGGCGGTCGAGGTCGCGGTGGAGCGCGAGGAGGACCCGGAGCTCGACGACCGGGTGCACGTCACCCTGGACCGCACCGGTGACGCCTCCCGCTACCGGGTCTCGGTGGTCGCCGAGGATCCCTACGGGCGGCCCGGCACCACTCCGTACCCGGGCTTCGAACAGCGGTATTTCACGGCCGGGTTCGTCTTCCGGCCCGACTCCGACTCGCCCTTCGGCTGCGCGGGGCCCGGCGGCGACGACGACCCCGGTTTCCCGGCGGCCCCGGTCGTCGACTACACGGCCCGCGACTACGAGACCATCCGGCGGCTGCTCCTCGACCGGCTGGCGCTGACCACCCCGGACTGGGTCGAGCGGAGCGCGGCCGACCTCGGGACCACCCTGGTGGAGCTGCTCGCGTACACCGGGGACCGGATCAGCCACCACCAGGACGCGGTGGCGACGGAGGCGTATCTGGACACCGCCCGGCGCCGGGTCTCGGTGCGGCGCCATGTGCGGCTGATCGACTACGCCATGCACGACGGCTGCAACGCCCGCGCCTTCGTGGCGGTGGAGACGGCCGGTGAGTGCGTGCTGCCGCCGGGCACCTACCGCTTCGCCGCGGTGGACGTCCGCACCCTGGACCCGCACGACCGGCCGCAGCCGGGCACCGTGATCGAGGACCGGGACCTGGCGGTGCTCGACGAGTACGGCAGCGTCGAGGTCTTCGAGCCGGTGGCGCACGACGAGCCGCTGGTGCTGCGGCAGGCGCACAACGCGATCCGGCTGTGGACCTGGGGCGGCGAGGTGTGCGCGCTGCCGCGCGGCGCGACCTCGGCGACCCTGCGCGACGAGTGGGCCGACGAGGCCTGCGAGGAACGGCAGTTGAGCCTGCGGGCCGGTGACGTACTGGTCCTGGAGGAGGTCAAGGGGCCGCGCAGCGGGACGCCCGGGGACGCCGATCCGGCGCACCGGCAGGCGGTGCGGCTGACCTCGGTCACCCCGGGCGTGGACACCGTGGAGGACCAGCCGGTCCTGGAGGTGGCCTGGGCGGCGGCGGACGCGCTCGCCTTCCCGCTGTGCCTGGCCACCCTCGGCGGCACCGACTGCGCGCCGGTCACCGAGGTGAGTGTGGCCCGGGGCAATGTCGTCCTGGTCGACCACGGCCGCTCACCGGCCTTCGGGCCCGGGGAACCGCCCGAGTGGGTACGGGTGCCCGCGGACCCGGCGGTGCTCGGGTCCTGCTGCCCGGGCTCCGGCTGCGCGGACCACGAGGCGGGCAACGCGCCCGCCCGGCTGATCGGCTCCCTCGTGGCGAAGGCGGAGAGCGGGCGGTTGCTGACCCCCGCCGATGTGCGGGAGCTGCGCACGGTGGCCGGTGAGGAGCAGACGCTGCGGGCCGGGATCGGGCTCGAACGCGCCGGGCAGCGGCAGGAGACGGTGGTGCCGGGCACGGCGTACGCGCAGGCGGCGGCGCTGCGGACGCTGCTCGCGCAGTCGGTCTACCCGGGGATCGTGCCGCGGTTCCGGCCGCGGCTGGGGCGCTCCCCGGTCACCCAGGCGGTGCCGTTCCCGGAGCCGGTGCTGGTGGCGCGGGGACAGGCGGACAGGCTCGCGGCGATACCCGGGCGGGTGGAGCGGCGTCTGGTGGAGCTGTGGCGCAGCGCCCGCGACCGGGACGGCCTGGCCGAGGAGGAGATCGCCGAACTGACCGTGCTGTTCGGGCCGAAGGTGGTCGAGGCCTGCGAACTGCGCCGCCACCCGGTCCGTGCGCTGCGTGAACTCCTGCACCGCAGCAGCGAGTTGCTGGCCGCCAAGCTGCGGCGGATCGAGGTGCTCACCGCCCGGGCCCGGGCCGGCACCGTACTCGACGGGCAGTTGCCCTGGGAGATCGCGCACAGCTGGGGACCGCCGTACGCGGCCGGACTGCACCCGCGGGAGCCCGCGTTGCGCGGTCCGGCCGCCGCGGCACTCGCCCAGGACCCCCGCGCGGCGCTGCCCGCGGTGCGTGCCGTCGAGGAGTCGGCCGAGGGCACCGGGACCGCGTGGACGCCGCTGCGCGATCTGCTCGGCAGCGGGCCGCGCGACCACCACTTCGTCGGTGAGCTGGAGGACGACGGGCGGCTGGCGCTGCGCTTCGGCGACGGACGCCATGGCGCCCGGCCGGTCCCGGGTTCCCGGCTCGCCCTGCGTTACCGGCTCGGCGGCGGCAGCGCGGGCAATGTGGGTGCCGAGGCCATCAACCACCTGGTGCTCCTGCGGGACCCGGAGGCCGAGGAGGCACCACCGGTGGCGGGCGTCCGCAATCCGCTGGCCGCGACCGGCGGCACCGAGCCCGAACCCGTCGAGCAGGTACGGCAGTTGGCCCCCCTCGACCTGAGGCGGAGCAAGCTGCGCGCCGTCACCGCGGCCGACTACGCCGAGCTGGCCTCCGCGGTGCCCGGGGTGCAGCGGGCGGCCGCCGAGATCCGCTGGACCGGCAGCCTCCAGGAGGCGCACATCGCGGTGGACGCGCTGGGCGGCGGCGAGCCCTCGGCCGTACTCCTCGACGAGGTGGCGCAGTCGCTGCGGGCCTGCCGGCGGATCGGGCACGACCTGGTGGTCGGCCCGGCCCGCCGGGTGCCGCTCGACCTCGCGCTGCGGGTGTGCGCGGCGCCCGGCCACCAGCACGGGCAGATCCTGGCCGAGCTGCACCGGGTGCTCGGCAGCGGACGGCTGCCCGGCGGGCGGCTCGGCTTCTTCCACCCGGACGCGCTCGGCTTCGGCGAACCGGTGCGGCTGAGCCGTCTGGTGGCGGCGGCCGCGGGGGTGCCGGGGGTGGTGAGCGCCGAAGTGACCCGGCTGCGGAGGCTGTTCCACGAGGACCGG
This sequence comes from Streptomyces sp. SCSIO ZS0520, assembly GCF_025643355.1. NCBI lineage: Bacteria > Bacillati > Actinomycetota > Actinomycetes > Kitasatosporales > Streptomycetaceae > Streptomyces > Streptomyces sp. SCSIO ZS0520. Next base: position 5,210,016 of record NZ_CP092644.1, on the reverse strand, counting down.
GGAGAGCGGGAGGACGGCGTACTGCGGCTGGGCCCGCTGGAGATCGCCGCCTGCGACAGCGATCCGGACCGGCCCGAGAACGGCCGTCTGGAGATCACACTCATGGGCGACGGCGCCCTGGGAGGTGTCCGATGAACGACCCGAACTGCACCTGCGGCTGCGGGGGCGGCGGCCACGACGAGCGGCTCGCGCCGCGGCCCCTGCACAATCCCCCGGGCCGGGACGCCCTGGACCACCGGGTCGACGAGTACGGCGGCTTCCTGGCCGCGATGCGCGACCGGCTCGCCTCCCCCGCCTATCCGGCGCTGCGGGACCTGACCGTGCGCACCGCGGACGACCCGGCGCTCGGGCTGCTCGACGCCGCCGCCGTCCTCGGTGACCTGCTGACCTTCCACTCGGAGCGGATCGCCGACGAGGGCTATCTGCGGACCGCGGACGAGCACCGTTCGCTGGTGCTGCTCGGCCGCCTGGTGGGGCACAGGCCGCGGCCCGGCGTGGCGGCGGGCACCTACCTGGCGTACACCCTGGACCGGGATCCGCGGGCCGAGGACCTGCCGGTGCTCATCCCGCGCGGGGCCCGCTCGCACAGCGTGCCCGCCTCCTCCGAGGAGGACACGCAGACCTTCGAGACCGACGAGGACCTGCTCGCCCGCTGGGACTGGAACGAACTCGCGGTGCGCCGCCGCCGTCCGCTGCTGCTGACCCCGCGGTCGGCCCGGAAGCGTTCGGAGCTGTTCGTGGCGGGCACCGGCCACGCACTGGGCACCGGTGACCAGTTGCTCTTCGTCTTCGGCGAAGAGGCGGGCGGAGTACGCGAGTTGCGGCCGGTGGCCCGGGTGCGGACCGACCGCGAGGAGGACGTCACCGCGATCGGGCTGCCCGGCGCGCCGCCGCCCTCGCTGAAGGAGCTGGTGGCGGAGGCGGGACGCTGGATCGCCGCGCCCGAACAGCCCGGCGCACCCGGCGAGGAGCCGCCGACCGAGGGGGTGCCCAACCCGCGCCCGGTGAGCCGGTTCCTCGCGGACTTCGACGAGCAGGTCCTCGCCCCGCTGCGCGAGGACCTGCCGGAGCTGACGTCCCCGGAGGCCTTCCGGGCCCGGCTCGCGGGGCCGCTGGCCCGGCTCGGCGAGGCGCAGGTCCTCACCGAGGCGTACCGGGAGGTGGCCGCCTGGTGCGAGGAACTGGAGGCGGTGCTCGCCGAACTCGCCGACCGCTCGGTGGAGTTGGGGCCGTCCGTACCCGAGCTGCCGCAGGGCGGGGAGCCGCCTGCCGACGGCGGGCCGCCGCACCGGGATCCGAAGCTGGAGCGGCGCCCGGTCCCGGCGGCCGCCCGCGGTGCCGCCGCGCTCGGCGCGCTGGCCGCGGTGCTGCCCGCGCTGCGCGAGAGCCGTACGCCGCCGCGTGCCGGACGGGCGCCCGCGGGGCCGGGGTCCGATCTGGCGGCGCGGCTGCTCGCGGTGCTCGATCCGGGCCTGTCCGGGGAGATCCACCCGGCCTGGCGGCGGGCGGCGGTGCCGACGGCACCGCAGGCGCTGCGGGAACTGCTGGTGATGCGGGTGACGGCCGCGCCCTTCGGGGCGACGGCCCCGCTCAAGCCGGTGCAGGACGACCGGGGCCGGGTCATCAGGTCGGCCGACTGGCCGCTCACCGGCTCGGTGCTCACCTCGGTGCGGGTGGTCTTCGACCCGGCGGGCAAGGTCCCGCAGAAGGCCCAGTTCCAGCGGATCGAGGCCAATGACTCGGAGCAGAACACGGTCAACCTGCCGGCCGACATCACCTTCCCCTTCGGACCGGGACAGGTGGAGCTGAACGCCCGCGGCGGCCAGGACCGCGATCCGCACTGGCTCAGCCGCCGCCCCACCGACTCGCGGGAGCCCGGGGTCACCGCCCGGCTCAGCGGCGGGCTGCCCGAGCGCACCCTCTTCGTCTCCCGCCCCGACGCGGAGGGCCGGGTGCAGGTGGCCGTGCAGGGCGGCGAGTCCTGGGACGAGCGCCTGGCCCCGAACACGCAACGCGACTTCGCGGACGGCGAGTTCGAGGTGACGGTGCGGTACACGGTGGGCAGCGAGCCCGCCAACGTCGAGATCGGCCTCATCACCAGGACCGGGGCCGCGAACCTCCGCCTGCTGCGGCTCGACACCGTCCACGACGGAATCCGGCCGGGCGGCTGGATCGCCGTCGAGCGGCCCCGCAAGGGCAAGCCGGGCCCGGACGGCATCCCCGGCGACCCGAAGCTCGCCCAGGTGGTCACCAAGGTGCTCTCCGCCCGCACCGCCGCGTACACGGACTACGGGATCACCGGGCGCGGCACCGAACTCGTGCTCGCCGAGCCCTGGCTGGACGAGAAGGACGTGCTCCTCTCGCACCTCAGGGACACCGTGGTGCACGCGGACGGCGATCCGCTGCGGCCCGCCGACGAACCGCTCGGCGAGGACGTGCACGGCAACGAGATCGAACTCGCCGAGCTGTACGAGGGGTTGAGCCCGGGCCGCACCCTGGTCGTCTCCGGTGAGCGCAGCGATGTGCCGGGCACCGCGGGGGTGACGGCCACCGAGATCGTGGTGGTGGAGGACGTCCAGCAGGGCGCCGACCCGCAACTGCCGGGCGACCATGTGCACACCACGCTGCGGCTCACCACCGATCTGGTGCACCGCTACCGCCGGGAGACGGTGCGGATCCTCGGCAATGTGGTGGCCGCCAGCCACGGCGAGAGCCGCGACGAGGCCATCGGCAGCGGCGACGCGGACCGCACCGGCCAGAGCTTCGCGCTCTGGCAGTCCCCGCTGACCTGGCTCCCGGCCGGTACCCCCCTCGGCGCCACCCCCACCCTGGAGGTCCGGGTCGACGGCCTGCTCTGGCACGAGGTGGACAGCCTCGCCGGGCGCGGGCCGCGGGAGCGCGTCTACATCACCGGGACCACCGGCGACGGCCGGACCACGGTCACCTTCGGCGACGGGGTGCACGGGGCGCGGCTGCCCACCGGTCAGGAGAACGTCCGCGCCCGCTACCGCTTCGGCACCGGCCGGGCCGCCAATGTGAAGGCCGGGCGCATCACCCAGGCCCTCACCCGGCCGCTCGGCGTCACCGCGGTCACCAATCCGCGGGCCGCGAGCGGCGGCGCCGACGCCGACGGCCCCGCGCTGACCCGGCGGACCGTACCGCTCGCCGTGTCCGCCCTGGACCGGCTGGTCTCCGCCCGCGACTACGAGGACTTCACCCGGTCCCGGGCCGGGGTCGGACGGGCCCTGGCCACCGAACTCTTCGACGGGCGGCGGCGGTTGCTCCATGTGACCGTGGCGGGCACCGACGACGTCCCGCTGGACGGCGACGGCCGGGTGCTGCCCGCGCTCAGGTCGGCGCTGACCGAGTACGGCGACCCGCTGCTCCAAGTCCGCGTGAACGTACGGGAGTTGGTGGTGCTGCTGCTCGCCGCCCGGGTGAAGGTGGCGCCCGACCACAGGTGGGAGTACGTCGAACCCCGGCTGCGGCAGGCGCTGTTGACCCGGCTCGGCTACCACGGACGCGAACTGGGGCAGCCCGCACACCTCTCCGAAGTACTGGCGGCGGCCCATACGGTGCCCGGTGTCGACTGGGTGGACGTGGACGCCTTCACCGGGATCCCCGCCTCGGTCACCGCGGCCGAACTCGCCGCGCTGCTCGGCTCCTTGGGCGAGCCGCGGAGCGTGGTGCCCGCCCGGGGCGCCGAGTTCGACGAGCGCCGGTACACGGTGCGCGACCCGGAGGGCGAGTCGCTGTCCTCGGTGGCCGCCGCGCACGGCATCCCCCTGGAGGCCCTCCTGCGCCTGAACCCCGGCATCACCGACACCCGGCCGCTGGCGCCGGGGCGTTCGGTGTGCGTCTTCCGCGGCATCCGGCCCGCGCAGCTCGCCCTGCTCACGCCGAAGATCGCCGACACCCTGATCCTCTCGGAGGTGACCTCATGACGGCCAGGCCGGACGCACTCGGCGCGCTGCTCCCGCAGTGGCACAGGCTGCGGGACGCGGAGGCGGGCGAACCGCTGCGCGCCCTGCTCGCGGTGATCGGCGAACAGCTCGACCGGGTCCGCGAGGGCGTCGAACAGGACTACGAGGACTGGTTCGTGGAGACCGCGGCCCCCTGGGTGCTGCCCTACCTCGGCGACCTGGTCGGCTACCGGCCGCTGCCCGGCTACGAGAGAGTGCTCGCCACCGGGCTCGGCGGGCCCGGCGCGGACTCCCGGGCCCGCCTGGCCGAGGCGCTCGCCCCGCGTGCCGACGTCGCCGCGACCGTGGCGAGCCGCCGCCGCAAGGGCACCCCGGCCCTCCTGGAGGAACTCTCCGACCGGGTCGCCGACTGGCCCGCCCGCGCCGTCGAACTCTCCCGGCTCCTCGGCCACACCCAGCCGGTGCGGCTGTACGGGACGGGCTCGCCCGCCGCCGACGCCCGGCGCCTGACCCGCGGGCGCACCGCCGACCTCCGCAAGAGCGCCGAACTCGACCTGGCCGGAGGCCCGTTCGGGACCCTGGGCCGTACGGTGGACGTACGCCGCGCCGACTCCCGGCACCGGCAGGGCGGCTGGACTCCGGCCGGGGTCGGCCTCTTCGTGTGGCGGCTGCGGCCGTACTCGCTGCGCACCTCCCCCGCGTACTGCGTCGACCGGGCCCGCAACCTGTACACCTTCTCGATCCTCGGCAACGACAGCCCGCTGGTGACCAAGCCGGTGCCGGAGCCGTCCGCCACCCATCAGGCGACGGTGGACAACGTGCCCGCGTACATCACCCGCAGGCAGCTCGCCGACCGGCCGGCCGACTACTACGGGCCCGGCCGGAGCTTCGTGATCCGGCGGGACGGCGAGGACCTGCCGGTGCCGCCCTCCGACATCGTGGTCGCCGACCTGTCCGAGTGGCGCTACCGGGCCCGGCGCGGACAGGTCGTCGTCGACCCCGAGCTGGGCCGGATCGCCTTCGGCTCGCGGACCGCTCCCCGGCAGGGCGTCTGGGTGGACTACCACTACGCCTTCGCCGCGGACATGGGCGGCGGCGAGTACCCGAGGGAGCGCGTCACGCCCCCGGAGGCGGCGGTGTACCGGGTCGGGCCGGGCCGACCGTACCAGCGGATCATGGACGCCTACCGGGACTGGCAGCGCGACCGCAGGGCGGGCGGCACCGGCCCGGACGGCGTCATCGAGATCACCCACAGCGGCGCCTACCAGGAGCAGCTCGACTTCGACCTGGACCCCGGGGACCGCCTCGAGGTGCGCGCGGCGGAGGGCACCCGGCCCGTCATCCGGTTGCTCGACTGGTACAGCAACCGGCCCGACGCCCTCAACGTCCGCGGCGTACAAGGCGATTGCGATCCGCGCGAGCTGCCGCGGCTGGTCCTGGACGGGCTCCTGGTCACCGGCCGCGGGGTCAACGTGACCGGCCCGCTGGCGTCGGTGGTGATCCGGCACTGCACCCTGGTGCCCGGCTGGTCCCTGGAACCGGAGTGCGCACCGCACTCCCCCGAGGAACCCAGCATCGTCCTGGACCGCACCAGCGCCTGCCTCCAGGTGGAGCACAGCATCCTCGGCACCATCGAGGTCATCGGCGACGAGGTCGCCACCGAACCGGCCGCGATCCAGCTGAGCGACAGCATCCTGGACGCCACCGGCCACCACCGGGAGGCCCTCTCCGCGCCGGACTGCCGCCTCGCGCACGCCGTCCTGCACGTCCACCGCACCACCGTCATCGGCGAAGTGCACGTCCACGCGGTCGAGTCGGCAGAGAACTCGCTCTTCACCGGGCGGCTGCGGGTGGCCCGCCGCCAGCGGGGCTGCCTTGACCACTGCTACGTGGCACCGGGCTCGCGCACCCCGCGCCGGCACCGCTGCCTGCCCGATCCGGCCGGGGCGGCGACCGGGGCGATCCGGCCGGTGTTCGCCTCCGAGCGGTACGGGACGCCGCAGTACGGCCGCCTCGCCGACGCCTGCCCCGAACCGATCCGGCGCGGCGCCGAGGACGGGGCCGAACTGGGCGCCTTCCACGACCTGTTCCAGCCCCAGCGGGAGGACAGCCTGCGGGCCCGCCTCGCCCAGTACACCCCGGCGGGCGCCGACGCCGGGATCTTCTTCGTCACATGAGCGGGAGACGAACGGCACCGCCGCGCGCGCCCGCCACCCGGCCGCACCGCCCACCCGACCACCGCCGGGGCGTCAGCCGCACGCCCCCCGACGCCCCAACTGCCCGGCACCCAGCTGCCTTTGACCGACCAGAACCAGGGGGACACCCTTTATGCACGCTGACCTCTCGCGCCTGACGTTCCGGCCGGAGCGGCACTACTCCGCCGTGGTCGCCCAGCAGGGCCGGGTGCAGCTCGACGCGGACACCAACGAGCAGACCCAGCTCGACCTCGCCCGCTCCCGGTGGCTGACCGGCGACCTCCTCGGCCCGCACGGCGGCCCCGCCGGGAACACCGGCTTCGCCGTCACCTACGTCGGCGGCAACCGCGGTATCGACAACCTCCTGATCGGGCCCGGGCGTTACTACGTCGACGGCATCCAGCTCGACTCCGGTCGCCCGGCCCCCGGCGAGCCGGTCCCCGAGGACGGACCCGAGCACGGCGCGGACGGCGAGCGGGGGCCCGCACCGGCCGCCGACGCGCCGGGCTGGGACTACTGGAACCAGCCCGACGCCTACCGCGACCCGGAGATCCCCGGCGACCGGCTCCCCCCCGCGTTCCCCTTCCTGGTCTATCTGAAGGTCTGGGAGCGCCTGGTGACCGCCGCCGAGGACCCGGCGCTGCGCGAGGTGGCCCTCGGCCCGGCGATGCCCGACACGGCGGCCCGGGTGAAGGTCGTCTGGCAGGTGCTCCCGCTCGACCTCGGCGTCCTCGGCCTCGACGGCGCGGAGCCCACCCGGGAGAACGTCGGCAAGGCCTTCCGCGCCTGGGCGCACAAGCAGGAGACACCGGGCGCCCGCGCGGCCTTCCGGGCCGAGCGCCCCGAGCACGGCGACGAGGAGCCCTGCCTGGTCGCGCCGGACGCCCGCTACCGGGGCCCGGAGAACCAGCTGTACCGGGTGGAGATCCACGACGGCGGCAGCGCCGGGGAGGCCACCTTCAAATGGTCCCGCGAGAACGGCAGCGTCACCTTCCCGGTCGACGAACTCGACGGCACCTGGGTGCAGTTGGCGAGCCTCGGCGGCGACGGCAAGCTGGATCTGGACGTCGGTGACCGGGTCGAGTTCGTGGACAGCGCCTACACCAGCCGTCTGGAGCCGCTGCCGCTGCTGCGGGTGGAGGAACTCGACCTGCCCGGCCGCCGGGTGCGCCTGTCCGGCGAGCCGGAGCGCGGCGTCGGCCGCCGACCGGAGCTGAACCCGTACCTGCGGCGCTGGGACCATCGCGCGGGTCACCGGCGCACCCGGCAGGGCGCGGGCGCCCAGCTCAAGCAGGGAGCGGTGGCCGTGGAGGAGGGCCGCTGGCTGCCGCTGGAGGACGGCGTCGAGGTCTACTTCGCCGAGGGCGGCAGCTACCGCACCGGGGACCACTGGACCGCCGCCGCCCGCACCGCGACCGGCACGGTGGAGTGGCCCGCCGACGCCGACCGCAGGCCGCTGCTGCGGGGCCCGCTCGGCATCGCCTTCCACCACGCGCCGCTCACCCTGATCAAGGGCGAGGGCAGCCAGCTGGAGCTGCGCAGGGAGTTCCCCACGCTCTCGCGGGACGTCCCCGACGCCACCGAGGAGCAGCTCGCCGCGGAGGCGGAGGCCCATCACGAGGAGCTCGCCGCCGAGGCGGCGCAGGACAGCGGCGGCGGACAGGGGACCAGCCGCTCGCAGACCACGGCGGAGGCCGAGACCGTCGCCGACGGAGGAGGAGAGGGCAATGGCTGAACCACTCAGCGCCTCGAAGCTGCTGAAGATCCTCAAGGCCGAGGGCCTGACCGTGCACGAGGTGCGCAACTGGCGTACCCACAACCGCAATGCGAAGGGCAACTGGGGCCCGGTGAACGGCGTGATGATCCACCACACCGTGACCAAGGGGACCAGCGGCTCGGTCGACCTCTGCTACGACGGCCACTCGGCGCTGCCGGGGCCGCTCTGCCACGGCGTCATCGACAAGAAGGGCGAGATCCACCTGGTCGGGCACGGCCGCGCCAACCACGCGGGCTCCGGCGACCCCGACGTCCTCGCCGCGGTCATCGCGGAGCGGAAGCTGCCCCCGGACAACCAGGCCACCGTGGACGGCAACGCCCGCTTCTACGGATTCGAGTGCATCAACCTGGGCGACGGGAAGGACCCCTGGCCGGAGGCGCAGAAGGAGGCCATCGAGAAGGTCTCGGCGGCGATCTGCCGCGCCCACGGCTGGTCGGAGCGCTCGGTCATCGGCCACAAGGAGTGGCAGCCGGGCAAGGTCGACCCGCGCGGCTTCACCATGGACGCGATGCGCGCGCGCATCAAGGACCGCCTCGCGGGCAAGGGCGGCGACAGCAAGCCGAAGCCGCCCGGCAGACCCGACCACCCGCCGAAGCCGCGGTACGAGCCCTTCCCCGGCGCCGGCTTCTTCCACGACGGACGCAGCCACCCGATGATCACGATGATGGGCCACCGCCTCAACGCCGAGGGCTGCGGCCGCTACGAGGAGGGCCCCGGCCCGGAGTGGACCGAGGCCGACCGCAAGTCCTACCAGGCCTGGCAGCACAAGCTCGGCTTCAAGGGCAAGGACGCCGACGGTGTCCCCGGCAAGGTCAGCTGGGACCTGCTGAAGGTCCCCCACTCCTAGGCGGGAGGGCGGGGTCCGGCGGGCCCCGCCCCTCACTTGCCGGTGTCGGGGATCGGCAGCGGCCTCTTCTCGATGGCGGCGGCCATCACCTCCGGGAAGAGGTCGGGGGTGCAGGCGAAGGCGGGTGCGTCCAGGGCGGCCAGGGCGGCGGCGTGGTCCCGGTCGTAGGCGGGGGCGCCCTCGTCGGACAGGGCGAGCAGGGTCACGAACTGGACCCCGGAGGCCTTCATCGCGGCCACCCGGGAGAGCATCTCGTTGCGTATCCCGCCCTCGTAGAGGTCGGAGATGAGGACGACCACGGTGTCGGCGGGGCGGGTGATCTGCGACTGGCAGTACGCCAGCGCCCGGTTGATGTCGGTGCCGCCGCCCAGTTGGGTGCCGAAGAGGACGTCCACCGGGTCGTCGAGTTCGTCCGTCAGGTCGACCACCGCCGTGTCGAAGACCACGAGCCGGGTCGCCAGGGAGCGCATCGAGGCCAGTACGGCACCGAACACCGAGGCGTACACCACCGAGGCGGCCATCGAACCGGACTGGTCGATGCAGAGGATCACGTCCTTCTTCACCGACTGCGCGGCCCTGCCGTAGCCGATCAGTCGCTCCGGCACCACGGTGCGGTACTCGGGCAGGTAGTGCTTGAGGTTGGCCGCGATGGTGCGGTTCCAGTCGATGTCGTGGTGGCGCGGCCTGCTGATCCGCGCGCTGCGGTCCAGGGCGCCGGTGAGCGTGGCCCTGGTCCGGGTCGCCAGCCGCTTCTCCAGGTCCTCGACCACCTTCCGTACGACCGCCCGCGCCGTCTCCTTGGTGGTCTCCGGCATGGCCTTGTTCAGCGAGAGCAGGGTGCCCACGAGGTGGACGTCGGCCTCCACCGCCTCCAGCATCTCCGGCTCCAGGAGCAGGGTGCTCAGGCCCAGCCGGTCGATGGCGTCCCGCTGCATCACCTGCACGACGGAGGAGGGGAAGTACGTGCGGATGTCCCCGAGCCACCGGGCCACCGAGGGCGCCGAGGCCCCGAGTCCCGCCGAACGCTCCCGTCCCCGGCCCTCCTTGTCCTTGCCTCCGTAGAGCGCGGAGAGCGCCCCGTCCATCGCCGCGTCGCGCCCGCTCAGCGCCTGCCCGGTGCCGTCGGCCGCCTCGCCGCCGAGCACCAGCCGCCAGCGCCGCAAGCGCTCCTCCGCCCCGGCCGCCGTCTCCGGGGCCGCCGCGTGGGCCGCCCCCGCCTCGCCCGCCCCCGCCTCGCCCGGACCCACCGCCCCGGCGCCCTGTGCCGGATCCCGCCTCGTGCCGTTCACCGCCGTCACTCCCCCATCCACTTCGCCGCTCAACTGCCTGCCGTCCTGCCTGCCGTCCGCGCTCAACTGCCCGTCACCACCGGTGCGTCGGCCGTCCCACCGCCCCGCCCGAGGAGGAGGTGCAGCACCGGGAGCACCGCGTCCGCCCGCGCGCCGTCCAGCTCCGGGGCGAACCCGGGGAGCCCCGGCCCCGGCCCGCCCGCGGCCGGGGCCGCCCCCGCCGGACCGCGCCGCACCAGCTCGCCGAGGCTCCGGCGCACCCCCGCCTCGTAGGCGCTGAAGGTCCGCCGCAGGAGCGGGAGTACGTCGTTGAACGCGGTCTCCGGTACTCCGGTGAGCCAGCGGTCGACCAGGCCCAGGAGGCGTTCGTCGTGGACGAGGAGCATGCCGCCGGAGCCGCCGCCGACGAAGCCCTCGATCCAGGCGGCGGCCTCGGCGGGCGGGGTGCCGCGGGAGAGGGCGAGGCCCATCAGGCGGGCCGCCTCCTCCGCCGTCAGCTCACCCTCGTCGAGCAGCAGCCGCGCGCACCGGCCGCGCAGCACCCCGGCCACCGTGTCCCGGTCGGCCAGCACCCGCAGCACGCGCCACCAGCGGGTGCGTATGCCGGAGCGGTCCGGCCCGGCGGGGCGACCTGCTTCGGCGGCCTCGGCCTCAACGCCCGCTGCTTCAGCCTCCTCTGCCTCCGCGCCGGTCGGCTCGGCGCCTCTTGCCTCGGCGCCGAGCGACCCGGCTCCCGCAGCCTCAGCGCCGGTTGCCTGGACGGCCGTCGCCTCGGCCCCGGTCGCCCCGTCGGACGTCGCCACACCGTCCGGGCCACCGGCCCCCGCACCGGCGCCCTCCTCGCCCGGACCGGCCGCGAGCAGCCCCACCGCCGAGTGGACCGCGTCGAGGTGGCGGCGCATCTCCTGGGCCGCGTCCGGGTCCAGGGCCGCGCAGGCGGCGGGCAGGCCCACGAAGACGCGTTCGGCGAGCCCGGCCGCGACCTCGGCGAGGGCGCCGGTGTCGGTGCCGCGGACGTCGCCGTACCGCAGGGAGCGCACCAGCGCGGGCAGGGCCTGGGCGAGGTGGCCGACGTCCGAGTCCAGGGCCGCGCGGTCGGCGAGCACCCGCATCACCACCGGCAGGGCATCCGGCAGCCCGGCCAGCAGGCAGTGCTCGGCGAGCGCGGTGACCTCGGCGAGGGCGGTGGCGGAGACGGCCTCGGTCTCCGCCTTCGCCGAGGCGGCGGCCTGCACCGTGGTGCCCCAGACCCCGGCCTCGGCGACCCGGACGGACAGCTCCGGCTCCCAGCGCAGCCGCCAGCTCTCCCGGAAGGTGCCCGTCCCGCCGCGGCCCGCGGCCGGTTCGCCCCAGCCGATGCCGAGCAGCCGCAGCCGGTGCAGCAGGCGGCTGCGGGCGCCGTCGGTCTCGCCGCGCAGATCGAGGTCGAGCTCGCGTTCCAGCGCCTCCGGCTTGAGCCGCAGCCGGCGCTGGAGCCGGGTGAGGTCGCGCTGGAGCGGCACGGCCGGGGCCGCGTCGGGCACCTCGCCGAGGACATCACCGATCACCAGCCGGTCGCGCACCAGGTCGAGGGGCACATCGGAGCCCTCGCACAGGACGGCCCTGATGGCGTCGGTGGTCTCCGCGAGCCCGGCCAGCGGGCGGCCGCGCATCACCGCGAGGGTCTCCGCGAGCCGTACCGCCTCGATGACATGGGCCGAGGAGACGATCCGGTCCTCCTCCCGCAGCAGCCCGGCGACCTTGGTCATCCAGCGGGTCACCGGCCGGTCCGGGGCGTGGAAGAGGTGCCCGTACCAGCCCGGTGACTCGATGCCCGCGCCATATCCCCCGGCCCGCGACAGCCTGCGGTGCGTCCAGGGCACCCAGGTCATCTCGGTCTTGATCTTCGGCAGCCCCTTGAGCAGGGCCCGGTCGGCGGTGAGCGTGGGCCGCTCGCGCAGGGCGGGCACATGCCAGGCGCCGCAGACCACGGCCACCTGCTCGCCGTACTCCTTCTGGGCGGCCCGGAGGCGGAGGCGCATATGGGCCTCCCGTACGAGGTCGCGGTCCTGGCCGGGCGCCTCCCGCGGGCTCGGCGGCCCCTGCCCGGCGCCCGGCTCCGCCCGGTCGCCTCCCCCGTCCCCGGCGGGCCGCTCGCGCAGCGCCGTCATCGCCTCGGCCAGCGCCTCGAAGGGCGCGAGCGCCTCCGTCCCTCTCGCGCCGCGGTGCTCCACGGCGTCCTCCCACCAGCGCTCGGGGTCGTCGTACCCCGCGGTCCGGGCGAGGACGGCCAGCGGATCGCTGCGGACCGCCCCGGCGTCCGGGGGACCCTGGCCCTCCCCGCCCGGCCCCGGCTCGCCCGGTGCCGCCTCCCCGTCCGGCCCCTCGGCGGGGAACTGCCCGCCGTCCGGGGTGGCTTCCGGGAAGCCGTCCCGCTGCTCCTCCCGGGCGGCCCGTTCCTCGCGGTGGAGGGCGAGGCTGTGGGCGGCCGGGAGGTCGATGAACCGGACCGGGACGCCGTGCCGCAGGGCCCACCGGAGAGCGACCCACTCCGGTGAGAACTCGGCGAACGGCCAGAAGGAGGAGGTGCCCGGCTCGTCCACCGCGTGCGCGAGCAGCGCGACCGGTGGCCGCATGCCCTCCTCGGCCGCGAGGGCGAGCAGCCCGTCGGCCTCCGGCGGGCCCTCGATCAGGACCGCCCGCGGGCGTGCCGCGTCCAGCGCCGCCCGCACCGCACGCGCCGAGCCGGGCCCGTGGTGCCGGACGCCCAGCAGCAACGGCCAGTCCACGGCGGCCACTTCGGCTCCCCCGGCGCCCTCCCCGCTCGCCGCCCCGGCTCCGACCGCCTCCGCCCCGACCGCTCCCGCCGCCACTGCGGATTCCGCCGCCCTCACGGTCTCCTCCACCGCGCCGGGGACGCTCATGCGCTCACCTCCCGGCAGGCGCGGTAGAAGTCCTTCCAGCCCTCGCGCTCGCGGACGACCGCCTCCAGGTACTCCTGCCAGACCACCCGGTCCGCCGCCGGGTCGCGGACCACGGCGCCGAGGATGCCCGCGGCGACATCGCCGGGCCGCAGCACCCCGTCCCCGAAGTGGGCGGCGAGGGCGAGGCCGTTGGTCACCACCGAGATCGCCTCGGCCGTGGAGAGCGTGCCGCTCGGCGACTTCACCTTCGTGCGGCCGTCCGCGGTGACGCCGTCGCGCAGCTCGCGGAAGACGGTCACCACCCGGCGGATCTCGTCGATCCCCTCGGGCGCCGCCGGGAGATCGAGCGAGCGGCCGATCTGGTCGACGCGGCGGGAGACGATGTCGACCTCGGCCTCGGCGCTCTCCGGCAGCGGCAGCACGACCGTGTTGAACCGGCGCCGCAGCGCGCTCGACAGGTCGTTGACCCCGCGGTCGCGGTCGTTGGCGGTGGCGATGAGGTTGAAGCCGCGGACCGCCTGCACCTCCTGGCCCAACTCCGGTATCGGCAGCGTCTTCTCGGACAGGATGGTGATCAGGGTGTCCTGGACGTCGGCCGGGATCCGGGTCAGCTCCTCGACCCGGGCGGTCATCCCCTCGGCCATGGCGCGCATCACCGGGCTCGGCACCAGGGCCTCGCGGCTCGGCCCGTGGGCGAGCAGCCGGGCGTAGTTCCAGCCGTAGCGGATCGCCTCCTCCGGGGTGCCCGCGGTGCCCTGCACCAGCAGCGTCGAGTCGCCGCTGACGGCGGCCGCGAGATGTTCGGAGACCCAGGTCTTGGCGGTGCCCGGCACCCCGAGCAGCAGCAGCGCCCGGTCGGTGGCGAGGGTGGTCACGGCCACCTCGACGATGCGGCGGGGGCCGACGTACTTGGGGGTGATGACGGTGCCGTCCGCGAGGGTGCCGCCGAGCAGATAGGTCGCCACCGCCCACGGCGAGAGCTTCCACCGGGCCGGGCGCGGGCGGTCGTCCCGCGCGGCGAGCGCGGCGAGTTCGGCCGCGAAGGCGTCCTCGGCGTGCGGTCGCAGCGCCTCGCCGTCCTGCGCCCGGCTGTGCTCCGCACGCGTCGGGTTGTCCACGGTCACGGACATGGAACTGTCCCCCTCCAGCTGTTCCTGATCGGACGTCGCCCACCGTGCACCACCCCACTGACAATCACCCCTGACCTGCGAAGACTTCGCCACGAGGCGGACGGCAGGGGGCATTGTCAGTGGCGGGTCCTACGGTCGGGGACATGAATCAGCAGGGGGTGCGCTGGACGGCGGATCAGGTGCTGGCACTGGCTCCTGACGCCTCGTCGCGCAAAGCGGGAAGCAAGCTCGGCACCGCCGGGCCGTGGTCCGACGCGGGCAGTACCGGCGAGGGCACGGTCTGGGGTCTGTGCCGGGGCAGCGGCAGCAAGCCGTACCAGACGGTCGTGGATCTCGCGGACGCCGCGGGCCCGGCCTACAAGTGCAGTTGTCCCAGCCGGAAGTTCCCGTGCAAGCACGCGCTGGGGCTGCTGCTCCTGTGGTCGGGGGCGGACCCGGCGGTGGCCGGGGGCGAGCCGCCCGGCTGGGCCGGGGAGTGGCTGGCGGGCCGCCGCGCACGGGCGCAGCAGAAGCAGGAGGGCGAGGGGTCCGGGGCCGCCCGGCAGAAGACGGCGGATCCGGCCGCCGCGGCGAAGCGGGCGGCGCGGCGGGCCGAGCGGATCAGCGCGGGCGCGAGCGAGCTGGAGCAGCGCCTCGGCGATCTGCTGCGCGGCGGCCTCGCCTCGGCGGAGCAGGCGGGGTACGGACTGTGGGAGGAGACCGCCGCCCGCATGGTGGACGCCCAGGCGCCCGGACTCGCCTCCCGGGTACGCGAGTTGGGCGCCGTACCGGCCTCCGGCCCGGGGTGGCCGGTGCGGCTCCTGGAGGAGTGCGCCCTGGCCCACCTCCTCGGGCAGGGCTGGCTGCGCCGCGCCGCGCTGCCGCCGGAGCTGGCCGCCACCGTGGCGGCCAGGGTCGGTCTGCCGCCCGCCGGGAAGGGGCCCGCGGTGCGCGACGACTGGCTCGTCCTCGCCCGGTACGACACCGCGGAGGGCCATCTCGTCACCCGGCGCACCTGGGTGCACGGCGCCCGCTCGGAGCGGACCGCGCTGCTCCTCTCCTTCGGCGCGGCGGGCCGCGCGCCCGCGCTCGCGCTGCCGGTCGGCCTCAGCCTGGACGCCGAGCTGTCCGCGCATCCCGGCGGCGGGGGGCTCCGCGCCGACCTGGGCGAGCAGTTCGCGGCCCCGGGGCCCGGTGACCACCGGCCCGCCGGGGTCGGCCCCGCGGAGGCGCTCGACCGGTACGGCAGGGCGCTGCGCGAGGACCCCTGGCTGGAGTCCTGGCCGGTGACGCTGCGCGCGGCGGTCCCGGCGCGCGCGGGCGAGGGCTGGCAGCTCGCCGACCCGGAGCAGGGCACGGCCCTCCCGCTCGCGCCCGCGGCCCAGGGCAAGGCGGGCCTGTGGCGCCTGATGGCCCTCTCCGGCGGCGCCCCGGTGACCGTCTTCGGGGAGTGCGGCCACCGCGGCTTCACCCCCCTCGCGGCCTGGGAACCGGCGGTCGGGGAGGTGGTCTCGCTGTGCTGAACGGCCGCGGGGCACAGGGCAGTTGCGGGGACGGACGACGGGGACAGCGGGTGAGGAGCGGGTCATGGGTGTGACGGCGACACAGGAGCAGGCCGCGGGCACGGCGGCGCGGACGGAATCCGGGGCCGACTGGGAGGAGTTGGTCACCGCCGCCCTGCTCGGCACCGAGCGCCGCACCCCGCCGGTGGGGCGGACCGGCGGGAGCCCGGCGACGGCGCTCCTGGACGCCGCCGCCGTGCAGACGGTGCGCCGCAGGGCCGGGCTGCGTCCCGCGGCGGCCGCCGCGCCACTGGAGGCGGCCGGAGAGGATCCCCGCCCCGCGCCGCCCGGCGAGGCGGTGCGGCGGCTGTCCCTGCTGCTCACCGACCGCCCGGGCAGCGGGAACGGCCGCCGCGGCAGCGCCCCCGACCTCCTCGAACTGCTCCCGCAGTGGCTCTCCCTCGCCAACTCCCTCGGGTACCGGGCGCCTTCACCCCTGCTGCCCGCCCTCCTGGACGCGGCGCGCGGGCGCAGCGACCTGCGGGCGGAGGTGCTCGCCTTCACCGGCGTCCGCGGGCTGTGGCTGGCGCGGCTCAACCCGGACTGGAAGTACGCGCTGCGCGCCACCCCCGGCAGCGGCGCCTCGCTCCCGGCCCCGGAGGACGCGGCGGAGGTCACCCGGCTCTGGGAGGAGGGCCTGTTCGCCGAGCGGGTGGCGCTGCTGGCCGCCGGGCGCCGACATGATCCCGCGGCGGCCCGGGAGCTGCTCGCCTCGACCTGGGCGAGCGAACGCGCCGAGGACCGGCTGATGTTCCTCGACTCGCTCCGTACGGGCCTTTCGGCGGCCGACGAGCCCTTCCTCGAACAGGCGCTGACCGACCGCAGCCGCAATGTCCGGGCGACCGCGGCCGAACTGCTCTCCGCCCTGCCGGGCTCGGCGCTCGCCGGGCGGATGGCGGAGCGGGCCGCCGCCTGTGTGCGTCTGGAGTCCACCGCCGCCGGGCCCCGGCTCCTCGTCGAACCGCCCCGGGAGTGCGACGCGGGCATGGAGCGGGACGGCGTGGTACGCAACCGTCCGGCCGGGCGGGGCGAACGGGCCTGGTGGCTGGGCCAGTTGGTGGAGGCAGCGCCGCTCGCCCAGTGGTCCGGGCACTTCGGCGGCCGGAGCCCGCGGGAGATCGTCGCCCTGGAGGTGGCCGACGAGTGGCGGGACGAGCTGCACGCCGCCTGGTGCCGGGCCGCCGTCCGGCAGTCCGACGCCCGCTGGTCGCGCGCCCTGCTCGCGGAGCCCGGCTCCCCGGTGGCCGACGGGCCGGGAGCCGCCTCGCTGTCCGAGCGCGCCCGGCTGCTCGGGATACTCCCCGCGGCCGAACGCGCGGAGTGGGTGGCCGCCTTCCTCCCGGTGCACGGCCTCTCCGAGGCGTTCCAGCTCCTGGGGACCTGCGCGAGCCCCTGGGCGCCCGGCCTCGGGAGCGCGGTGGTGGACGCCCTCAACATCGCCCGGGACGCGGGGAGTTACCCATGGAGCTTCAGCGGGGTGCTCGGCCTCGCCGAACGCTGCCTGGACCCGGCGGAGGCCGGACGCCTGGCCCCGCTGGCCGCGATACCCGACGAGGCGGAGGACGCCGCCCCCGGCGCGGGCGGCTACTGGGCCGAGGCCTTCCAACGCCTGCTCGGCACCCTGCAGTTGCGCGCGGCCATGCGCACGGAACTCCTCGCGGGGCGCGAGCCGGACCGGGCGGGCACGGCCGGCTCAGCGGACACGGCGGGTTCAGCGGGCACGCCAGACGCAGGGGATACGGCAGGCGCGGGGGATGCGCCAGGCCCGGCGGAGACACCCGGCGCGGCTACAGCGGAATAGCGCCAGCGGATCAGGCAGGACGCCCGAAGGCCGCGACCCGGACCCGGGCCGGGTCGCCCGCTCCGGCCGACGCAGCCCACGCGGCCGACCGGAGCCGAGGACGCACGCGAAGGCACGCGAGGACACCTAGACGTAGACGCACCCGTAGACGTAAAGGAAGAAGAAGAAAAAGGTGAGACCGAGGAGAGGAAGGAACCGGCGCGGAGGCGGGCCGGGCCCCTCAGGCGCTCTGGCGGACGTGGGCGTTGACCCAGTCCACGATCGACTGGGTGGTGGCACCCGGGGTGAAGATCTCGGCGACGCCCTTGGCCTTGAGCGGCGCGATGTCGTCCTCGGGGATGATGCCGCCGCCGAAGACCTGGATGTCCTCGGCCTCCCGCTCCGCGAGGAGTTCCAGGACGCGGTTGAAGAGGGTGTTGTGCGCGCCGGAGAGGATGGACAGGCCGATCGCGTCGGCGTCCTCCTGGATCGCGGTGTCCACGATCTGCTCGGGCGTCTGGTGCAGGCCGGTGTAGATGACCTCCATACCGGCGTCCCGCAGGGCGCGCGCGATGACCTTGGCCCCGCGGTCGTGCCCGTCCAGACCCGGCTTGGCGACCACTACGCGGATCGGCCCCGTTGCCACACCCATCACTGCCTCCCACAAGGTCCGGCACACAGGTGTCTGCCTGCCGGCGCGGTATCTACGACGACCACAATGTACGTCCGGCGGAGCACGCCCCGCCCCGGGGACGGACGCGCGCCCGGGGGCCGGATGTGAACGCACGTTATCGTCCACGCCGCGCCACCGGCAGTTTCGTGAACGCGACAGAGGGGGAAATCACACAGTGGGACAAGTTCATCGCGTACCGGTCCCTGCTGGGCGGTGACAGAGGGCCGCCACCGGGCCGTTGCGCAGGGGAGCCGCTCCGACCACCTCCCCGCTCCGTGAACCGCACGGACAGCGGGCAGCGAGGTGCTCTCGGGGGCCGAGCAGGCCGTCCGGCCGCAGAGTCCGCCCACCGTCGCTCTTCGGGGAGCGGACTTCACCGTACGTGTCCGCCGGTCACCGGTTCCCCGCGAGGGCACGCGGGACACCGACGTCCGGCGCGTGCCGACGGGAGGTCGGCCATGCAGGTGACCAAGGCGCTGCCGCTCATCCCCCTGTGCCGCAAGCTGCTCCCGGACAGGCTGGCCGGGCTGTCCATGACCCTGCTGAAGGCGAGCCTGCTGGAGGCCGCGATCCTCGCGGGGCACCTCGTCCTCTACCCGGCGGGCTTCGCCGCGGAGCGCAGGCCCGCGGCCGTCCTGAAGAAGGACGGCGGCGAACAGGAGCCGACGCCGCTCCCGGCGGACAGCCAGCCGCCGGTGGTGCTGCTGCACGGCTTCATCGACAACCGCTCCGTCTTCGTCCTGCTGCGCCGCTGGCTGAACCGGGACGGGCGCCACCATGTGGAGTCGCTGAACTACTCCCCGCTCACCTTCGACGTCCGGGCCGCCGCCGATCTGCTCGGCAAGCACATCGAGGAGATCTGCGCCCGCACCGGCCACCGCGAGGTCGATGTGGTCGGGCACAGCCTCGGCGGGCTCATCGCGCGGTACTACGTGCAGCGGCTCGGCGGGGACGCCCGGGTGCGCACCCTGGTCACGCTCGGCACCCCGCACGAGGGGACCCGGATCGTGCCGCTGATGAACGCCCACCCGATCGTCCGGCAGATGCGGCCGGGCTCGGACCTCATCGAGGAGCTGCGGCTTCCGGCGCCGCACTGCCGTACCCGCTTCTTCAGCTTCTGGAGCGAGCTGGACCAGATCATGGTGCCGCTGGAGACCGCGCGGATCACCCACCCCGACCTGATCGCCCAGAACGTCCGCGTCAGCGGCGTCGGCCATCTCGCGCTGCCGGTGCACCCGGCGGTCGCGACCCGGATGCGGGAGATCCTGAGCAGCGTCGAGCACACCGCGGGGAACGCGGGACTCACCGTCGCCTGAACCAGCTGAACCAGGTGAACCAGGTGAACCACGGGCGCCGTCACCCGCGCCGGGGGCTCACGGTGGCCCGAGTGCGCGACCGCGGACCGCCGCGACCGCACACCGCGGGCCGCCGCGACCGGAGGAGGACGACACACCAGCACCGGACGGTTCGCAGGAGATCCGACAGGATCCGGCGAAGCAGATGCAGGGGTTCACTGCACGCCAGCTCGCCAATACCCGCCCAGGAGTGGGAAATTCGGGCGGAGGCCGAGGGTCCGCGGCGGCCGGAGCAGGTCCGGAAACCTCGAACAACCCTCGAACATAGAGCCAAGGCTGGGTCTACAGCACGACGAAACGCGGCCGAATGCCCGTTTCCCGGAGCGGTGAAACCTGCGGAAGATTGTGGCGCCCGTATACCGCCGGGTACAGTCGCCGCACTGCTCCGCCAGCCGGATCAGCGCTTCAACGGTCCACGACCGTGGGTCCCTCGGACCCGGCCCTGCTGTCGAGGCGAAAGAGAAGTTGGTGAACGACCGTCACCCGTCGGGGTTTGCTCCGGCACCGGCATCCGACGCCGCCTCCACCGCTCATGGTCTCTACGACCAGACCGGGCAGCAAGGGAATTACCCCGGCTACGACGGCACCGGCACCTACCCCGTCCCCGGCTTCGACGCGGACCCCCTCTTCGGCGAGATGCCCGGCTCCGGCTACGACACCGGAAGTTGGGGCACCACCGGCACCTACCCGGCAGCGGGCTCCGCTCAGGACCCCTACCCCTACGCCACACCCGAGGCCGCCTACGGCACCGGAAGCCACGACGGCTCCGGCACCTGGGCGGTCTCCGCGCAGGAGGCCCGGGTCCCGGCCCAGTACGGCGGTCCCGAGGACACCGGCCAGTGGCAGCAGAGCCCCTTCGACCCGACGGCCTTCGACGGCTCGGGCTTCGACGCGGCCGGATTCGCGCAGCAGACGGGGCAGTTCGACACCCGGACCTTCGACCCCTCCGGCTACGCCTCCCTCGGCTACGAGACCCAGAGCTACGAGACGCAGGGCTTCGAGTCCCCCGCCTTCGAGACCCAGGGTTTCCAGACGCAGGGCTTCGACAGCCAGGGCTTCGAGCCCCCGCACATCGAGAGCCCGGGCTACGCGACCGGGAACTTCGCCACCCAGAGCTTCGAAGTCCCGGGCCACGCCCAGGACTTCGGCACCCAGGACCCGTACCCCGGCTTCTCGCACCCCGGCTACGAGGGCCAGGGCTACCCGGCACCGGAGGCCTACGGCACCGCGTCCTTCGAGGCGCAGGGCTACCCCTCCCACGACGGGCACCCGTCCCCCGAGGGGCAGCAGGCCGAGGCCCAGCCGCACCCCGAGGCGTACGGCACGCCGTCCGCCTACGAGGCACCGGGCGGGTACGGCACCGAAGCGCCGTACGAGACGCAGCAGTTCGACGCGCTCGGCTACCCGACCGGGGGCTTCCCGGCGCAGCACGCCGAGGACCAGGCCTTCGCCGAGCAGCCCTTCGAGCCCGGCGGCGCCCCGGGGTCCTTCGAGACCGGCAGTTACGAGACCACCGGCTTCGACACCGCCACCTTCGAGGCGATCTACGAGGCCCCGGCCTACGAGGACGTCCGCCACGACTCCGGACCGGTGGACCACCGGCCCGCGCCCGACGAGGCCGCCCCGGCCGGACCGGAGGCCTCCGGCGGCGAGGGCAACACCGGTGAACTCCCCCGGGTGACCGTCGGGCACCCCGCGGACCCGGCCGGCGGCCGGGCCCGGTCCCGCGCCCGGCGCCGTACCCCCTCCAAGCGTTCCGCGCTGCTGACCGTCGCCGTCCCCTCCGCCTGTGTGATGGGGGTGGCGGGCATCGCGGCGGCCTCCGTCGGGGACTTCGGCGAGGGCGACACGGCGGAGGCCCAGGCCTCGGCGCCGGATCCGGCGAGCGTGCGCCCCTCGGTCGCCAACAACAAGCTCGACTCCCAGCTCCAGGGGCTCTCGGCCGACGCGGGCGACTTCGCGGACCGCGCCAGCCGGACCCAGGAGCGCATCGACCTCAAGGCCAAGCAGGAGGCCGAGCGGAAGAAGGCCGCCGAGGAGGCCGAGCGCAAGGAGCGGCTGCGCCCGAAGTTCGTCCTCCCCGTCAAGCAGCACGGGTTGAGCGCCTACTACGGCCAGGCGGGCGTCAACTGGATGTCGGTGCACACCGGCATCGACTTCCCGGTCTCCTACGGGACGCCGGTGATGGCCGCGACCGATGGCACGGTGCGCACGCAGTACAACACCGCCTACGGCAACATGGCGATCGTGACCGCCGAGGACGGTACCGAGACCTGGTACTGCCACCTCTCCAGCCACAAGGTCTTCAGCGGCAGCGTGAAGGCGGGCGACACCATCGCCTTCTCCGGCAACTCCGGCAACTCCACCGGCCCGCACCTGCACTTCGAGGTGCGCCCCGGCGGCGGCTCCGCCATCAACCCGCTCCCCTGGCTGAACGGCCACGGCGTAGACCCGCAGTAGCGATCGGCCCGACGCCCCCGGCCCTGGACTACGGCCGCCGTACCTCGAACTGGAAGCAGCCGTACTCGACGGCGCGTACGTGCACCAGGGCCACCCGCGGATCGGCGAAGGCCTCCCCGAGCGCCTTGTCGAAGCCGGGCCCGGCCTCCTGCGGGATCTCGAAGAGGCGTCCCCCGACGATGTGCCCCGCGCTGTCGTAGCGGCGCAGGGTGCGCAGCGCGCCGGGGCGCGCGAAGGGATAGCCCTCCCCGCGCGGCCCCGGGCACTCCTCGGCGTGCAGGAAGACCGGCCCGGCCTCGTCGTAGGCCCCGGGCGTGGCACCGGTCGTACGGGCCCAGCGGCGCAGCGGCGCGTAGGAGACCAGGGCGACCCGCTCGCCCGCCTCGACGGGGCGCAGGCAGCAGCGCAGCGGGCTGCCCACGCAGTCGAGCGGGACGCCGTCCTCGCGGGCGGTGTACGGGCGCATCGGGCGCCCGGAGTCGTCGGTGCCGCGGAGTTCCGCGAGCGCGGCGGGCGGGATGGGGAGCGGGGTGTAGGTGGTCATGCGGCCAGTGTGCTGCGGCAGGAACCGGTCGGCTGGCGGGAATCGGACGGGGAGGTCGGCGGTGCTTCAGGGCGCCGGGCGAGGGGTCAGAGCTTCTCCACCGGTGCGTACCGCAGCAGCAGGCGCTTCGGCTTGGGGTCGCCGAAGTCGACGGTGGCCTCGGCGTTGCCGCCGGTGCCCTTGACGCCGACGACGGTGCCGAGGCCGAACTGGTCGTGGGTGACCCGGTCGCCGACCGCGAGGGAGACGACCGGCTTCTCCCCGGCCCGGCGGGTGGCGAAGCCGGAGGCCCCGCCCGCACCCCCGCGTGCGCGCGAGGAGGAGAGGGAGGCGGCGATGCCGGAGGCCGGGCCCGAGGAGACCGGGGCGGGGGCGCCGGTGCGCTTCCACTCCAGGTGGGCGGCGGGGATCTCCTCCAGGAAGCGGGAGGGCGGGTTGTACGAGGGCTGGCCCCAGGCGCTGCGCAGGGTGGAGCGGGTGAGGTAGAGGCGTTCGCGGGCGCGGGTGATGCCGACGTAGGCGAGCCGGCGCTCCTCCTCCAGCTCCTTGGTCTGGCCGAGGGCGCGCATGTGCGGGAAGACGCCGTCCTCCATGCCGGTCAGGAAGACCACCGGGAATTCGAGGCCCTTGGCGGTGTGCAGGGTCATCAGGGTGATGACGCCGTTGCCGTCCTCCTCGTCGGGGATCTGGTCGGAGTCGGCGACCAGGGCGACCCGCTCCAGGAAGTCGGAGAGGGTGGCGCTCTCCTCGCCCTCGCCGGTCTCCTGCTCGAACTCCAGGGCCACCGCGGCGAGTTCCTGGAGGTTCTCGATACGGGTCTCGTCCTGCGGGTCGGTGGAGGACTGGAGCTCCGCGAGGTAGCCGGTGCGTTCGAGGACGGCCTCCAGGACGGTCGCCGGGCCCGCGCCGGACTCGACGACGGTGCGCAGGTCCTCCATCAGCGTGTTGAAGCGCTTGACGGCGTTGGCGGAGCGCGCGGCCATGCCGTACGCCTCGTCGACCCGGCGCAGGGCCGCGGGGAAGCTGATCTTCTCGCGCTGGGAGAGCGCGTCGATCATCGCCTCGGCGCGGTCGCCGATGCCGCGCTTGGGGACGTTGAGGATGCGGCGCAGCGGGACGGAGTCCTCGGGGTTGGCGAGCACGCGCAGGTAGGCGAGGACGTCGCGGACCTCCTTGCGCTCGTAGAAGCGGACACCGCCGACGACCTTGTACGGGAGGCCGACGCGGATGAAGACCTCCTCGAAGACGCGGGACTGGGCGTTGGTGCGGTAGAAGACCGCGACGTCCCCCGCCTTGGCCTCGCCCGCGTCGGTCAGCCGGTCGATCTCCTCGGCGACGAACTGCGCCTCGTCGTGCTCGGTGTCGGAGACGTACCCGGTGATCTGCGCGCCCGCGCCCGCGTTGGTCCACAGGTTCTTGGGGCGGCGGCTCTCGTTGCGCTCGATGACGGCGTTGGCGG
The DNA here is from genome assembly GCF_025643355.1 of Streptomyces sp. SCSIO ZS0520. Lineage (NCBI taxonomy): Bacteria > Bacillati > Actinomycetota > Actinomycetes > Kitasatosporales > Streptomycetaceae > Streptomyces > Streptomyces sp. SCSIO ZS0520. The sequence continues at coordinate 5,186,140 of NZ_CP092644.1, read as the reverse complement.
CGGTGAGGATGGTCTGGGTGGAGCGGTAGTTCTGCTCCAGGAGGATGGTGGTGGCGTCCGGGTAGTCCTCCTCGAACTGGAGGATGTTGCGGATGGTGGCGCCGCGGAAGGCGTAGATGCTCTGGTCCGCGTCGCCCACCACGCACAGCTCGGCGGGCGGCGGCTGCGGCGCGGCATCCGGCGCGGGCTCCGCCTCCGGGTCGGGCTCGCGGCCCACCAGCTCGCGTACGAGGGCGTACTGGGCGTGGTTGGTGTCCTGGTACTCGTCGACCAGGACGTGCCGGAAGCGGCGGCGGTAGTGCTCGGCGACGTCCGGGAAGGCGCGCAGCAGGTTGACCGTGGTCATGATCAGGTCGTCGAAGTCGAGGGCGTTCGCCTCGCGCAGCCGCGACTGGTACATCGCGTAGGCCTGGGCGAGGGTCTTCTCGAAGCCGTCGGCTGCTTTTGCGGCGAAGTCCTCCTCGTCGATCAGCTCGTTCTTCAGTCCGGAGACCTTGGCGCTGAAGGACTTCGGCGGGAACTTCTTCGGGTCGAGGTCCAGATCGCGGCAGACCAGGGCCATCAGGCGCTTGGAGTCGGCGGCGTCGTAGATCGAGAAGGAGGAGGTGAAGCCGAGCTTCTTCGACTCGCGGCGCAGGATGCGGACGCAGGCGCTGTGGAAGGTGGAGACCCACATGGCGTTGGCGCGCGGTCCGACGAGCTGCTCGACGCGCTCCTTCATCTCGCCCGCGGCCTTGTTGGTGAAGGTGATCGCGAGGATCTGGCCCGGGTGCGCGCCGCGCTCGGCGAGCAGATAGGCGATGCGGTGGGTGAGCACCCGGGTCTTGCCGGAGCCCGCGCCGGCGACGATGAGCAGGGGGGAGCCGCTGTGCACGACGGCGGCGCGCTGCTGCTCGTTCAGTCCCTCGACGAGGGCGGCCGAGTCCACCGCGGGGCGCGGGGCGCCGTCGCGGTAGTGGGCGTCGCGGGGTGGCGGCACGTCGTACTTCCCTCCGAACAGGTCGTCGGGCAGGTCTTCCCGCTCCTCGCCCTCGGGGTCCTCGGGCGGCGGGGGCGCTTCCTCGCGCGGGGCGCGGAGGTCCGCCAGGAAGCTGTCGTCAAAGAGGCTGCTCATCGTTGCCCGAGTCTAGGCGGCCGCACTGACAGCCCGCCGCCGGTTCCCGCTCGCGGCCGCCCAAGGGGCGGAACGCACCCTCCGCTTACGTGATCTCACCCCGCGCGAAAGTCACAAAAACATATCGGACACATGGCGCATCAACCTTCACAGCCGCTCCGCGAGTTGGCTAGCGTGCCCGGCGGGCAGCCCGTCCGGACCGGCGAGACCGCACCGGACCCGGGCGCCCGCAACGTCCGGCACGCCCCCCGCGGCCGGCCCACGGAAGGAGTCGCCGCCTTGGCGTCGCACCGCAAGCCGCGCAGCCCCCGTGTGGTGCCCGGCCCCGCCGTCGGCCTGACCACCGCCGCGCTCACCTCGGTCGCCCTGCTCTCGCAGAGCGCCACCGCCGCGCCCGAGAAGCCGAGGCCGAGCCTGGAAGAGGTACGTAAGAAGGTCGACGGCCTCTACCACGAGGCGGGCGTGGCCACCCAGAAGTACAACGCGGCCAAGGAGCGCGCGGACACCCAGCGCCGCAAGGTCGACGGCCTCCTCGACGACGTGGCCCGGCGCACCGAGAAGCTGAACGAGGCCCGCGCCGAACTCGGTTCCTTCGCCGCCGCCCAGTACCGCACCGGCGGTGTCTCGGGCACCGCCACCCTGCTGCTCGCGGACGACCCGGCCCAGTACTTCGACCAGACCCAGCTGATGCACCGGCTGACCGGGCGGCAGAAGAAAGCCGTCGACGACTACCAGTCGCAGCAGCTGTCCACCGCGCGCAAGCGGGCCGAGGCGACCAGGAGCCTGGCGAAGCTGACCGGCAGCCAGCGGAGCCTGAAGAGCGCCAAGCAGGACGTGCAGGCGAAGCTCGGCACGGCACGCGCCCTGCTCTCGCAGCTGACCGCGAAGGAGAAGGCGCGGCTCGCGGCGATCGAGAAGAAGAAGGAAGAGGAGGCCCGCCGCAAGGCCGCCGCCCTCGCCCGCAAGCAGGCCGAGGAGCGCGAGCGCCGGGAGCGGGAGGAGCGGGAGAACGACGAGGGCGGCGCCGGCGGCGGCGAGGAGACCCCCGGCACCCCGGGCGGCGCCTCCGCCGCGCAGGGCGAGCAGGCGCTCGCCTTCGCCCGGCAGCAGATCGGCAAGCCCTACGTCTGGGGCGCCACCGGTCCGGACTCCTTCGACTGCTCGGGCCTGACCCTCGCGGCCTGGAAGGCGGCCGGGATCACCCTGCCGCGCACCACCTGGGACCAGGTGAAGACGGGCACCACGATCCCGGTCTCCGAGGCCCGCCCCGGCGATCTCGTCTTCTTCTACGACGACATCAGCCACGTCGGGCTCTACCTCGGCGACGGCACGATGGTCCACGCCCCGAAACCGGGGGCCGATGTGCGCGAGGAGTCGATCTACTACATGCCGATCCACAGCGTGGTACGGCCGGGCTGAGCGGGGCATCGCGGCAACCCGCCGGGCCGCGCGGGCGGGGCCTCCGCCGGGCCGGGCCTCAGGCGCACGGCACCGCGACGCCCGGCCTCACGCCGCCGCGACGCCCGACCTCACGGCACCGCGACTCGCGTCCTCAGCTCCTCAGGTCCACAGCACCGCGATGAAGACGTTCGCCGCCGTCAGCCCGCCGACGAGCCCGAACTGCGCCTTGTCCGCGCGCTCCTCGTCCCGCTTGACGTAGACCAGGCCGAGGATCACCACGAGCAGCGCGAGCTTCACGCCGATCTTGACGTTGTTGACGGTGTTGTCGTCCGCCTGGTTGAGCCCGACCAGGATCACCCCGGTCACCAGCATCGTCAGGGCGCCGTGCAGCATCGCCGGGCTGAACCGTGCCGTGCCCTCGCCCAGGGCCTTCATCTGGGTCAGGAAGCCGCCCAGCAGGCTGGCGATGCCGATGATGTGCAGGCCGACGAAGAGGTGGATGAGTACGTCCATGGCCGGGAGCGTAACGGGGGCCCCGGGCGGCACCGGCGGCGGGTCGCGGGAGGCCGGGAGTCCGGTTCCGGGGCCGCGGCGGGGCTCTCCACCCCCTAGCATCCGCCGACCGCCGCCGGGAGCCGCTCCCCCACTTCGGTCAGCTCGGCGCGGCAACGGACGCGCCGGGCCGCCGAGACGGTCGTAAGCGGTCAGCGGGCTGTCAACTGCGGGCAGTTGGGGACATCAAGGTTCTCGCGGGGGTCCGCGGCCTAGCGTCCTTCTCCAGGTGCCCGGCCTCTCACCGCCGTCCGCGAGGACGGCCGCCGGGCGCCCCGCCCGGGCTCCGGCCGCGGCCCGCTCCCCCCGTGCGGGCGGCGGCCGGGCCCCGGGCGCAGGTACCGCCGTACGTCAGGGAAGGACGTGGAGCCCTCGTGGCCGCGCAGCACAGGAAGCACCGAAAACCCGGCCGCCGTCTCCTCGGCGGCACCCCCGGCCGCGCGGCGGCCACCCTCGCCGTGACCGGGGCGACGGCCGCCACCGCCCTCGGCGGTACGAGTCAGGCGGCGCCCGAGGCGCGCCCCGGCGAGGTCCGCGCCCAGGTGGACCGGCTGTACCGGCAGGCCGAGGTGGCGACGGAGAAGTACAACGGCGCCAAGGAGAAGGCGGACGCGGCGCGGACCTCGCTGCGCGGGCTGCGCGAGGAGGCGGCGCGCACCGCGGAGCGCCTCGGCTCCACCCGCGCCGGGCTCGCCTCGCTCGCCACCGCGCAGTACCGCGAGGGCACCCTCGACCCGGCGCTGCAACTGGTGATGTCCGCCGACCCGGAGGAGTACCTGCGCGGCACGGCCGTCGCGGAGCGGGCCTCGCACCGCCAGGCGGCCGCGGTCGGCGAGGCGCGCGGGCAGCTGCGCAAGCTGGCCCGCCTGCGCGGCGAGGCCGACCGGGTGGCGGACCGGCTGGGCACCCAGCAGAGCGAGCTGGCGCGCAGCAAGCGCGCGGTGCAGGAGAAGCTGGGCCGGGCACGGCAGTTGCTGGACCGGCTGACCGCCGAGGAACGTGCCGCGGCCACCCGGGAGGACGGCCGCGCCTCCCGCGAGCAGGCGCGCACCGCCGCCCCGGCCGCGGCGCCCGCACCACCCGCGGCGGCCCCCGGCTCCCGGGCCGGCGCCGCGGTCGCCTACGCCTACCGCGCCCTGGGCAAGCCCTACGTCTGGGGCGCCACCGGGCCGAACTCCTTCGACTGCTCGGGCCTGATCCAGGCGGCCTACCGCGCGGCCGGGGTCTCGCTGCCGCGGACCACGTACAGCCAGATCAACGCGGGCACCCGCATCGGGCGGGGTCAACTGCGGCCCGGGGACCTGGTGTTCTTCTACTCGGGCATCAGCCATGTCGGCATCTACGTGGGCGGCGGCAAGATGATCCACGCGCCCCGGCCCGGCGCCCCGGTGCGCATCGCCCCGATCAGCCAGATGCCGTTCGCGGGGGCGGCGCGGGTGGCTTAGGAGCGAGGGTGGCGGCGCGGGTCGTGCGGGACCCGTACGGGGAGGCCCGTACGGCAGCCCTGACCGGCAGACCCGTCCGAGGGCATCCGGTCGGGAGCATCCGTCCGCAGCCGCCGAAGGCCCGCCCGACGGGGACGCCCGGCGGACCGGGCCGGTACCCCCCCCGCATACGGCAGGAGCCCGAAGTCCCGCCTGCACAGCGGGACTTCGGGCTCATCCGGCACAAGATGTGCGGGCCTGCCGCGCACCGGCCGCGGGAGCGGGCGGCCGGTGCGCGGCAGGGGTCACCAGGCGACGACGTACTTGCCGGTGCTGGCGCGGGACTCCAGCTCGGTGTGCACCTTGGCGATCTCCTCGGGGGCGGCGGTGGCCGGTTCGCCGCGCAGCCGCCCCTCGGCGAGGGCGCGCAGGGCGGACTCCAGGTGGCTCCGCAGCAGGGCGGGGTCGCGGCCGGCCACGTCGCCGAGGTTGTAGCCGACCAGGGCGGAGTTGGTGAACCAGACGTGGTTGCCCGGGTATTGGGTGTCCTGCTGGGCGGCGTCGCCGTAGATGACGTGCCGTCCGAAGGGCGCGAGCAGCTTGTCCACCGCGGTGCGCGGCTCGCCGCCGACCGAGTCGAAGGCGTGGTCCACGCCCCGCTCCCCGGTGTGCCGTTCGACCTCCGCGGCGAGCGAGGCGTAGGTGGTCACGGCGTCGTAGGCGGGGTCGGTGAGGCGGGCCGCCTTCTCCGGGGTGCCGACCGCCCCGATGACGAGCCGGGCCCCGGCCGCCTTCGCCAACTGCGCGACGGCGGTGCCGACTCCGCCCGCCGCGGCGAGCACGAGGACGGTGTCCCCGGCGCCGATCCGGGCGGCGGCGTGCACCAGGCCCCAGGCGGTGACGCCGTTGGTGATCATGCCCGCGGCCGCCGCGGAGCCGAGTCCGGCGAGCGCGCCCTCGAGGGGGACGGTCAGACCGGCCTTGGCGACGACGCGTTCGGACAGGGCGCCGCCGCCGAGGCAGAGCGCCGCGACGCGCTGGCCCGCGCGGACGCCGGTGACCGCGGAGCCGGTGGCGCGGACGGTGCCCACCGCCTCCAGGCCGGGCGCGAAGGGCAGGCCGACCGGGATCTGCCCGCGCCGGAACATCACATCGGCGAAGGTGACGCCGGCGTGGGTGACCTCGACGAGCACCTCGTCCTCGCCGGGGACCGGCTCGGCGGCGCGGTCGTCCAGGGCGAGCACCTCGGGCCCGCCGTATTCGGTGAACCGGACGCTTCTCATGGCCGGTTGCCCCCTCTTTCGCTACGTGTCGCCACCAGGTCCCGGGCCCGGCCGGGCAGCGGTGCCCTGGCGGCGGGCTGGGTCGGGATCTTGCCGGTCAGCAGTTCGCGGCGGCTGGAGACGCCCAGCTTCTGCAGGATGTTGCTGACGTAGTTCTTCACCGTCTGGCGGGCCAGATGGAGGTCCTCGGCGATCTCCTCGTTGGAGTGGCGGCGCAGCAGCAGGCCGAGGATCTGCTGTTCGCGCGGGGTGAGCAGGCCGTTGACGGTCTCGCAGGGCAGCGTGGCGGTGTGGGTGCCCGGCGTCAGCTCACCGAAGTACCAGAGCGGCTTCCCCTCGAAGAGGAGGTCGATGGCGCTGATCAGGCGCTCGACCGGGGCGGTGCGGTGCACGAAGCTGTCCGCGCCGTGGGTGAGGCACTCGGCCAGGGCGCCCGGCGCCGCGGTGCCCGAGTAGACGAGCACGAGCGGAGGCACGGCCAGCCGCTTCACCTGCTCGCACAGCCGGATGCCGTCCGCCGGGCCGAGGAGGTCGATGTCGGTGATGACCACGTCCGGCAGCCGCAGGGCGCATTCCTCCAGCGCCTCCTGCCGGGATCCCGCCTCGCCGACGACCTGTCCCCCGTCGCGGTCGCGCAGCAGGCCGACCAGCGCTCTGCGGGACAGTGGAAAAGGGTCGACGACGACTATGCGTCTGCTTCGCTCTCTTGTCATGACAGGTGCCATGTGTGTTTCCCCCGTTTACTTGGCACACCTCACGGGTTCGCGAACCCGTTAAAGAGACAACTTCCCGCGAGTAACTTTCACCTCTGCGGGGCCACTATCGGTGCATCATTTTCCCGCCATAAGCGGGATTGATGTTTGAGGCTGGAAACTATGGCGCGGCGCTCCGCCACGTCAAGCGAAGGAGAATGCCCGGATTAACTTGTTCCAGTTGTCGTCCGACCTCGCCAACCCCCGCTATTTCGACCATTCGGGGCGACCGAGGAGATCATTCCGGCACGCGTGACTTAACTCACCCCTCATTCTTTTGGAATGCTTTGCCAGTCCTTGGATCCACCACGGATCCCTTTGCCAAGGCTTGGACCCGCCGGGCCCGCACCACGGCCCCGCGGACCCGCCGCACGGCGCCGACCAGCCGGTGCGGAGCGTGTCGCAGGCGCCCCGCACGGGCCGGTCACCGGCTCAGGAGTCGGCGATCAGCTTGCCCGAGACGCCCCAGCTGTCGGCGGGGACCTCGTGGATCCAGACCTGCACGGTGTCGGCCGGGATCTTGTAGGCGTCGACGAAGGCGTCCGTGATGCGCTCCACCAGCTCGCGCTTGAGCTCGGTGTCCCGCGGGCCCTGCTGAACAGTGACGATAGGCATGGGTGAATACTCCTCAGGATTTACAGGAAGACATATGCGCGACCCGGTTCTCCGGAGCCCCCGCATGACCTCAAGTCCACCCGGGATTCGGCCACCGACCAAGACGCAACCGGCACCGGCAGTCATCACGATTCGTGATCGCGCACCCCGGCCGGCAGCGGCCGCTGGGTACAGGCGTCGAGGAGCAGCGGCAGCAGGGGCGTCGGCGCGCTGCGGCGGACCACCAGCGAGGTGGGGATCGCGAGGCCCGCCCCGGCCAGCGGCAGGAAGGCGATCCGCGAGGTGCTGCGCAACTGCCGCGCGTGCTCGGCGTAGACGACCGTCCAGGTCGGGGCGCCGGTGCCGATCGCGGCGAGGGTGTCCTCCAGGGTGCGCGCGGAGGAGGGCCCCGGCACCGGGTCGAAGCCCGCGTCCCGGCAGGCCGAGAGGACGGTGTCGACGAGCGCCGGGTTGCTGCGCCGCGAGGTGAGCCGCAGCGGCAGCGCGGCCAGGTCGGCGAGCGAGGCGTGGCCCGCCGCGGCCAGCGGATGGCCCGCGGGCACCGCGACGGCCAGCGGCTCCTGCCATACGGGGTGCCAGCACAGGGCGCCGCCGCTGCCGGAGCCGCGGACGAAGCTGGCGTCCAGCTGGCCCTTGGCGACCCGGTCCAGACGGTCCCTGGCCGGGGCGGAGTTGAGCTCGACGCTGACGTGCGGGGCGCGCTGGGCGAGCACGTCGAGGATGCGGTCGAGCCGCGCCCCGAGCCCGGTGCTGGTGCCCAGGCGCAGGATGCCGGTGTGCGCCCCGGCGAACTCGGCGACCGCCGCGGCGGCCCGCAACTCGGCGTCGAGGACCGCCCGCGCCGCAGGTAGGAACGTTTCACCAGCGGGCGTGAGACGCACATGCCGGGGCGAGCGGTCGAAGAGCTCGACCCCCAGTTCCCGCTCCAGGCGGCGCACTTGCTGGCTGACGGCGGGCTGCCCGATGTGCAGCCGCTCGGCGGCGCGGCCGAAGTGCCGCTCCTCCGAGACGGTGACGAAATAGCGCAGCTGACGCAGTTCCACGATGCCGACTCCCCCGGTCCAGACAACGGAACCAGGCCAGCATAGAAAGACCGGCGGACCACCGGCGACGAAGGTAAAGGCCGCGGCACCGGGGCGGCGGCACGGCCGCGGGCCCTCCCCCGGGGGCGGGCCCGCGGCCTCCCGTCCGGCCCCGGGCCCCCGCCCCGGACCCGCTCGGCGGCGACTCCGGCCGCGCTCAGGCCCCTTCGCCGGTGGTCAGGACGACATTGCCGCGTACGGTACGGGCGCGCAGGGCGGCGATCGCCTCGGCGGCCCCGGTCCAGTCGCCGCGCAGCCCGATCTCCGGGTGCAGCCGGCCGGTGGCCACCAGGTCGACCAGCTCGGCCAGTTCCTCGCCGTAGCTGCGCTCGCCGCGGGTGTAGTCGAAGTGTTCGAGGGTCACCGCGAAGGGGTCCTGGTCCGGCTTGCGGAAGAAGTGGAAGAAGTTGAGGGCCGAGGGCTGCCTGCTGGCCTGGCCGAACCAGATCAGGCGGCCGCCGGAGGTGAGCAGCGGCAGCGTGGCCGGCAGCACCTCGTGGCCCACCGATTCGAGGACCACCTGGAAGGGCCCCTTGGCCTCGGCCACGGACTGCACGACCTGGGCCGCACCCAGCGCGGCCAGGCGTTCTCCGCGCTCGGGGGTCGCGGTGACCGCGGTGACCTCGATGCCCGCCGCGGCGGCCAGTTCGGTGACGTAGTGGCCCACCCCGCCGGAGGCGCCGGTGATCAGCACCCGGTCCCCGGCCGCGGCACCGGACTGGCGCAGCAGCCGTACGGCGGTGATGCCGGCAAGCGGAAGCACGGCGGCGGTGGCCGCGTCCACGCTCTTCGGCAGCACGGCGGTGCTGCGGGCGGCGACGGCGACCCGCTCGGCCCAGCCCGCGGCCGGCGGGTGCGCGACCACCCGGCTGCCCTCGGCGGGACCCGAGCCGTCGGCGGCGGCGCGGACCACCCGGCCGGCCACGTCCTTGCCGGGACGCCAGCCGGGCCGGGGGCTGGCGAGCAGGAAGGTCTCCCCGCGGTTGACGGAGAAGGCGTCCACCTCGACCACCACCTCGTCGGCCTGCGGTTCCGGCTCCGGCACCTCGGCAAAGGCAACCATGGCCTCGTCGAGTCCCGTCGGTTCGAGGGCGCGCATCTCGGGGTCCTTTCTGAACTTCACTGAGCTTTTTACGGCCCAATCTCGCGCGCGGAAAGGCATCGCGTACAGGTACCGCCGGTACTGTTTCGCGGCCGCAATTCGGTACTGGTGATCCCATCCGCAACGGCGCCTTGCTGCCTAAGCTCGTAAAAGAATCGCCGACCTGTACAGGCCGGTAATTGCGCCCGGTTGTCGCGCCCGGCGCCGTGCCGTTCCCTCGGCATCTCCACGTACCGCACCCCGCACCGCCGCGGGAACTCCCCTCAGGGGTGTCCCGGCGAAGCGCTGCGCGCGGACACCTGTCGCGCCGTCCTGCCCGTCCTCGTCGAACTTCATGAGGAAATTCATGACCGAGAAGACCTCCACCGCACGTCCAGCCCTGACCCTGCTCACCGTGTCGATCGCCACGATCCTGCTGCCGATGTCGCTCACCGGCGCCTCGGTGGCCATGCCGGGAGCCTCCGAGGACTTCCACAACGGCCTGGCGGCCGGGCAGTGGATCGTCAACGGCTACGACCTCACCTTCGCCAGCTTCATGCTGGCGGCGGGCTCCTTCGCGGACCGCTTCGGGCGCCGCCGCCTCTTCGCCCTCGGCTCGGCGGTGTTCGCCGTCTGCTCGCTGGTGTCGGCCGTCTCCAACGGCATCGTCATGCTCGACATCTGCCGGGCGCTCGCCGGAGTCGGCGCCGCCGCGGTCATCACCGCGGGCAGCGCGATCCTCGCCCACACCTTCGAAGGGGCCGCCCGCGCCCGGGCGTTCGGTGTCTTCGGTACGGCGGTCGGCGCCGGTCTCGCCTTCGGCCCCTTCGCGGCCGGTGCCCTGCAGACCTCCTTCGGCTGGCGCGCGATCTTCCTGGTACCGGCGATCGTCGGCGCCGTGGTGGTCGCCCTGTCCCTGTTCCTGGCCGAGTCCAGCGACCCCGACGCGGTCCGGGTCGACTGGCTGGGCACCGTCACCTTCACCGGCTCGCTCGCCTTCCTGATCCTGGCGCTGCTCCAGGGCCCGCAGACCGGCTGGGCTGACCCGGTCAACCTGGTCTCGTACGTCCTGGCCGCCGCCCTCCTGGTCGCCTTCGTGATGGTCGAACTGCGCCAGGAGCGGCCGATGTTCGACCTCAGCCTGTTCCGGCAGCCGCAGTTCGTCTCGCTGTGCGTCGCCGTGGTCTCGCTGGTCTTCGGCTTCACCCCGCTCCTGGTCTACCTGCCGAGCTACCTGACCGCCGTCAACGCCGAGTCGACCTTCCACGCCGGTGTCGACCTGCTGATGCTGACCGTCCCGACGCTGGTCTTCCCGCTGGTCACCGGCTACCTGCTGCGCTGGGTGCCGCTGCGGCACATGGTCTCGCTCGCGGTGGCGCTGACCGCGATCGGCTGCGGCTGGCTCGTGGTCCTCGAACCCGGCGCGGGCAACTGGACGGTGCTCGGCCCCTTCCTGATCATCGGCACCGGGGTCGGCATCTCCTTCGGTGTGATGGACGGCGCCGCGGTCTCCTCCGTGGACTCCGCGCGGGCCGGTATGGCGGCGGGCATGTTCAACACCATGCGGCTCGCCGGTGAGGCCATCGCCATCGCGGTGGTCGGCTCGCTCCTGGTGAGCGCCACCCGCTCCGAACTGGACGGCAAGCTCGGCGGCTTCGACGGAACGTACGCGAACGACCCGGGCGGCCTCGCCGACAAGCTCAACCAGGGCCAGCTGGAGGGCCCGGCCGGCACCGTCTCCGCGGCCTCCCGCGCCGCCTTCACCGAGGTGGCCAAGGCGGGCTACACCGGGGCGCTCCACCAGGTCCTGTGGTTCCTCGCGGCCTTCTGCGCCGTGGCGACCGTCCTGGTGGCCTTCGTCGGCGCCCGCTCGCAGAAGAAGAGCGCCGCCGAGGAGAGCGCCGAGCCGACCGCGGAGGCAGCGGCCGAGGCGGCCGCCCGCGAGTCCCAGCCCAGCGCGGTCTGATCCGGCGGCCGGGCCCGGCGCGTGCACGCCGGGCCCGGCCCCCGACCGCACCCTCTTCCTCTCCTCACCTTCCGCTCCACCGACCGTGCCTCGCCCGGTCCGATCGCCGAACAGGAAAGCCCCATGCGCAGATTCGACGGAAAGGTCGCACTGGTCACCGGTGCGAGCCGCGGGATCGGCAAGGCCTGTGCCGCCCGTCTCGTCGCGGAGGGCGCCCGGGTGTGCCTCACCGCCCGCCGCCCCGAACCCCTCGCCGAGGTGGTCGCGGAACTCGGCGGCCCCCGGCACGCCCTCGCCGTCGCCGGGCACGCGGACGACGAGGCGCACCGGGCCGAGGCGGTCGCCCGCACCGTCGAGGCCTTCGGCGGCATCGACGTCCTGGTCAACAACACCGCGGTGAACCCCGCCTACGGGCCGGTGCTCGCCATGGAGGCGGACGCCGTCCGCAAGGTCTTCGACGTCAATGTGCACGCGGCGCTCGACCTGATCCGCCGGGTGCGCGAGAGCGACCCGTCCCGCGCGGGGCGCGCGGTCGTCAACGTCACCGCCCTCGCCGGGCTGCGCACCGCCCACGGCATCGGCGTCTACGGCGCCAGCAAGGCCGCGCTGATCCATCTGACCGCCCAGCTCGCCCGCGAGGAGGGCCCGGGGATGCGGATCAACTCCGTGGCCCCCGCGGTGATCCGCACCCGCTTCGCCGCCAAGCTCTACGAGGAGCAGGAGGAGCAGCTCGCCAAGGAGTACGCGCTCGGGCGGCTCGGCACCCCCGAGGACGTCGCCGCCGCGGTCGCCTTCCTGGCCTCCGGGGACGCCGCCTGGGTGACCGGGCAGACCCTGGCCGTGGACGGCGGCATCATCCTCCAGGGCGGGGGCATCTGATGAGCCTCTCCGCCGAGCACCCCGCCCCGCCCCCGGCCGCGCCCCTGCCGCGCGGCGTCGACACCGCGGCGCTCACCGCCTGGCTGGCCCGCGAGCTGCCCGGCGCCTTCCCCGAGGGCCCCCGGCTGAGCCTGATCGCGGGCGGCCGGTCCAACCTCACCTACCGGCTCACCGGCGGCGAGCGGCCGATGGTGCTGCGGCGCCCGCCGCTCGGCCATGTGCTGTCCACCGCGCACGACATGAGCCGCGAGTACCGCGTGATGAGCGCGCTCGCCGGGTCCGCGGTGCCGGTGCCCCGGATGCGGGCCTTCTGCTCCGATCTCGCCGTCCTCGGCGCGCAGTTCTACGTCATGGACGAGGTGGACGGCGTGGTCCACCGCAGCGCCGCCGAGCTGGCGGCGCTGGACCCCGCCGAGGGCCGCGCGCTCGGCCTCGCCCTCGCGGACACCCTGGCGACCCTGCACACCGTCGACCCGGGCAGCGTCGGACTCGCCGACTTCGGGCGCCCGGAGGGCTTCATGGCCCGCCAGGTCGCCCGGTGGCGCAGGCAGCTCGCCGCCTCCCGCACCCGCCGGCTGCCCGGGGTGACACAGCTGGCCGAGCGCCTGGAGGCCGGGCTGCCGACGGCGCCGCCGCCCGCCCTGGTGCACGGCGACTACCGCCTGGACAACGTCATGTTCGCCGCCCGCGGCACGGACCGGGTCGCGGCCGTACTGGACTGGGAGATGGCGACCGTCGGCGACCCGCTGGCCGACCTGGGCATGTTCTGCGTGTACTGGGACGGCCTGACCGGGCTCGGCGAGGCCGTGCCGCCCGCCCCGGGCGCCTGCCCCGGCTGGCCGGACCGCGCGGAACTCGTCGCCCGCTACGCCGCCCGCACCGGCCTGCCCCTGGACGCGCTGCGCTGGTACGTCGCCTTCGGCTTCTTCAAGATCGCCGTGATCCTGGAGGGCATCCACTGCCGGTACGCCAAGGGCCTCACCCTCGGCGAGGGCTTCGAGGGCATCGCCGCCGCCGTGCCCGAGCTGATCCGCCGCGGCCACGCCACCTTCGACGGCGAGCACTGAGGCCCCGCGCGCCTCCCCTCCTTCTCCTTCCTCACTCGTACGAGCTGCCGAACCGCCGTGTCCGCACGGGCCGTTCGGCGGCGGCAAGGACGGCAACCCGCCATGGATTTCGCACTCGACGACAGAACCCGGCAGCTGCAGGACCGGCTGCTCGCCTTCATGGACGCGCATGTCCTCCCCGCCGAGTCCGTCCTCGCCGAGCAGCTCGCGGCGGGCGGCGACCGCTGGGCGCGACCCGCCGTCGTGGACGAGCTGAAGGCCGAGGCCCGGCGGCAGGGACTGTGGAACCTCTTCCTGCCGCACTCCCCGGCCGGGGCCGGACTCCGCAACCTCCAGTACGCCCCGCTCGCGGAGATCACCGGCCGCAGCCCCTTCCTGGCCCCGGAGGCGCTGAACTGCTCGGCCCCCGACACCGGCAACATGGAACTCCTGGAGATGTTCGGCACCGACGTCCAGCGCAAGCGGTGGCTGGAGCCGCTGCTCGACGGCGCCGTGCGCTCGGCCTTCTGCATGACCGAGCCGGAGGTCGCCTCCTCCGACGCCACCAACATCGCCACCCGGATCGAGCGGGACGGCGACGGCTATGTGGTCAACGGCCGCAAGTGGTGGTCCAGCGGCGCCCTGAGCCCGCACTGCGAGCTGCTCGTGGTGATGGGCAAGACCGACCCGGGCGCCGAACGCCACCGGCAGCAGAGCATGATCCTGGTGCCCAAGGACACCCCGGGCGTCGAAGTCCGGCGCGGGATGACGCTGTTCGGCTACGACCACGGTCCGCACGGCGGCCACGCCGAGATCGTCTTCCGGGACGTGCGGCTGCCCGCCGAGGCGCTGCTCGGCGAGGAGGGCGGCGGCTTCGCGATGGCGCAGGCGCGGCTCGGGCCCGGCCGCATCCACCACGCGATGCGGCTGATCGGCATGGCCGAGCGGGGAGTCGAGCTGATGTGCCGCCGGGTGGTCTCCCGGGTGGCCTTCGGCAGCGCGCTCGCCGAGCAGGGCGTCGTCCAGGAGTGGATCGCCGAGGCCCGGGTGCGGATCGAGCAGGCCAGGCTCCTGGTCCTGAAGACGGCCTGGCTGATGGACACCGTGGGCAACAAGGGCGCCCACACCGAGATCCAGTCCATCAAGATCGCCACCCCCGCGCTCGCCGAGTGGGTGCTCGGCAAGGCCATCCAGGCGCACGGCGCGGGCGGCGTCTCGCAGGACTTCCCGCTGGCCGAACTCTGGGCGCACGCCCGGTCGTTGCGCCTGGCCGACGGCCCCGACGAGGTGCACCGCCGCTCCCTGGCCCGGCGCGAACTGCGCCCCTACCGCGACGCCGCCCGCACCGCCTGAAAGCCCGCGGCGACATCCCCGCGGGGCGGAATACGAAACCGCGACCGCCCCCGCGGAAATCACAGCCCCGTAACAAGAAAGCACTGAGGGAGAAACAATGTCCGATCTCACCGTCGAAAGAGTACGTTCGGCATTCGAGGCGCTCGGCTCGGGTGACCGCGACCGCATGCTGGAGTTCTGGGACGAGAACGTACGCTTCGAAATCCCCGGCAATCACGTACAGGCCGGCTGGCACGAGGGGCTCGACGCATTCCTCGGATTCCTGGGCACCGTCGGGGAACTCTCCGGCGGCAGCTACAAGGCCGAGAACCTCACCATCACGGTGAACCCCGAGGACGGCTACTCGGTCGACGTGAACACCAACTGGGCGCTGCGCGCGGGCGCCCCCGAGGACAGCACCTCGCCGTACCACCTGCTCGACGTGACCGCGATGCACCTGCTGCGCTGGGAGAACGGCCGCATCGTGGAGGGCCGCGGCGTCATCCTGGGCGACGGCCTGTCGACCTCCGCGCTGTGGTGGTCCCCGATCGGCCCGGACGGCAAGCGCGCCGCCTGAGCCCCGCCGCACCGCACCGGCCCCCGCCCCGAGGAATTCCGAACTCGCGGGCGGGGGCCGGTTTTTGCCTTTTCCTGACCGGAGCCCCCGCGATGACGACACTCAGTCGCCGGCCCCTGTCCGCCCGTATTCCCGGAGTACCAAAAGTAAGGGGTACTGGGTACTGCCCGTACTGCCCGAGCGGCATTGCCCGGAAATAGCCTTACGGAAGTGGATGTGGCCGGAGACGGATCGGCCGATACATCGAGGGGGAATATGTGTCCGGGGAACTCGTGAAACCGTATGACGGCGTCGTCGTGACCGGAATCGGCACCATGCTGCCGAACACCACCACCGTCGGGGACTTCTGGAACAACATCTCCGGCGGCCACTCGCAGGTCGGCCCGCTCACCCGCTTCGAGGGCGCCGCGCACGGGCTGCCGGTGCACGCGGCGGCCGAGCTGAACGACTTCGACCACCGCCCCTACCTGCCCGAGCTGCGCGCGTCGCACGCGGCCAAGTACACCCGCGAGATCCTCATCGCGATGTCCGCGGTCGAGCAGGCCCGCCGGGACGCCGGCCTCGCGACCGGGGACCTGGACCCGCGCCGGGTCTCGCTGATCATGTCCTCCTCGCGGGGGCCCTTCGCCTGGTGGCAGCAGGTGCTCTCCGGGGCGCGCGAGGACGGCTTCGCCGACAAGGGCGCGATGTTCCGCGGGCTGCCCGGCTGCGCCGCCTCGCTGGCCGCGATCTACACCGGCACCCAGGGGCTCGTCACCACCGTCAGCAACGCCTGCGTCGGCGGCCACCAGGCCATCGGCCTCGCGCTCAACGAGATCCGCTCCGGCGCCGCGGACGCCGTCCTGGTCGGCGGCCACGAGTTCCCGATCGTGCCCGAGGTCGCCAAGTGCTACCACGCCACCGGCAGCGGGGTGATGTCCACCGAGCAGGAGGACCCCCGGCGCGCGGTGCGCCCCTACAACCGCGACCGGGAGGGCTTCGCCCTCGGCGAGGGCTCCGTGGTGCTCTGCCTGGAGCGCGAGTCCACCGCCCGCGCCCGCGGCGCCCGCGTCTACGCCGAGGTGCTCTCCGCCAAGTCCCTCAACGAGGCCGCGCACGCCACCACCATGGACCTCACCGGCAAGGTCACCGGCGCCCTCGTCCACGAACTCCTGGAGGACGCGGGCCGCCACCCCGAAGAGGTCGACTACTACTGCGGCCACGGCACCGCCACGTACTACAACGACATCGCCGAGACCCGGGCGCTGCGCGCGCTCTACCCCTCGCGGGACGACGGCGAGCTGCCGCCGCTCAGCTCCAACAAGCCGATCTACGGGCACACCTTCGGCATCGCCGGGATCATCAACGCCGCCGCCACCAGCCTGATGATCCACCACCAGGCCATCGCGCCGACCATCAACTTCACCGACCCGGACCCGGAGTGCGACCACGACCACGTCGTCGAGGGGCTGCGCCCGGCCCGGCTCGACCTCGCCGTCTCGCTCTCCTTCGCCTTCGGCAGCCAGACCGCCGTCCTCGCCCTGGGAGCCGCCCGATGAGCCCCGAGATCCACTCCGGCCCGGAGGAACTGGTCCGCGCCCTCGTCCGCCCCGGCGACCATCTGCACCTCGCCGCCACCCCGGCCCGCCCCAACGCCCTCGGCTACGCGCTGGCCCGGGTCTTCGGCACCGGCGGCCACTTCACCGTGAGCACCACCGGCTACCACTCCAGCGCGCACGCCCTGACCCTCGCGGGCGCGGTCGACAAGGTCATCGCGGGCTTCCTCGGCGACACCTATCCCTCGCCCCGGCCCAACAAGCTCTACCAGCACGTCACCGAGGGCGAGCCCTTCACCTTCGAGCCCTGGTCGCTGCTGAGCTACACCCAGCGCCTCTTCGCGGGCGCCACCGGGGCCCCGTACGCGGTCACCGCCTCGCTGTCCGGCACCGACCTCGCCGAGGGCAAGGGCGCGGACCTGCTGCGGGTGCCCGATCCGGCGCGCCCCGGCGAGGAGTTGACCCTGGTCCGCGCGCTGCGCCCGGACCTGACCCTGGTGCACGGCGTCTGCGCCGACCCGGAGGGCAACATCGCCATGGTCCCGCCGCTCGGCGAGGGGCCCTGGGCCGCGTACGCCGCGCAACGCGGGGTGATCGCCTCGGTGGAGCGCCTGGTCTCCAGCGAGGAACTGCGCGCCATGGCCGACCGGGTGGTGATCCCCGGGCAGCGCGTCCTCGGCCTGTGCGAGGCCCCGCTCGGCGCGCACCCGCAGTCGCTGCGCACCGCGGGCCTGGCCGGAGTCGCCGGGTATCTCGACGACTACGCCTTCCTGGAGGAGATCGTCGACGACTGCCGGGCCGAGAGCCGCGGCCGCGACTGGTACGCGCGCTGGGTCGCCGGTACCGGTTCGCACCAGGGCTATCTGGACCTGCTCGGCGCCGAGCGCCGCCGGGAGCTGGAGGCCGCCGAGCCCTCCTGGCGCCGCACGCCCCCGCCGCCCGCGCCGCGGCCCGCCGCCCCCGACCCGGCCGAACTGCCCGCCACCGAGCAGGAGCGGCTCATCGTGCTCGGCGCCCGCGCGGTCGCCGACCGGGTGCGCGGCGGCGGCTACGACACCCTGCTCGCCGGGATCGGCTCCTCGCACCTGGCCGCCTGGCTGGCCGCCGAGCAGCTGCGCGCCAGCGGCCACCGGGTCAAAGTGATGGCCGAACTCGGGCAGTACGGATTCGTCCCCGAGCACGGCGACGTCTTCCTGTTCAGCCTGCGGCACGCGGCCAGCGCCGAGGCGCTCAGCGGCATCCCGGAGATCCTCGGCGGGATGGTCGCGGCCAACCCGCGCGCCCTCGGGGTGCTCGCCGCCGCGGAGGTCGACGAGAGCGGCACCCTGAACACCAGCCGGAGCCCCGACGGCCGCTGGCTGACCGGCTCCGGCGGGGCCAACGACATCGCCGCCACCGCCGACTGCGTCGTCATCGCCCCGGCCTCGCCACGCCGCTACGTCCCCCGGGTCGCCTACCGCACCAGCCGGGGCGACCGGGTCCTCGAAGTGGTCAGCCAGTTCGGGCGGTTCCTGCCCGCCGGGCCCGGCGCCGGCTTCCGGCTGGCCAGCTTCCTCACCGGACCGGGCGGGGACCAGCCCGCCGCCGACGAGGCCGCCCACCGCGAGCGGGCCGCCGCGGCCGAGGTGGCCGCCCGCACCGCCTGGACGGTGCCGGTCGCCGGGGTGGTGGAGGAGAAGCCGGTCACCGCCGAGGAGCTGGAGCTGCTGCGCTCCCTCGACCCCGAGGGCCGCTACCGCTGAGCACGGCCGCCGAGCCGCCGCGGGCCCCGCACCCGGGGCCCGCCCCCTTCCCGTACCCATCGAAGGAGATCCACCCGCATGTCCGCACCGTCCACCGTGGCCGAGGCCACCAAGGGTATGAACTGGACCGGATCGGGGCTGCACTTCAGCGGCCTCGGCCACTACTACCCCCGCGAGCTGGTCCGCAACGAGGGCGAGGTCAGCATCGGGGGCCGCACCTACTCCCCGGAGGCCGTCGAGGAGCTGGGGGTGAAGAGCCTGCACCGGGCCGACGAGGAGGAGAGCGTCGCGTACATGGCCGAGCAGGCCGCGCGCAACGCCCTCGCCCGGGCCGGACGCGAGCCCGGCGAACTGGACCTGGTGATCCTCGCCAACTGGACCGACCGGCAGTGGATCCCGGAGATCGGCCCGGAGGTCACCGCCCGGCTCGGCGCCGACCGCGCGCTCGCCTTCGACGTCTGCGGGGCCTGCACCGGCTTCGTGCACGGCGTGCAGGTCGCCGCCTCCATGCTGGCCGCGCAGCCCACCTGGAAGCGCGCGGTGGTGGTCGCCGCCGACCGCTTCACCCGGCGGGCCCGCCCCGGCACCCGCGGCCAGCTGATCTTCGGCGACGCCGCCGGGGCCGTCGTCCTGGAGCGCGGCGAGGCCGACCGGGAGGGGCTGCTCCAGTCCACCCTCGCCTGCGACGCCTCCCAGGCCGACACGGTCGCCGCCCGGGACGGCTGGCTGCGCCCGCGGCCCGAGCTGATCGAGCTGGCCATCGGCTCCAGCCTGAAGGTGGCCGGCTCGCTCCTGGACAGCGGCGGCATCGGCGTACCGGACCTGGACTGGCTGATCCCGCACCCCGGCAACAACGCCATCCACGCCGGGGTGAAGAGCGGGCTCACCCTGCCGCCGGAGAAGTTCCTCACCAACTTCGCGGAGCGCGGCAACACCGGCTGCGCCTCCATCCCCATCGCGCTCTCGGAGTTCTCCGAGGCCAACCTCGTCAAGCCGGGCGACCTGGTGCTCTCCACCGCGGTGGGCTCCGGCTGGTACTACGGAGGGCTGCTGTTCCGCGTATGAGCACCGACACCGCCGCAGCCGCGGCACCCGAAGAGCACGGCGCGGGCGAGCCGCCGGTCCTGATCGTCGGCGCGGGCCCGGTCGGCCTGGTCGTCGCCTGCGAACTGCTGCGCCGTGCGGTGCCGGTGCGCGTCGTCGACAAGCACCGCAGCACCACCGACGCCTCCAAGGCCATCATCGTCTGGCCGCGCACCCTGGAACTGCTCGAAGGCACCGGGGTGGCCCGGGAGATGGCCGCGGCCGGGCACCCGCTGGACGGGGTCCGCTTCTGCTCCAGCGGCAAGCAGATCGGCGCGGTGGACGTCACCGCGCTGCGCGACTCGCCCTTCAACCACATCCTGATGCTGCCGCAGTGGGAGACCGAGCGGATCCTGCTCGCCCGCTTCACCGCGCTGGGCGGCACCATCGAATGGGGCACCGAGGTCCTGGAGGTCCGCTCCGGGCCCGAGGCCGCGACCGCGGTCCTGCGGCACGCCGACGGACAGGTCGAGACGGCCCGCGCGCCCTGGCTGGTGGGCGCCGACGGCGCGCACAGCACCGTGCGCAAGCAGCTCGGCATCGCCTTCGACGTCACCTCGCCGCAGGCCACCTTCGCCATCGCGGACGCCCCCGTCGAGGGCCCGGTCGACGAGCGGCGGCTGCACTACTTCTACTCGCCGCGCGGCGCGATGGGCGTCGGGCCGCTCGGCGGGGGCGTGTTCCGCTTCGCGGTCAGCGTGCGGGACGGCCAGCAGCCGGACAAGGAGCTGTTCCAGCGGGCCCTGGACGAGCGGGCCGGTCCCCTCGGCCGGGTCGGCGACCCCAAGTGGAGCGCCACCTTCCAGGTCCGCTGCGCCACCGCGGCCTGCTTCCGCTCCGGCCGCGCCTTCCTGGTCGGCGACGCCGCCCATGTGCTCAGCCCGGCGGGCGGCCAGGGCCTCAACACCGGGATCCAGGACGCCGTCAACCTCGGCTGGAAGCTGGCCGCCGTCCAGCGCGGGAGCCTCGGCGCGAAGGTCCTCGACAGCTACGACCGCGAGCGCCGGGAGGCCGTGGAGCGGGTCAGCGGCACCACCGACCGGCAGACCCGCTGGGGCCTGCTGCAGCGGCCCGCCAAGGTCGCCCTGCGCGACCTCCTGGTCCGCGCCGCCGCCCGCACCGGCATCCTCCAGCGCGCCCTGGCCCCGCTGTTCAGCCAGACCGACCTGTTCTACGGGGAGACCTCCGCGAGCTGGCCGGTACGCGCCTGGCGCTACCCCGAGGTCCGCCCGGGCGCCCGGCTGCCGCACCTGGCGCACCTCGCGGGCGGCGGGGACGGACCCGGCGACCCGGCGCTGCCCCTGCTGGTGCTCTCCCCCGGCGGCGCGGCCGGGCGGACCTGGACCGGCGTACGCGCCGCGCTCCTCGCCGCGCTGCCCGCCGGGCTGCGGATCCTCGAACTCGACGGCCGGGACGAGGCGCACCGCGCCCTGGCCGGGCTGCTCGGCTCCGCGCCCACCGCCCTCCTGGTCCGCCCCGACGGGCATCTGCTCGCCCGGGCCGAGGCCACCCGCCCCGCCGCGCTCTCCGCCGCCCTGGCGGAACTGGGCGCCACCACCGCCGAGGAGGAACGCCATGCGGTCCACAGCTGAGCCCGCCCCGCCCGTCCGCGAGGACCGCGGCCCGGTCTGCGCGGGGGGCGGCACCGCCTTCCGTTCGGCCCTGTGGACCGGCTACGAGGGCGTCCTCATCCCGCCCGCCCGGGACCTGCTGCGGCAGTTCGCGCTCCGGGTGCACGTCCCGCACCACGCCCTGCGCGAGGCGATGCGGGAGGTGACCCGGCAGCGCGGGCTCGCCCCCGCCGCGGACGGCGGGCTGCCGGGCGGGGCCGACGAGGAGTGGGCCCGCGCCGTCGAGGAGGAGCTGGAGAGCGCCTACGGGGTGGTGTGCGAACTCTCGGGCTTCCGGGAGAGCTGGATGGAGCTGTGCCGCCCGCAG
This sequence comes from Streptomyces sp. SCSIO ZS0520, assembly GCF_025643355.1. NCBI lineage: Bacteria > Bacillati > Actinomycetota > Actinomycetes > Kitasatosporales > Streptomycetaceae > Streptomyces > Streptomyces sp. SCSIO ZS0520. The sequence goes on along the minus strand of NZ_CP092644.1, from coordinate 5,164,738 downwards.
CGCCACTGGATCGACTGCCTCACCGAACTGCGCCGCCAGGGCGTCTACCTGGGCCTGTTCACCTCCACCCCGGCCGCGCAGGAACCGGGATGGCTGCGCCTGATCACGCCCGCCCTCTTCGACGCGGTGGTCGCCTGGCCGCAGGGCAGGACCGACGGCGTACCGCTGTCCCGGGCCGAGCAGACCGGCGGCCACGGGCCCGTCGACTGCCTGCTCTTCGACGCCCTGGAGCACCGGCGGGCCGCCGCCAGGTCGGCGGGCTGGCGGGTGCTCTCCTACGACGCCGGGGTGACCGAGGTCGAACGCGCCCTCGCCGACAGCTGCCCGGCCGCCGACTGAGCAACCGGCTGCCCTCTCCCCCGGCCCCCTTCCGCATCCGACTGACGTCTGGAGTACCCGAGTTGAGCGTCCACGAGCACCCCGAGGCCGTGCTGCGGCCCGAGCTGTCCTTCGACCGCACCGTCAGCCGCCGCCTGGTCCACCGCTTCGGCCTGGAGGAGGTGTTCCTCACCGACTTCCAGTCCCTGGAGAAGGACGGCCCCTTCCTCGCCGCCGCCCGGCTGCCCCGGGCCCACGCCTACTACGGCGACCACCTCGGCCACCCCCGCGCCCACGACCCGCTCGCCGTCTTCGAGTGCGTGCGCCAGGCGCTGCTGTGCGCCACCCACCTGCACCACGACGCCCCGACCGGCACCAAGGCGATCACCGCCGAGTGCCGCCTGGAGATCACCGACCCGGCGGCGCTGCTGCTGCGCGCCGAGGACGAGCGCGGCTACGACCTGGAGCTGCGCGGCCGGGTCGACCTGGCCAAGCACCACGAGGGCGTCCTGTCCCGGGTGGTGCACGCCGTCGAGGTCCAGCTCTGCGGGGCCAAGGTCGGCACCGTCACCGTCGACACGGCCCTGCGGCCCCCGGCGGTCTACGAGAAGATCCGCCTGAAGGACCGCAGCACCACGCCCCCGATGTCCGATCAGCTGCGCCACCGGGAGGGGCCGAGCGACCTCCCCGCCCACCTGGCCGGGCGCCGGGACGCGGACAACGTGGTGCTCACCCGGGCCGAGCCCGGCGAGGGCACCCTGCGCGCCCTGCTGCGGATCCCGGTCGACCACACCGGCATGTTCGACCACCCGCAGGACCACCTGCCGGGCCCGGTGATGATGGAGGCCGCCCGCCAGGCCGGACTGCTGCTGCTCACCGAGGAGTTCGGCCGCACCCCCGCGAAGACCCAGCTGGTCTCGCTGACCGCGGGCTACCGGCGCTTCGCCGAACTCGACTCCCCGATCACCGTGCACGCGGAGCTGGCCCCCGGTGCCGATCCGCGGGAGGGCACGTACGAACTGACCGTGGAGTTCCGCCAGGAGGACGCGGCGGTGGCCCGGATGGAGCTGCGGTTCGCCGCCACCGAGCGGCAGTCCGGCAAGGCGCACTCCGGCGAGGTGCCCCGTGCGCTGTGACCCGCCGCTCTACCTGAGCGCGCCCGCGGTGCGGCTCGGCGAGGGGAGCGAGAGCGCCGCCGAGGCGGTGGCCGCGGGCCTGGTCACCGAGGAGACCGCCGCCCGCTTCGGCTACCGCTCGCTGCCGCTGAGCGTCCTCGCCCCGGTCGAACTCGCCGTCGCCTGCGCCACCCGGACGCTCGAAACCGCCGCGGTGCCGCCCGCCGAGGTCGAGCGGGTGCTGCACGCCTGGACCCACTACCAGGGCCACGACTTCTGGTCGCCCGCGCACTACGTCGCCGACCAGCTCGGCGCCGACCGGGCCGTGCCGCTCGGCATCCAGCAGATGTGCAACGGCGCGACCGCCGCCGTGGACGTCGCGGTCCGCGAACTGCTCACCGACCCGGCCGCCGGGTGCGCCCTGGTGACCACCGCGGACCGCTTCGGGCCGCCCGGCTTCGACCGCTGGGGCGACCTGGGCGTGGCCTACGGCGACGGCGCCACCTCCGTCCTGGTCACCCGCGAGCCGCACGGCCCCGCCGCCCGGCTGCTCTCCTCGGTGACCGCGGCCGCCCCGGAGCTGGAGGGCATGCACCGGGGGGCCGAGCCCTTCGGCGCGGTGCCCCGCAGCGGCACCGAACGGCTCCGGCCGCGGGTCGCCAAGCGGCAGTTCCGGGCCGACCGGCCGAGCGCCGACTTCGGCAAGACCTGCCGGACGGTGGTCTCCCGCCTCCTCGACCAGGCCTTCGGCGAGGCCGGGATCGCCCCCGGGGACCCCCGGATCGCGGCGGTCGCGCTGCCGCGCCTCGCCTCGCACGTCCTGGACGAGGTCTACACGCCCGCCGTCCGCGACGTCTGCCCCGCACCGGTGCCCGAACTCGGGCGCACCAGCGGCCACCTGGGCGCCGGGGACGCCCTCGCCAACCTGGCGGAACTGCTGCCCGGCGCCGGGCGCGGGGACCTGTTCGTACTCATCGGGGCGGGCGCCGGGTTCACCTGGTCCGCCACTGTCGTGGAGGCCGCAGCATGAGCACCGCACCGACCCTCACCGCCACCGGGGCGCCCGTCCCGGAGGCGGTGCCCACGCCCGCCGCGCTCTTCGACCTGAGCGGCTCGGTGGTCCTGGTCACCGGGGCCTCCGGCGGCCTGGGCGCCCGCTTCGCCTCGGTGGCCGCGGCGGCGGGCGCCCGGGTGGTCCTCGCCGCCCGCCGCGCGGAGCGGCTCGCCGAGGTGGCCGCGGACTGCCCCGGCGCCCTGGCGGTGCCCTGCGACGTGACCTCCGCCGCGGACCGGGCCCGCCTGGTGGACACCGCCGTCGAGCACTTCGGGCGCCTGGACGTGCTGGTGAACAACGCGGGCGCCGCCCGGGTCGTACCCGCCACCGAGGAGGACCCCGCGGACTTCGCCTCGCTGGTCGACCTCAACCTCTCCTCGGTCTTCGCGCTGACCCAGCTCGCGGGCGCGCGGATGCTCGCCCAGGGCTCCGGCAGCGTCGTCAACATCGCCTCGGTGTACGGGATGGTGGCCAGCGGCAGCCTGCCGCAGGCCGCCTACGCCGCGAGCAAGGGCGGACTGGTCAACCTCACCCGGGAGCTGGCCGCCCAGTGGGCCCGGCGCGGGGTGCGGGTCAACGCGATCTGCCCCGGCTGGTTCCACTCCGAGATGACCACCGAGATGCTGGACAACGACTCCGGCAGCACCTGGGTCAACCGGCGCACCCCGATGGGCCGCTCGGGCTCGGCGGGCGAACTCGACGGCGCCCTGCTCTTCCTCGCCTCCGCCGCCAGCTCCTACGTCACCGGCGCGGTCCTGCCGGTCGACGGCGGCTACCTCGCCATCTGACCACCGCGCCGCGCACCCCGCCCGGGGTGTCCGGCCGAACCACCGTCCTGCCAAGGGAGTTGCCATGGCCCCGGCGGCCCGTGCTGCCTTCTTCGACGTCGACGACACCCTCGTCCGCGTCAAGACGATGTTCAGTTTCCTCGCCTTCCACTACCGCTACCGGGGCGAACCGGACCTGGTCTACGAGCGGGCCCGCGGCCGCCTCCAGTCGCTGCACCGCGAGGGCCACACCCGCGCGGACGTCAACCGGGTCTACTACCGCCTCTACCAGGGCGCCGGACACCGCGCGCTCGCCGAGGAAGGGCGCCTGTGGTTCCGGGAGTCGGAGCGCTCCGGGGACTTCTTCCACGGGCCCGCCGTCGCCGCGCTGCGCGAGCACCTCGCGGCGGGCGACCTGGTCGTCCTCGTCTCCGGCTCCTTCTACGCCCCCCTCGACCCGATCGCCGCGGCCCTCGGCGCGCACGTGGCGCTCGGCACCGAACCGCTGACCGAGGACGGCAGGCTGACCGGCGAGGTCGTCGAGCCGATGATCGGCGCAGGCAAGGGCCGGGCCGCCCGGCGCCTGGCCGAGGAGCGCGGACTCGACCTCGCCGAGTGCTGGGCCTACGGCGACCACGCCAGCGACCTGGAGCTGCTCACCTCGGTCGGCCACCCGGTCGCGGTCGGCGACGACCCGGTGCTCGCCGCGCACGCCGCCGGGAACCGCGCCTGGGGACGGCTGCCCGGCATCCAGGTGCCCTCGGCGGTCTGACCCCTGCCCCGGGCGGGACCACTGTGCGGGGTCCCGCCGCCCGCGGCACTCCGGCGGCCCCTTCCGTACGGAGCGCCGGTTCCCGCCGCGGCAGGCGACCGGAGTCAGCCGGTACGCCCCCGCGGCCGGCGGGCGGTGCCGTTCCCCCAGCGGCACCGCCCGCCGCACCTCCTGCGGCCGCCCGACTCCCTCGCCGGGCACGGGAGTTCAGCCCTCCTGCCGCGTACGGGACGTCAGCGCCCTTGCTCGGTACGCGAGTTCAGCACCCCGACCGCGTACGCGCACACGGGAGCCCGAGCACCGGAGCACCGGCGAGCCCGGTCACCGGCCGGCCGCGTACGCGCGCACGGCAGCCCGGTTCCCCTGCCGCGTAGGGGAGTTCAGACCAGTCGCCGGGCCGTCGCCCAGCGGGTCAGCTCATGGCGGTTGGAGAGCTGGAGCTTGCGCAGCACCGCCGAGACATGGGACTCGACCGTCTTCACCGAGATGAAGAGCTGCTTGCCGATCTCCTTGTAGGCGTAGCCGCGGGCGATCAGCCGCAGCACCTCGCGCTCGCGCTGGGTCAGCCGGTCCAGGTCCTCGTCGACCGGCGGCGCGTCGGTGGAGGCGAAGGCGTCCAGGACGAAGCCCGCGAGGCGCGGCGAGAACACCGCGTCGCCCTCCTGCACCCGGAAGACCGAGTCCACCAGGTCGGCGCCGGTGATGGTCTTGGTGACATAGCCGCGGGCGCCGCCGCGGATCACCCCGATCACGTCCTCCGCGGCGTCCGAGACGGAGAGCGCGAGGAAGCGCACCGGCCGCTCGGCGTCCGCCGTCAACGCGGCGCAGCGGCGCAGGACTTCGACCCCGCCGCCGCCCGGCAGATGCACGTCGAGCAGCACCACCTCGGGCCGTACCGCGGTGATCACGGTGACCGCCTGGTCGACGTCGGCGGCCTCGCCGACCACCTCCACGCCGGTCTGCTCGGTCCGGCCGATCTCCGCCTGCACCCCGGTACGGAACATCCGGTGGTCGTCGACGAGGACGACCCGCACCCGCCGCCCGGGGCCCGCGGCCTCCTCCGTACCGTCCGCACCGTCCGCCGACTGGTTCGACTCGCTCATGACGCCGCCTCCGCCCTCTCCATCTCCAGCTCGACCTCGGTGCCGCCGTCCGGCACCGCACGCAGCCGCGCGGTGCCGCCGTTGCGCCGCATCCGTCCGATGATCGACTCCCGTACTCCCATGCGGTCGGCGGGCACCGCGTCGAGGTCGAAGCCGGGGCCCCGGTCGCGCACCGAGACGAACACCCGGTTCCCCTCCACCTCGGCGTACACCTGCACCGCGCCGCCCTCGCCACCGTACTTGGCGGCGTTGACCATCGCCTCGCGCGCGGCCTGGACCTGGGCCGCCAGCCGGTCGTCCAGCGGGCAGTCGCCGACCACGACCACCTCCAGCGGGACGCCGTGCTTGTCCTCGACCTCGGCCGCGGTGCGCTTCACCGCGGCCGCCAGGGTGTCCGGCTCCCGCTCGTCCTCGGCCTTGCCCCGGCCCATGCCCTGGTAGAGCCACTCGCGCAGCTCGCGCTCCTGGGCGCGGGCCAGCCGCCGCACCTCGTTCGCGCTGTCCGCGTTGCGCTGGATCAGGGTCAGCGTGTGCAGCACCGAGTCGTGCACATGGGCCGCGACCTCGGCGCGCTCCTGCGCCCGGATGCGCATCAGCCGCTCCTCCGAGAGGTCCTGCGCCATCCGCACCAGATACGGGCCCGCGAGCAGCGCGATGCCCACCAGCACCGCCAGCGCCGCCTGCAGGATCGAACCGAGGTGCTCGGCCGAACCCTGGAGGACGAAGATGCCGGTGACCCCGGTGCCGACCAGCACCACCCCGGCCGCCGACCGCAGCAGCGTCAGCACCTGGCGGCGCCGCCCGGCCTGGATCCAGCGCGCCCGGCGGGCGTTGTCGGCCTGCCGCCAGACCAGGGCCACGCCCGCGCCGACGAGCAGGGTCGGCCAGAGGTAGGCGTTGGCCGGGCCGCCCAGGTCGACCTTGCTGACGAAGACCGCCGAGACGATGACCATCGCGATCAGCGCGACGATCTGCCCCTTGTCCGGCTTGCGCGCCACCAGGCGCCGCCGCCCGTCCGGCGCGGTCTCGGCCCGGCGGCTCTCCTCCACGCCGCCGACGCCGAGCGGGACGAAGAACCAGAAGGCCGCGTACAGCAGCGCGCCGAGCCCGTCCACCAGGAACAGCCCGGTGAAGGCGAGCCGCACCCAGACCACGGGCAGCCCGAGATGCCCGGCGAGCCCCCGCGCCACCCCGCCGAGCCAGCGGCCGTCACTGCTCCGGTAGAGCTTGCGCGGGGGCCGCGCGGTCTCCTCGGGCGCTGCGGCGGCTTCCTGCATGGCACCGATCGTCACATGCCCGCGCGGGCACCGGCATCAGGGTCGGCCCCTGAGACTCCCCTGACCCGGCCGGGCTCCCGATCCGCCCGCGGTGACCGGGGAGAACTCAGGGTTCAGCCAGGGTCGGCCCGGCTCCCGCGGCGGCCCGGCGACCGTCACCATGGAGGCATGACGGATCAGCACCCCCGAGGACCGGGTCCGGCGCGCGGCAGCGGCGCCGGACCCACCGCCGCCCCGCCACCTCAGGCGGCGGGCACCGGACGGGTGCCCGAGGCGGGCAGGCTGCGCCGGGAGCGGGGCCAGAAGGTGCTCGGCGGCGTCTGCGGCGGACTCGGCCGCCACTACGACATGGACCCGGTGATCTTCCGGATCGTGCTCGCGGTGCTCTCCGTCACCGGCGGCCTCGGCCTGGTCTGCTACGGCTTCGCCTGGCTCTTCGTCCCGCTGGACGGCGAGGAGGAGAACCAGGCCCGCAGGCTGCTCTCCGGCCGGGTCGACGGACCGGCGCTGACCGCCGTGCTCTGCGCCCTGGTGGGCACCGGCCTGTTCCTGTCGATGATGAAGAACAGCTCCGTCTTCACCTTCGCCATCGCCCTCGGCGTGCTGCTCGCCGCCACCGGCTACTGGTCCCGCCACCGGGCCGCCGAGGAGAGCCCCGCCCCCTTCGAGGCCCCCAGCCAGGAGAAGACCGCCACCACCACCTCGGTCTACGGCGGCGCGCCCCCGGAGGCGCAGAAGCCCCCCGTACCGGGCCGGATCCCGTCCTGGTGGCGGGAGCCCATCGTCAAGGACGGCACCCACATCGGCGGCACCGGCTACCTCTGGGGCCCCGAGGGACTGGACGACCCCGCCTCGGTCCCCGGCGCCCTGCGCAGCGCCTACCCCCCGCACCGCGGGGCGCCGCCGCCCGCGCCCAAGCCCCGCGAACCCCGCTGGATCGGCGGCTGGCTCTTCCTGCTCACCCTGCTCGCGGGCGGCCTCGGCACCGGCCTGACCTGGCAGCACCTGAACCTCAGCGGCACCCTGCAGACCGGACTCGCGGCGTCCCTCGCGGTGCTCGGCCTCGGCATCGCCGTCAGCTCCCGCTGGGGCCGCACCGGCGGCGGCTCCCTGCTGCTCGCCGTGTTCACCGCGGGCCTGCTCGCGGGCGCCGCCGCGCTGCCCCCCGAGGTCACCACCGACTGGTCCCGCAAGGACTGGCGCCCCGCGAACGCCGCCGCCGTACGCCCCGAGTACCGCCTCGGCACCGGCGACGCCCGCCTCGACCTGCGCGGCGTACGGCTCACCGGGAACCGCACGGTCACCACCCGCGCCGAGGTGGGCGCCGGGCGGCTGCGCGTGATCGTCCCGCCGGGCGCGACCGTCCGGCTGCACGCCACCACCGGCGTCGGGGACATCCAACTCCCCGGCCAGGACCAGCGCGACGTCGACATCGCCCCCGGAAAGCAGGAGGACTTCGTGCTGCGCCCCACCGCCGAGACCCCCGACCGGGGCACCCTCGCCCTCGACCTGCACGTCGCCCTCGGCCAGGTGGAGGTCAGCCGTGCGTCATGACTTCGGCCCCGGCAAACTCCTCGCCGGCCTGGTCCTCCTCACGACCGCCCTCCTCTACCTCGGCGACGCCGCCACCTGGTGGCACCTCCCCTGGTACGCCGTACTCCCCCTCGTCTGCGGCGGCCTCTTCCTCTCGGCGGCGGTGGCGGTCGTGGGGGTGGGGGTACGGCGGAGGGGGAGGCGACGGGCGGGGAGCGCGGACGGGTAGTCGGGGTGGTCGGCGCAGTCGGGGCAGGCCCCGTCGAGACCCCGCTGCGGTCAGCCCGCCACCGCGCGTGCCATCAGGGTGCCGACGGTCTCGCCCGCCGGGGGCGCCAGGACGGTCACGCTCACCTCGCGGAAGCCGTGGCCGCCGAGGAGCGCCCGCCACTCGGCGGGGGTGTGGTCGTGCCGGATACCGGAGTTGCCGGGCGGCGGCTTCCGGCTCCCCGGCGGCGCGTGCGAGAAGGCCAGCACACCGCCCGGCGCCAAGTGGGCCCGTACCGCGGGAAGCAGCCTGCCCGGGTCGGTGAACCAGACGGCGCCGAAGACCGAGAGCACCACGTCGAAGGTCTCGGCGGTCCCGTCCAGGAAGTCCACCGCCTCCGCGGTGCGGAAGTCCAGCCCCGGCAGGTGCCCCCAGCGCCCCTCCGCGGCGGCCTTGCGGCTCGGGGCGATGTCGACACCCGTACCGAGGGCACCGAGCGCGGCCAGGTGCGCGAGGTTGTCGCCGCCGCCCGACCCCAGCTCCAGGACCCGGCGGCCCGCGAGGGGGCCGAGGATCTCCTCCGCCGGTCCGTGGTCGGGGTACTGGGTCCAGTTGAGCCAGGTCTTCTCGCCCCGGGCGTTCACGGGGCGGCGGGGCCTGCTCCCGGCGGCGAACCGCTCCCAGGCCTCGGCCGACGACATGTCCATTCCGCCTCCTCCGCACGGCATCCTGCCCACCGCACGGGCCGAGGTCGACATCGGAACAAGCCGCACTTCGGGACACGCCTCCGGCCGCACAGCCCCCAACCGCCGCGCCCCGCAAGGATCTTCACCCCCGCGGAAGGGCTGCGCCGGGAGGGGACCGACGCAGCCCGCTCAGGGGGCGGTGCTCAGTTCTGGGGACCGCCGGGAGGGGAGTCGTACTGCGGGGCGGGCGCGGGCTGTGGTGGCCGTCGGCGGTGCCGGAGCCAGGCGTCGGCGGAGAGGAGCGGGGTGCCCGCGAGGATCAGGGGGAGCCAGGCCATCAGGTACGCGAGGTCGTTCCCGTAGTAGTACGGCTCGGTCGTCCAGCTCACCGTCAGCCACAGGCTCAGCGAGATCAGCGCGCCGCCGAGGGCCGCGAGCCGGCCGAGGAGGCCGAGCAGGATGCCGAGGCCGACGGCGAGTTCGCCCAGGCCGATGGCGTAGCCGAAGCCGACCGGGGACTTCAGGGCGAGGTCGACCAGCCAGGGCACCGCGGAGGTGTCGCGGACGCTGCGCATCGTCTCGCCGATCGAACCGGAGCCGTGGGCCGACAGGAAGGCGCTGTCGGTGAGCTTGTCGAGTCCCGCGTAGACGAAGGTGACGCCGAGGAAGAGGCGCAGCGGCAGCAGCGCGTGACGGGTGAGGAGGGCGCGGAGCGGGCCGCCCTGCCGCTGGCCGCGGGCGGACCGGCCGGTGGCTCCGCGGGGGAAGCGGCCGGTGGCTCCGCGGGGGACACCGGCCCGGTGCTCGCCGGGAGTGCCGCCGGTGTCCTCGCCTCTGCTGTGGGCCATCGCTGGACCGCCTCTCCCGCCGGGCCCCGGTGGCCCGTCGAAGGACGGTACGTACGCCGGTTCCGGCCCGTTCATTCCAGCGTACGACGGGGTGGGAGGGGCCGCGCCCGGCCGGGGCGGGGCCGGTCAGTCCACCACGTCGATGATGCGGCGGCCGGTCTCCAGGCCCGCGGCGGTGACCACCTGCACCTCGACCGGGCCGGGCTCGACATCGGCCGGTACCGGGACGGTCAGCACCGTGTCGGTGGGGTTGCTGAAGCCGCCGGGGACGGGGACCAGCGGGACGTGCACCTGTACGGGTCCGAGGCGTACCGCGAGGCGGGCGAGCTGCTCGGCGGTGCCCGCGCCGGGCGGCACGAAACCGGCGCCGCGGATCTCGATGTCGTCGCCGGTGCGGATCGGGCCGTCCAGGTCCCCGGCCTCGCGGGAGCGCACCACGGAGAGGATCACCGGCCGCCCGCCCGCGGTGCAGGCCGCCCCGGCGAAGACGGCCGCCGAGACCAGCACCAGGAGCACCACCGCCCAGGGCAGCGGGGGCAGCTCGCGCGGGCTCCGGGCGAGCAGTACGCAGCCGAGGACGAGCGCGGCGCCGCTCACCACCACGTACTGCGCCCGGGCCCAACTGCCCTGCCCCGCCTCGTCGGTGAAGAGATCGGCCCAGCGCGGCCGGTCGGCGCGGATCCGCTGGAGCCGCCCGGCGCGCACCCGTGCGGCGCGCACCCCGTCCACGGCCACCGCGACCGCCGCGAGCGCGCCGAGCAGGGTGACGAAGCCGGTGGACCGGCCGGGGCCGAGCGCGTCCAGCAGCTCCCGCCGGTCCGCCGCGCCGCTCGCGGCGGCGAGCTGGACGGCGAGGAGCAGCAGCGCGTAGGCGGCGAGGAGCAGCCAGGCCGACGCCACCGTCCGTGCGGCCGAGAGCCGGTTGCCGCCGCCGGTGAGCGGTGCGAGGAGGCCGCCGCGGGCGCGGTGCAGAGAGGCGGCGCCGCCGAGCAGCGCGCCGAGCAGCAGGGCGGCCGCAAGTCCCGCCGTACGGGCGGTGGTCCAGCCCGCACCGATCGCCGTGGCGGCCTCCACGAGCAGCAGCAGGACGAAACCGGTGGCCAGGACCTGGACGGTCCGCTGCCAGAGCGGGTCGAGGCGGGCCTCGGCCTCGGCCCGGCCGCGCGCGGCGACCTGGGCGGCGGACTGGGTCAGCTCGTCGGAGACCCACTGGCGGCTGGCGCCCGCGGAGTGCGCGACGGCGGCGGGCAGGCCCTCGCCCGCGGCGAGTTCGTCCCGCCGGGCGAGGAAGCGGGCGACCGCTCTGCGGTGGCCCTCCCGGGCGCCCTTCGGGCAGTCGCCGCAGGTGCAGCCGCCCTCGTGTGCGCTCTGCCGCGCCTCCTGCACCGCCACCGGACCACTACTCCGTCGTCTGGGACCACCTGCCGTACGGCGGGGCGCTCGTGTCCGTACCCGGCCGCCGTCGGTCCGGTCAACGGCCGCGGCCGATGATCGCCCGATGTGATCATGAACTTTCCTGCTGTGACTGGGAATTGTGCCGCACCCGGGGACCGCGCGGGCACGGCGGAGGCCCCCGTGGGTGTGAAGCGGCCACGGGACGGTTGACCTCGTACTCCTCCGGCGGGCACGGTGCCCGCTATCCGGACACGGGGTGCTGCTCAGCGGCGTACGGGGCGGTCGGTCGACTCGGCGGACACCGGGCCCCGGGCAGTGGGTTGTGGGTTGTAGGTCTCAACTGGTGAACGGCTGCTGCGACGACTGCTGCGGCTGCGGCTGCGGGCTGCGGCTCTCAGGCCAGGAGATCGGGCTCGCTGCGGCTGATCTGCTCCCACATCGGCTGGTAGTTGATCCAGGCGACGAGGTCGTGGCCGAGCTGTTCGCGGGTGGCGACCGCGCGGGCGTGGTCGATGAGGAAGGGCCGGCCGGCGGCGCGGGCCGCGAGCTGCACCTGGCAGGCGCGTTCCAGGGTCAGGAACCACCAGGCCGCCGCGTCGACCGAGTCGCCGACCGTGACCAGGCCGTGGTTGCGCAGCACCACCGCCTTGTGCGGCCCGAGCGCGGCGGCGATCCGGCGGCCCTCCTCGGTGTCGACGACCACGCCCGAGTAGTCCGGGTAGAGCGCGTGGTCCTCGTAGAAGGCGCAGGACTCCTGGGTGATCGGGTCGACGGGCTCGCCGAGCGCGGCCAGGGCGCGGCCGTGCACCGAGTGGCAGTGCGCGACGGCGACCACCTCGGGCCGGGCCCGGTGGATCTCGGCGTGCACCGTGAAGGCGGCCTGGTTCACATGGCGGCTGCCCTCGACGACCTGCCCGTCGTGATTGGCGAGAACCAGATCGCTCACCGTGAGATGGGCGAAGGGCATCCCGAAGGGGTTCACCCAGTAGTGGTCGGTGAGTTCGGGGTCGCGGGCCGTGAGGTGGCCGGAGACCCCGTCCTCGTACCCGAGGCGGCCGAAGAGGCGCAGGGCACCGGCGAGGCGCTCCTTGCGGTAGCGGCGTTCGTCCTCGGGCGATTCGTGCACGGGCGGCATCGCGAACTGCAACTGGTCGACGGGTATCGGAGTGGGCCCGTGCATCGTTCCTCCATCGCGTGCGGTGGTCCGCAGCGGAAGCTACCGGGGGCGGGCGGATCGGAACAGTCCCCGCACGCGGACACCTGCGGGCGGCCGTCCGCCGCGGGAGAAGCGGAGGCGGTTCCGGGGGCGCGGAGAGCACGGCAGGCGAGGGCGGTTCGGGGGCCGGGAGACCGTATGAGCAGGGGCGGTTCCGGGGGCGCGGAGTGCGGTCGCGGCGGAGAAGGGCGCGGACGGGTACAACCCTCGGCCCCGGTGGCGAGTCTGCCTCTGCGAGGCGGGGGACGTAAGCCTTCCGCCACCCACAGGCATCCGCATGGACACCCGGCCCCCGCGCGCCGTTCACCGGCGCCCCGGGCCGGCGGCCGTGTCCCCCACCCAGGAGATTCCGTGCTCGTACCCCGCCATCGACTCGCCGCCCGCTGCGCCGCGGTCGCCGCCCTGCTCACCGCGCCCGTGGTGGCCCTGTCCGCCCCGGCCTCCGCCGACGGCGGGCGGGCCGCGGAACCCGCCGCCGTCCAGGCGGACTTCGACCACGACGGTCTCGCGGACGTGACGGCCTCCTCGCCCGCCGGTTACCAGTCCGTCCGGTACGGGGGTACGGACGGCCGGAACCAGACCGTGACGGTGGACCCCGCCCGCAGCACCGCCCGCGACCTGGACGAGGACGGCTACGCGGACCTGGTCTCCGGCGACACCATCCGCTGGGGCTCCGCCGAGGGGCTGACCGACGAGGCGCTCACCATCCCCGCCGACCAGCAGTTCGGCGGCAGCGGCGTGACCTCGGGCGACTTCGACGGGGACGGCCACGCCGACCTCGTGGCGCAGAAGAAGGACGCCGAGGAGTGGGGCGATCTGCGCGTCCTGTACGGGCCGTTCACCCGCGAGGGCACCGCCAGCCGCTCCTCCGACCTGTCGACCGGCCGCACCTTCGACCCGACCCGGATGGTCTCCGGCGACATCACCGGCGACGGCCGCGACGACCTGGTCACCCTGCACGCCTTCGAGGAGATGTCGGAGTCCTCGCAGTTCTGGGCGGGCGGCGCGGACGGCCTGGCCACCAAGTCCACCACGCTGCCGGACGCCGCGTCCGCGGCCATCGGCGACGTGGACGCGGACGGCTACGGCGACCTGGTCATCCGCACCGTGCCGGGCGGCGTCGTGGAGAACCTCCCCTACGACGCGGGCACCGTGAAGGTCCTCTACGGCACCGCCAAGGGCCCCTCCACCAGCCGTACGACCACGCTCACCCAGAACTCCGCCGGGGTGCCGGGCGCGAGCGAGGACGGCGACCAGTTCGGCTACGACCTCGCGGCGGCCGATGTGAACGGCGACGGCTACGCCGACGTGGCCGCGGGCGTGCCCTACGAGGACCTGACCGCCAAGGGCAGGCCGGTCAAGGACGCGGGCTCGGTGGTGCTCCTCAGGGGCAGCGCGAAGGGCCTCACCGGCACCGGCGCGCAGGCCGTGCACCAGGACACCGCCGGGGTCCCCGGGGCCGCCGAGAGCAAGGACTACTTCGGCAGCGCCCTGTGGACCGGCGACACCGACGGCGACGGCCACCCGGACCTCGCGGTCGGCGCCCCCGGCGAGGACACCTCCAACGCGGACACCGGCGCGGTCTGGCTGCTGCGCGGCTCCCCGGCGGGCCTGACCTCCGAGGGCTCGACCGCCTTCAACCCGGCGGAGATCGGCGCCCCGGACGCCGACGCCCAGCTCGGCAGCGACTTCGCGAGCTGAGGCGGGGTCGGGGTCGGGGTCGGGATCCACGAGCTGAAGCGGCGGGCGGGCCAGGGCCCCGCCCGCCGCTTCGCGGTCCGGCGGAGCCGATTGTCAGTGGGGGCGTGCAGACTGCCCGCATGACTTCCACGAGTGTCGGCAGGAGCGCGGGGCAGAGTGCCGGTTGGGGTGCCTTCGCCGCCGCGGAACCGGAGTTCGCCGCGCGGGCCGAGGCGCGCTTCGCGGACTTCGCGCACCATGTACTCGCGACCCTGCGGGCGGACGGCTCCCCGCGGACGCACGGCCTCGAAGTCCGCTTCCTGGACGGGGAGTTGTGGCTCGGGATGATGCCGGACTCCGCCAAGGCGCTGGATCTGCGGCGCGATCCGCGCTTCGCGCTCCAGGCCAATCCGGGCGCGGGGCAGGGGATGGACGGCGGGGACATCCGCCTGAGCGGCCGCGCCGTCGAGGTCACCGACCCCGCCGTCCGGGCCCGCTACACGGCCGAGGTGGACCCGCCCGACCCGGACGCCTTCCACCTCTTCCGCGCCGAACTCACCGAGGTGGTGCGGACCTCGGTGGAGGGGGCGCAGCTGGTCCTGCGGATCTGGCGCCCCGGCGAGGGGGTGCGCACCGTGCGGCGGAGCTGAGACCACCCCGCGGCGGGACGGGCCACGGGGGTGTCCGTCCCGCTCGCGGGGTCAGGGCCGGTCGGCGGGATCACTCCCGCGACGGGCTCACTCCCACTCGATGGTGCCCGGCGGCTTGCTGGTGACGTCCAGGACCACCCGGTTGACCTCGGCGACCTCATTGGTGATCCGGGTCGAGATCCGCGCCAGGGTCTCGTACGGCAGCCGGGACCAGTCGGCGGTCATGGCGTCCTCGGAGGAGACCGGGCGCAGCACCACGGGGTGGCCGTAGGTGCGGCCGTCGCCCTGGACGCCGACCGAGCGCACCTCGGCGAGCAGCACCACGGGGCACTGCCAGATGTCGCGGTCGAGACCGGCGGCGGTCAGCTCCTCGCGGGCGATGGCGTCGGCCTCCCGCAGCAGGTCGAGGCGGTCCTTGGTGACCTCGCCGACGATGCGGATGCCGAGGCCGGGGCCGGGGAAGGGCTGGCGGTGCACGATCTCCTCGGGCAGGCCCAGCTCGGCGCCGACCATGCGGACCTCGTCCTTGAAGAGCTGGCGCAGCGGCTCGATGAGCGTGAACTCCAGGTCCTCGGGGAGGCCGCCCACATTGTGGTGGGACTTGATGTTGGCGGTGCCGGTGCCGCCGCCGGACTCGACGACGTCCGGGTAGAGGGTGCCCTGCACCAGGAACTCCACCGGCTGGTCGCCCGGCGCCTCGGCGACGATCTCCGCCTGGGCCTGCTCGAAGACGCGGATGAACTCCCGGCCGATGATCTTGCGCTTCTGCTCCGGGTCGCTGACCCCGGCGAGCGCGTCCAGGAAGCGCTTCTCGGCGTCCACCACCCGGAGCTTGATCCCGGTCGCCGCCACGAAGTCCTTCTCGACCTGCGCGGTCTCGCCCTTGCGCATCAGCCCGTGGTCGACGTACACGCAGGTCAGCTGCGGGCCGATGGCCTTCTGCACCAGGGCCGCGGCCACCGCCGAGTCGACACCGCCGGAGAGGCCGCAGATCGCGCGCCGGTTGCCGACCTTCGCGCGGATCGCCTCGACCTGCTCCTCGATGACATTGCCCATGGTCCACTCGGGCGCGATCCCGGCGCCGCGGTAGAGGAAGTGCTCCAGGACCTGCTGGCCGTGCGTGGAGTGCATCACCTCGGGGTGGTACTGGACTCCGTACAGCTTCTTCTCGTCGTTCTCGAAGGCGGCGACCGGGACCACGTCGGTGGAGGCGGTCACGGTGAAGCCCTCGGGCGCCGCGCTGCAGGCGTCGCCGTGCGACATCCACACCGGCTGCTCGTCCGGGGTGCCCTCGAAGAGGGTGGAGCCGGAGCGCGAGACATGCAGTCCGGTACGGCCGTACTCGCGGGCGCCGGTGTTGTCGACGGTGCCACCGAGGGTGGTGGCCATCAGCTGGAAGCCGTAGCACATGCCGAAGACCGGGACCCCGGCCTCGAAGAGCGCGCGGTCCACGCTCGGGGCGCCCTCCGCGTAGACCGACGAGGGGCCGCCGGAGAGGATGATCGCCGCGGGGTTCTTCGCGAGCATCTCGGCGACGGGCATGGTGCTCGGCACGATCTCGCTGTAGACCCGGGCCTCGCGGACCCGGCGGGCGATGAGCTGGGCGTACTGCGCGCCGAAGTCGACGACCAGGACGGTGTCGGGGGCGGCGGGGGACGCTGATGGCACGGCGGCGGCCTTCCGGCGTTGAGCAGGCTGGCCTGCGAGGTACAGGCTCTGCGGGGAAACAGGGGTTTGGTGTCGATTCTAACGGCGCCGGTGACCGCGGCCTCCGGCTCCTCCCGGGGGCGCTCTCCACCCCCGGCCTCCATCCTCGGGTGCACTGTCTCCCGTCTCGGCGTCCACCCTGCGGGTGCACCCTGCGGTGCACCACCTCGTCCCGGCCTCCACCTGGCGGTCCAGCGCCTGCTCCTCGCCGTCCACCCTTCCGTCCGCCGCCTGCCCCTCGCCGTCCACCCGTCGGCTCGGCCGCCCTCCACCCCGGTCCGGCTCCGCGCCGCCTCCCCGGTCCCGGCGTCCCGGCATCCCGGCGTCTCGACGCCGCGACGCCGCGACGCCGCGGCAATCGGACCCGTCTCAGCATCCGGGCCGCGCCGGCGGCGGCTTGACCGGACGGCCGCCGGTGCGGGCATACTCACCGCGTGATCCAGCACAGCTTCGTCTTTACCTATGGCAACCGGTCCGCCGGCTGCCGTGGTTGTGCTGCTTGATCCACTGACAAGCGACTTCCCAGGCGCCCCGGGCCGACAAGGCCCGGGGCGTCTGGCGTTTCCCGGGTCCTGGGCACCGGGGCACCTCCCCTTCAGCAGAGGAGCCCGCCATGACCGCCACGACCACCGCCGCCCCCGCCCCCGGAGCGACCGCCGCCGCGACGGCCGGTCCCGAGGGCGGCCCCGCCGCGCGGGAGCCGCACCCCGCCGGGAAGCAGTCGGCGGGGAAGCAGTCGGCCAAGAGGCAGTCGGCCGCCGAGCGGACCGGTGCCCGTACCGAGGAGGCCG
The DNA here is from genome assembly GCF_025643355.1 of Streptomyces sp. SCSIO ZS0520. Taxonomy (NCBI): domain Bacteria; kingdom Bacillati; phylum Actinomycetota; class Actinomycetes; order Kitasatosporales; family Streptomycetaceae; genus Streptomyces; species Streptomyces sp. SCSIO ZS0520. The sequence continues at coordinate 5,147,618 of NZ_CP092644.1, read as the reverse complement.
CGGGGGTGATCGCCGAGGCCAGGTCCCGTATCGACGCGCTCGACGACCGGATCATCGGCCTGGTGCAGGAGCGGATCGCCGTCTCCGCCGTCGTGCAGGAGGCGCGGATCACCTCGGGCGGGCGGCGGGTGAACCTCTCCCGCGAGACGGAGATCCTCGGCCGCTACCGGGACGCCCTGGACCGGCCCGGCACCACCCTCGCGATGACCCTGCTCGAACTCTGCCGCGGCCGGGCCTGACCCGCGGGGCGCCCGGGCGGGCCCCGTCCCTCCGGGGGCCGCGCCGCCCGGGCCCGCCCCGTCGCCCGGGCCCGCCCCGTCGCCCGTCCCGCCCCGCCGCACCTGCGTTCGGTCCGCTTCTCACCCGTACGGCGCGTGACCAGGGCGGCCCGGGCTTCGTTGATCCCGGTGTCCGTGCCAGCCAGGGGCGGGCCCCTCAGAAGAACCACGCGTGGCTCAGCCCGGAGCGATGAGACGTACGGATCGTGCGTCGTGGGACCTCGCTCCGGAGAGGTGACCGGACGGCAGGGGACAGCAGCCCGGTCATCAGGAGAAGCGGCCGGCTCCGGGGACGCCCGGGGCCGACCGACGCACCGGCCCTCCGCCCCGACGGACGGGACCTCCCGGCCGGAGCGGCAGACCGCAGGACGACGACCACCACCCTCGGGCCGCGGGGACCGCTCCCCGCCTTCCCCCACACACAGGACCACAGCGCGGCGCACCTCCCCCCGGCGCCGCCCCGGGTACCGACGCGGCCCTGACGTCGGTGCCGACACGAGGAGCCCCGCGTATCCGTCACGCGGGGCTCCTCGCTGTGCGCCCGCGGGAGGCCGGCAGCCGCCCCCGGAGTACGTCAGCGGCCGTGCGCACAACCCCTGACCTGGTGATCCACCCCACATAAGATTTCTGTCAATTCGAGGACAACCCTTCACAGGGGTCGCGGGTCATCCATGCAGAACCAACGGCCACACCCGCGTCCCCACGCCGCGGAGGCCTCCACTCCCGTACTGCACCCCATGCAGTACGCCGGACTTCCTGAGGTCTTCATGAAGATTCGCCGCGCCCTGGCCACAGCGGCCGCGACGGCTGTCATAGCCCCGCTCGCCCTGCTGTCGGCCCCGGCCGCCTCCGCGGACACCACCGATCCGTCGGCGTCCACGACCGCCTCCCCGAGCGCCACGGAGTCGAGCCCGAGCACCGGGACTCCCACCCCCTCGGACTCGGCCACTCCCCCGGCCACCGGCACGCCCACCTCGCCCGCCCCGACCGCGAGCACCTCGCCGAGCGGCAGCGCCGGCGCCAGCCCCTCGCCGACCGCCACGGCGCCCGACGAGGACGTCCCGTACTGCGAGGAGCTGGACGAGGACTTCGCGGACGCCCGCGTCTCCGCGGCCGTCAGCGGGCTGCCCGGCAAGATCGTCGCGGGCAGCGGATTCCACGAGTTCGCCCTGAAGGTCACCAACGACTCGAAGATCGACGTCGAGGGCGTCGCCTTCTACGCCGAGGTGGAGAACTACGAGGTCGACGACGAGGCGAAGTTCCTGAGCCAGTACGTCGACCTGCAGTTCAAGAACCCCGAGTCCGGGAAGTGGGAGCGCATCGGCAGCAAGGAGTGGGCCGGTGACTACTTCTTCTACGCCGAGAAGCTGACGGCGGGCAAGAGCCAGAGCGTCGCGCTGCGCGTGGCGATCGCCGAGGACGCCCCCGCCGGGGACGCCTACTCCTTCGGCTCCGGCGCCTACCTCGACCAGGTCGAGGAGCAGGACTGCATCGCCGAGGGCTGGGCCGCCTACGACTTCCAGGTCCTGAAGGCCGGTTCCGCCAACCCCGAGCCCGGTGAGGCCGAGCCGGGCAAGGGCGGCGGCAAGGACGGCAAGGGCAACCACCCGAAGCCCGCGGGCAAGGTCTCCGAGCTGCCGGGGGGCAGCCTCGCCGAGACCGGTTCCTCCTCGGTGCTGCCCGCCATCGGCCTGGTCGGCGGCCTCGCCGTGCTGGCCGGTGCCGGTGCCGTGGTCGTGGTGCGCCGCCGCAAGGGTGACGCGGCCGCGTAAGGCCCGGCACCACCCCTGAACAGAAGGGACCTGCGCTCGGAGGGGGGCGCAGGTCCCTTCGGCGTTTCCGGAGCGGCTTTCCGGCCGAACGCGGCTGATACGAGCCGGAGTTGAGGCACCCGCGACCGGGCGGCGGGGTGGCGCGGGGGCGTCGGCCGGGTGACAGAACCATTGCCGGTCTCCGGGGGCCCGTGCTAGAAAGCGCTTACTTCACGCAAGCGCTTTCCGTCGATTTCTCGCCACCCGCCCTCTCGGACGCATGACGCCACGCTCCCCTCCCCCGAGCCCGGAGGTTTTCCGCCCATGCCCTCCGCCGTCCCCTCCTCCCTGCTGTCCCGGCGCGCGCTGCTGCGCCTGACGGCCGCCACCGCCCTCGCCGCCCCGCTCGCCGCCCAGGCGGGCCCCGCCTCGGCCGCGGCCGGGGACGTCTACGACACGCTGCGTCTCAAGTGGCGCGAACTGCAGCTCGGTTCGGGCTTCGACCCGGGCGCCGAGCCCTACCGCGGCAAGCTCCGCGCGCTCGGCGAGAGCGCGCGGAAGCTGCGCGAGACGATGGCGCCCGCCAAGGGCTCGCTCTGGCCGGATGCCGTCTACGGCGATCCGGAGCCGGACACCGAGGCCGACTCCTTCCCGTACTCCGAGGCCCTGCAGCGCAGTTACTACCAGCTGCGCACCATGGCCGAGGCCTACGCCCAGCCCGGCACCGGACTGACCGGCGACGCCGCCCTGCGCACCGCGATCCTCACCGGCCTCGACCATCTGCACGAGGAGGCCTACCACGCAGGTCAGACCCGCTACGGCAACTGGTACAACTGGCAGATCGGCGCGCCCCAGGGCCTGCTCGACATCTGCTGCCACCTCTACGAGGAGGTCGGCCCCGAGCGGATCGCCGACTACGCGGCCGCCGTGGACCACTTCGTCCCGGACAGCGCGGTCGGCAGCTACACCGGGACCTCGACCGGCGCCAACCGGGTCGACCTGTGCCGGGTGCTCGCCCTGCGCGGCATCCTCACCCGCACCCCCGCCAAGATCGCCCTGGCCCGCGACGCGCTCTCCCCGGTCTTCCCCTATGTGACCGAGGGCGACGGCCTCTACAGCGACGGCTCCTTCATCCAGCACACCTATGTCCCCTACGCCGGGTCCTACGGCTCGGTGATGGTCGGCGGGCTCGCCCTGCTCTTCGCGCTCCTCAAGGACTCCGACTGGGAGGTGGTGGACCCGAAGCGGCAGATCATCCTGGACTCGGTGGAGAAGGCCTACGCGCCCTTCCTCTTCAACGGCCTGGTGATGGACAGCGTCTCGGGGCGGGCGATCAGCCGGGAGAGCGCCGCCGGGCCGAACGGCCTCACCCCGCAGGGCGACCATGTGCGCGGCCACGGCATCATCGCCGCGATCGCGCTGCTCGCGCGGAGCGCCTCGGCCGCCGAGAACTCCCGCTGGCAGTCCATGATCACGGGCTGGTCCCGGCGGGCGGTGTACCAGCCGCTGCTCGACGACCCGGCGCTCGGCGTCGCCCCGGCCGCCCGGCTCGCCGCCGTCCTCGCGGGCGGTGCCCGGCCGAGCCCCGAGCCGGTGGGCCACTCGCTCTTCGCCGGCATGGACCGCGCCGTGCACCGCCGCCCGGGCTGGGCCGCGAATCTCGCCATGGCCTCGGACCGGATCACCTACTACGAGACCGGCAACGGCGAGAACCTGCGCGGCTGGCACACCGGCTCCGGAATGCTCTACTGGTGGCCGAAGGATTTTGCCAACGGCCAGTACACGGACGCCTTCTGGCCCACCGTCGACCCGTACCGGCTGCCCGGCACCACCACCTCCCGCAAGAAGCTCGCCGACGGCGAGGGCGGCGACTGGGGTGCGGCCCGGCCGCAGGTGCGGTGGGTCGGCGGCACCGGCGACGGTACGTACGGGATCAGCGGCCAGCACCTCAAGGGGCTCTCCTCCACGCTGAGCGCCCGCAAGTCCTGGATCTTCGCCGACGACGCGGTCATCTGCCTGACCGCGGGCGTACGGGCGAAGGACGGCACCGCCGTGGACACCGTGGTGGAGAACCGGAACCTCGGGGAGAAGGGCGTGCACCGCTTCACCGTGGACGGGACGACGCAGCCCACCGCGGACGGCTGGAACACCACGCTGCACAAGGCGCGTTGGGCCCATCTCGCCGGGCACGGCGGCTATGTCTTCCCCGGCGGCGCCGAGTTGCGGGCGCTGCGCGAGGCCCGTACCGGCACCTGGGCGGCGATCAACAAGAACGGCGGTACGACCCCGCTCAGCCGCCGCTATCTGACGCTCTGGTTCGACCACGGGAGCGACCCGGACGGCGCCGCCTGCGCCTACCTGGTGCTGCCCGGTGCGAGCGAGGCCCAGGTCGCCGCCCGCGCCGCGGACCCCGGCTGGCTGCGGGTGCTCGCCAACTCCGAGCAGCAGCAGGGGGTTTCGGTGCCCTCCCTCGGCCTGACCGCGGTCAACTTCTGGGCGGCCGGCAGCCTCGGCGGCCTCACCACCGGTGCCCCGGCGAGCGTGCTGGTCCGGCGCACCGGGAGCAGGGCCACCCTCGCGATCAGTGAACCCCCGCGCACCGGCGCCGAGTTCACGGTGAGCTGGCGGCAGCCGGTGACCGCGGTGACCTCGCGGGACCCCGGCGTCGAGGTGGTCGCCACCGGGGACTCGCTCAGCCTGAGGATCACCCCGGGGAAGCTGGGCGCGAGCCACCGGTGCACGGTGCGGCTGGGCTGAACCGCTTGCCGGGCCGACCGGGGTCAACTGCACGCCGGGGGCCGGGCTGAACTCCCCGCCAGGCCGACCGGACCCAACTCCCCGCCGCACCCGGGCACTTGAAGCCGCCGGACCCCCGCCTCGTAGGGAAGCGGGGGTCCGGTGCTCGTCAACTACCGTCGGCGGGGCCGTACTTCATCGGCGGTCTCAACTGGCCGCGCCAGGGGCCAACTTCACCGGCGGTCTCAACTGTCCGCCCGACGGGCCTACTTCATCGGCGGGGCCTCGGCCTCCACCTTCTTCGGGGGGACCGTCGGGATGCCGAGGAAGGGCAGCTTGAGCGCGCCGAAGGCGTCGGCGGGGACGGCCGGGGACTTCGGGGCCACCGCGTTCAGCCGCACATAGGCCTCGCCCTGTGCCGGACGGATGTCCTCCTCGCCCTTGTTGGGCCAGAAGGACATGGCGCGTTCGGCCTGCGCGGTGATGGTCAGCGAGGGGTTCACGCCCAGGTTGGCGGAGACCGCGGAGCCGTCCACCACCGAGATGCCCGGGTGCCCCCAGAGGCGGTGGTACGGGTCGATGACACCGCTGTCCGCGTCGGCGCCGATGGTGCAGCCGCCGAGGAAGTGCGCGGTCAGCGGCATGCCGGTCAGCTCACCGATATTGGATCCCGGGAAGCCGTTGATCTCCTCGGCGAGGATGCTGGCCGCCTGGGTGGCCTCGGCGATCTGCGTCGGGTTCTTCTCGCCGTGCCCCTGACGCGCCGTCAGCATGCCCTTGCCGAGGCCCTTTTCCTTGCGGTAGGTGGTCAGCGAGTTGTCCAGGGACTGCATGACGAGGCCGATGATGGTGCGCTCGGACCAGCGGCGGTTGGACAGCGCCCGGGCGAAGAGCAGCGGGTGGCGGACGTTGTTGGCGAGCCAGCGGCCGAGCCGCCTGCCGCGCGGGCTGAACGGCACCTGGAGCACCGTCATCGCGCCCATCGCATTGGACTTCTTGCCGTAGCGCACCGGCTCGATGTGGGTGTTCTCGTTCGGGTGGATCGAGGAGGTGATCGCGACGCCCTTGGTGAAGTCGGCCTTCTCGCCGTGCTTCTTCGCGTAGCGGCGGTTGTCGGTCTGCGCGCCGACCAGGGCCTCGGAGTTGGTGCGGGTGAGCACCCCGAGGCGGTCGGAGATGCGCGGCAGCAGACCGGTGTCCTTCATCCGGTGCAGCAGGGTCTGGCTGCCGTAGGTCCCGGCGGCGATGATCACCCGCCGCGCGGTGAGGGTGCGTCCCGCGCCCTTGCGCTTGTTGTCGGTCGGCAGGGTCTGCACGGCGAATCCGCCGCGGGAGTCCTCGGTGACCGCGACCACGGAGGTCATCGGGTGCACCACGGCGCCCGCCTTCTCGGCGAGGTAGAGGTAGTTCTCGTTGAGGGTGTTCTTCGCGCCGTGGCGGCAGCCCGTCATGCACTCGCCGCACTCGGTGCAGGCCTTGCGGGAGGGGCCCGCGCCGCCGAAGAAGGGGTCCGCGACCTCCTCGCCCGGCTTGACGTTCACGCTGCCGTCGGTGTCCTTGCCGTCACCGAAGAAGACGCCGACCGGGGCCATGTGGAAGCTGTCGCCGACGCCCATCTCGTGCGCGGCGGCCTTGAGATGGACGTCCATCGGGGTCATCGTCGGGTTCAGCCGCACCCCGAGCATCCGCTTCGCCTGGTCGTAGTAGGAGGACAGCTCCTCCTGCCAGTCGGTGATGTCCTTCCACTGCGGGTCCTCGAAGAAGGCCTTCGGCGGCACGTAGAGGGTGTTGGCGTAGTTCAGCGAGCCGCCGCCGACGCCCGCCCCGGCGAGGACCATGACATTGCCGAGCAGGTGGATGCGCTGGATGCCGTAGAGGCCGAGCGCGGGGGCCCAGAGGAAGTTCTTGATGTCCCAGGAGTTCTTCGGCAGGGTCTCGCGGGTGAAGCGGCGGCCCGCCTCCAGGACGCCGACCCGGTAGCCCTTCTCGGTCAGGCGCAGCGCCGACACCGAACCGCCGAAGCCGGAGCCGACCACGAGCACGTCGTAGTCGTAGGACTCGTCCGGGTCCTGTTCGCCCCGCCGCGCGCCTGGTGCGTCCTGCCCGGCGGGGACGGATTTCTCCAGTGCCACGATGCTCTCGCTCTCTTCGTTGTCCGCGGTCTTCGACACGGCTCGGTGGTGACGGCTCGGTGCTGACGGCTCGATGGTGGCGGCCCGGCGCGGGAAAAACGGGTCGCCGCGCGCCGGGCCGTGCGCGCCCGCGCGCGGCCCGGTCGGGTGGCCGGCCCCCAATTTCCCGGACGCGGCCTAGCGCAGCCGCAGCTTCTTCAGGGTCTTCAGGCTCAGCGACATGAAGGCCGCGTACTTCTCGTCGTCCATGCCGAAGGAGGGGCCGAGCGGCAGTACCCGCTGGTGGGCGACGGTCTGCGCCTCGGTGTACTTGAGGATGCCCTCGGCGCCGTGCCGCCGGCCGAGGCCGGAGTCCTTCATGCCGCCCATCGGCGACTGCACGCTGGCGTAGCCCGGCGCGAAGCCCTCGTTGACGTTGGCGGTGCCGGTGTGCAGCCGGGCGGCGACGGCGCGGCCGCGGCGGGCGTTCTTCGACCAGACCGAGGAGTTGAGCCCGTACGGGGTGGCGTTGGCCAGCTCCACGGCCTCGTCGTCGGTGGCGAAGCGGTAGATCGAGACGACCGGGCCGAAGGTCTCCTCGGCGCACAGGGTCATCTCGTCGCCGACGCCGTCGAGGATGGTGGGCTCGTAGAAGTACGGGCCGACATCGGGCCGCGCGACGCCGCCCGCGAGGACCTTGGCGCCCTTGGCCACCGCGTCGTCCACGTGCTGGGTCACCGTCTTGAGCTGGCGCTCGCTGGCCAGGGAGCCCATCTCGGCGCCGTAGGCGAGGGAGTTGCCGAGCCGCATCTCCTTGGTCTTCTCCACGAAGCGGGCCACGAAGCGGTCGGCGACGGCCTGGTGCACGTACAGCCGCTCGATGGCGATGCACAGCTGGCCGGCGGTGGAGAAGCAGGCGCGGACGGCGCCCGCGGCGGCCTTCTCGATGTCGGCGTCGTCGAGCACGATCATCGGGTTCTTGCCGCCGAGTTCGAGGGAGACGCCGACCAGCCGGGCGGCGGCGCCCTGGGCGACCTCGCGGCCGACCCGGGTGGAGCCGGTGAAGGAGACGTAGTCGCCGCGCTTGACCAGCTCGGGGCCGACGACGGGGCCGTCGCCGATGACCACCTGGAAGACCTCGGCGGGCAGTCCGGCCTCGATGATCAGGTCGCGGGCCCACAGGCCGGTGAGGGCGGTCTCGGTGTCGGGCTTCATGACGACCGCGTTGCCGGAGACGAAGGCGGGCAGCGCGTCGCCGATGGTGAGTTCGAGCGGGTAGTTCCAGGGCGCGATCTGGCCGACCACGCCGCGCGGCTGCCGCCGCTCGCTGACGTGGGTGAGGAGGGGGACGGCGCCGGTGTGCCGCTTGGGCGCGAGGTAGGCGGAGGCGCGGCGGCCGTAGTGCCGGGCGGCCATCGCGACCGCCTGGATCTCCTCGTGCGCGTGCAGCCGGGTCTTGCCTGTCTCCAGCTGGATGAGGTCGAGCACCTCCGCCTGGCGCTCCAGGAGCAGGTCGTGGAAGCGCAGCAGTACGGCGGCGCGCTTGCGGACCGGAGCCGCGGCCCACAGCGGCTGCGCGGCGCGGGCTTGCGCGAAGGCGGTCTCGACGTCCTCGGGGGTGGACTCGGGGAGGTCGGCCAGCTTCTCGCCGGTCAGGGGCGAATGGTTCCAGGTGCGACCGGAACCGACGACGCCCTTGGTGAGCTGGGCGACCAGCTCGGGCGTCACGACATCGGCGGCCGTACGGGCACCCGCGGGGGCGGGCGCAACCGGGTTGGTACCGGCCGGCGTGGTGGAGTCCTGGCGGGGTGCGGTGGCCTGCGTCATAAGCGTGAGGGTATTCCTGTCACCGGGCTTTGTGTACCCATGGGTAACAGCAATTCACCGGGCCTGCACACGCTGCCAGTGATTGCTGGCACAACAGCCCTGATCAGGGGCTTGCCCGGTCGGGCACCGGAGAGAGCGGTGAGGACTGTGACACATTCCTCACCGTGCGTGGTGCCGGGGTGACTGATGTGGCGGCGGGGAGGAGCGGGGCCGGTGGGAGCGCGTCCCGTGGCGACACGCGTGTCCGGCGGGAGCGCGCCGCGTGGCGACGCGTGGGTTCCGCGGGAGCGCGTCGCCTGGTGACGCGGGTGTCGCGGGGGACTCAGCCCGCCTTGACGGGCTCCAGGCGCAGGCCCGCCACGATGTCCCGGTAGAGGGCCCGCCCCTCGGCGCGGCTGCGGCCCTCGTCGAGCATGTCGACGAGGAGGGCGTGGCAGGTGCCGTCCTCGTCGTAGACGAAGAGCTGCCGGGCCCGGCGCTTCTCCAGCTCCTCATAGGCGGACTCGGCGAGGCTGGTCCGGCGCCCGTCCAGGGTGCCCTTGCTGCACTTCGTCTCCGGGGTGGTCCACTCCTCCACCGGCACCTTCGCGGGATCGCCGCAGGGACCGCTCTTCCCGTAGGTCCCCTTCGGGTACCGGGTCAGCCGCACCCGGGTGTCGCCCACCGCGTACTCCAGGAAGTCCGCCTCACCCGGCTCCCGTACGAAGTCGCCGCCGTTCCCGTCCCGCCGCTCCGCCGTCTCCGGCAGCTTGAGCGAGGCGCCGAGGTGGGGCAACTGCCGTCTGGTCCAGGTGGGTTCGGGCAGCTGTACGGAGGCGGTCGGGCTCCGGTCCGGCCCGGTCGCCCGGTCGCCGCCGTCGCCGTCCCGCCCGGCCCTGGTGCCCCAGATCCCGGCCCCGAGCGCGAGCCCGAGGAGGGCGGCCAGCGCGGCGATCCGCACCCAGCGGTGGTCGAGACGGGAGGGGGCGGGGGCGGGGGCGAGGAGGAGGGCGGGATCTGGATCTAGACCTGGACCTGGATCTGGGTCTGGGTCTGGATCTGGGTCTGGATCGAGTTCGGGGGAATCGGGGTCCCGGGACTCGGAGTTCGCGGATCCGGAGTGCTCGGATACAGGGTCCGGGGACTCGGAATCCTCGGATTCGCGATCCTGGGATTCGCGGTCCTGGGACACAGGATCCGCGGACTCCGGATCCGGGGACTCCTGATCCTGGGATCCCAACTCCCGGAACCCGGAATCCCAGGACCCCGACTCCCGGACCCCGGCATCCCCACCCCCAGCACCCGACGACACCCCCACCCCCGGACCCGCCCCCAGCAGCACCGGCCCCGTCTCCTCGAAGGCCGTCGCGGAGCGGAGGTGGCGGAGGGTCTCCTCGGTGGTCGGGCGGGCCTCGGGGTCCTTGGCGAGGAGGTGCCGGATCAGCGGGGCGAGGCGGCCGGAGGCGGCAGGCTCGGGTGGTTCGGCGCCCAGTACGGCGGCGAGTACGGCCTCCACGGCGGGGCGGCGGAAGGGCGAGAAGCCTTCGGTGGCCGCGTAGAGGAGGACACCGAGGGACCACAGGTCGGAGGCGGGCCCGGCCTCCTGGCCCGCGATGCGCTCCGGCGCCACGTACTCCAGTGAGCCGACGAACTCGCCGGTGGCGGTGAGGGATTCCTCGCCGCGGATCTGGGCGATGCCGAAGTCGGTGAGGACCACCCGCTCGTGGCTGCCGAGCAGGACGTTGGCGGGCTTCACATCGCGGTGCACGATGCCCTTCGCGTGCGCGGCGCCGAGCGCCCCGGCGAGGGCGAGGCCGATCCTGGCCGCCTCCGGCACCGGCAAGGGCCCCCGGTCCAGGCGCTCCTGGAGGGACTCGCCCCGTACCAGCTCCATGACGATCCAGGGCAGGCCGTCCTCGACGACGACATCGTGCACGGAGACCGCGCAGGGGTGGTCGACCCGCGAGGCGGCCCGCGCCTCGCGGTGGAGGCGGGCGGACATCCGCCGGTGCGCCTCCTCCTGCGGATCGCCGGGCAACTGCGGCTGCTTCAGGGCCACTTCATGGCCGACCCGTTCGTCGAGGGCGCTCCACACCGTGCCCATGCCGCCGGAGCCGATGCGCCCGATCACCCGGTAGCGCCCGCCCACCAGCCGCCCCAGCACCTCGGCCACTCCCCCTCGTTCCCCCTCGGTCCCGTTCTCCCGCACCCCTGGCCCCGATCCGCAGCCCGGCACGCACGGCATCGGCCGACCGCTCCCCGGGCTGCGGGGACCGGTCGGCCGGATCCGTCCTCAGAGCTTGCTGATCTCCAGGTTCTCGATCGCCCCGTCGGCGACCTCCCGGCCGCGCTCGACGAAATCGCCCTTGCCCGGGTAGCCGATGATCAGCTTGTACATGTCCCCGGCCTTCGACTTGTAGTAGAAGATCCGGATCTCCCGGGGGTGGCGCCGGTCGTCGCCGGTCCCCTCGGTGTACGTACCGGTGTTCTCGGCGGACTCCCCGCCCTTGTACGTCGTCTTGTCGGTGTGCATCTTCAGGCCCGAGTCGGAGCCGATGCCGAGGTCGGACTCGCCGGTCTCCTGGAAGGTCTCGGCGTCGTCGTAGGCCTCGGCGGTCGCCGAACCGGCAATGTTGCCGAGGCTGTCGTCCTTCTTGGCGTCGACCTGGAGCCGGACCCAGATCGCGCCGCTCGGATCGGTGTACTCGACCCAGCCCTGGTCCGAATCGTCCTCCTCCGGAACGTACTTGACGTACGACTCGGGCACCGACACCGTCGCCCCGAGCCCCTTCGCCTCGTCGTCCTTCCAGCCCTCGGCGGAGGAGCCGCCGAAGGGGTCGGCGAGGACCACGCCCACCACGAGGACGGCGGCCACCAGGACGGCGCCGATGCCGAGCAGCGCCTTGCGGCTCAGGGTGACGCCCTGGGCGCCGCCGGGTCCCGCGGCCCGCACCGTGGGGGCGGGCGGCGGCGCGGGCGCGGCGGCCTGCTCCAGGAGCTGGCGCACCCGGGCGGCGGCCGGGCGCTGCGCCGGGTCCTTGTGCAGCAGGCCGTTGATGGCGTCGGCGAGCGGGCCCCGCGCGGAGGCGGGCGCGGCGGGCGTCGCGTTCAGTACCGACTGGAGGGTGGCGGGGGTGTTGTTGCGGCGGAAGGGCGAGACGCCCTCGGTCGCCGCGTAGAGCACCACGCCGAGCGACCAGAGATCGCTCGCCGGTCCCGGCCGCTGCCCGAGGACGCGTTCGGGGGCGATGAACTCCGGTGACCCGACGAAGCCGCCGGTGTCGGTCAGATTGGTCTCGCCCTCGATCTGGGCGATGCCGAAGTCGGTGAGGACCACCCGCTCGTGGCGGCCGAGCAGCACGTTGTCCGGCTTCACATCGCGGTGCAGGACACCCCCCTGGTGCGCGGCGTCCAGGGCGCCGAGCACCTCGAGGCCGATCCGGGCGGCCTCGCGCGCGCCGAGGGTGCCCTCCTGGAGCGCCTCGCCGAGGGTGCGGCCCTGGACGAACTCCATGACGATCCACGGCTGGCCGTCCTCGACGGCGACATCGTGCACGCTGACCACCGCGGGGTGGTCGAGCCGGGCGGCGGCCCGCGCCTCGCGGCGCATCCGCTCGAAGACCGTGGCGCGTTCGCGTTCGGGAAGGTGGTCCGGGACCCGGGGCTCCTTGACCGCCACCTCCCGGTCGACGGTCTCGTCCTTGGCCCGCCAGACGGTGCCCATGCCGCCGTGCCCGAGCTTGGCGAGCAGCCGGTAGCGCCCGGCGATCAGGCGGCCCGCCCCCGGGTCGGGCTGCGCCTGCTGGTGCGGCACCGCCTGGGTCGGCTGGGCGTACGGCGCGGGGGGCGCGGGCGGCGCCTGCTGACCGGGATGCGGTCCGGGGCCCTGCGGCGGCTGACCGTGCCCCTGCTGCTGCCCGGGGTACCCGTACCCGCCCTGCTGCGGCTGCTGCCCCTGGGGAACCCCGCCGTACGGGGCTCCCGGCTCCTGGGGCCGAGGCGGCTGGAGTCCGTAGCTGGTGGTCTCGCCGGACCCGCTGCCGCCGGATCCGTAGGGGGCTCCCCCGTCGTTGCTCATGCATCCCTCTCTATCGCGTGGGGAGGCGCCACTTCCAGTCCGGTCACAGAGCCGTGACCCGCCGCCCCGCTTTGCCCCGTTTTCCGGGTCCGGGCAGCGGAGGCACACCCTCCCGATCCGTACCTTTTGGGAGTTGACCCGTTACGTACGGTCAGCCCCCGGTGGTCCCGAGGCCCGGCGCACGCGGCCGGAACGGTCGGCCGCGGCCGGATCCGGTCAGTGGCGGCCGGACCCGGTCAGTCGCGGCCGGTGACCTGGAAGCCCGAGGCGGCCGTGTCGAAGTGCTCCTTCGCCTCCTGGAGCCGCCCGACGGGGGCGGAGACCCAGACGTCGTACATCCGCCCGCCCTCCTCCCAGCAGAGGTCGAAGGTGTGCCGCGGGCCCTCCTCGGCGGTGAAGCCGTCCCAGGTGAACTCCCAGAGGGCGGCGGGGTGTTCACCGTGGGTGGTCTCGGTGACCGTGCCCGCGCGGTAGCCCGGGTTGTGGTCCGGGCCCGCGGCGTGGGCGCGGCGCATCACGGCGAGCGGGCCGCCCTCCTCCGGGTCCGCCTCCTTGACGCCGATCCGGAAGACGGAACCGGGCGAGAGGTAGAAGACGCGGTCGCCGTCGAGCGAACGGGTGTACCCGGCAGGGACGTTGAGCGAGAAGCCCCTCGGGTCCTCGGCGCGGCGGTAGCCCGCGGGCGGCGCGGGGGCGGTGCCGCCGGGCGGGCTCGCGCTCGGCCCGGGCCCGGTGCCGGTGGCCGAACTCCCGGGCGCGGCGGGCGAGTCGGTACGGGTGGCCGAACTGCCCGGCGTACCCGGCGAGTCGGTGCTGTCGCCGAGACTCAGCGCCACCGCCGCGACCCCGGCGCCGAGGCCTGCCGCGAGCAGCGCGGCGGCGGCCAGCGCGGGGCGCCCGAACCGCCGGGGCCCGGCCGGTGCCGCGGGCGCCCGGAGCAGGCCGACGCCGGGCTCGGTGGGGACGTAGGCGTCGGGGGCGAGGCTGCCGGGGGCCGGGTGTTCCGGCGAGGCCTGGCCCACGGCGGGCGGCATGCGGCCGGTGTCGAGGTAGGCGCGCAGCAGCCGTTCGGCCTCGGGGGCGGTGAGCCTGCGGGCCGGGTCGCGCTCCAGGAGCCCGGTCACCACCGGGAGCAGCGCGGCGGCCTCGGCGGGCGGGCGGATCTCGTCGAAGACCACGGCGTGCAGCACCCCGCCGAGGGACTCCCGGTGGAAGGGCGAGACCCCGCTGACGATCGCGCAGAGCAGCGCGCCGAGCGACCAGAGATCGCACTCGGGGCCGATCCGGCCGCCCGACATCCGCTCCGGGGCGGTGTATTCGGGCGAGCCGACGAAGGAGCCGGTCTCGGTGAGCGTGGTCGCGCCGTTCACGTGCGCGATGCCGAAGTCGGTGAGGACCACCCGCCCCAACTCCCCGTCGACCAGGACGTTGGCGGGTTTGAGGTCGCGGTGCAGGACGCCCGCCTCGTGCGCGGTGCGCAGGGCGCCGAGCAGCGCGAGGGCGATCCGGGCGGCCTCCGGCGCCGGGACCGGCCCGTCCGCGAAGACCCGGCTCTGCAGGGAGCCGCCCTCGACCAGCTCCATCACGATGAAGAGGCGTTCCTCGTGCTCCACGACGTCGTGCACGACCACCACATGCGGGTGCCGCAACTGGGCCACCGCGCGGGCCTCGCGCAGCGTACGGTCGCGGCGCCCGCGCGCCTCCCGGGGCGAGAGGGAGTCGTCGGTGTCGAGTTCCTTGACCGCGACCGGGCGCCCGAGCAGCTGGTCCTCGGCCCGCCAGACCACACCCATGCCGCCGCGCCCGAGCCGCTCCCGCAGCCGGTAGCGGCCCGCGATGACGCGGACGGTGTCCCCCTCGCTGCCCATGGAGTCATCATGCCCCACGGTGGCCAGCGGGTTTGCGGCTTGCGGAGGCGGCCCACCGGGACGCGCCGGAGCCGTCCGCCGTACGTGTGGCGGGGCGGCCTATTCGCGCCAACTCCGCAGGATCGAGCCGAACTGCTTGCGCGCCTCGGCCCAGTCCTTCTCGGGGGAGGAGAGGTAGAGCGCGTACTCGACCCCCTCCGCGCTGACATAGGTCTGCTCGATCGCCCGGCGCGGCCCCGGATGCTCGCCGGAGGCCCCCGCGGTCCAGGTGAACTCCCAGAGGGAGCCCTTGCGGTCGCGGTAGACGTTCGGCTCCATCTGGAGCCTGCGGTAGGCGGTCAGCTTCTCCACCGACTTCTCCAGGGCGAGCTGGTGCAGCCGTACGTCGTCGTAGTCGGGCGAGGTGTCGCGGCTGATGCGGACGAAGTGCTCCCCGCCGTCCGGGGTGTAGTCGATCTGCCCCTCGTTCACCTCGCGCTTCCAGCCGCGCGGCAGCGAGAGCGAGAAGCCCTCCGGGTCGTGCACCCGCTCCCAGCCCTCGGGGGTCTCGGCGGAGCCCGTCGCGCCCGGCGAGGCGCCCCGGCTGTCGTCCTGGCGCTGGTTCCACAGGTGCACCCCGGCCGCCGTGCCGCCGCCGACCAGCGCGGCGGCGAGCACCACGGCCAGGATCCGGCGCCGGGCGCGCCCGCGCGGGGCGGGGGCCGGAGCCGGTCCGGAGCCGCCGTACCGCTGCGGCTCCCCGGGCGGGTACGGGCGGCCGTAGGAGGGGGTGTGCTCGTACGGGTGCGGGTCGGGTCCCGGGAGCGTGGCCGACTCGCGCCGCTCGGGGCCCGGTTGCGGCGGCACCTGCGGCAGGGTCACCTCGGGGCTGCCGCCGCGGGCCACCTCGGCGAGGAGTTGCTCGGCCTCGGCGGGGCCCGGCCGGTGGCGCGGGTCCTTGCGCAGCAGGGCGGTGATCACCGGTCCGAGCGCCTCGGCCCGCGCGGGCGGCGCCGGTTCCTCGTCGACCACCGCCTGCATGGTGTTGAGCGGGGTGGTGCGCCGGAAGGGCGAGACGCCCTCGACCGCGGTGTAGAGGGTCGCGCCCAGCGCCCACAGGTCGGCGGAGGGCCCGGGCTCGGCGCCGCGGACCCGCTCGGGCGCCAGGTAGTCCACCGAGCCGACGATCTCCCCGGTGCGGGTGAGCGTCGAATCGCCCTCGACCTGGGCGATGCCGAAGTCGGTGAGGAGCACCCGGCCGTCGTCGGCGAGCAGGACGTTGCCGGGCTTGACGTCCCGGTGCAGCACCCCGGCGGCGTGCGCGGCGCGCAGGGCGCGCAGCACCCACAGGCCGATCCGGGCCGCCCGCCGGGCCTCGACGCCGCCGTCCTGTTTGACGGTGTCGGCGAGGGAGGTGCCCTCGACCAGCTCCATCACGATCCACGGGCGGTCGTCGTGTTCGAGGACGTCGTGCACGGTGACCACGGCCGGGTGGTTGATCCGCGCGGCGGCCCGTGCCTCGGTCTGGGTGCGGGCGAGCAGTACCGAGCGGTCGGAGTCCTGCACGTACTGAGCGGCCGTCAACTCCTTGACGGCGACGGCCCGGTGGAGGAGTTCGTCCTGAGCGCGCCAGACCCGGCCCATGCCGCCCCGGCCGATGGTCTCGCCGAGCCGGTAGCGGCCGCCGAGGAGCAGGCCCTGCATCTGGTTCACATTCCCCCGCACTGCCCCCGAACAATGGTCTCGACGTCCCCAGACTAAGGACCCGGACCCGCCCGGGGAACGGCGGCTCCCGCAAGGAGACCGCACTGTGACGCTTGTCGCGCCGCACCGGTGCGACGCCGGGCGGCCGGGAGCACTCCGCCCCTGCCGGTACGGAGGCGGGCGGCCCGGGAGACGGCGTACACCCGCCGGACCAGGGCGAGTTGAGGCGGCGCGGCGTGCGGGGGTGTACGGGGTGGTGGTGCGGGCGGCACCGGGCCCGAGGGTCTCGAAGCGTCAACTCGCCCCGTGCGGGGCGGCGTTGTGATCCGTACGCCCGAACTCCCCGAACCGGCCGATCCGTTCAGCCCGTGAACCGGTAACTCGCCGAGGCCTGCTCGTAGAAGCGGGTCACCTCGTCGCGCTGGGTCTCCGGGCCGATGACCTGGAGGACGTGGTAGCGCCCGCCGAAGACCATCGCCAGATTGCGGACGAAGACCTCGCGCCCGTCCGACTCCTGCCAGGTGAACTGCCCTTCGGCCATCCGGCGCCCGCCGACGTCGATGCTGCGCATGCCGGAGGAGGTGGCCCAGGTCGAGTCGCGGAAGGGCTGGAGCTCGTACTCCCGCTCGCGCTGGTACGACATCGGGTCGTCCCCGAAGGTGGCGGTGCTGTCCCGGCCCGGGGTGATCAGCAGGGTGAACTGGCCGTTGGTGTAACGGACTTGCTTGCGGGCGTTCTTCGGGGTGCGGGTCCAGCTCTCCGGGACCTGGACCTGGAAGCCCTCCTTGTCCTTGCGGAGTGCGTAGCCCGCGGGGAGTTCGGGGTTGGTGGTCTGCGGCTGCTCGGAACCCGGGTTCTGCGGGTCGCCGGACTGCCCGCCGTCCTCGCCCGGGCTCTCCTCGGAGGTGGGCCCCGGCTGCTGGCCGGTGGCGCCGCCGGAGCCGGGCCGGTTGTCGCCGCCCGCGTTCTCCTCGGACTTGGGCAGGAACAGCATCGCGAAGGCGAGCGCCCCGACCAGGCCGACGAGGACCAGGATCAGCAGGGTGCGGCCGAGCGAACGGGGCTCGCGTCCACCGCGCCCCGCGGGCCGCTTCTTGCCGATCCGGGGTTCCCGCGGCGCCCGCGGCTCCGGCTTCGGGCGCGCCGGACGCTCCCGGCCCGCCTTCTCGCGCACCGGGTCCTGGCGGGCGGGCCGTTCGCGTACCGGCGCGTGTTCGCGGGCCACGTGCTGTTCGCGGGCCGCCGCCTCGCGGGCGGCCCGCTTGTGGCGGGCGGGCTTCGCCGCGCCCCGCCGCCGCCAGCGCCGCACCAGCTCACCGCGGCGCCGCACGATCGGCAGCAGATGCGGATCGGCCGGCGGGCCCGCCACCACCTGCGCGCCCGCCTCGGGCTCCGGCGCCGAACGCACCAGGGACCGCAGCCAGCCGCGCAGTTCCTCGAAGTCGAGGCGTTCGGTGGGGTCTTGGCGCAGCAGCGACTCGACCACCGGCCGCAGCGGCCCGCACTCCTCGGCGAAGGCGGGCGGCTCCGCGCACACCAGCTGCACCAGCTCGCTCGTACTGTCCTCCGGGTACGGGGCATAGCCCTGCACCGCGCGGAAGAGCAGCGCGCCCAGCGCCCACAGGTCGGTGGCGGGCCCGATCGGCGCGGCCAGCTGCCAGTTCTCGTGCACCGGCCCGGCCTGCTCGGGCGCCCACCGCTCGGTCACCGGACCGACCACGGCCATCCGCGCCTGCCGCGCCCGCTCGGCGGCCAGCGCGGTGGCGGGCCCCCGGCGCCGCACCGGCGCCTGATCCTCCGGCACATCCCAGCCGGAGGGCCAGGAGGGGGCGGGGCGCTCGGCGTGCCGGTCGGTGCCGGCCGCCGGGTCCTGGGCGCGGGGAGCGTCTGCGGGGTGCAACTCCTCGGCGCCGTACGGGGATTCGCCGTGCGGCGCCAACTCGCGGGACGAGTACGGGGTTTCACCACGCGGCGCCAACTGGCGGGAGGGGTACGGGGTTTCACCGTAGGCCGCCGAACGGCCGGAGCCGGAACCGAAGTCGGAGTCGGAGTCGGTGCCGGAGTCGGCGCCAGGGCCGGAGTCGGAAGGGGCCTCGCCGCGGGTCGACTCCCCTGCGCCGTACGGGACTTCGCCCTGGGGCGCCCTCTCACCCGGGCCGTACGGGGAGGCGCCCGCCCCGGCCGGGTCGCGGTCCCAGCCGAGCGGCAGCGGCGGGAGGCCGGTGGGCCGGGGCGCCGAGGGCTGCTCGCCCGCTTCCCTGCGGGGAACGGCACCGTGCCAGGGCTCGGCCGGACCGCCGTGCACCCCGTAGGGATCGGCGATACGGCCGGGCGGCGTGACGAGGTCCTCGGGCGCGGTCCGTACGCTGTCGCCCGGCCGGGAGTGCGGGGAGCGCGGCGGCACCGGTGCGGAGGGGTCGGCGGGGGCGTCTCCGCGGGGGCTCTGGACGCCCTGGCCGCGGTCGGCGGAGGGCGGGGCGGGTCGGCGCTGCGGTCCTCGGGGCGAGCCGGGCTGCTGCTGGCCGTAGGGTGCCTCGGATTGTTGCTGCTGGCCGTGGGACGCCTCGGAGCGCGGCCGGTCGTAGGGCGCCTCGGAGCGCGGCCGATCGTGGCGCGCCTCGGGTGACTGCTGCTGGCCGTGGGGCGGTCCGGATGAGGGCCGCTGATCCCGCTGGCCTCGGGACGGCTCGGGCTGCTGCTGCCGTCCGTACGGCGACTCGCCCCGCTGCTCCCGGGCCTGCTGCGCGCGCTGCTGCTCGTCCGCCTGGCGGCCGCGCTGCTGCTGCTCGCTGTGCCGGGCGGCGGCCCGGGTGCCCGCCTGGTAGGCGGCGATCGCCGAGCCCGCGCGGGGCGGGCGGCCGGAGTCGCCGGGGCCCGAACTGCCGTCGCCGTAAGGCGCGTTGCGGTCCTGGGAGCCCGGAGTCCCCGGGCGCGGGGCATCCTGTGCCTCCCGCGCACGGCCCTGCTCCCGCGCACCGCCCTGCTCCGGGGCGCGGCCCTCTCCGGCGGTCCCGCGGCCGGTGCCTTCGGGCAGGGCCGCCGCCCCGCGGCCGTACCCCTCCGGGAGCGCCGCCGAGACGCCCCGCTGCCGGGCCTGGGTGAGTCCGTGCGTACGGCTGCCGCCCGCGCCTTCCGGTGCCGAGGTGCCGCGGGCCCCGCCGCGCGCCGGGCCCGGGGTGCCGCGGTCTTCCGAGCCGCCGTGCCCGGGGCCTCGGCGCGGTCCGCCGACCGGCTGGGAGCCGGTGTCGTCCTGGAGGGCGCCGCCCGGTCCCGGGGGGCCGTCGTGCGGCGGCTCGGGGCGCGGGTCGTAGCCGCAGAGCGCCTCCTCGGCCGCCCCGGCGGCCAGCCCGGTGAGCATCACCCGGCCGTCGTCGCAGATGAGCACGGTACGGGCGGTGATGTTGCGGTGCACCCAGCCGTGCGCGTGCAGGGCGCGCAGGGCGGTCACCACATCGGCGGCGACCTCGGCCGCCCGGTACGGCGAGAGCGGTTCGTCCGCGAGGAAGGCCGCGAGCGAGCGGGCCGCGACGAGTTCGGTGACGATCCAGAGCGAGCCGCCCTCGGCGAAGACGTCGAAGACCTGGTCGAGCCGCGGGTGGTCCGGCACCTGCGCCGCCGCCTGCGCGGCCTCGATGGCACGCTGCACCACCGGATCGGCCGAGCTGCGCACCTCGGCGCCCTCGCCCTTGGCCCCGGCGGCGGTACGTCCCCGCTCCCCCGCCCGGCCACCGGCACCGGGCGCCCCGCGACCGCCCCGGCTGACATACCCCTCCGGCAGGCCTTCGGAGTCGAGCACCTCCGCCTCGACGACCTCGGGCAACGGCACCTGCCGGACGAGGACTTCCTGCCCGCTGTACGTGTCGAAGGCGCGGGTCTGGGAGACTTCGTGCCCGCCCGAGGTGGGCAGCGGCAGACGGTAGCGACCGGCCAGTACCCGGCCCGCGTACTCCTCCATGTCGCCTCCCCCGCCGCGCGGTGCGGTCGATTCCGTTCCCGGTCAGATCTGTTCGCCTTGCGCCCCGCTTGCGCACCGCTTCGGATGCAGACGGTCCGCAAGGCTTCACGATACGTGCCGACAGCACCACGTACCGAACGGATCCCACAACTTCCGTCCCCCACAACAAGCCGCCCAGCTCAGGGGCACCAACTCCCGGGGCCCGTCCGGCCGTTCGACCCCGGTGGAGCCCACCCGGGGGCCGAGCGGAGGCCGAGCAGGGGCCGGGCGGAGGGGTTTCGCGCCCACTTCCGGGCGCGTGCTCCCCGGGACCGCGGCTCCGGACTCCGCTCCGGCGGGTTCCGGACCTCGGTCAGGCTGTTCCTCCGGATTCCGCTCCGGCCGTCCCCCGGACTCCGCTCGGACGGTCGACCCGACTCCGCCCGGACGGTCGACTGGGCTCGGCTCGGGCGGTTCGACCGGGCTCGGCTCGGGCGGTTCGCTCGCGCTCCCCCGCTCGGGGCCTCTCCCCGGGCTGAGGGTTAATGCCGACTGCCGACTCAGGACTTCTTCGGGGTGAAGGTGCCGGTGAACACCTTCCAGGTGTCGCGGCGCTGGTCGGTGTCCCAGTCCGCGTCCTTCGCCGTGTACATGAGCGCGTAGCCGAGGGTGGGCCCGACCACGAAACCGCGGTCGATGGAGCGGTACTTCACGCCCTTGTCGACGTACGTGAACTCCCAGTCCGCCGTTTCCCAGTCCCGGAAGCCGACCTTCTCTATCCGGATGCGGTGGTACTGCGACCGCTGCATGTACTGCTCCTGGCTGCGCCAGTCCGCGACGGGGTTGTCCTTGGGCGTCGAGGTCCAGCCGACCAGGAGCTTCTGGCCGTCCGGCCCTTCGAAGCGGGCACCGGCCGCACTGGTCGAGGTGTACTTCCAGCCCTTGGGCAGACCGATCGAGAAGCCCTGGGAGTGGCGGTAGGTCGTGACGGTGTCCTCGATTCCGCTGCCGCCGTCCGAGCCGCCGTTCCGGCCGGGGTCGTGGCCCTCGCCCGCGTCCTCGCCGGGCTCGCTGCCCTCGCCCTTGCCGTCGTCGCCCTTCCCGCCGTCGTCCTTGCCGTCCTCGCCCTTGTCCTTGTCCTTGCCGGTGTCCTGGCCCTGGTCGTCCTGGCCTCCGCTGCCGCCCGAACCGGCGCCCGCCGAGGTGTTCTTGTCCCCGCCCGGGCCACCCTTCCCGGCCTGGTCCGAGTCATCGCGCAGGGCCAGCCCGAGCACGGTGGCCACCACCGCGAGTGCCAGCACCGCCGCCGCGATCACCAGCGCCCGGCGCGGCACCCCGGCGAGCGGCGAACCGGAGGATGACCCGTCTGCTCCGCCACCGGAGGGCGGCCCACTCGGCGCGGCGGGGGTCCCGGCACTCGCCCCGGCAGCCAGCCCGGCCGTACCCGAGGCGCCTCCGGTACCGGAGGCCGAGGCCGATCCGGAGCCGGTACCGGAGGCCGGAGCCGAGCCCGAACCGGTGCCGGTCCCCGAAGCCGAGGCTGCCCCGGCACCCGCTCCCGCCATGCCGGACAGTACGGCGGTACGGGGGTCCGCGGAGGGCTTCGGCGGGGTGGTGGCGCTCCCGGCGCCTGGGGCACCAGCGGCACCCGAAGCGGCAGCACCCGAGGCGGCCGCCGCACCCGCGGAGCCCTTGCCTGCGGTGCCGGTGCCGGTGCCGGTGCCGGTGCCAGTGCCAGTGCCAGTGCCAGTGCCGGAAACGGCCTTGCCGGAGGCTCCGGTGCCCGAAGTCCCTTGGCCTGACGTTCCCTTGCCCGACTTCGCACCGCCGGACTTCGCAGTGTCAGACTTCGCAGTGCCCGTAGAAGGCGAGCCCGAGGCGGGCGTGCCGGAAGCCGCCGTACCCGAGGCGGACTGAGCGCCGGGCTTCTCGTTGCGTGCGGTGGCCGCCGCGGCGGCACCGGTGAGGTGCACCGTCCGCGGATCGGCGACGGGCTTGTCCTCGGAGGCGGCCTTGTCCTCGGGGGCGGCCTCGTCCTCGGGGGCGGCCTCGTCCTCGGCAAGAGCCTTCCCCGCGGCAGGCGCCTCGCCCTCGGCGGGGATCTCGTCCTCGACGGGGGCCCCGCCCTCCGCGGCAGCCTCGTCCCCGGCAGAGACCTTGTCCTCGGCAGGCACATCGGCCCCGGCAGGCACCTTGTCCTCGGAACTGCCGTTGCCGCCCTCGGACTTCGGCTTCGCCTCGGTGTCCGAGGAGCCCTTGCCCTCGGTCCCGGCCGTCGCCCGGGCGCCTCCCGCTCCCGCGAGGTCCTTGCCCAGGGCCAGCGTTCCGCCCTCGACGGCAGCGACGGTGCCCACAGCCGCGGCCGACTTGCCCGCGCCCTGGTCCGAGTCCGCGTCCCGGCCCTTGTCCTCGCCGGAACCGCGCTGGGAACGGCTCTCCTCAGAACCGTCCCCGTCGGGACCGCCCTGGTCGGAAGCTTCCTTGCCGGAAGCCTCCTTGCCCGAACCGCGCTCTTCAGCGCCGCCCTTCTCCGAACCGCTCGCTTCCGAACCGCTCGCCTTCGAACCGCCCTTGTCCTCAACGGACTTGTCCGCCCCAGGCACACCGAAGGCCGCGTCGACCAGATCCGTAGCCGGTGCCACGTCCTCCGCGACGGCGGAGTCTTCAGAACCGGCGGACCCGACAGACCCAGCGGAGTCAGCAGACCCGGCAGAGTCGGCGGACCCGCCGGAATCGGCGGACCCGATCGAGTCGACGGGGTCGACGGAGTCAGAGGAATCGACAGAGTCAGCGGAATCGGCAGAGCCATCAGGCTCACCGGACGCACCAGACCTATCGGACGCACCCGACTCGGCGGAATCAGCCTCAGAAGCCCGCTTCTTGCCCGAGTCCGAAGAGCTGACCGCAGGCAGCACAGCCGTCTTCGCCACCTCGGCCACCGGCGCCGAGTCCCCGGCCTCTGCCGCGACCCCTGCGCCTGCCTCGGCCCCTGCCGAGCTGTCGGCCCCGTTGGTGTCCTCCTCCGGCGCGTCCGCGGCCAGGCCGCCGGTGACAGCCGTGCCCGAGGCGGCACCCACCGCCGCGTCCAGGCCGCCGAGCCCGGCAAGGGTCTTCCTGTCCTGGGCGAGCTGCTCGGCCGACTTCTCCTGAGCGCCCGGCTGCGCGACCGGCGCGGCCGGCTCTTCCCCGGTGACCGGCGCGGCGGTCGGCCTGTCCGGCGCGGAAGGGCCCGCCGGGGCCCCCGCACCCGTACCGGCGCCGCGCTTCGGGAGGCGTGAACCGCCGCTCTGCTGGCTCTGCTTGGCCCGACTCTCGCCGGAGCCGCCCGCGG
Organism: Streptomyces sp. SCSIO ZS0520; assembly: GCF_025643355.1. NCBI lineage: Bacteria > Bacillati > Actinomycetota > Actinomycetes > Kitasatosporales > Streptomycetaceae > Streptomyces > Streptomyces sp. SCSIO ZS0520. The sequence continues at coordinate 5,124,042 of NZ_CP092644.1, read as the reverse complement.
CCTTGCGTACCGCTCGCAGGGCGCCGCGCAGGCGCTCCGCGACATCCTCGGAGCGCTTGCCCGAGGTGGCCGGAGCATCCGGGGCCGCCGTGCTGCCCGCCGCTGCGGACGCGGAGCCCTCGGCGGCCGGGGCCGGGCCGAAGCCGCCGGTGGACGGGCCGAAGCCGCCCGTGGACGGGGCCGGGCCGGGGGTCCCGGTCTCGCGGGCGGCGTCGCCCGGCGGACGGGTGGGCGGCGGCGGGACCCGCAGATGGTGGGTCGACCGGTCGGACCTGGGCGCGGGCGACGGTTCGGGGGCGTGCACCAGGGCGGTGAGCAGGGCGCGGGCGCCCGCGTCGTCGAGGCGCTGGTCGGGGTCCTTGGCGAGCAGTCCGTAGATGACCTGGGAGAGCTTCTCGCCCGCGTTCTTCGGCGGTTCGACCGGCTCGGTCATCACCGCGGTGAGGGTGGCGATGGCGGTGCCCTTGTCGTAGGGCGGGCCGCCCTCCACCGCCGCGTAGAGCAGGCCGCCGAGGGACCAGAGGTCGGCCGCGGGGCCGGGCTTGTGGCCGCGGGCGCGCTCCGGCGAGATGTAGGAGGGGGCGCCGACGAGCATGCCGGTGGAGGTGATCGAGGGGTCGCCCTCGACCTGGGCGATGCCGAAGTCGGTGAGCACGACCCGGCCGTCCTCGGACATCAGGACGTTGGAGGGCTTCACGTCCCGGTGCAGGATGCCCTCGCGGTGCGCCGAGCGCAGCACGTCGAGGACGGCGAGCCCCACCTCGGCCGCGCGGCGCGGGGTGAGCACCCCGTCCTGCCGGATCACGTCCGCGAGGGACTTGCCCTCGACCAGCTCCATCACGATCCAGGGGCGGTCGTCCTCGTCCACGACGTCGTAGACGGTGACCGCGCTGGAGTTGCGGATCCGCGCGATCGCCTTGGCCTCGCGCAGGGTGCGGGTGATCAGGCGGCGCTTGTCCTCGTCGTCGATGGCGGACGGGAAGCGCAGCTCCTTCACGGCGACCGAGCGGCCCAGCGTCTCGTCCAGCGCCCGCCACACGGTCCCCATGCCACCGCGGCCGAGGACGTCCTGCAGCCGGTAGCGACCGGCGAGGAGACGTTCCCCCTTGTCCTGACGGGTCGCCCCCGTCTTCTCCGCCTCCGACATGAGTCCCCTCTGCACCGTGCTCGCAACCCGCCCCGAAAGTGCCACCATTGTCCCTCACGCGGGGACCGTGCGGCGCCGCAGGGTCCACCGTCTTGCATCATGGGCACACCCCGGCGCCCGGCACCAGTGGCCCGGCCGCCCCGCACCGCCGCCACCCCGGCGCCGCCCACCGCCCCGGCGCCCCCGCCGAGTTCACGCACGGCACCGGGGGTCCGGTTCCCGCCACACACCCGGCACCCGTCGGCCACCGGGGACGAACCCGCCCTGCGCAGCGTCGAGTTCGGCCCCGGAGCCGCTACCGCGCGGGGCGGGTTCGTACGGCCCGGCCGCCCGGCTACAGAGGCACGATGTCCGGCGCCCCGAGCCGGGCCGCGTCCGCGGTCAGGTCGTCGGGCTGGCGCTGGGACTCGCGCTCGGCCTCGACCCGCTTCTCGTAGTGCGCCACCTCGCGGGCGATCTGGTCCTTGTCCCAGCCGAGGACCGGGGCCATCAGCTCGGCCGCCTCCTGGGCGCTGCGCGCACCGCGGTCGAAGGTCTCGATCGAGATGCGGGTGCGGCGGGTGAGGACGTCGTCGAGGTGGCGGGCGCCCTCATGCGAGGCGGCGTAGACGATCTCGGCGCGCAGGTAGTCCTCGGCGTGCTTCAGCGGCTCGCCGAGGCTCGGGTCCTCGGCGATCAGGGCCAGCACCTCCTCGGTGAGCGAGCCGTACCGGTCGAGGAGGTGCTCGACGCGGACCACGTGCAGCCCGGCGCGCTGGGCGAGGCGGGCGCGGGCGTTCCACAGCGCCCGGTACCCCTCCGCGCCGACCAGTGGCACGTCCTCCGTCACGCAGTCGGCCACCCGCTGGTCGAGCCCGTGCACCGCCTCGTCCACCGCGTCCTTCGCCATCACCCGGTAGGTCGTGTACTTGCCGCCCGCGACCACCACCAGGCCGGGCACCGGGTGCGCCACGGTGTGCTCGCGCGAGAGCTTGCTGGTGGCCTCGGACTCCCCGGCGAGCAGCGGCCGCAGCCCCGCGTAGACGCCCTCGACGTCGTCCCGGGTGAGCGGGACCGCGAGCACCGAGTTCACATGCTCCAGGAGGTAGTCGATGTCGGCACTGGAGGCGGCCGGGTGCGCCTTGTCCAGGTCCCAGTCGGTGTCGGTGGTGCCGACGATCCAGTGCCGGCCCCAGGGGATCACGAAGAGCACGGACTTCTCGGTGCGCAGGATCAGCCCGGTGCTGGAGTGGATGCGGTCCTTGGGGACCACCAGGTGGATGCCCTTGGACGCCCGTACGTGGAACTGGCCGCGCTCGCCGACCAGGCCCTGGGTGTCGTCGGTCCACACCCCGGTGGCGTTGACGACCTGCTTGGCGTGGATGTCGTACTCCCCGCCCGCCTCGACGTCCTCCACCCGCGCCCCGACCACGCGCTCGCCCTCGCGCAGGAAGCCGGTGACCCGGGCCCGGTTGGCGACCTTGGCGCCGTAGGCCGCGGCGGTGCGCACCAGGGTGGCGACATAGCGGGCGTCGTCCATCTGGGCGTCGTAGTACTGCAGGGCGCCGACGAGGGCGTCCTTGCGCAGGCAGGGGGCGACCTGGAGGGCGTGGCGGCGGCTGAGGTGGCGGTGCATCGGCAGGCCCCTGCCGTGGCCGCGGGCCATGGACATCGCGTCGTAGAGGGCGACGCCGGAGCCCGCGTACCACCGCTCCCAGCCCTTGTGCTGCAAGGGGTAGAGGAAGGGCACCGGCTTGACCAGGTGCGGGGCGAGGCGCTCCAGGAGCAGTCCGCGCTCCTTCAGGGCCTCGCGCACCAGGGTGAAGTCGAGCATCTCCAGATAGCGCAGCCCGCCGTGGATCAGCTTGCTGGATCTGCTGGAGGTGCCGGAGGCCCAGTCGCGCGCCTCGACGATGCCGCTGGCCAGGCCGCGGGTGACCGCGTCCAGGGCGGTGCCCGCGCCGACCACGCCGCCGCCCACGACCAGTACGTCGAGTTCCTTCTCGGCCATCGCCGCGAGCGCCTCGGCCCGCTGCTCCGGGCCCATTGCCGCTGTCCTCACCGCTGCCTCCCGTCGTCCGCCGCCCCGGCCCACACCTGGTGGCGTGTGCCCGGACTCCAGTCCCCCATGCCGAAGATTCTGACCGCCCCGCCCGAGTTCAGCCACCACGCCACCGCCGCCTGTGGACAACTCCGGAGCCACATCCCGGACCAGGCAACACACGTCAACTTCTGTCCGCGCAATACACCAAAACGGTCATATTTACTCCTAGTGTGACAGTGCGCTGGTCCACCTTGTCCACAGGGCTTGCGCGAGCGAATCACTCCGGTTAAGGGGCCGGCGCCGGAACCGCACCGCGGCCCCGAGGGAAGGACGGCCACCGACATGCCCGCAGACCTCGCCGTCATCGGACTCGGTCCCCTCGGACTCCCGCTGGCCCAGGCCGCGGTCAGGGCCGGGATCCCCACCCTCGGCTACGACCCGGGCCGCGCCCCCGCCACCGGCCAGCCGACCGCCGAGCGCCTCGACAGCGGCGCCCTCAGCCCCGCCGACCTGCGCCGGATGCTCGCCGGGGGCTTCCACACCACCACCGACCCGGCGGAGCTCGGCCGGGTGCGCACCGCCGTCATCTGCGCCCCCACCCCGCGCAGCGCGCACGGCCCGCTGGACCTCGGCCAGGTCACCGAGGCCGCCCGGGTGCTCGCGACCCGGCTGCGCCCGCACACCACGGTCATCCTCGAATCCCCGGTACCGCCCGGCACCACCGAGGACACCCTGCGCCCGCTCCTCGAACAGGGCTCGGGCCTGCGCGCCGGCACCGACTTCCACCTCGCCTACGCCCCGAGCCGCCTCGACCCGGGCAGCCGCAGCCACTCGCACTCCAACACCCCGCAGGTCATCGGCGGCCTCACCCCCGCCTGCACCGAGTCCGCCGCCGCCTTCTACGCCCGGCTCACCGAGAAGGTGGTACGCGCCCGCGGGCTGCGCGAGGCGGAGACCGTGCAGCTCCTGGAGACCAACTACCGGCACGTCAACATCGCCCTGGTGAACGAGATGGCCGTGCTCTGCCACGAGCTGAACGTCGACCTCTGGGACGTGGTGCGCTGCGCCGAGACCAAGCCCTTCGGCTTCCAGGCCTTCCGCCCCGGGCCCGGCGTCGGCGGCCACGCGGTGCCGCAGGAGCTCGCGGGCCCGCCGCACCTGGTGCGCCCGCTGCGGATGGTGGAACTCGCCCAGCAGATCAACGACCACATGCCCGCCTACGTCGTGCAGCGGGCCGCCGCCCTGCTCAACGAGCACGGCAAGTCCGCCCGCGCCGCCCGCGTCCTGCTGCTCGGCGTCACCTACAAGCCGGACCTCGCCGACCAACAGGGCTCCCCCGCACGGGAGATCGCCCTGCGTCTGACCGACCTCGGCGCCTCGGTCAGCTACCACGACCCGCTGGTCCCCTCCTGGAGCGTGCTCGAACGCCCCGTCCCGCGCGCCGAGTCGCTCTACGAGGCCGCCGCCGACGCCGACCTGACGATCCTGCTCCAGCAGCACCGCACGTACGACCTCCAGGGCCTCTCGGTGAAGGCCCAACTCCTCCTGGACACCCGGGGAGCCGCACCGGCCGGGGCCGCCCAGCGGCTGTGAGGGCGGGTCCGCGGAGGGGCACCACCGCGGCGCGGAGCTGCCGGACGCCGTGGCACAGGGCGGCCACAGGCCCGCAACGGCCTTGTCCTAAGGGGCGTTCGTCCGATAAGCGCGACGGTTCCGACTGCTAATCTGCGGCGAACCAGTCTGCGGCGACCCGCAGTTGCCCACGCGCGTATCCGGGGGACCCTTCACATGAGCCACAACTACCCGCCGCCCCAGCCGCCGAACAACGGACCCTGGGGACCGCAAGGGAGCGGCCCATGGGGACCGCAGGGGGGCGGCCACCCGCCGCAGGGCTTCCCGCCGCCCGGCCCCCAGCAGGGCTTCCCGCCGCAGGCGTACCCCGGCGGCCCCTACCCGCCGCCGTACGGACCCCGGGGCCGCCGCGAGAACCCGGCGCTCGGGCTCGCCCTCGGCTTCGCCGCCTCGGCCCTGGCCGTCGTCCTCTACGCGATGATGATCGACGACGCCCAGGAGGAGGACCTGCTCGGCTGGCTCGGCCTGCTGATCGGCCCCGCCATCGGCTTCCTGGTCGGCCTGACCGGCGGCCGCAACCCGGTGCTCCCGCTGGTCAGCGCCGCGCTCGGCCCCCTCGTCGTCTACTTCGGCCAGATCCTCGGCCTGTGCCTGCTGCTCACCGGCAACACCGACCAGGCCATGGACCTCTTCTTCGAGGACTTCGACAAGGTCAGCGACCTCTGGTCGCACGGCATGGAGGACTCCAACACCGTCTACATCGTCTGCGCCGGGGTGGGCGGACTGCTCGCCGCCCTCGGCGGCGGCCGGATCGGCCGCACGGGCCGGTAGCCGGCAGGCACCCGCGAACGGGAACGGGAACGCGGACAAGCAAGAGCCCCGGGCGCCATCCTCCTGCGTACGTACGAGGGTGGGGCCCGGGGCTCTTGCTGTCCGTGCCGTCAGCGCTTGTGCTGCGAGTCCGCGACGGTGACCTCGACCCGCTGGAACTCCTTGAGCTCGCTGTAGCCGGTGGTCGCCATGGCGCGGCGCAGGGCGCCGAAGAAGTTCATCGAACCGTCCGGGGTGTGCGAGGGACCGGTCAGGATCTCCTCGGTGCTGCCGACCGTGCCGAGGTCGACCCGCTTGCCGCGCGGGACCTCCTCGTGCACCGCCTCCATGCCCCAGTGCACGCCGCGGCCGGGGCCGTCGGTGGCGCGCGCCAGCGGGGAGCCCATCATCACCGCGTCGGCGCCGCAGGCGATCGCCTTGGGCAGGTCGCCGGACCAGCCGACGCCGCCGTCCGCGATGACGTGCACGTACCGGCCGCCGGACTCGTCCATGTAGTCGCGGCGGGCGGCGGCCACATCGGCGACCGCGGTGGCCATCGGGACCTGGATGCCGAGGACGTTGCGGGTGGTGTGCGCGGCGCCGCCGCCGAAGCCGACCAGGACGCCCGCGGCGCCGGTGCGCATCAGGTGCAGGGCCGCGGTGTAGGTGGCGCAGCCGCCGACGATGACCGGGACGTCCAGCTCGTAGATGAACTGCTTGAGGTTGAGCGGCTCGGCCGCCGAGGAGACGTGCTCGGCGGAGACCGTGGTGCCGCGGATCACGAAGATGTCGACCCCGGCGTCCACCACGGCCTTGGAGAACTGGGCGGTGCGCTGCGGGGAGAGCGCGGCGGCGGTGACCACGCCCGCGTCCCGCACCTCCTTGATGCGGCGGCCGATCAGCTCCTCCTGGATCGGCGCGGCGTAGATCTCCTGGAGGCGCTGGGTCGCCTCCGCCTCGCCCATGCCGACGATCTCGTCGAGCAGCGGCTGCGGGTCCTCGTGCCGGGTCCACAGGCCTTCGAGGTTGAGCACCCCGAGTCCGCCCATCTCGCCGATCCGGATCGCGGACTCCGGGGAGACCACGGAGTCCATCGGGGCCGCGAGGAAGGGCAGTTCGAAGCGGTAGGCGTCGATCTGCCAGGCGATCGAGACCTCCTTCGGGTCCCGGGTACGGCGGCTGGGGACGACGGCGATGTCGTCGAAGGCGTATGCCCGGCGGCCGCGCTTGCCGCGCCCGATCTCGATCTCAGTCACGTGTGTGGCCTTTCCTCATTGCTGAAGCGCCGGTATCGCATTTCCGCGCCGGGGTTCAGTATCGCCGACGCATGCCGCAGGGGCGGCCCCGGGGAAACCCCGTACGGAAGACCGCCCCTGCACGCCCTCGGGTGCTCAGCGCCTGCTGGTGTAGTTCGGTGCCTCGACGGTCATCTGGATGTCGTGCGGGTGGCTCTCCTTGAGGCCCGCCGAGGTGATCCGTACGAACCGGCCGTTGGCCTGGAGGTCGGGCACCGTGCGCCCGCCGACGTAGAACATCGACTGGCGCAGGCCGCCGACCAGCTGGTGGACGACCGCGGAGAGCGGGCCGCGGTAGGGCACCTGGCCCTCGATGCCCTCGGGCACCAGCTTGTCGTCGGAGGCGACGCCCTCCTGGAAGTAGCGGTCCTTGGAGAAGGAGCGCTGCTCGCCGCGGGACTGCATCGCGCCGAGCGAGCCCATGCCGCGGTACGACTTGAACTGCTTGCCGTTGATGAAGAGCAGCTCGCCCGGCGACTCCTCGCAGCCCGCGAGCAGCGAGCCCAGCATCACCGTGTCGGCGCCCGCGACCAGGGCCTTGGCGATGTCGCCCGAGTACTGCAGGCCGCCGTCGCCGATGACCGGGACGCCGGCCTCCTTGGCGGCGAGCGAGGCCTCGTAGATGGCGGTGACCTGGGGTACGCCGATGCCCGCGACGACGCGGGTGGTGCAGATGGAACCGGGGCCCACGCCGACCTTGATGCCGTCGACCCCGGCGTCGATGAGGGACTGGGCGCCGTCGCGGGTGGCGATGTTGCCGCCGATGACGTCGGCGCCGCCCGCGTTCGACTTGATCTTGGCGACCATGTCGCCGACCAGGCGGGAGTGGCCGTGCGCGGTGTCCACGACGATGAAGTCGACGCCCGCCTCGACCAGCGCCTGGGCCCGCTCGAAGGCGTCCCCGGCGACACCGACCGCGGCGCCGACGACGAGGCGGCCCTCGGCGTCCTTGGCGGCGTTCGGGTACTTCTCGGCCTTGACGAAGTCCTTGACCGTGATGAGGCCCTTGAGCACGCCCGCGTCGTCCACCAGCGGCAGCTTCTCGATCTTGTGGCGGCGCAGCAGCTGCATCGCGTCCACCCCCGAGATGCCGACCTTGCCGGTGACCAGCGGCATCGGGGTCATGACCTCGCGCACCTGGCGGGAGCGGTCCGACTCGAAGGCCATGTCGCGGTTGGTGACGATGCCGAGCAGCTTGCCGCCGCCGTCGGTGACCGGGACGCCGCTGATGCGGAACTTCGCACAGATCGCGTCGGCCTCGGCGAGGGTGGCGTCCGGGTGCACGGTGATCGGGTCGGTGACCATGCCGGACTCGGAGCGCTTGACCAGGTCGACCTGGTTGGCCTGGTCCTCGATGGAGAGGTTGCGGTGCAGCACGCCCGCGCCGCCCTGGCGGGCCATGGCGATCGCCATCCGCGCCTCGGTGACCTTGTCCATCGCCGCGGACAGCAGCGGGACGTTCACCTTGACGTTCTTCGAGAGGTGCGAGGCGGTGTCGATGTCCTCGGGCGCCATGTCGGACGCACCCGGCAGCAGCAGGACGTCGTCGTAGGTCAGCCCGAGCGTCGCGAATTTGCCGGGCACTCCGACATCACTGTCCTGTGCAGTCATGACACCTTCCCCAATAGCCTTGATCGGTGCGGATGTCCATGCTAACGGCCTTTGGCGGCGTCGAATTCCACCAGCCGGATCACCGCCCGGATTCGTGCGAAGCTCCGAGGCCGGGCGCCCGGCGCCGGATCCCGCCGCCCGCGATCGCCCGTCCTCCGCCCGCGATCGCCGGTCCCCCGCCCGCGCCTACTGCTCCGCGAGCGCCCGCAGTCTGCTCAGCGCGCGGTGCTGGGCGACCCGTACCGCACCCGGGGACATGCCGAGCATCTGGCCGGTCTCCTCGGCGGTGAGGCCGACCGCGATCCGCAGCAGCAGCAGCTCGCGCTGGTTCTCCGGGAGGTTGGCGAGCAGCTTCTTGGCCCACTCGGCGTCGCTGCTGAGCAGGGCGCGCTCCTCCGGGCCGAGCGAGTCGTCCGGCCGCTCGGGCATCTCGTCGGAGGGCACCGCGGTCGAGCCGGGGTGGCGCATCGCGGCGCGCTGGAGGTCGGCGACCTTGTGCGCGGCGATCGCGAAGACGAAGGCCTCGAAGGGGCGCCCGGTGTCCTTGTAGCGCGGCAGCGCGAGCAGCACCGCCACGCAGACCTCCTGCGCCAGGTCCTCCACGAAGTGCCGGGCGTCACCGGGCAGCCGGGAGAGCCGGGTGCGGCAGTAGCGCAGCGCCAGCGGGTGCACATGGGCGAGCAGGTCGTGTGTCGCCTGCTCGTCACCTTCCACGGCGCTTTGGACGAGCGCACCGATCGTCGTCGTCTCGTCGTCGCGCATCGGTCCATGGTGCCTTGGCGGCGCCGCGCCCGTGGCACCGCGTCCATAGTTGTGCATCGAAGCGTTATGAGCAGGTGCGCCGGAACTCATCCGCTGCGCCCTCCCCTCCCGCTCGGCCGGACTGTCCCCGAGGAACTCCACACCTCAAGGATGCGGCATCGGGCGGGAAACGAGCAGCGGGCGTACGCCGTCCCGCCCGCCGGGCGGCGGGCGGGAGCCGAGGAACACCCGCGGCGGCACACTCAGCGCACCAGGCCCCAGCGGAAGCCGAGGGCGACCGCGTGTGCGCGGTCCGAGGCCCCGAGCTTCTTGAACAGGCGCCTGGCGTGGGTCTTCACGGTGTCCTCGGAGAGGAACAGCTCGCGGCCGATCTCCGCGTTGGAGCGGCCGTGGCTCATCCCTTCGAGGACCTGGATCTCGCGGGCGGTCAGCGTCGGGGCGGCGCCCATCTCGGCGCTGCGCAGCCGGCGCGGGGCCAGCCGCCAGGTCGGGTCGGCGAGCGCCTGGGTGACCGTGGCCCGCAGTTCGGCGCGGGAGGCGTCCTTGTGCAGATAGCCGCGGGCACCCGCGGCGACGGCGAGCGCCACGCCGTCCAGGTCCTCGGCGACCGTGAGCATGATGATGCGGGCGCCCGGGTCGGCGGAGAGCAGCCGCCGGACGGTCTCCACCCCGCCGAGGCCGGGCATCCGCACATCCATCAAAATCAGATCCGAGCGGTCGGCACCCCAGCGGCGGAGGACTTCCTCGCCGTTGGCCGCCGTCGTGACGCGCTCGACGCCGGGCACGGTTGCCACCGCACGGCGGAGCGCCTCTCGGGCAAGCGGGGAGTCGTCGCAGACGAGGACGGAAGTCATGACCGCCCTCCGCAGCTGATGCGCGTCACCTTGAGCCTCCAGGCTGGGTACGAATCGTCACCTGTGCGGTTGCTGCCTCGCCATCCCGGACATCCCGGCATTCAGACAAATGCCCGAGCGCTTGTGCTTTCAACCGCCTACGGAAGTCTCAACGACGGTCACCCGAAAGAGTTACGGGCCCGGGGCGAGGTTTCAGCACTCTCCGTAAGGACGCGCCCACGGTACGGAGATCGGTGGCCGCCGACGCCATGACCAGGCATTTCGGAACCGGCTATGCCCCATTCAGCGCCTTTTCTTCCCTTTGGCTGGTGTCTGCGACTAGATTCGCAAGAGTCATATTTTCATCTCCTTAGACAATCATTGTGCGGCTGTGGGCCACTCTGCGTGTCCGCGCAGTCCCCGGCCGCCGTGATCACCGCGAACCCGCGCGACCGCGACCACCGCTATGAGGGGACACGCAATGGCAGACTTCTCCCGCCTTCCCGGACCGAACGCCGATCTGTGGGACTGGCAGCTCCTCGCGGCCTGCCGCGGGGTGGACAGTTCGCTCTTCTTCCACCCGGAGGGCGAACGGGGCGCGGCGCGCAGCGCGCGCGAGAACTCGGCCAAAGAGGTCTGCATGCGGTGCCCGGTGCGCGCCGAGTGCGCGGCCCACGCGCTGGCCGTGCGCGAGCCGTACGGCGTCTGGGGCGGACTGACCGAGGACGAGCGCGAGGAGCTGATGGGCCGGGCCCGCAGCCGCCTGGTGCACACCGGACCGCCCGCGATGAACACCGCGAACGCCGGAAACCCTGCGAACGCCGGAAACGCCGCGAACACCGCCGGCTCCGCCTCCGTGACCACCCGCTGAGTGCCCGCCCGCCCACGAAGGAACGTTTCTCCACAGATCTCCACGGGGACGCTCCGCCCCTGCCCCTCAGCGCCCGGCGACCCGCGCCAGATGCTCCAGGGTCGCCGCCACCGCGGGGACCTGGGCCAGATCCGGCAGGGTCAGCGCGACGACCTCCCGGTGCACCGGCGGCTCCAGCCGCACCGTGCGCGCCCGCCGGGGGCGCACCGACTCCAGGGCGAGCCCCGGCAGCACCGCCACCCCGAGCCCGGCCGCGACCAGGCCGACCACCGCCGGATAGTCGTCGGTGGCGAAGTCGATCCGCGGGGTGAAGCCCGCGCCCGCGCAGACCTCGACGAGCTGGGTGCGGCAGCGGGGGCAGCCCGCGATCCAGGACTCCCCGGCGAGTTCGCCGATGCCGAGCCGGGCGGCGCCCGCGAGCCGGTGCCCCTCCGGTACCAGGCCGACGAGCCGGTCGGCGAGCAGCGGACGTACCACCAGGTCGTCCCACTCCCCCGCGCCGGCCGCGCCGGAGTAGCGGAAGGCGAGGGCCACATCGCAGTCGCCCGCGCGCAGCATCTCGACCGAGCGCGGCGGCTCGGCCTCCTCCAGGAAGACCCGGGTGCCCGGGTGCGCGGCGCGCAGCGCGGCGAGCGCGGCCGGGACCAGGGTGGAACTGCCGCTCGGGAAGGACACCAGGCGCACCCGGCCCGCGCGCAGACCGGCGAGCGCGGCGACCTCCTCCTCGGCCGCGGTGAGCCCGGCCAGGATTCCGGCGGCGTGCCGGACCAGCGCCTCGCCCGCCTCGGTCAGCCGCATCTCCCGACCGGACCGTACGAGCAGCGGGGTGCCGACGGAGGATTCCAGGGCCTTCATCTGCTGGCTGACCGCCGGCTGGGTGCAGCCCAGCACCCGGGCCGCCGCGGAGAAGGAGCCGGTGGCGGCGACCTGGCGCAGCACGCGGAGGTGGCGGGCTTCGATCACCCGGCCAGCATAAGGCCGCCTTTTGACCGGCACCCGAAAGGCCGTGGACGCTTTGGGGCGCAGTGATTAGCGTGCGGGCATGAAGGTTCTCTCGGTGAACATCGCCCGGCCGAAGTCCGTCGACTACACCACCCAGGCCCAGGGGCTCACCGGGATCGACAAGCGCCCGGTCGAGGGTCCGGTACGGGTGAGCGCGCCCGGCCCGATGGGGAGCGCGGGCAGCGGTCTCGCCGGGGACGCGGTCTGCGAGCGGCGCTTCCACGGCGGGCACGACCAGGCCGTCTACGCCTACGCCCGCGAGGACCTGGACGCCTGGGAGCAGCTGCTCGGGCGCCCGCTCACGCACGGCAGCTTCGGCGAGAACCTCACCACCCTCGGCCTCGACCCCACCGCCACCCTGATCGGCGAGCGCTGGCGGGTCGGCGGGCAGGTGCTCCTGGAGGCGAGCGCCAGCCGCATCCCCTGCCGTACGTTCGCGGGCTGGCTCGGTGAGCGCGGCTGGATGAAGACCTTCACCGCGCGGGCCGTCCCCGGTGCCTACTTCCGGGTGATCGAGCCCGGCGAGATCCGCCCCGGCGACGCGGTGGAGGTGGTGCACCGGCCCGCCCACACGGTCACCGTCGGCCTGGAGTTCCGCGCCCTGACCACCGAGCGCGCCCTGCTGCCGCGGCTGCTGGCCGCCGAGGAGGTGCTGCACCCGAAGGCCCGGGAGGCGGCCCGCAAGTACGTGGCCGAGCAGGGGAGTTCGCGGGCCGAGTGAGCGGGACCGCGCGGGGCCCTCGGCCGGGGCGTACGCGTCCGGGCCCGCGGATCACCGGGGCCGGGCAGGCCCTAACCTTGCGGCCATGACCAGAGCTCTGATCACGGGATCCACCGCGGGCATCGGCGCCGCCTTCGCCCGCCGTCTCGCCGCGGACGGGCACGACCTCGTCCTGGTCGCGCGCGACACCGAGCGGCTGCGCGAGCAGGCCACCGAGCTGCACGACCGGCACGGCATCGAGGCCGAGGTGCTCACCGCCGACCTCGCGGGCGAGGAGGGCATCACCGCGGTCGAGCGGCGCCTCGGCGACACCCGGAGCCCCGTCGACCTGCTGGTCAACAACGCCGGGTTCGGCAACAAGGGCGCCTATCTGGACGTGCCGGTCGCGGACGAGCTGACCATGCTGAAGGTGCACTGCGAGGCGGTGCTCCGGCTGACCAGCGCGGCCGCCGCCGCGATGCGCGAGCGCGGGCGCGGCGGGGTGGTCAACGTCGCCTCGGTCGCCGCCTTCGTGCCGCGCGGGACCTACGGCGCCTCCAAGGCCTGGGTCGTGCAGTTCACCCAGGGCGCGGCCCGCGATCTGGCCGGTACCGGGGTGCGGCTGATGGCGCTGTGCCCCGGCTTCGTCCGCACCGAGTTCCACGAGCGCGCCGGGATGGGCACCGAGAACATCCCCCGGTGGATGTGGCTGGACGCCGACAAGCTGGTCGCCGCGGCCCTCGCCGACCTCAGCCGCGGCCGGACCCTCTCGGTGCCGGACCCGCGCTACAAGGCCCTGCTCGGCGTGGTGAAGCTCGCCCCGCGCGCGCTGCTCGGCGGGGTGTCCTCGCGCGCCGGGCGCAAGTACGGCCCGCGGTACTGACGTCGGCCCGCCGCCCGGCCCGGGGGCGGTAAGTCCCAGTGCGGGGGCGTACTTCTTCCCCTCCGGGATGAAGGCGCTGGGCGACTGTCTGCACGCCCGCGGGCTGAAGTTCGGTCTGTACGGCCGGGCGGGCCGCACCGCGGGCGAACCGGCGGCCACCGTCCCGGCGCACGGCACGGTGCTGCTGCGGGTGGCGCGGCGGTAGCACCCCGACCGGGCGGCCCGCTCCGTACCGGCGGGGCGAGGGCTCCCGTACCGGCGCCGGGGAAGGCTGACAGGGGTCGCCCTCCCCGGCGCCCTCGACTGCCGTGCGGGGAACGGCGGTTCAGGTTCCGGACGGCCGCGCGCCCGCTGCCGCGAGGCGGGCCAGCACCCGTCCGCAGCGGCGTCCGTAGGCGCGCTGGAAGAGGAGGACCAGCGGCCCGGCGAGACGGGTGAACCAGCGGTCCGGCCTGCTGAAGGCGGTGACGGTGAGCCGGACCGCGCCGCCGGGCGCCAGCTCCACCAGGAAGGCCTCCTCGCCGCTCTCGGGATGGCCGGGCAGGGTCCCGTACGCGAATCCGGCCCGCCGGGGACCGCGCAGGGCCCAGACCACCCGGCAGCGTCCGGCCACCGGCCCGATCCGCACGGCCACTTCGGCACCCGGCACCGCGCGCTCGGCGTCCACGGCGATACCGATGCCGAGGCCCCGGTGCATGCGCCAGTCCAGGAGTGCCTCCGCGGCGGCCTCGAAGACCGCCTCGCCGTGGCCGAGCAGGGTGCGCACCCGCAGATGGTGGTAGCCGCCGGGGAGCGGTCCGTGCCGGGTCGCGCCGACCTCGGGATAGGTGAGCGGCACGGGCACCGCCGCGGGCGTGGGATCGGCCATGACGGCATTCTCGTACGAGGCGGTCGGCGGTCGGCAGTGGGCGGCGGGCGGCGGGCGCTGACCGGGAGCGTGCGCGGGCCGGTCCGCGGGCCGGATGCGGACGGGCGGCGGGCGGGGGTCCGCGGGTACGGGTCCGCGGGCGGGGGCGCACGCACCGCGGCCCGGCACCCCCGTGGGGATGCCGGGCCGCTGGCCGGCCGGGCCGCGCGGGCTCAGCCGGGATGCTTCAGGCGGGGCCGGGCCTCAGTGCGAGTGGCCGTGGCCGTGGCCGTCGTCGGCCTCCTCCTCGGCCGGCTTCTCGACGACCAGGGTCTCGGTCGTGAGCAGCAGGGAGGCGATGGAGGCGGCGTTCTCCAGGGCGGAGCGGGTGACCTTGACCGGGTCGATGACGCCGGCCTTGACCAGGTCGCCGTACTCGCCGGTGGCGGCGTTGTAGCCGTTGCCCTTCTCCAGCTCGGCCACCTTGGAGACGATGACGTAGCCCTCGAGACCGGCGTTCTCGGCGATCCAGCGCAGCGGCTCGACCGCGGCGCGGCGGACCACGGCGACACCGGTGGCCTCGTCGTCGCTCTTGCCGAGGCCGCCGTCGAGGACCTTGGCGGCGTGCACCAGGGCGGAGCCACCACCGGAGACGATGCCCTCCTCGACCGCGGCGCGGGTCGCGGAGATGGCGTCCTCCAGACGGTGCTTCTTCTCCTTCAGCTCCACCTCGGTGGCGGCGCCGACCTTGATCACGCAGACGCCGCCGGCCAGCTTCGCGAGGCGCTCCTGGAGCTTCTCGCGGTCCCAGTCGGAGTCCGTGGCCTCGATCTCGGCCTTGATCTGCGCGACGCGGCCGGTGACGTCCTCGGCCTTGCCGCCGCCGTCCACCAGCGTGGTGTCGTCCTTGGTGACGGTGACGCGGCGGGCGGTGCCGAGCACGTCCAGGCCGACCTGGTCGAGCTTGAGGCCGACCTCCTCGGCGATGACGGTGCCGCCGGTGAGGGTGGCGATGTCGCCGAGCATGGCCTTGCGGCGGTCACCGAAGCCGGGGGCCTTCACCGCGACGGCGTTGAAGGTGCCGCGGATCTTGTTGACCACCAGGGTCGACAGGGCCTCGCCCTCGACGTCCTCGGCGATGATCAGCAGCGGCTTGGAGGAGTTGGTCTGGATGACCTTCTCCAGGAGCGGCAGCAGGTCCTGGATGGACGAGATCTTGCCCTGGTGGATCAGGATGTACGGGTCGTCGAGGACGGCCTCCATACGCTCCTGGTCGGTGACGAAGTACGGGGACAGGTAGCCCTTGTCGAAGGCCATGCCCTCGGTGAAGTCCAGCTCCAGACCGAAGGTGTTGGACTCCTCGACGGTGATGACACCGTCCTTGCCGACCTTGTCCATCGCCTCGGCGATGAGCTCGCCGACCTGCGGGTCCTGGGCGGACAGACCGGCGACGGCGGCGATGTCGGACTTCTCGTCGATCGGGCGCGCGGTGGCGAGCAGCTCGTCCGAGACGGCCTTGACGGCGGCGTCGATGCCCTTCTTCAGGGCGGCCGGGGAGGCACCGGCGGCGACATTGCGCAGGCCCTCCTTGACCAGGGCCTGGGCGAGCACGGTCGCGGTGGTGGTGCCGTCACCCGCGATGTCGTTGGTCTTGGTCGCCACCTCCTTGACGAGCTGGGCGCCGAGGTTCTCGTACGGGTCCTCGACCTCGACCTCACGGGCGATGGTGACGCCGTCGTTGGTGATGGTCGGGGCGCCGAACTTCTTGTCGATGACGACATTGCGGCCGCGGGGGCCGATGGTCACCTTCACGGTGTCGGCAAGCTTGTTGACGCCGCGCTCGAGGGCGCGACGGGCGTCCTCGTCGAACTTCAGGATCTTCGCCATGGAGCGGTTTCATTCCTCTCAAACGAACTGCGCCCCGGGCGCCCGGCAGGCTGTGAGTGAACGCAGCGATTCGCGGGGGCCAGGGGCGCAGGTCATCAGCAAAATACGGTGAATTACTTCTCGATGACCGCGAGCACGTCGCGGGACGAGAGGACGAGGTAGTCCTCGCCGTTGTACTTCACCTCGGTGCCGCCGTACTTGCTGTACAGGACGACGTCACCGACCTGAACGTCGAGCGGCAGGCGCTCGCCGTTCTCGAAACGGCCCGGGCCCACGGCCAGGATGACGCCCTCCTGGGGCTTCTCCTTGGCAGTGTCCGGGATGACCAGGCCGGAGGCCGTGGTCTGCTCGGCGTCGAGCGGCTGGACCACGATGCGGTCCTCAAGCGGCTTGATGGCAACCTTGGTGCTGGCGGTCGTCACGATCCGACCTCCCCCTTCGGAGATCTCACGGGGTCAACTGATCTGAGGTGGCGACCGGGTGGATCCGTCGTCGCGGGTGCCGGACCTGCCCGTCGCTTCTGGCACTCTCCAGTGGGGAGTGCCAAGGGCGACACTATGACTGCGATTAGCACTCGGTCAAGCGGAGTGCCAATGAGGCGGCGGCGCGTTGCCCGTGTTCCCTCTTCCGAGGTCGCCCGGAAGCCTGTGCGGGGCGCGCGCTCCGGTACGTACGCCCCCGCCGGAACCCGTACGGGGAGCCCGCCGGAACCCGTACGGCGAGAGGGAACCCGGCAGGCGGCCCTCCCGCGCTCAGAGGTAGTCCTCGAGGCGTGCCACCGCGAAGCCCTGGGCCGTCACCGCCCTCAGGAAGGCGCGGACCATGTCCTGCATGGTGCCCTGCCACTCGCCCCGCCCGCTGAAGTGGGTCAGCACGATGTCCCCGGCGTGCAGCTTGCGGTCGAGCTCGCGGTAGTCCCAGCGGTCCAGGGCGATCTCCTCGTTCCACAGCGGGACCGCCTCGATGCCGCAGGACCGGGCGGCGAGCAGGGTGTCCCGGTTGTAGTTGCCGTAGGGCGGGCGCAGCAGCGTGGGCCGGTGCCCGTACTCCCGCTCCATCACCTCCTGCATCCCGCAGATCTCCCGCCGCTGCTGCGCGTAGCCGAGCTTCGGCAGGTAGGGGTGGCTCAGGGTGTGGTTGTGCAGGGTGGCGCCGCTCGCGCGCAGGCGGCGGAAGTAGGCGTAGTCGTCCTTGACCAGGTAGTCGGTGAGGAAGGCGGTGTAGGGGATCTTCAGGTCGGCCATCATGCGCGGGAGGGCCGGGTCCTTGTCGTAGCCGTCGTCGATGGTCAGGAAGACGACCTTGTCCCGGGTGGGCACCCGGGTGAGCACCGGCGGCAGACCCCGCTGGCCGCCGTGCACCTCGAAGCCCCGGCGGGTGTGCAGCGCCGGTTTGCGGGCGGGCGGCGGCGGTGCGGGCAGCGGGGCCGCGAGCAGCCGCCAGCGGGTGGCGGCGGCGAGCCGGGCGGCGCGCGCCCTGGCCTGCTCGGCGGGGGCGGCGAGGGCGTGGGCGCGGGGGGCCTCGGCGGGCGCCTCCAGGGGGCGCAGTCCGCCCGCCGCCGCGCCCGGCGCACCGGGTGCGCCCGCCGGGGAGCCGGAGCCGCGCTCCACGCACCCGACGGCGACGGCCGACATCGAGAAGGCGAGCACGGCGGCGAGGCCGTGCACCAGTTTCCGCCTTCCGGCCCATTGGGCATTTTGTCGTACTAGGCGCATGGCGCCGCATCCTGCCAAGGCACCGCCCGCGCCGGGCACCGACACCACCACCGCGCCCGCCCGGTCCACCGACTGGCCCACAATGGCCCGGTGAACGACCGCAACGCCCCGGCACCGGGCACCCCCGAGGACCCCGGCCCGCTCGCCGCCTTCGCCGCCCTGCTCACCCCCGAGGGCCGCGAGCTGCTCGACCTCGTCGCCGGGACCGCCCCGGGCGAGGAGCTGGCCCTCGCGACCCGGCTGCGCCGGACGCACCCGGCGGCGCTGGTCTCCGCCGCGCTCGGCCAGGAGCGGCTGCGGGCCCGGGCGGTCGCCAAGTTCGGCGCCGGGGACGCGGCGCGGATGTTCTTCACCGCGCACGGCCTGGAGCAGTCGACCCGCACCTCGGTGGCCGCCCACCGCGCCGCCCGGCTGGCCTCGCTGGGCGTGAGCAGCGTCGCCGACCTGTGCTGCGGCATCGGCGGGGACGCGCTCGCCCTCGCCCGCGCCGGGATCCGGGTGCTCGCCGTCGACCGGTCTCCGCTCACCTGCGCCGTCGCCCGCGCCAACGCGGCGGCCCTCGGCCTGGCGGACCTCGTCGAGGTGCGCGAGGCCGAGGTCACCGAGGTGGACACCCGCGGATACGGGGCCGTCTTCGTCGACCCCGCCCGCCGGGCCCCCGCCGGACGCGGCCGCGGCGGCCGGGGCGGCGGCAACGTCCGCGTCTTCGACCCCGAGGCCTACTCGCCCCCGCTCTCCTGGGCCGTCGGCGCCGCCCGCACCGCCCCGTACGCCGCGCTGAAGATCGCGCCCGGCATCCCGCACGAGGCGATCCCGGAGGACGTCGAGACCGAGTGGGTCTCCGAGCGCGGGGACGTGAAGGAGGCGGTGCTGTGGTTCGGCACCGGGCAGCCGGCCTCCCGGCGGGCCACCCTGCTGCCCTCCGGCGCCGCCCTCGCCGTCCCGCTCGACCGGATGCTCCCCGACCCGGAGGTCCGCCCGGTCGGCCGCTACCTCTACGAGCCGGACGGCGCCGTCATCCGCGCCCATCTGGTGGCCGAGGTCGCCCGGCAGGTCGGCGGCGGCCTCCTGGACGCCACCATCGCGTACGTCACCGCGGACGAGCCGCACCCCACCCCGTACGCCACCGCCTATGAGATCACCGACCAACTGCCCTTCAACGTCAAGAAGTTGAAGGCGCTGCTCCGGGAGCGCGGGGTGGGCACCCTGACCGTGAAGAAGCGCGGATCGGCGGTGGAGCCGGAGGAGTTGCGCCGCAAGGTGAAGCCGGAGGGGCCGCGGGCGGCGACGGTCTTCCTCACCCGGGTCGCGGGCGCGCCGACCATGCTGATCGGGGCGCCGGTTACGGGTGGGAAGAACTGACAGGGGATCAACTTTCTGTGGAGTGAGCAGGCCTGACAGGCCATCACCATCCTCCGGTGGCGATCAGGACTGACAGCGCCCACCAACTCCCTCCGCAGCAGAGGAAGTTGATCGGCCGTCACTTGTCCTCGGACGACGCCGAGTCGGAGTCGGCGGCTTCGTCCGCCCGGCGCAGCAGCAAGGCGCGTTCGCGGGCGTTGCGGGTGAGTCCGGCCGCGCGGCGGAACTCCGCGGATGCCTCGGTGCCGCGGCCGAGGCGGGCGAGCAGGTCGCCGCGGACGCTGGGCAGCAAGTGGTAGCCGTCCAGGGCGCCTTGAGCGGTGAGGGCGTCGACGAGGGCGAGGCCACGCTCGGGCCCCTCGGCCATTCCGAGGGCGACGGCGCGGTTGAGTTCGACCACCGGGGAGGGCGTCTGCCGGGCCAACAGGCCGTACAGCGTGGCGATCCGCGCCCAGTCGGTGTCCTCGTAGCGGTAGGCGCCCGCGTGCGAGGCGGCGATCGCGGCCTGGAGCACATACGGTCCGTGCGGGGCGCCCCGGGCCGCCTCCTCGGCGCGGCCGAGGGCGGTGAAGCCGCGGGCGATCAGCAGCCGGTTCCAGCGGGCCCGGTTCTGGTCGCGGAGCAGCACCGGGTGCCCGTCCGGCCCGGTGCGGGCGGCGAGCCGGGAGGCCTGGAGCTCCAACAGGGCGGCGAGGCCGTGCACTTCGGGCTCCTGCGGCATCAGGCCCGCGAGCACCCGGGCCAGCCGCAGCGCCTCCTCGCAGAGCGCCGGGCGCACCAGGTCCTCGCCCTCGGTGGCCGCGTACCCCTCGTTGAAGATCAGGTAGACGACCTCCAGGACCGAGCCGAGCCGCGCCTGGCGGTCCTCGCCCACCGGCACCTCGAAGGGCACCTCCCGTTCCGCGAGGGTGCGCTTGGCGCGGACCAGGCGCTGGGCGACGGCGGACTCGGCGGCGAGGAAGGCGCGGGCGATCTCGGCGGTGCTCAGGCCGCCGAGCAGCTTCAGGGTCAGGGTGATCCGGGACCGCGGGGAGAGCACCGGGTGGCAGGAGACGAAGAGCAGCCGCAGCAGGTCGTCGTCGATGGCCTCGGCGTCCGGCACCGCGGCCGGATCCTCGGCCGGGTCGCCCGCCGGGGGCGCCGTCTCCAGGTCGCGCCCGAGCACGGCGAGCTTGCGCGCGTAGCGCTCCCGGCGGCGGACCAGGTCGACCGCGCGGCGCCGGGCGGCGGTCATCAGCCAGGCCCCCGGCCGGTCCGGGATGCCCTCGCGGGGCCACTGCTCCAGGGCGGCGACCAGGGCGTCCTGGGCGAGTTCCTCGGCGGTGCCGATCTCGCGCACCAAGCGGGCGGTGGCGGCGATCAGGCGGGGCGACTCCATCCGGAAGACGGTCTCGACGACCCGGCGGACCTCCTCGGCGGCGGCCCCGCCCCGCGCTGCGCTCATCCGGCCATCAGACACCCGCCGGGCATCCGGCACCAGGGCCGGACGCCCGGTGTCGCCGGACGCCCGGCCGCGGCGGTGGCGCGCGGCGCTGCGCGCGGTGGTGGGCGTGCTCACTCGGCGATCTGGCGGACCTCGCAGGTGACCGTCCAGTGGTCGTCGTGGACCTTCAGGAAGCGCTTGGACCATTCGACGGCCTCGGCCATGTCCTTGCACTGGGAGAGGGCGTAGCCGCCGATGACCTCCTTGGTCTCGGTGAACGGCCCGTCGGTGACCGAGATCCGGCCGCCCTCCCAGCGCACCCGCACGCCCTCCGCGGTGGGGGCGAGCCCTGCGGTGTCGAGCATCACCCCGGCCTTGGTGATCTCCTCCAGGAGCGCGTTCATGCGCTCCATCATCTCCTCGCTCGGGCCCTCGGCGGGGGCGTTCTTCTCGTCGATGCGGACCAGCGACAGAAAGCGCGGCATGGTGTGCTCCCTCGGTACGGCGGCGAGCTCCGGGCCCTCCGCGGGGCGGGGCCGGTCCCCGTCCCTCACCCCTGCGTCGACCGGGCCGGGCGGAAATCGACATCCGCCGCCGAACTTTTCCGGAGAATTTTTTCCGCGTCCCCGAGGACACCCCGGGAGCCCTCGGAAGGAGCACCGGAAGCCCCCGCGAGAGCCCGCGAAAAGAACCAAGGAAATCCTCAAGGAAGCGGCAATAAGTCTGACCATTTCCCGTGCGGAGAGCTTCGGCGGGGCCGTCTTTCCCGGCGGGGCGTGAGAGCGCTCACTACTGCCTTGCGCGGGGGATGATCTCCACCGACGATGTTCTGACCTCGTGCTGGACTTCCCGTCCGCGGTGCCTCCATGGGCCGCGGCCGGGGATTTTCCGGCCCTGTCCGGAACCACCGGGCAAACGGTCCGCGGGATTGTCTGCCTACCGGTCCGTAACACCACGGGCCTTCCCGCCGTCGCCGATAATCCCCTCGTATACGGGCGGCAATCGGGAATCGGCGCGCCCCGAACGGCAGTTGAAGGTACGGATGACCCAGCGAGCCCCATGGAGGGGACCGGCGATGAACGGCGTGCGGCACGAACTCCTCGGCGAGGCGCACCTCACGCTGCCCGAGGGCACGCCGAAGGCGGTCATCGTGCTCAACCCCGCGATGGGCGTGCCCGCCACGTACTACGCGCGTTTCAGCGCCCAACTCGCCGGCCACGGGATCGCCGTGGTCGCCGCCGAACTGCGCGGGCAGGGCGCCAGCCGCCCCCGCTCCGGCCGCCGCACCCGGCACGGCTACCAGCAGCTGATCGCGCACGACGTCCCCGAGACCGTCGCCGCCGTCCGCGCCCACTTCGGCCCCGAACTCCCGCTCTACCTGCTCGGGCACAGCCTCGGCGGCCAGATATCCATGCTGTACGCGACCCGGGAGCACGCCCGCACCCACGTCGACGGCCTGGTCCTCGTCGCCTCCGGCACCGCGCACTTCCGCGCCTACCCGGGCCTGCGGCGGGCCGGGGTGCTGCTCTTCTCGCAGTCCGCCGCCACGCTGGCCTCGGTCTGGGGCTACTGGCCCGGGCACCGGCTCGGCTTCGGCGGCCGCCAGCCCGCGATGCTGATGCGCGACTGGGCCCGGCTCGCCCGCACCGGCCGCTTCAGCCCCGCCGACGCCGACGTCGACTACGAGGCGCTGCTGCGCGAGACCCGGCTGCCGGTGCTCGCGGTCTCGGTGGCGGGCGACACGCAGTACTCGCCGCGCAGTGCCGTGGACGGCCTGGTCCGCAAGCTGCCGCCGGGCGTCGCGACCCGGATGCACTGGCGCCCCTCCGACGGCTCCCGGCCCGGCCATCTGCGCTGGCCCCGCTCCGCCGACGAACTCGCCACCCGGATCGCCGAGTGGACCACCGAGCTGCGGGCCGCCCGCCCGCAGCGGACCCCGGTACCCCGGCAGGGCCCCACCGCCCCGCCGCCGACCCGGGTCAGGCCCGCACAGCTCAGGCCCGCACAACTCAGGCCCGCGCAGGCCGAGCTGCCCGGACCCGCGCGGACGCCGCGCACACCGGCCGCCGAGAGCTGAGGCCCCGGCCGCGCCGGACCGCGGCCACACAGATTCCCCGGGCGGGGACGGGGGTACCGCCCGGGGTTCCAGCTCTTGTGCCGGACACCGCTAGTCGGTGTCCGGCTCCTCCCCGCCGACCGCCTCGAACCGCCACCGGTGCACCGCCCGGGAGACCAACCCGGCCTCCGGCTCGGGCAGTTCGGGCAGCTCGGCCTCGTAGGGGGCGTCCCACCAGGTGAGGACGAGGACGCGGTCGCCGGGGGCGCGGAAGGTCTCGCGGCGCGGCGGGCGCGGGCGCAGCTCCTGGGCGCGGGCCCAGCGCAGCAGCTCCTCGCCCCGCCCCTCGGCGGCGCGGGCCTCCCACATCAGGGTGACGGTCAACGGGCTCGGCCTCCTCGGCGCCGCCGGGCGGCTCAGGGGTACAGGTTGTCCTTGGCGAGTTCGTGCACATGGTCGTGATCGTGGGAGTGGGAGTGGCCGTGCGGGTGGCCGTGCTCGTGCGCGCCGCCGCCCTCCGCCTCCGCTGTCCCGCCCGCCTTCGCGGTGTCCCTGCGCGCCCCCGGCACATGCGGCTCGGTGACCGGCAGCGAGGAGTCGGCGGGGAGTTCCCAGTCGGAGGCGGCGCGCCCGCGGGCGACCATCTCGGCGCCGAGGGCGGCGACCATCGCGCCGTTGTCCGTGCACAGCTTCGGCCGGGGCACCCGCAGCCGGATGCCGTACTTCTCGCAGCGCTCCTGGGCGAGCGCCCGCAGCCGCGAGTTGGCGGCGACCCCGCCGCCGATCATCAGGTGGTCCACGCCCTCCTCCCGGCAGGCCCGCACCGCCTTGCGCGTCAGCACGTCGACCACGGCCTCCTGGAAGGACGCCGCCACATCCCGCACCGGCACCTCCTCCCCCGCCGCCCGCTTCGCCTCGATCCAGCGCGCCACCGCGGTCTTCAGCCCGGAGAAGGAGAAGTCGTACGGGGCGTCGCGCGGGCCGGTGAGCCCGCGCGGAAAGGCGATGGCACCCGGGTCGCCCTCGCGGGCGTAGCGGTCGATGACCGGGCCGCCGGGGAAGCCGAGGTGCAGCACCCGGGCGATCTTGTCGAAGGCCTCGCCCGCGGCGTCGTCGATGGTGGCGCCGAGCGGCCGTACGTCGGAGGTGATGTCGGTGGAGAGCAGCAGCGAGGAGTGGCCGCCGGAGACAAGGAGGGCCATCGTCGGCTCCGGCAGCGCGCCGTGCTCCAGCTGGTCCACGCAGATGTGCGAGGCCAGGTGGTTCACGCCGTAGAGCGGCTTGCCGAGGGCGTAGGCGTAGGCCTTCGCCGCGGAGACGCCGACCAGGAGCGCACCCGCGAGGCCCGGGCCCGCGGTGACCGCGATGCCGTCCAGATCGCTCGCGGCGACCCCGGCCTCCTTCAGGGCCCGCTGGATGGTGGGCACCATCGCCTCCAGGTGCGCCCGGGAGGCGACCTCGGGCACCACCCCGCCGAAGCGGGCGTGCTCGTCGACGCTGGAGGCGACGGCGTCGGCGAGCAGGGTGGTGCCGCGGACGACACCGACCCCGGTCTCGTCGCAGGAGGTCTCGATGCCGAGGACGAGCGGCTCGTCGCGTACGTCAGCCATGGAGTGATCCTTGTGAACCGGGTGCGGCGGGGGCCCCGGGGCCGCCTGCCGGAGGAGCGGGCGCCATGGTCAGGCGCATGACGAGGGCATCGACGTTCCCGGGCTGGTAGTAGCCGCGGCGGAAGCCGATGGGTGCGAAGCCGAAGCGTTCGTACAGGCGCTGGGCGCGGTGGTTGTCGACGCGCACTTCGAGGAGCACCTCGGTGCACTCGAAGCGGGTGGCCCAGCCGAGCAGGTCGCCGAGCAGCCGGCCGCCGAGTCCGGTGCCCCAGTGGCCGCGGTCGACCGCGATGGTCTGGACGTCGCCGAGGCCGCCGGAGGCGGCGAAGCCCGCGTACCCGGCGAGCCGGCCGCCCTCGCCCTCGGCGACCACATAGCGGCGGTTGGCGCCCGCGCCCCTGGCGTGCGCGAGCTCGGACCAGAACATGCCCCGGGACCAGGCGTCCTCGGGGAAGAGCGCGCGCTCCAGGGCGAGCACCGGCTCGATGTCCCACCAGCGCATCTCCCGCAGCCGGGGGCCGTCCTCGGCCGCCGCGCTCCGCTGCGGTTCACCGGCTGCGGCGCTCACTTGGGGGTGACCACCTTGTAGTTCTTGGGCACCTGGGCGTCGGGGCGGCGCAGGTACAGCGGCCGCGGGGCGAGGAGTTCCTCACCCGCGGCGAGCCGCCGGGCCGCCACCGCGGCCAGCGCCGCGGCCGAGACATGCTCGGGCCCGCGCGCGTCCGCGAAGACCTCCGGGTAGAGCAGGGCGCCGGCACCCACCGCGGGCAGGGCCGTGAGCTCGGCGGCGATCTCGGCCGGGCGGTCCACGGCGGGCTCCGAGGTACGGGTCGCGGCGTCCTCGTAGCGCGCCCAGTAGACCTCTTTGCGCCGGGCGTCGGTGGCCACCACGAAGGGCTCGTCCAGCCCCGCCTCGTGGGCGAGGCCGTCCAGGGTGCACAGCCCGTGCACCGGGACGCCGAGGGCGAGCCCGAAGGTGTCGGCGGTCATCAGGCCGACGCGCAGCCCGGTGTACGGGCCGGGTCCGACGCCGACGACGATGCCGGTGACCGCGGTGAGCGGGGTCCCGGCCCGCGCGAGCACCCGGTCCACGGCGGGCAGCAGCAGCTCCCCGTGGCGCCGGGCGTCCACCTGGCGGGAGGAGGCGACGACGTTCTCGCCGTCGTGCAGGGCGACCGTGACGGCCGGGGTGGCGGTATCAAGAGCGAGCAGGAGCACGCAAAC
Organism: Streptomyces sp. SCSIO ZS0520; assembly: GCF_025643355.1. NCBI lineage: Bacteria > Bacillati > Actinomycetota > Actinomycetes > Kitasatosporales > Streptomycetaceae > Streptomyces > Streptomyces sp. SCSIO ZS0520. Next base: position 5,098,409 of record NZ_CP092644.1, on the reverse strand, counting down.
AGCCTACGGCTCCGGCACCCGTGCCACGGCCCGGCAGCGGCGGACCGGCGCACGAGGGCCCGGCTGCTACCGTCGACCCCGGGGTCCCCTCGGTGCGGGATTCCGCCGAAGGACCCGGCCGCAGGGCGCCGGGTACGGGGACGAGAGGCGGCAGTGGTGTCACGGAGCAGCTCGGGATTCGTGGCCGCGCTCACCGCGGCGGCGATGGCCGCGGTCGGCTTCCTCGCCTACCAGGCCTCGGCGAACGCGCCGGAGGACCTCGGCCGCGAGCCCGCCGCCAAGTCCCCGGGCGCCTCCGGTCCCGAGTCCCCCGCCAAGCCGAAGCCCGACCAGCTGCCCGCCCACTCCGGCACCGGCGAGCGGGTCGTCTACTCGCTGCGCGCCGACCGGGTCTGGCTGGTGGGCGAGGACAACCGGGCCCAGACCAGCTACCGGGTCACCCCGAGCAGCGTCGACCCGCTGCCCGGCAGCTACCGGGTGACCTCCCGCTCCGAGTCCGTGGTCGGCTCCGACGGCGTACCCATCGAGCATGTGGTGCGCTTCGCGGTGACCGACGGCGTGGTGATCGGCTTCAGCGCGGCCGTCGACGGCTCGACCCCGAAGCCCGACCCGGACAAGCGCACCGGCGGCATCCGCCAGTCCCGCTCCGACGCGAATGTGATGTGGAAGTTCGCGGGCGAGGGCGGCAAGGTCGTCGTGGTGCGCTGAGGCGCACGAGTCGCGCTGGGGCGCCCGGATCGCGCTGGGGCGCGTGGGACGCGGGAACGCGGGGCGGGATCTACGACTCGCGTAGGACGTGCCGGGCCGCTTACGCGCAGGGGCGGGGGCGCCTGCGACTCCACTCGCTCACGCGCCGAACCCGCTCAGCGCCGCACTCGCTCACGCGCCGAACTCGCCTACGTGCGCACTCGCCTGCGTGCCGAGTCGCGTCGCGGCGTCGTGCCCCCTCGCGTACGCCGCCGGTGACCCCGGAGGTCAGACGAGCCCGGAGGCCTCAGGCGGCCTTGCTGTCCTGGTGGCCGGTCGGCTCGCCGCGCTCTTCCCGCGGGTCCTGAGTCGTCTCGTGCGGCGGGGTGCGCGGCGGGGTGGAGACCGCGTCCGCGGCGACGCAGGACTGGAGCAGCTCGCTCATCGACAGGGCCGAGGGCACGGGCGGCTCGGCAACGGGCGCCTCGTGCTCCGGCCGCGCCTGGCGCTGGGATGCCGACATGGTGCCTCCTGAGCTTCCGGCGGCAGGCGCAGTTAGGCATGCCTTACCGGTACTCCTTCCATGTCACCACGGACAGCGGCCCCGGCGCAACATTTTGCCGACGGCTTGTCGGGATGTTCATCCTCCCGGGGCCGCCCCCCTCGGGTCCGGGTGGCGGGCGTCGACCGACCGGCCGGAGCGCGAGGTCGGGCCGAACGGGAGAGGTCAGGGACCGCGGGGTACGAGTGGGGCGAACCGGTCAGCCGTCAGCGGTCAGCCGTCAGCCGTCAGCCGTCGGCGATCAGCCGTCAGCGGTCCAGGGACGCGAGGGCTCCGGGCGCCGACCAGCGTGCGCCGAGGCCGCGCAGGGTGACCGTCCGGGTCTCGTCGTGCTCGCGGCCGTCGGCGGGGGCCTGGTCGCCCGTACTGCGCTCGATGGTGATCTCCAGCCGGTCCTCGGACAGCTCCTCGACCTTGCCCTCGCCCCACTCGACGACGATCACCGACTCGGGCAGCGAGACATCGAGGTCCAGGTCCTCCATCTCGTCGAGGCCGCCGCCGAGCCGGTAGGCGTCCACGTGCACCAGCGGCGGACCCCCGCCGAGGGGCGGGTGCACCCGGGCGATGACGAAGGTGGGCGAGGTGACGGCGCCGCGGACGCCCAGGCCCTCGCCGAGGCCGCGGGTCAGGGTGGTCTTGCCCGCGCCGAGTTCGCCGCTGAGCATCACCAGGTCGCCGGGGCGCAGCAGGCGCGCGAGGCCGCGGCCCAGGTCCTGCATGGCGCCCGGGGAGGTGATGGTGCGGCGGACGGTCCTGCCGTCAGCCGCCGTGTTCGGCGCTGGGGCCGGTACTGCTCGATCCATAGTCGCCCACGTTAACGCCTGCCCGGACGGCCCCGGCCCGTACGAGCAGGTCCGCGAGGCGGTCGGTGACCAGTTCCGGGTGCTCCATCATCACCAGGTGCCCGGCGTCGGGGACGAGCACGAGTTCCGCCTCCGGCAGCAGCGCCGCGATGGCCTCGCTGTGCTCGCTGGGCGTGATCATGTCGTGCTCGCCCGCGAGGACCAGCACCGGCAGCCCGGTCAGATGGGCCAGCGCCTCCGCCTTGTCGTGCCCGGCGAAGGCCGGGTAGAACTCGGCGACCACGTCGATGGGCGTGGCCTCGATCAGCCGCTCGGCGAACCGGGCGACGCCGGGGTCGACGTCCTTGGAGGCGAAGGAGTACCGCTTGATCAGCCCGGCGAAGAGGTCGGCGGTCGCCCGCCGCCCGCGCTCGACCAGTTCGGCGCGCTGCCCCATGACCCGCAGCACGCCCGGCAGCACCCGGCGCACCGCGTTGACGCCGAGCACCGGCAGCCCGTAGCTGACCTCGCTCATCTTTCCGGAGGAGGTGCCGACGAAGGCGACCGCCCGCACCCGCTCCCGGACGTACTCCGGGTAGTGCGCGGCCAGCGCCATCACCGTCATGCCGCCCATGGAGTGCCCGGCGAGCACCACCGGGCCCTCGGGCGCGGCGGCGTCCAGGACGGCCTTGAGGTCCCGGCCGAGCTGGTCGATGGAGACCGGCTCGCGCCCCTCGGCCTGGCTGACGCCGCGCCCGCTGCGGCCGTGGCTGCGCTGGTCCCAGTAGACGCAGCGGACCACTCCGCGCAGGGCGGCCCGCTGGAAGTGCCAGGAGTCCTGGCTGAGGCAGTAGCCGTGGCTGAAGACGACGGTGACCGCCGGGGTGCGGCGGCCGAAGAGGCGTCTGCGGCGCTGGGCCGGGCCGCCGTCCCGGTCCGGCTCGTCGACCTCGTAGTACAGCTCGGTGCCGTCGTCGGCGACGGCGGTGCCCGGGGTGCCGCGCAGCGCACCGTAGGAGCCCGCGGAGTCGAGGACGAGCCGGGCCTTCTTGCGCATGCCGCGGCCGACCGTGAGGCGCTCTATCGCGACCCCCGCCGCGGCGCCCGCGGCGACCACGCCGATCGCGGCACCGGCGAGACCGGCCTTGCGCCAGGGCTCCCCACCGGCCGCGACCGCCGCCGCGGCCCGCACACTGCCCTCGCTCACGCCCACTCCTCTCCTCGCCGCTCGCGGCCACCGCGTGGCGCACCGGCGCTTCGCCGTGCCGTCCCGCGTACCCCGTCGCCTCCGCCTGTCCCGTACCCCGTCACCCGCGTATGCCCGCGTTCGCGGGAACCCTGTCGATCATCCTGGGGCCCGCGCCGCTCTGTCCACAGCGTGTTGGCTCACATCTGATCGGCATATTTGTGGGTTGAGTGAGGGTCGGCCCGCAGACCAAGGGAGTGGACAGCGACCGGCGAGCGGCGCGACCGCCGGTCGACGACCGGCCCGGACGCGCCTAGACCCCCGAGTAGACCCGCGGCACCCGGGGACTGATCCGCGTGACGATCTCGTACGCGATGGTGCCCGCGGCCTGGGCCCAGTCCTCCGCGGTGGGTTCGCCGCGGTCGCCGGGGCCGAAGAGGACCACCTCGTCCCCGGCGCGCGGGGTGTCGCCGCCGAGGTCGACGACGAACTGGTCCATCGCCACCCGGCCCGCGACGGTACGGAGTTTGCCGCCGACCAGCACGGGACCGGTGCCCGAGGCGTGCCGCGGGACGCCGTCGCCGTAACCGACCGGGACGAGGCCGAGGGTGGTCTCGCCGGGGGTGACGTAGTGGTGCCCGTAGCTGACGCCATGGCCGCCGGGCACCTGCTTGACCAGGGCGAGCGCGGCCGTCAGGCGCATGACGGGCCGGAGGCCGAAGTCGGCGGGGACGCCGATCTCGGGGCTCGGGGAGATGCCGTACAGGGAGATCCCGGGGCGCACCAGGTCGAAGTGGGAGTCCGGGACGGTCAGGGTGGCGGGCGAGTTGGCGAGGTGGCGCACCTCGGGGCGCAGGCCCTGGGCCTCGGCGTAGGCGGTCATCTCGCGGAAGAGGGCGAGCTGGGCGGCGATGGAGGGGTGGCCCGGCTCGTCGGCGCAGGCGAAGTGGGACCAGAGCCCGGTGACCCGGATCAGCCCCTCGGCCTCGGCGCGGCGGGCGGCGGCGACGAGTTCCGGCCAGTCGGCGGGCTGGCTGCCCGCGCGGCCGAGACCGGTGTCGGCCTTCAGCTGGACGAGCGCGGTCCGGCTCGCGGTGCGTGCCGCGGCCACCACCTCGTCCATCGCCCACATCCCGCTCACCGAGACGTCGATCCCGGCCTCGACCGCCTCGCGCCAGGGCCCGCCCGGGGTCCAGAGCCAGCACAGGATCCGGGCGGCGTCCTGGCCGATTCCGGCCGCCCGCAGGGCGAGCGCCTCCTCGGGGGTCGCGGTGCCGATCCACTCGGCGCCCGCCTCCAGGGCGGCCCGGGCACAGGGCAGCATGCCGTGCCCGTACCCGTCGGCCTTGACCACGGCCATGAAGGCGGCACCGGGGGCGTGGGCGCGCAGGCTGCGGACATTGGCCCGCAGGGCGGCAAGGTCGATCTCGGCGCGGGCGCGCAGCGGGGCAGTTTCAGTCATCGCGCCCTCAGTCTCTCAGAGCCCGGGGCCCGCACCGGCCGCCCAGGCGCGGTTCCCGTCGCCCACCCGTCGTGCACCACCGGCGCTCACCCGACGCGCACCACCGGTCGTCCCCCGTCACGCACCACCGGTCCCGGCCCGACGCGCACCACCGGTCGCAGTCCGTCGCGCACACCGATCCCCGTCCCGGGCGCGCCGCCCGGCCCGGCCCCCGGCCCGCAGCCGCCGCCCGCCCGCTACTCCTCCCGCACATCCCGCCAGGCCGCCCCCAGCGCCTCGGCCACCTGGAAGGCGTGGGCCGGGGCGCCGTCCGCGGCGAAGCGTCCGGCGAGGCCGTGCAGATAGGCGCCGACCGAGGCGGCGTCGAGGCCGTCGAGCCCGGCGGCGAGCAGCGAGCCGGCGAGACCGGAGAGGACGTCCCCGCTCCCGGCGGTGGCGAGCCAGGGCGTGCCGGTCGGGTTGACCCGGACCGGTCCGCCGCCGGGTCCGGCGACCAGGGTGGTGGACCCCTTGAGCAGGGCGGTGGCCCCGAAGCGGTCGGCGAGGGCGCGGACCGAGGCGAGGCGGGCGGACTCGACCTCCGCGCGGCCGGTGCCGAGCAGGGCGGCGGCCTCCCCGGCGTGCGGGGTGAGCACGGTCGGCGCGGTCCTGGCCCGTACCGCCGCGGCATCGGCGTGGCGCAGCCCGTCCGCGTCGACGAGCACCGGGACGTCCGCGGCGAGGATCTCGGCCACCGCCTCGGCGTTCTCGCCGATGCCGGGGCCGACCACCCAGGACTGCACCCGCCCGGCCTTGGCGGGCGGCCCGGCGCTGACCAGGGTCTCGGGGAAGCGGGCGAGGACGGCCTCGGCGGCCGGTCCGACATAGCGGACCGCCCCGGCCCCGCCGTGCAGGGCACCGGCGACCGCGAGCACGGCGGCCCCCGGATAGCGCGCGGACCCGGCGACCACCCCGACCACCCCGCGCCGGTACTTGTCACTCTCCGCCGAGGGCGCGGGCAGCAGCGTACGGACGTCGGCGTACTGCAGGGCCTGGACCGCGGGCGCCTCCGGCAGGTCGAGGCCGATCTCCACGAGCCGTACGGCGCCCGCGTGCTCCCGCCCCGGGTCGACGAGCAGCCCCGGCTTGTAGGTGCCGAAGGTGACCGTGGCGTCCGCGCGGAAGGCCTCGCCGGGCACCTCGCCGGTGTCCGCGTCCACACCGCTCGGCAGGTCCACGGCGAGCAGGACGGCCCCCGACTCCCGTGCCGCGCGGGCGAGCCCGGCCGCCTCGGGGCGCAGCCCGCCGCGGCCGCCGATGCCGGTGACGCCGTCCAGGACCAGGTCCGCCCGGGCGATCTCGGCGGCGCCGCCCTCGGGACCGCGGACCACCCGGCCGCCCGCGCGGCGCAGGGCCGTGAGCCCGCCGGGGTGCGCCCGCTCGGGGGCGAGCAGGACGGCGGCGACCCCGGCGCCCCGGCGGGCCAGGCGGGCGCCCGCGTACAGGGCGTCGCCGCCGTTGTCCCCGCTGCCCACCAGGAGGACCACCCGGGCCCCGTACACCCTGGTGAGCAGTTCGGCCGCGGCGGCGGCGAGTCCGGCCGCCGCCCGTCCCATCAGCGTGCCCTCGGGCAGCCGCGCCATCAGCTCCCGCTCGGCGGCCCGTACCGCCTCGGCCTCGTACGCGCTCCGCATGCCCAGCCCTCCGTGTCCGTTGCCTCCGTGCCCGTTCCCGGTGCCGGGCGGCCGTCCGCCCGCGCCCGGCTCAGCCCTCCGCGATCACCACGGCCGAGGCGACGCCCGCGTCATGGCTCAGCGAGACATGCCAGGAGCGGACGCCGAGTTCGGCGGCGCGGCGGGCCACGGTGCCCTCGACCCGCAGCTGCGGGCGGCCGCTGTCCTCCACCCAGACCTCGGCGTCCGTCCACTTGAGGCCCGCGGGGGCGCCGAGCGCCTTGGCGAGCGCCTCCTTGGCGGCGAACCGGGCGGCGAGCGAGGCGATACCGCGGCGCTCCCCGCTCGGCAGGATCAACTCGGCTGGGAGGAAGAGGCGTTGGGCCATCGAGGGGGTGCGTTCCAGTGAGGCGCGGAACCGGTCGATCTCCGCCACGTCGATGCCCACCCCGATGATCACGCGCGCTCCCGTTCCTCTCCGGCCCGTCCGGCCCCGCCCGGCCGCCGCGGTCCGCCGCGCCGACCCGCCGCCTGCCGCGGCGCCCCCGATCGTACGGCCGCCCCGCGTACGCGTCTGCCGGAGCACGGAGAGCGGGACGGCCCCCCGGTCCGGCCGCCCGCCGACACGCTCCACGATTACGCCCATACCGGCAGCCTACGGGCGTACCGCCCGCGTTTGCCGCCCGGAGCCGACCCCTCACCGGCGCCCCGCACCCCCGAAGGTGACGCACCCCACCCTTCGCTCCCGCCATACAGCCGTAACAATGAACTGGTGATCTCACCGGTCTCCTCGCCGCCCAGGAACGCGCACCGGCCCCGGCCGGAGGCGACTCCCTACGTCGACCTCACCCGCGCCGAGTGGAGCGCCCTGCGCGAGAAGACCCCGCTGCCGCTGAGCGCGGCGGAGGTGGAGCAGCTGCGCGGCCTCGGCGACGTCATCGACCTCGACGAGGTGCGCGACATCTATCTGCCGCTGTCCCGGCTGCTCAACCTCTACGTGGGCGCCACCCACGGGCTGCGCGGCGCGCTCAACACCTTCCTCGGCGAGAAGGGCTCCCAGTCGGGCACCCCCTTCGTCATCGGCGTCGCGGGCTCGGTCGCCGTCGGCAAGTCCACCGTCGCCCGCCTCCTCCAGGCGCTGCTCGCGCGCTGGCCCGAGCACCCGCGCGTCGAACTGGTCACCACGGACGGCTTCCTGCTGCCCATGCGGGAGCTGCGCGAGCGCGGCCTGGTCTCCCGCAAGGGCTTCCCGGAGTCCTACGACCGGCGCGCGCTGACCCGCTTCGTCGCCGACATCAAGGCCGGCAAGGACGAGGTCACCGCCCCCGTCTACTCCCACCTGATCTACGACATCGTCCCCGACCAGAAGCTGGTCGTGCGCAGGCCCGACATCCTCATCGTGGAGGGCCTCAACGTCCTGCAGCCCGCCCTGCCCGGCAAGGACGGCCGCACCCGGGTGGGCCTCGCGGACTACTTCGACTTCAGCGTGTACGTGGACGCCCGCGCCGAGGACATCGAGCGCTGGTACCTGAACCGCTTCCGCCAGCTGCGCGCCACCGCCTTCCAGGACCCCTCCTCGTACTTCCGCAAGTACACCGAGGTCTCCGAGGAGGAGGCCCTCACCTACGCGCGCACCACCTGGCGCACCATCAACAAGCCGAACCTCCTGGAGAACGTCGCCCCCACCCGGGGCCGCGCCGCCCTGGTCGTGCGCAAGGGCCCGGACCACAAGGTCCAGCGGCTGAGCCTGCGCAAGCTCTGAGCCGGGACCGCTGCCCGGCCCGGCGCCCGCGTAGTCTGCGCGCATGCTGCACCTGCGTGTGATCTGCCCCGCCGAGCGCACCGAGGAGGTGGTGCGCCTGGCCGAGTCCAGCGTCGGCACCGCGCACCTGGTGGTCCTGCCGGGAGCCGCCCGCAACCCGGCCGGGGACCTGGTGCTCTGCGATGTGGCCCGGGAGGCCGCCGAGCACCTGCTGCGCGGGCTGCGCGAACTCGGCATCCCGGACAGCGGCGCGGTCAGCGTGGAGGACGTGGACCTGACCCTGTCCCGGCGCGCGGACAAGGCGGAGGCCGAGGCGCCGGGCGAGGCGGCCGACGCGGTGCTGTGGGAGGAGCTGACCGAGGCGACCCACGAGGAGTCCACCCTCAGCATCACCTATCTGGCCTTCCTCACCCTCGCCATGATGATCTCCGCCTGCGGTGTGGTCCTGGACAACGCGATCCTCATCGTCGGCGCGATGGCGGTCGGCCCCGAGTTCGGCCCGCTCGCCGGGATCTGCACGGCCCTCGCACGGCCCGCGCCGCGGCTCGCGGCCCGCTCGCTGACCGCGCTGCTCGTCGGCTTCGCGGTGGCGATGCTGATCACCGTCGGCTTCAGCTATGTCATGGACTGGGTCGGCCTGTTCAGCGACACCAAGCTGGACGCGGAGCGCCCCAACACCAACTTCATCTACCGCCCGGACTGGTTCTCCTTCGTGGTCGCCGTCCTCGCGGGCTGCGCCGGCACCCTCTCGCTGACCTCCGCCAAATCGGGCGCCCTGGTCGGCGTCGCCATCTCGGTGACCACGGTCCCGGCCGCCTCGAACGCGGCCGTCGCCTTCAGCGTGGACGAGTACCACCAGGCCTGGGGCTCCACCGAGCAGCTGCTGCTCAACATGGTCGGCATCGTCCTCGCGGGCACCTGCACCCTGCTGCTGCAGAAGGCCCTCTGGGCGGGCACCCACGGCCACCGCTCCCTGCCGGGCCACTTCCCGGGCACGCACCCGGCCTCCCGCAAGCGGCCCTGAGCACCCGGGCCCGGCCCCGGCCCCGATCCGCTCCCGTACGCGAAGGCCCCCACCCTCAACGCCAAAAGCCGCGCCCCGTACGGCAGTTGCCGTACGGGGCGCGGCCCAGCGGAAGGCGCGGATGCGCAACCGGCTCAGCCCAGCGCGGACTTGACCACGTCGGCGAGGCGGGCGGCCACCGCGCGGGCCTGGTCGATGTCGGCGGCCTCGACCATCACCCGCACCAGCGGCTCGGTGCCCGAGGGGCGCAGCAGCACCCGGCCGGTGGCGCCGAGGGTGCGCTCGGCCTCGGCGACGGCGGTGGCCAGCTCGGCGGAGGTGGTGACCCGGGTCTTGTCCACATCGGGGACGTTGACCAGGACCTGCGGCAGCCGCTCCATGACGCCCGCGAGCTCGGCGAGGCTCCGGCCGGTCTCCGCGACGCGGGCCGCGAGCAGCAGCCCGGTCAGGGTGCCGTCGCCGGTGGTGGCGTGGTCGAGGATGATGACGTGCCCGGACTGCTCGCCGCCGAGGGCGAAGCCGTGCCGCTTCATCTCCTCCAGGACGTAGCGGTCGCCGACGGCGGTCTGCACCAGGCTCAGTCCCTCGCGCTCCAGGGCGAGCTTGAAGCCGAGGTTGGACATCACGGTGGCCACCACGGTGTCCTCGCGCAGCACCCCCCGCTCGCGCATGCCGAGCGCGAGCACCGCGAGGATCTGGTCCCCGTCGATCTCCGCGCCGGTGTGGTCCACGGCCAGGCAGCGGTCGGCGTCCCCGTCGTGCGCGATGCCGAGGTCGGCGCCCTGCTCGACGACGGCGGCCTTCAGCAGGTCGAGGTGGGTGGAGCCGCAGCCCTCGTTGATGTTGAGGCCGTCCGGCTCGGCGCCGATGGTGACGATCTCGGCACCGGCGCGGGCGAAGGCGGCGGGCGAGACCCGGGAGGCGGCGCCGTGCGCCTCGTCGAGGACGATCTTCAGCCCGTCGAGCCGGTTGGGCAGCACCCCGAGCAGATGCGCCGTGTACTGCTCGACGCCCTCGGTGTACGGGGTGACCCGGCCGACCCCGGCACCGGTCGGACGGTCCCAGGGGGCGCCGGTGCGGTGCTCCTCGTAGACGGACTCGATGCGGTCCTCCAGCTCGTCGGCGAGCTTGTGGCCGCCGCGGGCGAAGAACTTGATGCCGTTGTCCGGCATGGCGTTGTGGCTGGCGGAGAGCATCACGCCGAGGTCCGCGCCGAGCGCGCCGGTCAGGTGGGCCACGGCCGGGGTGGGCAGCACGCCGACCCGCAGCACATCGACCCCGGCGCTGGCCAGGCCCGCCACCACGGCGGCCTCCAGGAACTCCCCGGACGCGCGGGGATCCCTGCCCACCACGGCCTTGGGCCGGTGGCCTGCGAAGGTGCCCGCCTCGGCGAGTACATGGGCCGCCGCCACGGAGAGGCCGAGCGCGAGCTCCACCGTCAGATCCGCATTGGCGACACCGCGCACGCCGTCCGTGCCGAAGAGTCGTCCCACTGGTGTCCTCCGAACTTTCTCACTGCTCGCTGAAGCGCCGTCCGGGCGGCCCGTCCACCCCGGGGAGAGTCGTCCGCTCTCGCAGGGTGGTCGGAAATCATTCGAACATGCAAGCCTTGAAGCGCCTTGTGTCGCTATACGTCCACATACACCCAAGGTCTGCCACAAACGAACGCCCCGGCAGCACAGCGTGCCGCCGGGGCGAACGGAAGTACAGGAAAGGCGTAATCCTGTGATCAGCGCTTGCTGTACTGCGGGGCCTTGCGGGCCTTCTTCAGACCGGCCTTCTTGCGCTCGACCGCGCGGTCGTCGCGCTTGAGGAAGCCGGCCTTCTTGAGGGCGCCGCGGTTGTTGTCGACGTCGGCCTCGTTGAGGGCGCGGGCGACACCGAGGCGCAGGGCTCCGGCCTGACCGGAGACACCGCCGCCGGCGATGCGGGCGACGACGTCGTAACGGCCTTCGAGTTCGAGCACCTTGAAGGGCTCGTTGACTTCCTGCTGGTGCACCTTGTTCGGGAAGTAGTCCTCGAGGGTGCGACCGTTGATCTTCCACTTGCCGGTGCCCGGGACGATCCGGACGCGGGCGATGGCGTTCTTGCGGCGGCCCAGTCCGGCGGCCGGCTGGGGCTCACCGAAACGCGAGGCCAGGGACTCGGACGTGTACTCGCCCTCGACGGGGACCTCGGTCTCGGAGGTGTACTGCTCGGTGTGCTCGACGTCGGTTTCCTCGACGAGCGGCTGCTCAGCGGTGGTCTCGGCCACGATGCTCCTCAGATTCTGTTCAGTCTTAGGGGGTGGCCGGACTTACTGCGCGACCTGGGTGATCTCGAACGGCACCGGCTGCTGGGCAGCGTGCGGGTGCGACTCGCCCGAGTAGACCTTCAGCTTCGAGAGCATCTGACGGCCCAGGGTGTTCTTGGGGAGCATGCCCTTGACGGCCTTCTCCACGGCCTTCTCGGGGTTGTTCGTGAGGAGGTCGTCGTAGCGGACGCTGCGCAGACCGCCCGGGTAACCGGAGTGGCGGTAGGCGAGCTTCTGGGTCCGCTTGTTGCCGGAGAGGTGCACCTTGTCGGCGTTGATGATGACGACGAAGTCACCGGTGTCGACGTGGGGCGCGTAGATCGGCTTGTGCTTGCCGCGCAGGAGGGAGGCGGCAGTGGTTGCCAGACGACCCAGGACAACATCCTGGGCGTCGATGACGTGCCACTGGCGCGTCACATCGCCGGGCTTGGGGCTGTACGTACGCACGGTCGTAGCCTTCGCTTCTTCTGTGGTGGATGCCGCCGCACCCGTGAGAGGGGTACGGAGACAGGGTCCTGTTCAAGGTCACCACGGACGATCACGACAGCCCTGACCGCGGCGGTCGACGCAAACCGCCTGCAGGTCGCTGGTCATCGGCCCGGTGGACCGGCGTAACGGCAAGCTCACGTGAGTTTGAGCGAACCAGAACGCATAACAAAAGAGCAGACTACCCGCGCCGCCCCGGAAGGGTCAAAACGCGGACCAGGCGGCCACCGTCCCGCCCCCGGCCCCGGCCCCGCGGCGAATCCTCACCCGCCCGGCGCACCGCTCATGGCCCGCCCGCTCTAGGATGCGCCCCATGAGCTTTGGGCAGGGGGGACCCCCGCGGGGTCCGGGCGGCTCGGGTCAGCAGCCGGGCCAGGGCGGGGCGCAGCAGAACCCGCAGCAGAACAGCGGCCAGGGTTACGGCTACCCGCAGCAGGACGGCGGCTACGGCTATCCCCCGCAGCAGCCGCAGGGCTACGGCTACCCCCCGCAGCAGAGCGGCGGCGGTTACGGCTACCCCCCGCAGGACAGCGGCCAGGGCTACGGCTACCCCCAGCAGAACAGCGGCGGCTACGGCTACCCGCCCCAGCAGCAGGCGCCGCCCCCTCAGCGGCAGGGGCAGCAGCAGTACGGGCAGCAGCCGGACCAGGGGGACCAGCGGCAGCGGCCCGGCAGCGGCGGCACCCCGGACTGGGGCGCCCTGGCCGAGGCCTCCGAGTCGCGCGCCCGCAAGCGCAAGTGGCTGATCGCGGGCGCCGCGGGCCTGGCCACCGTGCTGATAGGCGTGGGCGTGGCGGTCGGCGTGGTCTCGGCCAACGGGGACAGCGAGGCCTCCGACGACCCGAGCGGCAAGCTACCCGGCACCGCGGACATCCCCAGCGACACCAGCAGGCCGGGCCCCTCCTTCGAGGCGACCACCCCTCCCCCGCCGCCGGACCCGGTGGACTACATCTCCAGCGCGAAGAAGGACAAGGCGCCGCTCGGCCCCGGGACCCTCTTCCCCGGCACCAAGCTGACCAAGGGCGACCGGGTCTACCGGAAGGGCCCGGTCCGCGACACGAAGAAGTGCGCCGAGGCCACCCGCGGCGACCTCGGCGGGGTGCTCACCAAGAACAAGTGCACCCGCATGATCCGCGCCGCCTACACCCGCGAGGGCGTCTCGGTCACCATCGGCGTCGCGGTCTTCGACACCGCGGCCCAGGCCGCCAAGGTCGTCCAGCAGGCCGAGGACGGCAACATCGTCTCGCTGACCGGCAAGCCGGTGGGCACCTACTGCCGCTCGGGCGTCTGCCGCGACACCGTCAACGCCCGCGGCCGGTACGCCTACTTCAGCATCTCGGGCTTCACCAGCGGCAAGGACGTCACCAAGAAGGACCGCGAGGTCTACCGCGTCAGCGACGACCTGCGTGTCTTCACCCTCAACCAGATCAACCGGCGCGGCGAGGCCCAGGCCTCGGCGGCGGCCGAGGCACCCCGCTAGCCCGGCACCCCGGTAGCCCGGCACCCCGCTGGCCCGGCGGCGCACGCCCGCGGCGGACGGGCCGGGCGGGCTCAGCAGCAGCCCGCCCCCGGCAGCGTCCGCCGGTTGCGCGCCTCCAGGTTCCGGGCGGCCAGCAACTCGTCGGCGGGATAGCCGACTTCCTCCAGGGTCAGGCCGTGCGGGCGCACCACGTGCACCGCCGAGTCCCGTACGCCCGCGGCCAGCACCCGGCCCGGCCAGTCCGGCTCCCGGTGCCCGTCCCCGACGAAGAGCAGCGCCCCGATCAGCGAGCGCACCATGTTGTGGCAGAAGGCGTCCGCGCGCACCGTGGCCGTGACGATGCCGTCCGCGTCCCGTACCAGGCTCAGCTCCTGGAGCGTGCGGATGGTCGTCGCGCCCTCGCGCTTCTTGCAGTAGGCGGCGAAGTCGTGCTCGCCGAGCAGCGCCCGGGCCGCCTCGTTCATCGCCGCGACGTCGAGCGGCCAGTCGTGCCACAGGACATGGCCGCGCAGCAGCGGGTCGACGCCGCCGGGGTGGTCGGTGATCCGGTAGGCGTAGCGCCGCCAGATCGCCGAGAAGCGGGCGTTGAACCCGCTGGGCGCCTCGTCCGCGCGCCAGATCCGCACGTCCTTGGGCAGCCGTCCGGCCAGCCGCTTGAGCAGCTTCTCGCGGTGCTCGGCCCAGAGCGCGGCGGGCAGGTCGACATGGGCCACCTGTCCGCGGGCGTGCACCCCGGAGTCGGTGCGCCCGGCCACGGTCAGCTCGAAGCCCCGCTCGGCGCGCGTCACCACCCGCAGCGCGTCCTCGATCTCGCCCTGCACGGTGCGCCGCCCCCCGGCCTGCTTCGCCCAGCCGGAGAACTCCCGGCCGTCGTAGCTCAGATCAAGCCGCACCCGTACGAAGCCGGGCTCCACCTCGTCCGCCACCTTCCGGGGCCTCCTGTCCATCCGCCCGGCCACCGCGCCGGGTCCAGCGGGTCCGCGCATGGCACGGGCCCGCACCCCCGGAGGGATACGGGCCCATGCGACGCGTTCAGAACGCTCAGGCGTCCTTGGCGTCCTCGGCCGGAGCCTCGGCGTCGTCCTTCTTCAGGTCCGCGGCCGGAGCCTCGTCCTGCTTCTGGGCGTCTTCCTTGACCGCGCGCTTGGTCGCGGCCTCGGCCTCGCCGGTGGCCTGCTGGGCCACGGTCAGGGCCTCCACCAGCTCGATGACGGCCATGGGCGCGTTGTCGCCGCGGCGGTTACCGATCTTGGTGATACGGGTGTAGCCACCCGGGCGGTTCTCGTACCGCGGGCCGATCTCCGTGAAGAGCGTGTGCACGACGCTCTTGTCGGTGATGACCTGGAGCACCTGGCGGCGGTTGTGAAGGTCGCCCTTCTTCGCCTTGGTGACCAGACGCTCGGCGTAGGGCCGCAGACGGCGGGCCTTCGCCTCGGTGGTGGTGATGCGGCCGTGCTCGAAGAGCGACTTCGCGAGGTTCGCGAGAAGCAGCTTCTCGTGCGCGGCACTGCCGCCAAAACGGGCACCCTTGGTGGGCTTCGGCATGGTGTTGCTCCTCCATGTCTGCCCCGGCCGTATCAGGTACCGGGGTCAGTGTCCGAGCAGGCGGTCGCCCGTCGGAGATCCGGATCCGCCCCCGAAGGGGCGGTCCGGACAGGGGCGCGGGGAGCTGCGTGAGTACCGCAGCGCACCCGCACCCGGGATCAGGCCGTCAGGCCCGAGCGGTCAGTACTGCTCGGTCTCGACGAAGCCCGTGTCGCCCTCGTCGTCCGCCCCGAAGGCGTCCGCCGCGGCGGTCGGGTCGAATCCGGGCGGGCTGTCCTTGAGCGCGAGGCCCATGCCGGCCAGCTTCGCCTTGACCTCGTCGATCGACTTGGCACCGAAGTTGCGGATGTCGAGCAGGTCGGCCTCGGAGCGCGCGACCAGTTCACCCACGGAGTGGATGCCCTCACGCTTGAGGCAGTTGTACGAGCGGACCGTGAGCTCCAGCTCCTCGATCGGCAGCGCGAGATCGGCGGCGAGGGCGGCGTCCGTCGGGGACGGGCCCATGTCGATGCCCTCGGCGTCGATGTTGAGCTCGCGGGCCAGGCCGAAGAGCTCGACCAGGGTCTTGCCCGCGGAGGCCATGGCGTCCCGGGGGCGCATGGCCTGCTTGGTCTCGACGTCGACGATGAGCTTGTCGAAGTCGGTGCGCTGCTCGACTCGGGTCGCCTCGACCTTGTAGGTGACCTTGAGGACCGGGCTGTAGATGGAGTCGACCGGGATCCGGCCGATCTCCTGGCCCAGCTGCTTGTTCTGCACGGCGGAGACGTAGCCGCGGCCGCGCTCGACGGTCAGCTCCATCTCCAGCTTGCCCTTGCCGTTGAGCGTGGCGAGGACCAGGTCGGGGTTGTGGACCTCGACACCGGCCGGGGGCGCGATGTCGGCGGCGGTGACCAGACCCGGGCCCTGCTTGCGCAGGTACATCACGACCGGCTCGTCGTGCTCCGAGGAGACGACCAGCTGCTTGATGTTGAGGATCAGGTCGGTGACGTCCTCCTTGACGCCCGGCACGGTGGTGAACTCGTGCAGGACACCGTCGATGCGGATGGACGTGACCGCCGCACCCGGGATCGAGGAGAGGAGCGTACGGCGGAGCGAGTTGCCGAGGGTGTAGCCGAAGCCCGGCTCCAGCGGCTCGATCACGAACCGGGAGCGGAACTCGTCGACGACCTCTTCGGTCAACGAGGGACGCTGAGCGATCAGCATGAAGTGATTCCTTCAGTCAGGGGCACCCGCTATTTGATGCCCGACTTCCCGGACCGAGGTCCGGGTTCCACTTGCAAGGGTACGGGCGGCACGGCCCCACGAGGGAGTCGTACCGCCCGATGACCCGAAAGCTGCGCTGCGGGCGGGGCCGGGATCCGGCCCCGGACCATCAGACGCGGCGGCGCTTGGGCGGACGGCAGCCGTTGTGCGGGGTGGGGGTGACGTCCTGGATCGAGCCGACCTCGAGGCCGGTGGCCTGGAGGGAGCGGATCGCGGTCTCACGGCCGGAGCCGGGACCCTTGACGAAGACGTCGACCTTGCGCATGCCGTGCTCCTGCGCGCGGCGGGCGGCCGACTCGGCGGCCATCTGCGCGGCGAAGGGGGTGGACTTGCGCGAGCCCTTGAAGCCGACGTGGCCGGCGGAGGCCCAGGAGATCACGTTGCCCGTGGGGTCGGTGATCGAGACGATCGTGTTGTTGAACGTGCTCTTGATGTGCGCGTGGCCGTGAGCGACGTTCTTCTTTTCCTTGCGGCGCACCTTCTTGGCAGCGCCCTGACGTCCCTTGGGGGGCATGTCTTAACTCCTACGGGAGGTGGTCGGTCCTACAGCGAAGACCGCTGGTACGCGGTGGTCCGGACGACTGCCGGACACCGCCGAGTCCGCTGCGGACTACTTCTTGCCCGGCTTCTTCTTGCCGGCGATGGCGCGACGCGGGCCCTTGCGGGTGCGGGCGTTGGTGCTGGTGCGCTGACCGTGCACGGGCAGGCCACGGCGGTGACGCAGACCCTGGTAGCAGCCGATCTCGACCTTGCGGCGGATGTCGGCCTGAACCTCACGGCGGAGGTCACCCTCGGTCTTGAGGTTGGCGTCCACGTACTCGCGGATCTTGACCAGCTCCTCCTCGGAGAGGTCACGCACGCGGGTGTTGGGGTTCACGCCGGTCTCGACCAGCGTCTTCTGCGACAGGGTCCGGCCGATGCCGAACACGTAGGTGAGGGCGACCTCCACACGCTTGTCGCGCGGGATGTCGACACCGGAAACGCGTGCCATTCAATGGCTCCAGTTGATTCGCGGAGGTCTTCCACAGGGCCGCTCCCGACCTCCCCCACTCTCGGCTTCGCTCGACCGGGAGGTGCCCCCAGCCGCCTCCTCGGGGAAGACGAGAGTGCGGTACGGACCGGGTCCCCGGCCTCCGACCGGGGGTGTCGCCACTCCGAGGGCGCGATGCCTCGGAAGTTCAGACGGGCCCTGCGTATTTTCTTTGCTTGCGTCGCGCGAAGTTCTGCGGAGTGCAGACCTGCGTCAGCCCTGGCGCTGCTTGTGGCGCGGGTTGTCGCAGATGATCATGACTCGGCCGTGACGGCGAATCACCCTGCACTTGTCGCAGATCTTCTTGACGCTCGGCTTGACCTTCATGGGTGTGAGGTTCTCCGGGTCAGTGCCAGCGGCCCCGCCACCGAGCGGCAGCGGGGTACGGGCAAGATCTACTTGTACCGGTAGACGATCCGGCCACGGGTCAGGTCGTACGGAGACAGCTCCACCACGACCCGGTCGTCAGGGAGGATACGGATGTAGTGCATACGCATCTTGCCGCTGATGTGTGCCAGGACCTGGTGGCCGTTCTGGAGCTCGACCTTGAACATGGCGTTCGGAAGAGACTCGACGACAGTGCCCTCGATCTCGATGGCACCTTGCTTCTTGGCCACGCTTCGCCCTTCGAATCGACTACCTTGATCGGCCCCGCCCCCTGACCATCCCCGTGAAGAGGACATGCAGGGACACGCGAGCCGACGAGTCAGTCTACGTCAGCGTCGAAGGAAAAACGAAATCGTGCGGCAAGAGAACAGGCTTCCCGCTCCCGGCGATCCTTAATCACCCCCGGGAACGGGCCGGAGCCCGGTCCGGGGCCGCCCTCAGCCCAGCGGATCCGGCGCCGGAGTCACCCCGTAGGCCGCCAGTCGCTCCCGGCCGCAGTCGGGGGCGGTGAGGACCAGCGGGCCCTGCTCGGTGATGGCCACCGAGTGCTCCCAGTGCGAGGACCAGCTGTCGTCCAGGGTGAGGACGGTCCAGTCGTCGGAGAGGGTCTTGGTCTTCGGGGTGCCGAGCGAGACCATCGGCTCGATCGCCAGGCACATCCCGGGCACCAGCTTCGGACCGCGGCCGCGGCGGCGCTCCACGTAGTTCAGCAGGTGCGGGTCCATGTGCATCTGGGTGCCGATGCCGTGGCCGCCGTAGTCCTCGATGATCCCGTACTTGCCGCCGCCCGGGCGCGGCTGGCGGCGGATGAAGGTCTCCACCGCGCGCGAGATGTCGACGAGCCGGTTGCCGGTCTTCATCGCGGCGATCCCGGCCCACATGGACTCCTCGGTCACCCGGGACAGCTCGGTCAGCTCGGGGGCGTGGCCGCTGCCGACGAAGGCGGTGAAGGCGGCGTCGCCGTGCCAGCCGTCCACGATGGCGCCGGCGTCGATGGAGATGATGTCGCCGTCCTTGAGGACGACGTCCGGGCTCGGGATGCCGTGCACGACGACCTCGTTGGGCGAGGTGCAGATGGTCGCCGGAAAGCCGCCGTAGCCGAGGAAGTTGGACTTCGCGCCGTGCTCCGCGAGCACCTTGCGCGCCACGTCGTCGAGGTCCTTGGTGCTCGCCCCCGGCACCGCCGCCTCGCGGGTGGCCCGGTGGATCTCGGCGACGACCAGCCCCGCCTCACGCATCTTCGCGATCTGCTCGGGGGTCTTGATCTCCACCATGGGGGCGTCGCCTCTTCGTCTCGGTACGGATCCGCGCGCACCCTGCGCGCGGCGCGGCCACCGCGGGCCGCAACCACCCATTGTGCACCGGCGCGCGGCGGCCCGGCCGCCGGCGGGGCTCCGGGCCCCGGCGCACGGCGCGAGGAAGGCCGCGGCCCCCGAGGGACCGCGGCCTTCCTTCCGTCCGTGCGCGCCTACTGCCTGTGCGTGCCTACTGCGCGGCGGTCTTCGCCGTCTGCAGGGCGTCCATCGCGCGCTTGGTGACCTCGTCCACCTTGCCGAGCGCGGGGATCGTGACGACCAGGCCCTGGGCCCGGTAGTAGTCGATGATCGGCTCGGTCTGCGTGTGGTAGACCTCCAGGCGCTTGCGGACGGTCTCCTCGCTGTCGTCCTCGCGCTGGTAGAGCTCGCCGCCGCAGACGTCGCAGACGCCTTCCTTCTTGGGCGCGCTGTACGTCACATGGAAGACGTGCGCCGAGTCCTTGCGGCAGATGCGGCGGCCCGCGATGCGCTTGACCACCTCGTCCTCGGGGACCTCCAGGTCGAGCACCGCGTCCAGCCGCATGCTCGCGTCCTTCAGCGTCTCGTCGAGCGCCTCGGCCTGGGACACATTGCGCGGGAAGCCGTCGAGCAGGAAGCCGTTCTCCGCGTCCGGCTGGTCCATGCGGTCCTTGGCCATCCCGATGGTGACCTCGTCGGGCACCAGATTCCCCGCGTCCATATAGGCCTTGGCCTGCTTGCCCAGCTCCGTGCCCTGGCTGATGTTGGCGCGGAAGAGGTCGCCCGTGGAGATGTGCGGAATCGACAGGTTCTTGGCCAGGAACGCGGCCTGCGTTCCCTTACCGGCGCCAGGCGGCCCGACGAGGACGATACGCATCAGCGGAGGAACCCTTCGTAATTGCGCTGCTGGAGCTGGCTCTCGATCTGCTTCACCGTCTCGAGGCCGACACCCACGATGATGAGGATGCTGGTCCCGCCGAAGGGGAAGTTCTGGTTTGCCCCGAAACCAACCAACGCCATCGTCGGCACAAGAGCGATCAGGCCCAGATACAGCGAACCCGGCCAGGTGATCCGGTTGAGTACGTAGCTCAGGTACTCAGCGGTCGGTCGGCCAGCCCGGATGCCCGGGATGAAGCCACCATACTTCTTCATGTTGTCCGCGACTTCCTCGGGGTTGAACGAGATCGCCACGTAGAAGAAGGCGAAGAACACGATCAACAGGAAGTACATGGTGATGTAAATCGGGTGGTCGCCCTTGGTGAGGTTCTGCTCGATCCAGGACTTCCAGCCGGACTTGTCGTCCGAGAACTGCGCGATGAGCGCCGGAATGTAGAGCAGCGACGAGGCGAAGATGACAGGAATCACACCCGCCTGGTTCACCTTCAGCGGGATGTACGTGGACGTACCCCCGTAGGACCGGCGGCCGATCATCCGCTTCGCGTACTGCACGGGGATGCGGCGCTGCGCCTGCTCGACGAAGACCACCAGGCCGACCATCACCAGGCCGACCAGGATCACGGTGCCGAACTCGATCCAGCCGCCGGCCAGGCTGCCCTGCTGCTTGATGGCCCACAGCGCGCTCGGGAAGGTCGCGGCGATCGAGATGAACATCAGGATCGACATGCCGTTGCCGATGCCGCGGTCGGTGATCAGCTCACCGAGCCACATGACCATGGCCGTACCGGCGGTCATCGTGATGACCATGGTGACGGTGACGAAGATCGACTGGTCCGGGACGATGTCGCCGGCCACCGGGCAGCCCTGGAAGAGCGCGCCGCTGCGGGCGGTGGCCACCAGGCCGGTGCCCTGCAGGATGGCGAGCGCCACCGTCAGGTAGCGGGTGTACTGCGTGATCTTCGCGGTACCCGACTGGCCTTCCTTCTTCAGGGCCTCCAGGCGCGGGATCACCACGGTCAGCAGCTGCAGAATGATGCTCGCCGTGATGTACGGCATGATGCCCAGCGCGAAGATGGTGATCTGAAGCAGCGCGCCACCACTGAACATGTTGACCAGACCGAAGAGACCGCTGTTGCCTTCAGCGATGTCCATGCAGGTCTGGACGTTCTTGTAGTCGACACCGGGGATCGGGATATGCGTACCGATCCGGTAGATGACGATGATGGCCAGCGTGAAGAGCAGCTTCTTGCGCAGGTCGGGCGTCTTGAACGCCCGGGCGAACGCGGTGAGCACGGTGCCTCCTGCGACCCCCGCGCTCATGCGTCAGAGGTGACGGTCTTGAGGTTCGACGATTGGGTACAGCCGGTGTTGGGCGGACCCGCCCGCTCGACTCGCCTTTCGGGCAGGCCGATCGGGCAGGGGTGTGCACCCAACCCCTTATAGCAACAGCGCACGCAACCTTACCTGCGACTGTGCCCCCCTTGGAACGACCAACCGGGGATACCCCTTATGTGGGGTATCCCCGGTCGGGATCGCTCATGTCACTCGGGCTCAGACGAGCTCGGTGACGGTACCGCCGGCGGCGGTGATCTTCTCCTTGGCGGAGCCGGAGACGGCGTCGACCGTCACCTGCAGCGCCACCGAGAGCTCGCCCTGGCCGAGGACCTTGACGAGGCTGTTCTTGCGGACCGCACCCTTGTCGACCAGGTCGGCAACGGTGACCTCTCCGCCCTCGGGGTAGAGCGCGGAGAGCTTGTCCAGGTTCACGACCTGGTACTCGGTCTTGAACGGGTTCTTGAAGCCCTTGAGCTTCGGGAGACGCATGTGGAGGGGCATCTGGCCACCCTCGAAGCGCTCCGGAACCTGGTAACGGGCCTTGGTGCCCTTGGTACCACGACCGGCCGTCTTACCCTTCGAGGCCTCACCGCGACCGACACGGGTCTTCGCGGTCTTGGCTCCGGGGGCGGGACGGAGGTTGTGGATCTTGAGCGGGTTCTGCTCCGCCATGATCAGTCGACCTCCTCGACCGTCACGAGGTGGCGGACGTGGCGCACCATGCCGCGGAACTCGGGGCGGTCCTCCTTGACGACCACGTCGTTGACCCTCTTCAGGCCAAGCGAACGCAGCGTGTCACGGTGGTTCTGCTTGCTGCCGATGTACGACTTCGTCTGCGTGATCTTGAGGCGGGCCATTACGCAGCACCCGCTCCCGCACGCGCACGCAGCAGAGCCGCGGGGGCGACGTCCTCGAGCGGCAGACCGCGGCGGGCCGCGATCTCCTCGGGACGCTGCAGGCCCTTGAGGGCCGCCACGGTGGCGTGCACGATGTTGATCGCGTTGGACGAGCCGAGCGACTTCGACAGGATGTCGTGAACACCGGCGCACTCGAGCACGGCACGCACCGGGCCACCGGCGATCACGCCGGTACCGGGGGAAGCAGGCTTGAGCAGGACGACGCCCGCGGCCTTCTCGCCCGTGATCGGGTGCGGGATGGTGCCCTGGATACGGGGGACCTTGAAGAAGTGCTTCTTGGCCTCCTCCACACCCTTGGCGATGGCGGCCGGCACCTCCTTGGCCTTGCCGTATCCGACACCCACGGTGCCGTCACCGTCGCCCACCACGACCAGCGCGGTGAAGCTGAAGCGACGACCACCCTTCACAACCTTGGCGACGCGGTTGATCGCGACAACGCGCTCAACGTACGCGGTCTTCTCGGCGGCAGCAGCGCCGCCGTCACGGCCCTTCCGGTCCCGCCGCTCGCCGCCACCGGCACCGCTGCCGCGGCGCTGGGGTCCAGCCATTGGAATTACCTCTCTCTGTTTCCGCTAGCTACGCAGCAACAAAAGTCGCTGCTGCGACGGGGGCTCAGAACTTGAGCCCGGCTTCGCGGGCGGCGTCCGCCAGGGCGGCGATGCGCCCCGCGTACTGGTTGCCACCGCGGTCGAATACGACGGCCTCGACACCCGCGGCCTTGGCGCGCTCGGCGACGAGTGCGCCGACCTTGCCGGCCTGCGCGGACTTGTCGTCCTCGCCGCTGCGGATCGACGTGTCCAGGGTCGACGCCGACGCCAGGGTGTGACCCTTGATGTCGTCGATGACCTGGGCCACGATGTGGCGGTTCGAGCGCGTCACGACGAGGCGCGGACGCTCGGCCGTACCCGAGATCCTCTTGCGGATGCGGATGTGGCGGCGCTTGATGGCAGCGCCCTTGTAGGCCTTGCCCTTGGCGATCTTCACACCGTATGCCATGGCTTACTTACCCGCCTTTCCGACCTTGCGGCGGATGACTTCGCCCTCGTACTTGACGCCCTTGGCCTTGTACGGGTCGGGCTTGCGCAGCTTGCGGATGTTGGCCGCAACCTCGCCGACCTTCTGCTTGTCGATGCCCTCGACCGAGAGCTTGGTCGGGGACTCCACCTTGAAGGTGATGCCCTCCGGGGCCTCGACCAGGATCGGGTGGCTGTAGCCCAGCGAGAACTCCAGGTTGGAGCCCTTCGCGAGGACGCGGTAGCCGACACCGCTGATCTCGAGCTTCTTCACGTATCCCTGGGTCACACCGGTGATCATGTTCGCCACCAGCGTGCGGGACAGGCCGTGCAGGGCCTTGTTCTGACGCTCGTCGTTGGGGCGGGTGACGTTGAGAACGCCGTCCTCACCCTTGGCGATGCCGATCGGCGCCACGATCGTGTGGGAGAGGGAGCCCTTGGGACCCTTCACACTCACGGTGCTGCCGTCGATGGTGACGTCCACGCCGGTGGGAACCGGGATGGGGAGCTTGCCGATGCGCGACATTGCTATTCCTCCGTTCCCGATTACCAGACGTAGGCGAGGACTTCCCCGCCCACACCCTTCTTGCCTGCCTGCTTGTCGGTGAGCAGACCGTGCGACGTGGAGATGATGGCCACGCCCAGGCCGCCGAGCACCTTCGGCAGGTTGGTGGACTTCGCGTACACCCGGAGACCGGGCTTGGAGATCCGCTTGATGCCCGCGATGGAGCGCTCACGGTTGGGGCCGAACTTCAGCTCCAGGACGAGGTTCTTGCCGACCTCGGCGTCCTCGACCTTCCAGCCCGTGATGAAGCCCTCCTGCTGGAGGATCTCCGCGATGTGCGACTTGATCTTGCTGTGCGGCATACCCACGGTGTCGTGGTACGCCGAGTTCGCGTTACGCAGACGAGTCAGCATGTCCGCGATCGGATCAGTCATGGTCATGAATTGGCCTTCGGCCTCTCTCGCCGGGGTTTCCTGTATGCGCCATCCCTCTCCCCGCTCATGGGCGGGACGGGTGCGGCGCGGGGACCTACGGCGTAGTAAGCGTTGACTTGCGGGCAGGAGCCCGCGGACGGGCGGCAGAGGCCCAACCCCCCAAGCCTAGGGCATGCGGGGAGGGCCTTCTGCCAGACCCTTTGCTTACCGAGAGCTTCCGGTGATCCCTGAAGGGGATTTACCAGGAGCTCTTGGTCACGCCCGGCAGTTCACCGCGGTGAGCCATCTCACGAAGGCAGACGCGGCACAGGCCGAACTTGCGGTACACGGAGTGCGGGCGGCCACAGCGCTGGCAGCGGGTGTAGGCACGCACACCGAACTTGGGCTTACGAGCAGCCTTGGCAATCAGAGCCTTCTTCGCCATCTCGCTCACGCCTCCTTGAACGGGAAGCCGAGGTGACGAAGGAGCGCGCGGCCCTCAGCGTCGTTGGTCGCCGTGGTGACCACGGTGATGTCCATACCCCGGACGCGGTCGATCTTGTCCTGGTCGATCTCGTGGAACATGACCTGCTCCGTGAGACCGAAGGTGTAGTTGCCACGGCCGTCGAACTGCTTGGGGGACAGACCGCGGAAGTCGCGGATGCGCGGGAGCGCCAGCGACAGGGTGCGGTCCAGGAACTCCCACATGCGGTCGCCACGAAGCGTGACGTGGGCACCGATCGGCTGGCCCTCGCGCAGCTTGAACTGCGCGATGGACTTACGGGCCTTGGTGACGGCCGGCTTCTGACCGGTGATCGTGGTGAGGTCCTTGATGGCGCCCTCGATCAGCTTGGAGTCGCGGGCGGCGTCGCCCACACCCATGTTGACCACGATCTTGACGAGGCCCGGAACCTGCATGACGTTCTCGTACGAGAACTCCTCACGCAGCTTGCCGGCGATTTCCTCGCGGTACTTGAGCTTCAGGCGGGGGGAAGTGGTGGTGGCAGTCATCAGATGTCCTCACCGGTCCGCTTGGCAACGCGGATCTTGTTGCCGTCCTCGTCGAAGCGGTAGCCGACGCGGGTGACGACCTTGTTGCCGTCCTTCTCCACGACCAGCTGCACGTTGGACACGTGCACAGGCGCCTCGGTGGTCACGATGCCGCCGGCCTGCGAGCCGGAGGCGGTGGGACCGGCCTTGGTGTGCTTCTTGACCCGGTTGACACCCTCGACCAGGACGCGCTCCTCGCGCGGGAAAGCGGCAATGACCTTGCCCTGCTTGCCCTTGTCCTTACCGGTGATGACCTGGACCAGGTCGCCCTTCTTGATCTTCATGCTTACAGCACCTCCGGCGCGAGCGAGATGATCTTCATGAACTTCTTCTCGCGCAGCTCACGGCCGACCGGGCCGAAGATACGGGTGCCGCGAGGGTCGCCGTCGTTCTTGAGAATGACGGCGGCGTTCTCGTCGAAGCGGATGTACGAGCCGTCGGGACGGCGGCGCTCCTTGACGGTGCGAACGATGACCGCCTTGACGACGTCACCCTTCTTCACGTTGCCACCGGGGATCGCGTCCTTGACGGTGGCGACGATGACGTCACCGATGCCCGCGTAGCGGCGACCGGAACCACCGAGAACACGGATGGTGAGGATTTCCTTCGCACCCGTGTTGTCGGCGACACGCAGTCGCGACTCCTGCTGGATCACGTCTATCTCCTGAATGTCTGCCGGTTCCCGGCGAGAAGCGCGAATGCCTCGCACTTCTCGCCGAGCCTGGCGGAACGAACCCGAGGGAAACCCCTCAGGCAATTTTTCGAATCAAGAACTCCGGGCCGGTTCCGGTGAGGGAACCGGCGGGGAATTACTTGGCCTTCTCGAGGATCTCGACGATGCGCCAGCGCTTCGTCGCGGACAGCGGCCGGGTCTCCATGAGGAGGACGCGGTCGCCGACGCCCGCAGCGTTCTGCTCGTCGTGCGCCTTGAGCTTGTTCGTACGGCGGATGACCTTGCCGTACAGCGCGTGCTTCACGCGGTCCTCGACGGCGACGACGACGGTCTTGTCCATCTTGTCGCTGACGACCAGGCCCTCGCGGGTCTTGCGGAAACCGCGCGCGGTCTTCCCCGCGGCGGAGCCGCTGTTGGATTCAGTAGTCACGTTGCTCTCGCTCATCAGGCGCTCTCCACCGTCTCGATGCCCAGCTCGCGCTCACGCATGAGGGTGTAGATCCGCGCGATGTCCTTGCGGACGGCCTTGAGCCGGCCGTGGTTCTCGAGCTGTCCGGTCGCCGCCTGGAAGCGGAGGTTGAACAGCTCTTCCTTGGCCTCGCGAAGCTTCGCCAGAAGCTCCTCGTTGCCCAGCTCGCGCAGCTCGGACGCCTTGGTACCGGCCGACATCACGCTTCACCTGCCTCGCGCCGGACAATGCGGCACTTCATCGGAAGCTTGTGAGCAGCGCGGGTAAGCGCCTCACGCGCAATCTTCTCGTTCGGGTAGGACAGTTCGAACATCACCCGTCCCGGGTGAACGTTCGCGACCCACCACTCCGGCGAACCCTTACCGGAACCCATGCGGGTCTCGGCGGGCTTCTTCGTCAGCGGGCGGTCCGGGTAGATGTTGATCCAGACCTTGCCGCCACGCTTGATGTGACGGGTCATGGCGATACGCGCGGCCTCGATCTGACGGTTCGTCACATAGGCCGGGGTCACCGCCTGAATACCGTACTCACCGAACGCAACCGTCGTACCGCCCTTGGCCTGACCACGGCGCTTCGGGTGGTGCTGCTTGCGGTGCTTGACCCTGCGGGGGATCAGCATTTCGGTCAGGCCTCCGTTCCGCCGCTAGAAGGGGTGGCGGCCTCAGCAGCGGCGGGAGCCTCGGCCTTGGGGGCCTCGGCGGCCGGAGCCGACTGCTGGGGCTTGCGGCCGCGTCCGCCACGCTCGCCACCGCGGCCACCGCGGGCCGGGCGGTCGCTGCCGCCGCGGGCCGGACGGTTGCCGGCACGGGCCGCGGCGTTCTCGGCGCGGACCTCGGCGATGTTCTTGACGTCGCCCTTGTAGATCCAGACCTTCACGCCGATGCGGCCGAAGGTGGTCTTGGCCTCGAAGAAGCCGTAGTCGACGTTCGCGCGGAGCGTGTGCAGGGGCACGCGGCCCTCGCGGTAGAACTCCGAGCGGGACATCTCGGCGCCGCCGAGACGGCCGCCGCACTGGATCTTGATGCCCTTGGCGCCGGCCTTCATCGCCGTCTGCATGCTCTTGCGCATGGCACGGCGGAAGGAGACGCGGGAGGACAGCTGCTCGGCAACGGCCTGGGCGACCAGCTGGGCATCGGTCTCGGGGTTCTTGACCTCGAGGATGTTCAGCTGGACCTGCTTGCCGGTGAGCTTCTCGAGGTCACCGCGGATGCGGTCGGCCTCGGCGCCGCGGCGGCCGATGACGATGCCCGGGCGGGCGGTGTGGATGTCCACGCGGACGCGGTCACGGGTGCGCTCGATCTCCACCTTGGAGATGCCGGCGCGCTCCATGCCGGACGTCATCATCCGGCGGATGGCGACGTCTTCCTTGACGTAGTCCTTGTAGAGCTTGTCGGCGTACCAGCGCGACTTGAAGTCGGTGGTGACACCGAGCCGGAACCCGTGCGGGTTTACCTTCTGGCCCATTACCGGGTTCCTTCCTTGCTGCTGACGACCACGGTGATGTGGCTGGTCCGCTTGCGGATCCGGTAGGCGCGGCCCTGGGCGCGCGGCCGGAACCGCTTCAGGGTCGGGCCCTCGTCGACGTACGCCTCGGAGATGAAGAGGCTGTCGGCGTCGGTGTGGTCGTAGTTGTGCGCGGCGTTGGCGATGGCGCTGTCCAGCACCTTGCCGACCGGCACGCTCGCGGCCTGCGGGGCGAAACGCAGGACCGCCTGAGCCTCCGTGGCGTCCATGCCACGGATGAGGTCCACCACGCGGCGGGCCTTCATGGGCGTGACGCGGATGAACCGCGCCTGGGCCCTGGCTTCCATGGTTGTCCCTTCGGTGTTTGTCATGATCGTTTCCACCCCGCCTTAGCGGCGCTTCGACTTCCGGTCGTCCTTGACGTGGCCGCGGAAGGTGCGAGTCGGCGAGAACTCGCCGAGCTTGTGGCCGACCATCGACTCGGTGACGAACACCGGGATGTGGGTCTTGCCGTTGTGCACCGCGATCGTGTGGCCGAGCATGGCCGGGATGATCATCGAGCGACGGGACCAGGTCTTGATGACGTTCTTGGAACCGGCTTCGTTCTGGGCGTCCACCTTCTTGATCAGGTGGTCGTCGACGAAGGGCCCCTTCTTGAGACTGCGCGGCATCTGAACCCGCTCCTAGCGCTTCTTGTTCGTCTTGCGGCGGCGGACGATGTACTTGTTGCTCGCCTTCTTGGGAGAACGAGTACGACCCTCCTTCTGACCCCACGGGCTGACCGGGTGGCGACCACCGGAGGTCTTGCCCTCACCACCACCGTGCGGGTGGTCAACCGGGTTCATCGCCACACCGCGGACGGTCGGGCGGACGCCGAGCCAGCGCTTGCGGCCGGCCTTGCCCCAGTTGATGTTCGACTGCTCGGCGTTGCCGACCTCGCCGACGGTGGCGCGGCAGCGCACGTCGACCAGGCGGATCTCACCGGACGGCATACGGAGGTGCGCCATCGCGCCCTCCTTGGCGAGCAGCTGCACCGAGGCACCGGCCGAGCGCGCGAACTTGGCGCCGCCGCCGGGGCGGAGCTCGATCGCGTGCAGGGTCGTACCGACCGGGATGTTGCGGAGCGCCAGGTTGTTGCCCGGCTTGATGTCGGCGCCCGGGCCGTTCTCGACGCGGTCGCCCTGCCCGAGGCCGCGCGGCGCGAGGATGTAGCGCTTCTCGCCGTCGGCGTAGTGCAGCAGCGCGATGCGCGCGGTGCGGTTGGGGTCGTACTCGATGTGCGCGACCTTCGCCGGCACGCCGTCCTTGTCGTGACGACGGAAGTCGATCACGCGGTAGGCGCGCTTGTGTCCGCCACCCTGGTGGCGAACGGTCACACGACCGGTGTTGTTACGGCCGCCCTTGCTGTGCAGCGGGCGGACCAGCGACTTCTCCGGCGTGGACCGCGTGACCTCGACGAAGTCGGCGACGCTGGAGCCACGACGGCCCGGAGTCGTCGGCTTGTACTTGCGGATACCCATTTCTCAGTCCTCGTCCGATATCGGACCAGGGCACTCCGTTAGGAGGCCTGGCCGAAGATGTCGATACGGTCGCCCTCGGCGAGGGTCACGATCGCGCGCTTGCTGTCGGCACGCTTGCCGAAGCCGGTGCGGGTCCGCTTGCGCTTGCCCTGGCGGTTGATCGTGTTGACCCCGGTGACCTTGACCGAGAAGACCGCCTGGACGGCCTCCTTGATCTGGGTCTTGTTGGCACGCGGGTCCACGACGAAGGTGTACTTGCCCTCGTCGAGCAGCGCGTAGCTCTTCTCGGAGACGACCGGCTTGAGCAGCACGTCACGGGGGTCCGTGAAGCTCTTGCTCAGCGGCGTCTCGACGGTGTTCTTGCCCTCGGTGGCGTGGCGCTTCGCCTTGGCGACGCGCGCGGCCTTCGCGGCCTTGGCGGCCTTGGGCGCAATGCTCGGGTGACGCGTAGCCATCAGGCCTCGCTCCCTTCGGTCTGGTCAGCCTTCTGCGGGCCGGACACGAAGGACTCCAGAGCGGCCTGGGTGAAGACCACGTCGTCGGAGCGCATCACGTCGTACGTGTTCAGCTGGCCCGGCTCCAGGATGTGCACCTGGGGCAGGTTGCGGGCGGACAGCCACGCGGCCTCGTCCGCACGCTCGACGACCAGGAGCAGGTTCTTGCGCTCCGAGATCTTGCCGAACAGGGACTTCGCGGCCTTGGTGGAGATGTCGCCGTCGACCACGCCGGAGACGACGTGGATGCGGCTGTTGCGCGCCCGGTCGGTGAGGGCACCGCGCAGGGCGGCGGCCTTCATCTTCTTCGGGGTCCGCTGCGAGTAGTCACGCGGCACGGGGCCGTGGACGACGCCACCGCCGGCGAACTGCGGCGCACGGGTCGAGCCCTGACGCGCGCGGCCGGTGCCCTTCTGGCGGTAGGGCTTCTTGCCACCACCGCGGACCTCGCCACGGGTCTTGGTCTTGTGCGTGCCCTGGCGGGCAGCGGCCAGCTGGGCGACGACGACCTGGTGGATCAGCGGGATGCTGACCTTCGCGTCGAAGATCTCCGCGGGGAGCTCGACGGTCCCGGCCTTGTCGCCTGCCGGCGAAAGGATGTCAACAGTGCTCATCGTTACCTCAGGCCCCCTTGGCCGCGGTGCGGACCAGGACGAGGCCGCCGTTCGGACCGGGAACCGCGCCCTTGATGAGCAGCAGACCCTTCTCCGCGTCAACGGCGTGGACGGTCAGGTTCTGGGTGGTGACCCGCTCGTTGCCCATGCGGCCCGCCATGCGCAGGCCCTTGAACACGCGGCCCGGGGTGGCGCAGCCGCCGATGGAACCGGGCGAGCGGTGCTTGCGCTGGGTGCCGTGACCGGCGCCGAGGCCCTTGAAGTTGTGACGCTTCATGACACCGGCGAAGCCCTTGCCCTTGCTCTTGCCGGTCACGTCGACCTTGAGGCCGGCCTCGAAGGTCTCGGCGGTCAGCTCCTGGCCGAGGGTGTACTCGCCGGCGTCGGCGGTACGGATCTCGACGAGGTGGCGACGGGGGGTGACGTCGGCCTTGGCGAAGTGGCCCTTGAGGGGCTTGTTCACCTTGCGCGGGTCGATCTCGCCGAAGGCGATCTGGACCGACTCGTAGCCGTCACTGTCATTCGTACGGACCTGGGTAACGACACAGGGCCCGGCCTTGACCACGGTCACCGGGACGACACGGTTGTTCTCGTCCCAGACCTGGGTCATGCCGAGCTTCTCGCCCAGGATGCCCTTGATCTGCTTGGTCATCTCTTCCGCGCCTCTCAGAGCTTGATCTCGATGTCGACGCCGGCCGGAAGGTCCAGGCGCATCAGCGAGTCAACGGTCTTGGGCGTCGGGTCGAGGATGTCGATCAGGCGCTTGTGCGTACGCATCTCGAAGTGCTCGCGCGCGTCCTTGTACTTGTGCGGCGACTTGATGACGCAGTACACGTTCTTCTCAGTGGGCAGCGGCACCGGGCCCGCGACCGACGCACCAGTACGCGTCACCGTCTCGACGATCTTCTTCGCCGAGGAGTCGATGACCTCGTGGTCGTAGGCCTTGAGCCGGATGCGGATCTTCTGTCCCGCCATGGCTACTTCGTAGTCCTGTCTCTCGTCAACGCTCTGGAACCCGGGGGCTTTCCTGCCGCCCCGCCTCCGACCCACGCGGTCGGGCGTGTCGCGCTCCGCCTGACAGGGATGTCCCGAAGGCCTTCCCTGCCGAGGGATCGCGATCGACGACCGCGGAACCGGGGGTGAGACACCCACCGGGCGCCCTGGCCGAGGCACCCCACCGCACTTCCCGAAAGATTCCCGTACGTCCGCCCCAGCGCTGCCCACAGGACCGAAGTCCTGCAAAGAACTGGCAGTTGGGACGACGAGTACTGTGGGACTCGCTTCCGGTCCTCCCGGCGGGAGGCGCGCAGCATCGGCACTCAACCGAGCAACCCCGATAGTTTGCCATACGGGACAGGGCCCTGGCCAATCGGGTCGTAAACCCTACCCCGGGGGGCGCGAGTTTCAAACGCACGCCGGGCGCACGGGCCGTTCACCCGGAGCCCGGGCGGGCCGCGCCCCCCTTCCGGCACAAGGCGCGGACAGGCGAAAGGGCCCGTACGGCACCGCGGTCTCCCACGGTCCGTACGGGCCCTTCCCGGTTGCTCAGCGAGCTACCAGGCACTCAGGCCAACAGGCAAGCGGAGCTTACTTGTTGATCTTGGTGACCTGGCCGGCACCCACGGTCCGGCCACCCTCGCGGATGGCGAACTTCAGGCCCTCCTCCATGGCGACGGGCTGGATCAGCTCGACGGTCATTTCGGTGTTGTCGCCCGGCATGACCATCTCGGTGCCCTCGGGGAGGGTCACGACGCCGGTCACGTCAGTCGTACGGAAGTAGAACTGCGGGCGGTAGTTGTTGAAGAAGGGGGTGTGACGGCCACCCTCGTCCTTCGACAGGATGTAGGCCTGGGCCTCGAACTCGGTGTGCGGGGTGACCGAACCGGGCTTGATGATGACCTGGCCGCGCTCGACGTCCTCGCGCTTGATGCCGCGGAGCAGGAGGCCGACGTTCTCACCGGCCTGGCCCTCGTCGAGCAGCTTGCGGAACATCTCGATGCCGGTGACCGTGGTGGTGGTCTTCTCGGTCTTGATGCCGATGATGTCGACGGTCTCGTTGACCTTGAGGATGCCGCGCTCGATACGACCGGTGACGACGGTGCCACGACCGGTGATCGTGAAGA
This sequence comes from Streptomyces sp. SCSIO ZS0520, assembly GCF_025643355.1. NCBI lineage: Bacteria > Bacillati > Actinomycetota > Actinomycetes > Kitasatosporales > Streptomycetaceae > Streptomyces > Streptomyces sp. SCSIO ZS0520. Next base: position 5,066,047 of record NZ_CP092644.1, on the reverse strand, counting down.
CGTCCTCGATCGGCATCAGGAACGGCTTGTCGACGTCGCGCTCGGGCTCCGGGATGGACTCGTCGACGGCCTTCATCAGGTTGAGGACCGACTCGCCCCACTCCTTGTCGCCCTCGAGCGCCTTCAGAGCGGAGACCTTGACGACCGGAACGTCGTCGCCCGGGAACTCGTACTCGGAGAGGAGCTCACGGACCTCGAGCTCGACGAGCTCCAGGATCTCCTCGTCGTCCACCATGTCGGCCTTGTTCAGGGCGACGACGATGTACGGGACGCCGACCTGGCGGGCCAGGAGCACGTGCTCCTTGGTCTGCGGCATCGGGCCGTCGGTGGCGGCGACCACGAGGATGGCGCCGTCCATCTGCGCCGCACCCGTGATCATGTTCTTGATGTAGTCCGCGTGACCGGGGCAGTCGACGTGCGCGTAGTGACGCGTCTCCGTCTGGTACTCGACGTGCGCGATGGAGATGGTGATACCGCGCTGGCGCTCCTCAGGAGCCTTGTCGATCTGGTCGAAGGCCGAGGCCTCGTTCAGGTCCGGGTACGCGTCGTGCAGCACCTTGGTAATGGCGGCCGTGAGGGTCGTCTTACCGTGGTCGATGTGACCGATGGTGCCGATGTTGACGTGCGGCTTAGTCCGCTCGAACTTCGCCTTCGCCACTGGGGTCCTCCTGTGGAGTGGTTCTGAACGCCTTGCTTCATCGGCGCCAGGTGATCTTTGCTGGAAAGTCCGGGCCCGGGGGCATTCCTCCGCTGTTGCGGCGGAATGCCCCGGAAGGCTCCGGAGTCAAGCCTAAAGCGTGAACTCGGCTGAGTTACTCGCCCTTGGCCTTCGCGATGATCTCCTCGGCGACGTTCCGCGGAACCTCGGCGTAGGAGTCGAACTGCATCGAGTAGCTTGCGCGACCCGACGTCTTGCTGCGGAGGTCTCCGACGTAGCCGAACATCTCCGACAGCGGAACCAGGCCCTTGACGACCCGGGCGCCACTGCGCTCCTCCATGGCCTGGATCTGGCCACGGCGGGAGTTGATGTCGCCGATGACGTCGCCCATGTAGTCCTCGGGCGTGGTGACCTCGACGGCCATCATCGGTTCGAGGAGCACGGGACCGGCCTTGCGCGCGGCCTCCTTGAAGGCCTGCGAGCCGGCGATCTTGAACGCGAGCTCGGAGGAGTCCACCTCGTGGTAGGCACCGTCGAGCAGGGTCACGCGGACACCGGTCATCTCGTAACCGGCGAGGATGCCGAACTGCATGGCCTCCTGGCAGCCCGCGTCCACCGAGGGGATGTACTCCTTGGGGATGCGGCCACCCGTGACCTTGTTGACGAACTCGTACGAGACGTCGCCGTCGGTGATGGGCTCGATCGCGATCTGCACCTTGGCGAACTGACCGGTACCACCGGTCTGCTTCTTGTGGGTGTAGTCCACGCGCTCGACCGTCTTGCGGATGGTCTCGCGGTACGCGACCTGCGGCTTGCCGACGTTGGCCTCGACCTTGAACTCGCGCTTCATGCGGTCGACCAGCACCTCGAGGTGCAGTTCGCCCATGCCGCCGATGATGGTCTGGCCGGTCTCCTCGTCCGAGTGGACCTGGAAGGAGGGGTCCTCCTCCGAGAGCCGCTGGATGGCGACACCCAGCTTCTCCTGGTCGCCCTTGGACTTGGGCTCGATGGCGACCTGGATGACCGGCGCCGGGAAGTCCATGGACTCCAGGATGACCGGGGCCTTGTCGTCGCAGAGCGTCTCACCGGTCGTGGTCTGCTTCAGACCCATCACGGCGATGATGTCGCCCGCGCCCACCGACTCGATCTCCTCACGCTTGTTCGCGTGCATGCGGTAGATCTTGCCGATGCGCTCCTTCTTGCCCTTCACGGAGTTCAGCACCGCGGTGCCGGACTCCAGGCGGCCCGAGTAGACCCGGACGAAGGTGAGCTTGCCGAGGTGCGGGTCGCTCATGATCTTGAACGCCAGCGCCGACAGCGGCTCCTCGTCGGAGGGCTTGCGCGCGACCGTCTTCTCCGGGTCCTTCACGTCGTGGCCCTCGATGGCCTCGACGTCCAGGGGGGAGGGCAGGTAGCGCACGACCGCGTCGAGCAGGGGCTGGACGCCCTTGTTCTTGAACGCGGTACCGCAGAAGACGGGGGTGACGGTGGTGTCGCCGCCCTTGCCGGAGGCGATGGTGATGCGGCGCACGGCCGCGTACAGCTGCTCCACGGTGGGCTCGGTGCCCTCCAGGTACAGCTCCATCATCTCTTCGTCGTTCTCCGCGATGGCCTCGAGGAGCTTGCCGCGCCACTCTTCGGCGGCCTCGGCGTGCGTCGCCGGGATGTCCACGACGTCGTAGGCCTCGCCCTTGGCGGCCTCGGCCGACCAGACGAGCGCCTTCATCTGGACGAGGTCGACGACACCCTGGAAGTCGGCCTCGGCACCGATGGGCAGCTGCATGACCAGCGGAGTCGCACCGAGGCGGTCGACGATCATGTCGACGCAGCGGTGGAACTCGGCACCGGTACGGTCCAGCTTGTTGACGAAGCAGATACGCGGAACGCCGTAGCGGTCGGCCTGACGCCACACGGTCTCGGACTGCGGCTCCACGCCGGCGACGCCGTCGAACACCGTCACGGCACCGTCGAGGACACGCAGCGAACGCTCCACCTCTACGGTGAAGTCCACGTGCCCCGGGGTGTCGATGATGTTGATCGTGTGGTCGACGTCTTCCAGCGGCCAGTGACAGGTGGTGGCAGCAGAGGTGATCGTGATGCCACGCTCCTGCTCCTGCTCCATCCAGTCCATGGTGGCGGCGCCGTCGTGGACCTCACCGATCTTGTACGAGACACCGGTGTAGAACAGGATCCGCTCGGTGGTCGTCGTCTTGCCCGCGTCGATGTGGGCCATGATCCCGATGTTGCGGACCTTGGCCAGGTCAAGTGAAGTGGTAGCCATAAGGCTTCAGTCTTCTCTCGGTCTCGATGTGGGTAGCGACTACCAGCGGTAGTGCGCGAAGGCCTTGTTGGACTCGGCCATCTTGTGCGTGTCCTCGCGCTTCTTCACGGCCGCACCGAGGCCGTTCGAGGCGTCGAGAAGCTCGTTGAGCAGACGCTCGGTCATGGTCTTCTCGCGACGGGCGCGGGAGTAACCGACCAGCCAGCGCAGCGCCAGGGTGTTGGCGCGGCCGGGCTTGACCTCGACCGGCACCTGGTAGGTGGCGCCACCGACACGGCGGGACTTGACCTCGAGGGTCGGCTTGATGTTCTCGAGCGCGCGCTTGAGAGTGATGACCGGGTCGTTGCCGGTCTTCTCGCGCAGGCCCTCCATGGCGCCGTAGACGATGCGCTCGGCGGTGGAGCGCTTTCCGTTCAGCAGCACCTTGTTGATGAGGGAGGTCACCAGAGGAGAACCGTAGACCGGGTCGATGATGACCGGGCGCTTCGGGGCGGGGCCCTTACGAGGCATTCTTACTTCTCCTTCTTGGCGCCGTAGCGGCTGCGGGCCTGCTTGCGGTTCTTGACACCCTGGGTGTCGAGCGAGCCGCGGATGATCTTGTAGCGAACACCCGGCAGGTCCTTCACACGGCCGCCGCGCACGAGCACGATGGAGTGCTCCTGCAGGTTGTGTCCCTCACCCGGGATGTAGGCCGTGACCTCGATGCCGGAGGTCAGACGCACACGCGCGACCTTCCGCAGCGCCGAGTTCGGCTTCTTGGGGGTGGTGGTGAACACACGCGTGCAGACGCCGCGACGCTGGGGGGAACCCTCGAGTGCGGGCGTCTTGTTCTTCTCGACCTTGTCCTGCCGGCCCTTGCGGACCAGCTGCTGGATCGTAGGCACTACTTCTCCGGTTTCTGTGTGCCGATGTGAAGCTAACCTGGAACGTCGCCGACCCACGCGGTCGGGTGTGTCGAATGCTGCAGACTCCCGCCGCCAGGCAGGAAGGAACGCAGATTGCGGTGCGGCCAGTGACGGCGCCCGTACGGCAGAAGACACGCACGAGGGCCAGGGCACACCCCAGGCACAAGGTCTGAGCGTAACGGGGTTGGCCAGCGGGGTCAAAAGCGATACGTCCCCGGCAGGAACGGCGCCGCCGATCAAGGGGCTCCCACGCCGCGCCGCGGGTACCCGTTGATCGGCGGCGGCCCCCTCTGCATACGCTGAGCGCACAGACGTACGCACAGCGCCACGGGAGGGTGCCCTCGGCATGCGGAGCGTCAATCCGGACGACCTGGACCAGCTGGCCAAGCTCCTCGACGGCCGCGGGACCTCCTCGACAAGCTGGACGAGGCGTTCACCCGGGCTTCCCGCCTGGACGCCACCAGCCACCTGGCAGGCCTCAAGCCCCTGCGCAGCTGGACCCGGGAAACCGCACCCGACCTCCGCCGCCGCTCGGCCGCGGTCCGCCTGGAGAACGGCGACCCCACCGCGGGAGCGCGCTGGGCCGGCTTCGGCGCGGAGGACATCGCCGAGGTGGGGGGCGAGCGTCCTCGGCCCGAGGTCCTGGTCCTCACCTACGGCATCCCAGCAAGCGGCCACACCAAGTCCGAGGCCTTCCACCGCAGACCCGGCGAATCCCTGCACAGCTGGGTGGACCGGATACGGGCTCATGGGATTGCGCAGATACCGGGGCTTGGGGACTACGAAGAAGAAATAGCCGGGGCTCTCGGGGTGGCGGGGGACATCAGAGGCGTGGTGCGGTACAGAGGAGCAGCGTTTCTCCACACGACCAACATCACACGCGTACTTGTCGGCAATCACTTGATCAACAGTCTTCTGCGGCCACGGCAGTCCGCCCTTCTCACCCGGGCCGAAAGACTCATCTTGACGGGGCCCATTCGCAGGGCGATCGTAGCGACAACCATCAGGCAATTGGCAGCATTTGGTCCGATCAGGTCGCTGCACGCACCTGGAACGCGGCTTCCGTCCACCGTGGGAAATCCGATCTCGAGCAATCCGAGATTTCAACGGCTCCAAAGAATGCCCTGGGCCAACGGTTTCATAAGCGATAGAATAACAAGCGCTTTCAACTACGCCATGTCAAGCACACGGCCGATCTTCCGAGGCATATCCGTCAATTGTTCTGTGAAGTTCCTCCTGGGCGACAGCAGACTTGCACAGATCTACGGCGGCCTCACGCGCGCCGGCGAAGTCCCCACGTCCATCCAGGCTGGCCTCTGGAAGCTCGGCAGTAATCTTTACCGAGACCTCCGCGCCGTCAATGTCAAACGACTGCCGGCACTGAGGAGTTCGCTCCGGACGGCCCTCAGAACAGGGGGCGCGATACGTGGTGTCGGCATCCTGGGCAGCGGGATCTCTACCGCCTACAGCACCGCCAACGTAATATCTCGTGGAGCACCCTGCAAGAATTTCGACTCCCGCAGCGAAGGTGCAAGCTACGTAGCAGATGTTGCGGAGTCGGGCTTTCACGCCTCTTCCATATGGGCCGAGACATCGCCGAGTCCTTGGAGTCTCGGAGTGACAGCGGGTTTCGGTGGCGTTTACGTGGGCGCCAAAACTGTCGAGCACTGGGACGGCGTCAAGAAGCAGAGCAAGAAGATTTCTCACGGAGTGGCAGAAGTCGCAACAGATCCGAAGAAGGCACTCGACAAGACCAAATCCTTGAGCAAGAAGATCAATCCATTCGATTGAAGGATTCGGATGCCGATTCCGAAGGACACAGTCCACGCAAGTGCCCGTGAGCAGCATTCCGCGAACTCACGCCACAAATATCAAGGATGAGAGCATGAGCAACTTCGAATTCAAGCTCATGCGGCTGCATGAGGATTCAAAGTACGTCGGAGTCCACGGCGACATCGGGCCGTTCGGATACCTTGAGGCGCGATGCAACTTCTACACCCCTCCACGCAGCCTCCCCACCAGCGAAGCCGTCCTGCAGGGGCCGAGCTTCCCCACTGTGATTTTCTCGGGCGGGGGTGACTTCCCTTCTCTGGATGGTGGATGGCTCCGCATCGATGAGTCGCCCGTGAAAATGGATCTACGCGTCACCGGTATCCGGTCTCGGCCCAGATGGCTCGACATCAGGCACGAGGGGCGCGCATACACCTACAGGCTTTCAAATATGACATGCCCGGCCAAGGGTAATACATTTCACACCCGGTCTCATTGGCTGGCTATCCAGCACGAGGAGCACAATTACACGTATCGAATCCCAGGATTTTTCACCAAGGGCAGAGGAGTCCTTCAGCGCCACAACGCCGAATGCAGACCCTCACCGAAGGTTCAGAAGCGGTCCCGTGTGGCATGGCGAGGCCACAGGAGAGTACGACCCAGCAGGTATTGCCATCTGTTGCGTAATGGAATTGGTCGACTATGCGTGCCTGTCGACACCCAGCGCTCTGATCAGTGCTCCACTCAATCTGACCAAGTTCCACCGCCGGGGTGAGGGGCAGGAGCCGAACTCTGCGGGATGAAGCCGCCAGCCCATGTCGTGCGTCACGGCAGATGGAAGATGCCGTCCCAAATCCTCAGAGAGCTGCGACCGTACGCTGCGGACCCCTCGCCCACCCGTGTCGCTTCCCACATGCCAAGAGCGGCCATCCGTACGAGGAATGACCGCCCTTTGGCTGTCGCTGCACAGAGGCCTAGCGGTTGACCGCCTGAGCCTCCTCCACCTCCACCGGCTGGTTGTTCCCGTACTCACCGTCGGGCAGGTCGCCGCCCGCGCCGCCGGTGCCCGTCCAGGTGATCTTCCAGGTCGCGGTGGCCTGGAGGTCGAAGGTGCCGTTGCCTGAGGACTTCAGGTACGTGACGCCGCACGGCGGGGTGCGGTCCGCCTTGCCCTTGGCGTAGGGCTCGCCGATCGAACCGTCCTTGCCCACCGGGCAGTTGCCCGAGGCGGGGAGGAGCTCGGCGTCCTCGGTGCCGGGCTTGAGGGTGAGGCCGGTCGGCTCGGCGGTGGTGGTGGCCTCCATGTGGAAGCCCGGGAAGTCCAGCGAGGCCGTGACGGACACCGGCTGGAAGTCCCCCTTGTCGAGCCAGGCCCAGGTCGGCAGATTCACCTTGGTCGCGCCCGCGGGAGCGAGGGTGACCTTGGTGCCGGGGACCTTGATCTGGTTGTAGGCGAGGCCCGCGAGGATCTCGGGGTTGATGGCCTGAGGCTCATCGGGCTGTTCACCCTCGGGCACCCAGAACGGGTCCCGCTTGCACGCCCACTGCTCCGCGTACGAGGCGTCGGGATTCTGGACCGCGCCCCAGTACATGCCCTTGTCGCCGTCGTGGTACTCGTCCTTGGCGTAGCCCTGGTTCTCGTCCGAGATCTCGCCGGTGAACTCCCGGCCGTCCGGGTCGTGCACAGCGGCGAAGTAGATGCTCTGGCGCATCTTCCGGAATTCGCCGGACTTCCACTGCGGCGCGTACCAGCAGCCCGGCGGGTCCCAGTCGGCGCTCGACGAGCTCAGCCCGCCCGAGCCGTTGCCTCCCGAGGTGCCGGAGCCGGTGAAGCGGACCTTCACCTGGGCGCCCACACTGTCGTTCTTCTTCGTACCGGTCGAGGAGCCCTCGGTGAGGCCCTCGCCCGCGTATGCCTGCCCACCGGACACCAGGGCCACCGAGCACACGGCGGCACCTATCAGAAGCCTGCGGAAAGTAGTCATGCCCTGCACTCCCGAGATGGATCCGTCACCTTGACGCCGGCTGCTCGCCACAGCCCCTTCTTGCCCTCGGAGGGACTCATCGCGATTTCCCAGAAGGCGAAGTCCTCAGCGCTCGGCTTTGTACGGCGGACCTTCTCGGTCTTCACTTCCTTGCTGAAGTACTTGGAGCTGTCGCTGCAGAAATTGATGACGACGGACTTCGCGCTCTTCGTCGGAATCACCTTGGTGCGGAAGTAGCGCTGCTCGCCCGAGATGGTGAGTCCCGCGTCCACCCGGGCCTTGATCTGCTCCTTGGCGTACTGCTGCGCCTGGCTCTGGAAATCGGAGTAGAACTTGTACGCGCTCTCGTCCGGATCCTGCTTCACGATGCCGTAGCGGATCGCGCGGATGAAGTTCTGAGCGTCGCCGAGCGCCGCCGCCTGCTGGGGGTCCGAGAGCTTCGGGTCCTCGAAATCGATCTGCACGTCCGAGGGAAGCGTGATCTTCGGCCGGTCGAACTTCGGCGCCTCGCCGCTCGCCGAAGGCGAAGCCGGCGCACTCGACTTCGTCTCGCCCCCCGCACCCTCGATCTTGTCCTCGTCCTTGCCCTTGTCGTCGCCCCCGCAGCCCGTGAGGAGGAGGGCGGCGGCGGCCGTGAGCGAGACGGCGGCGGGCAGCACACGAATGCGGTACACGGACAACTCCCGGTGGAGAACGAGACTTTGGCTGATTCAGTAGACGCTAGCGAGCGGTGACGCGGTTCCGCCACCTTTGCCGAGGCGGGATTCCCTCACATCACGAATTCCGCGAACTCTCCTGAATCCACACAGGATTGGGACAAATACCTGCGGGACCGCCGCGGAGTCCGGCACCCACGCCGAAGGGCGGCCACCCCGCAAGGTGACCGCCCTTCGCGACCTCGGCGCACCGGATGCCCCGGTGCCCCTCAGCTCACTGGTTGTACGGACCGTAGTCGTAGTCCTCCAGCGGGACCGCCTGGCCCGAACCCGTCCCGAAGGGCGAGTAGTCGATGTCGTCGTAGCCGACGGCCGAGTACATCGCGGCCTTGGCTTCCTCGGTGGGCTCGACCCGGATGTTGCGGTAGCGGGACAGGCCCGTACCGGCCGGGATGAGCTTACCGATGATGACGTTCTCCTTGAGGCCGATGAGGCTGTCGGACTTGGCGTTGATCGCCGCGTCCGTCAGGACCCTGGTCGTCTCCTGGAAGGAGGCGGCCGACAGCCAGGACTCCGTCGCCAGCGAGGCCTTGGTGATACCCATCAGCTGCGGACGGCCGGAGGCCGGGTGGCCGCCTTCCTGGACCACACGACGGTTCTCGGTCTCGAACTTGGAGCGCTCGACGAGCTCGCCCGGCAGGAGTTCCGCGTCGCCGGACTCGATGATCGTCACGCGGCGCAGCATCTGCCGGATGATGATCTCGATGTGCTTGTCGTGGATCGACACACCCTGCGAGTTGTAGACCTTCTGGACCTCGCCGACCAGGTGGACCTGGACGGCGCGCTGGCCGAGGATGCGGAGCACGTCGTGCGGGTTGGTGGCACCCACGGTGAGCTTCTGGCCCACCTCGACGTGGTCGCCCTCGCCCACCAGGAGACGGGCGCGCTTGGAGATCGGGAAGGCCGTCTCGTCGCTGCCGTCGTCCGGGGTGACGACGATCTTCTTGGTCTTCTCGGTCTCCTCGATGCGGACGCGGCCCGCGGACTCGGAGATCGGGGCGACACCCTTCGGCGTACGGGCTTCGAAGAGCTCGACGACTCGGGGCAGACCCTGGGTGATGTCGTCACCGGCCACACCACCGGTGTGGAAGGTACGCATCGTCAGCTGGGTGCCGGGCTCACCGATGGACTGGGCGGCGATGATGCCGACCGCCTCACCGATGTCGACCAGCTTGCCGGTGGCCAGCGAGCGGCCGTAGCACATGGCGCAGGTGCCGACGGCGGACTCGCAGGTCAGGATCGAGCGGGTCTTGACCGTCTCGATGCCCGCGGCGACCAGCTGGTCGATGAGGACGTCGCCCAGGTCGACGTTGGCCGGGGCCAGCACCTTCCCGTCCACGACGATGTCCTCGGCGAGCATCCGCGCGTACACGGAGGTCTCGACGTCCTCGGTCTTGCGCAGCACCCCGTCGGCGCCCCGCTCGGCGATCGCCAGCTTGAGGCCGCGGTCGGTGCCGCAGTCCTCCTCGCGGATGATCACGTCCTGGGAGACGTCGACCAGACGACGGGTCAGGTAACCCGAGTCGGCGGTACGCAGGGCGGTGTCGGCCAGACCCTTACGGGCACCGTGCGTCGAGATGAAGTACTCGAGGACGGAGAGGCCTTCACGGAAGGACGCCTTGATGGGACGCGGGATGGTCTCGTTCTTGGCGTTCGACACCAGACCGCGCATACCGGCGATCTGACGCATCTGCATCATGTTTCCGCGCGCGCCCGAGTTCACCATCATGAAGATCGGGTTGGTGCGCGGGAAGTTGTCGTTCATGACCTCCGCGACCTCGTTGGTCGCCTTGGTCCACAGGGCGATGAGCTCCTGGGTGCGCTCGTCCTTGGTGATCAGACCGCGCTCGTACTGCTTCTGGACCTTCTCGTCCTGGGCCTCGTAGCCCTTGACGATCTCCTTCTTCGCCTCGGGGACGACGACGTCGGAGATGGCGACGGTGACGCCGGAGCGGGTCGCCCAGTAGAAGCCGGCCGCCTTCAGGTTGTCGAGCGTCGCCGCCACGATGACCTTCGGGTAGCGCTCGGCCAGGTCGTTGACGATCTGGGAGAGCTGCTTCTTGCCGACCTCGTAGTCGACGAAGGGGTAGTCCTCGGGCAGCAGCTCGTTGAAGAGCGCGCGGCCCAGGGTGGTCCGCAGCCGGAAGGTGTCGCCCTGCTGCCACTCGTCGGGACCGAAGTCCTCGCCCTCGGCGGGCGCCGCGGGCGTCCAGCCGCGCGGCGGGATGGTGCCCACGGGGAAGCGGACGTCGATCTTCGACTGGAGGGACAGCTCGCCGGCGTCGAAGGCCATGATGGCCTCGGCGACGGAGGCGAACGGACGCTCCTCGCCCTTCAGCTCGCGCTCCGCACCGTCGGTGGTGAGGAAGAACAGTCCGAGCACCATGTCCTGGGTGGGCATGGTGACGGGACGGCCGTCGGCGGGCTTGAGGATGTTGTTCGAGGACAGCATCAGGATGCGGGCCTCGGCCTGCGCCTCCGCGGACAGCGGCAGGTGCACGGCCATCTGGTCGCCGTCGAAGTCCGCGTTGAAGGCGGTGCAGACGAGCGGGTGGATCTGGATGGCCTTGCCCTCGACCAGCTGCGGCTCGAAGGCCTGGATGCCGAGGCGGTGCAGGGTGGGCGCGCGGTTCAGCAGCACCGGGTGCTCGGCGATGACCTCTTCGAGCACGTCGTAGACGACCGTGCGGCCGCGCTCGACCATGCGCTTGGCGCTCTTGATGTTCTGCGCGTGGTTCAGGTCGACCAGGCGCTTCATCACGAACGGCTTGAAGAGCTCCAGGGCCATGGCCTTGGGCAGACCGCACTGGTGCAGCTTGAGCTGCGGGCCGACGACGATGACCGAACGCGCCGAGTAGTCGACCCGCTTGCCGAGCAGGTTCTGCCGGAAGCGGCCCTGCTTGCCCTTGAGCATGTCGGACAGCGACTTCAGCGGACGGTTGCCGGGGCCCGTGACCGGGCGGCCGCGGCGGCCGTTGTCGAAGAGGGCGTCGACCGCCTCCTGGAGCATCCGCTTCTCGTTGTTCACGATGATCTCGGGGGCACCGAGGTCGAGCAGGCGCTTCAGGCGGTTGTTGCGGTTGATGACCCTGCGGTACAGGTCGTTCAGGTCGGAGGTCGCGAAGCGGCCACCGTCCAGCTGCACCATCGGACGCAGGTCCGGCGGGATGACCGGCACGCAGTCGAGCACCATGCCCTTGGGGCTGTTGGACGTCTGCAGGAAGGCGGAGACGACCTTGAGGCGCTTGAGCGCACGGGTCTTCTTCTGGCCCTTGCCGGTACGGATGATCTCGCGGAGGCGCTCGGCCTCCTCGTCGAGGTCGAAGGACTCCAGGCGCTTCTGCAGCGCCGCGGCACCCATCGAGCCGTCGAAGTAGGTGCCGAAGCGGTCGCGCAGCTCGCGGTAGAGCAGCTCGTCGCCCTCCAGGTCCTGGACCTTGAGGTTCTTGAAGCGGTTCCACACCTCGTCGAGACGGTCGATCTCGCGCTGCGCGCGGTCGCGCAGCTGCTTCATCTCGCGCTCGGCGCCCTCGCGCACCTTGCGGCGCACATCGGCCTTGGCGCCCTCGGCCTCCAGCTCGGCGAGGTCCGTCTCGAGCTTCTTGGCGCGGGTCTCCAGGTCGGAGTCGCGGCGCTGCTCGATCTGCTGGCGCTCCACGGAGACGTGCGCCTCCAGGGAGGGCAGGTCGCGGGTGCGGCGCTCCTCGTCGACGAACGTGATCATGTACGCCGCGAAGTAGATGACCTTCTCCAGGTCCTTCGGGGCGAGGTCGAGCAGGTACCCGAGGCGCGACGGGACGCCCTTGAAGTACCAGATGTGGGTGACGGGGGCGGCGAGCTCGATGTGGCCCATCCGCTCACGGCGCACCTTGGCGCGGGTGACCTCGACGCCGCAGCGCTCGCAGATGATGCCCTTGAAGCGGACACGCTTGTACTTGCCGCAGTAGCACTCCCAGTCCCGGGTCGGACCGAAGATCTTCTCGCAGAAGAGTCCGTCCTTCTCGGGCTTGAGGGTGCGGTAGTTGATGGTCTCCGGCTTCTTGACCTCGCCGTGGGACCACTGTCGGATGTCGTCCGCGGTCGCCAGGCCGATCCGCAGCTCGTCGAAGAAGTTGACGTCGAGCACTTGTCGTCAATCCCTCTTTCGGGGGTTGTGCCCCTCCCCCGCCGCAGCGGGGGAAAGGGGGCGCTTCATCAATGGTCTGAGGGGTCCGGGGTTGACCGGGGCCGGCCGTACCTACGTACGGCGAGGGCCCCGGTCAGACTCGTCAGACCTCTTCGACGCTGCTCGGCTCGCGCCGGGACAGGTCGATACCGAGCTCCTCGGCGGCACGGAAGACGTCCTCGTCCGTGTCGCGCATCTCGATGGACATACCGTCACTGGAAAGCACCTCCACGTTGAGGCACAGGGACTGCATCTCCTTGATGAGCACCTTGAAGGACTCGGGGATGCCGGGCTCCGGGATGTTCTCGCCCTTGACGATGGCCTCGTAGACCTTCACGCGGCCGGTGACGTCGTCGGACTTGATGGTCAGCAGCTCCTGGAGGGCGTAGGCGGCGCCGTACGCCTCGAGCGCCCACACCTCCATCTCACCGAAGCGCTGGCCACCGAACTGGGCCTTACCACCCAGCGGCTGCTGGGTGATCATGGAGTACGGACCGGTCGAGCGGGCGTGCAGCTTGTCGTCGACCAGGTGGTGGAGCTTGAGGATGTACATGTACCCGATGGAGATCGGGTCCGGGAACGGCTCGCCGGAGCGGCCGTCGAACAGCCTCGCCTTGCCGGACGGCAGCACCATGCGGTCGCCGTCGCGGTTGGGGATTGTGTGCTCCAGGAGGCCCGCCAGCTCGTCCTCGCGGGCACCGTCGAAGACCGGGGTCGCGACGTTGGTGCGCGGGTCGACCTGGTCGGCTTCGATCGCCTGCAGGCGCTCGGCCCACTCCTCGCCGAGGCCGGAGACGTCCCAGCCCTGGCTGGCGAGCCAGCCGAGGTGGATCTCCAGGACCTGTCCCGGGTTCATCCGGGAGGGGACGCCCAGCGGGTTGAGGATGATGTCGACCGGGGTGCCGTCCTCCAGGAAGGGCATGTCCTCGATCGGCAGGATCTTGGAGATGACGCCCTTGTTGCCGTGGCGGCCGGCGAGCTTGTCACCATCGGTGATCTTGCGCTTCTGCGCCACGTACACGCGCACCAGCTGGTTCACACCAGGGGGAAGCTCGTCGCCCTCCTCGCGGTCGAAGACGCGGACGCCGATGACCTTGCCGGTCTCGCCGTGCGGCACCTTCAGCGAGGTGTCACGGACCTCACGGGCCTTCTCACCGAAGATCGCGCGCAGCAGGCGCTCCTCGGGGGTCAGCTCGGTCTCGCCCTTGGGGGTCACCTTGCCGACGAGGATGTCGCCGGCGATGACCTCGGCGCCGATGCGGATGATGCCGCGCTCGTCGAGGTCGGCGAGGACCTCCTCGGAGACGTTCGGGATGTCCCGGGTGATCTCCTCGGGGCCCAGCTTGGTGTCCCGGGCGTCGACCTCGTGCTCCTCGATGTGGATCGAGGAGAGGACGTCGTCCTGCACGAGGCGCTGCGACAGGATGATCGCGTCCTCGTAGTTGTGGCCCTCCCAGGGCATGAACGCCACGAGCAGGTTCTTGCCGAGCGCCATCTCACCCTCTTGGGTGGCGGGCCCGTCGGCGAGGACCTGGCCCTCGATGACGCGGGCGCCCTCGTCCACGATCACCTTCTGGTTGACCGAGGTGCCCTGGTTGGAGCGGGAGAACTTGGCGATGCGGTACGTGGTGTAGGTGCCGTCGTCGTTGGCGACGGTGACGTAGTCCGCGGAGACCTCCTGGACCACACCCGCCTTCTCGGCCTTGATGACGTCACCGGCGTCGACGGCGCAGCGGTACTCCATGCCCGTACCGACGAGGGGGGCCTCGGCGGTGATCAGCGGCACGGCCTGGCGCATCATGTTGGCGCCCATGAGCGCGCGGTTGGCGTCGTCGTGCTCCAGGAAGGGGATCATGGCGGTCGCGACCGACACCATCTGGCGCGGCGAGACGTCCATGTAGTCGACGTCCTCGCCGGGGACGTAGTCGATCTCGCCGCCGCGGCGGCGCACCAGCACCCGGGACTCCTCGAAGTGGAGGTCCTCGGTGAGCGGGGCGTTCGCCTGGGCGATGACGAAGCGGTCCTCTTCGTCGGCGGTGAGGTAGTCGACCTCGTCGGTGACGACACCCTCGGTGACGCGGCGGTACGGGGTCTCCACGAAGCCGAAGGCGTTGACCCGGCCGTAGGAGGCGAGCGAGCCGATCAGGCCGATGTTCGGGCCTTCCGGCGTCTCGATCGGACACATCCGGCCGTAGTGCGAGGGGTGCACGTCGCGGACCTCGAAGCCGGCCCGCTCACGGGAGAGGCCACCGGGGCCGAGCGCGGACAGGCGGCGCTTGTGCGTCAGCCCGGACAGCGGGTTGTTCTGGTCCATGAACTGGGACAGCTGGCTGGTGCCGAAGAACTCCTTGATGGAGGCGACGACCGGCCGGATGTTGATCAGGGTCTGCGGCGTGATCGCCTCGACGTCCTGGGTGGTCATGCGCTCGCGCACGACGCGCTCCATACGGGCGAGACCCGTGCGGACCTGGTTCTGGATCAGCTCGCCGACGTTGCGCAGGCGGCGGTTGCCGAAGTGGTCGATGTCGTCGGTCTCGACCACGATCTGGGTGCCGCTGTCGCCGACCGTCTCGGTCTCGCCGGCGTGCAGCTTCACCAGGTACTTGATCGTCGCGATGATGTCCTCGACGGTCAGGATCCCGGCGTCCAGCGGGGCGTCGGCGCCGAGCTTCTTGTTGACCTTGTAGCGGCCGACCTTGGCCAGGTCGTAGCGCTTGGGGTTGAAGTAGAGGTTCTCGAGCAGGGTCTGCGCGGCCTCGCGGGTCGGCGGCTCGCCCGGGCGCAGCTTGCGGTAGATGTCGAGGAGCGCGTCGTCCTGGCCCTGGGTGTGGTCCTTCTCCAGGGTGGCGCGCATCGACTCGTACTCGCCGAACTCCTCGAGGATCTGCTCGGTGGTCCAGCCGAGCGCCTTGAGCAGGACGGTGACGGACTGCTTGCGCTTGCGGTCGACACGCACACCGACCATGTCGCGCTTGTCGATCTCCATCTCCAGCCAGGCACCCCGGGACGGGATGATCTTGGCGGTGAAGATGTCCTTGTCGGACGTCTTGTCGATGGAGGAGTCGAAGTAGACGCCCGGCGAACGCACCAGCTGGGAGACGACGACACGCTCGGTGCCGTTGATGACGAAGGTGCCCTTGTTCGTCATGAGCGGGAAGTCGCCCATGAAGACCGTCTGGGACTTGATCTCACCGGTCTCGTTGTTGGTGAACTCGGCGGTGACGAAGAGCGGGGCCGCGTACGTGAAGTCGCGCTCCTTGCACTCGTCGATGCTGTTCTTCGGCGGCTCGAAACGGTGGTCGCGGAAGGTCAGGGACATCGACCCGCTGAAGTCCTCGATCGGGGAGATCTCCTCGAAGATCTCCTCCAGACCGGACTTGGTGGGGACGTCCTGTCCGCTGTCCAGAGCCGCCTCGACACGAGCCTTCCACGCCTCGTTACCGAGCAGCCAGTCAAAGCTCTCGGTCTGCAGAGCAAGAAGGTTCGGAACCTCGAGGGGCTCCTTGATCTTTGCAAAAGAGATGCGCAGCGGGGCGGTGCTTGCGCCGTTGTTCGTATTCGCGGTCGAGGCAGTGCGCGAGGCGGCCAAGAGGGGGTCCTTCCGAGGGCTCGGACTCACTACGCGCGTACCGGCCCCACACCGGAAGCCAGTGACAAAACCTGAAGAAAACCCTGGTCAGGTCCGGTTTCGTCGGCTGTGCTCAAGTGCGGGCGTGCCCCTGGTGACGGGCAGGAGGCAGCTAACAGGCAGCGCAAAGGGTCAGTGTAGCCACTCGGCCCACTGATGTCCACTCCGGGTTTTCCGAGGCCTGTTCGAGCCTCATATCGACCCTCGTTGTTCTCGCCACTCGTAGCTCGCGGTCTTCCATGCCCTCGACGCACATCGATACTGCCCTCTTCGCCAGCGATCCATGCCTCGGATCCGGATCGGTTCTGGCGACGCGTCCTGAGAATCGCGCGCTGCGTGCGGTTCGTCAAGAGCCCCCAGGCCGAACCACACGCCGCGATCGTCACTGCCGGGCCCCTCCACGCGGACCCCGCCTCCCGGCGGAGCGCAACGAAGATCACCCTACTCGCCGGACCCCGCTGTGCAAGGGAGGTCCTCGCCCGGCCCCGTCAACGCCGAAGGGCGACCACCCGGATGGGTGATCGCCCTGAGCGCTCCGGCCGTTACAGCGGCACGCCGCCGGGGGCCGGAAAAGAGTCAGCCGACTCGTGAGGTCACTTGACCTCGACGGAGGCGCCGGCGCCCTTGAGGGCCTCGGCGGCCTTCTCGGCGGCGGCCTTGTCGACCTTCTCCACGACGGCCTTCGGGGTGCCGTCGACGAGGTCCTTGGCCTCCTTCAGACCCAGCGAGGTCAGCTCACGCACGACCTTGATGACCTGGATCTTCTTGTCGCCGGCGCCGGTGAGGATGACGTCGAACTCGTCCTGCTCGGCAGCGGCCTCGGCCGGAGCGGCGCCGGTCGGGGCGACCGCGACGGCGGCCGGGGCGGCGGCGGTGACGTCGAACTTCTCCTCGAACGCCTTCACGAACTCGGCGAGCTCAAGGAGGGTGAGCTCCTCGAACTGGGCAAGCAGGTCTTCCTGGCTGAGCTTCGCCATGATGGCGGTCCTTCCACTAATTCGGCTGGTGCCGGATGTACATGTCAGGCGGGCGTACGTCGGGCCCGCTGTCGGCCTCCCGCGGCCTAGGCGCACCTAGGCAAGGGCTGCCAATGTGCGAGCCGAATTACTCGGCACCGCCCTGCTCGGCCTTCTTGGCACGAAGCGCCTCCGCGGTGCGGACGAACTTCGAGGGAAGCGCCTGGAAGAGCGCGGCAGTCTGGGACTGCTTGCCCTTCAGGGCGCCCGCCAGCTTGGCGAGCAGAACCTCGCGGGACTCGAGGTCCGCGAGCCTCTTGATCTCGTCGGCGGACAGCGGCTTGCCGTCCATGACGCCGCCCTTGACGACCAGGGCAGGGTTGTCCTTGGCGAAGTCGCGCAGACTCTTCGCCGACTCCACCGGGTCACCGGTGACGAAGGCGATCGCCGTGGAGCCCTTGAACAGGTCGTCCAGGGTGGAGATCCCGGCCTCGTTGGCCGCGATCTTGGAAAGCGTGTTCTTCGACACGCGGTACGTAGCGTTCTCACCGAGCGAACGGCGCAGCTCCTTGAGCTGCGCCACGGTGAGACCGGTGTACTCGGTCAGCACAGCGGCGTTGGAGCTGCGGAACTTGTCCGCCATCTCGGCAACCGCGGCAGCCTTGTCGGGCCTCGCCATGAGCCTCGGCCTCCTTCCGGGTGAACAGGACCGCGCGGACCCGAAGGAGGAGTGGAGCTAAAACGAAACGCCCCGGCGCAGGCGGCCAGGGCGTGAGCTCGACCGGAACCGGATTCGTGAACCGAATCGCGGCCGGGAGCACTTCCAGGGTCACCTACGCAGGTCGCCGCAATTCAGCGGATCCTTCGGCCACCGCGCCCTCAGTTGAGCGCACGGCAACGACCAGCGGTCTTTGGCTTCCTCGGAAGAGTACGGGACCGGCTCACCGGCAGGCAAATCGCCTCCGGCCCGCCGGTGGGCAGGGGTCCGGCCGCCGCTCCCCCGAGGGGACCCGGCGGCCGGCCACCGCACCTACTGCTGCTGCTTCATCAGCTCCTTGAAGTCCACGGTGTCGTCCGCCGGGGGCGCCTCGGCGGTGACATGGATCCCGTAGTCGCTGTAGAAGGCCGTGGTGGTCAGCCTGCCCTTGGCGGTGTCGCCGGCCTCGGTCTTCTTGACCATCAGGTTCTTGTCGTCGACCCAGATGTCGATGGTCTCGGTGGTGATGCCGGAGGCCTGGAGCTGCTTCTTGAGGTCCGCGAGCTGGTCCTTGTCGAGGTTCGAGCCGCGCTCGGCCAGCTCGGCGACCTCGACCTTGCCGCGGTAGTGCGTGGTGTCCTCGCCGCGCACCTCCTCCTCGCCGACCCGGCGTACGTCACCGGAGGCGAGCAGCAGCTTCACGGACTGGTTGGGCGTGGAGTTCTGCAGCTGGTCCTTCATGTACGCACCGCTGGAGCCCGCCAGCTCCTCCAGGTCCTCGTAGCTGTAGCGGATCCAGTGCTTGCCGCCCGCCTGCCGCGCGAAGGGCTCGCCCATCTTCGCGTAGTACTCGTCGGGCAGATAGCGGGCGTCGATGCTGGAGGAGCCGGCCTGCTCCATCTGCTGGGCCATCTGACCGCCGGTGTACGTGATGTTCATCGCCCCGGTGGTGCCGTCCGCCCAGGACAGCTCGCCCTTGGTCTCCATCGACAGGACCTCGCCCATCGAGAAGGTGGACTCGACCTTGGCGGAGTCGGCGGCCTCGGTGGACTCGTCCACGGTGCGCAGCGCGGTCAGGGCCGAGGCGGAGTTCCCCTCGGAGCCGCTGTCCGCGGGCTTGTCCACCGCCTTGTCGTCCTTCGTGCCGTCCCCGTCGGAGGAGCCGCAGGCGGCCACCGATGTGAGGGCCGCGGCGGCCGCCACGGACAGAGCGAGTCGACGCAGATGTCTGGTCTTCATTTCCCACCCCTGTGAGTCTTCTGTGAACCGCACGCTAGTGCAGGGAGCCGAGACCGGTCCCGAGAACGAGACGACCCCGCAACTCCGGGCGGTTGCGGGGTCGTTGGCAGTTCAGCCGATGAGGGTCACTCCTCGGCCAGCGCCGCCATCTCCTTGGCGAAGTCGAAGACCTCGGCGGCGGGCGGCGCCTTCACCTCGACGGGCTTGTTGAAATCGAGGAAGGTCAGCGTCATGTCCATCGGACCCTCCTCGGCCTTGCCGCGCATCCGGAACTGCTTGGTGCGGTCGTCGCCGTCGATCCACAGGTCCATGTCGAGCGTGCCGATGCCGAGCTCCTCGTACTGCTCAAGGCTCTTCTCGCGCTGCTCGCGCTGCTCGCGCCGCTTGCCGTCCGCGCCGGTGAGCGAGGCCCGCAGCTCGTCCAGGGAGACAGTGCCCCGGTAGTGGCGGGTGCGCACGCCCTCGACGGTCTCGGTGCCGACCAGCTTCACGTTCTTCGAGCCGGTGAGGAAGGTCGACTCCGCGGCCGGGTTCTTCTGGGCCTGCGAGCTGAGGCCGCCGCCGCGCGGGCCCTTGGCGCCGCCGAGCCCCTTGCCGCCGAACTTCATCCAGGACTTGCCGTCCATCTCGGGCTGCGGCTTGCCCATGCCGATGTAGAGGACCTCGTCGACCAGGCGGATCTCGGCCTCCCCCGCGTCCGCGCCGCCCGTGACGGTGGACTTGAGGCTCATCGCGAGCGGTTCGATGCTCATCCCGGCCTCGGCCTCGACCTTGCCCTGGCCGGGGACGGTGCCCTTGGCCCGGTAGTGGAAGGAGGTCAGCCTCTCGCTGCGCTCGGCGGCCTTGCGCACCGCCGCCGCGGGCCGCATCGCGGGCGTCTGCTCGGCCCGCTGCTCGCCGCCCCCGGCCTTGTCCCCGCCCTCCGAGGACGACGAACACGCCGCCGCCCCGCACACCAGCGCGGCCGCCACCAGAGCGACCCCCGCCTTCTTCCGTACCGCTCGCATGGCTGAAGCCACGTCCCCACCCCTGACACACATGACCGGAAACAGACGGCCCGCACGGTGCGGCGGCCCGTCTGCCTCAGGTGAACGAAGGATTCGAAGAGACCGCAAAGAAACGTCAAAGCAGCACTTCAGAGCGGGACATTACCCGAACTGAACTCCTTCGTGCGCACATGTTTCTCACAACTCGGTTGCACAAGGGTCATATCCGCGGACGCCCCACCCCGCCCCGAACACGCCAACGGGCCCCGCACCTGAAGCAGGTACGGGGCCCGTGGTCAGGGCGCGCGCGAGGCGGCTGCCGGTGAGCGGAGGGCTCAGACGGCGGCCGGGTCCTCCTCGGTGAGGAGGTTGCGGGTGCGGTTCGGGTCGAGCGGGATGCCCGGGCCCATGGTGGTGGTGACGGCGGCCTTCTTGATGTACCGGCCCTTGGCGGCGGACGGCTTCAGACGGAGGACTTCCTCCAGGGCCGCGCCGTAGTTCTCCACCAGCTTGTCGTCGTCGAAGGACGCCTTGCCGATGATGAAGTGCAGGTTCGCGTGCTTGTCGACACGGAACTCGATCTTGCCGCCCTTGATGTCGTTCACGGCCTTGGTGACGTCGGGCGTCACGGTGCCGGTCTTCGGGTTCGGCATCAGACCACGCGGACCGAGCACGCGGCCGAGGCGGCCGACCTTGCCCATGAGGTCCGGGGTGGCGACGACGGCGTCGAAGTCCAGGCGGCCCTTGGAGACCTCGTCGATCAGCTCGTCGGCGCCGACGATGTCGGCGCCCGCGGCACGCGCGGCCTCGGCACGGTCGCCGGTCGCGAAGACCAGGACCCGGGCGGTCTTACCGGTGCCGTGCGGGAGGTTCACGGTGCCGCGGACCATCTGGTCGGCCTTGCGCGGGTCGACACCCAGACGGAAGGCCACCTCGACGGTGGCGTCGAACTTGGTCGCGGAGGTCTCCTTGGCGAGACGGACGGCCTCGAGCGGGGCGTAGAGCTTGTCCCGGTCGATCTTCGCGTCCGCAGCGCGGAGAGTCTTGCTGCGCTTCACTTCTGCTCCTGAGGTTGTGCACCGGACCGAGTGCCCGATCCGGCGGGAGATGGAGTTGTGGTGCGGGCCGCGCCCGGCCCTGCCACAGGTGCTACGGGGTGGATCAGCCCTCGACGGTGACGCCCATGGAACGGGCCGTACCGGCGATGATCTTCGACGCGGCGTCGAGGTCGTTGGCGTTGAGGTCGGGCATCTTGGTGGTGGCGATCTCGCGGACCTGCGCCTCGGTGATCTTGGCGACCTTGGTCTTGTGCGGCTCGCCGGAGCCCTTCTCCACGCCCGCGGCCTTGAGGATCATCTTCGCGGCCGGCGGGGTCTTGGTGATGAAGGTGAAGGAGCGGTCCTCGTAGACCGTGATCTCCACCGGGATGACCCAGCCGCGCTGCGACTCGGTCGCGGCGTTGTAGGCCTTGCAGAACTCCATGATGTTGACGCCGTGCTGACCCAGCGCGGGGCCGACCGGCGGGGCCGGGTTCGCGGCGCCGGCCTGGATCTGGAGCTTGATCAGCCCCGTGACCTTCTTCTTCTTGGGAGGCATTGCTCTCTCCGGGTCCTTAGTGAGAGTGAGACTGCCTTCAGCCGATCATACGGATGGAGGCATACCGCCCCACGATAGCGGGTACCGCCTCAGGTCCCCAAAACGAGCAGGCCGGACCGCCCCGAAGGACCGTCCGGCCTGCTCCGTCACCGCTGGTGAGCGCCCTCTCAGCAGCGCTTGGAGGTGGCCGCCTGCCCGGCCAGCGGCTCACCCGGGGCCCGCAGGCTCGCCACCGCGGCCGTGCAGTGGCCCGCGGTCTCGGCCGGGTTGGACCAGAACTCCTGGAGGTTGGTGTCGGCCCAGGAGCGCTTGCCGTGGAACTTCTCGTCGCTGTAGCTGTACACCGAGGTGCTCACGTCGTAGTCCTTCACCTTGTCCCGGAAGGACTGCCAGACCCAGACGTAGCTGTAGTTCTGCTTGCAGTCGGGCGAGTAGAACTGCTTGACCGAGGCGGCGTGCTGCCCGCTGCGGTCGATGTACGCGGTGGTGCCGATCTGGTACGCGTCGTCACAGACCCCGGCCGCCTTCGCGCGGGCGCTCAGCGGATTGCCCGCGGCCGAGGGTGCGGTGGACTTCGCGCTGCGCTGCTTGTCGGGCGCGGGCGCCGGGCCGGTGCCCGCGAAGGCGGACGAGGCCGGTACGAGGACGGCGGCGCAGGCGATCGCGGCGAGGACGGTCTTACGAGCACGCATGGGATTTCCCCCTAGCTCTGCGGGTGTCTGGTCACCGGAACACGGGGACGGCACAGGGGAATCAATCCCCGTAAACCTCTGCATGTCCGAACAAAGGCCACCGTTCACGCGTTTCGGTCACCTGGTTGGACGGCCGTCGCCCGCGGATGGTTGTGCCCCACCTCACAGCTCACCCGAAAGAGCCCCCGACCGAACGGAAATCCGCTGGTCGAGGGCTCTTGAGGAAGAAAGAAAGACGGTCAGTTCTTCTGGATCTGGTCGAAGCTCAGCTCGACCGGGGTCTCGCGGCCGAAGATCTCCACGAGGCCCTTGACCTTCTTCGAGTCCGGGTTGATCTCGTTGATCGTGGCCTGGAGGGTGGCGAAGGGGCCGTCGGTGACGGTGACCGAGTCGCCGACCTCGAAGTCCAGGACCTGGACCTCGACCTTGCGCTGCGGCGCCGGCTTGCCCTCGGCCTCGGCCGCCTCGCGGGCCGCCTTCTCCTCGGCCTCGGGGGCGAGCATCTTGACGATCTCGTCCAGGGTCAGCGGGTACGGGTCGTAGGCGTTGCCCACGAAGCCGGTGACGCCGGGGGTGTTGCGGACGACGCCCCAGGACTCGTTGGTCAGGTCCATGCGGACGAGCACATAGCCGGGGAGCTTGTTCTGGCGGATCGTCTTGCGCTCGCCGTTCTTGATCTGGGCGACCTCTTCCTGCGGCACCTCGGCCTGGAAGATGAAGTCCTCGACGTTGAGCGAGACGGCGCGCTGCTCCAGGTTGGTCTTCACGCGGTTCTCGTAACCGGCGTAGGTGTGGATGACGTACCACTCGCCGGGCAGCAGGCGCAGCTCGTCGCGCAGGGCGGCGACCGGGTCGACCGGCTCGGCCTCCTCGGCGGCGGCCTCGGCCAGCTCCTCCTCGGCGGCCCCGTCCTCGACCTCGGCGGCGTCCGCGGCGGCGGCCTCCTCGGCGGCCTCGTCCTCCACGGCCTCTTCGGCGGCGGGCTCGTCCTCGGGGCTCTCGGCGACCGCTTCGGCCTCGTCCTCGACGTGCAGGGCAGCCTTTTCGGCGGCCTCACCGGCAGCGGCGTCGGCAGCCTCGGCCTGGTCCTGGTCCGCGGCCTCGACGATGGCTCGCTCGTCCTCAGCGGACTCGAAGCTCTCGCCCGGGGACTCAGCGGCGTCGTTCAGGTTCGGGTCAGACACTGTGGCTGCTTCTTCCTGGATACAGAGGGGTGGAACGCGCGAAAGGGACGCCGGGCACGGCGTCCTTCGCTCTCGCCTCGGCTGACTCAGCCGAAGACGTACTTCGCGACCTTGTCAAGGCCATAGTCAATCACGGTCACCAGACCGATCA
The DNA here is from genome assembly GCF_025643355.1 of Streptomyces sp. SCSIO ZS0520. Taxonomy (NCBI): domain Bacteria; kingdom Bacillati; phylum Actinomycetota; class Actinomycetes; order Kitasatosporales; family Streptomycetaceae; genus Streptomyces; species Streptomyces sp. SCSIO ZS0520. Next base: position 5,042,438 of record NZ_CP092644.1, on the reverse strand, counting down.
TGATGACGACGAAGATGATCACCACAGTGGTGTACGTCGTCAGCTGGTTCCGAGACGGCCAGACGACCTTGCGGAGCTCCGCGACGATCTGGCGGTAGAACAAGGCGAGGCGCTTCAGCGGGCCCTTCTTGCCACGCTTGCCGCCCTTGCGCGACTTCTTCGAGTCGTCCGCCTCATCCGGGGTGTCAGGCTTGTCGATGGAGCCCACGGCGTCCGTCACTCGTCCTCACCTGATTCCCGGGTCGTGGCCGTGCCGCGCCCGGTGGAGCCGCACGGCTGTGCTGTACGTACCTGCGCACACATCCTGGCGGAGTGTGTAGCAGGGCCGGAGGGACTTGAACCCCCAACCGCTGGTTTTGGAGACCAGTGCTCTACCAATTGAGCTACGACCCTTTGATTTCCCCCAACCTACCGCATCGATCCCCCCGTACAGACTCTGCTGAGACTGCGGTGGATCATCGGCGGCTGAAGGCCAACGAGGAGTGAGTGTACGTGTTCCGCGGGCGGACGTCGAACAGAAAGGGGCCGTCCAAGCGGCGACCGCGGATGTTCGGTGGGTGAAACGAGCGTGCCGGGGAGGTTTCGCGTCTGGAAGCATGTGCGCCATGAGTGCTGCAACCTCACCCACCGAGCGCAGGGTCTCCGCCCGCGTCGGTGCGATCTCCGAGTCCGCCACCCTTGCCGTCGACGCGAAGGCCAAGGCCCTGAAGGCCGCCGGCCGCCCGGTCATCGGCTTCGGCGCGGGGGAGCCCGACTTCTCCACGCCGGACTACGTCGTCGAAGCCGCCGTCGAAGCCTGCAAGAACCCGAAGTACCACCGCTACACACCGGCCGGGGGGCTGCCGGAGCTGAAGGCAGCCATCGCCGCGAAGACGCTCCGCGACTCCGGCTACGAGGTCGACGCCTCCCAGGTGCTGGTCACCAACGGCGGCAAGCAGGCGATCTACGAGGCCTTCGCCGCGATCCTCGACCCGGGCGACGAGGTCATCGTCCCCGCTCCGTACTGGACCACCTACCCCGAGTCGATCCGCCTCGCGGGCGGCGTCCCGGTCGAGGTGGTCGCGGACGAGACCACCGGCTACCGCGTCTCCGTGGAGCAGCTGGAGGCCGCGCGCACCGAGCGCACCAAGGTCGTGCTCTTCGTCTCCCCCTCGAACCCGACGGGCGCCGTCTACCCGGAGGCCGAGGTCGAGGCCGTCGGCCGCTGGGCCGTCGAGCACGGACTGTGGGTGCTGACCGACGAGATCTACGAGCACCTCGTCTACGGCGAGGCGAAGTTCACCTCGCTGCCGGCGATCCTGCCGGAGCTGCGCGACAAGTGCATCGTCGTCAACGGCGTCGCCAAGACCTATGCGATGACCGGCTGGCGGGTGGGCTGGATCATCGGCCCGAAGGACGTGGTCAAGGCCGCGACCAACCTCCAGTCGCACGCCACCTCCAATGTCTCCAACGTCGCCCAGGCCGCCGCCCTCGCCGCGGTCTCCGGCGACCTGGACGCGGTCGCGAAGATGCGCGAGGCCTTCGACCGGCGCCGCCGCAAGATCGTGGCGATGCTCGGCGAGATCGACGGCGTGATCTGCCCGGAGCCCGAGGGCGCCTTCTACGCGTACCCCTCGGTCAAGGGCCTGCTCGGCAAGGAGATCCGCGGCAAGCGCCCGCAGTCCTCGGTGGAGCTGGCCGCGCTGATCCTGGACGAGGTCGAGGTCGCCGTGGTGCCGGGCGAGGCCTTCGGCACCCCCGGGTACCTGCGGCTCTCGTACGCGCTCGGTGACGAGGACCTGGTCGAGGGCGTCTCCCGGATCCAGAAGCTGCTCGGCGAGGCCAAGGACTGACCTCCGCCCCGTGCGCGCTCGGGCCGTCTCCCGCCGGGGAGGCGGCCCGCGGTCGTATACGGACGAAAGAACGGACAAGGAACGGACGTGGAGGGGGGACCCGCGCCGGGGACGTCCGTGCGGTCGGTCACCCGAAAGAGGATGCGGCTACCGGCGCGGCGGCGGTGTACGGCAAGATCTCCGGATGGAGCGTGCCCGAGACCTCAGCGACCCCTCAGCCCGTACGGCGGCCGGCCGTGACCTCAGCGAGCTGCCCAAGGCCCATCTGCATCTGCACTTCACCGGGTCGATGCGCCACACCACGCTGCTGGAACTGGCCGACAAGTACGGCGTCCACCTGCCCGACGCGCTGCGCTCCGGGGAGCCGCCGAAGCTGCGGGCGACCGACGAGCGCGGCTGGTTCCGCTTCCAGCGGCTGTACGACGCGGCCCGCTCCTGCCTGCGCGAGCCCGAGGACATCCGGCGCCTGGTGCGCGAGGCGGCCGAGGAGGATCTCAAGGACGGCTCCGGCTGGCTGGAGATCCAGGTGGACCCGACCTCGTACGCGCCCCGGCTCGGCGGGCTCATCCCGGCCCTGGAGATCATCCTCGACGCGGTGGACTCGGCGTCCGAGGAGACCGGCCTCGGCATCCGCGTCCTGGTGGCCGCGAACCGGATGAAGCACCCGCTGGACGCCCGCACCCTGGCCCGGCTCGCGGTCCGCTACGCCGATCGCGGGGTGATCGGCTTCGGCCTCTCCAACGACGAACGCCGCGGATTCGCCCGGGACTTCGACCGCGCCTTCGCCATCGCCCGGGAGGGCGGGCTGCTCTCGGCCCCGCACGGCGGCGAGCTGACCGGGCCCGCCTCGGTGCGGGACTGCCTGGACGACCTGCACGCGGGCCGCATCGGCCACGGGGTGCGCGCGGCGGAGGACCCCCGGCTGCTGAAGCGGCTCGCCGACCGGCAGATCACCTGCGAGGTCTGCCCCGCCTCCAATGTCGCGCTCGGCGTCTACGAGAAGCCCGAGGACGTCCCGCTGCGCACCCTCTTCGAGGCCGGGGTCCCGCTCGCGCTCGGCGCCGACGACCCGCTGCTCTTCGGCTCCCGCCTCGCCGCCCAGTACGAGATCGCCCGGCGCCACCACGGCTTCGACGACGCCGAACTCGCCGAGCTGGCACGGCAGTCGATCCGCGGTTCACTGGCACCCGAGGAGCGGCAGCGCTCGATGCTCGCCGGGGTGGACGCCTGGCTCACGGGCTGAGCGGGGGCGGGGCGCCGGTCGGTCCGTCCGCCGGTCCGGTCGGCCGGTCGGGCCATCCGCCGGTCCGGTCGGCCGGTCGGGCCATCCGCCGGTCGGTCGGGCGCGGCCTCGGGCCGGTCGGTCGGGCGCCGCCTCGGGCCGGTCCCGCCACGGCCCCGGCCGGTCCCGCCGCGCCCTCGGGCCGGGCCCCGCCCTCAGAGCTCGACGCCCACCGTCACCGGCTCGTTGACCAGGGTGATGCCGAAGGCCTCGCGTACGCCCGCGACCACCTCGCGGGCGAGTGCGAGCAGGTCCTCGGTGGTGGCCGCGCCCCGGTTGGTGAGGGCGAGGGTGTGCTTGCCGGAGATCCGGGCGGGCCCGCTGCCGTAGCCCTTGGTGAAGCCCGCCTTGTCGATCAGCCAGGCGGCCGAGGTCTTGGTGCGGCCCTCGCCCGCCGGGTAGGCGGGCGGCTCGGTGTCCGCGCCGAGGCGGTCGGCGACCCGGCGGCGGAAGGCGGCGAAGCCCGCCTCGTCCAGGATCGGGTTGGTGAAGAAGGAGCCCGCGGACCAGGTGTCGTGGTCGTCCGGGTCGAGCACCATGCCCTTGCCCGCGCGCAGCCGCAGCACCGTCTCACGCACCTGCTCCAGCGGCGCCCGCTCCCCCGCCGCGACCCCGAGGGCGCGCGCCGTCTCCGCGTACCGGATCGGCGCGGAGAGCCCGCCCTCGTCGGCGAGCGCGAAGCGGACCCGGAGCACCACATGCCGGTCGGGCTCGGCCTTGAAGCGGCTGTGCCGGTACGAGAAGGCGCACTCGGCGCCGGAGAGGGTGACGGTGCGGTGCTCTTGGCGGTCGTAGGCGAGCACCTCGGTGAGGACGGAGGAGACCTCCTGGCCGTAGGCGCCGACGTTCTGGATCGGGGTGGCGCCCGCGGAGCCCGGGATGCCGGCCAGGCACTCGATCCCGGCGAGCCCGGCGGCGGTGCTGCGGGCCACGGCCTCGGTCCACACCTCGCCCGCGGCGAGTTCGAGCCGGGTGCCGTCGAGGGCGAAGCCGGTGGTGGCGATCCGCAGCGCGGTGCCCTCGAAGCCCTTGTCGCCGATGACCAGATTGCTGCCGCCGCCGATGAGGAGCAGCGGGGTGCCCTCGGCGTCGGCGCGCTGGACGGTCTCGATGACCTCGGCGTCGGTGGTGGCGGTGACCAGGCGGGTCGCGGGTCCGCCGAGCCGGAAGGTGGTCAGCGGGGCGAGCGGGGCGTCGTGGAGTTCCTGCACGGCACAAGGGTACGGTCCGCGGCCCGGCGTGCGGGCCGCGGACCGTACGGCCGCGAGAGGTGCGGGCCGCCCGGGACGGAGCGGCGCCACATGTGCTCAGGCCAGCCGGACCACCGCGCGGGCCATGCCGAGGACCTTCTTGCCCGCGGACATCGCGGTCAGGTCGACCCGTACGGTGTTGTCCGCCAGCTTGGCCGCGACCTTGCCGCTGACCTCGATGACGGCGCCCTCGCCGTCGTCGGGGACGATGACCGGCTTGGTGAAGCGGACGCCGTACTCCAGGACCGCGCCCGGGTCGCCGACCCAGTCGGTGACCACGCGGATCGCCTCGGCCATGGTGAACATGCCGTGCGCGATGACGTCGGGGAGGCCGACCTCGCGGGCGAAGCGCTCGTTCCAGTGGATCGGGTTGAAGTCGCCGGAGGCGCCCGCGTAGCGCACCAGGGTGGCCCGGGTGACCGGGAAGGTCTGCGCGGGCAGTTCGGTGCCGGTCTCGACGTCCGCGTACGCGATCTTCGTTGCCGTGGTCATGTGCTCAGCCCTCCTCGGCCGCGCGGGAGACGAGCTTGGTCCAGGCGGTGACCACGAGTTCGCCGGAGGCGTCGCGGACCTCGCCGCGGACGTCGACGATGTCGTTGCCCGCCAGGGACTTGACCGCCTCGATGGTGGAGACGACGGAGAGCAGGTCGCCCGCCCGCACCGGGCGCGCGTAGGCGAACTTCTGGTCGCCGTGCACCACCCGGTCGTAGTCGAGGCCGAGCGCCGGGTCGGTGAGGACCCGGTGGGCCGCGTCGTAGGTGATCGCGAAGACGAAGGTGGGCGGGGCGATCACATCGGCGTGCCCGAGCGCCCGCGCCGCCTCCCGGTCGGTGTAGGCCGGGTTGGGGTCGCCCACGGCCACCGCGAACTCGCGGATCTTCTCGCGGCCGACCTCGTAGGGGGCGGTGGGCGGATACGTCCGGCCGACGAAGGACTGGTCGAGCGCCATCGGCTCGGCACCTCCTGGGGTTGCGGGCGGGCCGGGGCGCGGTGGGAGCGCGCTCCGGGAGGGCGTCCGGGGCGTGCCCGAACGACGGGAGGCCGCCCCCCGGTTCGGGGACGGCCTCACGTACGAGCCTGTTCTTATCGCGTTTCGCGGTGCGCGGTGTGCGCGTTGCAACGCGGGCAGTGCTTCTTCATCTCAAGACGGTCCGGGTTGTTACGCCGGTTCTTCTTGGTGATGTAGTTCCGCTCCTTGCACTCCACGCAGGCCAGCGTGATCTTCGGGCGGACGTCGGTGGCAGCCACGTGAGTGCTCCTAGGACGAACGGATTGACTGAATTAACGCAAGTGAGGGTAGCCGATCGAAGGACCGACCCCACAATCGGCTACCGAAAGTAGCGGTGACCGGACTTGAACCGGTGACACAGCGATTATGAGCCGCTTGCTCTACCGACTGAGCTACACCGCTGCGATGCAGTGCGAACCCTCACCGGAGGCGAAGATTCTCGTGCATCAGAGCCCCAAAACGGAATCGAACCGTTGACCTTCTCCTTACCATGGAGACGCTCTGCCGACTGAGCTATTGGGGCGAGCGAGGAAGACATTACACGGTCGCCGCCCGTTCGCCCAAATCCGTTTCGGGGCGGTCGGCCGCGTCCCGGCCCCCTGGTTTCCCGGCCGCCCCGCCGGTCACCGCCGCCCCCGAGCAGCGCGCTCCCGGCGGGCACTCCGCCCCCGCGGCACCCCCCGAAAAGGCCCCCGCGGCGCTCGTGTCGCACGCCCTCCCGGAGCCTCCTGACCGGCACCGGCGAGGGCTCCCCCGGCCCCCGCACCACGCCGGTACGACTATTGCGCTCCTCCCCGGCCCCGGAGAGCCCTCGGCCTAGGCTCGGCTCACGCTGAGTGATCTTGCAGCCGCCGGCGCCCGGCCCCGCCGCGGGCTCCCGCCCCCCTCTGCCCCCCCGCCCCACGAGCCCTGGAGCGCGATGCCCGACAGCCAGCCGCAGCAGCCCCACTCCCCCGGACCGCGCCCCGGCGACGGAACCGGACCGGCCGGGGCCTCCTCGCTCGTGCTGTGCGGCGCCCGGCTGACCGACGGCCGGACCGTGGACGTACGGCTGAGCGGCGGCCGGATCGAGGCCGTCGGCACGGCGGGCAGCCTCGGCGGCCACTCCGCCAAGGTCGACCTCAGCGGCTTCCTGCTGCTCCCGGCCCCCGCGGAACCGCACGCCCACGCCGACACCGCCCTGACCGCCGAGCCCGAGGAACCCCCCTCCTACGCGCGCACCGACATCCAGCGCCGGGCGACCGAGGCGGCCCTGCTCCAGCTCGGCCACGGGGCGACCGGCGTCCGCGCCCATGTCCGGGTCGGCGGCGTACGCGGGCTCGGCGGTCTGGAGGCGGTGCTCCAGGCCCGGCGCTCGCTGCACGGGCTCGCCGAACTGACCACCGTGGCCCTGCCCTCGGTGCTCACCGGGCGCGCGGGCGCGGACGGGCGGGCGATGCTGCGGGACGCCCTGGGCATGGGCGCCTCGGTGGTGGGCGGCTGCCCGGACCTGGACCCGGATCCGGCCGGGCACGCGGAGACCGTCCTCACTCTCGCCGCCGAGCACGGCCGCCCCGCCGACCTGCACACCGACGGCGCGGACCCGGCCCGGCTCGCCCGGCTCGCCGCGATGGCGGGCGGGCTGCGGCCCGCGGTCAGCCTCGGCCCCTGCGGCGGACTCGCCCGCCTGCCCCACGAGGCGGCGGGACGCACCGCGGACCAGCTCGCCGCCGCCGGGGTCGGAGTGGTCTGCCTCCCGCAGGGCGGCTGCGGCACGGCGGCCCTGCGCGAGGTGGCGCCGGTGCGGCTGCTGCGGGCCGCGGGCGTACGTCTCGCCGCGGGCAGCGGGGCACTGCGGGACGCGGCCAACCCGGTGGGCCGCGGCGACCCGCTGGAGGCCGCCTACCTCCTGGCCTCCCGGTACGGGCTGCCGCCGGGGGCCGCCTACGAGAGCGTCTCGGCCACCGCCCGCGAGCTGCTCGGCCTGCCCGAGGTACGCGTCGAGGCGGGCTTCCCCGCCGAACTCCTCGCCGTCCGCGGCAGCCGCCTGGCCGGGGTGCTCTCCCTGGCCTACAGCCGGGTGGTGATCCACCGCGGCCGGATCGTGGCCCGCACCAGCGCCGTACGCGAGTACTGCGACTCCGCGGTGGCGGTGGCCCCGGAACTGCCCCGCCAGTCCTCCCGCGCACAGGGCCCCGGACCGGGCAGGCGCGGGAGCGAGGGACCCGAGCGAGGCGCGGGACCCGAGCGAGGCGCGGGACCCGAGCGAGGCGCGGGGGCGGAGGAGGACTGAGGGGGGCGCCGGGGCGGGGAGGGGCTGAGCAGGACGCCGGGGCGCAGGGAGAGGACAGAGCAGGACGCCGGGGCGCAGGGAGAGGACAGAGCAGGGCGCCAGGGCAGAAGGGGGCCGAGCGGGGCGCCGGAACGGGGAGGGACCGGGCGCGGAGGAGGCCCGGCCGACCGGCGCGGGGAGGCGCGGGCCGCCGACAGGTGTGGAGAGGCGTGACCGACAGGTGCGGGGCCGCGGTCGACCGGACGGCGAAGCGGAGGTCCACGGCGTACGGTCGGGGCATGCGCATTGTCATCGCCGGAGGTCATGGTCAGATCGCGTTGCGGCTGGAGCGTCTGCTCGCCGCGCGCGGTGACGAGGCTGCGGGGCTCATCCGCAAGCCCGAGCAGGCGGACGATCTGCGGGAAGCGGGCGCCGAACCGGTCGTCTGCGACCTGGAGTCGGCCACGCTCGACGAGGTCGCCGCCCATCTGCGGGGCGCGGACGCCGCTGTCTTCGCCGCGGGCGCGGGCCCCGGCAGCGGGGCGTCCCGCAAGGACACCGTGGACCGCGCCGCGGCGGTCCTCTTCGCCGACGCGGCGGTACGGGCCGGGGTCCGGCGCCACCTCGTCGTCTCCGCGATGCGGGCCGACCCCGGGCACCAGGGCGAGGAGGTCTTCGACGTCTACCTGCGGGCGAAGGGCGAGGCCGACGCCTACGTCCAGGCCCAGCCCGACCTCGACTGGACCATCCTGCGGCCCGGCCTGCTCACCGACGACGCCGGCACCGGCCAGGTCACCCTGGCCGCCTCCACCGGCCGCGGCCCGATCCCCCGCGACGACGTCGCCGCCGTCCTCGCCGAACTCCTCGCCACCCCCGCGACGGCGGGTCTGACCCTCGAACTCATCACCGGCGAGGACTCGGTGAGCGGGGCGGTACGGTCCGCGGCGGAGGCGGGCGGGGAGAGCTGAGCCGCCTGGGCTGAGCCCCATCGGTCGGCCCAGCAAGGGAGTTGGGCCGGCGACCGGTTGGCTTCACGGGCGAGTCAGGCCGGTTGGCCGACTGATCCGGCGGCACGGTTGGCCGGTTGGCCGGTTGGCCGGTTGGCCGGTTGGCCGGTTGGCCGGTTGGCCGGTTGGCCGGTTGGCCGGTTGGCCGGTTGGCCGGTTGGCCGGTTGGCCGGTTGGCCGGTTGGAGCATGAACGCGGCGGTGGCCGGAACGGCTGAGACGTTCCGGCCACCGCCCGTCTGTGCGCGCCCGTCCCCTCGCCGCCGAGACCGGCGGCTGCGGTCGACAGGCGCAGCCGGACGCGAACTCGCGCTCTAGCTGAGGGACTTGAGCGAAGCCGCGTCGTACGGCTTCAGGTCGCCGAACCGGTCGCCGAGGACCTTCGCCGCCCACTCCGGGTCCTGGAGCAGCGCGCGCCCGACGGCGACCATGTCGAACTCCTCGCGCTCCAGGCGGTCCAGGAGGTCGTCGATGCCCTTGACCGAGGAGCCCTCGCCCTGGAAGGCGCCGATGAAGTCCCCGTCGAGCCCGACCGAGCCGACGGTGATCGTGGGCTTGCCGGTCAACTTCTTCGTCCAGCCCGCCAGGTTGAGGTCCGAACCGTCGAACTCCGGGATCCAGTAGCGGCGGGTGGAGGCGTGGAAGGCGTCGACGCCCGCGGCGGCCAGCGGGGCGAGGATCGCCTCCAACTCCTCGGGGGTCTCGGCGAGCCGCGCCTCGTAGGCCTCCTGCTTCCACTGCGAGTAGCGGAAGATCACCGGGAATTCGGGCGAGACCTTCTCGCGGACCGCCGCCGCGATCTCGGCCGCGAAACTCGCCCGGGCCACCGGGTCGCCACCGTAGGCGTCGGTACGGCGGTTGGTGTGCTCCCACAGGAACTGGTCGAGCAAGTAGCCGTGGGCGCCGTGCAGTTCGACCCCGTCGAAGCCGATGCGCTCGGCGTCGGCGGCGGCCTGGGCGAAGGCGCCGACGACCTCATCCAGATCGCTCCGGGTCATCGCCCGGCCGGTGCCCTCGGTGCCGTCGATCCGCAGCCCGGAGGGGCCGACGGCGGGCGCCTCGGCGAAGGGCGGCTCGCCCTGCTTGCGGACCATGCCGATGTGCCACAGCTGCGGCACGATCGTGCCGCCCGCCGCGTGCACCTCGTCGGCGACCTTCGCCCAGCCCGCCAGCTGCTCCTCCCCGTGGAAGCGCGGCACCCGGTCGCTCTGCCCCGCCGACTCATGGCCGACGTACGTCCCCTCGGTGACGATCAGCCCGACACCCGCGGCGGCACGGCGCCCGTAGTACGAGCGCACGTCCTCCCCGGGCACTCCGCCGGGCGAGAACATGCGCGTCATCGGCGCCATCGCGATGCGGTTCGGGACGGTCAGGCCGTTGAGCGCGAGGGGCCGGGACAGGATCTCGGCCGCGCGGGAGGCGGAGGGCGCAGTGGTCACGGATTGCTCCTCGAAGTACCGGAAGGGGGCGCGCAGTACCAGTCGGTATGTGCATACGCATTGAAGTCTCTCCCGCCTCCAACGGCCTCCCGGCCCAGGACATTCCGCTTGACGGGAAAGCAAGGCTATGACCCAGAACACGTCCGGGGCTGGGGAGGGCGGTGGTGCAGCGGTGCGGGCGCGGAGCGCGAAGCCGGTGGCGGTTGCGGTTGCGGTTGCGGTTGCGGTTGCGGTTGCGGTTGCGGTTGCGGTGTGACGCGCGGCGCCGGTCGGCGCGTTGCCTCGGGGCGGGCGGGCCGGCCGGGCAAGATCCCGCTTCGTGACGAAAACCACCTTCCTGCGCATGGCCCGCACCGCCCTCTGCGCCTGCGGCCTCCTCGGCGCCGCCCTCTTTGGACCGCTGGCCCCCGCCTCCCTCGCCGCCGACCAGAACGAACCCCGCTGCCTCGGCCTCCCCGACGGCGACTACACCAACCCCAACAACAGCCGCTCCTTCTTCTCCTGCCACCAGGAGCGGTACGTGCGCGTGCTGCCCTGCGCCCGCGACGCCCAGGACAAGCCGCTGCACTTCACCGACCGCCCGGGCCCCACCGCCGAGGGCCCGGCCCACTGCGCCCCGCGCGAGAAGGCACCGGCCGACCTCACCCCCTCCCTCACCGCGGGCCAGGCCAGGACCAGCACGCTCTACCCGTACGTGGTGCAGGGGCTCAACGCCACGGTCACCCGCGAGGACGGCTCGCCCCTCTTCGGCGCCAAGATCACCTTCACCGCCGCGGACGGCACCCACCTGTGCAGCGCCTACGCCGACAAGGACGGCCGCGCCCTCTGCGACAGCGAGCCGGTCTCGGTCAACGCCGATACCCTGCGCCTCGGTTACACCGCCGCCTTCGCCGGCAGCGGCGACGGCGTCTGGAACCCGGCACAGTCCCAGGGCGGCATCACGGTGGCCTGAGCGCCTGCGGAAGCACCCCGCTCAGACGGTCAGGCGGTGGGGCGGTGGCGCGGTCAGAACAGAGCGAGCTGCCCCGGCAGTTCGGGCAGCACGAAGCCCGCGAGCCCCGGCTGTATCTCCTTCTCCAACGGGGCCCGCAGCAAGGAGCCCGGACACGAGACCAGCTCACCGCCCTCCCGCGGACCGGCCGGATCATGACGGGCGAAGCGCCCCGCGACGACAGCGATCTCGCGGCGGCACTCGGGACAGTTCCTGCGACGCGACGACATCCCCCCAGTGTGCCGCCACCCACTGACAATCCACCGTCCCGCGGCCACTCGGGGCTCCGGGACGTCCCCCGCGAGGGAACAGCAGAATGGCGTCCGGCTTGCCGCAGAGCGGGGGATGGCGGGGATCTGGATATCGCTGAACGGGAAGGGATGAGACCCGAACCGAGACCGGGGAGAGCCGCATAGCTCCTGCCCAGCCACGGTTCGGGCCGCGCCCGGGCCGCATGGGCGGTCCTCCTGCCGCCGCAGGGTCTGCTCCGGGGCTGTCAGCAGCCCTCCTGAGCCCTCCGTACGGCCGGCTCGATGGCTCGTTCCACGGCGAGACGTCCCTCGCCGGCGTCGCCGAGACGCACGGTCATCATGCGAACCATGGCGTGGTAGAAGAGGGCGGGCCCGCAGGGGGTCCACTCGTCCCTGCGCTGTGGATCCAGCAGGAAGTCCAGTACGGCATGGGGCTCGGCAGGCACGAAGCGGAATTCGCTGTGCTCCCACTTGTCGTCGATGCCGCGGCTCCAGCGTTCACGCAGCTCGTCCTCGCTCAGGCCGGGGAGTACGGCCAGGAAGAAGGCCGCCCACTGGTGACGGCCGGTGTCCATGGCGAAGGAGAGCAGCTCCATCTCGCACTCGTCGCTCGCGTGGACAGCCAATTCCTCGCGCAGCGCCCGGTGAGCCGCACCGAAGAGATCGGGCACGCCGTCTTTGAGGTCGTGAACCCTGGAAAGGCCCTCGTTCACCGAGGAGTTCCAGCGTCCGGCGTTACCGCCGACCGTGGCGCTGCGGCGGGAGAACAGCATGCGGTTGTCCTTGCCCGTCACCACAGCCACGTTCGCGCCGAAGCTGCTGGACAGGAAGCCGTTGACAGTGACGGGGTCCTTGCCGGCCAGGTAGTGCTCGCGCAGCGTCAGCCCGGCGCCCTCGCCCTCCTCCAAGCGGCGGTCGAGTTGCTGCGAGGCGAGGAAGGTGAAGTAGTCGGTGGGCGAGAAGCGGATCTCGACGATCGGGTCCTCGCGATCGTCAGTGCGGGTCACTGCCACCGTCTCGACAGCGAACTTCGGGTGGTTCCAGCGTCGGTCGGCGCCCTGAACGGCCCGTGTCCGCTGGTCGTCCTCGATCTCCTGGCGCCAGCGCCGTACATCCTCCGGCACGAACACCGGCTCGTCGGCGTCGAAGTAGATCTTGAGGTTCTTCTCGTCGACAGGGCGTGTTCCATCACCCTCGAAGACATGGCAGACCGTCCGCAACGGTCCGATCCGGAAGTGATCGCGGTCCGACAAGATCCGTCCCTCTCCCCGTCAAGTAGCCCATTCTGTAGGACAGTTGTACCCGCCCGGACGTGACGGCAGCATCTTTGAGCTACACAGGGCCAAGGGAGGCACTTGTGCGTGTCGCGGGGGAGCACGGCGAGGCCTTCGTCGTGTGCGTCGATCAGTACGACCATGAGGCCGGGGCACAGCTGACTCCTGCCCGCAGGTGTGCGGAGCAGTTCCGTGAAGTGGCGCGCCGCCTGGGCTTCCGCGCCGACGCGCCGGTGCTCTCGGGCACCAGGCAGCAGATCGACGACGGTCTGCAGCTGATCGAGGCGTCCAGCGCCGGACGCAAGCTCATCTACTGGGTCGGACACGGAGTCAAGGTCGGCAGCAACTCGGTCGTACTGCCCTGCCGTGACTACCGGCTCGGGGGCCGCAAGGGGCTGTTCCACGCCGATGAGCTCGGGCTGTTCCTCACCGGTCTCACCGGTGACGTGCTGCTGATCATCGACACCTGCCATGCCATGCACCTCGCCCATCAGGCACACCAGAGATGTCTGGACCAGGAGGACCACTACACCGGAGCGCCTGAAGGCCCCGACGGTCCGGTCGGTCCCGGGCGCAGCATCGGATGCCTCGGTACCGTCGGCGGCGATGACCTGGCGCAGGTCGGCGTCTGGCTGGCGGCGTTGACCCAGATCTGCGCGGACCGTGACGTCGTCTTCCGGAGCAACAGGCTGTGGAGCCCGTACGCCAGTGCTCTGAGCGCCGCATCGCTGCTGGGCGCCGTGCATCAGGAGCTCCGCTCGACCAGCGTCGTCGAACCGCAGCTCTACGGCGGCGGACGTCTGGAGAGCTTCTTCGTCAACCCCTACTACGACCCCTTCGCCCGCCCCACGTCAGCCGCCGCGCCCGCCGGTCGGCAGGCACTCCTCGGCGAGCAGATCCAGCAACTCCTGAAGAGCAGGTTCACCGGTCTCCGCCTGGAAGAGGAAGGCGCTTCCTTCGTCGGCCGGCGCCGCTCACTGGCGCGCATCGTCAGCTGGCTCGACGCGCCCGACAACAGCGGCGTCATGGTCGTGACCGGAGCCCCCGGCAGCGGAAAGTCGGCGGTGCTGGGGCAGGCCGCGCTGATGACGATCCCGAGCAGCCCTCAGTTCAACAAGTTGACCCCCGCGCGGCGCGGTCGGCTGGCGGGGGCGCTCTCCGCGGGGATCCAATGCCGCGGCCGCAGTGCGCTGGAGTGTGCCCGAGAGCTGGCGGCGGGGATGGAGATCGAGGAACCCGCCGCCGGCTGGAAGGACGCTCCCGAGGTGGTCCGAAGCCTGATCGACGCCTGCCGAGACCGCGGGGAGGCGACATTTCTGGTCGACGGACTGGACGAGACGGATCCCGCCCACCTCGACGCCGTGATAGCCGATGTGCTGCGTCCCCTGGCCCAGGAACCGACCGTACGGATCCTGGTCAGCACCCGGCCCACGATCGACGACAGTCTGCTGATGCTCGACGGCTCGGTCCGACTCGATCTCGACGACGATCCCGACAAGGACGGTGACATCGCCGCGTATGTGACGGAGCGGCTCAAGGCACCCGGGTGTCCCTACCGCGACGACGACGGACTGCGCGAGGCTGTCACCCGCGCGTTGGTGGAGAAGAGCCAGGGCGTCTTCCTCGTGGCACGGCTCCACTGCTCGGCGCTCGCCCGGCTGGAGCATGCCCTACGGCCCACCGACGAGGCGTTCCGACGCATCCTCGTCTCAGAGCTCGAGGAAGCCCTGGACCAGGAAGTCGATGAACTGGACCGCGTGGCCGAGAAGGCGTCAGGGACAGCGGTGGCGGTGAGACCGGGCTGGGCGCGCGGGCTGCTGCTGCCGCTCGCCCTGTCGTACGGCGCAGGACTGCCACAGGACGAGGGCATCTGGCTCGCCGCAGCGCGGGAACTCGCCGACCGGTACGGTCCGGACATCCGGTACACGCCCGATGACCTTCGCGCTGTGCTGAGGGTGGCCGGTGCGCACATCGTGGTCTACGGAGAGGCCGGCCAACCGGTCTACCGGCTCGCCCACGAGGCCATGGCCGAGCACCTGGTGGAGGGCGCCGCCACCGCGGACCGCGAACTGCACGGTGTGATGACGGACGTCCTCCTGCGCATCCACCGCACCCGTCACCGGGGTCGGGGCAGCACCAACCCGTACATCGCGCGCTACGCCACCGCCCATGCCGCGGCCGCCGGGCGGCTGGGTGATCTGGTCAGGGACGGCGAGTTCCTCGTCAACGCCGACCCGGAACGGTTGACCGTACTGCTGGACCGGCTCCGCGAGGAATCCTTGGCCGAGGCGACCCTGTACCGGGGAGTCGCCGAGGAACTCACCGGCAAGAGCCCGGCCGAGCGGGCCGCGCTGTTGCAGGCCACGGCGCTCAGCCAGCGGCCGGATCTGCGCGCCTGGGCGCGCGCGGCCGGCTCACTGCCCTGGGAGGACAGATGGACCACGGCGGAACGGTCGGCACCGAGCCGCACGCTGCGCGTCCCCTACGGCGACGTGCAGGCGGTCGCGATCGGTCCCGCCGGTGACGGAGAGCTGCTCGCCGCCGGCGAACAGCTCTGGCACTGGCCCTTGCTGAGCGGAAGACCCGAACTTCTGCGCCACCATCTCGCGCCCCAGGGCAAGCTCGGCCCGAACCGGCTGCACTCCCTCGCCGTGGCCGACCGGAGGCTGTCGGTTTCCGCCGTGGCCGCCGACGCCGAACGAGTCCTGATCTGGCCGGACGACAAGGACGGCATCCCCCAGGAATTCGGCTGGGGAGCGAGGATAGGAGACGTCGCGGTCGGCGGCCGGCGCCAGCTGGAGATCGTGGCGGCGGCGAGCGACAGGGTCGTCAGCGTGTGGGAGTACCAGGACGGCCGCGCGTGGCACCGCGGGTTCTGGGAGTGGCCGCACCGCGGTCGGGCGTACGGCGTGGCCGTCGCCGAGCTGGACCGCGCGCTGCACGTCGTCGGGGTGGGCGACTCAGGGGCCGTCCTGTGGAGCGCGCCCGCCGGTGAACGCGTACTTTCCTTCGGGGTGGGCGGTGGCCGCGCCGAGGCGCTCGCGGCCACGACCGCGGACGGGGAACTGCACATCGCGATCACCAGCTCCGCACACCCGCAGCTGCAGGTGTGGCGCGTCGACGGCGGGCCGCGCCCCCGCGCGGAGAGAGTCCACGCGGCCAGGCTTCGCAGCCCGTCGGGATCGTCTGTCGCGCTCGGGCGGCGCGACGGGGAACTGCTGGTGGCGGCCGTCGACGGTGGGACCGTGCGCCTGTGGCGGGTGCGCGACGGCGTCGAGCTGCCGACTTTGGCGGGGCACCGGTCCCGGCCCACGTCGGTGGCGTTCCTGCGCGACGACAAGGGAACCGTGGTGGTGGCGGACGGCACACGGATCAGGGTGTGGGAGCACCTGCCCGCCACGCGAGGCTCCGGAACCGCCGGGCCGCGGCGCGGACTGCCCAGCCCTGCCAGTGAACACGTCGGCGCGATGACCGTCGCGGCCTCGGGGCGGGGGGCGATCGTGCTGGCCGCGGGAGGTACCGCCCGGGTATGGGACTTGACGGGCTGCCATCTGTGCGACGAGACAGGCCTCGCGCGTATCTCCTCGGTGGATCTGCGGACCGCGCCGGATGGGAGCAACTGGCTCGTCGTGGGCGGAAGGCACGCCTCCCGCGGACCGGGACTGCGCGTCAGGAAGCTGCCGGACGGAGCGGGAACGGCCCTGCGCCTGGACGCGCACCACGACGGCACCGTGGGGGAGGTGGCGCTGGCCACCGGCGGGGACGCCGTACGCGTCTTCGCCGCGGACGACCGCTACATTCGCCGCTGGGACGTCGCCACGGGAGAGCCGCTTGAGGCGTGTCATGTGACGACCGGAATGGTCGAGCACCTGGCGGTCGTCGAAGGGGCCGCGGGGGCGCCGGGTGCGGCGCCCTTTCTGATCGCCACCGCCGGGGACTCGCTGTGGGCGTGGGAGAACGCCGAGCCCGGGACGCCGCTCCGCTTCCGGTTGCCCGGCGGTGGACCCGCGCGCACGGTGGCCGGAACCCATGACGCCGACGGGGGCCGCCGCGTCGCCGTCGCGACGTCTGCCGGCGTCTTCACCGGCTCCCTGGACGAACCGGTGGACGCACGTGGTCAACGGGTTCTGCATCCGCTCTCCCAGACCGTGACCGACGTCCATTCCCTGGCCTTCTGCGCGACGGCATCAGGGCGGCTCGTCGTCCACGCGGCCTGCCGCTCGCGGGTGGTCCACGAGTGGCTCGTCGACAGACCTCCCAAGGACCGGCCCATCGCCGATCGGGGTTACGAGGTGTACGGGGTGCTGGCCGCACCCGATGAGGCCGGGCTGCTGATCGCGGCGGTCGGTCTGGAGCGGATGGATCTGCTGCGGGTGGACGAGCGTCGCGGTTGAAGCCCGGTACCGGCGGTTCGGTGGGATGAGGAGAGTGGACATGGCACACGACCTGGTGGTCTTCGTTCCGGGTGTGCTGGGCAGCGTGCTGCGCGACGAGGAGGGGAGGGACGTGTGGAACCTGTCCCTCGGCGTGGCCGGACGCGTACTGCTCGGCATGGAACGCTACTTCGAGCAATTGACGCTGCCGCCCGGCATGGCGGACGAGACGCCGCAGGGCCCCCACGGCTTGACGCCGAGTGGTCTGCTGCGGGAACCACGCATCTGGCCGGGGCTGATGCCGCACATCGCCTACAAGAAGCTCGCCGGTCATCTGGACGGACTGATCGAGGGCCGGGTGGCCGTCTTCCCCTACGACTGGCGGCTGTCGAACCGGAACTCCGCCCGGCGGCTCCAGGTGTTCGTGGAGCGCGAACTGGGGCGCTGGCGAGAGCAGTGCGCTGCGGCCGGTGATCCCGCGGAACCGAAGGTCGTCTTCGTCTGCCACTCCATGGGCGGACTGGTCACGCGGTACTACCTGGAGGTGCTGGGCGGCCGAGAGATCGCCCGGTCGGTCGTGACTCTGGGCACCCCCTATTCCGGCGCGGTCAAGGCAGTGCAGGCACTGACCGGAACCTTTCCGCGGGGGAAGCTCCTGCGAGTGCCCGAACGGCTGCGTACTCGGCTGATCACGGCCGCGCGCAGCATGCCGTCGGTGCACCAGCTCCTGCCCACGTACCAGTGCGTGTCGGGCCACCCGGACGGCACCCGGCTCGACTCGGTCTCCGTACCCGATCTGGACTCCGCGATGGTGCGGGACGGATTCGCCTTTCGCAGGGAACTGGACGAGCACATCCGCAAGAACGCCGAATCGGACCGGGCGGCCGGCAGGAGCGAGCCGTACGAACTCTTCCCGGTCGGCGGGCGCGGCGAGCCGACAGCGGTCCGACTGAGTGTGTCGGCGGGCGCGATCACGTACGCCGACCGCTTCGAGAAGGACGGCCGCTGGCTGGGCGACGGCACCGTCGCCTGTGTGTCGGCGACCCCTCCGGAGTGGGAGAGCGGTGCGCGCGTCGACTGGTTCAGGCTCGGGCACACGGCCCTGCCCAACGACGCCCTGCTCCACCGGCAGCTGAAGGACCGCTACGACGCGTTGGAACACCGTCCCTACCAGACGCTGGGCGTCGGCTTCGGCATTGATGTGCCGGAGGCCGTCGGCGCAGGCGAACCCGTGGAGGTGAAGGCCGTCTCGGAGGAGACCGGTCTGCTCCTGGAAGGCCGTCTGGTATCGCCCGTCACGGGGGAGGTGCTCGAACGACGCCGTCTGCTACCCGATGGCGAGGGCGGCTACCACGGCGTGTTCACGGCGCCTCCGGGCATCTGGCTCACGGAGGTCGAGGCTCCCCGGGTGACCACCGCCCCGGTACAGCGGGAGACCCTCGTCGTGTTGGACTGAAGACTGGCAGGGAAGCTCACACAGGTCGGGCAGGGCAGACAAGGCTCGTCTGCCCTGCCGAGCAGGGTGGTGCCCGGCTCTTCTCTGCGGCTGACGGGGCGGAAACCCCGTCCACGCGCCCTGTCCACGCGCCGGTGCCTCATACGAGAAAGCCCCCGTGATCTCGTGTTCAGCGAGATCACGGGGGCTTTCATCCCGTGTGGCGGCGCCAGGATTCGAACCTGGGAAGGCTGAGCCGGCAGATTTACAGTCTGCTCCCTTTGGCCGCTCGGGCACACCGCCGGGTTTGCCGCCTGGAGTGCCGCGCCTTCGGCGCTGCTCCGTGGCAACGACGTAAACGATACCTGATCCCCAGGGGTGCTTCGCCACCCGGTTGATCAGTGCGCGCGGGACTCGGCGGCGTACGGAATGGGGCGCCGGGTCGCCGGACTCGCTCCTCTAGGCTTTGCGGATGCGGCGCAGCTCGATGGCCGCCCCGACACACGCTAAGGAGCCACAGGACATGGCCGACTCCAGTTTCGACATCGTCTCGAAGGTCGAGCGGCAGGAGGTCGACAACGCCCTCAACCAGGCCGCCAAGGAGATCTCGCAGCGCTACGACTTCAAGAACGTGGGCGCCTCGATCGCCTGGTCCGGCGAGAAGATCCTGATGGAGGCCAACTCGGAGGACCGGGTCAACGCCATCCTCGACGTCTTCCAGTCCAAGCTGGTCAAGCGCGGTATCTCGCTGAAGGCGCTGGACGCGGGCGAGCCGCAGCTGTCCGGCAAGGAGTACAAGATCTTCGCCTCCATCGAGGAGGGCATCTCCCAGGACAACGCGAAGAAGGTCGCGAAGATCATCCGCGACGAGGGCCCCAAGGGCGTCAAGGCGCAGGTGCAGGGCGAGGAACTGCGGGTCAGCTCGAAGAGCCGGGACGATCTCCAGACCATCATCTCCCTCCTGAAGGGCAAGGACTTCGACTTCGCCCTCCAGTTCGTGAACTACCGCTGAGCCGGGCCCGTACAGGTCCGCCAGCAGCTTGCAGAAGACAGCGGGCGGCAGGGCTACGAGAGCTAAGAGGAGTACGAGGGCTGGTCGCCGGCGAGGTCCGGGGCCGGCCCTCGTCGCCGTGGCTGGCGGCTGGCGGCTGGCGGCTTGAGCTTCGAGTCGGGTGGAAGGTCTACCGTCGGGCGTATGAGCACCTTGCGGATATCCCAGCTCGCGGAGCGGACCGGCTTTCCCGCGAGCACGCTGCGGTTCTACGAGGGTGCGGGACTGCTCCGCCCCGGGCGTACGGCGGCGGGGTACCGCGTCTACGGCGAGGAGTCCGTCGAGCGGCTGGCGTTCATCCGTGCCGCCAAGAACCTGGGGCTCCCGCTGGAGGAGATCGCGGAGGTGCTCGGCGTGCGGGCCTCGGGCGCCTGCGCGGAGGTGCGGACGAAGCTGCGGCCCCGTATCGCCGCGCGGCTGGTCGGTTCCCGGGAGCGGGTCGCTGAACTCGGCCTGCTCATCGCCGACTTGGAGCGGACCCTCGACCACCTGGACGCCCTCCCGGACAGCGGCGAGCCCTGCACCTCCGACTGCTGCCCCGGCCACCCGTCACCCGTCGAGGCAGAGGCCGGGGACGGGGGCGACAGCGAGGCCGCCACCTGCGCGTGCGGGGGCGAGGCAGGCGGCGCCGATCAGGCCGAGCGGTGGCGTGAGGCGCCCGTGGCCTGTGCGCTGACCGGTGCGGCGCGTGAGGAGCGGGCGGAGCGCTGGCGCGAGGCCGTACGGGGCGCCGTCCGCCTGCCGCTCCCCGAGGGCCTGCGGCTCACGCTGCCGGCGGCTCGCACGGCGGAGCTGGCCGCGCTGGCGGCCGAGGAGCAGCGGTGCTGCCCGTTCTTCGACTTCCGTCTGCACCTGGACGGACCGGAGTTGCACTTCGAGGTCCGCGCGCCGCAGGAGGGCACCGAGGTCCTCGAGGAGCTTTTCGGTCCCTGCTCCTGACCCGGCCGCTGCCCCTGCCCCTGCCTCTATCCCTGCTCCTGCTCCTGCTCCTGACGCTCCCGTCTGGTGCAGGGAGCGGTTCCTCTCCGGACCGGAAGCTCAGCGCCGGGAGTGGCCGAACAGGATGCGGTACGCCACGAGCAGGACGAGGGCGCCGCCGATCGCGGCTGCCCAGGTGGCGCCGTCGTAGAAGTCCTTGTTGATCGGGTGGTCGAGGAGGCGGGCGGAGAGCCAGCCGCCGAGGAAGGCGCCCGCGATGCCTATGACGGTGGTCCCGAGGAAGCCGCCGGGGTCCTTGCCGGGCAGGAGGACCTTGGCGATCGCACCGGCCAGCAGCCCCAGGATGATCCAGCCGACGATACCCATGGCCTGTTCCCACCTTTCCCTTGTGCCCGGCGGCCGCGGCGCGGTCGACTCGGGCTTCTTCCGCGTCTGCCCTCGGAGCGCGGATTGATTCACCGGGGAACGAGGACGTCCGCGACCTCATGCAGAAGGACGCGCCGCACCGCCGGGCCGGTTGCGATATGCGGTTGCGCCTCCGGCTCGTACGGGTCACCGTCATCAGCTGACACCCGGCGCAGCGCGGAGAAGCCGGAGAAGAACGGGACCGGAGAAGAGCGGGAGAGGGCGGAGCAGATGAGCACGCGGGCGCATCACCTCGTCGATCAGGAACTCATCGAGGCGGCGGCGCACCTCGCCCGCACACGCTGCCGGGGCGACAACCACACCATGGCGGCGGCGGGCCGGAACCGGGACGGCAGGATCGTCACCGCGGTGAACGCCTACCACTTCACCGGCGGGCCCTGCGCCGAGCTGGTGCTCATCGGGGCGGCGGCCGCGCAGGGGGCGTACGAGCTGGAGACGATCGTCGCCGTGGGCGACCGCGACCGCGGGGTGGTGCCTCCGTGCGGCCGGTGCCGTCAGGTGCTGCTCGACTACTTCCCGGGGCTCACGGTCATCGTCGGCAAGGGCGAGGACGCGGGCGACGGCACGAGCGCGGGCGACGGCCTTCGGGCCGTGCCGGTCGCCGAGCTGCTGCCCGAGAGCTATGTCTGGGCCGACCACCAGCTCGACCCCGAGTGATCCGCGGCGACGAACCCTCGGACGCCGCTCAGTAGCGCGCGGTGAAGGGGCGGTCGGTGCTGACGATGTCGCGGCCGAGGGGCATGAGGGCGACCGGTATGAGCTTGAAGTTGGCGATGCCGAGCGGGATGCCGATGATCGTCAGGCACTGGACGAGGCCGGTGCTGATGTGCGCGAGGGCGATCCACCAGCCCGCGAGGACTACCCAGAGGACGTTGCCGACCAGGGACGGCGCTCCCGCGTCGGGGCGCACGACGGTCGTCCGGCCGAAGGGCCAGAGCGCGTAGACGGCGATACGGAAACTGGCGAGGCCGAAGGGGATGCCGATGATCGTGATGCAGAGGATCAGGCCCGCGGCGAGGTAGGCGAGGAAGAGCCAGAAGCCGCTCAGGACCAGCCAGATGATGTTCAGAATTGTCTTCACTGCTGACGACCTGCCATCTGTTCGAGCCGAGCGATGCGTTCCGCCATCGGCGGGTGGGTGGAGAACATCTTCGCCATGCCCTGACCTGGCCGGAAGGGGTTCGCGATCATCATGTGGCTCGCGGTCTCCACCCGGGGCTCGGGGGCGAGAGGCAGCTGTTTGGTGCCTGCTTCCAGCTTGCGCAGTGCGCTCGCGAGCGCGAGTGGATCACCGGTGAGCTGGGCGCCGGAGGCATCGGCCTCGTACTCGCGGGAGCGGCTGATCGCGAGCTGGATCACCGAGGCGGCGAGCGGGCCCAGCAGCATGATCAGGAGCATGCCGAAGATGCCCGGGCCCTCGTCGTTGTCCGAGCGGCCGAAGGGGATCAGCCAGGCGAAGTTCACCAGGAACATGATCACCGAGGCCAGTGCGCCCGCGACCGAGGAGATCAGGATGTCCCGGTTGTAGACATGGCTCAGCTCGTGGCCGATGACCCCGCGCAGCTCGCGCTCGTCGAGGATCCGCAGGATGCCCTCCGTGCAGCAGACCGCTGCGTTGCGCGGGTTGCGGCCGGTGGCGAAGGCGTTCGGGGCCTCGGTCGGGGAGATGTAGAGGCGGGGCATCGGCTGGCGGGCCTGGGTGGAGAGCTCGCGCACCATGCGGTAGAGCGCGGGCGCCTCGAACTCGCTGACCGGCCGCGCGCGCATCGCCCGCAGCGCCATCTTGTCGCTGTTCCAGTACGCGTACGCGTTGGTGCCGAGCGCGATGACGAGCGCGATGATGAGTCCCGTACGCCCGAAGAAGCTGCCGAGCAGAAGGATCAGCGCCGACAGTCCCCCGAGGAGTACGGCGGTTTTCAGCCCGTTGTGCCTGCGGTGCACGGAACGCCCTCCTGATGTCTCTCGCCGGGAAACCCGCTGCCGACCGGCCGGATCCTTGCCCTTCCCGTCCAGTGGACCCTCCCGTACTGGTCAACGCCAGGCGGGCGGCAGTGGTTCCCCGGCGCCCGGCGGTCTGCGCACGTGGGGCGGTGGGCTGGGTGGGTGAGACGGGTGGGGGCGGGGAGGGTGTGGGGCGCGGGCGGGCGAGTGTGGCCGGGGTCGATGGCCGATGGCCGATGCCGGATGGCTGACGGACGGTGGCCGATGGCCAGTGACTGATTGCTGGTGACTGGTGGCCGGTGGCTAGTGGCCGGTGATCGAGAGGGAGGGACTGGCCCGGATGCGCTGACCTGGGATGGGCTGACGGAGATGCGCTGACGGAAATGGACTGACAGACAACAGATGACGGATGACAGATATCGATATCTGTCATCCGTCATCTGCTACCCGCTACTTGTCAGCCGGCCGACCAGCACCGCCAGCCACCGCTCCCCCGGCCCCGCGGCCCTCAGCCCCTCCCCAGCTCTCTGCCCCCAGCCGCTCAGCCCTCAGCCCTCAGCCCCCGAACAACCCCATATCCGCGAACCGCAGCACCATCTGCGGCGCCCCCGAAAGCACCACACCCACCACGGCCGTCAGGCTCACCGCCACCTTCAGCGGCACAGGCACCGGAAGCACCGCCACCCCGCCCGCCGATCCTCCGACCGCGACACCGGCACCGGCACCGGCACCGGCACCGGCACCCTCGCCACTCCCCGCAGCAGCGGCCCCCGCCCCGGCAGCCCCCGTACCCGCGCCTGCCACACCCTCCGCACCCTCGGTGCCCTCCGCCCCCTCCGCCGACCGGAACAGCAGCGCAGTCCACCGGAGGTAGTACACAAGGGCGATGACGACGTTCGCGGCCATCACCACCGCGAGCCAGCCGAGGCCCGCGTCGACGGCCGTGGCGAAGACGGTGACCTTGGCGAACAGGCCGATGATGCCCGGCGGCAGCCCGGCGAGGCACAGCAGGAAGAAGGCGAACACCAGGGCGGTGACCGGGCGCGCGGCGTACAGCGCCCGGAAGTCGGCGATCCGGGCCAGCGGCTTCGTACGGGCGAGGAGGGCCGCGACGGCGAAGGCGCCGAGGTTCACCACCGCGTACATTAGGGCGTAGGCGAGGGTGGAGCCGATGGTGCGGGGGCCGTCGTCGGTGTACGCGGCGGCGGCGAGCGGGACGAGCAGGTAGCCGGCCTGGCCGATCGAGGACCAGGCGAGCAGCCGGACGGCGCTGAAGGCGCGGTCGGCGCCCTGGCGCAGGGCCGCGACATTGCCGACGGTCATGGTCAGGGCGGCGAGCACGGCGAGCGCGGGGCCCCAGATGTCCTTCCCGTACGAGGGGAAGGCGAGGACGGTGACCAGGATCAGCCCGGAGAAGCCGACCGCCTTGCCGACCACCGAGAGGTAGGCGGCGACCGGCAGGGGCGCGCCGACGTAGGTGTCCGGCACCCAGAAGTGGAAGGGCGCGGCGGCCGTCTTGAAGGCGAAGCCGACCAGGGTGAGGACGACGCCGGTCTCGACGAGGGTCTGGAGCTGCCCGTCGACGTGGGTGACCTCCTCGGCGATCTCGGTGAGGAAGAGGCTGCCGGTGGCGGCGTAGACGAAGCTGACGCCGAGCAGGGTGACCGCGGTCGCGGTGACCGAGGAGAGGAAGAACTTGAGGGCGGCCTCGGCGCTGCGGGCCTCGCCGCGCCGCAGGCCGACGAGGGCGAAGGCGGGCAGCGAGGCGACCTCCAGGGCGACCACCAGGGTGGCGAGGTCGCGGGAGGCGGGCAGCAGGGCGGCCCCGGCGGCGGAGCACAGGAGCAGGAACCAGAACTCGCCCGCGGGCAGCGGCTGGGCGGCGGCCGCCCCGTCCCCGCGCGCGGCCCTTTCTCCCGCGGTGGCCGCGTCTCCGGTGACGGCTCCTTCTCCGGTGGCGGCCAGTTCTCCGGCGGTGGCAGGGCCGGCCGGGGTCTTCGAGTCGCGGATCGCGGTCATGGAGAGCAGCGCGGTGAACAGCGCGCCGCCGAGGACCAGGAGCTGCACCACCAGGGTGAAGCGGTCGGCGGTGTAGCTGCACACCTCCGCCTTGCCCTGGAGGCAGAAGGCCTCGCGGTCCCCGTCCAGGAGCGGCAGCAGGGACAGCAGGGCGAGGGCGAGACCGGCGACCGAGAGCCAGCCGAGCAGCGCCTTGCGGGCGGGCGGCAGGAACAGGTCGGCGAGGAGCACGCCGAGCGCCACCAGGGCGGTGACGGTGGGCGGCGCGACGGCGAGCCAGTCGATCGACTGGACCGCCGACTGGGCCTGGGGCAGGTACTCGGCGGACGCGGCGAGTTGGGCGGTCATGACGCGCCTCCGGCGAGCAGCTTGTGGACCGCCGGGTCGGTGAGGCCGAGCAGCACGGCGGGCCACAGTCCGGCGAGGACGGTGAGGAGGACGAGCGGGGTCCAGGCGGCGAACTCGTAGCCCTGGACGTCCGCGAACTCCGGGGCCTTCTCGGGCACCGCGCCCATGCAGACGCGGCGGACCACGAGCAGCAGATACGCGGCGGTGAGCAGGGTGCCGAAGGCGGCGAGGGCGGTGAAGGTGAGGAAGGCGCCGCGGTGCAGGCCTGCGGCGGGGTCGAAGGCGCCGAACATGGCCAGCATCTCGCCCCAGAACCCGGCGAGTCCGGGCAGGCCGAGCGAGGCGACCGCGCCGAAGGCGAGGAGTCCGCCGAAGCGGGGGGCGCGTCCGTAGAGCGCGGCGCCGGTCTCCTTGGCGAGGGCGTCGAGGTCGGTGCTGCCGGTGCGGTCCTTCAGGGCGCCGACCAGGAAGAAGAGGAGGCCGGTGATGAGGCCGTGGGCGATGTTGGCGAAGAGGGCGCCGTTGACCCCGGTCGGCGTCATGGAGGCGATACCGAGGAGGACGAAGCCCATGTGGCCGACGGAGGAGTAGGCGATGAGCCGCTTCAGGTCGCCGCCCGCGCCCTCCCTGACCAGGGCGAGGCAGGCCAGCGAGCCGTAGATGATGCCGACCACGGCGAAGGCGGCGAGGTAGGGCGCGAAGGTGCGGGCGCCGTCCGGGACGATCGGCAGCAGGACGCGGACGAAGCCGTACGTGCCCATCTTCAGGAGGACGCCCGCGAGGAGCACCGAGCCGACCGTGGGGGCGGCGGTGTGGGCGTCCGGCAGCCAGGTGTGCAGCGGCCACATCGGGGTCTTCACGGCGAGGCCGATGCCGATCGACAGAGCGGCGGTGACCTGCACGGAGGTGCTCAGGGAGCGGCCGTTGTCAGAGGCGAGTGCCACCATGTCGAAGGTGCCGGAATCGAGTCCGACGAGGAGCAGTCCGAGGAGCATGAACACGGAGCCGAGCAGCGTGTAGAGGATGAACTTCCAGGCGGCGGGGCCCCTGTCCTTGCCGCCCCAGCGGGCGATGAGGAAGTACATCGGGATGAGGACCATCTCGAAGGCCAGGAAGAACAGCAGCAGGTCGAGCACGGCGAAGGTGGCCAGGGTGCCCGATTCGAGGACCAGGATCAGGGCCACGAAGGCCTGGGGGGCGGGGCCTTCGGGCCGCTTGAAGTAGCTGTAGAGCGCGCACAGGAAGGTGAGCAGCGCGGTCAGGACGATGAGGGGGAGCGAGATGCCGTCGACACCGAGGTGGAGGCGTACGTCGAGGGCCGGGATCCAGCTGAGATCGGTGCTGGCCTGGATCCTCGACGGGTGGTCGTGGTCGAAGCCGAGCGCGAGGACGATCGCGGCGAGCAGGATCACGCCGGTGACGAGCACGCCGTGCCGGAGCACCGCCTGCTGGGGGGACTTCCCCTTCAGTCCGGGCGGGGCGGGCAGCAGGGCCGCCGCGGCGCCGAGGAGCGGTCCGGCCACGATCAGCGCGAGAAGGAACTGCATCACGGACGAGCTGATATCGATCACGGCTCAGGACCCCGCGTTCAGGTGGGCAAGGACGACGACGGCGAGCGCCAGGACCGCGGAACCGGCGAAGAGCGCGCTGAGGTAGGTCTGGACGTTCCCGGTCTGCGCGCGCCGCACCGCCGCGCCGCACCAGCGCGGCAGTACGGCCGCGGCGCGTACGTAGCTCTCGACGACCTCGCGGTCCAGGAAGCGCACGACCTTCGCGGCGAGTTGTACGGGGCGTACGAAGAGCGCGCTGTACAGGGCGTCCAGGTGGAATCCGGAGACCGCGTGCCGGTGCAGCGGGCCGAGCAGGAGCCGGCCGGGGTCGGCGGGGTCGGGGGCGGCGGCGATGTCCCCGTAGGCGGGTTCGTGCGCGGTGATGGCCTCCGCCTCGACGGCGGCGGCGCCCTCCTGCCGGTTGACGGCGACGGCGCCGAGCGGGACGCGCAGCGCCATCGCGGTGGTGTGCCGCCAGGTCCCGTAGGTGACGAGCCCGCCGACGAGGGCGAGTCCGGTGCCGAGTACGGAGGTGGTGAGCGTCGGGTTGAGCGAGTGGCCGTCGAACCAGTCGGGGATCGTGCCGACGGCGAGGCCGAAGGCGAGGGAGGGGACGGCGAGGATCCACAGCACGAGGTTCATCACCGCAGGCTGCTTGCCGTGGCCGTGGGCGTGGGCCTCCTCGGCGGCGGCCTCCTGTCCGGCGGCGGCCTCGGCGAGCGGGCCGGGCTCCTCGGCGGCCGCCCGGCCGAGCGGGGAGTGGAAGGTGAGCAGCCACAGCCGGGTGGCGTAGGCGGCGGTGAGCAGCGCGGTGAACAGGCCCGCCACGAGCACGATCCAGCCCGCGGCGCCGGGGACGGGGCCCTCGTGTCCGGTGGCGGCGTGCTCGGCGGCGCCGAGCACGGCCTCCTTGGAGAAGAAGCCGCTGAAGGGCGGGAGGGCGGCGAGCGCGAGCAGCGCCACCGTCATCGTCCAGTAGGCGTCCGGGACACGGGACTTGAGGCCCGGCATCCGGGACATGGCGGCCAGCGAGTTGGTGCCCGCGGCGTGGATGATCACGCCCGCGGCGAGGAAGAGGAGCGCCTTGAAGGCGCCGTGGGCGAGGAGGTGGAAGACGGCGGCACCGCGTTCGCCGACCGCGAGGGCGCCGGTCATATAGCCGAGCTGGCCGATGGTCGAGTAGGCGAGCACCCGCTTGATGTCGTCCTGGGCCAGCGCGGCGAGCGCCGAACCGGCCATGGTGACGGCGGCCATCAGCGCGAGGACGATCAGCGCGGCCCGGGAGGCCGTGAAGACGGGGAGGAGCCGGGCGATGAAGTAGACACCGGCGGCCACCATGGTCGCGGCGTGGATCAGCGCGGAGACCGGGGTCGGGCCGGCCATCGCGTCGGGCAGCCAGGTGTGCAGCGGGAACTGCGCGGACTTGCCCGCGACTCCCGCGAGCAGCAGCAGGGCGATCAGCGTCGGGTGGTCGAGGCCGCCGTCCGCGACCGCGCCGAGGATGCGCGTGATGCGGAAGGAGCCGGTCTCGGTCGCCAGGGCGAGCAGGCCGATCAGGAAGGGGACATCGCCGAGCTTGGTGACCAGGAAGGCCTTCAGGGAGGCGGCGCGCGCCTCGGGGGTCTCCCAGTAGTGCCCGACCAGGAAGTACGAGCAGATGCCCATGATCTCCCAGCCGACCAGGAGCACCATCAGGTCGCCGGAGTAGACGACGAGCAGCATGGCGGAGGTGAAGAGGGAGACGATCGCGGCGTACGAGGGGTAGCGCGGGTCGTCGCGCAGATAGCCGGTCGAGTAGAGCTGCACGCAGGTGGCGACCAGGCCGACGAGGATCGCCACCAGGGCGGCGAAACCGTCGATGTGCAGGGCGAGTTCGATGGGCACGGAGCCGGTCGGCGTCAGTTCGCGGACGGCGTCCACCGGGGCGCCGCCGCCCTGCCGGACGGCGACGAGCACCGCGAGCACGCCCGCCGTCAGGGTCGGCAGGATCGCCAGCGGTCGGACGAAGCCGGGGGCCTTGCGGCCGAGCAGCAGCCCGGCGAGGGCGCCGAGGGCGGGCAGCAGCGGGACGAGTACGGCGAGGGTCGTGGTGGTCACGCGGCGGCCTCAGTCCTGTCTGCGGCGTTGCGGCCCGCGGCGTCCGCGCCGGAGCCTCCGGTCCCGTCCGGGTGGCCGCGTTCGGCGGTCTCGCGCAGCCGGTCGACATCCGAGGTGCCGCGGGCGCGGTACACGGCGAGCACGATGGCGAGGCCGATGCCGATCTCGGCGGCGGCGATGGCGATGGTGAACAGGGTCAGCGCCTGGCCGGAGTGCAGGGTGTCCTCGGCCGCCTTGGCGAGCCAGACGTCGAAGGCGACGAGGTTCAGGTTGACGGCGTTGAGCATCAGCTCGACCGACATCAGGACCAGGATGGCGTTGCGGCGCGCCAGGACTCCGTACAGCCCGGTGCAGAACAGCAGCGCGGAGAGCACCGCGGGGTAGGCGAGATGCATCAGCGCTGCTCTCCTTCTTCGTCCTTTTCTTCGCCCTTGCCGGCTGCTTCCTCGCCCTTGCCCGGTGCTTCTTCGTCCTTGCCAGGTGCTTCTTCGCCGATGGCCTGGGAGTGGGATGCCTCGGCGGCGGGCCCGGGCTCGTCCTCCGGTGCCGTGGCCGACGTCGCCGTTGCCCGGGAGCGGGCGGCGGCCGAGGCGGCGGCGGTGGTGCCGCGGCGACCGTTGCCGGTGCTGCGCGGGCCGGTCCGGCGCGGTGGGGTGACGGGGGCCGTGCCACCGGCGCCCGCTTCCTCCTCGGCGTTCTTGCGGGAGATGACGATGGCGCCGACGAGCGCGGCGAGCAGCAGTACCGAGAGCGCCTCGAAGGGCAGCACCCAGCCGCGGAACAGGCTCTGCCCGGTCACCTCGGTGGTGCCCTGGGCGGCGCCGTCGAGATCGATGTACGTCGTACGGAAGGCGTCGACGACGACCCAGACCAGGGCGGCCGCCGCGGCGAGGGCCACCGCGAGGCCGACCCAGCGGTTCTCGGAGTCGGCGTCCGGGGACGGGCCGATGGGCGCCCTGGTCAGCATCAGTCCGAAGAGCAGCAGGACGACGACGGAACCCACGTAGATCAGGACCTGCACCCAGGCGATGAACTCGGCCGTGAGCAGGAGGTATTCGACCGCGAGCCCGCCGAGGGCGACGACGAGCCAGAGCGCGGCGTGCACCAGGCGGCGCGTGGTGACGGTGACCAGCGCCGCCCCCAGGGTGACGAGGCCGACGAGCAGGAAGGTGATCTCGACGCCGGTCGGCGAGAGGAAGCCGTGGGTCTGGGCGGCGAGGCTCACCGGGCTCCTCCCTCGGTCGATGTGTCCGGACCTTGGGGGCCCTCGGTCGGTGTGTCCGGACCCTGGGGGGCCTCGGTCGATGCATCCGGACCCTGGGGGCCCTCGGCCGATGCGTCCGGACCCTCGGGCCCCTCGGTCTTCCGCTGCTGCTCGGCTGCCGCGGCCTCCTCCGCCGCCTTGGCGGCTTCGGCGGCGAGCTTGTCCGCGGTCTTGCGGGCGGCGGCGAGCTCCTTGGGCTCCTCGGCCGCGGGGTCGAGGGCGGGGGGCTCGGGGACGGTCCACATCCAGTCGCGGAGTTTGTCGCGCTCATGGGTGAGTTCGCGGATGTCGGTCTCCGCGTACTCGAACTCGGGCGACCAGAACAGCGCGTCGAAGGGGCAGACCTCGATGCAGATCCCGCAGTACATGCAGAGCGAGAAGTCGATGGCGAAGCGGTCGAGGACGTTGCGGCTGCGCTCGCGTCCGCCGGGGGCGGCGGCCGGGACCGTCTCCTTGTGGGAGTCGATGTAGATGCACCAGTCGGGGCACTCACGGGCGCAGAGCATGCAGACCGTGCAGTTCTCCTCGAAGAGCCCGATGACACCGCGGGTACGGGGCGGCAGCGCGGGCAGCACCTCGGGGTACTGCGCGGTGACCGTCTTCTTCGTCATCGTGCGCAGGGTGACCGCGAGGCCCTTGGCCAGGCCGGAGCCGGGGATGCGCGAGCGGCGCGGCTCCTCGGCCGCCGGGGAGTGCGGGGCGTGCGGGTGCGGGGTGTGCGCCTGCGGCGAGTGCGCGGAGGACTCGGCCATGGTTACTCGATCACCACCTTGACGATGCCGGTGAGGGCGATCTGGGCGAGGGCCAGCGGGACGAGCAGCGTCCAGGACAGCTTCTGGAGCTGGTCCTCGCGCAGCCGGGGGTAGGTGACGCGCAGCCAGATGACGAGGAAGGCGAGCACCGCGGACTTCAGCAGGGTCCACACCCAGCCGAGACCCTCGGCACCCCAGGGCCCGTGCCAGCCGCCCAGGAAGAGCACGGTGGTCAGCCCGCACAGGACGACGATCCCGGCGTACTCGGCGAGCATGAAGAGCGCGAACCGCAGGCCGGTGTACTCGGTGTACGCGCCGAAGATGATCTCCGAGTCGGCCACCGGCATGTCGAAGGGCGGGCGCTGGAGTTCGGCGAGCCCGGCGACGAAGAAGACGATCGCCCCGACGATCTGCCAGGGCAGCCACCACCACTCGAAGGCGTCGAGGATGCCCGGCAGCGAGACGGTGCCCGCGGCCATCGCGACCGAGGCCGCGGCGAGCAGCATGGGCAGTTCGTACGAGAGGAGCTGCGCGGCGGTGCGCAAGCCGCCGAGCAGGGAGAACTTGTTGGCGGACGCCCACCCGGCCATGAGCGAGCCGAGCACGCCGACGCCCATCACGGCCAGCACGAAGAAGATGCCCGCGTCCACGACCTGGCCGACCGCGCCGTCGCCGTCCCCCACCGGGATGGCGAAGAGGACGAGCAGATACGGCAGCAGCGCGACGGCGGGCGCGAGTTGGAAGATCCGCCGGTCGGCTCCCGCCGGGACGACATCCTCCTTCTGCGCGAACTTCACGCCGTCGGCGACCAGTTGGGCCCAGCCGTGGAAACCGCCCGCGTACATGGGACCGAGGCGCCCCTGCATGTGCGCCATCACCTTGTGCTCGCTCTGCCCGACCACCAGCGGCAGTACGAGGAAGGCGGCGAAGACGATCAGGAGTCGCAGGGCGACGTCGAGCACGTCGTTCACTGCGTACCTCCGGGGCGTTCGGTGTCGGGGTCGGTGGTGGCTTCGGTGGTGGCTTCGGTTTCGGTGGCGGCCGCGGCCGCGTCTGTGGCTGCGTCCGCTTCCGCGGCTGCGGCTGCGCCGGAAGCGGTGCCGGTCTCGCTGCCGCTCTTGCTGCCGCTGCCGCTCTCGCCTCGGCCGCCGCTCTCGCTGTCGCTGTCGCTGTTGCCGTTGCTCTCGGGCCCGGTGTCGCTACCGGTCTTGCTGTCGGTACCGGACGCCGAGTCCTCGAAGGCCGGACGGGCATGATGCCAGGGCGCGTCCGAAGCGGTGGAGCCGGAGTCGGAGTCGGACGACGAGGCAGCCGCCCCGGGCGAAGCCTCGGGTACCTCCGCACCCGCACCCGCACCCGCCGACGTGCCGGAACCCGAAGCCGGACCCGCACCCGCCGACGTACCGGAACCCGGACCCACAGCCGCGGCCCCTTCGGCACCGGCCCCCTGCGTGCCGTCCCCCGCGGTCTGACTCGCCGATCCCCCCGCAGCCGTACGCGACCTCCGTACGGGCCGCTCCCCCGCCGTACCCCCGGCCTCCCCAGCAGCGGCGGCACCGCGTGCGGCGGCACCGGCACCCCGGGCGCCCGCACCGCGCCCCGCCGCACCGGCGGCGCGCCCCGCGCCCCGTGCCGGGCGGGCCGGGGCGGGCGGCAGCTGGCCCTTGAGGGGGCCCCAGTCGTTCGGGTCGGGGACGCCCGGCGGCAGCATCTGGCGGCGCTTGGGGCCGCCGTGGTCGGACTCGCCCGGCTCCTTCGCGCCGGGCCAGGCCTTGGCGACCCGGGCGGCGAGGACGAAGTCCTTGCGCAGCGGGTGGCCCTCGAAGTTCTCGGGGAGCAGCAGCTTGTCCAGGCCGGGGTGGCCCTCGAAGACGACGCCGAACATCTCGTGGGTCTCGCGCTCGTGCCAGGTGGCGCCCGCGTAGACGCCGACGGCGGTGGGCGCCACGGGCTCCTCGTGCGGAACCAGGGTCCGCAGCAGCAGCCGGCGCACGGGGGTGCCGACGGCCACCACATGCGCGGCGAGGCGGAAGCCGGTGCCGGGTTCGTCGACGGCGCTGAGCCAGTCGAAATAGGTGCAGCCGAGGGTGGTGCGGGCGGTTTCGAGCGCCGGGATCCAGGAGCCGAGGGGGACCTCGACGGTGAGGACCTGGTAGCTCTCCTCCGCGGTGGCGCCCTCGCCGAAGAGTTCCTCGGCGGGTGCGGTCAGCCAGCCGGTCACCGGCTTCCCTCCCCGGGGGCGGGCGGCCGGACCAGGTCGCTCTGCAGCTGGGCCGCGGAGGGCCGGGGGCCGCCGGGTGCTCGGTAGCGGTCCCGCAGCGACTCCTCGGCGATCTTCTCCTGGAGCTTGAGGATGCCCTGGAGCAGCGCCTCGGGGCGGGGCGGGCAGCCGGGGACGTACACATCGACCGGGATGATCTGGTCGACGCCCTTGGTCACCGAGTACGAATCCCAGTAGGGGCCGCCGCAGTTGGAGCAGGCGCCGAAGGAGATGACGTACTTGGGCTCGGGCATCTGCTCGTGCAGGCGCTTCACGGCGGGGGCCATCTTGTCGGTGACCGTCCCGGAGACGAGCATCAGGTCGGCCTGGCGCGGGCCGGGCGCGAAGGGGATCACCCCGAGCCGGATGAAGTCGTGGCGGGCCATCGAGGCGGCGATGAACTCGATCGCGCAGCAGGCGAGCCCGAAGTTGAAGACCCACAGGCTGTAGCGGCGGCCCCAGTTGAGGACCACCTTCATCGGCTCGGGCGCGAGGCGGGCCAGCGCGCCGAGCCGGCCGCCGGTGGCGGGCAGCCGGGTGGGGTCGGGGAGGTCCTGGGCGCTCGCGCCCGGGGCCGCGGCGGCTTCGGCCGGTGTCACATCCATGAGAGGACGCCCTTCTTCCAGGCGTACAGCAGTCCTATGGCCAGGAAGCCGAGGAAGACGAACATCTCGACCAGGGTGGCCGCGCCGTACTCGGGTGCGGCGAAGACCGTGGCCCAGGGGAACAGGAAGATCGAGTCGACGGCGAAGATCACATAGAGGAAGGCGTACACGTAGTAGCGGACCTGGGTGTGGGCCCAGCCCTCGCCGACCGGGTCGACGCCGCATTCGTAGGTGAGCAGCTTCTCGGGGCTGGGTACGACGGGCCGCAGCAGCCGGTTCGCGCCGAAGGCGACGGCCACGAAGAGCACGCCGACCACGGCGAGCAGCCCGACGGCGGAGTACGACTGGAAGTAGCCCGCCGCGAGAACGGTCGGTCCCTGCACGTCCGCTCCTCGCTCCCTGACCTCGTCGCGCCGCGGGGGCGCCTGTCCGACGACCGATCCGACGACCGACTCGATCGTGTCTGTCCGACGATCCCCTTGACCCGGTGGATCGCGCCTGTCCGACGATCTCTACGCACGGGAGTCTAGGCCCTGCTAAAGAGAGGCTAAGCAGCCCGTCTCACGTCGTGGTCCAGCCCCTGGTCGGTCCCTGGGGGCGGCACCGGGGATTTCGGGGCAACAGGGGCACGGTAAGGGGGAGCGGGGTCCCCGCCTCGGTCGGAGGGCGGCGCCCGGGGCCCGGCGGGGGTGGGGTTAACCACAGGTGAAGCTGGCGGTGCACCTCATGGCGCCCGGCCCGGCGGACGGGCAACCTATCCGATATGACCGCACGCACGCTCACCACGGCACCCGGCGGCGGGGCAGCCGGCACCGACCGCCCGCCGCCCCCGCGCTTCGCCTTCGACGCCTCCACCTGGAAGGAGATCGCGCATCTCCTGCTGAACTTCCCCGCGTCGCTGGTCGGCTTCGTGTACGTGGTGACGGTGCTGTCCACCGGCACCTTCCTCACCGTGACCCTGATCGGGCTGCCGCTGCTCGCCCTCGGGCTGCTCGGCGCCCGGCAGCTCGGCAAGGCGGAGCGGGCGCGGGCGCGCAGATTCCTCGGGCTGCACATCGAGGAGCCGAGCCCGCTGCCGCGCCGGGGGCAGGACTTCCTCGCCCGGCTGTGGGCCCAGCTGAAGGACACGGTGGCCTGGCGGACCGCGCTGTACGAGCTGATCAGATTCCCCTGGGGCGTGCTGACCTTCAGCCTCACCCTGGTCTCCCTCTTCGTGCTGTGGCCGGTGCTGCCCTTCCTCGCCCGCGCCATGACCAACGTCGACCGCCTCCTCGTCCGCGGACTCCTCTCCCCCTCGGACGAGTTGGAGCGGCGGATAGCCGAGCTGGAGTCCGACCGGGGCGTGGTGGTGGACACCGCCGCCGCCGACCTGCGCCGCATCGAGCGCGATCTGCACGACGGGGCCCAGGCCCGCCTGGTGAATCTGGCGATGGGCCTCGGCCTGGCCAAGGAGAAGCTTTTGGAGGACCCGGACTCGGCGGCCCGGATGGTCGACGAGGCGCACGGCGAGGTGAAGCTCGCCCTGCAGGAGCTGCGCGACCTCGCCCGGGGCATCCACCCGGCGGTCCTCACCGACCGGGGCCTGGACGCCGCCCTCTCCTCCGTCGCCTCCCGCTGCACGGTCCCGGTGCAGGTGACGGCCTCGCTCCCGGCCAGACCGGCGGCGGCGATCGAGGGCATCGCCTACTTCACCGTCTCCGAGCTGCTGCAGAACATCAGCAAGCACAGCGGGGCGAGCGCGGCGACGGTGGATGTGTGGCGGGCCAAGAACCGCCTGCTCATACAGGTCACGGACAACGGCAGGGGCGGCGCCAGCCTGGACGCGGGCACCGGGATGGCCGGGCTCGCGGAGCGGCTCGGCGCGGTGGACGGACTCTTCGTCATCGACTCCCCGCCGGGCGGCCCCACCACCGTCACCGCCGAACTTCCCTGGCGGGACCGGGTGGAGGGACCGGACTCCCGCCACACCGGCCGCAGGCCGGAGCCCCAGCCGGGCTGAACCGGCGCGCACCCCCGCCCGGCCGGGACCCCGCCCACTCGCACCCCGCCTCCCGCACCCGGCACCCGGCCGAGGCGGCACCCCGCCGCCCGCGGCCTCGCGCACCCGCGGCCCCATGCGCCCGCCCCGCGGCCTCGCGCGCCCGCGCCATGGCCTCGCCCGTCCCGGGCAGGACGCCCGGGTCGGCGCCCGGGGTAGGGAAAACCCCCGGTTCAAGAGACCGATGGACCGCATGGTCCGGGCGGGGCCCGAGGAGGACCGTTGAGGTGGACAGTCGGCGGGCGGCTGCCAGGAGAGAAACGGAAGCACGCGATGGCCACCGACTACGGACAGGGCTTCGGCTCCGGGCCCGGGTTCCCCGCGGCGGACCGGCCGCGTCGCCACCACCGGGTCCCCGCGGTCCTGCGGGCCCCCTTCGAGGGGCGGACCCTGCGGGAGCTGGGCTACCAGCTGCTCAGCCTGCCGGTCTCCGTGGTGATGTTCAGCTTCGGGATCACCATGTTCTCGGCGGGCGTGGGACTGCTCATCACCTTCCTCGGCATCCCGGTGCTCGCCCTCGGCCTCTGGGTCCTGCGCGGCTTCGGGGCGATGGAGCGGGCCCGCGCCCGCTCGATGCTGGGCCTGGAGATCGGCGACCCGGCCCCGGTCAAGCCCCGGCGGGCCACCCCCATGGGCTGGATGGGCGCGGTGCTCAGGAGCGGCACCTCCTGGCGGCACCTGCTCTACTCGCTGATCCACTTCCCCTGGGCGGTGTTCGCCTTCTCCGTCTCGATCTCCCTGTGGGCGTACGGCTGGGCCGCGCTGACCTACCCCCTGTGGCAGTGGTCGCTCCCGGTCTACGCGGGCGTGGACGGCATCCAGCTCTACGGCGACGAGACCCACCAGGTCTATCTGGACAACCCCTTCGAGCTGACCGTCACCGCGCTGATAGGCCTGGCGCTGACCCTGCTCACCCCCTGGGTGATCCGGGCCCTGACCTCGGTCGACCGGCTCCTGGTGCAGGGGCTGCTCGCCCCCTCCCAGGTGGAGAACCGGGTGGTGGAGCTGGAGTCGGACCGCGGGGTGGTGGTGGACACCGCCGCCGCCGATCTGCGCCGCATCGAGCGCGATCTGCACGACGGGGCCCAGGCCCGCCTGGTGAGCCTGGCCATGGAGCTGGGCCTGGCCAAGGAGAAGCTGACCGAGGACCCCGAGGCCGCGGCGCGGATGGTGGACGAGGCGCACGGCGAGGTGAAGACCGCGCTCCAGGAGCTGCGGGACCTGGCGCGCGGCATCCACCCGGCGGTCCTCACCGACCGGGGCCTGGACGCCGCCCTCTCCTCCGTCGCCTCCCGCTGCACGGTCCCGGTGCAGGTGGACGTCGACCTGCCGTACCGCCCGGCGGCGGCCATCGAGGGCATCGCCTACTTCACCGTCTCCGAGCTGCTGCAGAACATCAGCAAGCACGCGGGGGCGAACCGGGCCTCGGTGGACGTCTGGCAGGTGGACGACCGGCTGATGCTCCAGGTCGCCGACGACGGGACGGGCGGCGCCGATCTCACCTCCGGTTCCGGGCTCGCGGGCCTCGCGGAGCGGCTGGACGCGGTGGACGGCGTCCTCGTGGTCGACTCCCCGCGGGGCGGCCCGACCCGAGTGACCGCCGAACTCCCCTGGCGCCGCTGACCCTCCCTCGCCCCGCCTCCCGTACCGCGATCCCCCGGTCCGGGAGCACCGCGATCCCGGATGCTGGAATGCTGATGGGGGCGCGGCGGAGGGCATGCGTCCGGGGACTCAGAGCTGGAGGACAGGGTGCGGGTGGTCATCGCCGAGGATTCGGTGCTGCTGAGAGAGGGCCTGACCCGGCTCCTGACCGACCGGGGGCACGAGGTGGTCGCCGGGGTCGGGGATGCCCAGGCGCTGGTGAAGACCATCGCCGAACTGGCGGCGGCGGACGAGCTGCCGGATGTGGTGGTCGCGGACGTGCGGATGCCGCCGACCCACACCGACGAGGGCGTACGGGCCGCCGTGCAACTGCGGAGCAGGCATCCGGGACTCGGAGTGCTGGTGCTCTCCCAGTACGTGGAAGAGCGGTACGCGACGGAGCTGCTGGCCGGTTCCAGCAGGGGGGTCGGCTACCTGCTCAAGGACCGGGTGGCGGAGGTCCGCGAGTTCGTGGACGCGGTGGTGCGGGTGGCCGAGGGCGGCACGGCCCTGGACCCGGAGGTGGTGGCCCAGCTCCTGGGCCGCAGCCGGAAGCAGGACGTGCTCGCCGCCCTGACCCCGCGGGAGCGCGAGGTGCTGGGCCTGATGGCCGAGGGCAGGACCAACTCGGCGATCGCCCGGCAGCTGGTGGTCAGCGATGGTGCGGTGGAGAAGCACGTGAGCAACATCTTCCTGAAGCTGGGCCTCTCGCCGAGCGACGGCGACCACCGCCGGGTCCTCGCCGTGCTGACGTACCTCAACTCCTGAACAGCTCCGGAACCTCTTTCGGAGAGGGCCCGCACTCCGCGCGCGCGTCCTCGTGATCCGCCTCCTGATCCGGTCCTGCTACCTCGGGCGGCGGCTGCTGACCCGGTCCTGTCACCCGGCGTCCGGTCCTGTCACGCGGTCGCGGGGCAGGGCCGGGCGGTCTGCCAGAAGGCGTAGCAAGGCGTACATCCGAGGACCTAGAACCAATTGAGGAGCGGTCGGCCCGATGCACAACGGGGGTGA
The DNA here is from genome assembly GCF_025643355.1 of Streptomyces sp. SCSIO ZS0520. Taxonomy (NCBI): domain Bacteria; kingdom Bacillati; phylum Actinomycetota; class Actinomycetes; order Kitasatosporales; family Streptomycetaceae; genus Streptomyces; species Streptomyces sp. SCSIO ZS0520. Next base: position 5,004,103 of record NZ_CP092644.1, on the reverse strand, counting down.
ATTGGGCGGGAAAAGGCGGACAAAGCACCCTGAACGTTCCTTCGAGGTGGGCAAGCAGGATCCCCAAGGTCAAGAGAAGGTAACCCTCACCGACGTAAGGTTGCCCCGGAAGCAGCCGGGGAGCCGGCGCCTCCACCCACCCGTTTCGAGGGAGGTCCAGTTCAGTGGCCAACCAGGTCAGCAGCGCAGCCGAGCACGCAGACGGGACCGACGCCGGGGAGCAGGATGCCGCGCTCCCGGGCGGCAAGGAGGTACGCCGTCTGGACCGGGTGATCATCCGGTTCGCGGGCGACTCCGGTGACGGTATGCAGCTCACCGGAGACCGTTTCACCTCGGAGACCGCATCGTTCGGCAACGACCTGTCGACGCTGCCGAACTTCCCCGCCGAGATCCGGGCGCCTGCCGGGACCCTGCCGGGCGTCTCCTCCTTCCAGTTGCACTTCGCCGACCACGACATCCTCACCCCCGGGGACGCGCCGAACGTCCTCGTCGCCATGAACCCGGCCGCCCTCAAGGCGAACATCGGGGACGTGCCGCGGGGCGCGGAGATCATCGTGAACACCGACGAGTTCACCAAGCGGGCGATGGCGAAGGTCGGCTACCAGAGCTCCCCGCTGGAGGACGGCTCACTGGACGCCTTCCAGCTGCACCCGGTGCCGCTGACCACGCTGACGGTGGAGGCGCTGAAGGGCTTCGACCTCTCCCGCAAGGAGGCCGAGCGCTCGAAGAACATGTTCGCGCTCGGGCTGCTCTCGTGGATGTACCACCGGCCGACCGAGGGCACCGAGGCCTTCCTGCGGAAGAAGTTCGCGAAGAAGCCCGAGATCGCCGAGGCCAACCTGGCCGCCTACCGCGCGGGCTGGAACTTCGGCGAGACCACCGAGGACTTCGCCACCTCCTACGAGGTGGAGCCCGCGACCTCCGCCTTCCCCGCGGGCACCTACCGCAACATCTCCGGCAACCTCGCCCTCTCCTACGGGCTGGTCGCCGCCGGGCAGCAGGCCGATCTGCCGCTGTACCTGGGCTCGTACCCGATCACCCCGGCCTCGGACATCCTGCACGAGCTGAGCAAGCACAAGAACTTCGGCGTCCGCACCTTCCAGGCCGAGGACGAGATCGCCGGTATCGGCGCCGCCCTCGGGGCCGCCTTCGGCGGTTCGCTCGCGGTGACCACGACCTCCGGTCCCGGTGTGGCGCTCAAGTCCGAGACCATCGGGCTCGCGGTCTCGCTCGAACTGCCGCTGCTGATCGTGGACATCCAGCGCGGCGGCCCCTCGACCGGACTGCCGACCAAGACCGAGCAGGCCGACCTCCTCCAGGCGATGTACGGGCGCAACGGCGAGGCGCCGGTGCCGATCGTGGCGCCGAAGACCCCGGCCGACTGCTTCGACGCGGCCCTGGAGGCGGCCCGGATCGCGCTGACCTACCGCACCCCGGTCTTCCTGCTCTCGGACGGCTACCTGGCCAACGGCAGCGAGCCCTGGCGGATCCCGGAGCCGGACGAACTCCCCGATCTGCGCGTGCAGTTCGCCCAGGGCCCGAACCACACCCTGGACGACGGCAGCGAGGTCTTCTGGCCGTACAAGCGCGACCCGCTGACCCTCGCCCGCCCCTGGGCGGTCCCGGGCACCCCCGGCCTCGAACACCGCATCGGCGGCATCGAGAAGCAGGACGGCACCGGCAACATCTCCTACGACCCCGCCAACCACGACCACATGGTCCGCACCCGGCAGGCGAAGACCGACCGGATCGCCGTGCCGGACCTGGCGGTCGACGACCCCTCGGGCGACGCCCAGGTCCTGGTGATCGGCTGGGGCTCGACCTACGGGCCGATCACCGCGGCGGTACGCAGGCTGCGGCTGGCCGGGGAGAGCGTCGCGCAGGCGCACCTGCGGCACCTCAACCCCTTCCCCGCCAACCTCGGCGAGGTCCTGGCCGGCTACCGGAAGGTGGTCGTGCCGGAGATGAACCTGGGCCAGCTCAACACCCTGCTGCGGGCCCGGTATCTCGTCGACACCCAGTCCTACACCCAGGTCAGCGGAATGCCCTTCAAGGCGGAGCAGCTCGCCACGGTCCTCAAGGAGGCCCTCGATGACTGAGATCCTCACCGAAAAACCCGGAGCCGGCGCGAGTGCCCCCGCAGGCTCGGTGCCCCTCGCCTCCGCCTCGCAGCTGCTCTCCCTGGTGCCCAGGGCCGAGGGCAAGCAGTCGATGAAGGACTTCAAGTCCGACCAGGAAGTGCGCTGGTGCCCCGGCTGCGGCGACTACGCCATCCTGGCCGCCGTGCAGGGCTTCATGCCCGAACTCGGCCTGGCCAAGGAGAACATCGTCTTCGTCTCCGGCATCGGCTGCTCCTCCCGCTTCCCGTACTACATGAACACCTACGGGATGCACTCGATCCACGGCCGCGCGCCCGCCATCGCCAGCGGGCTCGCCACCAGCCGCCGGGACCTCTCGGTCTGGGTGGTCACCGGGGACGGCGACGCCCTGTCGATCGGCGGCAACCACCTGATCCACGCCCTGCGCCGGAACGTCAACCTCAAGATCCTGCTCTTCAACAACCGGATCTACGGGCTGACCAAGGGCCAGTACTCGCCCACCTCCGAGGTCGGCAAGATCACCAAGTCGACGCCGATGGGGTCGCTCGACGCCCCCTTCAACCCGGTCTCGCTGGCGATCGGCGCCGAGGCGAGCTTCGTGGCCCGTACGGTCGACTCCGACCGCAAGCACCTCACCGAAGTCCTGCGGCAGGCGGCGGCCCACCCCGGCACCGCGCTCGTGGAGATCTACCAGAACTGCAATATCTTCAACGACGGCGCCTTCGAGGTCCTCAAGGACAAGCAGCAGGCGGAGGAGGCGGTCATCCGCCTCACCCACGGCGAGCCGATCCGCTTCGGCCCCGGCGGCTCCAAGGGCGTCGTCCGCGACCCGGCCACCGGTGACCTGCGGATCGTCACCGTCACCCCGGAGAACGAGTCCTCCGTCCTGGTCCACGATGCCCACCAGCAGAGCCCGACCACGGCCTTCGCGCTCTCCCGCCTGGCGGACCCGGACACCCTGCACCACACCCCGATCGGCGTCCTCCGCTCGGTCGAACGCCCCGTCTACGACACCCTGATGGCCGAGCAGCTCGACGCCGCGGTCGAGCAGGGCGGCAAGGGCGACCTGGCCGCGCTCCTCGCGGGCAAGGACACCTGGACGGTCGTCGGCTGAGGCAGGACCACGAGAGCGGCGGCGGGAGAGGCTTCCCGCCGCCGCTTCGTCCGTACGTACCGGGGTGAACCGGAGTCAGTCGCGGACCGCCGCCACCGCCTCGGGTTCGTCTTCCGTCTCCGCCACGGGAGGTGGCGGCTCGGGCAGGTCCCGCGCGGGCTCCGCCGTCTCCGCGCGGGCGCGCCGGGCCAGGCCCACCGCCGCGTCCAGGACGAGGAAGCCGAGCAGGGTCACGCCGAGTACGGGCACCGCCCAGCCGACCAGGGCCGCCAGCGGGAGCCCGGCGAGCAGCACCGGCAGCGGAACCCGGCGCCAGGCCCCGCGCACCGGGGCCCTGCCGAGCCGCGCCGGCTTCGCGAGCCCTCCCGCCCCGCCCCGGCGGGTGGGACGGCGCTGCCACCACATGCGGTAGCCCCAGAGGACCACCAGGGTCAGGGCGAGGGCGAGGGCCGCGAGGACCAGCTGGTTGGCGAGGCCGAAGAGGGCGCCCATGTGCCCCTGCACGCCGAGCTTGCTGAGCTTGGCGAGCACCGGGTAGTCGGCCCAGCGGGTGCGGTCGGTGATCTCGCTGCGCTCGGCGTCCACCGCGACCTGGTCGTAGTGCACGGGCCAGGTGTTGTCGCGCTGGGCCACGGTCCAGGCCCCGCCCGTCTCGGCGGGCGGCGTCACCGTCACGGTGCCGCTGAGACCCGCCGCCCGCGCCCGGGCGAGCACCGCCTCGAAGTGCCCGGGGTCCGGCGCGGCACCCTTCGGCTTCGCCGCCCCGTGGCCCGCGTGCTCACCGTGGCCCGTGGCACCGCCCCCGGCCCCGGAACCCGGCAGGGTGGTGTCGAGTACCGGGGCGGCGGCGGAGGTGTTCTGCTGCAGGGTGTCGAAGCGGGCGCCCGCGTAGGCGGACCAGGTCAGTCCGGTGGCGCTCAGGAAGAGCAGACCGAGGGAGAGCCAGACCCCGGTGACGGCGTGCAGGCTCCGGGTACGCCGGACCCCCCTGGCCCCGCGGTCCCAGAGCAGCGCGCTGCGGAGCGGGTGCGCGGCGCGGGGCGGCTTGGCTGTCCGGGGCGGCTTGACCGTCCGGGATGACTCGGCCGCCCTGGGCGACTCGGCCGCCCTGGGCGACTCGGCCGCCTTGGGCGACTCGGCCGCCCTGGGTGACTCGGCTTCCCGGGCCGGACCGGGTGCCGGTGCGGAGTCGGGCACGTGTGCCGCCGGGGACGCGGGTGCTGACGTGGCCGCTCGTGCCGACTCGCTCGCCCCCGCCCGCTGGGCGCCGCGCCGGACGCGGCCGAGCCACAGGAGGAGGCCGCCCGCGACGACGACCCACAGCCAGCTCGCGGCGGTCTCCGAGTACAGGCGGCCCGTCTCGCCGAGGTGCAGATTGCGGTGCAGGTCGTCGAGCCAGGTGGTCAGCGGGGTGTATCCGGCCCAGGTGGTGAGCGCGCCGCGTACCTCCGCGGTGTACGGGTCGACGTACACGGTGCGCTGCTTCTCGCCGAGTTCGGGGAGGTTGAGCACCACCCGCGTGGTGTCCTCGGGCCCGGGCGGGGTGACGACCGAGTCGAGGGTGCCCTCCGGGTGGGCGACCCGGGCGGCGGCGATCTGCTCCGCCAGCGGACGGGTCGGGCCCTCGGCGCGCGCGACGGTGAGCTGGTCGCCGTAGACGAGCCGGTCCAGCTGCGGGGTGGCCGTATAGGCGAGCCCGGTCAGCGCGGCCACCAGCAGGAAGGGCGCGACGAGCACCCCGGCGTAGAAGTGCAGCCGTACGAGCAGGGCCCGCGCCCCTGTCCAGGAGCGGCCGGTGCTGCCGGTGCTGCCGGTGCTGCCGGTTCCCCGGCCGGTGGGCCGGTTCCGACCGCCGGTGGGCTTCGCGGTGCTCGGAGTCTTTGCGGTGCTCAAGAACCCGGTGGCGCTCGGGGACTTGGCGGTGCTCGGGGACTCGGTGGTGCTCGGGGACGTGGCGGTGCTCGGGGACGTGGCGGTGCTCGGGGACTTCTGAGTGCTCGGGGGATTCGGGGTGGCGGTGGCGGCCTCCGCGGTGCGGGTGGTGGGGGTCGAGGGGGAGGCCGGGGCGTGGTCGTCCCGGCCGTGGGGGCCGGGGTGGCCGTGGGTTCTGGGGTTTTCGGGCATGCGTCGTTTCCTGTGGGACCCGTGGCCGAGGGCGCGCGGGTACGGCGGAGCCGTTCGGGCCGCTCAAGTCGGCGGCCGGAGGCTGGGTGCACCGCCGGTGGCGGTGTGGCACGGCGGTCGGGGACCGCGGCCCCGGCCGGAGCGGTCGCGCGCACGCCGGAGCGCGCACCGGCTTCACCGGGTGCGCGCGGAAAGGCAGTTGGGGACGTGCCGCGGGCTCAGGCCAGGGCGGCCGGGGGCGGACCCCGCCGGGGGCAGGAACGGGCGAGCAGGACGCCGAAGCGGGCGCCGCGCGGCGCGGGGAAGCGCCGGTGCACCCTCGGCGGGGGCGCGGGCAGCGGCGGCACCACGAGCCGGAGCAGCCGGGCGAGGACCAGGGCGGCGAGGCGGCGGAGCAGGCGTTCGCCGTAGAGCACGCAGGCCACGCTCGCGAGCGTGGCGAGGGCGTGCGCCAGGGTCATCCCCGTCATCGCGGCCATCGCATGGGCCTCGGCCCCGGAACCGGACACCGGCCCGTCCGCGAGCCCGGCCCCGGAGCCGCCCATGCCGTGACCGCTCAGGGAGTGGCCGCCCGTCGCAGGGCCGTCCATGGCGTGGCCGCTCGTCGCGTGGCCGCCCATGGAGTGCCCGCTCATCGCGTGACCGTCCATGACATGCCCGCTCATCCCCTGGCCGCCCGCCCCGTGGCCGCTTGCCGCGTGACCGCTCAGGGCGGGGCCACCGGCGCCATGGCCGCCCGCGCGGTCGCCCGCCGGGGCCGAGTGACCCGCGTGGCCGCCGCCCGCCGCCAGGTGGTGGAAGGCGAGATGCAGGGCGAACTGGGTGGCGCCGAGGGCGACGGTCGCCGCGGTGAAGCGGGGGCGGCGGCCGTCGAGGAGCGCCGTGGCGCCCGCGGTGAGCAGGACCAGGACGAGGGCGAGCGGGACCGCGCCGGGCAGCTCCCCGCCCGCGCTGACGTGGCTGAGGGCGCCCAGGGCCAGACAGGCGAGGGCGAACAGCAGGCCCCTCAGGGCCCGTTTCGCCACAGGTGCCGGTCCGCGCATCCGCTCAACCTATCGGCGTACCGCGCGCCCCTGTCGGTCGCCCCGGGCGACCACCACCCTGGGCACCGCACCGACCACCGCTCCGGCCCTCACCCCGACGGCCACCCGACCACCGCTCCGGCCTCACCCCGACGGCCACCCGACCGCCGCTCCAGCCCTCACCTCGACCGCCGCGCCCCGAACAGCCCTGGCGGCCCGACTCGGCCCGCCCCGTAGCCCCGGGATCCCGTACGGCCTCGTACGGCCTCGTGCGGCTCGTGCGGCTCGTACCGCCCCACGTTCCCGTACGACCCCGTTCTCCCGAAGTCCCGTACGCCCTCCCCGAGTTCCCGGTCCCCCAAGCACCCGACGCCCCCACAAGCCCCCAAGCCCCCCGATCCCAAGTTTCCGTACGGCACCCCCATCACTCGCATCTGCAAAGAGAACCCGCGGACAACGACCCACCCCACACCTCCCGCCACCTCTCCCCCAACCCCTGTCCCCAGCACACTTTCGCTGCTCTCCGCAGGGCTCTGCCCTCAGCTTTCGGGTCATCACGCGCTCCCTTAGAGTGAGCGGACGGTGCTCACCGGGAGGACCGGCACACGTCACGAACGGGAACCAGGTGCGCCCCGCCCGCCGTCAGGGCGCCCGGCGGATTCCCGGCCGAGCCGAGCAGCAGGGAGAGGCATGAGCCTGGTCGTCACCGGAGCAACGGGCCGTTTCGGACGGCACGTCATCGAGGCGCTCTCCGCGCGGGTACCGGCGGAGGGCATCGCCGCCGTGGTGCGGGACCGGACCAGGGCCGCCGATCTGCGGGCCCGCGGCATCGACGTACGGCTCGCCGACTACGACCGGCCGGACACCCTCAAGGGGGCCTTCGCCGCCGGGGACCGGGTGCTCTTCGTCTCCGGCAACGAGGCGGGGCGCCGGGTGCCGCAGCACCGGGCGGTGGTCGAGGCGGCCCGGCACGCGGGGGTGGCGCTGCTCGCGTACACCGGTGTCCTCGGCGGGCCGAAGGCCGACTTCCTGCTCGCGGCCGAGCACAAGGCGACCGAGCAGGCGATCCTGGAGTCCTCGCTGCCGTACGTCTTCCTGCGCAACGGCTGGTACCACGAGAACTACACCGAGAACCTCGCCCCGGTGCTGCGGCAGGGCTATGTGATGGCCTCGGCCGGGGACGGCCGGGTGGCCTCGGCCGCGCGGGCGGACTACGCGGCGGCGGCCGCGGCGGTGCTGACCGGCGAGGGGCACGAGGGGCGGGCCTACGAGCTGAGCGGGGACACCGCGTGGAGCTTCCCGGAGTTCGCGGCCGAGGTGGCGCGCCAGTCGGGCCGGGAGGTCGGCTACCGCGACCTCTCCCCGCAGGAGCATCTGCGGATGCTGGCCGAGCACGGGGTGCCGGAGCAGCTGTCCGAGGTCCTCGTCGATGTGGACGGCGCCGTGAAACGCGGCCTCCTCTCCGCCACCACCGGCGAACTCGCCCAGCTCATCGGGCGCCCCACCACTCCCCTCTCCGCCGCGGTCGCCGCCTCGCTGGACGGACGAGCGGCGACCGGGAGCACGCCCTCCCGGCACGGGTCTCCGGAGCCGGAGGTCCCGGCCGCGCGAGGCTAGGGCCTTTCGTCTCGGATCACGTCGTCTCGGATCACGCCGCCTCGGACGACGCCGCTTCGGACGACGCCGTCTCGGCTCAAGCGGGGCTCGCGGCGGAGCGGGTGAAGCGGGCGGAGCGGGCGAAAGGCCTTGGGGCCCGGCCGGCGGATCAGGGGCCGAGCCAAGGCCGGACCGGGGCGAGGACAGGTCGATGCCCCCATGGTGTTGCCCGCCCCCGGCAGGCAGTGCTGGAGTCGGCGGGTGAACAGCATCCCCGCCAACCGGCGGCTCTGGAACCGGATCAGCAGCGCCTACCAGCAGGAGCACGACCCGCAGATCGGCGCCGCACCCCGGCTGTGGGGCATGTACGCCCTCCCCGACGCGCATCTGCGCGCCCTGGGCGATGTCACCGGCAAGCGCGTCCTCGAACTCGGCTGCGGCGCCGGGCAGTGGTCCAGGGCGCTCGCCGCCGAGGGCGCCACCGTGGTCGGGCTCGACCTCTCCGAAGCCCAACTCGCCGCAGCCACCCGCGCGATGGGGGCGGCCCGCTATCCGCTGGTGCAAGGCGCCGCCGAACAGCTGCCCTTCGCCGCCGGCAGCTTCGACCTGGTGTTCTGCGACTTCGGCGGGCTCAGCTGGGCGCCCCCGCACCTGGCCGTCCCGCAGGCCGCACGCGTCCTGGGCCGCGGCGGGCGCCTGGTGTTCAACGTCGCCAGCCCCTGGTTCGAGGCCTGCTACGACGAGGCCGCCGCCCGCGTGACCACGACGCTTCGGCAGGACTACTTCGGGCTGGACACCATCGCCGAGGGCGACGGCGCGACCAGCTACCAGCTCACCTACGGCGACTGGGTCAGGGTCCTGCGCGGCGCGGGTCTGGTCATCGACGACCTCATCGAGCCGCGGCCCGGACCCGGCACCCCCAACGGCTACAACGAGACCGACCCGCCCGACTGGGCACACCGCTGGCCCGCGGAACTGCTGTGGGTGGCCCACAAACCGTAGGTTCCGCCGCGCGAGGGCGTGCGGGCCTCCCCTCGCCGGGCAGGCCCTGCTGCCGCCTACTCCTCCCAGTCGGTCTCGTAGTAGCGGACGCGTTCGTCCTCGCCGCTCCAGCGCATGCCCGCCGCCCGCATCACGCGCTGCGAGGCGAGGTTGGCGAGGTCGGCGTCGCCCTTGACGCAGCTCAGGCCGCGGGCCCGGGCGAAGGCGAGGAGGGCGCGCAGGGCCTCGGTGGCATAGCCCCGGCCGCGGGCGGAGGGGACGAGGGCGTAGCCGATGGTGGTGGTGCCCTCCTCGTCCGGCGGGCGGTTGAAGCCGAGTCCGCCGATGGCGAGGCCGTCGGAGCGGCGGCGGATCTCATAGGCGCCGAAGGGCTGCGGATCGCCCTTGATCAGGCAGGCGTTGACGAAGTCGGCGGCGCCCTCCACGTCCATCGGCGCCGGGTAGCCGGGCGCCCAGCGGTCGTCGGGGCCCGGCTTCCCGGACACGACACGGCGGGCCTCGGCGAGCGTCATGGGGTGGAGCACGAGGCGTTCGGTCACGAAGTCGTCGAAGTCGCCGTGTTCGTCGCAGTCGTCTTCCTCGCGGCCTTCATACGCCCCCCACCCCTTACCCCTTTCGCGCCCTTCGTGCTTTTCGTACGACACGAGGGGGGCGCCGTCGTCCTCGCCCGGGGCCGCCTTCCGCGCGGCGTCGAGATCGTCCATGCGGTCATGCTCCTCCTTCGTCAACTGCCCCTGGAACGCGGGGTGTTGACGAACCGTTCCGCCGCGCCGGGGCGAGCTCGGGGGCCGCCGGGGAGGGCGGCTGTGAAAGGAGTGAACGCCCCGGTGGCCACTGTTCACAGGGTTTTGACAGGGCGGCTGACCTGCGGATATCCGATATCCACAACGTCCTGTCTTTTATACGTACTTGACGGTTCACCTTCAGGGCGACCACCATCATGAGCCACATTCCCCCCACGGAATAACGGAGTCCCCCCACATGAAATTCTCCGCTTCCCTGAGGGCCGCAGCGGTCGCCACCGTTGCCGTCGCGGGCCTCATCACCACCGGTGCCGTCACCTCCAGCGCGGCTCCCGCCCCGGCCAAGGCCGAGGCACCCGACATATCCGTCGCCGACGTCCAGGCGGACCTCGGCCGGCTCCAGTCCATCGCGGAGCAGAACGGCGGCAACCGGGCCCACGGCAGCTCCGGCTACCAGGCCTCCATCGACTTCATCAAGGGCAAGCTCGACGAGGCCGGATTCACCACCAGCCTCCAGGAGTTCACCACCGGCGGCGAGACGGGCTACAACCTGATCGCCGACTGGCCGGGCGGCGACGAGGGCCAGACCGTCATGGCGGGCGCCCACCTCGACAGCGTCGGCTCGGGTCCGGGCATCAACGACAACGGCTCGGGCTCGGCGGGCGTCCTGGAGACCGCGCTCGCGGTGGCCAAGTCCGACTTCCAGCCCAGCAAGCACCTGCGCTTCGCCTGGTGGGGCGCGGAAGAGCTCGGCCTGGTCGGCTCCAGCCACTACGTGGACGAGCTGTCCTCGGAGGACCGCGGGAAGATCAGCAGCTATCTGAACTTCGACATGATCGGCTCGCCGAACCCGGGCTACTTCGTCTACGACGACGAGCCGGAGCTCCAGAAGCTCTTCGACGACTACTTCGCGGGCCTGGACATCACCGCGGACGTGGACACCGAGGGCGACGGACGCTCGGACCACGCCCCGTTCAAGGACGCGGGCATCAAGGTCGGCGGGCTGTTCAGCGGCGCCGACTACGAGAAGACCCCGGAGCAGGCGGAGAACTGGGGCGGCACCGCCGGTGAGCCCTTCGACAACTGCTACCACTCGTCCTGCGACACCACCGAGAACATCGACGAGACGGCCCTGGACCGCAACAGCGACGCCATCGCGCACGCGATCTGGAACCTGGCCTCCTGAGCCCCGGCCGGTCCGGCCCCGCCCACCCGGGCGCGGCCGGACCGGCGGCTCGCCCCCGACTCCCGCTCACGCCAGGCCTACTGGCCCCCAAGTCCCTCTCCCCCACGGGCCGGTGGCGCGCACCCGCACTCGCGCCACCACCGGGAACCTCCCTCAGCCGATGACCGGGGACGTGCCCGGGGGCCCGGGAATGACGGCGACTGCATGCATGTTCATAACTTGCACATGCATGCAGTCGCCGTCGCCTTTCCCGGCCCCGGACCTTCCCGGCGCCCGGACCCGCGGCGGCCCCGACCCCGGAGGGCCCCGATGACCCGCTCCTTCCTCTTCGTCCTGGGCAGCACCCGCAGCGGCGGCAACACCGAACTGCTCGCCCGCGAGGCGGCGGCCCAACTCCCCCCGGGCACCCGGCAGCAGTGGATCGACCTCGCCGAGCATCCGCTGCGCGACTTCGCCGACCTGCGGCACGACAGCGACCACGTACGCCCCACCGAGGGCCCCGAGGCCCTGCTGCTCGACGCCACCCTGGCGGCCACCGACCTGGTGATCGCCTCCCCGCTGTACTGGTACTCGGTCTCCTGGCTCACCAAGCGCTACCTGGACCACTGGTCGGGCTGGCTGCGCACCCCCGGAGTCGACTTCAAGGCCACCCTCGCGGGCCGGAACCTGTGGGGTGTCAGCGCGCTCGCGCACACCGAGGAGGTGGTGGCCGATCCGCTGACCGGCACCCTGCGCAACTCCGCCGCCTATCTGGGCATGCGCTTCGGCGGCGTCCTGCTCGGCAACGGCAGCAAGCCCGGCGACGTCCTCGCCGACACCGCCGCGCTCACCCGCGCCAAGACCTTCTTCGCCCGCGAGCCGGAGCCCGCCCGCTTCGCCTACGAGGAGGAGGGCGCCCTCAGGCCGTGATGTCCTTGGTGGTGAACCGGGCCCAGGCCGCCGAGCCGAAGACCGCCGCGTACACCGCCTGGAGGCCGAGGTTCCTGGTGATCTCGTCCCAGTAGACGGGCTCGCGCATCAGGTCGGCGAAGGACAGCCAGTAGTGCGAGAAGAAGTACGGCCGCACGGCGTGGAGCTGGGGGATCTGGTCGAGGATCTGGACGGTGATCAGCAGGCCCACGGTGGTCGCCATGGCGGCGATGCCGCTGCTGGTCAGGGTCGACAGGAAGAGGCCGATCGCGGCCACGCCGACCAGCGAGGCGGCGACCACCAGGGCGATGAGCAGGGCCCGCCCGAGCCCTTCGCCGAAGCCGATCCGGGTACCGGAGATGGTGGTCAGCTCCCCCATCGGGAAGAGCGCGGCGCCCACCGCGAGCGCCGAGAGGGCGACCACCAGGGTGGCGGCCAGGCAGAAGACCAGCGTGGTCGCGTACTTGGTGAGCAGCAGGCGGGTGCGTCCCGCGGGGGCGACCAGGAGGTAGCGCAGGGTGCCGGCGTTCGCCTCGCCCGCGAGCGCGTCCCCGGCGATCACCCCGACCGCCATCGGCAGGAAGAAGGGCAGGGTCGCGGCGAGCGCGGTGAAGACCAGGAAGAGGCCGTTGTTGGTGACCTGCGAGATGAAGGCGGGCCCGGCCTCCTCGCCGCCACCGCCGCCGCCTCCGCCGAGGGAGCCGCCGTCCGCGGTCTCCACCTTCACCGCGATGCCGAAGAGGATCGGCACCGCCGCGAGCACGCCGAGCAGGGCCAGGGTGCGCCAGCGCCGGAAGGTGGTCAGGAGTTCGCTGCGCAGCAGACCGCCGGGGCGGCGCCGCGCGGGCGCCTTCCCGGCCGCGGTGCCCGCCGCCGGTGCCTCAGCCCGCGACATCGAAGCCCTCCCCGGTCAGTGCCACGAACGCGTCCTCCAGGGTGCCGCGTTCGAGGCCGAAGCCGCGCACCCGCACCCCCGCGGCGACCAGCGCCGCGTTCACCTCGGCGAGGTCCCGGCCCGGCGGCTCGCCGCTGACCCGGTCCTCGGCGGTGACCAGATCGCCCACGCCCTGCTCCTTCAGGACCCGGGCGGCGTCCGCGGTGTCCGGGGTGGTGACGGTGAGCCTGCCGCGGGCGCGGGCGGCGAGTTCGGCGACCGGGCCCTGGGTGAGCAGCCGCCCCTGGGCCATCACCGCGGCGTGCGTGCAGACCTGCTCGATCTCGTCCAGCAGATGCGAGGAGAGGAAGACGGTGGTGCCCTCGGCCGCCAACTCCCGTACCAGGGAACGGATCTCGCGCATGCCCTGCGGGTCCAGGCCGTTGGTCGGCTCGTCCAGGACGAGCAGCCGGCGCGGCTGGAGCAGCGCCGCGGCGAGGCCGAGCCGCTGCTTCATGCCGAGCGAGTACGCCTTGGCCTTCTTGCCCGCGGCCGAGGCGAGGCCGACGCGTTCCAGGGCGGCGCCGACCCGGGCCCGGCGGGTGCGCCCCTCGGCGGTCGGGTCGGCGGCGTCGTAGCGCATCAGGTTCTCGCGGCCGGAGAGGAAGCCGTAGAGCGCGGGGCCCTCGATCAGGGCGCCGACCTGGGGCAGCACGGCGCGCGCGGATTCGGGCATGGGGCGGCCGAGGACCCGGGCCGTGCCGGAGGTGGGGGCGATCAGGCCCATGAGCATGCGGATGGTGGTGGTCTTGCCCGAGCCGTTCGGGCCGAGGAAGCCGAAGACGCTGGCGGCCGGGACGCTCAGGTCCAGCCCGTCCACGGCGAGCTGGCCGCCCCGGTAGCGCTTGGTGAGGCCGCGCGTGGCGATGACCGCGGCCTCGTCCACGCCTCTGTCCCCGCCCTCGTCCAGGCCCCTGTCCACGCCCTCGTCCTCGTCCTCGTCGGCGGACGGTCCTCGGTCCATGTCTCCCCCGGGATCTGCCAGGTGGTGCGCTGCGAACGCGGCGGTGTGCTGCGCTGATACGCCTCCAGCCAAGCACACCCCGCCGCGCGCGAGCGGCCCCGCAGGGTGCGGGGCCGCTCAGGGGCTGCGGGTGCCCGGTGCGGAAGGCACCGGGCGCCGGGGGCCGCTACTTCGCCGACTCGGCCGCCTTCACCAGCGCGTCCTTGGTGACGGCACCGGCGTAGACCGTGCCGTCGTCGGTGATCAGGGCGTTGACGAGGCGGGTGGAGAAGACCCGGCCGGTGCCGAAGTCGCCCTTCACCTTGTCGCCGAAGGCGTCGAGCAGGGAGGCGGCCTCCGGCGGCAGGTCCCCGGAGCCCGCGTCCGGCAGGCCCTGGCCGCCCGGCACCTCGAAGCGGGCGATGCTGCTCCAGCCCTCGCCGAGGATCTCCGGCGCCGCGACGTCCCCGGCGCCCGGCTGCTTGCCGGGACCGCGCGGCACGCCCTTGCCGCGGGCCTCCTTCGCGGCGTCCTCGGCCTCGGTGACCTTGGTGCCCTTGGCGGGCCGGTAGTCGAAGAGGGAGGCGGCCGGCTTGCCGAAGTCGACCTTGGTGTACCCGGCTTCGACGACCGCGGCGCCGCCGCCCGCCGGGGTCAGGGTGGCCTTGAGCGGGGTGCCGGTCTTCGCGTCGACCGCGAAGGTGACCGCGCCGACCGTGCTGCCCTCGCCCTTGGGCTTCACCACCAGCTTGTAGGCGTCCCGTCCGGCGACCTGCATGGTGCCCTCGGCGGTGACCGAGGTGGTGTCCGCGGAGGCCTTGAGGACCTCCTCGGCGAACTCGCCCGGGGTCGCGGGGACGTCCTTCGGCAGCCCGCCCCGGTGCCCGGACCTGCCGCCGTCGCCGTGCTTGCCGTCCTCGGTGGCGTGGAAGGCCTCGTCGGAGGCGCTGTCGTAGGCCCAGACCTCGTCGCCGTTGTGGATCAGGCTGTACTCGGCGGCGTCGTCCAGGATCGACAGGCGCTGCCGGTCGGGGCCGTCGGCGGCGACCCGCAGGGTGTGGGTGCCGGAGGCCAGTTCCGTCAGGCGGGACTTCGGGTCGGCGGCGCCGCCCTCGCCCTGCTCGCCGCGCGGGGAGGCCATGCCGCCCGCGAGCCCGCCGAGGTCCGGCAGGCCGAGGTCGGTGCTGATCTTCACGGTGCCGGACAACTGCTGGGTGTCCGAGGCGGCGATCTTCTCGATGAGTTCCTGCGCGCTGAGCTCCGGCAGGTCGGGGTCCCCGGAGTCGGCGAGCGCCGGGACCAGCCCGATGGTCGCCGCCGCGAGACCGAGGACCACGACCGGGACGGCGTAGCGCGCGGCCTTCTTGCGCCCGCGCGCGGCAGCGGCCCGGTCGGCGGCCTCGGTGTCGGTACCGGATTCGTACGGTGCCATGTGTGTGCCCTACCTCCGTGTCGGCGGCGGCCTTCCCGTCCAATGTGCCCTCGATCCACCCCGGGCCGCCAGTCTCACCCGGAATCGGTGAGGAGTGGTCTGCCTCCATCTGACCAAAACGGCGGCCGCGGGGCGTCCCCCCTCGGAAGCAACCTCGCCTACCTCTGCGGGATGACGCAGCCGGGCGGCGCCTTCCGGGTCCCGTAGGGGAAGGCGCCGCCCGGGCGGTACGCGGGCACGGGTGGGCGTGCGGGTCAGGGGCGCAGGACCGCCTTGGGTGCCTGGTGGCCGTGGGCGATGAAGGAGGGGAAGGGGGCCCGCTCCTGATCCTTCGCCAGGGCCACCTCGGGAAAGGCCTCGAAGAACCGGGGCAGCGCGGTGAGCGCCTCGGCGCGGGCCAGCGGGGCGCCGATGCAGCGGTGCACGCCGTGGCCGAAGGCGAGGTGCCGGGAGGGGGCCCGGGTGACGTCGAAGAGGTGGGCCCTCGGTCCGTGGAACTCGGGGTCCCAGCCCACCGCGCCGAAGGTGGCGAGGATGGGCTCGCCCGCGCCGATCACCACGTCCGCCACGGGGATGTCCTCGGTGGCGAAGCGCAGCGGCAGATGGGCGAGGGAGGGCGCCCAGCGCAGGGTCTCCTCGACCACCTGGGACCAGGGCACGGTGCCGTCGAGGACCAGGGCGAGCTGATCGGGGTTGTCGAGGAGAGCGACGACCGCGTTGCCGATGAGGTTGACGGTGGTCTCGTGGCCCGCGCCGAGGACCAGGATCAGGGTGTCGACGAGTTCGGTCTCGTTGAGCCGGTCGCCGCCGTCGCGGGCCTCGATCAGCGCCGAGGTGAGGTCCTCCCCGAGGTGCTCGCGCTTGCGGGCGACCAGCCGGGCCAGGGTCTCGCGGCCGTTGGCGAGCACCTGCCCGGCGACCTCGGGCGGCAGCGAGGTGTCCACGAAGGTGTTGATGAGCGCGGCCACATCGGTGCGCTCCGCCTCGTCGAGGCCGAAGAGTTCGCAGATCACCCGCATCGGCAGCGGATGCGCGAACTGCTCGCGCAGATCGACGACTTCGCCGGGGGCGCGGGTGCCGAGCGCGTCGAGGAGTTCGCCGGTGATGCGGTCGACGGCGGGCTGCATCTCCTGGGTGCGCCGGGCGGTGAAGGCGGGGGCGACGAGTTTGCGCAGCCGGGTGTGGTCGGGGCCGTAGGCGGTGAACATGTTCTCCACCCCGCACCAGTTGTAGATCCAGTGCGCCTCGGGGTGCGCGTGCACCCAGCCGCTCCGCCAGTCCGTCCAGTGCGCCCGCGGGTCCTTGCTGACCCGGGGGTCGTTCAGGAGGGATTCGAGGAGGCGGTGGCGGGTGGGTGCCCAGGCCCGTATCCCGCCGGGCAGCTCGACGGCAGCCACGTCCCCCAGCTCTCGTAGCCGTGCGGCTTCGCCGGGGATGTCGGCGCCGTGGATGTCGACGGGGTGGACGCTCCGGGTGTGAAGGGGTTCGACGGCCATGGGATCTCTCCTCTGGTGGCGACGCGGACCGGGCTGAAGCGCGCGGGCAGCGAGGCGAGTGCGTGGTGGAAGGGGCCCTTGCGCAGCCGCAACTCGGTTTCGGGAACGGCGAGTTCGAGGTCGGGCAGCCGGTGGATCAGCTGGGTGAGGGCGGTCTCGGCGATGCTCATCGCGGTGCCGGGCACCGGGCAGGCGTGCGGGCCCATGGACCAGGCCAGGTGGGAGCCGCGCCCGGAGGCCGCGCAGCCCGGGCCCCGGGGGTCGGTGCCGATCGCCTCGTAGCCGATCATGACCAGGGTGTGGGCGGGGATGCCGCGGCCGTGGAAGGTGAGGTCCTGGCGGGGGTAGTGCGCCCCGTAGTTGGAGATGGGCGGCTGGTCGGCGAGGACCCGGTCGATGGCCGGGATCACGTCGAGGGTGCCGCTGACCACCTGGTTGTAGAGCTCGTCGTCGCGCAGCAGCCGGGCGAGCGGGCTGGCGATGAGGTTGGTGGTGGGCTCCTGTCCGGCGCCGAAGGTCAGCACCACCTGGTGGACGATCTCCACCGGGTCGAGTCCGGCGGGGTGCTGGAGCATCCAGGTGGTGAGGTTGCGGCCCGGGTTCTCGCGCTTCTCCGCGATCAGCTCCATCAGATAGGCCTCGAAGGCCTTCTTGCCCGCGTCGGCCTCCCGGCCGCCCTCCATCATCTTGGCGAGCCCGTCGACGAGCCGGGGCGCGAAGAAGTCGTCCCGGCCGAAGAGCCGGTTGAAGACATAGCTCGGCAGCGGGCGCGCGTACCGCGCGACCAGGTCGGCCTCGCCGTCCGCGGCGAAGGTGTCGATGAGCTGGTCGGCGACGTCGCGGACCATGTCGCGCAGATGGTGCGGCTCGATCATCGCGAAGGCGTCGGCGGTGACGCCGCGGTGCCGGGCGTGGTCGGCGCCGTCGGTGAACATCGGGTTGGGGCGCGGGCCGAGCATGCCGAGGATCGGGTGGTCCTCGGGCCACTGCGCCGCCCAGTCGGTGGAGTCCTTGGTCCAGGTCTCGGTGTCGTGCAGCACGTCGGCGGCGGCGCGGTGCGAGACCACCAGGTAGCCGAAGACGCCGTCGACCAGCTCGATCGGGGCGAGGTCGCCGTAGTGCCGGCGCATGTCGGCGTAGTACTCGTGGCGGCGCTGCGCGAAGTCCTCGGTGTGCAGGCGGTAGTACGGGGGCGGGGGGAAGCTCATGGGCCTGTGTTCCTGCGGTAGACGTCGAGGGAGTGGCTGACGAGGCCGATCAGGGCGTCGATGGAGGACTCGCGCTCCAGCGCGTTGCAGAACAGCAGCGGCGTCTCGGGGTGCAGGTCGAGGTCGGCGCGGACGGTGGCGGCATCCAGGACGGGCGAGCCGGGGAAGTCGTTGACGGCCACCGCGTACGGCATCCCCGACTCCTCCACCAGGTCCATCGCCTCGTAGCTGACCTCGGGCCTGCGCAGGTCCATCAGGACCAGGGCGCCGCGGGCCCCGTAGGCGGTGTCCAGCCAGGCCTGCCGGAAGCGGGCCTGGCCGGGGGTGCCGAAGAGGTAGAGCACCGTCTCGCCGGACTCGCCGAGGGTGAGGCGGCCGAAGTCCATGGTGACCGTGGTGTGGGTCTTCTCCGGGGTGAAGGCGAGGCTGTCGACGCGGCTGGACGGCGCCGTCATGACCTCCTCGGTGTGCAGCGAACGGGTCTCCGAGACGGAGCGGATCAGGGTGGTCTTGCCGACCCCGAGTCCGCCCGCGACCACCAGCTTCACCATGTTCCGCACCGAGCTGGGCAGATAGGCGGGGCCGTCCGGTGCGGCGGCCGGATCAGGCCGGCTTCTTGAGCTTGCGAAGGCCATCGAGGACGCTCTCCAGCAGTTCGACGTCGGGGAGTTCAGCGGGCTCGACGGCCTGGATGAGGCCCAGGTCGAGCAGGTCGCCCGCGAGGATGCGGACCGCGGAGACGGGCAGGCGCAGATGGCCCGCCGCGTCCGCGAGGGTGAGGTCGCCGCCGTCGACCGCCGTCAGCAGGTGGTGCTGCGGCGGGCTGAGCGAGGCGGAGGCCCGTCCGTCCACCCGGATCAGCCGGGTCAGTACGTCGGGTAGCGCACGGCGCGCACTGGTCCGGCCGCCCGTCGCCAGATAGGCGGGGGTGATCCGGACCGGGTCGCGCCGACGGCTCACCTCCCGTCACCCCGGCTGCTGATGTGCAGGGCGAAGGTGTCGGCCAGCTTGGCGAGTTCGTACATGACCCCGCCGAGGTCCGGGTCGGGCTGGGTGAAGGCGGCGATCCGCAGATTGTCCCCGGCGGCGACGATCAGCAGGAAGCGGCCGTCCTCGCCCTCGATGGTGACGCTGCGCGCGCGGGCGCCGCCGCCCGCGACGACCGCGAGGGACTCCCGGCCCAGGCTGTAGAGCCCGGAGGCGGAGGCGGCGGTGGTCTCCGCCTGCTCGCGGTCGACCTCGCCGCCCGCGCCGGCGATGAGCCCGTCGGTGCTGAGGAAGACCACGGCGGCGAGGTCGTGGCGCTGTTGGAGCAGCTTCTCCGCCTGCTCCGAGTAGTTGGGCGCCTCGGCGAGCGGCGTGCTCTGGGCACGACGGTCGGGAGTGGTCATCGGGACGGCTCCTCGTGGGTGACTGGCGATTCGCTGCGGGCCCGCTCCAGGCTCGCCTGCATGCCCGCGTACCGGTCGCGGGTCGCGCTCGGGTCGTTGGCCCGGGGCGCCGCGTCCTGCGGCGCCGCCTGCCCGGCGGCGGGTGCCCGGCGCCTGCGGCGGGGCAGCCCGCCGGGAGCGGCCTGGGCGGGCGGGGCGGAAAGGGGGTCCTCGGCCGGTTCGGGGGCGAGGGGGCGGCTCGGCTCGGCGGGCAGCGGGGCCGCGGCGGACTGGCCGCTGCCCTCGGCCCGGTCCATCGACACGAGCAGCGAGGCGTCGATGTGCACGACCGCCTCCATGCCGCGGGTGGCGGACGGCGACATGGCCACCTCGATGGCGTGCCTGCGGGTCAGCCGCCCGATGGCGGCGAAGCCGAGCTTGGGCGGGGTGCCGATCTCGGTGAGCAGGATGCGCCGGGAGGTGTCGAGCATCCGCAGCGCGAACTCCTGCTTCTCCGCGGTGTCCAGTCCGGGTCCCGAGTCGCTGACGACCACGGCGGCCCCGGCGGCGGTGCGGTGGATGCCGACGCGCACCGGCATGCTGCCGACGGTGCAGTAGGCGGCGTTGTCCATCAGCTCGGCGAGGACCATCGCGAGCGCCTCGGCGGCCGGTGCGGCCACCCCGAGCTGCTGCCCCGCGGGCAGGTGGTTGGTGGTCTCGATGCGCCCGTAGGACTCGACGCGGGACTGGGCGGCGGTGACCAGGTCGGCGAGGTAGGAGTCCTGCCGGGCCAGGCCCGGGGCGTCGCCGCAGACCACGGCGACTGCCTGCACCACGCGGCGCATCAGCACGGTGCGGTGGTCGAGTTCGTAGAGCACGGGCGTGAACTCGGGCCGGTCGCCGAAGTCGTGCTGCGCCTTGTCGAGGATCTTCTCCATCTGGGCGGCCAGGGTGCGCACCCGGCCCGCGACGGTGCGCATGATCTCCTGCGCGGCCTCGTCGGTACGGATCCGGCTGTCGCGCACCGCGGCGGTCAGCTGCTCGGCGACGGTGCGCAGCGCCTTGTCGACCTCGGTGTCCGCGAGCTCCGGGTGCGCGAGCGGCGGTATCCGGTGGGCGGGGTGGGCGAGTTGCTGGATCAGCGCGGGCACCCGGTTCTCGGCGAGGTGGCTCACCTCGGACAGCAGGGCCCGCCGCTGCCGCTCCTGGGCCCCGGCCTCGCGCCGCGCCTCCTCGGTCTCGGCGCGGGCGCGTGCGGTGGCGGCGCGGGCGCGGGTCAGGAGTACGGCGGCGAGCAGGCCCCACAGGGCGAGTGCGCCGAGGGCGACGACGAGCGGTACGGGTATGTCCATGGGGTGAGTCCTCGGTCAACGCGGTCGCCGGGCCCGGGGGAAGGGGACTCCGGCGTGACGGTGCGGGCGGCGCGGTGGGCGGGGAGCCCGGGGTGCCGCCGGTGGGGATGGGTCCACGGCGGGAGAGGTCGGGGGAGGTGTCAGCCGCGGGCTCCTGTCGGCCGCCCAGGGGTGCGGGCCGGGCGGGCGCCGGGCGTTCTCGCGCCGCAGGACAGCTCTGCCCGCCGCGCCTCGCCGCCTGCGCTCCGCGCGCCTGTGCTCACGCCTGCACCTACGGTTACTGACACGTACTCAAGACTGGTACAGCCGCTCGGCTTTGGCAATAAGTCACTCTGCGGAGGCTTCGCGAATTTCCGGCACGGACAATCCTTCGCGACCGGCGGATCGCCAACTCCCCTGCCGCACAACGCAGATACGTCACTTCAGCGCGAATGAACGTTTCCCGGCGGCCCGGGAATTCACTTTTCCGTAATACGGTGGATACGCTGAGGCATGTCGGCAACTCTGGTACGCCAGCGCCCTCTTGGGGATATTCCGCACAGAAGCGGAAGCAGGTCGACAGGTCAGGCAAATGGGTACAGCCCCGCGGGCGGGCGGCCGGGAATTGTGAGCGATGCCACATCCACGGGCTCCGACGCGCGTTTCGAAGGCTGGACAAGCGGTCGGGACCACCTCCCACCGGGCAGGTCCGCCATCCGCCGCCACCCGCGCCCGCAGGCCCCTCAGAAGGCCTCGCGGGCCGTTCCGGCGCCGCCCGCACCGCCCCGCGGGACAGTGCGCCCGATATTCACAGAACCTTAGTGGCGGCCGCTCAATTCGCCTTCACATGCGCGGAGTTGCTTCACTGACGAGTGATAAGGTCGGCGAACTTCCAGTGGGCTGACGGTGCGTGGATCGCACCAGGGGGATCAGCCGCTCAGGCCTCATCTCGGAGGGGACGACGACCGACGTGGTCGCATAGGCTGCGGCGGCCTCTTGGAGAGGTGGCTTCTTCCGAGGTCGGGAAGGGCCAGCCGTTCTTTCCGTTACGCCACTTGAAGAGAGTTCCATGACGTCACTTGTGCAGGATCCTGTCTTCTGGGTCCTGATAGCCGTAACTCTGGTCGCCCTGGCCGCCGTTCTGCGCGCGCGGCGGACCAACGTCGGCTTGCGGAAGCGTAACGCAGATCTCCATGACGAACGCGGCACCCTGCTGGGCAAGTTCGACGAGCTCCAGGCCCATCAGGCAGGCCTGCGGGCGCAGTTCGCGGCCGAGCTCGCCGATGTCCGCTCCGACGCGGAAGAGGAGACCAAGTCGGTCCTCAAGGCCGCGATGCGCACCCTGCAGAGCCTCGCCGACGAACAGCAGGTCGTCATCGACCAGGCGCAGAAGAAGTACGGCGAGGACCCGCAGATCCTCGCCGACCTGATGGCGATCGACCACACCAACAGCCAGTTCGGCCGCCGCGCCCAGGGCATCGCGGTGCTCTGCGGCGGCTGGCTCGGCCGCCGCGAGTCGGTCGCCTCCGTCTACGACGTGGCCCGCAGCGCCCAGGGCCGCATCCGGCAGTTCGACCGGGTCCGCATCCACGCGCAGGCCAGCTTCTCCGTCGTCAGCAGAGCCGTGGAACCCGTCGCGGTGGTGCTCGCCGAGCTGCTGGCCAACGCCACCAAGTACTCGGCGCCCTCCACCCCGGTGGAGATCAACATCAAGGCCGTCTCCAAGGGCGTCTGCCTGATCGTCGACGACGGCGGCCTCGGCATGGGCCAGGAGGAGAAGGACCGCGCCGCCGCCCTGCTCTCCCCGGCCGCACCGCTGACCATCTCCAGCCTGGGCAACCCCCCGCAGTTCGGCTTCGCCGTCTCCGGGATGCTCGCCACCCGGTACGGGTTCACCGTCTCGGTGGACTCGGTCTCGCCCTACGGGGGAGTCCGCGCGGTGATCCTGCTGCCCGACGAACTGCTCACCACGGAGGCAGTCCTGCCACCTTCCGCCGCCTCCCGTCCGCAGGGCCCCACCCCCGTACAGCAGCCGCCCGCCGCGCAGCCCGTCGCGGTCGAGCACCCGGAGTCCGCCGCGGAGACGACCACCCAGCTCACCCCGGTCAGCGACAGCGGGCCCGGCCCGATGCCGCCGGTCGGCACCACGGCGGGCGGACTGCCCAAGCGGCGCCGCTCCAGCCCGGTCGCGGTCGTCCCGCCGGCCCAGCAGTCCGCCCCCGAACCCTCCCGCTCCAGCCAGGAGACGGCCTCCCTCCTCGGCGCCTTCCAGCGCGGGACCCGCTCCGGGCGCACCACGACGACGCACACGGAAGGACAAGAGAACTCGTGAACCCCGATCTGTCGTGGGCGCTCAACGACGTGCTCCAGGTACGCGGCGCGCGGCACGCGATCCTCGTCTCGTCCGACGGGCTGCTCCTGGAACACTCCAGTGAGTTCGGCCGCGACGACGCGGAGACCGTGGCCGCCGCGATCAGCGGCATGCAGTCGCTGAGCCGGGCCCTGGCCCCCTTCATCGGCAGCGGCCACACCACCGGCTGGCGCCAGACCCTCCTGGAGTACAACGACGGCTGGATCTTCCTGATCGCGGCGGGCAGCGGCGCCTACCTCGCGGCCACCGCCGGTGCCGACGTGGACATGGAGGCGATGTCCTTCCGTATGCAGCAGCAGGTGAGCGCGCTCGGCAAGGCCCTGATGACACCGCTTCGCGAGCATCCCGGCAGCGGCGCATGACGGCGCCCGGTGAGGAGCAGCCGGTCACGAGCGGGTTCATCCGCTCCTACGTCATCACCAACGGGCGGGACCTGCCGGACGCGGACGGGTTCTCCCTGGTCACGCTGGTCACCATCGCGCCCGACCGGGAGCCCCCGGCCCGGCTCAGTCCCGAACTGCGCTCCGTGTGGGACCTGTGCTCGGGCGGCTACCTGTCGGTCGCGGAGGTGGCCGCCCGCCTCGAACTGCCGGTCGGTGTGGTGCGGCTGCTCCTGACGGATTTAGCGGACCAGGGCCATCTGCTCCGGCGGGCCGCACCGCCGCCCGCCCAACTTGTCGACAGGAAGATCCTCAAAGAGGTGCTGCATGGACTCCAACGCCGCTTCGGCTGACAGCATTTACGTGCCGGACGCGGTGCAGACGGCCGCGAAGATCCTCGTCGTCGGCCACTTCGCGGTGGGCAAGACCACGCTCATCGGCACCCTCTCCGAGATCGCCCCGCTGCGTACCGAGGAGAAGATGACGCAGGCGGCGGCGCACGTCGACGACCTGCGGGGCGCGCCCGACAAGAAGACGACGACCGTGGCGCTCGACTTCGGCCGTCTGACGCTCAGCGACGAACTGGTCCTGTACCTGTTCGGCACCCCGGGCCAGCAGCGCTTCATGCAGCTGTGGGAGGACATGGCCAGGGGCGCGCTCGGCGCGCTGCTCCTGGTCGACCCCTCACGCCTGGCCGAGACCTTCCCGGTCATCGACCTGATCGAGAAGTACGGCCTGGAGTTCGCGATCGCGGTCAACAGCTTCGACGCGCGCTCCCAGTACGCGGAGGAGGAACTGCGGGAGGCGCTCGACCTGCTGCCGCACACCCCGGTCGTCTACTGCGACGCCCGGGACCAGCACAGTTCGGCGCAGGCCCTGATCACCCTCATCCAGCACCTGCTCGCGCGCGCCTCCTGACGCGCCTCACCCATCAGCCGCCCCGGACCTCCCGAAGACCCGGGCTCAGACCGAGATACACCGAGGAACGACGATGGATTCTCAAGCCGGAGCCTCCCCGCAGACCGCACCGCCCGCGGGCTGCCCCATGCACCAGCCCCAGTCCGCGCCGCTGTACGGGGAGGACTTCGCCGCCCATCCCCAGGAGATCTACGCGCGTCTGCGGGCCCAGGGTCCGGTGGCCGCGGTCGAGCTGGCCCCGGGTGTCGACGCCGACCTGGTCATCGCGCACGACGCGGCGCTCAGGGTGCTGCAGAACCCCTCGCTGTTCGCGCGGGACGCACGGCGCTGGGCGGCGCTGAACGAGGGCCGGGTGCCCGCCGACAGCCCGGTGCTCGGCATGATGGGCTACCGCCCGAACGCGATGTTCTCCGACGGCGCGGAGCACCTGCGGCTGCGCAAGGCGATCACCGAGTCCCTCGCCCGGATCAACACCGCCCGGCTGAGCCGCGATGTGGAGCGGGTCGCCGACTACCTCATCGACCAGTTCAGCGAGCGCGGCAGCGCGGACCTCCTGAACGACTACGCCAAGCTGCTCCCGCTGCTGCTCTTCAACCAGCTCTTCGGCTGCACCGGCGACATCGGCGACCGGCTGACCCACTACATGTCGATGCTCTTCGACGGCCAGGACGTGGTGCGCTCCAACGAGGAGCTGAACGCCTGCCTGATGGAGCTGGTCGCCCTCAAGCGCCGCCAGCCCGGCGAGGACATGACCTCCTGGCTGATCCAGCACCCGGCGGGCCTGCGCGACGAGGAGCTGAAGGACCAGCTCGTCCTGCTGATGGGCGCCGGTGTCGAGCCGGAGCGCAACCTCATCGGCAACGCCCTGCTGCTGCTCCTGTCCGAGGAGGCCCCGGCGCCCGGCTCGCGCGGCGGCGGCCTGCTCGTCGAGGACGCCCTGGACGACGTGCTGTGGAACCACTCCCCGATCGCCAACTACGGCACCCACTTCCCCCTCCAGGACGTCGACCTGGACGGCACGGTGCTGCCCGCCAACTCCCCGGTGCTGATCAGCTTCGCGGCGGCCAACAGCGACCCCTCACTCACCGACGCCCGGCAGACCCTCAGCAAGGGCGCGCACCTGGCCTGGGGCGCGGGACCGCACGCCTGCCCCGCCAAGTCGCCCGCCCAGCTGATCGCGCTGACCGCGATCGAGCGGATCCTGAACGCGCTGCCGGACATCGCGCTGGCCGCCCCGGCCCGCGAACTCGCCTGGCGACCGGGCCCGTTCCACCGCGCGCTCGTCTCGCTGCCGGTGCGGTTCACGCCGACCGCGGCCCGGCGGGCGGCGGCGCCCCGGCCGGTGGCGCAGGCGGTGCCGGTGCCGCCCACCCAGGCCCTCCCGGGCGAGCAGACGCCCAAGAAGGCCAAGGGCTGGTGGAGTTCCTTCCTGGACGTCTTCCGGGTATGAGATCTGGCGTCCGTCGGCGGGCTGTGCGACCCTGGCCGAAAACAGTCACCCTCCGTAGCTGGCATGTGACAATGGCAACAGCCAAACGTGCATGACCAAGGTGCCCGCAGGGGATGGTTGCGTCGACAACTACTCCCCTTGGCCAAGGAGTTGGAGTGACATCCCCTGCAGGTGACATAGCCGTCGACCGGCGTGCCGTTGTCCCTCTCCTCGGGCGTCTGCGCGCGCCCGAGGGGCTGGCGGAGCCCTTCCCCGTGTGGAACGAGATCCGGTCGCTCGGCGAGGCGGTGCCCACGCCCTGGGGAGGCTGGCTGCTGACCGGTTTCGACGTCTGCAACCAGGTGCTCCGCGGCCGGGACTGGCTGGTTCCCGACTTCGCCTGGCAGGCCCGGCAGCCGGACACCGAGCGCTGGCAGGCCCCGGCGACCCAGGAGATGAGCCGGACCCTCTCGCGCCTCAACCCCCCGATGCACACGCACCAGCGGCGCGGAATCGGCAACCTCTTCGACCGCGCCGCGCTGACCGCGCTCGGTCCGATGGTGGCCGGGCACACCACCCACCTCCTGGACGAGCTGGCGGAGCGCTTCGCGCGCGGGCCCGCCGACTTCGTCCGGCCGGTCGGCGAGATGCTGCCGATCGCCACCATCGGGGACTGGCTGGGCATCCCGCCCGAGGACCACCGGTACCTGGTCGAGCTCACCCACGACCAGGCCCACGCCCAGGAACTGCTGCCCAACAAGAGCCAGTTGGCGCTGTCGGAGGAGGCCACCCGGCAGCTGCGCGCCTATTTCACCGGGTTGATCGCCGAGCGCCGCAAGGCACCCGGCGCGGATGTGCTCTCCAGCTGGATCCGCACCTGGGACGAGCTGGAACCGGACCGGGAGAGCGCCGACGAGATCCTCTACACGCTCACCATGTTCGTCACCGTGGCCGCCCTGGAGACCACCACCACCCTGCTGTCCACGGTGGTCTGGCGGCTCCTCCAGGACCCGGCCCGCTGGGACTGGCTGCGCCGCAACCCGGAGCACATCGACAGCGCCCTGGACGAGGCGCTGCGCTACGACCCCCCGATCCAGCTGAACACCCGTATCGCCGCCGTCGACACCGAACTGGCCGGGATACCGCTCGCGAAGGACACGATGGTGCACGTGATGTACGGGGCCGCCAACCACGACCCCCGGGCCAACGAGAACCCGGGGGACTTCGACATCCTGCGCGGCGGCAACCACCTCACCTTCGGCGGCGGCATCCACTACTGCCTGGGCGCGCAGCTCGCCCGCCTGGAGGCCAGGACCCTGCTCGGCCAGCTCCTGGAACGCTTCCCCACCCTGCACACCCCCGGGGCGCCGCACTACGCCTCCCGGATGGTCTTCCGCCGCATCATCTCGCTGGAGTTGGCCGTATGAAGTTCATGAACCTCTTCGGCGGGCAGGCCGTGCCCCACCAGCTGAAGACGGTCCGCGCCGAACAGCGCGACGCGGTCCTGTACGTGGAGCTGAACAGCCCCCAGACCGGCAACGCGGTCACCGAGCCCATGCTCGACGACCTGCTGTCGGTGCTCACCGAACCCGACCCGGCGACCCGGGTCATCGTGCTGTCCGGGGCGGGCGAGGACTTCTGCCTCGGCGGCGACCGCAGCGAGTTCGCCACCATGGTCGACATCGACCCGACCGGCGGCGGCATCCGCGGCACCGGCAACAAGGCCCGCCGGGTCTGCGAGGCGATCACCCACAGCCCGGCGGTCACCATCGCCCGCCTCCAGGGCAAGACCATCGGCGCGGGGCTCGCCCTCGCCCTCGCCTGCGATCTGCGGGTGGGCGCCGGCACCGCGAGCTTCCGGCTGCCCGAGCTGGCCCTCGGCCTGCCCACCGCCTGGGGCGGCGTGCTGCCCCGCCTGCTGCACGAGGTCGGCGCGGCCCGGGTGCGCGAGCTCGTCCTCACCGGCCGCGCCTTCGACGCCGCCGAGGCGCACCACCTCTCCGTGCTGCAACGCGTCGTCCCCGAGGCCGAGTTGGACGCCGCCGTGGACGCCTGGGCCAAGCCGGTCAAGCGCCGCCCGGCCGCCGCCCTGCGCGTGACCAAGGCCCTCTTCAGCGCCTACGCCGCCCAGACCCGCCTGGCCGACCCCTCCGCCCTCGACGGCGAACTCATGGCCTCGGTGGTCGCCGCCGCCCACTACGAACGCCAGCAGGGCACGAGCTGACCCCGGCCCGCACAACTCCCGTACGGGCGGCTCCCGTACGGGCGGCTCCCGTACGGGCGGCTCCCGTACGGGACGGTCGCGTACGAGCGGATCCCGTACGGCCGGATCCCCTGCGGGCGGGCTAGCGCCCCCGGAAGCTGCGCCGGTAGGACAGCGGGCTGACGCCGGTGGTGCGGCGGAAGCGTTCCCGGAAGGCGTTGGCGGAGCCGAACCCGACCTGGGCGCCGATGCGTTCGACCGGATGCTCGGTGGTCTCCAGGAGGTGCTGGGCCTGCCGGACGCGGGCGCGGTGCAGCCATTGCAGCGGGGTGGTGCCGGTCTGCTCCCGGAAGCGGCGCATCAGGGTACGGGTGCTGGTGCCCGCCCGGTCGGCGATCTCGGCGAGGGTCAGCTCCCGGCCGAGGTTCTCCTCCAGCCAGCCGAGCAGGGGCTCCAGGGCGGCCCCGCGCGGGACCGGCGGATAAGGCGGCCGGACGATGAACTGGGCCTGCCCGCCCTCGCGTTCGAGCGGCATCACGGAGAGCCGCGCGGCGTCGGCCGCGACCGCGGAGCCGTAGTCCCGCCGGATCATGTGCAGGCACAGGTCGAGCCCGGCGGCGGCGCCCGCCGAGGTGAGGAACTGCCCGTTGTCCACGTAGAGCACCTCCGGGTCGACCTCGATCCGCGGGTGGGCGGCGGCGAGTTCGGCCGCGGCCAGCCAGTGCGTGGTGGCCCGCAGCCCGTCGAGCAGCCCCGCGGCGGCGAGCACGAAGGTCCCGGAGCAGATCGAGGCGATCCGGGTGCCCTCGGCGGCGGCCCCGCGCAGCGCCTCCCGCACCTCGGGCGGCAGCGGCGCCGCGGGCTCGGCGGTCCCGGGCACGACGACGGTGTCGGCGCCCCGCAGCCCGTCGAGCCCCCAGGGCGCCCGGAGGCGGAAGAGACCGGCGTCGACCTCGGGCCGGGCGGCGCAGACCCGCACCCGGTAGCCGGGCCGCCCGTCGGGCAGCCGGGTCCGCCCGAACACCTCGATCGGCGTGGACAGATCGAAGGGGATCACCTGGTCCAGGGCGAGCAGGGCGAGGGTGTGCATGGCGGGAATCTACCGGGTCCCGGATTCCCGCCAGCGGGCAGTGCCGGAGCATGCGGATACGAGGACGGGTACGGGGCTCCCGCGACCGGTGGGTTCGCGCCGCTTCCGGTCCTGGCGGCATCCGGGGGGAACCTGTCAAGAATGCCACTGGGACGGCCTCGCGCGGGCGCCTAGCGTCGGGGCCGCACCGGCTCCCGTACCCGGCCCGGTGATCCCCGTCCCTCCCCTGTCCTGGAGCCCGTATGCACGCCTGGTCCGTTCCCCCCGCCGGCCCCCGCCCGACGCACTGAACGGGGGCGCCTCATGACGAAGTTCTTCCTCTCCCTGCACGTCCTGGCCGCGGTGCTGGCCATCGGTCCGGTGACGGTGGCGGCGAGCATGTTCCCGAAGTTCTGGCGCCGCGCGCAGGCGGACCCGGGGGACGCGACCGCCCGTACGGTCCTTGCCACCCTGCACCGGATCTGCCGCGTCTACGCCGCGATCGGCCTCGCCGTGCCCCTCCTCGGCTTCGCCACCGCGAGCAGCCTCGGGGTGCTCGGCAGCGCCTGGCTGATCGTCTCCATCGTGCTCACCACGGTGGCGGGCGGTGTCCTGCTCCTGCTGATCCTGCCCGGCCAGCAGAACGCGCTCGAAGCGCTGGGGGTCCCGGACGGCCACCTCGGGGCGGAGGGCGCCGCGAGCGGCGTCCCCTCGGCCGGAGCGAGGACGGCCGAGGAGGCGGCGGCCGGAAGGCCGGCGACCGAAGGGGCGGCGGCGGAGGCGGCGGTGGGCGTGGGGGCCGTGGAGGCGGTGCCCGGTCCGGAGACGACCGGCGCGAGGGCACCGGCCCACGAGACGGCACCTGCCCCGGAGGCTCAGGCACCCGCCCCGGAGGCTCAGGCACCCGCCCCGGAGGCTCAGGCACCCGCCCGGGAAACGAGGGCACCCGCCCCGGAGGCGGCGAGCGCGCGGGGCCGCGGGCCCGGGGCGCGGACCGCCGCCGGGCTCGCGATGTCCACCGGGGTCTTCAACCTGCTGTGGGCGACGGTCACCGTGCTGATGATCGTCCGGCCGGGCTCCACCACCGGGGCCTGAGCCCCCGGCACACGGGCCGACCGCGCTTCAGGCGCCGGGACGGCCCGCTGCCCGTGGAGGCGCCGGGACGACCCGCAGCCCGTGGGGCGCCGGGACGGCCCGCTGCCCATGGGGGGCTCGCCTCGCCAGGGGTGCGTAAGCCTCGCCCGTGACGAGCCGGTGCGGTCTCAGCCCGCCCGGTGCACGACCGCGTCGCACAGCTCCAGGAGGGCCGACTTGGCGGCGCACTCGGGCAGCGGGGCGAGGGTGGCGCGGGCGTCCTCGGCGTAGCGGACGGTGTCCTCGCGGGCGAGTTCGAGGGCGGGGTGGACGCGCAGCCGGGCCAGTGCCTCGGCGTGCCGGGCGTCGTCGCTGAGGTCGGACTCCAGGAGGGCGACCAGCTCGGTGTCCTCCTCGCGGCCGCGGCGGGCGGCCAGTTCGCGCAGCCGCAGCACCGGCAGCGTGGGGATGCCCTCGCGCAGGTCGGTGCCGGGGGTCTTGCCGGACTCCTGGGAGTCGGAGGCGATGTCGAGGACGTCGTCGGCGAGCTGGAAGGCGACCCCGAGGCGTTCGCCGAACTGCGTGAGGATGTCGACGACCTGCTCGTCGGCACCGGACATCATCGCGCCGAAGCGGCCGGAGACGGCGACCAGCGAGCCGGTCTTGCCGCCGAGGACGTCGAGGTAGTGCTCGACCGGGTCGCGGCCGTCGCGCGGGCCCGCGGTCTCCAGGATCTGGCCGGTGACCAGGCGCTCGAAGGCCTGCGCCTGGATACGGACGGCCTCGGGACCGAGGTCGGCCAGTATCTGCGAGGCCCGGGCGAAGAGGAAGTCGCCGGTGAGCACGGCCAGCGAGTTGCCCCAGCGGGTGTTGGCGCTCGGGACGCCGCGGCGCACGTCCGCCTCGTCCATCACGTCGTCGTGGTAGAGCGTCGCCAGATGCGTCAGCTCCACGACCACCGCGGCGGGCACGATGCCCGGTTCGTTCGGGTCGCCGAACTGCGCGGCCAGCATGACCAGCAGCGGACGGAACCTCTTGCCGCCCGCGCGCACCAGGTGCTGCGCGGCCTCGGTGATGAACGGCATCTCGCTCTTGGTGGCCTCGAGGAGGCCCTCCTCGACGGCCGTCAATCCGGCCTGGACATCGGCCTCGAGAGCCGTGTCCCGCACGCTCAGCCCGAAGGGCACGACGACGGTCACGAGGGGGTCTCCTGTCTGCTGACGATCACAGAGTCGATCACACGGTTTGTCGATGTGTCGCTGCGTTCATTCAACTCAGCGTATCCGGTCGTCTTTCGATCACAGTGAGCGCCTGCCCGGACAATCGGGGCAGCATGCGGTCACAAAGCGGCGGTCAGCGGCCCGGGGCCCGTGATTGCCGGGCGAGCGGCGTCCGCCGGGCCGCGCCTCCGCGGCTTCCCGGGGTCCGCCGGATGCGCCCCGGGTACGGCAGAAGAGTCATCCCCGGCCCCGCCCTCGCGCGGCCCCGCGCGGATCCCGCCGGGCCGCCCGGGGACACCGCCGCCGGGCACCGCGCCCCTTGCGGCACGGCACCCGGCGGCACCCCTGGCAGGCCCGCGCGCCCTCAGGACCGGCGGGGCCGGTGGAACCGCACCTCCGGGTTCTGCGGCGTCGGCCCGTCGAGCAGCGGCTGCGGTACGGACTTCAGGTGCAGGGTGAGGAAGGCGGCGAGGTAGTCCCGGGTGACCTCCGCGCTGCGCGCGCCCGGCAGGGGTGCCCCCGGGTCCTCCAGGCCGAGTTGGTCGCCGAGCACCGGCAGATCGGTGAAGCTCATGTGCCCGGTGCCGGTCACCGTGAGCCAGCGCTTGTAGCCGTCGAGCGCCGCCCAGCCCGTGTCCCAGCTGGCGTCCCCGCCGCCCGGCCCGTGGTGGGCGTCCGCGCCGAGCATCAGGAAGGGCCGCCCGCCGAGCCCGGCCGCGGGCACCGGGGCGAAGAAGGTGCCGTCCATGTTCACCCCGGCGCCGACCCGTTCGTCGGCGGCCATCACCGCCGAGGAGGCGTTCCCGCCGATGGAGTGCCCGGCGGCGGCGGTCCGCTCCCGGTCGATCAGGCGGGTGTACGGGCGCAGGGCGGGGTCGCCGCCGCCGGTCCGCGCTCCGGCGGCGCCCCTCGGGCCGGTCAGCTGGTCCAGGACGAAGGAGAAGTCGGCGGCCCGGCCCTCGGCGACCGCGGCGAGGGGGGTGTCCCCCGTCTCCGGGTCGGTCCGCTCGCAGGCCACGCAGGTCAGGGTGCGTCCGCCGGGGAAGGCGGTGCCGGAGGACTCGTAGGCGTGGTCGATCGCGGCGACCACGTACCCGCGGGAGGCGAGGTCCTCGGCGAGCGAGGTGAGGGTCGCCCGCGGCAGCGTGAAGCCGGGCGAGAGCAGCACCAGCGGGAAGCGGCCGGGCGCCGGGCGTGCGCCGGTGCGCGCATGGGTACGGGTGGCCGCCACCCGCGCCGGGTCCACCCCCGGCCGCCCCTGGAACTCGACCAGGAGCCGGGCCTCCTCCCCGGTGAGGTAGGGCCGCTCCCGGCCCGCTCCCCCGCTGCGGGCCGGGTAGGAGAGCGAGACCATCAGCTCCCGGTCGCCCGCCTCCGGCACCCAGGGGTCGCGGCGGCTGTGGTCGGTGAGGTGGAGGGTCTCGGCGCCGACCCGGAAGGGGCCGGTGGGGCGCGGCAGCCGGAGCCGCTCCTGCGCGCCCGCGTGCGCCTCCCCCTGGGCGGCGGCCGGGAACCGTTTGACGGCGGCCGGGGACCGTTCGGCGACGGCCGGGGACTGCCCGGCGGCGCGCGGGGACTGCCCGGCGGCGGCCGGTGCCCGCTCGGCGGCGGCGAGCGCGGAGGGTGCCGCCGCCAGGGGGATCGCGGCCAGCGCGAGGGCGAGCAGGAGCCGGGTGCCGAGGGCCGGGGCCGTACGGCCGCCCGGAAGTCTGCGGCCCCGCGCGCCTGTTCGCGCCCGGGCCGCACTGCGGTAGGTGGTCATGCCAGAACGCTAGGCAGCGGGCCCGCGCCCGTCGTCCGCCTCCGAGAGGAGCGCGGATGCGACTTTCGGCCCGCCCGGACGGGCCGGGACGGCACCCTGGTACGACCCGCCCCGAGGCGGGTACCACCCCGCCCCGAGGCGGATAGCCCCCGTCCCGGCGGGGCCCCTCAGCCGAAGTGGCGTTCCAGGATCGCCGCGACCCCGTCCTCCTCGTGCGAGAGGGTCACCTCGTCGGCGACGGCCTTCAGTTCGGGGTGGGCGTTGGCCATGGCGACGCCGTGGGCGGCCCACTGGAACATCGGGATGTCATTGGGCATGTCCCCGAAGGCGATCGTCCCGGCGGGGCCGAGGCCGAGCCGCTCGGCGGCGAGCGCGAGGCCCGCGCCCTTGGTGACGCCGTAGGGCTGGAGCTCCACGATGTCGGTGCCCGCCCGGGTGACGGTGACCAGGTCGCCGACGATCTGGTGGGCGGCGGCGGCCAGTTCCTCGTCGCTGAGGTCCGGGTGGCGCACCAGGACCTTGTTGATCGGCTCGGCCCACAGCCCGCGGCGGCCCTCGACCCGGGTGGCGGGCAGCGTCGGGTGCGGCATCCGGTAGCCGGGCTCGGCGAGCGTCAGGCCCTCGGTGTCGGCCTGGTTGACCGCCGCGTGCACGGCGCCGACCTCGGCCTCCAGCTTGCCGAGCACGGTGTCGGCGAGTTCGCGGTCCAGGGTGACGGAGTGCACCAGGCGGTCCCGCGCCGCGTCGTACACCTGCGCGCCCTGGCCGCACACCGCGAGCCCCTGGTATCCGAGACCGGTGAGCAGCGGCCGCACCTGGGGCACGGGGCGGCCGGTGGCCACGATGTGCACGGCACCGGCCGCGGCGGCCCGGTCGAGGGCGGCCCGCGAACGGGCCGAGATCGTGTCACCGGTGCGCAGCAGGGTGCCGTCGAGGTCCGTCGCGATCAGCGCGAAGGGGGCGGCGGGGGCGGAGGTCCCCCCGGTTCCGGCGGGGGAGGGATTGTGCATGGGAGCGAGCATACGAAAGAGAGATCACCGAAGCGCGCCCCGTCCCGGAGTGCAGGACGGCCCCGCCCCCACCGCTCCCGCCGTACGGCGAGGGGCAGTTGCGGCGCTCCCGGCCCCGGCGCGGGGCGGCCCGCCGCCGGGCGGACTGTGACGTACGAGACCTCCGCGCTCCGGGTCTCGTACCCCGGCCGGGGAGCCGGTACCGTCTGGTCGGTCTGTTGACTACGGTTCAGTAACCAGGGCCCGGGCCACCGGGACACCGAGCAGGAGGAGGGGCGATGGCCCGCGCCGAGGCGAACGGCATCGAGATCGAGTACGAGACCTTCGGCGCCCCCGGGGACCCCGCCCTGCTCCTGGTCGCCGGGCTCGGCCAGCAGCTGCTCGCCTATCCCGCGGAGTTCTGCCGGATGCTGGCCAGGGCGGGCTTCCACGTCGTCCGCTACGACAACCGGGACAGCGGGCTCTCCTCGGGCACCCCGGAGGACGTCCCGCCGCCGGACTGGCAGGCGATCGTGAGCAACGACTACTCCTCCGCCTCCTACACCGTCCCCGACCTGGCCAAGGACGCCGCCGCCCTGCTCACGGCGCTCGGCATCGGCTCCGCGCATCTGGTCGGCGTCTCCATGGGCGGCATGATCGTGCAGCAACTGGCCATCCTGCGGCCGGATCTGGTGCGCAGCCTGACCTCCGTCATGTCCACCACCGGCGAGCGCGCGGTGGGCCGCCCCAGCCCCGAGGCCTCCGCGATCCTCTTCGCGCCGCAGCAGCGCACCCGCCAGGCCGCCCTGACCCAGATGGTCCGCTCCCTCCAGGTCCTCGCCTCCCCGGAGTACCCCACCCCGGAGGAGGAGCTGTACGCGTACGTCGCCGCCGCCCACGACCGCGCCCACCGCCCGCTCGGCACCGCCCGCCAGCTCGCCGCGGTGATGTGCTCCCCGGACCGCACCGCCGAGCTCGCCCGGCTGGACGTCCCCGCCCTGGTGGTGCACGGCAGCGACGACTGCCTGATCGACCCCAGCGGCGGCCGCGCCACCGCCGCCGCCATCCCCGGCGCCCGGCTCCTCACCGTCCCCGGCATGGGCCACGATCTCCCCCGCCAGCTCTGGCGGCGCCTCGCGGACGAGATCATCCAGCTGGCGGGAGAGGCGGAGGCCGCGGCCCGGGGTGCGGAGGCCGCGCCCGCGGCACGGGGTGCGGAGCCTACGGACGGGGTGCGGGCCTGAGGGGACGCCGGGCCCGGAGAACGCCCCGGGCCCCGGGGACGCGTCCCCTCACCCTCCGCACTGCTCCAGCATCATCGCCCGGTCCGCCGTGGTCACCGGAAGCTCGTACTTGCCGGCGACCTGGGCGAACCGCGTGACGTACGCGCAGCGGATCGTCCTGTCCGGCGGCAGCCAGGAGGCGGGGCCGGAGTCGCGCTTCGAGGAGTTGGCGCGGCCTTCGACCGGGAGCAGGTTGAGCACGTCGTTCGCCAGTTGCCTGCGCTTGCTCTCCGGCCAGCGGGCGGCGCCCATCTGCCAGCTGTAGGACAGCGGGACCACATGGTCTATCTGCACCTCGGCGGCCTTCGCCTTCTTCCAGGCGATGTCCTTGCCGGTGTACGGGTCGTGCAGGGTCATCGAAGCGACCACGCAGTCGGAGCCGGAGCGGAACCGCACCTGCCGCCCGTGGAGTTTCAGCAGGTCGTTCCGGGTGTCGCAGCCGTTCCTCGCCAGCGGTACCCCGTCGGCCGTGTCCAGCCACGCGTAGCCGAACTCCTCCCGCTCGTACCCCGTCTTCGGCCCCCGCCCCTTGGTGGCGAGCCCTCGGATGAGCTTGCGCGCCTCGGCCCGGTCCGCCTCCGAGGTGAGCGCGGCGAGCCCCGGTCCGGTGCCGTCCGGGTTGGCCAGCGGGCTCACCGCCCTGCTGTCCCCGGAGCCGCCGCCGGGCGGGGCCGCCTCGTCCGGGTCGGGCAGCCGGTCGCAGCCGGTGGCCAGGGTCAACAGGCCGAGCAGGCCCACCAGTTGGGTGCCGAGGAGCCCGGGCCGGTTCGCCTTGCCGAGCCCCGCCCGGGACCGCGGGCCGCCGGTGTCCGCCCCGGGAAGCCCCGCCCGTCCGCCCGTCTCCGCCACGCCCGCCTCCGCCCGCCGCTGCCCCGACGGCATGTCCGTACGGTGACGGGCGACACGCTAGCCGGGGGCGGGGCCGTGCGGTACGGGAGGGCGGGCGGACGGGCGTCCGGGGTGGGTCAGTTGAGGACCGAGGTGAGGAACTCCCCGGTCCAGGCGAGGAGTTCGCGCCCGGTGACCGGCTTGCCGCCGATCTTCGCGGGCTTCGGGCGCGGGACCAGGAGCTGGCGGGCGGCGCCCTTGACGACCGTGCCCGGGTAGAGGCGCTTGAGGCGCAGCTCCTGGGATTCGCGCAACTCCACCGGGGAGAAGCGGATGTTGGGGCCCTGGAGCATGATCTCGCCGACCCCGCAGGACCGGGCGAGCATCCGCAGGCCCGCGACGAGCAGCAGGTTCTCCACCGGCTCGGGCAACTTGCCGTAGCGGTCGGTGAGTTCCTCCCGTACCGAGGCGATGTCCTCCTCGGTGTTCGCCGAGGCGATGGCGCGGTAGGCCTGCAGGCGCAGGCGCTCGCCGGGGGCGTAGTCGTGCGGGACGTGCGCGTCGACCGGCAGCTCGATCTTGACCTCCAGGGGCGGCTCCTCCTCGACGCCGCCTTCGAGGGAGGCCCGGTAGTCGGCCACCGCCTCGCCCACCATCCGTACGTACAGGTCGAAGCCGACGCCCGCGATATGGCCGGACTGCTCGCCGCCGAGGAGGTTGCCCGCGCCGCGGATCTCCAGGTCCTTCATGGCGACGTACATGCCCGCACCCATCTCGGTGTGCTGGGCGATGGTGGCGAGGCGCTCGTGGGCGGTCTCGGTGAGCGGCTTCTCCGGCGGGTAGAGGAAGTAGGCGTAGCCGCGCTCGCGGCCGCGGCCGACCCGGCCGCGCAGCTGGTGCAGCTGGGAGAGGCCGAAGTTGTCGCCGCGCTCGACGATCAGGGTGTTGGCGTTGGAGATGTCGATGCCGGACTCCACGATCGTGGTGGAGACCAGGACGTCGAACTTCTTCTCCCAGAAGTCCACCACGACCTGTTCCAGGGCCTGTTCGGACATCTGGCCGTGCGCCGTGGCGATCCGCGCCTCGGGCACGATCTCGCGCAGCCGGGCCGCCGCCCGGTCGATGGACTCCACCCGGTTGTGGATGTAGAAGACCTGCCCCTCGCGCAGGAGTTCGCGGCGGATCGCGGCACCGATCTGCTTGGTCTCGTAGGGGCCGACGAAGGTGAGCACCGGGTGGCGCTCCTCGGGCGGGGTGGTGATGGTCGACATCTCGCGGATGCCGGTGACGGCCATTTCGAGCGTACGGGGGATGGGGGTGGCCGACATGGTGAGCACGTCGACGTTGGCGCGCAGCTTCTTCAGCTGCTCCTTGTGCTCGACGCCGAAGCGCTGCTCCTCGTCGACGATGACCAGCCCGAGGTCCTTGAACTTGGTCTCCGAGGAGAACAGCCGGTGGGTGCCGATGACGATGTCCACCGAGCCCTCGCGCAGCCCCTCCAGGGTGGCCTTGGCCTCGGTGTCGCTCTGGAAGCGGCTGAGCGCCCGCACCTTGACCGGGAACTGCGCGTACCGCTCGGAGAAGGTCCCGAAGTGCTGCTGCACGAGCAGGGTGGTGGGCACGAGGACCGCGACCTGCTTGCCGTCCTGGACCGCCTTGAAGGCGGCGCGCACCGCGATCTCGGTCTTGCCGTAGCCGACGTCGCCGCAGATCAGGCGGTCCATCGGGACCGTCTTCTCCATGTCGTCCTTGACCTCGGCGATGGTGGTCAGCTGGTCGGGCGTCTCCGCGTACGGGAAGGCGTCCTCCAGCTCGCGCTGCCAGGGGGTGTCGGCGCCGAAGGCGTGGCCGGGGGCGGCCATCCGCGCCGAGTACAGCTTGATGAGGTCGGCGGCGATCTCCTTGACGGCCTTCTTCGCGCGGGCCTTGGTCTTGGTCCAGTCGGCGCCGCCGAGCCGGTGCAGGGTGGGCGCCTCCCCGCCGACGTACTTGGTGATCTGCTCCAGCTGGTCGGTGGGGATGTAGAGCCGGTCGCCGGGCTGTCCGCGCTTGGCGGGGGCGTACTCCACGACCAGGTACTCGCGGGTGGCGCCCTGCACGGTGCGCTGGACCATCTCGATGTAGCGGCCCACGCCGTGCTGCTCGTGGACGATGTAGTCGCCCGCCTCCAGGGTGAGCGGGTCGATGGTCTTGCGGCGGCGGGCGGGCATCCGCTGCCCGTCCTTGCCCGCGGCCTTCTGCCCGGAGAGGTCGGTCTCGGTGAGGACGGCGAGCTTCAGCCCGGGGTCGACGAAGCCGTAGTCGATGGAGCCGCAGGAGACGTGCACCACGGAGGGGGTGAGCGCGGCGAGGTCGGTGTCCAGGCGGGCCGCGATGCCCTCGCCGGAGAGGACTTCGGCGGTACGGGCGGCGGGGCCGTGCCCCTCGGTGACGTAGACGGTGCGCCAGCCCTCGGAGAGCCACTGCTTGGTGTCGGCGAGGGCGCGGGCGGTGTCGCCGCGGTAGGTCTCGGGGGCGTGCATGCCGAGCTTGAGGGTGTCGCTCGCGCCCTCGGGGTCGAAGGCGGCGAGTTCCTCGTCGGCGGCGAAGGGGGAGACCGACCACCACATCATGCCGAGCTCGCGGGCGTGCTCGCGGATGTCGGCGAGCGAGCGCAGCGAGGCCGCGCCGACGTCGATCGGGGCCTCGCCGCCCCCGGCCGTCGCCGCCCAGCTGGCCTGCAGGAACTCCTGGGAGGTGGCGACCAGGTCCGCGGAGCGGGTGCGCACCCGCTCCGGGTCGCAGACCACGCCCATGCTCCCGGCGGGCAGCACGTCCAGGAGCAGTTCCATGTCGTCGACGAGGACCGGGGCGAGCGACTCCATGCCCTCGACGGCGATGCCCTCGGCGATCTTGCCGAGGAGTTCGCCCAGTTCGGGGTGGTGCTCGGCAAGGGCGGCGGCCCGGCGGCGTACCTCCTCGGTGAGCAGCAGCTCCCGGCAGGGCGGCGCCCACAGTCCGTGCTCGGCGACCTCCAGGGACCGCTGGTCGGCGACCTTGAAGTACCGGATCTCCTCGACGTCGTCGCCCCAGAACTCCACCCGCAGGGGGTGCTCCTCGGTCGGCGGGAAGACGTCGAGGATGCCGCCGCGGACCGCGAACTCGCCGCGCTTCTCGACCAGTTCGACCCGGGCGTAGGCCGCCGCGGACAGTGCCTGGACGACCTCCTCCAGGTCGGCGCTCTGGCCGCCGCGCAGGGCCACCGGCTCCAGGTCGCCGAGACCCGCGACCTGCGGCTGGAGCACCGAGCGCACGGGGGCGACGACGACCGAGACCGGTCCGGTCTCGGGGTCGTCGGGGCGGGGGTGGCTCAGGCGGCGCAGCACGGCGAGGCGGCGGCCGACGGTGTCCGAGCGCGGGGAGAGCCGCTCGTGCGGAAGGGTCTCCCAGGAGGGGTACTCGACGACGCCGTCCGGCGGCAGCAGGGTGCGCAGGGCGGCGGCGAGGTCCTCGGCCTCCCGGCCGGTGGCGGTGACGGCGAGGAGGGGGCGGCCGCTCTCCCGGGCGAGCGCGGCCAGCGCGAAGGGGCGCGCGGCGGGCGGGCCGACCAGGTCGACGTGCATGCGGTTGCCGTCGCGGGCGGCGCCCACCGCCTCGGTGAGTGCCGTGTCCTTGACGACGGCGTCGAGCAGACCGGTGAGGCTCATGGGATCTCTTGCTTCCTTCCGGTTCCCGGGCCCCGGGCGCCGGGGGCAGAGGAAGCCGACGGGCCGACCGCAGGGTGGACAACGCGAGTGCCCCGACTCGTGTACGGGCCGGGGGCTACCAAGAGTACGACGGGCCGGTGGGGCACGGGCGCCCACGCGGGGCGGCGCGGGGCGAGGGGCGAGGGGAAGGTGACGGGCGGATGCCGTGCGGAACAGGCGCCACGGGGAAGGGCCGAGTGCATGGAGCTCGCGCTCCGCGCACCCGGCCCTTCCCCGTCTCCCCGTCCCCCGTCGCCGCCCGCCCGCTCCCCCGGTTCCCCGCGGGCGGGCGGCGGCGGTGGTCTTCGAGCGCCCGGCGCTCAGTCCGCGGCGGGATCGGTCCGCGGCGATCCGCTCAGTCCGTGGCGATCGCGTTCAGGACGTTCATCCGGCCGGCCCGGAAGGCCGGGACCAGGGCGGCGAAGAGTCCGACGAAGGCCGAGCCGACGAACACCGTCAGGATGGTCGGCCACGGGATCTCCAGGACCCCGAGGCCCTCCAGTGCCAGGAGCTTCTGGGCGGTGGCGCCCCAGCCCATGCCGAGCCCGAGGCCGACCAGCGCGCCGAAGAGGGCGATGACGACCGACTCCAGGCGGATCATGCGGCGCAGCTGGCGGCGGGAGAGGCCGATGGCGCGCATGAGGCCGATCTCCCGGGTCCGCTCGACCACCGAGAGCGCCAGGGTGTTCACCACACCGAGGATGGCGACGATGATCGCGAGTCCGAGCAGGCCGTAGACGATGTTCAGGAGCTGGCCGACCTGGTTCTTCAGGTCCTCCTTGAAGTCCGTCTGGTCCTGCACCTTGTACTGCGGGTACGGGGCCAGCGCGGCCTTGAGGCTCTTGTAGGCCTCCTTCTCCTTGCCGTCCTGGGCGGAGGCGAACATGGCCACGTTCGGCGGCAGGCGGTCGGCGCTGATGTGCCGGCGCGCCGTCTCCAGGCCGAGGTACATGGCGCCCTTGTCGATGGTGACGTCGTCGCTGGTGATGGCGGCGATCTTCAGCTTGGCGGTGCCGCCGTCCCGGAAGTCCACGCCGAGGCTCTCGCCGACCTTGAGGTGGTGGCGCTCGGCGAACTCCTCGCCGACCGACATCGCGGCGGGACCGTACGCCTTCTTCAGGTCGCCGGAGAGGGTCTCGCGGCGGAGGTCGTCGGCGTAGGTGGGGTCGGCGCCCGTCAGATCGGACTTCTCGGTGCTGCCGTCGGGCAGCGTCAGGGTCGCCGGGAGCTCCTTGTACTCGGTGAGGTGCTCGATGTACCGGGCCTTGCTCATGGCCCGCTGCGCCTGCGGCGTGATGTCCTGCGAGGTGCCCTGGACGATGAAGTCGGCGCCGACGGACTTGTCCAGCTCGTCCGTGGCGGAGGCCACCATGGAGGAGCCGACGACGGAGAGGCAGGCCACCAGGGCCAGGCCGATCATGAGCGCGGAGCCGGTGGCGCCGGTGCGGCGCGGGTTGCGCAGGGCGTTGCGCTCGGCCATGCGGCCCACCGGTCCGAAGACCCGGAGCACCACGACGCTCAGCACGCGGACGACACCGGCGGCGAGCAGCGGGGCGATCACCACGAAGCCGACCAGGGTCAGGAAGACGCCCACCCCCAGGTAGCCCGAGCCCGCCTTGGCCTCGTCGGCCTTCCCGGCGGCGAGCAGGGCGGCCCCGCCCGCGGCGCTCAGCAGCAGGCCGATGGCGGCGCGCAGCCAGCCGGAGCGGGTGGAGGCCGGCATGCCGGTCTCGCTGAGGGCCGCCATCGGGGAGATCTTCCCGGCCCGCCGGGCCGGGAGGTAGGCCGCGAGGACGGTGACGACGATGCCGAGGGTGACGCCCACCGCGGGCGTGGTCCACGCCACGGTGAGGTCGGCGGTGGACAGCTCCATGCCCACCGCGCTCATCAGCTTCATGAGGCCGACGGCGAGGCCGACGCCCGCGCCGACGCCGAGCACGGAGCCGAGGACGCCGAGCATCAGCGCCTCGACCAGCACGGAGCGGTTGACCTGCTTGCGGGAGGAGCCGATGGCCCGCATCAGGCCGATCTCCCGGGTGCGCTGGGCGACCAGCATGGAGAAGGTGTTGATGATGAGGAAGATGCCGACGAGCAGGGCGATCCCGGCGAAGCCGAGCATCGCGTACTTCATGACGTCGAGGAACTGGCCGATGCCCTCCCGGTTGGCGTCGGCGTTCTCCTTCTGGGTCTGCACCTTGTAGCCGCCGTCGAGCGCGGAGGCGACCTTCGTCTTCAGGGCCGCGTCCACCACCCCCTGCTCGGCGGTGAGGTTGAGCTGGGTGAACCGGCCGGTGGTGCCGAGCAGTTGGCGCTGGGCGGTGGCGGTGTCGAAGTAGACCACCGCGGCGCCCGGGTTGGTCACCTTGAACGAGGCGATGCCGGTGATCTTCGCGCGGAAGTCGCCCGTCATCGCGATGGTGCGCAGCTCGTCACCGATCTCGAGGTGGTGCTTGTCGGCGGTGTCCGCGTCGACCATCACCTCCCCGGACTGGCGCGGGGCCCGGCCGGAGGAGATCTCCATGGCCCGGGTGTCGTTCTTCGTCCAGTTCCCGGCGATGGTGGGGGCGCCGTTGCTGGAGCCCATGTTCTTGTTGTTCTTGTCGACGACGGTCACGCTCATGCTGGAGACGGCGCCCTCGGCGGTACGCACCCCCTCGACCCCGCGGGCCTTGCCGAGCACCGAGGCCGGCAGCGACTCCGGCTTGCCGTTGCGCGGCAGCTCGTCCGGGTCGGTGGCGTTCTTCGGCAGCACCGTCACATCGGAGGCGGTGGCCGCGAAGAGCTTGTCGAAGGTGGTGTTCATCGTGTCGGTGAACACCAGGGTGCCGCAGACGAAGGCCACCGAGAGGAGGACCGCCACGGCCGACAGGGCCATGCGTCCCTTGTGCGCGAGGAAGTTGCGGAGCGAGGTCTTCACGACGGTCATGAGGTGCGCCCCCGCGCGTCGAAGGACTTCATCCGGTCCAGGACCTGCTCGGCGGTCGGGTTGTGCATCTCGTCGACGATGCGGCCGTCCGCCAGGTAGAGCACCCGGTCCGCGTAGGAGGCGGCGACCGGGTCGTGGGTGACCATGACGATGGTCTGGCCCAGCTCGGTCACCGAGCGGCGCAGGAAGCCGAGGATCTCCGCGCCCGCGCGGGAGTCGAGGTTGCCGGTGGGCTCGTCGCCGAAGATGATCTCCGGCTGGGCGGCGAGGGCGCGGGCGACCGCCACCCGCTGCTGCTGCCCGCCGGAGAGCTGGGTGGGCCGGTGCTTGAGGCGGCCCGCGAGGCCGACGGTCTCCACGACCTGGTTGAGCCACCGGGCGTCGGGCTTGCGGCCCGCGATGTCCATCGGCAGCGTGATGTTCTCCAGGGCGTTCAGCGTGGGCAGCAGGTTGAACGCCTGGAAGATGAAGCCGATCCGGTCCCTGCGGAGCCGGGTGAGCTTCTTGTCCTTGAGCCCGGTGATCTCGGTCTCGTCCAGGTAGATCTGGCCGGAGCTGACGGTGTCGAGACCGGCGAGGCAGTGCATCAGGGTCGACTTGCCGGAGCCGGAGGGCCCCATGATCGCGGTGAACTGGCCGCGGGCGATGTCGACGTCGACATGGTCGAGGGCGACGACGCGGGTCTCACCGGAGCCGTACGCCTTGACGACCTGCCGCGCCCGCGCGGCAACGGCCGTACGCCCTCCAGCGTCCCTGGGAATGGTCACAGCCGATGTCACGGTGTTCTCCTATGTCGAATCCGGCGCGCGAGGGCTCCGGGAGCGGATGACGTCATGCACGGTGCCGCGGCCACTCCCCGGGGCGGGGCGGAGCCTTGGGCGGTCCGGCGAACTTTCAGGGGGCTCGCC
Source organism: Streptomyces sp. SCSIO ZS0520 (assembly GCF_025643355.1). Lineage (NCBI taxonomy): Bacteria > Bacillati > Actinomycetota > Actinomycetes > Kitasatosporales > Streptomycetaceae > Streptomyces > Streptomyces sp. SCSIO ZS0520. Next base: position 4,960,509 of record NZ_CP092644.1, on the reverse strand, counting down.
GTCGGTCCTCAGTCTGGGCCGCGAGAGGTGCCGGGCACCCTGGTGCACAGCGCAGTCTTTTCCTGAGGAAAACCCCACCCCCCGGCCTGAGGCCGGCCCCCTCGCAGCGGGTAAAGCCAGGTTAAGGACGTGTACACGGTCTCCTCGTCCTCCGCCGGTACGAACCCTTGCCGGTCCCAAGTGCTGACTTCCCCCTAGGGGCTCTCCACCCGTCGGTGGACCGTTTCTCAGGGTCCCTCCACCCAACCGCCCCCGTGCCCTCGGCCCCTGGGCCGACCGCACCCCCGCCGACCACGGCCGCCACCGCGGACCGGCCGGATGAGAAGGTGGAGACGACCAGGACCCGGGGTGGAGGAGGGAGCGGGGATGGGGGAGGCCCGCGGACACCAGCCGCCCGCGCCGGACGGCGAGGACACCCCGGCGGCGGGCGGCGCGCGAAAGGGCGGCCGGAGCGGACCGGGCGCACCCCTGGTCGCCGCGCTGATGACGACCATGGCGCTGCCCGCGCTCGACGCCACCATCGTCTCCACCGCCGTCCCGCAGATCGTCGGCGACCTCGGCGGCTTCGCCGTCTTCTCCTGGCTGTTCTCCGGCTATCTGCTCGCCGTCACCGTCTCCCTGCCGGTCTACGGAAAGCTCTCCGACACCTTCGGCCGCAAGCCCGTCCTGATCGCGGGCAGCCTGCTCTTCCTCGCCGGTTCCCTGCTCTGCGCCCTGGCCTGGAACATGGCCGCCCTGATCGCCTTCCGGGTCCTCCAGGGCCTCGGCGGCGGCGCCCTCCAGGGCACCGTGCAGACCGTCGCCGCCGACCTCTACCCGCTGCGCGAACGCCCCCGTATCCAGGCCCGGTTGTCCACCGTGTGGGCGCTGTCCGCGGTGGCGGGACCGGCGCTCGGCGGGGTGCTCGCCGGGTACGCCGACTGGCGGTGGATCTTCCTGATCAACCTGCCGGTGGGCGTCTTCGCGCTCTGGCTGCTCGTCCGCCACCTGCACGAACCCGACCGGGTCCGCCGCGCCCGCCCCCGCGTCGACTGGGCGGGCGCCCTCGCGATCTTCGCCTGCGGCGGCGTGCTGCTGACCGCGCTGGTGCAGGGCGGCGTCGCCTGGGGCTGGTTCTCCGCCCCCTCGCTCGCCCTGCTCGGCACCGGCGCCGCCCTCGCCGCGCTGGTCGTCCTCGTCGAGCGCCGCGCCGCCGATCCCGTCATCCCCGGCTGGGTGTGGCGGCGGCGCACCATCGCCGCCGCCAATCTCGCCCTCGGCGCGCTCGGCGTCCTGATGGTCGCGCCCACCGTCTTCATCCCCACGTACGCCCAGGCCGTGCTCCAACTCGCCCCGGTCGCCGCCGGGTTCGTGCTCTCGGTGATGACGCTGAGCTGGCCGGTCTCGGCCGCGCTCGCCCAGCACGTCTACGCCCGGGTGGGCTTTCGCAACTCGGCCGCGCTCGGCATCGGCGCGGCCACCCTGGTCCTGCTCGGCTTCCAGCTGCTGCCGTACCCGGGGGCCGCCTGGCAGCCCGCGCTGATCATGCTGCTGCTCGGCGGCGCGCTCGGCATCTTCCAGCTGCCGCTGATCATCGGCGTGCAGTCCACGGTCGGCTGGGCCGAACGCGGCACCGCCACCGGCTCCATCCTGTTCTGCCGCCAGATCGGCCAGACCCTCGGCGCCGCCGTCTTCGGCGCGGTCGCCAACCACGTCCTCGCCGGGCACCTCGGCGGCACCGGCGACCTCGACGCCGTCAACCGCGCCCTGGAGGAGCCGGGTCGGGTCGACGAGACCCTGCGCCGCGCCGTCGACGCCGCGGTCGACGCGGTCTTCCTCGGCGCCGCCGCCGCGGCGGGCGCCGCCCTCCTGGTCCTGCTGCTCCTCGCGCCCCGCCGCTTCCCCGTCCTGTCCACCGAACCGGCCCCCACCGCCGAGGCCGCCGCCCCCGAACCGGGCCCCTCCCCCGGGGCGCCCCCGGGAACACCGCCGGTGCCCCCGGCCGCGGGACCGGCCGCTCCGCGCGAACCGGGCCAGGGCGTACGCCCCGACTGACCGCCCGCCGCGCCCTCAACTCCCCGGTGGCGTACGCCCGTCCGCGAGGGCGCCGAACAGCTCCCGCGCCGCCGGGCCGTCCCACAGCACGACATCGCCGACCCCCGCCACCACCGTCTCCCCTGCCACGGGCACGGTGCGGGTCGCGCCCTTGCCCGCGGAGAGGTCCCGGGTCTTCTGCGCCATCCGGGCCAGCGCGGGGACACCGGTGCCGGAGTCCACGGTCAGCGCGTCCAGGCAGGCCCCGGCGAAGGGCAGCTGCCGCCAGGGGCTGAGCAGCACGCCGAGGCTCAGCGCCTTGCCGGAGACCGCGCCGACCAGCTGCCGCTGCCGCTTCACCCGGCCGAGGTCGCCCTCGGGGTCGGTGTAGCGGGCCCGTACGTAGGCGAGGGCCTGGGCGCCGTCCATGGTCCGGCAGCCCGGGCCGAAGTCCGCCCCGGACCTGCTGTCGTGCAGCCCGCCGCGCGGCAGGCACAGGCGCACCCCGCCCAGCGCGTCCACGACCTCGGTGAAGCCGAGGAAGCTGATCTCGGCGTAGTGGTCGAGGCGCAGCCCGGTGGCGCCCTCGACGGTACGGGTGAGCAGGCGCGGACCGCCGAGCGCGAAGGCCGAGTTGATCTTGCCGCGGCCGTGCCCGGGGATCCGTACGTAGGAATCGCGCGGCAGCGAGATCAGCCGGGTGCCGCCGGGCCCGTAGTGCAGGACCATGAGGGTGTCGGTGTTGCGGCCGTGCTCGCCGCCCACATGGAGCCTGCTGCGCTGACCGGGGGTCAGCCGGGACCGGCTGTCGGAGCCGACCAGCAGCCAGTTGGTGCCCTTGCCGGGTGCCGGGCGGCCCGGGTGGTCGGCCAGGGCGGCGGTGGTGTGCAGCCGGGATCCGGCCCAGAAGTACCCGGCGACGCCGTAGCCGAGCAGGAGCAGCAGCAGGACGAGCAGGACCACCAGGAGCCGACGGCCCCACCGCGGGCGCCGTCGCGGCGGCGGGCCCGGCGGTGCGGATCCCCCGGGCACCGGCTCCCTGCTCATGCGGGCATGATCCGGGCCCGCCGGTCCGCCCGGGGCTCCGTACCCCGGCCGGTCGGCGGGCGGCACCCGTACGGGCACCGCCCGCGGGGCGAGTGGCGGATCGGCGGTGCACGGGTGGCCGATCGGGCCGCAGCGCGGGTGGCCGATCGGACCGTGGCGCGAGGCCGGTCAGGCCGCTACGCGGATGGCCGATCAGACCGCGGCGCGAGTGGCCGATCAGGCGGCGCCGCGACACCCCGCCCCCGGAGGGGGAACCGCTACAGCAACCCGTCCCACATCTGCTCAAGGAGCACCGACCACCAGCTCTCCGCGGAGGCCAGCGCCGCCGGGTCGAGCTGGGCCAGCTGGACCTGGAAGTCCATCGTCCAGCGCGCCGCCTGCTCCGGGTTGAGCCCGGTCCGCAGCCGCCACATCCGGCCGAGCAGCGCCAGGCAGCGCACGAACTCCGGCAGCGAGTTGTTGACGAACTGCGGCGGCACCGGCGCCCCGCCGGGACCCGCCTCCACCGGTACGGCCACGATGTGCGCGGTGCCGTACTGCACGCAGATCGCCCGGCCGAAGTCGGAGCCCATCACCAGGTAGGAGCCCGCGTCCGAGGCGGGCTGCACCCCGCGCTCCGCGGCCAGTTCGGCGAGCGTCGGCACCGGGCGGCCCGGCTGCGCCTGCGCCCAGAAGAACGGGCCGAAGTCCACCGGAAGGCCCGCCCACAGCAGGGTCGCGGCGACCACCTCCGGCACCCCCTGGCGGGCCACCGACCGCTGGTCGAAGCGGAACACGGCGGGACCGAAGGCCTGCGCCAGCTCGTGCGCCACCCCCTCCGGCGGGACCGGCGGCAGCGGCTGCACCGGCGGCAGCGGCGCGCGCACCGGCGCCGGGCGCGCGGGACCGTCCGCGACCTGGTGCAACTCGCCCTGGTGGGCCAGGAGTTGCTCCATGCCCTGGCGGCGCGAGGCGTGGTCCCTGCCGTACGGGGCGATCGAGGTGATCCGCGCCTGCGGCCAGGTCTCCCGGATCATCCGCGCGCAGTAGGCGCCCGGCAGCTCGCAGGACTCCAGCTCGGTGTGGAGTTCGAGGACCTGCTGCGGGGGGACGTTCATCGCCCGCAGCTCGTACATGATCTGCCACTCCGGATGCGGGCTGCCCGGCGCGCTGCGCCGGATCAGCTGCTGCTCGGAGCCGTCGGCCGCGCGGTAGCGCAGCACCGCCTGATAGCCGGGGCCGACCATCGGCTGCCCGGCGGGCGCCTGCGGATAGCCGTACGCGGGCGGCTGCCCCGGCACCGCGCCCGGCGGCATCCCGGGCGCACCCGGCGGCATCCCCGGCCCCCGCGGGCGGCCCGCCCGGGGCACCCGGCGGCATCCCGGGCGGCGGCGCGCCGGGGCCGCCGACCGCGGGCCCGGCCAGCATGGTCGCGGCCTGGTGGACATTGCCGCCGGGCGGCGTCGAGCCCGGCGCGGGCGGCGGCGGGGTCGCCCCGGGCGCGGGCGGCGGCCCGGGCGGCGGGGTCGACCCGGGCGGCTTCGTCCCGCCGAGGCTGCCCATGCCGCCGAGGCTCGGGTCGGCCAGCATCGTCGCGGCCTGGTGGACGTTCTGGCCGGGCGGCGGCGTCGAGCCCGGCGCGGGCGGCGCACCCGGCGGCGGAGTCGCACCGGGCGCGGGCGGCGGGGTCTGCCCCGAGGGGCTGTCCGGCAGCTGCGAGACCAGCTGCGTCGGTACGTAGCCTCCGGCGGGCGTACCCGGCGCACCCGGACCCGAGGGCGGCGGCGTCGCACCCGGGCGGACACCCGGCGTACCGGGGGCGCCGGGCGGCGGAGGCGGCGTGGAACCGCGGGACTTGCGCGGCGGCGGGGTGGCCTTGCTGGTCGCCGCGTCGGCGATGTCACCGGCCGGCTGCCCGGACTCCGGCCCGGACGGGGCGCCACCCGGGGGCGGACCGCCCGGCACCGACGGCGCACCCGGCGGCGGGGTCGCACCCGGCGCGGGCGGCGCCCCGGGCGGCGGGGTGCCGGGCAGCTGCGCGCCCGGCGGCGGGAAGAGCGGATTGCCCTGGGGGTCCAGGGCGGGCGCGATCGCGGTGGGCGGGAGCTGGCTGCCGCCCGAGATCAGCGCCGTCTTCGCCTCCGGGGAGGTCGAGGGAGGCGGCGTGGCCGGGTCGCCGCCCGGGTCCGGCAGCTGCGGCGCGAACACCGTCGCGGGCAGCGGGACCGAACGGTCCTCCTCCGAACCGGCGTTGGTGTCCGTACCCGCCCAGGGCGTCGTCGAGGCGTCCGGGGCGGACGCCGCGGCCGACTCGCTGCCCGCCGCGGCGGGCCACGGCGAGGCCTCCCCGGCGGCGGCGACCGGAGCCGGCGGTACGGGAGCGGCGGGCGCCGCGGGAGGAACGGGCGCACCCGGAGCCTCCGGCCGGTCGGCACCCGGCGAGCCCCCGTCCGAGGAGTCCACGTCCGCGGAGTCCGTACCCGAGGAGTCCGCGCCCGACGGGTCCGACCCCGCCGCACCGCCCCGGCTGTCGCCGATCCCCAGCTTGTCCGCGGCCTCCTGCAACCACTCCGGCGGAGTCAGCAGGAACGAGGTCTGGTTCAGGTCCACCCGCTGCGGGGGCGCGGGTTCCGCCTCGGCCGCGGGCTCCTCCTGGACGCCGTACTCCTCCTCGTACCGGCGGATCACCTCACCCACCGGCAGCGAGGGCCACAGCGTCGCCTCCCCGCTGTCCCGGGCGATCACCAGGCGCTGCGCGCCGCCGTCCACCCGGACACCGCCCGCGCGGTCCTCCGCCCAGGCCACGAAGCCCAGATCGAACTCCCGCACCCGCACCTCGCGGTGCTGGTAGGCGGGCACATCCGCGTTCACCCACTCCTCGGCGCGCTCCTGCGCCTGCGCGAAGGTCACCATCGAAGTCACTCCCCCACCGGGACGGCATGGGCGAATCCGCCGTCCACCATCAGGTTCGCCACGGTCTCCAGCTCGGGCGGATTGCCCGCGAGCCGCCCGAGGAACACGTCGAAGTCGTCACCGCAGGGCAGCAGCAGCTGCTCCACCCGCTCCGCCACCGACCAGCCGTCCCGGTCCCGGGCGTCGTCGTACGCGCAGAACCAGACCGAACCCGGCCGCTCGCCCCGCACCTTCACCGCGAGCAGGCCGCCCTGCACAAAGCCCACACCCAGGTAGTCCTTGGTCAGATGGTCCCGCAGGCACTTGTTCACATACACCAGGTCGTTCACCGCGGCCTCGTCCCGCACCGTGAAGAACGGCTGGTCCACGAGGAGTCCCAGCTCCGCGTCGAGCGCCGCGCCCACCGGCGCGCAGCCGCCCGCCGCCTTCAGGAACGAGCGGTAGGCACCGGGCAGCCGGTAACCGAGGTCCTCCTCGACGCCCTGCACCTGCTGCTCGCTCACCGCCGCCGACTTCGGCAGCCCGAAGTGCGCGGGCCGCACCTCCTGCAGCGGCCGGGTGCCCCGCTTGCCGTGGTCCACCGCCGCCGTCGCCAGACCGCCGTGGTGCCGGAGCAGCGCCTTCACCTCGACCGGCACCAGTTCCAGACGGCGACCGCCCGGTACGTGGTGCCAGGTCCAGCCGTGCGGGGTCGCCACCGACGGGATGGTCTCCCACAGTTCGTGGCCGGAGGCGGCGAGCGCCGCGTTCGCGGAGACGAAGTCCGTCAGCCGCAGCTCGTCGACGCCGAAACCCTCCGGCGGCTCCGCGATCTCCGCCGCCGCCCGCGCGTAGGGCGTGAACACCGGAAACCCGCGCTCGTCGACCCGCACACCCCGCGGATGGCGCGCCGCGCGCACCGGATCAGGAAAACTCACCACCTGACCCGCGTACGCCGCATTCGGCGGCGCGGCCTCCTGCCCGAGGCGCCCAGTGGTCATGGCAGATGCCCCCATACGTCCAGCAAACGAGTCCAGCGGATGGCGAACAGCCTAAGCGCTCCCAGCAAACCGGTCACCGGAGCTCGGTCCGGTCACCGGCCGTCACCGCTCTCACCCTCCCCGGCGGCTCTCCCCCGCCCGCCCGCGTGTCACCATGCCCCCGCTACCGAACCACCCACCCCATTTGGCAGGATCTCCGGCACTCGGCGCGACGCCCCAGGCCGCCGCCCGAGCAGGGAGGGGGTCCCGAGGGAGGGGGAAATCACATGAACACCACCGGCACCACCACCGAGGGCACCGGCCCCACCGACCCCGCGGGCACCACCCGGCACCCCGAAACCGCAGGCACCCGGCACCCCGAACCCCCCGAGGGCGGACACGACCCCCGCGTCGGCTGGTCCACCACCCACACCCCGCCCCCGCCGCGCCTCACCGCCCGCCGCGACGGCATCCTCCCCGCCATCGCCGCCGCCCTCACCCTCCCCGGCGCCGACACCCCGGGCCTCACCGGCACCGCCAGCCGCGCCGACCGGCCGCCCGCACTGCACCACCTGGTCCAGGACTTCCTCGACGCGCTCCCCACCGCCGCCCGCGACCGCTTCACCGGACGCTGCGCCGAGGCCCTGCTGCTCTCCCGCCACCTCACCGCCGCCGACGCCCAGCGCAGCAAGCGCGCCCAGCGCAAACCCATGACCAACGGCGAAGCCCGCAAGACCCTCAAGAACGCCCGCCTCACCACCCGCCACATCCGCGAGGACGGCGACCCCCTGCACGGCGGCTACGCCCCGCCCTGCCGCGCCTGCACCGCACTCGCCGCCCACTTCGGCATCAGCCTCGACGACCCCGCACGCCCCTGACCCCGCGCCCCCACACCAAGGCCCACACCACCATGTCCGAGCCCAGCCACCACGACCGCCCCACCGACGGCCCCACCCACCGCTTTCCCGAGGCCATCGAGCAGACCCTGCGCGCCGTCGGCTGGCAGCCCGGACGCTGGAACATCAAACAGGCCGAGTTCTGGGCCGACACCCTGCGCGGCCACACCTCACCCGCCGGCCACCGGCACGCCGTCTTCCCCGCCGCCGTCGAGGCCTGGGCCGAATTCGGCTCCCTGCGCCTCACCCCGCCGGGCCCCGGCCGCCACCTCGCTCCGTCCGGCGTCCACCTCGACCCGCTGCACGGACTCCACCTCGCCCGCACCCTCGCCGACCTCGGCCGCGCCCTCGGCACCGAGACCGCACCCCTCGGCGAGGAGACCCACACCCGCGCCCTGCTCGCCATCGACACCGAGGGCCGCGTCTACAGCCTCGACCACACCGGCGACTGGTACCTCGGCCCCGACATCGACCAGGCCCTCACCACCCTCCTCACCGGCACCCGCCCCCAACGCCTGACCACCGACGGATAACCGGACTGCCGCAGCCGCCACCGGCATCTCCCGTACGGGTCAGGCCAGTTGACCTCGCGTACATCTCGCGTACGCATCGGGCCAGTCGTCCTCCCGTACGCATCAGCCCGCGGAGCGCGGCGCCCAGGCCACGGACCTCCCGCACAGACCGCAGAGCTCCCGTACGGACCCGACCCGCCTCGCGTACGGACCGACCCCCGCCTCAGGAAACCGGCAGTACCGCCGACACCCGGAAGCCGCCCGCGTCCGTCGGGCCCGAGACGAACACCCCGCCCAGCGCGGAGACCCGCTCCCGCATACCCACCAGGCCGTTGCCCCCGCTGGGCAGGCCCGCGTCCGGCACCCCGCCCGGGGGCGGCTCGTTCTCCACCTGCATCGCCACCTCGGCGCCCCGGTGCGCCAGCCGCACCCGGGTCCGCGCGCCCCCCGCGTGCTTGTGCACATTGGTCAGCGCCTCCTGGACCACGCGGTACGCGGTCTGCTCGACCACCGAGGCGTACACCCGGACCTCGCCCTCCACGAGCAGTTCCACCGCCATACCGGCCGCCCGCGACTGGCCCACCAACTCCTCCAGCTCCGCCAGCGAAGGGCCCTCGCCCCCGTCCTGCGCCACCGCACGCGAAGCCGCCGCGGCCGCCGCGGCCCCCACCGCGGCCAAGGGCACCTGCGAGGACGGCGCCCAGCCCTGCGCCGCGGCACCGGCACCGGGACCCGCGGCGCCCACCGTCCCCGTACCGGACCCGGCACCCGCCGCCCCCGAGGCCGAAGGGGAACCCGGCGCGGCCGAACCCCCGCCCCCGAAGGCCGAGGACGGAGTCCCCTCCCCCGACCGCAGCACCCCGAGCATCTCCCGCAGCTCGGTCAGCGCCTGGCGGCCCATGTCCCCCACCAGCGCCGCGTTGCGCACCGCCTTCTCCGGGTCCTTGCGCGCCACCGCCTGCAGGGCCGCCGCGTGCACCACCATCAACGACACCCGGTGCGCGACCACATCGTGCATCTCCCGCGCGATCCGGGTGCGCTCCTCACCCCTCGCCCACTCCGCACGCTCCTCCGCCCGGTCCGCGAGCAGCTGCAACTCCCGCTCCAGCGAACCGGCCCGCTCCCGCAGCGACTCCATCAACCGCCGCCGCGCCCCCACATACAGACCGAGCAGCACCGGCGGCGCCGTCACCCCGACCGCCGTACTGACCGCCACCGTGGGCACCACCCACTCGCCCAGCTGCACATCCCCGTGCATCAGGTCCTGCCGCACCCGTACGAAGGTGACGATCAGCGTGGCCACCAGGGACATCCCGGAGAGCACACCGATGATCCGCCGGGGCAGCTCCGAGGCGGCCAGCGTGTACAGGCCCACGAGTCCGAGGAGCAGGCCCATCTGCGCCGGTGCCACCGCGATCCCCACCAGGACCACCGCGATCGGCCAGCGCCGCCGCACCACCAGGCTCGCCCCGGCCAGCAGGCCGAAAACCACCCCCACCGGGACCGGCAACCCGGTCTCCCGCGCGAAGGCCACCCCCTCCACCGCGCACTCCGCCGCGGACAGCAGCGCCAGACCCACGTCCAGCACGGCACTGCGCGGTCTCTGCCACCACCAAGGCCCGGTCACGGCCGCGGCGTGGTCATCCCCCGTCGTGGTCATGCCCCCAGCCTACGGGCGCCCGCCACTCCTTTTCCGGCAGGATTCGCACGCCCCCCGCATCACACAATCCGGCGCAAGACAAGAGAACCCGGAAGTAACGCCCGATATCGTGAAACACCCCGAACGTCTGCCCGCAATCCGCCCCTCCGCACGAAGTCTGGGGGCATGAACAGCCGGCACGACTCGGGCGGACCCCCGAGCAAGTACGCCCCCTTCGAGGCCCTGCGCGAACAGGCCGTCACCCTGCGCCGCGCGGGCCTGAGCCGCCGCCAGATCCGGGACCGCCTGCACCTCGACAACAACGACATCCTCAACCGGCTGCTGCGGGGCGAACCCGCCCCGGAGTGGACCAGGCGCCCCAACGCCAAGGACGAGTTGCGCGAGAAGGCCCGCGCGCTCCGGCTCCAGGGCCTCACGTACGACCAGATCCAGGTGGAGGTGGGCTGCTCCAAGAGCTCGATCTCGCTGTGGGTGCGGGACCTCCCCCAACCGGACCGGAGCCGGACCCGCGAGGAGGCCTCCGCCATCGCCCGGCGCGGCTGGGAGGCGACGCTGCGGGCGCGGGAGGACCTGAGGCAGGCGACCAGGCGGTCGGCAGCCGAGGAGATCGGGGCCCTGAGCGACAGGGAACTCCTGATCGCGGGCGCCTGCCTCTACTGGGCGGAGGGCGCCAAGTCGAAACCCCACCGCCGCCAGGAGCGCGTGACCTTCGTCAACAGCGACCCCGACATGATCAGGGTCTTTCTGCGGTGGCTGGATCTGCTCGGCGTGGAGCCCGCGCGGCGGCGGTTCGCCGTGCAGATCCACGAGTCCGCCGATGTGCCCGCGGCCGAGCGGTTCTGGGCGGCGCTCGTGGGCATCGACCACGGCGCGCTCCAGAAGACGACGCTGAAGAAGCACAACCCCCGGACCAACCGGAAGAACACCGGCGAGACCTATCGCGGCTGCCTGCGCGTCCACGTGCTGCAGGGAGCCGAGTTGTACCGTCGCATCGAGGGCTGGTGGTACGGCATAGTGTGGGAGGGTGACATGAACGGGCCGCTGTCGAGGCCCGGGTCTCCACCTTCCCCCATGGTGTAACCAGGCAGCACAGGGAGTTTTGGTCTCCTCAGTTCAGGTTCGAATCCTGATGGGGGAGCTGTCGGCGTTCGGGTCCTGACCTTCCGGGTCGGGACCCGTCGTTCTGCCCGCCGCAAAGGCCCCCCTACGCCCCGGTATTCTGCGGATGTCCGTACGCACCATCGTGTACCCCGCACGCATCCACCCGGCCGAAGGGCAGTTCCGTGAGCGCCAACCTCCCCCCCGTGGCAGCCGTCGTCGTCCTCGCGGCGGGTGAGGGCACCCGGATGAAGTCCGCCACCCCGAAGGTGCTGCACGAGCTCTGCGGGCGGTCGCTCGTCGGGCATGTGCTCGCGGCGGCGCGGGAGTTGGCGCCGCGGGAGCTGGCGGTGGTGGTGGGGCACGCGCGGGAGCAGGTGGCGGAGCATCTGGCCGGGGTGGACGCCGGGGTGCGTACCGCGGTGCAGGAGGAGCAGCTCGGTACGGGGCACGCGGTGCGGATGGCCCTGGAGGAGCTGGGCGAGGTGGACGGCACCGTGGTGGTGGTGTGCGGGGACACTCCGCTGCTGCGGGGCGAGACGCTGGGGCGCCTGGTGGCGGCGCACGCCGCGGACGGGAACGCGGTGACGGTGCTGACGGCGGAGGTGCCGGACGCGACGGGGTACGGACGGATCGTGCGGGAGCCGGGCTCGGGCGCGGTCTCGGGGATCGTGGAGCACAAGGACGCGAGCGAGGCGCAGCGGGCGATCCGGGAGATCAACTCGGGGGTGTTCGCCTTCGACGGGCGGCTGCTCGCAGCGGGGCTCGGGCGGGTGCGCCGGGACAACAGTCAGGGCGAGGAGTACCTGACGGATGTGCTGGGGATCCTGCGGGAGCTGGGGCACCGGGTGGGTGCCGCGGTGGCGGCGGACCACCGGGAGATCGCGGGGATCAACAACCGGGTGCAGCTGGCCGACGCGCGGCGGGTGCTGAACGAGCGCCTGCTGGAGGCGGCGATGCTGTCCGGGGTGACGGTCCTCGATCCGGCGACGACGTGGGTGGATGTCGCGGTGTCCTTCGGTCAGGACGCGGTGCTGCTGCCGGGGACGATGCTCCTTGGCGAGACCTCGGTCGGCGAGGGCGCGGTGGTGGGCCCGAATTCGCGGCTGACGGATGTGCGGGTGGGCGCGGGCGCACGGGTGGACAGTTCGGTGGCCGAGGGCGCGGAAGTGGGCGCGGGGGCTTCGGTCGGTCCGTTCGCGTATTTGCGGCCCGGTACCCGTCTCGGGGTCGCGTCGAAGGCCGGGACCTTTGTGGAGATGAAGAACGCCTCGGTGGGCGAGGGCACGAAGGTGCCGCATTTGTCGTACGTCGGCGACGCGACGATCGGTGAGTTCACGAACATCGGGGCGGCGAGTGTGTTCGTGAATTACGACGGTGAGGCGAAGCACCACACGACGGTGGGTTCGTACTGCAAGACGGGCTCGGACAATATGTTTGTGGCGCCTGTCACGGTGGGGGACGGTGCCTACACGGCCGCGGGGTCGGTGATCACGAAGGATGTGCCGCCGGGTTCGCTGGCGGTGGCGCGGGGCCAGCAGCGGAATATCGGGGGCTGGGTGGCGCGGAAGCGTCCCGGGAGCGCGGCGGCGAAGGCGGCCGAGGCGGCGGAGCGTGAGCAGGGCGGCACGGACTCGGCGGAGTGACCTGGTGCGGTTTCGTCGTACGGTAAGTGGTGCACGTTCCGGGGGCTCGTGGGTGTCCACCGGGTAAATACATGTGGCTGACACTCCGTCGCTGGGGGGCGCGGGCGGTTGGGCGCTTGAGATCACGTCGAGGAGACTGTGCTGTGACCGGGATCAAGACGACCGGCGAGAAGAAGTTGATGTTCTTCTCCGGCCGCGCGCACCCCGAGTTGGCCGAAGCAGTTGCCGATCAGCTGGGTGTCGGTGTGGTGCCGACGAAGGCTTTCGATTTCGCGAACGGCGAGATCTATGTGCGCTATCAGGAGTCGGCGCGTGGTGCGGACTGTTTTCTGATTCAGAGTCATACGGCTCCGATCAACAAGTGGATCATGGAACAGATGATCATGATCGATGCGCTGAAGCGTGCTTCGGCGCGGAGCATCACGGTGATCGTTCCGTTCTACGGCTATGCGCGTCAGGACAAGAAGCACCGCGGCCGGGAGCCGATCTCGGCCCGCCTGGTGGCGGATCTGATGAAGACGGCGGGTGCGGACCGGATTCTGACGGTGGATCTGCACACGGATCAGATCCAGGGCTTTTTCGACGGTCCGGTGGACCATTTGTTCGCGCTGCCGATTCTGGCCGACTACGTGGGTCAGAAGGTGGACCGCGAGAAGCTGACGGTGGTCTCCCCGGACGCGGGCCGGGTGCGGGTCGCGGACCGCTGGTGCGACCGGCTCGGTGCCCCGCTGGCGATCGTGCACAAGCGCCGCGACAAGGACGTGGCGAACCAGGTGACGGTGCACGAGGTCGTGGGCGATGTGCGCGGCCGGGTGTGCGTCCTGGTGGACGACATGATCGACACCGGCGGCACGATCTGCGCGGCGGCGGACGCCCTGTTCGCGCACGGTGCGGAGGACGTCATCGTGACGGCGACGCACGGGGTGCTCTCGGGTCCCGCGGGCGACCGGCTGAAGAACTCGAAGGTGAGCGAGTTCGTGTTCACGGACACGCTGCCGGACCCGGGCAATCTGAACCTGGACAAGATCACGGTGCTCTCGATCGCGCCGACGATCGCGAGCGCGGTGCGCGAGGTCTTCGAGGACGGTTCGGTGACCAGCCTCTTCGACGAGCAGTAGGCGAGAAGTAGGCGAGCAGTAAGGTTCCGGCAGCCGCGGGTGCGCGGCCGGTGATCCTTTTGGGTGCGGCCTCCCGGCCGAGTAGACTGCGACAGTTGCTCGGCGAGGGAGGCCGCATCTTCGTATGCGGTGGTCCGTTATCGACGCGCTCTTCGTAGCAGGCCGTAGGTGGCCGGGTGACCTGCCATGTACGTCCCCGTGGTCCGCCCCCTGGGTGCGGGTCACCGCTTCCGCGAGGAGTGCCTTGTGTCCGAGGTGAAGATTTCCGCCGAGACCCGTAGCGAGTTCGGCAAGGGCGCCGCCCGCCGTATCCGCCGTGAGGACAAGGTCCCGGGTGTGCTCTACGGGCACGGCTCGGACCCCCTGCACGTGACGCTGCCGGGCCACGAGCTGCTGCTGGCGCTGCGTACCCCGAACGTCCTGATCTCCCTGGACATCGAGGGCAAGAACGAGCTGGCGATCCCGAAGTCGGTGCAGCGCGACCCGCTGAAGGGCTTCCTGGAGCACGTGGACCTGCTCCTGGTGAAGCGCGGCGAGAAGGTCAGCGTCGAGGTCCCGGTCGAGGCCGAGGGCGAGCTGGCCCCGGGCGGCAACCTCCTGGAGCACGTGCTCAACGCGCTGCCGGTCGAGGCCGAGGCGACCCACATCCCCGAGTCCTTCTCGGTCTCGGTGGAGGGCCTGGAGGCCGGTGCCTCGATCCTGGCGAAGGACATCAAGCTGCCCAAGGGCGTCAGCCTGGACGTCGAGGACGACACGGTCGTCCTGCAGGTGCTCGCCGCGCAGGCGGAGGAGCCCACCGAGGAGGCCGAGGAGACCGCGGCCGAGCCGGCCGCCGAGTCCGGCGCCGAGGCCTGAGCGGAACGGTAGTTTGCTGGTCGGCCGCCGACCGGTCGCCTGCGGGCACCGGGCGGCGGCCGGTCCGCTGTACGGGGCCGTCCGGCGGCCGTACGGGGCCTTCGAAGAGCGAGCGCGGGAACCGGCACGGGCCGCGGGAAACGGAGTGGGCGGATGACGTCGGACAGCGGTGCGCCGTGGCTGGTGGTGGGCCTGGGCAACCCGGGCCCGGGGTACGCGGCGAACCGGCACAATGTGGGCTTCATGGTGGCGGACCTGCTCGCGGAGCGGATGGGCGGTTCCTTCAAGCGGGCGGCGAAGGCGCAGGCGCAGGTCCTGGAGGGCCGCTTCGGTGCGCCGGGCCCGGCGAGCCGCCGCGTAGTCCTGGTGAAGCCCGCCTCGTACATGAACCTCTCGGGCGGTCCGGTGTCGGCGCTGCGGGACTTCTACAAGGTGCCGCTGGAGCGGGTCCTCGCGGTCCACGACGAACTGGACATCGACTACGGGACCTTGCGGCTGAAGCTCGGCGGCGGGGACAACGGGCACAACGGGCTGAAGTCGATGACGAAGGCGATGGGGCCGGACTACCACCGGGTGCGGTTCGGGATCGGGCGGCCGCCGGGGCGGATGCAGGTCGCGGACTTCGTGCTGAAGGACTTCTCCTCGGTGGAGCGCAAGGAGCTGGACTACTTCGTGGACCGGGCCGCGGACGCGGTGGAGTCCCTGGTCGCGGACGGCCTGGAGCGGGCGCAGAGTTCGTACAATTCGTGAGCTCCGCACCCGGGTCCGGGGCTTTCGCGCTTGCGAACGTGCGTTTCTTCACCGGGGTTTGTGCTCTTCGGCGGTTGACCGGGGGCAGTCCGATGGCCAAGGATCCCGGGCATGCCTGTCATGTCCTCGGCGCCCGCGACCCGGGTGAAGCGTTCGCGGGTGCGCAGAACCGGTGAGAGCGCCTTCGGTCTGCTGCTGCTCGGGCAGCGCCTGGTGATGGTGCTCGTGGCCCTGCTGCTCGTGGTGGCGGGGGTCTGGGCCTCCTGGGGTTCGGCGCAGTACGTGATGCTGACCGAGGGCCGGGAGCGCGGCTCGATGAAGGTGGAGCGCTGCGGCGAGGAGCACTGCACGGGCGCCTTCCTGCCGTCCTCGCCTGGCGCGCGGGCCCGGGCGGAGGTGACGGTGGAGGCCTCGGTCGCGGTGCGGGCGGGCGAGTCGGTGCCGGTGGTGGTGAAACCGGACGGCTCCGAGGTGGTCCGCGCGGGCGCGACCGGCGTGCTCTACGCCTGGCTGCCGCTCGGCGGCGCCCTGGTCCTCGCCGCCCTGGTGGTGGCGGGCGGACTGCGGATGACCCGCACGGCGTGCGTACTGGGGCTCGCGGGCGCGGGGTTGGTGACGGCGGCTTTCGTGGCGCTGTGAACAGGACGGCGGGCGAGGGCCCGTAGGCGAACGGCGAGGGCCCGTACGGAGTGGATCCGTACGGGCCCTCGGCGTTGCCGTGCGCTCAGCTCGACCGCGGAGCGCTGCCCTTACAAGGCAGCTGCCGGCGGCTCGCTCAGCCGGTGTTCCGCAGCCCCGCCGCGACCCCGTTGACGGAGAGCAGGAGGGCGCGGGAGAGCAGCGGGTCGGGCTCCTCGCCGGCCTCGGTCGCCGCGCGCTGGCGGGCGAGCAGGGCGACCTGGAGGTAGGAGATCGGGTCGAGGTAGGCGTCGCGGATGGCGAAGGTCTGCTGGAGGACCGGGTTGGTGTCCAGGAGCTTCTCGCCGCCGGTGATGCGCAGCACCTCGCTGACGGTCAGGGCGTGTTCGGCCTCGATGGTGGCGAAGACGTGCCGGAGCTCCTCGGGGACCAGGGTGTCGACGTAGTGCCGGGCGATCCTGAGGTCGGTCTTGGCGAGGGTCATCTCGACGTTGGACAGGAAGTTCCGGAAGAAGTGCCAGTGGGTGTGCATCTCGTCCAGGACGCTGTCGAGCCCCGCCTCGCGCAGCGCCTTCAGGCCGGAGCCGACGCCGAACCAGCCGGGCACGATCTGCCGGGACTGGGTCCAGCCGAAGACCCAGGGGATGGCGCGCAGTCCGTCGAGCGAGACGCCCGAACCGGGGCGGCGGGAGGGCCGGGAGCCCAGGTGCAGGTCGGCGAGCTGGTCGACGGGGGTGGAGGCGAGGAAGTACGTCGGCAGGTCCGGGTCCTCGACCAGGGCGCGGTAGGCGCCGTGGGCGGCGTCGGAGACCAGGTCCATCGCGGCGTCCCAGCGGGCGAGCGCCTCGTCGGACTGGCGGGGCGCGGTGTGCAGGGCGGAGGCCTGCAGGGTGGCCGCGACGGTGAGTTCGAGGTTCTCCCGGGCAAGGGACGGCACCAGGTACTTGTCGGAGATGACCTCGCCCTGCTCGGTGACCTTGATCTCGCCTTCCAGGGTGCCCCAGGGCTGGGCGAGGATCGCGTCGTGCGAGGGGCCGCCGCCGCGGCCGACGGTGCCGCCGCGGCCGTGGAAGAGCCGCAGCCGTACGCCGTAGCGGTGGGCGACGTCGCGCAGCCGGCGCTGGGCGCGGTGGATCTCCCACTGGCTGGTGGTGATGCCGCCGAACTTGGAGGAGTCGGAGTAGCCGAGCATGACCTCCTGGACGTCGCCGCGCAGTGCGACCAGGCGCCGGTAGGAGGGGTCGGCGAGCATGGCGTCGAGGATGACGTCGGCGGCCTTCAGCTCGTCGGTGGTCTCCAGGAGCGGGACGATGCCGATCTCGGCCCAGCCCGCGTGCAGGTCGAGGAGCCCGGCCTCGCGGGCGAGCACGGCGGCGGCGAAGACGTCGTCGGCGCCCTGGCACATGGAGATGATGTACGACTCGATCACCTCGGGCCCGAAGACGCCCAAGGCCTTCTTGACCGTGTGGAAGACGCCGAGGGTCTTCTCGCCCGCCGCGTCCAGGGGCGCGGGGGTGGGGGCCAGCGGGCGCCGGGAGCGCAGTTCCTTGGCGAGCAGCCGGGTGCGGTAGTCGCGGGGCATGTCGGCGTAGCGCCAGGACTCCTCGCCGAGCCGGTCGAAGAGCTGGCCGAGCGCGTGGTGGTGGGCGTCCGCGTGCTCCCGTACGTCCATGGTGGCGAGCTGGAGGCCGAAGGCGGCCAGGGTGCGCAGGGTGACGTCCATGCGGCCGTCGGCGAAGAGCTCGCCGCGGTGGGCGCGGAGCGAGGTCTGGATGACGGTGAGGTCGTGCAGCAGCTCGGCGGTGCCGAGGTAGTCCCGGCCGGGCTCGTGGGCGGTGCCCTTGGCGAGGCGGGTCTTGGTGTTCTCCAGCTTCTGCCGTACGCAGGTGGCCTTGAGGCGGTAGGGCTCCTCGGCGTTGAGCCGCTTGTAGCGGGGGCTGATCTCGGGGAGCCGGTCGAGGTCGGCCTCGAGGGAGTCGAGGAGTTCCTCGGTGGCGCCGGTGTAGCGGATGGAGTTGGAGAGCAGTCCGCGCAGCCGGTCCACGCTCTCCAGGGCGCCGTTGATCCCGTGCTCGTGCTGGAGGATGAGGACGTCCCAGGTCACCTGCGGGGTGACATTGGGGTTGCCGTCGCGGTCGCCGCCGATCCAGGTGCCGAAGGTGAGCGGGCGGGCCTGCTCGGGCAGCTCGACGCCGACCCGGGCCAGCTCGGCGGTGAGGTCCTCCAGGACGTCGCCGACCGCGCCGGCCTGGAGTTCGTCCAGGTAGTAGACGGCGTTGCGGGCCTCGTCGGCGGGTTCGGGGCGTACCACGCGCAGCTCGTCGGTCTGCCAGACCAGGTCGATGTTCTCGGCGAGGCGGGCGTCCTGGCGGCGGCGCTCGGTGCTGGGCGCGGACTCCTGGAGGAGTTCGGCGATGCGGCGCAGCTTGTTCAGGACCGAGCGGCGGGCGGCCTCGGTGGGGTGGGCGGTGAACACCGGGCGGACGTTCAGATGGGCGACGGTCTCGCGCAGGTGCGCGGGGTCGGCGTCCTTGAGGCGGTCCGCGGTACGGGCGAGGAGCCCGCCCTCGTCGTCGCGGCGGGCGCGCAGCTCGCGGCCGCGGTGCACCTGCTCGGTGACGTTGGCGAGGTGGAAGTAGGTGGAGAAGGCGCGCACCAGCTTGGCGGCGGTCTCCAGCTCGGTCTCCCCGAGCAGGCGGGCGGCGGCCTCGCCGTCCTCGCGGGTGAGGCGGCGGACCTTCTCCACCAGGTCGAGCAGCTCGGGGCCCTCCTGGCGTACGAGGGTCTCGCCGAGGAGGTCACCCAGGCGGCGGATGTCGGCGCGCAGCTCGGCGCTCGCGGCGGCCTGGCGGCCCTGGTCGTCGGCACTGCTCACAGGTGCGGCTCCTTGCAGTGTTGAGCTTGTCCCCGGGGTGTCCCGGGCATGCTTTCCGGGATGAACACAGCGGACCGCGCTGTCCGACCGCGTCCCAGGATAGGTGGCGGTCGGCGCGCGCGGTCGCGGACCTCTTGCCGCCGGGCCAGGCGCTGCCATACTTACGACGCCGTAGGTTATGCGGGCGCAGGGCGACCGTAACCGGGCGCTTCCCACCACCCTCGACCCCCCAGGGGCTGCCCATGTCCACTCAGTCCGAAGTCCTCGACCAACCTGCGAATCCGCCGGCGGCGCAGCCCGCCGCGACGGGCACGCTGGGCGGCGAACGCAAGGGAACGCTGGAGAAAGCCACCCTCGGCGCGTTCATCGTCGTGCCGTTCCTGGCGCTGCTCGCCGCGGTTCCGCTGCTGTGGGGCTGGGGCGTGAGCTGGCTGGACCTGGGTCTCCTGGTCTTCTTCTACTACCTGGGGATCCACGGCATCACGATCGGTTTCCACCGGTACTTCACGCACGGTTCGTTCAAGGCGAAGCGCCCGCTGCGGATCGCGCTGGCGCTGGCCGGTTCGCTCGCGGTGGAGGGCCCGCTGGTGCGGTGGGTCGCCGACCACCGCAAGCACCACAAGTTCTCCGACGCGGAGGGCGACCCGCACTCGCCCTGGCGGTACGGCGAGAGCGTGCCCGCGCTGATGAAGGGCCTGTGGTGGGCGCACATCGGCTGGATGTTCGACGAGGAGCGCACCTCGCAGGAGAAGTACGCCCCCGACCTGCTGAAGGACGGCGCGACCCGGGTGATCTCCAAGCAGTTCATCATGTGGACCGCGCTCTCGCTGCTGCTGCCCGCGCTGATCGGCGGACTGGTGACCTGGTCCTGGTGGGGCGCGGTGACCGCCTTCTTCTGGGGCTCGCTGGTCCGGGTGGCCCTCGCCCACCATGTGACCTGGTCGATCAACTCCATCTGCCACGCGGTCGGCAAGCACCCCTTCAAGTCCCGCGACCGCTCGGGCAACGTCTGGTGGCTGGCGCTGGTCTCCGGCGGCGAGTCCTGGCACAACCTCCACCACGCGGAGCCGACCTCGGCCCGGCACGGCGTCGAGCGCTGGCAGCTGGACTCCTCGGCGCGGATCATCCGCTGGTTCGAACAGCTCGGCTGGGCGTACGACGTGCGCTGGCCGACCCCGGAGCGGCTGGAGTCCCGCCGTACGGAACCGGCCGCCGACGCGGCATGATGGAGCGCGTGGCGACCGATCCGAGCACCCAGAACAGCGACAAGCCGCGGCGCTCCCGCCGCACCCGGATGACGGGTGCCGAGCGCCGCCAGCAACTCCTCGAGATCGGCCGCACCCTCTTCGCCTCGAAGGGCTTCGAGGGCACCTCGGTGGAGGAGATCGCCTCCCGCGCCGGGGTGTCCAAGCCCGTCGTCTACGAGCACTTCGGCGGCAAGGAGGGCCTGTACGCGGTGGTCGTGGACCGCGAGATGCGCCAGCTGCTCTCCATGGTGACCAGCTCGCTGACCGCGGGCCACCCGCGCGAACTCCTCGAACAGGCCGCCTTCGCGCTGCTCGACTACATCGAGGAGCACACCGACGGCTTCCGCATCCTGGTCCGCGACTCCCCCGTCGCCCAGTCCACCGGCAGCTTCGCCTCCCTGATCTCGGACATCGCCACCCAGGTCGAGGACATCCTCGGCCGGGAGTTCAAGAACCGCGGCTTCGACGCCAAGCTCGCCCCGCTCTACGCACAGGCCCTGGTCGGCATGGTCGCGCTGACCGGCCAGTGGTGGCTGGACGTCCGCAAACCGAAGAAGGCCGAGGTCGCCGCCCACCTGGTCAACCTGGCCTGGCACGGCCTGGACGGCATGGAACCGAAGCCTCGGCTGATCGGGCATCGGAAGAGTTAGGCGTTCGGGCTTCTCGTCAGCCTGAGGTTGACCCGTCACTCGAAGTGGGGCATATCTCCGCTCTGGCTGGCTACCGTGGCCACAGGGGCACCAAGATCCCGTCCATGGGAGGAATCATGACCGCCGAGCCTTCTGCCAGGCCGTCCGCGCAGCCGGACACCGACATCGGCAGCCGCTGGCCGGTGCCGCCCCAGGACGGGTACACCGTGGACGACCTCACCACGCTGCCCGACCTCCCGCCGCATACAGAGCTGATCGACGGGAGCCTGGTTTTCGTGAGTCCGCAGCGCGATTTTCACAGCACGATGATCGACCTGCTGATGACAGGTTTGCGCCGCACTCTGACCACGGAGTTCAAGGTGCGCCGGGAGATGACGGTGGAACTGGACCGGCGAAACGCTCCAGAGCCCGACATCAGCGTCGTACGCGCGGACGCCGTGACCGGACCGGACCAGACCCGCTTCCTCGCCTCCGAGGTCCTGCTCGCCGTGGAGGTGGTCTCCCCCGACTCCGAGGCCCGCGACCGGGACACCAAGCCCCGCAAGTACGCGGCGGCGGGCATCCCGCACTTCTGGCTGGTGGAGCGCGCCGGTTCGAACGGCCACCCGATGGTCCGGGTCTATGAACTCGACCCGGTCACCAAGAGCTACGCCGTCACCGGTATCCACCACGACGAGCTCAAGTCCTCCGTGCCGTACGACATCGCGGTGGACATCTCCCTGGAGGCGCTGCGGGAGCTGTGACAGCGGGGGGACCCTCTCACCCCTCCCGCCGAGCCACCGCGAAGATCCGCCGGAAGGGGAGCACCGTGCCGTGGGCGGTGCGGGGGTAGGCCTCGCGGAGGAGGGTGCGGTATTCGGCGAGGAAGTCCTCGCGGGCTCCGGGGTCGTCGTCGAGGGCGGTCAGCACGGGGCGCAGCCCGGTGCCCTTGACCCAGTCGAGGACGGGGTCCTCCCCTTCGAGCTGGTGGAGGTACGTGGTCTCCCAGACGTCGGCGCGGCAGCCGAGGGCGGAGAGGCGCTCCAGGTAGTCGGCGGGGGTGAGCACGGCGTCCTCGTGGCGCAGGATGTCGCCGAGCCGGGCGCTCCAGCGCAGGGAAGTGGCGAGCTGGCGCATCAGGGCGTGGCTCGGGGCGCCGAAGTTGCCGGGGACCTGGAAGGCGAAGGTGCCGCCGGGGCGGATTCCGGCGAGCCAGTCGGCGAAGCGGTCGGCGTGGCCGGGCACCCACTGGAGGGTGGCGTTGGAGACGATCAGGTCGTAGGGCTCGGCCGGATCCGGGGCCCAGGTGGCGGCGTCGGCGTAGCGGAACTCCACCGTGCCGCCGCCCCCGGTGGGCCCCTGGTGGGCCTCGCGGGCTCGGTCGAGCATGGCCGCGGAGTTGTCGAGGCCGGTGATACGGGCGGTGGGCCAGCGCTCGGCGAGGATCCCGGTCAGGTGGCCGGGGCCGCAGCCGAGGTCGGCGAGGCGCGGGGCGGCGTTTCCGGCGGCCGGCAGCGGCGGGACCTGGGCGAGCAGATCGTGGAAGGGGCGGCCGCGGTGCCCGGAGTGGCGCAGGTACTGGCCGGGGTCCCAGCGGGGTCCGGCGGGCGGCGGGGTCTCGGGCATGTGCGCTCCTCGGTCACGGCGGGCGGAGGGATCCGGGCTCGTCCCCGGCCCGGATCCGTTCCGGTCCCGCATCCTCGTACCCCAGGTCTCTTGACGTCAAGAGACTTCATGTCGAGGGACCTATTACACTGATCGCCATGGAGGACGAGGTCGACCGTTTGGTATCGGCGTGGCGCCGCGAGCGCCCCGATCTCGACGTGGAGCCGCTGGAGGTACTCAGCAGGGTGAGCAGACTCGCGCGGCATCTGGACCGCGCGCGGCGCCTCGCCTTCTCCGAGCATGCCCTGGAGCCGTGGGAATTCGATGTACTGACCTCGCTGCGCCGCGCCGGGGATCCGTATCAGCTCTCGCCGGGGCAGCTGCTCACCCAGACCCTGGTCACCTCCGGGACCATGACCAACCGGATCGACCGGCTCGCCAAGAAGGGCCTCGTCGAGCGGCTGCCCGATCCCAGCGACCGGCGCGGGGTGCTCGTACGGCTCACCGCGGTGGGACGCGACCGGGCGGACCAGGCGCTGGCCGGGCTGCTCAGCCAGGAGCGGGCGATCCTCGGCGAGCTGTCCGCCGCCCAGCGCAGCGAACTGGCCGGGCTGCTACGGCAGTTGACCGCGCCCTTCGACAACATCCCGGGCTAGGGCCTTTCGTTTGGATCGGGCTGGATCAGGGAGCGGGGGCTGGTGCGTGCAGCTGCAAGGCGGAGGAGGGCGTCGACGCGGAGCGTCGGCAACCGACGACAACGCCGCAGATGTGCGTGCCAGCCCCCGCGAGCCCAGCCGGATCCAAACGAAAGGCCCTAGGTGTATTGACTCGCAGGGTTGTTGACGCGGCTGATCGGTGGTTGGCCGCCGAGTGCGGTGTGGCAGCGGTGGTGGTTGTAGGTGTGGAGGAAGTCTGCCAGGGCTGCTGTGCGTTCGTCGTTGGAGGTGTAGGGCCGTAGGTAGGCCCATTCGTCGGCGAGGGTGCGGTTGAAGCGTTCGACTTTGCCGTTGGTCTGCGGCCGGTAGGCGCGGGTGGGTTTGCCGCTCGCGCCGAGGTCGGCCAGGGCCCGTTTCCAGGCCAGGCCCTTGCGGTAGGCCCAGGCGTTGTCCGTCAGCACGCGTTCGATGCGGGTGATGCCGTGGTCGGCGAAGAATGCGGCGGCCCGGGTCAGGAAGGCCGCGCAGGTCGCGACCTTCTCGTCACCATGGGCTTCGGTGTAGGCGAGTCGGGAGTGATCGTCGACTGCGGAGTGGAGGTAGTCGAAGCCCATGCCGCGGATCGGCCGGCCGGCTTCGCGGCCGTGCACTTTGTGGCCGCCGCCGGGGATCCGGCCCAGTTTCTTGACGTCGACGTGGACGAGCTCGCCGGGACGTTCGCGTTCGTAGCGGCGGATCACCGTGCCGGTGGGCCGGTCCATCCAGGCGAGACGGTTCAGCCGGTGGCGGGTCAGTATCCGGTGGACGGTCGAGGCGGGCAGGCCGAGGACCGGACCGATCCGTGCGGGTCCCAGCTTGCGGGACCTGCGCAGGTCACAGACGCGGCCCTCCATCGCGGCCGGAGTGCGGTGCGGTGTTGTCAAGGGCTTGCTGGAGCGGTCGGCCAGGCCCGGCTCGCCCTCGGCTCGCCACCGCCGGAGCCATTTATGAGCGGTCGCCCGCGAGATGCCCATCTCGGCAGCGACATGAGCGACCGGGCGGCCGGACACGACACGTTCGACGAGCAGCTGCCTGCCGTGAACGGTCAGCCGGGCATTACGGTGGGACACGAAGACCTCCGTGTGGTGCGGTCCTAGACAGCTCCACCACACCGGAGGTCTTCGCCATGATCAAGCCCCGACAGCGTTAACAACGCTCGTGATCAATACACCTAGGGCCGCACTTCTCGGTCGCGGCAGGCCCCGCTCAGGAGGCCTCCTCCAGGTCCGCGGGCCCCACACCCGCCCGGCGGGCCAGGGCCACGGCCGCCAGGGTGGAGTGGACGCCCAGCTTGCCGAGGACGTTCTGCATATGGGTGCGTACGGTGTGCGGGGAGAGGTAGAGGCGTTCGGCGACCGCCTTGCGGCCGAGCCCCGCGACCATGCAGCGCAGCACCTCGCGCTCGCGCGGGGTCAGCTGGTCCACCAGCTGCTCGCTCTCGCTGCGGTGCTTGCGGGCCGAGGTCAGCTCGCGCAGTACGCCGGTGAGCAGCGCGGGCGGCAGATGGGTCTCGTCGCGCAGGACGCCCCGGACCACCGTGTGCAGCCGCTGGAGCGAGGAGTCCTTGGCCACCCAGCCCGCGGCCCCGGCCTGGAGCGCGAGGGCCGCGCGCCGCGGTTCGTCCTGCTCCGCGATCACCACCGTGCGCACCGGCTGCCCGCTCTCGCGCAGCGAGGCCACCAGGGCGAGGCCGTCCGCGGGTGCGCCCTCGGTGCCGGCCGTGGCCAGCCGGGGCGGTGAACCGGCCGCCGGGGCACCGCACTTGCCGAGGTCGGCGTCGACCAGGACCACATCGAAGGCGCGGCCCTCGGTGGCGGCGCGTTGGAGGCAGCGCAGTGCGGCGGGCGCGCTGCCCGCGGCCCCGACGTCCACGTCCGGCTCGGCGGCGAGCGCCGCGGCCAGTGACTCGGCGAAGATCCGGTGGTCGTCCACGACCAGCACTCTGATCCGTCGTCCCACGGCAACCCCCAGGTGAGCAGGGGAAGGGCAGTGCGGGTACGGCGCCCGGACCCTCTGCCAAAACCTTTCGGCAGACGGCAGGCCCACCTCAGCCGCACGACCGCCGTCGTGCGCACTCAAGCGGACACCCCGGGCGTCGCACCCGACTGTCTTGCCCCCTGATGTGCACCGGCCCCCACCGGTGCTGCTCCTCAGCCTAGGCCCGTGGGGCAGAAGCGGAAAGATATTCACGAAAGTGGTTGCGGAGATCCGCATAGGCTGGGCCGCATGGTGCGCATCGAGACAGCAGTCGACAAGGGCCGCCGGGCGCTGCTCCACTCCCGGCTCCGCGAGGCCAACACCGCCGCCTCACCCGCCCTGCGCGCACTGCGCGACACCCCGCTGGACCGGGAGAATCCCTTGCAGCTGTGGGCACTTGACGACTCCGGCGAGCTGATCGCCGGGCTCGACGCCCACACCTGGGCGCGGTGGCTGCACATCAACCTGCTCTGGGTGCACGGCAGTTACCGCGGCGCGGGCCTCGGCTCCCAACTGCTCGCCGCCGCCGAGGAGGAGGCCCGCACCGGACGGGACTGCCGCAGCTCCCGGGTGTGGACCTGGGACTTCCAGGCCCCCCGCTTCTACCAGCGCTGCGGCTACCGGGTGGTCTGCGAACTGCCCGACTACCCGGAGGGCGTCACGGAGTACACCCTGGTCAAACAGCTGCGGACATAAGGGAGTTGAGGCCCCGCCCCGGGTACGGAGCCCCCGCCTACCGCACCCGCCGCGCCCCCTTCGCCGCCACCGCCGGGAAGATGCGCGGGGCGGTGAAGGAGGCCCCGGCGAAGGCGGTGAGGATCGCCTCGGTGACCGCGGGGGCCGCCGCCTCCTCGACCAGGACGAGGGCGCTGCCGCCGAAGCCGCCGCCGGTCATCCGGGCACCGAGGGCGCCCGCCCGGTTCGCGGTGGCGACCGCGAGGTCGAGCTCGGGGCAGGAGATCCGCAGGTCGTCGCGGAGCGAGTGGTGGCCCTCGGTGAGCACCGGGCCGATCGCGCGGACCTCGCCCGCGTCGAGCAGGCCGATGACCCGCTCCACCCGGTGGTCGTCGCCGACCACGTGGCGGACGTAGCGGCGCACCTTCTCGTCCGCCAACTTCTCCAGGGCGTCCGGGAGTTCGGCGTACGGCAGATCGCGCAGGAAGGGCACGCCGAGCAGGCGGGCGCCCTCCTCGCAGCCCGCGCGGCGCTCCGCGTAGGCGCCGTCGCCCAGGGCGTGCTGGACGCGGGTGTCGACGACGAGGAGCACCAGGCCCTCGGCGGCCAGGTCGAAGGGGACCTGGCGGACGGCGAGATCGCGGCAGTCCAGGTGGAGCAGATGGCCCTCGGTGGCGCAGGCGGAGGCCATCTGGTCCATGATCCCGCAGGGCACGCCGACGAAGTCGTTCTCGGCGCGCTGGGCGAGGCGAGCCAACTGGGGTCCGCTGAGGTTGAGTTCGAAGAGTTCGTCCAGGGCGAGCGCGGTGACGACCTCGAGCGCGGCGGAGGAGGACAGGCCCGCGCCGGTCGGCACGGTGGAGGCGAGGTGCAGGTCCGCCCCGGTGACCGCGGTGTGGCCGGCCTGGCGCAGGGCCCAGACGACGCCCGCCGGGTAGGCGGCCCAGCCGCCGTCGGACAGCGGCCGCAGCTCGTCCAGGCGCAGCTCGACCAGGGGGGCGTCGATGTCCGCGGAGTGCAGCCGCAGTACGCCGTCGGTGCGGGGCGAGACGGCGGCGACCGCGGTGTGCGGCAGGGCCAGCGGCAGCACGAAGCCCTCGTTGAAGTCGGTGTACTCGCCGATCAGGTTGACCCGGCCGGGCGCCGCCCACACCCCGGCGGGCGCGGCCCCGTACAACTCCTCGAATCCGGCGGCGACTTCGGCCACCAGATCGCGGGGCTGCCGCGCGGCGGCGTCCTGTCCGGCGGCGTCGGCCCCACCGGTCGCGCTGGCCGCGTCGGTCGCGCCGGTCGCGCCTGCCGGTTGCGTCGTCTCGGTCATGCCTGCTCCTCTGCCCTCAGCCGGGCGAACTCCCAGGCGTCGGCGACGATGGCGGACAGCTCGGGGCGCGAGGGGCGCCAGCCGAGGCGGGTGCGGGCGGACTCGGCGGAGGCGACGAGCACCGCCGGGTCGCCGTCGCGGCGCGGGGCGGCGGTCTCGGGGATCGGGTGCCCGGTGACCTCGCGCACCGTCTCGATGACCTCGCGGACCGAGAAGCCGGTGCCGTTGCCGAGGTTGCAGACCAGGTGGCTGCCGTCGGCGGCGGCCGCCAGGGCGAGCAGGTGGGCCTCGGCCAGGTCGGCGACGTGGATGTAGTCGCGTACGCAGGTGCCGTCCGGGGTGGGGTAGTCGTCCCCGTAGACCGAGATGGACTCGCGGCGGCCCTGGGCGACCTGGAGGACCAGCGGGATGAGGTGCGACTCGGGGTCGTGGCGCTCGCCGTAGGCGCCGTAGGCACCGGCGACGTTGAAGTAGCGCAGGCTGACCGCGCCGAGGCCGTGCGCGGCGGCCTCGCCGGTGATCATGTGGTCGACGGCCAGCTTGGACGCCCCGTACGGGCTGGTGGGCGCGGTCGGGAAGTCCTCGGTGATGGGGCTGGAGGCGGGCTCGCCGTAGGTGGCGGCGGTGGAGGAGAAGACCAGGCGGCGGACCGAGGCCTCGCGCATCGCGGCGAGCAGGGCCATGGTGCCGCCGACGTTGTTGTCCCAGTACTTCTCCGGCTTGGCGACGGACTCGCCGACCTGCGAGAAGGCGGCGAAGTGCAGCACCGCGTCGTAGGAGGAGTCGAGCCACTTGGCGGCGTCCTGGACGCGGCCCTCGACGAACTCGGCGCCCTCGGGCACCCCCGCGGCGAAGCCGGTGGACAGGTCGTCGAGCACGGTCACCCGGTGGCCGGCTTCGAGCAGGTGCGCCGCCACCACGCTGCCGACGTATCCGGCGCCTCCGGTGACCAGGTACTTGCCGCTCATGAACTCGCTACCTCTCGCAGTCGCTCGGCCGCGGACTCGGGCGGCACGTCGTTGATGAACACACTCATGCCGGACTCGGAACCCGCGAGGAACTTCAGTTTGCCCGCAGTACGTCGGATGGTGAAAAGCTCGAGGTGAAGTGCGAAGTCCTGCCGCGTGGCGCCCGGCTCGCCGCCCTCGGTGAAGGGCGCCTGGTGCCAGGCGGAGATGTACGGGGTGGGCGGCTGGTCCGCGCCGAAGAGCCGGTCGAAGCGCTTCAGGAGCTCCAGGTAGACGGCCGGGAACTCGGCGCGGGCCGCCTCGTCGAGGGCGAGCAGGTCGGGCACCCGGCGCTTGGGGTGGAGGTGCACCTCGTAGGGCCAGTGGGCGGCGTAGGGGACGAAGGCGGCCCAGTGGGCGGTCTCCAGGACGACCCGGGGACCGGCGAGCTCCTTGCCGAGGATCTCGTCGAAGAGGTTGGCGCCGGTGCGGGCGTGGTGGTCGGCGAGGGAGCGGAGCATCAGCGCGGTGCGGGGCGTGGTGAAGGGGTAGCCGTAGATCTGGCCGTGCGGGTGGCCGAGGGTGACGCCGATCTCGGCGCCGCGGTTCTCGAAGCAGAACACCTGCCGCACCGAGGGCAGTGCGGCCAGCGCGGCGGTGCGGTCCGTCCAGGCGGCGAGGACGAGCGCGGCCTGCTCCTCGGTGAGCGAGGCGAAGGAGGCGCCGTGGTCCTCGGTGAAGCAGACCACCTCGCAGCGGCCGGTCTCCCCGGCGAGGGAGGGGAAGCGGTTCTCGAAGACCACCACGTCGTACGAGGAGTCCGGGATCTCGCTGAGGCGGCCCTCGCGGGAGGGGCAGAGCGGGCACTCGTCGGCCGGCGGGTGGTAGGTGCGGCTCTGGCGGTGCGAGGCGATGGCGACGCTGTCGCCGAGGAGCACATCGTGGCGGACCTCGCTGAGCGCGGGCCCGGCCGCCTCCAGCGGGCGCAGGTCGGGGGCCTCGCGGACCACGTCCTCGCGCCGGTCGTAGTAGATGAGCTCACGACCGTCGGCGAGCCGGGTCGAGGTCTTTTTCACGGGGTTCCTCCACGTCGTGCCCGTCGAGCGGGTCCGGCGCGCCGGGGCGGCGGCGGCCACCGCGCCCGCGGCCGGGCTCCGTGCCCCGTAGCTGGGCGTCCGCACTCGAACACTCATCACACAGAATCAAACACAAGGAACAATAAACCAACAGAAGAGCGGCCGGGAAGAGCGGCGGGGGAAGCATCCGCCCGACGCGGAGCCGATCGGGCCCGGGCCCGCATCCAGCGGGGATCGCGCGACCCCCTTCCCCGCAACCCGGACAGATCGGAGAAAAACGCAATTCCGATCAAGATCCAACAAAGAATGTCAGCTCAAGTGTTCAGTTTCTGAACTCAAGGGCGTAAGTTTCCGCACTGATCAGTTCGCGCAACGAAGCGGGATTCCCCCATGACATATCTGGCCGACGGGCTCCGGCTCCCCACGAACGGGCTGGACTACACGATTCTCGGCATCTACTTCGCCGTGGTCCTCGGCGTGGGCTTCGCCGCCAGGCGCTCGGTGAAGACCAGCCTCGACTTCTTCCTCTCCGGACGGTCGCTGCCCGCCTGGGTCACCGGACTCGCGTTCGTCTCCGCGAACCTGGGCGCCACCGAGATCCTCGGCATGGCCGCGAACGGCGTGCAGTACGGCGCCTACACGGTGCACTGGTACTGGATCGGCGCCATCCCCGCCATGGTCTTCCTCGGCCTGGTGATGATGCCCTTCTACTACGGCTCCAAGGTCCGCTCGGTGCCGGAGTTCCTGCTGCACCGCTTCGGTCCCTCCTCCCACCTGCTCTCCTCGATCATCTTCGCCGTCTCCTCGGTGCTGATCGCGGGCGTCAACCTCTACGCCATGGCGATCGTCATCGAGGCGCTGCTCGGCTGGCCGCAGTGGGTCGCCATCGTCGTCGCGGGCGTCTTCGTCCTCGCGTACATCACCATCGGCGGCCTCTCCTCGGCGATCTACAACGAGGTCCTGCAGTTCTTCGTCATCCTCGCCGCGCTCATCCCGCTGACCATCGTCGGCCTGAAGCGCGTCGGCGGCTGGGGCGGCATGACCGACAAGATCACCTCCCAGCACGGCGACAACTTCATGAGCGCCTGGGGCGGTACGGGCATCGGCGAGGCCAACCCGCTCGGCGCCAACTGGCTGACCATCGTGCTCGGCCTCGGCTTCGTGATGAGCTTCGGCTACTGGACGACCAACTTCGCCGAGGTGCAGCGCGCCCTGTCCGCGAAGAACCTCTCCGCGGCCAAGCGCACCCCGCTGATCGCCGCCTTCCCGAAGATCTTCATCCCGATGGTCGTGGTGGTCCCCGGCCTGATCGCGCTGGTGATGGAGCCCACCATCGGCAAGGCGGGCAGCGGCCTGGACTACAACGACGCCATCCCGGTCCTCATGCGCGACCTGCTGCCCAACGGTGTCCTCGGCATCGCGGTGACCGGTCTGCTCGCCGCCTTCATGGCGGGCATGGCGGCCAACGTCTCCTCCTTCAACACGGTCTTCACCAACGACATCTGGGCCGCGTACATCAAGAAGGGCCAGGAGGACCGGCACTACCTGCTGACCGGCCGGGTGGTCACCGCGGTCGGCGTCCTGATCGGCATGGGCACGGCGTTCATCGCCTCCAGCTTCAGCAACATCATGAACTACCTGCAGACGCTGTTCTCCTTCTTCAACGTCCCGCTGTTCGTGGTGTTCATCATCGGCATGTTCTGGAAGCGGACCACGGCCGCGGCCGGTTTCTGGGGCCTGCTCTCCGGCACCGTCGCCGCCATGCTCAACTACTTCTGGCTGTACAAGCAGAACGTGGTCTCGATCCCCAGCGACCAGGGCGCCAACTTCGTCTCCTCGATCGTCGCCTTCGTGGTCGGCGCCGTGGTGATGGTGGTGGTCTCGATGGTGACCAGGCCCAAGCCCGCGGCCGAACTCGCCGGACTGGTCTACGGCACCAAGTCGCCGGGCATGGAGGAGGCACCGGAGGCCGGGGACGAGGCCTGGTACCGCAAGCCGGCGCTGCTCGGCTGGGGCGCGCTGATCCTGGCCGCCGTCTGCTACATCCCCTTCTCCCTGTGACCGCCCGAGACGACCAGCAAAGGAGCACGACAGCATGAGCGAGAACCAGGCTCCCGGGTCCGGCGCGGGAGACAGCAGGCGCCCGGCCTCCGGCGCCACCCCCGAGGTGGCGGAGACGGAGTACCAGCAGGAGGTCACCGAGCTGGAGGCCCAGTCGGCCACCGCCGCCCGCCTCTTCGACGTACGCCGCATCATCGGCGGCCTCTTCGTGATCTACGGCGTGATCGTCACCATCGCCGGGTTCACCGCCTCCGACGCGGACCTGAAGAAGGCCGAGGACATCAACATCAACCTCTGGACGGGCCTCGCGATGCTCGCCCTCGGCCTCTTCTTCCTGATCTGGCAGCAACTGCGGCCCGCCGTGCCCCCGGTACCGGCGACGGAGGAGCAACTCCCCCGCGAATAGCGGCCGTTCACCCCAGGCGGGGCCGGTGCCACCTCGGGTGCACCGGCCCCGCGGGCGTGTCCGGGATCCGCCCGGACCGGGGCAGAGGCCTCACAGCCACCCGCGGCGCTGCGCCTGGAGCGCCAGCTGGAAGCGGGTGCCGGCACCGAGCCGCGCCATCAGCACCTCCACCCGGCGGAACAGGGTGCGGCGGCTGATCCCGAGTTCGCGGGCGATGCCGTTGTCGCCGACGCCCGCCGCGAGCAGCGAGAGCAGCCGCCGGTCCGCGGGGGTCGGCCGCCCCGGCTCCGCGCCGCCGCTCCGCAAGGGCAGCGCGTCCCGCCACGACTGCTCGAAGAGGGCCACCAGCGCCGAGAACAGGCCGCAGGGCTGCACGATCAGCAGGGTGTTGTCCACCTCGGCCTCGGCGATCGACAGCGACACCAGCGCGTACGCCTCGTCGACGAGGATCAGCTTGACCGGCAGCGAGGGCAGCACCCGGGCCTGCTCCCCCGCCGCGATACAGGGCTCGATGTTGTCGACGAGATTGCCGGGGTACTCCAGCGAGGCCCGTGAGTAGACCACGCGGTGGGTGACGCCGCGGGCGAGGGTGGCGAGCGCGTCGCCGGTGCCGCCGCCGAAGGAGAAGTAGGGCGGGCTGTCCAGCTGGCGGATCTGCTCGCGCGCGCTGTTCCACGCCTGCTGGGAGCGGGGCCAGATGTCCTGCCCGGTCACCACCTCGACGACCTGGTCGCCGAGGGCCGCCGGCCTCTCCCGCCGGAAGGACTCGAAGGCCCCCGCCACGGCCAGACCGCAGGCGTCGATCTCGGCGGTCCGGTACCGGGTGAGGATGCGCAGCGCGGCACCCGGGGGCAGCGGGGCGACCGCCCGCTCCTCGCCCGCGACCGCTCCGGCCAGCCCCGCCTCGGCCAACTCCGCGTAGGCCGCGGCCAGTTCCTCACCCGCGAGTCCGGTACGCTCCGCCAGCCCGGACAGCGGAAGGGGCGCCAGTTCGAGCAGGGCGAGGTAGACCCGCACGGCCCCGGCTCCGATGCCCAGCCCGCGCAGCGCCTCGCCCACCTTCGTACGCGTCATGGCCCCGGAGAATACGCGCGCCCCCGGCCCGGGCACGGCGCTCTCACCGGGCGGCCCGGTCCACGGCGGAGACATGCACGAGCACCGAGTGCTCGGGGTGCATGACGGGCACCTGGAGGCCCACCCGGGCGAGCACCGCCCCGGTGATCTCGACGCCCTCCTCGTCCCACCACTCGGGAGGCGCGAAGCCGGGCGGCGGGCCACCGGTGAGCAGCGGCCGTACGCGGTAGCGGCGCCGGGGGTCGAGGCCGGTGAGGCGGGCGTGCGGCGGCGCCGCCGGGGCGCACCAGGTGAGCGAGACCAGTGCGTAGAGCGCCTCGGAGCCGTCCTCGGCGATCACGCCGTGCGTCTGGAGGCTGTCGTCCGGGTCGGGCCCGCGCCACACCCGGCCGGTGTGCAGCAGTCGGCGGTGCTCCTTGTGGAGGGCGATCCACCCGGCCAGCTCCCGCCGCTCCTCCTCACTGGCGGCGGCGAGGTCCCACTCCACCCCGAGGTGGCCGAAGAGCGCGGTGGCGCCGCGGAAGGAGAGGTCGAGCCGCCGGCCGGTGGTGTGCGAGCGGGGCGAGGAGATGTGCGAGCCCATCAGCTCGGGCGGCAGCAACTGGCCGGTCCAGCGCAGCAACCGCTGCTGCTCGACGGCGTCGATGCAGTCCGAGACCCAGACCCGGTCGGTCAGCTCCAGGATCCCGAGGTCGACCCGTCCGCCGCCGCCGGAGCAGGACTCGATCTCCAGCCCCGGATGGGCCTCCTTGATCTCGCGGAGCATGCGGTAGAGGGCCAGGGTCTGCGCGTGCTCGGCGGGCACCCCGCCCTCCGGCCGCGAACCCGCCTCGACGTGGTCGCGGTTGTGGTCCCACTTCAGACTGCCGATCGGGTACGTGTCCAGGATCGCCAGGAGCTGGCCGAGGACCGCCTCGTAGCAGGCGGGCAGGGACAGGTTCAGGACCTGCTGGTGGCGCTGTTCGAGGGGCGGTTCGCCGCGGGCCGCCATGATCCACTCGGGGTGGGCGCGCGCCAGGTCGGAGTCGGGGTTGACCATCTCCGGCTCCACCCACAGCCCGAACTCCATGCCCAGCCCGCGTACGGCGTCGACCAGCGGGTGCAGTCCCTCGGGCCAGACCTCCGGGGAGACCTGCCAATCGCCGAGCCCCGCGCGGGCGTCGCGGCGGGCTCCGAACCAGCCGTCGTCCAGGACGAAGCGCTCGACCCCGGCCTCGGCGGCCAGCTCCGCGAGCCGGATCAGGCGGTCGGGCTCGTGGGCGAAGTAGACCGCCTCCCAGACGTTGAGGGTGACCGGCCGGGGGCGCCGGGCATGGTGCGCGCGCCCGCGCAGATGGTCGTGGAAGCGGTGCGCGACCCGGTCGAGGCCCTCGCCGTAGGCGCCGTACACCCAGGGGGTGCGGTACGACTCGCCGGTGGCCAGGCGGACTTCGCCGGGCAGCAGGAGTTCGCCGCCGCCGAGCAGCCGTACGCCGGTGCTGTCGTGTTCGGCCAGGTGCCGGTGGTTGCCGCTCCACGCCACGTGCACCGCCCAGCTCTCGCCGTGCCCGAAGCCGCTGCCGCGCTCGGTGGCGTGCAGGACGTGGGCGGCGTCGAAGCCGGTCCGTCCCCTGCGGTTCTCGCGCAGATGCGTGCCCACCCCGAACGCGCGGCGCTGGGCGAGGCGTTCCATGCCCCAGCGGCCGGA
The DNA here is from genome assembly GCF_025643355.1 of Streptomyces sp. SCSIO ZS0520. Taxonomy (NCBI): domain Bacteria; kingdom Bacillati; phylum Actinomycetota; class Actinomycetes; order Kitasatosporales; family Streptomycetaceae; genus Streptomyces; species Streptomyces sp. SCSIO ZS0520. The sequence goes on along the minus strand of NZ_CP092644.1, from coordinate 4,926,149 downwards.
GAAGTCGAGCAGCTCGGTGGCGTGCGCGGGCACCGGCAGATGGACGGACAGCTCGGAGAGCTCCAACTCCTCGCCCTCGTTGGTGAGTTCGGCGCGCAGCCGGACCAGCCCCGAGTCGAGCAGCTCGATCCCGGTGACCAGCCTGAGGCGGCTCTCCGGGTCGACCGCGGTGGCCTCGACGAGTCCGGCGCCCCGCTCGGCCCAGCCGGGGACCGGGGCGCCGTCGAAGGTGACCCGGGTGAGGGTGAAGGCGGGCGACCAGTCGCGGCCCCGGCGGGAGGCGAGCAGCCCGGGGCGCCCCGTCCAGCCGGTCCACGGCTCGGGCACGACCGAGGTCAGCTCCGCGTCCAGCTCCCCCGGCCGGCGCCCGACCCGGGCGGCGGCGCGGCTCGCCCCGGCCGCGGCGGTCTCGTCCAGCGGGCCGAGGTCCGCGCCCCAGTGCCGGACCAGCGGGAGCCGCCGGGGGGTGAGTTCGAGCAGCAGCGAACAGCCCGCCGCCCGCAAGTGCAGCCTCGACGCGGGTACGGGGGCGGACTTCGGATCGGGCACCTGGGCTCCTGCGGGTCTGCGGTACGGCGGGCGGGCCCCCGCACCCTCTCCGGTCCGGCCGAGCGCCACCTCGGAAATTCCCCCTGAATCGACACGCAAGGTACCCGGGTCCGGCCGGGCTCAGGACACGGATCGGCCATGACGCGATCTCGCCACGCCCGCGACGACATCCGAGAGCGTGCGACGACATCCGAGGGCGTGCGACGGCGTCCGAGGGCGCCGCGGCTCGCGGCCCTCACGCGCCGTGCCGCGCCCCGGCCCGTTCGAGCAGCCCCGTCCGGGCCGCGAGGGCCGCCGCCTCCAGGCGGGAGCCCACGCCGAGTTTCATCAGCACCCGCTGCACATGGGTGCGGGCGGTGGACGGGGCGATGCCCATCCCGGCCGCGATCAGCCGGGTGTCCTCGCCCTCGGCCACCCGGACCAGGACCTCGGCCTCCCGGGAGGTCAGCACCTCCAGCAGCCGGGCGGCCTCGTCGTCGGGGCGGGCCGCCGGGTTCAGCAGCTCGCAGAAAGCTTCCTCCAGGAGCGCCGGGGCGACCGCGGCCTCCCCCGCCCGCGCCTTGAGCATGGCCCGCTCGACCCCCTCGATGCGCTCGTCGGACCGTACGTAGCCGGAGGCGCCCGCGGCGAAGGCCTCCGCGATGCCCCGGGGCGCGGGCACCGGGCCGAGCACCACCACGGCCACCTGCGGCCGCTCCTTCTTGATCCGCCGGACCGGATCGAAGACCCCGGCCCTGCCGGGCTCCCGGGTGCCGAGCAGGCAGACCTCCGGGGCACGGCTGATCACCAGCTCCGCCGCCCCCGCCGCCGGGGCCGCCGCGGCGAGCACCCGGTGCCCGCGCTGCTTGAGCGCGGAGGCCAGCGCCTCGGCGAGGAGCCGGTGATCGTCGAGAACCATCAGCCGCACACTCATCGCATCCCCCAGTCCCCCGCCGGGCGCCCCCAGGCAGATCCCGGCCCGCTGTGCTGGGGAAGCTACACGGATGCGGCGCCGAAGGGACCCACTATCGCGGAGTACGTCCGCCTCCGGCGGGCCCGCCCGCGGCCGTACCGCACCGGGGACCCGCGGCCGGACACCCGGGAGCGGGCACGCGGAAGGGGCCCGGCCCCGCCCTGGCAGGCGGTTCCGGGCCCCTTCGCCGCGAGGGCCGGAGCCGGGCGTCAGTTCCTGCTGAAGCCCATCCCCAGGTAGTTGAACTCGCTGCCCGCGGACGGCTTGCTGATCAGCTCCTCGCTGAGGAACATATGGCCGTTCCTGTACCGCAGTTCGGCCCGGTCGGGCGAGAGCCCGATCAGCGCGCGCAGCACCTGCCGGTCGTCCGTGGTCTCCAGGAGCTTGGTCTGCTTCATCGTCTTGCTGTCGATGGAGACGACCTGGTGCCCCTTGTCGTACGGACCGCTCTTGTACGCGAGGAGGTTGGTGCCGTCCATGCGCATCGGGAAGAGCTTGTAGCCGTTGCCGCCGTCCATCCGGTCGCCGGTGAGCTTGCCGGTGGCCAGCGAGAAGGCGACGACCTCGTTGGTGCGCTCGTAGGACTCGCCGCCGGTGCCCTCGTGCTCCTCGGTCGGGACGTAGAGCTTGTCGTTGCCGACCACGATGCCGCTGCAGCTGTAGACCTTGTTCACCTCGCAGCGGTGCATGCTGTACCGCTCCGGGTCGAGGGAGATCTTGAAGCGCAGCTTGCCCGCGTCGTCGAAGGAGAAGACGTCGGAGGTGCCGGGCAGGGTCTGCTCACCGGAGTCCACGCCGACGACGACCGGCTTGGTGGAGATCACCTTGGCGTTGTCGACGCCCGCGGCGAGCGGGTACTTCCAGATCGGCGAGCCGTCCTTCGGGTTCAGCCGCTGGATCTCGTACTTGTAGTCGCCGTAACTGCCGCACCGGTAGAGGGTGATGAGCTGCTCGCCGCCCGCGTAGCCGACGTCCTCGCAGGGGTCGCCGACGCCCGGGCTCCACAGCTTCTTGCCGGTCTTCACGTCCCAGGCCGCGCCGCCGCTGAGGCCCGAACCGGCCGCGACGGTGTCACCGACGATGGTGACCTCCTCGAACTTCATCGGCTGGTCGGAGACCTCGAGGTGCTTGGTCCACTTCTGGCTGCCGTCGTTCAGGTCGAAGGCGGTGACCTCGGTGCAGGGGTTGTACTTCTCCTTCTTGGACGCGGCGTGCAGCACCACGGCCACGCCGTCCGCGGAGAGCTCCTTGGAGCCGCCGCAGGTCTCGCCCTTGAGCGGCAGGGTCCAGCTCTCCTTGCCGGTGCCGAGGGCGTAGCCCTTGACCTCGGCGTAGGAGGACTTCGCGTAGATCTTGTCGTTCAGCCAGGAGCCGGAGACGTTGCGGACCTCGTCCTTGGGCACCTCGGGCTGGGGGATCTGGAGCGAGACCTTGGCCGAGGGGTCCGAGGGGACCTTCTCCTCGCCGCCGTAGCCGCCCTTCTCCCCTTCGCCGCCCTTGCCGCCGTCGCTGCCGCCGGAGCTGGAGCCCGCCTCGTCCTTGCCGTCGTCGGAGCTGTTGGCGTAGAGCACGCCGCCGCCGATGATCAGCGCCATGGCGGCGACCGCCGCGGTGATGATCCAGACCACCGGGCTGACCTTCTTGCCGCCGCCGGGGCCCTGGCCGCCGCTGAGCACGGTGTGGGGCTGGGCGTAGCCGCCGGGCTGCTGGCCCGGGTAGCCGTAGCCCGGCTGGCCGCCCTGCACGGTGCCCGGCGGCGGGGGCGGGGCGGTGCCCGGTCCGCCCGGGTAGCCGTACGCGGACTGCCCCGCGATCATCGTCGGCTGCTGGGAGATCTGGGTGGGCTGCTGGGCGGGCGGCGGCGGAGGCGCCGGGGCGCCCGCGGGCGGCGGCGGGGTGGCCGGAGGACCGGCGGGCGGCGGCGGGGTGCCGGGGGCCTGGCCGGGCTGCTGCGGGTAGCCGTAGCCCGGTTCCGGCGCCTTCTCGAAGCTCGGCGGGTTCTGGCCCTGCTGCGGGTTCTGGCCCGGCGGGTTCGGCGGCGGGTCCTGCGGGGCGCCGAAGCCGCCCTGCGGGGGCTGGTTCGGCGGCTGGGGCGGCTGCGTCATGGCGTGTCTACCTCTGGGGACGTGGTGGTCAGGAGCGGGCGGTCAGTTGCCGTAGGCCAGCATGAGTTTCTGCTGGGTGCCGGAGTTGCTGAGCCGCGTGCTGGAGATGTAGAAGCGCCCGTCCACGTAGTCGATGTCCCGGGAGAAGAAGCTGTTCTCGATCTCCGAGGGGCCCGAGGGGTTCTGCAGGAGCTTCTTCGGCGTGTGGCTCTTGCCGCCGGCCGGGATCGCGTAGACGGTGCCGCCGCCGTCGTAGGTGGGCTCCAGATACGCGATCAGGTTGCCGTCCTCGACCTTCATCGGGAGCAGCGTGCTGTCGCCGGGCGCCTTGGTGCGCCACTTCTCCTTGCCGGTGTCCAGGTCGATCGCCACGACCTCGTTGGCGCCGCCGGTCTTGTCGGTCGGCAGGTAGAGCGTGTCGGCGTCGGCGGCGACCCCGGAGCAGCTGCTCAGCTCGCGGCCGATGGAGAACATCCCGCACTCCGGGGCGAAGGGCCCGTCGACGCTGACCTCACTGCGGGCCGCGCTGCTGTTCTCCTTGAAGGTGGTGATGTTCCACTGCTTCTTGTCCTTGTTGGTGAGGTACACCACGACCGGCTTGGTCGAGTACACCTTGTCGACCGTCCAGCCCTTGGGGAACGCCTTGTTCCACTTGGTCTTGCCGGTCTTGGCGTCGATCTCCTCCAGCTCGTCGTGCTCGTTGGGCTGGCTCGCCGCGCAGGACAGCGAGACGAGGATCTTCTCGCCCCCGGCGAAGCCGTTGGGGAAGCAGACGCCCTCCTCCTTCTTGCCCTTCTCCCAGATCTTGTCGCCGCTGGAGAGGTCGTAGCCGGTCCCGGACATCGAGCGCCCGACGACCAGGGTGTTGCCGGTGATGCCGAGGCTGACGCTGATGGTGCTGTCGAACATCCCGCCCTCGCCGAGGGTCCGGGTCCAGCCCTTCTTGCCGGTCTTGAGGTCGATCAGCTGGAGCTTGTTGCAGCGGGCGGAGGTGGACCGGCCGTTCTCGTAGGCCACCACGACCTTGCCGTCGGCGCTGGCGGTCTGCGTCGCCCCGCAGATCTTCGCCGGGAAGGTGATCTTCTCCCAGGCCGGCTGGCCGCCGTCGATCTTGTAGCCGACGACCTCCTTGTACGCGGCCTTCACCGCGACCTGGTCGGTGATCCACATGCCGGGGGCGTCGCCGCCCGAACCGGGCACGTCCGGGGCCTCCTTGTACCAGAGGACCTTCGCCTCGCCGTCCTTGCGGCCCTCGTTGAGGTCCTCCTGCTCCTCCTTGCCGTCACCGCTGCCGTCACCGGGGTTGATCGGCGCGGAGGCGGAGGGCTTGGGGTCCTTCTCCTTGGCCTCGGGCTTCTTGTCGTCGTCGCCGCTCAAGGTCACCGCGGCGACCACACCGCCCGCCACCAGGAGCACCGCGACGGCCGCGGCGATCACGATGCCGGTCTTGCCCTTGAAGAAGCCGCCGGGACCGCCACCGGGACCGCCGGGACCGGGAGCGCCCGGGAACTGCTGCTGCGGATAGCCGTATCCGGGCTGCTGGCCGTAGGGACCGGGCTGCGTCGGCGCGTTGTACGGACCCGGCTGCCCCGGCTGCTGACCGTAGGGCCCGGGCTGCTGGCCGTAGGGACCCTGCTGGGTCGGCTGGCCGTACGGGCCCGGGGCGCCCGGAGGCTGCTGCGGGTAGCCGTAGCCGGGCTGGCCCGCGGTGGGCGGGGTGTTCGGGGGCGGGGTCGGCGGCATGCCGGGCGGCGCGGCGGGCGGCGGGCCCGCCGGGCTCTGCGGCGGCCGGCCGGACTGGCCCTGCTGCGGATCCTGCGGTGGTCCGAAACCGCCGGAGGGCGGCTGGTTGGGCGGCTGAGTCATCAGCGCTTCCCCCTTCACTGATTTTTCGGCACGCCAGTCATGCACAGGTCGTTTCTCGGTCGTCTTTCTATCACCCGGGGGTGCCCGGGTTTGCCGCCGGTGCGCCCCCTGTACCCAAGGGAGGACCGGCTTGTGATGCCGCTGTTACGCGGCGGCGCGCGCGGTGAGCGGGCGCAAACGGGGCGTACCGCTCAGGCGTCCTCGGCGAGTTCGAGCCAGCGCATTTCCAACTCCTCGCGCTCGGCGACGAGTTCCCGCAGCTCCGCATCCCATTTCGCCACCTTTTCGAAATCAGTGGCATTGTCGGCGATCTGCTGGTGCTTGTCGGATTCCTTCTGGGAAATCCGGTCGAGTTGCCGCTCGATCTTCTGCAATTCCTTCTTCGCGGCCCGCTGTTCGGCCGCCGAGACCTTCTTCTCCTGCTTCTCCTCGGCCGCGGGACCGCTCGCGGGCACCGCCGGGGTGCTCGCCTCGGCCATCCGCGCCCGGCGCTCCAGGTACTCGTCGATGCCGCGCGGCAGCATCCGCAGCGTGGTGTCGCCGAGCAGGGCGAAGACCCGGTCGGTGGTGCGCTCCAGGAAGAAGCGGTCGTGGGAGATGACGACCAGGGAGCCGGGCCAGCCGTCGAGCAGGTCCTCCAGCTGGGTCAGGGTCTCGATGTCGAGGTCGTTGGTCGGCTCGTCGAGGAAGAGCACGTTCGGCTCGTCCATCAGGAGCCGCAGCAGCTGGAGCCTGCGCCGCTCGCCGCCGGAGAGGTCGCCGACCGGGGTCCACTGCTTCTCCTTGGAGAAGCCGAAGGTCTCGCAGAGCTGCCCCGCGGTCATCTCGCGCCCCTTGCCGAGGTCGACGCGCTCGCGGACCTCGGAGACCGCCTGGAGGACCCTGAGCGCCGGGTCGAGTTCGGAGACCTCCTGGGAGAGGTAGGCGAGCTTCACCGTGCGGCCGACCTTGATCCGCCCGGCCGCGGGCTGCACCTCGCCCTCGCTGCGCGCGGCCTCGGCCAGCGCCCGCAGCAGCGAGGTCTTGCCCGCGCCGTTCACCCCGACCAGGCCGATGCGGTCACCGGGCCCGAGCTGCCAGGTCAGGTGCCGCAGCAGCAGTTTGGGTCCGGCCTGGACGCTGACGTCGGCCAGTTCGAAGACGGTCTTGCCGAGCCGGGAGGAGGCGAACTTCATCAGCTCGGAGCTGTCCCGCGGCGGCGGTACGTCCTTGATCAGCTCGTTGGCCGCCTCCACCCGGAACCGCGGCTTGGAGGTGCGCGCCGGTGCCCCGCGGCGCAGCCAGGCCAGCTCCTTGCGGACCAGGTTCTGCCGCTTGGCCTCCTCGGTGGCGGCGATCCGCTCGCGTTCGGCGCGCGCGAAGACGTAGTCGGAGTAGCCGCCCTCGTACTCGTAGACCGTGCCGCGCTGGACGTCCCACATACGGGTGCAGACCTGGTCGAGGAACCAGCGGTCGTGGGTGACGCAGACCAGGGCGGAGCGGCGGACCCGCAGATGGCCCGCGAGCCAGGAGATGCCCTCCACGTCGAGGTGGTTGGTGGGCTCGTCCAGGACGATCAGGTCCTGTTCGGCGATGAGCAGCTTGGCGAGGGCGATCCGGCGCCGCTCGCCGCCGGAGAGCGGGCCGATGACGGTGTCCAGGCCCTGCGGGAAGCCGGGCAGCGCGAGCCCGCCGAAGAGCCCGGTGAGCACATCGCGGATCCGGGCGTCGCCCGCCCACTCGTGGTCGGCGAGGTCCCCGACCACCTCGTGCCGCACGGTCGCCGCCGGGTCGAGGGAGTCGTGCTGGGTCAGCACCCCGGTCCGCAGCCCGCCGCTGTGCGTGACCCGCCCGGTGTCGGCCTCCTCCAGCTTGGCGAGCAGCCGGATCAGGGTGGTCTTGCCGTCGCCGTTGCGCCCGACGACACCGATCCGGTCACCCTCCGAGACGCCGAGGGACACCCCGTCGAGCAGGGCGCGGGTGCCGTAGACCTTGCTGACGGTCTCGACATTGACCAGATTGACGGCCACCAGGACTCCTTCTTGCGGTTCGGCCGCACCGCAGCGCGCGGGGCGGCTCGGCGTTCCAGCCTAGGCGTTCGGCCGGGGGGCGGGCGAAGCCGCAGCCGCCGGTCCCTCCGGTACCGGTCCTGCGCGCCGCTCCCGTACGAGCACGTCCGGCCCGCCGTACGAAAGCGTCCCGGCTGCCGTACGAAAGCGCCCGGGCCCGGCGGTCAGACGACCGTGGCCCCCGGGGCGGGCGAGGTGGCGGTGCGGGCGGTGCGGCAGTGGCCGGAGGCGGTCAGGGCGGCGGCGATCCGCTCGGCGGCGCTCTCGTCGGCGGCGAGGAAGGCCGTGGTGGGCCCCGAGCCGGAGACCAGGGCGGCGAGCGCGCCCGCGGCGGTGCCGGTGGCCAGGGTGTCCCGCAGCGCGGGGAAGAGCGAGAGGGCGGCGGGCTGGAGGTCGTTGGCCAGCCGGGCGGCGAGGGCCTGCGTGTCCCCGGTGCGCAGCGCCGCGAGGAGCTGCTCGTCGGCGGCGGGCGCGGGCACCCGGCGGCCCTCGGCGAGCCGGTCGAACTCCCGGTAGACGGCCGGGGTGGAGAGCCCGCCCTCGGCCGCGGCGAAGACCCAGTGGAAGCCGCCGCCGACGTCGAGCGGCTCCAGCTTCTCGCCCCGCCCGGTGCCGAGCGCGGCCCCGCCGACCAGAGCGAAGGGCACATCGCTGCCCAACTCGGCGCAGATGTCGAGCAGTTCGGCCCGCGAGGCCCCGATCCCCCACAGCCGGTCGCAGGCGAGCAGGGCCCCGGCCGCGTCCGCGCTGCCGCCCGCCATGCCGCCGGCGACCGGGATGTCCTTGGCGATGTGCAGCTGGACGTCGGCCGGGCGCCCGTACCGCGCGGCCAGGGCGAGCGCGGCGCGGGCGGCCAGGTTGGTCTCGTCCAGCGGCACCAGCTCGCTGCCCGGTCCGGTGCAGCTCAGCGCGAGCGCGGGCGCGGGGGTCGCGGTGACCTCGTCGTACAGGCCGACCGCGAGGAAGACATTGGCGAGGTCGTGGAAGCCGTCGGGGCGCGCGGACCCCACCGCGAGCTGGACGTTGACCTTCGCCGGAACCCGGACCGTGACCCCCACCGCGTACCGCCTCTCCCCGTGTGCCGCTGCTGCCGTTGCCTGTGCTGTTGCTTCCGCCGCTGCTGGTGCTGTTCCCGCTGCTTCGGCTACTTCCGTTGACGCCGCTTCCGGTGGCCGGCCCGCCGCCTCGCTCACCCGCGGGCCTCCGCGATCCGGGCGAACTCCTCGACGGTGAGCGCCTCCCCGCGGGCCTGCGGGGAGACCCCGGCCGCGCGCAGCGCCTCCTCGGCGGCGGCGGCCGAGCCCGCCCAGCCCGCGAGGGCGGCGCGCAGGGTCTTGCGGCGCTGGGCGAAGGCCGCGTCGACCACCGCGAAGACCTGCTTGCGGGTGGCGGTGGTCACCGGCGGCGACTCCCGGCGGACCAGCGAGACCAGTCCGCTGTCGACGTTCGGCGCGGGCCAGAAGACCGAGCGCCCGATCGCCCCGGCCCGCTTCACCTCGGCGTACCAGTTGGCCTTCACCGAGGGCACCCCGTACACCTTCGAGCCGGGTGCGGCGGCGAGCCGGTCGGCGACCTCGGACTGCACCATCACCAGGGTGCGTTCGATGCTCGGGAAGGTCTCCAGCATGTGCAGCAGGACCGGCACGGCGACGTTGTACGGGAGGTTGGCGACCAGCGCGGTCGGCGGCGGCCCCGGCAGTTCGGTGACCCGCAGGGCGTCCTGATGCACCAGGGCGAAGCGCTCGGCGCGCTCGGGCAGCCGGGCGGCGACGGTGGCGGGCAGGGCGGCGGCGAGCACCTCGTCGATCTCCACGGCGGTGACCCGGTCCGCGGCCTCCAGGAGCGCCAGGGTCAGCGAGCCGAGGCCCGGGCCGACCTCGACGACCACGTCCTCGGGCCGTACGTCCGCGGTGCGCACGATCCGCCGCACGGTGTTGGCGTCGATGACGAAGTTCTGGCCGCGCTGCTTGGTCGGGCGGACGCCGAGGGCGGCGGCCAGTTCGCGGACGTCGGCGGGCCCGAGCAGGGCGCCGGACTCCGCGGCGGCGCTGTCGGTGGGGCCGGCGGCGCGGCCCTCGGTGCGGTCGGCCGCGGCGTGGTCCGCGCCGGCCCCGGGGCCTGCTGCCGCGCCGGATCGGTCCGCGCCGGATTCAGTGGTGCTCACCGCACCAGGTTACGGGGGCCCGGGCACCCGCCCCGCCACCGCATCCGACCACCACCGCACACCGCACCCGCACCCCCGCCCGGGGCGGACACCGAGGCGCCCGGGTACCGCCCTCGCGGGGGCGGTACCCGGGCGCCGGGTGGGTGCGGGCACAAGGCGCGACCCCGCACCCCGGACGGGAGGACCGCCCCGCCGCGCGGACGGGAAGGCCCCGGGGCGGCGGGCTCAGCCGCCGCGCATCCCGTGCGTACGGCTCCCCGCCGGACCGGCGCCGCTCACAGCCGCGCCCCGCAGACCGGCCAGGGCTGGGCCCCGCGCTTGGCGTAGAGCTGCTTGGCGCGGGCGGTCTGCTCCTCCGGGGAGGCGTGCTGGGGCAGTCCGGTGCCGCCGAGGCTCTGCCAGGTGCGGGCGTCGAACTGGTAGAGCCCGCCGTAGGTGCCGCTCGGGTCGACCGCGCCGGGGCGGCCGCCGGACTCGCACTGGGCGAGCGCGGCCCAGTTCGGGCCGCCGGAGGAGCGGGGGATGTGCACCGGGGCGCCCGCGGCCGGGATGTGCGGGCGCTCGGCGGGCGGGCGCTTCTTGGTGCCGGTGCGCACCACCTCGGGCCGGGGCTCGCGCAGCCGCTCGGCGTGCAGCCGCTGCGGCTTCTGCCGCTCGCCGTCCACGGTGCGCACCCGGTAGGTGACCCGCTCGCGGCCCTTCCTGCCGTCCTGCTGCACCACCTCGCTGCCGCGCAGCAGGCCGCCGTCCTTCTTGCGGCGGACCGGGAAGGGCACGTCCTGCTCGCGCACCTCGGTGGTGGTGCGGATCCGGGTGACCGTGACGGTCTGGCCCTCGCGCGGGAAGGCGGACAGTGCGAGCGAGGTGATGTCCTCGCCGCGCAGCCGGATCCCGGCCCGGTGCACCGCCTCGGCGACGGTGGCCGCGTTGGTCCGTACGGTGCGCCGGTCGCCGTCGGCCACGATGGTGAACTCCCGCGCGGTACGCACGTCCAGGGCGAGGCCCCTGCGGTCGATGCCGCGTGAGACGGGCGCCGAGAGATAGGCGCCCTCGGCGCGCACCCCGGCCTCGCGCAGCGCGCCCCGCACCGTGCGCTGCACGGTCCAGGAGGTCACGGCGCGGCCGTCCAGGTTGAAGGTGACCGGCCTGCGGTAGCGCACCGCGACAGTGTCGCCGTCGTGCAGTTCGGCCCCGGGGCCCGGCGCCACCACGTCGTGCTCCTCGACCTCGATGCCCTCCTTGGCGAGGAGTTCACCGACGTGGTCGGCGGTGGTGTGCAGGGTGCGCCGCTCGCCCTCGATGCTCAGCTGCACCGTCTTGTCCTGGGCGAGGGCCACACAGGTCCCGGCGGCCAGGGCGGCGACCACCAGCGCGGGCGGCAGCAGCCGCCGCACGGTGACCCGGCGGGTGGGCAGGGGGCGGCGGACGGGACCGGGCCCGGGGCCGGTGCGTCCCGCGGGGCGGGGCTCCGGCAGGCGCCGGGCGAGCACCGGACCGTCGGCGGGCTTGGTCAGGCACACGGCGGGCTGCTTCGCCGCGCAGGGCACCTTGCCCTTGCGGCGCCGGACGTGCCCGGTGGCGCGTCCGGCATGCGGGCGGTGCCCGGCCTCGGGGGCCGGCACCGGCTGCCTATCGTGCGACTCCTTGGAGTTGCGGCACTTCGTGTTACTGCTCACCACGGGGTCTCCCTAACGGGGCGGACAGAACCGGTGGCGAGCCTCGAACGCGCAGCGCGGTGAAACAAGCACCTTGTGTGATGAACTTTCGCGTGGCGCATCCGCCAGAGGTGTGAAAAATGATGATCCGTCAGTAGCCAAACGCCCGCGCGGTATTCGCGGACAAGGCCTCGGCCAGCAGGTTTTCCTCAAGTCCGCGCACTTTGGCCATGGCCCTGACAGTGAGCGGAATCAGATACGGCGCATTGGGCCGTCCGCGGTACGGCATCGGCGTCAGATAGGGCGCGTCCGTCTCCACCAGGACCAGTTCGAGCGGCGCCACCGCCAGCGCCTCCCGCAGCGGCCGGGCGTTCTTGAAGGTGACCGTCCCCGCGAAGGAGAGGAAGTAGCCCGCCTCGGCGCACTCGCGGGCCATCGCCGCGTCACCGGAGAAGCAGTGGAAGACGGTCCGCTCGGGGGCGCCCTCCTCCTTCAGGATCCGCAACACGTCCGCGTGCGCCTCCCGGTCGTGGATGACCAGCGCCTTGCCGTGCCGCTTGGCGATCTCGATGTGCGCCCGGAAGGACCGCTGCTGCGCGGCCACCCCCTCCGGCCCGGTGCGGAAGTAGTCGAGCCCGCTCTCGCCGACGCCCTTGACCTGGTCGAGCCCGGCGAGCCGGTCGATCTCGGCGAGCGCCTCGTCCAGCGCCGCCTCGCCCCCGGCGGGCCGCGCCGACTGCCGGGGCCCGCCGTGCCCGGCGTCCCCGAGCACGAGCCGGGGCGCCTCGTTGGGGTGCAGCGCCACCGTCGCGTGCACCTGCTCGTACTCGGCGGCCAGTCCGGCGGCCCAGCGCGAGCCGTCCAGATCGCAGCCGACCTGGACCACGGTGGTCACCCCGACCGAGGCGGCCCGCGCCAACTGCTCCCCCGGCGTGCCCGCCTGCATGTCCAGATGGGTGTGCGCGTCGGCCACCGGCACCGCGAGCGGCTCGGGCAGCGGGGGCGGGGTGTTCTTCGCGTCGTCCTTGGCGGGCATGCTCCCGATCCTACGGAGCCCGGTTCCGCGGGGCGTACGGGAGGCCCCGCGGGGCCTCGGCTTCCGGTACTCCTGGGAGTCGGCCGGAGCCGCCACGGGGCACGGCGTGTACGCCGGGCACGCGGTCCACCACCTCGTCTACGCCGGGCACGCGGTCCACCACCACCTCGTCGGGTGGCTGGCGGACGGCCCGGAGATCACCCCCGCCGACCGCCAGGGCCTCCGCCGCCTGATCGACCGCCTCCGCCCCCAGCTCGGCGAACCCGCCTGGCAGGCGATGGCGATGGGCGATGGCGATGGACCGCGCCTACCACCGGCTGAACGCCCCCGGAACCCGCCGGCCCCAGCCGGTCGGAGCCGACCGGCCCCCAGCCGGTGCCCCGATCTCAGCCCCGGCGCCGCTGGAAGGGGTGCAGCAGGTCGGAGAGCTGCCAGCGGTGTGCGCCCCCGGCGCCCTCGTCCGCGTGCGCGCCGGGGCGCACGGGCTTCTCCGCGGGCGCGGAGTCCCCGGCCCCGGAGCGCCGGGCGGTGCCGTAGTCCACCGGGACCGCACCCGCCGGGCCCGAGCCCTCGGCGGGCTGCTGCGGCATCAGGTACGACTGCACCGAGGAGACCCGCCCCGGCCGCATGATCCGTACGACATGGCCGCCGCAGTTCAGACAGGTCGGCCTGCTCAGCGGCGAGGGCACCCGCACCCCGTTCGCGAGGTACGTGACGTAGGGCTGCCCCTCGGCGTCGACGTGGTGCTCGATCTCGTACGCCTGCTCCCAGCCGTGGCCGCAGCGCATGCAGGCGAAGGAGTAGGCCTCGTGGACGGTGCTCCGCGCACCGGAGGGATCCGGGGCCGCCGCGCCGCGTGGGCCGGTACCGGTGATCTCGCTCATGCCAGCTCCTGAGTTCGCTGGACAGTCGCTCCCGGCGGCGGGCCACGCCTGCCGGAGGCACGGGACGGGTGCGTCCCCGCTTTCCAGTGGACGCCCCGGACGGCGTGCGGTCAGCAGTCCTGTTCGACTATTGGCCCCGATTTGGCCTTTTCCTGGTCAAGGACCCGTCCGCACGGCTTTTCGCTTTGCTTTTCACGATAGTCCTTTGCCCGCGCATGAGCCGCGCCGAGCCCCCGAACTCCCTGCTCAGCACCGGTTCCCGCGCCCCACGGGGCCCGCCGGAACCCCCCGAACCGCCCGCCCCACGACTCCGCTACGAGAGCCCCCGCCCGGCACACCGAGAGCCCGCACCGAACACCGCGGACACCCAGAGGCCGGCGCAGACGCCGCAGGCGCCGCCGCGGACGCCGCAGCCACCGCAGAGGCTGCGGCAGACACCGCCCAGGATGCGGACACCGCCGCCCCTACCCGCCCGCCTGATCCGCCTTCTTCGCGGCCACCACCGCGTCGAAGACCTCCCGCTTCGGCAGCCCGGCCTCGGCGGCCACCGCGGCGATGGCCTCCTTGCGGCGCTCCCCGGCCTCCTCGCGCACCCGCACCCGGCGCACCAGCTCCCCGGGCCCGACCTCCTCGGCCCGCTCGGGCGCCCCGGCGACCACCACCGTGATCTCGCCGCGGACCCGCTCGCCCGCCCAGTCCGCCAGCTCCCCGAGGCCTCCCCGCCTGACCTCCTCGTACGTCTTGGTCAGCTCCCGGCAGACGGCGGCCCGGCGCTCGGCGCCGAAGGCCTCGGCCATGTCGCGCAGCGCGTCCTCCAAGCGGTGCGGCGACTCGAAGTAGACGAGGGTGCGGCGCTCCTCGGCGGCCTCGCGCAGCCGGGTCAGGCGCTCGCCCCGCTTGCGCGGCAGGAAGCCCTCGAAGCAGAACCGGTCCACCGGCAGCCCCGACAGCGCGAGCGCGGTGAGCACCGCCGAGGGCCCCGGCACCGCGGTGACCCGGATGTCCCGCTCCACACACGCGGCCACCAGCCGGTACCCCGGGTCCGAGACCGACGGCATCCCCGCGTCGGTCACCAGGAGCACTCGGGCCCCGCCCGCCAGCGCCTCGACCAGATCGGGGGTCCGCGCCGACTCGTTGACCTCGTGGTACGAGACGATCCGGCCGCCCGGCTGCACCCCGAGGGACTGGGCGAGCCGCCGCAGCCTGCGGGTGTCCTCGGCGGCGATGACATCCGCCGCCCGGAGTTCGGCGGCCAGCCGCGGCGGGGCGTCGGAGACCTCCCCGATGGGGGTGCCTGCCAGAACGAGTGTGCCTGTCGCTGTCATCGAGCCCTTCTCACCGCGCCTGCCGCCCCGCCCCGGTCCGCCCGCGGCCGGCCCGCCGGCGGAGCACCGGCACCGGTCCTGTCCACGGACGTCCACTGTAGAGAGGTGCGCGGCGCCCGCTCGCCCCGCGGCGTACCGGCCCCCGCCGCCCGGCCCCCCGGCAGGGGCCGCCGAGCGGAGTCGAGGGCAGTGGAGAGGACCGGCCGCGGGACTCCCACAGCCGGGTTCCCTACGATGGCGCGGTGACCAGTACCGCGTCCTCCCCCCAGACCCGGCAGGGCAAGACCGCCGCCCGCGCGCAGTCGGGCCGGCGGTGGCCGCGCGTTCCCGGCCGCAGGGCCCGGGCCGCCGAGGACGTACGCGAGCGCCTGGTGCCGCCCTTCGCGGTGATGGGCCCGCGCGGTCTGCTCGCCCTCGGACTGCCCGCCGCCGACGCCGCCCGGCTCTCCCGGGTCTTCGCCTGGCTGGGCCCGCTCCTGGTGACCCTCGCCGCCGGGCTCATGCGCTTCTGGCACCTCGGCAGCCCCAAGGCCGTCATATTCGACGAGACCTACTACGCCAAGGACTCCTGGGCGCTGATCCACCGCGGCTACGAGGTCAACTGGCCCAAGAACGCCAACGACCAGGTCCTGGAACAGGGCAGCGGCATCACCCTGCCCACCGACCCCTCGTACGTGGTGCATCCGCCGGTCGGCAAGTACGTGATCGGGCTCGGCGAGTGGATGTTCGGCTTCACCCCGTTCGGCTGGCGGTTCATGACCGCGCTGCTCGGCACCCTCTCGGTGCTGCTGGTCTGCCGCATCGGGCGCCGGATGTTCCGCTCCACCTTCCTCGGCTGCGTCGCGGGCGCGCTGCTCGCCGCGGACGGGCTGCACTTCGTGATGAGCCGCACCGCGCTGCTCGACCAGGTGCTGATGTTCTTCGTCCTCGCCACCTTCGGCTGCCTGGTCCTGGACCGCGAACGCGCCCGGGCCAAGCTCGCCGCCGCCCTCCCGGTGGACGCCGAGGGCCGGGCCCGCCCCGATCTGCGGATCGCCGAATCCTTCCGCTTCGGCCTGCGCCCCTGGCGGATCGCCGCCGGGATCTGCCTCGGCCTCGCCTTCGGCACCAAGTGGAACGGCCTCTACATCCTCGCCGCCTTCGCCGTGATGGCCCTGTGGTGGGACGTCGGCACCCGCCGCACCGCGGGCGCCCGCCGCCCCTACCGGGCCGTCCTGCGCCACGACCTCGGCTGGGCCTTCCTCTCCACGGTGCCGGTCGCCTTCACCACGTACCTGCTCTCCTGGCTCGGCTGGATCCTCTCCCCCTCGGACGGCAGCGGCGGCTACTTCCGCGACTGGGCGGCCACCGACGGCAAGGGCGGCAGCTGGACCTGGCTCCCCGACTGGCTGCGCAGCCTGTGGCACTACGAGTACGAGGTCTACAAGTTCCACGTCGGCCTCGACTCCCCGCACACCTACCAGTCGAACCCCTGGAGCTGGCTCGTCCTCGGCCGCCCCGTCTCCTTCTTCTACGAGTCCCCCGCCCCCGGCAAGGACGGCTGCCCCCCGGGCACCACCGACAAGTGCGCCCGCGAGGTACTGGCCCTCGGCACCCCCCTGCTGTGGTGGGCCGCCTGCTTCGCCCTCGCCTACCTCCTCTACCGCTGGTTCTTCCGCCGCGACTGGCGCGCCGGCGCCCTCACCTGCGCCATCGCCGCCGGCTACCTCCCCTGGTTCCTCTACCAGGACCGCACGATCTTCTACTTCTACGCCGTCGTCTTCGTCCCCTTCCTCTGCCTGGGCCTCGCCATGCTGCTCGGCGCCCTCCTCGGCCCCCCGGGCGCCGACGAACGCCGCCGCGTCATCGGCGCGGTCGGCGCGGGCACCCTGGCCCTCCTGATCTTCTGGAACTTCATCTACTTCTTCCCGCTCTACACCGGCCAGCCGATCCCGATCGGGGGGTGGCGGTCGCGGATGTGGCTGGATACGTGGATCTGAGGGGGCAGATGTATCCGGCAGCGCTGACCTGCGGCGGAAGCACCACGCACACACCGGCTGCGGCAGGAGGCGCGATGCGAGGCCACTGCTTCTGATCCGCGCTCTAGCACATCACTCGTCTCCGTACCCGGCATTCACTGCAAGACATCGCGCATAACGCCAGGTTTCGCCACCCTCACTCGGCGCCCACCTGGCCTTTCTCCGTTCTGCGCCAGACAACGCCAGGCCCCGCCACACCCAGTCGCCATGGGCAAAAGCCGCAAATTGCCTGGCAGTTCGCGAGCAGGGCTTGCTTGACCTCGTTGACTTGCGCTTTTCTCACCTCAGGGCACCTCAGGGGGCCTCAATCGGTCTCAAACGACCGCAAGCGAGCAGATCGTTCGCGGTCCATGTCTCCCCGCGTACGCACAAGGGCCTGGCTCCGGATGCCGCCGAAACCAGGCCCGTGCGCGGGGCAGGGTGGGTCCGGCCGAGTAACCGGCGGCCGGGCTCACTCACAATCCCGACCAGTCTTCCGGCTCACCCTTCGCACGTCACAGAAAGTGCTCGACGCACCCCGCGATGGCAGTGACCGTGGTGAGGAACAACGCCGCCAACTGCACCCGGTCCGTCCGCGGTCGATCCGCTCGAACCCGGCGCCTGCGACGCCTTCCCCGCCTCTTCGATCGCTCCATCCCGTCCGGCCTCCCATCCTTCTGCACCCCCAACTGCACGGGGTCCCACCCGATTTGGGCAGGGGCTTCTGGAAGGACACCACCGGACAACACGCAACTTACCGGCGCGCCAGTCATCCGCTCGACCACGCGCCACCATTCGCCAGGGTCCGCCACGCTGCCCGCCGGACATGCGGGCACCGACGAACACTCCGGCGCGAAAGACGGCCTCAGGAAGTGCGGTACGGGGCTTCACGGCGTCGAGAGACGGGTCGGGAGCACCCCCCATTCATGTGACAAGTAAGATGATCATGAGTCTTTCCCGGGCACTCCCACCTGGCGACTCCCTCGCACGCATGCCCTTCAGCAAGTCTCTCGGAGCTCCCAGTTGAACCATCTCCACGCCGCTTTCCTGTCTGCCTTTTCCGCGTGCATACCGATGATTCTCCTGTTGAGCCGCATAGGGACAGCGATCCCAAGCTGACCGCCCGTCAGGCGAGGGCGCTCGTCTCACCCCGCCCCCTGTCCGCGAAGCCCCGGCGCTGCCAGGATCACTCCCCATGGATTTCTCCGAAGTGGTCCGCCGTCGCCGCATGATCCGCCACTACGCCGACAAGCCGCTCGCCCCCGAGGTGATCGAGCGGGTGCTCGACAGCGCGCTGCGGGCGCCCTCGGCCGGGTTCTCGCAGGGCTGGGCCTTTCTCGCGCTGACCGAGCCGGCTGACCGGGCGCGCTTCTGGCCGTTCGTGCCGCGGCGGGTGGAGCAGACGCCGACCATGCAGGACGCGCCCCTGGTCGTGGTGCCGCTCGCGCACAAGGCGGCCTACCTGGAGCGTTACGCCGAGGCCGACAAGGGCTGGGAGGACCGCGCGGAGGCCCGCTGGCCAGCGCCGTACTGGTACATCGACACCGGGATGGCCGCCCTGCTGATGCTGCTCTCGGCGGTCGACGAGGGGCTGGGCGCCTGCTTCTTCGGCATCATGCCGGAGCAACTCGACGGATTCCGCGCGGAGTTCGGCATCCCCGAGGAGTACGCCCCGATCGGCGGCATCTGCGTCGGCTACCGCGCCGAGGACGTTCCCCCGCAGCCCGCCCGCATCGCCGAGCGGCGCCGGGACAAGGAGGAT
Source organism: Streptomyces sp. SCSIO ZS0520 (assembly GCF_025643355.1). NCBI lineage: Bacteria > Bacillati > Actinomycetota > Actinomycetes > Kitasatosporales > Streptomycetaceae > Streptomyces > Streptomyces sp. SCSIO ZS0520. Next base: position 4,907,806 of record NZ_CP092644.1, on the reverse strand, counting down.
GTCGTCCACCGGGGGCAGTGGGGGCGGCGCGGCTGAACGGGCCGGACGCCCGCGACCGGCCCCGAAAAGCCTTAGCCGACCCGAACGCCCCCAGCCATACTCGTACGCGTGTTCCTGACGATCGAGACCACCGGCAATTCGGAAAGCCCCGCGACCGACCTCGGGTTTCTGCTGCACAAGCATCCCGGGAAGGCGCAGGCCTTCTCCACCTCGCACGGCACCACGCACGTCTTCTACCCGGAGGCGGAGCAACAGCGGTGCCGGGCCGCGCTGTTGCTGGAGGTCGATCCCGCGGCGCTGGTGCGGCGGGGCAAGGGGAAGGGGCGCGGCGGGGCTCCGGACGCGGCGCTCGCGCAGTACGTCAACGACCGGCCGTACGCGGCGTCTTCGCTGCTCGCGGTGGCGCTGAGCGCGGTGTTCTCCAGTGCGCTCAAGGGGCAGTGCACGGCGCGGCCCGAACTGGTGGGGCGGGTGCTGCCGTTGCGGATCGAGGTGCCGGTGCTGCCCGCGCGCGGGGGTGTGGAGCTGGTGCACGCGCTCTTCGGGCCGCTGGGCTGGGCGGTCGAGGCCGAACCGGTGCCGCTGGACACGGAGTTCCCGCAGTGGGGCGACTCGCGGTACGTACGGCTGGTGCTGAGCGGGGAGTCGACGCTCGCGGCGGCGCTGCGGCACCTGTATGTGCTGCTGCCGGTGCTGGACGACGCCAAGCACTACTGGGTCTCGCCGGACGAGGTCGACAAGCTGCTGCGGGCGGGCGAGGGCTGGCTCGCCGAGCACCCGGAGCAGCGGCTGATCACCGACCGGTACCTGGCACGGCGGCGTTCGCTGACCGAGGCCGCGCACGAGCGGCTGGAACTGGTGCGGCTCGCCGAGGCGGACGACCGCGAGATCGAGGCGGTCGACAACGCGGTGGACGAGGAGGTGGACACCGAGGAGCGACCGGTGCCGCTGGCGGTGCGGCGGCGTACCGCGCTGCTCGCCGCGCTGCGCGAGGCGGGGGCCCATCGGGTGCTCGATCTCGGGTGCGGCCAGGGGCAGTTGGTGCAGGAGCTGCTGAAGGATCCGGCGTTCACCGAGATCCTCGGGGTGGACGTCTCGGTGCGCGCGCTCACCGTCGCGGCCCGGCGCCTGAAGCTGGACCGGCTCGGCGAGCGCCAGGCCTCGCGGGTACGGCTCGTGCAGGGCTCGCTGACCTACACCGACGCCCGGCTGAAGGGGTACGACGCCGCCGTGCTGAGCGAGGTGATCGAGCACCTCGACCTGGCGCGGCTGCCCGCCCTGGAGTACGCGGTCTTCGGGACCGCGCGGCCGGGCACCGTCCTGGTGACCACGCCGAACGTCGAGTACAACGTGCGCTGGGAGACGCTGCCCGCGGGGCACACCCGGCACGGGGACCACCGCTTCGAGTGGAGCCGGGAGGAGTTCGCCGCCTGGGCGGACTCGGTGGCGGACGAGTACGGCTACCGGGTGCGTACCGCCCCGGTCGGGGACGAGGACCCGGAGGTCGGCGCACCCACGCAACTGGCGGTGTTCACACGGGACTTCACGGCCTCCTCCCCCAAGTCCGCCGGCTCCGGTGAGTCTGCCGATTCCGCCGGCTCCACCGACGGCAGGGCGCCGTCCACCGCCGCGAGCAGGAAGGGAGAGGCCGCATGAGCAGCGAGCAGGAGAGCAGGGACAGCGGAGAAGGCGCGAGCCGTACGGGCGGCGGACGGGATGAGAAGGGCCTCCGGCCCGCGGGGCAGGGCCGTGGGGCGGGCGTGCCGGAGGGGGTGACGGGGCGTGCCGGGAGGCGGGTGCTGCCGGTCACCGACCTCTCGCTTGTGGTGCTCGTCGGTGCCTCCGGTTCGGGCAAGTCCACGTTCGCGCGGCGGCACTTCAAGGGGACCGAGGTGCTGTCCTCGGACTTCTGCCGGGGTCTTGTCGCCGACGACGAGAACGACCAGGGGGCGAGCAAGGACGCCTTCGAGGTGCTGCACTACATCGCGGGCAAGCGGCTCGCGGCGGGACGGCTCACCGTGGTCGACGCGACCAGTGTGCAGTCCGAGAGCAGGCACCAACTCATCGCGCTGGCACGGGAGTACGACGTACTGCCGATCGCGATCGTGCTGGACGTACCCGAGGAGGTGTGCGCCGAGCGCAATGCGGCGCGGGCCGACCGGGCCGGTATGCCGCGCCGGGTCGTCCAGCGCCACATCCGTGAACTGCGGCGTTCGCTGCGGCACTTGGAGCGGGAGGGCTTCCGCAAGGTGCATGTGCTGCGCGGGGTCGAGGAGGTGGAGTCGGCCGAGGTGGTGCGCGAGCGCCGCTTCAACGACCTGAGCCACCTCACCGGACCCTTCGACCTGATCGGCGACGTGCACGGGTGCAGTTCCGAACTGGAGTCGCTGCTCGGCCAGTTGGGCTATGTGGACGGGCACCACCCGGAGGGCCGTACCGCGGTGTTCGTGGGCGACCTGGTCGACCGCGGCCCGGACAGCCCGGGGGTGCTGCGCCGGGTGATGGCGATGACGGCGGCCGGGGACGCGCTGTGCGTGCCCGGCAACCACGAGAACAAGCTGGGCCGCCACCTGGCGGGCCGCAAGGTCCAGCTCAGCCACGGCCTCGCCGAGACCGCCGCTCAACTGGCGGGCGAGAGCGAGGAGTTCAGGGCCCAGGTCGCGGAGTTCATCCGTTCGCTGGTCAGCCACTACGTGCTCGACGGCGGGAAGCTGGTGGTCTGCCACGCGGGGCTGCCGGAGAAGTACCACGGCCGCACCTCGGGCCGGGTCCGCTCGCACGCCCTGTACGGGGACACCACCGGGGAGACCGACGAGTTCGGGCTGCCGGTGCGCTATCCGTGGGCGGAGGAGTACCGCGGCCGGGCGGCCGTGGTGTACGGCCACACCCCGGTGCCCCGGGCGAGCTGGCTGAACAACACGATCTGCCTGGACACCGGCGCGGTCTTCGGCGGCAAGCTCACCGCGCTGCGCTGGCCGGAGCGCGAACTGGTCGACGTACCGGCCGAGAAGGTCTGGTACGAGCCGGTGAAGCCGCTGCACAGCACGGCGCCGGGCGGGGCCGACGGGCGCCCGCTCGACCTCGGTGACGTCGCGGGCAAGCGGGCCGTGGAGACCCGGCACGCGGGCCGGGTCGCGGTGCGCGAGGAGAACGCGGCGGCGGCCCTGGAGGTGATGAGCCGGTTCGCGGTCGACCCGCGGCTGCTGCCGTACCTGCCGCCGACCATGGCGCCCACCGCCACCTCCCGCCAGGAGGGCTATCTGGAGCACCCGGAGGAGGCCTTCGCCGGATACGCGGCGGACGGCGTCGGGCGGGTGGTGTGCGAGGAGAAGCACATGGGCTCGCGGGCGGTGGTCCTGGTGTGCCGGGACGCGGCCGCGGCCCGGGAGGCCTTCGGCGTCCTGGGCGAGGACTGCCCGACGGGCGCGGTGTACACGCGGACCGGGCGGCCGTTCTTCGGCGAGGCGGCGATGACCGAGGCGGTGCTCGACCGGCTGCGGACGGCGATCGGCGCGGCCGGGCTGTGGACGGAGCTGGAGACCGGATGGCTGCTCCTGGACGCGGAGTTGATGCCCTGGTCGCTGAAGGCCTCCGGGCTGCTGCGCACCCAGTACGCGGCGGTCGGCGCGGCCTCCGGGGCGGTCTTCCCGGGCGCCCTGGACGCCCTGGAGCGGGCGGCGGCGCGCGGCACCGACGTGGGCGCGCTGCTGGCCGCGCAGCGTGAACGAGCTGCGGACGCCGCCGCGTTCACCGAGGCGTACCGCCGCTACTGCTGGCCGACCGAGGGCCTGGACGGGGTGCGGCTCGCGCCCTTCCAGCTGCTCGCCGCGCAGGGCCGGAGCCTCGCGCTGCTGCCGCACGACGAGCAACTCGCCCTGATCGACCGGATCGTGGCCGAGGACGAGAGCCCGGCGGCCGGTGAGCAGAGCGGTCCCGCGACCTCGCCCGGGTCTCGACTGCCGGGCAGTGGCGGTCTGTTGCAGACCACCCGGCGGCTCTTCGTGGACACCGCGGACCCGGCCTCGGTACGGGCGGGCGTGGACTGGTGGCTGGAGATGACGGCGCGCGGCGGCGAGGGCATGGTCGTCAAGCCGGTGCGGCCGGGCGTGCGGGACGGCAAGGGACGGCTGGTGCAGCCGGGCGTGAAGGTCCGCGGCCGGGAGTACCTGCGGATCATCTACGGACCGGAGTACACCCGGCCGGAGCACCTGGACCGGCTGCGCGGCCGCTTCCTGGGCCACAAGCGCTCGCTCGCCCTGCGCGAGTACGCGCTCGGCCTGGAGGCCCTCGACCGGCTGGGCGGCGGCGAGCCGCTGTGGCGGGTCCACGAGGCCGTCTTCGCGGTCCTCGCCCTGGAGTCGGAGCCGGTCGACCCGCGGCTGTGAACGGGCACCGGGCCCGGATGCCCGAGGCCCGAGGCCGTGGCCCGAGCCCGCCCGGTTCAAGCACCCGCCTAGGTCCCCGCCCCCGTCCCCGTTCCGGTCCCGGTCCCCGGCCCCTGGAGCACCTGCTCGGCCCAGATCACCTTGCCCCCGCTGGGCGTGTAGCGGGTGCCCCAGCGGTGGGCGAGTTGGGCGACGAGGAAGATGCCCCGGCCGCCCTCGTCGGTGGTGGCCGCCCAGCGCAGATGGGGTGAGGTGCTGCTGGCGTCGGAGACCTCGCAGACCAGGGTGGCCGCGCGCAGCAGGCGTACCCGGACCGGCGGGTCCCCGTAGCGGATGGCGTTGGTGAGGAGTTCGCTGAGGAGCAGTTCGGTGGTGAAGGCGTGCTCCTCCAGGCCCCATTCGGCCAGCCGCCGCAGGCAGGCCGCGCGCAGCGGCGCCACCTCGGCGGGGTCCGCGGGCACCTCCCACTCGGCGACCTGCCCGGGGTCGAGCAGCCGGGTGCGGGCGACGAGCAGGGCCACGTCGTCGGTGGGCCGGGGGTCGAGCATCCGGGCGACCGCGGCCCGGCAGAGGCCTTCGGGTCCGGCCCCGGCCGCCTCGGTGAGCACCGTGCGCAGCTGGTCGAGGCCCCGGCCGAGGTCGCGGGTGCGGCTCTCCACCAGGCCGTCGCTGAACAGCACCAGCTGGGAACCCGCCCTCAGCCGCAGCTCGGTGACCTCGAAGGGGTGGCCGCCCACCCCGAGCGGCGGGGAGACCGTCACCTCGGGGTACTCCGCGCTGCCGTCGGGGAGGACCAGGGCGGGGCCGGGGTGTCCGGCGCGGGCCATGGTGCAGATCCCGCTGATGGGTTCGTAGACGGCGTACAGGCAGGTGGAGCCGGTGATCTGGGCGCCGCTGGACTCGCTGTCCAGGCGGTCGACGAGTTCGTCGAGGCGGCCGAGGACCTCGTCGGGCGGCAGGTCGAGGGTGGCGAAGTTGTGGACGGCGGTCCGCAGCCGCCCCATGGCGACGGCGGCGTGGATGCCGTGCCCGACGACGTCCCCGACGACGAGGGCGGTACGGAATCCGGGCAGCGTGATCACGTCGAACCAGTCGCCGCCCACCCCCGCCTCCGCGGGCAGGTACCGATGCGCGAGGTCGAGGGCGGTCTGCTCGGGCAGCACGCTCGGCAGCAGGCTGCGCTGGAGGGTGACGGCCATGTCGTGCTCGCGGCTGTAGCGGCGGGCGTTGTCGAGGGAGACGGCGGTACGGGCGGCCAGTTCCCCGGCGAGGGAGCGGTCCTCCTCGTCGAAGGGCGCCGTCCCCTCGCGCCGCCAGAAGGTCACCTCGCCCAGCGCGGTCCCGCGCACCCGCAGCGGCACCGAGAGGGCGGCGGGCGGCACCCGGCGGCGGCCCGCGTCCGGCGCCCCGGCACCGCCCGCCGCGCCGCGCCCGGCCGCGGGCTCCCCGGGCTCCCCGGGCCCGACCGCGGGCGCCCGCCCGTTGTCCGCAGGGCCCGCCCGCCCGTTCTCCGCGGCGCCCTGCCGCTCCTCCTCGGCCTCGCCCTCGGGCCCGTACTCCCCCGCGTCCTGGCCGTGCGAAGCCGCCGCGAGCAGCGGGACCCGCGCCCCGACCGGGCTCAGCGCCTCCCCTTCCCGGGCCCCGTGCAGGACCGCGCGCCGCAGCCGCCGGAGGCCGGTGCCCTCCGGGTCCTCGCCGCGGGCCACCTCCTCCAGGAGGTCCACCGCGACGATGTCGGCGAACCGCGGCACCGCCACCGCCGCCAGTTCCTCGCAGGTGCGGGTGGTGTCCAGGGTGGTGCCGATGCCCGCCCCGGCCTCGTAGAGGAGCTGCCGCCGCTGCCCGGCGGCCTCGACGCGGCCGGTGAGCTCGTACAGCTCGGTGGAGTCCCGCAGGGTGACCACGCTGCCGGGGAAGCCGCCGTACGGGGCGGTGGGGCGCTTGTTCACCGCGAGCAGGCGGTCCCCGGCGGCGTGCACCCCGTCGGTGATCTCGCCGGTCTCCTCGTCCGAGAGCAGCAGGCGCACGGTCGCCGGGTCGAGGCCCAGCTCGTCCACCCGGCGGCGCTCGGCCTTCCGGGGCAGGTCGAGGAGGCGCCGCGCCTCGTCGTTGGCGAGGATCAGGCGTCCGTCGCCGCCGATGATCAGGACGCCTTCGCGTACGGCGTGCAGCACCGCGTGGTGGTGTTCGTACAGCCTGGTCATGTCGGCCGGGCCGAGGCCGCGGGTCTGGCGCAGCAGCCGCCGGGAGGCGAGGGCGGTCCCGGCGGCGGCCAGGGCCACCGCTCCGGCGGCGCCGCCGAGCAGCACCGGCAGGTTGGAGTTGACCACCGCGTCCACCCGCTCGACCGCGATATTGGCGACGACGGCGCCCTTGGGTTCGCGGTTCGGGCCGAAGACGGGGACCGCGGTGGCGATCGCCTCGTAGCCGGGCTCGTCGAAGCTGAAGGTGACCGTGCGGCCCGCCCGCAGCTTGGGCACCACGTCGTTCTCCACCTCGGGGGGCGGGGTGTAGGGCCGCCCGATGTACGCGGGGTCCGGCGAGGTCAGCTGGAGGTAGTCCGGTCTGAGGATGACGACGGAGTCCACTCCGGTCGCCTTGCGGACCGCCTCGGTACGCGGCTGGAGCGCCGCCGAGGGATCGCGGCTGTCCAGCGCGGCGACCAGCCCCGGGGAGTGCGCGAAGGACTCGGCGACGCCCCGGGTGACCCGGCGGGCGTCGACCGTGGTGGTGGACCGGGCCTGGAGGACGAGGGCCGCCACCCCGGCGGCGACGAGCAGCAGCACGATCACCATCTCGACCAGGAAGACCTGACCGGCGAGGGTCCGCACCCTCGGCAGCACCCGCGAGCGACCGCGCCGCCGTGCGGGCAGTGCCTCACGATCACGCGGCGTCCGGGGCCGGCGTCTGCGCACCCTCCATCTGTAGCACCGGCCCCCGGGGACGGCATCCGTAGCGGCGGCCGGGGGAGGGCGGCGGTGCGGTGCGCGTTCCGGGCGGGGGCGGCGCCCGATTCCTCGGGCCGCCCGGACCGCGGTTCCTCCGGTCTCCCGGGCCGCCCTCACCGGGCCGCGCCCCTTGTTACCGAATGCGGACAGAACCCGGTGAACAACTCCTTCCCGGGCGCCATCTCCATGGATGTAGCGAACACACAGATGCGACACACAGCCGTGGCGCACAGCCGCGGCACACAGCCGCGGCGCCCGCCCTGCGGGAGCAGACGGAGGCGCCGCGCATGCCGATCACCCTTGGGGGGCTCCACTGATGACCACGCGCCGTACTCGCCGCGCCGCCCGCTCCGCCCGCACCGCCCGTTCCGCGGGGCTGGTGGCCCTCGCCGCCGCCGCGGCCCTCGCGCTGAGCGCCTGCCAGGGCGACAGCGGGGACGAGGGCGCCGCACCCGCGAAGCAGGACTCCGCCTCCCACGCCACCGGCGACGGGGGTACCTCCGGGGGCACCGGCGGCTCCGGTGCGGGCAAGACCCCGAACGGCGAGCAGGGCGGGACGCCCACCGAGGGCCGCACCGCCGCGCCGTCCGGCACGGCCGCGAAGGGCACCCCGTCCCGTACCCAGAAGCTGGTGGACGGCAGCACCGCCAAGATCTACGCCCTCGGCGGCCAGCGCCACCGCGCCGAGATCGTGAACGGCGGCGACCTCCTCGCCACCCTGGAGACCGGCGAGCACGACGCCGGGCTGGACGCCAACGGCATGTACGTGGTGCTCACGATGGGCGGCGACGTCCGCTCCTGGATGGGCGGCGAGCACCAGGGCCCGGGCACCTTCCGGCTCGCGGGCGGCTGGAAGGCCAAGGTGACGAAGGCCGGTGAGGGCCGCTACCGCGCGCAGATCCTCGGCCACGACGGCGAGGTCGCCCTGCTGGACGCGGACCAGCGGGACACCGGGGTCGTCGCCAACGGCATCTACATCGTGCTCAGTTCGGGCGGAGTGATCAGCTCGCACGAGTAACGGCGCCCGGGCGCAGCCGTGTTGAGGCACCGGGGAGGCGCACGGCCTTGAGGCGCGCGGGAGTTGAGACGCGGAGGTGCAGAGGCGGTGGCCCGCGGCCGCCGCGCCCCCTCAGGTCCCAGGACGGAAACGGCTTGCTCACACTGCGGGCAGGCGGCTGACCCCGCACGGTCACCGGGCCTATCGTGGGCCCGGTCGGCGGCGGCCGGGACAGTCGAGTGCCCGGGCCGCGCACCCCCGGACGGACAGCCCGGGGCGGCGGCATCCTTTTTGACAGCTCGCGTCACGCCCTGGCCTGCGTCCGGGGGCGTACGGGCCATGAGGGCAAGGGGCAGGGACACGTGGGGCAGAGACGAAGCGACGGGACGGACCGGGGAACGCGACCGGTGCTGTGGGGCGCGGTGTTCGCCGTGATCGTGGCCGGGGGCGCGCTCGGCGGGTACGCCCTCGCGGACGGCGGCGGCACGAGCGCCGACGGCAAGCCGCCGCTGACCGACCTGCCGCCCTCCCCCGAGGGCGTACGCACCGCCGCCCGCGCCTTCCTGGACGCCTGGCAGCGCGGCGACACCGGCGCCGCCGCCGCGGGCACCGACGACGCGAAGGCCGCCCGCGCCGCGCTCACCGGCTACCGCGAGGACGCCCGTATCGCCAAGGTGCGGCTGACCCCGGGCCGGGCGAGCGGCAGCACGGTCCCCTTCTCGGTCAAGGCGGAGGTCTCGTACGAGGGAAAGCGCAAGCCGCTGGCGTACCGGTCGAAGCTGAGCGTGGTGCGCAGACCCGCCGACGGCAAGGTGCTCGTCGGCTGGGCGCCCTCGGTGCTCCATCCCCAACTGCGGGGCGAGCGCGACCGGTTGCTGACCGGGGAGGCGGGCACTCCGCCGGTCAAGGCGGTCGACCGGGACGGCAGGGAGCTGGACACCGAGAAGTTCCCCTCGCTGGCCAATGTGGTCGACGGGCTGCGCGAGAAGTACGGCGAGAAGTCCGGCGGGCAGGCGGGCATCGAACTGCGTGCCGTGCACGGCGAGGAGGACGGCAAGGACAAGAAGGGCGCCGCGGCGGCCGGGGGCAGGAAGGGCGGCAAGGAGGACCAGCCCGACACCACGCTCCTCACCCTCTCCGAGGGCACCCCGGGCACGGTCCGCACGACGCTGAGCGCGACCTCCCAGGCCGCCGCCGAGAAGGAGGTCGCGAGCCGCCAGAAGGCCTCGGTGGTGGTGCTCAGGCCGAGCACCGGGGAGATCCTCGCGGTCGCCAACTCCAACCCCACCGGCTTCAACACGGCCCTGCAGGGCTCCCTCGCGCCCGGCTCCACGATGAAGGTCATCACCTCCTCGATGCTCCTGGAGAAGAAGCTGGCGGAGGTGAACCGGAAGCACCCCTGCCCCAAGTACTTCACCTACGGCGGCTGGAAGTTCCAGAACGACGACAAGTTCGAGATCAAGGACGGCCCCTTCCTCGCCAGCTTCGCCCGCTCCTGCAACACCGCCTTCATCAGCCAGGCCCCGAAGCTGTCCGACGGCGACCTGACCGCGCAGGCCCAGGAGGTCTTCGGGCTCGGCCGCGACAACTGGGCGATCGGGGTGCCGAGTTTCGACGGCGCGGTCCCGGTGCAGAGCGACGCGCAGATGGCCGCCTCCCTCATCGGCCAGGGCGCGGTGCGCATGAACCCGCTCAACATGGCCTCGGTCGCCGCCACCGCGAGCACCGGCACCTTCCGCCAGCCCTATCTGGTCTCCCCCGAGCTCGACAACCGCACCCTGGCCAAGGCCTCCCGCACCATGGCGAGCGGGACGGTCAAGTCCCTGCGGGAGCTGATGCGTTACACCGCCACCTCGGGTACGGCGGCCCAGGCGATGGCCTCGGTCGGCGGCGACATGGGCGCGAAGACCGGTTCGGCGGAGGTGGACGGCCAGAAGGAGCCGAACGGCTGGTTCACCGCGTACAAGGGCGACTTGGCGGCCTCCGCCGTGGTCCAGGCGGGCGGCCACGGCGGCGACTCGGCCGGGCCCGTGGTGGCGGCGGTGCTGCGGGCCGGAGGCTGACGGAGGGTCAGGTCAGCGGGGCACAGCCTCCCCGCAGCCTCAAGGGCGCCCGCCCCAGCGGGAGTTCACGCCCTCACCGCCGAGTGTCACGCCCGCTCCGCGCCGGTGGCCGCCCCGGCCGCCGGCGCGGTCGTACGGGCGTAGTGGTCGGCGATCTCGTCGCTGGTGGTCAGCCAGACGCCGGGGTGGTTCGCGATGTGGGCGAGCGCCCGGTCCAGATACCGGTGGCGGAAGGGCTGGTTGATGACGAAGGGGTGCAGGACGAGGGACATCACCCGGCCGCTGTCCGCCGACTCCTCGTAGAGCTGGTCGAGTTGGTCCTTGACGATCTGGAGGAAGTCGGGGCCGCTGAGGCTCTTGCCGACGAACATCTGCACGTCGTTGATCTCGATCGAATACGGCACGCTCAGCATGCCCGGCACCCTCAGCCGGTACGGCTGGTCGTCGTTGGCCCAGTCGAGGACGTACCGCAGGCCCAGCTCGGCGAGGAGTTCCGGGGTCCGGAAGGTCTCGGTGAGCGCCGGGCCGAGCCAGCCGCGCGGCCGGCGGCCGGTCGCCCTCTCGATGGTGCCGATCACCTCGGCCAGGTAGGCGCGCTCCTCGGACTCGGTCATGTCGGCCTGCAGGATGGAGTTGTTCCTGCCGTGCGCGGCCCAGACCCAGTCGCGCTCCAGGCCGGCCTCGATGATCTGCGGATAGTGCGCGGCCACATCGGAGTTGAGCATCACGCTGGCCCGCAGGCCGTGGCGGTCCAGGCTGTCGATCAGCCGCCAGATGCCGACCCGGGGCCCGTAGTCCCGCCAGCCGTAGTTGAGCGGGTCCGGGGAGAGGGTCCGGGTGTCGGCGAAGATGCTCGTGGAGGGGCGGTCGACCTGGTAGTGCTCGACGTTCAGCCCCACGTAGAAGGCGACCCGGGCGCCGCCGGGCCAGTGCAGCGGCTCGCGTTCGACGATGGGGCTGTAGTCGAAGAGCTGGTTGTCCATCGGGGTTCACCTCGTGCCTGGGCTGTACTGCGGCTTCGGTCGACGGATATCGTCGAACCTTCACACTGATGAGAAGGTCAAAGCAGCACCGTGTGAGGTGGGTTACATGCGCATCGGAGAGCTGTCGGAGCGCACCGGCACCTCCCGCAGGCTGCTGCGGTACTACGAGGAGCAGGGCCTCATCGCCGCCGCCCGCGGCGCCAACGGCTACCGCGAATTCGACGAGCGCTTCGTCGACCGCGTCCTGCAGATCCGGGGACTGCTCGACGCCGGACTGCCGACCCGCATCATCAAGCAGATCCTGCCCTGCCTCGACAAGCCCCGGACCATCTACTTCCGGGACGCCACCCCGGAGATGATCGCCACCCTGCGGCACGAGCGCGACCGGATGACCGAGCGCATCCGGTTCCTGACGCACAACCGGGACGCGATAGGCGAGTACCTCGACGCCGTGCTCGACTACGACCGAGGCGGCGCGCCCGCGGACGGCGGGGGCGCGGGCGGCCGGGGCGCGGACGGCGAAGGCGGGGGCGCGGCATCCCCGGCCACGACGGCGCCGACGACCCCGACGGCACCGGCGGCCCCGGCCGGAGAGTGACCGCGGCGGCGGCCCCGGCGGCTCAGGCGCCGAAGGCCTCGCCCTGGTCCGCCAGGACCGCGCGCACCGCCCGTACCAGCCCCTGCGCCCGCGGGTCGGCGGTGACGCCCTTCTGGAGGCCGTTGGTGACGTAGCCGAAGGCGATGCCGTGTGCGGGGTCGGCGAAGCCGAGGGCGCCGCCGCGGCCGGGGTGGCCGAAGGAGCCGGTGTCCAGGAAGGGCGAGGCGGGGCCGTGCAGCATCCAGCCGAGGCCGAAGCGGGTGGCGACGACCAGGACGCGGTCGGGTCCCGCGGCGGCCACCGCCCGGGCGCGGTCGACCGTCTCGGCGCTCAACAGGCGCTGGTGGCCGTCGACTCGACCGATCAGGGCGGCGTAGAAGCGGGCCAGGGCGGGGGCGGTGGCGATGCCGCCGGAGGCGGGGAGGCAGGCGGCGCGGTAGGCGGGGTCGTTCTCGTCGGGCGCCGGGTCGATGGCGCCGAAGGCGCGGCGGGTGAGGCTGGCGGGGTCGCGGTAGGCCTCGGCGACCTCGCGCTTGGCGCGGAGCCTGAGGCCGCCGCCCTTCTCGGGTGCGGTGACCGGTCCGATGCGTCCGGCGCGGTGCTGCTCGGCGGCGGGCATCCCCAGCCAGAGGTCGAGCCCGAGCGGCTCCGCGAAGTGCGCGGCGGCCCACTCCCCCACGCTCGACCCGGTGACCCGGCGCACGAGTTCATTGGTCAGCCAGCTGTACGTCTGCGCCTGGTAGCCGTGGTCGGTGCCGGGCTCCCAGTCGGGGCGCCGGGCGGCGACCGCGGCGGCGCCGAGATCCTGGTCGGCGGCCTGGGCGGGGGTCAGCGGCGGGTCGAGGACGACGACCCCGGTGCGGTGGGCGAGGACGTCGCGGACCAGGGTGTGCTGCTTGCCGTGCGCCTTGAACTCGGGCCAGTAGGCGCTCACCGGGGCGTCCAGGTCGAGTAGGCCGCGCTCGGCGAGGGCGAGGAGCACGGCGGCGGCCACGCCCTTGGTGGCGGAGCGCACGATCTGCGCGGTGCCGTGCTCCCAGGGCGCGGCACCGGGTCCGGCGGCGTCGAAGTCCCGTACGCCGCCGAAGAGATCGACCACCGGGCGCCCGTGCCGGTACACGGTGACGGCGGCGCCGCGCTCCCCGTACACCGGGAAGTTCCGGGCGAAGGCCTCGCGCACCGGCTCCCAGCCGGGGGCGGTGGTGCCGTGCACGGTCACCGGGGCGGGGGTCAACTGCCCTGCGGGTACGGGCTGTTCGGCTGCGGGCTGGTCGGCTGCGGGCTGGTCGGTGCTCATCGGCGGGCGCTTCCGGGGTCGAAGCCGAAGGGGAGTTCGAGGCGGTGGCTCGCCATCAGCTCCTGGTCGGCGAGGAGTTCGGCGGTGGGGGCGTCGGCGGCGATGACGCCCTCGGAGAGGATGACCGCGCGCGGGCAGAGTTCGAGGGCGTACGGCAGGTCGTGGGTGACCATCAGCACGGTGACGTCCAAGGAGCGCAGGATGTCGGCGAGTTCACGCCGGGAGGCGGGGTCGAGGTTGGAGCTGGGTTCGTCCAGGACGAGGATCTCGGGGCGCATCGCGAGCACGGTGGCCACCGCGACCCGGCGGCGCTGGCCGAAGGAGAGGTGGTGCGGCGGCCGGTCCGCGTAGGCGGTCATGCCGACCCGGTCCAGCGCCTCCCGTACCCGCTCCTCCAGTTCGGCGCCCCGGAGTCCGGCGGTCGCGGGCCCGAAGGCGACGTCCTCGCGCACCGTCGGCATGAAGAGCTGGTCGTCGGGGTCCTGGAAGACGATGCCGACCCGGCGGCGGATCTCCGCCATGTTGCCGCGGTCGACCGGGAGGCCCGCGACCTTCACGGTGCCGAGGCCGCCGCCGAGGATGCCGTTGAGGTGCAGGACGAGGGTGGTCTTCCCGGCGCCGTTGGGGCCGAGCAGGGCCACCCGCTCCCCGGCGGCGAGGGCGAGGTCCACGCCGAAGAGGGCCTGGTGGCCGTCCGGGTAGGCGAAGGCGAGCTTCGACACTTCGAGCGAGAGGGGTGCGGTCACACCCTCCATCCCAGCAGACGGGGCGGGGTGCGGGCCAGCGGGTGTCTCGCGGCTCACAGCGCCGGGTCCGGACCGGGCCGCCGGGCGCTCCCGGCGCGGGTCCGGCTCACAGCGTCCAGCCGAGGACGCAGACCACCAGCGCCAGGGCGGGCAGCGCGAGGGCGTACGACCACTGGGCGCGGGAGGCGGTGATCCGGTCGATCACCGGCATCGCCCCTGTGTAGCCGCGGCTGAGCATCGCCAGGTGGACGCGCTCCCCGCGTTCGTAGGAGCGGATGAAGAGCGCGCCCGCCGACTTGGCGAGCACGCCCCAGTGCCGTACGCCCCGGGCCTCGAAGCCGCGGGAGAGGCGGGCGAGGCGCATCCGGCGCATCTCGTCGGTGATCACCTCGCCGTAGCGGAGCATGAAGGAGGCGATCTGCACCAACAGCGAAGGCAGGCCGAGGCGTTGGAGCCCGAGCAGCACCTCGCGCAGTTCGGTGGTGGCGGCGAGCAGCACCGAGGCGGCGACGCCGAGGGTGCCCTTGGCGAGGACGTTCCAGGCGCCCCACAGCCCGTTCACGCTGAGCGAGAGGCCGAGGACGTCCACCCGCTCGCCCTCGGCGACGAAAGGCAGCAGGACGGCGAAGGCGACGAAGGGCACCTCGATCAGGAGCCGCTTCGCGAGGAATCCGGCGGGCACCCGGGCCAGCGCCGCCACCGCGCCGAGCAGCGCCGCGTAGAGGGCGAAGGCCCACATGGCGGTGCGCGGGGTGGAGACCACCACGAGGACGAAGCAGAAGACCGCGGCGAGTTTGCAGTGGGCCGGGAGCCGGTGCACCACCGAGTGCCCGTGGCGGTAGAGCTTGTGGGAGTGGCCGGCGCCCATCTCAGACCGCTTCGCGGTCGGCGGGGCCACTCGTACCCGCGCCGGTGGCCGAGGCGGTCTCGGCGGGCGAGGTGCCGGTGGTCCGGCGGCGGCGTACCGCCCAGAAGACGCCGCTGCCGAGGAGGATGGTGCCGCCGACGCCGATCACGCCCGCGAGGCCTCCGGCGAGGCGGGTGTTGTCGATGCCGCTGACGCCGTAGTCGGCGAGCGGCGAGTCCGCGATGTCGTGCTCCTCGGCCTTCTTGTCGATGCCCTTGTCGGAGGCGACCTTCTCCAGGCCGTCGGGGTTCGCGGAGGCGTAGAAGCTGACGAAGCCGGCGAGCAGCAGCGAGGCGATCAGACCGCCGATCCAGACCTTGCGCGGGTGCGGACCGGAGGCGGCGGGCGCGGGGGCCGGTGCGGCGGCCGGGGCGTCGACGAGTTCGCCGTCGACGCGCAGCTTCAGCGGGGCGGACAGGCCCCGGGCGCCGTAGACCAGGTCGGGGCGGACGGCGAGTACGGCGCTGACGGTGGCGGCGGTGATCAGGGCCTCGCCGATGCCGATCAGGACGTGCACGCCGACCATCGCGGTCGCCACCTTGCCGACCGAGACCTCGGTGGTGCCGCCGAGCCAGTACATCAGCGTGAAGGCGAGGGCGGCGGCCGGCACCGAGACGAGGGCGGCCGCGAAGGAGGCGGCGGTGACCGAACTGCGGCGCCGGGGAAGGACCTTGAGCAGCGCGCGGAAGAGGGCGTAGGCGACGACGACGGTCACCAGGGCCATGTTGGTGATGTTCACGCCGAGCGCGGTGAGCCCGCCGTCCGCGAAGAGCAGCCCCTGCATCAGCAGGACCACCGAGACGCACAGGATGCCGGTGTAGGGGCCGACCAGGATCGCCGCGAGCGCCCCGCCGAGGAGGTGGCCGCTGGTGCCCGCGGCCACCGGGAAGTTCAGCATCTGCACCGCGAAGATGAACGCGGCGACGAGGCCCGCGAGCGGCGCCGTGCGCTCCGCGCCGCCGAGCGCGGGCCCGGAGGCCGCCAGCTCCCGGCGGGCGCCCTTGAGCCCGACCGCCACCGCGGCCACGGCGACGACGCCGGTGGCGGCGGAGACGGGGGCGTTGATGAATCCATCGGGGACATGCATGGCTGCACCGCTTCCGGGCATCGGGGACGGTCGGGCATCGCACGGCTTCGGGCGATCACACGCTGGGGGCGGGGACAGCGGCTCGGGGGAGCCGCGGGCGGCGGGCCGGGGCCCTGGCTGTGAGGACAGCCATCTGATGATAGTGCTCTCTTGCGAAGACTTTGCAAGAGCGGGCGCAGACCATTTGAGGGTTCGGGCCAACAGCCGCGCACGTCACGGCACTTGGGCCCCTCGGGGCACGGTGGCCCCGCCCCCGGACCCGGGCCGGAGGCGGCGCGGCCCCCGCGCGCACCCGAAACCCCTGCCGACCGCCCTCCCACTCCACAGGCCCAACCGGACTGGAAGGAGGAATTGCACATATGTCACATTGGAGGGTGAACCTCACCAGTCGCAGGGGCCATGTCCTCGAAGACGGGGCGGACAGGGCGTGACCGAGGCGGCGGGTGCCGCCGGTCCGGGCGGGGCGATCCCGTCCGGGCGAGACCGGCGGGTGCCACCTGCCCGACGACGGCAAGCCAAGGGAGCCGCACCGATGCCCCAGGCCATCAAGAAGAACCTCCGCGCCCGCATCGTCACGGATTCCGCCGAGGACCCGCGCTCCATCCCGGTCACTCTGCGCTACGAACCCGACGCCGCCCCCGGGGACATCCGGCTCAGCTTCCGCGGCTCCGGCGAGCACGTGGAGGACTGGGTCTTCGCGCGGGACCTCCTGGAGCGCGGGATGCGGGGCCCGGTGGACAGCGGGGACTTCCGCGTCTGGCCCTGCGGCCGGGTGCAGGCCATGGTCGAGCGGCACAACGGGCACACCGTGGCGATGGTCCAGTTCGACATAGCGGCACTGGTGCGCTTCCTGCGCCTCACCTATCCGACGCCGACGCCGATCCTGCGCTGAGCCGCCGCCCCGCCGCCGGGTCCGGTACGACCGAGGCCCCCGCACACGCCGGAACCCGGTGCCAGTGCCGCTCACACTGCCACCGGGTTCCTGTGGCGCACCGTCCCCGTCCCCACGGGCGGTGCGGTGCCGGGACCGGCCCGCCCTGACGGCGGCCCCGGCGGTCTGCGGGGTCCCGGGCGACAGCGCCGCCCGGGACCCGGTCTCCGCTAGGCGCGGACCAGCTCCTTCTCCGCGTCCGGGTCGTCCTGGTCGCCGCGGCTTCCGTCGAGCTTGCTGAGGCCTTCGCCTTCGACGTCGACGTTCGGCAGCACCTTGGCGAGCCAGCCGGGCAGCCACCAGGCCGAGCGGCCGAGCAGCGCCAGGACCGCGGGCACGATCGCCATCCGTACGAGGAAGGCGTCGAAGAAGACCGCGATCGCGAGGCCGAAGCCGATCATCTTGATCATCTGCTCCGTGGAGCCGATGAACCCGGCGAACACGGCGATCATGATGACCGCGGCGGCGGTGACCACCCGGGCCCCGTACCGGAAGCCCGTGACGACCGCCTGCTTGGGCTCCTCGCCGTGGACGTAGGCCTCCCGCATCCGGGTCACCAGGAAGACCTCGTAGTCCATCGCGAGACCGAAGACCACGCCCACCATGAAGATCGGCATCATCGACATGATCGGGCCGGTCTCCTCGACCCCGAAAAGACCGCCGAGCCAGCCCCACTGGAAGACCGCGACGACCGCGCCGAGGGCCGCGAGGACCGAGAGCAGGAAGCCGAGCGCCGCCTTGAGCGGGACGAGCACCGAGCGGAAGACGATCATCAGGAGCAGGAAGGCGAGTCCGACGACCAGGGCCAGATACGGCACCAGCGCGTCGTTGAGCTTCTGCGAGACGTCGATGTTCATGGCCGTGCTGCCGGTGACCATGATCTCGGCGCCGTTGTCCGCCTTGATGCCGGGGCCCGCGTCGCGGATGGCGTGGACGACGTCCTCGGTCTCCTTGCTGCTGGGCTTGAAGTCGGGCACCGCCATGAAGGTCGCGGCGTCGCCCGCCTTGTTCAGGACCGGCTTGGTGACCGGGCCGACGCCGTCGACACCGGCGATCTTCTTGGCGGCCTCGCCCGCGGCGGCCTTCGGGTCACCGGAGCCCTCGAGGTCGGTGGCGATCATCAGCGGGCCGTTGTAGCCCGGTCCGAAGCCCTCCGAGATCATGTCGTAGGCCTTGCGCTGGGTGGTCTTGGTGGGCTGGGAGCCGTCGTCCGGCAGGCCCAGCTCCAGCGAGGCCGCGGGCGCCGCCATGGCACCGAGGGCGACCACGCCCGCGAGCAGCACCATGATCGGGCGGCGCACCACGAACTGCGCCCAGCGGGTGCCCCTGTTCGGCCCGGCGGCCTTCTCGGCGGACTTCCTGCGGCCGCCGCCGAGCAGCTTGGACTTCTCGCCCGCGGGGCGGACCCGCTTCTGGGCGAAGCCGAGCAGGGCCGGGATCAGGGTCAGCGCGATGAGGACCGCGACGGCGACCGTGCCGGCCGCGGCGGCGCCCATCTTGGTGAGCATCGGGATGTTCACCACGAAGAGGCCGACCAGGGCGATGACCACGGTGAGTCCGGCGAAGACCACCGCGGAGCCCGCGGTGCCGACGGCCCGTCCCGCGGCCTCCTCCTTGCCGCGCCCCTCGGCGAGTTCGGCGCGGTAGCGGGAGACGATGAACAGGGCGTAGTCGATGCCGACCGCCAGGCCGATCATCGTGGCCAGGGTGGAGGTGTTCTGGTCGAGGTTGAGCGTGCTGGACAGCGCGGCGATGCCGGAGACTCCGGCGCCGACACCGATCAGCGCGGTCAGCAGCGGCAGCCCCGCCGAGAGCAGCGAGCCGAAGGTGATCACCAGGACGACCGCGGCGATGGCGATACCGATGATCTCGGTGCTGCCGGTCTCCGGGGTGGCCTGGAGGGCGTCACCGCCGACCTCGACCGCGAGCCCGCCGCTGCGGGCGTCCTCGACGGACTTCTCCAGTGCCTCGCGGGAGGACTCCTCCAGCTCCATGCCGGTGACCTTGTACGTCACCTGCGTGTAGGCAGTGCTGCGGTCCTTGCTGACCCCGGCCGCCTTGAACGGGTCGGAGACGGAGTCCACCTCGGAACCGGAGCCGAGCTCCTTGACCGTGTCCGCGATGACCTTCTTGTTCGCGGGGTCGGTCATCTTCTGGCCGTCCGGCGCCTGGAAGACCACGCGGGCCTGGGCACCGTCGGCACTGGAGCCGGGGAATCGTTCTTCCAGCAGGTCGAAGGCGCGCTGCGCCTCGGTGCCCGGGATCGAGAAGGCGGAGGCGCCCGGCGAGGGGGCCTTGGCCGCGCCGAAGACCGCGAGGGCGAGCAGCGCGGCCCATATCAGGGCGAACCAGCGCCGGCGCCTGAAGGCGAGCCGGCCGAGCTTGTACAGGTACGTGGCCACGGAGGTGAACTCCCGGTCAGTTGAGGTCCAACAGGGCAGGGGTGGGTGACCTGGCGACATGAGCGGAGTACGCCGGGCGGTGCGCGAGGGGAGCGCGCGGGGGTCTAGGAGGGGTCAGACGCCGAGGGCGGGGAGGACCACGGAGTCGACATAGTCACGGAGGAAGGACTGGTTCAGGGGCCGGCCGTCGACCAGGTCCCTGGCGACATAGGCGCCGATGAGCATGTGGACCACGTAGGGCAGCGCGGGGTTGTCCGCACCGACCTCGCCCCGGTCCACGGCCCGCTGGAGCACCCGGCCGAGGCCGGTGACCTCCGGCGCGACCATCAGCTCGCGGAAGGCCTTGTGCAGATCGGGGTTGGCGTGGACGGCCATGGCGAGTCCCCGCATCAGCGCGGAGTCCTCCTCCATCCGGCAGTCGTCCTCGCTCTCCACGATCCGGTGGAAGTCGCCCCGCAGGCTCCCGGTGTCCACGTCCTCCAGGTTCACCCGCTTCTGGCTGCGGAGTGCCCGGACGGCGAGCTCGGCCTTGCTCCCCCACTGGCGGTAGAGCGTGGCCTTGCTGGACCGGGTGCGGGCCGCCACGGCGTCCATGGTGAGGCCGTCGTAGCCGACTTCGCGCAGCAGGTCGAGCACGGCGCCGTACAGCTCGGCCTCGCGCTCCGGCGTGATCCGGCTGCGGCGCGATACTGCCTCCGCCGTCACCGTCCTCACCTCCTCCTGCCGATGTCCGTACGGGGCCGGTCCTTCACGTACTGCCGGACCGGCGGTCCCTGCGGGACTTCTCGACGCTTGTGATCCACACTTCTGAACGAAACGGTTTCGTACACCGAGCCTACGTCCTCCCCGCAGCGAAACGGAACAGTTTCGAGGGGGATTCGAGGTGAGGTGTCTCACCCCGCCCGAAACGCCCTCGACGGGCCGGCGCCCCGCCGTGCCCGGCCCCACTCCCACGAGTTGCCGGTCCCAGGCCCCGGGCAAAGCATGGGTGGGGTGAGTGAGTCCACCGAGGAGACGGCCGAGCAGCAGGCCGAGCAGTCCGCCCGGCGGCGCCGCGAGGACGGCCGCACGGACGGGGACGCCCCCGGCTATCTGCGCTTCCCGCACCTCAGCGGCGAGTTGCTCTGCTTCGCCGCCGAGGACGATCTCTGGCTCGCCCCGCTGACCGCCGAGGGCGCCCCCGCGGGCCGGGCCTGGCGGCTGACCGTCGACCGGACCAAGGTCAGCCACCCGCGCTTCTCGCCCGACGGCAGCCGCATCGCCTTCACCACCTGGCGCAGCCTCGACCCGGAGATCCACCTCGCGCCGGTCGGCGGCGGGCCCGCCCGCAGGCTCACCTACTGGGGCAGCGTGGACACCCGGGTCTGCGGCTGGAGCCCGCAGGGCGAGATCCTCGCCGTCGCCTCGCACGGCCAGCCCTTCTCGTACTTCGCCTGGGCCTACAAGGTGCCCACCGACGGCTCCGCGGGCGGCAAACTGCCCTGGGGTCCGGTCTCCGACATCGCCATCTGCGAGCACGCGGGCGAGGAGAAGACCCTCCTGCTCACCGGCAAACCGCCGCACGAGCCCGCCGCCTGGAAGCGCTACCGGGGCGGCGCGACGGGCCGCCTGTGGCTGCACGGCCGGCGGCTGCTCCCCTCGCTGGACGGGCATCTGGAGTCACCGATGTTCGTCGGCGGGCGGATCGCCTTCCTCTCCGACCACGAGGGCGTCGGCAACCTCTACTCGGTCCTGCCCGACGGCGGCGACCTGCGCCGCCACACCGACCACGACGCCTTCTACGCCCGCAACGCCTCCTCGGACGGCCACCGCGTCGTCTACCAGTGCGCGGGCGAGATCTGGCTGGTGGACGAGCTGACCGCCGACTCCCGCGCCCGCCGCCTGGACATCCGCCTCGGCGGCCCCCGGGCGGGCCGCCGCAGCTACCAGGTGCCCGCCGCCCAGAACGTGGACGGCCTCGCGGTGGACACCACCGGCCGCGCGAGCGCCGTCACCGTACGCGGCAGCCTGTACTGGCTCACCCACCGCGACGGCCCGGCCCGCACCATCTCCGACACCCCGGGGGTACGGGTCCGGCTCCCGGAGATGCTGGGCGACGGCGGGCAGATCGCCTATGTGACGGACGCGGAGGGCGAGGAGGCCATCGAGATCGCCTTCCTGCCGCGCGCCACCGGCGAGTGGCCCCCGCGCCGGGTGGCCGCCGGGCAGCTCGGCCGGGTCCTGGAGATGGTCTCCGACCCGACCGGCGAACGCCTCGCCGTCGCCACCAACGACGGCCGCCTGCTCCTCGTCGCGACCTCGGCGGAGGAGCAGGGGGAGGAACTGGCCGCGGGGATCGAGGAGATCGAGGAGTGGGAGGCGGAGGAGGAAGCGGGGGCCGAGGAAGAGGCGGGAGCGGAGGAGGGAGCGGGGGCGGAGGAGCCGGAGGCCGAGAAACCCGGGACGACTGGTCCTGGGACCGCCGATCCCGGGACCAGCGACCCCGGCCCCGTCACCGAGCTGATCCAGTCCGTCAACGGCCCCGTGCGCGATCTCGCCTTCTCCCCGGACGGGGCCTGGCTGACCTGGTCGCACCCGGGGATCGGGCGCTCGCTGCGGCAGATCAAGATGGCGCGGATCAAGGACCGGACCATCGTCGACGTCACCAACGGCCGCTTCGAGGACGAGAATCCGGTCTTCACCCGGGACGGCCGCTTTCTCGCCTTCCTCTCCTGGCGGGGCTTCGACCCGGTCTACGACGTGCACACCGGCGACCTCTCCTTCCCGCTCGGCTGCCGCCCCTATCTCGTCCCCCTCTCCTCGGCGACCCTGTCCCCCTTCGCGCTCTCCCCGGACGGGCGCCCGGTGCCGGGCGGCCTCGACCCGAGCGGGGCGGCGGCCGGGGACGGCACCGTGCACGTGGAGATCGAGGGCCTGGAGAACCGGGTGGTGCCCTTCCCGGTCGCCGCCTCCAAGTACTCGGCGCTGAGCGCGGTCGCGGGCGGCGGCCTGGTCTGGCTGCGCTGGCCGATCTCCGGGGCGCTCGGCGAGACCTTCGTCAATCCGACGGACACCTCGGGGCGGCCCACCCTGGAGCAGTTCGACCTCGGCCGCGCGCGCAAGACCGAACTCCTGGGCCACCTCGACTGGTTCGCGGTCAGCGGGAACGGCGGGCGGCTCGTCCTGGTCGACGAGGGCGAGCTGCGCTCGGTGCCCGCGGCCGACCCCGGCGACCTCGACGCCACCGTCTGGATCGACCTGCGCCGCATCCTGCACGAGGTCGACCCGCCCGCCGAGTGGCGGCAGTCCTTCGACGAGGCGGGCCGCATCATCCGGGAGTTCTTCTGGGAACCGGACATGTGCGGCATCGACTGGCCCGCCGTGCTCGACCAGTACCGACCGCTGGTCGAACGGGTCGCCTCCCCGGACGAGTTCGCCGATCTGCTGCGCGAGGTCCTCGGCGAGCTGGGCACCTCGCACGCGTACGTCGCCCCCGCCCGGCGCAACGAGGGACCCCCGCACTACCAGCGCGCCATCGGCCTGCTCGGCGCCAACCTGGTCCCCCGGGACGGCGAGTGGTACGTCAGCCGGATCCTGCCGGGCGACTCCTCGGACTCCAAGGCGCGCTCCCCGCTGGCCGGTACCGGGATCCGCGAGGGCGCGGCGCTCACCCATGTCGACGGCCGCCCGGTCGACCCGGACGCGGGCCCCTTCCCGCTGCTCGCCGCGGCGGGCGGCACCACCGTCGAGCTGACCTTCCGCCCGGCCGAGGGCGGCGGCCGCACCCGCCGGGTCGCGGTGGTCCCGCTGGTGGACGAGCGCCCGCTGCGCTACCAGGACTGGGTGGCCAAACGCCGGGCGGTGGTACGGGAGTTGAGCGGCGGCAAGTGCGGCTACCTGCACATCCCCGACATGGGCGGCTCCGGCTGGGCCCAGTTCAACCGCGATCTGCGGATGGAGGTCTCCCGCCCCGCCCTGATCGTGGACGTGCGCGGCAACGCGGGCGGCCACATCAGCGAACTCGTGGTGGAGAAGCTGACCCGCACCATCCTCGGCTGGGACCTCACCCGCGACGCCCAGCCCGTCTCGTACGCCTCCAACGCCCCGCGCGGCCCGGTGGTCGCCCTCGCCGACGAGGCCACCTCCTCCGACGGCGACATGATCACCGCGGCCTTCAAGCTGCTCGGGCTCGGTCCCGTGGTGGGCAGCCGCACCTGGGGCGGGGTGGTCGGCATGACCGGGCGGCACCGGCTCGGCGACGGCAGTGTGATCACGGTGCCGATGAACGCGGCCTGGTTCGACGCCTACGGCTGGTCCATCGAGAACCACGGGGTCGAGCCCGACATCGACGCGCTGCGCACCCCGCTCGACTGGGCCGAGGGCCGCCACGCCCAGCTCGACGACGCGGTCTGGGTCGCCCTCGACCTGCTCGCCAAGGAGCCCGCCGCCTCCCCGCCCGACTACAGCGCCGTCCCGGACCGCCGCCGCCCGGCACTGCCACCCCGCCCGAGCACCTCGGACCGCGACGGCCACGGCGGCGAGAACCCCGGGCAGGGGGACAAGGCGTAGGACCGAGGGCCGGAAGAGGGTCGGAGAGGAAGAGAAGAGGAGCGGAAGGGGAGCCGAGGGCAGACCGCCGCGCCCCCTCCCGTACGGACGTCACGTACGGGAGGGGGCGCGGTGGAGGAGGCGCGGGGCCCTGGCGGATGCCCCGCTCAGGCCCTCGTACAGCTCGTCGCTCAGGCCTCGTACAGCTCGTCGGGGCGGTCGGCGCGCAGCGGGGTGCGTTCGTGCCGGTCCTCGCGGCGGGTGCCGGGGCGGGGGTCGGGGCGCGGGGTGGCGCGTACGCCGGGCTGGTCCTTGGTGTCGCGCGGCTGTTCCTCGGCGCGGGCGGCCAGCTGGTCGGCCTTGATCCTGAACTGGTCCCTGAGGCTCATCGAGTCCCCTCCCGTGGGGTCTTGGGCGGTCGGGCCTCGACCAGACTGCCACGGGCGGACATCTCGTGCATTTCGATCAATTCGCCCCCGCGGAGCGAGGGCGCGGGCGCCCCGGGAGCGGGGCGGGGAGCTGCGCCCGCCCCCACAGCGCGCGCAGCTCCCCAACCCCGGGCCTCGGCTCAACCCTCAGCCCTCAGCCCTCACCCCGCGGGCTCTAGGTCTCGGACCTCAGCCCTCACCTCGTGGGCTTCAAGCCCCAGCCCTCAAGCCGAGCCGCGTGCCGACCGCGTCTGCTCGTCGGCCTCGCCGCCCGCGCCGACCAGGCCGCGGGAGATCTGGCCGGCGCGCCCCTCGACCTTGCGCACCTCGCGCGGGCCGAAGGTGCCGATGACGCCCGGCAGATAGCCGCGCACCGACTGCATGCCGCGCAGCCACCACTGGGCGTAGACATGGGTGGCGCGGCGCTCGACGCCGGTGACGATCCGGTCGATGGCCGGGCCGAGCGGATAGGTCTTGTTCATCGGCCAGGGCAGCCGCTGGCGCAGCTCGCGCATCACGTCGTCGCGGTCGGCGCCGCGCACCATGTCGGTGTCGGTCCAGGAGAGGTAGCCGACGCCGACCTTGACGCCCTTGTGCGCGACCTCGGCGCGCAGGCTGTGCGCGTAGGCCTCCACCCCCGACTTGGAGGCGCAGTACGCGGACATCATCGGGGCGGGGGTGATCGCGGCGAGCGAGGCGATCTGGAGCAGATAGCCGCGGCTCTCGACGAGCGCGGGCAGGAAGGCGCGGCCGGTGACGGCGGAGCCGATGAGGTTGACCTCGATCACCCGGCGCCAGGACTCGGGGTCGGAGTCGGCGAAGGGCCCGCCGCTGGCCACCCCGGCGTTGGCGACCACGATGTCCACCCGGCCGAAGCGGGCCTTGACCTGCTCGGCGACCCGGGCCATCGAGGCGTGGTCGGTGACATCGGCGTACCAGTGGTCGCTGTCGGTGTGGAGCCGGGCGGCGACCCGCTTCAGCTCGTCCTCCTCCAGGCCGACCAGGGCGATCTTCGCGCCCCGCGCGGAGAGCTTGCGGGCGAGCAGTTCGCCGACACCCCGGGCGGCTCCGGTGACGACAGCGACCTGTCCGTCCAGACTCTTGCGGCTCATGCGGCGGCCTCCTTGGCAGGCAGGTATGCGGTGGTGAGTTCGCGGATACGGTCGTTGACCGCCTCCGGCGCCTCGATGGGCGACATATGGCCCACGCCGGGCAGCTCCAGCAGCCCGACGCAGTGCGGCAGGACGGCGACCAGGCCCTGGGCGTTCACCGGCGGGGTGAGGCGGTCGGCGGTGCCGGCGACCACGGCGGTCGGCAGCGCCAGGTCCGCCACGTGGTCGGTGAGTTCGAGGGTGCTGAGGACCAGTCCCCAGTCGTGCCGGGCCCGGGTCGGGCAGGCGTGCACGATACGGGCGCCGGCCTCCACCTTCTCCTTGACCGTGCCGGGGCCCATGGTGGCGTAGCGCAGGGCGGCCCGGGCGAGCGGGGTGACCGGGCCGAGCGGCAGCCGGGCGGCGAGGATCTGCTTGGTGAGGCGGGTACGGACCCTGCCCTCCCGCAGCGGCAGCACCGTGGAGCGCTGCGCCAGCTGGGAGCAGCCGGTGCTGGCGAGCAGTACCGCGGCGGCGTGCTCGCGGAGTGCGGGGCGCCGGGCGGCCGCCATGATCGTCATGCCGCCCATGGAGTGCCCGGCGAGGACGGCCTGCTCACCGGGGGCGAGGGTGGCGCGGAGCACCGCTTCGAGGTCGTCGGCGAGGAGTTCGGTGCGGTAGCCGCCGGGGACCTGCGGGGTGCGGCCGTGGCCGCGCTGGTCGTAGGCGATGACCCGGTGGTCGGCCGCGAGGTCGCGGATCTGGGCGGCCCAGAAGGCGGTGGAGCAGGTCCAGCCGTGGACGAGGACGACCGCGGGCGCCCCGTCGGGGCCGTGCACCTCGGCGTGGATGACGGCGCCGTCCGCGGAGGTCGCGGTCACCCGCCGCCTCGGCTCCGGCGGGGCGAAGGGGCCCGAGGTCACGTGCGGGGCGCGGCTCATGCGGCACTCTCCTGCTTCCGGGCCCGGCCGCGCTCGGCCTTGGCGGTGCCCTGGGTGGTGGTGGCGGTCGCGTCCGTCCCCTGTTTCGCGGGCGGCCGCAGGATGTCGTACTCGGCGAGGTCGGCGTAGCGCGTGGCGCGGCGGAACTCGCCGGTGGTGCCCGGCCAGATGGTGGTGTTGCGGCCGGAGGCGTCGAGGTACCAGCTGTTGCAGCCGCCGGTGTTCCAGACGGTGCGCTCCATGCGCTGCTGGACGAAGTCGTTCCAGCGTTCGACGGCTTCGGGGCGCGGGTCGAGGGCGGCGCGGCCGCCGAGGACGTTCAGCTGGCGCAGGTAGTCGGCGAGGTAGTTCAGCTGGGACTCGATCATGAGGATCATCGAGGAGTTGCCGAGGCCGGTGTTCGGGCCGATGACCGTCATCAGGTTCGGGAAGCCGCTGGCGGTCGCGCCGCGCAGCGCCGCCATGCCGTTGCCGGACCAGCTCTCGGCGAGGGTGCGGCCCTCGGCGCCCACCACGCGCTCCGCGATGGGCATGTCCGTGACGTGGAAGCCGGTGCCGAAGACGATCGCGTCGACCTCGGTCTCGGTGCCGTCGGCGGCGACCACGGTGGAGCCGCGGACCTCGGCCAGCCCGGAGGCGACGACGTCGACATGGGGCCTGGCGAGCGCCGGGTAGTAGCTGTTCGACAGCAGGATGCGCTTGCAGCCGATGCGGTAGTCCGGGGTGAGCTTGCGGCGCAGCTCGGGGTCCCGCACGGCGCGGGCGATATTGGCCTTGGCGAGGCTCTCCACCAGGCCCAGTTCCCCGGGGTGCTTGGTGAAGGCCTGCACCTGGAGTTCGCGGATGCCCCACAGGATGCCGCGGCGCAGCTTGGTGCTGGCCGGGAGCTGCCGGTGCAGCCAGCGCTCGGGCGCGGTGATCTTCCGGTCCACCCGGGGCATCACCCACGGCGGGGTGCGCTGGAAGAGGGTGAGCCGGGCGACGTCCTTCTGGATCGCGGGCACGATCTGGATCGCCGAGGCGCCGGTGCCGATCATGGCGACCCGCTTGCCGCGCAGGTCGTAGTCGTGGTCCCACTTGGCGGAGTGGAAGACCTTGCCGGGGAAGGAGTCCAGGCCGGGGACGGCGGGGATCTTCGGGTCGGACAGCGGCCCGGTCGCCGAGACGACCACATCGGCGGTGAGGGTGCCGCTCGCGGTCTCCAGCTCCCACCACAGCTTCTCGGTGTCCCAGCGGGCGAGCTTCACCTCGGAGTCGAAGCGGAGGTGCGGGCGCAGCCGGAAGGTGTCGGCGACGTACTCCAGGTACTCCCAGATGTGCCGCTGGCCGGAGAAGGTGCGCGGCCAGTCCGGGTGGGGCGCGAAGGAGAAGGAGTACAGGTGCGAGGGGACGTCGCAGGCGCAGCCCGGGTAGCTGTTGTCCCGCCAGGTGCCGCCGACGCCGCTCGCCCGCTCCAGGATCACGAAGTCCGTGATGCCCTCGCGGCGCAGCCGCACGGCGGCGCCGAGTCCGCCGAAACCGGAACCGATCACCGCCACCCGTACATGCTCGTGCTCGTGCCCGCTCATCGGCTCCTCCTCGCGTGCGGCCCCATAAACCTTGCCAGTAACCACTGGCACAATTGGAGAGTAAGGCAGGAGTTAACTGGTGGGTAGGGTTCCGGCCGGAAAAGTTACCGCGGGTAGGTGAACCGGGTCCGGACCTGCGGAAACACCGGTTTCCAGCGGTACGCCGCGCCCGCTCACGGCGGCCGGGGCGCCCCCGGTGCGGGCGGCGGGCTCTCCCGCGGACCCCTGAGGCGGATCCCGGACACCGCCTAAGCTGCGAGGGTGGCGATGGAGGAACAGCAGTACCGGGTGGACGAGCTGGCCAGACTGGCGGGCATCACGGTGCGCACCCTGCGCTTCTACCGGGAACGCCGGCTGATCCCGCCGCCCCGCCGCGAGGGCCGCATCGCCTGGTACGACGACCGCCACCTGGACCGGCTGCGCACCATCTCGGCCCTCCTGGAGCGCGGCCACACCCTGAGCGGCATCGCGGAGCTGGCCGAGGCCTTCGACAACGGCCGCGACGTCGGCGACCTGCTCGGCCTCGGCGCCCCCACCGAGGAGACCCCGGTCCGCCTCACCCCCGAGGAGCTCTTCGACTACTTCGCCGACGACGTCACCCCGGAGAACCTCGCCGCCGCCCTCGACCTCGGCTACCTCGGCACCTCGGGCACCGAGTTCGTGCACGTCAGCCGCCGCCTGCTGGACCTCTCCTCGGAGCTGGTCGGCCGGGGCATCCCGCTCGCCGAGGTGCTGCGCGGGGCCACCGAGGTACGCCGGCACGCCGAGGCCCTGGTCACGATCTTCGCCGACATGGCCCTCGCCCACGCCTCCCTGGAGGAGGTCCAGGAGATGCGCCCGATGGCCAAGTCCATCGTGGAGGCGGAACTCTCCATGGCGATGGACCGCCGCTTCGCCGAGGAGTTCGACAAGCGCCGCCAGGACGCGGCGGGGCGGCGACCGCAGGACGGCCCGGAGGCGTAGGGCGCGGCCCGGAGGGGTGGAGCGCGGCGCGGTCGCACCGGGCGGTCCGGGCGATCGGAGCCCGACCCCCGGCCCGCCGGCGCGGACCGCCTCAGCTCCCGTACGTCACCGTCACCGGCGCGTGGTCCGACCAGCGCTCGGCATGGCTGGCGGCACGCTCCACCCGGCCCTTGAGGGCGCGCTCCGCGAGGCCGGGGGTGGCCACGTGGTAGTCGATGCGCCAGCCGGTGTCCCGGTCGAAGGCCTGGCCCCGGTAGGACCACCAGGAGTACGGGCCCTCGACGTCCGGGTGCAGGCGGCGCATCACGTCCACATAGCCGCCCTCGCCCTCCCCCTCGCCGAAGACGGCGCCGAGCCACTCGCGCTCCTCGGGCAGGAACCCGGAGTTCTTCCGGTTGGCCCGCCAGTTCTTGAGGTCGGCCTCGCGGTGCGCGATGTTCCAGTCGCCGCAGACCAGGACCTCCCGCCCGTCGGCCGCGGCGCGCAGCCGCAGCGCGTCGAGATGGTCGCGGAAGGCGGCCATGAACCGCCACTTCTCCTCCTGCCGCTCGGTGCCGACCTCACCGGAGGGCAGATACAGGCTGGCCACGGTGACCCCCGGCAGGTCCACCTCCACATACCGCCCGCTGCTCTCGAACTCCTCGGCGCCGAAGCCGATCCGCACCCGGTCCGGCTCCCGGCGGCTGTAGAGGGAGACCCCGGCCCGCCCCTTCGCCGCGGCCGGGGCGTGCACCACGAACCAGCCCTCGGGCGCCCCCGCCTCGGGCGGCAGCTGCCCCGGCTCGGCGCGCACCTCCTGGAGGCAGACCACCTCCGCCTCGGTCACGGCGAGCCACTCCACGAAGCCCTTCTTGGCTGCGGCCCGCAGTCCGTTCACATTCACACTGGTCACAGTCAGCACCCCGGCACGATAACCGCCGGGTCCGACAACGGGCCGGGGAGCCGGACGAGCACCACCCCCGCCGCACGCACCAGGCCCCCGGCCCGCGACTCGTCGTACTGTGGCCGTTGCCTCACCCGCCCGTCACGACTCCTCCCCACCCACGCATAGAAGTACGATTACCCGCATGGATATACGTCCGGTCCCCTTCGACCACCCCGACGCCGTCGCGCTCAACGACCGCGTACAGCTGGAGTACGCCGAGCGCTACCAGGACGAAGGCGACATCACGCCCCTGGACCCGGCCATGTTCGCACCGCCGCTCGGCCTCTACCTGCTCGCCTACGACGGACGGCTCCCGGTGGCCACCGGCGGCTGGCGCGGCCAGGAGGAGAACGAGTGGGGCTACTCGGACGGCGACGCCGAGATCAAGCGGATGTACGTGGTCCCGGAGGCCCGCGGGCGCGGACTGTCCCGGGTGCTCCTCGCCGCCCTGGAGGACGACGCCCGGCTGCGCGGCCGGACCCGGATGGTCCTGGAGACCGGCACCAAGCAGCCCGAGGCGGTCTCCCTCTACACCTCCGCCGGATACGAGCCCTGCGCCAAGTTCGGCCACTACCGCTTCCACGAACTCAGCCTCTGCTTCGCCAAGCCCCTCCTCGGCTGAACCACCGAGCCGGCGAGCCGGCGAACCGCTGAACCACCGAGCCACCGAGCCCTCGACGGCCCCCGGCCGGAGGGACGCCACCCGCGCCGTAGGCTGGCGCGGTGACCATCGCGGACTCCCCCTCAGAACCGGAACCTGCACCCCTCGCCGCACCGGGCCCACCTGCCGGGCGCGCGGCGGAGCTCGACGGCGGCCGCCTGCTCTACGGCTGCATGGGGCTCGGCGGCAGCTGGGACGAGACGCCCTACGGCACCGCCGAGATCGACGAGGCCGAAGCGGCGATCGAGGCCGCCCTGGACAGCGGCATCACCGTCTTCGACCACGCCGACATCTACCGGCGCGGAAAGTCCGAGGCGGTCTTCGGCGAGGTCCTCGCCCGCACCCCCGGGCTGCGCGACCGCATCGTCCTGCAGACCAAGTGCGGCATCCGCCAGGCGGACGGCACCCTGCCCGGCCTCTACGACCTGCGCGCCGCGACCATCGCCCGCCGCACCGAGGAGAGCCTGACCCGGCTGCGCACCGACGTGCTCGACGTCCTGCTGCTGCACCGCCCGGACCCGCTGGCCGACCCCGCCGAGACCGGCGAGGCGCTCTCCGCGCTCCACCGGCAGGGCCTGGTACGGCAGTTCGGCGTCTCCAATATGAGCGGGGCGCAGATCGCCCTGCTCAGACAGCACACCGACGTACCGCTGGTCGCCAACCAGCTGGAGATGAGCCTGGACCGCCGGGACTGGGTCGAGGACGGCGTCCTCCTCAACACCCCGGCCGCCGCCCGCAGCGGCTTCCCCACCGGCACCCTCGAATACTGCCTGCGGCACGGCATCCGCCTCCAGGCCTGGGGCGCCCTGGCCCAGGGCCGCTTCACCGGCCGCCAGCAGACCCCCGAGGAGCGGGCCACCGCCGCCCTCCTGACCACCCTCGCCGAGGCCAAGGGCACCACCCCCGAGACCATCCTCCTCTGGTGGCTCCAGCGCCACCCGGCCCGCATCGCCCCCGTCATCGGCACCGCCCGCCCCAGCCGCATCCACGCCTGCCGCGACGCCGCCCTGCGCCCACCGGAACTGACACACGAGGAGTGGTACGTGCTGTGGGTGACGGCACGGGGGGCGGGGCTGCCGTGAACGGGCGGGCGACGGCCGTCTCGACGCACCGGTACGCCAACTCCCGCGCGGCGCACCGGTACTGACGTCAGCTCAGCGGTCGGGGCGCCCCGTCTCCGCTCACCGCGGATCCGGGCCCTGGAAGGTGATCGAGCCGTGGAAGCTCTGCCCCTGGATCACCGGTCCGTGCTGCACCCCGCCGGAGATCGTGTTGGTCACCGTGACCCCGGTGCCCTTGCCGGTCTCCGCCTCCCACTCGGCCAGCAGACGGCGCAGTTCCTCGGCGGCCTCCGGGTCCTCGCGCAGGGCACGCCGCATCCGCTGGCGCCAGGCGAGCTGGATGTCGCCCGCCTCCTCCTCGTCACCGGAGTCCCGGGCGGCCACCAACTCCCGTTGCGAGGAGCGCAGTTCCTCCTCCACCTCGGCCACGGCCTCCTCGCCGCCGCCCCTGCCGAGAAAGCGTGCCAGCCGCGAACGGCCCTGCTCCCAGGCCTCCGACAGCATCAGACCGACCACCGCCGTCGCGGCCGACGAGGCCAGTCCCGCCAACTCGGCTTCCATGAAACCCCCTTGCCACGGTGCGTACCCGCGCGGATGCGCTGAGGCCACCGTAGGGATCCGCATCCGGCTTGGGAAGCCGCCCCCACGGCGTGGCGCCCGGGCCGGGGGCAGCCGCCTTTCCAGCAGGCCGGGGCGCTGCGTAGGGTGCAGAGGTGCCCAGTACGGATCAAGGAGACCCCCGGCCGCGCCGCGCCGGACTCCCGCCGCACTGGCGCACCGTGCCCTACGAACGGTCCGTGCTCGGCGTCATCCACAACGTCACCTCGGCGACCCGCCTCCTGGACATCCTGACCGTCTTCGACGGCGACCCCCGGGTGCAGCTCTTCTTCACCTGCACCGGCTCGTCCCCGTTCACGGCGGGCGTACGGGAATTCGCGGCGCGGCACGATTTTCCCCTCATTCCCTGGGACGAGGCGAAGGAATACACCTTCGACCTCGCGGTGGCCACCAGCCGCGGCGGCGGACTCCATGAAATATCCGCCCCTCTCATAGGATTCCCCCACGGCGCCGGATACAATAAAAAACTCAGCCGGAAGCCGGAAGCCGGAAGCCGGAAGCCGGAAGCCGGAAGCCGGAAGCCGGAAGCCGGAAGCCGGAAGCCGGAAGCCGGAAGCCGGAAGCCGGAAGCCGGAAGCCGGAAGCCGGAAGCCGGAAGCCTTCGGGCTGACGGCTGAATGGCTGCTGCACGAGGGGGAGTTGCTGCACTCCGCGATCGTGCTCTCGCATGACGAGCAGCGGGAGCGGCTGCGGGCGGGCTGCCCCGAGGCGGTGCCCGTGGCGCACACCCTCGGCGATCCCTGCGCGGACGAGCTGGAGGCCTCCGCGCCCTTCCGGGAGGAATACCGCACCGGCCTCGGAATCGCACCGGGCCAGAAACTCGTGGTGATCACCTCGACCTGGGGGACCCGTTCACTTCTGGCACAGGAATGCGGCCGCCCGGAAATCCGGCACCGTATTCCCTTCGCCCTCGTGCACCGCGCGCTCGCCGAACTCCCGCGTGACGAATACCGCGTACTGGCCGCCGTCCATCCCAATGCCTGGTACGGCCACAGCGGCCGTCAGGTCCGCTCCTGGCTGGCGCCCTATCTGCGCGAGGGGCTGCTCCTCCCCCGCCCGGAGAGCGACACCTGGAAGGCGGCGCTCTGCGCGGCCGATGTCTTCCTCGGGGACCATGGCTCGCTGACCCTCTACGGGGTCCGGCACGGGCTGCCCGGGGTGCTCGCCGCCTTCGACGAGGACACCGTCGCCCCGGACTCCCCCATGGCCCTGCTCGGCCGGCTCCTGCCGCGCACCGCCCCGTTCGTCCCGCTGCGCGCACAACTCGAAGGCGCCATGCGGCAGCAGCCCGGCGATCCGGACCTGGCCCGGGCCGCCGGGGCCCTCACCTCGCGCCCCGGCGAGGCCCTGCGCGCCATCCGCACGCTCTGCTACGAGCGGCTGCGGCTCCCCGAGCCCGCCCACCCGGTCCACGCCCGCCCCGTACCGCTGCCGCCACCGGACCCGTCGGTACGGACCGCCCCGCTGCCCCCTCCGGTCCTCGCCGAGGTACGGCCGGTCGCGGGCGCCCGGGAGCGGGTGCGGATCCGGCGGTACCCCGCCTCGCTGCACCGGCCCGCCGACCTGGAGCCGCACGACCCGCACCTGGTGGTCACCGCCGGTGAACCCGAGCCCCACTGGGCGCACACCGCCGAGATCGTGGTGGCCCCCCGCACCGCCGACCCCGCCCAGGCCGCGACCGAGCTCTTCCGGCGCCACCCGGGCTGCGCTCTGGTGGCGGTTCCGGACCCCCGTGACCGCGCCCGCAGCACCCTCGTCCTGCGCGACGGCGGCAACCACCGGAGCTATCAGGCCCGTTGGGAGAACCCGGCCTGGTGGTCCGACACCGCGGCGGCCGCGTCGGTCCTGTACGGACGGCTGAGCGAGGGCGGGGACGAGACCGAGACCGAGGCGGAGGCGGAGGACGCAGTCGGCACGGAAGGCACCGGGGCCCCCGCCCACCGCATCACGGTCGGCATCGGCGCGCCCGGCCCGGGCCGCGGCACCGCCCCCGTCTCAGTCCTCGTCCTGACCCGGGTCGCCGACCCCGGTCCGACCGGGGTCGCCGCCCCCGGTGCCCGGCCCGTCGAGGGCGGCGAGCCGGCGCAGGGCCTCCTCGGCGCGGAGGCTGCCCAGGTCCCGGTAGAGGGCGAGCGCTGACTCCCAGTCCGCGCGGGCCGGTTCGGGCCGTTCCGCGGCGTGGTGGACGTCGCCGCGCAGCAGGAGGGCGTCCGCCCGGTCCTTGGGCGCGTGGACGGTGCCGTTCTCGTGGGCGGCGAGGGCCTCGCCCAGGCGGCCGAGAGCCTCCTCGGGGCGGCCCCCGGCGAGCAGGGCACCGCCGAGGCGGCTGAGGCTCTTGGCGGCGTTGACCGGATCGGGGAGAGCGGCGAAGTCCCGGTGGGCCGACTCCAGGAGGGCGGCCGCCTCCTGGTGGCGCCCGGCGGCGCTCGCGGCGTTGCCGCGGTGGAAGCCGAGCAGGACCCGGCCGCGCGGGTGGTCGACGCCCTCCAGAGCCTCGGCCGCCTGCGCGAAGAGGTCCATCGCCTCCTCGGAGCGGCCCTCCCGTACCGCGATCTGGCCGAGGCCCTCCAGGGCGGAGGACTCGGTACGCGGGTGTCCGGCCAACCGGGCTTGGTCCAGGGCCTGTTGGTAGTGCCCGGCGGCGCGGGTGAGGTCGTCCGCCGCGCCTCGGTCGACGTAGCAGAAGGCCAGCTCGTACTGCATGCGGGCGCGGACCAAGGCGGCGTCCTCCGGCAGGGCTTCGGCCGCCTTCAGGCCCCAGCGGCAGACCTCCAGCCAGTGCGAGTGCTGCCCGCGCGGGAAGTAGAAGTCCCGTAGCGCCTCGGTCAGTCGGGTGGCTGCCGCGTACTGCCCGCGGTCGTGGGCCAGCCGTACGGCGGCGGAGGCGTTGTCCAGTTCGGCGGTCATCGCGGCGAGCGCCTGGTCGCGGTCGACCAACTCGGCGGTGAGCAGCGCAGGTTCGGCGAAGAGCGGCCCGAAGTGCCAGCGCCTGGAGAGCTGGTGGGCGGCGGCGGTGGTGCGCCGCAGGTACCAGTCGAGCAGGGCGGCCAGGGCCGCCGCGTCCCGCTCCGGGTCCTCCGGGAGTTCGCGGGCGTACTCGTGGCCGAAGCGGGGCATCCGGCAGCGGCCCGGGCCCGCCGGTTCGACGAGCTGTGCTTCGAGGAGCTGCCGCCGTACCCGCTCGCCCGCGGCCTCGCCTCCGGCGAGGGCGCGCAGCAGGCCGTCGGCGAACTCCGGGGTGGGGTTGAGGCCGAGGGCGCGGTAGGTGTGCCGGGCGGCCGGGCCGAGGGTCTGGTACGCGGTCGCCCAGACGGAGCGCAGGGCCAGCTGCCGGGAGTGCCAGGACTGGTCGTAGGCGCCGTCGGGCTCGTCCTCGTCCAGGGCCAAGGTCAGCACCTCCAGGGAGGAACGCTGGGTCCGCAGGCGCCGGGCGAGCTCTTCGACGCCGCCGCCGAAGGGGTCGGCCGCGAGCACTCCGGCGATCCGGGCCGCACCCGGCAGCCCGCCCAGCAGGCCGACCACCGCGCGCACCGCCTCCGGCTCCGCACCCTCCGGTCGGCCCGCGAAGCGCAGGAAGAGTTCGGTGCAGGCCGCCTCGTCGAGCGCGCCGACCGGCAGCGGCGCGGGCCGGGAGGGCACCGCCTGGCCGAGCCCGCTGAGGCGGCTGCCGCTGGCGGCCAGGACCATGCCCTGCGGATGCCCGGGCAGCAGCGGGCGCACCTGGCCGGGCCGGGCCACCCCGTCGAGCAGCACCAGGCAGGGGTCCGCCGAGGTGAACGACCGGAAATGCGCCGCGAGTACCTCCGGTACGGCCGACAACTCGGCCCGGGGGACCTCCAGTTCGGCGAGGAAGCACTCCAGGACCGCCACCGGGTCCACCGGGCCCGAGGCGCCCGCGCTGAGGTCGTAGTAGAAGATGCCGCCGGGGAACTCCCCTAACCGGTCGGGGGAGTTGGCCCAGTGCGCGAGCAGTCCGCTGGTGCCGACGCCGGGCGGTCCGGTGAGCGCGGCGACCAGGGGTGAGGTGCGCCCGGCGCGGGTGGCGGAGAGCCGGTCGAGGGCGGCGCGCTGCTCCTCGCGGTCGACGAACTCCTCGGGCGCGTACGGGAGCATGCGGGGGATGCGCCGGTTGCGGGCGGCCGGGCCGTGCAGCACCAGGTTCTCGATGTGGTTGTGCGCGCCCTGCAGGACGACACCCTGGGTGCCGCCCGCAACGCCGTTGTTCACCTCGTCCACCCGCAGCTCCCGCCAGCGCCCGATCGTGCCCGGAATCCTCCCCGGAGTCTGTCAGTCCGCCCCGGCGCGGGGGAGGGATTCGGGCCAGGTGGCGTGTCCGCCCGCCGCGCCGGGGGCAGGCGCCTCGGCGCACCGCCGCGCCGGCCGCGGTCACCGCGGGGCAGCGGTCACCGGGTGGGAATCGCCAGCGAAGCCACCGTCTCCGCGTACAGCGTCTGCTTGATCTGCCCGCGGGCCGGGGTGGACTTGGCGGCGAGGGGGCGGGCCAGGGCGATCGCGGTGCCGAGGACCTCCTCGGCGGGGGCGGCCGCCTCGACGATGCCCGCGGTGAGGGCGTCCTGGCCGCCGTAGCGGCGGCCGGTGGTCATCGCCTCGTGGGCGGTCGCGGGGCTGAGGCGGGCGCGGATCAGGTCGGACATGCCGCGCTGGAAGGGCAGGCCGAGGTCCACCTCGGGCAGGCAGAAGTAGCCCCGGTCGGCGCGCATCACCCGCAGGTCGTGGGCGAGGGCGAACATCGCCCCGGCGGCGAAGGTGTGGCCGTTGAGGGCGGCGACGGTGACCACCGGGGAGACGAGGGTGCGCGAGAGCAGGGCGTGCACGCGGTCGAGGTAGGCGGTGGCCTGATCGCCGTGGGCGCCCATCCAGTCCAGGTCGAGGCCGTTGGACCAGAACTTGCCGCTGCCCGCCGTGACCAGCGCCTTCGGCCCCTCGGCGGCCTCCACCTCGTCGAGCGCCGACTCCACCTCGGCCAGCCAGTCGGGGTGGAAGCGGTTCTCGTCGTCGGGGGTGAGGTGGAGGACGTAGACCTCGCCGTCCCGCTCCAGTTTCGGCATCGTGTGTGCTCCTTGTGAGTTGCGGCTCCGGGCCTCGTGCAGGGGGCGCGCCGTCAGGCCCCCGGAGTCAGTGTCAGGCCTTCGAGCTCGCCCTGCTCGTATGCCTGCACGATCGCCCGGCGCTGGAGCTTTCCGCTGCTGGTGCGCGGGAGTTGGCCGGGGCGCAGATAGTGGACGTGGGCGGCCTCGACGGTGACGCCGACCGTGTGCACCAGGTGCTCGACGATCTGCGCCCGGCTGCCCTCGATGTCCTCGCGTGCCTCGCGGTCCACCTCGGTGAGGACGATGATGTCCGGGCCGATCTGGGCGACCGCGCTGCGGCCCTCGCGGACGAACGGCAGCTGTTCCACGGCCTGTTCGAAGTCGGCGGCGAAGTAGCTCTGCCCGCCGACCTTGATCCGGTCGCTGATCCGGCCGGTGACGAAGAGTTCGCCGTCGTCGAGGAAGCCGATGTCCCCGGTGGCGTAGAAGCCGTCCGCGTCGCCGAGCGGTTCCCCGCGGTCGAAGTAGCCCGCCGCGAGGCTGCCGCCGGACAGCTCGATCTCGCCCAACTCCCCCTCCGCGCACGGCCGTCCGTCCTCGTCCCGCAGCCGTACGGTGAACTCCGGCATCGGGCGGCCCACCGAGATCGACGGGAGGCCGGAGGGGGACGGCACGGTGCGGATCTCGCTGCCGACCGGGCGGCTGGCGACGAGCAGCACCGCCTCGGCCATGCCGTAGCAGGGCATGAAGACGTCCCGGCGCAGGCCCGCCGGGGCCATCAGGTCGAGGAAGGCCCCCAGATTGGGCAGGTTGATGGGTTCGCTGCCGAGGTAGATCGAGCGGACGGTGGACAGGTCCATGTCCGCGAGGTCCTCGGGGTCGAGGTCCTGCATCAGCTTCAGCGAGTAGTCGACCGCGAAGTTCGGGATCACCGTGCCGATGGCGCGCTCCTGGCCCATGTGCTCCCACCAGCCGCGCGCGTCGAAGAGGAAGGTGATCGGCTCGGCGAGCAGCAGGTCGCAGCCGATGGAGAAGCAGGAGAGCATGCCGCCGACCAGGCCCATGTCGTGGTAGAGCGGCAGCCAGCTGCTGACCCGCTCCTCGGGCGTGCGGCCGTCGGTGCGGGTGATCATCTCCAGGTTGGCGCGCAGGGCGCCCTGGCGGACCGGGACCCCCTTGGGGAAGCTGGTCGAGCCGGAGGAGAACTGGACGAAGGCCAGCTCCTCGTCGCCGGGCGTACGCAGCCGGGCGCCGGGCTTGCGCAGCCCCGCGGGCGGCAGCGGGAGCCCCTGCGCGGGCAGGTCCAGCGGGGCCAGGCTCGGCACCTGCAGGACCCGCTCGGCGGCGAAGTCGCGGGCGACCCGGCCGAGGAACTCCTGGTACGCCTCCCGGGGGGTGTTCATCACCAGCGGCTTCACGGACAGCGGCAGCGCGCCGATCTCCATCAGGCCGAGGAAGGCGAGGATGACCGGGGTGGAGGTCTCGAAGGGGAAGAGCACCCGGGTGCCGGGGCCGACGCCCTGCTCGCGGAAGAAGTCGGCCGAGGCGGCGACCTGTTCGGGGAAGTCGCGGTAGGCGAGGAACTCCGGCGGGTCGCTGTACTTCTCGTACAGGTAGAGGCCGCGCTCGGGCGGACACTGCTGGTTGCGCTGGATGTGTTCGAGCACCGGGCCCCTCCGGTAGGTGTGTGCCGCTGGACGCGGGTGCGGCGGTGGGTGTGTGCCGCGGGGATGGGTGCGTGCCGCGCGGTGGCCGGCGGCAGCGGTTTCAGTGCGCGGCGGCGGCCGCGAGGAAGTCCTGCAGGGAGACCAGGGAGCGCTGCCGCGCGTCCAGGAAGGCCACGGTGACCAGGGCGTCGACCGCCGGGTCCGGGGCGCCGGGCAGGTGGACGCGCTGCCGGAAGCGGGCCCGGAAGGTGATGCTGTCCTCGTCGTACTCTTCGGCGTCCGGGGAGTCGAGGACGGTACGGACCTCGACCCGGCCGCGCGGGATCTCCGCCCGGTAGTCGATCTCGGTGCGGGCGACGACCGAGATGAGGCGGTCGCCGTGCACCAGGTCGTGCTGGGCGAGCCAGTCCCAGCGGCCGGCTTCGAGGTATTCGAGCGCGACGGCGTTGTTCACATGGCCGAGGGCGTCGAGGTCATTGGGGCGCACCGGAAGTGTGAGCCGGGTTTCGCTGAAGTACACGTCCAACCGCCCGTGAGAGGGAGCCGATGAGGGTGCCGAGAGGGGTGTCGCCGCCGGGAGGCCGGGCCGTGACGAGGACCACGGCGGAGACGAAGCCGCCGCTGTGCGAGAGGGAGACAGCCACCCGCAGCCGGTGCCGGTCCAGGTGGGCGGCGAGGGTGCCGTGGGCGCGGAAGCGGGGTGCGCCGCGGGGGTCGTGGACCAGTTCGGCCTCGGTCCAGAACCAGGTGGTCTCCGCCGGGGGGAGAGCCTTGAACAGGGCCTCCTTGGCGGCGAATCCACCGGCCAGGCTCTCCAGGGGCGAGACGGCCGCCGCGAAGCGGGCGAGTTCGCCGGGGGTGAAGAAGACGCCGGGCTCGCGCAGGGCCGGGGCGACCTCCAGTTCGCTGATCAACTGGAGGTCGTGGCCCAGCCCGGTCAGCTCCCGACCAGGTCCATCCAAGTGTCCTCGACCTCTTCCCTCGAGTTCACCTCGATGCCCGTGATCTTCTTCAGGGCGCCGCAGATCAGCTGCTCCTTCTTCTCCAGCGCCTCGGGGCGGAAGTCGCCCTCGCCGGTCTCCAGGTGGTCCCACCAGTTGACGTGGGTGCCGCGCTCCTCGACCTTCTCGCGGGCGCTGCCGCCGAGTTCGCCGTCCTCGCGCAGGAAGAGGTGGCCCACCGCGAAGGCGTCCTTGGCGTGGTACTCACCGCTGTCCACCAGCGCCTTGGCGAAGGCGACGAAGTAGTTGCGGTGCTGGATCTCGTCGGCGGCGACCTGCTTGAAGATGCGGCGCAGGCCGGGGTCCTGGATGACGTGCTGGCAGGCGCCGTAGTTCACCGCCGCGGTGATCTCCGAGAAGGCGAGCAGCACCAGGGTGCGCAGCATGTCGTCGTCGGGGAAGACCTGGCGGAAGTCGATGAAGGTCTCGTCGGCGACGGTCTCCATGCCGGTGACCTCGGCGAGGCGCAGGAAGACGGTCTCGTGGTGCGCCTCCTCCTCGTTCCAGTACCGGCTCCAGGTGCCGCAGGCCTCCATGATGTTGGCGACCACCGGGTTCTTGTCCCGCCAGCGGTCGACCTCGTTGCGGGACTGGCGCTCCAGGCGGTCGGCGCCCGGCTTGGTGGTCAGCTCGGCGCGGCCCGCGTTCCAGACCAGGTTGCGGTCGGTCGGGGTCAGCGCGTCCAGGTCCACGGCGGAGAGCATGTCCACGACGCTCCAGCGGCGGGACTCGTGCAGCCGCTGCTGCTCCCAGGTCACCTGGACCAGCGACATGTTCCGCTGGGCGAAGGCGTCGTAGAGGTCGGTGATGATCGCGGGCGCCCCGGCGGGTACGGCGGAGCGGCGGGTGGTCGTCTCGGCGTCGGTGACGCTCATCCGGTTGCCTCTTTCTGCCGTTCGAATTCCTCGAGGAAGGTCTTCAGCACGGTGGACGTGGGCGTGTCCAGCGGCAGGGCGGGCAGGCGGACCCGCACGCCGTAGTCCTTGCGGAGCGCGTTGGCCGTCTTGGCGAACGCCTCCATCAGGTCGATGCTGTTGGTCATTTTCGGGCTGCGGCTGATCACCGCGGCCAATGTCACGTCGTCGGCGAACAGTTGCTCGTCACTCAGACCTGCATGCTCGGCGAATTTCTGCCGGATGTAGGAATCCACCCCAGGCGTCGTCATGGGCGGGATCGTACAAGCCGTGGACACCCGGGGCCAAGTGACCATTGCCACAGGGGAAGTTGTCAGGCGGACAAGGCCCGGGCGGGTCCCCGGAAAGGACGCACAGCGGAAAGACGAAAACAGGTCCCGCCGGGTTAACTCTGTGGAGAAACGGGCCCGGTCGCGTTAACCGCGTGTGAAACCGTACGGGCCCGGGCCCACCCCGGGACGGCCCGCGCGGCGCCCGGCCGACCGGCTCAACTCCCCTGCTGGCGACGGGTGTTAGGCCCCGCGCGACCAGGACCGGAGGGCTCGTACGGCAGCCTCCGACCAGGCACGGAATGATCCCCCGCCGCCCGGGCCCCGCGCGTACGGCCCTCCGGCCAAACGGAGTTGGATATTCCCTTCGGGCAAGCGGAACGACATATTCCTTATGTGGGGCGGAAGACGCACCGGAACGCGCCCCGGCATCCGAATGCGGGGCGGGCCGGTATGTCGGACGAATTCACGGCCGGGGCACACAGGGGAGAGGTGGCCGATCGACGATCGATCATTTTCCGCGTACCGCGGTGCACTCCGGCACCACATTTCCCGGTGGTGCCGGAGTGGGTGCCGGAAGTGGGTGCCGGAGTTCTCCGCGGGCGCCGTTCTCAGGGGGCCGCGGAGGCCTCCGTACGCCGGATGGTGAGGGCGGCGAGCACCGCGACCGAGGCGGCGAAGCTGATCGACAGCCACCAGGTGTTGCGCGCCCCGCCGAGCGGGTCCCCGGCCGAGGAGGTCACGATCGACACCGCGAGGGCGGTGCCGAGGACCGCGCCCAGCTGCCGGAAGGCGGAGTTGGCGGCGCTCGCGGTGGCGAGCCGGGCGGGCTCGACCCCGGCCAGGGCGACCCCGCCGAGCACCGGCCAGACCAGGCCCGCGCCGGTGCCCATGACCGCGGCGCCGGGCAGCCAGTGCCGCACGAAGTCCGGGTCCTTGCCGCCGCCCCAGAACAGCAGCAGGGTGCCGCCGATGTAGATCAGGCAGCCCGCGACGACGACCGGCAGATCGCCGAACTTCTCGGCGAGGCGGGCGGCGGGCCGGGCCACCACGGCGGTGGCCAGCGGCGGCGGGGTGGTGGCGAGGCCCGCGGTGATCAGGGACCAGTGCCAGTACGTGGTCAGGAAGAGGATGTTGTTGAGGATGACCGCGAAGAAGGTGACCGAGAAGAGCATCGAACCGAGGTTGCCGCCGAGCGCGTTGCGCGAGCGCAGCAGGTCGAGCTCGATGACCGGCGCCGGGTGGCGCGCGCTGCGCAGGGCCACCGCCACCAGGAGCAGCGCGCCCGCCGCGAGCGCGCCGAGGGTGCGTGCGCTCTCCCACTCCCAGTCCGGGCCCTTGACCAGGCCGAGCGCGATCAGTCCGAGCGAGGCGGCGAGCAGCACCACGCCCAGGATGTCGGGGGTGGGGCCGCTGCGGTCGCGCTGTTCGGTCAGGCGGCGGGAGGCCCACAGGGCGAGGACGCCGATCGGGATGTTGACCAGGAACACCGCCCGCCAGGTCCAGTGCTCGGCGAGGATGCCGCCGAGGCCGGGGCCGATCCCGGCGGCCAGCGCCGCCGCCGCGCTCCACAGGGTGATGGCGACCAGGCGCCGCGCCATCGGGAACATCGGCATCAGCAGGGCGAGCGAGGTCGGGATCAGGATGGCGGCGCCGACGGCCTGCACCACCCGTGCCCCGATGAGGAGTTCGGCCGAGTTGGCGGCCCCGCAGACCGCGGAGGCGAGGGTGAAGAGCACGAGCCCGCCCGCGAAGGAGCGGCGGCAGCCGAGCCGGTCGGCGGCGCGGCCCGCGGGCAGCAGGAGGGCGGCGATCACCACGTTGTAGCCGTTGAGCACCCAGGACAGGGTCGGCAGGTCCGAGTCGTCGAAGGTCTCGGCGATGTTCGGGAAGGCCACGTTCACGATGGTGCTGTCCAGGAAGGCCATGAAGGCGCCGAGGCAGCACAGCAGGACCAGGGCGGCGGGCGGCTTGGCGCCCGCCTCGGCGCCCGGGGCGCCACGGGCGTCCCCGCGAGCGACCGGTGTCTTCGCCATGGACGCGTCTCCCAACTTGGCGCGCGGCAAGCCGCGTTGGGCGGCCCGGACCCGCCGGGGGTGGGCGGATGCGGGGGATCACCCTGCTGCTTGTTACCCGCCAGTGTCAATACCAGGCCCGACCTGCGGCACCCACCCGCGCAGATGATCATTGACCCTCCCGCAATGTTGCTGCAACACTGCGGCCCTTGCGTCAAGTGCGGGGGAGGCACGGGGGGTTGGAGGCTTCACTGGAGCGCGGAGCGGAGAGCTTCGCGCAGTTGCTGCGGGAGCGGGCCGGGCAGACGCCCGAGGCCCTGGCCTACCGCTTCGTCGCCGAGGACGAGTCGGCCGAGGAGATCAGCTACGCCGAACTCGACCGCCGGGCACGGGCGGTGGCCGCCCGGATCCTGGAGACCACCGGCGGCCGGCCGGTCCCGGCGCTGCTGCTCTTCGCGCCGGGCCCGGACTACCTGGCCGGTCTCTTCGGCTGCTTCTACGCGGGCGTGCCCGCGGTCCCGGCCTTCCCGCCGGACCCGACCCGGCTGGCCCGTACGCTGCCCCGGCTCGCCGCCATCATCGAGGACGCCGGCACCGACCTCGTCCTCACCACCTCGGACATCGCGCCGCTGATGGCGGACTGGCTCGCCACCGCGCTGGACGGCCGCGCCCCGCGGCTGCTCACCACCGACGACGCGGTCGGCGGCGGCGAGGACCTCGTGCCGCGGCCGCAGGCGCTCGCGCTGCTCCAGTACACCTCCGGCTCGACCGCGCTGCCCCGCGGCGTGATGCTCAGCCACGCCCAACTGCGCGACAACTGCCGGGACATCACCCGCGGCTTCGGCATGCACTCCGGCAGCGTGGGCGGCCTGTGGCTGCCGCCGTACCACGACATGGGGCTCATCG
Source organism: Streptomyces sp. SCSIO ZS0520 (assembly GCF_025643355.1). Classification (NCBI taxonomy): domain Bacteria; kingdom Bacillati; phylum Actinomycetota; class Actinomycetes; order Kitasatosporales; family Streptomycetaceae; genus Streptomyces; species Streptomyces sp. SCSIO ZS0520. Next base: position 4,863,856 of record NZ_CP092644.1, on the reverse strand, counting down.
GCGGCATCCTCACCCCGCTGGCCGTCGGCATCGAGGTGTCCCTGATGTCGCCGGTGAGCTTCCTGCGCCGCCCGCTGTCCTGGCTGCGCATGGTCTCCCGCTACGGCGCGACCATCACCGGCGGCCCCAACTTCGCCTTCGACCTGTGCGTACGCCGCGCCAAGGACGCCGACCTCGACGGGCTCGACCTGTCCGCGGTCGAGGTGGCCTTCACCGGCGCCGAACCGGTCCGCGCCGAGACCATGGCCCGCTTCGCCGAGCGCTTCGCCCCCTGCGGCTTCCGGGCCGCGTCCTTCTACCCCTGCTACGGCCTCGCCGAGGCCACCCTCTTCGTCACCGGCGGCGCCCCGCTCGGCGGCTGGCGCGCGGTGGACGTGGCCCGCGAGCCGCTGGAGCGGGACAACACCGTACGGGCGGCCGAGCCGGGCGAAGCCGCGCGCTCCCTGGTGAGTTGCGGCCCGCCGGGACCCCGTACCCGGATCCGGATCGCCGACCCGGAGACCGGCGCGGAGCTGCCCGAGGACACCGTCGGCGAGATCTGGATCGACTCGCCCGGCGTGGCCGAGGGCTACTGGCGCCGCCCCGAGGAGAGCGCGGCGGCCTTCGGGGTGAAGACCGCGGACGGCGAGGGGCCCTTCCTGCGCTCCGGCGACCTCGGCTTCCTGCGCGGGGGCGAGCTGTTCGTGGCGGGCCGGATGAAGGACCTCGTGGTCGTCAACGGCCGCAACCACCACCCGGTCGACATCGAGCGGGTCTGCGAGGCCGCCGTCCCGGGCGTCCGCCGCAACTGCGGTGCCGCCTTCGCCGTCGAGGACGCCTCGGGCGCCACCGAACGCCTGGTCCTCGTCTACGAGGCCGACCCCGCCGCGGAGACGGACCCCGAACACGCCGCGGAGCACTACCGGGAGGTCCTCGAAGCGCTGCGCCGTGCGGTCTCCCTGGAGCTGAGCATCCCGCCCGGCGCCCTGGTCCTGATCCGGCCCCGCACCATCCCCAAGACGTCCAGCGGCAAGGTCCAGCGCTGGCTCACCCGCAAGCAGTACCTCGGCGGAGAGCTCGACGAGCTCGCCCGCTGGCAGGCCCCCGCGCGGTAGCGGCACCGTGCCCCGGCACGGGCACACCACCGCGCGGGGAAGCACGACCTGGCATCCACGAAGCGACGAAGGGTCCTGGCGATGATCGTCAAGGTCAGGGGCGTCCTGCTCCGGTTCACCAACTACGAGAACGACATCGAGGTCGGCGGCGAGACCGTGCGCGCCGGCCTGAACGAACTGACCGAGCGCTACCCGAACCTCAGCGAGGTCCTCCTCGACCGGGAGGGCGCGGTGCGCGCCACCCATCTGATCGCCCTCAACGGCGAGCAGCTCTCCCCCGCCGAGCTGGACCGCGAGGCCACCGAGGACGACCGGGTGGACATCATCACCGCGGTGTCGGGAGGTTAGTCCCCGTGCCCCGCAGCTCCACCTACGAAGTCGTCCTGGACGCAGGCCTGTTCACCCCCACCCAGCTGCAGCCCACCGCCGTGGGGCGGCTCGCCTTCCAGGCCGGCACCCGCTGGCTGCGCGACCATCTGCACAGCCACCGCAGGCTGGTCACCGAGCACCGGGTGGGCCTCGTCCTGTGGGCCTGGCAGCTGGAGTACGAGCAGCCGCTGCGCTTCGAGGACGCCGACGAGGCCGAGGTCGACGTCCGGATGCGGGTGCGCGGACCGCGCGCCTCCCAGCTGGAGGCGGAGCTGACCGTCACCGGTCCGGCCGGGGTCGCGGTCCGCGCCCGCGCCGCCTCGGTGCCGCTCGCGCTCAGCGGCGACCTCGCCCTCTCCGGGGCGCCGACCACCCTGCCCGAGGCCGTGGTGGCCGCCTTCCGGGAGGACGAGATCGAGCGCACGCCCTACCTCTCGCAGGTGCGGGCGCTGCGGGGCTCCTTCGACCGCGAGGGCGAGGAGATCGCCTCGGACACCACCACCTTCCGGGTCCACCGGCACCACTGCGAGGTGGCCGACCAGTGGTACTGGGCCGAGTCGCTCGGCTTCGCGGGCGGCGCCCGGGAGGAGTTCGTGATGCGGCACGGCAGGAAGGCGCCCGAGCTGCGCCGTTCGCTCAGCGAGGGGGTGCGGCGCCTGGACGTGACCTGGCTGCGCGCGGGCCAGCTCTGGGACCTCCTCCAGGTGCGCACCACGGCCTACCGCCACGGCGGCGGCCTCGCCTTCGTCCATGAACTGGGGCTCGCCGAGGACGACGACGGCGGCGGCCCGTACGCGATCGTCGTGGAGCGGATATGACCGGGCCGACCGCCCCACCGGAGGCCGCACCCGGGACCGGGCCCGCCGCCGCAGCCGAGGACGGGCTCCCCTCCTTCGCCCCGGCCGCCCGCCTGGAACAGGAACTCGGCTGCCCCTTCGACCCGGACACCGGGATGTCGCTCGCCCGCGGCGTCCGCGCGGACGACCGGGAGGCCGAGCCCACCGAGGCCTACGAGGCGGCCTGGGCGGCCGGGCTGCACGCCCGGTTGGTGCCCGCCGAGGAGGGCGGGAGCCTGACCTCCTTCGAGTCGCTGCTCGCCCTGGTGCGCGCCGCCTCGCGCCGGGACGCGGCGGTCTCCGTCGGCCTCGGCTCGACGCTGCTCGCCACCCTCCCGGTGTGGATCTGGGGCGAGGAGGCCCAGCGCCGCCGGGTCGCCGAGCTGGCCCTCGGCCGGGCCTGGGGCACCGCGGGCATCAGCGAGGAGGCGGCCGGCAGCGATCTGCTCGCCACCGGCACCCGGGCCGTCCCGGTCGACGGCGGCTACCTCCTGAACGGCGAGAAGTGGCTGGTCGGCAACGGCCGCCGGTCCTCCTTCGCCACCGTGCTCGCCGCCTCCGAACCCTCCTTCGGTCTCTTCCTCCTCGACTTCGAGGACCCGGCCGTCACCGGCGTACGGCGGCTCGCCAAGGTGCCCACCCACGGGCTGCGCGGCCACGATCTGAGCGGCTTCGCGCTGAGCGGCTGCCGGGTCGGCGAGGAGGCGGTGATCGGGCGCCGGGGCCGCGGTATCGAAATGGTCTCCGGGATGCTGCAGTTCACCCGGACCCTGGTCGGCGGCAGCGCCCTCGGCTCGGCGGACACGGCCCTGCGGATCGCCCTCAGGCACGCCCGCGGCCGGATCCTGTACGGGGCGCCCGCCACCCACCTCGCGCCGGTGCGCGGGCTGCTCGCGCGCGGCTTCGCCGACCTCCTGGTCGCCGAGTGCACCGCCCTCGCCGCCGCCCGCGGACTCGACGTGGCCCGGCAGCGGATGCCGCTCTGGTCGGCGGTGGCCAAGTACGTGGTCCCGCAGTTCGCGGTGGACTCCGTCGCCGCCTGCGGTGAGGTGCTCAGCGCCCGCGCCTATCTGCGCGAGGGCGCCGGGGCCGGAGCCTTCCAGAAGATCGTGCGCGACCTGGCGATCACCCCGGTCTTCGAGGGCACCCAGCTGGTCCAGCTCGACACCGTGCGCGCCCAGCTCGCCAGCGCCGCCCGCAGAAGGAGCCCCGCCCGCGCCGAACTGCCGCTGCCGCTGCTCTTCGGCTTCGGCGAGGAGCCGGCCTCGCCCAGCCTGCGCGCCCAGCGCCCCGCCCTCACCCACGGCGGCGCCGACGAGGTGACCGGCTGCCTCGACGAAGCCGTGGACGCCCTGCACGAGGAGCCTCGACTCGCCGCCCTGGCACACACCTTGCGCACCGTACGGGACCAGGTCCGCGCCGAGTTCGCCGCGCTCGGCACCGACCGCGGCGCCCCGGCCTACGAGGCGGCCCGCCGCCACTGCCTGGTGCACGCCGGTGCCTGCTGCCTGCACACCTGGCTCCAGCGCCGCCGGGCACTCGGCCCGCTCGCGGCCGATCCCGCCTGGCTCTCGGTGGCCCTGCGGCGGGTCCTCGAACGGCTCGGCCGGCCCGCCGGGGCCGACCTCGAAGCCGAGGACCGCCTGGTGCGCCACCTCACCGAACTCGACGACGACGACCGGGCCCTGTCCCTGATCCCGCTGCGGCTCGCCCCGCAGCACCGGGAGGCCGGGCCCGTACGAACCAAGGAGCGCCCATGACCGCCACCTCCCCCGACAGCACAGGACAGGCCGCCACCGCCGCCTGGCTCGCCGACCTCATCGCCGAACTGCTCGGCCTCGCCGCGGAGGACATCCCCGGGGACCGGCCGGTCGGCGAGATCGGCATCGACTCGCTCACCGCCGCACAGCTCTCCGTCGAGGTCGAGGAGCGCACCGGCGCCACCATCCCGCTGGAACGCTTCCTCGGCACCGAGACCCTCGACGAGCTGGTGCGCGAGGCCGAGGAGCAGGGCACGGAGGCCGGGGCGTGACGGCCCGCGCGCACGCCGCCGATGTCATGAACCGGGCGGTCGCCCCCGGCCACCGCACCCTGGACGCGGAGGTCGAGCAGGTCCGCCGCGAGGCCCGCCGCCGGTTCGCCTCCTTCGTCCTGGACCGGGCCAACCCGGGCGCGCACTTCCGCAACCAGGCCTCCCGGCCGCTGGACAACAGCGTCTTCGAGAGGGCCGGCGACCTCGGCCTGATGCGGTTCTCGCTGCCCGCCTCGATCGGCGGCGAGGGCCGCGACAAGCTGGCCTGGGGCGTGGTGGTCGAGGAGATCGCCCGCCTCTCCCGCGACCCCGGCTTCGCCGTCCTGCTCGACATCAGCGTCGAGATCTGCGAGCTGATCCTCTCCAGCGGCCGGCCCGAACTCATCGAGCGGTACGTCCCCGACCTGGTCGCAGGCCGCCGCTTCGGCGTCCAGGGCGCCTACGAGAGCCTGGACCCCTACGACTACCGGTCCACCGCCCGCCTGGAGGACGGCGAGTGGGTCCTCAACGGCGCCAAGCGCTTCCTCGCGGGCGCCCGCTTCGCCGACCTCTTCCTGCTCTTCGTGCGCGACGAGGCCTCCAACGACATGCTGGCCTTCCTGGTCGAGAAGGACGACCCGGGCGTCACGCCGATCCATATGGACACCATGGGCATGCACACCATGGGCCTCGGCCAGGTCGTCCTGGACCGGGTGCGGCTGCCCGAATGGCGCCTGGTCTGGCGCGCCGACGCGCTGAGCGAGCTGAACACCTACGCCCGCATCCGCCGCACCATGAGCGCCTGCGGGGTGCTCGGCGCCCTGGACGGCGTCATCGAGAACTGCGTGGAGGCGCTCGCCACCCGGCGCCGCGCGGGCCGCCGCGTCCTCGACTACGCCAATGTCGAGCGCACCGTCGGCGAGATGCGCGCCCTGCTCATGCAGGCCAGGGCCAGCGTCTACCGGGCGCTCGACGGCACCCGGGACACGGATCGCGACCCGCACTTCGACGAGTTCGCCACCGTCGCCAAGCACCACGCCTCCGAATGCGCCCTGCGCATCGGCCAGTTGGTGATGGGCCTGATGGGCGGCGAGGCCTATATGTCGGCGTTCCCCTGGGAGCGCTTCATGCGCGACATCCTCGGCCTCATCTCCGGACAGGGCTCGCAGGAGACCCTGCTCATGCAGCTCGGCCAGCGCACCATCGTCGGCATCGAGGGCACCCGGGTCCGCGAGGAGGCCGCCGAGCGCACCGTCGCCAAGCTCGCCGACTCCTGGTGGGCGCTGCACGCCGCCGAGGCCGCCGCGGACGGCGCTCCCGGGCAACTCGCCGACGCGGTGGCCGAGATGGCGACCGCGGCCAAGCTCGACCCCGTCCCCGCCGCGCAGCGGGCCGAACTGACCGCCTTCCTCGACGGGGCCCACGCCGCCCTGGCCGCCGCCCGCTCGGGACAGCCGCCCGGCGCGCTGCCCGAGGTCCCCGGCGGCTTCGCCGGACGGCTCGCCGAACGCGCCGCCGGTGCCCGCTCCTTCCTCGCCTGCGCCCTCGCCCGGGAGAGCGGGCTCCTCGCCCGCCTCCTCGAACCCTGCACCCCGAAGGAGGCGGCGGCCGCAGTCGAGGGCCTGGACGAGGACACCACCGCGCGGCTCCTGGAGACCCTGGTGTCCGCCTCCCTGGTACGCCGCGACGCCGAGGGCCGCCTCGCCGCCGAGGAAGGCCTCGAACGCGTCCTCGTCGGCGGCCCCCGCACCACCGCCTTCGCGGCCCGCCTCCGCCGCCTGGTGACCGGTGCCGGGCGGCTGCGCACCGGCGAACAGGCCGCCGGGCGGGCGGAGTTCACCGGCTGCGGCGCCGAGTCGGCCCCGCTCGCGGACGCGCTGGTCAACGAACTGCTCGGCAGGCTGGAAGGGCTGCCCGAGCGCCTGGACCGGCCCGGGGCCAAGGTGGGCTGCGCGGCCGGCGACGGCGGGGCGAGCGCCGCCGAACTGGCCCGCCACATCCCCTTCGTACCGGTGCTCGCCCTGGAGCCGGAGGCCGCGGCCGACACGGCGCGGGCCGCGCGGGACCCGCACACCCCGGCCGGGGAGAGCCTGGTCGAGGTCCGCACCGGCGGCCCGGACTCCTTCACCGCCGAGGACCGCCTCGCGCTCGCCTGGCTGCCGACTGCCGGACGCAGCACGCAGGAGATCCGGCGCGCGGCCGGCTCCGCCGCCGGTGCCCTGCTCCCCGGCGGCTGGCTCCTCCTGGTGGCCCCGCTGCCCCCGAAGCGCCCGGCGGGCGCCGCCGCCCTGCGCCTCGAACTCGCCCTGACCGGGGCCCCGGCCCCCGCCGAGGGCGCCCTGGAGGAGGTGCTGACCGAGGCGGGCCTCACCCACCTCAGGACCGCCTGGGAGGACCCCGCCCTCGGCATCCGCCTGCTCGCGGCCCGGCGGCCGTAGCACCGGGCCCGCTCGGCACGGGAGTCGGCCACCGGCGTGCGACTGGTGACCGGCTCCTGTGTCCAGTCGGGGACTTGGGGCTGGCGATACTGAACTCAGGTCTGGCGGTACGGGACTTGAGGCTGATGTCACTGAACTCAGAACTGCCAGTACGGCACTTGGAGCTGGCAGCGCGGAACTCCCCAGTGCCGCTAGGGGACTTGCGCCGTCCGTACGGGAATCGGCCGCGCCCTGCCGCGTGTGCTCAGCCCGCCTCGCGGTAGGCGAGACCGGTGGCGTTGGGTGTGGTCCCGTCGTAGAGGCCGGTCGGTGCGGTCCCGGTGGAGAGCGTGAACCAGGCGTACCGCTCCACGAACGGCAGTTGCCCCAGCATCTCGGCGGAGCCCCGCGCGAAGTCGGTCTGCTCCTGCTCGCTCGGGTAGCGGGGCGTGGGTCCGGAGAAGTCGGTCAGGGCGTACTCGGTGAGCCAGACGGGCTTGTGGTAGCGGTCGTACACCGCCTGCAGATAGCCGCGCAGCTGGTCGACGGCGGCCGGGCCGAAGTCGCCGCCGTACCAGTGCAGCGGGATGAAGTCGACGCGCAGCCCGCGTTCGGCGGCGCCGGTCATGAAGCGGTCGAGCCAGCCGCCCGGGGTGTCCCCGCCGAAGGCGACGGCGGGCGCGCCGAGCCGCAGCCCGGTGTCCTGGAGCCGGGGCCACAGATCGAGCGCCTGCTCCACCGGCATGTCCGCCTGGCCCGCCATGTCCGGCTCGTTGAAGCCGAGCAGTTGCTGCCCCTCCTCCTTGGCGCGGGCCAGATCGGCGTCGTTGACCGCGCCCGCGCCCCAGATCATCGGCACGAACTCGGCGCCCTCGGGCCGCGCGATCTCACCGGTGGACGGGGACCAGTCGTAGTACCAGGACGCCCCGACATCGGCCAGCGCCGCACCGGCCCCATCGACCGGCGTCACGCTGACTCCCTTGCCTCCGGCGGCAGTTGGGCCCGCCGCCGGGGAGGCATCCGGTACGGGGGCGGTGGCGCCGGTGGCGCAGAGCACGGCGAGGGCCGCGGCGAACAGGGGCAGCAGCCACCGCGGACGGCGCCGTGCACGGCGGTTCCGCCAAGAGGGCACGGTCATCTCGATCTCCCGGTCTGTGTGGGGGCCAGTAGGAGCAGCGGGTCTCGACTCTGTGCGGGTGCCAGTAGGGGGCGGGGGTCTCGACGCGGCGCTGTGCGCCCCGTGTTGACGTCCTCAGCCGAGGCCGAGGGCGAAGACATGCAGCTTGTCGTTCTCGGGCAGGGTGACGCTCTTCAGGTGCTTGCCCGCCGGGACCCGGAAGGGCTCGGTGGCGTAGACGAAGGCCGAAGGCCCTTGCCCCGAGGCCTGGTTGCGGTAGGCGGTGTGCGCCACCACGGTGTTGCCGAAGACCGGGTCCCGGCCGCCGCCCGGCTCGGTCCAGTCGCCGAAGGAGAGGTCCGCCTTCGCGGTGCTGCCGTCGGTGAATGTCACGGTGGCGGTGCCCCGCTGGTCGCCGTGGGTCGCGGAGCCGACGAAGAGCAGCCGCCCGGCGTCCGCCGCCTCCTCGCCGAGGCCGAGGGTCTGCCCCTTGGCGCGCGCGTGGTCGGGGCGGCCCTGCGGCGCGTCCGGCCAGGTGAAGCGGGTTCCCGAGGCCTCGACGCGGGCCCCGCCCCGCAGCCCCTCGGCCGCGAGCGCCTGCCGGGAGTAGCTGTTGCCGTCCCCGTCGTAGTCGCCCTGCCCCCGGTCGCCGTCGTCGGAGGCCCCGGTGCCCTCGTAGGCGGCGGCGAGTCCGCCTTCCCGGGCGACCAGGACGATCGCCGCCCCGCGCACCGGCTTCCCCGAAGCCCCGCGCACACTCACCGGGATCTCGTAGTACCCCTCGGGCGTCCCGGCCGCCGCGCTGACCTCAAGTTCCGTACTCCCGCTGCCGGTTGCCGGATCGAGCCGCAGACTCCCGCCGCCCGGAGCCACCTTGAGCCCCGCGGGCGCCTCGGCCCGCACCCGCAGCGACCGGTCCTTGCCGCCCAGCCGCTGCCCCCGCACCCGCAACTCCGCCGTCCCGCGCCCCGGTCGGACCTTCACCAGGTTCGGCGTCACCGAGGCGAGGAAGGGCTTCTCCCCGGTGCGGTACGAGGGCGGCGCGGCCTGCGCCGAGGTGGCCCAGCTCCGGTCGGGCTCGCCGCCCAGGTCGAAGTCGAGCCGCCCGCCGCGGTCGAGGATCCCGCGCGGCAGCGACGTACGCTCCCAGTCCCGGCCGTCGATCCGCAGCCCGTGCACATACGGCGTCTTCGCGGAGGCCTTCGGCGCCCGGATGTCCAACTCCCCCGCCCTGCCCGGCAGATCGAGCACCGCACGCTCGAACAGCGGGCCGTGCAGGGTCAGATCGCTGGTGCCGGGCGTCGAGGGATACAGGCCGAGCGCGGCCCAGACGTACCAGGAGGACTGGGCACCGAGGTCGTCGTTGCCGGGCTCCCCGTCCGGTGTCGGGCTGAACAGCGTGGTGGCGATCTCCCGTACCCGCTGCTGCGTCTTCCAGGGCTGCCCGAGGTGGTTGTAGACCCAGGGCACCGAGAAGTCGACCTCGTTGCCGGCCCACATGTACGGCTCGTTGGGGCCCGCGTTGAGCTTGCCGAAGAAGGTGTCGAGGCGTTCGGCGGCGGCCTCGCGCCCGCCCATCGCGGCGGTCAGCCCGGCGGTGTTCTGCGGAACCAGCCAGTTGTACTGCGCCGCGTTGCCCTCGTCGTAGCCGTCCTGCCCGAACTTCCCCGGGGGCGGCGGCTGGAAGGGCGGCCCGTCGGGGAAGCGCCCGTCCTGGCCGCGCGGCTGGAGGTAGCCGGTGGCCGGGTTCAGGAGGTGCTGCCAGTTCTGCCCGCGCCGGGTGAAGTCCCGGGCGGTCTCCTTCTGCCCTGCCGCTGCGGCGAGTCGGGCGATCGCGAAGTCGTCGATCGCCCACTCCAGGGTGACCGAGCCGCCGACCCGCTGGTGATCGCCGCGCGAGGCGTCGTTGTTGGGCATGTAGCCGCGCTCGACATAGCTGCGCACCCCGGGCCGCTCCTGATAGGCGCCCGGCCGCTCGTCCACCGAAGTGGCGCCCTTCACCAGGTACTCGAGGGCGATGGGCAGATCGAAGTCCCGGGCGCCGAAGGCGTACAGATTGGCGATCAGCGGCACCGAGTTGTCGCCGGTCATCTGCCCCGTGTAGTCGTTGGCCAGCGGCCAGCGCGGCCACCACCCGCCCTGCACCGCGTCGTTGACCAGCGACTGCGCCATGTCGCTCGCCCGCTCGGGCCACAGCATCGCCTGCAGCGGGGCCAGGCTGCGGTAGGTGTCCCAGTCGGAGAAGTTGGCGTACTGGGTGCGGCCCTCGGGCAGGGTGCGCACCTTGTCGTCGAAGCCCGGGTAGCGGCCGTCGGCGTCGTTGAAGGTGTTGGGGTGCATCAGCGCGTGGTAGAGCGCCGTGTAGAAGGTCCGCAGCTCGCCCTCCTCGCGGCCCGCGACCCGGATCCTGCCGAGCGCCTCGGACCACTCGGCGCGCGTCTTCTCCCGCAGCGCCTCCAGGTCCCAACCACCCGCCTCCGCCGCCATATTGGCCTTCGCCCCGGCCACCGAGACATACGACATGGACACCTTGGCCCGCACCGTGCGCGCCCCGCCGAAGGTCAGATAGGCGCCCGCCTTCGGCGCGTCCACCGCGTCGGCGCCCTCGGACACCGAGGAGCCGTCCCAGGTGCCGTGCGCGGTGAACGGCCGGTCGAAGGTGAGCGCGTAGTGGACCGTGTACTCATTGCCCTTGCCGCAGAAGTTCCCGGTCGTCGCGGAGCCGGTGACCGTGCGGTCCCCCTCGATCCGCAGCGCCGCCCGCTTGTTCCCGGCCAGGCTGGCCCCGCCCTTCACCAGGACCTGCGCCGCCCGCTCGCCCTCCGGGAAGGTGAACCGGGCCAGTCCGGTGCGCGTGGTGGCCGCGAGCTCGGCCCGCACCTTCGCGTCCCCGAGGGTCACCGCGTAGTACCCGGGCTCCGCCTTCTCCCCGTCGTGCGAGAACCGCTCGGTCCGCTCCCAGGGCTTCGCGCCGATCTCCCCGGCCACCGGCAGGATCGGCACGTCCCCGAAGGCCGTGCAGCCGACCGAGGCGTGATCGAGGCTGAACCCCCGGATCCGCTCGCTGTGGTACTGGTACCCCGCGTACGAGCCCTCGGTGTCCGGCGAGAACTGCATCATCCCGAACGGCGCCGCGGGCCCCGGGAAGTTGTTGATCTCCCCGACGGACTCCCCGCCGCGTCCGGTGCCGATCAGCGGGTCCACATAGTCGGCCGGATCCTCCACCAACTGCGCCGCCGCACGCGGACCTTGCCCGCCTGACATCGTTGTCGACCCCTGCGCCGACCCGGCCGGATCCCCCGAGGCCACCGAGGACGCCGCCAGCAGCATCCCACTGGCCAGCACACCGACGAGGACACTGCGGCCCCTGCGACTTCTCACACTTGCCTCCGCGAAACGGGGAGCGACCCGGCCACCACACAGTCAGGGAGATGACCGCCCACGGTCAAGAGGGCCGCAGGCACCGCCTCCTCCGGCCAAAGGCATCCCGCCCCAACAACCGCACCGCCACCGGGACTTGCCAGCCTCCCGCACACAGCACACGCCCACTCAGAGCCCCACTCCGAGCTCAAGGGAATGCACCAGCAGAGGACCGCTTCCCGGGGCACGTAAGACCCCAAACCCAACCAACAGCCGCAACCGACGAAGAAGGCCGACCGACAACAGCAACCCAAGCCCGAAAGCCAACCGCCAGCCGAAACCCGCCCCGATGGGGGTGCGGGTGGCGAAGCCCCCGCCCCGCGCGGCGAAAGCCCGCGCAAAAACAACGAAAGCGACCCGATCCACGCTTTCCGTGGATACAGATCGCCATCGCTTTCGTGGACCTGAGGGGATTCGAACCCCTGACCCCCTCGATGCGAACGAGGTGCGCTACCGGACTGCGCCACAGGCCCTTGCAACGAGGAAGACTCTAGCACCCCGGCCGCGGTGCTCGGAAATCCGTTACCGGCGGCCTGACGGGCTGGTCAGGGGCCGGGTGCGGGGCCCGTGGTGGCGGGCCCTGCACCGGCTACTCGTTCGCCGCCCGGGGGCGGCCGTCCTCGTCGAACTGGTCGAAGAGGGGGGTACGGCCGCGTTCCCGGGCCCGGCGGGCCGAGGCGGCGCGGCGGGCGTCGCTGCGCTCACCGGAGGCCTCGGCTGCACCGGCGGCGTCCGTGCCGTCCGCCTCGCCCTCCGCGGCACCGGCCGGGGTGGATCCGGCGCGCCCGCCCTTCTCGCCCGGCTCGGCCGCGCTGGAGCGGGCCGCGCTCCAGGTGTCCGGGGCGCCGAGGTCGGTGCTGCCGGTGGCGCGGGGGGCGACGGGGGCGGTGACATAGGTGGGCAGCGGGACCGGGACGGGGTCCCAGCTCTCGCCCCGGGCCGGGCCGCCGCGGCGCTCGCGCTGCTGGTCGACCCACTCCGCGTGGTCGGTCTGCTCGACCAGGGCGCGGCGGTCCGCGGCCAGGTCGGGCAGCTCGGGACCGGTGGACTCGCCCGCGCCGGGCGGCAGTTCACCGCCGCGCCGCTCGCCCGTGCCGCGCCGGGAGGCCTGCCGTTCGCGCAGGCGCTGCGCCGCCTCCTCCGCCCTGCGGCGGTCCATGACGTACGCGAACCGGCGCCGCTCCTGGACGCGCAGGTACACGATGTACACGCTCAGCAGCAGGGCGGGGGCCACCGGTGCCCAGAGGAAGGCGAGACCGCCGATCGCGGCCACCACCGCACCGGCGGTGAAGAGCACGAAGAGCAGCACGGTGGTGCGCCGACGGCGCGCGAGGACCTGGGTGCGCCGGGCGCGGGCAGCCTCCTGCGCGCTCCGCGGGCGCCGCTCCACCGCGCGCCCCGCCGGGGCACTCTCGCGGGCGGCCTCGCGTTTCTCGTACTCGGGTTCGCGCGGGGCGGCGTCCCGGGCCTCCTCGCGCGCCGCCGACCGCCGGTTCTCCGCGCGGGAGACCTCGGCCGCCTCGGCGCGGGAGGACTGCTTCGGGGGCACGGCGAAGGCCCGGACGTCCACCGAGTCGGTGACATCGCCCGGGAGGGCGGGCGGTTCGGGGTTCTCCTCCGACCGCGCCTTCAGGTCCTTGGCGTACCGGCGTTCCATTCCCGCCCGGCCGGACAGAAGCCTTATGGCGGTGCTGAAACGTTCTGTTGGACGGGCCTCGTTGAGCTCGTCCTGCCTACGGAGCCACATCGGCACCAGGTAGGCGGCCCAGGCCCCGACAATGACTGCGTAGATGAGGCCGCTGCTGCTCACCCGCTACACGGTAGAGGGGATTGCGTGAGGCCATCTGCCAATTCGGCCGGTGTGTCGCACGATCTGGCTGATATTTTCAAGTTTTCTTCCGAACGATGTGATCAACAGCCGTCGACGGAAGGGAAGGAAAGCCCCGAGCGGGACCTTTCCGGGCCATGTATTCGAACACCTATTCCCTTTTCGGGGAACTGCCCTTTCGGGCAGGGGAAGTTGCCCGGGGCATGCTCACCGGCTCCGCGGCGCCCCGGAGTGCGTTCCGGCCATGGAGAACCGTTCCGGCAGGAGGGGTACGAGGCGTGGGGCGGCCCGTTCAGCCGCTGTCCTCGGGGCCGTTCCAGGGGCCGCGGACCGGACCGCGGCCCGGCTCCGTCCAGGTGTCCCGGTGCGTGCCGGGGCGCGGGGCCTCGCGGTGCGAGCCGGTGTGCGGGGGCTCGTGCGGGGCGCGCGGCGCGAGACCGGGCGCGGTGGGGCGCTGGCCCGGGGCGGCGCCGCGGGTGCGGTGCCAGCGGTTGAGGAGCCCCTCGGCGGCCTCCTCGGCGGTGAGCGCGAAGACCAGGTGGTCGCGCCAGTCCCCGTCGATGTGCAGGAAGCGGGGGCGCAGGCCCTCCTCGCGGAAGCCGAGCTTCTCCACCACCCGGCGGCTCGGCAGGTTCTCGGGGCGGATGCACACCTCGATGCGGTGCAGGCCGAGGGTGCGGAAGCAGTGGTCCACGGCGAGGGCGACCGCGGTCGGCATCACGCCGCGGCCCGCCACCGACTGGTCCACCCAGTAGCCGACGTGGCCCGAGCACATCGACCCCCAGGAGATCCCGGCGACCGTCAACTGCCCGGCGAGCGCGCCCCGGTACTCGATCACGAAGGGCAGCATCCGCCCGGCGTTCGCCTCGGCGCGCAGGTGCCGGACCATCTGCCGGTAGGTGGGCCGGTGGGCGACGGGCCCGGTCGGGGTGGGCGGCGGGACGGTGGCCTCCCAGGGGCGCAGCCATTCGCGGTTGCGCCGGTTGACCTCCCGCCAGGCGCGCTGGTCCCGCAGTCTTATCGGCCGCAGGGTGATGTCGCCGTCGACCAGCTCGACGGGCCAGGCGAGGCTGTTCAGCGTGACCTCCCCGCCCCGCCCTCGTCCGCGACCGGGGCCGCGGGCCCGGTGGACGGGGCGTGGTCGCCGCCGCGCAGCTGGTCGACGGCGTGCCGCAGCAGGGGTTCCAGGACGGCGAGCCCGTCGCGTACGCCGCCGGTGGAGCCCGGCAGGTTCACGATCAGGGTGCGCCGGGCCACGCCCGCGAGGCCCCGCGAGAGCGCGGCGGTGGGCACCTTGCGGTTGCCGTGGGCGCGGATCGCCTCGGGGATGCCGGGGATCTCGCAGCCGTGGGCGCCGAGGACCTTCCGGGTGGCCTCGGGGGTGCGGTCGGTGGGCGAGATGCCGGTGCCGCCGGTGGTGAGGACGACGTCGTAGCCGGTGTCGACCGCGGCGCGCAGGGCGGTCTCGACCGGGTCGCCGTCCGGGACCACCTGCGGGCCGTCCACCGCGAAGCCGAGCGCGCGCAGCGCCTCGGCGATCACCGGGCCGCCGCGGTCCTCGTACACCCCGGAGGCCGCCCGGTTCGAGGCGGTGACCACCAGGGCGCGGTAGGGCGGACCGGCCGGACGGGCGTCGGCGGACCGCACGGCGTGCGGATCGGCGGACTGCGCGGCGTGCGGGCCGGTGGCGTGCGGGGTGCGGTCGCCCTCCGGCGGAGTGAGGTCGCTCACCGGCGGCGTGGGGTCGCCCGTCTGCGGGGTGGGGTCGGTCACCGGGGCTCCTCCGGGCGGTTCCAGTCGCCGGACTTGCCGCCGGTCTTCTCCTCCACCCGTACGTCGGTGATGACGGCGCCCTTGTCGACGGCCTTGACCATGTCGACGACGGTGAGCGCGGCGACCGAGACCGCGGTCAGCGCCTCCATCTCGACGCCGGTGCGGTCGGTGGTCCTGACCTCGGCGCGGATCTCCACGGCCGCCTCGGTGACCGCGAGGTCGAGGCGGACCTTGGACAGGGCGAGCGGATGGCAGAGCGGGATGAGCTCGGGGGTGCGTTTGGCGCCCATGATCCCGGCGATGCGGGCGGTGGCGAGCGCGTCGCCCTTCGGGACGCCCTCGCCCCGCAGCAGGGCCACCACGGCGGGGGCGACCAGGACCCGGCCGCTGGCCCGGGCGGTGCGCGCGGTGACGTCCTTCTCCGAGACGTCGACCATGTGCGCGGCGCCCGCCTCGTCGAGATGGGTGAGGCGGTGCTGCTCGGGGCCGCTGCCCCGGTCCGTCGCTGTCATGTGCCCTGGCGCTCCCGGTCCGGGCCGCGCCGCCGCCGGTGGCTGACCGCCGCGTGCGGGCCCTGTGTGCGCGACACCGTACCGCGCGCGGCACGGCCCGCACCGCGCGGGCGGTTCAGCCGAGCAGCAGCACCTCGACCTCGGCGCCCGGCTTCAGCCCGGTCGTCTCCTCCGGGACCACGATCAGGGCGTCGGCCTTGGCGAGCGCGGCCACCAGATGCGAACCGGAGCCGCCGACGGGCGTGACCTCGCCGCGCCGCGCGTCGTAGCGGCCGCGCAGGAACTGCCGCCTGCCCTCCGGCGAACCGAGCGGCTTCTTGCTGCGCAGCACGGCCCGGGTGGACTCCCGGTGGATGTCCTGCACGCCCATCAGGGTGCGGATCGCGGGTCTGGCGAAGAGTTCGAAGGAGACGTACGAGGAGACCGGGTTGCCCGGCAGGGCGAGCAGCGGGGTGTGGTCGGGGCCGATGGAGCCGAAGCCCTGCGGTTTGCCGGGCTGCATGGCGAGCCGGCGGAACTCGACGCCGCTGCCGTCCTCCTCGGCGTCCCGGGTGAAGGAGAGCGCCTCCTTGACCACGTCGTAGGCGCCGACGCTGACCCCGCCGGTGGTGACCAGGAGATCGGCGCGGATGAGCTGGTCCTCGATGGTGGCGCGCAGGGTCTCGGGGTCGTCGGCGACCGCGCCGACCCGGTAGGCGATCGCGCCCGCCTCCCGGGCGGCGGCGGTCAGGGCGTAGGAGTTGGAGTCGTAGATCTGGCCGGGGCCGAGCGGGACGCCGGGCTGGACCAGTTCGCTTCCGGTGGAGAGCACCACGACGCGCGGGCGGGGGCGGACCCGGACGGTCTTCGTGCCGATCGCGGCGAGCAGGGCGATCTGCGGGGCGCCGAGCACGCTGCCGGCGCGCAGCGCCCGCTCCCCGGCGCGCACATCGCTGCCCGCCCTGCGGACGTGGGCGCCCGCGGGGGCCGGGCGGAAGACGCGGACCTCGCCGTCCGCGCCCCCGGCGGCCGGGCCGCTCGGCATCGAGTCGACGGGGCCCTCGCCGAGCCCGCCGTCGGTCCACTCGACGGGGACCACGGTCTCGGCGCCGGGCGGCAGCGGGGCCCCGGTCATGATCCGGGCGGCCTGCCCGGGGCCCACGGTCAGCTCCGCGTCCTGCCCCGCCGCGACGTCGCCGATCACCTCCAGGGCGGCCGGGTACTCCCGGCCCGCCTCCGAGATGTCGGTGACCCGTACCGCGTACCCGTCCATCGCGCTGTTGTCGAAGGGGGGCAGCGAGACGTCGACCTGGACGTCCTCGACCAGGACGCAGCCCTGGGCGTCGAGCAGCTGGAGGTCGATGGGCTCCAGCGGACGGACGGTGGCGAGGATGTCGTCCAGGTGCTCGCCGACCGACCAGAGGTGGTCGGGGCCCGCGAGGCGCGTCGTGGTGCTGCTCAAGTGGTTACATCTCCTCGGTGACGTACCTGCGTAGCCAGGTCCTGAAGTCCGGTCCCAGGTCCTCACGTTCGCACGCGAGGCGGACAATGGCACGCAGGTAGTCTCCCCGGTCGCCGGTGTCATAGCGGCGGCCCTTGAAGACCACGCCGTGCACCGGGCCGCCGACCTTCTCGTCCTCGGCGAGCTGCTGGAGGGCGTCGGTGAGCTGGATCTCGCCGCCGCGGCCGGGCTCGGTCTTGCGCAGTATGTCGAAGACGGCGGGGTCGAGGACATAGCGGCCGATGATGGCGAAGTTGGACGGCGCGTCCGCCGGGTCGGGCTTCTCGACCAGGCCGGTCACCTTGACCACGTCGGACTCCTCGGTGGCCTCGACCGCCGCGCAGCCGTACATGTGGATCTGCTGGGGGTCGACCTCCATCAGGGCGACGACGGTGCCGCCGCGCTGCTCCTGGATGTCGGTCATCCGGGCGAGCAGCGGGTCGCGCGGGTCGATCAGGTCGTCGCCGAGCAGGACGGCGAAGGGTTCGTGGCCGACGTGGGGGGCGGCGCACAGGACGGCATGACCGAGTCCGCGGGGGTCGCCCTGGCGTACGTAGTGCATCGTGGCGAGATCGCTGGATTCCTGGACCCTGCTGAGCCGGGTCTGGTCGCCCTTCTTTGTCAGGGCTTCTTCCAGTTCGTAATTGCGGTCGAAATGGTCCTCCAGAGGGCGCTTGTTGCGTCCGGTGACCATGAGAACGTCGTCGAGGCCGGCGGCAACGGCCTCCTCCACCACGTACTGAATAGCCGGCTTGTCCACAACCGGCAGCATTTCCTTGGGAGTTGCCTTGGTCGCGGGCAGGAACCTGGTGCCCAGTCCCGCCGCCGGAATGACAGCCTTGGTGATCCTGGTGTGGGGGTGCTCAGTCATGTCCGCCACCTTAACCGCTGCCCTGACACAGAATGTGAGGGTCCGGTTAATTCAGCTGCGTATGCCCACCTTCGGAAAGGTTTGTGAGCAATCCATGAATGCAGCCCCGCGCGGGACCGACTCTGGCAAGCGAATGTTGCGGCGAGAGTTCCTGTCCGTGAGAAACCGGTTGACGGAAGATGACGTACAGGAAAAGGCCGCGCAGTTCGCCGCCCGGGCGGCGGACCTTCCCGCGCTCTGCCAGGTTTCCACCGTGGCCGCCTACGTGTCCATGGGTACGGAGCCGGGCACCGGCGCGCTGCTCGACCTGCTGCACCGGCGCGGTACGCGGGTGCTGCTGCCGGTGCTGCTCGCCGACGACGACCTGTCCTGGGGCGAGTACACCGGCCCCGGCTCGCTGGCCACGGTGCGGCGCCCGGGCCGGATGGCGCTGCGCGAACCGGCCGGGCCCCCGCTCGGCACCGAGGCGGTGCTCGCCGCGGACACCGTCCTGCTGCCGGGCCTGGCCGTGGACCGCACCGGCGTCCGCCTGGGCCGCGGCGGCGGCAGCTACGACCGGGTCCTCGCCCGGCTCGCCCGTGCGGGCGCGGACCCCGCCCTGGTGGTCCTGCTCTACGAGGGCGAGGTCGTCGAGGCGCTGCCCCACGAGCCGCACGACCGGCCGGTGCACGCCGCCCTGACCCCGGCGGCGGTGCACCGCTTCGCTACCTGAACTCCCCCGGCCCCGGCGGGTGTTGCCCCTCAGGGTTTGAGGACGAGGGTGTCCTGGGTCGCCTTCTTCACCGCGCGCTCCGAGAACTCCCAGGTGAACAGCTCGCCCTTGGCCCAGGCGTCGGTCTGGTCCGTGTAGTGGTCGCTGTAGGCGTGCCCGGAGGCACCGGTGAGGTTGATCCACTTCGACTTGTCGAGGTCGTCGAGGTTGACCACCATCCGCATCGAGGGCACCCAGACCACGCCGTAGCCGTTCGCGGCGTTCCAGCCGGTGGCGTTGACCGCGGCCTCGCCGCCGCCGAGGTCCCAAGGGCCGCGGTTCAGCAGGAACTTGACCAGGCCGGGGCCCTCCTTGCCGAGGGTCTGGTTCTTCAGCTCCAGCTTGTGCAGGCGGCCCCAGCTCCAGGTGTCGACGTCCTTGCCGAGCTTGGCCGTCAGGTCCCAGCGGGCGTCCTCCATGGCCCGGGCGAAGAGCTGGTCGCGGGTCTCGGTGGCCTTGTCGGTACGGCTGGCGGGCGTCTTCCACCAGTCGTTCTTCTCGTCGTCGAACAGCCGCCGCACCACCTCGGACCAGCGGTCGCCGCCGTCCGGCTGGGCGGAGGTGTCGTCCCGCTCGCCGCACTCGCGCACCAGGCGGTCCTCGTCGGCGGGACCGGTGTTGTCCGCGGGCTCCACGCTCAGGCACTGGCCCTCGACGCGGACCTCCTTCGGGAGCTTGTTGCCGAAGGCGAGCTTGAGGATGTTGCGCCAGACCGCGTTGAAGTAGGCGGCCGCGCCCGAGTCCGGGTCCTGGGTGTAGTCCCAGCCCTCCAGGAGCTTCTGCGCCTGGCGGACATAGGAGTCGGAGATGTCGATCTTCAGCAGCTCGGGGGTGAGCAGCTTGGCGATCTCGCTGCTGTTGTCCGTCTGCATGAGGCGCATGTCCTCGGTGGAGATCTTGCCGCCGTTCCTGGTCTTCTGCCGGATCAGGTCGTCGATGCGCTGGCTGCGGGTGCCGTAGCCCCAGTCGGTGGTCAGCGTGTACGGGTACTTCTCGTCGACGACGGCCTGGTTGGCGGCCACGATGTAGCCGCGCTCGGGGTTGAACTCCCAGGGCAGCTCGTCCTGTTGGATCCAGCGGTCCCAGCGGTAGTCCGGATCCCAGCCGGGCGCGGGCAGCGAGCCGTCGCCCTTGGCGCGCACCGGGATGCGGCCGGGCGCCTGGTAGCCGATGTTGCCCTCGGTGTCGGCGTAGACGAGGTTCTGCGAGGGCACCTCGAAGAGCTTGGCCGCGCTGCGGAACTCCTGCCAGCTCTGCGCCTTGTCGAAGGCGAAGACGGCGTCCATGGTGCGGCCGGGGCTGAGCGCGGTCCACTTCAGGGAGATGCCGTAGCCCGCGCCGCGGTCGGGGGCGGCCGCGTCCACATCGGCCTTTCTGCCGACCTCGCGCAGCTCGTCGCTGCGGTCGGAGATCAGCGGGCCGTTGTCGGTCTCGCGCACCGTGATGGTCTTGTCGGGGCCGTCGGCGACCTCGATGGTCTCCTTGCGGGTGGTGAACGGGCGCGTCTTGCCGTCGTAGGTGTAGCCGTCGCCGCTGAACTTCTCCAGGTACAGGTCGCTGACATCGGCGCCGAGATTGGTCACGCCCCAGGAGATCTTCTGGTTGTGGCCGACGACCACGCCGGGCATGCCCGCGAAGGTGTAGCCGGAGACGTCGTACTGGCAGTTCTCGGAGATGCCCCGGCAGTGCAGCCCCATCTGGTACCAGACCGAGGGCAGGGTGGGCGCCAGGTGCGGGTCGTTGGCGAGCAGCGGCTTGCCGGTGATGGTGTGCTTGCCGCCCACCACCCAGGAGTTGGAGCCGATGCCGTTGCCGTTCGGGCCGAAGACCGCGGGGACCTCGTCGAGGGCGTCGGACAGCCGCGAGAGCTGGCCGGTGAGTCCGCCGGGTGCCGTGGTGCCGCCCGCGAGCCCGCTGCCCGCGGCGCCGCCGGTCCCGCCGGAGCCGCCGGAGGACGCGGGCTCGCGGGGCTCGTAGCTCTTGGTGAGCTCGTGGTAACCGCCCTCGCGGACGACGGGCTTGTGCTCCTTGTACGGGTAGGGCGGGTAGAGGTCCTTGATCTGGCCGGGGCCGAGGCGGCTGGTCATCAGGGCGCGGTCGATCTCGTCCTGCATATTGGCCCGCAGGTCCCAGGCCATCGCCTTCAGCCAGGCGACCGAGTCCACCGGGGTCCACTTCTTCGGGGTGTACTCGTGGGCGAAGCCCAAGGCGGCGTACTCCAGGGAGAGTTCCTTGCCGCCCTTGCCGTCGAGGTAGGCGTTGACGCCCTTCGCGTAGGCCTGGAGGTACTTCTTGGTGGAGGCCGAGAGCTTGGTGTCGTACTCCTGCTGCGCGATGCGGTGCCAGCCGAGGGTGCGCAGGAACTCGTCGGTCTTGACCTGGCCCTTGCCGAACATCTCCGAGAGGCGGCCGGAGGTGGTGTGCCGGCGCACGTCCATCTCCCAGAAGCGGTCCTGGGCCTGGACGAAGCCCTGGGCCATGAACAGGTCCTCGTCGGAGGAGGCGTAGACCTGCGGGATGCCGTGCCCGTCGCGCCGTACGTCCACCGGGCCCGCCAGGCCCTTGAGTTGGAGGGAGCCCTTGGTCTGGGGCAGCGAGGCACGCACGGCGTCCACGCTCCAGTAGGCCCCGTAGCCGATGCCCGCGACCAGGGCCAGGACCAGGACGATCACGAGGAGCCGCGCGCGGCGCCCCTTCTTCTTGCCGGACTGGCGACCGGAAGAGGCGTTGGTGTGTGCAGGCATCGCTGTCCTTGCTGTCCTTCGCGAAGCGGCGAGCTGTCGAGACGGCCGGCTCGCACAACCGAGGGGGCTCGGTTCGCGGCGGCCTGAAGAGCGCTGGAGCAACCATAGGCGCACAGTTGAAGAGCCCAGGACGCGGTATCTGCCAGCGGATCGCGCCCGGTTGTTCGCTCAGAGCCGAAGCCCGTCAAGAAAGCGTCAATGATTAGGTAAGGTAACGAAGTAACAGGCCCCCGCTGCCGGGCACATGTCCGGACAAGACAACAGAAAGGGACCGGCCCCTGACTGTCCACGAGCTCAACGAAATCCTGCTCGTCTGCTCCCTGGTGCTGCTCTTCGCCGTCACGGCGGTACGGCTCTCCTCCCGCAGCGGGCTGCCCAGCCTGCTCGTCTACCTCGGCATCGGCGTGCTGATGGGGCAGGACGGCATCGGCAACATCGACTTCAACAACGCCGAGTTGACCCAAGTCATCGGATATGCCGCCCTTGTGGTGATCCTGGCCGAGGGCGGTCTCGGCACCAAATGGCGTGAAATCAAGCCCGCGTTGCCCGCCGCCGTGATGCTTTCGCTCGCGGGAGTCGCCGTGAGCGTGGGTGTCACGGCGGCAGGAGCGCACTATCTGGTCGGCCTGGAATGGCGCCCGGCGCTGATCATCGGCGCCGTGGTCTCCTCCACCGACGCGGCGGCCGTCTTCTCCGTGCTGCGCAAGGTCCCGCTGCCCTCCCGGATCACCGGCATCCTGGAGGCCGAGTCCGGCTTCAACGACGCCCCCGTGGTCATCCTCGTCGTCGCCTTCTCGCACTCGGGACCGATAGAGCACTGGTACACCCTGCTCGGCGAGATCACCCTGGAGCTGGCGATCGGCGCCGCGATCGGCCTCGCCGTCGGCTGGCTCGGCGCCTACGGCCTGCGCCATGTCGCCCTGCCCGCCTCCGGCCTCTACCCCATCGCCGTGATGGCCATCGCGGTGACCGCCTACGCGGCCGGGGCGCTCGCCCACGGCAGCGGCTTCCTCGCGGTCTACCTGGCCTCGGTGATCCTCGGCAACGCCCGCCTGCCGCACTTCCCGGCCACCCGCGGCTTCGCCGAGGGCCTCGGCTGGATCGCCCAGATCGGCATGTTCGTCCTGCTCGGCCTGCTCGTCACCCCGCACGAGATGGCGGACGACATCTGGCCCGCGCTCGTCATCGGGCTGATCCTGACCATGATCGCCCGCCCGGTCGAAGTGATGCTGAGCCTGCTGCCGTTCAAGATGCCCTGGCAGGAGAAAGCACTGCTCTCCTGGGCCGGACTGCGCGGCGCCGTCCCCATCATCCTGGCCACCATCCCGATGGTCGGCGGCGTCGAGGACAGCACCCGCATCTTCAACATCGTCTTCGTCCTGGTCGTCGTCTACACCCTCATCCAGGGCCCGACCCTGCCCTGGGTCGCCCGCCGCCTCGGCCTCGGCACCCAGGACGCCGCCTCCGACCTCGGCATCGAATCCGCCCCGCTGGAGCGGCTGCGCGGCCACCTGCTGTCCGTGGCGGTGCCCGAGAGCTCCCGGATGCACGGCGTGGAGATCGGCGAACTGCGGCTGCCCGCCGGGGCCGCGGTCACCCTGGTCGTCCGCGACGGCAGCTCCTTCGTGCCCACCCCGACGACCATGCTGCGCCACGGCGACGAACTCCTCGTCGTCGCCACCGACCCGGTCCGCGACGCCGCCGAACGCCGGCTGCGCGCGGTCGGCCGCGGCGGCAAGCTCGCCGGATGGCTCGGCACGGACGGCGGCGACAGCAAGGACCCCGGCGGCCGGTGAACCGGGGCCCCGCCGCCGGGCCCGGGAGAAACCGGCCGCCACCGTCGTCTTCGTCACCTTCGCCGCTCGGCGGGTAAAACCCCTGTGAACCGCTTGTAAGATGGACGCGCACTTGATCGTCACCACCTCTGCCTGACGCAGAGCTGGCGCGACCGTATGGCGGCCGCGGCGTCCTGGGCGGTGTCCGGCACCCCCGAGCGGACCCCGGTAACTACCGCAGATCCGCGCAAGAGGACAGCTCTCGGCGCGCACCGGCGCGCTACCAGGCGGCAGAAAGGCACGGCCGTGGCAACCACGGTCACCTCCGCCCGTCCCGGATACGGGCCCCTGCTGCGCACCCCCGGCGCCTGGACATTCCTGCTCCCCGGCTTCGCCGCCCGCCAGCCCTTCGCGATGCTGACCCTCTCGATCGTCCTGCTGGTGCGGCACACCACCGGCTCCTACGGGACCGCGGGCGCCGTGGCCGCCGTCACCGGGGTCGCGATGGCCCTGTGCGCCCCGCTCGGCGGGCGGCTCGCCGACCGGCTCGGCCAGCGCCGCGTCCTGCTGCCCGGGGTGGCCCTGCACACCGCCTCCGCCCTCGCGCTCACTCTGCTCGCGCTCGCCCACGCCCCCGCCTGGGCCCTGTTCGCCGCGGCGGTGCCCACCGGCGCCTCGGTCCCGCAGATCGGCCCCATGGTGCGCGCCCGCTGGGCCCGGACCCTGCGCGACTCCCCGCTGCTGCCGACCGCGACCGCCTTCGAATCGGTCACCGACGAACTCACCTTCGTCCTCGGCCCCTTGCTCGCCACCGCCCTGTGCACCGCGGTCGACCCGGCCGCCGGACTGCTCGCCGAGGCGGGCCTGACCCTCCTCGGCGGCCTGCTCTTCGCCGCCCAGCGCGGCACCGAGCCCCGCCCCGCCGGGGACCGCGCGAAGACCGCCCAGGAACCCCAGGACCGGCACGTCTCGGCGCTGCGGACCCCCGGGGTACGCGCCCTGGTGGCCGCCTTCCTCGGCATCGGCACCGTCTTCGGCGGTATGCAGGTCTCCCTCGCCGCCTTCACCGAGTCGATCGGCGAACCCGGCCTGAACGGCGTCCTCTACGGGATCTTCGCCGCGGGCAACATGCTCTCCGGACTGGCCTGCGGGGCGATCGCCTGGAAGCGGGCGCCCCGGCACCGGCTGCTCACCGGCTACGCGGCGCTCGCCCTCGCCGCCTCCGGACTGTGGGCCGCGCACTCGGCGCCGGTCCTCGCCGGGCTCGGCCTCCTCGTCGGGGTATGCATCGCGCCCTCGATCATCACCGGCTACACCCTGGTCGAGCGGCTCGTCCCCGGCGCCGCCCGCACCGAGGCTTTCACCTGGCTGACCGGGGCGGTCGCCCTCGGCCAGGCCGCCGCGGTGACGGTGGCCGGACTCCTGGAGGACCGCCTCGGCCAGGGCACCGGCTTCCTGGTCCCGCTCGGCGGCACCCTGCTCGCCCTGAGCGTGCTGCTCGGCCTGCGCGCACACCTGGTCCCGCTCCCGGCCGCGCGCACCGCCGCGCGTGGGATCCCTCACCCCGTGCCCGTGGCAGTGGACTGATCCCTCGGAATACGTCACTATGGACTGTCGTTAGCACTCATTGAGTGAGAGTGCCAGGAGGAAGCACGTGCCGACCTACCAGTACCAGTGCACCGAGTGCGGCGAGGGCCTCGAGGCGGTGCAGAAGTTCACCGACGACGCCCTCACCGAGTGCCCGAGCTGCCAGGGACGCCTGAAGAAGGTGTTCTCCGCGGTCGGCATCGTCTTCAAGGGCTCCGGTTTCTACCGGAACGACAGCCGCGGCTCCTCGTCGAGCAGTTCCCCGGCGTCGAAGCCCGCCGCGGAGAGCGGCGCCAAGTCCTCGGACTCCGCCGCGTCGAGCGGTTCCTCCTCGTCGGGCTCCTCGGGCGGTTCCTCGGGCAGCGGCTCCACGAGCACCTCGGGCGCGAGCTCCAGCAGCAGCACCTCCACCGCGGGCGCCGCCTGACCCCGTCGCCCCTCCGCGGCGGCACCGCCCGGCCCTGCTGAACCGCGGCCGGCCCCGCTAATCTGCGGGGCATGGCGAACAAGGCGAACACAGACGCGACGACCTCGGCCCCCTCCTCCCCTGCCGCCCGGCAGCCGGAGCGGGCCGAGATCGGCGTCATCGGCGGCTCCGGCTTCTACTCCTTCCTCGAGGACGTGACCGAGGTCCAGGTGGACACCCCCTACGGTCCGCCCAGCGACTCCCTCTTCCTCGGCGAGATCTCCGGTCGCCGGGTCGCCTTCCTGCCCCGCCACGGCCGCGGCCACCACCTCCCCCCGCACCGCATCAACTACCGCGCCAACCTCTGGGCCCTGCGCAGCCTCGGGGTGCGCCAGGTCCTCGGCCCCTGCGCGGTGGGCGGCCTCCGCCCGGAGTACGGCGTGGGGACGCTGCTCGTACCGGACCAGTTCGTGGACCGTACGAAGGCGCGGGCGCAGTCCTACTTCGACGGCGTCCCGCGCGCCGACGGGAGCACCCCCAACGTGGTGCACGTCTCGCTCGCCGACCCCTACTGCCCCGACGGCCGCAAGGCCGCGCTGGTGGCCGCGCAGGGCCGCGGCTGGGAGGCGGTGGACGGCGGCACCCTGGTCGTCGTGGAGGGCCCGCGCTTCTCCACCCGCGCCGAGTCCCGGTGGCATGCCGCCCAGGGCTGGTCCGTGGTCGGCATGACCGGCCACCCCGAAGCCGCCCTCGCCCGCGAACTGGAGCTCTGCTACACCTCGTTGACCCTGGTCACCGACCTGGACGCGGGCGCCGAGACCGGCGAGGGCGTCTCCCACGCCGAGGTCATGCGCGTCTTCGCCGCCAATGTCGACCGCCTCCGCGAGGTCCTCTTCGACGCCGTGGCCGCCCTGCCCGCCACCGAGGACCGCGCCTGCCTGTGCGCGGGGGCGCTCGGAGGGTGGGAGACGGGGATCGCGTTGCCTTGAGGGGACGTGGGGCCCTTGAGGCCTTGAAGCCCTGAGGCCCTGAAGCCCTGAAGCCCTGAGGGGAGGGTGGCGGAACTGCCCCTTCGGGTGAGGGAGTTGTCCACATCCGCGGGGTTGTCCACAGGCCTCAGCGGGTTCGGACGATCTGCCGCAAGGTGGGGACCCAGGCAATCCCTTCCGGCGAGCGGCGGTTCCCCATGTCCCAGTTCTTCCCTTCTTCTGCTCCCTCCCCTGCTTCCTCTCCCTCTTCTCCTTCCTCCCTCTCTTCTCCTTCGTCCGGTTCCTTCTCCCCTTCCTCTTCTTCCTCTTCCTCGGACATCGCGCGCTCTTCGACGCGCTCGTCGGCGTACGGCAGCACGCCCGCGTCCGGCGCCGTGCCGCCCACCAGTGCCGTGCCGCCGTTCGCTCCGCTGCGGGTTCGCGGCGGGAGGCTCCGGGTCCCCGGTCCGGTGCGGCAGAAGCGCAGAGCGGCACTGGCGGCGGGGCTCGCCCTGGCCGCGGCGGCGCTGGTGGCCAACAGCTGCTCCTCGCAGGGGAGTTCGGGGGGAGGTTCCGGCGGGGCTCGGGGCGGTCCGGTGAGCGGGGGTGAAGGCGGCGCGGCCCCGCGTGCGGGCACGGGCGGCGGGCCTGGGCGGGGGCGCGGGCAGCCGCCTGGGCGTGGCCATCCGGGCGGTGCGTACGTCCGCGTGCCGGTGCGCCTGGGCGATCCGGAGACGGTGCGGCTGCTGCGGCGCGGCGACCGGGTCGATGTCATCGCCGCGGACCGGGAGGGCGAGGCGCGGGTACTGGTCTCCGGGGCCCGGGTCTGGCGGGACCCGGACGGCGCGTCCGGTGGCGGCGCGGCGGGCGTCGAGGAGCCCGGGGGCGCCCTGGTGGTGCTGTCTGTGCCGCGGCAAACGGCGGCCGAGCTGGCGGGCGCCGGGACTCGTTCGGAACTGGCCGTGACTCTGTGGTGACACGTGTCAACCATGTGAGAGGAAGTTTGCCGCAAAGCCACCCTCTCGTGTTATCCAGAGGTGCACATTGGTCCGGTTGGCGGAGCGCCCGCGTAAGTTGCCGTTCCGCTTGTCCCCACCCGGACACAGCAGATTCGTACTCAGCAGAAGCGCACACAGCAGAAGAAGGGCCCCGAAGTGAGTCAGAACAACGGGCCGGGCATCTGGGAGGGCTTCAAGGCCTTCCTGATGCGCGGGAATGTCATCGATCTCGCGGTGGCGGTCGTCATCGGCGCCGCGTTCACGAACATCGTGAACGCCGTGGTGAAGGGTGTCATCAACCCGCTGGTCGGTGCCTTCGGCACCTCGGACCTGGAGAAGTACAGCTCCTGCCTGAAGGGCTCCTGCGAGACCCGCAAGGACGGGACGGTCGACGGCATCCAGATCCTCTGGGGCTCCGTCCTCAGCTCCACGCTGAGCTTCGTGATCACCGCGGCCGTCGTCTACTTCCTGATGGTCATGCCGATGGCGAAGTACCTGGCCCGGCAGGCGGCCCGCAAGGCGGAGAAGGAAGGCGTCCAGGAGACCCTGGAGGTCAGCGAGCTGGAGGTGCTCAAGGAGATCCGCGACGCACTGGTCGCCCAGCGCGGCGAGGGCGGCACGGCTCCCGGTTCCACTCCGCCCGGCCCGAACCCGGGGCCCGGTACCGACCCGGTCTGACGCTCACCTCCCCGGCGCGAAGCCCCGCGCCCCTCGGGAGGGGTGCCCCCTCAGAGGTGGTGCGGCGGCTTCTCGTCGAGGAAGCGGGCCAGATCGGCGGCGCTGCTGCCGCCGCCCGAGGGCCGCTCGCCCCACCCCTGGTCCGTATCGTCCGAGGACTGCCGGGTCAGCGGATCGTCGAAGACCAGCGCGTCCTGCGGATCACGCGGTTCGGGGGCGGGGGCGGCACTCATGCCTCCAGGGTACGTCCGGTCCGCCCCCGCACGGCCATCAGCGCCCTGCCGCCGCCGGCCCGCGTGATACCCATGCCCCATGACAGGAGCCCCCCAGCCCTCCGACCCCCGGCACCCCGGCCCCCGCGCCACCCCGCCCCGCCCCGCCGACGCCCTGACCGACGTGCCGGGCCTGCGCGTGGGCCACGCGACCCTGCGCGGCGCCTCGGCTCTCACCGGCACCACGGTCGTCCTCGCTCCCCACGGCGGAATGACCGCGGCGGTCGACGTCCGCGGCGGCGGCCCCGGCACCAAGGAGACCGACGCCCTCGACCCCCGCAATGTCGTGCAGCGCATCGACGCCGTGGTCCTCACCGGCGGCAGCGCGTACGGCCTCGACGCGGCGAGCGGCGTGATGGCCTGGCTGGAGGAGCAGCACCGGGGCGTCCGGGTGGGCCCCGATCCGGCGCACGTCGTTCCCGTGGTCCCGGCGGCCTGTGTCTTCGACCTGGGCCGGGGCGGCGACTTCCGGGCCCGTCCGGACGCCGCGACCGGCCGGGCCGCGGTGGAGGCGGCCGCGGCCTCCGCGCCGGGCGCACCGGTGGCGGCGGGTGCGGTGGGCGCGGGTACCGGCGCGGTGGTGGGACAGCTCAAGGGCGGTGTCGGTACGGCCAGTTGCGTACTGCCGAGCGGGGTCACGGTGGCGGCGCTGGTGGTGGCGAACGCCGCGGGCTCGGCACTCGATCCGGAAACCGGTGTGCTGTACGGGGAGTTCTTCCAGGGCCGGGTGAGCCCGCCGCCCGGCGAGGTGCACGAGGCGGCGCGGCGGAGGCTGGCCGAGGCCGCCGCCCGGAACAGCAGTCCCCCGCTGAACACCACGCTCGCCGTGGTCGCCACGGATGCCCGGCTGAGCCGCGCGCAGGCGCAGAAGGCGGCCGGCACCGCGCATGACGGCATCGCGCGCGCCGTGCGTCCCGTGCATCTGCTCAACGACGGCGACACGGTCTTCGCCCTCGCGACGGGCGCGCGGCCGCTGCCGGACGAGGATCCGCTGGCGCTCAACGAAGTCCTCGCCGCGGGAGCGGACATGGTGACGCGCGCGCTCGTGCACGCCCTGCGCACCGCCGAGTCGGTCGAGACCTCCGCGGGAACCTACCTCTCCTACGGCGAGTTGTACGGCGCCGACCGCTGACTCCCCCTCCCCCACGACGAGAAGCCGCGGATCTCCCGACCGCCCAGCCCCGCACCCGACCCGCGCCCGAACTCCTCGCCGCCGCGGGCCCGCACCCACCGCCGACCGCGCCTGAACCCGCTGCCGCCCCGAGCCCGAACCCGCCCCCGCTCCCGCCCCGTCACGTGCTCGCGACACCTGTCACAGGGCTGTGACGTACGGGTCGATTCCGGGCGGAACCTTTCGGCCGTCTTCGGGCTCCTATCGAACAGAAGGCTGGGCAGCGAAGCCACACGGGGGAATGCGCGAGCGCGCGGACCCGCAGCGGAGCGACTCGGACAGCAGACACGCGTACAACTCACAGGGACGCCGAAGGCGCGTACCCGGCTGGGAGCACGCGCCACATGAACCACAGGGAGCCACCCGTGATCACGCCGGACAGCAGCGGTCGACCGCAGACCCCGACCCCCCTGGACCGCGGTGCGCGCGCCGCCGGGGCCGGACGCCGGGGGCGTGCCGCGCGCCGCTCCATGGCGGCCTGCGCCGTGCTCGCGGCCGGGGCCCTCGCGCTGACCGCCTGCGAGGGCGGTGCGAAGGGCGACAACGGCAAGGGCGGCGAGGAGTCCGGGCACGCGCGGATCACCATCTCGGCGAAGGACGGTTCGACCGGCGCCTCCATCAACGCGACCGGGGTCGAGGTCGAGGCCGGCAAGCTGACCGAGGTCACCATGACCGAGGTGGCCGGGGGTACCGAGGTGCCGGGCAGGATCACCGGGGACGGCGCCGCCTGGAAGCCCGCCGAGCAGTTGGAGCGGGGCACCAAGTACAAGATCTCCGCGAACGCGAAGGGCTCCGACGGCGAACCCGCCGCCGCCAACGCGATCTTCACCACGGTGTCCTCGGCGAACAGCTTCATCGGCAGCTACACCCCGGACGGCGGGGCGAAGGTCGGCGTCGGCATGCCGGTCTCCTTCACCTTCGACAAGGCGATCACCGAACGCGAGGACGTCCAGAAGCACATCAGGGTCACCGCCAGCAGCGGGCAGAAGGTGGTGGGCCACTGGTTCGGCGCCCAGCGCCTCGACTTCCGCCCCGAGAAGTTCTGGAAGTCGGGCTCCGAGGTGACGATGCGCATCAGCCTGGACGGCGTGAAGGGCGCGAACGGCCTGTACGGCGTGCAGGACAAGACGGTCACCTTCACCATCGGGCGCTCGCAGGTCTCCACGGTCGACGTGAGGACCCAGACCATGACGGTGGTGCGGGACGGCCAGGTCCTGAAGAAGGTGCCGATCTCCTCGGGCAGCGCCCAGAACCCCACGTACAACGGCCAGATGGTGATATCGGAGAAGTTCGAGAAGACGCGGATGGACGGCTCCTCGGTGGGCTTCGGCGGGGAGTACGACATCCCGGATGTGCCGCACGCGATGCGCCTGTCGACGAGCGGCACCTTCATCCACGGCAACTACTGGTACAACCAGGGCAATCCGCCGTTCGGCAGCCAGGGCACCAGCCACGGCTGCGTGGGGCTGCGGGACGCGCGGGGCGGCGGCGCGGCGACGGACGGCAAGTGGTTCTTCGACCAGTCGCTCGTCGGCGACGTGGTGACGGTGCGGAACTCCCCGGACAAGACCGTGGCCCCCGAAAACGGCCTCAACGGCTGGAACATGAGCTGGAGCGAGTGGGTGGCGGGCAGCGCCACCGACTGAGCCGCCTCGGCGAACCGCCTGTTCAGGAAGGTGCGCCCGCCCCGTCCGGCCCGCTCAGGCGGGGCGGGCGGGGCGGCGGTTTTTCGCCGGTGGCTGTTCTTTTCCCACAGCCCTGGCACGGCGCCTTTCGAGGGGCTACGGTATGCACCCACGAGGTGACATGCAGCAACGCCGGGAGAGACCTTGAGCGTTCCGTACGGGCCCGATGAGGCAGCGGACGAACCACCCCAGGCGCCCAGTCCCTGCACTCCGCAGGAGCAGTTGGCGCGACTGCTCGCGCGCGCCCTGAACTCCTTCGAACTGCCCGAGGAGACAGTGCGCAGCGTCGAGGGTGCGCTCGCCCACGACAGCGCGCTGCAGTCCGCGTACCACAGCGCGAGCCTGCACCACGAGACCTACCGGCACACCTGGCTGCTCGCCGACGGCGGCACCCTGACCCTGTGGGAGCTGAGCCACCACACCCTGCCGCCGGGCGTCCTCGGCGGGTCCGCGCACTGCGAGCTGTACACCGATCCCGAGGAGTGGCGGACGGCCCAGGCCCGGCTGGCACCGACTCCGGGCATGCCGTACTTCGAACTGCCGCAGCCCGAGGGCGCCTTGCCCGCGATCCCGGGGCCCCGGCCGACGTACGCGCTGGACAACTCCCCCGACCACGCGCGCCGCTTACTGCGCCGCGCGGAGAACCAGGACCGCCCCGGTCCCGCCACCGCCCGGCTGCTGAGCATGGCCTGCGGCCACCGGATCACCCAGAGCTTCGGCCGGTCCCTGCCCGCCAACGAGAAGGCGGGGCGCAGCTTCTCGCTCTACGAGCACGCCTTCCTGCTGTGCGACGGCAGCGAGGTCAGCCTCTGGGAGGTCGAGCACACCGCGACCGAGGACGGCCGCCATATGTGCGAGGTCTACCTCAGCGCCCGCGCCGCGGCCGAGGCCATGCGGCGCCGGGCCTCCCGGGTGCGCTGAACTCCCGGCCGCCCCGGCAGGCCGGGGCAGGAGGGAGCCCCGACGCCCGGGGGGGGGGAGTAGGCGCCGGGGCTCGTCTGTGGTGGCGGCCGCCGGGGGCGGTCAGGCCGCCGCGTCGAAGCCGGTGTCGCGCGCCAGCTTCTTGAGTTCGAGCAGTGCGTGCTTCTCGATCTGGCGGATGCGCTCCCGGGTGAGGCCGTGCTGCTTGCCGACCTCGGTGAGGGTGCGCTCGCGGCCGTCCTCGATTCCGTACCGCATCTTGATGATGGACGCCGTGCGCTGGTCGAGCCGGCCGATGAGGTCGTCCAGCTCCTCGCTGCGCAGCAGGGTCATCACGGAGGTCTCCGGGGAGACCGCGGAGGTGTCCTCCAGGAGGTCGCCGAACTGGGTCTCGCCGTCGTCGTCCACGGACATGTTGAGCGAGACCGGGTCGCGCGCCCAGTCGAGCACATCGGTGACGCGCTCGGGCGTGGAGCCCAGCTCCGCCGCGATCTCCGCGGGCTCCGGCTCCCGGCCCTGCTCGCGGTTGAACTCCCGCTGCACCCTGCGGATCCGGCCCAGCTCCTCCACCAGGTGGACGGGCAGCCGGATGGTCCGCGACTGGTCCGCGATGGAGCGGGTGATGGCCTGGCGGATCCACCAGGTCGCGTACGTGGAGAACTTGAAGCCCTTGCGGTAGTCGAACTTCTCGACGGCGCGCACCAGGCCGGCGTTGCCCTCCTGGATCAGGTCGAGCAGGGGCAGGCCGCTGCGCGGATAGCGCCGGGCGACGGCGACGACCAGGCGGAGGTTGGAGCGGATGAAGACGTCCTTGGCCCGCTCGCCCTCGGCGACGAGCGCCTCGAGCTCCTCGTGGGAGGCGGACTTCTTGCCCCGGCCCGCGCTCTTGGCGTCGACCTCGCCGTCGAGTATCTGCTGTGCGAAGACACCCGCCTCGATGATCTGGGACAGCTCGACCTCTCTGGCGGCGTCGAGCAGCGGGGTCCGCGCGATCTCGTCGAGGTACATGCCGACCAGGTCGCGGTCGGCGATCTCGCCGCCTGCGGCGCGAACACTGTGTGCCGTGTCGGCCTCTGCCCGGGACGAGGTCCCGGCAGCGGACTGACGACGGGCGACGGCACGGGTTGCCATGCGTGCTCCCTTGCTCTGGTGTGGTCAGCTGTCTGATGGAAACAACGACTGGAATCAGGACAGAATTCCCCAGACACCCCCTCGATTTGATGATCTTGCAGTACCCTGTCCGGCCGAAAGGGAGGGCAGATGGCACTCAACCCCTCACAGGTGCAGGTCAGAGCGGGAGTCGAGGCCGATCTGCCGACGCTCACCGACATCTACAACCACTACGTACGGGAGACCGCCGTCACCTTCGACACCCGGGTCTTCACCCCTGGTGAGCGGCGCGACTGGCTGCTCTCCCACCCGCAGGACGGCCCGCACCGCCTCCTGGTCGCCCAGGAGCCCGGCCCGGCACCCCTGTCCGGCGCACCGGTCGCCTGCCCCGAAGAGGCGCCGCGCATTCTCGGTTACGCCACATCGAGTGCCTACCGCTCCCGGCCCGCCTACGCGACCTCGGTGGAGGTGAGCGTCTACCTGGCCCCCGGGGCGGGCGGCCGCGGCCTCGGAAGCCGCCTGTACGAGGCGCTGTTCGCCGCCCTGGAGGGTGAGGACGTACACCGCGCGTACGCGGCGGTCGCCTCCGCGTCACGGCCCGCCGGAGGCGAGGGCAGCAACACCGCCTCGCTGCGCCTGCACCGGCGCTTCGGCTTCCGCCACCTCGGCACCTATCGCGAGGTGGGCCGCAAATTCGGCGCCTGGTGGGACGTGGACTGGTACGAGAAGGAGCTGGGCGGCGCCTGACCGGCAGCCGCCACGCACCGCGCGCCGCTACCCGCCGCTCACTGCGCGCCGCTACCCGAACTGCACCGACCGCTTGGCGAGCCCCAGCCAGAATCCGTCGATCACGCTGCGCTGGGAGCCGAGTTCACCGAAGGCCTCCGCCGCGCCCAGCGTCACGAACAGCGGCGCGAAGTGCTCGGTACGCGGATGCGCGAGCTGCCCGGCGGGGGCGGTGTGCCGGAAGTCGAGGAGCGCGTCCACGTCAGCCGCCGCGAGCGCGCGGTGGCCCCAGTCGTCGAACTCCGTGGACCAGGAAGGGGTCCCCCGGTGCCGCAGCGCGGCGAGGTTGTGGGTGAAGAAGCCGCTGCCGACCAGCAGGACGCCCTCCTCGCGCAGCGGGGCGAGCCGCCGGCCGATCTCCATCAGCCGCCCCGGCTCCAGGGTGGGCAGCGAGATCTGGAGCACGGGGATGTCGGCGTCCGGATACATCTCGACCAGCGGGACATAGGCGCCGTGGTCGAGGCCGCGCTCCGGCACGTCCTGTACGGGGGTGCCTCTTCCGCCGAGCAAGGCCCGTACCGAGGCAGCGAGTCGAGGCGCACCCGGTGCCTCGTAGCGGACCCGGTAGTAGTGCGGGGCGAAGCCGGTGAAGTCGTAGACGAGCGGGCGGGCCTCGGTGGTGCCGAGGGCGAGCGGGGACTCCTCCCAGTGCGCCGAGACCATCAGGATCGCCTTCGGGCGCGGCAGCCGCGCCGCCCAGTCGGCGAGCTGGCCGGGCCACAGCGGATCGTCGGCGAGCGGCGGCGCGCCATGGCTGAGGTAGAGCGCCGGCATCCGCTCCGCCGTACCGGCCGGACTTCCCACTGCCACCATGGCGCACCCTCCGCAGTCTTCGGCCTCGATCGCCGCACTCGGCCATCACACCCGGCCCGACACGTTGATAGTTTAACTCTCAAGCAATGACTTTCCTGCGGTACGCACATTCAGTACAAAGTTCAATAAACCATTTCGTACAGTGGTGCCCATGGACCCCGCATCCGCACCGGCACCCGCACCCGGACCCGAGCCGCGCTGGCTCGACGACTCCGAACGGCACCTCTGGCTCACGTATCTGCAGGCCACGACCCTCCTGGAGGACCATCTCGACCGGCAGCTCCAACGCGACGCCGGGATGCCGCACCTCTACTACGCGATACTCGTGCACCTCTCCCAGGCCCCCCGGCGGCGGCTGCGGATGACCCAGCTGGCGAAGAATCTCAAGATCACCCGTTCCCGGCTCTCGCACGCCGCGGCCCGGCTGGAGCAGCGCGGCTGGATGGTCCGGGAGGACTGCCCCTCCGACAAGCGCGGGCAGTTCGCGGTGCTGAGCGAGGACGGCCAGGAGGTGCTGCGCCGGTCCGCCCCCGGGCATGTGGGCGCCGTACGGCAGGCGCTCTTCGACCGGCTCAGCCCCGAACAGCAGAAGTCCCTCGGCGAGATCATGGAGATCATCGCCGAGGGACTCCAGCCGGACGAGGCGGACGCGGACCTGCCCTGGCTCCGCTGACCCGCGCCGCACACCGCGCGAGGGACCTACCGCGCGAGGGCGCCGCTCAGTGCGCGACCACGGGGATCTTCACCTCGTCCTCGACGCCGTCCCCGGTGGTCGTGGAGGCCTGCGGGACACCGGCGTTGACGAAGGTCGCCGCGATCAGCGAGGCCGCGAGCAGGATGCCCACCGCGACCCAGATCGCCGTGGTGTAGCCGCTGACCAGTCCGTCCAGCTGCATCAGCTCCTGGGCGGGCCGGTTCCGCGGCGTCGAGGCGAGGTGGTCCTTGACGTACGAGGTGGTCGCGGAGGCGGCGATGGTGTTCAGGAGCGCGGTGCCGATGGCGCCGCCCACCTGCTGCGAGGTGTTGACCATCGCGGAGGCGACACCGGAGTCACGCGGCTCCACCCCGTGCGTGGCCAGCGACATCGCGGGCATGAAGGCGGTGCCCATGCCGAGGCCGAGCAGCAGCTGACCGGGCAGCAGCAGCGAGGCGTAGGAGGAACCGACCTCCAGCTGCGTCAGGAGCAGCATGCCGAGGGCGGCGACCAGGAACCCGGGGCCCATCAGCAGGCGCGGCGGGATCCGGGTCATCAGGCGGGCGCCGATCTGCGTGGAGCCCGTGATCATGCCGGCGATCATCGGCAGGAAGGCAAAGCCGGTCTTGACCGGCGAGTACCCCTTCACGACCTGCAGGTAGTAGGTGAGGAAGAGGAACAGGCCGAACATGCCGATGATGGCGAGGCCCAGCGAGAGGTAGATCCCGCCGCGGTTGCGCTCGGTCAGGACGCGCAGCGGCAGCAGCGGGGCCTTGACCCGGGACTCGACCAGGATGAACAGGGCGAGCAGCGCCGCCGAGGCGACGAACAGGCCGAGGGTGACCGAGTCGGTCCAGCCGTCGGACTCGGCGCGGGTGAAGCCGTAGACGAGCGAGACCAGGCCGAGGGTGGACAGGACCACGCCGGGCACGTCGAGCGGCGAGCGGTTGCGGCTGCCCGCGGGGTCGCTGATGACGAAGTACGCGCCGATCGCGGCGACCACCGCGAACGGGATGTTCACGAAGAAGGTCCAGCGCCAGTCCAGGTACTCGGTGAGGAAGCCGCCGAGGATCAGGCCGACGGCGCCACCGCCACCGGCGATCGCACCGTAGATGCCGAAGGCCTTGGCGCGCTCCTTGGCGTCGGTGAACATCACCGCGAGCAGCGAGAGCGCGGCCGGGGCGAGCAGCGCGCCGAAGACGCCCTGCAGGGCGCGGGCGCCGAGCATCATCGCCTCGCTCTGCGCCGCACCGCCGATCGCGGAGGCGGCGGCGAAGCCGATCAGTCCGGTGACGAAGGTGCGCTTGCGGCCCCAGAGGTCGGCGATACGGCCGCCGAAGAGGAGCAGTCCGCCGAAGGCCAGCGCGTACGCCGTGATGACCCACTGGCGGTTGCCGTCGGAGATGCCGAGGTCCTGCTGGGCCGAGGGCAGCGCGATGTTCACGATGGTCGCGTCGAGGACCACCATCAGCTGCGCGAGGGCGATGAAGACGAGCGCCTTCCAGCGCTTCGGATCGGGAAGGGGTCCGGGGGCCGAGCCCGCGGAGGCCGGGGAGGCGTGGGTTTGGGACATGACGGAATCCACCTGTTGGTACGAGTCGGTACGGAATTGCGGTCGGAAAACTGGCAGGACGGGCCCACGACACCGGGTCGGACGGGCTCGGCCGGGCCGGATCAGGGCGTCAGAGGCCCCGGTCACGGCGCGCGAAGGCAGAAAGGAAGGAGAGAAGGAGAGAGGGGGAGGCTCGGGTTCGTTCGCTGGTGCGTATCGGTACGGGAGTTCGGAGTCGGTCGAAAGGGGTGGCTCGGGGAGGACGGTCGGGGTCGAGGTTCGGCAGAGGGGGAGCCGGGGCGCGGCGGCGGATCGTTCCGCTCAGGCGCCCGGGGGTGCCCCCAGGGAGGCGGGCGCACCGGGGAGTTCCGAGTGCCCGGGCGCCCTGAGGCCGTCGAGGAAGATCTCCAGGTGGCGGCGGAAGTACGCGTCGAGGTCCAGGCAGACGGTGCCGGGCAGCGGCCTGGAGAGATGGGCGAGGGCGACCAGGAGATCCCCGACGGTGACGTCGGTGCGCAGCTGCCCCGCCGCGCGCGCCCGCTCCATGAGTGCTTCCACATCGGCGTTGATGCGGGCACGGGCGGCCACGAGATCCGGATGGTTCTGGTCGAAGTCCGTGAAGCGCAGGGAGCAGAGCGCCCCGATCCGCTCACCGGCGGCACCGTGCGCGAATCGCCGGAGCGCCCCGAAGGCATCCGCCCCGCCGGGGGCCTCGTCGGTCCCGTTCCGCGCGGCGGTCGCGGCGGCGTCGTCGGTCTCGGCGAGCAGCTGCCGCGCGAGTCCCTCGACGTTGCCCATGACCTCCAGGAACACGGCGTGCATCAGCGCCGAACGGTCCGGGAAATGCCGATAGATCGTAGCATTGCCGAGGCCTGCCCGCCGCGCGACCTCGTCGAGGGCGACCTCGGCGCCGAGTTCGACGAACATCTCGCGGGCGGCCGTGACGATCCGCTCCCGGTTGCGCAGGGCATCCGCCCTCGGCCGGGTCCCCCGGCGCTGCGTCTGGGCTGCGGTGCTCACGGCGTGCTCCTCACTTCTCGGTCGCTCTCCTGCGGTGGTCCGCGATCCGGGGATTGAGTCCCCGCTTCCTCCGGACACCCTGCTAAACGGGGAACGACCCCCCGGTAATTCCCCGCCTCCTGTGACCTGCCTCACTCCGGCCCTCGCCCCGGTCCTCGCCCGGGTCCTCGCCCCGGACCGGCCCGGCCCCGACCCGCCTCCTCCCGGCCCGAGCGCGCCCGCCCACCGCCCACCACACCCCGTACCGCCCCGCATCCCGGACCGGCGGAAACCCACGATCGGCGGCACTCAGCGCGCGCCCCGGCCCCGCTCCGAAACAGGCTGAGCACAGGGCGCAGCCGGGCCGCGGGCTGCCGCGGAGCGGAAGGCGCACGCATGAGCAGCAGCCGGATACGCGGCGCCCGCCGCACCTCCGTCCTCGCCGCCCTCAGCGCATTCGTCCTCGCGGCGACCACCTCCGCCAGCGCGGGCCGGCTCCTCGCGGACTCGGCCACCGCCGCGGGCCCGGTGGCCCAGGCCAGGGGCGCCGCCCTCGGCCCCTGCATGATCAAGGGCTCCAGCGGGGTCCAGATGTCCGAGGGCATCCCGACCGGCCCCGGCTACGCCCGCGCCACCGGCACCGTGCACGCCCTGAACCTGATGGTCGACTTCCCCGACGCCCGCGGCGAGGGCAGCGCCCTGGACCGCCTCGCCGAGTTCTTCCCGCAGACCCAGGAGTGGTTCCGCACCAGCTCCTACGGCCGCCTCGACTACCGCCCGGCCGCCCCCGTACCGCGCTGGCTGCGCATGCCCAAGCCCTTCAAGCAGTACGGGATAGAGCGGGGCGCGCCCTTCGACCCGGGCTACCGCGGCCTCGTCGACGACATCGTGAAGGCCGCCGACCCCGATGTGGACTTCCGCGACTACGACATCGTCAACATCATCGCGACGCCCAACGCGGGCCCCTCCGCCCTGGACACCGTCCTGTCGGTCACCTTCGCGGGCAACCGGGAGGCACCGGTCGCCGACGGCATACCGCTCTCCAACACCTCGTTCGTCTACAGCCGCCAGGACGACGGCTCCGGCTCCTACGCGGAGACCGGCTACCGGGTGCTGCCGCACGAGAACAGCCACACCTTCGGCTTGCCCGACCTCTACACCCAGGACGGCGGCGGGGCGGCCGGCCACTGGGACATCATGAGCGAGGACTGGGGCGCCGACAACGACCTCCTCGGCTGGCACAAGTGGAAGCTCGGCTGGCTCGACGACAAGCAGGTCGACTGCGCCGCCTCCCCCGGCACCAGCGACCACACCCTGGGCCCGCTCTCCCGCTCCGGCGGCAAGAAGATGGTCTTCGTCCCCGTCAGCGGCACGGCGGGCTACGCCGCCGAGGTCCACGTCCGCGGCGGCAACGACGCCTCCGTCTGCCGCCCCGGCGTCCTCGTCTACCGCGTCGACGCCGACGTGGACACCGGCCACGGCCCGATCGCCGTCTCCGACGCCACCGAGGACAGCGGCGGCTGCACCCGCAGCCCCAACGTCCACGCCGAACTCTCCGACGCCGCCTACACCCCCGGCCAGACCTTCACCGACCCGAGCACCGGCGTCCGCATCTCGGTGAGCAAGGGGGGAGGGGACGGGGAGTACCGGGTGCGGGTGAGCAGGCGGGGGTGAGGCGGGCCTGTTCGGGTCCGTCACCGGTATCGGAATCGCCGTCTCAGCGGATCATTTGTCTGGAACCCAGGCAGGATTCGCACCTGCGACAATCCTCTTCAGGAGTTCCACGACCTGAGCTCCTCAACTGGATTTCGCACCTACGTACCATGTCCGGCAGGAACTTGAGACTGATCCATGTGCCGACGTCGCCGTCAAAGCACGCCGTCACACCTGTTTACGCCGAGGCACTCCGAGGTGTGGCGGCTGCCTCTGGGCCGATGGACTCACCACGTGGAGCGCAGCCCTAATCGCTGATCGGGACCGCCTCCAAGAGGCTGGGTACACCGCAGGCGCTTGCGAGCAGGTCAGCATAGGTTGTGAGCATGCGGCGGGTTTCCTTGAGAACATCGCGGAGCTCGTCACTCTGAGACCAGAGCTGTTCATGGTCACGGCGCGAGCGGTCAGCGGGGCGACGACTTTCCCAGTCCTCTAGCAATGGATGCCAACTGGCAAGCAGAGGCCGCACACCGAAATTGAGCATTGCGACAGCCAGGTAGCCGAAATTGTACTGCCCACTGCGCTTTGGTTCGGCCACCTCCGGGCCATGCTGACGCAGAACCTCACGAGTCGTAGCGAAAAGGGAGTACATGCTGCTGAGCGCCTCTCGAAGAAGCCCTTCCTCGGCTCGAAGCGGCACCACTGCTACGCGGGTGACCAGTTCCACATAGACTTGCCAAGCCGCACGACGCTCAGCATCATTCGGCTCCCAGGTGCCAGAAATCTCCAGCACGTGCAGATTCAGTTTCACGTCCACAGTCTTCGGTGCTCGAACCACCAGCAGTACCTCCGCTCTTACTGAGGCGCGGGTTGGGGTTGTGCCACTCGATGAGTGCACTACCGCTACGCCATCGGCCAGCAGGCCATTCAGTCGGGAATGAAAGCCTTGTTGCCGATGAGAATCCTCTAGCAACCAGCCAATAGACGACCATGTCGGACATGGGTCCGACCGTGCCCCCAAGCGCCAGCGCTTGCAGCGTATACGGCCACCCCTCCACTGGACGTGGCCGCACGGCCCACTACAGGAGAGCAGTCGTCCAGTTCTTCGATGCCGATCAGGCCGATACGGTGATGCTCCTCGCCTGAGCGTACCGAGGCCACTCATGGTCAACCAGAGCCGGGCGATGATGGGTTACGCAAGCAGCGCCGCAGTGATCGCTCGAAGGAGAAACGGAGTCCAGAGCGCCCTCGGAGATGGCGTCTGCGGGAGCACAGAGAGCGCCGGAATCTGAACGGCGCGTCGCTCGGGTCACGGCCGAGGCGGACTTGCACTGCTCGGTCTGCTGCTGCGCGGTGCCGCATAACGGACGGCACCGCCGGTGAAGTCGAAGTGCCGAGTCGGCCTTACTTCACGCGGGCGCAGACTTCTGGTGACGGTGAGGTCGTTCAATCACGTCCATTACGGCATCAACAATGGTGTACGGCGACAGCGATGTGGACTTTCGGGCCGTTGGCGTTGCGGGACGCAGCAGGCCATGAAAAGAGGCAGAGCGCCACATGGCGCCGGGTCGTGTTCACGCTACGGGTTTCCGCTTCATATCCCACAACGGCTGCTGTCCGCCGCCAAGGCGACCTCTCGGACTGTGGCGTTCTGCGCCACAGATGAGACCCAGTTGCTCCGCCCGATCGACCAGGACTTCCGTCATGGTGTCGATCGTGCTGGCCTTGTTCGGCCGCCCCACCCTCACCCCGGGAAGCTCGGCCATCAGCAGGGTTAGAGCGTCAGGGTGGTGAGGCGTGCGCCTGTCGTGCACCATATGAGCTGTCATGTTCGACTCATCCGTCTCCTGGGGTTGGGTCGTGTGCTGACCACTTCGCGGCTACCTGGCTGGCGGGCTCGGGTGGCTCCGATGAGCGTGGCACGCACGGACGTTGACCCAGCGCTGAGGGACATGAACACGGGGACCGCGATGGGTGATGCCGTGAAAGAGGCTGAGGCGCGAGCTGCGACGCAGGACGGTACGAAGCGACGCGACGCTTTCATCTCATACAGCCAGAAAAAGAATGCTCCGCTCGCCAAACAGCTCCAGCGAGGCCTGGAACGGCTGGCCGTCCCGCGCTTCCGCCCCATGCAGATGAGCGTGTTCCGCGACGTCACAAGCCTCCCCGCCAACCACGACCTATGGCAGTCGATCCAGCGCGAGTTGGCCCGCTCTCACTACTTCATTCTGCTCGCCTCCCCAGAGGCCGCCGTCTCCCCCTGGGTGGCCAAGGAAGTCGAGTACTGGCTGCGCGAGCGGGACACGGAACACCTGCTCATCGCCGTCGCAAGCGGTGAGATCGAGTGGGACGACGATGCCGGCGACTTCGACTGGCAGAAGACCACGGCGCTGCCCCGGAACCTGATGGGCCACTTCACCACGGCGCCACTCTGGGTGGACCTCCGGGAAATCAAGGAACATGCCCATGGTTCCCTGCGTTACCCACCGTTCCGCGCCGCGGTTGCCACCCTGGCCGCACCGTTGCACGGCCGGCCCAAGGAGGAGCTGGAGCACGACGACTTCAGGCAGCTCCGGTTCGTCAAACGGCTTGGCTGGTCGGGCGTCGCCCTGCTCGTGGCACTGCTCGTACTCGCGGTCTACGCATTCTTCGACGCCAGCAGACAACGCGACGAGGCCGTGGCGCAGACCCGCATCTCTGCCTCACAAGCCTTAGCTGCCCGCTCCGGGCAGTTGATCGGGACAAACCCCAACCAAGCGGCACAGTACGCCCTTTACGCCGAGGAGACCCGGTCCACTCCCGAGTCCCGGCGTGCCCTTGCCCAGGCTGTGGCCGCTGCGCCGTACGCCAAGCGGCGGCTGCGCGCTGATGCCGACTCCGTAACGGGACAGGAAGGCGCGGGCAGACCGGCCTTCACAGACGTGGTCCTCAGCGCGGACGGTACGACCGCCGCGTACCACTCAGACTTCGACCGCGCGCCGGGCGTACGCCTCTACGACGTACGCTCCGCCCGGCAGTCGCGCGTGCTCCGCGCCGAAGGCGCGCCCCGAGAGCTGAGTCGTGACGGCCGCATCCTGGCCACGGAGGTATACCTCAACCAGGTCAAGCTGTGGGACACCCGGACCGGCAAGCTCCTGCGCACGATGGCCACGGGGCACACAAAGGGCCTACCCAGAGCCGGGCACGGGCTCGGGACCGTTGTCCTTTCGTCCGACGCCCGGTGGGTGGCGGCCTCGCACTATACGCCCGAGGGTGACGCGTTCGTGGTCGTGTGGAATGCGTCCAACGGGCGTGAGATCACACGGCTACGGGTGAGTGACACCCGTGTCGGGCTCGGCTTCTCCGCGGACGGCTCCCGGATGACGCTGGTCGACAGCGGGCGCCAGGAGGTCCGCGAGTTCCTGCCGAAGTCGGCGCGCTGGGAGGCGGCCCACTCCCTGCCGGGCATGACCGGTGCCCCTGCGGAAGCGTTGAAGCACAGCGAGATCCTGCTATTTGACGGAGCGCGCAAAGCCCTGACCCGAACGCCGAAGCATGCCGAGGTGTGGGACCTGAAACAGCACCGCCGTATCGCCAAACGGTCCTTGGGTGCGTACGAAAACATGACAATCGCCGATGCCAAAGGCACCCTCGTAGTGGGCGGGCAGGACGGCACGGTCCGGCTATACGACAGCACACTGCGAACCGGCACAGTGCTGGGCCGCTTGGTCCGTCCGGCCAGCACGCTCGCCTCGTCGGCCGACGGTGCCCACGTGGCCGTCGCCTCATACGGCGGCGAATTCAACCTCTTCACGACCGGAGCCCGGCGGGGGGAGCAAGTTGCCCTCGGTCAAGGGGAGTTCAGCTACGGGGATCTGACTCCCGATGGGCGGATGGCGGTGCGCCGGACTGAGGGGCACACCGAGTTCTGGGATCCGCGCACCGATCGTCGGCTCGGCGGGATCCCGTACGCCAACCTGTCCGTGAACCTGGAGGACACCGCTTACGCCCTCAGCGGGGACAAGCGGTACGTCGGCATGCAAAGTATTGAATTCCGCAAGGGCGAAAACAAGGGGCGGTTCGACATTTGGGACCTCCGCGCAGGTGAGCGGACGGACTGCGGTTTCACTGTCGAAAGCGGCTACTACGGGCGGGTCCGCCCTGCCGTCTTCTTCCTCCCAGGTGACCGGTATGTCGTCGGCATTTGGAACGGCGACGTAGAAGTACTCGACAGGCAGACCTGCACCCGCAGGACGGTGATGCCCAAACCGGAGTCCGGCTTACTCGCCCTCGCCCTGAGCGGGGACAGCAGGACTCTGGTCGTCCTCGGACAGGGCAGCAACGACGTCGACACCTGGCGCTGGGACGACGACCACGAGTTCGAGCACATCGCTCACACCACTTTGCCCCCCGAGGCCGAGCCGGACAGCATGGGCGTCGACCACGCGGGGGCGCAGGCCGCCTTCTCGGATGTAGAGAGCCATGTGTACGTCGTACGTCTCGACTCCGGTGGGCATCTGCGCGCCACCGGATACCTACCGAGAGAAATGCATGACGTGGCGTTCAGCCGGGACGGCAAGCTGCTGTTCCAGGGCATCGGCAGTAAGAGCACCCACGGTATGCGCATCCTGGACGCCGACAGCGGAGATCAGCTCGACGTCTGGGCAGCAGACCCCCCGGCCTCCTCCGCGAAGTCCGATGCCGACATGCAGATCGTCCCCGGCCCCGCCAACGACATCCTCACCCTCGGCCCCGACCTCAAAGTCGTCAGTCATACGGTCGGCGTGGAGGCGTGGCACGACCTGCTGTGCGACCTGGTGAGCCAACCCCTTCCCACCCAGGAATGGGACCGCTACCTGAAAGGCCTGGACGTAGAGGCACCCTGCGACTGAACAGGCGAGAACTCAAAGGCCCCGAACCACGAGCGGTTCGGGGCCTTCACACAGTGCCCCCGGCAGGATTCGAACCTGCGACACCCGCTTTAGGAGAGCGGTGCTCTATCCCCTGAGCTACGAAGGCGGGGTCTGTCGGGAAGGTCTCCGAGGTCGCCCGGAGGT
Organism: Streptomyces sp. SCSIO ZS0520; assembly: GCF_025643355.1. Taxonomy (NCBI): domain Bacteria; kingdom Bacillati; phylum Actinomycetota; class Actinomycetes; order Kitasatosporales; family Streptomycetaceae; genus Streptomyces; species Streptomyces sp. SCSIO ZS0520. The sequence goes on along the minus strand of NZ_CP092644.1, from coordinate 4,819,529 downwards.
GGGCGGATCGACGGTCAGTTCCCGGCAGTCTTGCGGTGCTCGCGGACGGTGAGGTCTGCGCCACCGCGGACAGTGTAGCGGGTGGTGATCAGGGCGTGGCGGGATGGGCGGCTTGGCGGGGCCGCCCGCGGGGGCGGGGGTCGGCGGCCGCCCCGAGGCGAGGGCGGCGGCCTCCCCGGAGTGGGGTGGCGGCCTCGCCGGAGTGGGGATGGCAGCCTCGCCGGAGTGGGAGTGGCGGCCCCCGGAGCAGTTCGACGGGCTTTTCGCATATGCCCGGGGGTTGTCCCGTTGCTGGTCGAGCGGGTGCTGTCCACAGTTCGAGATGGCTTTTCAAAACTAGAGATAGTTCGCAAAGCGGTCAATCCGGACCTGCTGCAGTATCGAATCAAGGTCATGACGTCCGACCGCGGCGAGATCCGAGCGTGCGAGGGACGGCATCGGCCTTCCTTCGGGCCGAGCCGCCCCCGCGCCCGGCGCACCGTCCACCTCACGAGTCGCCCGCACGGGTCGGTACCGGAGGAGCGCAGAGGCCCGGCCAACGCCTCGCACCCGGCACGAAGCGCCGGAACTGTTCAGGGAGCGCACATGAGGGGAAAGCCAGTCGAAGTGCTGCCCGCCGACCGGGAGGAACCCTCCTCGGCCGGCAGCGGCCCCACCACTTCGCAGGCATCGGTCGAAGACGCCCAGCCGAGACAGCGGACAGAGCAGATCCGGCAGACGCGTCAGCAGCAGACACAGCAGCGCCAGCCGCAACAGCAACAGCAACAGCAACAGCAAATACAAGCGGAGGGCGACGGGCAGTACGTACGAGCTGAGGACGAGGCCGCGGGCGTACGAGACGAAGCCCCGGACGTAGGAGCCGAGGACGAAACCCGGTACGCGCGGACGGACGGCGGCCTCCCGCACCCGACGGACGACGGCGCCCAGCACCCCACGGCGGAGACGGAGTTCGCCGCAGTGCTCGCCGAGGTGCTGCACGTGGACGAAGTCGCGGGGGACAGCAACTTCTTCGAGGAACTGGGTGCGGACTCCCTGGTGATGGCGCACTTCTGCGCACGGGTCCGGAAGCGGGGCGACCTGCCGCAGGTGTCTATGCGGGACGTCTACGAGTACCCCACGGTCGGCGCACTCGCCGACGCTCTCGCCGCTCCCGCACCCGCCCCCGCGCCGCAGACCGCCAGGAGCAGTGCGACCACCGAGCTCACGGAAGCCAGTGGAATCGCCGAGACCACCGCGACCACCCGGATCACCGAGCCCATCGAGCCGACCAAGACGACAAAGACCACCGAGCCTCCCGCGAACAACACCCCCACAGCAGCACCCGCAAGAGCAACAACGGCGACGACAGCAACCGCCGCCGACACCTCAGCACCCCCGGCGAAACCCGACCCCCCGCCCCGCACACCCCTCACCGGCACCCCCCACTACCTCTTCTGCGGTGCCCTTCAACTCCTCGCCTTTCTCGGCTACTCCTGTGTGGTCGCAATCGTGGCCGTCCAGGGGTACGAGTGGATCTCGGCGGGAGCCGGGGCCGTCGAGGCCTATCTGCGGGCGGTGGTCGTCGGCACCGGGGCCTTCCTCGCCCTGTGCGGGCTGCCGATCGCCGTGAAGTGGCTGCTGGTGGGGCGGTGGAAGCCGCGGGAGATCCGGGTCTGGAGCCTGGACTATGTGCGCTTCTGGACCGTGAAGACCCTGGTGAGATCCAACCCGCTGGTGCTCTTCGTGGGTTCACCGCTCTATGTGCTCTACCTCCGGGCGCTCGGTGCCCGCGTCGGCAAGGGCGTCAGCGTCTTCACCCGGAACCTGCCGGTCTGCACCGATCTGCTCACCGTGGGCGCCGGCACGGTCATCCGCAAGGACTCCTTCCTCAGCTGCTACCGGGCCCAGGACGGTGTGATCCAGACCGGTGCCGTCGTCCTCGGCCGGGACGCGGTGGTCAGCGAGGCGACCGTCCTCGACATCGGGACCGCGATGGGCGACCGCGCCCAGCTCGGCCACGCCTCCTCGCTGCACCGCGGGCAGGCGGTCCCCGACGGCGAGCACTGGCACGGCTCCCCGGCCCAGCGCGGCGAGGCCGACTTCCTGCCGCTGGGCCCGGCGGAGTGCGGCACCCGGCGCAGGGCGCTGCACAGCCTGCTGCAACTGCTCGCCGCCCTGCTGGTGTACGTCCCCCTCGCGGTCGGCGGCGCGGGCATCCTGCTCGCCCAGGTCCCGCAGCTGGACGCGGCCCTCGAACCGGGGGCGACCGCGCTCACCGGCTGGGTCTTCTACGGCGAGGCGCTCGCCGCCTCCCTGCTGCTCTTCTTCGGCACCACCCTGCTCGGCGTGCTCCTGGTGGCCACGCTCCCCCGGCTGCTCGGCCGCACGGTCCGCCCCGGCCGGGTCTATCCGCTCTACGGCTACCACTACGCGGCGCACCGCCTGGTCATGCTCGCCACCAACCGGCGCTTTCTGACCCGGCTGTTCGGCGACAGCTCCGGCATCGTGCACTATCTGCGCTACCTCGGATACGACCTCTCCCGCGTCCAGCAGACCGGCTCCAACTTCGGCACCGACGTCCGCCACGAGACGCCGTATCTGAGCACCGTGGGGACCGGCACGATGGTGGCCGACGGGCTCTCGATCGCCAACGCCGACTTCTCCAGCAGCTCCTTCCGGGTGGCGCCGGTGGCCATCGGGCCCCGCAACTTCCTCGGCAACCGGATCACCTACCCGACGCGGGGCAGGACCGGCGAGAACTGCCTGCTGGCGACGAAGGTCATGGTCCCGGTGGACGGGCCCGTACGGGAGGGGGTCGGGCTGCTCGGCTCGCCCGCCTTCGAGATACCGCGGTCCGTCCAGCGGGACAGCAGCTTCGACCGGCTGAAGAGCGGCGAGGAGCTGGACCGCCTGCTGCCCGCCAAGAACCGGCACAACGCGGCCACCATGGCGCTGTACCTGCTGGTGCGGTGGCTGCACTTCTTCGGGATCACGCTGCTCGTCTCGGGCGCCGCGGAGCTGTACACCGCCTTCGGCGCACTCGCGATCGCGCTGGGCAACGTCCTGGTGGTGCTCTTCACCGCCGTGTACTACGTCCTCGTCGAGCGGATCGTGACCGCGCGGCACGCGCTGCGCCCGCTGTTCTGCTCGATCTACGACATCCGCTTCTGGCGCCGCGAGCGCTACTGGAAGGTGCCCTCGGAGACCTATCTGCGGCTCTTCAACGGCACCCCGTACAAGAACCTCGTGTGGCGCATGCTCGGGGTCCGGATCGGGCGGCGGGTCTTCGACGACGGCTGCTCGCTGACCGAGCGGACGATGGTCGGCATCGGCGACGGGTGCACGCTCAACGCCGGAAGCGTCGTCCAGTGCCACTCGCAGGAGGACGGCACCTTCAAGTCCGACCGCGTGGCGATCGGTTCCGGCTGCACCCTCGGGGTCGGCGCCTTCGCGCACTACGGCATCGCGCTCGGTGACGGCGCGGAACTGGCACCCGACTCCTTCCTGATGAAGGGCGAGTCGGTACCGCGGCACGCCCTGTGGGGCGGCAACCCGGCCCGGCCCTTCCCGCAGGACGCCGACGGCGAGCGGAGGCAGCAGCCATGACGGCCACCATTCCCCGCTGGACCCGCGCCCCCGCCCCCGGGACCGCGCACCTGGACGCACCACTGCCCGGCGAACTCATCACTTCCGTACGGGAGTTGGCCGAGACGGAGGGGACGACCCCCGGTGCGGTGCTGCTCGCCGCCCATGCCAAGGTGCTCGCCGCGCTCACCGGCGAACGCGAGGTGACGACCTGCTGCGTCGACCACCCGGGAGGCCCGCCGGTACCCCTTCACCTGACCGTGGCGGACGGCTCCTGGCGGTCGCTGATCCGGGAGGCGGCACGGGTCATGGAGGCGGGAGGGGCCACGGCCGCCTCGGATCACCGCCATCGGGACCGGGACGACCAGGGGCAAGACCGCCAACAGGAGCAAGACCCCCAACAGGAGGGTGAGTACGACCAGTTGGCGCCCACCCCGGAGACCGTCCTCGACCCGGCGGGCATCTTCCCGGCGGACAGCAGCCCCGCAAGCAACAACCCGGCAGGCAACAGCCCCGCAGGCGACAGCCCGGCGACCGAGGACCGCGAGCCCCCTCTCGCCCCGACCACCGTCCTCTCCCTCACTCTCCTCCGGCCGCCCCACCAACCCCACCCGCCCCAACTCGGCGCCCCCGCCTGGACCTTGCGCCTGCGCTACCGGACCGACGTACTGGACGAGGAAGCCGCCACACGGATCGCCGGGTACCACCGCACCGCGCTCGCCCTCCTCACCGCCGATCCGGAGGCGGCACACGAGCGCCAAAGCCTGCTGTCCGCCGAGGAGTTGGAATTCCAGCTGTACGGACTCGCCGGGCCGGAGCGGGAGTTGCCGGACCAGCGGTTCCACGAGCTGTTCGAGGAGCGGGTACGGGAGCGCCCGGAGGACGTCGTCGCGGTGTGCGGCGCCCGGGAGTTGACGTACCGGGAGCTGAACCGGCGGGCCAACCGGCTGGCGCACGCGCTGCTCGACGCGGGCCTGCGGCGGCAGGAGGTCGTCGCGGTGGTCGCCGAGCGCACACCGGACTGGATGGCCGCGGTCCTCGCGGTGTTCAAGGCCGGTGGTGCCTATCTGCCCGTCGAGCCGCACTTCCCGGCCGAGCGCGTGGCCACCATGCTCGGCCGCGCCTCCTGCCGTCTCGTGCTGAGCGGACCCGGCGCCACCGCCGCCCTGGCGCGCGCCCGGGAGACGGTGCCCGGGCTCCGGGTGCTGTCCCTCGGGGAGGCGGACGAGGACAGCCACAAGGACAGCGACCCCGGCATCCGGGTGGCCCCGGACGATCTCGCCTACCTCTACTTCACCTCCGGTTCGACCGGCGAGCCCAAGGGCGCCATGTGCGAGCACGCGGGCATGCTCAACCATCTCCTCGCCAAGACAGGGGACTTGGGGATCGGCGAGGGCGATGTCGTCGCGCAGACCGCGCCGCAGTGCTTCGACATCTCGCTGTGGCAGCTGCTCGCCGGGCCGCTGGCGGGTGGCCGGACGCTGCTCGTACCGCAGCAAGCGGTCCTGGACGTGGAGGAGTTCCTCGACACGCTCGTCCGGGGACGGGTCAACGTGCTCCAGGTGGTGCCCTCCTATCTGGAGGTCGTGCTGTCCGCCCTGGAGCGGAATCCGCGCCGACTCCCCGATCTGCGCTGTGTGTCGGTGACCGGCGAGGCGCTGCGGAAGGAACTCGTCGAGCGGTGGTTCGCCGCCCGGCCCGGGGTCCGGCTGGTCAACGCCTACGGGCTGACCGAGACCTCCGACGACACCAACCACGAGATCATGGACCGGGTGCCGGAGGGCGAGCGCGTGCCCATCGGGCGGCCGGTGCGCAATGCCCGGGTCTATGTCGTCGACGAGCAGCTGGCCCCCGTGCCGCTCGGCGCCCCCGGTGCCCTGGTGTTCTCCGGGGTCTGCGTGGGCCGCGGGTACGTGGGCGACCCGGAGCGCACCGCGGCGGCGTACACCGGCGACCCGTACCGCGCGGGCGAACGGCTGTACCAGGGCGGCGACTTCGGGCGCTGGCGGCCGGGCGGCACGCTGGAGTTCCTCGGCCGCCGGGACAGCCAGGTCAAGATCCGGGGCTTCCGGATCGAGATCGGCGAGATCGAGAGCGCGCTGCTGCGGACGCCGGGGGTCCGGGACACCGCGGTGGTGGTCTCGCCCCCGGCCGGGCAGGGGCAGCGCCTGATCGCCTTCTGCGCCGGGCCGCACCCGCTCGCCCCGGAGGCACTGCGGGCCCGCCTCGCCGAGACGCTGCCCGCATACCTGGTGCCCGCCGCCTTCCCCTGGCTGGACGCCCTGCCGCTGACCGCCAACGGCAAGACCGACCGCACGGCACTCACGGCCCGCGCCGAGCGCCTCGACCCCGTACCCGCATCCGAATCCGAGGCCGAATCCGAGCCCGAATCCGAAGCCGGTCCGGGTAAGGGTCCGGGTCCGGGTTCCGGCCCGGTTGCCACCGGCTCCCCTACCGAGGAGCGGCTGGCCGCCGCCTGGGCCGAGGTGCTCGGCATCCCGCGGGCGCGGATCGGACGGCGGGACGACTTCTTCGGGCTCGGCGGCACCTCGCTCACCGGCGTACGGCTGGCGATCTCCCTCGACCGGGAGGTCTCGCTGCGGGACCTCACCGAGTACCCGGTCCTCGCCGACCTGGCCGCACTCGTCGACGCACGCGGCCGGCGGCGAGAACCACGGCCACCGCCATCCCCGCCACAGCCGCAGCCGCAGCCACAGCCACAGCCGGATCAGCAGTCGCAACCGCAGCCGCAGCCGGATCAACCGGCCCCCGGAACCGGAACCCCCGGGACGGAAAGGAGCACATGATGTCGTCCTCACTCCCCGCCGCGCTCCTCGAACGGGAGCACCCCGGCGAACCACCCCTGGTGTACGCCGACTCCGGTGCGGACGCGGCGCGTTGGGTGGCCGGGCAGCGGGACGAGCTGCTGGCCGCGGTCGTCGCGCACGGCGCCGTCACGGTGCGCGGACTCGCCCTCGGCGGGCCCGAGGAGGCCGCCGCGGTCCTCGGCGCCCTGGACGCCGCCCCGGTGGCCGAGCGGGAGGCCTTCGCCCCCCGGCAGAGGTACCGCGAGGGCGTCTACTCCTCCGCGAAGTGGCCGCCGAACCAGCCGATGTGCATGCACCACGAGCTGAGCTACACCCTGGAGTTCCCCGGGCTGCTGCTCTTCGCCTGCCTCAGCGCCCCCGAGACGGGCGGCGCGACCGGGGTGGCCGACGCGGCCGGGGTGCTCGACGCGCTGCCCGCCGCGCTGACCGAGCGCTTCGCGCGCGAGGGCTGGCTGCTCACCCGCAGCTACAACAACGAGATCGGCGCCTCCCTGACCGAGGCCTTCGGCACCGAGGACCCCGCGGCCATCGAGCGCTACTGCCGCGCCCAGGCCGTCGACTGCGCCTGGCAGCCGGACGGCTCGCTCCGCACCCGCCAGCACCGCAGCGCCGTCGTGCACCATCCGGTCAGCGGCCGGGCCTGCTGGTTCAACCAGATCGCCTTCCTCAACGAGTGGACGATGGCCCCCGAGGTGCGCGAGTACCTGATCGAGGAGTACGGCCCCGAGGGGCTGCCCTTCAACACCCGCCACGGAAACGGCGATCCGATCGACGAGGACACCGTGGACACGCTCAACCAGGTCTACGCCGCGCACACCCTGCGCCGCCCCTGGCAGCGCGGCGACCTGCTGCTCGTCGACAACATCCGCGCCGCGCACAGCCGGGAGCCCTACGAAGGACCGCGGGACGTGGTCGTGGCCATGGGCGACCCGGTGCGTCTGGCCGACTGCGCGCCCACAGCCGAGGTGAGGTTCCCATGACCACTGCCCGCACCACTGCCCGCACCGGCGCCCCCGTCACCGCGCCCGCCGCGGCCGAGGAGCTGCCCGACGTCCCCAGCTTCGCCGTCATCCCCGGCGCCCAGGTCCACGAGGCGCTGCGGGGCCGCGAGGCGGAGATCGTGGCCGTGGTCGAGGAGACCTACCGGCTGCACGCCGCCGGAGCCTCGGTGAACCCGCCGTCCTCCTTCCTGCGGTTCCCCGACCGCCGCTCCTCGCGGATCATCGCGCTGCCCGCCTCGATCGGCGGCGAGGTGGACGGGGTGAAGTGGATCTCCAGCTTCCCGGGGAACGTACGCGCCGGGATCCCGCGCGCCTCGGCCGTGCTGATCCTCAACGACCAGGCCACCGGCTACCCCTTCGCCTGCCTGGAGAGCTCCATCATCAGCGCGACCAGGACCGCCGCCTCGGCGGCGTCCGCGGCCGACCGGCTCAGCCGCGGGCGGCCCCGGCCGGTGCGGATCGGCTTCGTGGGGGCGGGCCTGATCGCCCGCTACATCCACACCTTCCTGGCCGGCACCGGCTGGTCCTTCGAGGAACTCGGCGTCCACGACCTGTCCGCGGGCAGCGCCGCCGGATTCCGCACGTACCTGGAGCAGTCCGGTGCCACCGGCCGGGTCACCGTGCACGAGAGCGCCGAGGAGCTGATCCGCTGCAGCGACCTGGTGGTCTTCGCCACGGTCGCCGCCGAGCCGCATGTCACCGAGCCCGGCTGGTTCGCGCACCACCCGGTGGTCCTGCACGTCTCGCTGCGGGATCTGGCCCCCGAGGTGCTGCTCGCCTCGACCAACATCGTCGACGACATCGAGCACTGCCAGCGGGCCGCCACCTCGACCCAGCTGACCGAGGAGCGCACCGGCAACCGGGACTTCCTCACCGGCACCCTCGACGACGTCATCGCCGGGCGGGTGCGGGTGCCCGCGGACCGGCCCGCGGTGTTCTCGCCGTTCGGGCTCGGGGTGCTCGACCTCGCGGTCGGCAAGTACGTCTACGAGCAGGTGGCCCGCTCCGGGGAGCTCCAGGTCATCGACAGCTTCTTCCACGAACTGCGCAGACACGGCTGAGGACTCGGGGGACCGACCGGAAGCCGGGAAGCGAGAGGAGGCAGGCCGTGCCCGACCACCACCCGTAGCCCATCCCGCCCGTACCGCCGGGACCGGCCGGACCTCCGTCCGCCGGCGCCGGACGGACGAACCGAAGGCGCTCTGCCCCTGGAGGAGACCATCGTGCCTGTCATTTCCGTTCCCCAAGCCTTCAACGAGGAAGACCTCTACGTCGATCTGCGGTCCCTGTGCGCCCATCCGCTGTTCCTGAAGTGCGAGGGCTTCAACTTCTCCGGCTCGATCAAGCTGAAGGCCGCGAACGCGATGGTGGAGGCCGCCGAACGGGACGGAGTGCTGACACCGGAGTCGATCCTGGTCGAGTCCTCCTCGGGCAACCTCGGCGTCGCGCTGAGCATGATCGCCGCCAGCAAGGGCTACCGCTTCCTGTGCGTGACGGACCCCCGCTGCAACCTGACCACCCGGCTGCTGATGAAGGCCCTCGGCAGCCAGGTGCACCTGGTCTCCGGCGGCGAGTCGGGCAGCGGCTACCTCGGGGCGCGCCTCGACTTCATCCGCGACCTCTGCGCCTCCGACGAGCGCTGCGTCTGGCTCAGCCAGTACACCAACCCGGCCAACTGGCAGGCCCACTACGCCCGTACGGCACCGGCCATCGCGCACGAGTTCCCCGACCTCGACGTGCTCTTCGTCGGCGCGGGCACCACCGGCACCCTGATGGGCTGCGCCCGCTGGTTCCGCGAGGCGGAGCGGCCGGTGCGGATCGTGGCGGTGGACAGCGTCGGCTCGGTCAGCTTCGGGGGGCCGCCCGGGCGCCGGATGATCCCGGGCCTCGGGATGAGCGTGCGCCCGCCGCTGCTCGACGAGTCCCTGGTCGACGAGGCCGTACGCGTCGAGGAGGCGGAGACCATCCGCACCTGCCACCGCCTGGCCCGGCGCGGCTTCCTCTTCGGCGGCTCCACCGGCACCGTGGTCAGCGGCGCCATGGACTGGCTGGAGCGGCACCGGGCCGAGGACCTCACCGCGGTGGCCATCGCCCCCGACCTCGGCGAGCGCTACCTCGACACCGTCTACCAGGCCAACTGGGTGGAGGGCCTGTACGGCAGCGGGGCCCTCGACGAGGACGAGGAGGCGGACTCCGGCTACCGGGCACCCGGCACCGGCGGGACGCCCGGCGCCGGGGAACCTGCCCCGCCGCGCTCCTTCCTCGGCCAGTAGCATCCGGGGCATGTCAGCCAACGATGCGAACGAGGCCCGGGACGCGCACACCGCGGACGAGACGGGCACCGCCCGACCGGGCGTCCACGACGTGGAGATCGGCGCGCTGCGCGGGGGCGCCGCCGACCTCGGGCAGTACCGGGGCCGGGCCGTACTGATCGTGAACGTGGCCTCCCGCTGCGGACTCACCCCCCAGTACGAGGGCCTGGAGCGGCTCCACGAGCGCTACGCCCCCCACGGGTTCACCGTGCTCGGGGTGCCCTGCAACCAGTTCATGGGACAGGAGCCGGGCAGCGCCGAGGAGATCGCCGAATTCTGCTCCGCGACCTACGGGGTCACCTTCCCGCTGACCGAGAAGATCGAGGTCAACGGCGAGGGGCGGCACCCGCTCTACACGCGCCTGGTGGACACCGCCGACGCCGACGGCCACCGCGGCGACATCCGCTGGAACTTCGAGAAGTTCCTGATCGCCCCCGACGGCACGGTCAGCGCCCGCTTCGCCCCGCAGACCGAACCGGAGTCCGCCGAGATCCGCTCGGCGGTGGAGAAGGTGCTGCCCGGCGCCTGAGGCTCCGGGGCTCAGCGGGAGCCGCCCGCCGGGCGCGGGCCGCTCCCGGCCGGGGCGGCTTCCCGGTCCGGGGGCTCAGCGCAGTTCCTCCGAGGCTCAGCGCAGTTCCTCCGGGCAGGGCGTCCCGCGCGGCAACTGGTACGGGGCGGCGAGGCGGTAGACGCCGGGGCCGGGGGCGAGGAGTTCGGTCCACTTGTCGCCGGCCGCGTCCTCCTCGGCCTCCATCAGGCAGCCGTTGGTGTTCCGGTACTCCTTGGGCTCGCCGTCCGCGCGGTTCTTGGAGGCCGGGGTCTCCTGCGGCGCCTTGAGGCTCTTGCCGTTCTCGTTGACCAGCCCCAGCCAGGGCGAGTACGGGATGCGGATCAGCACCCGGCCCGCCCGCTCGACCTCGACGGTCAGCTCGCCCTGGTCGGCGCGGGTGACGCTGGCCGGGGGCTCGGCGAGCGGCGCCGGGTCGGTGACCTCGTACAGCTGCCAGTTCTTGTCGCCCCACAGCAGCTTCAGATAGGGCTGGCCGCGCAGGATCAGCTCGCGTTCGCGCGGGCCGCTGGTGCCGTCCAGGGAGTCCTTGGGCAGCACGATGAAGTGCACGGCCCAGCGCTGGAGCCACTCGTGGTAGTTGGCCGAGTTGAGGGTGTCGTCGTAGAAGAGCGGGTTGCGCTCCATGTCCGCCTGGCGGTTCCAGCCGCGGGCGAGGTTCACATACGGCGCGAGCGCGGAGGCCTCGCGGTGGCTGCGGGTCGGCACCACCTCGACGCGGCCCTTGTCGGCGCCCTCCTCCTCCAGGTGGTGCACGAGCGGGGCCAGCTCGCGGGCCCAGGAGGCGGCGGGCGTGGTGTGGATGATGTCGATGATCGTCTTGATGGCGATCCAGACCACGAAGCCGAAGACGCCGAAGCCGACGATGTACCAGCGGCGGGTACGGGGCTCGATGAACGGCAGCGCGGCCAGCAGCACCGCCCCGCCGAAGACCATCCCGAGCCGGGTCACATTGGAGCCGATCTGCGAGCTGATCACCCAGGTCAGCAGCACCGCGAGGGCGTAGACCCAGGCCGTGACCCGTACCGTCTTCCAGTCCTTGGGCACGCCCCACGCCACGATCAGCGAGCACAGCAGCGGCGGCCCCGCGGCGATCACGTCCATCGGCTGGGTGCCCGAGAAGGGGAACAGCCAGGCGGACAGGCCCACCACGACGGTGGGCGCGATCCCCAGCGCCCAGGCGCCCGGCCGCCGCTTCTGCAGGAACAGGGCGACCGCGACCAGGCCCACGAAGAGCCCCGCGACCGGCGAGGCCGCGGTGGCGATGCCCGCGAGCGGGGCGGCGAGCAGCGCCTTGGCCCAGCGGCGGCGGCGCCAGCGGTGCGGCCAGCAGAAGACCACCGCGACGGCGGCGAGGGCGAACAGGGTGCCGAGTCCGTAGGTCACCCGGCCCGAGATGGCGTTGCAGACCAGTCCGAAGACGCCGAGGAAGGCGGGCGGCAGCACCCGGGAGACCACCCGGCTGCGCACCAGGACGAGGGTGAGGAGGGTCGCCGAGAGGGTGCCCGCGACCATCATCGTGGTGCGCACGCCGAACACCGACATCAGATACGGCGAGACCACGCTGTACGAGACCGGGTGCATCCCGCCGTACCAGGCGAGGTTGTACGCGGAGTCCGGGTGGCGGCCCACGAACTCGGCCCAGGCGTCCTGGGCGGCGAGGTCGCCGCCGCTGTTGGCGAAGACGAAGAACCACACGAGGTGCAGCACACCGGCGACCAGGGTGACGTACAGGATCGGCCGGGCGCACAGCCACTCCAGCCAGACCGGTCTGCTGCGGGACCGGCCGTCCTTCTCGCTGTCCCGCTGGGCGGGTAGCACTATTCGCGCGCCGGCATCCGGTTCCTTGTCCGGATCGGCGCCGTCGGCCCGCGTCGGCTCCGCAGTGGCCACTGGAGGAACTCCCCGTAATCAGTCTCGGCGGGGCCGCCTGGGCCCTCGATGTGGTCGCCCCACCACACCGCGCCCGGGAGCACCCCGGTCTGCTGCCCCCGGTCTCGCGACGCTAGCACGGGCCGCCCCGGCGGAACCGGGCGGTCGGCCTGCCCTCGGGGGCGGTCCGCAGGCCCGGCGGGCTCCCGGGCCGGGCCCCCGCACCTGGTGGGACGGTACGGGGGCGGTGTCGCCCGATCGGGTGAGGGCCTGCCCCGCCCTCGTCCGGGGGCGGGGCCTGCGGCCCCCGCTCGACGGCGGCCCTCAGCTGATTCTGGTCAGCTTCGCGCCGAAGCCGGGTTCGGCGAGGTCCTCCTGGAGGGCGACCGGCACCTCCACGGCGCCCGCGGTGCCGTCCCCGACCCGCAGCACGCCGACCTCGGTGCCCTTGTCCGCGGTGTGCGGCACCGTCTTGCCGTCGTCGGCGATCTTCAGCTCGACCGTCAGTCCCGGCCAGCCCACCGCGCTGACGTCGCGGGTGGCGACGACCGGGGTGGTCCCGCCGAGTCCGTCGTCCACCGCGCCGACGACATCGCCCTTGCGGACCACCGTCTTCGCCTCCAGGACCCCGCGGGCGGCCTGCATGAGCGCGTCGCCCGCCTTGAGGGCACCGGTGAGGATCGAGTTGTCGCTGCTGTCCGCGGGCTGCGCGAGCACCGCCCCGATGACGGTCTGGCGGGTGCCGCCGACCTCCTTCGTGGCGGCGAAGAGCAGATTGCCGCCCGCCTTGGTGGTCGTCCCGGTCTTGATGCCCATGACGCCGTTCACCGGCACCAGCCGGTTCCAGTTGTCCTGCTTCTTGCCGTTCACGTCCTTGTACGAGGACATGCTGACGACCTCGCGGAAGAGCGGGTTCTCCATCGCCTTCCTGCCCAGCTTCACCTGGTCCTGGGCCGTGCTCACGGTGCTCGCGGTCAGGCCCGAGGGGTCGGTGTAGGTGGTGTTCCTCATGCCGAGGTCCTCGGCGGCGGCGTTCATCTTCTTGACGAAGGCCTTCTCCGAGCCGCCGGAGTCCCAGCGGGCCAGCTGCCGGGCGATGTTGTTCGCGGAAGCGATCATGATCGCCTGGATCGCCTCCCGCTCGGTGATCCGCTGCCCCTCGTGCACGTCCACCGTGGACTCGCCCTCGGAGGACTTCGCGGCGTCGTCCTCGGCCTGCTTGTCCATGGTGATCAGCGGGCCGTCGGTGCCCTTCTCGACCGGGTGGTCGCGCAGGATGACGTACGCGGTCATCACCTTGGCCACACTGGCGATCGGCACCGGCTTCTGCGCGCCGGAGGCACCGAAGTCCCCGATCCCGTCGACCTCCATCGCGGCCTGGCCCTCGCTGGGCCAGGGCAGGTCCGGCTTCTCCCCGCCGAAGGCGAAGGTGTCCTCGGCGGTGAGCGCGAGCGTCGGCTCGGGCAGCGGCCGCAGATACTGTGCGACCGCGAACGCGACGAGCAGCAGGAGCACCAGCGGCGTCCAGATCTTCACCCTGCGCACCGCGGTACGCATCGGCGTCTCGGGCGGCGGCGGGGTGTTCGTCAGCTCGGCCAGCAGATCCAGCGGCGGCCTCGGCGGCAGCGGCTGCTGCCGGGTACGGCCCACCAGACCGTCGGGGTCGGGGTGGGCCCCGGGGTCGGCCGGGCGGGACGCCGACTGCTGGGCTCCCGTCCGGTCCGCCCCCGACTGGGGAGCGGTGGGCGGCAGCGCCGCACCCGCGGCGGGGCGGCGGGGCGCGTCGACGTCCTTGAGCGCGACGAACTTGCTGGTGCGCTCGGGGTCGGCGGGGGGCTCGGGGGTCTTCGCCCGCGCGGAATCACCGGTCCGCTCGGGGGCCTTCGCTCCCTTCGGGTCCTCGGCCTGCTTCGATCCCTCGGCCTGCTTCGGGTCCTCGGTCTGCTTCGGGTCCTCGGTCTGCTTCGGGTCCTTGAGCACGCGGAGCATGGCGGTTCGCTCAGAGTCGGCGGGGGCGGTCGGCTTCGCGGTTTCCGGGGCGGTCGACTTCGCGCCTTCGGGGGCTTCCGGGGCGGACTCCGCCTTTCGACCTTCCCTTTCCTCCGGTTCCTCCGATTCCTCCGGCTTCGTCTTCTTTTCCTGCGTTGCCTTCTTTTCCTGCGTTGCCTGCCTCTTCTGCTCCGCCTTGTCCGACTTGTCCGACTGGTCGGCTTCTTGCGGCTGTTCGGCCCGTTGCGGCTGGTCGGCCTGTTCCGTTTTTTCGTCTTGCTTCGGCTCAGACGTCTCGGTTCCGGCCGCCTTCGCAGCTCCGGTCGCCTTCGCGGTTCCGGCGGCCTTCGCAGCCCCGGTCGCCTTCGCCGTCTCGGCTACGGGCTCGGCGGGCGCGGCGGGCTCGTCCTCCGCCTCCGGCTTCGCGGCTCCCCGCTCCTCCGCGGGCGCGGCGGCCTCGGCGGACGCGCCGCCCTCCGCGGATGCGGCGCCCTCCGCGGACGTGGCGGCCTCCTGCTCGTCCTCCCCTGCACGCTCCTGCCCCGCGGCGCCCGAAGCCGCCTCCGGCGCCTCAGCGGGCTCCTGTGCGGACGCGGCGGCGGCATCCTCGCCCCCCGCACTGGATATGGCCGCGGCATCCTGCTCCTCGCCGCCACGGGCCGCGGGCACCGACGCTTCCGCCCCGGCGGACGGCTTCGCCGCAGAGGCCGCGTCCGCCCCGGACGAGGCGTCGGCACCGGACGAGGCGTCCACCCCGGACGAGGCCTCGGCCTCCGCGGAGGCATCCGCCTCAGCGGCAGACCCCGCCCCCGCGGGCAGATCGGCGCGCTTCAACGTCGTCGTGGCCTGGTCGACAGGCCGCTTCGGCAGCTTGAAGACGGCCGTGGCCTGATCGGGCTCCCGCCGACCGGGCTCCACCGCCCCGCCCTCACCGGACGCCTCCGACACCCCGGCCGCCTCGGACCCACCCGACACGGTGGACCCCTCGCGCACCCCGCCAGACCCCCCGGTCACCTCGGACACCCCGTCCCGTTCTGCCACGTCACCCTCGTCCGCCTTGCCGACAACTTCCGTACCGTCCGCGGTTTCCGCCCCGTCGGCGGCCTCCGCTCCACCACCGGACACCCAGGCCGCGACGGCGTTCCGGAGCCGGGCGTCGCCCTTCGCGCCGGGCTCGCCGCCCTCGGAATCAGCCACCGCTCCGGCGCCCCCGGAGCCATCGGGCTCCCCCGGGCCACCGGTGCCCCTGGGACCACCGACCTCGGAGCCGCCGGCCTCCCCGGACCCGCCCGACCGCTCAGATCCAGCCGAACCCGCGCCCAGGGCAACCGACTCCGCACCGCCCGGCGTCTCACCGGAAGAACGGTCCGTCGCCGACGACGGCTCCGGGCCCCCATCCGGCCCGGCGGCGCTCGCAGCGGACGGACCGGCACCGGCAGCATCCGTACCGGCCGCGCCGTCCGCGCTCCTCCCCGCGGCGGACGGGCGTCCGGCGGCGGCCTCCTCGCGGCCGAGGGCGAGGCGGGGGTCACGTCGGCGCGGGACCGCGGAGGCCGACTCGGCCGGGTTCCCCGAGGAATTCTGCCGCTTCGATCTGTCGGGGGACTCGCCCGCCACCGATTCCTCCTTCATGCGCCGCGCCCCAGCCGGTGCGCTTGGGTGTCCAAACCGTGTACCAGTGTCCCGTGTGCGGGGTTCAACTCTCCGACAGACGAGAACGACATACCTTCCGGTTCCAGGATCAACCGGACAGGTGCTCTCGACAGACCAATGTGAGAGGGGTCACCCTGTCATTCATCCACGCGGGGAGGCATGGATGGGCAGGAGCCGCAGAACAATTCCGGAGGAGCTTCTGCTGCTCGCTCTGGACCCGACCACGGGTACCACAGCGCAGCCGCAGTCGCTCGACCTCGGTCTGGCCGGAGCGCAGCTAGTGGAGCTGGCGCTGGCCGGACGGATAGCCCCTGATGGGGATCGTATCGCCGTGGTCGTGCCACGGCCGACAGGAGATCCGACGCTGGACTCCGCACTGGAGCTGCTGCGAAGGCGTGGCGCACCGGTACGCGCGGTCCACTGGATAGGCGGGCCCCGTCTCGGGCTGCGCCAGACGTATCTCTCGCATCTGGAGAGGTGCGGCATGGTCCATGCCGTGGCCGGCCAGATGTGCGGGGTGCTGCCGACGACTCGCTACCAGGCGACGGACACGGCGATCAGCCGGGAGATCAGGGCCCGGCTGGACTCAGCGATCCGTACCGGTGTACCGCCGGACCCACGGACCGCGGCGCTCGCCGCGCTGGCCCACGCGGTCGGACTCGGCAAGCACCTCTACCCGGGGAACGAGGGGCGCTCCTCGCGCTCCCGGCTGCGGGATCTGATCAGGCACGACCCGATGGGCGGTCTCGTCGCGCACGCGGTGATGGACGTCCAGAACGGCGTGGCGGCACAGCCGCGCCGGGCACCCGCGCCAGTGGCGGTGCCCGGGCGCCGCGGGCCGATGGCGCGCGCCGCGAGCTGAGGCCGCGGTCCGCAGCTCCACGCGCAGTGCGGTCCGCAGCTCCACGCGCAGTACGGCACACGGCCCTCTCCGGCGCCCGCGCCCCCTCGGGTGCGGCGCCGGAGAGTGCCGGTGGGATCACGCAGGGAGAGGCCAACCCGGCCATTTCCCAGCGCAGTGTGCCCGGTTGGTGGCAATCTGCTCAGCAGCAGATACGCAAAGTCCTCGAGTACGAGGGTTCTTGAGGCCGCAGCCGGAGGTGCGCGTACGTGGCGTCCAATGTCAATCCCACTGTCAGGCGTAGGCGGTTGGGCCAGGAGCTGCGCAGGCTCCGCGAGCTCAAGGGCATGACGGCCGAGGAAGTCGCGGAGCGCCTGCTGGTCTCGCAGTCGAAGATCAGCCGGCTGGAGAACGGCCGCCGCAGCATCAGCCAGCGCGACGTACGCGATCTGTGCGGGGTGTACGAGGTCGAGGACGTCCGGATCGTCGACTCGCTGATGCAGATGGCCAAGGACTCGCGCCAGCAGGGCTGGTGGCACTCCTTCGGCGACATCCCGTACAGCGTCTACATCGGCCTGGAGACCGACGCCGCGTCGCTGCGCGTCTACGACCCCCAGGTCGTCCCCGGCCTCCTTCAGACCCGCCCCTACGCCGAGGCGCTGATCGCCGGGGCGCTCCCGGAGACCGCGCCCACCGACATCGACAAGCGGGTCCAGGTGCGGCTGCGCCGCCAGGAGCGGATCACCTCGCCGGAGGCCCCGCTGCGGCTGTGGACCGTGCTCGACGAGGCGGCGCTGCGCCGGGTGGTCGGCGACCGGGCCGTGATGCGCGAGCAGTTGGAGCACCTGGTCGAGCAGTCCCGGCTGCCGCACGTCACCGTGCAGGTGATCCCCTTCCACCTGGGCGCGCACCCGGGGCTCAACGGCCAGTACGCCATCCTGGAGTTCCCCGACGCCTCGGACTCCAGCGTCGTCTACATCGAGGGCGTGACCAGCGACCTCTACCTGGAGAAGGCGAACGACGTCCACAAGTACAGCGTGATGTACGAGCACCTGCGGGCCCAGGCGCTCAACGTCGACCAGTCGCGGCAGTTCATCTCCGACATCGCCAAGGAGTACGCGCCCTGACGGTGGGGCGCGGCACGGTACACCGCCATACCGGCAGGGCGGAAGTCACCTCTGGAATATGCCATCCGGTCGAGTGAACGGCTCCGGCGTCCCCGAGGGCGGACGAGTAGCGTCGATCACGCCATCACGCAGAGGAGTTGGCCGGTCACACCGTTGCTGCCGACTCTGCGCGGTGACACCACATCACCGACTGGCCGAACCGGAGCAGACATGGCAATCCAACAAGGCGCCACCCACAGCTGGACCAAGTCCTCGTACTCCACGGGAAACGGCGCCTGCGTCGAAGTGAAGTCCCCCGTGGCACATGCCGTCGCGGTACGGGACTCGAAAGTGCCCGGGGGGCCGGCGCTCGGCTTCGCCCCCGGCTCCTGGAGCGCTTTCGTGACCGAAGTGAGCCACGGGGCCCTCGGCCACCGCGGCTGAGCCCCCGCGGCCCAACCGGCCGCACAGCGCGACAGACCGCACAGCGCGACAGACCGCTGCACCGCGAACAGACCGCTGCACCGCAGCAGGAAGAGCCCTCTCGACTGGTCCGCCGTCCCGGCCGAGGGGGCTCGGCGCTGCCCCGCCCCTCCTGCCGGGCGGCACTCCCGTGCTGCCAGGCGGCACTCCCACCGGTCAGGGCCGGGACGGCCCCGCCTCAACCCCGCGGATACCGCGCGAGCCAGGACGGTGAGGAGACCCCCGGGCCGTGCAGGGCGGGCCCCTGGGTCATCTCCATCGCGTAGTCGTCGGCGAGTTCGAGCAGGGTGGCCCGGCCCTCCAGACCCGCGACCCAGGCCGGCGGCAGCGCCGTCTCCCCGTGCAGCGCGCCGAGCAGGGCCCCGGTCAGCGCCCCGGTCGCCGAGGAGTCGCCGCCGTGGTTGACCGCCAGGCAGAGCCCGTGCCGGATGTCCTCGCCGACCAGGGCGCAGTAGACCGCGGCGGACAGCATGCCGTCGGCGGCGCCGTCCCCGACGAGTTCCTCGACCCGCGCCGCGGTCGGCATGCCCTGCCGTACCGCGCCGAGCGCGTGCTGGAGGGCGTCGGTGACCGGCAGATGGCCGGGCCGGGCGGCGAGCAGGGCGAGGGCGCGCTGCACGGCGGCGTCCAGGCTCTCGCCGCGGGCCAGGGCGTGCACGATCACCGCGTGCGCCCCCGCCGAGAGGTACGCCGTCGGATGCCCGTGGGTCTGCACCGCGCACTCGACCGCGAGTTGCAGGACGAGCTGCGGCTCCCAGCCGACGAGCAGGCCGAAGGGGGCCGAACGCACCGCCGCGTCGGGCGAGTCGTCCCCCGGGTTCTTCGGGGACTCCAGGGTGCCCATGGACTCGTCGCCGAGTCCGATCAGGCAGGCGCGGGCGGGCGAGCGCCGGGCGTACAGCCACTCCTCGCGGGCCAGCCAGCCGTCCTCGCCGCGGCGTTCGTCGGGGCCCCAGTCGTGCTGGGTGGCCGACCAGCGGCGGTAGGCGCGGTGCAGGTCGGTCGGCGGATGCCAGGCGCCGGTGTCGCGGCGCACCTGGGCGCGGATCAGCCCGTCGACGGTGAACAGGGTGAGCTGGGTGGCCGCCGTGACGGCCCCGCGTCTGCCGTAGGCGGGGGCGGGGCCGGTCAGCCCCTCGGCCCCGTACTCCTCGCGGATCTGCTCGGGGCCGAGGCCTTCGAGGGGGGCGCCGAGGGCGTCGCCGAGGGCGAGACCGAGGAGGGATCCGCGCACCCGGCTGCGGAAGTCCTGCTGCTCGGCGCGGCCCCAGACGGCGGTGGCTCCTGCGCTCACCGGACCTCCTTCCCTGCC